>NZ_BMDJ01000004.1 GCF_014635725.1 Pedobacter mendelii | reverse complement strand
GACTTAAAAGATCGATTCTAAAAAGCCTTTTTGCACAACAACTTCTGCTTTTTTCAAGCAACAACTCTGGGGGTCAATTTAAAATTGGCGAAAGGGGGTCAAATTTATTGGTATATGCACATTACCTTTAAATCTATCAAAGCAGAAAAACCAGCCTGATGAGCCATAATCTGACCAGTATGCTCAAATCGATGTGATACGACTGCTATTACATTTTTTCCTTTTTTTAAATAAGATGATATATTAATGCTTGCATATTGAGGACCACTATTTTCGAAGCGTACCGGTCCACGCATTACATACTTCCCATTTATATAAACAGCGAAGCGATTATACGCAAATAGGCTTAATAATGCACCTGAACTGGGATTTATAACATTAAAACTCTTTCTAAAAGCAACATGCAAATCAACATTCTCACTACTATCCTGGGTATTCCATATATAGCTTTTATCAAGGATTTTTGATACTTTATCCTGACCGTAGGATGAGTTACCAAATGTTCCAAACACGAAAAACAGCATTAAAAAAAATTCGTTCTTAAAGATGTTTTTTGTCTTGAATTTTAATTCCAGCAACCTTGCTTTAGGTCGCGACTTATTAGTTAAGAAAGTTTTCATCTGTAAGATTTAAAATATACTAATTGCTAATTCACATGCGCTTCACGATTTTTATTGATTAAATGGTAACACAATTAAGCAGCCATTAATGAGCGACTAGCGAAGGTGCACAAAGACCCAGTATTGGCGTCCGGTTATGATGTCCGGACGCACTAGCTGAGTAAAACCAAACTAACCAGTTGGAAATATTTTGGAAACTGGATTAAAGTTGCCGATCACAGGTAGAATTGTATAAACCTGCAATGCGGCAATTCTAATTTATTTTTTAGATACATTAATTAATATCCTGGATTTTGAGTTAACAGGTTGTTTAAATTAAGTTCATCCTGTGGTATTGGAAATATTAATCTGTTTGCCGTTACATTAAATGCTAAAGGCGAAATATCAGGACGCGTAGGTTTAAGTTTAGCACCGTAAGCATTCATTACCGTAATTGCCTGCCCGGTACGTACCAAATCAAGCCAACGGTGATTTTCAAAAGCCAACTCCACACGACGTTCTTTAGCAATCGCTGCCCGTAAATCTGTTTGGCCAGATAGAGCATAAGTTGTAATACCTGCCCTTGTTCTAACCTGATCTAAGTAGGTAATGGCTTCTGCATTTTTACCTTGTTCATTCAAACTTTCAGCCAATAATAAAAGGGCATCCGCATAGCGGTAAACTGGCCAGTCATCATTAGTATTATTATATTGAAAATGAGGAAGATTTAGATATTTTTTTACATAAACTTGTTGCACCGTATTGCCAGAACCATCTATATAAGAAGTTGCAATAGATACCGCTTTACGTTTGTCATTTGCTTCGTATGCAGCAATTAAATCTGCAGAAGGAACATTCCATCCACCGGTTGTTTGATTGTTACCAACAATTCCGGTAAGGTTAACGGTTTGACTTGCAGCTGGCAATAACTGGTAAACAATACCATTTTGCAGCCCGAAATTACCTTGCAGATATTGAACTTCAAAGATAGATTCTGCATTGTTTTTATTTGCTGGTAGAAAAATAGAAGCATAATCCGGTAACAAACTATAGCCCAATGTGGTTACTTCTTTCAATACACGTTCTGCATCGGCATATTGTTTCAAGGTCATATAAACATAACCCAATAACATTTTCGCAGCACCTTTTGCAACCTGACCCTTAACTACAGGTGTGTTGGGCAACAAGTTAGCTGCATCCGTTGCATCAGCAAGAATTTGCTTATAAACATCCGCTTTTGGCGCACGAGGCAATTTTGTTTCCGCAACATTATTTACTTCCGATAAATCGGTTAAATATAAAGGCACGTCGCCGTAATATTGTACCAGTTCAAAATAGTAAAAAGCCCTGAGAAATTCTGCCTGCCCTTTTAAGTTACTTTTTAAAGTTGCGTTAATGCTTGAGGCATCAATTCGCTTTAAAACTGCATTGGCACGCGAAATGCCCTGATAACAAAACACAAACTTATTTTTAGTATTAAAATTATTTGGCACATCGATAAAGCTGGCGATTTCATATTTTGAAATAAATTGCCCGCCCGAGATGGTTGCATTGAAAACGTAATTGGCATTATCTGACCGCATTTCGCCCATTACATAAGCATCGTTATAAAGGCCAAGTAATGAGGCATAAATGCCGGTAACGGCCTGCCTGTAATCATCCTCCGTAATATAAGATAAGTTTGCAGTTACCCTGGTTTTAGGCTCTAGTTCCAAAAAGCTTTTCTTGCACGCACTGCATACCATCAGCACTAGTGCAATCATGAGTATTTTTGTTTTCATGTTATTTTTTTTATCAAACATGTTCATGATTATTTAAGATTAAAGTTAATGCCGAAGTTAAAAGTACGTGGTACAGGATACGTGGTATTATCAATACCTTGAACTAAGCCTGTTGAATTGCCACCATAGCTGTTAACCTCAGGGTTTGCGCCATCGTATTTTGTAAATACGTAGAGTTGTTGCACACTTGTATATACCCTTAAGTTTTTAAGATATTTATTGTCTTTTATTGGCAATGTATAACCTAATGTTACGTTTTTGATGGTTAAAAAACTACCATCACTTACCCAGCGTGAGTTGGTGTTCCTTTCGATAGTGTAAGCACCTGCTCTCGGATGAATGCCATCGCCGGGATCCTGAACAGATTTCCACCTTTGCGCAACATCTTTGGTTACGTTGAAAACACCATCCAGATTTTGAATATACTCCAGCGTTCTGTTTTGAATATCGTTGCCATAAGAACCTGAAGCTACAATTGAAAGGTCGAAATTTTTGTAAGACAAGTTATTGGTTATACCAAAAGTAAAATCCGGATTAGGATCACCAATAACCGTTAAATCTTTTATATCTACCACACCATCGCCATTTACATCGGCCATTTTTACCGTACCTACAGCAGAGGTAACGTATTTAGGTGAAGAATTAAAATCTTGCTGATCTTTGTAAACACCAAGAAATTTATAACCGTAAAATAAACCGATTGGGCTGCCTACCTGGTTAATGGTTGGGTTATTAGGATCTCCGCGTGGCAAAAGGCCAACATAAGGATCAACATTTACAACTTTATTTTTAATAAATGTGATGTTAAAATTTGTCGACCATTTAAATGCGCCAACAAGGTTTTGGCTAGAAATAGCAAACTCATGGCCGGTAAATTTAAACTTGCCTGCATTAGTAGTTACTGATGAAAATCCAGTTCCAGTAGGTACATCCACATTTAATAGCATGTCGGTCGTTATCTTATTAAAATAATCGTAGCTAAGAAATATTCGGTTTTTAAACAAGCCTAAATCAAAGCCGACATCCAGTTGCTTGGATTTTTCCCAGGTTAAACTGTTATTTCCAATATTACTCAAGGCATAACCCGGAGAAAGTGTACCATTGTATGGGTAATTGGTAGTAGCGGTATTAACTAAATAGCTGTAGTTACCAATATTAAAATTTCCGTTTAAGCCGTAACCTGCCCTTAACTTCAGATTGGAAACTGCGGTTATGTTTTTCATAAAATCCTCATCGCTTACGTTCCAGCCTGCTGATACAGCGGGGAAATTACCGTACTTTACATTAGGCCCAAAGCGTGATGAACCGTCGCGACGGAAGGATGCAGATAATATGTATTTTCCTTTGTAATTATAGTTTAATCTGGAAACAAGTGAGGCTAATGACCATTCTTGTGTGTCGTAAGTTGGGATAAATTGCGTGGCTGCTGCTAATGATTGAACCTTATCATTCGGGAAACCAGTTGCATCAACATTGCTATAATCACTATGGTATTTTTGTGCGGTATAACCCACCAATACATCCAGGTTATGGTCGCCAAAGGAACGGGTATAGTTTAAAGTATTTTCCGTTAACCAGGAATAGTTTACAAAATTACGCTCGGTGGCGCTGGTTAAGTTTGGTGGTGGCGCAAATAAGGAGCCGGCTGTTGAGGGGCTAAAACGATTATATTGCTGGTTGGTGTAATCGATGTTTACACTGGTTTTAAAATTTAAGCCCTTTATTATTTCAACATTTCCAAAAGCATTAGACAAAATACGCCCGGTGCGGGTGTTGTTTTTTACTTCCTGTGCCACCCTGTACCAGTTTGGATTAGGGAACAAACCTGTTGATGTAGCCGTTAAAGGCAATGAACCATCAGGGTTAATATATGGCGCTAATGGCGATGTGGCAATGGCATTTTGTATAATACCACCCCCAAATATGTTACCATCGGTATTTGGCGTATTATTAGTGGCATAACTTGGCGCTACATTTAAACCTATAGTAACTCTATCATTAAATTTATATTCTGAATTAAGACGTACAGAATACCGTTTATAATCCGAATTAATAAGCACTCCCTCTTGACTGATGTAACCAATAGTGGCCGCTGTGCTTAATTTATCTTTCCCACTGGTTAACGATAAGCTGTAATTCTGTATAGGTGCTGTTTGCAAAAGCACATCGTACCAATCGGTACCACCACCACGATATTGTGCCGGATTCTGGTATTCAGCCGGAACACTTGTGGCCAAACCTCTACTTATTTTATCAGTATATAACTCTTTTTGAAACTGAGCAAATTCTTCGGCATTCATCATATCCGGACGACCTTTTTCAGGTACAGATTGTAATCCGTAAAAAGCATTTAAACTAATGTTAGATTGCCCTTCTTTTGCTTTTTTGGTTTGCACAAGGAATACACCATTTGCAGCCCTCGAACCATATAGTGCAGTAGCCGATGCATCTTTTAACACCGTAAAACTCTCAATTTCATCGGGATTAATGTTGCTGATGTCGCCAACAATTGGAAAACCATCCACCACATATAGGGGTTGGCTACCTCCGCCTATTGATAGTGCGCCCCGAATCCGTACCGACATACCCTGTCCAGGTATACCACTGGTTTGGTTGATTTGCACACCAGCAATTTTACCTTGTAGTTTTTGTGAAAACTGCGTTACTGGCAGGTCTTTTATCTCGCTCGCATTAACCGTACTTATCGCACCGGTAACATCACCCCTCTTTTGCGTACCAAAGGCCACAACAACCACCTCATTCAAAGTGCTGCTTTCTGGTTGCAGCGAAATATTTAAAATAGTTTGTTCGCCTACAGTTACCTCCTGCGTTTTAAAACCAAGGTATCTAATGGTAAGTACAGATGCTTTACTATTTACATTGATTCTAAAATTACCATCTCCATCTGTACTGGTACCATTTGTAGAACCTTTTTCCATAATTGAAACACCAACCAGGGGAAGGCCTTTTTCGTCTTTTACAGTACCAGAAACGGGAATGATAAGTTGCGCTTTAGCACTAGAGATAATAATAAGTTCATTATTACGCACCTCATATTTAAGAGTGGTCTTGCTGAGTAGCGATTGTAATATTTCATCTACTGATACATTTTTCAGCTCGATTGTATTGTTTTGATAATCCGGTTTGAGTAGTTCATCATTATATAAAAAACGATAATGCGAAACGCTTTCAATTTGTTTAAGGGCTTTTTTTAAGGATACGTTTTTTAAAGAAATATCCATCTTTTGCTGTCCGAAGCCTTTTGAAAAGACTTGCGTAGAAAATGCCAGCACTAGAATGATAATAAATTTAAACATAATAAGAACCTTATATAGCACACTTAGCCGTACCTCCTTGGTGCGGTAATAAAGATTTTTCATACTTTTGTGTTTGGGTTGGTTTATAATTTGGTTTCGAAAGGACCGATATGTAGATACATACCTAATTTAAGACGGGGGATGCGCTAACATTTCCCGTTTTTTTTGTTTTGTGAAGCTATTTATTCATAGGCATTTTTAATAAAGGGTTATGTGGTTTTTGATTATTTTATAATGGAAATAGCTGGCCGACTGCAGTTCTGACAAAGCCTGCTCAATGGTTTCAGTTTTAAATTGCCCTGTGAATTTTTTCTCTCGTAGTGTAATAGATTCAATGCTGATACCAATGTTATACCTCCGCTCCATTCGCTTTATCAAATCCACCAGGTTTTCTTCGTCAAAAGCCAGTATATTTTCGGTCCACTGTACTTCTACCGGATACTTTTGATTAACAACCGGATGAATTTTACGCAAGCTTATCAAATCAATATCATCGGTCGCCGAATTAGCATTTGGTTCTTTGGTATTTTCATTTTTCACCAAAACTTTTTCCATAGGCCGAACGATAAATTCTTTTTCCGGGTTTTTAAGAACCGTTAAATCTATGCGTCCGGAAAGCAATGTAGTTTCCGTTATCTTATCATTAGGGTAAGCACGTACATTAAAGGTTGTGCCTAATACTTTAATGCGAACAAATGGTGTAGTCACTAAAAAAGGATGGCGGGCATCTTTCGTTACTTCAAAAAAAGCTTCGCCTGTTAAAAAAACTTCCCGCTTGTTTGCACCAAAACTTTTCTTGTAGGTAATTTTGCTCCCCGAATTTAAAAAAACACGGGTTCCATCCGAAAGCTGAATTTTACTCATTGCACCCATTGGTGCTACAATTACATTGATTCGATTACCGTCTTCATTTAATCCGGAAATATACATATAAGCTGAAGCAACTACTAACAGTGCTGCGGCGTATAAGGAACCATATAAAAAATGCCTGTATTTTTTTTTGATGGGCCGCTTTTCCTGTGGTTTTATTAGTGAAGCACTTTCTGCCAGAAGCAGTTTTTGCTCAAATTTTTTCCAACGGACTTCTACATCCTCTTTTTCTGCTCCGCCATTTTTAATCCATGTTTTCTCAAGGATATCAAATTGATATTTACTCGTTGGGTCTTCTTCCAAAAGCCTAGCTAATTGACGTTGTTCATCAGCAGTAGCTTCGCCTGAAAGTTTTTTACTGATGAGTGTCCAGATTTTGGTTAGCATAATAGCACAGTTGTCTATGTCTATCTATTTAGACCAGAAAAATAACAAACACCCTAGTGTAAAAAAAAATTAATTTGATGATATTTTGTCGACACTGATTTTATAAACGGAAAAGGATTCTTCAGCCAGGTTTTTTGCAATGCTTCTTAAAGCATTACCCATATGATATTCAACCGTTTTTATCGATATATTTAAATGCAAGGCAACGTCTTTGTATTTCATCCCTTCATTTTTAACCAATTTATACACATTATGGCATTGCAAAGGTAAGGCGTTTACAGCCTGTTCAATAATTTGCATCGTATCTGCTGCGTAAAGCTGTTCCTCACCATTAGGTGCATTATCCTGAATGTCTACATGGATATCTTCCATTTGAACAACATCTCTTAAGTAGGCATTTGATAAATGGTTTAGCGACCGATTTTTTACAGAGGCATACAGGTAACTTTTGAAATTGACAATTTCAGTTGCATGCGCCCGGTTTAGCCAGATTCTTAAAAACACATCATCAACAATTTCTTCTGCCACTTCATTAGACTTTACAAAAGAATACGCAAAATTTAGTAAGGTAGTGCTAAAAAAAATATACAATTTCTTTAGCGATGAATGATCATCATCCATAGACATTCTGGCCAATAAAAACCGTATTTCAGCTTCGCTCATAATTGAATGAATAAAATACTGTAAAGTATAGTGACTGTTTAGAAACAAGTTGCTATAAACAAACAGCAATATTTGGTTATCGAATGTATGTATTTTTTTATAACTAACAATATTTTAGCTGCTATTTTAAGTTAATAAATACAATTAAAAATGCCTATTTCACCTTCTGAGGTTAGTTTTTGTCAATATGAGCGTAGTCTTTGTCAATATGAGCGTAGTCGCAATTTTAATTGCAGAGGAGAAATCTTTTTACTTGATTTGTACGAGTTAGAATTTTTTGATCAAATCCATTATTTAACATTCGTTTGTCAAAGTAAATTAGCAGGTTTTTTTAAATGTGTACCAAATAATTATTTAATCTCAAATATGAGTTTATCAATGCAGTTTTTAAACAATTTGACTGATAAAAGTAGATCGAATGTTATAATGGCAATTATTGAGCAGATTATTCCAATTAATACATCAAGTACATAATGATGGCTATTATAAACAGCAGCAAACCAAATTCCGAACATAACGGTAGCGAAAAATAAATTGATAATGCCTAATCTATTTTTTATACTGTAATAGAAAACAATAATTGGGTAAGCAGAATGCAAAGAAGGCATTGCTGCAAAAACATTAGATCCTTTACTGTAAATCCCTTTAAAAAGACGAATATTAAAATAATGGTCAAACCTAACTAAACCGCCAGTATTTCCTGCTGTTTTAGCAATAAACTTAAAGCCATGTTCCTGAACGTACCATGGAGGTGCAGCAGGGAAAGCATAGTAAATTGCAAAACCCAAAAGATTAACCCATACAAAGGTGAGCGAAAAATAAACGAACTGTTTTTTGTTTTTGAAAAAAAGATAGGTAGCAAAAATTAAAGGAACCGGTATCCACATAAGGTAGAAAAAACCAGTAATTACATCCAAAAAATCATTTGTATTAAGTTTCCAGTATTCATTCGGGGTTATCAGCAATCCATCAAAATTTATTCCGAATAATTTTTTCTCCATTTGATATAAATCCTCAATATGAACACGGTTAAAAAGATAATTTGGAAAGGCTTTCATGTAATCGAATAAAATCCAATAAACGATAAAAATTGAAAAACCTAAAATAAACTTCCTTGTTGCAGAAGAAATATAAAAAAGTGAATTAAAAATTAATAAAAGTATTAATTGATCAGTTTTAAACCCAACCAAAATAAAAGAAAGGAAAAGGTAACTCAGGGAAATAATTGAAGTAATAATAATTGTTTTAAGCTGGTAAAATGAATTCCCCGGAATCATATTTTTTTGCATATTATTTTTTATCAAAATTGGAGTGGAAAATATTATCCCAAAAGGTCCAACTTACACCATAACCCTTGCTAGAATCGGAATAATGGTGTAACATGTGATGATGTTTTAAACGTTTCCAAAAGCCGCTTTTAAAATTGGCATGATGTAATGCATAATGAACCATATCATAAAAAAGATAACCGATCATAAATCCGGAAAAGAATGGATAAACTTTGGTGTCAGGTAATAACCAGTCGAATAGAAAGTAAAAGCCTAAAGCCATTGGAATGCTAGCTGATGGTGGCATTACTAACCTATTTGCATCATTCGGATAATCGTGGTGTACGCCATGAAATACAAAATGAATCTTTTTACCCCATTCTACATCAGGTTCGAAATGAAATACAAACCGGTGTAAAAAATATTCAGTTATTGTCCAGATAGCTAATCCCAGTATAAACCAGCTAACAAAATTTATAACCGATATATCTGTTTCTGCAAAAGATTTATAAAACAAATAAGCAATAACCGGAACATAAACAATTAAGGGTACATAATACTTAACCTTCGAAAGGCTTTCCATAAAACCGTTATTGAACATCCTGATAGATGCTGATGAATTTGAAACAAAATTCTTTTTCATAAATTCAAATTTTAATCCTTTCAACTAATAATTTTGATGGATCGTTTGCATCAGATCCTTTAATTTCTACATATTTTACGTTGGGTAACCAAAAAGTACCTCCCTCAATTCTCAAAAAAATACGGTCAACCCGCATCTTCTTTTTATTAATTGTTGCAAATACATGGTATCGTTTATCGGCTGCTGATTTATTAAGATACATTGGCAGTTTTTTATGTGATGTAAAACGAAGTTCGAACTGGCCATTACCCAAATGCTTACTCAAAATTCCATAAGCAAATTTCCGTTGAATGTAGCTCAGTTCTTTCTTTTCGCCTTTATCCCCGTAACGCATCCAGAAAATATTAACGGGATCAGAGATATTAACCTCACCATGATTATCTACATTTAACTGGCAAATTATGGTATTTGTATTCGGATCGCGTTGCAGATAAAACAATTGATTGGAGATGTCTTTTGGTACCGGAAATGTGATTGGTGATGGATCTTGTGCCATAACCGAATTATTTGCACCAAACAATCCAAAAGAAACCATAAAACCAATAATCAAGGCGGCTTTGTGTCCAATTTGTCTTTCTGCTCTTTCTTTAGCCTCCAGGCCTTTCTTCGCTTCCTGCAGCCTTTTTACCGCTGTAATATTGGTTAATAATGCCATTAAAGTTATCGGCAGGGTAAATATCGACATCGTTTCAAAAACATGGAAAGAGATTCCCGGAATATAAACTTTATAATCGCCGCCAATAAAATGCCCTGCAATACCACAAGCAATTGCAAAAACGCCGATAGTTACCACGCGTTCTGGGCGCTGCATTAAGCCACCTTTACATTCAACCCCAAGTCCTTCGGCTCTGGCCCTGGTATAACTTACCATCATAGAACCAATTAACGCAATAAAAGCAAAAAGAGAACTTAAAAAATAATGATGCGCCACCAGGTAATAGCATATACCTAAAAACATAATCATTTCACTATAACGATCAAGTACCGAATCATAAAGTGCACCAAACTTCGAGCTCATATTTCCTAATCTTGCTACCTGTCCATCAAGCATATCGAACAAACCAGCAAAAAGAACAAGTGCTCCGCCCCAACCAATGTAAGACATATCACCTCGGTTTGTTTTTTCTGCTCCGAGAACAAAAATTACCGCCACACCGATATTCAGTACCAAACCAATGGTTGTTACGGCATTTGGTGTTAATCCTATTTTAATTAATCCCTTTACAAATGGGTTAATTACCTTGTATATACCCTGCTGAAGGCTATCTCTTAATTTCATAATCTATTTTTTAAAAATCGAATTTTACCCTGGCTCTAATGCCCCATTCCGAAACTTCTGGATTGCCGAGGTAGTTGAAACGCCTTACCAAATCGACCCGCAGTAGCTTAAAGATGTTACTTATCCCGATGCTGCCTTCCATATAAGGTTGGCTACCCAGGGCATAAGTACGCTGTACGCCGTTTTCGTATTTTGGAAATTGGTATAAGCCGGCACTTTTCGCGGGATTGTTTTCATCACGAAGGCCTCCATATAAAGCCTTAAAAGAAACAACTTCCCTTAACTTCAATTTCCTGATTAATGGCAGCTTATTGAAGAAAAAACCATTAAAATTATGATCGATATTTATACTCACATAATGGTCACTTACGAATTCAAGAAAATTCATCAGGTTGTAAGAATTAAGCTGATAGGCATAAGTTTGGTTCGCCCTATGAATATCCAGAAGTGAGAACGGTAATTTTCCAAAAATATAACCACCTTCCAATATAATGTCGCTATAACCGAGCTGAGAGAGATACAATCTTTTTTCTATGCTTCCCAAAAGATTATGATAATTGTATTCGCCTCCTAAAACCCCCTTTAAACCGGCCGTATATCGGAAATTAAAAACAGGATAGCGATCTGTAATTGGTGTCCTGTATAACTTTCCCTGGATAAATTTTTCATTGGGTGCATATCTGAAACCAACAGATAGCTCACTGGTGGTAATCCTGTTTATGAAAGTACCTGTAGCATCCTGATAAAATAAACCTCCTGCTGGTGTTTGACTCCATTTTTTGAAACCAAATGTATACGACAAATGATTTTCAAATTCTTTAATATAATCCAGCCTGTAAAAATCGTTGTATAACAACATATCATTTACCCCGCGTTTAAAAGATAAAAGAAAATTATCCTCCTGTACAAACTGAAGCTCCTGCCCGGGAATTTTGGTATCCCGCTGGAAACTTGCCCGGATGTAATTTTGTGGAAACTCGTAAATAGATTTATTGTTCAGCGAATAGGTTCCGGACAAGAAGAATTTCCATTTTTCATCCTTAAAGCCATAAGCTACATAATTTTCAAAATAAATGCGTTTACTCAATTCAGGTGTTGTTCTTCCCCCTAGCCGCAAGCGAAAACCTTCTACATTATTGAAACTGTAAAAAGCATTAACCGGACCTATTTCGTAAGGGCCAAGCTTCTGGTATCCGGCAAAAAGCAGGGTTACCGTATTCATGGTTCTTTTAAATGATGGTATTTGCTGAAGGGTATCGATGTTATGGTAAATTTTTAACTGGGCTTTTGATAAGGTGTCGAGCCTGTTCTTTTCCCAAAAGCGATCATCCCTACTACCTGAGCCTGCTAATGCCTCAACGCTTTTGCCTTCAAACACAGTATCTGCCAGGTTTATATCAAACTGATAGTTTTTATAGGTGGAAGTACGTTCTCCGGTAAAACCCATTCCCTTTGTTTTCGATAAACCAAAATCGGCAAGTAACTTACTTTTAGCGAGGCTGTATTTACCTGTCCCGTTCCGGTCAAAATCCAGGTCGATCTTCATAGCCCTTACAAAATTCAGGTTGATGTTTTTATTTACACCCATAGCAACGCCGCTAACCGCGTAATGCTTATCGTTTGTTACGTATATTTTTCCTTCAAAAAGCATATCTGTTGTATTCCTTGGGGTGAAGGAAAGTTCTATGGTTTCACCATGCTGATTTTTCAGCGTATCGGTAATAAAAAATTTATAGAAGGTTGGTGCGGCATCTGCAATGGGGCTCAGAAATTCGTTACTCATAACGGAAACATTGTTCTTATAAATATCGATTTCCTGGTACATCCTTTCGAAATAAACTTTAATACCATTATTATCTATAAGCTGCTTGTCAAAGTTCACCTGCTTCTCGCCAAGTATAACCGCCTTGTTCCTTGTCGGATTTTTACTATAATATTTATCGGTTAGTTTTTCCTGAATGTAGATAGGGAGCAGGTTTTTACCGCCAATTAATGTTGAGTCCTGTTCCTGGAAAAGAAACTGATAATTTCTGAAAATCTTTTTGTTCTTAAACTTTTCTGATACATTGCTCATAGAGAAAAGCATTTTATCATACTGCCGATAGGATGCCGTATTATAGCTGGACACCCTGTTCTCTTCCTTGTGCGCAATTACCTGCCGGATAAGCTCAACGGCAGGATTATCCTTATTCTTATACCTGGTTTTTTTTGTCCCAAGCACCCGAACTTCCGCCAACGATTTAGTATCGGGTTTTAAAAACAGGTTAATTTCCTGATTTTCTGAAGGTTTAAGTTCATTCACTACGATCTGATAACCTACATAATTAAATGTAAGTGCTGTTTGTGCCATCGACGAACTTATTGTGTATTTACCATTTACATCCGTTTGTGTGCCGATTCTTGTTCCTTTAAAAAATACAGATACATAAGGGATGGTTTCCTTTGTAAGTGCATCGCGAACCGTACCCGAAACAGTAGTTTTTTGGCCGGATGCGGGTATAAAAGAAATAAAGAGCAGCGTTAAGACCAGGAAAAATAAATGAATAACTTTCATTTTATAGAAAAAATAAATTGCTTTTGCATGATGTAGTTGTAAGTGATACCTATCAAAACGGATAAGAGAATTTTAGAAAGCAGATAATTAAAATAAAAAAAGTGCGTAAGCAGGTATACACCCATTGTAACCAGGATCAGGTTGCCAAGCCAGACCAAAACATACCTAAAAACTTGCCATTTCAACATTTTTGTAGTTGCATTAAAAACCCAGTTTCTATTGATGTAGAAATTAATTCCGCCTCCTGTAAATGTTCCTGCAATGCTTGCTGTCAAATACCCGAGGTCAAAAAAATTAACCAGAGCAATCGTTACCAAAAAATCTGCAGCTGAAGCTGTTAAGGATGATGCTTGTGCTTTGAGATACCTTAACATAATTTTAAAACAACTCTAATGAGATGATTATCTGTAGTAGAATGCTAGAATATGCTGCAGCCAATATATCATCTGCCATTACACCTAATCCACCTGGCAATGCTTCCATTTTTCGGATGTAAAAAGGCTTTAGAATATCAAAAAACCTAAAAAGTATTAAGCCCAAAATAATATAGACTGGCTTTAAAGGAATACCGATTAACGTAATGCACATACCAGCAATCTCATCAATAACTACGCGTTGATGATCCTTACCCCACTCTTCTTCCACTTCATCGGCACTAATGGCACCAAGAAGTGTTAAAAACAAGGTAATTAGCAAAGGCCATAAATATTGGTTGGTATAAATTGTTTGCGAAAAGTACCAGCAAAGGCAGGTCGCTATTGCTGCGATTGTTCCTGCCCCTTTACCTATGTAGCCAATTCCTAGTCCGGTAGATATAATTTTGTGGAACAGCACTATAATGTTTCTACAAGTTCTTCTTCATAATCTTGTCCCAAATGCGTAATTAATTCCTCACCCATAATAAAGCGTAACGTATTCTGAAGTTTCATTAACTGTTTGAAAATATCGTTTTCTGCAGGTACACCCGGAATGGTTTGTGGAGATTTTAAATAGAATGATAACCACTCCTGAATGCCAGACATATTTGCTCTTTTTGCTAAATCCATAAACAAAGCCAAATCCAAAACGATTGGTGCTGCTAAAATGGAATCGCGGCATAAGAAGTTAATCTTAATTTGCATTTTATAGCCCAACCAGCCGAAAATATCAATGTTATCCCAACTCTCTTTATTGTCGCCATGTGGCGGATAATAATTAATTCTGATTTTGTGGTACATATCTCCGTATAAATCAGGATTAAGTTCTGGTTTGAAAATATCTTCTAATACACCAAGTTTAGATACTTCCTTGGTTTTAAAATTATCAGGATCATCTAATACCAAACCATCGCGGTTACCTAAAATATTATCCGAAAACCAACCATTAACGCCTAAAGAACGGGCAGCTAAACCTGGAGCTAAAATGGTTTTCATTAGGGTTTGACCTGTTTTAAAATCTTTACCAGCAATTGGTGTATTGGTTTCTTTAGCCAATTCAATTAACGCCGGAATATCTACCGTTAAGTTAGGTGCACCATTAGCGAATGGAATACCCAATTTCAAAGCTGCGTAAGCATAAATCATACTTGGTGCAATGAGCGGATCGTTATCTTTTAAACCTTGCTCAAATGCCGCAAGTGATTCGTGAACTGCTGATGCCTCAAAATAAATTTCGGTAGAACCGCACCAAACCAATACAATACGGTCGCAATTGTTTTCGGCTTTGAAATTTTTAATGTCTTCCATTACCTCTAATGCGAGTTCGTACCTGTTATCAGCCTGTTTAACGTGTGTTCCTGTTAAATTTTTTACATAATTTCTATCAAATGCAGCACGCATTGGTTTAATTGCCTGCAACTCTTCACGTACATCACGTAGAAGATTTGCATCTAAAACCCTAGCATTAAGTGCAGCCTCATAAACATTATCTTCATATACATCCCAACCACCAAAAACCAGGTTTTCGAGATTTGCTAAAGGCACAAAATCTTTAATTTTTGGTTCTTTTTTTTCTGTTCTTTTACCAACGCGAATTGTTCCCATTTGTGTTAATGAACCAATTGGTTTTGATAAACCTTTTTTTACTGCGGCTACCCCTGCAATCATAGTTGTGGCAACGGCACCCAGGCCAGGCATTAATATCCCAAGCTTTCCATCAGCTGATTTTACTTGCTCTTTCATTCTATTTTTATTTAATTTTATTTATAACCACTTATTTTCTCTATACCAAGCGATCGTTTCGCTTAATCCGCTTTCCAACTGGTATTTAGGCTCAAAACCTAAATCCTGCTGTAAACTATCTATACTGCAAGCCCAACTTGAAGCAGTTAATTCTTTTATCTTATCTATATTAAGGGCGGGCATTTGATTAAAAACCTTATAACTATGTTCTAAAGCCCAAGCAATTACTCTTATAATTGATAAGGGGACCTTAATTATCAAAGTTTTTTTCCCTAAGCCCATTCGAACGTACTCTGCCAGCGAAAAACTGTTATAAACATTTCCATCAGAAATTTGGTAAGTTTTATGCGAAAGATTTGAACTCAATGCTCTTACGATTATATCAGCCAAATCTGTAACATGTATAAAACTTAGCTTTTGTTCCTGTTCGCCGATGTAAAACTCAAATCCTGCATTTATTCCTTTTATTAAAATGAAAATGTCTTTCTCCCTCGGACCGTAAACTGCAGTAGGTCTAAATACTATCACAGGTAAATCTTTTATTTGGCTTAGATAAGTTTCAGCGAGTGCTTTACTCCTACCATAATTAGTTAGCGGATTTGATAAATTAGCAGAATCATGAAGGCCTGAGAATGGACCACGTGCTGCCAAACTACTAACGAACACAAACTTCTCCAGTTTACTTGTTGCGCTTGACGCAGCTATGGCAAGATTTCGCGTATAAATTGCGTTAATGTGAAAATACGCTTCACGATTTTTGGCTTTAGTTGTTGCAGCTGCATGGATAATGTAATTGTATTTATTTTCTTCAATGTTCGCTTTCATTTGTACAATTGAATCGAAATTCAATTCAACGTACCGAATATCAAATGCTGCGAGGTGCGCAACAATACTCTTCTTGCGGACACTGACATAAACCTCCAAATTATTGGCCAATGCAGCCTGAATGATATGATATCCAATAAATCCTGTAGCACCCGTAATCAACACGCGCTTTCTCATATCGCTTTTTCTAATATCCTATATTTGCGATATAGTTTCCCTCCAATATCTTCAATTGGCTTGTTAATCATATCATTATGTTCGAGCGTCCAGCTGGCCTCAGCATATTTCATTTTCTTGGCGGAAAAGCTTTTAATAATATTGCCATACAAGCAAGCTTCGATACCCATTTTACGGTAACCATCAATTACACCAAGCAGTAAGATTCTTATGCCATCAATTTTCTTCTTCCTGGTTAAAAGCTTAATAAGCCCTGTTGGAAATAATCGTCCACGTTTTATTTTAATCTGAATTTGGTTGATATCAGGAATAGCTAAAGCAAAGCCAACAATTTTACCATTCTGTTCTGCCATAATGCAGAAATCAGGATCCAGAATAAGCTTTAAATCTTTCGCAGTGTAATCAAATTCCTTATCCGTCATCGGCACGAAACCCAGGTTTTTATCCCATGCCTTGTTGTAAACTTCACGAATAGCCTCTCGCTCTGCGTTGAAATTTTTCATATTGATTTTTCGAATAACAATGTCATTACGTTTTAAACGCTCTTCAATCCTATCCAAAAGTTTAACCGAGCGTTCGCTATAGGTACCCGTAGTATAACGATAAGCTCGTAAATCAACATTTTTTACAAAACCCACCTGCTCTAATCGTTGAAGGTAGTACGGAGCATTGTAAGGCATCATAGCAACCGGAGGTCCATCAAAACCTTCTATCAATAAGCCACAGGTTTCGTTTGTAGATAAATTTACAGGACCTAAAATTTTGCTTAAACCTTTTTCCGCAAGCCAATTCTGCGCAGCCTCTAATAATAAATTAACCACCTCATGGTTATTTATGGTATCGAAGAAGCCAAAAAAGCCATCTTTAGTATTGTATAAATTATTATGATTGGTATTGTTAATTGCAGCTATACGCCCAACAATTTTTCCATCTTCATAAGCTAAAAAAAGTTGAATTTCTGAGTGTTCGTAAAATGGGTGCTTACCAGGCGAAAGTAAATCGCGTTGTGCAATAAATAGTTCCGGTACGTAATTTACATCTTTTGCATACAGTTCATGAGGAAAGTCGATGAATGCAGCCAACTCTTTTTTGGTCGATACTTTAATTATATTTTTCATAATTGTACACTTACCAAATCAACATTAACTTCCTTAAATGCGGTTGTGAGTTTATCTATTGCTATTTCAATTTGTTCAAAACTGTGGGTTGCCATCAACGAGAATCTAATCAATGAAGAATCCGACGGAACAGCCGGAGAAACAACAGGATTTACAAATACACCGTTTTGTTGCAGAATGTTGGTTATCATGAACGTTTTGATATTATCTCTTATATAAACAGGAATAATTGGACTGTTGCTATGGCCAATATCAAAACCAGAATCTATAAGTAATTTCTTAGCATAATTGGTATTTTGCCAAAGTTTATCAATGCGTTCAGGTTCAGATTCTACAATATCTAGCGCAGCGATTACACTTGCCACTGCCGATGGTGGCATACTTGCACTAAACATTAGGGCACGGGCACGGTGTTTAATAAATTCGATAGTTTCAGTATCACCAGCTATAAAGCCACCTAATGATGCAAGCGATTTACTAAAAGTTCCCATGATTAAATCTACTTTATCAGTAAGATTGAAATGGGATGCTGTACCAGAACCATTAAACCCAATTACTCCCAAACTATGGGCATCATCCATCATTACATTAGCACCGAATTCATCAGCAATTTGAACCAACTCAGGTAAGTTAACCAGATCACCTTCCATACTGAAAATACCATCAGAAACGATTAATTTTGCTGCATCTTCTGGTAATCTGCTTAACTTCCTTCGCAAATCATTCATATCATTGTGCGCATATTTTATCGTTCTGGAAAAAGATAAACGACTTCCGTCTATAATCGAGGCATGATCGTACTCATCTAAAATCAAATAATCATTTCGGTCAAGCAAGCAGGAAATTACACCCAAATTAACCTGAAAACCTGTACTAAAAAGTACAGCTGCCTCCTTAGATACATATTCTGCCAGTCGGTTTTCTAAGTTTAAATGGATATCAAGCGAACCGTTTAAAAACCTAGATCCAGCACAACCAGTTCCATATTTTTCAATAGCAGCCTTAGCAGCCTCTTTTATTTTAGGGTGATTAGTTAAACCCAAATAAGAATTTGATCCAAACATGAGCACCTTTTTTCCATCGATAATCACTTCAGTATCTTGAGCAGATTCTATTGATCTGAAATAAGGATAAATTCCTTTTTCTTTAATAATTGAGGCATCTTTAAATGCGTCGATTCTATCTTTTAATTTTTTTCGCATACTCAATGGTAATTCTGCGTTGTTTTAAATTATTTTAAAAAACATGGCTATTTTATTCTGCAACCATTGGCATTAAAATAAACGAGCTCTAATCAGATCATTATTTTCAAACAATTTGATAACACAATTTTAATGTGGAAATCGCTTTTAAAAAAGGCTTAAAGGTGGGAACTATTGGTCAAAAAGGTGGATTTAAATAATGTGACAATTAAATGAATTGACTTTTCGACTTACTAACTTTTATTACAAAAAGGTAAAATAACAGAAAACAGTCTATTAGAGGGTTAAAAAGTAATTTTTACACAATAAAAAACTATATATCAGCAAGTTATTTAAAACAAATAATTAATCAAAAGATTAATAACCAATCATAAGTTAGTCATATTTAAAAAATAAAATTTAAAATGTTGTTTGAAATATTAGATTTGTTTTGTCAGAAAAAGTGAGATTTTAAGGGATTAAATAGGATTAGATATGGCTATATTTAAATTAAAAACAGCATAGTTAAAAACCAAAAAAAAAATCTATCAAAAACTGGCGTTAACTACAAAAAAAACTATGCAGCAACAGCTTCTTAACAATAGCACTCAAGCGATTAATATTGATGAAAAGTTTCCATTAACGGAGGATTTGGAAGTTAGTATCCTAGAAAATCAAATTCCTGATTTTTGCCTGAACCGAACTTTTAGAGCTACTTCTTTTGCATTTATTTTAATCGTTAAGGGAAAGCTTAATATCAAAACTAATTTCGTATCCGAAGTGTTAAAACAAAAAGATATTTTATTCATTTTCCCTGACTCTATTTATGAAATAGATAACATTCAGGATATCTCTTTTATTAAAGTTGGCTTTAGCAAAAATTATCTAACCCAGCAAGGCATATCATTAAGTACTGCTCAAAATTACAGAACATTCAGAGCGCAATCCATCAATAAATTTTCGCTAACAAAAGAGGAATATACTGACCTATACCATGACATGCTGGCTTTAAGAAAAAAGCTAAAACTGCCTTCAGATATATCACAGAGAAATGATATTATTCGAAATAGTTTCATTGAGATACTTTTCGATTTGATCTTGCTCAGCAATAAAAGATTTAGCTTAGTACCAGCCAAAAGAGACAGTAAGCTAGAATTAACTACAAATTTTCTGAATTTGCTTTCTGAGCAATTTAAAAAAGAAAAGCGGGTAATTTATTATGCAAACAAATTATGCATTACCCCAAGGCACCTTTCGCAGGTGGTGAAACAAGTAACCGAAAAAACGGCAGGAGAACTTATAGATGAAATGGTTATCGGTGAAGCAAAAATACTGCTAAACAACCATTTACTTAACATTTCCGAGGTTGCTTTAGCCCTTAGTTTCAGTAATCCCTCTTTCTTTGGGAAATATTTTAAAAAAAATGCAGGTGTTTCACCCTCCAAGTACAAACAGCAAAATCATATACCTTTAACTAATATTTTTTAATTAAGTAAGAAGCTAATTTAGTATAATTTAACTTTTACTTTTGAATGCAAAATCAACTTACTTCGTCAGTATATTTATTTTCCCTCCATTTATAAACAAATCGTGAGAAACAAAATATCCCTTCAGGTCTTTTCCATTTACTTTAATATTTGTAATTGCCCTTCCCTTTCCAGGTTTTGAAATGGTAATGTATTTCCCGGTACTAGTTCGCCATTTGACCTCATCAAATAATGGTACTGTTAAAATATATTCTGCATCTGTTGCGGAGAAAGGATATAAACCTAATGCACTAAAAACGTACCATGAAGACATTTCTCCCGCATCATCCATACCACAAAGCGCTAAACCGTTATCACCTATTCCGTATAAATTGTTTAAAATATTGTCTAATATCTTTTGCGATTTTTCGGGTTTGCCAATGAAATGATAAGAAAAAGGAGCTTCATGATCGGGTTGATTTCCATGGCAATATTGTCCAATCATTGTTTCAACATTTCTGGCAATATAATTTGGATTCCAAGGTACAGTAAATAATGAATCTAGTTTTGATTCAAAACCCTTTGGTCCGCCATATAATTCAATTAAACCTTTCATATCATGCGGTGCAAAAAAAGAAACCTGCCAGGCGTTAGCTTCTCTATACATATATTCATAATACGGAAATTGAGGATTGAATGGTTTAATCCAGCTTCCATCAGCTAATTTTCCACGCATAAACCGCGTAGATGGGTCGAACATGTTTTTGTAATTTTTCGATCTCGCCATCAGGATTCTATAATTTAGGGTGTCACCAAGTTTTTTTGCGATTTGAGCAACCGAATAATCATCGTAGGAATATTCTAAAGTTTTAGAAACACCAGCACTTGCTTTGGTTTCAACTTTCGGATCAGGAATATCAGGTTCTGAAATAAAGCCTTTAGCAATATATTCCTCTACATAGGGCCGAGCACCTCCCGGTGTATTCGCGTTTTTTAATAAAATTTGATAAGTACCTTTTATATCGAAATTATCAATACCTCGCAAATAAGCGCCTGCTATAGATGATGAACCGTGGTCACCATGAAAAAACGTGGGAATAAACCCTTTCTTATCTCCAACATCCTTCATCGATTTTATTACATCAAGTGTAACATCCGGAGAAATTAAGCCTAAAAGGATATCCTTATTGCGATAAGTATCCCATAAAGATGGTTCAGTATAATACCTAAAATTAGATTTAACCACTTTACGATTGGCATCGGTAAATTCACCATTTACATCGCTACGCAAAGCAGGCCACAAAAACGAGCGGTAAAGACAAGAATACAGCATTACTTTTTGTTTCTCCGTTCCTCCTTTAACTTGTATTGATGACAATATGGATTCCCATTTTTGAGTGGCATTTTTACGAATTGTCTCGAAAGATTTATTTCCTATTTCTTTTAACAAATTCTCTTTAGCATTTTCAGTACTTACAAAGGATAAGCCTATTTTAAGTTCTACAGGTTCAACACTTCCATTTGCCAGGTGAGCAATAGCAAAACCAGTAGGTTTACCTTCATCGATTTTATCGATTTTAGCTATTTGGGTATTTACGATAGCATAAAAATAAACGTTTTCACCACCTTGAAAGCCTTTAATTGCATAACTTCCCTCTTGCTCGATATTCCAAGTTGACACCTTGCTATTGGCTTTACCCATATCAAAAAGTATTTCTCTGCCGGTCTTATTTTTGAATTCATATTTATGAAATCCCGTCCTCAATGTTGATGTTAAGCTCACATTAATTTTGTAATCTTCGAGGTAAACCTGATAAAACCCTGGCGCAGAACTTTCATTTTTATGAGAGAATTTCGACCCAAACTTACTGCCAGGATTCGACATTGGCAAAATCGGAATGTTACAAAGATTCCAGTGGCCTTTGTTGGTATGTGTGAAACCATAAATCACAGAATCTTCGTATTCGTAACCTGCTCCGGAACCGTATTCAGTGATTGGGCTAAGTTGTACCATTGCATTTGGCAACGAGCTACCTGGAAATGTTAAACCTGCCCAAGAGCGCCAGCCTTTTGGCAATTCATAGCCTAAAATTTTTGGATCTGTTAATGGAGCCGTCCCAATAAAAGTGTTTACATATTTTGAAAAATTGCTAACCGATTGACTTTTTGTTGCTGCTGATGCGAGCAGAAAAATTAACATTAAACTAAATAGATTTTTATGTAGGGCTTTCATGCTTATTGATATATTGGTTCGTAAATCAAATATATACCAATAATACAATCGACAATAAAAAATAGCATTAACGTTACACTAAATCGTTTAATCAAATTAAAATATAAAAAATTTAAACATAGAATTATTTAATGAAATAAGTTTATATGGTTATAAAAAATTATTTTTTAGCTAAGGAATTATCCAATTAAATATGCCTTAAATTAATTTTAAAAGCACAGGTTTTTCATTATGAGTTCGCCAAAGCAGCTCACCAAATAAAGTATTAGACCATGCAAACCACGCTCTGGTAAATTTTGAAGGGTCGTTTGTATTAAAAGATTCATGCATAAATCCTTTTCCAGCATGTGTTTTTTGCAAAGTTTCTATGCACATTTTAATTTCCTTATCGTCTGTTGAGGTTAAAGCCCTCATCGTGATGCTCATTGGCCAAATCATATCCTGACCAGCATGCGGACCGCCTATTCCTTCAGCAGCAGTGCCTTTAAAGAAATATGGGTTATCTAAAGAAAGGGCAAACTTCCGTGTATTTTGATAAATTGGGTCGCTTAGCTTAACAGAGCCTAAGTATGGCAATGCCAATAAACTAGGCACATTAGAATCATCCATCAAATAAGAACTCCCAAATCCATCAACTTCGAAAGCATAAATTTTACCGTATTTTGGGTGATTAACAATTGCATATTTCTGAATAGCCATATTAACTTCATCAGCAAGATTTAATAAACTACTTTCTAATGATGCATCGGCTTGTAAAGTCTTGACCATTTCTGCAGCTTGTTTTAAACTGCTTACCGCAAAAAAATTAGAAGGAATTAAAAATGGAAATATGGTGGCATCATCACTCGGGCGAAAAGCTGAGCAAATTAAGCCAACAGGATTTACCGGGAAACCGTAACCAGCCATTGGCAAACTATCTGTTGGTTGTGTAGTTTCTCTTTGAAAATGGTAAGAACCTTTTGTGTTTTTACGCTGTTGATCTTTAAATGTTTTTAAAGTGGCTTCTATTCCTTTCTTCCAATCAGTATCGAAAGGAGATTTATCACCGGTCTTTTTCCAGTAATGATAGGCTAAACGAATTGGATAACATAATGAATCTATTTCCCACTTCCGCTCATGTACGCCCGGTTGCATAGCCGTTCTATCGGTTTTCCATTCACCAACTTTATTAGCATCACCATAAAATGCATTTGCATATGGATCTTTTAAAATGCATTGTGTTTGATGAATAATAACGCCTGCAATAAGCTTTTTTAAGGGTGCATCCTCATTCACAAACTGTAAATATGGCCAAACCTGGGCAGAACTATCACGCAACCACATTGCATCAATATCACCAGTAATAACGTAAGTATCGGGTCTACCATTTTTGTCTGTATGGTAAACTGTAGTATCTAAAGTATTTGGAAAACAGTTTTCAAAAAGCCAGTTCAATTCAGGATTTTTTACATTTTCCTGAAAGGTTTTAATTGCATTATCTACTGCTTTACTTTTAAAATGTCTTTTAGCTTCAGCAACCCTTACAATAGGAAATTCTTGAGGTAAACCTGCAGCAAAAGAAAATTTTGAAGCGACTATGCCAGCACCTAAAAGGCTTGTGTTTTGTATAAAAGTTCTCCTTTTCATAATTATTTTTTGTGTATATTTTACTTGGCCATTATTCAAGCATTAGCCTGCTAAATAAATTACATAAAACCATCTATTTGATAGAATTTTATTTGGCAAGATTTGAAACAAATATATATTAAAATATGCACAAGTTCAAAACGAAAAATGGCTTTAATCAATAACTAAATCGTTTTTTCATTTTAATTTTTCTATGGTTAACATCTAATATCAGCACAAAAGTTTAAGAACATTTTTTTATATCCAAAAAACTCAAACTACTGATTTTAAAAAAGTTATAAAATTAAATTTATTTTTCTTTATATTTAATACTTAATAAAATTCGCCCGTTTTTTATTATAAATTATCCCTAACGTCTAATGTTTTTATCTTAAATTAACCTCTTATGACAACCAAATTCGGTTTTACAAAAATGGACATTAATGAATTTGAAACCTGGATTTCAAATTTAAGAGTTGCCCGCACTATCCTCTACATTCAAGAACACCATACCTGGAGTCCAAGTTATATACAATGTAAACCTAACAATCAATTCGAAATTCAGCAGGGAATGAAAACTTATCATGTAAGTACGCATGGGTGGATGGATATCGGTCAGCATTTCAGCACATTCCCAGATGGAAGCATCGTAACAGGTAGAAGTCTCGAAAACACTCCGGCCTGCATTGTTGGTTTTAATTCAAATGCGATATGCATAGAAAATGTTGGAAATTTCGATAAGGGCAAAGATGTAATGACTAATGCCCATAAAGATACCATTGTAAGAATGGCGGCTGCGTTATGCAAAAAATTTAATATTGCCGTAAACAGTAATAAAATCGTTTATCACCACTGGTTTAACTTAAGTACAGGCGCAAGAAATAACGGAAGTGGAAATAACAAAACCTGTCCTGGTACTGATTTCTTTGGCGGAAATAAAGTGGCAGATTGCGATAATAATTTCTTGCCATTGGTTAATATAGCATTAAATGGTGCTGCTATTACTCAAAACTCAAGTGTAGAAAAATACATTTTTGTTAATACCGATAGTTTAAATATTCGTTCTGATTCAAATGCACAAAGCAAGAAAATAACTGATAGAGAACCTGCAAAATTAGGATCTATTTTACGTGTCTTCGAAGAAAAAAATGGCTGGTTTAAAATATCTGGCTCTCAACAACATTGGGTAAATGGTACTTTCACAAAAGAGGTTAAAAAGGCTACAGTTAATGCAGCAACATTAAATGTAAGAAGTGGTCCTGGAAATACTTTTCCAAAAGTGGCAGCATTTACCAAAGGACAGGAAGTTTTTATCATAGAAGAAAGTAATGGCTGGTATAGAGTAAGTGCTGATAATAAATGGGTTAAAAAGGAATTTCTAGATTTAGGCTAAAAAGATAATTTTCTACAAAAGAATATAAAAAAGCTCATTTAATTATACTTGAAAATTTTTAATCTGATGAAAAATCACTATCGTGGCTTTTATAAAGCGTATACAAATATTAATCAACCATATAAATACTAGAAATTAAGATGATTGTGTTCTACATGAAAATCTTAAAATTATAAATTCTGCAGGACGAACAGCAGCTAAACCTATTTCGATAATTATTTTACCTTCTAGAATATCTATGTTCGTCATAGTTACGCCCAGACCAATATTTACGAAAAATGCCTCATTCGGTTTTGCCCCTTGTAAAGCACCATTCCGCCAAAGTTGGTTTAAAAAATTATCACACATTGATTTAACTTTAATCCAGGTACTGGCTTCATTAGGTTCAAAAACTACAAATCCTGTTGATTTTTTAATACTTTCTTCAACATAATTAAAAAAACGTCTGACTGAAATATATTTCCATTCGTTATCATTTCCTTTTAATGTTCTTGCACCCCAAATTATTGTACCTCTTTCAGGAAAAAATCTTATTACATTAATCGATTTTCCTGTTGTTGTATCAATAGTTAATGATTCCTGCTGGTCTGAGGTTACTTTTACCGTAGGTAAAGTTGTCATAATTATCGTTTCATTTGCAGGCGCTTTCCATACACCTCTATTATTATCAACATGAACCATAATTCCTGCAACAGCGCTAGATGGTGGTAAATCTATTTTATTATTGTTTACTTCGGCTTTTATAAGTTCATAAGTATTACTGTCAATGGCCTTAATTGCTGTTAAATTCATTCCATCAAAAGCACCGTTTATTGAACCGTTTTTATGGCTTATAATTAATTCATCTCCGTTATAACCATAAAACATTGTTGTTTGAAGCCATGGATAATAGGTACATCCATATTCTAAATTATTATTTTCAAAATCTGCCCGGATAATATCTGCATCAATATATGTGTTGCCTGATACAATCCATGGATCGAAAATGGCTATGCGATCGCCTAATTTTTTGCATTCGTTTAATGCTTTACCATAAAGTAATTTATATCCTGTTCTTATACCATCATTTTCGGCATGCTTATCCGTAAAAATTAACATTGTTACTTCATCTACCTTACTAGAAGCTTCAAGTGCAACATCACCATTTTCATTATTAAACGTGGAAGAATAATCTCCTGTTGAGATAATATAACATGGGCCACCACCATTGCCATAAAACATTTGAATGGCGTAATACATATAATTACCGCTAAGCAAAGTTTTATTCACTGTAGATTTAATTTTTCTTGAAATTATGACTCCAGCAATATCTGTTGTATCTGTAACTATTGTCGTAAAAATCTGATGTTCAGAACAAAATCCGCCAAAATGTTTTTGATAATCTAAAAATGAATTAATTCTGATCGGTTTAGGTTTTACATTTTCAGAACGAACGATCTCCAATCCATTCTCATCTCTATAAAATTGAGTTCTACCAATAAAAGCAGGAATTGCTGTACCTACATCTGCTACTGAAATTGGAAATTTGTTAACTTCTTCAATATAAACTCCAGGTACTTTATAGGTTTTAGACATAGTTTTAGATTTTAAGAGGTAATTAATCTAAAGAAGATCATCTGTAAAATCGCGATAAATATTAATAAATGTTTTATCTCAAAAATAAATTTAATAGGGCTAATCGATAAATTGAATATACCTATTATAATTTAAAAAAAGATTAACAGGAGCAAGCAAAAAACTCAAAATCAAATTATTAACTAATAAACCCTCATTTATTCGATTATAATTTTATAATTGTTAACCTTTAATTAATGAATTCAATTTTCGTAATCTAAAATTCTTTCAATAATGCTAAATTTTGTAACTTTAAATATACATCCTCCAAAAAGATTTTCAATTGATTTCAATAGTTTTAAAGAAACTGCAATTAATTAGACGATTTGTTAACCAAGCAAGCCAATAAAAAAATACATAGCATAATTTCATGATTGATTTTAACAATGATACCTTATATGCATTGGAGTTTATAAGGAAAACCGTTATGATTTTACCGGAGAATCACAGAAAAGCTGTGTTTCAATACACCTGCAATTTATGTAAATAAAAAGATTTTCACCAGAATAAAAGAAGATGGCGAAAATTTGGTTGTATACAATGAAGAAAGAACATTTCGGATAAATAAAGATCCATATATCTATTTTATTATAGCACATTACGAGAACTACAAGTATATGGTAGTGAATTTGAAACGTGTTGAATCAAATATGCTTAAACAACTTTTAAAAGAAGCCTGATTAAAAAGAGCCTCAAAAAGCCAAATTAACAAGCTTTAGAATAATAAAATTACTATAATCCCTAAATTAATAATGAATTCCGAACAAACGCTCTTATCAAAACGCATAAGCTCAATCGATATTTTGAGAGGCCTAGTGATGGTAATTATGGCTTTAGACCATACCCGTGACTATTTCCATATCGACGCTATGACAGGTGACCCACTTAATCCGGATACAACAACAGGAATTTTGTTTTTTACCCGATGGATTACACATTTCTGCGCACCAACATTTGTTTTTTTGTCTGGCTTATCCGCGTATCTTTCTGCTCAAAAGAAAACAAGTGCCCAAGCCAGTAAATTTTTATTAAAAAGAGGATTATGGCTTGTAGTAGTTGAAATCGTGATTATTACATTCGGTTTAACCTTTAATCCACTATACAACTTTATTATTCTTCAGGTAATTTGGGCAATTGGTTGTAGTATGATTTTACTGGCTTTTTTTAGTCGCATTTCTTATAAACTGGTTTTGATAATCGGAATACTACTGGTATTTGGACATAATATTTTTAATCTATTCCCCGCTCCAAAGGATGAAACTGCAGGCTCAATAATTAAAATTTTATTTACCGCTTTCGGAACCGTTATACCTATAGGAAATAATCATTTTATTGGTGTTTTCTATGCAATTTTACCTTGGACAGGTATTATGTTTTTAGGTTATGCTGCTGGTAAATGGTTTACAAATGATTATGATCCTATAACTCGCCACAAGAATTTAAAAAACTATGGGGCTTTAGCTTTAATTATTTTTGTTGCATTGCGCTTACTTAGTGTTTATGGTGACCCTGTACCTAGAAAAGAATATCATGATCTTTTCAAAAATATTTTGTCTTTCTTCAATGTAAGCAAGTACCCGCCATCTTTAGAATATACTTCTTTAACACTTGGTTTTGCCCTAACCTTTTTAGTCATTGCAGAAAGTATAAAGAATAAGGTTTTTAAGGTATTTTCAGTTTACGGAAGCGTACCATTTTTCTATTATACAATCCACTTTTACCTGTTACACTCTATTTTAATTTTGCTTTTCTTTTTAGAAGGAAACACCACCAAACAAATAATACAAATTCCTTTTCTGTTTAGGCCAGTTAAATTCGGCTATGATTTATGGATTGTATACTGCATTTGGCTGGTTGTGGTTATATCCCTATATTATCCGTGTAAATGGTTTAAAAAATATAAGGCAACACATAAGAATTGGTGGCTGAATTATATTTAAGGGGAAATTAGATTATTCTATTGTAGTAGAAATTAAACAAAGAAAACCTCCTACGATTTGAATGATGAAAACCTATTTGATAAATGCCAATGTGAATATTAAAAAATATATACGGGAGGTATAAAAAAAACAAAATATATAAACTACTTTGAAGCATCCGTTAACTTAAAATTCAACGATGAAACTAACAAGCTATTTTAAAACTACAAATAACTTTAATTTTCAAACAAAATTGTAAAGCAGTGAGTTCCTTGAGAGAAAGAATATTCGATTGAAAAATTATAAAGGTTGCAGATTTGCTTTATAATGGCAAGTCCTAATCCCATTCCTTCTGAAGAAGCTGATTTAAAAAACCTATCGAAATGTTGCTCAGTTAGTGGAAAATTTTTTCCAGAATTAATTACTTCTATAGAATCGGCTTTGAGATTTATAGTAATACAACCATTTGTATGGTTGTATTTAACTGCATTACCAACCAAATTATTTAATAAAATATCAGCCAGATAACGGCTCATCTCAATTTCACAAGGTGATAAATTTATATTTAAGATGAGTTGTTCTTTCTTTATTATTTCCTGGAACTGTCTGGATTTTTCTGCTATCAAATCCTTAAAATCAACAATCTGGACATCGGCAATTAAATTATTTTCAATTTTTGTTAGCAACAGAAGTGAATGATTAAGCTTTGATAAGCGATTAATTGCATTATAAATATCTTCTAAAATAACGCCTTGTTGTTCACTTATCGGCCCTGATTGTAGCAGAGTATCTAATTTAGAGTTTATGACCGCAAGCGGTGTCATCATTTCATGAGAGGCATTATCTGTAAAACTTTTAAGCTCTTTATAATCTTGCCTTACCCTCGAAGCCATTTGAGCAGCAGAAGTATTAAGTTCTTTAAATTCATCAACGCCTGTCGGATTCAATTCTATTTCATTCATCTTTACGAGATTAAAAGCTTTCATTTGTTCTAAAATAAAATAGAAAGGCTTCCAAAGTCGTTTTAAAATAAAACGGTTTATCAAAATTAAACTAATCAAAAGCAAACAGGTAACTCCAAGTGTTATTAGTACAATAATTCTAACTAAATCATCTACTTCCAATCTTGATTTGGTTATGGTAACTATATATAATTTATTGCCTTGAACTAATGTTGTGATTAAACTCCTGCCAGGCTCCAATTCTTTTTCCTTAGAATTATAATAATTAGTATTTTTAAAAGATCTGCTTTCCTTAGTACCACCTTTTAGTAATTGATAATTAACCTGCTGATCGAGAAAACTAGCGGGCAAAGGTAGCTTGTTATACGTACTTACATATTGTTTAATTTCATCTTCTTCTACTGTTAAATCTCTATCGAGCTTTTCTCTGAATATAAAATGGATAACTAAGTAATAGATTATGCCCGTAATTAAAAAAACGATTAACGCAGTGATTAAGTTAACTCGATTATATCTATCTGCTAATCTCATACCATACCAAACTTATAGCCAATGCCGTAAACAGATTGTAGATAATCGCTTGCGCCTGCCTCTATTATTTTTTTACGAAGATTTTTTATATGAGTGTAAATAAAATCAAAATCATCAGAAATATCCATTTCATCACCCCAAAGATGTTCTGCAATGGCATTTTTAGTTACAACTTTTCCCTTATTTGATAGGAAGTAAATTAGCAGATCATATTCTTTTTTGGTTAAGGTAATGATTTGCCCTTTAACCGAAGTTTCCATTTTGGTAATATCCACACTTATTTCATTAAAAGTGATAATGTTATTTCCGTCGAATTTTTTTCTTCGCACAATGGCACTAACCCGGGCTTTTAATTCTGATAAATGAAAAGGCTTAACCAGATAATCATCAGCACCCAAGTTGAGTCCGGATAGTTTATCATCTAAAGAATGCCTGGCGGATATGATTAAAACACCATCATTCTTTTTTAATTTTTTAAGCTCCTTTAATAAATTTAAACCTTCACCATCAGGTAAACCCAAATCAAGCAGGATACAATCATAATTGTAAAGATTTATTTTTTCAGATGCTGACAAATAATCAGATGCTGACTCGCAAACATTACCAACTTCAGTAAAGTAACTCAGCATACTTTCCAATATGGTTAATTCATCTTCTACTATCAGGATTTTCATTTTATCTAAAATAGAAATTAACTACTATATTATACTTGAAATCTGTAGAAATATTGAAGTAATATGGTTTCAAAGTTATTATGGAATGTACGGTTTTGTTTGAGTTTAATAAGAATCGTACAAAAAACACTAAAAATTAGTTGTCAATTCTTTAAAAAACAAAAAGTCGCACGATAACCGAGCGACTTATGAAGTTTGCGCATTAATGTTGTTTAAAAAACAACCTGCTCATTTATTTTTAGGCTTCGGAGACATATAAAAAGTGAGCTTTCCGCCATTAGTAATGTCAGAATGCTTAATTTGATGGTTTGTAATTTCTTTTCCATTAAGTAAAACCTTTTCTACATACACATTTTTATCGCTTTGTTTAATTGCCTCAACGATAAAAGTTTTTCCATTTTCTAAATTTAAAACTGCGTTGTTAACCAAAGGACTTCCAAGTGAATAAATATCAGAACCTGGTGAAACCGGGTAAAAACCCAAAGAAGAGAACATGTACCAAGCGCTCATTTGTCCGCAATCGTCATTTCCACCCAAACCATCGGCTGTAGGTTTATATTGCATATTTAAAATATGGCGAACCTGAGCCTGTGTTTTCCAGGGTTTATCAGTCCAGTTGTAAAGATAAGCAATATGATGTGCAGGTTCATTTCCATGAACGTAACCGCCTATAATACCTTCACGAGTAATATCTTCTGTATGTGCAAAGAATTCATCAGGCAAGTGCATGGTGAATAATGTATCCAATCGGGCCGTAAATTTTGCTTTTCCGCCCATCACTTCAATTAATGCAACAGGATCATGAGGAACAAAGAAGCTGTAATTCCAGCTATTGCCTTCTATAAAACCTTGTCCTTCTGTATCTTTTGGATCAAAAACTTTTTTAAACGTACCATCAGCCAATTTCGGACGCATAAAACCTGATCCTTTATCCCAATTATTTTTCCAATTATTAGACCGTTTAATGAATTCATCATATACATCCATCCGGTTTAACTTTTTGGCTAATTGTGCAATTGCCCAATCATCGTAAGAATATTCCAAGTTATTTGAAACCGAAACGCCACTTTTTTCAGCAGGTATATAACCCATATCCATGTAATAGCCAATCCCTTCATAATCGCGATGCTTTGATGTTGTAATGCAAGCATCCAAAGCCTTATTTGCATCACCATTGTATGTGCCTTTAATAATCGCATCGGCAATAACCGAAACGCTATGATAACCGCTCATGCACCAGTTATCATTGGCATAATGCGACCAAATTGGTAGCATATGCAAGCTGCTTTGGTCGTAATGTGCCATCATTGATTTAACCATATCATTACTCCTCCCTGGTTGTATGATATTAAAGAAAGGATGTAAAGCCCGGTAGGTATCCCAAAGAGAAAAAGTAGTGTAATTGGTAAAACCCTCTGCTTTATGAATACCCTGATCTAAACCTTTATATTCGCCGTTTAAATCTGTATAAGTAGTTGGGTTTATAAAAGCGTGATAAAGCGCTGTATAGAAGTTTATTTTATTATCGTTTGAAGTATTAACTTGAATTTTATTTAGCTCTTTATTCCAGGTTGATTGTGCTTGCATTTTGACCTTATCAAAATCCCATCCTGAAATCTCTGCACGCATATTTTGCAAAGCATTTTCTTGGCTTACCGGAGATAAAGCAAACTTGATTTTAATTTTCTCACTTTCTTGCGTATCAAAATCAAAGTACATTTTCAACTTTTTACCTGCAATTTCAGGGAAGTTTTTATCCTGATTAAATTTGCCCCAAAAACCACGATAAGCTTGTTTAGCATCGTAACTCTTACGCCCGTAACTTTTAAATGGTTTAGAGAAACTCATGGCAAAATAAACTGTTCTAGTTCTTGCCCAGCCATTTGTTTGGCGATAACCCGTAATTAAAGTGTCGTTAACTACACGAACATAAGTCCAAACAGTTTTTTCCTCATAATTATAAATTCCGGCCATCAAATCTAAAATAATATGAGATTGATCAGATTTCGGAAAAGTATATTGATGCATTCCTACCCTTGTTGTAGCTGTAAGTTCTGCAGTAATATTATCATCATCAAGTTTAACTTTATAGTATCCTGCTTCGGCCACTTCGTTATTATGAGAAAAAGCAGAGCGATAACCAGTTTTAGGGTCGGAGGCTGTTCCCGGGTTTAATTGTAATTTCCCTTTAGTTGGCATAATCAGGAAATCGCCCAAGTCTGAATGACCTGTACCACTAAAATGTGTATGACTGAAACCAGTTATCGTTTTATCTTCATATTTATAACCCGCACAATATTTATAAACATCACCATTATATTTTCCATTTACTTCGTAAGATAAAGTATCAGTTTCAGGACTTAACTGCACTGCACCAAAAGGAACGGTTGCACCAGGATAAGTATGCCCCATTTTTGATGTACCAATAATTGGTTTAACATATTGTACTAATTTCTGTTGCGCAGATACCGCAAGGACAGAGAGCAACAGGCATGGCAGGATAAATTTTTTAATCATATCAATTTAAAATTTAATTGAATTTTTAGATGTTCGAAGATATTAATTTTAATGCAAATCTTTTAATCCTATAAAACTAAATCGTTTAACTAGCATAAAAAATACAAATCCCTTTTTACAAGTAACTGACGGGGCTTTTTAAAAAAATCAGGTAAATAAACCTTACTTTTGCAGGCAATAGTTTTAAAATGAGTAAACACGGTAGAATTCTGGTAGCCATGAGTGGCGGGGTTGATAGTTCGGTTGCAGCAGTAATGTTGCACGAGCAGGGTTATGAAGTTATCGGTTTAACCATGAAGACCTGGGATTATGCAACTTCAGGTGGTAGTAGCAAAGAAACCGGCTGTTGCTCGCTCGATAGCATTAACGATGCCCGTACGCTTGCTGTAAACTATGGTTTCCCTCATTACATTTTAGATATTCGAGATGAATTTGGCGATTATGTAATTGATAACTTTGTTGACGAATATTTAGCAGGCAGAACACCCAATCCGTGTGTTTTATGTAATACACACATTAAGTGGGAAGCCTTATTAAAACGTGCAAACAAACTGGATTGCGAATTTATAGCAACAGGACATTACGCTAATATCCGCCAGCAAGATAGCGGACGTTATGTAATTTCGAAAGGTAAAGACGAAAATAAAGATCAATCTTATGTGCTTTGGGGCGTTTCCCAAGAAAATTTGTCACGTACAAAATTTCCTTTAGGAAGTTTTGCTAAATCCGAAATCCGGCAAATGGCTTTGGATATGGGGCAGGAAGAGTTGGCAAAAAAATCGGAGAGTTACGAGATTTGTTTCGTTCCAGATAATGATTACAGAGCATTTTTAAAACATAAAGTCGAAGATTTGGAAGATAGAGTTGCAGGTGGAAATTTCATTTTAAGTAACGGAATGATTGTTGGGCAACATAAAGGCTATCCGTTTTATACCATAGGCCAACGTAAAGGATTAGGTATTGCTTTTGGCGAACCGATGTTTGTTACGCAGATTTTACCTGAAAGCAATACAGTTGTATTAGGCAAAGCTGATGAGTTGGAGCGCAGAGAAGCAATGGTTAGAAATATTAATCTTGTAAAATATTCAAGTATAGAAGAACCAATGAATGATGTGATTACAAAAATCCGTTATAAAGATGCTGGCATGTTAAGCACAATTGTTCAGGAAAAAGATAGAATGCGTGTTGTATTCGATCACAGTGTTTCGGCAATTGCACCAGGACAATCGGCCGTTTTCTATGAAGGAAACGATTTATTAGGTGGTGGTTTCTTAGTCTAACAATCAGAAAAACAATAAATTCCCAATCCCAATTGCACATTCAGTTGGGATTTTTTATTATCCAGAATTTAAAAAAAAGTTATAATCATAAATATTATTCTAAAAAGCTATATCAATTAATAATTTTTTCTTTACTTTGGATTACAGTCATCCCTGTTTATTTTTTATTTAAAACTTTAAAATTTAATCAAATGGAGACTAGTAAATTCTCAAAATTCACCGCTGAGTTTCTTGGCACACTCGTATTAGTTTTAATGGGTTGCGGTAGCGCAGTCATAGCAGGTGGTAATGGCACAACTGGCGTAGGCTTATTAGGCATTTCTTTTGCATTTGGCTTATCTGTTATTGCTATGGCCTACGCCATCGGGCATATTTCCGGTTGTCATATTAACCCTGCAATTTCTATTGGAATGGTTGTGGCAGGCAGGATGAAAGTTAACGAGGCTGCTTATTACATTGTTGCACAAATTTTAGGTGGTATTGCAGGCGCTGGCTTATTATATCTTATTGCTAGCAATCAAGTAAGTTTCGAAATGAAAGAATGGGCATTGGGTTCAAACGGATGGGGAAAAGGCTATTTAAGTGAATATAATTCTACAGCCTCATTTACGGCCGAAGCTGTTTTTACTTTTATTTTTTTACTTGTTATTTTTGGCTCAACTTCTACAAAAAACATTAACGGAGGATTTGCTGGTTTGGCTATCGGACTTTCCTTAGTTTTAATACATATTGTTGGCATTAAAATAACAGGTGTTTCTGTAAATCCTGCTCGTAGCATTGGTCCTGCAATAATTGCTGGAGGAGAAGCACTTAAACAAGTTTGGATGTTTATACTGGCACCCGTTACAGGTGCTATACTAAGTGCTGTAGTTTGGAAAACTGTTTTAGAGAAAAACTAATTGGAGATTAAAAAGGGATGACGTAAGATTTATGATGGACTTTAACAAAGTTTTTCAAGCGTTAATATATTAAACTAAAAAAGGGTAAAATGGCAAAATGGATTAGTTCCATTTTCCCATTTTACCCTTTCAATTTTATTTTGGGTGCGAGAAAATCATTCGCTTTCACATCTCGAATTCTACACTTTAAAGATTCTTCACAATTGCCTCATCTGTAGGCTTTGTTTTTGAACGGAAACGGTGTACTAATTCTCCTTTTTCATTAATTAAGAATTTCTCGAAATTCCATTTAATTTCTCCTTGTTCTTCTGTATTCGTCTGAGAAGTTAAGTATTTAAATAATGGGCTAATATCATCACCCTTAACACTACTTTTTTCTGCTAAAGTAAAAGAAACATTATATTTTCCTGTGCAAAATTCCTTAATTTCAGCATTTGTTGAAAATTCTTGCCCACCAAAATTACCTGCCGGAAAACCTATTAGTACTACTTTCTTTCCATATTGTTTTTGAAGTTTTTCTAAATCTTCATACTGAGGTGTAAAACCACATTTAGATGCAGTATTAACAATTAAGATTTTTTTACCTTTAAATTTTGATAATTTAACTTCTTTGCCATCAATTGTTTTGAAGCTGAAGTCGTAAACATTTTTTGGTGGTGCTGTTACCAAAAAGTTTAATAAGATTAGGATGGTATTTATCATTGCTGTTTTATTTTATATACGAATATAAGTACAAATAGTTTTTACTCGTGTTATTTACATGTAAATAATATGGCAAGTTTAATTAATATTCCCATTTTAAAAACAACATCATTATAATGGATATAGATAATCCTATTTCAAATAATATATTATTCTCTTATAAATAATCAAATTGATCCAAGTTAGATAATCTATACTATTGAAACAGTGTAAATTAAACCTTATATAAAATTTATTGTCGTAATAATTAACCAACAACTTTTATTATGAAAAATTTCAAAATTATCCTAATAATCATATATGTGTCATTTTTAAGTTGTAAAAAAGGAAGTGATAATCCTTCTCCAGCTAACCCTGAACAGATGTATTTTCCACCTAATAATTCTACTAACTGGGAAACGAAACCGATTGCAAGTCTTGGATGGAAACAGAACGCTGTAGAAGACTTAAAAAAATTCCTTGCAGAGAAAAATTCCAAATCATTTATAATACTAGTAAATGGCAGAATTGTTTTAGAAGAATACTTCAATGGCCACACTTCAAGCGATACCTGGCAATGGAATAGTGCAGGCAAAACTTTAGTCGCTACCACAACCGGAATAGCACAACAGGAAGGTTTTTTAAATATAGGTACTGCTGCTAATCAATATTTGGGTACCGGATGGACAAGTGAACCGTTAGCGAAAGAAAATTTAATTACAGTAAAACACTTACTTACAATGACATCGGGATTAGATGAAAGCAGTGAACTGGTGACAAAATCGAAATTAACATATATAGCTGATGCAGGAACAAGATGGGCTTATGCTAACGTTTTCCAAAAATTAATGGATGTAGTATCTGCGGCAAGTAAGCAGAGTTTTGAAACCTATTTTAATAATAAACTAAAAAGTAAAATAGGTATGGATGGTTTTTGGGATGAAGGCATCATATTTAAAATTTACAACAGTAACACTCGAAGCATGGCAAAATTTGGTTTACTGGCTTTAAACAATGGAAAATGGAATAAAGAGCAAATCATTAATGAATCTTTTTTTTCTGAAAGCATAAATTCATCCCAAAATATAAATCCTTCTTATGGCTATTTATGGTGGCTAAATGGTAAAAGCAGTTACATGATACCTGGCAGCCAAAGTGTTTTCCAGGGTGCCTTGGTGCCAAATGCTCCAAGCGATATGTACGCTGCAATGGGCGCATCAGATCAACGTATATACGTAATACCGAGTAAAAATATGGTTATTGTAAGGATGGGCAATGCATCAGATCCGGCGAACCCATCTTTTGCAATTTCTGGTTTCGATAATAGCCTTTGGCAAAAAATAAATGCGGTCATTAATTAAGTATATTTCTAAAGCCTTTTTGAGGTTTCTAAAGCCAAAATTTTAAAATATTTAATAAAAAAATTGCATTAAATATCGGTCAGGTTTGCATTTATACTTTAATTATAGCTTTATTTGCACAAAAACGTATTTCATGGCCAAAAATTTATTAATCGTCGAGTCACCTGCAAAAGCTAAAACTATAGAAGGCTATCTTGGTAAAGATTTCCTTGTGAAATCGAGCTATGGCCACATTCGGGATTTAGTTAAAGGCGATATGGCGATTGATATTAAAAATAATTTCGCTCAAACCTATGAAGTACCTGCCGATAAGAAAAGCATGGTAGCCGAACTTAAAAAACTTGCTAAGGAAGCCGAAATGGTATGGTTAGCATCCGATGAAGACCGTGAGGGAGAAGCTATTTCATGGCATTTATTCGAAACTTTAGGCCTAAAAGTGGAGAAAACTAAACGAATTGTTTTTCATGAAATTACAAAACCAGCAATATTAAAAGCGATAGAAAGTCCGAGGGATATAAATTATAATTTAGTAAATGCACAACAAGCGCGCCGTGTTTTAGATAGATTGGTGGGTTTTGAGCTTTCACCTGTTTTATGGAAGAAAGTTAAACCATCGCTTTCTGCAGGTCGTGTTCAATCTGTTGCGGTTCGTTTAATTGTTGATAGAGAAAGAGAAGTACAGCAATTTAATGCCACTGCTGCTTATAAAATTACGGCACAATTTTCTACCGGAAAAGGAAAAGAAGTTGTAAAAGCAGAATTACCACAACGTTTCGAAAGCGAAAATGAGGCTGAAAAATTTCTTCAGGATTGTGCTGTAGCGAAATTCGACATCACTAGTTTAGAGACTAAACCAGCAAAACGTAATCCTGCTGCTCCATTTACAACCTCAACTTTGCAGCAAGAGGCCTCACGAAAATTGGGTTTTCCCGTGGCGAGAACCATGCAAGTTGCACAGAGATTGTACGAGGCTGGAAAGATTACCTACATGAGAACGGATTCTGTAAATTTATCGGAAACTGCCTTAAATGCTGCTGCTGCAGAAATAAAATCAGCTTATGGCGATAAATACCATCATCAAAGGGTTTATAGAACGAAGTCTGCTGGTGCGCAAGAGGCTCACGAGGCCATTCGGCCAACTTATTTCGACAGGCATACTGTTGACGGTGATATTTCGGAAAAACGCTTGTACGATTTAATCTGGAAGCGTTCTATTGCATCGCAAATGAGCGAGGCTTTATTTGAAAAAACAACTGCTCAAATCACTGCATCAACCCGTAAAGAGCATTTAGTTGCCGAGGGCGAGGTTTTGAAATTTGATGGTTTTTTAAAAGTTTATTTAGAATCGACAGATGATGAAGAGGGCGAAGAAAAAGAAGGCGGCTCTATCCTACCTCCGCTAGCAAAAGGACAAGAATTATTTTTAAATGAAATGCAGGCAACGGAACGTTATTCTCGTCCGCCGGCTAGATATACCGAGGCCAGTTTAGTAAAAAAATTAGAAGAACTTGGCATCGGTCGCCCTTCTACTTATGCGCCAACAATTTCTACCGTACAAAACCGCGGTTATGTGGTTAAGGAAGATAGAGATGGTAAACCTCGTAAATTTACCGCCATCGTTTTAGCTAACGGAACGGTTACAAAAGATATTAAAACAGAAATTTCTGGTGCCGAAAAACAAAAACTCTTCCCTACTGATATTGGTGAAGTGGTTAATGATTTTTTAGTTGAGCATTTTAAAGGAATTGTTGATTTTAACTTTACCGCTAAAGTGGAGAAAGAATTTGATGAGATTGCACAAGGTTTGCAAGAGTGGACCAAAATGCTGCATTCTTTTTACAATCCTTTTCATGCAGAAGTTGAAACAACTTTAGAAACTGCCGAACGTGCAACAGGCGAACGTTTGCTTGGTTTAGACCCTGCAACGGGAAAAAATGTGTACACTAAAGTTGGTAAATTTGGTCCGCTGGTGCAAATTGGTGAGCTTGATGAAGAAGAAAAACCTCGTTATGCCAGTTTAATGCGCAACCAATCTGTAGCAACCATTCAACTGGAAGATGCACTTGAATTGTTTAAACTTCCTTTTTCTCTACCAGATTATGAAGGTAAGGAAGTGATGGTTGGTGTCGGTCGTTTTGGTCCTTACGTAAAATGGGGTGAAAGTTTTATTTCTCTGCCTAAAAATGAAGAGCCTTTAGCGGTTACTTACGAAAGAGCAGTAGAAATTATTAAGCAAAAAATGGATGATGATGCTCCGATTGCACATTATCAAGGCTTAGGTGTTACAAAAGGTAAAGGTAGATTCGGGCCATTTATTAAATGGAATGATTTATTTATCAATATTCCGGCTAAAGGTTACGATTTCGATAATTTATCGCAGGAAGATATTGATACGCTGATTGGTAAAAAGGTTGAAAAAGAGGCGAATAGATTTATTAAAACTTGGGATGAAGAGAAAATCTCAATCGAAAATGGCCGCTGGGGACCGTTCATTCGTTTCGGTAAATTGATGCTGAAATTGAGGTATAACGAAAAGACTAAACAAAAATATACGCCTGAAGAATTGGCTGATGTAGATTTGGAAGTGATAAAGAAAATGATTGTAGAGCAGGTTCCAAAGGCTTTCGAAACGAAGAAAAAAGCACCAGCTAAGAAGAAGGCAGTGGCGAAGAAGAAAAAATAGACCAGGATTAAAGGATTTTTACCAGGATTAAAGGATTTTATGATTATCGAGATGAAATTGCTTATCTAATAATATTAAATATCCAAATGTAATCCAGAGCTAATTCACTAATTCGCTCAATCTATCATTCAATCATTCACTAACTCAATCATTCTCTCAATCTATCACTCAATAATTCAATCATTCTCTCAATCTATCACTCAATAATTCAATCATTCTCTCAATCTATCATTCACTAATTCAATCATTTACCCATTCAATCATTTTAAATTTGAAAGCGGATTTAACAGAAAATACAGTAGAAGATATCGCAATGGCGGTTGTGCTCATGAGTGAAACACCAGAAGTAAAAAACTGGACGGTTTACCTTGTTAACCTAAAAAATGAGCCTATTACCAATGTTTTAATTAGCTCGAAAGGTTATGGTGAAAAAGATGGCAAACAAGTTAAAACATCTGTGTTAAGGCATTTCATTGGTGATATGAGTGCTCAGGATTTTAAAGGCGTCGAAGCCATCGACCCTGAAGTCTTTGGATTAACAAACGAATATTGGTTAAGTTATTACATCGGCACTACCATTTACGATAAGAAATTCATCTTCTTGCCAGAAAGTATAATTGATACCAATTTAATTAAAATTCCGCTGGTGAACAGACCTGGAGTGATGATTAAATAAAATGTTCATTAGTCATTTGTTCATTTGGATAATCTGTTCAAGCTCAAAAAGTTAATAATTAAACTCATCGTCTTTACTTAATAGATTAGAGAGAAGATTAGGCATCACATACAAATGACGAATGAACCAATGACACAATTGAACCACCTTAATTTACCTTAACCGCTTGTCTACCAAGCAATTTCCAGCCTCCCTTTTCTTTGCTCCAAATCAGTAAAATATGCAGCTTTACATTTCCAGGCACATTTTTATCGTTGGTTTTTGCATTTAAAATATGTCGAACCAAAGCTGTTTTATTTTGAACAATTACGGTTTGGTCAGTTAAATTTATATCCACAAAATCAGATTCAGAAGACAACAAAGAATGCATAAATTCTTGCTTGGTTTGAACCTTTCCACTCGAATGACCATAACTTAAGTCGTTTAAAATTAATTTATCTAAAGCCAAGCTATCAGGCGAAACCATCAATTTGGCAAGTTGGTTTACTGCATTTTCTACCTCAGCTTTTTGTGCGAAAGAGCAATTGGCAATCATTAAAAAGCTGGCGAGAATTAAAAATTTCTTAATCATATTTGGTAGAATTGGGTTGATGGTGTAAACTTATCCAAATCGAATTAAAGGAACAAACCAAAACTATTATTTTTCAACATAAATTATTTTAATAGGAATTTTAGTTAATTTTCATCAATTTAATATTGATTTAAATAATGCGGTAAAAATTGAGTAAGCTAAATATTCGCCTGTAAAAATCTTTGCCAACAATTTATCCAACATATCTAATTATAATCTCAATAAATGGAACAACCATCTACCTACCAATCTTCATCCAAAAAGAAATTTATTTTTATTGGCTTGCTTGTCGTATCTATTGCGGCAATTCTTTTTATTTATTTCAGGCATAAAAAGAAATCGAATGAAGATAGCCAGGCTTATGCTAAATACATTGAGGCATACACTTCTGGAACCATCTCTAAAAAAAGTTTTATTCGCGTTCATTTGGCTAATGCCGCAACGGGAATGCAAGATTTAGGCAAGGCAGATTCGCGGGATTTATTTGATTTCTCTCCATCTATTTCGGGTAAAACCTATTGGATTGACCCGCAAACCGTAGAATTTCGTCCAGATGAAAATTTGAAACCAGGCAAAGAATATGAAGCTACTTTTAAGTTATCAGAGGTTTCGGCAACTGAAAAAGGTTTAGAAGATTTCGATTTCGAGTTTAAAGTAATCACACCGGGTGTAATATTATCGCAAAATGGTTTAGTTTCTCAGAACAATACTTCGCTTGATTATATGAAATTAACCGGAGAACTGGCAACCTCTGATGGGGAAGAAACTGCGAAAATTGAAAAGATTATTGAGTTGAATTTCGACCAGAAATTAAAAGTGAAATGGCAACACAACCCTGCTAAAAACACTTCGAAATTTACAATAGATAGCATAAAGAAAAAATCAACCGACCAAACTTTAAAAATAAATTGGGATGGAGATGCCATTGATGCGGAACAAAAAGGTGAAGAAGAAATTAGAATTCCGGCTTTAAATAAGTTTGAAATTTTAGATATTAAAGCCATTCAAGGCGAAGAAGACTACGCTTTAGTGCAGTTTTCTGAACCTATTGGTGTTGGTCAGGATTTAACTGGTATGATTACCTTGGGCAACCTGAGTGATTTAAGATTTACGATAGATGCAAGTCAGGTAAAAGTTTATGCCGCCGAAGAATTAAAAGGCAACTACACGCTAAATGTAAATAACGGTGTAGAAAATATCAATGGAAAAACTTTAACAGGTGGCAAAACGGCTAACTTGGTTTTTGAAGATAAATTACCATCCGTAACCATAGCCGGTGCCGGGACAATTTTGCCAAATTCGGGTAAATTGGTATTACCTTTCGAGGCCATCAACCTAAAAGCTGTTGATGTTACGGTTATCAAAATTTACGAAAATAACATCCCGCAATTTTTCCAAACCAATAGCTATAAAGATGGAAATGAATTGCGCCGTGTAGCAAAACCAATATTGCAAAAAACCGTCAGATTAGATGAAGACAAATCTCTAAACCTGCATAAAAAAAATCGTTTTACACTTGATTTAGATAAAATGATTCGCACTGAACCTGGTGCTATGTATCGGGTTACCATCGCTTTCAGACAAGAATACAATGCTTATAACTGTAAAGCAAATGATGAAAAACCTGGCGAAGATAATGAGGAAAGCAGCTATTACGGTGAAGATGAAAGTTATGGCGAAAAAATTGATGAAGATGATAATTTTTGGCAACGTTACAACAATTACTATCCCAATAATTACCGTTGGGATGATAAGGACAATCCTTGCACACCATCATTTTACACCAACCAACGCTGGGCAAGTAGAAACCTAATTGCATCGAATATTGGCTTAGTCGCCAAACGCGGCAATGATAACAGTATGCTCATTGTAGCAACTGATTTATTAACGGCAAAACCTTTGAGCGGTGTGAATCTGGAATTGATGGATTACCAGAAACAAATCATTTTTACTACCAAAACCGATGGAGATGGTTTCGCCAGATTCGATCTAAAACGCCAGCCATTTTTATTGATTGCCAAGAATGGTTCAGAACGTGGTTATTTAAAATTAGATGATGGAAGTTCGCTGCCTTTAAGTCGTTTCGATGTTGGTGGCGATGTAGTTCAAAGCGGATTAAAAGGATTTATTTATGGCGAACGTGGCGTATGGCGACCAGGTGATAGTTTGTTTGTTTCTTTCGTTTTAGAAGATAAACTAAAGAAACTTCCTGCAAATTATCCGGTTACAATGGAGTTTTATAATCCGAAAGGACAATTATATAAACGCTTAATTAATGGCAAACCATTAAATGGTTTCTATACTTTTAAAACCGCAACGGAAAGCACCGCCCCTACAGGCAACTGGATGACCAAAGTAAAAGCTGGTGGTGCCACTTTCACCAAAACTTTGAAGATTGAAACGGTGATGCCCAATCGATTAAAAATTGATTTTAATGTTGGCAATAAACCTTACTTAACTGCCGGAACTTCGGCCGCTACCCTATCTGCAAAATGGCTATTTGGCTCGCCTGCGCAAAATTTAAAGGCTAAAGTTGATGTTAACCTCAATACCACTGAAACCAAATTTAAAGGTTTTGAAGGTTACAGTTTCGATAATCCAACGGTTAATTTTGAATCGCAGGTTAAAACTATTTTTGAGGGTATACTAAATGGCGATGGTAGTGCACAAGTGAATACAAACCTTAATGAAAACAATACAGCACCCGGAATTTTAAGAGCGAATTTTACGACCAAAGTTTTCGAACCGGGCGGTAATTTTAGTATTGATAATTTTAGCATTCCGTATCATGTTTACAATAACTATTTAGGTGTTCGCCCGGAGAAAGGCGATAAATTAAGTGGCATGCTGGTTACCGGAAAAGACCATAAAATTGAGATTGTAAATGTAAATACTGATGGAAAATTGCTCTCGGGCAGTAAAACTGTTCAGGTAGAATTATATAAAACGCAATGGCGTTGGTGGTGGGAACAGGATAACCAATACACTTATGCAAATTTCACACAAAACCAATACAATAAGTTGGTAGAAACGCATCAGGTAAGTTTATCAAATGGTAAAGGGAGTTGGAATTTACGCATAAACGAGCCAGAATGGGGAAGATATTTGATTTTGGTTCGCGATTTAAATGGTGGCCACGTAACCGGAAAATCTGTTTATGTAGATTGGCCAGGATGGGCACAACGTGAGCAAGGTACAAATCCAACGGAGGCATCGATGTTATCTTTTACTGCCAACAAAGAGAAATTTACCGTTGGTGAAGACATTACGCTAACCATTCCTACCGCTAAAAATGGTAGAGCATTGGTTTCTATTGAAAATGGCAGTCGCGTTTTAAAAACCTTCTGGATTGATACTGAGGCAGGACAAACGCAATATAAATTTAAAGCCGAGAAAGAAATGGCACCGAATGTTTTCGCAAACATTACGCTGTTACAACCTCATGCACAAACCGTTAATGATTTGCCAATCAGAATGTATGGTGCAATTCCAATTTCTGTTGAAGACCCACAAACGATTTTAAAACCAACCATAAAAATGTTGGATAAAATTAAACCTGAAACCGAAAATACCATTACCGTAGGTGAGCAAAACGGCAAGGCAATGACTTATACCATTGCTTTGGTTGATGAAGGATTGTTGGATTTGACCCGTTTTAAAACGCCAGATCCACATGGTGCTTTTTATGCCCGTGAAGGATTGGGTGTTAAAACCTGGGATTTATTTGATTACGTTTTAGGCGCTTGGGGAGGTAATTTAGAACGCATTTTAAGTATTGGTGGTGATGGTAGCATCAACAAAAATCTTAATCCGGCTAAGGCAAACCGATTTAAAGCGGTTGTAAAATTTATGGGACCATTTACAATTGGTAAAGGCGAAAGTAAAACGCATAAATTTAAATTGCCACAATATATTGGCGCTGTACGGGCAATGGTTGTTGCTGGTCAGGATGCTGCTTATGGATTTGCAGAAAAATCCGTTCAGGTGAAAAAACCTTTGATGGTTTTGGCAACATTACCTCGAGTAATTGGTCCGGGTGAAACCTTTACTTTGCCAGTTACGGTTTTTGCTACAGAGAAAAATTTAAAGAATGTTTCTGTACAACTTCAGGCGAATAATTTGATTGTTCAGGGCACAAATAAACAACAACTTTACTACAAGCAAACTGGCGAGCAGATGGCGTATTTCGAGGTGAAAGCGCCAAACACGGTTGGTATTACCAAAGTGAAGGTGATTGCGCAAAGTGGAGGAGAACGAACAGATTATGATGTAGAAATGGACATTCGAAATCCAAATCCTTACATCACAAATGTGGTTTCCGCAACGGTTCAACCCGGACAAAAATGGGCTGTAAATTATTCACCTATCGGAATGAATGGTACAAATTCAGGAACGTTAGAGGTGTCATCTATCCCATCGATTAACCTTAAAAAACGTTTGAGTTACCTGATTCAATATCCACATGGATGTATTGAGCAAACTACCTCAGGCATTTTTCCTCAATTGTATTTGGATAGATTAAGCCCGCTAAGTGAGCAACAAAAAGCCATGACTGAGAAAAACATCAAAGCCGGAATTACCCGAATTAAGGGTTTCCAAACTACTGATGGGGGCTTATCTTATTGGCCCGGCGATGCAAATGCAGATGAATGGGGAAGTAATTATGGCGGTCATTTTTTAGTTGAAGCACAGAATGCAGGTTATACTTTACCTGTTGGATTATTGGACGAATTGTTGCGTTTCCAAAAAGCTAAAGCTGCAAATTGGGCACCAAACAGTAATAATTTTTATGGTGGCGATTTATCTCAAGCTTATCGTTTATATATGCTTGCCCTGGCTAAAAAACCAGAAATGGCCGCGATGAACAGATTGAAAGCTTTTGAGTATTTGTCGGTTTCTGCAAAATGGCGCTTGGCCGCTGCATATAAGTTAGCAGGTCAAAACGATGTGGCGCAAAACATGATTCGCGGATTAGACACTTCAATACAACCTTACAAACAACTCGGCGGAACCTATGGTTCCGATGTCCGTGATGAGGCGATGATTTTAGAAACGTTAACCTTGCTTGGACAAAAAGCAAAGGCAGCAAGTTTATTGCAACCCTTGGCTGCTAAATTAGGTGAAAACACATGGTACAGCACCCAAACTACGGCTTACAGTTTATTGGCTATCGCGAAGTTCTGTGGCACCAATCAATCATCAAATAAGTTGCAATACCAATATGTGTTAGATGGAAAATCTGCACCTGTAAATTCTGGTCAGTACATCAACAGTACGGCTGTCAGCTTTAAAGGAAACACAGCATCAATAACCAATAATGGCAATAATGTGTTGTTTGTTCGTTTGGTTTTGGAAGGTCAACCTGTTGCGGGCCAGAATAATTTCTTACCCAACCGATCTGATGTTTTGGATATGAACGTGGTTTATAAACGTTTAAACGGCACGGCCTTAGACCCAACGACTTTAAAACAGGGAACTGATTTTTATGCAGAAGTGACTATAAAAAATCCTGGTAGAATGGGTTATTACGAACAGATGGCGCTTACCCAAATTTTCCCTTCGGGATGGGAAATTATCAACACACGAGTGAACGATAATCAGAGTATTTTGGCATCATCGCCTTTTACCTATCAGGATATTCGTGATGACAGGGTTTTCACCTATTTCAATATCCGTGAAAATGAAAGCCTGGTTTATAAGGTTCTGCTAAATGCCTCTTATTTAGGGAAGTATTATTTATCGGCAGTTCAATGCGAGGCGATGTACAACAATGATATTTCTGCTACGCAAGATGGAAAATGGGTTCAGGTGGTAAAGTAGTTGAGGCTGAGGTTAAGAATGAGGTTGAGGTTAAGACTAGAAAAAATAATAGTTTCTTCAAATTATAAATAAAACAACATATATATTGTAGCTGGAGGCTACGATTAAAATTTTTATAATGTAAATGAGTAAAATACCAAAGGCAATTATTTTTACCGATATCATCTGTATCTTATTGCTTTTGGTGTTTTTATTTCTACTTCCAGCTAAACTTTTCAAATCTCCTACTTCATTTGTAATTGAGGCGAGTAATGGAAATTTGTTAAGTGCAGCTATCGCAAGTGATGGACAATGGCGCTTTCCCGTCGCCGATTCTGTTCCCGTAAAATTTAAGGATTGCATTATTGCTTTTGAAGATAAGCGATTTTATAGCCATTTCGGAATAGATTTTTTAGCCATGAGCAGGGCGATGCGTCAAAACTTCAAAGCTAAAAGTGTAGTAAGTGGCGGCAGCACCTTAACCATGCAAATCATTCGTTTATCAAGAAAGAAAGATAGAACAGTTTGGCAAAAATTCTACGAAATCATTCTAGCTTTCAGGTTAGAGTTAAAATATTCGAAAAAAGAAATTATTGGTCTGTACGCAGCAAACGCACCTTTTGGAAGTAATGTTGTGGGTTTAGATGCAGCAAGTTGGCGTTATTATGGCAGAGATGCCAAAACGCTTTCTTGGGGAGAAATGGCAACTTTAGCCGTTTTACCAAATAGCCCATCGCTGGTTCATCCCGGAAAAAACTCAGCAAGATTAATTAAAAAGCGAAACGATTTATTGGATAAATTAGCAAAGCTAAAATACATCGACCAAAATACAGCCAACTTGGCTAAGCTAGAACCTGTTCCGGGCAAGCCGCTACCCTTGCCTCAAAATGCACCACATTTATTAAACCGCTTTAAGCAAGAAAGAGCTAGTTTAGAAATCAATTCTACAAGAATAACTTCCACTTTGAATGAAGATGTTCAACTCAAGATAAACGCCATTTTAAAGCGATACAATAACCGTTACAGAGCCAACGATATTAATAACATATCGGCTTTGGTTTTAAATGCCAGAACCGGAGAAGTAGTAAGTTATGTCGGAAATATATATCAACCAGAAAATGCAGATTTACAAAGCCATGTTGATATGATAAAGGCGCCTCGAAGTCCGGGAAGTACATTAAAACCCTTGCTTTACGCCAGTATGCTGAACGATGGATTTATTTTGCCGCATACCTTGATTCCTGATGTGCCGACACAAATCGCAGGATATTCCCCGCAAAATTATGATTTGGGTTACGATGGTGCAATTGCTGCTGATAAAGCTTTAAGTCGCTCGTTAAATATTCCTGCCGTTAAAATGTTGCAGCAATATAAATACGAACGGTTTTACGATAAGCTGAAAAAACTGGGTATTGGTACGCTAAACCAACCTGCAGACCATTATGGTTTATCTCTAATTTTAGGAGGAAGCGAAGTTACCATGTGGGATTTAGCCAATACGTATATGAGCATGGTGCGTACCTTAAACCATTTCAATACGTACAAAGGTTTATACAACCCGGCAGATTACAATCAAGCCACATATTATAAGACGTTTAAGAAAGATGAAAAGGATTATCAACGCAATTCCTTTTTAGACCATGGTGCCATCTGGGCTACTTTTAATGCCATGGAAGAAGTAATGCGTCCTGGTGATGAAGGTTTGTGGGAACAGTTTTCATCATCGCAAAGAGTGGCTTGGAAAACCGGAACGAGTTTTGGTTTCCGGGATGCATGGGCGGTTGGTTTAACGCCCAATTATGTAGTTTGTGTTTGGGTTGGCAATGCCGATGGCGAAGGCCGACCAGGTTTGGTTGGTATTGAGGCAGCCGCTCCTGTCCTATTTGATATTTTTAGACTGCTACCCAACGGCAAGTGGTTTGAAACGCCAAAAACTAAGCTAAAGAAAATTAAGGTTTGTAAACAAAGTGGCTACAAAGCAGGCGAATCTTGTCCTGATGTAATAGATGAGTTGGCACCCACAGCTGGCGAAAAAACTGTGGTTTGTCCGTTTCATAAAACCATTCATTTGGATAGAGCGGGGATTTACCGAGTAACCGACCAATGCGAAAGTGTAACCAATATGCAACATAAAAGTTGGTTCATTTTACCACCAGCGATGGAATACTATTATAAAATTAAAAATAGTGATTATAAAACCTCGCCTCCCTTTAAGACTGGTTGCGATGTTTCTGGTGGCAATAGTGTAATGGAATTGATTTATCCAAAGAATGGAGCAACGGTTTACATTCCTTTAGAATTAGATGGCGCACGAGGCAAAATTGTTTTAAATGCAGCACACAGGAATCAAAGCTCAAAAATATATTGGCATATTGATAATGATTATGTTGCCACAACCACAAACTACCATCAATTGGCAATTAGTCCGCCACCTGGGAAACATACATTAACGCTCGTTGATGAAAACGGAGAAAGACTAGTGCAAACTTTTACGGTATTAGATAAAGCCTCTCCCTTTGAAAGATAGAAGTGAGGCAAATTTTGTAGTCGCCCTCTCCAGAGGAAAGGGTTTCAACGAGCAATACTTTAAACCCTGTGGTAATAATGCTATGGGTCAAAGCTACGGACCTTTGTTTTTCTCTCCTCTGGGGAGGGACTCGCACAAAAGAATATAACATATAATCATTGACAGGGTGAGGCTTAAATTTCCGTTTGTTTCACCACCAATTCTCTAGCAATTGTTCCGTAAACGATGAGGTATTGCGCAATCATGTAGCTAGCCATAATTACTACGCCTGCTTGAGGAATGGGCTGTGTGAACTTATTAACCGCCAACACACTATCAGAAAAAAGGAAGAATATAGACCCAAAAAGTATCAATTTAAAACTGAAAATATTTACTTTACCGTAACGGTTAACGGCCATTATTGCCATAAATGTAATGATGACGGCGTACATTAAAACCAGAAATTGCATGGCACCCAAATTTGGCTGCAGGTAAAAAAACAAACCCGAGCAGAAGATTGCAAAGGCCCCAGTTGCCCATAAAAAGAAAGGATTCTTGTAATTGGGATTAGATTTATGGTCGAGGATAAATGCCCTGATGTAAAAAATATGGCAAAACAAAAATGCAATTAAACCGAACATGAAAAAGCTTGGTCTGCCAGATTGCAGCATCAAAAAAATATCGCCAATTAAACCAAAAACTAAACCTGTAAATATGCGTTTGTGAAACCTTCCTTTAAGATTTGTACTGCTGTAAAGCCAAATCAATAAGGTAATAACAATAAGTGGTTTTGAAAAATTACGAAGTGGAATATTACTTATCGTTTCTGCATATAGTTGAACGATAAATATAAGCGCAAAAATTGAGGCAAATAGTTTAGTTTTCATTGGTAACGGGATTTGCTTTTTGCAAACTGAAGAACCAAATTACGGATATTAACTGTATGCCTGCAAATATTACTTGATAACCAATTGGAAATTTTAAAATAAAAACCAATAAAAAACTTAATAATAATCTACCGTATTCGAATTTTACCAGCCATTTTTTTTGCTCTAATAGTGCGCCACAACTTATTAAAGTAAGCATGGTGAATGATGTTCCCGAAAGTAAGGCGGTAATTTCCATTTTGGTATAAGAAAATAAAATGAGCGAACCAGCACCCAAAGCAATAGCAAACTGTACCAAAACGTAACCTGTTAATTTATTTTGATAGCCAGGATTATACTTTTTATAAACAGCTGCATTTATTTCTGGCGCCAGTTGAAAACCACCTAAATGAGCCGGAAACCATCCTCGCGGTTTTAAAAATACCTTTAATTTATCACTAAATTTAGGAGATTGATTGGCAGTTTTCACCAAATCATCCCAATAATGGAGGTTTGCCCAAACCGGATTCCAGCTGGCTAAAGGTTTCGTGATGCCGTAATAAACTTCCTCTTCTTCCTTTTGAAAAGTCCCGAAAAATTTATCCCAAATAATTAGCGTGCCAGCATGATTTTTATCGATGTATTTTGGATTTGAACCATGGTGAACCCGGTGATGTGAAGGCGTATTCAAAATATATTCTAATAAACCCATCGATTTAATGGCTCGGGTATGAATCCAAAATTGATATAAAGTATTAAAAGAACTCAAGGTTAAGAACATAATTGGGTCGAAACCGGCAAAAGCCAAGGGTAAATAAAAAACCCAGCTAAACCATCCCTGAAACCAGCTCTGGCGCAGTGCAACAGTTAAATTGTATTCTTCTGATTGATGGTGAACAATATGTGCCGCCCAAAGGGCATTCACCTGGTGGCTCATACGGTGAAACCAGTAATAGAAAAAATCTACACCGATAAATAAGATAATCCAAACCCAAATGGATTTTGGCATTTCGAAAAGTCGCCAATGTTCAAAAATATACTTATAACCAAAAAACAGTGCCGTTTTCATAAAAATGCCGGTAAGCTGCTGCCCTATCCCCTGACTTAAATTTGAAATACTATCATTTAACCTGTAATAATCCAGTTTTTTATAAAAGTTATAGGCAAGTTCAATCCCGATAAGGATAAAAAATACGGGTACAGATAACGCAATGTAATCTACCTTCATGGAAAAAAATATTTGGTTAGAAATATCAGTTTACAATTTAGAAAAAAAACTGCTAAGCTGAAACATTATGTGTCTGATTTTGTATTAGCAGTATTAAATAATAAAATAACAGAAAATAAATTTGAAAAGAATACTTATTGTTGATGATGACCCAGATATTTTAGAGGTTTTTCAGCTTGCATTAGAAGGTGAACATTACACTGTTTACCCATTATTATCTCCAAGATTTATTTTCAAAACCATTAGAGAATTTAATCCCGATTTAATAATTTTAGATGTAATGTTAAACGGAATGGATGGAAGAGCGGTATTCAAACAATTGCGCTCTAATCCTGATACCGAACAAATACTTGTGATTATGGCATCTGCAAGATATGATGAAACGTATATTAATGCTCAAAAATATCATCCCGATGATTATTTAGAAAAGCCATTTAACATTGCATTGATGTTGCAAAAAGTGAATAGATTAACCTTAAATTAGATATAAAAAATATGAAACTAAAATTACTTACTCCGATAGTCGTACTGATGTTAGGATTAGCGACACAAGCAAATGCTCAAACCGGGCGACCAGATAAACTTTATTCGATGAGTGGAATAGGTTTTGCTTTTCCGATCGGCGAAACTGCAGATTATTTAAAGCCAAAATTTTCTACATCACTAGGCATAAATTTAGGCTTGGGTAATGGTGGATTATTTCTATATCCAAAAGTTAGTTTGCATGCTTTTGAATTTAACCAGATTACACCAGATGCAGGTTATACTTACACTTTACAGAAAGGAAGGGCAACAACTTATTTATTAAATGTTGCTTTGGGTTATCGTAAAATAGTTAATAAATGGGCCTTTTATGGATTCGCAGGTGGTGGGGGTGGCTTTGTGTTAACTCCTCAAGCAGGAGTAAATGCACAAACACTTCAGGTTACAATGGATAATAAGAATAACGGTATGGGAATTGTTGAAGGTGGTGGCGGAATTGAGTATAATATTGGTGGCGCAAATTTATTTGTTGAAGCGAGTTATATGTATGGTTTCACGAAAATTCAAAACAGGGTTTTCAATACGGTTCCAATTTCCATCGGTATTAAGCCAAATTTAAGTAAATTATTAAGTAAGCTTTAATTATCCAAATCATATAAAAAAAGGCGACTACGTTAATACGTTAGTCGCTTTTTTTATTTCAGTGGTTTACCAATAGTTTTAGAAAAAACAAAAAAGTCTTCCTGATTTGTATTAAAAGTTTATCATTATTAGCAACAATAGAAATGATAAGATTCAGCAAAACATATTTCCATATCTACATAAATTAAGGTAATAAATATTTTGTGAAGAACATTTTCATTACTAATTATTTTAGTATAGATTTGTATTCAAATTAATTGAATGTTATACGCAATTGTAGATATAGAAACCACCGGTGGCCATGCTTCGGCGAATGGCATTACCGAAGTTGCCATAAATATTCATGATGGCAACGAAGTTGTGGAGCGATATTCCACTTTAATTAATCCTCAAATTAATATTCCTATTTACATTACAGCTTTAACCGGCATTGATAATGAAATGGTAAAATCTGCACCTACTTTTGCGGAAGTTGCTTTGCAAATCTATCAGTTACTAAATGGTAAAGTATTTGTAGCCCATAATGTTAACTTCGATTATTCCTTTTTAAAATATCATTTAGCAGCTGCAGGATACGATTTACAATGTAAAAAACTTTGTACTGTTAGAATGAGCAGAAAGGTTTTCCCTGGAAAAGTTTCTTACAGCTTAGGGAAATTATGTAGCACTTTGCAAATTCCTCTTCAAAATAGACACCGTGCTGCAGGCGACGCAGATGCAACAAGCTTACTTTTCAATCTGCTACAACAACATGATGTAGATGGGGTGATTTTTGAAATGCTAAAGAAAACATCAAAAGAACAAGTTTTGCCGCCACATTTGGATAAAGCTGCTGTCACCAGACTACCGAATCAACCCGGGGTTTATTATTTTAAAGATAATAAAGGCAAAATTATTTATGTTGGAAAAGCAAAGGATCTAAAGAAACGGGTTACAAGTCATTTTACAGGCAATAAACCAAACAGACAGCGTCAAGATTTTTTGAAAAACATATACAACATAGATTATGTAGTTTGCGGTACAGAATTGATGGCTTTAATTTTAGAAGCCAATGAAATAAAACGACTTTGGCCAGAAAATAACCGGGCTATGAAGCGCTACGAACATAAATACGATTTGTATGTATTTGAAGGTCAGAATGGTTATTTACGCCTGGCCATTGATAAGCATAAAACGAACAACAAGCCGTTACAAAGTTTTAATAACCTTCTTGAAGGATATAATTTTTTAAACCATTTAATAAACACTTATCAACTTTGTGCTAAGCTATGCTATTTACAAAAGGCTGCTACCAAATGCACAGCACATGAAAACGGACAATGTTTTGGCGCTTGCAGTGGGATTGAAACCGTAGCAATTTATAATAAACGTTTAAACGCAGCACTTGAGGATATACAAAACATGCAACCTAGCTTTGCTTTAGTTGATGAGGGTAGAAAAGATGAAGAGTTAAGTTGTCTTGTTGTAGAAAAAGGAAAATTTTATGGTATGGGCTATTTTACTGATAAAAACTATTTAGACGATGGTTTCGAACCGTTTAAAGAGAATCTATCTACTTATCAATCAAATAGCTACATATTAAATTTGATTTTGAATCATGCCGAGCAACATCCCCAGAAACTATATAAATTATAGCCATGTTAACCATTAAAGAATTTAGAGAATTGGCACTTTCATTTGATGATTCTACGGAGCAACCTCACTTTGAAAAAATATCATTCAGGGTGAATAAAAAGATTTTTGCTACGTTAAACAGCTCAAAATGTGCCGCATCATTAAAGCTTACACCTGTAGATCAATCCGTATTTTGCAGTTTTGATTCTGAAAACATATACCCGGCAAATGGTGCATGGGGTAAGCAAGGATGGACAATTTTTGAATTTAATAAGTTAAAAAAAGAATTAATTGAAGATGCATTAACATTATCATATTGTAATGTGGCACCGAAAAGCTTATCTTTAAAATACTTGAAGTGATTAAAAACCGTATTTAATTTAATGATATGGCTATATTTACTTTTATAAAATTAATATCATGACAAAAACAATTTGGATAAATCTACCAGTTGAAGATGTAAATAAATCTAAAGAATTTTTTACCAAAATAGGCTTCACTCCCAACACCCAATATGGTGCGAATGAAGATTCTGCATCTTTTATAGTTGGCGAAAATGGCTTAATCATTATGCTTTTCAAAAAGTCTGTATATGAATCATTCGCAGGCACATCAGTTTCTGAAAAATCATCAGGTGCTGAAGTATTACTTTCTATAGATGCTGAAAGTGCAGAAGATGTTGACGAAATAGCTAAAAAAGTTATAGAAGCTGGTGGCTCGATATACGGACAACCAGGTTACAAAGATGGTTGGATGTACGGCTGTGGTTTTATTGATTTAGACGGACAACGATGGAATATTCTTTATATGGATTTAAATAAAATGCCATTAGGTTAATTCAGATAGCGTTTTGCTAAATTTCCATATTTTCTTGACAATTGGTAGCATTTAAGATACAGGTGTAATGTTACTACTTGTATCAAGTTATGAAATCGTTATTATCAAAAATATCTTATTGAAGAATAATCTTAGACTTCGTCCAAAGCACTCTTAATTGAACTATAGACATAATCTAAATCTTCATTACTAATTATATATGGTGGAAGTATATAGATGATATTTCCAAGTGGTCTCAATATAATTCCTTTATCTAAAAAGTAGTTATATAGTAAATTCCGAAGATTGCTTAGATAGGATGTTTCATTTCCGGTCTCCCATTCAATAGCTATAATTGTTCCGGTTTGGCGAATTGCCTTAACTTTATTGTGCGATTTAATCTCTTTTAAAAACACAGCATGCTTCGCCTCTATTCTTTTTATGTTCTGTAATGTTTCATCTTTTAATAAGATATCTAAACTTGCTAAAGATGCCACACATGCAATAGGATTTGCTGTAAACGAATGTCCGTGATAAAGCGTTTTTAGTTTATCATCACTTAAAAAAGCTTCGAAAATTTCATTCGTACAAGTGGTTACACCCAAAGGCATCGTTCCGCCGGTTAAGCCTTTACTCAAGCAAAATATATCAGGTCTATTTTTTAATTTTTCGCAGGCAAAATAAGTTCCGGTTCTACCAAAACCTGTCATCACTTCATCGGCAATGGTTAAAATATTTGACGCTTTACAGGTAAAAATCAGTTCATCAAGATATTTGGCTTCGTACATCAGCATACCTGCAGAGCCTAAAATTAATGGTTCAAAAATGAAACAGGCAGCTTCCGATTTTAGTTCTGATATTTGTTTTTTGATGCTTTCAATATTATCTGCATTGGGTAAATCAATAAATTCTACATCAAATAATAAACTATTAAAAGCATCGGTAAAAATGCTACGACCACTAACCGACATGGCACCAAATGTATCGCCATGGTACGCATTTTTAAAAGCCAGAATTTTGTTTTTGGGTGTTTGTTTATTATCCCAATATTGCAGGCACATTTTTAGTGCAACTTCAACTGCTGTGGAGCCATTATCGGTATAGAATACCTTTTCTTGTTTTCCGGGCAAAAGCGGCAATAGTCTTTCAGCAAGCAAAACAGCTGGTTCATGCGTAAAGCCCGCAAAAATTACGTGCTCTAAAACACTTAATTGCTCTGAAACCTTTTGCGCAATATGTGGATGAGCGTGACCATGAATATTTACCCACCATGAAGAAACAGCATCGATATATTTATTCCCATTATCATCAAAAACATAAACGCCTTCGCCTCTAACAATTGGTATGTGCGGCAAAGCATTTTTCATTTGCGTATATGGATGCCAGATTACTTTTTTATCTCTTTCTACTAAACTCATACTGCCTCTATTTCTTTTACTGGCATTATTTTTTCCTTAAATAATAACCAGATGATATAAATTACTAAAATAATGGTACAAATTGCTGAGCCTTCTATACCGAATGTTCCACCAGAAAACATAAGGTTACCAATTGGTTTAGCAGCCAACAAACCAGATTGGGCTAAACCACTAACCTTAAATCCTAATAAATTTCCTTGGGTAAAGTTCCAAGCAAAATGAATACCTACCGCCCACCAGATATTTCCTTTTTGCAAAGTTATAATTGAAAATAAAATGCCACATAAAGTGATATTTGTCATTGCCAATGCAGAAAAACCAGGGTTTGTAAAATGAATTAAACTAAATAAAATACCATTACTTAATACCGTAACCGGAACAAGATAGCGTTCTGCGAAAACAACTAAAGGGAAACTTCTGAAGGTGAATTCTTCAAATACACCAACTAAAATAAAAAACAGCAAATAACCGGCAATATGTAAAGGAAGTATTCTTGTCGCAGTAAATTGTACAGAATTTAACAGATACATAATTGTTGCGCAAAGCCCAATTAACAAAAAACCAATCATACTTCCTTTTAAAAATGGGATTAATGCTTTCCTTTTTATAAATATCGTGGAAAAATTTCTGGTTGGATAAATATGAAAAATCATAAACAAAGCACCAATAACAATCAATATTGCTACAAATTCAAAAAAAAGCTGACTTAATAAATTATTCGAAAATTTAAAAATATCGAACTGAAAAATTATACTAAACGGAACTGACCAAAGAAAAATGAAGATAATAAATATAATAACCCGCAAAATAGGTTTAAGATAATAGAGAAATTTATTGTCCATCAACGGCAAATTTTTCTTTTAAAAGCCTGGCAACAGTTTTATCTGTTTTAAAGGTGATGCTGTCGATTGATAAATCATTTATGTTTACCCATCTAAAAGCTTGCAAAATCTCACCATCACCATCGAAATCATAAACATCAGTTTTGAAAGCAAGCTGAAGAGGTGCTTTTTCTTTGACTAAGTAATACACACTTATTACCTGGCTATCGTTAAATGATGATTTTTCAAAAAAATCCGTAGTATAAAAGTGAGAAACTACATCAATATCAGCATTACATTCTTCAACAAATTCACGCTTTAAACCATCAATTAAACCTTCTCCAAACTCTAATCCACCTCCAGGAAATTTACTAAAGCGAAAGCCATACTCCTGTTCATCGCTTACCAATACCTCATTATGCTGATTGATGAGCAAACCGTAAACTCTAACGTTAAAGTAACTCATTTTCGAAATGTTTTTTGTTTTTGATTACAATATCTGGTGTCCAAACTATCTCCTTTTTAAATGCTTCTGACCTTACTGGGCAATCGCTCATGTGGCAATAGTTACAACATTCTGGTAAACAAGGATCTGCATGAATAAATAGCTCAGCCTTTCTAAAACCACTTTTATTAATCAATTCATCAATTTGAGAAATTTCTTTATGAACTTTAGTTAAATCAAAATAATAAGGCAAAGTTACGTGGCAATCAATATGAAATTCAGGGCCATATTGTTGTGTACGTAAGTTATGAACATCAATCCATGGCTTATGGCGGTTCTTTTGTAAAACAGCAACAACCTCCTCAACTAGGGTAAAATCGCTTTCATCCATTAAACCACCAACAGAACCTCTGGTTAATTTATAACCGGAATAAATAATGTAAAACCCAACTAGAACAGATAACAAACTATCAAACCAAATAATATTTGTAAGCTGAATTAATATTAAGCCAATAACTATCGCAGCACTGGTATAAGTATCAGTTAAAAGATGTTTCCCATCCGCCTGAAGTGTTACAGAATGCTCCTCCCTACCCACATTAATAAGGTATAAACCAACAATCATATTGATAAGTCCGGTTATCCCAATAATTAAAGTACCTTCTAACAATTGACCAACCGCGTGGGGGTAAATTAAATTATAAGAAGATTTAAAAATGATGATAACACCGGCAATCAAAATAAGAATACCTTCTACAAATGCCGAAAAGAATTCTACTTTCCCGTGGCCGTAAGGATGATTTTCATCTCTTGGCTGCGTACTAAGATATATGCTGTAAAAGGCAAAACTTCCTGCAATTACATTAACAATACTTTCTGCGGCATCAGTTAAAATAGCATTAGAACCAGTTATAAAGTATGCTACAAATTTTGCAAGCATTAAAACAACACTTACCACTAATGAAATTACTATTGCTCGCTTTTTAACTGTCACAAAGATATTTTTTTCAAAAATACGCTTATTAGCATAAATTAAATGATAAAAACTATGCATTTTTTAGTGCAGAATAATATTTGGTTTATATATTTGCGTTCAAAGTAATTAACCATGAACACCTTATCTAAAAGAATCAACAATCTATCAGAATCTGCAACCCTTAAAATGACCAAACTTGGTCGTGAATTGGCATCTAAAGGGATAAATATTATAAGTTTAAGCGTAGGTGAACCGGATTTTAATACTCCACAACATGTAAAAGATGCAGCAAAAAAAGCATTAGATGATAATTTTACACGTTACTCTCCTGTTCCAGGATATCCTGACTTACGTCAAGCCATCGTTAATAAACTCAAAACAGAAAATAATCTAGACTATGATATTTCTCAGATCGTAGTTTCTACGGGAGCAAAACAATCTTTATCGAACGTAATTTTAACCCTTATAGATCCTGATGATGAAGTTATAATTCCAACACCATATTGGGTTTCATACTCGGAAATGGTGGTTTTAGCAGAAGGTAAATCTGTTTTTATTGATACAGATATCGAAAGCAATTTTAAAATTACTCCAGAACAATTAGAAGCTGCAATAACGCCGAAATCAAAATTGTTTATGTTTTCATCGCCGTGTAATCCAACAGGATCTGTTTATAGCAAAGATGAATTGGCTGCCTTGGTAGAGGTTTTTGAGAAACATCCAAATATTTATATCCTTTCTGATGAAATTTATGAGCATATTAATTTTGTTGATAAACATGAATCTATTGCTCAATTTGAAAGCATTAAAGACCGGGTAATTGTGGTAAATGGTTTTTCTAAAGCGTTTGCAATGACAGGTTGGAGATTAGGCTACATTGCTGCAAACAAAGAAATTGCGGCAGCAAATGATAAATTACAAGGCCAAACAACATCAGGAACTTGTTCTATTGCGCAAAGAGCAGGAATTGTTGCTTATGAGCAAGGTTTGGAAAGCGTTTTAGAAATGAAAGAAGCATTTTTGCGCCGTAGAGAATTGGTTTACAATCTTTTAAATGAAATTCCAGGTATGAAAACAAATCTTCCTGATGGTGCTTTTTATTTCTTCCCTGAAATCAGTTCATTTTTTGGAAAAAAAGATGCAGATGGAAATGTGATTAAAGATTCGTCTGATTTAGCGCTTTATCTTTTAAATGTTGGACATGTTGCTACAGTTGGCGGCGATTCTTTTGGTAACAACAACTATATCCGTTTATCTTACGCTGCATCAGATGAGAGTTTAGTTGAAGCTTTGAGACGAATAAAAGAGGCATTAGGCAAATTAAGCTAATAAATTACTGAAATACATAATAAAACCTTTTATTAATTAATTTTAATGAAAGGTTTTTTATTATGAATTAAGAGATACGCTTTTAACTTCTAATCGCTTCAACTGGGTCTAATCTAGAAGCTGAATATGCTGGCCAGAAACCTGATATTGTTCCAATAACAACTGAAATACCGATACCCAAAACAATATTATTTACACCCAATATAATGTGAAAATCAGTTACGGCACCGATAACTAGAGCAAGCAGATATACAAGCATCAAACCAAGTATCCCTCCCAAAATACAAAGTGAAATGGCTTCAAATATAAATTGAAGCAATATAAAATACCTTTTAGCACCTAAAGATTTTTGTATGCCGATTATATTTGTACGCTCTTTTACGGATACGAACATAATATTGGCAATACTGAAGCCTCCAACTAGAATTGAAAATCCACCAATAACCCAACCAGCTATGTTAACAACGTCGAACATTTTATTTAATTGGTTAGATAAAATAGTCGTTTTATTCAAAGCAAAATCATCTTCCTGGTTTGGTCTTAAGCGATGTATCGACCTCATTATTCCTTTAAGTTCGCTTTCTACCTCTTCTAATGATACGTTATCAGAGCCGCGAACCGTAATTTGTGGATTGTAGCGCTCATTTTGAACATCTAAAATCCCTTTGGCAAAATTTATCGGAATATTTACGCTTTTATCTAAAGAAGTACCTAACATATCTTCTCCCTCTTTCACAAAAACGCCAATAACCGTTACCCTTCTTCCTAAAACCTGCACTTGTTTACCAACAGGTTCATCATTACCAAACAATCCTTCCGCTATTTCAGCACCTATCAAACATACGGGTGTACCATTGTTGCTTTCATTTTCGGTAAAATAACGACCAGATTGCAATTCAAAATTCCAGGTTTTATTAAAATCCTGAGAAGCTGCTGATACAGAAATCCCTTCAACTGACCCACTTCTATACTTAATTGTTCTGTTTCCTGTAGATATTTCAAACGTGATGCCATCAGCATTTCCCATACGCTCTTTTAATGATTCAAAATCTCTTACGGATGGCTGAGGACGATTTGCGTATTTCCACCAAGGGTAATTATCGCCAAAACTCCATGGCCATTTTTGAATATAAATTGTGTTTGAACCTAATTTATCAACACTTGCCTGCAATTTACCTCGAAAAGTATCAACTCCGGAAAATACGAAGATGATTACAAAAATACCGATGGTTATCGCTAAAAGAGATAACATGGTACGTAATTTGTTTTGGCGTAATGCATCAAATGCAAAACGAAAACTTTCGCCGATTAGCCTGAAAATTATCATAATTATGGATTAGACACAAAGAGTTCAAAAAGGTTACAGGTCATTATCAAAACTAAATAAATTTATCTATTGAAATATCAAATTGGTTATTATTACTGTTTTTTTTATTAAATAAGTAATTAAAATACCTTTTAATACAAAATGCGTTGGTTAAAATAATAAAAATAAAAATTAAATTCGTATTTTTGCACCTCAAAAAATTCATCAAGAATGAAATTATCACAATTCAAATTCAATTTACCCGAATCATTAATTGCCAACAATCCTGCTGAACAACGCGATGAAGCACGTTTAATGGTTTTGCATAAAGACAGTGGTAAAATTGAACATAAAATTTTCAAAGACGTTTTAGGTTATTTCGATGACAAGGACGTAATGATATTAAATAACACAAAAGTTTTTCCTGCACGTTTATACGGCAATAAAGAAAAAACTGGTGCAACAATCGAAGTTTTCCTGCTTCGCGAATTAAATAAAGAATTACGTTTATGGGATGTTTTAGTAGACCCCGCACGTAAAATCCGTGTAGGAAACAAATTATATTTTGGCGATGATGATTTACTTGTTGCTGAAGTAGTAGACAATACAACTTCTCGTGGCCGTACAATTCGCTTTTTATTCGAAGGAACGGATGAAGAATTCAGAAGAAATGTTGAGATTTTAGGGGAAACACCACTTCCTAAATACATTAAACGCAAAGCTACAGCTGAAGATAAAGAGCGTTATCAAACGATTTTTGCTAAACACGAAGGCGCTGTTGCTGCACCAACAGCGGGCTTACACTTTAGTCGTGAGTTAATGAAACGCCTTGAACTAAAAGGTGTAGAATTTGCTGAAGTAACTTTACACGTGGGTTTAGGAACTTTTAGAACTGTTGAGGTTGAAGATTTGACCAAACACAAAATGGATTCTGAACAATTTATCATCGAACAAAAAGATGCTAATATTGTAAATAAAGCTTTAGAAGAGAAAAGAAAAATTTGTGCTGTCGGAACAACTTCTATGCGTGCAATCGAATCTGCAGTATCCGCAAATAGAACGTTAAAATCTGCGAACGATTGGACAAGTAAATTTATCTTCCCTCCTTACGAGTTTAACATTGCCAATTCAATGATTACCAATTTTCACACACCAGAATCTACCCTTTTGATGATGGTTAGCGCATTTGGCGGTTACGAAAACGTAATGAATGCTTATGAAGTTGCGGTTAAAGAAAAATATAAATTTTATAGTTATGGTGATGCCATGCTAATTATATAAATTTGAGTAATTAGCATCAAGTATCAAGACGCTTAGCTTGATACTTGATGCTTTAATCTTGATACTCAAAAATGAAATACTACGCTGTAATTGTAGCAGGAGGTTCGGGAAATCGAATGCAGACTGAAACCCCAAAACAATTTCTATTGCTAAAAAATCTTCCGGTTTTGATGCACACCATAAAAGCTTTTGCACAAAGCGATTCACAACCTAAAATTTTATTAGTTTTAAATAAGGAACAGCAAGCATACTGGCTTAGACTTTGTGAAGAATTTAACTTTCGTATTCCACATCAGATTATTAATGGCGGAACAGAACGCTTCTATTCTGTAAAAAATGCTATTGAAACAATCAATGAAGAAAGCATAGTTGCTATTCACGATGCTGTTCGTCCTTTAATTTCAAAGGAACTGATTGATAAAGGTTTTAAGCAAGCAGAAACAATAGGAAATGTGATTGCCGCTGTACAATCTAGCGACAGTGTTAGAATGTTAAGAGATAATAAAACAAATGCGCTAAGTAGAAACGAGATTTATTTAGTACAAACACCACAAACTTTTAGTTTGAAAATACTTAAAGAATCTTATAAACAAGAGTTTTCTACTCATTTTACTGATGATGCAAGTGTAGTAGAATTAGCTGGTTACGAAATTAACATTGTAGAAGGCGAAAGAAATAATATTAAAATTACTTATCCAATCGACCTGGAACTTGCTGAACTTCTTCTCAAAAATTAAACGCAAAAAAAGGAGTTTTAATTAAAAAACTCCTCTTTTCTTCCTTTGTTTTTAATATTAATCTTGAAACAAAAGAAAGTTTAATCGATATATTCTATGTTGCCCTGCCTATAACTTTTAGTAAAATTGCAATAATCGCAATAACCAATAAAACATGGATGATATTACCCACATCGCCAAAGCCGTGGAATACAAAACCAATCAACCAGAGTATAACCAATACTACTGCGACCAAATACAATAAATTTCCCATTGTGTTAATTTTTTAGTAAGTTAAAATGTTGAAGTATTAACACACATAATTCTTGTTTTGTTTAAAAAATGTAAAATATTTTTAAAAAACTAGCTTAATATTCATTCTAAAGCAACTACGAAGAAATTTAGAGTCAAAAAAACTCCCGATTTTTTGTCGGGAGTTTTAAGTTTTTAATTAATATTCATCTTCATTAAAGAAGAAATCTTCTTTAGTTGGATAATCAGGCCAAATTTCCTCTATGGTTTCATAAGGCTCGCCATCATCTTCCAATGCCTGCAAATTTTCAATAACTTCTACAGGAGCACCTGAACGGATGCCATAATCGATTAACTCATCTTTTGTTGCAGGCCATGGTGCGTCTTCCAGGTGGGAAGCTAATTCTAGTGTCCAATACATATCTTCAATTCAATTAAATTCTTATTCTTAATAATGCGCAAAGTATATTAAAATTTTTGAGCAAAACAAACTTATTTTTCCACTATTAAATTCGTGGAATCCAAATGTTTTCTTCAGTTCCAAAATCGAGGTTAAGTTTCCTGGCTAAAACAAATAAATAGTCACTTAAACGGTTTAAATAAACGGTTACTTTATCTTCAACAAAACTACTTGCGGCCAATTCAACACTTAATCTTTCAGCTCTTCTGCACACACAACGAGCAATATGGCAATACGAAACTGTTGTATTACCGCCTGGTAGCACAAAATGCTTTAAAGCAGGCAATTCTTCATTCATGGCATCCATCTCCTTTTCTAATAAAGTGATATCTTCATCGTGCAAGTCAGGAATTTTCATGTTAGATTTTTCTGGGTCGGCTGCTAAAGAAGAACCAATTGTAAATAACCTGTCCTGAATCTCTTTTAATAATTTTTGATAGTGAGGATTAATTTCCTGACACATAATCAAACCGATATACGAATTTAATTCATCAACGGTTCCATAAGTTTCAATCCTTAAATGGCTTTTAGCAACTCTTGTTCCTCCTATTAACGATGTTTGTCCTTTGTCACCGGTTTTGGTATAGATTTTCATAGTTTGATAATCCCCTTAACGGAGGATTTATTTTGTTATAACTGTGGGAATTATTTTAAAAAATTAATCCATTTTTTCCCAGTCGCTTCCACTTTCATTTAAAGCGGCTAAACGAGGTGAAACAGATTTAATATTAGTATTTGCATGATCGCTTTCAATTAATCCATCACGCATGCGTACTATACGATGTGCATGTAAAGCGATATCTTCTTCATGCGTAACTAAAATAATAGTGTTTCCTTTACTATGAATTTCTTCCAGCAAGCCCATAATTTCAACTGAAGTTTTGGTGTCAAGATTACCCGTTGGCTCATCAGCTAAAATAATTGAAGGATCATTTATCAATGCTCTTGCAACTGCTACACGTTGGCGTTGTCCTCCTGATAATTCATTTGGTTTATGATCCATACGATTGCCTAAACCAACGTTTTCCAAAGCTTTTTTAGCCCTGGCATCTCTATCTTTCTTACTGTTACCAGCATAAATTAACGGTAAAGCAACATTATCTAAAGAAGTTGAGCGTGGTAAAAGATTAAATGTTTGAAAAACAAAACCAATTTCCTGATTACGAACTTCAGCAAGCGCATCATCTGTCATGTGACTAACATCAGTACCGTTCAAAACATAAGTTCCACTTGAAGGTGTATCCAGGCAACCTAAAATATTCATCAAGGTAGATTTACCTGAACCAGAAGGCCCCATTAATGCCACAAACTCACCTTTGTTTATATCTAAACTAACTGATTTTAAAGCATGTATTACTTCGGTACCGATAACGTATTTACGACCAATTTCCTTAATTGTGATAAGCGGTTGCGACATAGTTTTTATTTTTTAGACAAGGAAAACATTATAGATGTTACAAGGAGTTGAAAATTTATAAAATCAACCTTAAACAGCTTGATTAACTAAATAACTGTAATTAAGCTATTAATATTATTTTTCAATAATTTTAGGAACCATAAAAAACTGTTCGCTATGCTTTGCTGCATTCTTTAAGGCATCTACCGTAGAAATTTCTTGCTTAACAACATCTTCACGCCAAATATTTGTTGATTCGTTCATATAAACCAAGGGCTTAACTTCTGAAGTGTCTAATTCATTTAACTTTTCCATAAAAGATAGAATTTTATTCATTTCAGGGATAAGTGTTTCTACTTCTTTTTCATCTATATGAATTCTTGCTAAATCCGCTATTTTATGAATGGTTTTTGAGTCTAAATTCATACTATATTAATTTACTATCAATTAATTTAAAAACCTTATTCTTCAAATCATCAGTATCATCATCGGTCAATCCTGAAGTATCAATAGGTTTGTGAATGTAAATATCGCAAATTCCAGGCTTACTTCCATACTTACTACCATCATCCCAATTTATTTTCCAAACATTTGTAATACTTACCGGAACTAATGGTATATTTTTATCAATCGCTAAACGAAAAGGTCCGTTTTTAAACTCACCTAGTTTTGGCGGATAGTGGTCATCAATTTTACCTTCAGGAAAAATAATTAAGCTCATACCTTTTTCCAAATTTTCTCCTGCTTTTTTAAAAGCTCTAAAAGCTGAAATTTTACTTTCCCGATTTACCGAAATATCTATCGTTTTAAAAAAAATACCTAACACAGGATTGTTCAACAATTCATCCTTTCCCATAAAATGATATTTGCCTTTGGCTAAGATGCATAATATCATTATATCGAGGTTTGAGGTATGATTTGCGCAGTAAATATATGTTTGCTTAGCCTCAAGCTTTTCCTCAAACTTATAACTGAAAAATACGCCTGAAAATAAGCTGCAAATAAAGCTGTTGGCTTTTCTAAAGAAATTCAATAAGCCATAATATTTCGGATTACGGGAGGTAAGCAGGTATAATGGATAAAAGAGAAAAAAGAAAAAAAATATCCAAAAGAGATACCATATCCTATGCATTTGTCTTAAAAGTTTTATCATAACTTTCAAAAATATAAAATAGCGTGATAATATTTAATTTCTGTATTTCGATTTGCCTGATTATTATCGGAGTTTGATATTTAACCTTAAATATTTTCGCAAAAAGAATTAGTTTAAACCGATAATATTGAGTCGAGAGCCTTGTTTTAGGACTAGTAGAGCATCTGCCAAACAGGAAGAGTTTGCGTGACTACTTTAACCAAAACCCTGTTGCAATCGCTCGCCAAAAAATCTATAATATAAATTTGAATGTATAGTACCCTTTACAAGCAATTTATTTTTAATTTCGTGCAATTATGAAAGAAACAGTGGTGAGCGGCATTCGCTCTACAGGAAAATTACATTTAGGTAATTATTATGGCGCAGTAAAAAACTTTGTACAAATGCAAAATGATTATAACTGCTACTTTTTTATTGCCGATTTACACTCATTAACAACCCACCCTACCCCTGCAGACTTACACGGAAATATTAAACATGTTTTGGTAGAATATTTAGCAAGTGGAATTGACCCAGAAAATAGCACCATTTATATACAAAGTGATGTCCCTGAAATAGCGGAATTATATTTATACCTTAATATGAATGCTTACATGGGCGAACTTGAACGCAGTACATCGTTTAAAGATAAGGTTCGTTCTAATCCTGATAATGTTAATGCAGGTTTATTAACTTATCCCGTTTTAATGACCGCTGATATTTTGATTCATAAAGCAACGAAAGTGCCGGTTGGAAAAGACCAAGAGCAACATTTAGAAATGGCTCGTACGTTTGGTAATCGTTTCAATAGATTATATAATACCGAATATTTCCCTGAACCCTATGCTTTTAGTTTTACTGAAAAACTTGTAAAAGTACCAGGATTAGATGGTAAAGGAAAAATGGGAAAATCGGAAGGTGAAGCAAATGCGGTTTATTTATCGGATGATCCAGAAACCATTCGTAAGAAAGTAATGAGAGCAGTTAGTGATGGTGGCCCAACAGAAGAGAACCAACCAAAACCCGAGCCTATTCAAAATCTTTTTGATTTAATGAAAGTTGTTTCTAGTGCCGATACGCATCAACATTTTGATGATTTGTATAATAAAATGCAAATTCGGTATGGTGATTTTAAAAAGCAATTAGCAGAAGATATGATTATTGCAACTGAACCAATGCGTGAACGTATTCATGATATAGCAAAAGATGATTCTTATTTGAGACAAGTTGCTAAACATGGTGCTTTAAAGGCTCGTGAAAGTGCACAGAAAACGATAAGAGAAGTACGAAGTTTAATCGGGTTTAAAAGTTTTTAATAATTTTAATAGATTTGAGTAGCAAGGCGGATTACATCCTCCTTTTTCCATCTCACATCGTACATAAAAGAATATGCACATAGCAATCGTAGGAAATATAGGCGCTGGTAAAACCACATTAACAGGTTTATTGGCAAAGAATTATGGATGGGAAGCTTTGTATGAAGCTGTGGACAACAATCCTTATTTGGAAGATTTTTATAGTGATATGAAACGTTGGAGTTTTAATCTTCAAATTTATTTCTTAAACAGCCGTTTTCAGCAAATTACAGAGATTGAAACAAATAAAAGAAATGTAATTCAAGATAGAACGATTTATGAAGATGCGCATATTTTTGCTGATAATTTGCATGATATGGCATTAATGACTACTCGTGACCATGATAATTATCGTGCTATTTTTGATAATATTACATCGTTTATTAAACCTCCTGATTTATTGGTTTACTTGCGTGCTTCAGTTCCAACTTTAGTAAATAATATTCAGAGACGCGGCCGAGAATATGAGGCTGGTATTAGAATAGATTATCTTTCTAAATTAAATGAAAAATATGAAGCCTGGATTAAAGGCTATGATTTAGGTAAGCTATTAATTCTAGATAAGGATAAATTAGATTTTACAAATAATCCTGAAGATTTAGGTACCGTAATTCAATCCATTGAAGCTGAAATTAATGGCTTATTTTAAGGCAAAATGAAAAAAGATTTTCAATACGATAATCCTGAAAATTGGAAATGGGGGATCTTTTACTGCAACAGAAAAGATTCAAGATTTATTGTCCCGAAGCAAATTGAAGCTTTAGGATGGACGCTAAATTTTGCTCATCCAATTTCTTATATCCTCATTTCATTAATTTTTGCGTTTGTAGCATATAAAATTTATGGATAAAATAAGCGGTTCTAATTTAACTTTTGGAGATTCAAAAATTATTGGAATCATTCCAGCACGCTTCGCCTCCACCCGATTCCCTGGCAAACCATTGGTTGACATTGCTGGCAAAACCATGATTCAACGGGTTTATGAACAAGCATCAAAGGCTAAAAGTTTATCGAAGGTAGTTGTTGCTACCGATGATAAGCGAATTGCAGATGAAGTAAAAAGATTCGGTGGTGAGTTTGTTATGACAGCATCTCATCATCAAAGTGGAACCGATCGATGCGCAGAAGTTATTGAGCAACTGCCTGATTTTGATATTGTTATTAATATTCAGGGTGATGAACCATTTATAGAACCGGCCCAAATTGATTTATTGGTAAGCTGTTTTACAGAAGCAAAGGTTCAGTTGGCAACGCTGATTAAGCCTATCGAAAGTCAGGAAAGCATTTACAATCCAAATAGTCCGAAAGTTGTAATCGATGTAAATGGTAGAGCAATGTATTTTAGTCGCAGTCCTATTCCTTTTATTAGAAATGGTGAACCTGGTGTTTGGGCAGAAAAGCACAAATTTTATAAACACATAGGCATTTACGGATATAGAACAGAATCGCTTAAAGCCATTACCAAACTTCCGCCTTCATCATTAGAAATAGCAGAAAGCCTAGAGCAATTGCGATGGATTGAAAATGGTTTTTACATTCAAACCAAAGTTACTGATCTGGAAACAGTCGCCATAGATACGCCTGAAGACCTTGAAAAGCTTAACAAGCTGCTAAAAGCTTTGAAATTAGAGTAAGAAAATATTTTTGTTTCTTTTTTAATTGGAACTGTTGATAAAATATTAGGAATATGATCAAGATATACAACTGTGTGACTAAATAAATATCCTTCTGTACAGACTTGATCTGCAAAATTTATTATTTTAGGAGATATTTCAATTTTACTATGAAAAAATTATGCTTTCTCTTTCTAGTTTCTGTTTCGATAGTTACTGCCTGTACAAATAATAGCAAAACCGAATCCGATTCCATCGAATTTAAAAATGTTAATTCTAGCATAAACAAATCTTTTTCGAGCCTTAAAACTTTAGATACCTTTAAAATTGAACTTATTGGCAGAAAGCCTGAAGAAATGATGCTACACTTTACCATCAAAAATGCTGATGGTAAAGAGATATATAACACAAAATTAAAGGGAACAGACTTGGTTGGAAATACCGATCCTAATATTGATTTATCAAAACAAAAAGACCAGATCATCTTTCTTAAAACTATAACGAGCAATTTTTTTAGCGACGATAATTTTTTAGAACCAGCTGTAATGCCTGATGATAAGGCTGATAATAATACACCGGATAAGGCGCTTTATGAAGAATTAAAGAAATCGGGCTTAAACGGTTTTAAATATCGTTTGGGTAAAGAAGATAACCTTTATATAGCCTGGAGCGAAAAAGAACAGAAAGTTAAAATTTATTATAAATGCTGTTAAGTTATTGTTCATAATAAGTCTTCATTTGCTGTGACACGTTATATAATATTAAGCATCTCGCTAACTTTTATTTCTTGGATTATTGGTATGGTTGTAAATGCTTTTTTAAAGGAAACAGCTTTTTACCAAAAGCATTTAACCAATATTAATTTCATTAAAAACTCCAAACTGAACAAATTAATTGGAATTGGTATAATAAAATGGATTGTAAAAAATACATTCTTCAAATTTTTCAACCCCAATTTAAAAATGAAAAGGAAAATTGAACTTACAGAATTGGAGCATTTAAGAAAGGAAATGACTTTTGCTGAAATTAATCATCTAATTGCTTTTATAGCTGCAGCCATTTTTGCAATCGTTAAAGTTTTTAATGGCTATTTTTTGTTAGCATTAATATTAATGGTTGTAAACATATTAATGAACTTGTATCCATCATTGCTGCAACAAGAGAATAAAAGGCGAATAGATAAATTAAAGAAACTATTTAAAACCTATTGATTTGGCAAACTGCAACGGAAGTAAATAGCACCGAATTGAGTTAATTAAACCCGGTTGAAGTGATATCCTTTTTGGTGCATCAACTTCCATTTCAGCAAAAACATTCAACAAAAAGATTTAGCGAAAAACGGGATTAGCATTAATAAAATTTACTGCAGTTACTTTACAAAAGAAACAACATAGGATAGATTTTGAACTAATTTCCTCAATCACACAACATTATCATTTTTAAAATTACCTAGTTTTATTTCTGTGCAAACGGGTAATTTTACTACCTTTGTACCCCGTACAAAAAGCAACATTTATTTGCCTTTGTTGCATAAATTCAGAAACATGACTAAGTATATTTTTGTTACGGGCGGTGTTACTTCCTCTTTGGGTAAGGGCATCATCTCCGCTTCTTTAGCTAAACTTTTACAGGCACGAGGTTATCGTGTAACCATCCAAAAATTTGATCCGTACATTAATATCGACCCAGGAACTTTAAATCCTTATGAACATGGCGAATGCTTTGTTACCGAAGATGGAGCTGAAACAGATTTAGATTTGGGGCATTACGAACGTTTTCTTAACGTACCAACGTCTCAGGCAAACAACATAACTACCGGTCGAATTTATCAAAACGTTATTAATAAAGAGCGTAAAGGTGAATATTTAGGCAAAACGGTTCAGGTTGTACCTCACATTACCGATGAAATTAAACGTAATATGCGTATTTTGGGTGAAAGTGGCGATTACGACATCGTAATTACTGAACTTGGTGGTACTGTTGGCGATATTGAGTCTTTACCTTTTATCGAAGCTGTTCGTCAGTTTAAATGGGAACAAGGCAGTAGTAATGCTATCGTAATTCACTTAACGCTTGTTCCGTATTTAGCAGCAGCTGGCGAATTAAAAACTAAGCCAACTCAGCACTCGGTTAAAGCATTACTAGAATACGGAATTCAACCCGATATTTTGGTTTGCCGCACCGAACATCATATTTCTTTAGATATCAGAAAAAAAATTGCACTTTTTTGTAACGTTAACGTCAATGCAGTAATCGAATCAATGGATGCATCTACAATTTACGATGTTCCCTTGCTGATGTTAAAAGAACAATTAGATAAAACTGTTTTAGCGAAATTAAAACTTCCTAATAAAAACGAACCTGATATGGAAAGCTGGAAAGATTTTCTTGGTCGTTTAAAAAATCCAACTGCCGATGTGAAAATTGGTTTGATTGGTAAATATGTGGAGTTACCTGATGCTTATAAATCTATTATCGAATCTTTTGTACACGCAGGCTCGAAAAATGAATGTAAAGTTAGAGTAGAATACATCCATTCGGAAGGTATTTTCCCTGATAATGTTAAAGAAAAACTTAGCCATTTACAAGGTGTTTTAGTAGCACCAGGTTTTGGTAGTAGAGGTATTGAAGGTAAAATTGATGCCATTAAATACGTTCGAGAAAATAATATACCTTTCTTCGGAATTTGCTTAGGAATGCAGTGCGCTGTTATCGAATATGGTAGAAATGTTTTAGGCTTAAAAAATGCGCACACGGTAGAAATCGAAGAAAATGCTGAAAATCCGGTTATTAACATGATGGAAGAGCAGAAAAAAATAACCAATAAAGGCGGTACAATGCGCTTGGGTTCTTACCCTTGCGACATTAAAAAAGGCACAAAAGCCTTCTCTATTTATGGTAAACAACACATTAACGAGCGTCACCGTCATCGTTATGAATTCAATAACGATTATTTGAAGCAATATGAAAATGCAGGTATGATTGCTTCAGGCATTAACCCCGAATCTGGTCTTGTAGAGATTATTGAGTTAAAAAATCATCCTTTTTTTGTGGGCGGACAATTCCACCCTGAATTAAAATCAACAGTAGCAAATCCTCACCCACTTTTTGTTAAATTTGTGGCCGCTGCAATGGAGTATGCTAAAAAGAAAACAAATTAACGGCAGCATAAAAATTAATAATGGATAGAAATACCTTTACAGGATTATTCCTGATTATGATCATCTTGGGCGGATCATTCTACTTCTTCAGACCAAGTGAAGCGGAACTAAAAAAAGCCAAAGAAACTGAAAAAATAGATTCTCTAAAAAAAGCAGGTGCAGTTATTGCACCAAAAGATACGGTAATAAAAGCTACACCAGCAGCACCAGTTGTTGATTCGCTTGCTTTAAAAGGCCCTTTCGGGACAGCTATTGTCGGAACTGAAGCTAAAACAGTTTTAGAAAACGAAAATTTATTAATCACCTTAACAAACAAAGGCGGTAAAATTTTATCGGTACAAATTAAAGGACAGAAAACTTTTGATGGCAAACCTTTAATTCTTTTCAATGGAGAAGCAAACAAGTTTGGTTTAAACTTAAATGCTGCAGGAAAAGTTATCAATACAAACGATTTATATTTTATACCAACCAAAGTAGGAAACCAAGTAAACATGCGTGCCAATTATGGTGCAAATGCTTATGTAGAATTTACCTATGACTTAAAAGCATTGAGTAATAAAGTTGCTTTTAATGTTAATTTGGTTGGTTTACAACAAATAATTTCTGGTAATACAGTTGGTTTAAACTGGGAAGCGACTTTGCTTCAGCAAGAAAAATCTATTGAAAGCGAACACCGTTATTCTGCACCTTATTACAAATATGCAGATGGTGATGTAAACCATCTAAGTGTTTCTAAAGATGAGAAAGAAGAATTGTCTAAAGGTAAAATCCTGTGGATTTCATTTAAACAGCATTTTTTCTCGGCCTCGTTAATATCTAAACAAGCTTTTGAAAAAGGTAGTTTGGAAGTTAAAATCCCAACTTCTCCTGGTCAGATTAAATTCTACGGTGCAAACATGCAATTGCCTTACACGCACCTTGCAAACCAAGCTTATCAAATGGAATTCTATTTCGGCACAAACAAATTCTCCGCTTTAAAGGCGCAAGGATATGATTTAGAACAACAAGTAGATATGGGTTACTGGCCTTTGAAGTATGTTAACCGTTTCATCGTATTGCCAGTATTTAATTTCCTTAATGGATTTGGTTGGAATTATGGTCTAATCATTTTTGCACTTACCATTTTATTAAAACTGGCGTTGTCTCCTTTAACTTATAAGTCATATTTATCGATGGCTAAAATGAGGGTGTTAAAACCTGAAATGGACGAGATTAAAGCTAAAGTTGGCGAAGATAACCCAACGCTTGTTCAACAGGAATATTTAAAACTATATAAAAAAGCAGGTGTAAATCCGCTTGGGGGTTGTTTACCAATGGTACTGCAGTTACCATTAGTAATGGCTTTTTTCTTCTTCTTCCCTAACCTATTCGAATTAAGACAAGAGAGTTTCCTTTGGATGACAGATTTATCAACCTACGATGAATTTATCCGTTTTGGTGTTAAAATACCTTTTATTGGCGACCACTTGAGTTTAATGTGTGTATTGATGACTATCTCTACATTAATTATGACTTATTTTAATAACCAGGTTTCGGGAGCTACAGGCCAAATGAAATACATTGGCTACATCATGCCTGTAATTTTCTTAGGTGTATTAAATAGTTATCCATCAGGGTTAAATTATTATTATTTCTTAGCTAACTTAATGACATTTGGACAGCAATTCTTAATTCGTAAAATGGTTGATGATGATAAAATTCATGCTCTAATTCAACAAAACAAAGCAAGACCTGCAGACGAGAAAAAGAAGAAATCTAAATTCCAACAACGTTTGGATGATTATATGCGTCAGCAACAACAGCAATTACCTACAAAAGGTAAAAAATAGTTTTAATTCAAATTAAGAATAAAATCAAGGAAAAAACCTGAATGTTTTTAAAATATTCAGGTTTTTTCTTTTAAAAACTAAATAAAACATTAAAATCTTGTAATATTTGGCATACATTCTTTCTAATAAGATAAAAATTTGCAATTTTTATAAATTGAATCTTAACCAAAAAATTAATCTATTCCTAAAATGCAAAAAAGACTAACAATTATTCTGTTTTTCGTTGTAAATCTTGCCTATGCTCAGAAAAAATCATTAGATCATAAAGTTTATGATTCTTGGGAAGCTATTGGCACAAAGCAATTATCAAATAATGGTCAAATGTCTCTCTACAGCGTATTGCAGCAAGAGGGTGATGCAACATTATACATTACCAACTTAAAAACAAATTCGAAACTTACTGTTGCTCGTGCTTCAGCGGGACAGTTTAGCAATGATTCTAAATTTGCAGCATTTTTAATAAAACCTTTTTATAAGGATTTAAGGCAACTAAAAATTAAGAAAACTAAGCCAGATGCTTTACCGAAAGATACTTTAGGCATCGCCAATTTAGCAAGTAATTCAGTAACTAAAGTTGCCAGAGTAAAGTCGTTCAAAATGCCTGAAACAGGTTTCGGATACCTAGCCTATCAGTTAGATAAATTAGATACCGCTAAAAAAACACCTGCAACGGCACCAAAAAAAGATAATGAAACTGATTTTGCTGATGATGAACCTGCTGTAGGTCCAAAAAAGGAAGAAGGCACAGATCTGATTGTTAAAAATCTTTTAACAGGCATTGATAAAACATATAAATATGTTACGGACTACACCTTCAGCAAAGACGGAAAGCAATTGGTTTTTGCATGCAGTGGTTCTAAAAAAGACAAAACTGCTCCACAGGGTGTTTATCTTTTGAACACTGAAAAAGGTATATTAAAAACTTTGGTTAAAGGAAAAGGAACTTTTAAAGGTTTCACCTTTGATGATGAAAGCGAACATGTGGCATTTGTTGGCGAACAAGATCCGGAAAAGAAAGAAATTAAAAATTACAATGTTTATTACAATTCTTTAACTCTAGATACAGCCCAAACCATTGTTGATTATGACATGCCCGGCTTGCCAGCAAACTGGTCGGTTAGCGGCGAAGGCAGGGTTTCATTTAGTAAAGACAGCAAAAAATTGTTCTTTGGCATTGCACCAATTAAGAAACCAAAAGATACCACCATTGTAGATTTTGAAGTGGCTAAAGTTGATGTTTGGAATTATAAAGATGATTATTTGCAACCAATGCAACTTAAAAATGCAGATAGAGATAGCAAAAGAAGTTACTTAGCAGTTATTGATGTTTTTAGCAGCGACCCTAAAGTTATCCCTTTAACTGATTTAAGTTTGCCTGATGCGAATATGGTTAGTGATGGTGATGCAAATTTTGTTTTAGCATCCACAGATTTTGGCCGCAGAATTGAATCTCAATGGAGCGGTTCAACTTTAAAAGATTATTATCTGGTTGATACAAAAACCGGTCAGCGTAAAAAGATTATCGAAAAATTAAACGGCAATGCCATGCCTTCGCCAGCTGGAAATTATGTAATTTATTTTGATGAAAATACTTCCAATTGGTTCACCTACAATGTTGCTTCGGCTAAAATTACACAGTTAAACGAAGGCATGAATATTAAATTTGCCGATGAAGAAAACGATGTTCCTGATACACCAAAATCATACGGAATTGCCACTTGGACTGAAGATGATAAAGCGGTTTTAATTTATGATAGATACGATATCTGGTCGTTCTCTCCAGATGGTAAATCGGCAGCCAAAAACATTACCAACAACTTTGGTCGCGATAATAAAATCACTTTAAGATATGAGAGAACCCAACAAGACAATCGTTTTGAGCGTGGTGCAGATACAAAATTTGTAAAAGCAAATGAATTGGTTTGGTTAGATGGTTTTAACACGGTAACCAAAGAAAATGGCTTTTATCGTAAAAATGTTGGAACGGTTAAAAATCCTGACTTGGTTGTAATGGGAAAAGTGAAATATTCAAATCTGTTGAAAGCCAAAGATGCTGATGTTTATATTTTTGATAAGGGAAATTATGTAGCCTCAAATGATGTTTACGTAACTACCGATTTTAAAACAGAAACAAAATTAACCAGTACAAATCCTCAGCAAGCAAATTACAATTGGGGAACTGCAGAATTGGTAAAATGGACAACGCCAAAAGGTTATTCATCAGAAGGAATTTTATATAAACCTGAAAATTTTGATCCATCGAAAAAATACCCGATGATTGTTTACTTCTATGAAAAATTATCTGATGGATTATACACTTACCAGGCACCTGCACCTACCCCATCTAGATTAAATATTTCATTTTTTGTAAGCAATGGTTATTTGGTTTTTGCCCCAGATATTACTTATACAAAAGGTTATCCCGGCCAATCTGCTGTAGAATTTATCAATTCTGGTGTAGAAAATTTGAAGAAAAACAGTTGGGTTGATGGAAGCAAAATTGGTATTCAAGGTCAAAGTTGGGGCGGTTACCAAGTTGCTTATTTAATTACTCAAAATAACATGTATGCAGCAGCTTGGGCTGGTGCACCGGTTGTAAATATGACATCGGCTTACGGTGGTATTCGTTGGGAAAGCGGTATGAACCGCCAGTTCCAATACGAAAAAACGCAAAGCCGCATTGGTGCAACGCTTTGGGAAAAACCTGAATTATACATAGAGAATTCGCCTCTTTTCATGTTTCCAAAAGTAAATACACCAGTTGTGGTTATGGCTAATGATGCAGATGGTGCTGTGCCTTGGTATCAGGGAATTGAAATGTTTACTGGCCTACGTCGTTTAGGTAAACCTGTTTGGATGTTAAATTACAATGGTGAAGCGCACAATTTAGTTCAACGCCAAAATCGTAAAGACATTCAAATTCGCGAACAGCAGTTTTTTGATTATTATTTGAAAGGTGATAAAGCACCTGCATGGATGACAAGCGGTATTCCTGCAACTGAAAAAGGAAAAACCTGGGGCTTTGAATTAACAGACGATAAACCTTAACACTCCGGTATTCAGAGGTCAGAAAGTCTAAGGTTTATAGTGATAGACTTTTTAATTTCTGACCTCTGACTTTTCGAACTAAAAAAGCTATTTTACAATTCTAAACAAAACAACCTGAATGGCATTAAGTAGAATCTGGTCAGCATTTATAATTGTTGCAATTGTAGTAGCAAGTATCAAATGCTTTTTTTTCGGGCAAACCGACATTTTTAGCTGGATGGTAATCGGGAAAGCTGATGATGCAGCGAACCCTTTAAAATTGGATGGCATTATTCAAACTTGTTGGGTTTCGGTAGAACTTTGTTTAAAGTTGATTGGAATTTTAGCCTTATTTATGGGCTTAATGAGCATTGCCGAAAAAGCTGGAGGAATTCGCTTATTATCTAAAATTGTAGGGCCGTTTTTTTCAAAATTGTTTCCCGATATCCCCAAAGGTCACCCGTCAATGGGCCACATGATAATGAATTTTTCGGCCAACTTATTAGGACTGGATAATGCTGCAACACCTTTTGGCTTAAAAGCAATGGAAAGTTTGCAAGAGCTTAATCCAACTAAAGACACAGCCTCGAATGCTCAAATTATGTTTTTATGTTTGCATGCTGCAGGTTTAAGTTTAATTCCGGTGAGTGTAATTGCTATACGTGCTTCACAAAATGCTTCAAACCCGACTGATGTTTTCATTCCTTGCCTAATTGTAACCTTTGTAGGTACTATGGCGGCGATGTTAATTGTTTCATTTAAACAGAGAATTAATTTATTTCAACCCGTTGTAATTGGCTGGATATTAGGTTTATCAATAATCATAGCCAGTCTGGTGCTTTACATCAGGTCGTTAAATGCCGCAGGTATTCAATCCTTTTCGGGTTTATTAAGCAATGGACTAATTTTATTCATCTTTTTCATTATAATACTTGGGGCTTTATACAAAAAAATTGATGTTTTTGATGCCTTTATTGATGGAGCCAAAGATGGTTTTAAAACTGCAATAAATATTATTCCCTATCTGGTAGGGATGCTGGTGGCCATAAGTTTGCTACGAACCAGCGGAACATTTGATGTTGTTATAAATGAAATAAAAAGTGTTTTCGTGTATTTAGGAACCGATACAAGATTTGTTGAAGGCTTGCCAACAGCTTTGATAAGACCACTAAGCGGTGGTGCAGCGAGAGGCATGATGGTTAGTACAATGGAAACTTACGGAGCCGATTCATTCGCGAGTAGGTTATCGGGAGTTTTCCAGGGCGCATCTGATACAACATTTTATGTGGTTGCTGTTTATTTTGGTTCCGTTCAAATTAAAAATACAAGATACGCTATCGGTTCTATGCTATTAGCAGATTTAGTTGGCGTTTGCACAGCAATCGGTGTATGTTATTTGTTTTTCGGATAAAAATCTGATGAAATAAAAAATCCTTTACGGATATAATCAATAAAGGATCTTTTGTTATGAGCATTAAATTTAATGGGAGCGCATTTAAGCGGGCAAGGAGATCCTATTGATAATTTCATCAATAGCATCTGGCTCAATTGCGACATTCTTAGAAGCACACCACTTTTCAGATTTATTATCCATCCAAATACAAAAGGAATGATAACCATCCAAAACTACGGCATAAGTTTCATGAAAATCGTCGTTGATACGCATACAAAATCCTTTAAAGATTTTGCCTCGAACAATAAATTGCAGGGGTGAATAATCTGTTAACATGGCTCATATTATTTTTGGTAAAGTTATAACAACTTATAAAACAGAATGTTTTGTTAAGTTAAAGGAATTATCAAATTTTTATACCATTAAAGCTCTTGGCTTAACCTAAGCTTAACATGTTTGAATAACCCTTTGCAATTAAACGGTTTTTTGCAGGTAAAAATACTTCACACTGCAAATTTATTATTGTTCTCCCTCGTTTGATAATTGTTGTTTCAGCAATGACTTCATCACCTTCGTTTGCAGGTGCAAAATAATCTATATAATTGCTTACGGTAGTAAAACGGCTTTCTAAACCCATGGTGTAAATTGTAGCCCCAATAAGATCGTCAATTATCCCAGCAGTTACTCCACCGTGCAGTACTTGATAAGGATTAGTCATCTCCTTTCTGATGGTATATCGGCAAACCAATTTGCCATTCTCGGCTTGCACCAATATTGGAGCCAGCCAATTCATAAAATTTGAAGGTGAAGAATCAATAACTTTACCAATAGATTGTCTTAAAATATTTAAACGTTGCTCGCTAATTGAATCCATAAAAAATTTAAAATGTAAGATGGATGATGTAAATGTAAAACAGAAAAACGTAAATGATATTAAAAACAGAAATTAAATCAAATATATCCCCTAAACTTTGTTTTACATTACACCCTCCAAACCTACATTATTTCTCATATTTAAGTGCCTTCATTTATCTAAAATCACTAAATCGGTACAATAACTTTAAAACTTATATTTCTACCCATATTATAAATTCCTGAACGTCCATCTGGAGTTGCGGCATAATACTCAAAATACTTTAATCGATTTAGGTTAGATTGGTAGGCCTTGTTAAAAATATTATCACATTGTATAAAAATATCCATTATCGCCTTACCCGATTTTGATTTAATTCCAGACCCTAAACCCGTATTAAACAAGCCATAACCTGCGGTAAAACTTTCTGTATTATCTAAGGCATAAAAACGATTCTGATTTGCTACGAACAAAGCATCAAACTTAATATAAGGTTTATCAAAGCTTCCTATTTTCTTTTGTGCTGTAAATTTTATTTCCGAACGTACCTGCATCGGCGGAATGAAAGGTAAATATTTTGCTTCTATGCCACGCTCTTTCAATAATTCTTCGTTTTTATTTAAACCTACTACGTAAGCCAGGCTATTGTTAAAACTTAACCATTTTAATTTAGTAGGATGCAAATTCACACTCAATTCTGCACCGTATAACCTAGCTTTAGATTGCTGATACTGATAAGTTAAATTCCCCGGAACAATTACTACAGGATTACCATTTTCATCTGTTAATCTGGATTGATAAATATAATTCTGTATGCTATTATTAAAAACTTCCAGACTAATCTCTGCATCTTTCAGATAAGCAATTATTCCGATATCTTCCTGTAAATTAAACTCAGGTTTAAAAGTTCTATTACCAAGGTAAACAATGTGTGCACCTGGATCTAATCCATTTGAACCAATTTCGGTTATGTTTGGTGCTCGGTATCCCCTTGCAATATTAGCCTTTATTAAAAGCTTTTCTGATATGTTATATGTTAAGCCTAAACTACCTGACAGGCCATAATAGTTTTTATTAAAGCTTGGAAACTGAAGTTCGGCATTTGTAAAACTCGAATTTACCTGCTTTCCAAAACCTGTCTGAGCATTGGTACCGACATAGAAATTATTCCAGTTAATGTTTCGTCTATCTACGCGGATACCTCCTGAAACATCAATTTTTCCGAATGATTTCTTTGCAAAATAAAAAGCACCAATATCGAAAAGATCGTAATCAGGAATTGGAAAATCTGTCGCGTCCTTACTTCTGTTTCCCTGAAACATTCCATTTAAACCTAACGTACTTTCAATTCCTTCAAAATCAGGCAAATTGTATTTCAAATCGTAATTAAAAGTATTTAAAACCACGTAAAGCCCGGCTTGTGAAGGAATAGTTGGATGATTAAATTCTCTTCTAACACTTTGCTGCCCTCCAATTAGGATGTTTAAATCGCTGTTTCCAAATTTTAGCTGGCTAGTATTATAGAAGCGATAATGCTGTATGTGCTGGTGTAGCGGATTTATAGAATAACTTGTTAAATCACTTTTCATAACGATAGGTCGGTTTTTTATATCATCTCCAACATCCAATACTTGCCTGGTAAATCGGCGGCTTAACGAATCTCTACTTCCATCAGGTATTTCCATTAAGTTGTCGTAATAGGTTATTGCCGTTTTAGAATAGCCCCATTTTTTATCAACCCTCGCACTTGCAGAGAAGTTATATTCCCTAAAAGCCGTACCGAAAACATAACCATCTACAGGATTATAGTAATTATGGGCAGTTTTTCCTGTTGACCGGAATGTAAATTTCCAATCTTTTTGGATATAGGCTAATCCTAAAGATGAACCCACCATACCATTATTGCTCTGGTAGTTTGAAGTAAAATCTCCTTTAAGTTTACCTTCCTCAAAATTCGGAGTGTAAGGAATCATATTTATGACACCTGCAAGTGCATCCGAACCGTAAGTTAAACTTGCTGGGCCTTTAACAACTTCTGCTCTACTTATACCATACTCATCAACCTCGATTCCATGCTCATCACCCCATTGTTGCCCTTCTTGCCTTAATCCATCATACAATGTGAGTACTCTATTATAACCAAGACCACGAATAAATGGTTTGGAAACATTCGGACCCGTTGTTACTGCCGAAACACCAGGAACACCCTTAACAATTTCTTCTATTAAATTGGTATTTACATTCTGATCCATTACTTTTTTAGTGAGTACCGCAATCGGGACGGGACTTTTTCTTAACGCTGTTGCCCGGTTTACACCAGTTATAACTACATCATTTAAATTAGAGGCAAGCTGCTCCAATTCAACATCCAAAGTTTGCAAAGTATCATTAATCAAAATCTTTTGCCTTTTAGTAAAAAAACCAATGGCCGAAAAAACAATTTCATAATCGCCTGGAGATAAATATTCGAATGCATAATATCCAAACTGATTGGTTTTAACCAACTTGTTTAAACCTACAACTTTAATGTTAATGTTTTCTTTAGGTACACCACCAACAGTTACCACTCCTTTAACCGAGATCTGCTGTGCCAAAACCGAATTTGAAATTGCTAAAAATATATATGCTAAAATTATACACTTGAAATGATTCATATTTATCTAAACTTATTTTTAGACAAATCTAAATTTATTTTTAAGTATATCAAATAATAAATTATTATTTATCTAAATTTTGCATAAAATATCTACTAATGACTATTCGAAGGTATTTTGAGCTATTTATCGCGATTAAATTATCATCATGAAGAAATTAAGGTCAGGATTAAAATAAACATGCAGATAATGCTCTCTGGAGTTGAGTAGTAGAACAACCTGTTATTCGGTAAAATCAAAGCAATTGCATCTAAAATTATAAATCTTTAGAAAGCTATTTTTACATTGAAAACCAAAGAAAACATTTAAGTTTTTTATTTTTTTAGATCCAAAAGAATGCTACTCTAAAATTTACAATACTTATTACAATTGTTGGTGATACATGATAATATCTCTTAATAAATTGATAATCCCTTTGAAATTTAGTGCCTCAAAATCTATTTCTTTGTTATGTAAACTAACCAGATGCTTAATATCCAGTACTTTCTATTTTAATTTATGATTGTACCGATTGCCTTTTTTTTGCAGATCCGTATGTATGTAAGATTAGATTAGTTTAATTAATCATTTTTTAGATTATTTTATAGTTAAGCAAATAATGTTTTATTATAAATATCAAGTGCCGAAACCATTAATTTTATGTTGATAGCAATTTCAAATCAGGTAAATAAAAATAAAGCTAAAACGGGAATTGGATATGAAATTTGGAAATGAAGTAGCCAATGAGATATTAATTAGGGTGAAGGAAGGAGATAGTAAAGCATTTCAAATCGTTTATGATAATTATAGTTTGCGGCTGTATAATTTTGCATATAGGTTTCTTAAAAACCGAGAGCAAAGCGAAGAAATTGTTCAAGAAACTTTCATCACATTGTGGACAACAAGAGAGCATCTTGATGAAAGATACAAAATGGGTTCTTATTTAATTACCGTTGCTAAGCGACTAGCTTTGAATACGCTCAGGCATCAATGCATTTCAGATACCGTTTTTGAGAAAATAAGTAAAGTTGCCATCAATTTCAGCAACGAAACTGAAAATCATGTTTTTTATAATGACCTTTCATACTATACAGAACTTATCGTAAAAAAACTGCCAAATAAACAACAAGAAGCATTTCGGCTGAGCCGCTTTCAAGGACTTTCGCATGAGCAAATTGCAAAAAAGATGCAGGTATCAGAGAACACAATTAAAAACCATATATCTTCTGCCTTAAAAACCTTAAGGCTCCGTTTAAAAGATGTAAATATATTTATCCTTTTATCTTTATTTTTAATTGGTAAGTCCTGATTATACATCAATTTAAACCAATTTTTCGTTGTAAAAAAAGCTTTTTAAAATAAATTTCAGTATTGACTAGTACCTAAGTCTTTCTGAAGTGTATTCTTTATATAAACTAACCAATTTAAACCATTCCAAGCCATTCGGATATCCGAAACCAACTTACTTGGATACATTTATTTTTTGTGAACAAAGCCTACATACATCAACTTTTAAGAAAGTTTATTGAAAAAGATTTGAGTAGTGAAGAATTTCTTAAGCTTAAGGAAATTTTAGCTGACCCCAACTATGAGCCATTAATACATGAGCTTATGGCAGAAGAATGGGAAATGATTAAGCCTGTTCTTAATTTCTCAAAAGGCCAATCCGAATATCTATTTAAGCGTATTACGAAAGACAAGCGTTTTACAGATTCAATTCAGAATAAGAAAAAGCATTTTCGTATGTTAATTAACACAATAAAAATAGCCGCTTGTTTTTTTGTTGTACTGATTTCTGCACTTGTAATATATAACTACCATAACCCACAAAGTCCTGATTATGTGTATTATACTTCTCCTTTAGGCAAGCGCAGTTATTATTTATTTCCTGATGGATCAAAGGTTTGGCTAAATGCCGGCACTAAAGTGAGAATTGCCAAAGATTTCCAAGGTAAATTTCGTGAAGTATTTTTAGAAGGTGAGGCGTTTTTCGATGTTGTACATAATACAAAAAAACCATTTATTATTCATACTGGTAATATTTTAACTCAGGTTTTAGGTACGGCTTTTAATGTATCTGCTTATCCTAAAAAAAATATTAGCGTAGTGGTGTTGCGGGGTAAAGTTGGCGTAAAGGATGCGAAACGGTTAGTTGTCTTTGTTAATCCCAATCAGCAGCTGGCTTACGATTTTAAAACCAGCGTTTTAAAAACAGAACAAGTAAATGCAGAACTATATACTTCCTGGACAAAAGGAGAACTGGAATTGAACGACGTGAGTGTGGAAGAAGCTGCAGAAATCATTTCAAGATGGTATAATGTAAAAATTGTTTTTAAAAATGAAAGCATTAAAAAGAGCCACTTTGTTGCCTCATTTGAAACAAATACGCCTTTAAAACAAGTAATTGAGATTATTAGCAAACTCAATAAGTTTAATTACGAAATTAATCAGAACACTATCTACCTATCCGAATAAAAAACAGTTCAATAAATCTAACCAAACTAAATTATTTAAACTATGAGATATATCCATACAAAACCGAAATAAGCAAAAAAGCCACCATGATTGCATTCATGATGGCTTCGAATTTAGAATCTGAAGCTTCGTAACCGTTAGATTCCTTAATCTTAAAAAACCAATTTAGCTTATTTAAAATCAAAGTAAATATATGATAATTTTTACTAGAAGTACTTTTATACCCTTTAGGGTATTAACCAAATATGTTCTATATTTTATGAAATGTACCGCTTTAACTACTGCTGCTTTATTAGTTAGCATTAGTTTAATTATGGCCAATCCTATTAGTGCACAAGGAATTAATGATGTACAGGTAAAGATTGCTAATTTCAATGGTAATTTAGTATCCGTAATAAAAATAATTGAAAATCAAACTAAGTTTCGTTTTGCCTATAAAACAGAAGAAGCTGATGGTTACCAATCCATTAGCATACAGGCAGGTGCACGTTCGTTGGCCAAGACGCTTGATCTTTTACTATATAAAACAAAACTTAAATACACAGTTGAAGGAAATTACATCCTGCTTTCGCTCAAAGATGATCCACAAAAAACAGTAAAAAAAATATCTGAAGATATTACTGTTACCGGTATTGTTAAAGATCAGATCGACATTTTGATTGGTGTATCCGTTTACTTAAAAGGAGATACTAAACGTGCTGTTCAAACAAATGAAACCGGCCGCTACACCATAAAAGTTCCTGCAAACGGAACCTTGGTTTTTAGTATGGTTGGATTTGAAAGCAGGGAAATCAAGGTTAATGGCGAAGGTATTGTTAATGTAGAACTTACTCCAATAGATAATAAGCTGAATGAGGTAACAGTAGTTGCATACGGCACGCAGAAAAAATCGAGTATGGTAAGTTCTATTACTACGATAAGTCCAAAAGAACTGAAAGTTCCATCAAGTAACTTAACAACAGCTTTAGCCGGGAGATTGGCAGGCGTTATTGCTTATCAACGGTCGGGAGAACCAGGACAAGATAATGCTGCTTTCTTTATCCGTGGTGTTACTACTTTCGGGTATAAAAAGGACCCATTGATAATGATTGACGGAATTGAAGTAAGTTCAACAGATCTGGCCAGACTACAACCCGATGATATATCGAGTTTCTCAATAATGAAAGATGCAACGGCGACTTCGCTTTACGGTGCAAGGGGTGCCAATGGTGTAATACTTGTAACCACTAAATCAGGAAAAGTTGGACCCGCCAGGATAGCTGTACGTTTCGAAAATTCTGTTTCTGCAAATACTAAAAAGGTAGAGCTGGCCAATCCAATAACCTACATGCAGCTGGAGAACGAAGCCGTGCTAACCAGAAACCCACTTGGAATATTGCCTTACTCTCAGAATAAAATCGATAATACTATTGCTGGCTTAAATCCCTATGCATATCCAGCCAATAACTGGACCGATCAGTTAATTAAAAACACAACGAATAACCAACGCCTTAACTTTAATGCGAATGGTGGTGGCGAAATAGCAAGGTATTACATAGCGGGTACAGTGAATCAGGATAATGGTATACTAAAAGTTGATCAGAGAAACAATTTCAACAGCAACATTGATTTAAAATCATATCAGTTACGATCTAATGTGAACATTAACATGACTAAAACTAGTGAGGTTATTGTAAGGCTATCGGGTAGTTTTGATGATTACAAAGGTCCGATAGATGGTGGAAGTGGTGTTTACTCGAAAATTTTAAGGGCTAACCCGGTTTTATTTCCAGCTTACTATCCTTCAGAACTGATGCCTAAAACTAATCATATACTATTTGGTAATGAGCGGGTTAATGGGACCAACTACATTAATCCTTACGCTGATATGATTAAAGGATATAAAGATTATTCTCGATCTACGTTGAATGCACAGTTTGAATTTAAACAAGATTTTAAGTTTATCACTCCAGGGCTTAGTGCCAGGGGAATGTTTAATACGTCAAGATATTCTTTCTTTGATATTTTGCGTAACTACAATCCATATTTTTACAGCGCTTCAGGTTATAACAGGCTAACAAACAATTATGGCTTAACCAGTTTAAACGAAACATCAGCAACTGAATACCTTAATTATAGTGAAGGTTTAAAAGACATCAACAGTACAACATATATAGAGGCTGCCGTAAACTATAATAAAACTATTGGCAAGAAAAATGAAATTGCAGGTTTGCTCGTTTACCAAAGAAGAAACCAAATTTTTGCCAATCAGGGTTCACTTCAAAAATCTCTCCCTTATCGTAACCAGGGGGTTTCAGGACGATTTACCTATGGCTACGATAATAGATACCTCACCGAACTGAGCTTTGGATATAACGGTTCGGAAAGATTTTATAAAACAGAACGTTATGGACTTTTTCCAGCTGCAGGTATTGGATGGTATGTTTCTAACGAAAAATTTTGGAAACCTTATGAAAAAATTATAAACAAACTTAAATTAAAAGGAACTTATGGTATTGTTGGAAATGACGCTATAGGTAGTGCCGAAGATCGCTTTTTTTATCTTTCTGAGGTAAATATTAATGACGGAAACAAGGGATTTAATTTTGGAGAAAATTTTAACACTTACCGTCCTGGCGTAACCGTTACCCGATATGATAACCGTGATATTACCTGGGAAACTGCACGTAAATTAAACATAGGCTTTGAACTTGGCTTGTTTAATAGTTTAGAAATTCAGGCAGATTATTTTACAGAAAACCGAAATAATATTTTAATGAGTAGAGCATCAATACCTACAACCATGGGTCTATCTGCAACGCCACGAGCAAATGTAGGTAAGGCTAAAGCGGGTGGTGTAGATATTTCTGCAGATTATAATAAGACATTTAGTAATGGCTATTGGTTACAGCTACGTGGTAATTTTACCTATGCGCATAGCGAATTTACCGCTTATGAAGAACCACAATATAATGAAGCGTATAAAAGCCGTGTAGGCCAATCTCTAAATCAGCGGTTTGGACTTATCGCAGAGCGTTTGTTTGTAGATCAGGCTGAAGTAAATAACTCACCAGTACAAACTTATGGAGATTACGGTGCAGGCGATATCAAATTTCGGGATGTAAATGGCGATGGACGTATCACGGATCTCGATCAGGTGGCATTGGGTAACCCTGAAGTTCCAGAAATTATATACGGGATGGGTTTTTCTACAGGTTACAAAGGCTTAGATTTTTCTGCTTTTTTGCAAGGATCTGCACGCTCTTCATTCTGGATAGATGCGCAGGCAACTGCACCATTTGTTAACTATTATACTGAAGATGAACGTAACGGAAGATCTCCAATAACAGGTGTGCCACAAAATGCACTTTTACAAGCTTATGCAGATAGTCATTGGTCTGACGATAATAAAGATCTATATGCCTTATGGCCACGGTTAAGTACTACCGTAAATCTCAATAATGCCCAAAGCAGCAGCTGGTTTATGAGAAACGGTGCATTTCTAAGATTAAAATCAGTAGAAATTGGTTACTCCTTATCAAAGAAGCTGAGTGCTAAACTGCATATTGCCAGTGCTAGAATTTATTTAAGTGGAACCAACTTGGCTACACTAAGTGGCTTTAAACTTTGGGATATTGAAATGGGTGGAAATGGATTAGGTTACCCGATTCAACGGGTGTATAATATGGGTATACAAGTTGGCTTATAATTATAAAATGATGAGAAATTTAAAAATATATTATATCATAATATTTTGCGCCCTGCTAACAGGCTGCAAAAAAGATTTTCTGGATGTTGTTCCTGATAATGTTGCCACGATAGAAAATTCATTTACGAGTAGAAATGAGGCAGAAAAATATTTATACACCTGTTATTCTTACCTTCCTCAGGAAAGTGACATCAATAGTAATCCTGCATTTTTGGCCGGAGACGAATTTTGGACTTATTGGCCTATTCCTGCAGGAAATCCACTTCCAAGTAATCCGCAACAAATTGCAAGAGGCAATCAAAATGTTAGCAATCCTTATTTAAACTATTGGGATGGGGCTGTAGGAGGAAAACCACTATGGGCAGCCATAAGAGATTGTAATATTTTTCTGGATAATATTTCAAAGGTTCCGGATTTAGACCCTTCTTTAAGAGATAGATGGGCTGCCGAAGTAAAATTTCTTAAGGCTTATTATCATTTCTATTTATTAAGAGCTTATGGTCCTATACCTATTGTAGAAAAGAATCTTCCAATTTCTGCTTCGATAGATGAGGTAAAGGTAATGAGACAACCAGTTGATAAAGTGGTAAACTTTATAGTTGGCTTACTGGATTCAGCAGCCATTAACTTACCTTCAAGCATCCTAAACCGAGCATCCGAACTCGGAAGAATAACTAAACCCGCTGCATTAGCCATTAAGGCTAGAGTTTTGGTAACAGCTGCAAGTCCGCTGTTTAATGGCAATTCTGATTTTGCACAGTTAAGAAATGCTGATGGTACCCAATTATTTAATGCTAATAAAGATGTAGAAAAATGGAAACGAGCCGCGGCGGCCTGTAAAGAAGCTATTGATGCATCAGAAAGTGCCGGTGTTGCACTCTATGAGTTTAACGAACTCGTAACAGTTTCTTCACGCACTAAACTGGAAATGAACATTAGAAACAGTATGGCAGATCAATGGAGCAGTGAATTAATTTGGGGTTTCTCTAATGGAGCAGGTTCATTTATACAAGGTTGGGCCATGCCTAAACTCGATCCAAATAAATTGGCTAACGATTCATTTAAAGGCGAACTGGCACCAACCATCCGTACAGCCGAACTATTTTACACAGATAAAGGTGTTCCAATTAATGAAGATAAAACCTGGGATTACGTAAACCGAAATAATCTTCGCACGGCAACGACTGCGGATCAAGATTATCTTCAGAATGGATACACAACGGTAGGACTTCATTTTAACCGAGAACCACGTTTTTATGCAGATATGGGATTTGATGGTTCTATTTGGTATATGCAAAACGGAACCTGGAAAGTTCAAGCCAAGTCAGGACAAACGCAATCTAGAAAAGGAGCAAATGGTTACTCTTTAACAGGCTACTTTGCCAAAAAATTAGTAAACTGGAAATTTGTAATTCTTCAAGATTATGGATTTACACAACAAGTTTATGCATGGCCAATGATTCGTTTAGCAGATGTTTACTTAATGTATGCTGAGGCTTTAAATGAAGTAAATGGTCCTTCTACAGAAGCCTACACTTACATTAATAAAGTTAGAAAAAGAGCCGGACTTCGCACAGTTGAAGATTCATGGTTGAATTTTTCAAACAACCCTGGTAAATATTTAACCCAAGATGGACTTAGAGAAATAATTCAGCAAGAAACATCAATCGAATTTGCTTTTGAAGGTCACAATTTTTGGGATCTCCGGAGATGGAAAAAAGCATCAGAAGTACTTAACAACCAGGTTTACGGTTGGGATATCGATCAAGCTGATGCCGTAAATTACTATCGCAGGAAACCGCTTTTTAGCCAAAAATTTGTAGCCCCAAGAGATTATTTCTGGCCAATTAGCGAGGGAAGTCTTATTGTAAACAGAAACCTTGTTCAAAACATCGGTTGGTAATTTAAAAAATCAAAACATGAAAACGTTTAAAATATTTTTCAATATATGCTTACTAAGCATCATTTTATTAAGTTGCAAAGAAGATTTGCTAAAACCAGTTGAAAACGACCAAAATAGTCCTTCAGCTGTTACAAATGTAAAAGTACAGAGCAGGCCAGGTGCCATAAAGCTAACCTACACATTACCTAAAGATCCTGATTTGTTATATGTTCAGGCAGAATACACAAACAAGTATGGGGAAGTGATTAAAAATAAAGCTTCTTATTATTCAGACTCATTGGTCATCGATGGATTTGCAGATTCAGCCATGCATAAAATGAATATATATGCGGTAGATAGAAGTGAGAATAGATCTACGCCGCTTACGGTTGATGTAAAGGCAATGTCTCCTCCAATTTTTGGCATAAAAACCAGCCTCATACTTCAGGAAGATTTCGGGGGAATTAACGTAACCTATTCTAACCCAAACGAAGCCAATATTGCTATTGTAGTAACTTATAAAGATTCTTTAGGATTTTTCGTGCCTAATGAAACAATTTATACCAAGTTAAAACAAGGAACTTTTACTTCAAGAGGTTTACCGCCTAAGTCGACTATTTTTGGGGTTTACATTCGTGATAGATGGAATAACCGTTCAGATACTTCATTTAAAACACTAACGCCAATTTTTGAACGTGAGCTCGACAAAACGAAATTTAAGACGGTAACCTTTCCAACAGATATCGGAGGCTATGGCAACGGTCTTGTAGTATCTAACATGTGGGATAAAGTAATATCTCCTGATTACGGGATGTGGCACTCTAGAGGAGATGCCGGAATGCCCATGCATGTAAGTTTTGATTTAGGAGTTTTAGCCAAACTCAGTCGGTTTGTTTTATGGGAAAGAAGCGGGAATTACATATTTAATCATGGTAACCCTAAGCGATACGAAATATGGGGTTCCGATAATCCCCCTGCAGATGGAAGTTATACCAATTGGGTTTTACTAAAGTCTTGTATTTCCGTAAAGCCATCAGGCCAAGCTGCAGGTATAAATAGTAATGATGATGTGCTTGCGGCTGCCCGTGGAGAAGAATGGAATGTTCCGCTAAATGCACCAAAAGTTAGGTATATCCGCATTAAAATACTCGAAAATTGGATTGGTGGCTTACAAGCACACATCGCCGAAATGAGTTTCTTCGGAAACGACAAATAGATTTATTTAAAAAACCCCGGCTTAAAATCGGTTAATTTAATTCAAATGAAATTAGAAATAAAAAATATCCAATGGCTTATTTTAATTGCTTGCTTTCTTTTTTTGGCAGCCTGTAAAAAAATTGATGCCTATAAAGATTTCGGTGGAGGAAAAGAAATTTTATATGCTGGTAAACCCGATTCGGCTATTGCTTATTCCGGTAAAAGTCGGATCATGCTGTCGTGGTTACGTGCCTCAGATCCAAAAGTGGTAAAAACCCGTGTTTTTTGGAATAACCACAAAGATTCTGTAGAGGTTTCTTTAGCAACAGCTTCTTCTAAAAGAATAAGTACAATAATCAATCTGGCAGAAGGTAATTATAACTTCGAACTATATAATTACGATGCAGTAGGCAATCACTCTGTGGTAAGCAGATGCTCAGGATCTGCCTATGGCGAGGTTTTTCAAAAATCTTTATTTAACCGAAATCTGGATAACTTTTACGCAAAACAGTTCAATCTACCCTACAATGCTGCATTAAGCTGGAGTAATTCTGATGTGAAATCAGTTGGTGTAGAAGTAATTTATAAAAATAGCCAAGGCGTGGATAAGAGAGTAACCAGTAATGCTAAAGCAGCATCTACTTTTTTGCCTGATTATGATTTAACAAGTCCGGTAAGTTATAGAACCATGTTTTTGCCAGATTCATCAGCAATCGATACTTTTTTTACTGAAGCAATTATTAAATCTCCTGCCGCACTTCTCCCAGGCCAGATTCATCTAAAAAACTCTGGATATCCTTTTAAAGCGGCTAAAACCGTTGGACGGTGGGGAACACTTGCAGATTGGAATACAAATGATGCCGCAAAAAATCACGATGGCCCAGTAGGTGGGCTTGATAATTTAAATACCAGTATAGATAATTATATCTCTTTTGAATTTTGGGGAACGCCAGCAATTAATAATGGTAAAATATCACAAACAGGCACCTTGCCAGCAGGCTCTTATCGATTGGTAGTTACTATATCTAGTATTAATAACAACCTGGAAGACTCATACATCAGTATTGCAAAAGGTACTGAGCTGCCTGATGTAGCCAATATAAGTAGTTCTCTTGCCAGGCTAAAGTTAACCAACAGTCAAATGAATAATAAGGATTTTACATTATCGTTTACACTGACACAACAGGAAATATTATCATTAGGTATGGTATGTACCATGAAGAATGTAAACGAAAGCAGTCTTAGAATAAGAAAGTTTGTATTATTTAAAGATTAATACACAAGAATAAGTAGAGCAATTTATAAAAACAAAATTAATAAGGCATTAAAGTCAATTGGTTAGAGTTAGTGCTCATGGGTGGTGGAAACACCACCCATTTTGTTTAAAACAATTTTTTAATTTCCGAATGCTAATATATGGTCCATTCTATAGACGAAAAATTACTGCGTTAATTAATCGTCAATTCACTCTTTAAAAGTAGCGGAAGTTAAACCATAAACTTGAGTGGAATCTCTTTATTAACCTGCGCTAAAATAATACGACTGCATGTTTCTTAATAATTAATTATTAAAATTGAGCTTTGATATTTAATATGTTTTGGTAATTATTTAGTTATTAAATAGTTAAGATATAAAGTCTATTTTAATAGGTTTAGAGGTGTAAATATTTAAAATTTATTTCCTCTTATTGATTAGAACTTCTATATTTGCAGACATTAAAAAATGGGCCTCGGTAGCTCAGCTGGATAGAGCGTCGGTTTTCTAAACCGAGGGTCAGGGGTTCGAGTCCCTTCCGGGGTACAGTCAATGGCTTTCAGATAAATTCTGAGAGTCGTTTTTTTTTGAAAGGCAGTACAGGTGTGGTTTGCCCGTATGTTCAATATTCGCAAGACAAACAATTTTTTAAAGTTGGTATTTATGACTTGCCTAAGCCCCAATAATGCATTTGTTTTAGAATAATTTTGGAAAAATTAACTTTGGTACTCAAAAAAATTATTAAAATGCATTCAAAAATTTTATCAGCACTAGAAGAAAATAACATTCACTATAAAGAAATTGAACATAGTTCTTTTTTGGCTCCTATAAATTCTCCAATTGATTTTGCTGGTGCGTTAGGCCTTGATTTAGAAAGAATAAGCAAGTCTGTTTTCCTTCGCTCAAAAAAAAGAGATAAATACATAATAGCGGTTTGTTCATGCAACAAAAAGTTAGACTTAAAAAAAATTGCTGCGTTGGCAGATGTTAATAAAATTGAAGTTGCAGACAGGCAGGAATTAGAAAGCATGATAGGTTATCCTCCGACTGGAGTGTCTGCAATTGGACTCAATCCGAGTATAACCGTATTTATTGATAATGCACTCCTAAATCTTGAAACAATTTTTATTGGTTCTGGAGAGATAGCTAAGGAATTAGAACTATCACCTAAAGATTTGGTAAAGTTATCTAACGGAAAACTGAGTAATATTTGTTAATACTTTTACTAATATTAAACTAGTTTAAACGATTTAAATTACTGTAAATCAGGCATCTTCACCGTTCCAAACATCATCATCAGCCTGTTTGATTTCATCGTGACTTCCGCTTACCGATCTGAATTCTTCATGATGATAGTTTCTTTCAGGATTTTCGGGCAATTCGTTGTTATTTTCTGAAGCAACTTTTCTTAAGTGTTCGGGTTTTTTAACCTCTGGTAAATCATCATGAATTACTGAAGGTTTTAATATTTTTTTACCGGGATTCGTATGCTGTTCCATAATCAACTAAATCAAATTGAAGAAATGCAAAAGTGAACTAAAATATCGATACTCCAATATATTAATTAACCTCATTAGTAAAAAATCACAACGCGTCTGTTTTTTCTAATCTATCTAAAAATTTTATTGTAGGCCTAAATTTTAATAATTTCCGGTTACACCAATTTCAAGTAATCGGAGTTCTGCCAACCCTCTTAAATGTCCAATTGTAGAATAACCCTCGTTTTTATATAGGGTTATAGTTACAATATTATAAAAATAATATTCCCGATTCTATTTTTAAAGTCTTTTTAATTCGATTTAATAGGTTCCTATCTGATGCATATTCCCAACCATTACATTATTACTTTTTACTTCTTAACAATGCTTTTAAACAGTAATAATCTGCACAATTAATTGATACATCTATTTCGGAATTAGCAGAATGATGCCCTGTACTATGTTCTAAAATAAAACCTTAATTAGCAGCGGTTTTGCTAACATACTTCGTACTTAACGAGTACAAAATTTTATCAGCTGCTGCTGATGTATCTCTTGAAACATAAGGGATTGTAGGGTCATTGTAATCCCAATATGAAATAGCATCTCCAGGTGTTATCTTTAAGCTTATGATAAAGTTTGCAATACCATCTTCCTGAGCTAGATAAGATTTATTTTTAGTTTCTCTGAAACACATCGTATAGCCATATAAAGCCCAAGCCTGTCCACGAGCCCATGCCGATTCATTTGCATAACCGCCCGTAACCCTCTGTAAAATTTTTCCATTTGTTGCGGCATATAATCAATAACATGATAAGAACTAAAAGCAGTTCCAAATTCATCATATTATCGATGATAACAGGGTATTTCCATTTGTCGCCATTATGATCCCAAAATTTAAGCACCCGGTTGTTTTATTAAACGTGTTGAAAGGGATTTAGCTGCCTGAATAATTACAGAGCGATATGCTGTATCTTTTGTAAGTTTATAACCATTTACCAAACATACAGTAAATCATGAAACCTAAATCATGCGTTCCGCGATTAAACTTTTCCTTTTTAATATCTTCAGTATATTTCTTCGCAAGGCTAAGCCATTTCTTATTCCTTATATAATCGTAGAAATACCAAAGTTCGGCACGGAAAAAACCGCTGGTCCAGTCTTTAGAGATAACCATTTTAAACTGACCATTTTCTACAGTTCTCGGCAATACAAAATTTGGTTTTAATTTCCGGGCAGAATCAACATTTTTAATGAGGATATCTGTTTGTTTTGATGCTTATAAGTATGCCTTTCTTATATCAATATTTTGAGCTTTAACTGTACTGATAATCAGTTATAAAAACACGATTAATTTAACACTTTATTTCATATCTAAGGATGATCTTATTATACTTATTTATATTTTTCCTGCATTTGATCATAAAAGTTTTTAAGCACAAAATAAGCTTTTTTCTTTTTACCAGTTTCACTCATTAAGCCTTTACGATTCCAGAAATTTTGGTAAACAGGATGCTGTCTTCTTGGTGAACGGAAATCAGTCAAAATCCATGGAATTATTCCTCTCAATGCAGGGATTTTACTAAGCATCGTTAGCTGGTTCTTATACAATGCTTCCTGATATTCTTCACTCCATCGCGTATTTTCATCAGCATGGAAACCACCTAAAGCATCTCCACCAAACTCAGTAATTACTACCGGCTTATTGTATTTAATGTTGAAATCGTACTTTAAAATTTCACTTGGAGAACCACCAAAATACCAACCAGCATATTCATTAAAGCTTACCAAATCAATTTTTTCACCCAATGGGTCGTTCAAAATCATGGTATTGCCTTCGCGGTGAACTTCTAAGGCCGCAGCTACTAGCCTTGTATCATCCAAAGAGCGAGCTGTTTCTGCAAGGTTAGTCATAAAGCTTAATCGAGGGGCACTTAACGGAGTTTCATTTCCGATAGACCAAACCACAACACTAGCACGGTTTTTATCACGCGATATTAAATCTGTTAATTGTTGTTTCGCATTTGCATAAGTAACCGGATTTTCCCAGCTGATGGTCCAATACACCGGAACTTCAGCCCAAACCAGTAAGCCCATTTCATCAGCCAGGCGAATCATTTCTTCATTATGAGGGTAATGTGCTAAACGAACATAATTGCAATTTAAATCTTTTGCCCATTGCAACATCATGCGCATATCGCCCTGCGAACGTAAGCGACCTTGGAGTAAAGGGTTTTCATCATGCATGGAAATACCTCGAAAAAAAACAGATTTTCCATTAAGTAAAATACTATCTCCTTTTACTTCGATGGTTCTAAAACCGATTTTATCTTCGATAGTTTCGTTAGCTGATTTTATATTTACCGTATATAATTTAGGGTTCTCTGGCGACCATAGTACTAAGTTATTCCAAATAAAAACTTCACTTATTTTGCCCTCACTATCTGTTTTATAATCTTTTTTTAGGTTTAGCTCGGGTATGTTAACAGAAACTTCCTGACCTGCAAAGGCATCAGCAAGTTTTAGTGAAAAGCTTAACGAATTACTACTACCTTTTTCCAGCTGGAGTTTATAATCACTAATAAAATGTTCTGGCAGCTCTGCCAAATAAACATCACGCGTGATGCCACCATAATTCCACCAATCTGTATTTACCGTAGGAATTTCATCTAGTTTTCGAGTATTATCGGCTTTTACAATCAATGTGTTATTGCCCGCTTTTAATTTCCCTGTAACTTCAAATTGAAAAGGTGTGAAACCACCTTTATGGATTCCAATTTTTTTTCCATTCAGGTAAACATGTGCTTCATAATTTACAGCACCAAAATAAACAAAATAGCGCTTTCCTTTTTGTGGCTGAGCATCGAATTTTCGGCGAAGCCAAACCGTTCCTTCATAAAGTTCGAGTTTTTCTGATTGGGAATTCCAGTCGCCGGGAACATTCATTTGGGGAGAACCATCAAAATTATATTCAATCAGTTCTGATTTATCTTTTTGTTCTCTATCATCAAAAAAACCACCTGTTCCGGTTTTAGATTGATCAAAAGGTTCGTGCCTATAATCATAATATCCATTTTCATAAGGATCTACAATGTAGTTCCATTTTCCATTAAGACTTTGAATTTTACGAGCCTGAATATTTTGCATTGTGCTAATCTGACCGAAACATATAGATGTGAGAAACAAGAAACAAACAAAAACTAATTTAAAGAAAGGGTTCAGCATAATTTTAGTATTTAAAATGATATAATTATTCAAAACTAATAATTATTTTGAAGGAGGGTATTGCTGCTACAATTTTAAAGTGTAACGAACCTAGTATTAAATAAAGTTAAAATGTTAAAATCTATTTTTGCCTTCAAGTTGAAATAGCTTACCTTAGTAAACGCTAATGGCACTATACTTCACATCTATAAATTCAGGCAGTAACGGTAATTGTTATTATGTTGGCAACAATAACGAAGCTGTATTGGTTGATGTCGGAATTTCTTGTAAAGAAATTGAAAAACGAATGGCCAGACTTGGTTTAACGTTAAATAAAGTTAAAGCTATTTTCATATCTCATGAACATAGCGACCATATAAAAGGTCTTACCGTTTTATCAAAAAAATACAATCTTCCGGTTTACATAACAGTAAATACGTTAAAAAGTAGTAAGTTGATGTTAAATGAAAATAACATTTTTACATTTAACCACTTAGATCCGGTTTGGATTGGCGATTTAAAAGTATCTGCTTTTTCAAAATTCCATGATGCAGCAGATCCGTATAGCTTTAGTATTGAATGTAATGAGGTTAGAGTTGGTGTATTTACCGATATTGGTTCAGTATGCGAAAGGTTAATCACTCAATTTAAAAAATGTAATGCCGCATTTCTAGAATCGAATTACGATGTCGGGATGCTTGAAAATGGCAATTATCCATATCACTTAAAAAGAAGAATTACGAGCGGCAAAGGCCATCTTTCCAATAATCAGGCTTTAGCACTTTTTCAAACTTATAAGCCCGAATTTATGAGTCATCTTTTACTTAGTCATTTATCTAAAGATAATAATGATCCTGCGCTGGTAGAAAATTTGTTTAAAGCTGTTGCCGGTAAAACTTCAGTTAGTATCGCATCAAGATATGAAGAAAGCCCATTATACTTTATTGAAAATCATAAAGATAAAGAAGAAGAATATAAATTTAATCCTTACCTACATCAACCTAACCAGCTAAATCTCTTCCACATTTAGAAATGAAAAATACCAGATAATTGGTATTGTTTTGAAACTAATATTTAGAGATTTTTGTCTTGTTAGGAATAAATCAACGGGACGATTTAAATTAACTCAAAAAAGGGATTAATTAATTTTAATCTCTTTTTTTTTAATCAAATTATTTACCAGATGTTTTTATTTAAACTTCATAAATAGTTTGTTTGGTTTATTGGGGCTTATGGATTTAAACCCTTTTCTCTTTTTTGAACCATATAAAACCAAAAATATTTTTTATTAGTTTTGATGAAATTAGTTTGTATTTATTTCATTTTAATACCAGCCATTATATCAATTATTTGGTTTAAGATACATTAGAATAAGATTAGAGATAATCAAATTGCATAATATTTAAATATTTAATATGTAGATATACGTGTTTTTGTTATATTTGTTACTTGAATAATTAGTTTCAATACTATGTTGGTTTTTCGACCCATATCAGTAAACTAACGTATATTGGCTTTTTATTTTTTAACCCTATTAAATATGTCGTTGTTATATATACGGCTTAGTAATGTGAATTTAAGTTGATAACTCTCAATCATGACTAAATACCAAACAATAGGATTAAGATTTCCAGAAAGATTTTTTAATCACCTTTACCGCTCTTTTGCTTTAAAAGCATTTTTATTTGATTCTGCTATTTTTATGCAAAATATCCGAATTTTTTCGGAAGTACCCATATTACTTGTTAAATCTGATACTTTATATTTAAATATTAAATTTTAGAGAAGAAGTTTAAAATCTTAATCTGGGTATTTTAAACTTTTTTTGATATAATTTAAAATTATGTTTTCGTCTCTAATCAATTCTTCAAATAACACAACACTTACTTTAAATGAGCTGATTAATGATGCCGTAAAAAATCATCAACATGAAATAGCACTTACTTTTGAAGATGTAAACTTATCATATGTTGATTTGGATAAGAAGGCAAATCAAATTTCTCATTTTCTTATTGCAAACGATATTAAACCTGGTTCTAGAATTGCAATTTCTACAGAGCGTTCTATTGATGTAATAGTATGTTTGCTGGCCATCATCAAATCAGGAAGTGCTTATGTTCCCGTTGATGTTAGCTACCCAAGGGAAAGAGCAGCATTTGTTTTGGCTAATTCAGAAGCAGAACTTTTTCTTATCTCTAAAAATCATGAAGCTAAATACTCGGATTTAAGCTGCAAAATTCTTTTTGTAGAAGATTGTGTGGAAAAAAGCATAAACCTACCATATGAGGGTTTGCAAATTGAAGCAGATATAAACAGGCTGATTTATATACTACATACATCAGGCACAACAGGAAACCCAAAAGGTGTTTGCATGGGTGAAAGTGCATTGGTTAATTTACTCTTGTGGCAAAAGGAAAAATCTTTAGCAAAGGTAAACACCAAAACATTACAATTTTCTCCTCTAAGCTTTGATGTTTCATTTCAGGAAATTTTTGCAACATTAATTACAGGCGGAAACTTAATTTTAATTTCTGAAGATGTAAGATTGGATGCATTTATGCTCCTCAACTTAATTTCCGAACAAGAAATTAATAGGATATTTTTACCCTTTGTTGCACTGCAATCCATAACAGAAAGTGCATTGGTTAACAATCTTTATCCGCAATCTTTGAAGGAGGTAATGACAGCTGGTGAACAGCTTAAAGTTACACCACAGGTTGTAAATTTCTTTTCAAATATTCCAGGGTCAATTTTATACAATCAATATGGGCCAACTGAAGCTCATGTAGTAACTGAATTGAAGTTATCAGGAAATCCTACCGAATGGCCTGCCCTACCAAATATTGGTAAACCTATTTACAATACAAACATTTTCATTCTAGATGAAAAGCTAAATGAATTACCTGATGGTGAAACCGGAGAATTATGCATTGAAGGCATTTGCCTTGCCGAGGGTTATTTAAATTTACCAGAATTAACAAATGAAAAATTTGTTACACAGCCCTCCACTAATAACCGAATTTACAGAACTGGGGATTTAGCTCTGAAACTTGCTGATGGAAACATCGAATTTTTGGGCAGAAGAGATTCGCAAATTAAAATAAGAGGTTATCGGGTAGAACTTGGAGAAATCGAAGTAGCCATAGCACAACAAAAAGACATCAGTCAGGTTGCAGTTCTTTTAAGAGAAGATTTACCTGGCAGGCAAATTTTGGTGGCCTATTTAATTGGCGACCAAACAAATTATCAAGGAAATACATTAAAAGAGCTAATTGCACAGCAATTGCCCGATTATATGATTCCATCGGCATTTGTATGGCTTTCTGAATTTCCTAAAACTACAAGCGGAAAAGTTGACAGAAAACTACTTCCGATACCAAGTAGCGAAAGACCAGATTCTAGCATAATTTTTAAAAAACCATCTTCGCAAAAAGAATTAGAAATTGCAGCCGTTTTTAAGCATCTTTTTGGTTATGATAGAATTGGTATAAATGATAATTTCTTTGAACTTGGTGGAAACTCTTTGCTGGCTCAAAAAACAGTTGCCGAATTAAAATCAAAGTTTAATTATATTTTGCCTGTAACTAAGCTTTATCAATTTCCAACGGTTGCAGAAATAGCTAATTTTTTAGATAAAAATCCAATTGAAAGCAAATTAAAGCAAGAAAATAGCTTTTCAGATAATTCAAGAGATATCGCAATTATAGGGATGGCTGCAAAATTTCCTGGTGCAAATACTATAGAAGAATTTTGGAGTTTATTAGTAGAAGGAAGAGAAACAACGACATTTTTTTCTGAAGTAGAGCTAGATAAAAGCATACCGGATTATTTAAAAAGTGATTCTTCTTACGTTAAAGCTAGAGGAATAATAGCTGATGCAGATAAATTTGATGCCTCTTTTTTCGGAATAAACCCAAAACTAGCAGAGTTGATGGATCCTCAGCAAAGAGTATTCCTTGAAATAGCGAATGAGGTATTGGAAACAACAGGCTATTTGCCATCCAAGCAAAATGCCGTAATTGGCGTTTTTGCCGGCAATGGTAACAATACATATTATGAAAACAATGTTTTAAGCCGTCCTGATTTAATTGAAAACCAAGGTAAAACACAGGTCTTATCAGTAAATGATAAAGATTATCTAGCATCTCGAACGGCCTATCATTTAAACTTAAAAGGCCCGGCAATTAGTGTAAACTCTGCTTGTTCTACTTCATTATTAGCCGTTGCAACAGCTGTTAATAGTTTAAGAGCCAACCAGTGTGAAATTGCCATTGCAGGCGGTTCTAGCATTACTTCGCCCATAAACAGCGGCCATATCTATCAAGAAGGTAGCATGTTAAGTGCAGATGGACATTGCACACCTTTTGATAATAATTCTACAGGGACGGTTTTTAGTGATGGTGTTGGAGCCGTTTTGTTAAAGAAATTAGATGCAGCCCTAAAAGATGGTGATAAAATCTACGCCGTAATTAAAGGTGTTGGTGTAAACAATGACGGTTTTGCTAAAAGTAGTTTTACAGCACCAAGTAGTGAAGGTCAAGCTGGAGCAATAAGTGCTGCGATTTCAGATGCAGGTATTAGTGCATCTGAAATTAGTTACGTGGAAGCTCACGGAACCGCCACACCAATTGGCGACCCCATTGAATTTGAAGGTTTAGTTGATGCTTTTGGCTTGCAAACTGAAAAGCAATATTGTGCAATTGGTTCTGTTAAAAGCAATTTTGGTCACCTAACCCATGCTGCAGGCGTTGCCGGATTGATTAAAACATCTTTAGCTCTCACTTATAAAAAAATCCCTGCATCTCTTGGATATAAAACCCCAAACCATAACATTGATTTTTCTAACAGTCCTTTTTATGTAAATACACAACTTACTGATTGGCAAAATAAAAATCGGATTGCTGGTGTGAGTTCTTTTGGCGTTGGTGGTACCAATGTTCATGTAATTGTTGAAGAATATAAAAATATTGAACAGGAAGCTTCTAAATCCAAGCCAGCTGAGTTAATCACTTGGTCTGCAAATTCTGTAATTAGCAGAGAAAACTATGCAAAAGCATTAAATACTTGGCTAACTGATAAACCAGACCAAATCCTTGCTGATGTTTCTTATACGCTACAAAAAACCCGAACAGATTTCAATTACCGCAGTTTTATAGTTTCAGATTCAGTAAACCAATCAAAAGAATTATTAGCACAGAACAATATATACAACAGCAATACTTTAACCGAAATACCGGAGGAAATTGTATTTACTTTTCCAGGTCAAGGTGCACAGTATTTGAATATGGGTTTATCAATTTATAAAGAAGAACCGGTGTATAAAGCTGCAATTGATGAATGTGCCGGAATTCTGAAACGCTATATTGATAGAGACATTAGAACGGTTATTTATCCTGAAGAAATAAATGAGCTCTCGAATGCAAATATAAAAGATACGAAATATACGCAGCCAGCACTTTTCGTTACCGAATATGCTTTAGCTAAACTTTGGATAAGTTGGGGAATTAAGCCAACCAAATTATGCGGACATAGCGTTGGCGAATATGTTGCCGCACATTTGGCAGGCATATTTTCTTTAGAGGATGGTTTAAAATTGGTGGCAAACCGCGGACGGCTAATAAGTAAATTGCCAGCAGGTGCCATGCTTTCTGTTAGAGAAAATAGTGACGTAGTTAAAGGTTTGTTATTTGGCGAACTATCTATTGCTGCCATAAATAGCCCAAAAGTATGTGTTGTTGCAGGTTCATTTGAACAAATTGCCGAATTGGCCCAAATATTAGATAGAGCAGAAATTGCTAATAAGCCTTTGCTTACCAGCCATGCTTTTCATTCATCAATGATGGACCCAATATTGAGTGATTTCATAGAAATTGTATCTCAAATAACCTTATCCATTCCCGATAAAGAAATTATATCAACTGTAACAGGTCATACATTAACTGAAAACGAGGCATTAAGTATTGATTATTGGACAAATCATTTAAGACAAACTGTTCAATTTTCAAAAGCAATAGAAACAATACTTGATGGTGATAATACTGTTTTTATAGAAATTGGTCCAGGAACGGTAACAAGTGCTTTAACTAAACAAATTGCCGCTGCTAAATCTACCAAAGCTATTGTACTATCAAGCTTAAGCAATAAGGATAACGAATATGCTTCCCTCCTGCATGCTTTAGGCCAATTGTGGCTTAATGGCATAACTCCAGATTGGCAAAGTTTTTATGCCGAACAATCAAGAAAGATTATCACTATTCCAACCTATCAATTCGATAAAAAAAGATATTGGGTTGAACCGTTGACAACTAAAACCTTTGCAAAAGAACAGACTATTCTAAAAGATGAATCGCCTGAAATTATCCCTCTAAATACGAATGAGATGAGAATTACCAACCTGACAACTAAAGTAAAACGAATATTAGAAGATGCATCAGGTATTGAAATTAATGAACTCGATTCGGGAAGAAATTTCCTTGAATTGGGTTTAGACTCTTTACTATTAACCCAAGTTGCAATTTCTTTAAAGCGTGAATTTAACTTACCAATTACTTTCAGAAAATTAAATGAAGAATATCCATCGGTAGAATCATTAGTTAAATATTTAAATGAGAACACTCCACAGGATACTCCATTACCTGTTTCTAGTCAAAATAATCATCAATTTGCAGCTAACACTACATCTTCATTTAACTATTCTCAACAGAACAACCATAATTCTGTAGGTAATGATAGTGCATTAAGTCTAATCGCTCAGCAACTAGAAATACTTTCAAAACAAGTACTTTTAATGCAAGGACAAACGCCTACAACTAATGTACCTGTTCAACAAACCATCTTAAACAACAACAATAATAACAACCTACCAAAAGCTCTAGATGCTGATTTATCAGCTGAGGAAAAGGCAGAAATCCAGAAACCTTTCGGAGCTACGCCGAGAATTGAACGTCAATCGAATGATTTAAATCAAAAACAATTAAATTTTATTTCAAATTTGACCGAACGTTATAATAAGAAGACCGTAAAAAGCAAAGAATATACAAAGAATAGTAGGTCGTACATGGCCGACCCCAGAGTTGTATCAGGCTTCAGGCCAGCAACTAAAGAACTCATTTACCCAATCGTCGTAAATAAATCGAGTGGAAGTAAATTATGGGATATTGATGGAAATGAATACATCGATGCTTTAAATGGATTTGGATCGAACATGTTAGGTTATCAGCCTGAGGTGATTAAGAATGCCATGCATGAACAAATTGAAAAAGGTTATGAAGTTGGTCCTCAACACGAATTGGCGGCAGAAGTTAGTAAATTAATCTGCGAATTTACCGGATTTGAAAGAGCTGCACTTTGTAGTACAGGTTCTGAAGCGGTTTTGGGCTGTATTCGTATTGCTAGAACAGTAACAGCCCGTTCATTAATCGTTGCATTTACAGGTTCTTACCATGGAATTATAGATGAAGTTCTGGTTAGAGGAACGAAAAAATTAAAGTCGTTTCCAGCAGCTGCAGGTATTATGCCCGAGGCCGTTCAAAACATTTTGGTTCTAGATTACGGAACCGATGAATCTTTAGCAATTATTAAAGACCGAGCAAACGAAATTGCAGCAGTGCTGGTAGAGCCTGTACAAAGCAGAAGGCCAGAATTTGTGCCAATAGAATTTTTAAAAAAGGTAAGACAAATCACAACTGATGCTGGTATTCCATTAATCTTTGATGAAGTAATCACTGGTTTTAGAATGCATCCAGGTGGTGCACAAGCATTATTTGGCATAAAGGCTGACCTCGCATCATACGGTAAAGTTATTGGGGCAGGTGTACCAATTGGCGTAATTGCTGGTAACAGCAATTTAATGGATGCATTAGATGGTGGTAACTGGGAATATGGTGATGGATCATATCCAGAAATTGGTGTAACCTATTTTGCCGGAACATTTGTAAGGCATCCATTAGCGCTTGCATCTGCAAAAGCATCGTTAAATTACATGAAAGAAAAAGGTCCTTCTTTGCAACAAGATTTAAACGATAAAGGTGCTTACTTAGCAAAAGCAGTTAATGCAGAATTTGATAAAAGAAAACTACCAATTTATGTAGCAAATTATGGTTCGCTATGGAAAGTAAAATATCATGAAGAAATTCCATACAGCGAATTGATGTTTGTTTTGATGCGTGAAAAAGGAATTCATGTGTTGGATGGTTTTCCTTGTTTCATTACAGAAACATTAACTTACCAAAACATCGATAGCATAATTAGCTGCTTTGTAGAAAGTATGGATGAAATGATTGAAGCAGGATTTTTCCCATCAGTAAATAAGGTAAATAATAATTTTAAGATTGATGAGGTGGTTGTTGATAAAAATAACCCACCAGTTACGGGCGCCAAACTTGGTAAAGATAGAGAAGGAAATCCGGCCTGGTTCGTGCAGGATTCAAATCAAGAGGGAAAATACCTTCAGGTTAAACTTAGCTAATGAAAATGGCAGAGGCTAACTTAATCGAAGTAGATTTTAACCCTTTTGAAGAGGGAAAAGAAATTGAAAAAGTTATTATTTTAAATGAATCTCAAAAAGAGATTTGGTTATCATGCATCATCGGCGGCGATGCTGCAAATTTAGCATATAACGAATCTGTTTCTTTAAATTTAAGTGGTCGATTTAACTTCGCGGCTTTCCAAGAAGCTGTAAATATGGTTACTGCTCGTCATGAAGCATTAAGATCAACAATTTCTAAAGATGGCGAGAACTTAATTGTTTACAATCAGGTAGATGACCAAATTATTTTTAATGATTTTTCCCATATTGATTCAGCTCTGATAAAAGAAGAACTAAAAGCTTTTGTACAAAAAGAGATTAGTATTCCTTTTCAACTTTACGATGGTCCGTTATTTAAATTATTTGTTCATAAACTAGATGACGAAACGCATTACTTTACCATAATCATTCATCATATTATTGGAGATGGCTGGTCGCTGGGAATTATTCTCGAAGATTTAAGCACTTGCTACAATGCTTGCTTAAGCGGAATTAAATCTACACTTCAAGCTCCAGATCAAATAAGTACCTATGCAATTGAGCAGGTAGCTTTTAGTCGCACAAAAGAATATATTCAAACCCAGGAATTTTGGCGTAATCTATTTAAAGATGATGTTCCTGTATTAGATATGCCTTTAGATTTTAGCCGTCCAACAACCAGAACTTACCAGGGTAAAAGAAATGATTATGTAGTAGATGCTCAACTTTATGATTCAGTTAAAAGCCTGTCAGTCAAATCAAAAAGTAGTGTTGTATCTACCTTAATTGCTGCGTTTGAAGTTTTTTTGTATAACCAAACCGGACAGGAAGATATAGTTTTGGGTTTACCAGCAGCTGGGCAATTGGCATCTGAAAATTTAAATTTAATTGGTCATTGTGTTAATCTATTGCCATTACGTAGTAAAATAAACCCAAATGTTTCATTCATAAATTACTTATTAAAAAGAAAAAATGAAATACTGGATGCTTATGATCATCAGCGATTAACTTTTAGCGAATTATTAAAAAAGTTAAATATTAAAAGGAACAAAGCCAATATCCCATTGGTTCCTGTTGTTTTTAATGTTGATAGAGGCATGGATGATGCTGTTAATTTTTCAGGCTTAAGGCATCAAATTATATCAAATCCTAGAGTATCACAAACCTTCGAAATTTCATTAAATGTTAATGGCTCAAAAGATTCGATGATTTTTGAATGGGCTTATAATACACAGCTGTTTACTTCTGAAACGATAAATAGAATGATGAATGATTTCGTTTCATTGCTTACAGTTATTTCCGATAATCCTGATACGTTAATTGCTGATACCGTTTCAAATGTAAATCCCTTTCCAAACATAACACCATCAAGCCTAAATTTCCCTCAAAACCTTACCATCCTTGATTTATTTGAAAATGTAGCAACAACCAAAGCTAACAACATTGCTGTTGTATGCGAAGGTAAATCGCTATCCTACAAAGAATTAAATATAAAGGCTAATCAACTCGCTAATTATATTTTAAAAAAAGGTTTACCAAAAAATGGACTAATTCCAATTTGCATACATCCATCTTTGGAAACAGTTATAGGGATATTCGGAATATTAAAAGCAGGTTGTGCATATGTTCCAATAGATCCGGAATATCCTATTTGCCGCATTAAAATTATTACTGATGAAATAAACTCTAAACTCATCATTGGTGACGGCGTAACTGCTAAAAAACTCAATGAATTACCAGCTCTAGAAATAATTGCCATAGATGATCATACATCTCCTGCTTGGAAAGAAAACTCATCAAAACCATCCTTAGTTTCTGATCCCGATTCTCTAGCTTATATCATCTATACTTCCGGTTCAACAGGAAACCCAAAAGGTGTTATGATTCAGCACATTGCATTAACTGATTACCTATTTGGCTTAAGAAATAAAATTCCTGGGTTAGAAGGCTGCAAAAGTTTTGCACTTGGTTCTGCAATTTCAACCGATTTGGGCAATACTACCCTATTTAGTGCGCTAACATTAGCTGCTCAACTTCATATTTTCGCAAAAGACAGATTCAACAATGCCGATTATATTCATCAGTATTTTACTGATAATCCAATTGATTTTCTGAAAATTGTTCCCTCTCAATGGAAGTTTTTAATGTCTCAAAAGCGATTATTAGCACCCCATAAGATTTTAATGTTTGGTGGTGAAGCATTGCCTGCAGAATACATCAAGCTAATAAAAGCTTCAAATGCATCTTGTCAAATTGTGAACCATTATGGTCCGACAGAAACCACAATAGGTAAATTGATCCATTTGGTTGATAAAAACTATGATTATCCCGTAATTATTCCAATTGGTAAACCATTTTCAAATGCTTCTATCTATGTATTAAATAAAAATTTAAAAATTTGTCCAATCGGTGTTCCTGGTGAACTTTATATTGGTGGTTTAGGTCTGGCAAAAGGGTATCTTAATAATGATGAACTCACTGATAGCGTATTTATAAAAAACCCGAATAACAGGAATGAAGAAAAGATTTACAAAACCGGCGACTTGGTTAAATGGCTAGCCAGCGGAGATATAGAATACTTAGGCAGAATTGACGACCAGATTAAAATTAGAGGCAATAGAATAGAATTGGGAGAAATTCAGAATGCATTACAAAAGCATCATAATATAAAGCAATCCGCGGTTTTTGCTGTAGAAGTTGCGCAAAGAGAAAAGGAGCTAGTTGCATATGTAGTGCTGAACAGTAATTTTGATAGAGATGAAATAGTTCAGTTTCTAAGAAAGCAACTGCCAGAATACATGGTTCCTAAAATCTTTGTTGAGCTCGATAAACTTCCTTTAACTTCAAACGGTAAAGTTGACAGAAAGACACTACCGGAGTTCAATGCAGGAAATCAGCTAGATATAGAAGGATTTGTTGAGCCACAAAATGAAATGCAAAAACTTGTTGCTGATATTTGGGCAAAAAACCTAAATCTTGAAAAAATCAGTATAAAAGACGATTTTTTCGAGCTTGGTGGGCACTCTATGATTGCTATAAAAGTTATGGTAGAAATAGAAAAGCAAACAAATCTACGATTGCCGCTCTCAATTCTATTTGATAATTCCACTGTAGAAAAATTTGCGCAACAATTAAATAAGTCAAAACAAGACATCAATTGGGATTCTCTAATTCCAATCAAATCATCTGGCACAAAAGCACCTCTATATATTGTTCATGGACAGGGCATGAATATTATTGTATTTAAGCCGTTAGCTAAAGAAATAGATCCTGATAGACCAATATACGGCTTGCAACCTAAGGGTTTAAATCCTGAAATTGAACCATCTAATACAATAGAAGAAATTGCTGCAGATTATGTTAATGAAATTATAGCTAATAATCCTAACGGACCATATTTAGTTATGGGCTACTCATCTGGCGGAACAATTGCATTAGAAATGTCCCATCAAATGAAAAAAATGGGCAAAAAGGTTTCTTTTCTAGGACTTTTAGATACTTATTTTGATGGAGAAAGTTATATACAATTGGCTAGCAAAAACAATCACATAGAAATTATAGATTGGACATTCAAATTTGTAGGCTTTGGCTTTCTTTATCTATGCAAACATCCAAAAGAATTCCTTCGCCATAAAGTGAGTTTTAGCTTAGGCACCATGTACAATATTTATAAAAAAATAAAACCGACTAAAAAAGATTTATCAAACCCAAAATATGTGTTAGGCAACATTCAATCTGTACATGCAAAAGCCTTTAAAAAATATAAAATTAAAAAATATGATGTAGATGTACATTTATTTAAATCAAATGACATTTTATTAAGCTACGTACCATATGCTAAAACAAATGGATGGGAACCATACATCAATGGAAAATTATCTATAATCGATATCCCGCTTGCCCACCTTCAATTTTTTAAACCTGAATATGTTAAAATTTTGTCAGATAAATTAAATGAAGTTTTAAAGAGAATTGACTACTAATTAAATAAATTGAGCAACCTGATAAATAATAAGCTGCTATGGGAAGATTATGAGGAAAGCATACTTATAGATAAAAAAAATGTCAATATTTTCAAAATTTCCCTTGATATCTATCAAATAATTAAAGAGCATTTTATGCTAGTTTTAACGGATGATGAGTTAAATAAAGCAAGTAAGTTTAAACAAGAAAGCGATACTAAAAGATATGTTATCGGTAAATTTTGCACCAAAATGATATTGGCTAAAATGATGAATAAGAAGCCTGCAGATATACATTTTGAATTTAGTGAATACAAAAAACCATATATAAATGATATAAATTTTAATATAAGCCACAGTGGAGACTATGTTGTTATAGCATTTAGCACATATTCTGTTGGTATTGACATCGAGGCTATAAATCCGGTTTTAGATTACCAAGAACTTATCCATCAGTGTTTTAATGGAGAAGAAATTAAAAAAATTATAGACTTAGATAGCTTTTATCTTTTCTGGACCAGGAAAGAATCCTTATTAAAAGCAACTGGAGAAGGTTTAATAAACGATCTGCCTACCATAAATTGTACACAAGAGAAGACAGAGCGATTTGGCATTTTTTACGAACTAAAAAGTTTCAAATTAAACGATGGATATTTTTTAAGCATAGCATCATCAGAAAATCAAGACATTTATAAATATTGGGATTTAAAAACGTTAACTAACATCATAAATTTTCCTTAGAAAGAAATGTTTAAGCTTCCCGAATATCTCAATAAAAGCATACGCCCAAACTAAAAATTATAATTATAATTGTATTCCAAACATCATTTTCATCCCATGGAAATTCAAAGAGTTGATAACATCACGCACCAGGAATTTTTAAAAAATTTCTACGAACCAGGTATTCCGGTTGTTTTTAAAAATGCTTCCAGTGTTTGGAAAGCTAAAGGCTTATTCTCACCAGAATGGTTTAAGAGAAATTATGGAGAAAGGGTTTTAAATAAAGAAGGTAAAACTTATACCATGAGTGAGGTTTTTGATTTGGTAGAAAACAGCACGGTCGAAAATCCTGCACCATATCCATTAAAATATAATATTACTAAAGATATACCTGAATTGTTACCGCTCATTCAACCGTTAAACTTACACTATGCCTTACCAAATTGGTTAGAGAGTCAATGGTTTAAAAAAGGTTATTGGGGCAGTGCAACAGAACTATTTATTGGCGGCCCAGGTGGTAAATTTCCATACCTGCACTTAGATTATTACCATTTAAATGCATGGATTACTCAGTTATATGGAGAAAAGCAATTTACAGTTTTCCCCAGAGGACAAGAAGATTTACTTTACCCTAGAGCTGATGATCCATGGCGTTCGGAAGTTAATATTTTTGAGCCTGATTATGAAAAATTCCCTAAATATAGAGATGCTACACCAATTAACTTTACGGTTGGCCCTGGCGAAACATTATTTATACCATTTGGTACATGGCATTCAGCTTACTCGCTAACCACTACCATTTCTGTAGCGTTTGACCAGTTAAATGAAAAAAATTATAAGCCGTTTTTAAAAGATGTTTGGGATTTTAAAAGACGCGAAGGACTAGTTAAAGCATTAACAATGCATAGTTATGCATGGCTTGGTTGTAAAATTGGAAATAGTTTGAAATAAAATTTCGGTTTTCTACTTGTAATTCTTATTTCGTTCCATTTAACAATCGTTTAAATTTTCAAATCTAAATAAAGCAAAATTATGGCTGCTCTTAAAGAAACTTTAAAGAAAATAATCAAATTTCACCCATACTCGCATGTTAAACCACTTCAGAACTTGATTCATGTTGGTTCTGAACATCACGGTTATACCATTCCAAATAATTATTTAGATAAAAACTCTATATGCTATTGTATAGGTGCTGGAGAAGATATATCGTTTGATACAGAACTAAAAGTTTTATTCGATTCGAAAGTCTTCATTTTTGACCCAATGCCTGAAGGTATAAACTATTTCAAAAAATTAACAAATGCATTAGCTAAGGGCGAAACATTTGGGGTTTTTGATGATAAAAATTTCCTTTATCGTTTAAATAGCAAACAGATAAATGAAATAACATACGTAAACAAAGGTGTATGGAATGAAAAAACAACCTTAAAATTTTACGCACCTCAATTAGACAATTATATTTCTCATTCTGTTTATCTCTTTCAAGATTCTGACGATTATATAGAAGCACCTGTAGATAAGTTAAAGAATTTTATGCAGGAGTTTGGTCATATGTCAGTAGATTTAGTTAAAATCGAGATTGAAGGCGCTGAATACACAGTCATTGATAGCATTATAAAAGACAAACTCGATATCAAAATTATTTGTATTGAGTTTGATGAAGTTTACCATAAAAAAGATTTAGCACATAAGCTTAGAATAAGAAAATCATCAAATCAGCTTCTTAAAGCAGGATATGTTATGGTTCATTCTACCTATATGATGAAAAGAACTTTTGTGCGTAAAGATGTTTATGATTTGTTAAAATCGAAGGAATAATTTCCTTTCTAAGTTTTTCGCAACGAACGTTCCCATGCTGCACTTTGATTCTTTTTATAATAACGAATCATTCCTGCTAACACTGCATAGTTCATAATGCAGAAATAATAAGGAATAAAAAATGCTTTTATTTTAATGTTTTTACGTTCGAAAAACCAACCCAATACACTTAATAAATAAAACAAAACCTGAGCAATTAAAATTACTTGATATAAGATAAGATCCGTTCTAATCACAATTATTAGATTAAGAATCACAAGCAAAATTAATAAAAACGGTGTTATTGTCCACCTTAAAACCCGGTGAGATATATACTGAAATGTAAGCACAGGATAATGAAAAGGATTTGCTGCTTTCTTTAATCGTAAAATAGATTGAATACCTCCGGCAGCCATTCTTATTTTCCTTTTCAGCTCTTCTTTTACATTTGCCGATGATGTTTCTGAAGCATAAGCGTTTGGCTCGTAAGCGATAATAAATCCTTTTTCAGCAATACGCATTGCAATCATGTGGTCGTCAATAATCGTATCCGATTCAACAGGTTGATAAAGAGAAGTTCTAATACTGAATAGCTCTCCAGCTGCTCCCACATTAGAATACAGTTCATAATCCCATCTTTTTAATAAAGATTCATACTTCCAGTAAAATCCTTCACCGGCAGAACTAGCATCAGCAAGTTCTTCGACCATTATTCTCTTTTCGCCCGCAACTGCACCAACTTTAGGGTTTTGGTAATGCTTAACAAGTTCATTTATCGCAGCCTTATTCAAAAAGGTATTTGCATCGGTAAATACTAAAATTTCGTTCTTTACATAAGGCATAGCTCTTTTAATAGCAGCCATTTTACCAGTTCTAATATCTTCATGCAACAGCTCAATTTCACTGTATTTACTTATCCTTTCTGCGGTTTCATCCGTAGAGCCATCGGTTATAAAAATAACCTGCATTATATTTTTTGGATAATCTAAATCGATTGTATTTAAAACTTTTTCATCAATAATATTTTCTTCGTTCCATGCAGCAACCAGAATGGTAACGGTGGGTAATTCTGCATCATTACTAAAGGAAAAGGGTTTAGTAAAGCGTCTTTTTATTTTAACCAACAGTAATAATAAAAAACCATAACCTACAAAAGTGTAAATTATCAGGAATAGGGAAATCCAGAAAGCTATAATCATTTGGGATATTTAAATTTTAAAACCTAAGTTTTTACTGTTTTTAGTGTGAGTTAAATTCCAAGAGACACCCTTAAATGTCCATTTTACTAAATCCAATCTATTTTTTAAGAGGTAATTAATAATTTGTTTGCTACAAGCGATAAATATATAGTATAAACTAAATAAAACTGAATTAATAATGCCAGTGTTTTTTCTTATAAATAGCATCCTATTACGAGTCATGAAGTATGTTTTAATTGCACTCTCCTTACCCACACTCATCGACTCTTTATGGTAGATTTTAGTTTTTCCTGTAAACCATATTTTCTTACCTGCTTTTTTAAATCTTTCACACCAATCTAATTCTTCATAATAAAGAAAAAATTCAGCAGCCATTAAACCAACATGTTCTAAATCAGACCTTCTACACATCATTGCAGCGCCATGGCAATACCCGGTTTCTCTGCTATCATTATCGAATTGACCTTTATTTTGCTGCATGCTACCAATACCACTGTTTCTACAGGTAAGATAGTTCATCTCCGTAAAGCCGGCATATTGTATGGTATCAGGTTGATCATAATACAAAATCATTGGAGATAATAAACCAATCTCCGCATTAGTTTCCATTTCACTAACCAACACATCAATAGTGTTGGAAGTAATTTCCGTATCATTATTTAGAAGTAATAAATAATCACCTGTTGCTTTTTTAATCCCCAGGTTATTGCCGCCGGCAAAACCAAGATTTTGGGCAGAGCGGACATAGATTAATTCGGGATAAATAGCTTTATACTCCTGCTCAAATTCCTCTTTACTCCCATTATCCACAAAAACAACTTCTAAATTATATACAGACGGGTTTTGCTTCAATGAAATTAAAAAATCTAGATTAACTTGGTGCTGATTGAAATTTACGGTGATGATTGATACTGACTTCATTATTTGGTAAAAATAATGAAATAACCACAACAAAATAATATATATGAAACTTAATCTCTAGTTATTTGTTTATCTTTTATTAAAAACATCGAAGATAAAGTATCTTAAATTATACAGAAAAGAATAATTATTATTCCAAAACCAAGGCGCTTTCTAACATATATTCCTAAATTTGAAAATTGTCTTTTTTGATAATTTAAAATCTAATGTGTAAATAGCTATTTTGAGTATTCAGAATGGATAAATAACATTAAATAATTACATCACCTAATTGAAAAAATGCGAATAGCCCATCTTATTTTAACCTACACCGACCCCCACCAAACAGAAAGAATGATTAACAATATGAAGCATGAAAATTTCGATTTTTATATTCATGTTGATAAAAAATTCGATATTAATCCTCACCTTTTTTTAAAAAAAATACCCAATGTATATTTCATAAATAATAGAGTTGATGTTAAATGGGCAGGATTTAATACAGTAAGGGCAACCTTCGAATGTATTAAAGAAATTGTTAATAAAGGAATTGATTATAAGTACATCAATTTTCTAAGTGGTCAGGATTATCCTTTAAAGCCAGCCGCATTTTTAGCAGAATTTTTCGAGAAAAGTGATAAGGAGTTTTTAAGCTATAGAGACATTAAAAACGACTGGAAAGAGGGTTTAATCAGAATGGAGAAGTATTTTTTGACCAATTTTAGTTTTAAAGGGAAAACTACTCTTGAGAATTTTATTAACTATGTTATGCCAAAAAGGAAGTTGCCCTATAATTTGTATCCATATGGCAAATCAATGTTCTGGATGCTTAGTCCGGAGGCAGCCATGTACGTAGTTAACAAAGTAGAAAGTGATAAAAAATTAATAAATTTCTTTTCCTTATGTTGGGGAAGTGACGAGTTTGTGTTTCAAACCATGCTGTTAAATTCTCCTTATAAGGATAAGATTAAAAACGAAAATTACAGATATATAGACTGGTCATTAGGAGGTGCAAATCCCAAAGTGCTAGATGAAAGTGATTTTGATGCTTTGAAAAATTCTAACATGCTTTTCGCCAGAAAGGTAAATGAAACCAAAAGCAAAAAATTATTGGATTTAATTGATAGTCAACTCTTAACCATCTTTACGGTATTTACATGGGTCATATCATAAACCTTACTACATATAAAGATAGCCGCGGAGTTTTAACAGTACTAGATAGGGTTGTCGATTTTGAAATTAAACGCCTGTTTTACATCTATGCAGTTGATGATTCAGATCGTGGTGGTCACAGACATCACAATACTTATCAGGCGGCAATTTGCATCAAAGGTTCTTGTAAAATAACTAACAATGACGGACATAAGACAGAAATATTTGATTTAGACACTCCCGAAAAGTGCTTAATTTTAGAACCGAATGATTGGCATATAATGCATAGTTTTACAGAAGACGCAATTTTGTTAGTTCTTGCCTCAACCGCATTTGACCCCAAAGATTATATTTATGAGCCCTATGAGAATACCTTATGAGAATTTAAAGGCTTTAAATAAACCGTTTGAAGAAGCGTTTAAATTAAAATTTAACGATTTTTTAAATAGTGGCTGGTATATACTTGGTAATGAAGTTGCACAATTTGAAAAGGAATTTTCCAATTATCATGATGAAAATTATGTGGTTGGTGTTGCCAATGGTTTGGATGCATTAATCCTTTCGTTAAAGTGTTGTAATTTTAAAAAAGGTGATGAAGTTATTGTGCCTTCAAATACCTATATAGCCAGCATTTTATCAATTTTACAATGCGATTTAGTACCTATATTTGTCGAACCAAATGTAGAAACATACAATATAGACCCTAAAAAAATTGAGGATGCTATAACGTCAAAAACCGTTGCTATTATGGTGGTTCATTTATATGGTCAATGCTGTGAAATGGAACCTATAGTTAACATAGCTAATCAAAATAAATTAAAAGTTGTTGAAGATTGTGCGCAAGCTCATGGTGCGAAGTACAAAGGAAAACTAGCCGGTACTTTTGGTGAATATGGTTGTTTTAGTTTCTATCCAACAAAAAACCTTGGTGCACTGGGCGACGCGGGAGCGATAATTTGTAAAACTGAAGAGGATTATATTAAGCTTAGGCAATTAAGAAATTATGGATCGGAAAAGAAATATCATAATGGTATAATTGGCTATAACTCTCGTTTGGATGAAGTGCAAGCATCTTTTTTACGTGTTAAGTTACCTTATCTAAATGAAATCAATAACCATAAAAAAACTTTAGCCTCCATATATCAAAGTAACTTGAATGAGAATTTCATTAAACCAATAATTGATAACGACTTTGATAATGTTTACCACATTTATAATATTAGGCATAAAGAAAGAGATAGATTAAAAGCTTATTTATCGGCAAACAATATTGATACAGAAATCCATTATCCAGTTGCTCCACATAAGCAACAAGCGCTTTACCAGCTTAATAATTTGAGTTATCCAATATCAGAAGAAATACATGCTACTACATTGAGTTTGCCATGCTCATTTGCTCACACAGAAAATGATATACGTAAAGTTGTTGAGATTATAAATCAATTTAATTAATCCATTTGATGCACTATTTATTAAAAGAACTTGCTCCACCAGTATTAAATACATTACGCTGGTTTAGTTTCAAATATGGCTGGAAAGGTAATTTCAAATCATTTGATGAAGCCAAGGAGCATTGTTCGGGTTACGATGAAAGTCATATATTAAATAGAATTGTAGAAACAACTGGTAAGGTAAGAGATGGTGTGGCTATTTATGAAAGGGATGGTATTATATATGATGAAGTACAAGTTAACCACACTTTATTAAGCATATTACTGTTAGTTGCTGGTAGAAATGGGAATAAATTAACACTAATAGATTTTGGTGGGTCATTAGGAACCTCCTATTACCAGTGCATCAAGTATTTATCACACTTAGTAGAATTGAACTGGTGTATTATCGAGCAATCTAACTATGTAGAAGTTGGTAAAAAATCATTTGAAAATGCTCATGTTAAATTTTATTATACAATAGAAGAATGTATTGCAGATGGGAAAACACCTGATATACTATTGATTTCAAGCACTTTACAATATATCAAAGAACCATATAATCTTCTAAATCACCTACAATCATTTAATATACCATATCTAATGCTCGATTTAGTTGGATATAATGATACCGAAGAGGATAGATTAACGATTCAAAAGGTTCCTCCTGTGTTTTATGGCATAGAGGCGTCATACCCTTGCATCTTTTTTGGTAAAAATAAATTAGAAAATCAAATCAGGAAAAATTACGAATTGGAGTTTGATTTTATATCCGAATCTCAAAAATATTATATAAACTTTAAACCATTTCGCTATCAGGGTTCTTTTTGGAAATTGAAATAGATATTAATATTTATCCAATTCATCCAATATTGCCGAATCTAAATCGATGTCGAATTTCCTTGCAAAAATCATTTTAGAATCAACGATTTTAGATAAATCTGCGATGCCTAAATACTTCGGATTAGGCTTACCTTCAGACCAATCTATATAACGTAGATTATCATGATTGGTATGTTTGCTGTGTTCAGAATTCATGATTACTGTTGCTATAACAAATTCATCAGAACCCCATGTGTATTTGAAAAAATCATGAAATTTCGAATTCCTATACAGCTTACTCACCACATAAGCTGCAGAATCATGAGTGATTGTCCACCAAGAAGAGTTGCTACCACCATAAAATTCCATATCATCAGGTAGTTTCCTTTTTTTAGCTAAAGAATTAACTACGCTTTGAAAAAGATATTTGCCTTTTAAACCTGAATCTGTAAAGTGGAATTTCTCAAATCTATCACGCCCTTCTTGGTACCAAAGCGAATCTTTTTCAGCTATATGCATAAAGTTTTGACCGATTTTATCAATAAAAAATTTGTACGTCTCATCCGCTGAGTGTATCGGATAATCCTGGCCACTAATCAAATTGACAAAATCATATTGCTGTTTAGTTGCGATAACTTCTTTAAGCGATTGAACTATTGCCCTGGTAAAACTCCAGCCAGCCCAGGTACAATTTACTCTTTTTTTGATGAAATATATCTGCGGCAAATGCTCTAAAAACTTATATTCCAAAGCATCAACCTTTTCATCTAAATGTATATAAATATCAAATCCTGGGTGTTTTAAACGATTTACCAAACGCAACAACTGCGTCGGATTTTTATGAACCATTATAATATGAGCAACACGCATCATTAGGGATTAATTTTGTAGGGTTGATTTGTAATTTGATAGAGATAAACACTAACATCAGCCGTATGTGATGTTTTAATAAACTTCCCTATTTTTGATAATTCTGTTTTCAAATTTGCTGCAGGAAGATTCCTATTTTCATAATACCACTTTGGCATGCTAATAGGATCACCAACATTTGATAGAAATTTGTTGTTAAAGATAACCCAAACTCTTTTATTATTCTTAATTTTTTTAAAATCTGAGCCCAATTTCGCGTTATATTCAGCAAGATTTTTAGAATTCCATCTAAAATCCCGACCTTCAATAGCATTAAATTTATATTTTTTTAAAATCGAGTAAACTTTAAATCCGGGCAATTCATTCCAATAAACATAAACAGCATCTCCAGCTCTAAATTCTTTATTTATCATATCAAATGACTCTTTTTGATATGATTTTTTATGTTTATAAAATGTAGCACTGTTTGTAATGGATTGAAAGGATTGGATTACAGGTGAGATTAATAGTAGGAAAACAATAATGATTTTTAATGGCTTACTCTTATTAATTAAACCGTCCAAACCGATACCTATTAGCAGCAGAAAGATTGGTGTTAAAAACAACCAGAACCTTTCTGTTAGCGGATAAAGTTCTAATCCGGAAGCAAGGAATACCAATAGCAATGGAAACACCAGTATATTAAAATTTTGGAGCGACTTTTTAAAACAAAAATAAATTCCTGCTCCCAAAAAGATGAACGGTAAAAATGGCATCTTAATCAATGGTGCATAAGAATGTGTTTGCATTCCCGATTCAACAAAATTCCATAGCAAACCCATAGGATAATCCAACATCCTATAAAAGCTTGTAAAAAACCAACTTAAATCTGAAACAGATTTAGGTGGTAATGGCATAAAATCTCCATAAAATCTAAACCAATTAACTACCCATTCAGCATCTGGAGTTTTATTAATAAAAAAAACAAACAGTAAAATAAAACTTATCAACCAGGTGATAAATGGTATTAAACTTTTAAATAAAATATTCCATTGTTTTTTTATCAAATAGTAAATCGATAAGCCTAAACCAATGCCACCTAATATAAAAATTGCAGAAAACGAAAACCAAAGAATAATAGCTCCGCCTAAACTCCAGATAATTATTTCTTTAAAACCGTTTAGTGTTCTATATTTAATAAACAGGCAAAATGATAGAATCGAGCAAAGCAATTCGGTAGAATATTGCTTAATCTCTACAGAGTGATAAATAAATGCCGGCGAAATACATAAAATCGCCATTGCAACCAAAATACCTGTGCTTTTTAAGAAATACTTGGTAACTGGAATAAATATTAGGATTGATAATAATCCTGATAAAAGCGGTATAATTCTTAAACCATACTCATTATGACCAAAAATATTTAAAAATAATTTTACAATGAGCAGAAATCCAATTGGTGCCTTTTGCTGATAATCTAATGGTTTTGTTAATAGCTGCTGAAAGTTAAAATTTAACAAACTTGATGCTAAATATCCCTCATCCAACCACAAAGACCTATTGATGAAGTAATGGTATAATCTTAAAAATACGCCTAAAACTATAATTAATAAAAATAAATAATAACTGAATTTATCTTTCAGAGCGCTTTTTAATAGGAATGGCATGCAAATAGACCGTCGGGATTTTATGCAATATCGGAATTTTTAATAATTTTACATAAATAAATCACCCACTGTGCATAATATCTCTCTGAATAATTTAGAGGTAGTAGTTTTTGATGTTGATGGTACCTTATATAATCAAAGCCTTCTCAGAAAAAAAATGCTATTCTCCTTAATGAAGTATTTTGTTTTTCATCCCTGGAAGATTAACGAATTAGTTATCCTATACCATTTCAGAAAAGAAAGAGAAAAAAATAAAGGCTTTAAAGGGGCCAACCTTAACGAACAACAATATATATGGTGTCAAAAAAAAATTAATCAATCCATTGATAAAATTAAAGAAGTTGTAAATAAATGGATATTAACTTATCCTAATCAATTTTTAAAGGCATGCGCATATCCCGGCATTCATCTTTTATTTAAATCACTTGCCGAAAAAAATATTCGTATCGCGATTTATTCTGATTACGATTCCATAGAAAAGATGAGCGCTATGGAACTAAAAGCCGATTTATACGTTAGTTCAACTGATGCTCATATCAATGCATTTAAACCTAATCCTGATGGGTTAGCATTTATATGTAATGAATTTGGCATTACAGATAAAAATCAATGCCTATTTATTGGCGACCGATTGGAACTGGATGGCGAATGCGCAAACGCAGCGGGTATTCCATTCGTATTGGTGAATGATGTAAGTGTAAATAATTCCCTATTTGAAAACCTCTCAAAACAAGTGCTTAATGTTGTTAAGCAGGAAACATTATGATCGATAAAATCACATATCCCCAAGATCCGGAATCTTCAGAGGAGCCAAAAGAAACTGAACTCCGACGTGCAGGTATAAAAGAATATGTTACCATAGCTCGGCCAGATAATTGGGTAAAAAACTTATTTATGGTGCCTGGGATGCTTTTTGCCTTATCTATTTTCCATACACCAATCAATTCAGCACTTATCATCAAAATTGTTTTAGGTGTTGTAAGTATGTGCTTAATAGCATCTGCAAATTACGTTATAAATGAATATTTAGACGCGGGTTTCGATAAATTCCACCCATTAAAAAGAAAAAGATCATCTGTTGTAACCATGATAAATCCTAAAATTGTATACATAGAATATGCAGTTTTGGCGATTATAGGTATTGCCCTTTCATCTTTTGTATCAATTAAATTTTTGTCGGTAGCTACATTTTTATTGATAATGGGAATAATTTATAATGTGAAACCATTCAGAAGCAAAGACCGTGTATTTCTTGATGTTTTAAGTGAATCGATAAATAACCCAATTCGCTTTGCGGCAGGCTGGTTTATCTTTAGTCCTGCCTTAGGAATTCCCAGTAGTAAATGGGATCTAAATTGGATTAACACCTTCCCTCCTGTTAGTATAATCATTGCTTATTGGATGGGTGGTGCATTTTTAATGGCTACAAAAAGATTTGCCGAATATCGGTTAATTGATAACCCAAAAATGGCTGGTTTATACCGCAAATCATTTAAGATTTATAATGAAAACAGCTTATTGGTATCGATGTTTTTTTATGCAATAACCTGTGCATTTTTTATGGGAATATTCTTAATAAAAGATAGAATTGAGCTTTTGGTGAGCTTCCCGTTTTTTGCGCTGTTATTCTCTTGGTATCTTAAAATAGGATTGTTGGACGATTCGCCGGTTCAGGGCTCTGAAAAACTATATACCAGAAAATGGTTTATGCTTTATTTGGCACTTTTTACGGCCTTACTTTGTGTACTCATGTTTGTTGATATTCCTTGGTTACACTGGTTTTTAAATAACGCAAATAATTACAATTACGATTCTTAAAATTGATGAAAAACGATAAATACGATTTAATTGTTGTTGGGACTGGTTTTGCTTCATCATTCTTTTTACAAAAATATCTAGCCAAAAATAAAGGAAATAAAAAAGTTTTGGTTTTGGAGCGAGGCTATTTTTACAGCCATGTAGAAAAGCTTAAAGTGAGAAGAGGAGAAAGTTTACCCGATATTAAATACGAACAAAAGTGGGATTCGCTTGTAGAAAATTTTAATCCGAAAAAAGATTGGCATTTTACAACCGGATATGGTGGCAGCTCAAATTGCTGGTGGGGTTGTACGCCACGTTTTATGCCGTCTGATTTCAAAATGAATTCGCTTTTTGGGGTTGCTCAAGATTGGCCAATTTCTTACGACGATATCGAACCTTATTATGATGAAGCTGAAGAAATTATGCAAATTTCGGGTCCAGATGATACACCATTTCCGAAGAATGGAAAATATCCCCTTCCACCGCACAGATTTAGCAAAGTAGATGAAATTTTAAATAAAAAATATGGCAATAAATACATAAGCCAACCCACTGCAAGGGCGAGCCGGGCAACTGCAAATAGAAATGCATGCATGGCATCAAGCACTTGCGGCACTTGCCCTGTTGATGCAAAGTTTAGCATTGAAAACTCTGGTATGATGGTTTACCAAAACCCGCAAGTAGAAATTGTTTATGGAGCCCAGGTTTATAAATTAGAAATGGTAAATGATGTAGCTAGAAAAGTTTGCTACATGAAAGATGAAAAAGAATATACCGCTGAAGGAGAAGTTATCGCACTTGGTGCAAATCCATTTTTCAACACGAACATTTTACTAAATTCTGGAGATAAAAATCAATTCACCGGTAAAGGTTTTGGTGAGCAATTGGGCATTCAGGTACTGATATATTTAGATAATTTGAGTAATGCAGGTGGCAGTACCTGGGTAAATGCAAATGGGTATATGCTTTATGATGGGCAACACAGAAAAGATTATGCAGCCTGCTTAATTGAAGTTAATAATGCTCCTTTTATTAGGTTTGAAGAAAATAAGTGGCTTAACATTGCGAGTTTTAGATTGGTTTTTGAAGATTTACCAGATGATAAAAATTACATCACAACATCTGCAAATAAATTGAAACCTGAAGTGCATTATGATGGTCGTTCTGATTATGCAGAGAAAGCATTCAAAAACGCCAAGATAGAATTACCTAAAATTTTATCTTGCTTGCCGGTTGAACGCTTAAAGTATCTGGACCCATTTCCAAACGAAGGTCATATTATTGGCGGAACAAGAATGTCAGCAAATGCAGAAACGGGTGTGGTAGATAAATATTTAGTGCACCACAAATATAGAAATGTGTTTGTTTTAGGTGCAGGGGCTTTCACTACATATAGTGCTGCTAATCCTAGCTTAACGCTATCTGCCCTATCTTTATTTGCAGCTGATAAAATGTTTTAGTTATGGAAAGAAGAAGCTTTTTATTATTATCAGGTGTATTGGTTGGTATGGTTGCAATTCCACCATCACTCTATTTTGTTTCGCCAGGCATAAAAAAATACGCAGCTAAGCTAATCGAGAAAGAATTATCATATTTAAAACTAGATAAAGAAGGACTAAATAATTACATCAACGATTATTTTAAGAATGGATCTAATAATGTAATGGCGAATGTAAAATGGAAAGTTTTGTATTATGGAAGGAGTGACTCGAACAGTTCCAACAACGTAAATGATCTTTTGCGGTATTATCTTTTATCAACTGATTTTTTCTTAAACCAGATGAATGTAGAAAAAACGGTTAAATATTTAGGAATTTTCGATCCTTATAAAAGCCCAATAGCCAATCCATTTTCATACATCCTATTGCCTGCTAACCAACAAATTACCTAAATCAGCTCTTTGTAAATCTGCTTATAAATACTGGTATTTAATGGGTTTTTTAGAATTATCTTCAAACTTTGTTTTAAGAAATAAGGATAATCTTTTTTTTGCAACGCAATATTTATTTGTTCAAGAATAATATCGTTAGATAGCATTTTCTCTAACTGCTTCAAAGCCAAATCTGTACTGCCAGACTCTAGGTTATTAAAATTATTGCTAGTAAATACCTCATCTAAATAATTATCCATAAATAGCTTTTGCCTTTGTCCCCAATAGTGAAAAACAACATCATTGGCAGGTCTTATTTCGGTAACCTTTTGAAGCACTAAGGAGAATGCGAGCTGCTCACTAACAAACCATTTCGAATTCTGGTAAAATTGATAAGTTAAGTCCGTAACATCCTCCATATAAGATGAAAAATCACTATTTAATGCTAATACGCCGGTATTCCAGCTGTAATCATTTTCATCAAATTTTACAGTTTCATTATTCATTTTTAAAACTCTTCCCGAAATAAATTTCATAAAAGATAAAGGGAAATGTGCTTGATTAAATACTGCGAATTCCGATATCGCATCACCTAATCTGTATTCGCGTTTGTGTAAAAAGCTTTTCCCTTTAACAAATAAGTTTAAAATTTTTGATGGATTCTTTATAAAAAACGTATCTGTATCGACAAAAAATAGATGTTCATTGGGATATTTTTTAAAGGTTAAATCAATAACACCAACCTTTTTTAAATGGTTGAATGTGGTTCCCTTTAAAAATTGCCATTCTAAATCTTCTGTAAGTAATACATATTCAATATTTAATGATGGAAGATGCGTTTTAAATGTCTCAGGATTATCCGTGTAAATAACAAACCTCATGTTATTCAAATCTGGCTTCCAACTAAGAAAGCTGTAAATACAAAAGATTGCTCTCCTATACTCCAAGTCACTTCCATAAGATAATAGCACAAAATTTTTAAACATAGATGATTTTCGGCAATTAAAAAAGGTTTTTAAGTAGAGATGGTAACCTTAATTTTTGTAATGCAAATATATAACTATTAAAATTAACACTTATTTTATAAGGGAATTGAGGATGGTTAAACCAAAAAGTAAATAAGTGGGATAAGTTATTTGCTTTGAAAACCATTTTTGAAATAATGAATAGTTATTAGAGTGTTGATTTTAATACATTGACGACTATTTAGATAAAGCAAGAAGATAATAAAAAGTTAATTTTCATGGCATGATAATTTTTTAAAAATTATCATATATTGCGATATGAATAATGTAAAACAACAAACACAACAGAAATAAAATGTTTTGTATTTTTCTTAATACAAAAACAAACACAAACCAAGCAATATTAAATAAACAACACATTATCAGGCAATTATAAAATGCAAATGAATAAATTTAATTGTAATTAAAATGTAATAATTTCGAATTACTTTTAATTTTATTTAATACTTAATTTTAATGATAAATCAGCTCTAGTACCTTTTAACAACCCTAATGAGTAAAAGTATAATCTATATAAAATTTTAGCAAGCAAATTAATACACAATAATCAAATTATCCCCCGTTTTAGAAGCAACAAACAATTATTAATTTATCTTTAACAAATTTTAATGAAAATCACCCCAAAAATGCCTCTTTTCATCGCTCTAATTGTTATTCTATTTGCTGCTTGCAAAAAAAATACAACACCTGAAGAGATTAAATCTGAAACATCTGTTATACTTCCTATAACTAGTCCAATACCAACAACACCAGTGGCTATAATTCCATCCTACGAGGTTGGTACAGGCTCCGGTTATTTAACAATCGATGGAAAATCTTTAGACCTATCATCAATTAAACTTATAAAAGTAAAAGGAGGCACCTACAAAGGCATCTACATTAAAAATATTATAGCTTCATCTTCAAATCCAGTAAAAATTGTTAACAACGGACAGGTAAATATATCTGAAGGTATGGAAACGGACAACGTTAGTTACGTAACAATATCTGGAGACGCAATTAGCAGTTTAACATATGGATTTGCTTTCGAAAATATTGCTTTAAGAGCAATAAAGTTGAATGGGCTTATGAATGGTGTTACGCTGAAGAACATGAGTTTCAAAAATGTAAATGATTATTGCATTGCAGGAGAGAAAACAAACGGGAGTAATTTAGCTTACAATGGGACTTCGAATAGTAGAGTTGAAAATTTTAAAATTTTAAATTGTCTTTTTGATAATACTGGTCAAATCTCTTTTGGAGGCAATCTAAATGAGAATGAAGATACAGGACTTTTTAAAGACGTTGAAATTGCAAATAATATATTCCAAAATACAAATGCTGGGAGCGTTTGTGCATTTACCAATGTACAAGATTATAACATCCATAACAACATCGTAAATAACATCAATCAATCAACCAATAATCATAACGGTGTTTTCTACATGCAGGGTAATGGCATTTTTCATGATAATAAATTAACAAATTATCAAGGCAATGCGATAAGAATGTGGATATACTCAAGGGGCAATTCTCCAGCAACAGTAGAAATATATAACAACATTTGCTATAATACAAGGAAATATGGAGGTTTTGAAATTCAACAATTTGCTAGAAATATCATTGTTGGAAAAACAACTTTTGTTAACGCTAAAGTGTACAATAATACAGTTGGTAAAATGAACACATCAGAAGATTGGGAAGGTCAAATATTAGATTTATATAATTTTGGAGGCACTTTAGATTACTATAACAATTTAGGATTTGAATTGTATAAAGTACAGGGCACTATAACAGATATGATAAATTATAATGGAAATGCTGCTAAAACAAATATTTCAAATAACAAATATTTCGCTCAACAATCAAGTGCCGTGGCAGACATTAATAAATTTACCTCACTATTTGTTGGAATAGGTTCGCCAGGAATATAATAATACCTGATAAAAAATTTAAAGGTTCGTAAAATAAAATTTACGAGCCTTTTTTTGTAAGTAAAATAAGTTATTTTAAAAAACTTGATAATAAAGCGATTTTTAATAAAATTCCAAAACCAAATGAAATGTTTTATATCTTAGCAAGATAATTCCCTATTATACAACACTCTTCAGATGAATTTTATCTTTATAGACTATAAAAGTCTGTACAAACTATTTTTTTTAAAGTTAATGCTGCATCTAAATAGCGTTTATTATATTTCATATACCAATTCTAACTTTTCGCAAACTACATAAGCCCTATTCATATCTTATAAAGCATAATATCAAGGCTTATAACTTGATTACTACAATCATACCAACAATAATGATAATTTTAAATAAGTGGAGGCTCTTTTTGCCATACTTCTTGATAGTACTATTATTAGTACTTATTACCTTGAGGATAATGGTGATTTTCTTAAATATAGCAGATATTGCAGGTATGGAACAGAATGTGATCTACAGCATTCAGCAACTTCTTTACAATGGCAATTTATATACATCACCATTAAATGCTCCTTTCTCCATTACACAATATACACCTATATATTACCTTATAAATGCCTTCACCTCCAAATCCTTAGGTTTTACAGAAGATAATATTTATGCTTTATACCACATTGGTAGATTTTGGAACTTGATATTCAACTTAGCAAGTTCCTACCTTATCTATAGAATTGGCAAAGATTATTTTAGAATATCTGGTAATAAAACCGTAATACTTTTTGTTGCTTCATTCGCTTTAAATTTCGCACATAATTTTGCTGTAAGGCCAGATTCTTTACATGATTTAGCAGGAATTGCTTCCATTTATGCAATGATAGTATATTATAAATCGGAGAAAAAAGATATTGCAACCCTACTGATAACTGTTTTACTAACAGCTATTGCCGTATTTTCAAAACAAAGTGGAATACAATTTATTATAATATTTGTGGGTTTTGCATTCCTAATTAAAGATTGGGCAACTTTGCTAAAACTGATTGTTTCTACTGTTCTATTTTATGGAATTCTCTTTTATATTACTCATTTAGTATATCCATCATTTTTTGAGAACATTATTGGGGGAGTAAAAAATGGAATTGATGTTACAAACTTCGTAAAATACATACTTACAAGAAGCATATTTATCTTAACTGGATGGCCTTTAATTTTGTACTTTCTATATCTTTTGCTTAGTAGAAACTTACTATTCAAAGGAGTAGCCATTAGCAAGCTTTTAGCGATAAGCGCATTAGGAACGCTAATTTTTGCTTCAGTAACAGCACTTAAAATGGGGGCAACAACTCAATACTATGTGGTGTTTATGAATTTGGCATTAATTGTAGCACTTAATCAAAGTTTTGAAATTAAGGCATCGGTAAAAGGATTAAAATTTTTCATTAATAAGTACTCATTAACTTCAATTTTTTGCTTATTCATAATCTTAATATTTGGTTTTAATACTTTTAAATCAATCGCAAATTTTAAAGAAGACCCAAAATTAATTTCACAAAAAAACAGTACTGCCATAATAGCTAAACTCATAAGCTCAGGCTTGCAAAAAAATAGTGGCAAATACATTTATTCAAATTTAGGAACTGATACTTATGCTCCATCCAGACAATTTTTAAATAACATTTATTTCAAAAATTGTCTTGTACCACAGCGAGATATACTCGAATATTCTACCAGCAAGCTTGAAGTTGTTGGATATAATGAATTTGAAAAGCTATTAAAAGATGGAGATATAGAATACATAATCGATTCTAATCCGAATTCTAAATATGAAATTGTTAAGGATTTTAATAAAATCAAAAAATCAGATTACATATTAGTATTAAATAGCGATGGGTATTTAGTTTATAAGAACAATAAAAGCACATGGAAGAGAAAGTAGTAATTATTACCCCTTGCTTTAATGAAAATACTACCGTAATTTCATTTCTGCAGAATGTTGAAAGCGTGATAGAAAAGCTCCCTCAAAACTTTGAGGTTGTTGTAGTAGATGACTGCTCTTCAGACCATACCCTTTCTTTGCTAAAGCAATTTAAATTCTCAACAATAAATGCAACATTAACAATTTTAGAATTGAATTTTAATGTTGGTCACCAAGCAGCAATTTATCAAGGCCTGCTATATTCTAATAGCATAGCATCTGATAAATTTATCATAATGGATTCTGATGGTGAGGATGACCCCGAAGCCATTGCTGATTTGGTTAAGTTTAAAGATTTCGATATCGTTAATGTGGCAAGAGGTAGAAGAAAAGAAAGCTTTTCTTTCCAAGCTTCATACTATATTTACAGATTTATATTTAAAATTATAACCGGAAAAATATTAAATTTTGGAAATTTCTGCATGATTAAAAAGAAGGTTTTGAAAACCTCATGCTATACCGGGTTTATACATTTTGCTGCTCATCTTTCTAAACAAAAAGTTTCATCAACTAGTATTGTTTACAATAGATTGAAAAGAATTGATGGCAAATCAAAAATGAATTTAACCAGCTTGGTTCACCATGCATTTAAATCTTTTGTAGAATATGCAGAAGAACTATTAATGGTTTTTTTAAGAATTTTTATGCTGATAATCGTTTCCTTTTTTGGTTTTATCGGTATTGTATTATACAAGAAATTTTTTACAGATGAAGCTATTTTAGGTTGGGCCAGTACTATGACTGTAAGTTTATTTACGACAGCACTAATATGTATCGGCTTCTTTGTGATGGGAATTCTATTGCTAAATATGATATCTCAAAAGAGCCAAAGCAAGAGTGAAATATTTAATAAGCTAGCCAACAATGAAATTTTACCTTCCGATAGCTTGAAATTATAGAAGAAGAATTCTTCTTCTATAATTTTATGAAAGCCTTTTTTATCTTATTAAAAATCTTCCTGATATGCCTTTGATTTCCGCTTATTGGTTTAAAATTTTCCCAAGGGGTTAACGACAAATATCTGTAAAATTCATCTTTGTAAACTTCTTTCGAGTTATATGTTTTAAATATTGGTTTAATATCAAGAAAATGGACCAACGATGGATTTTCATTTTCATTAAAGGCAAACCAGTTCCATTTTGGATCGAGCTGTAACCATTTATTTGCCAAAACTACATTTAAACCATATTGATCTGCCAATTGAACATATTTTTTATGAATTCTTAAGGCATCAATCACTTTCTCAGAAATACCTTCTGCCTTCCATTTTTTAGGATTAACAACCAGAACACCTGAGTTAAAATATTTTGTATCAGCTGTAAGTCCTAATTCAGCATAATTTGCAATTCCACCCCATTTGCAATCAACTGTTTTACCAACATCTTGTGCTGCAGCAACTGTATATTCTCCTAAAGATAGATTCCATAATTTTGAAATATCATCTTGAACAATGGTATCTACATCTAAATAAATTAATTTTTCTACATGTTCTTCGACAACATAAGGAGAAAAAACCCTCATATACGCTGTTAACGGAAAAGCCGAGCTATCAACAGGAATCGTGATATGAGTCGGGACGATTTCTTTGCTTTTAAACCATTTAATGGTTATCCTCGATGGATCTACAATTGATTCTAGTTTTTTTCTGAATGACTTTGCAATTCCATCATCAATGATATGAAAATCAATGTGTTCGTCAGTTTTGTGATTTAAATCAATTGATTTAAGCAATGCAACAATTAATATTGCATAGTGGTTATCACTAGCACAAATTATCGATATATTATTATTTACTTTCACACTATAAGAGTTATATAAAATTATCTGATTATTATTTCAAAAATTTAAACTTCAATTTTTGAATGATGTTATTTATCTTTTTTAAATATCTGCTTGAGGCACCAATTGGTTTAAAATTTACCCATTTCGTTTGATTTAGATAATGATAAAAATCATCTCTATAGTTATAAGCATAAGTTTTATAAATAGGCTTTCTATGAAAATAATGAATGAGTTTAGGTTTAGGATCTTCATTTACAGAAAAACAATTCCATAATCTATCAATTTCAAACCAGTTGCGAATTAACGCAATATTCAGACCGTACTGATCGCCTAATGATGCATATTTTTTATTCTGATTAATAGCATTAATTGTTTTTCTGGTGATGTCTTGCTCGAGCCATTTTTTAACATTAATGATTTGCAAACCAGCATTAAAGTACTTTTCATCCGGGTTTAATCCCAACTCTTTGTAGTTTTCAATTCCGTTTCCAATTGTTTTAGTTATAGGGCCTATGGTATCGCTTGCCGCTCCAATAACATAATTTCCAGTATCAATATTCCACAAGTTAATTATATCATCCAACATAATCATATCAACATCCATAAATATAGCTTTTTCTACATTTTTGGGAACAATATAAGGAATTAATAATCTGATATATGTATTAATCGGATATGCATTATTAACAATCGGAAGATTAATGTCTTTAGGAATTATCTCCGTCATTTTTAGCCATATTAAGTTCATCTTATCTAAACTTAATGAGTGTTGTAACTTAGATTTGTTTACCCTAGAAATTTTGTCATCAACGATATAGACATCGACAATTGCATTATCAATATGATTAATCTCTATTGATTTCAACAACGCTGCTAATAAAACAACATAGTTGTTATCGCAAGCCAACACAACAGAAATATTATTTTTTTTCATTGACTATTTTATGTGAACTCTTAAAGAAAGTATTATTTAACTGTTTTATAAGAAGAATTAACTCTTTAAATCCAACCTGGTAAATGCTTAAAAAGCTAAATTTTGAATATTTATTTAATGGTTTATACGTCATATAAATTGCAACAACTATTGGTGTTATAGATGCAAAAGCTATGGAATAAACAGAGTGATAAATACCAACGAATGCAAAAACAGCCGCAAGATTTACTAATGACATTATAATAATTTTATAGAAATTGATTTTTGGCTGGTGGATGATATCTACTCCAATTGCAAAAAACCGATCGGCAGGATACAATAATGCAATAACCATAAATATTCTAAAAAGGTTAGGAGCCTCATTGGCAACATAACCTTTACCTCCTAACAAATGAATAATAGGCTGAGCAAAAATTAAAGCTATAATTACTACAGGTATTAATACAATAGTTAACATACCGATTAGTTTCTTTAACGTATAAATCATTTCAGTTTTTTCTCCCTTGTTATAATGGGTAGATAACAATGGCATACCACTGGTAACAAAACTTAATAATGGTATTTCTACTATTTGTAATAGTTTCCCACCTAAATTATACATGGCTAATGCAGCAGGACCTATTAAAAAGTTGATAACAAAAGTATTTGTTACCCCAAATAAATTAGAGCTGATGTTGGTACCCATACTGTATTTTCCAAAATGGAACAGTTCCCATGCAGTATTAAGCCTTGCTTTAAAAACTGAAGAAATCATAGTCCATCTTAATACTAAAACTATGCAACTGGCAAATAAATTAGAACCTATAAAAGTGTACATTACAGTCATTAAATTTAGTTTGCCTAAATAGGCTAAAGTAAATATAATTAATGTATAAGAGCCTTGATTAAATATCCTTAACCACAACAATCTATCAAATCGCTTACTTGCCTGAACGATACAATCGGCCATAAAGCATGGAAGCGTAATAAGGGATATGATGGAAAAATATTTTAAGAATAATGCCAAACCCTGATCGGTCACATAGCTTGAAATAAAATAGGTTGGTATATTAATAATTAAAAATATAACCGAAATTACCATTGCTAACAGCCAGGCGGAACCAGCAACTTCATTTCCTCGCTCTTCGGTAGTACCAGAAAAAAACTTAACAATTGTTATGGTTAAAAATCCTGCCCGTAAATTATCTATCAAACCAACAATAGCTAAAAAGAATATATAAATACCAATATCAACTACAGTTAGGTTTCTATATAAAATAGATAAGGTAATCATTCCAAAAACCGCCATCATCCCATTGGCTAGCAGAGATTGAAAATGCATGTTTTTAAAAATTGCAAACGCCTTTTTTATAAGTTTTATCATTTATCTAGCGCTGTTGCATTATTATTATAAATTACCATTAGTTATTTCGTTTGCTGCAAAATCAACAGCTCTGGCCGTAAGCGCCATATATGTTAACGATGGATTTTGACATGCAGAGGATGTCATACAACTTCCATCTGTTACAAATACATTTTTTGCCGCATGGATTTGATTGTTAGAATTAAGAACAGATGTAGCAGGATCGGTTCCCATACGAGCTGTTCCCATTTCATGAATGGTAGAACCGCCAGGTTTATTGTAATTGAACATGCTAACATCAGAAAAACCTGCGTCTTTCAACATATTAGCGCAAGTTTCCTGGATATCCTTCATCATATTTTTTTCATTCTCATTAAATGAAAAATCTATTTTTACTAAAGGCAACCCCCATCTATCTTTCTTTGTATCATCTAAAGAAATCTTATTTTCAAAATAAGGTAAACATTCACCCCAACCTGCCATCCAGATTGTCCACGAACCAGGTGTTGTTAATTTAGATTTAAAATCGACTCCAAAACCTGCTTCACCTTGTCTGTCTTCCCATTCCTTACGTTCGCCATCACCTTGAATATTATAGCCTCTTTTAAAATCCAATCCTTCATTATCTTTTATATTCCGATACCTAGGTATTAGAAAACCACAAGGCCTTCTACCTTTATAATATTTGTCTTTAAAACCACTAAAAACACCATAAGCACCAGCAGATGAATGATGATCCATTAAATTGCGTCCAAGCTGGCCGCTATCGTTACCAAATCCTGTTGGAAATCTTTTCGACTTTGAATTTAACAATATGGAGGTTGTAGCAATAGTTGAAGCATTAACAAATATAATTTTAGATTTATAAATTAAAGTTTCATTCGTATTTGCATCAATTACTTTTACACCCGTGGCCTTTTGAGTTTCCTCGTTGTATAGAATTTCGGCGACAATAGAAAATGGACGGAGTGTTAAATTGCCTGTTTTTTCTGCAGCTGGAATAGTTGAACTATTGCTACTGAAATAACCTCCAAAAGGACACCCTCTATTGCACAAATTACGGTTTTGGCAAGGCCCTCTATCATCCCAACCACGCGATAGATTCGCAACCCTGGCTATCGTTAATATTCTGTTTTCTTTATTTTTTATTGAGGTTTTTAAATGGCTTTCTACACAATTTAGTTCCATTGGCGGTAGAAATTTTCCATCAGGTAATTGTGGTAAATTTTCTGATTGTCCACTCACGCCAATAAAATGCTCAACATAATCGTACCATTTTTCTAAATCTTTATATCTAATTGGCCAATCTACCCCAACCCCATCTTTTTTATTTGCCTCAAAATCTAAATCACTCAAACGGTAGCACTGCCTTCCCCAAGTTAATGATTTACCACCAACCTGATATCCTCTTAACCAATTAAATGGCTTTTCTTGAATATATGGATGAATTTTATCACTTACGAAAAAATGTTTATCGGCCGGGCTGTACACATTGCTATGAACTGGGTCGTTTTCAATATCCTGAAGCGTATTATGTAAACCATTTTTAAAATCCCAGGGCTTAAGGTTTGCTGTAGGATAATCCACAATATGTTTTACGTCTCTTCCACGCTCGAGTAATAATGTTTTTAACCCTTTCTTGCACAATTCCATAGCCGCCCAACCACCACTTATACCAGAACCTATTACAATGGCATCATAAACTTGTTCTGTTTTAACAGTTGTATCCATATTTATTTCGTTGCCCACGATTTTTGATTTGGGTTTAGCGGTGTACATGGAATGAAACTTCCAGGTACATAATCGTAAGATAAACCTTGAGATGCACCAAGTTCAGAGCTGCAATAGCCCTCAACTGTAAGTTGCTTTAATAGTGTAAAAAAAGGACGACCGACAAGTTTATTGTTTATCTTATTTAAAATTTGGTAGCGATAAGTATCATTCTCTTCAAAATGTTTCAATATTTCTACACGTTGTAAGGAAGTACAACGCTCAAAAGATTTATTAAATCTACTTTGAGTATAATTTTGAACATTTTCCAGACCATTCAAAAATTTGTTTTGCTCTACTTTAGAAGTGCAATTATGCAAAACATTAATTATGTAGTTTTGAACACCGGCACTTTTGGCTCCTGGTGTGTCTGTTTGTGGAATAATGGTTTCTGCAAGTTCAGCTATAAGCACTTTGAAATCAGTGATCTGACTTAAACTAATCTTTTGATGTAGGTCGAACCACTTGTAGGCAGAAAATGAAGAAATACCTAAAGCACTTAAAGCGAGAATACTTCTTATGGATGTTCGTCTATTCAAAATGAGCGGGATAATTACAAAAAGTAAAGATAAATATTAATCGAACAAATTTTGGATATTTTGATGTATTATTTTTTTTTACTCACCTTTTAAACTTTTTGATTTATATTTATCAATTATCTCCAATAATTATTTTAATGAGACCTATTTCCATTCCGCTTAGTGTCGAAAAATACAACAAAAGTTCAAGTTTTCTAAAATCTGAAATAACATCAATTACTGAAAATTTTAAAAAACTTTTCAGTACTGAACCTGATATTTCAATTATAATTCCTGCTTACAATGAAGAGGAAAATATATTGAAAACATTGTTTTCTTTATCGAAGACCAATACAAAATATTCTTTAGAAGTTATAGTCGTTAACAATAACTCCAAAGATAAAACAGAAGAATTAATAAATGCCTGTGGCGTAATATGTGTAAATGAATTGAGACAAGGCATTACGATTGCAAGAAATTCCGGCCTTGCAATAGCTAGAGGAAAGTACATTATGAATGCAGATGCGGATACAATATATCCAGAATCGTGGATAGATAACATGATAGATCCGCTAAACAACAATAATAAAATTGCGTTAACCTACGGCAGATTTTCTTTTATTCCCGAAGAAACGCCAAGAATTTTATACTTTTTTTATGAATATTTATCTGATTTTAACAGACATATAAACAGATTATTTAAAGAAGAAGCTCTAAATGTTTATGGTTTTAATTCAGCATGCCGCAGAGAGCAGTGTTTAAAGGTAGATGGATTTGTTCATCCTCCTGGAACGAATGAAGACGGTTGGCTAGCCATGAAATTACGTAAAGCTGGCTTTGGCAAATTACATTGGGTTACCAAAAGCGAAAGTATAGTATGGACAGGAGACAGAAGAATAATTGTTGATGGCGGAATATATAAATCTACTTACGATAGATTTATAAAATATTTTAACTTTAAACACGTAAAAAAAAGTTAACCTTTAAATAAATTCTTGATAAACAGCCTCAATACTTTTAGTCATCGTGGAAATATTAAATTTTTCTTGAACTGTTTTTTCTGCTTCAATACCTAAATTTTTGACTAATTGTTTATCCAGAATTAGTCTTTGAAGAGCTTTTGAGAGACTTTCTACATCAGCAGGTGGAACCAGCAAACCATTTACACCATCTTGTATCAAATCTGTAATGCCATCAATATTTGATGCTAGTATTGCTTTTCGCATAGACATTGCTTCTAATAAAGCAATTGGCAAACCTTCCCATAATGATGGTAAACAGAAAATATCAATCGCATTTAAAATGTCAGGTATATCGCTTCTAAAGTCTACGAAAGTGATGTACTTATCAAGTCTCAATTCTTTTGAAAATGCAAGCATTTGTAACTTTAAATCCCCATCACCAACAATTAAAAAGTGAACATTTTCCTTTTCTGAAAGCATGGCTATCGCCTTAAGGAACACCAATGGAGACTTCTGATTGGTAATCCGGGCAATATATCCTACCAAAATCGATCGCTCATCAATGCCAAATTCCGCTCGTATATTTTTAAATTCTTTACCTGGGTTAAATTTGAAACGATTTATTCCATTTGCGATTACAGTTGCATTTGACATTGGAAATTTATTTTTTCCTTCTACAAGATTACTTTTTGAAACACAAATTGTTTTATTGGCCACAGCAACAAGAAACCTTTCACTCATGCTTCTGATAAATTTCACCACTTTACTTTGGTCTGGATGGAAAGACCAACCATGAACCGTGTAAATTAATGGAATTTTAAGTGATTTTGCACTGTAAAAAGTATTTGAATTGGCTCTGGTGCCATGAGCATGAATTAAATCGATTTGCTCAGTTGCTATAATTTGCCTAACCACTTTCCAAACACTAATATTGAAGGGTTTTTGAGTGCTTACAACATAGGTTTTAAAGCCGTCCAACTTAAGCTGTTCAACCATTGGTCCTTCTGTAAATGATAAAATTACAGATTCATATTTGCCCTTATCCAAGTTATTTACCAAATCTAAAACATGCGTTTCACCGCCACCAACCTGGCCCTGCCTAATGGCATGTAAGATTTTTTTTCTTGCAGTTTTCATAATTGGCACTAATTTTTTTTACGCTCCAATTCATCTACAATCCCTTCGTTATAGTGAATTGTGGCAGTAGATATTTCATTTGCTTTTCTTGCCTTAAATAATGAAAGTATTTGAAGAAACATGAAAACCGGAACCTTTACTAGGGCATTGTAAACAGCTTTTGATGCTTTAAAATAATTTAAAGCAATAAAAAATATCGAAAAGAAACTTACAATGGCTGTAAGCCAAAAAATCAACATACTGCTTAGGAAAAAGATATCTATCAAAATGCATAATATTGATAGCCCGGCAATAATAAATAAAGGTGGTCTTGAAAAGATAAGTCCACAAAGAAATTGATTTTTATTAAGCTGGAATACTCCTTTAAAAACCAATTTTACGCCCTTACCAGCGTACTTAAACCAGGTATTTATCCATCTCGCTCTTTGATTAACCAATTGTTGAGATTTAGAAGTTTTTTCGTCGTAAACAATTGCCCTTTCTGCAAAAGCTATTCTTTTGCCGCGATTCAAAATTTCCATTTGTAGAACTTTATCAAAACCAGCACCTTCAATGGATAACGTTTCTAAACATTCTCTGTAAAAAGAAGTTGTGAAAGCCATACCAGATCCAGCTAATGAGGCAGATGAACCATTATCAAACAAAAGTTTCCTATCAATAAACCGATAGTAAATGTCTCCAGCCTCGTCAAGACAGGCGTAAGCAGTGTTCAAGTTTTTGGCTTTACGTACCCCTTGTACCGCTAAATATTCTAAATCAAAAAATTTGTTTAATTCATTTAAATATTCTGGTTCAACTAAATTGTCGCTATCAATTATTGTTAAAAGTTTATGTGGTCTAATAAATCTGTTAACAGCATAAAAATGAGATTTGGTGTTACTAGCCAATTTCTCTTCCGGACGAAGCAGTATTACTTTATCGCTATTAAAGTTTAGATTGGTAATATCGCAATCATCAGCAACTACATAAACAACATAATTATTGTAGTTTAAATTTAAAATTGATTTAACAACATCTGTTAACAAGGTAGTTTGTTGATAAGCCGTAACAATTATTCCATAATCATACTCGCTTCCTGCAACTGTCGAAACCTTATTTTTGCTTTTAAAAAAATGAAAAAGATATAAAAATACCGGAAGCAATAAATTAAAGCCAACCAATACTTGAAAAATGATAAAAATTGTAATCAAAACTTCCATATTAATTTTTATCTGATGAGGTATTTTCGATTGCTTTATATAAGTCTTTCACGCTATTTTCCCATGTATGTTTTAATGCAAAACTTCTTCTCTTTTGTTCTAGCGTATCGCTATTTTCCCCCAGTGCTTGCTCAATGAGCATAATATATTGCTCTTTATTTTCAGCCAAATAAACAAAGTCAGAAAAGGATTCCATTGCTTTAGTAGCGGTTGCAACAACAGGTTTTCCAATTGCTAAATACTCATCAATTTTTCGTGGATAATTGCCAATTGTAACCATATTAACAAGTTGAGGATTTATGCAAACATCAAACGCATTTATAAAATCTGGCAAAGTATTAATCGGCTTGTTTCCAGTAAATATTACATTTTTATAATTATGTAAATCGCTGGCTTTGAAAATATCGTCTTCCTGCCCTACCAAAATAATTGTCCATTCTGGTTTTGTTAACGCTATATAAGCAATAATATCTTTATCTAAACGGATGCTTTGTATTGCACCAACATAACCAATAATTGGTCGTTTAATATTGGCCAAACCTAATGCTTCAGGCTGAGTTTTCTTCCTAAAAAATATATCTAAATCACAGCCTTGCCCGATATAAAAGGAATTTGGGTTGTATTTTCTGCAGTAATCAGCAAGGAAAGTAGAGTTTGCTACACATAGAGTATTTTTTGCAATTAACTTAGGTTCTAACTGCTCCCCGTGTTTTTTCCAATAGTCAACAGCAATCATGTAATCTCTTGAATAATAAACACTTGCTTTTGGTTTCAGAAAATCATTTAAGAAATAACCTTTAAACATCTCGTTATCATTAAAAAGAATGAAATGTTTAAAACCTAACTTTTCTGTAGCTTTTAATATAGATTTAGATAGCTTTTTATTATTGTAATAATTTATAAGATTGAATATAGCTGTGCTAGGAATCCAATTGATAGATTCTACCATGCAATCGGGGTATAAATTCCATAAATTATCTTGAACTTCAATCAAGCCATTGGCTTTCCCTTTTATAATATCTAATCTACGCTTAGTTTTAGGATTATTTTTATCTCGATAAAGTGTAATTCTATCTAAAGGAGAGTTAATATACAAAACTCTATTTTTTTTACTAATTTCTATTGCAATGTTCTTGCAATTGCTTCCAATTTCAGTATCCCAAGGTTGTTGCCCAACAATTACAAAATCTATTCCTTCCAATTTTGGTTGATTAAAATTTTCTTAAATAAAGACCAGAATAACAGTTAACATATCTATAAGCAGTCCTCAAATGCCTAACAAAAAAATTATCACTATTACGCCACATGTTTCTATGCATAGTACTTGGCTCAGAAGAGGAGTTAACTTGTTCTAAAACAGATTTATGTGCATCGAAAAAAAAAGCCTTACCTCCATGTTTGATAAAAGACATCATCATGCCAAATTCTGTTTTATCACCAGATGTTCCCTCGATATATCTCCCGAATTTTTGAAAATAAGTACTTCTTTTTAAATGAGGATGGTCGCTATACAAAGCAAATTTATTTAATCCAGGATACCACCATTTAAAAAGCATTTCAGAAAAACCGTATTTGTAACTCTTTAGGTAAGGGTATTTTTCGTAAGCATAAAAGCGAACAACATCAAAATCCGAACGCTCCATTAAAAGGGAATGACCATTTTTTAAATTTTGCGCAAAGTTATCTAATGGGATAAAATCTTCTTGTATGTACAAAGTGAATAGCGTTTTTACAGCATCTAAACCCTTATTTAAATTATTTCCTAAACCTTTATTAACAGGTGTAGTAATCAACTTAAAATCGTATTGGTTGCTTAAACTATTAATATAATCAATGTGTTCAACCGAACTGCAATCATCTGATATAATAATTTCTTTAAAAGCACAATTAGCCTTCTTCAATTCGGAAAGCAAACGCTCTAAAGATTTACTACGATTGTAATGCGTAATCATTAGAGTTATATCGTCAAAATATGCAACCTTCGTTGTGGTTTCCATTTGCTTTAGTTAAAGGGATATTTTCTCCCATGAGGAAGTTAGTTTATTATATTGCTTAATTACTTTTGCAGGATTACCTACTGCTACAGAAAATTCGGGAATATTTTTGGTAACTACGCTCCCTGCACCAATTATGCAATGTTTGCCAAGTACAACTCCTGAGGTAATTACGCTATTTGCACCAATCCATACATCATCAGCAATTACGATGGGTTTGCAGGAAACTTTTTGAAGAGATGGCGGGATATTTACGTCTTCGTAACCGTGGTTCAGACCAGATATTACGATATTTTGAGCCATCATAACATGGTTTCCAATAGTAACTGGCCCAATGATAACATTGCCCATACCAACAATGGTTTTGTCGCCTATAATAACATCACCAACACCATTATTAATTGTTGCAAAATCTTCAATAATAGATTTATTGCCTAAGCGAAAATCGTTAAATGGAAAAACGTCAAGCCTGGTATTGAACCTAACAATAGAGCCTTTACCTCTTTTATGTTTAAAAGGATTTAAAAACAATCGTACCCATAGCCGTGGTTTATTATCATTAGATGCCATTAGCATACTTAGTGCCAAGCTTTTTAATTTAGGATTCGATTTTATTTTGGAGATGATTGAGGTCATTATTTTATTCGTTAAAATCTTCAGTATTCGGTTTTTTTCTTCCTCTAAAAAAACCAATTATAAAGAAAATTATAGCAGGTATACTAAATATTTCCCATGGCATATCAGGCTATTTTAATTAATTTTTTTTCTTTTAATTCTTGATCTAGCTTGGGCATCATATATACAAAAACAATTGACGCATATACTATAATCGTTGTGGGCATAGTATTAATAACCTCATTACCGTAACTACAAAAAAGAATGCCTGCAAAACCTGATGTTAATGCAATTGCCTTTATCTTTAAACCCTCATCTTCTATATCCCATACAATACCACAACATCGCCCGAGAATGTAAACCATCATACATATCCAGATGGTAAAACCAACTATGCCATACATTGCCCAAACTTTAACCCAGTAGCTATCGGGTTGTACTTTTGACAAAAATTTATCTGCGTTATAGGCCATTCCATTCGAGCCAACAACACCTAAACCACCACCAAATGGAATACCACTCATATATTCTTTTAAAACCCTTTGAGAAGCTAATCTTACATTTAAAGAAGGATCATCCGGATTTAAAGAACTTCTAAATCTGTAGATGTTATAATTTCCATTTCCAATATTAGTAAACTTTAAAAAACATAGAAATAGTATTGCTAATGCACCTCCTAAAAATAGTACTTTGAATTTTTTACTAAGTAATATTGCAACAAAGGCTCCGGGTACTAAAGCAAACATAGCACCTCTCGTTCCAGAGATTAACATACCATATAACATTAAAGCTGAACATGTTAATAATATAATTCTCACCTTCCTTTTAACCGGACCTAATGCCAATATTAATGTAAGCAAACCAATGTGAGCTTGCGATGCGCCAAATTGTGCTGCTTCAGAGTAGAATGAGAATACTCTTAATCTGCCCCAAAGTACATGCGTTACTGCACCTCCATTGTCTAAAAATATTCTATCACCTTTTGATAAACCAAAATGCAATTGCTTAATACCATCTAAAGCTGCAACAGTTGATAATACAATAACAATTAGTAAGAAATAATCTAAATCCTTATTGGTTTTAAAAACTAAGAAATACAGCATAACAATTAGTAGAGGGTATTCTGCAGCAGACCTAATTTCTTTTAACCATCCAATTGTGCTTGCACCTGCCGGATTAGCTACTTCGAGTACACTTAAAAAAAACCAAAATAGAAAAAGATAAAACAGGTCGTTATTTAAGTTCTTCCAATTTTCTTTAGGAACTGAAAAAATTGCGCATATAAAAGCAATTAACATGATTACTTCGATGAGAATACCAATAGGAAACATTATTCCTAATTCTCTTGAAATAAGCCAGTAAACAAAGCAATATATTAATAATATGTAAACGACAACTTTAGCAACCATAAATACAAAAGGTAGTTATATTTTGTTAATTAGCTCTGAACCTGAGTTTTATTTAATACCCAACCTAAAAATCCAGGCAGTTTTTTAATATAATCTACAAACTCTTTATTAGAATCTTTAATGGTATTACCGGCTTCGAAAACTGAAATATTTTTCTCAGTAAATAGAAGCCACTCCTTAGCGATGTTTATATCCTGGAGTGCATTTACATCAACAATAATTGTATCAAATTCATCTTTTAATACGTCAAAACCAGCCTGAAGGCTTTTTATGCTTTGAATTTCCAAAAGTGATTCTCGGGCTTTACTTTTATTCATAATCGTTATCAGATCTTCTGTATGAATCTCCTTTTTGATTAAAAATGTTTGGAAATTTTGACTTGTAGCAAGGGCCTTACTATCAGATTTAATAACAGGCAGTTCATCAGCGATTAAAAGAACCTTTTTACCAGTCATTGCAAAAGCGTAAGCTAGACTGTAACATAAGAAAGTTTTTCCCTCCCCAGCTACCAAACTTGTAATACCCAAAATCTTACTACCATCTGCATCCATTTGGTTATTGATTTCGAAACGCAACGACCTAAGCATATCTCTATAAAGCTCGAAGTTTTGATTCCCATCTTTATCGTTCCAAATATCTCTAATGTTTCTTTCGTTACTTTCGATTTTATTTAATACACCAAGCGTTTTAGACCTTGTTGCATTTGCCAATTGTTGCGCACTAATAATTTTATGATCGAGAAAGAATATTAATAATACAAATCCAAAACTTGCAATAAAACTTCCTGCACCAGCACCTAATAGGTAAAAAATCTTTTTAGATGGTTCAGGATTACCTGGCAAGCCAAGTTGTTCAATCTGCAATCTTAGTCCTAAGCTTTGTCCTGCCCTATTTTGATTAACCTGATCTAAAGCAGTTGTATATTCTTTGATGGCTAAATCAGCCTCTCTCTGATAATTTTGAATATCAGCATCATAAGGAACCATACTGCTATATTTCGCTCTTAAAATACCTAACTGCTGATTAATTATCGTCAAGCTTCTTTTTTGCTCTTCAAGTGATATTTCAAGGGCAGTTTTTTGCGCAATTAAGGTTTGTCTAGAAGCACGCGGATCTACTACATTTTCATCAGCATTCTGATTACTTCTTCTAACTATGATTCTATTAATAGAATCAATCTTTAATTGATCTGAAGCCTTAAATCCGTTGTCTACGTACCTATCTGTAGCAATTTTGAGGTCGCCTTTTAAACGAATGAGTTCGCGATTATCGGCTTGGGTACTTCCTGCAGTGTATGAGTCATTACCATTTAGTTTACTTCGTATAACCGAAAGTGCACCCTGGTTGGATTGAATTTTTGTTAATGCATCAGCCCGTTGTGCTTCATATTGGGTAATCTGACCATATACAGAACCAGATTGCTCATCAAGATTTAAAAACCCCTTATTTTTTTTAAAAGCTGCCAGAGCGTTATTTTTCTCATTCATAGTAGCTTCCTTTTGTTTCAGTAATGAATCTAAAAGAACTATGGAATTATTTTGATTGAAGCTTATTTCACTGCTATAATTACTAATAAAGTCAGCAGCTAATGTATTTACAACATAAGCAGAAAGTTCTGGGTTTTCAGAAACATATTCTAAAGTTATTAAATCACTGTTATCTGCATGGTTAATTTCAATTTGCTTTCTCAGTGTTTCCTCACCATATCCCATCGAACCGACCAAATTGTAAAGTTTGTATTTACCATTATTATCGGATAATGTTAGTATTGATTTAGTGGCAAGTTTTTCTTTAAATATCTGGATCAATTCAGCTCGATTTTGAGCATTTAACGAATCAAGCTTTTCACTATATTTTCTAAATGACTTTTTTGGATTTTCTAAATCATGAATCATCAAATTATAGGCAAGAATATTCATGATTTTTTTCATCTTGAATTTTTCCATAATTTGGTTAAATTGTTGACTAACTTGAAAAAAATCAGTATTCTCGTTAGAAATAACTTTTTTCGAAGGATCTAAAAGTCCCGTAGATATTTGAACTTCTGAACTATACTGTTTGGGTAAATTTTGAACCAAAAAGTAAGTAATTGTTACAGCAATAATGGGTACTAGAATTAGCACCCATTTATATTTATTAATCAGTTTTAAAAGTGATTTTATATCCATTTAAAGAATTTTGATTTCTCTTATTTAACTTCGCTTAACTTCATACCAATAATTTGTTCCAATAAATCCTTAGATTTTAAATACAAAGATTCTGCTTGAATTTTTTGTTGGAAAGATGCGAATTGATTAATACGAGATTGATTATATGCATCCAAAGTAATTTCTCCCTTTTCAAATCTTAATCTCAAACTTTCGGCTACACCTTTATTGTCTTGTGCCATTTGAGAACTAATTTTCAACAAACTTAATTGTTGAATGTAATCGTAGTACCTTACTTTAACATCATTAATTAACAAAAGTTCAAAATCTTTTTGCTCAAGTTTTGCAATTTCATAATCTATTTTTGCCTTTTTAACTAAAAAAGGTTTTGTAAGTAAATTACCTAAATTAATACCAACACCAAATTGAACACCATTAACATTATACGGATTAACAGGATCTAATACTGCTCTGTCACCTGGTCTGTAAAAATACGAAGCATTGAAAATATCTAAATAAGATAAACTAGCCGTAGTAATTCCAATTTTCACACCATCAGAACGTAACTGATAGGATTTTGCACGTGGAAAATTTTGTTTCGCCAATTCAATATACTTTTCTAAATCAGCATATTTTATTTCCGGAATAATTGTTTCTTGCGAATAAGCATTCACGCTTAAAAAGATTAAGCATGCGAGCGTAATTTTTAGTAAAGTTTTCATTAATAATAGTGTTGATTTATATAGGTTTTATTTTTGAATTTAAATATGAGATGTTACAAAAACGGATAAAGATACAATTAAACTCCTTTCTTTTAAATAAGTGTAAGAAAAAAAAAATATTAATGTCCTTTTCTTGTGTTATAACCTTTATTAAATTTCATAAAATTTATGTATTTCAATATTAATTAGTCAGTTAGAAGAATGTTTTAAATAAATAATAGGTATAGAAAAAGCATCAATTGCTGAAAATTAACGCTAGACCTTAAAACTTAACACAGCTCTCTTTTTGTCTCTTGTCAAAAAACCTATTTTTTCAGATATTAGGCTTAACAATTATCATTCATTGAATCACTGCTCGGGGAGGATAGTTTTTCAATTGGCTTTTCCTTTAGTCTCCATCGGTAGATGAAGCGTAGTTGAAGCGCAGATGATCCGCTATTAAGGGCTTAACTCGGTAAATCAAATTGAATAGCTATGGCACCTCCCAACTTGTTGCGGTTTAACCAAACAACACATGAAAAGAGTATGTATTTATCCGAAAGATCTAGCATCTTAACTGGAAAAAGTTTAGCGCCAGCATAGAGAGTTCTTAGAAATTTAAAATTTGTACTCAATAAGCGTAAAGATCAATACATTACATTTGATGAATACGCCAATTTTTCTGGCATCGATGTAGAATTGATTCAGAAAATTTGTTTGATGCTGTCTTTGGCTTGTACTTTAGCCATCAGTTAAGAAACAAAACCCGACCCACGTCCCCGGGTTTTGTTATGATTATCCTAAATCATTTTTACATCAAAGAGATATTTTTAACCTTCGATTATTAATTTTTCTTCACATGATTAATAAGCTGCTTTTTTTTAGTTAACGTCACCCTGAATTTATTTCAGGGTCTTCTTTGCAGGAAAGATGCTGAAATAAATTCAGCAAGACGTGGCGTAGAAGCAAATTTGATACCATCAAAGCAAAATCGACAGGCAACAAAAAGATACACTTATTAGTACCAATCGGACACTAATCTGACATTTACAATATTGATGCACGATTCAGCTTCACCACGCTACCCTCTGCGTGTAAAAATAAGTAGGCTTGAATATTGTATAGGCTATACCGGAAACTAAAATTTACGATATGGAAACTTCTTTAAATCAATCGAATATGCTCAGCACTGAAATAAAAGTCTATCGGGCCTTTGCAGGAAAACCGCAGATAAAAAAAATAATGTTTTCCAACTTAATCACTTCTTTTTTGAGCAGCTACCAAAAAGCCCGCAAAAAAATATAAGAATGTTCCATAGGCAATAAGATTTTAAACCAAAATCATTTTACTTCAAAACATGCTTCAGACATATTTCCGTTTAAAGGCAGCGCTGTAACTTGTTTTTGAACAATATTTTTTAAACTTGTTTTAAAAGCAAACTAAAAGAAAACCTGGAGCCTTTCCCCAATTCACTTTCCATCCAGATCTTTCCATTGTGCAATTTTACTAGCTCAGCTGAAAGGTATAGTCCAAGACCAAATCCCGACACTTTACGAGTCTGTATGTTATCAGCCCGGTAATAGCTATCAAAAGGTTTTTTTTGGTCTTCTTCTTTGATTCCTTCATCATTGTTCTTAATACTGCTGGTTACCGTTTTCTTAGACGCACTAAAAAAGATTTCGATAGCGACTACTAAGAACCACAAAAAAATCCCGTAAATCTGGTTGGAGTTAGTTTACAATTGATTACAAGAAAATTTCAGCTTTGTATAGACTTCAAAAATACAGCGAAAATTTGGTAGTTGAGTTAGTGACAAAATGGTTGATATATATTGATCCATATTGCCCCATCTTAAAAAACAAAATCCTCTAAATTTATCATTTAGAGGATTCTTAATACAACATATACTGTGTATGTCGGGGTGGCAGGATTCGAACCTACGACCTCCTGCTCCCAAAGCAGGCGCGATACCGGGCTACGCTACACCCCGAAAAAGGCATCGATCTTTTAAAAATAAACTTGCAATTACATCTGCAAATTTTGTCGGGGTGGCAGGATTCGAACCTACGACCTCCTGCTCCCAAAGCAGGCGCGATACCGGGCTACGCTACACCCCGAACTTGGTATCTGTTTCCCTTTCGCAAGGGCTGGCAAAGTAACGGTTTTAAAATGATAAATCCATTTAAAATTGCCAATTTATTTTGCGGAGAGGGCGGGATTCGAACCCGCGGTACCGTTACCAGTACGACAGTTTAGCAAACTGTTCCTTTCGGCCACTCAGGCACCTCTCCGTTATCTCAAAATTTGTTATACCAACCTTGTTTTGAGGTTTGCAAATATAGTAAAACAACCTATTCCACAAAAAAAAATTATAAAACTTGTTGATAATCTATGCGAACGTGATAGATACTCATCAGCATTGTCTTGAAAATCAATTTGATAGTCTCAATATCTTTTAATGTTAAATCGCAATTATCCAATTGATTTTGCTCTAATTTGTAGTTAATTATCCTTTCTACTAGGTCATTTATATTCTGAGCATCGGGATTTTTAAGACTTCTTGACGCAGCTTCTACAGAATCTGCCAACATTAATACACCGGTTTCTTTGCTAAAAGGAATGGGGCCAGGGTAGCGGAAAATATTTTCGTCGACAAATTTTTCTGGTGAATTTTTTAAAAACGATTGATAAAAATAATCAACCCTTGTGTTGCCATGATGTGTTCTTATGAAATCGATAATAGCTTCAGGCATCTGATTTTTTCGTAAAATCTCAATTCCTTTATGTACATGCTGAATAATAATTTGTGCACTTTGCTCATAAGGTAATTTATCGTGAGGGCTAACAGCCGTATTCTGGTTTTCAATAAAATATTGAGGATTATCAACCTTACCAATATCATGATACAGCGCCCCTGCCCTAACCAGAACGGAATTTCCGCCTATTTTAAATATTGCCGCCTCGGCCAGGTTCGCAACCTGTAACGAATGCTGAAAAGTTCCGGGCGCTTTAAATGCCAACTCGCGGAGAAGTTTGTTATTGGTGTTCGTTAACTCTATTAAGGCAACATCTGATGTTATACCGAAAACTCTTTCAAAAATATAGATTAATGGATAAGCCAATAATGAAAGTAATACGCTAAATATAAATGGAACAAAATTTATCCATTGAATATCCCTAAAAGTTCCTTCACGCAATAAAGCAATACCTACAAAGGATACAAAATATGCCGAAAGAATAAATAATGCCGACACCAGAAAACGCTCCCTTTTAACGAAATTTTTAATGCTAAAAATAGCAACCATACCTGCAGTTACTTGATAAAATACAAATTCGAAACTGTTTGCAACAAAAAATCCTGCTATTAAGATAACCAGCATATGCAGATAAAGCGCCAAACGCGTATCAAATAGAATTCTTATAATTATTGGAACAACACAAAATGGAATGTAATATAAGCTTCCAATATTCATTTTTAACGCCCAAGTTAAGGCAAGTAACATTCCTGTAGTTACAATTAAGATTAAAGACAATTGCCTGTTATCAGAAAAAATATCTCTTCTAAAAAGAAAAAGAAAAGACATTAATATACTTATAACAAAACCAACCAGCACAACCTGGCCTAAATAAACCAACGTTCTGCTTCCTATAGTTTTGGTTTGAGCCTCGTAAGTAGCTTTATATGATTCTAATTTTTGATAAATCTCATCATCAATAACATCATTTTTAGCAACGATTAATTCCCCTTTTTGCACCATTCCTTTCGTTGTAGATACATCGTTAACTGTATTATTTCGGATAACTTCCGTTAATCGCTCATTAAATACAATGTTTGGCGTAATGTGATCTTCTGCTAAATTATTAACCAAATCTTGCATCACCTGATTAGATGATTTAAAATTTAATTTAAAGTATTGAAGTGCGGTTTCAGCGGTAAAAATATCCTGTGTATTTCTTAGTTTTGAAACATTATTATCCAACAAAGCGAAATCATAATTCTTTCCTCCAGCTTGATGTTTAACGTTTAACCCTATAATTCCTTTTTGATAAATCCCTTGTAAAAGCTTGTATGAACTGTTTTTATATAAGGCTTTATCCTTCTCATCTAATTGACCAGAATGCCACTTAATATCAAATTCATTTAAAAACCCCTCTAGCGCATCATCAGTAATTTCTTTATCAAATTGATAAACAGGTAAAACATCTCGTAACGCATCTTTTTTATCGGTACTTACCTGGGGGTTTGTTTTTAAAATAGCAAAAGGAAAAGGCGATATCAAATCCTTATTCATCCAAACTTTATTCTTTTCAAACTCATACCTAAAGCGAGGCTGCTTTGGTAAAAAAAGAGTAATGATAAAGACCGTAAAAATCATCATCAGGTATTTAAGATTTGATGAATATTTACGATAAAGGATTTTATGTGAATTTTTCTTGATTTTGGCCAAAACGATACATTTATGATGCCGTCAAAAATAGCATTTTTATCTAATATACATTTTACTCATTTTGTTTGCAATTACCATTTTTTATATTTCAATTTATGATATTAAATTAATATCAATTATGTATCAGGAAAAAATTATTAGCCCTCCATCAGGGTATTTAACGTTTGCATTATTTTTAGTGCTTCTGGGTGCTTCAGTTTTTTGCTTTGTAACCGAAAGCTTTGTTTGGGGTAGCTGTATCCTCGCTTTTGATTTCTTTCTTGTTTTACCAGGATTGATAATTAATAACCCAAACGAATCTAAAGTTTTAACCCTTTTTGGTAAATATGTTGGTACAGTTAAAACCGATGGATTTTTTTGGGTAAATCCGCTAACAAATAAAAGAAAAGTTTCTTTAAGAGCAAACAACCTAAATGGCCAGCAACTAAAAGTAAACGACAAACTCGGAAACCCTATAGAAATAGCAGCAGTAGTGGTTTGGAAAGTTAACGAAACTGCAAAAGCCATTTTTTCTGTAGAAAATTATCTTCAATATGTAAATATACAAAGTGAGGCTGCAGTGAGACATTTAGCAAATATTTTTCCTTATGATCATGCAGAAGGTGAAGAAACAAGTATCACTTTAAAAGACGGCGCAGAAAAAGTAAGCGAGCTTCTTGAAAAAGAATTAAACGAACGCCTATCCCGAGCAGGAATAGAGGTTTTGGAAGCAAGAATTTCTCACTTGGCTTATGCACCGGAAATTGCAAGCGCCATGCTGCAGCGACAACAAGCAACAGCCGTTATCGCCGCCCGTAAGTTAATTGTTGAAGGTGCAGTTGGAATGGTTGAAATGGCCTTGGAAAAACTATCGCAAAAAGGAATTGTAGAACTTGATGAAGAACGTAAAGCAGCAATGGTGAGCAACTTGCTGGTTGTACTTTGTGGCGACAGACATGTTCAGCCCGTAGTAAATACCGGAACGCTTTATAACTAATGAAGTGGAATTCGAAGAAAAACAAAACTTAAATCTTTGGTGGCTTTACATCTTATTAGGTGTAGATGCTATTATCGTTTTAAGCATACTTCTTTTCGATAACGGTGGAATGAGCTACCAGAATTTACAAAAAGTATACTTCGCTCCTGTAATCGCTGTACTTCTTCCATTTTTTATTATTTTTTTGATTCAAAAAAATATATTAACCACAAGTATGAATGATGAAGGAATTTTATATCAGTATTTTCCTTTTCAAATAAAACCAAGGTTATTTCAATGGAATAACATGGAAAAAGTTTACATAAATAGTTATGATGCATTAGGAAATTACGGTGGATGGGGCGTTCGGTAAAGGTTATGGTTTAAATTTAGTGATAAAGCATACTTAATGAACGATAAAAACAAAGGTTTACAGATAGAATTTAAAAATGGCAAGAAACTTCTTTTTAGTTCCAATAAGTTAGATGAAATGGAGTCGTTTCTAAATAATATTAAAACAAAATATAATATTCAAGCAATAAAGTAAAGAATGGTTGAGAAAGATAAAAAAGCTTTTGTATTAAGAATAAGCCCTGCTCTTTTAAAGGAGATTAAAACCTGGGCTGGATATGAGTTTAGGAGTACAAACGGACAAATTGAATTTTTATTAAACCAAGCAATTAAATCAAGGAAGAAAATCAAAAATTAAGAGGAAAAGATTTAAAGCATAATTATAATTTATATCTAATACTTTTCTTATGAATTTTTTAAAGAGTAATAAAGTCTTTTAATGCCAATATACAATTTAATACGTTTATCCAGTATCAAAAAATGTATAACTTAGCGGCCTAACCAAAAATTTATAAATTTAGTTTACATGAGAGAAGTTGTAATTGTTTCAGCTGTAAGAACGGCTATTGGAAGTTTTGGCGGTTCACTAGCTCAATTTTCTGCCACTCAGTTGGGAGGTTTTGCCATTAAAGCCGCTATAGAAAAAGCAGGATTAAGTTTAAATCAGATTCAGGAAGTTTACATGGGAAACGTGCTTTCTGCTAACCTAGGTCAAGCACCTGCTACGCAAGCCGCAAAGTTTGCAGGCTTACCTGATGTACCTGCAACAACCATTAACAAAGTTTGCGCTTCAGGCACAAAAGCGATTATGCTTGCTGCACAAAGTATTGCGAATGGCGATAATGATATTTTAATTGCAGGCGGCATGGAAAGTATGAGCAATGTGCCTTACTATTTAGATAAAGCAAGAAATGGTTATAGATTAGGTAATGGCCAAATTATAGATGGATTAGTAAAAGACGGCCTGTGGGATGTTTATAACGATTACCACATGGGGGCTGCCGCAGAACTTTGCGCAACAGATTGTAATATAAATCGTGAAGCACAAGATAATTTTGCAATCGAATCCTATAATAGAGCACAATCTGCTCAAATAGCAGGAAAATTTACCGGCGAAATTGTAGCTATTGAAGTTAAAGACCGCAAAGGCGAAATTACTTTGGTTAATTCTGATGATGAACCTACCGCAGTAAAATTCGAAAAAATCCGCGGATTAAAACCCGTATTTAAAAAAGATGGAACAGTAACTGCCGCCAATGCATCAACATTAAATGATGGAGCAGCTGCATTAGTTTTAATGAGTGCAGAAAAAGCATCAGCATTAGGTATAAAACCGCTAGCAAAAATTTTAGGCTTCGCAGATGCACAACAAGCACCAGAGTGGTTTACAACCGCACCTGCTAAAGCAATCCCATTAGCTTTACAAAAAGCAAATATTGATATAAATAATGTTGATTTCTTTGAAATTAACGAAGCTTTTTCTGTTGTATCAATCGCAAATAATCAAATATTAAACCTTAACGAAGCTAAGGTAAACGTAAATGGCGGTGCCGTTTCTTTAGGCCATCCTCTTGGTGCATCAGGTGCAAGAATTGTAGTTACCTTATTGTCTGTATTAGAACAAAATAACGGTAAAATCGGTGTTGCCGGCATTTGTAATGGTGGCGGCGGCGCAAGTGCATTAGTAATTGAGAAATTATAAAATCTATTCAATGAAAAACATCAAATTCTATTTTCTAACTATTATCGGACTTTGGAGTTTTAACTTAAACGCTCAAACAACAGTAAATAAACTTGATGTTTTTCAGGATAGCTTAAGCAGCATATCGAAAACAGTTTATTCGGCACAAAGTGATGAAAAGAAGTTTACTGAAAACGGAAGATTTGTTAAAACTTTGGTTGAAGCACTAAAAGAACCTAACTCTTTCAATTATACTTTTGATTCTTTAAAAACGGTTTCAGTTATTAAATCACCTGATCAGCTTTTCAGAATCATTTCCCGGTATGTACAGTTAGAAAATGGAACGTACAGGTACTATGGCACCATACAAATGAATACTAAAGGTTCACTTAAGCTGTATCCATTGATTGATCAAACTGAAAACATTAATGATCAGAATATAATTACCAACAACCAAAAATGGTTTGGAGCAAAGTATTACGAAATTATTCCTGTAACATTATCTGGCCGTTTACCATATTATGTTTTATTGGGATGGAAGGGTAATACATTAGAAACGACTAAAAAAGTGGTAGAAATTTTATCTTTTGATAATGAACATGTTAATTTCGGCATGCCTGTATTTGATGGGAAAGAGCTTAAAGGTAAAAATCGTGTAATTTTTGAATATCAGAAACAAAACGCCATGATCTTAAAAACAGATAAAAATGCAGGCTTAATTGTTTTCGATCACCTTGCCCCTTTCGATCCTGAAATGGTGGGGAAATTTCAATTTTACGGGTCAGATGGAAATACCGATGCCTTTAAAATAGTTGGTGGTCGTTTAAAATTACAAGAAAATGTAATCTTGAAAAATGAAGCCAATGCAAGCGATGCGCTATACGCTGATCCAACTAAAAATGTAAAACCAGTAAGAAAGTTTTAGCATCGTGTTATCGTAACTTATTCATTATATTATAGATAAGTTAAAAATTTGTTAGAATGCACATCGCTGACTATATTGCGCCTTACTTTATTGGCTAAACAACAAAAATTTCGATTGTAAATTTTGACAAAACTAAACTAATTATTCTTTAAATTTTTAATATGGCATTAGAAACTGTTGCCCTAAACGAAGATCAAGCACTCGATGTGCATTTGGAAAGTAATGGTGTTGAAACACAAAAACTTCTAAATCATCCTGTTGGGTTATTTGTTTTATTTTTTACCGAAATGTGGGAAAGATTTAGTTACTACGGAATGAGATCATTGTTGGTTTTATTCCTTGTAAGTGAAGCAAGTAAAGATGGCTGGAACTGGACGAGACCCGAAGCATTACAACTTTATGCCTGGTACACTGGTTTAGCCTATTTTACACCGATTATAGGTGGATTAATTGCCGATAGAATAACGGGTTACAGAAAAGCAGTTATTTTAGGCGCTCTGATTATGACGCTTGGGCATGCAACCATGGCTTTGGAAGGTGTTAGCACTAATTTATTTTACCTCGGATTATTCTTTTTAATTGCAGGTAACGGATTATTTAAACCAAATATTTCTTCAATTGTTGGAAAACTTTATCCACCAACAAGCGATAAAAAAGATGCAGCTTACACCATATTCTACATGGGAATTAATAGCGGTGCTTTTTTAGGTATGTTAATGTGTGGTTATGTTGGAGAAAAAGTTGGCTGGCACTACGGATTCGGATTAGCAGGTATCTTTATGTTCTTTGGTATGCTACAATTTTATTTCGGGCAGAAAATATTTGGTGTATTAGGTGCAGCAGTAAATAAAGTTGAAAAAGTAATCGATCCAACGGAAGAAGTTTTACCTAAAAAAGTTGTAAATCAGCGACTTTGGGTTGTAGCAATTCTATCCATATTTACAATTTTCTTCTGGATGGTTTTCGAACAGGCAGGTGGTTCAATGACTATTTTCGCAAAAGATTATACCCTTCGTAATTTAACCGGAACAGCAGGTACAACTTTTAAATGGGTAGATGCAGTACTTACTATTTTTCCGCTTGTGGCTGTAACTATAGTTCTTTTAACCCTTGCGTTTAAAATAGCAAAAAAATATCCAGCAACAATTTTCTTCACAGCTTTAAGTTTTCTTATTATATGGGGGCTGGCAATTTGGAAAGTACAAAAAGAGTTTACATCTCTAAATACAGAAGTTCCTGCCTCTTGGTTTGGCATTTTAAACTCTTTTTTCATTGTAACACTTGCTCCATTCTTTTCTAAATTATGGGAAACTAAATTTAACCCTGGTGGACCGGTAAAATTTGGAATGGGATTAGTATTTGTCGGGATTGGTTTTGCAGGTTTAGCTTATGGAGGAATGGATATTGCCCGTGGTGCATCAACAGCTCAAGTAAGTATGTTCTGGCTAATATTTGCTTATTTTTTCCATACCGTTGGCGAACTTTGTGTTTCTCCTGTCGGATTATCTTATGTAAGTAAACTAGCTCCTGCTAAGCTCGTAGGTTTAATGTTTGGTTTTTGGTTTACTTGTACAGCTATTGGAAACTGGCTTGCAGGCAAATCAGGAAGTCTTATTGATAAAATAAGTTCAGAATATTCAATTTCTACATTCTTTTTAATTTTTACTTTTATTCCAATTGTTGCAGGTTTAATTATGTTTGCAATAAATCCAATTTTACGGAAATGGATGAATGGAGTTCATTAATATTTTTAAAAAACTATAATTTAAAAGCCCGATTAATTTCGGGCTTTTGCTGTTAATCAAACCCCATGAGTGAAATACAAACTATAGAAGAAATTCAAAACTTTGACGGTAAGTATCCAAAACAACTTTGGTATTTATCATTAGTAGAAATGTGGGAACGCTTCTGCTTTTATGGCATGCGTGGTGTTTTGGCTTTTTTTATGGTGGATCAGTTACACCTATCCGATCAAAAATCCAACCTTCAATACGGAGCAATTCAGGCTTTTGTTTACGCCTTTACATTTATCGGAGGAATTTTTGCCGACAAAATTCTGGGGTTCAAAAAGTCGCTTTTTTGGGGTGGTTCATTAATGATCATTGGAAACTTAATTCTTGCTTTTAATCCTCAAGGATTATTTTATGCCGGTATAACTCTATCAATTATTGGAACAGGCTTTTTCAAACCCAATATTTCATCAATGGTTGGTGAATTGTATCATGAAAAAGATAATCGAAGAGATGCTGGTTATGGACTATTTTACGCAGGCATAAATGTTGGAGGATTATTAGGAGGAGCAATGTGCATTTATCTGGGTAAATATTACTCGTGGCACTTATGTTTTTTATCAGCAGCTCTGGTGATGGCTTTTGGCTTAAGCACCTTTATTTTTACTAAGAAATACTTAGGTCCGATTGGCAATTCCCCCTTGCTTCATTTAGAGAAAACAAAAAGAACCATTTACGAAGTTGTAGTTTATGTCGGTTCACTTTTGTGCATTCCTTTAATTTTTATCATGGTTAAAAACACCGCATATACCGATTATTTCATGTACACAATTGGTATTGTCGCTTTAGTTTACTTCATTTATGAAATTTTTACTGTGAAAGAAAGAAAAGCCCAGTATAAACTACTGGCTGCCTTTATATTTATATTTTGCTATTTTATTTTTATGGCAATTTCGGAACAAAGCGGTGGTTCACTTTCATTGTTTGCTAAAGATAATTTAGATCATAGTCTTTTATTTTTATCAATAGATCCTAACGTTGTAAACAATAGCGTAAATTCTTTCTTTGTGATTATTTTTAGTCCGATAGTTGGTATTTTGTGGTTACTGATGTACAAGAAGAAAATAGAACCCAATACAGTTGTAAAGTTTGGGATTGGCTTTATATTACTTGCTTTAAGTTTTTATATTTTCTACGCAACCAGATTCTTCGCAAATGAGCAAGGAATAAGCTCTTTAAATGTTTTCACACTAGCGTATCTTTTATTAACCCTCGGAGAACTCTGTTTAGGGCCTATCGGCATGTCTATCATTACTAAACTTTCGCCAAAGAAAATGTTTGGGATGATGATGGGACTTTGGTTTCTATCAAGCGCTTTCGGACAGCTAGTAGCAGGTAAACTTGGTGCAGAAATGTCGAGTATTGAAAACGCTTCACTTATGACTAAATTAATGTCGTACACTGAAGGATATAAAAAGCTGGCAATATATTCATTAATAGCAGGTTTAGCATTAATCATCATTTCATCAATGATTAAAAAATTAATGGCAGAAGTTAGATAATTAACTTTTAACAGAATTTAACCCGTTTCAAAACTATTGATAAGGGTTTTTCATATTAAATATTTACTTTCGCCCTTTGAAAAGAGCAAAGGTTAAAGATTAAAATTGCAAATATATTAAACCACAATAAGCGTGTCCGATAGTTTAGTTATCATTCCAACATATAATGAAAAGGAAAATATTGAAAAAATTATCCGTAAGGTATTTTCTTTAACCCAACCTTTTCACATTTTAATTGTTGATGATGGTTCTCCCGATGGCACGGCAGATATTGTAAAATTGCTACAGGAAGAATATTCAGGCCATTTATTTATTCAGGAAAGAGCAGGCAAACAGGGATTAGGAACAGCCTATATTTTTGGCTTTAAATGGGCACTAGAACGATCTTATGAATATATTTTTGAAATGGATGCAGACTTTTCTCATAACCCAAAAGATTTAATTCATTTAAGAGAAGCTTGCATAAATGGTGCTGATGTTGCAGTTGGTTCTCGTTATGTTAAAGGGGTAAATGTTGTTAACTGGCCAATGGGCAGGGTTTTAATGTCGTACTTTGCATCTATGTATGTTCGTTTTATCACAAGAATAAATATTCAGGATGCTACTGCAGGGTTCAAATGTTATCGTAAAATTGTTTTAGAAACAATTCCTCTGAATAAAATTAAGTTTGTAGGTTATGCCTTTCAAATTGAAATGAAATTTACCGCTATCAAATTTGGTTTTAATGTTGTTGAAGTACCGATTATTTTTACTGACAGAACAGAAGGAACTTCAAAAATGAGTACAAAAATATTTAGAGAAGCTTTTCTTGGCGTTATCCAAATGAAAATTAACAGCTGGTTTAGAAGTTATAAAAGATAGGTTATTTATTTACCTTACTTTCTCTAATCATCGTTCCGAAATCTTGTTTTTTATCCATTGCATTAACCGTCATAACTAAGCGTTTCGTTCTGGTTGGTTCCGTTTTTGCAGAATTTATCCAATTGATATAATAATTTTGATGTGATTTAGGTTGTTTTAAAAAGTTTTGCATCAAATGTTCTTCTTCAGATAAACATATTTCTAAATCCTCAGGCATTTCAATTTTAAAATCCTTATCTTCTTGGAGAGAAAGTTCTAACAATGCACCTTCCTTTTTATTAAGTTTTTTACGAAGCTCCCCTTTTAACGCAATTATAAAATCGCCTTCACCCATTGGAATTGTTGCAATTCCTGCAATTTCCAATAAATCAATTCTACCTTTTACACGAAAACTTTTTTTGCAACCTTCTTTTATTTCATTTGCTAAAGCACCTGGAAGAAAAACATAGCTCCACCCAGTCTTCTCCCCCATTGTTTCAAAACGTTCTATTTCTGCTTTAAATTGGATCATGTTTGAAGATATACAATTTTTTCGGCTCAAAAAACAAATAATTTATAAACCAATTAGCGATGTTATTCTGCTTATCACTAATCAACAGCTACAGGATTCATGTGGATATCAAGTTTGGCAAACTTCAAAACTTCTATGCTTGGAAAATTAAAGTCTTCTACAACTTTCCCTAAAATTAAGTAACAGCCTTTACCTTTAAAAGGATACATCGGCGTTGTATTCGGAAAATGCGTTGTATCGAAAAAATCGCCTTTTGCATCTAAAAAAGTGCCAAACCACATTTTTGTATTTTTAATGGTATGAACAGTTTTCTCGCAAACATAGTTACCAACCATTTTAACAGTTTTACCTATATGATTATGTAAATCGGAAGCCATTATATCACCACGATAATTTGTTTTGAGTAAATTAAACATACTAAAATTCAATGGAAAATCTAATAATTCCAGTTCTGCGTATGCATCCTCAATTTCAGAATTTTCCAATTCTGGTAAACTAAAAGTTTTATGTATTGTTTTAAACAATTCGGCATGATTAAGTTTCTTTTGCTTGTGACCCAAATAAGTATAAATATCCCAGAGCAATGTCTTTTTATCTTTTCCGGTAAAACGTAAAGCACCTAACCGAATTAATAAAATTGCCTGTTCTAAAGTAATTTGCGTACGCTTTACAAATTGCTCTAAATCAACATATAGCCCATTCAAACGCCTTTCTCTGGGAATAGATTCTATAAATTTCCCTTCCAAACCTTGAATACCAATTAAACCCAAATAAGCATCATTACCTTTAATATTTACAACTTCATCACTATTATTTACGCAAGGTAAGTGAACTTTTGCGCCAGTTTTTTGTAATTCGTGAACATAAACCCAGCGACTATAAAAACCGCCATAATTATTTAGTACAGCAACCATAAATTCTTTGGGGTAATAAGTTTTAAGATATAAACTCTGATAACTTTCTACAGCAAAAGATGCAGAATGTGCTTTAGAAAAGCTGTAACCTGCAAAAGATGAAACCTGCCGCCAAACTTCTTTAGTTATTTCCTCATCTCGTCCTAATTCTTTTGCTTTATCAAAAAAACGTTGAACGAGCTTGTCGAATTCTACTTTAGAGCGATATTTTCCGCTCATTGCTCTGCGCAAAATATCAGCATCGGCTAAATCCAAACCTGCATAGTGGTGGCAAATTTTAATCACATCTTCCTGATAAACCATTACGCCATAAGTATCTTCTAATTGTTCTTTCATTATTGGATGTAGATATTCAACTTTATCAGGCGCATGATAACTCTGTATATACATTTTCATCATTCCCGAACTTGCTACGCCAGGCCTGATTATAGAACTTGCGGCAACCAATGTCAAATAATCTTCGCAAGTTAATTTTTTAAGTAATTGCCGCATTGCAGGCGATTCAATATAAAAACATCCGATAGGCTGCCCCGCTTTCAATTCTGCATTTAATTTAGGGTTGTGCCTAAAAGTTTTAAAATCATGTATATCAACCTCATCACCTATATTTTCTTTAATAATTTTAATTGCCTCTCTGATATGCCCTATCCCGCGCTGGCTTAAAATATCAAACTTTTCATAACCTATAAATTCGGCTTCATACATATCCCACTGCACTGTAGGAAAACCTTTGGGAGGCAAATCTAAAGCTGTATAATAGGTAATTGGTTCTTCAGAAATTAAAATTCCTCCTGCATGAATTGAACGTTGATTTGGCATATTTTTCATCAGCTGATGAACATATAATAACTTGGTATAAGTTGGGTTTAATCTATTCTCTCTTTCTTTAGTAGGATCGGTAAAACCATCAATCTCATCTTTTGGCAAGCCCAAAACTTTACCAATTTCACGAATAATTGCCCGATCTTTAAAAGTACTCATGGTACCTAAAAAAGCAACATCACCTTTAGGGTATCGATCAAATATATATTGTTGTATAACGATTCGTTCATCCCAGGAAAAGTCGATATCAAAATCAGGAGGGCTTGTTCTCTTTTCATTTAAAAAGCGTTCGAAATATAAATCGAGCTCGATGGGATCTACATCGGTAATCCGTAAACAATAAGCTACAATACTATTTGCACCCGAACCACGGCCTACATGATAAAACTTACATTTATTGATGGCAAAACGAATAATATCAAAAGTAATCAGGAAATATGCATGATAGTTTAACGCTTCAATTACTTTTAACTCTTTTTCTACACGTTGCCTTGCTACTTCATTATCCAAGCCATATCTATATTTTAAACCCCTAAACGCTAATCGGCGAAGCAATATTTTATCACCATGGGTTCCTGTTTTTGTATATGTTTTTTTATTTTTAGAAAACTTCTCGGTAGTCAAATAAGCATCCATATTACAAGCATCCATTAGTTTACTGGTATTTACGAGCATAAAGGGATATTGATTATACTGTTCTTTTATTTCCTGTTCAGGTATAAAAATTTCTTTTTTTGTGCATTTTGCACCATGCTGAACCATACTCAAAAGTGTACTTAGGCTAACTGCTCTTAAATATTCATGCAAACGATATTCAACTTTATTAGTAATTGTAACCGGATGCCAAACCACTAGCTTATCTTTAAAATTTTTTATAGGATAAGTATATAAATGATTGAGCTGTTCGCTACGTATGCCTACAAACTCATTTGAGGCTAAAGCAGGTTGTTTATCTTTACAAAAAGGATAAACTATAAAAGCGTTTTTAAAGGCAGGTGCTTTAATGGGAAGAGGTTCTTGATTTAAATTATGCCAGGTTAAAAAATCATTCAGTTCTTTCATACCTTCCTTATTTTTTGCAATGCCAAAGTAGAGTAATTTATGTTCCAAACGGAATTCAATACCAATAATCGGCTTAATTAAATAAGGTACGTTGCCTTCATCTTGTTCTGTTTTATCGATTTTTATATTTTGTTTTTCACACTCACGTATAAATTCCATTGCCCCTGTAGAATTATTTATATCCGTTAAAACCAATTGGTGAATATTTAATGCACGTGCCTGGGCAACAATTCTTTTAATATCAATCGTACCGTATTTTAAACTATATGATGAATGCACATTCAGAAACATAGCTACTAACTATCAGTTGATTTATTTACGGACGATATATCAGAATTAATAAAAGTTCTTATCCGTGATTTCTTTCTTTCCTCTTCAGTTTTTTTACGAGGATTGTATTTAATTATTCTATTTTTTTCATCTTTAGATGGAGGTGCAACAATACAAGCTTTTACTACCGATTCTACGCCGTAATGTTGACGTACTTTGTCCATTGCCTGATACAAATCGTATTCTTCTTCTGAAGTATGGTATAGGCCAATTTGTTCAAAACCGCTAACCAAATGAGAAAGTTTAACACCAATTAGCCGCAATAGCATACGTTTACTATACAATTTCTTAAATAAATCGTGCGCCTTTAGTATTAAAAAAGAATCTAAAGCCGTGTAAGGAATTCGAGCTTGTTGTGTTACGGTTTCGAAATTAGAATAACGTATAGTAACTGTTATACATGCGGTTAATTTTTGTTGGCTCCTAAGATCGAATGTTAAATTAGTAACCATGCCCGTAAGTATGGCTTTCATTTTACTAATGTCCATACTATCACTTTCAAAAGTAGTTTGTGTACCGATCGATTTTCTCTCCCGATAAGGAACAACAGGTGAAAGATCTATACCGTTAGCTTTTTGCCAGAGACTTAAACCATGATCACCTAAAATTTTAAACATCAGTTCTTGAGGGATGTCAGCCAGCGTTTGAATTTTTCTAACACCCATTTCACTTAATTTTCGATAAGTTGCATTGCCGATACCAGGAATCTTATTTACTGTTAAGGGATTTAAAAAAGAACGAACTTCATGAAAAGGAATTTCAAGCTCACCGTTCGGTTTACACTCATTTGTACCTACTTTGGCAACAGTTTTATTTACAGATAAACCAAAAGAGATAGGCAAACCCATTTCTTTAATAATGGTTTGTCTTAATTCTGAAGCGAATTTCATGCAACCGAAAAAACGATCCATTCCAGACATATCTATATAATGTTCATCAATACTTGCTTTTTCAAATAATGGAACACGTTGGGTTATAATCTCGGTAATTTCGTGTGATGCTTTTGAATACTCATCCATATTTCCTTTTAAAAAAATAGCTTCAGGACAAAGCATTTTTGCTGTTCGAGCGGGCATGGCAGAATGGATTCCAAATTTACGGGCTTCGTAACTACAAGATGCAACCACACCTCTATCAGAACTTCCTCCAATAATTACAGGCTTACCAATAAGCTTCGAATTTTTTTTTACTTCGACAGATACAAAAAATGCATCCTGATCCATGTGAATAATATGCCTGTCTTTATTCATAACCAAATAATTAATTAAGCAATTTTAAACTAAAATTATTAGTATTTTAATTTATTAACATTTTATTTATTAACAAATTACTAACATTATTAGTTTTAAAATAGGCTTTTTATTCGATTTTCAGTTGGAAAATCATCCTTTAATAGTAGTTTGAAATTTTATTTTAACTTAAAATCACATAAACCAACATTAGTGTATTAATACTTTTAAATACCGTATAAAAACAAAAATTTCCGAAAAACTTTAACGATTAGAGCATGTTATATTTTCAAATTAATCTTATAATACATCATTATCATGAAAACAGCAACAAAATCAACAACAGCCAAATCATCAAAAACTACAGGGAAAACGGGTAAAATGGAAAATTCTGAATTTCATAAATTTTTCGTTGATGAACTTAAAGATATTTATTGGGCTGAAAAGCATTTGGTAAAAGCCTTACCAAAAATGAAGAAAGCGGCAACCAGTGAAGCACTCGCAGCAGCATTTGAAAAGCATACAACTGAAACACAACAGCACATTGAGCGTTTGGAACAAGTTTTTGAATTATTGAGGGAAAAAGCAACAGCTAAAAAATGCGATGCTATGGCAGGTTTGCTAGAAGAAGCAAGCGGAATTATTGGAGATACGGATAAGGGTACCATGATTAGAGATGCAGGACTGATTCTGGCTGCACAAAAAGTAGAACATTATGAAATTGCTACCTATGGCACGCTTAGAACTTTTGCAGAAAATATGGGACATACGGATGTTCAGAATTTATTACAGCAAACTTTAGATAATGAAAAAGAAACTGACATTGCCCTAACTCAGGCCGCAGAAAGTTTCGTTAATGAAGAGGCCGCAGCTGAATAAATTTAATTCTTCATTTCTGACGTAATTAGGAATGAAGGCTTTTTTAAAATTATACTTAGCAAAGTATCATAAGCAATTTTTAAAAACTTTTAATTTTTTGGACTGTTCCACTAACTATAATTTAAATAGGTATGAAAAACGATAATCATAAAGAACCAAAAAATAAAGATCAATCAACTAGAAAAACTTCAGGAAATTCTAAAGAAAAGGTATCTTTTGATCAAAACGGAAAAGGAGCTTCAGAAAAGTATGGAGAAGCCGGCTCAACACCGAATGAAGCTGGAGATGAAAATGGTTTGGGAACTACTAATGAACATAAAAAATAGCAAAAAAAAGGAGTTTACCACTTAGGTAAACTCCTTTTCTGCTTCAAAATTAATAAAATTACTTTTCGTAAATACTCATTTTCTCCGCAAGCTCAATTATACTTTTAATTTTTAATTTCTGAAAAAGCCTTAATTTGTAAGTACTTACAGTTCCCATTTGTAGACTTAATTGATTAGAAATTTCTAAAACTCCAATTCCTTTTGTAAGTAATTCTGCAACTTCCAATTCCCGCCCAGACAGTTTCGTAAAAGGATTATCGGCATCGTTGCCTAATATGCTATTAAACATATTTTCCTTTACATTTCTACTTGAATACCTGCTTCCTGCTAAAATTGTTGTAATCGCGGTAACAATTTCAGATTCGTCAGCATTTTTAGTTAAATAACCTGATGCTCCTGCTTTTAGATATGGAACGGCATAAATGTTTTCATTCAAAGATGAAAACACTAAAATTTTAGCGTTGGGTTGTATTAGTTTTATCTGATCAATTACCTTCAAATTATTACCACCAGGTAAATTTACATCTATAATGATTAAACCCGGCGATTTTTCAGCTTCAACCAAAGTTTGTTCCATTGTTGATGAATTCAATATTTGAACTCCTGCCCAATAATCAGATATAAGGCTTTTTAAACCGCGTCGAATGATCTCATGATCATCGGCAATAAGTACCGAAAAAGTACTTACAATATTTTTAGTTTTCATTTTTTAGAATATAGGAATTTTGTTTATACTTACTTATACTGAAGAAAAGTTTTAAGCTGTAACAGACTTTCTAGTTTAATCAAGTTTGTATTTGTAAATGTACATATTTTATTAAATATGTACAAAATATTAATAACCATATAAATTCGAAAAAAACCTAAAAGTTGTAAAAAGTATTTGACATTTGTCATCAAAAGCGATGATATTAACGATATAGCTCAATGTGCTTTATTATTAAACCTATTTCATAAAACAAAAATCTAACTAAATATACAATAATGATCTTCGATTAGCTTTAAATACATACGAAATCAAAACTACATCTTCGCCCTAACCCTGCTTAATGTTTCTAACCTTATTGCAAGAAAAGAAGCAATATGTTTCAAAGAAACTCTATTGATTAAGTCGGGGAACGAAACTAAAAATCTTTTATATCTTTTTTCTGCTGAGGAAATACGACATAAGTAGGCTCGCTCTTCGGCAGAGCGATAATAAATTTCCATCATTTTACGACCAACTATATTTGCTTCGGGAAAATTTTCATATAAGTAATCTGAAAGTGCATGAGGAATTGCAATTAATTCTACATCTTCCAAAGCCTGAAGGTATTCTTCAGAATCTCCTTCTAACCATAAATTCCTTATCGTTCCTACTATTTCATTTTCTTTGGCTATCCAGGTAGTAATTTCTGTTTTGCCATCTTTAATATAACCTCTAACAACACCTTTAACGATTAAAAAAAGAAACTTATTCCTATCAATAGGAGAAATTATGAATTTATTTTTCTTAAAGCTTACCGGAAAAGTATGCTTATTTATGTAGTTCTCTATCTCTTCATTAAGTGGATTGAACTGCTTAAATACCAAAATTAAAGGCGAAGAGTTTTTATACATCTTCCACCTATCTTCATCAGATACGTTAACTGAAATCATAATATTAAAATAGGGAGTAGTAATATTTTCGCTAGTTAAAAGTATTACGATGTAAGTATAATGAGATTGATTTTAAAAAAGAAGTTATTTTAGTTTTTTAACAACTATATGTTGTTAAAAAACTTTTTCTACGCCCAAACCAAATAGTGCAAAATCGTATTTAACGGGATCAGAGTTATCAAATGATTTTAAATTTTGAGTTAATTCTAAAGCTGTTTGCCAATCCGTTTGTTTACGATTAATCAATCCAAGCAAACGACCTACTCTGTCTACATGAACATCGCAGGGACAAATCAGTTCAGAAGGCTTTAAAGCATTCCAAATTCCGAAATCGACCCCTTTATCATCATTGCGAACCATCCAACGTAAAAACATATTTAGGCGTTTGCACGTAGATTTTTGTTTAGGTGATGAAATGTGCTTTTTTGTACGATGAGGAAAATCTTCTAGCGAAAAAAAATAACTTCTAAAATGATTTAAGGCATGCTCAATGGTGAAATCTGGCTGAAGAGAAAGGCAAATTTCTGTAGAAAAATCAACATCATAATAATCTGATGTTAATTTGGCATATTCAGTTAAAGAAATATTTTGCTTAGTGACAAAAGCATTTTCTAAGCTAATGTGATTAGCATAATGAAATTTGAAAAATGATATAAAATAAAGCAAATCAGTATCGTTAAATGTTCTATGCTTAAAATCCAACAACCTTTTTAAGTCATTATCCTGGTGATTTAAAACAAAATCGAAAGGTGCATTATCCATTCTATTTAACAATTCCTTACACTTATTGATAATTGTTTTACGTTGCCCCCAAGCCAAAACTGCTGCAAAAAAACCTGCAATTTCGATGTCTTGCTTTTGAGTAAAAAGATGTGGAATGCAAATTGGATCATTCAGAATAAAATCTGGTCGATTATATTGATCTACTTTGGCATCAAGAAAATTTTTGAGATCTAAAAAATCCATTTATTATGCAAAAAATAGTCCGATGATTTAAATGGTTATTTACTATTTAAATCATCGGACTAAAGAAAAAAATATTTTACTTCAAAGCATTTTCCAAATCTTCAAGCAAATCTTCAATATCCTCTACACCAACACTTATACGTAGCAAATTATCTGTAACACCAACTTTTTCACGTTCTTCTTTTGGAATTGAACCATGAGTCATTGTTGCAGGATGGTTGATTAACGACTCTACACCACCTAATGATTCGGCCAAGGTAAAAACTTTAAAGCTAGATGAGATTCTAAAAGTTTCCTGCAAATCTGCTCCTTTTAAAGTAATGGAAATCATTCCGCCAAAGCCACGCATTTGCTTTTTAGCTATATCATGATTGGGATGATCTTCAAAACCCGGCCAGTAAATTTTATCTACTTTGGGATGATTTTTTAAGTAATGAGCAATTTTTTCTCCGTTTTCACAATGTGCTTTCATCCGAAGATGCAAAGTTTTTATGCCTCTTAAAACCAAAAATGCATCTTGTGGACCTGGCGTTGCGCCACATGCATTATAAATAAACCAAAGCTCTTTGTATAAAACTTCGTCATTTGTAACCAAGGCACCCATAACTACATCAGAGTGACCACCAATATATTTGGTAACCGAATGCATTACAATATCGGCACCTAAATCAATCGGGTTTTGTAAATATGGAGAAGCAAAAGTATTATCAACTGTTAAAATCAATTTTTTCTCTTTTGTAATTTTAGCAACGCCTTCAATATCGATAATCTGCATCGTTGGATTTGTTGGTGTTTCAATCCAAACCAATCTAGTTTTATCGTTAATATAGGGCAGCATATTCTCAGGCTTAGATAAATCTAAAAAGTGAAATTTGATGCCATACTTGGTGAAAATTTTGGTGAAAATCCTATAAGAACCTCCGTATAAATCGTTGCCTGTAATTACTTCATCGCCAGGTTGTAATAATTTTAAAACGGCATCAGTAGCACCCATTCCACTTGAAAAGGCTAAACCATATTTAGCATTCTCCAAAGCAGCTAAACAATCTTCTAATGCTTTACGTGTAGGATTTGTACCTCTTGAATATTCATAACCTTTATTATCGCCAGGAGATTTTTGCCAATATGTTGAAGTTTGATAAATAGGTGTCATTACTGCACCTGTTGTTGGATCAGGTTCTTGACCTGCATGTATAGCTTTTGTTGCGAATTTCATTTTAATAGTATCGAGATGTGAGTATCAAGTATCGAGATAAGATTTTTAGTACATCATCTTAACTCGACCTTTTTACATTAATATTTCATTTATAGTATCACGATGTGAGTATCAAATACCGAGATTACACTTTACCTTCTCAGCCTTAACCTCCATCTGTAACCTTAACTCAGTCTTAACCTTAGTAAGCCCTTGCAAACAACACCCTTTGCGTTGATGGCTTGCCAGAATAAATACAAACACCATCTTCCAGTTTGTTATCTAAAGGAATACAGCGAATTGTTGCTTTTGTTTCTTCTTTAATTTTTTGTTCCGTTTCTGGAGTTCCATCCCAGTGGGCAGAAATAAAACCTGTTTTTCCATCTAGTATCGATTTAAATTCTTCATAGCTATCTGCTTCAGTAATGTGTTCGTCTCTGTAAGCTAAAGCTTTATTAAACATCGCTTTCTGCATATCTTCCAATAGTTTAATGATATAAATATCTAATCCATCTTGCGGAATGGTTTGTTTAACCTTAGTATCTCTTCTAGCTACTTCAACTGTTTTATTTTCTAAATCTCTACCTCCTATTGCAATACGAATTGGAACACCTTTTAGCTCGTAATCAGCAAATTTAAAACCTGGTCGTTGCGTATCCCTGTCATCATATTTAATTGAAACACCTAAACCTTTTAACCTCATTGAAAGCTCATTTACATAAGCAGTAATTTTTGCTAAATCTTCATCACTTTTATAAATAGGAACAATTACAACTTGTATAGGTGCCAATTTTGGAGGAATAATCAAACCAGAATCATCACTATGTGCCATAACAAGTGCGCCCATTAATCGGGTAGAAACACCCCATGATGAAGCCCAAACGTGATCCAACTTTCCATCTTTACCCGTAAACTTAACATCAAAAGCTTTCGCAAAATTTTGACCTAAAAAGTGTGAAGTACCTGCCTGTAAAGCTTTTCCATCTTGCATTAAAGCCTCAATACAATACGTATCTAAAGCACCGGCAAAACGTTCATTTGCAGTTTTTTTACCTCTTATAACCGGAACGGCTAACCAGTTTTCGGCAAAATCAGCATAAATATGAAGCATACGTTCTGTTTCCTCAATGGCTTCCTGAGCAGTTGCATGAGCCGTATGGCCTTCTTGCCACAAAAATTCTGCAGTTCGTAAAAATAAACGGGTACGCATTTCCCAACGCACAACATTTGCCCACTGGTTGATTAGAATTGGTAAATCACGATAAGATTGTATCCAACCTCTATATGTATTCCAAATTATGGTTTCTGAAGTTGGACGAACAATTAATTCTTCCTCTAATTTTGCTGTTTCATCAACAATTATGTTTCCATTACCGTCATTTTTTAAACGATAGTGTGTAACTACGGCACATTCTGTCGCAAAGCCTTCTACGTGAGAAGCTTCCTTAGAAAAAAATGACTTAGGAATGAACAATGGAAAATAAGCATTTTGATGACCTGTATCTTTAAACATTTTATCTAATACTGCTTGCATTTTTTCCCATATAGCATAGCCATTTGGCTTAATAACCATACAACCTCTTACTGCTGAATGCTCTGCCAAATCGGCTTTTATAACAATATCATTATACCATTGTGAATAATCTGCTGCTCTGCTTGTAATTTCTTTGCTCATCTTATGTATTTGGAACGTAAATTGTGTGTTAAATAATGTGAAATTAAGCCACAAATTTATAAATTTATGCCTACAAAACGATTATCAACCAAAGTCATTAATTTTAAATGATAAATAGTTGATTATCGACATTTTTATAAATGTTGTTTTATAGTTTTTGACACACACAACTAAATATAAACACAATGAAACCATTAAAATTTTTACCCGTTATTATGATAGCAGCCGCAGTGCTGGTTGCATCATGCTCTACATCAAAAATGGCTTCTACCACCACCACTGATGATGTTTATAATACCGTGGCAAAAGCCAGAGAGGTAGAATATGTCGCTCCTGCTCCACAACAGCAGCAGCAACAAGCACAAAACAACCAGGAATATGATGAGTATTACGGAACTAGTAATCCTTATTACGATATGGATTATTCATCAAGAATAAATCGTTTCTATAATGGTTCTACATTTAGGGGCTACTACGACCCATATTATGATAATTATTATTACGGAAACAGTTATGGCAATTCAAACTTTTTAGGTTATGGTTTGGGTTGGAATAGTGGTTATGGTTTAGGCGGCTGGGGCGGTGGTTTCGGATATGGTTTAGGTTACGGAAGCATTTGGAATAATCCATACAATTATGGTTATTTTGGATATAGTCCTTACGGATTTGGGGGATGGGGTCCATACTCATATTACGATAGATTTGGTTGGGGCGGTGGCTTTTACGGTGGCGGCTATGGTATAGGTGGTGGATATTATGGTGGAGGCGTATATACTAACAATAATTATAGGCCAAGACCAGGAAGTAACGACAGAGGAGTTCCTAGAAGTACAAACGGAACTGTTGGAAATTTGGGGCGACCAAGTAGATCTGGTGTCAATAACTCTAATGGTTTAGCCACTCAGGGTTATAATCCAAGTAATAACAATGCCGGTAGACCAACAAGAATTCAGCAGTCTAACGGTTATTCACGACCTCAAGGAACTCAAAGCAGCAGACCTACAAGAAACGAAAATTATACTCCTCAACAACCTCAAAGACAAGAAAGCAGACCTACCTACTCCGCTCCATCAAATGGCGGTGGCAATAGCGGTTCATCAGGAAGTAGTTCTGGAGGTGGCTCAAGACCATCTAGAGCTGGAAGAGGGTAATTACTTACATACACATTAAATGAAAAAATACATTTTAAGTTCCATAATAGCTATAGTAGCTACTATGGGAACAGCATATGCTCAGAGTTATGCTCCCGATGCCTTTCGTTTTTCTCAAACAAATTACGGTAGTTCTGCAAGATTTAAAGGTATGGGCGGTGCCCAGATTGGTGTAGGCGGCGATATTGGCTCTATAAATGCTAATCCTGCAGGTTTAGGTCTATTTACTAAATCTGAATTCAGTATTACTCCCGAATTTAATTCTGTTTCTAATCAAAGTTCATATTTGGGAAATGATACAAAAGCCAATAAAAGCCAGATTAATCTAAATAATATTGGAGTTGTTTTTTACAGTCCAGCGTCAAAAATAAAGGGATCGGATTTGAACAAAGGTTTAGTTAGCACAGTATTTGGGGTAAGCTATACCAGAAACAATGATTTTTTAAATAATATAGATTATAACGGAACTAATGCCAATAGTTCGATCAGAGATTCATACGTCGACCAGGCTAATAATTTTGGAATTGAAAATTCTGTAGCAGGTGATGCTTACAATAGTTATTTGATTAATAAAAATGCTACCAATTATCCAAATAGATTTTCTGCTGAACCTTATAATAATGCAAATTTCAAACAAAATTGGATTGAAACAAGATTAGGCTCTACTTCTGAATTTAATATTGCTGGAGCTTTAAATTTTTCAAATAAATTATATTTAGGTGCTACTGCCAGTTTTGTTAATGTAAATTATACTAGCGATGCAATATTTACTGAAAGTGGTATTGTGAATTCTTTTGATGATCAATTAGCAGTTCCTGCTTATACAGGAAATGAAAATTATACTCTTAATCAATCTAGATATCAAGAGACAAAGGGTGGTGGCTTCAATTTAAAATTAGGAATGATTTTTAGACCTGTTAGCGAACTTAGAATAGGCATAAATTTTCAAACACCTACGTGGATGAATATACAAGATGGCACAACAGAAACATTACAAGCTAGTCTATCAGGTAATTCAAATAACGCAGCTACAACATCTAACAACCCGAGTAAATATTATGATTTTAGCTACAATTTAAGAACTCCACTAAAAGCATCAGCAGGATTAAGTTACATTATTGGTGGAACAGCATTAATATCTGCAGATGTAGATTATATTGATTACGCCTCAATGCAATTTTCATCAGATAATGGCTCTAGTCCTTCAACAATTAGTGATAATAATGCTTTTATAAAAGCATCATATAAAGAAGCTATAAATTACAGAGTTGGAGCAGAATTTAAAGTTAGCCCTGAAATTAGTTTAAGAGGTGGCTATGGCGTAAATGGAAACGGCATTAAAGGTGGCGACAATTCATTCTACCAAGGCCAATATTATACAGGAGGTATCGGTTACCGTGTTGATAACTATTATTTTGATTTAGCTTACCAAAACTATAAAACTAACTTTAATTCTAGTCCCTATTTATTAGATGACTTTTCAGAACCTGTTGCCGATATAAAAAGTAATAGAAACAACGTATTTTTAACATTCGGAGTTAAATTTTAAAAATAACAAATTATAATATATGTAGTCCCGACATAAAAATCGGGACTTTTTTATTGCCTTTTAATATCGATTGTTATTACTATTTAAACCACTAATTTTTCTATTCTCCGCGAAATAACTAGTTTAAATTTCAACTAAAAAATTCGTTGTAATTCCCCATGTTCCTTAACCATTTCATCAACCTTCGCCTCTACCACTGCATCCTTAATTAATTCAGGCGCATGATGTGGTTTTTTCCTCGCATCTATAATTAATGAACCTTTACACCCCCAATGTTTGTTGATGGTAAAATCATTTATACCATAAATATCTGCAGCAGGATTGCTTCTAGTGAATGTAACCCAAACTATATTATTAATACTTTTTGCAGTAAACTTTGCGTCATCGCACAACACGATTAAAGGTAGTCCTGATAAATCTACATCTCTTAATGCAATATTTAACAAGGCAATCTCTGCGGCTGTTTTCTCTGCATTTTTGTAAGGTTCGGCTTGTAATGTAAAAACACCTGGAATTGCGATTTCTGCATTTTTAAATCCATCTGGAAAACTCAAATTCTCAGAAAGTTTATCCCAAAGCTTTCTTTTTATACCTCCAGCGGCAGCAAAAACAACCTTAGAACCACTATTTAAACCATCGCCGCTATAATCTAGCGTATCAATCGTTGTGTTTGTATAAAAGTGCAAATCTGTTTTAAAATCTATTCTCTCTAATATGTGTTGCAAGAATTCAGACACATGATGTGTACTTAAGTTTTCATCATCCTCACGAGCAGCAATAAATAGATATTTCGCAAGACTTAATTGGTTTTTACCCAAAATATGGTTGGCAATAGTTAAAATTTCCTGTGGTTTTCTTTCTTTTAGATAAGGGGTATAACGTTCACTTCCAATAGCAAATAGTAATGGGTGAACGCCTGCGGCATCAACGGCATGTACTTCTTTTAATCCATGAATTTCTTGTGGAATGGCTGAACCTGTAATCTCGTGAATTAAGGCACCAAAACTGGTATCTTCTTGTGGTGGCCGACCAACAACTGTAAATGACCAAATAGCATCCTTCTTGTGATAAACATTATGAACTTTCATCAAAGGGAATGGATGTGCCAAACTATAATAGCCCAGATGATCGCCAAAAGGTCCTTCAGATTTATTTTCATTAGGATAAACCATACCTGTGATGATGAAATCAGCATCTGCAGAAATACAAAAACCTTCATCATCATAGAAATACCTGAATCTTCTATCGCCTAAAGCACCTGCAAAAGTCATTTCAGATAAACCTTCGGGCAATGGCATAACAGCTGCCAAAGGATGCGAAGGCGGACCACCAACAAAAACACTAACTTTTAAAGGCTTGCCTAAAGCATTTGCCTTTGATTGATGAACCCCAATACCGCGATGAATTTGATAATGTAAGCCAATTTCTTTATCCTGAATGTAATCGTTTCCGCCAAGCTGAATTCTATACATACCCAAATTAGCATTTAAAATACCTGGTTTTTCTACATCTTCCGTGTAAACCTGAGGCATGGTTACAAATGGACCACCATCCATTGGCCAGTTTACAATTTGTGGTAATTTACTGATTGATGTTTTTAAAAATTTATTTTTTGCTGATGGTGTTTTTAATGGCAAAGCTGATAAAGCAGACATTGCAGAACCAACATATTTAAATGGGTTCTTTAAAGCTTTCATCGGATCGTTACGTAAAGAAACGAGTTGCTGCACTTTAGGCAGCGTATCTCTAAAAATGAATTTAGAGCGCTCTAACGTACCAAATAAATTAGAAAGCGCAGGAAAGGAACTGCCTTTAACATTTTCAAATAAAATTGCTGGTCCGTTATTTTCATAAACACGTAAATGAATAGTGGACATTTCCAGGTATGGATCTACTTCTTCTTTAATTCTGATTAAATGACCATGTTTTTCTAAATCATTAACACATTCTGCTAAACTTTTGTATGCCATATCCAAAGATATATATTTAGTATATCTGTAAAACAAAAAAGCCGTAGATATACAGCTTAAATGCTATATATCTACGGCTTTTTACAATTAAAAGATTATTATTTCTTTCCTGCGAAAGAGCGTAACATCCAAGTATTTTTTTCTTTGAATTGCATAAATTTATTTACCATATCATTGGTACCGTCATCGCCAGCTTGATCGGACGCTTCCATAACTTCTCTTTCAATTTCAATCAAAGTAGACATATCATCCAATAAGGCATCAACCATATCCAAATCTTTCATTCCAATGGTATTAACTTCTTTTATTTTCGATTCTTGAATGTAATCTGCGAAGCGGCTATGTGGTGGTTTACCCAAAGTTAAAACACGTTCTGCTATTTCATCAATTGTTAATTGAGCGTTGGTATATAGCTCTTCAAACTTAATGTGTAGCGTGAAAAAATTTTGTCCTTTAATATTCCAATGACAACCTCTTAACTTTTGATAATGAATATGGTAATTAGCGAGGTAGTCATTTAATAAATCCACAACTGGTTTAACTTCTTTCTCGTTTAAGCTGATTTCTTTAGCGTCCATTTTAATTTAATTTTGTGTTAAATATATGCCATTGTAACAAATTATTAAAAGAAAAGTTTCGCGTAAAACCGCATTTAAACAATACCTTATTTATCCTATCGTTTAATAAACGTGATTACATCGACGGATATAATTACAAGTATTTGTTTATTAATAAAATGAGGATTCAACTATACTAAAATCATTAAATAATCAACAGTGGCCTTCGTTTTAAAATCCTGTGGTTTTATAATATATTCGTATAATTGCTTCCCCTGATAAAATAATTTAGATAAAAATAAATGTATAAGATAGGCTTAACTGCTTTAGTTTTAATTGCTTTAAATGCAACAAATACTAAAGCAAACGCAGTGATCGACTCTATAGGAGTAGAAAATAATAACGGTAAAAAATTAATTATTCATCAAACAGCTACAAAAGATACCTATTATTCTATTGGAAGAAGATACAATGTTCAGCCAAAAGAAATCATGGCTTTTAATGAAAATAAATACCTAAAAATTGGTGTTATAATAAAAGTACCTACAAATATTCCTTTTATTTCTTCAGGAAATGATGTTCAGCGAACCGCTTCTACCTCAATAAATGTAAGCGAGCATATTGTAGTGCCAAAAGACAATTTGAATATGCTGGCCGAAAAGTATGGTACATCTATTAATGAATTAAAGGCATTAAATAATTTAACAAACAGTAATTTAAGAATTGGTCAAGTATTAAAAATTCCTGTAAAAAATGCTGAAAATTTACAAGTTCAAAACTCTACGGTACCTTTTGCATCAAAAGAGCAACAAAAACCTGTAGAACAAATTCCCGTTCAGCAAACTACTGATGCTGTTAGCCAAACATTGATAGAGCATGCTGTTCAACCGAAAGAATTTTTAGGCAAAATTGCAGAGAAATACGGAACAACGGTTGAAGAAATAAAGAAACTGAATAATCTTTCGGGGAATAACTTACGAATTGGTCAAAAATTAAAAATTCCTGCCACAAAAAATATCCAAGAAGATAAGGTTGTAACAACAGTAGAGACTGTTCAAATTGCAACAGAAGTTAAAGATGCTACAGGTACTCACACGGTAAAAAAAGGCGAAAGTATATTTAAAATCGCTCAGCAATATGGCATTACGGCATATCAAATCAGGCGTTTAAACAATTTAAGTGATAATACCCTAAATACTGGTCAGGTTTTGAAAATACCTACCGGGATTACAACCGAAATTCCTGTTGTTAAAGAGAAAACAGTAGAAGTTATTGTAAAAGATACTGCTACAAGCGAAGGTTTTCTTTACACAGTAGGAGCCGGAGAAACTATTTTTAATATTGCAAAGAAGTTTAATTTAACGGCTTATCAAATTAGAACGGCAAATAAACTAAACGATAATGCGATAGCAGTTGGTCAGAAGTTAATTATCCCAAAACCACCTGAACCAAAATCGGTTAATGATTTATCTAAGCAAGAACAAGAAGTAAATCCAGATAGTACAGCATTTAAAGACCCTAAACTCCGTGGCGCACCAAGTAAATATGGATTGAACCAAATTGAAGAAAAAGGAACGGCAGTTTCCATTACCGATGTAGATTTAGATGCGTCGAAAATGTTAGTTTTACACCGCACCGCCCCTATTGGTACGATAATTAAGTTAACCAACCCAATGACTAATCGTACTGCATTGGCAAAGGTTGTTGGTAAATTTACCGAGAACGAATCCACAAAAGATGTTATAATTGTAATGACTAAAGCTGTAGCCGACTCTTTGGGTGCTTTAGACAAAAGATTTTTTTGCAATTTAACGTACGGTGTACATGAGCTTGAATAAGAAACCATTTATAATTGGAATTGCCGGAGGAAGTGGTTCGGGCAAGACTTTTTTCTTAAACTGTTTCCTTCATCATTTTAAACAAGATGAGGTTACTTTAGTTTCTCAGGATGATTATTATATCCCTGCCGGAGATATGTCTCAAGAAGAAAACAAACTTTTTAATTTTGATTTACCATCAACAATCGATAGTCAGCAGTTTTTAAAAGACATTAAACAGCTCCTGGCGGGTGAAGTGGTCTACAAAAAAGAATACAATTTTAATAACCCTTTAGCCGTTGTTAAAATCCTAGAAATAAAATCAGCACCCATAATTATTGTTGAAGGATTATTTATTCTTCATTTTAAAGAAATAGCTGCATTATTGGATCACATGATTTTTGTTGATGCAGATGAGCAAGTTGCTCTTGATCGACGTGTAAAACGTGATGGTTTGGAACGCGGCTACCCGGAAGAAGATGTTTTATATAAATGGCATAATCATGTTGTACCGGCTTATAAAGAATATCTATTACCGTATAAAAATGATTGCCATAAAATTGTAATGAATAATACAAATGAACCCGATGAAATTATCACAATCACGGAAGACATTTCAAATAATTTAAGAAATAGTATTCTAGTTGATATAAATTAAAAAAAATGGAGACTTATGAAGATAAAAGATTTAGCTTTAATTCTTCATTACAAAAGTCTGTCTTTTATTGGCTCAAGGAATATTTGTTTAAAGCAGGAAAGATTTACTTAGTTGTGTTATGCTTCTTTCGCTATAACCAATTTAACCGCGTGATTTAAGTCCTAACGAATCAATAATTTAATCCAGTCGCATTTCCAGGATTTCCCCTTCTACAACCAATCTTCCTAAAGTAGATTGCCTAATAAAATCAACACTCACACCTGGGGCACGTTCTAAAAGTTTAAATCCACCTTCTGGCAGAATATCCAAAACGGCCAATTCTGTTACAACTTTTTTGATACATTTTATACCTGTTAAAGGCAAAGTACATTTTTGTAATAATTTACTTTCACCAGCTTTGTTTATATGCTGCATAGCAACAATGATATTTTTTGCCGATGCAACCAAATCCATCGCTCCGCCCATTCCTTTTACCATTTTGCCCGGAATTTTCCAGTTTGCTATGTCTCCGTTTTCAGATACTTCCATAGCACCCAATATGGTTAAATCAACTTTTTGAGCTCTAATCATTCCGAAACTCATCGCCGAATCGAATATTGATGAGCCTGGTAAAGTTGTTATCGTCTGTTTACCTGCATTAATTAAATCAGCATCTTCTTCTCCATCAAATGGAAATGGCCCCATACCTAATAAGCCATTTTCTGATTGTAAAACAATATTTATTCCTTGTGGAATATAATTTGCAACCAGTGTTGGAATTCCGATACCAAGGTTTACATAGTAACCATCTTTTATTTCTTTAGCAATACGTTGTGCGATTTCTTCTTTTGAAAATGCCATGTTTTTAAAAATGAGTGAATTAGTGAATTTTGAATGAGAGAATTAGTGAATTAGTGAATAAATAACATTAAATATTAAATGAAAGAGTATGAATGAGTGAATTTTGAATGAGAGAATTAGTAAATATTGAGTGAATGAAGCTAATGACTAATGAACCAATCAACTAATGACCAATAAACCAATGACCAATAACCTATTTCTGTCTAACAGTTCGTTGTTCAATTCTTTTTTCATAATCCTTGCCTTGAAAAATGCGATGAACATAAATTCCGGGAGTGTGTATGTGGTCGGGATCCAACTCACCAGCTTCTACCAATTCCTCAACTTCAGCGATAGTAGTTTTGCCCGCCATTGCCATTACCGGATTGAAATTTCTACTCGTAGAACGAAAAATTAAATTACCTGCGGTGTCCCCTTTCCAGGCTTTTACCAACGCAAAATCAGCGTCAAAAGCATATTCCATCAGATAATCCTTCCCATCAAAATTTCTGATTTCCTTTCCTTCTGCAACTTCGGTACCCACACCAGCAGGTGTAAATATCGCAGGCATACCGTAACCAGCAGCTAAACATCTGGTTGCAAGTGTTCCTTGAGGTATTAAATCAACTTCAAGTTCGCCACTTAAAAGTTGTCTTTCAAATTCAGCATTTTCACCAACATAAGAAGATATCATTTTTTTAACCTGACGTTGCTTTAACATCAATCCTATTCCAAAATCATCTACACCAGCATTATTTGAGATACAAGTTAAATTACTGATTTTCTTCTCAACCAAAGCATTAATACAATTTTCGGGAATGCCACATAATCCGAATCCGCCAAGCATAATGGTAACGCCATCAGATATATCATGGATGGCTTCTTCAGCGCCTGATACAACTTTATTTATCATTTTATGAATATTTTGGTTAGGCCGCTAAAGTACAGAAAGCAGATAGCTTTTTAAAATATTTGATGCAGGATTTGAACATAACTTCAACACTCCTTTAAAGAATAATTAATTGGAATTAATCTAAATAACAATTACCTTTGCAACGTGATATTTAATGATAACGATGATTTAAGAATTCCAACAGACCCAGAATTTCAAAAAGGGATGGGTTTTATATTCAGCTGCACTGCCGAACACAAAAAATGCTGCGAAAAATATAAAAAAGGAAAACGATGTAAGAAATGTCCTGGTAAGGATAAAAAATAATTATTTATAAATTTCGATTATTTTATCATCGCTTCCGTTACTCGTACACACATAGATTTTTCCCTCTGGCGATACACAGACATCTCTCATTCTGCCATAAGTATTCACAAAGAAATCCCTCGTTCCATCAATTTTAGTTTGAGCATCATCTAATTTCAGCTGCATAAGCTTGGTGTTTTTCAACACTGCTAATAATAATGAATTTTTAAACTGAGGAATATAATCAGAATTGTAATAAGCCACTCCACTAGGCGCAATGGTTGGTGTCCAGGTAATTAATGGAACCGCAACATTATTAGTTGAGCAAAAACCCTGCTCTCCACTTTCGTTACATAAACCCTTAATATTAGGCCAGCCGTAATTTCTGTTTTTTTCAATGACATTGATTTCGTCATCCGAATCAGGTCCATGCTCCGAAGAGAAAATTTTATTACCCACCTGTACCAAACCTTGAGGATTCCGATGCCCGTATGACCAAAGCGGGTTGTTGGGATATGGATTATCTGATGGTACTGAACCATCTAAATTTAATCTTAGAATTTTACCCGAAGTAGAATTTATATTTTGTGGTGTATTGGTATCTGCGGCATCACCGGTTGAAATAAAAAGTTTCCCTCCACTAATCAATAAACGCGAACCGTTGTGTGTAGAAGACGCACCAATATTATCAATAATTGTTAATGGATTATTTAATATTCCTCCTGAATAAGTATAACGAACAATCTTCTCTTTATAGCTACTACCATAATTGTATGCAACAAAAACCCATGCATTTGTAGTAAAATCAGGGTTTAGAGCAATGCCAAGTAAACCACCTTCTCCATTTTCACGTACTTCCGATATGGTAAGTAATGGAACTATTTGTCCGGTGGCAGGATTTAGACGACTAATTTTACCACCTCTTTCAGTAAACCAAATAAAATTATCAGAGCCATAAACCATTCCCCATGGAAATCGTAAACCGGAAATAGCAACTCTATTTTTTAACTCAACATCGGGTAAATTTCCTGTATCACCATCATCGCTTTTATTTTTTTTGCAGCTTGTACACATCAGTAGCACAACCAAACAGGTAAAAATTGCTTTCATAATTATAGGGTTTAAATAACAACAAAAATAATTGCCTAGAGTTTTAATAATCAATGATTTATCAATTCAGATATACATAGGTTATACCATCGCCACCTCTATCTGCATGTTCATCTTCCATCCTATTTACCTGACTATATTTCTTTAAATATTCACGAATCATTTTTCTTAAAATGCCATCACCTTTTCCGTGAATTAATTTTATGGACGGAAAGCCAAGCATTATTGCCTTATCTAAATACTTTTCAACTTCAAAAAGCGCATCTTCAGTTCGCTTACCTCTCAAATCAAGTTCAGCTCTAAATCCTGAAACAGCTTCATTCATCCTACCGGCAAAAGAACCAGCACTACTTTGAATAACTTTTTTTGCCTCCTTGTTGCTGATTTTTTGAACACGATTCTTCTTCACGTTTGACCGCAAATCGCCCATAGCCAAAACCAGCTCGTTTCTATTAATTTCCATTACCTGAGCAGTAGTTTCGCTATCCGTAAATTTAACCCAATCGCCAACAGCAATTTCACCATCAACAACTATGAGTTGTGGTTTTGGTTTATCTTTAGGAATGGCATTTTTAACCAACTCTTTTTGCAAATTCTGCCTCAACTCCTTTGTTATAACCTTATCGGCTTGCTTTTCTTTAATTTCGGCAATTGTATTTTCAACAAGTTTGTTGGCATTTTTAATAATATTTTGTGCTTCCTGCTTTGCTTCTTTAATTAAAACTCTTCTATTTTCATCCAAAAAAGCCCTTAATTTTTCATTTTCAGCAACCAGGTTTTTGGCTTTATTTTGCTGATTTGCTAAACTAACCTTGGTATCATAAATGGTTTTCTTTTCCCGTTCCAAATCTACCAGCATGGTATCAACCCGGTTTTGATTGGAACCGGTTTTTTGTCGGGCGAGTTGAATAACTTCTTTCGGCAAACCTATATTTTGAGCAATTTCAAATGCATAAGAACTACCAGGTTTGCCCATCTCCAAAATATAAAGTGGTTTCATTTTGGAATTATCAAAAAGCATAGAAGCATTTTCCAAACCTTGGGTATTACCCGCAAATAGTTTTAAATTTGAATAATGTGTTGTAATTACACCACGTACTTTTTTATTGTTTAGCACTTCTAAAACAGCTTCAGCCATTGGTCCACCAAACTGAGGGTCGGTGCCTGTACCAAATTCATCAATTAGCACCATTGTTTTGGGCGAAGCGTGTTCTACAAAATAGCGCATCTTTTTTAAGTGAGCACTGTACGTACTTAAATCGCTTTCTATAGATTGATCATCACCAATATCAGCATAAATATTTTCAAAAATCCCAACTTCGCTATTGGCATCAACCGGGATTAATAAACCGGTTTGAAGCATTATCTGTAACAAACCAACAGTTTTCATGCATACAGACTTACCTCCTGCATTTGGCCCTGAAACTAAAACTACTCTTGTCGATTCATCTATATGAATGTTTAGTGGCGTTACCGTTTTCTTTTCAGCTGCGAATGATAAGGTTAATAAAGGATGCCTTGCGTTAATCAATTTTGTTTTAGGCTCCTTCAATAAACCGGGCATCTCCCCTTCTATTTCGATGGCAAATAATGCCTTTGCTCTAACAAAATCAAGTTTGGTTAAAAATCCATGATAGGATAATAGCAATGGCGAATAAGGTCGCAATTCATCAGTTAGTGCGATTAGAATCTTAATAATTTCTCTTCTTTTATCAAATTCTAAATCCCGGAGTTTATTATTGAGTGTAAAAACTTCTTCAGGTTCTATATAAACCGTTTGTCCGGATGCCGATTCATCATGAACAAAACCTTTCAGTTTCCGTTTATTTTCTGCCAAAACCGGGATACACATTCTTCCATCACGAATGGTTAAACTTCCATCTGCAACCCAATTATTAGCAACTGCTTGCTTATAAATAGAATCCATTCTCTTTCTAACATCTTGCTCGGCTTTGGCAATTGATGATGAAATTTCCTGTAATTCTTTGGATGCATTTGGTTTGATTTTACCTTTAACATCAATCACATTTTCTACCTTACGCAGAATATTTTTTTCAATAGGCAAATGTTCAAACAGAGCTTCTAAAGTTGGGTAGACTTCTGCCCTTTCTTCAAAAAACCGAAGAACAGAAAAAACAGTTTGCAACGAAGTATAAATCTGGAACCATTCATCTTCAAGTAAATAAGTACCTTCAACCCTAATTTTTTCTATCAAAGATTTAATATCAAAAAAGGTATTAATTTGTAAAGGTTCTTGGTTTTGGATAATACTTTTGAATTCGTTTGTTTGACGCAGAAATTTATCAATTTGGTCAAAACGATTCATCACCTGCATCTTTTGAACCATTGTTTGCCCCATCGAACTTAAACAATGCTTACTAATAAGCTGCCTGATTTCTATAAAGCCTAAACGCTCTAAACAATTTTCGGGATATAGCATATTTATTTAACGGCGGGAAGTACTTTTATTTTTGATTTTTTTAATGAGTCGGCTCTTTCCATAAATCTTTTTTGCTTCTCTAAAATTCGGGAAATATTTTTGTAAATTTTATCTAAATCAGCTGGATGTGAATAATAATAATTCATGCTTTGAGCATACTTTGCAGAATCAATTCCAAATTTTTTATAAATACCATTGTAATACGCAGCACTTACTTTCCTGGTAGAATCTGGCGTTGGAATAGTTGAAACATAACCATCAACAACATGTATATCGTATAAAATATTTTGCATTTTATCTGGCTCAATAATGTTTGCTGGTCTTTTGGGTTTACAAGCAAACAATATAATTCCTGCCGCTAAAACCCATATCAATCTTCTCATTTCAATTAAAATATTATTTTTTGCCCAAATTGCGGCAAGGTTGTTAATTTTACGCAAAAATAGTTATAAATGAGCATAGCTGATAATCTTAAACAATATAAAAGTGAGATAGAAACCGACAAGGTTAAACTTATTGCCGTCTCTAAAACACAAACAAATGAAGCAATTCTGGAAGCTTATAATGCAGGGCAAAGAGTTTTTGGCGAAAACCATGTACAAGAAATAGTTGATAAGCAATTGCAACTACCAAAGGATATTGAATGGCACCTTATTGGACATTTACAAACCAATAAAGTGAAATATATAGCTCCGTTTGTTAAGTTAATACACGGAGTTGATAGCCTTAAACTTCTGCAGGAAATTAATAAACAAGCTTTTAAGAACAAACGCATAATCGATTGTCTTTTACAGGTTTATATTGCTGATGAAGAAACAAAATTTGGTTTGGCTTTTGATGAAATAATAGAAATTCTGCGTTCTGAAGCATACACTGAGCTGAAAAACGTTCGTATTTTAGGTTTAATGGGTATTGCAACAAATACAAAAAACGAAAAACAAATTACTGTAGAATTTAACGAACTGAAAGTATTTTTTGAGGGACTTAAACTAAGCTTCTTCACCAAAGAAGATTATTTTAAAGAAATATCGACAGGAATGAGTGCAGACTATAAAATTGCCATAGATGAAGGTAGCACTATGGTAAGAATAGGCAGTGGAATTTTTGGTAAAAGAATAATTAAACACTTTAAAGCTGATGTTTCAGCCAATTAATTAAAATGACGAACTTAAATGTAAGAGACGCAGTTGCAGATGATTGTGTTCGACTATTAGAATTAATTAACGAATTAGCCGTTTACGAGCGTGCTCCCGAAGAAGTAACCGTCACATTAGAACATTTTATTGATGCCGGATTTGGCTCAAAACCAGTTTGGAGAGCTTTTGTTGCAGAAGTTGATAATATAATTGTTGGTTTTGCGCTATATTACACCCGTTATTCTACCTGGAAAGGATGCAGATTATATTTGGAGGATTTTATTGTAACTGAAGAATATAGAGGCAAAGGCATTGGTAAAATTCTTTTTGAAAAGGTAATCGAAACCACTAAAAACGGTAATTATAGCGGAATGGTTTGGCAAGTTTTAGATTGGAATGAACCGGCAATAAATTTTTATAATAAATATAAAGCTCAGCTAGAAGAGGGCTGGCTAAATGCTTCTTTTTCAAAAGAACAGATTAAAGAATTTTAATTTATGGATATTTTTAAATTCGGGGGTGCTTCTGTTAAAGATGTTGAAGGTGTAAAAAACCTGGCCAATATTGTTAGCGATTATAAGAAAGGTGAATTGCTAATTGTAGTATCTGCAATGGGCAAAATGACCAACAAACTCGAAGAACTTACACAAGCTTACTTACTGCATAGCGATACTGCCCATTCGATTTTTGATGAGGTAAAACATTTTCACTTTAATCTGATTGAAGAACTTTTTAAAGGAACCAATAATCCAGTTTACGATGATGTAGCCAATACATTTGTAGAAATAGACTGGCTATTGGAGGATGAGCCTGATAATGATCCAGATTATATTTACGACCAGATTGTATCAATCGGAGAAGTGGTTTCTACTAAAATTGTAGCTGCATGGTTAAATGAAACCAATATTAAAACACTTTGGATTGATGCAAGAAATTATATACAAACAGACAATACTTATCGTGAAGGTAAAGTTGATTGGGACAAAACCAATCAGCTAATCCAAAGAGATTTGGTTGGTCTTTTGCATCAAAATATTATCGTTACACAAGGCTTTATTGGTGGTACCAGCGAAAACTATACAACTACTTTGGGCAGAGAAGGCTCTGATTATTCGGCCGCCATTTTTGCTTCATGCTTAAATGCTACTGCTTTAACCATTTGGAAAGATGTACCAGGCGTGCTAAATGCCGACCCAAAATGGTTTGATGAAACAGAAAAGATTCCTCAACTATCTTATCACGATGCGATTGAGTTGACCTATTATGGTGCAACCGTTATTCATCCAAAAACCATAAAACCATTACAAAATAAAGGCATACCACTATTTGTACGTTCATTTTTACAGCCTGAAGCAAGCGGAACCGCAATTACAAAGGAGAGCAATCCCCTGCCTGTTCCTTCTTTTATATTCAAAATAAACCAGGCTTTAATTTCTATTTTCCCTAAAGATTATTCTTTTATTATCGAGGAAAATCTAAGTAACATTTTTGAACTTTTCCACCAGCACAAAATTAAGATTAACACAATGCTTAACTCTGCCATTAGTTTTTCTGTTAGTGTGGATGATAATGAAGAAAAAATTACAAAACTGATTGCTGCACTTTCCATTCAGTTTACTGTTAAATACAATAAAGGACTCGAATTGGTGACGATAAGGTATTACAACCAACAAACAATAGATCGAGTAGCTATAAATAAAGATATCTTGCTAGAAGTTAAAAGCAGACACACTTGCCAAATGGTTATGAAAAACAAAGTTTAATAAAAATGTTATTTGGTTAAAAACAATATGTCTATGTTTAACTAGAACTGTTTTGAACCGAAAAACAAATTAGAAATGAATAACAATATTTTAGATAAAGCCGTTCAGAATTACATCAATGCAAATTTAAATGCAGATGTAAATCAAATTGCTTTAGCTAAAAGCCCATTTAATAACGTTACTGCTGCTGAATTAGCAAACCAAATTAATGCAAAAAAGAAAGCTGAGAAGAAATTACCTTCTTGGTATGTCGCAGAAAATATTTATTACCCACAAGCACTTTCTATAGAGCAAACTTCATCAGAAATTACAGCCAAATATAAATCTAAGTTAGTTAAAGGAAAATCGCTGATTGACTTAACTGGAGGTTTTGGTGTAGATTCGTTTTATTTTGTGAAAAATATACATCATGTTGTTCATTGCGAAATTAATGCCGAACTATCAGCAGCTGCTGAACATAATGCTAATATTTTAGGTGCTAATAATATTGATTTCATTGCAGGTGATGGTTTAGAATTTATAAATACCTCAAACCAAACATTTGATACGATATACATAGATCCTGCCCGTAGAGCTGAAAAAGGCAAAGTATTTATGCTAAAAGATTGTACACCTGATGTCGTTTCCAATCTTAATCTATTACTTGCAAAATCACAAAGAGTAATTATTAAAACAGCTCCATTGTTGGATATTACGGCAGGACTATCAGAGCTAACAAACGTAAGCGAAATTCATATCATCAGTGTAAAAAATGAATGCAAAGAATTGCTTTGGGTTATCGATAAAGGCTACGACAAGGATATTAAAATTGTTGCCGTTACTATAAACGAGCAGGAAAAGGAATTCAGTTTTTCAAAATCACAATTGGCAGGACCTGTTAATTTCGCTGAAGACTTAAATTTAGAAAAATATCTATATGAGCCCGATGCAGCTTTATTAAAATCGGGTGCATTTAATTTAATCGCTACGCATTACAATTTAAAAAAGTTACAGCAACGAACTCAGTTATATATATCACAAACGATAAATAATAGTTTCCCAGGAAGGATATTTGAAATAGATGAAATTATTTCGGGTGGTGAATTAAAAACTAAAAAACTATTGAAGGGAAATATTATCGTAAGAAATTACCCAGCCAAAGCAGAAGATTTAATCAAGAAATACAAAATTAGCAGTAGCAATGATAAGTTTCTAATATTCACTAAAAACTATCAAAATCAGAATATCGTAATCAAGGCTTCAATAATTCAATATTATTAAAAAGGCTTTCCAAATTATGGAAAGCCTTTTCGCTTTTAGGGATGTATAATTTATGCTTAAACTTTCTTAACGTTTACAGCTTGTAAACCTTTTCTGCCTTCAGCTACTTCAAATTCTACCTGATCGTTTTCTTTTAAACTCTCAATTCCGCCTAAAACATCTTTAAAATGTACAAATAAATCTTTATTGTCTTCTTGAACAATAAATCCAAAGCCTTTTTGAGTGTTAAACCATTTAACTTTTCCTTTAGCCATAAAAAAATAAAAAATTGTATGAAAAATAAACCCTTATAGCTTTGTTTCTAATTTTCTACAACTAATTGAAATTTAAATTACTCAAAACAATCAGAATAAGCGTTAATATTGAAACAAAACTACCAAATATAATAATTTACATATATAATACAATCGATTTTAAGCCAAGTTATAATATAATTACCTTTTAAACTTGCCATAAATTTTATTTATTAGGCTGGGGTGTTGTACGCAGATATGGTTTGATAACTTTATGTCCTTTAGGAAATTTAGCAGGAATATCTTCTGTTTTAATGCTATTGATAACAATTACATCTTCCCCATCTTTCCAGTCGGCCGGTGTTGCAACACTGTAATTGGCAGTTAATTGAAGCGAATCAATCACCCTTAAAACTTCATTAAAATTTCTTCCTGTAGATGCAGGATATGTTATAATCAGTTTCACTTTTTTATCAGGACTGATAACAAATAACGATCTTACTGTTAATGTTTCTGATGCATTGGGATGAATCATATCGTACAGATTTGCAACTGTTTTATCAGAATCAGCAATTATTGGAAATTCAACTGATGTATTTTGAGTTTCATTTATATCATTAATCCAGCCATTATGTGATTCAGCAGTATCTACACTTATGGCTAAAACTTTAACATTACGTTTTTCAAACTCACCTTTTAATGCCGCGGTGCGACCTAACTCTGTTGTACAAACAGGTGTGTAATCTGCAGGATGGGAAAATAGAACACCCCAGTTATCACCTAAATAATCGTAAAAATCAATATCACCAATTGAAGTATTTGCCTGGAAGTTTGGTGCTGTATCGCCTAATCTTATGCTCATAATATTATTTTTTTAAGTTGATTCTAACAAATCTAACAAATAGTATACTAAATACATAGACATAATATTATTTTTAGATATAAATAATAAATAAAAAAAACCTTGAAGGTTTTTACCAACAAGGCTTTAAGCATATCAATTTGTTTGGGTAAATTAATTATAAACTTTAATCATAAACACGTAATCCTGCAATTTTTGAATTTGCTTAGCACGCTTCATTCCTGATAAAATACTTTTTTTATCTACAGTAAGCTTTCTTCCTAAAGAATCTTGGGGAATTGCTCGCATTGCTTCTAAAATATATTTAGATTTTATTGCAAATGAAGCACCTTCTGCAGAAGTTTCTTTTCCACTTATAATGCCAACCAGGTTACCATTATTATCTAACAATGGCCCGCCACTGTTTCCAGGGTTTAAAGGAATTGCAACCTGATATTGCGTTGTATCGCCAATAAAACCACTTTTAGAACTTACATAACCTTCTCCTAACACTGCATCATCTTTTGGGTAACCCCAAGTATAAACATTTTCTCCAACGCCTGTACTGTTCTTTTTAATTGTATAAGGCAATGCTGCTAAATTTTTGAAATGCTTATCATCTATTTTTAAAATCGCAATATCGTATTCAGAATCTCTATGAACAACTTTCACTTTAAAAGATTCACCTTCGCTATTTTGAATATATACAGAATCAGCATCTTTTATTACATGAAGATTTGTAGCAATATATCCATTAGTAGATACTGCAAAACCAGTTCCACCAAAATTACCTGGATTAGATTGCTTATTTGTAGGTAAATTATCACTGCTAATTTTTCTAATCAAATTATTCTGAGTTTTCACAGCATTTGTTACATTCTTACTTAATTGCACAAATTTATCAGCTTGCTGGCTATTGTGTTGAATAGAATAAATAGAGACAAAAGATAAAGCTATAAATGAGGCTGCGACCGCAATAGCAGATTTATGTCTACGCCACAACTGAACGATACGTGAAGGATGAGGACCCAGTTGAGATGATAAAGTTTCTACATCAATTTCACTATGAAAAATATCTAATTGCTCTTTTAAACGCAATTGCTGAGCATATTCTTCCATTGTATGAAGAAATACTTTATGCGATACAACCTTATGATCTACTGTGGCGTCATTAAGACGTAACTGCTCAAAGGCTTCAGTTTCCTGAGAATTGAGTTTACCCAGAAGATAATCTTCAATAATTGCATCCAAATCTAAATCGTTTCTCATCTCAATTAATAGTGTTAAAAAATATCTTCTTTAATCGCTGCAGGCATTTATACTTCTGTGTTTTTGCATTATCTGTATTGGTATAACCAAACTTATCGCAAATATCCTGCATGGATAAATTATTTATGTAAAAGTCCTGAATAATGGTTTTGCAAGGCTCTCCTAAATTTTCAAGCGCAGATTGCATTTTAACAAAAGCTGCGTCTTTTTCTTCGTGATGCTCTACATCTTCATCAACAATAAACACATCTTCATAATCGGTTATATTGCCAGTCTTTTTACTATTCTGTGCTAATTTTTTTAACCAAATACGACGGCAAACTGAATAAATATATGTTTTGAGTTTGCTGCTAAGTTCAAAATCTCCTTCTTTAACTTTATTGTATAAAATAATAATAGCTTCCTGATAAACATCTTTTGCGTCATCTTCGTTGCCATTATTATTCAGGATAAATTGCAATATCATTGCAAAATGAGCCTTGTATAATTTATTAAGTGTATCACCAGAGTTATTTAGAATACCTAAAATTACCTCTCTATCTGTTGGAACTGAACTCTTTAAACCGTTATTCACCAATTAATACTTTTTTCTGTAAATAGTAACCCAATATTAGATAAAAAAAATATTTATAGCTACTAACTGTAGATTAATACTATCCACATTAAAACAGTAACCCAAACGGTAAAAAAAAATATTTTTATTTTTTTTAAAATTGTCGGGTTACCTTTTTACCTTTGCAGCATTAAGAGTAAATAATTAAAACTTAAAAAAAATTCGACATGAAAAATGCATTCAAATTAGGCTTTTTAGCTTTAGCTTTATCTTTATCAGTTGCAGCTTGTAATTCAGAAAAAAAAGCTGATGGTGCTGATACTACAATGACTGATTCTTCTACTATGGTTACTGATACTACTACTGTAGATACTATGGTTAAAGATTCAACAGTAAAAGATACTTCAGTTAAAGTTACTACTGAAAAAACAGAGGTAAAAAACTAATTTAATTTTACTTATATAAAAAGGCCTTGAAATATTTTTCAAGGCCTTTTTGTTTTTTTGGGTTACCTTTTTAATATTGAGGTATTAAGAGATAATTAATAAATAAAACAAAAAAAATCTCGAAAATGAAAAATGCATTCAAATTAGGCTTTTTAGCTTTAGCTTTATCTTTATCAGTTGCAGCTTGTAACTCAGAAAAAAAAGAAGGCGGAGCTGATACAACTTTAACTGATTCTTCTACCATCGTTACAGATACTACTTCCGTAGACACTATGGTTAAAGATTCTACAGTTAAAGACACAACAGTTAAAGCTACAACTGAAAAAACTGAAGTAAAACACTAATTTTTTGCTTTAATTTATAAAAAAGAGTTTAGATTTCTGTCTAAACTCTTTTTTTTTACAAAAAAAGGTTACCTTTTCAAAATTATTGTATTAATTTATAATTAATTAATTGAAAACCAACCAACAAAAACAAAACAAAATGAAAAATGCATTCAAATTAGGCTTTTTAGCTTTAGCTTTATCTCTATCAGTAGTTGCTTGCTCAGAAAAAAAAGCTGAGAGTACTGATTCTACAACCGTTGATTCTTCTGTTGTTGATACTACTGTAAAAGATACTATGGCTAAAGACACTATGATGACGGACACGACTAAAAAAATGTAGTCTAACTTTACTCTTAATGGAAAAGGCATTGATTAATTTCAATGCCTTTTTTTATTGACCATAATTGTTTATTAAAGAATTAACCTCAAAATCCATCAATTGTAGTAAATTTGCGCCAAAATTATATTCCAAATAATGAATTTAACAACACTACAAGCTATTTCACCCATTGATGGTCGTTATAGAAAAACAACCGAAGGTTTAGCTGCTTACTTTTCAGAAGAGGCATTAATTAAATACCGTGTTTTTGTAGAAATAGAATACTTCATCGCTCTTTGTGAAATCAACTTACCAGGATTAGAAAACTTTGACAAAAATTTTTATACTGAACTAAGAAAAATTTATGAGAATTTTTCAGAGACTGATGCACTTGAAATCAAAGAAACCGAAAAGGTAACAAATCATGATGTAAAAGCCGTAGAATATTTCATCAAAAGTAAATTCGATAAGCTATCATTACAAGATTATAAAGAATTTATTCACTTTGGATTAACATCTCAAGACATCAATAATACTGCAATACCTTATTCTATAAAGTTAGCACTTAATGAAAGTTATTACCCGGTAATTACATCATTAATAGATAAAATTAATGCTTTAGCTGTCGAATGGAAACACATCCCAATGTTGGCATTTACCCACGGTCAGCCTGCTTCTCCAACAAAATTAGGCAAAGAATTTCTGGTTTTCGCAGAAAGAATTAGTATTCAGCTTGAAGTTTTAAAGGTAATTCCTAATAGTGCAAAATTTGGTGGTGCAACTGGAAATTTCAATGCACATCATATTGCATATCCTAAAGTGAATTGGATAGATTTTTCTAACAGTTTTGTAAATGAAACTTTAGGCTTAACCAGAGCCCAACATACTACACAAATTGAACACTATGATCAATTTGCTGCCCAATGTGATGCTTTAAAGCGCATTAACAATATCATCATCGATTTAGATAGAGATATCTGGACATATATTTCTAAAAATTACTTTAAACAAAAAATTAAGGCAGGAGAAATCGGTTCATCGGCAATGCCACACAAAGTTAACCCGATTGACTTTGAGAATGCAGAAGGAAATGCTGGAATTGCAAATGCCCTATTTGAATTTTTTGCAGCTAAATTGCCAATTTCCAGATTGCAGCGAGATTTAACCGATTCTACGGTTTTAAGAAATGTTGGTGTCCCTTTAGCGCATACTTTAATTGCTATAAATTCTACTTTACGAGGTTTGAATAAAATTATTTTAAATGAGCAAGCTTTAAATGCAGACCTAGATGATAACTGGGCTGTGGTTGCAGAAGCAATTCAAACCGTATTAAGAAGAGAGAACTATCCGAACCCTTATGAAGCTTTAAAGGAGTTGACTAGAACTAACTCGAAAATTAATGCCGTAAGTATTGCTGAATTTATTGAAGGCTTAAATGTTTCTGAATCTGTTAAAGTTCAACTGCGAACAATTACACCGTTTAACTATACCGGCGTTTTCTAGTAGAATTAAATTGACGCTAAACAGACAGCGTATAAAAGCTTTATTAAACAGTATTTGTTAATTTTGTTTATTCTAATTGATTAAGACATGACCATTAACGTATATACAGAACAAACTCCTAACCCTGCCACCATGAAATTTATGGTGAATAAGTTATTAATTAACGGAAGTGAAGACTTTGCTACAAAAGAAAGTGCAGAACATTCTCCATTTGCTAAAGAGTTGTTTAAATTCAATTTTGTTACTGGTGTATTTTTCGCGAGTAATTTTGTAACTGTTACTAAAACAGAAGATGCTGAGTGGGCTGATATTGAAGCTATTTTGAAAGAATTTGTTAAGGGTGCAGTAGAATCTGAATTAAAAATTAAAGAAGCAACTGCGGAAGAAGCGCCGGCTTTTGAAGGTTCTGAAACTGAAATTAAAATTCAACAAATTTTGCACGATTATGTTCGTCCTGCTGTAGAGCAAGATGGTGGAGCAATTACCTATAAATCTTTCGATGAAGGCATTGTAACTGTTGAGCTGCGTGGTTCTTGCAGTGGCTGCCCATCTTCTACAATTACATTAAAATCTGGTATTCAAAACTTATTACAAAGAATGGTTCCTGAAGTTACTGAAGTAGTTTCAGAAGCACTTTAATTGCATATTTTTCAGAGTCTTTAATAAGAATGGCTCGCTGATTTAGCGAGCCATTCTTATTAAAGATATTTTCTTTGTTGCGCAGTTATTTCTCCGCTGATTTCGGAGATTAACGCAGATAAAATGCCCTAACTAAAATGCCTTTTAATTGCTTCAAGCATTTCGCCAGTTAGCTTGCCATTGGTAGCTAAAATTTCTCTTTTAGCAAAATACTCATTCCCGCCAGAAAAATCAAAAACTTCTCCACCTGCTTGCTGAACAATATAACAGCCTGCTGCAAAATCCCATTGCTGTAAATTATATTCAAAAAAAGCATCGAAACGACCACAAGCAGTATAAACTAAATCAATTGCTGCTGCCCCAATTCGTCGAACTCCATGGCTTTTTTGCATCATTTCTTCCAACAATTTCAAATATTGGGTCTGCTTATCAAACTTATAGTATGGAAAACCTGTAGCCAATAAGCTTGATTTAAGATCAGGATTTACAGATACATGGATTTCCTTCTTGTTCAGAAATGCGCATCCACCCTGATAAGAATAAAACATTTCACCTCTATTCAATTCGTAAACTACGCCTAAAACAGGTAATTCATCTTCATAAAGTGCAACGCTTATACCATAAGTAGGAATACCATGAATAAAATTAGTGGTACCATCTAAAGGATCGATAATCCATTTATATGTTTTACCTTCCCTATTTATTGTTTTTTCCTCGGTGATAAAACCGGCATCCGGGATTAATTTTTCTAAATTTTGAACCAGTTTTTTTTCTGCAGTTTTATCCACATAAGAAACCATATCGTTCAAGCCTTTATATTCAATTTTATTCGCATCGAATTGCATAGCTTCTTTACGGATGAAATTCCCTGTAAGCTTTACAATCGAAATAACTTTAGTACATAGTAATTCGTAGTTCATAGTGTTTTAACAGCTAATAAGTTCGGTTATTGATATAAAATAAAAATTGAGATAATTTAAGCCAATTTATTCTTATTCCTTAAGGCATAAATACATAGTGCGATGCCACCTACAATCAGAAAGGTAGAAATCATTTCGGCTTGAGTAAATGGCGGCAAGCCAAAAACATGATATTTAGAATTTACACGAATCAATTCGATGCAGAAACGCTCTATCCCATTTAAAATCATATAAATACCGAACATTAATCCTGGGGCCTTAATTTTATCTCTAATGCTCCATAAAAAAGCGAATAAAATTAAACACACTATTACTTCGTAAATTGGGGTGGGATAAACACCTTGAGCTAATTCATTACAGAATTTACCAGAAGTACAACCCGGAATCGGAATACCTTCACCAACTACATTGTTAGGGTATTTATAAGACCAAAGCCAATCGGGCAACCAAGAAAATGGTTTAGGATTTGAATTTACGATCCCCCAATCACCGTCGCCAGATAAATGACAACCAATGCGGCCAACTGCGTAAGCCAGCATCATACCTGGGCCACCAACATCAAGCATGTGCAATGGTTTTATACCATTTCTTTTTGCTATAACGAGAACAGCCGCACCTCCGCAAATTAATCCACCATAAAAAGTCAAACCACTAAATGAAAGCAATCTCTCTACCGGATGTTGAACAAAATCGTCCCAATATTCTAAGTTATCGAAAAACTTCGCCCCTAAAAATCCCCAAACTGCAGCCCAAACAATTAAATTGCTCATTAATTGATATGGATGAACAGTAACTGTTGCTTCTTGCGGCTTTGCTAATTTATGTTTGTCTTTTTCTTTATAGTCCCAATAAGCAAATAATGCTGCTAAAAGTAAACCACCAATAATGTTTCCTTTTGTAGACATTAATATGCTTTGTGCATCGCTTACAAAAAGTTTATAATTTAGAAGTGCATAAATTAATTTATAACCGATAATAAAACCGAAAAGACCGTTTAAGAATAATTCGGAGGTTGTTGCAGGCTGACCAACTGTTATCGTTTTTTTAAAAGGATGAAGAATACCTAAAGCTTCCTTGCGCTTTAACTCTTGTGTAAAAGCCCAGTAACCCGCTACAAAGGCAATTGCTACAAAAACGCCGAAAGTGTTGAAAGGAAGTGGTAAATTAATACCAAAAAGGTATTCTAAAAAATGCGAAACGGTAGGAAACATACAAATATTTTGATGCGAAGATAGTAAAGAAAGCTTGAAGCTGAAAGACTAAAAGGTATAAGCCAGAGTTAAGGTAAAAGCTGAAAGACTCAAGCTAAATGACAAATTTTGATGTTCGATAATTTCTATATGCTATTATTAATGAGCATAAGTGGTTTCCAGTTCAGCAACTTCAACCTCACCTTCAGCCGTCATCTCTAAAAGCTTTACTGCTTTAAGTTCATTAACCATTACTGGATCGTATTTAGCACGTACCTTAACATAGTTTTTAGTAAAACCATGCATGTAACCCATTTTTTGATCAGATTCAAAAAGCACTTCACCTTCCGTGCCAATTTGAGATTGGTAAAAAGCTCTTCGTTTTTTATCAGATAAAATATGAAGCATTTTGCTGCGTTCATTTCTTTCGCTACCGGCAACAACACCTTTCATTTCTGCAGCCGCTGTTAGTTCTCTTTCTGAATAAGTAAATACATGCAAATAAGAAATATCAAGTTGATTTAAAAATTGATATGTATCCAAGAAATCTTCTTTTGTTTCTCCGGGAAAACCAACAATAACATCCACACCGATACAGCAATTTGGCATTACTTCCTTTATTTTCGCAACCCTTTCTACATATAATTCTCTACGATAACGGCGGCGCATTAATCCTAAAATCTTATCAGAACCTGATTGTAGAGGAATATGAAAATGTGGAACGAAACGTTTTGAGGTTGATACAAATGCAATAATTTCGTTGCTAAGTAAATTTGGTTCGATTGATGAAATACGAATTCTTTCTATTCCTTCAACTTCATCTAAAGCTTTAACTAAATCAAAAAACTTATCTTCGCGTTCTCCGTTACGTATTCCAAAATCACCTAGATTCACACCAGTTAAAACGATTTCTTTTACACCGCTTTCGGCAATCATTTTAGCACGATTAACAACGTTTTCAATGGTATCGCTACGGCTTGCACCACGAGCCAATGGAATTGTACAATAAGTACAAGGATAATCGCAACCATCTTGAACTTTTAAAAATGTGCGAGTCCTATCACCTATTGAATAAGATGCAATGAAATTATGATTTACCTTTTCTATACTTTGCTGATGAACAATTGCTTTAGGATTTTTAGTTAAATCAGAAATATATTCAACTATTCTAAACTTTTCTGCAGCACCTAAAACCATATCAACACCTTCTATTTCGGCAATTTCCTGTGGTTTTAATTGCGCATAACAACCTACAATTGTAATATATGCATTTGGAGAGTGCTTTAAAGCTTCCTTAACAACTTTCCGACATTTTTTATCGGCGTGATCTGTTACCGAGCAAGTATTAATAACATAAACATCAGCTGCATCCTGAAATTCGACTACAGCATAACCGGCATCGGTAAATAACCTACCAATTGTTGATGTTTCAGAGAAATTTAATTTACAACCTAATGTGTAAAATGCGACCTTTTTCATTTAGCACGCAAAGATAGCAAAATTAGCTTTCAGTTGGCAATTTTCAGTTCCCACTCAGTTGGTGGTTTGTCAATTTTTAGTTAACTGCAAATTACAGACTGAAAACCGTAATTGATAACTTACTTTTCTTGCCATCGATAACTTTCTTGCTCAAAACCTGCCAAATCCAAAACGCGGCTAATAACTGTCCCAGCAACTTCTTCTATCGATTTTGGTAAGCTATAAAATGAAGGATTCGCGGGGCAAATGATTCCACCAGCCTCGGTAATTGCCTTCATATTATTTATATGAATCAGACTGAAAGGTGTGTCTCTAACCACAGCAATCAACTTTCTGCGTTCTTTTAAAACTACATCTGCAGCCCTAGATATTAAGTCATTAGATATACCATGCGCTATTCTTCCTAAAGTACCCATTGAACAAGGAATAATTATCATTGTATCATATTTTGCAGAACCTGAAGCAAATGGTGCATTGAAATCATTTTTATTATAAAAAGTAAAATTGTAATCATTATAATTTTGATTTCCTAATTCGAACTGCCAGACTTCTTTGGCATTATCACTCATTACAATACCAACGGCTTCTATTTGATTTTCAAGTTTCATTAACTGATCAAGAATAACCTTTGCATAAACTGATCCGCTTGCACCAGTTATGGCGATAATTACTTTTTTTCTATTCATTATAAAAGCAAATTAGGGGTTTAAAAATAGACGAATCAAAAAAGGGCCGAATACAAGTATTCGACCCTACATCTACCTATGAAAAACATACCCTCGAAAGGGTAAGAACAAATATATATATATTTTTAAAAAAAGATAATTGTTAAGTGTTAAATCATTAAAAATACACGTTTATTTTTATTGACATTACTCAAAATATTGATTAGCAATAAATTAAAATAGTGAATACTTTAAATTTTTTCTAATAAATGATGGATAACTACACTAAGCTTACTAAATAATACTATGTAATAATACTTTACATTGTATTATTATATAGATTAAGTATAAACTTAAAGAGAGTTTAGCTTATTATTATTTTCTTTTGAAGCAAAAGCACAGTGTTTTTTATATGTTCTTTAAAATTAAACAACTATTTTTTTTTGGTTTTAGCAATTAACCACGCAGCAATATCATTCATTGCTTTATCGTTCTCGTACTCCTTCGGAAGTCTACCATTAACATACTCATTGTAAAGCCAAGGGTCGCCTACCGCTAAAACTATACCTTTGCCGTATTTTGAAGAAACAAGTACATTAGCCCCATTTTTATCTTTCAAAATAGCTTTGCCTGGTTTTTCAATAGAAATTGAACAAGCATCCTTTAAAAAAACTTTTTTTGACGTTTTGAATAAGAATTTAGCTGACGCTGTACTTAAACCACCATTAGCAAAGTGCTCATCGTCAACTACATGAAGAGTTATATCTCTATTAAATTTAAATCCAAATTTTGAGCCCAATATATTTAAATGATGTAAATCTGTATTTGCACTATCATTGGCCATAATAAAAAGTACACCTCCTTTATAAACCCAATTAGCGATTTCTTTTGCATCATTATCGTTAATATAATTCGGTTTAGGATTATCTTTTAAATTATCAGGATCAACAATGATGTAAACGTTTGTCTCTTTTAAATTTATAGCAGTTGGAGCTTCATCTAACCTTTTTAAATTTTTAGCACCGTTTACTTTAAAAGCTTCACCAAATTTAGAAAATCCTGAACTTTCAATATCATCCCATGTGTAGTGAAACCTTACTAAATTTCCTGATTTATCCTTTTTTGACTCCTGATTAAAGTATCCGTCAACAGTTACGGTTTGCGCTTTAGTAAAGAATGGGGCAATTAATATTACCGAAAATAAAAAAAAATTCATTTTTAAAAAAATGTTTACCAGGCTAGATTTATTCATCAGATAATTTTCAATCAAATATATTTTAAAATATTTTAGATTTTTCTATGTATCAATTATTTTAACTTCGAGCCTAGAGGCTTAAACAAATAAAGCCCCAACAATGTCAGGGCTTTAATAATTATATTTATTTGAGACTATTGTTTTGGTGCTGTTGTTGGCTCAGGAGCCTTACCAATTAGTTCCATAAATTGATCTAATTTCGGTGTGATAATAATTTGCGTACGTCTGTTTTTAGTTTTACCAGCAGGCGTACTATTATCGGCAACAGGATTAAATTCACCTCTACCACCTGCAGTTAATCTTTTAGGGTCAACCGCATATTTTGTTTGTAATACCTGTACTACTGAAGATGCTCTTAAAGCACTTAAATCCCAATTATTTCTAATATTGGTTTGCGCTATAGGTACATTATCTGTATTGCCTTCAATTAACACATCATAAGTATCATAATCTTTAATAATTTTCGCGATTTTACTCAAGGTTTCTCCAGCTTTATCAGATACTTCATAACTTCCTGATTTATAAAGCATATTATCAGCCAATGAAATATATACTACACCTTTAAGTACCTGAACATCAACATCACCCAATTCTTCTTTACTAAGTGAACGAGTTAGGTTATTGGTTAACACCATATTAAGCGAATCGCTTTTGTTTTTTGCGTTTATTAACTGTTTAATGTATTTGTTAGAACTATTAATTTCATCAACTAATTTCGAAATATTAACATTTCCCTGATTACTAGAGCTTAAACATTTATTCAATGCATCTTGCAAGGCTGCTGTATTAGCTTTTTCTGAAGCAATTTGCTCTTCAAGACTTTTCACCCTGCTTGTTGCCCCTGTTAATTCTCTTTGGCTGTCTTGATATTTGTTACTAAGTTCTTGATTTCTTTCACGCAACTTATCAAATGTTGATTGCAATTCGGTATATTTTTTATTGCTAACACAACCTGAAATCAGTATAATTGACAGCAACATTATTGGGATTGATTTGTAAAGTTTCATACTTCTTATTTTAAGATTATAAATATTAAATAATCAAATACAACAACCGATCCCTTTTAAAGTTTTAATGTACGATTTAGACTTTATTAACTTTTAATCAATCAATTATAATTCTGTTTCGATAATTATTATACAGACTAAAATCAAATCATATTAAATAGATATTCATTATTATATTAGACAATAATTAAGTTGGTAGTAATTTTAAGAAAGCATAACGAATTTAATAAAACAATGGATTACAAAGAAAAAAACATCTCAAAAAGAAAAATTGACATTGCCAATCAGTTTTTGTCTGTACTTGACAAACACCTTACAGAACTAAAAACGGGTCAAGTTGAAAAATCACTTGAACTTAATGAAATTGCAGAACTATTATTTATTGTTCCGAATCATATGAGTGACACGGTAAGCGAGGTATTTGGCAAATCGCCATGTGAAATTTATGAGAATAAATTGGTAGAAATTTCAAAAGAGATGCTTGAAAATTCAACCAAGCCAATCAATGAAATTGCAAGAACATTAGATTATGACCCTTCTAATTTCACTAAATTCTTTAAACATTTTACAAGTATAACACCTTCTCATTATAGAAAATCAAAAACAGGAAACATCACCATTTAAACAGGATACATCACCATTTCCTTTGATAAGTTACATTCTACCTTTGTGTAAGATAATATAAAGATGAATATAGCAAAAAAAACAGCCTTAATTACAGGTGCAAATCAAGGACTTGGCTTTGAAACAGCCAAACAATTAGCCGAACTTGGCTATTACGTTTACATTGGATCCCGTAGTAAATCAAAAGGGAATTCAGCAATAGAAAAATTGAATGAATTAGGATTTAATAATGTTGAATTTATTGAGATAGATGTAACTAAAATCAGTTCGATAAAATCAGCAAAACATGTATTGGAAACTAAAACAGAAAAATTAGACCTATTAGTCAATAATGCAGGTATTGCAGGGGAACAACCACAAAACATGTCCACAGGTGACATTGGTAATTTGCGAAAAGTATTTGAAACTAATTTTTTTGGAGCAGTGCAAACGACACAGCAGTTTATTGACTTATTAAAAAAATCAAACGAGCCACGAATTATAAATGTTTCGAGCGGATTAGCTTCTCTAACCTATCATAGCAGTTCAACTGACTTTGCAATTTATGCAGCATATAGTTGCTCTAAAACTGCCTTGAATGCTTTTACTGTAATGCTAGCAAAAGAATTTTTAAACACAAATTTCAAAATAAATTGTGTTGAACCAGGCTATACATCAACCAATCTCAATAATTATCAAGGAACACAAAAAGTAGAGCAAGGAGTTGCAGTAATTATAAAATATGCAACAATAGACAATGATGGACCGACAGGGAAATTTTCTAGTAGAGATGGTGAACTTACTTGGTAAAAAACTACTACTAACAGCAGTTTTAAGAAAATGAGATTTTAAGGATTAATTTAAGGTTTAAACGCACGAAACGTTTAGGGTATAATACAATAAAATATATTTAGCAAACTATGGAAATTTTAAAAGGAATTTTTATGAGAAGTTAGCATGCGAGAAAAATTAAAAAGAAAAATTCAACTGAAATTTTTGTTTTTTTAAGCTAATTGGTATGTAAATCGTCTGTTTAACGAAATAATTAATTGATTTGACATAGTAGCTTGATTTATCTGTTCAAATAAATTAACTTGCACTATTTTAATACCTGAAAAGAAACCCTAATAATGACGAAGCTCTTTGTCGGCGGGCTTAGGCCCGACGTAAGTGAAATGGACTTGGCAATGCTAATTGGCCTTTATTGCAATATCGAAACAATTAAAGTTGTTAGAGACAGAGTTACTCATAAATGTAAGGGTTATGCTTTTGTGGAAACATTGAAAGTCGATGATGCTCAAAAAGTAATTTCATTTCTAAACGGAGAATCATTTAAAGGCAACACACTTACCATAAAAATATCAGTAGAAGAAGCACCTAAGCCTTCAAAATTTCCAAAAAAATACATTGCTAAGAAACCTGAAAGGTAGTTTGCGTTAAAATGATAAAAATAAAATAGCAAAATTTATTGCTGCATTTTTAATTTACTCCTAATTAGAATTTAAATTACTTTCCATGTATGAGTAAATTTACTTAGTATTACATTAATTAATTTTTGTAAATATGCATTTGTTAATTGTTTGTTAAATGCAGGGTAATTATTTATCCTGCATTTTTAATTCTCGAAATTTGGTTTATTATATACTGTTCAAAAATTTAAATATATATGCACGTTAAATTATATTTTAACACCCATAGGGAACCTCATAACTATCTCTTTTCACATACATTTTGTAGATAAATTTCAGTAACTAATTTCTATTTACTAAATGATGAATACCAGTTAATTGGATGAGAACGAAGATTCATTCCATCACTTTCAATATGATATAAAATTATTGGTATTGTAAAGTCTACAAAACGCTCAACTTTTCTAGAAAGTGAACCTAAAAAATCAATACTAGAAATACCTTCCTTTAAATGCACATAAATAACTGTTGTCGTTTTAAATTCAAATCTTTCGATTTTACCCGGCCACTCCGTCTTAATTTTATTTAGGAAAGCCGTAATTTTCTTTTCGTCTTTTAAGGTGTCCATAAGGTTTTAGATTTGATGCCTTAAATTAGTAATTTATTTTACGCCTCAACCAGCTGTAACAGATAGAATACAGAAATTTTACAGTACTGGTAACCTATTTAATCTCAATCCATACAGGACCATGATCGCTTGTTTTTTCCCAACCCCTAACATTGCGATCAACACCAGCGGCTTGAAGCCTGATTTCTAGTAGCGGACTTAGCAAAAAATGATCTATTCTAAGTCCAGCATCTCTTCCATAAGCATTTCTAAAGTAATCCCAAAATGTATAAATTCTTTCGTCAGGGTAAAGCTTACGAATTGCATCTGTCCAGCCCTGATCAATTAAATTATGAAAAGCCGTTCTAACTTCGGGACGAAACAAAGCATCATCAACCCACCTTTCAGGTTTATAAACATCTAACTCTGTTGGTATTACATTGTAATCACCACAAAGTACAACAGGCAAATTATATGCTAAAAGTTTTTCGGCATGAGCAGTCAATCTATCAAACCAATTAAGTTTATAATCTAATTTTGGTCCGGGAGCAGGATTTCCATTCGGCAAGTATAAACAACCGATAACAACATCATCAACCATAGCCTCTAAATATCTGCTTTGCAAATCTTCATCATCATCAGGCAATCCTCTTCTTAACTCTTTTATATCTCTATTTTTAGCAAGTATGGCTACACCGTTCCAACTTTTTTGCCCATGCCAAATTGCATTGTAACCTAAAGCCTGAATTGCTGCCAATGGGAATTTTTCATCTGGAGCCTTAAGTTCCTGCAAACAAGCTACATCTGGTTTAGTTTCTTCAAGCCAACGCAATAGCACAGGTAGCCTACCATTAACACCATTTACATTATAAGTAGCAATTTTCATAATTTTCAATTTAATTTATAGATGATAATGATAGAAAAATGGAAGCGTAAAGTAAAGATGAATTTTACACTTGTTTAATCAACAGTGTAATTTAAATTAAGTTCAATGCTTATATTAACTATCTAAACTAAATATGGATTAAATGGAACAATAATGTGGCATAAAATAATTTATATTTTTTTTAAATTTACGGAAAACGCTAAAATAGATACCTAAAAAAAATGATTAAGTTTTCGCTAAGCCTGACATATTGTATTATAATTTTTCTGGGGTTAAAAAGTTTAATTGGTAAACCAAAGTCTGGAAAAGTACCTCCGTCAGAAATAACAATAACACAGTTTGCAGGTCCTGAAATTACGCCAAGTCCAGCTTGTTTAGCTGTTGCTGCAACAGGCGAAGTATTTGTTGGAGTAGACATGATTGGTTCTTTAGGGAAAGATGCTGGTAAAGGCAGAGTTATAAAGCTAATTGACAAAAACAATGATGGTAAGATGGATAACCATACCGAATTTGCTGTTGTTGACAATCCTCGTGGAATTATTGTTCAAGGAGATAAAGTATTTGTACTCCACACTACTTTTTCAAAAGAAACAGGAAAAGCAACAGGAATGGATTTGGTTTTTTTTGAGGATAAAGATGGTGACGGAAAAGCAGATGGTCCTTCAAAGCCATTAATACAAAACGTTAGTAACGCGAAATATATTCGGGAGCGTGGAACAGACCATGCAACTAATGGTATAAGAATGGGTATTGATGGCTGGATTTATATTGCCGTAGGTGATTTTGGTTTTCATGATGCGATAGACAGATCAGGTAAAAAATTAACTATGCTTGGTGGTGGTATTTTAAGGGTAAGACCAGATGGAACTGAAATGGAAGTTTATACACATGGCACAAGAAACGTTTACGATTTAGCAATTGATCCTTACATGAATGTTTTTACCCGCGAAAACACCAATGACGGTGGTGGTTGGAATGTTCGTTTTTCTCATCATATTCAAACAGGAGAATATGGATATCCTGTATTATTTCAAAATTTTACTGATGAAATAATTCCTGCATTGGTTGATTTAGGTGGTGGCTCCGGCACGGGTGCATTATTTATGGATGAACCAAATTGGCCAGAAAAATACAATAAAGTACCAATGATGGCTGATTGGGGCAGAAGCATGCTTTACATTCATAGAGTTACGCCAGATGGCCCAACTTTTACTCAAAAAGATGAAGAATTTATTAAGCTTCCACAAATAACCGATTTGGATGTAGATGGCTCTGGCAGACTTTATCTTTCCGCCTGGGATGGTGCAGGTTATTCAGGCAGTCCTGGTAAAGGTTATATTGCTCGTGTTGTTCCAAACAACTGGACTTACAAAGCTTTTCCAAACCTAAAAAAAGCATCTATTAAAGCATTATCAGCAATGTTGGTTTCAAATAGCGGAGTGGGTAGGATAAATGCTTCACAGGAATTTTTAATCCGCAATAATAAACAAGCAATTTCTGCCACTTTAAAAATAGCATCCGATAAAAGCTTGCCTTTGTATGCACGAGTAGCTGGAATTTTTACCTATGCTCAACTATCAAAAGAAAATGGAATTTCTGAGCTAACAAAACTTACTAAAGATAATACCATTCGCGAATTTGCTTTAAAAGCGTTGGCAGATAGAAAAGGTTATTTTGAGCAAGTTTCATCTGAATCATTTTTAGCAGCGCTTAAAGATAGTTCACTTAGGGTTCAGGCTGCAGGCATTATCGGGCTAAATCGTCTTGGAAGAGCCGATGCAGTTTCTGCCCTACTTAAAACTAAGGTTCCTGCCTCTTTTGTAGAGCCAGTTAAAGACACTGAGGGACCACACGCCAAACCAAATTCCCCTATAATTTTGCCACATTTGGCTGTACAAGCATTGGTAAACCTCAAAGCTACAGACGCTTGTTTAGCTGCAGTAGGAGCCGAAAATTCTGATTTAGCGCTTTGGGCTTTGCGTTATATGCACAATAAAGAAGCTGTTAACGGATTGATTTCTAAATATGTATTATCAAAAGACGCAAAAACAAAAAAACAAATCCTAATAACTTTATCAAGACTTTATAAAAAAGAGGATGTGTACGATGCAACTTGGTGGTGGGGAACAAGACCGGATTCTCATGGACCGTATTTTAAAGCTGTTTTTTGGGAATCCTCTCCTATCATAGAAAAATTTATAATCGATGAATGGAAAAAATCCAATGTTCAGGAGAAACAGTTTTTCGTTGATTTGAACGCAAGAAATAGAATGGAGATTCCTGCTTTAGCTACAGAAGAAAAGATTGCCGCCATAGAAGAACCAAAAGTTGATTTGGAAAAAATCAAAAATCAAAAAGGTCAGGTAGGAAAATCATCTATTGAAGATGTTTTGTTAGCTATCGGAAAACTGCAAGGCGACCCCTTGAAGGGTAAAGGGATTTTTACTAAACAAGGCTGTATCACTTGCCATAGTTTAAGCAGAACAGAAAAAATGAAAGGACCTTTTATGGGCCAAATTGGTTCGATAATGAATCGGGAACAAATTGCTGAATCTATATTAAAACCTGATGCATCCATTTCTCAAGGATTTGCCTCGGTAATGATTACAGCAAAAGGTGATAAGGCTTACATGGGCTTTATTACTGAAGAAACAGCTGCGAAAGTGGTTTTACGAAACATTGTAGGCGAGGTATTTACAATTAAAGCAAGCGAAATAATATTAAGAAAAGAAATGGAAAATTCTATGATGCCTGCGGGACTTGCTAACTCTTTGTCTTATGAAGAATTAGCTTCGCTTGTTACATTTTTATCTCAACAGAAACAATAGTTTAATAAAACTATAAGATTATTTAGTTCCAGAAATTTTTTAAAAAATTAAAATCAGTTATTAGAAACGGATGTAAGTTTTATATTAAGCATTCGCGTATACACCAATTTTTGATAGAAGATTTGCTATATCAAATGGTTTTGGAATAAAATCTTCGGCTTTACAGGCTTTTTGTATATCAACTTTTTTATAATTGGCACTCATCATCATTACCGGTATTCCTTTTGTAGCACAATCAGCCTTAAGTAAGTTGCAAACATCAAGTCCGTTCCCATCAGGAAGCATTACATCGAGCAAGAAAACATCTGGCTTTGGTTTCTTTTCTCTATTGATAAAATCCTTAACATTAGCATAAACCGAAACCTCATAATGCTCTTCTTCTAATATAAAGCTAATAATTTCTCTTATATCATCATTATCTTCCAACACACATATTCTCTTGCTCATTTGTATTTTTTTTACTCTTCCTGTCCCACTACTTGAGTAAACAACCAAACAGCACTTAATTTGTTTTTTAAATTTCAGAAATAAATAATTGACGAGCAAAGGATTACCAATAGAAAAAAAAAGCCAATGAAATTTCATCGGCGTGATATGCATAAATATTTATTACAATTAACTCATTTTCCAGTCAGGTCTTTCGAAATGACAAGTATATCCATAAGGATTTTTCTGCAAATAATCCTGATGTTCTTCTTCTGCACTCCAAAAATCTGTTTCGGGAACAACTTCTGTTACAATTTTACCTGGCCATTTCTCCGAGGCTTCCATATCTGCAATTAGCGTTTTAGCAGTTGCATGTTGTGCTTCATCAATATAAAAAATTGCAGACCGATAAGATGTTCCAACATCATTCCCTTGTCTGTTTCGAGTTGTCGGGTCGTGAATTTGAAAAAAATATTCTAAAAGTGAACGATAAGATAATATTTCAGGATTAAAAACTATTTCAATTCCTTCTGCATGCGCTCCATGATTTCTATAAGTTGCATTTGGAACGTCACCTCCTGTATATCCTACCACAGTTGATATTATACCAGGCATTTGGCGAATAAGTTCCTCTACACCCCAAAAACAACCGCCAGCAAGTATGGCTCTTTCAGTATTCATATATTTCTTTTTGATAAAGGTACAACGAGGATAGATTAATTCCTGTCATAATGATTTCCTTTATAACAAAAACAGAGTCTAAAAGTTGATGATTTTTTTTACAAAAACTAAATAGCCAAACTTATTTTAGGTAATTTAATTATTTGGGGATATTTTAGATAGCTGCATTTTAGAAAATATCGGATCGTTTGAATAAACAATATTTCCGCTATCTGTAATCATTAAATAACTGTAAGCCGGGTATTTTTTCAGAAATTCTTTCCCTGCCTCCATTCCTAAAACCATAGTAGATGTGCTTAAACCATTTGCTATTTCTGCGCTTGGCCCTAATACAGTGACACTGATAAGTCCTGTTGAAGGATATCCTGTCGCAGGATTAATGATATGGGAATACCTTTTGCCATCAAATTCTACAAATTTCCTGTAACTTCCAGAAGTAACAATTGCTTTATTTTTCAAAGGTATAACTACTAAAACAGCATCTTCCTTAACCGGATTTGTTATACCAACGATCCAATCTTTACCATTTGGTTGTATACCCCAGGTACTCATATCACCTGATGCATTAACAATGCCAGCTTTAATTCCTTTAGCAAGCATCATTTCTCGGCATTTGTCTGCTGCATAGCCTTCTCCTAAAGCACCAAAACCGATTTTCATTCCCTTTAATTTGAGAAAAATTGTTGATTTTTCTTTATCCAAAATAATGTTTGAAAAACCTACAAGTGATACCGATTTTTTTATGGATTCGGCCGATGGCATTTCTATCATGGATCCATCAAACTTCCAAATTCTATCCAATGCGGCAAAACTAATGTCGAAAGCACCCTTTGTAGCTTCTGATAATTTAATTGCTCTTTCTGTTAATTCAAGTACTTCTAAATCAACTTTTACAGGCTTAATTCCTGCGTTCTGATTAACCCTTGAAACCTGTGATTCTGGTTTCCAATCGGAGATAAGATTTTCTATTCTTGATATTTCTGCGATTACGGTATCAATATTTTTTTCTGCGGTAACTTTATTCTTTGCAACAATGGTAATATCAAATCTTCCACCCATCAGCAAAGTGGTTCTTTTTCTTAAAACCTGCGATTTTAAATTAAGCGATAATAAAGTTAGAACGATAAGAAAAATATTTTTCATGTATAAAAATTAGGAAAATCCGAAGACCTTTTTAATAACAATCCATCAGAATCTGATTTCTGGATTGGTAAAAAGACAAAGGTTTATCAGTTTTCTTTAAGCAGATTTTATCTAAAATTAGCAAAATATCTTTTTGCATTGAGAGCGATCCACAAATCATGATTACAGCTTTATTGAGCAAGGCTTCAGCAATTAACTCTGAATCTAACTCAATTAAATGGCTAACATATTGCTTTTTGCCTTCTCTCGAATAGGCAACATTTAAGTTGGTAAGTTTTGATTGGTTGAGCTTAGTATTTAAATATTCAGTAAATGGTTCAAAAGAAGAAGATTTTTTAAAACCACAATATAAATGAAATGGTTTTTTACTTTTATTTTCGTCAATCATTCCTAAGAAAGGTGCAATTCCTGTACCGTTAGAAATCATAATAACTTTTGATGCCTTTGCCGGTAAATTAAAGTGCTCATTTTTTACTATTCTGGCCTGAAATTTATCATTTGCTTTTAACTGATTTAAAAAACCAGAACCTAACCCATTATCATGAAGTTTTACACTTAGCTGGATAGTTTTATCTACGACACCTATAGAATAAAGTCGTTCTCGGTGATCATTAGCAGGATAAATCGACAATAAATCTCCAGATTTAGCTTTCGTCCTTAAACCACCTTTTATATTAACCAGAATAGTATCGCCAGAGCCTTGATTAGATTTTACAGTAAATGCACTTAGTGCTTTTTGTTCATCATCAACCGAACTAGAAAATCTACTAAAAGGAATATCGGTTTTTAGCGACCAAGATTCTTGCCACAATATTAAATCTTGCGGAGATCTATCATTAACTGTATGAATATCAATTAATGGCTGTGCCCAACTCTTTGCAGAAAGTAAATTATGGACATTGAAGGCGAATTGACAAAAATCTGGATAAAATTTTGATCCAAAGCCCAAAACAGAATAATTTAAAGATTCCTTTTGTGGCGTTGATTCAACCAAAGAGATAAATTTATTTGCATTTTCTGGTGCTTCACCTTCTCCATAAGTTGAGGTAAAAATAAGCAATTGTTCTGCATTTGGAAAAACAGAATAATTATTCATCGAGGTTAGATAGGCCTTTTTACCAAGTTTTAACAGTAATTTATGAACTGATGCAGCGTAGCGATGGGTTGAGCCATTTTCTGAACCAACCAGCAAAATAAAAGTACAATCATCTTTATGATGTTTATTCTTCGATCGCTTAGATATCCTTTTTAAAGTGATGGCAAAGCCTGAATAAATAAAAAAGAGTATACTTAATGAAGATATCCCTAAAATGAGTGCCCAAATTACACTTACTCTTCCGGTATGTATTTTCATACTCATATCAGCGACAAGTACGGAGAAAGGGTATTTACTTTCTGCTAAAATAGCACCGGTTATTTGGTTAACCGCAATTTCCCTATCATTAAGTGTAAGAATGAAATAATCTTCTACATCCTCAGAAAAAGGAAATTCTATTGTTTTAATGTCAGAATAGTGAATGTTTTTAAAAACCTCGAAATCTTTTATATTCTTTTCCGGAACTGATTTAATTTTATCAAAGTCTACATCTAAACCTATTTTTAAAGATTTTATTATCCCTAATGTATTTAAGGATAATAAAGTACCACTTGCTGCAATTAGCAGAAGAAAAATAAGAGATAATCTGCCGACTACAGTATGGTAATATTGAGTTGATTTATCGTTAGGGATTTTAGCTAAAAAACGTTTTATTCCACGCTGTCGTTTTATGATTAGCATGATGCCAGAAATAGCAATAAGCATCATTAAAAAAGCGGTTACTCCAATAAAAACTCTACCTAATTCATGCAAAAACAATGATCTGTGAAGCGTAGTTACCCATTGAAAAAATTCATTTTTATTACCGGGTTTGCCAAGCATTTTCCCCGATTTAGGATTAATGTATGCTTTTAAAGCATTATCGTTTTCATCAGTTCCTTCAATTAGAACGAACTGTCCATTCTCGACAGAAATTTTGGTAATGTCTGGGTATTTCTTTTGGAGTGCAGGAATAGATTCTGCAAGATTTATTTCATCAAGGTTATCTGCCGCGTAAGGTTTTACCTTTTCAATAACTGGTTCAAGTGAAAGAATTGTTCCAGTAATTGAAGCGAGTATAAGAAAAAGAAAAGAAGATACAGCTAATGCTAAATGGCTGTATCTCCAAAAAGTATTTGTCATTATCCTAAATAAAATTAATTAGGACTAAAGCGTACATACCTTATAAATCCTGTGCCATCACTTTTTGTAGCAAGTGCTTCAGTAGTTAGTGGAATTTCAAGGTCTTTAACATTATACTTCTGATCCTCAACTGCACTCTCGAAACGCAATTTATAACCAGTGTTAATTTTAGCTTTATCAATTTCAATTACAGATACGCCACGATCGCCACCCGTTAAAGAGGCACCAGTAATTGCACTAATGTTTGTAGACTTTTTAGAATTGAACTTGTGCCACTCTTTTAAGCTATTATACCATTTTTTATCTGAACCAAGCACGTAAAGCGTCTTTTCATACTGTCCTTTACCATCAATTAATGAAATAACAATATAAGCGCCCTCGCCCATATAATTCGTCATTTGTATCATACATTTGTATTTAGCAGCTTGGGCTGATGCCTGATTTGGTTTTAAAAACGCCAGAGATAATATTAGCAGGGAAATTTTTAAGATATTGTTCATTATTTTATTTTAAGAAGCTTAGTGAAATATTAGCTTTTGAAAGTGACTCGTTTTCACTCGCCAAATCAAAAGCACTTTCATCGAAATTTGTTTTAGATTCTTTTTTAGCACCAATTGACAGCAAATATTTTAGCATTGAATCATCTTTAGAAATCATAGCTGCTTTATGCAAAGCGGTAATTCCATCTTTATTTTTCGCATTAACATCTATTGAAAGATCTTGAAAACGCTTTACAAGAGCAATATCTCCTTTTGCTACAGCCAAATGATATAATGTATTTCCGTTTTGTTGAGGTGTTGCAATATTGAAACTCTTAGCTTGCAAAATTTTAATTTTTTGTTCAAAATCCTGTGCTTTGCTAGGAGAACCTGGAGCCTGACGGCCACCTTCAGGAGCGTAGGACTGAATCAAATAATAAGCAAGGTTATTGCCATCTTTATCAACTGAATTTAAATTTGCCCCATTTTCAATCAGCAAACTAACAATCGATGGAGAATTACTAGTTACAGCTATTGCCAATACTGTTAATCCTTTAGCATTAGTTTGATTAATACTTTTAACTTTTGGTAATAATATTGCATAAACAGATGTATCACGATTAGACATTGCCGCATTCATTAAAACCGTATTTCCATCAGCATCTGCTTGATTAACATCAACACCTTCTGCAATGAAATGCTTTATTAATTCATTTTGACCAGGACGACGAACGATTGCATGTAGAACATTGCTGCCATCTTTACTAATAATGGTAGGTTTTATTTTCAGACTTTCTAAATATTGGAATACTTCAATTGGTGCAGGTCCTCTACGAGAACCCTCTGCAGCCATTAAAATAGCACTATTATCCACTGGAACACCTTTAATAATGAGTGCTTTTAGTACTTCGATATTTCCCGTTCTGGCTGCATAGCCGAAAGCATTATGCCCTTCAGCGTCTGTACTATTTAAACTTAATCCTTTAGCAACAAAGTAATCAGTAAGCTTAAAATCTTTATCATTTCCTATCGCCACTAATAATGCATTTGCGCCGTAACTGTTTAAATCAGTCTTTAAATTAGCTCCATGCGAAAGAAAGAGATCGTATATTTTAGTATTTTGTTGTGCTGCTGATGCTGCAAATATTAGTGGGCTTGTGCCGTGACTATCTTTAACCGTTACATCAGAACCTTTGGAAATTAGATAATCAACAATTTCGCTATTTCCTCTACTGGCTGCCCAATGAAGATAAATACGACCATCATGTGTTAATTTATTTACATCATTTCCAGGTTGAGCAAGCAAAAATTTAATAGTTTCGTTAGGAGCCTCGGCATTAATCGCCAAAACTACCGGATCAAAACTGGATGGATTGAATTGAGCAGGATTTGCTCCTTTTTCAATTTCAGCTTTAACAGTATTTACATCTGGTTTCCCTTGCCAGAAAGATGATTCTAGAAGACTATTTTTTTGCGCTTGAACCGAAATCGACCATAATAACGCAATAGCTAATAATAGTTTATTCATTTTTTTACTTATAATGATGAGATTATTTTGAGATAGTATTGATTTAATACTCCAAAATTAATAAGAATTAGTCTAAATAAGAACTGTTTAAAGCTTTTTATTTAAAAAAAATTAAGAATAATGAAAAACAAATAAAATTTGATTGTTAAATAGCAAAACCATTAGCATAATTGCTAATGGTTTTTGATTTATTTTTAAGATTTACAACCTTATAGAATACTTCATCCAGCAAAGAGAAATTATTTATGGCTGAGATGCTTTATGAACAAAAAACAATTCATACTAAGCTCCTGTATAAATCACCTTACTAACATTATTATAAGTATCTATATAAGCTCTGGGCGATTGACCAATAATACTTTTAAAAACGCGATTGAAATTAGTAATGCTGTTAAAACCTGCTTTATAAGCTACTCCAGAAATACAATCAGCTTTTTTTCCTGAAATAAGACTTTTGCATGCATCATTTATTCTAACCTCATTTAGGAAAGACACAAAAGTATGGCCGGTATGCTTTTTAAAATACCTACAAAAAGCTTGTGGTGTCATAAATGCAGCATTGGCAACATCTTCCAAAGAAATTTGACTATTGTAATTTTCCGTAATAAAGTTAATTATTTTACTCAACCTCATTCCTTCATTTTCAGATACATTTGAAGAATACATATCCGAACAAAGGGGTATCACACTATCATTTAAATCGTGTAAACTATTAATAAGTTTAAGAAAATTGAACAATACATCAGAACCCAATGCTTTATGAACATCGAACATTTTTTTAATAATTTCTTTTGTAAAAGGTTCTGGAATTTTGAAGCCATGCTTATTCTTTTGAAGAAACGAACTTGCTATTTTCATTTCAGGTAACCCAAACAATGCGCTTAAAGTACCATTAGAATTAAAGTAAACCGAACAAGCCTTAGCTGTTTTTTCCTTATCGTTAGAAAAGTATTCTGGATTACTTTTGAAAAGATGCGGTAATTTTGCGCCAATAACAAAAACATCACCAGACCTAAATGGATGCATGTCATTACCGGCAATTAATGTTCCTTCTCCTCTTTCAACGAAAGTAATTTGCCATTCATCGTGTCTGTGCAGATATTGATAAAAGAATGGAAATTCAATATGTTCTGATATAACGCTTTTGTCATCGGAGACAAGCATCGTAAACGGTAATACTTTCATGTAACTTAATGATTATAGGATTTCAATCTAAATATATTAAAATTACCCCATAAACAATATTAAAACTAAAATAAGGTTAAAATATGGTTAATATTCGATAATTTCTTGCCTTACAATCAATTATATTGTTACAAAACAACAAAATTATTACAACCTACTATTAACGTAGTTTAAAAGAATCTATACCAATTTCTGTTTTGATTTCACTCATGATTTGACTTACTAGCAGTCCGGTTGCTGGCCCTAAACTCAAACCCATCATACCATGTCCGGTTGCTACAATTAAATTTTTCTTTTCTGTACTTCTCCCAATGTAAGGTAAACCATCGGGTGAAGAAGGACGGAAACCATACCAGATTTTATTTTCAGCAGGCATATCAGGTTTTAAATCGGGGAAATATTTCGGAACAGCTTCAACAATACCTTTAACCCTTTGCATATTTATTCGTGTGTTAATTTTATCAAGCTCCATTGTACCACCGTACCTGATGCTTCCGCTCATTGGTGTTATTGCAACTCTGGCCTCGCACAAAAGAGCTGGAATCGTAACTCGGTTTTTTGGTTCAGGTTCCATAAAAGAATAACCTTTACCAGGCATTAAAGAAATATTAAGGTTAATCATTTTTGCGACAGCAGGAGACCAGGAACCCGTTGCAAGTACATACTCATCCGCTTCCCAAACATCATCTCCTGTAAAAACTTTTGTGATTCGATTTCCATCAGATTCAATTTTGTCAACTTCCTTACCACGTTGTATTTTTATACCATTTTGCTCTAAGTAATAAAGTAAATCACGCATCAACTTTCCAGGATATAGATGTGCATCGCAACGATAATGAACTGCACCCAAAATATCCAATTCCAGCTCAGGCTGCAAAGCTTTACATTCCGCAGCATTTAAAACAGCCATTTCTAAACCTAATTCAACGGCTCGTTCAGCTAAATGTGCTTCTTCCTCTCCTGCTTTCTGTGTTTTATAAAAAGCTAGAATTCCGTTACTTGTTAACTCAAAATTAAAACCCGGCTCTTTTGCTAAATCTTCGTAAAGCTTTTTGCTGAGTAGAGATAAATCACGAAGTGGTTCAGCCGATTCATTGACATGTTTTTTGGTAGCATGCTTCACAAATTTCAAACCCCAGTTTACAAGGTTAAGATTTAAACTTGGGTGAACATAAAAAGGACTTTTACTATTGAACATCCAGCGAATGCCTTGACTAATCATTCCGGGTGCTGCCAAAGGCACAAAATGACTTGGTACTATCATTCCTGCATTTCCGAAAGAACAATTGTCAATCAGTTCGCCTTTATCCAGTATTGTAACTTGAAATCCTTTTTTATGAAGATAATAAGCCGAGCTTAAGCCCACAATGCCACCACCAATAATTAAAACCTTCGCCATTTTTTTTGCTGTTAAAGATTTGACTCAAAATAATTACAAATCTTATTTTTAATAAATCACTTACATATTAAATAACCTGAAAACCGTGTGCATAAGGGTCGTCTTCTGCATCAATTTTTATTGTATTGTAGCCAAAAACTTTTGCCCAGCCCTCTACACTTGGAATTATCGCTTTATAACCCTTCAATTCTACTTCTTCTTCTACGCGACCTGTGAACTTGCTACCAATAAAGCTTTCATGGATAAAATCTTCACCCATTTTTAGTTTTCCTTTTGCATACCACTGCGCCATCCTTGCAGAAGTTCCTGTGCCGCAAGGTGATCTATCTATTGCTTTATCACCATAAAAAACAGCATTTCTTGCAGTAGAAGCTTGATCTAACGTTTTGCCTGTCCAAAGTATATGGCTACAGCCATTAATTGTTTCATCAAGCGGATGAACAAAAGTGTATTGCTCATTAATTCGCTTTCTAATGGTTTGGCTCCATGTAATCAATTGCGATGCGGTATAGTTTTCCAATCCAGGAAAATTTTTCTGAGGATCAACTATGGCATAAAAATTTCCACCATAAGCAACATCAAAAGTAAGTAAGCCCAAATCTGGACATTCAACTTGCAGGTTTTCTGCAGCCAGATACGAGGCAACATTTTTTAATTTAACAGATTTAACTTTTTTCCCTTCCTGTTTATATTCAATCAGAACCAAGCCAGCTGGTGCTTCCATTCTAATTATACCTGGTATTTTGGGCTGAATAAGTCCTTCTTCAATAGCGATGGTAATTGTACCTATTGTACCATGACCGCACATTGGTAAACAACCACTAGTTTCGATAAACAAAACGGCAATATCATTATTTGGATCGTGTGGCGGATAAAGAATACTTCCCGACATCATATCGTGACCGCGAGGTTCAAACATTAATCCCGTTCTAACCCAATCAAATTCTTTTAAAAAATGCTGGCGTTTCTCGCTCATGTTCGAACCAATCAATTGGGGGCCGCCACCTGCAACCAATCTTACAGGATTGCCGCAGGTATGTGCATCTACACAGAAAAAAGTTTTACTCATCTGCTTTGGTTAATTTCTGATTAACAGTTCTGAAAATATTTAGAGGATTGCCATCTTTTAGTTCATCAGGCAATAAATCCTGTTGCCAATCTTGATAAGCTAACGGACGAACAAAACGATAAACTGCAGTTGAACCTACTGAAGTAAAACGGCTATCATTTGTGGCAGGAAATGGACCTCCGTGTTGCATTGCTGTGCAAACTTCAACGCCTGTTGGTACACCGTTTAAAATTATCCTACCCGTTTTATCAGTTAACTTATTAATTAATGATTTGTAATCTTTAAGCTCCTCTTTTTCAGCCATCAGCGTTGCAGTGAGTTGGCCATCCAATACCGAAATTACTGCTTCAAGTTCAGCTAAATCTTTTGCAATAACTAATAACGAATATGGGCCGAAAACTTCCTCGCTAAATTTTGGATTACGAATAAAATCTGATGCACTAATTTCTGCAACTAATGCCTGAGATTGATTTTCCAGTTCTTTATTTCGCAGATTGGAAATACCAATAACGGAAATTTCTTCCTCGTTTATTATCTCCGCTGCCTGTTTATGATAATTAACGGCGATTCCCGCGGTTAGCATTGTTGCTGATGGAATTGATGTAATTGCTTCAGATAATGTTTGTTTAAACGTTACGAGTGCCGGAGACTCAATAGCCAACATTAAACCCGGGTTTGTACAAAATTGGCCTGCGCCTAAAGTTATCGAAGCAGCATACTTTTTCGCCAGTTCTTCGGCTTGATTTTCTAATGCTTGTGGTAAAAAAATAATCGGATTAATACTACCCATTTCGGCAAAAACAGGAATGGGATTTTCTCTCTGTTCGGCAAGTTTTATTAAAGCCATACCACCTTTAAATGAGCCTGTAAAAGTCACTGCTTTTGTTAAAGGATGTTTAACCAATGAGGAACCAATTTCATAACCGTCATCATAAAGCATAGAGAAAACACCTTTCGGCATACCTGTTTTTTCAACAGCTTTAATAATTGCTGCACCAACCAAGGCACTTGTTCCGTAATGTGCAGGATGTGCTTTTACGATAACAGGACAACCAGATGCAAGCGCTGAAGCAGTATCACCACCACCTACAGAAAATGCCAAAGGAAAGTTACTTGCACCAAAAACAACAACAGGCCCTATGGGAATCATCATTCTTCTAATATCTGATTTCGGCAAAGGTTGCCTTTCGGGTTGCGCAGTTTCAATTATTGCATTAACCCATGAACCTTCTGCTATCAAATTTGCGAATAAACGTAATTGCCCGGTTGTTCGACCAACTTCTCCCTGTAAACGAGGCAAAGGCAAACCACTTTCTAATGAAGCTCTTTTTACCAAATTATCTGTTATGGCGGTAATTTCATCAGCGATCGTATTTAAAAAGAAAGCTTTTAATTCCTTATTTATACTTCTGTAAAGCTGAAATGCCTCAGTAGCTGAAATTAATGCCTCATTTATTAAACTTTCGTTTGCTTTAAAAAACTCGCCTTCAATTGTTAATCCTGTTGAAGGATTTATAGCATTAAAGCTTTTTTCGTTTGCAGTTACAAATGTTGCTGCAACAATATTTTTTCCGTTCATATTTATTTTTCGAACTATTTCCCCCAACTACCAGCAGGTAATTCAGGACGATTGGCCAACGCATCATTAATAATTTTTAATACTTTTTCACGCTCTGCACCTTGAATAGCTAAACGAGGTGCACGAACTGCTTCGGTTCCTAAACCTGTTGCAACTTCTGCAAGTTTAATATATTGTACTAGTTTTGGATGAATATCTAATTCAAGAACCGGTAAAAACCAACGATAAATTTTTAAAGCTTCGGCAATTCTATTCTCTTTGATTAACCTAAAAATTGCTACAGTTTCTTTAGGAAAAGCATCAACCAAACCGGCAACCCAGCCATGTGCACCCATTACAATGCTTTCCATTGCAAGCGGATCTACACCTGTAAAAATTTTAAATCGATCTCCGAACCGATTAATTAAACGAGTTACATTAGAAACATCTCTGGTTGATTCTTTAATTGCCTGGATGTTGTTGTATTTCGTTAATACCTCAAACATATCTAGCGTTACTTCAACTTTGTAATCTACCGGATTGTTATAAATCATGATCGGTAAATCTGTGCTTTCAGCAATTGCACCAAAAAATGCTAAGGTTTCATCAGCGGCAGCATTATAACGCATTGGTGGTAATAACATTAATCCGTTAGCTCCTAAAGACTTGGCTTTTTTAGCAACTTCAATAGCCTTTTTTGTAGTAGATTCTGCAATATTTAATAGAACAGGAACTCTACCATTTACAATTGTTAATGTGTGTGATAACAAACTGAATTTTTCTTCATCAGTTAATACGCTGGCTTCGCCAAGTGAACCACCTAAAATTATACCTTGAGCACCAGCTTCAAGCTGAGCTTCGATATTGATATCAAAAGTTTCAAAATCTAATTCATCATTTGCTGTAAATTTAGTGGTAACAGCAGGAAAAACACCAGTCCAATTTATATTCATTATTTTAATTTTATTTGATTATCAGATTTTATTTATTACTTCAAAGTTAACCTAACTATATACCTGAGTGTTGTTAGATTTTAACCGATATATACTAAAAATACGCCAATTTACTTCGTACTATTTTGTATTTTTAACCTGTACATAATACATAAATTCTACGGCTCGTTTTGTAAACATTTCCTGCTGACCTGCAGACAATTTTACTTCCTGCCAATTTTCAGTTGGGATGATTTTAAGTGTTTTAACCCCATCCTTTTTTAATAATAGCGGCAAATTAAAACCCTTAACACAATCAGTATAACGATAAAATGCCTTTCCATTTTTGAGGTAATATTCAAATGATGGAATTTGAATGGTGCGTAAATACTGTTCGAAAACTTTGTTGTAATTAAATCCGGCTTGCTTGGAAAGATAATCCTCAATCTGTTTTGTGGTTACGGTTTGATGGTAAAAAGTTTTGTTTAATCCACGCAAAATTGCTCTAAAAAGTTTATCATTATTAAGACCGTGGCGAATGGCGTGCAGCATATTTCCAGCTTTTGGGTACATGTCTCCACTGCCTTGGGCATTTACACCATAAGGCGGAATAATCGGGCTATCATTTCTGATGCCTTTTCTAATTCCGAAATTGTATTCATTACCTGCTTTATTACCAAAAATATAATCAACGAAAAGCGTTTCGCTGTAATTTGTAAAACCCTCATGCACCCACATATCAGCCAAATCATTACTGGTTATGTTATTTCCAAACCATTCGTGACCACTTTCATGTATAATAATGAAATCCCATTTCAAGCCCCACCCATCGCCAGACATATCTCTTCCACGGTAGCCGAATTTATACCAATTTCCGTATGACACCGCTGATTGATGTTCCATACCGGTGTGCGAAGCATCAATAAGCTGGTAGCCATCTTTGTAAAAAGGATATGGACCGAACCAATACTCGAAACTCTTCATCATTTTATGAACCTGATCCGGCATGTAGGTTTTAGCCTTTGGTAAATTGTAGTCTAGTACCCAGTAATTCAAATCAAGTGTACCTTTTTCACCTGCATATTTCTCTTTAAAGTTTACATATTTTCCAACGTAAGGAATGATACAATAATTGCTAATCGGGTTTACGACATTATACTTATAAGTCGCTGTTCCATCATTATTGTTTTTCTTAAAAACCAGGCGACCATTACCGACAGCAACTAAAGTATCAGGAACGGTCATGGTTAAAGAAGCCCCCAGATTTGGCTCATCGCTCTGATGATCTTTGTTCGGATACCAGATTGAAGCGCCCAAACCCTGACAAGCAACGGTCATCCATGGGCGGCCTAGCGAATCGGCCGTAAAAATAAAGCCTCCATCCCATGGCGCACGTTTTGCCTGATGAACTTTTCCATGATAAAAAATATTAACATTATTTGTTGCCGATAGCTTTTGAGCCGGAACATTAGCATACCAAACACTCCCTACATGTTCAAATTTTAATTTCAATTTACCATTATAAAAAATGCTATCAATAATTAATGGTTCCTGCAAATCGATTTGCATACGGGTTTTGCCATCGTTCGAACCAACAACTTTATACACAATCTGATTAGAACCCGTTATACTTTTATCATTATAATCAGGCTTTACAGCAAGTTCGTAACGCTGCACATCCCACCAGGTACGTTCTGGCGTTAGTGTACCTCGTAAGGTATCTGCTAAAGTGTAAACCCTGGTTGTTTGTGCAGAAACTGCATTGCTAAAAAATACGAAAAGAAAAAGTGCTGATGCACGGATTAAAATTTTCATGTTAGTTTATTAATAAGCTTCGGCTCTTATGGCCTCTATTTCTTCTGTACTTTGAGCCAAATGTTTACCTAACATTCTACTTCCGTTTTCGGTGATAAGGAAATCATCTTCAATTCTGATTCCTGTGAAATCTCTAAACTGTTCCAACTTTTGATAGTTAATAAATTCAGCAAATTTATTTTCTGCTTTCCACCTATCGATAAGCTCGGGAATGATGTAAACGCCAGGTTCAACGGTCAAAACATAACCCGTTTCCAATTCTTTACCCAATCGCAAAGATTTCAATCCGAATTGCATGGTATTCTTTTTAAGTTCATCGGTGTAACCAACATATTGTTCACCCAAATCTTCCATGTCATGAACATCCAATCCCATCATGTGACCAGTTCCACATTGAAAAAACATAGCATGTGCACCGGCTTCCACAGCATCATCTACATTGCCTTGCATTAAACCAATATCTTTTAACCCCTGCGCCAAGGTTTTGCATGAGGTTAAATGCACATCGAGATAACGAACGCCCGGTGCCAAAGCATTTTTAGCGTTGGTATAGGCATCGAACACAATGTTATAAATTTCCTTTTGCTCAGAACTGAATTTTTTACTTACAGGAAAGGTTCGGGTAAGATCTCCGGCATAACCCAGGGCGGTTTCAACGCCCGAATCGTTAAGCACCATCTGTCCTGCTTTTAAAATATTGGCGTGGTAATGGTTGTGCAGTATTTCACCACGTACAGTTAAAATTGCTGGATAAGAAAGATTTCCACCGGAAGCTAAGGCTGCTTTCTGAATTTTGGCCGCAAGTTCCCTTTCATACATACCTGGTTTAGCCTGTTGCATAACCATTAAATGTATATCGGCAGATGTAGCGGCTGCTTTATCAAGTTCAACGATTTCTTCAGCAGATTTTATTGATCGTTGCGAAACAACTGCTCTGATAAGCTTTAATGATGCCGCATTTTTTAGTCCATCAAAAGGGATATTAAACCAATTAGCCAGCTTAATTTTATTCTCTGGGCGATAAGGTGGTAAAAAATGAATATCTCCACTTTCATATTTATATCGATTTAAATAGCTTTCGAGTTTATCAGTAGGCAGAACTTTTTCAATGCCCGAATCTTCTGATTTTTCTTTCAGCGTTTTCTGCCTGCCCATCCAAACGATATCATCAATACTCATCTCATTACCAAAAAGAATTAGTTCATCCGCATCCATATCAATAATTGCAGCCAAAGCTGGTTCACTGATGCCAAAATAATATAGAAAGGTACTATCTTGCCTAAAATGGTAAGTATTATCAGCATAATTCATAGGACTATACTCATTTCCTAAAAGGAGTATTATTCCCGTTTGAATTTTAGATTTTAATGTTTTTCTTCTTTCAATATAAATATCTTTATCAAACATATATTTTGGTGTTAAACAAATATCCCAAAAGCTTTCTTCATCCGATAGATTTTGAAATGAATGGCTAAAATATGGGTTATAATTGCAAATTATAAGCTATGTAATGGTATAAAAATCGCAATAAATCTCTTCTTAAAAGAAAATAAAGGTAAAATCTGCACAATAGCAGCAAATTAAAAGGTGCTATTACCACCACAATTTCAATAATTTTATTCCTTCTGAATACCAAATCACAAACAAAAGTCATGAATAAGATAATTATCAAAAGCTTAATAATTTACTCACTACTATACTCTACAAGTGTTGATGCTCAAAATTACCTACCACATTTTGCAGATAGCAGAATAAAAGTTAAGAATGTTATACCAATTAAAGCTTACGCTTTTGATTTATCGCAAGTAACTTTATTGGAAAGCACTTTTAAAATGGCCATGAAAGCTGATGAGGCTTATTTAACGGTAATTGAGCCAGATAGATTATTATCAGGTTTCAGAAAAAATGCAGGATTGGAACCCAAAGCAGAAATTTACGGAGGTTGGGAATCGGATGGATTAGCGGGCCACACTTTAGGCCATTATTTATCGGCGATTTCGATGCAATACGCTTCTTCAAAAGACCCAATATTTCTTCAAAAAGTGAATTACATTGTTGAACAGCTTGAAGAATGTCAAAAAGTCAGAAAAACAGGATATATAGGCGCAATTCCGAAAGAAGATGCCATTTGGGCCGAAGTTGCAAAAGGCAACATTAAATCAGGTGGTTTTGATTTAAACGGTGGCTGGTCGCCTTGGTATACCGTTCACAAGGTGATGGCAGGTTTGCTTGATGCCTATCTTTATACAGGAAATAACAAAGCACTTAATGAATGTATTGGCATGGCAAACTGGACTCAAAATACAATCGGAGGCTTAAATGATGAACTTCTACAAAAAATGCTGTTCTGCGAATATGGCGGCATGGCCGATGCATTGGTTAATTTGTATGCAATAACTGGCGAAAAGAAGTTCCTAAATTTATCTTACAAATTTTATGACAAGCGCATTCTTGATCCATTAGCAAAACAGCAAGATATTTTACCTGGGAAACATTCTAACACACAGATTCCAAAAGTTATAGCCAGCGCCAGAAGGCACGAAATTACAGGTGATAAAAATGATAAAGCCATTGCAGATTTCTTTTGGAAAACTATTGTTTATAACCACTCTTATGTAACCGGAGGAAACAGTAATTATGAATATTTAAGTGAGCCAAATAAATTGAATGATAAACTTACCGAAAATACAACCGAGACATGCAATACTTATAACATGCTTAAACTTACTGGACATTTGTTTACAGAAAACCCTTCGGCAGAATTATTCGATTTTTACGAAAAAGCACTTTATAACCATATCCTGGCTTCGCAAAACCACGATGACGGTATGACTTGTTATTTTGTTCCATTGCGTATGGGTGGTAAAAAAGAATATAGTGATAAGTTTAATACGTTTACATGTTGTGTTGGAACCGGAATGGAAAACCATGTTAAATACAATGAAAGTATTTATTTCAGAGGTAGCGATGGCAGTTTATATGTTAACTTATTTATTCCTTCTACACTTAACTGGAAAGAAAAAGGAATTAAAATAAAACAACAAACGCTTTTGCCACAGGGTAATAAAACTGAACTGACAATTAAAACAACAAAAGCTTCAAATTTCTCTATCCGTTTAAGAAAACCAAAATGGTCGGAAGGAATTATGATTGGTGTAAATGGTATGCTGCAGAAAATTACAGCTGATGAAACTGGTTATTATGTAATTAGCCGCAACTGGAAAAACAATGATAAAATAACGTACATAACACCCGAAAAATTGCACACGGAGGCTATGCCAGATAATGCTGACCGAAGAGCTGTTTTTTACGGCCCGGTTTTATTAGCAGGCGTTTTGGGCACAACAGAACCAGACCCTATAAAAGGAGTTCCGGTATTTGTTAGTGCAAATAACGACCCGACAGATTGGTTAAGCATGGTTAATCAGCAGGAACTAAAGTTTCAAACCGTTAAAACCGCACAACCACAAGAAGTGACCATGATTCCGTTTTATCAAACTAAAAATCAATATTACAGTGTTTATTGGGATGTTTTTACACCTGAAAAATGGGTGGTTCAACAAAAAATTTATGATGAACAAAAACGCAAACAAAAAGAGCTTGAAGATAAAACGACCGATATTTTTCGCTTTGGCGAAATGCAACCGGAAAGAGACCATAACTTTATCGCGGCAAAAGAATCTATGGGCGAAGAACATGGCCGGAAATGGAGATTAGCTGGCGAAGAAGGTTTTCTTCAATTTGATGTTAAAGTAGACCCAAGTTCTCAAAACACCCTCATTGCTTCATATTGGGGAATGGATAACAGGGGCAGAATTTTTGATATTTTAGTTGATGGCGTAAACATTGCCACTGAAGATTTAAATAAGTATAAAGAAAGCCGATTTTATGATGTTTCTTATAAAATTCCAACCGAAGTGACCAAAGAGAAGAGCAAAGTGACGGTTAAGTTATTCCCGAAGGCTAAAAACAGCGCTGGCCCGATTTATGGCCTAAGGATTGTAAAGGAGCATCCTTAAATTCAAAAAGTCGTTATTGCGAATTGAAGCGTTTGGATATACATTGGCATGAAGTAATCCTTTCTGCATAAAAATTAATTTAATATTATTAGAAAGATTGCTTTGCCGGCTGAAAAAGCCACATCAGCAAGGATGACTTTTGAATAACGTCATCTCCTTTTCATCAGGGCTATGAACTCACAAACCGAAATAAATATAAAAATTTATTAAAATCAAAAACCGTTACTACTTACCTGAGTAATATTACTTCTGACGATATTTCATTTGACAACTTAACTTCATAAGCACCTCGTTCTCCAATACTTTTATCTTTCAATGAATACTTACCCACACCATTCACTTTCGCTGGTTGGCTTATTCTTATCACTGCGTTATTTGTGTATTCATCAGCTTTACTTAAACTTAAACGAATCTCACCATTTACGGTGTTGTAAGTTAGCTCGTCGATTGTTCCTGCATCTAAGGTTATCCAAAGTCCGGCAGGTGCTACATAAATTGATGATTTTGCTGCCGTAGTTAATTTTACACGGATGATATTACGATTTTCAGTCAGGTTTCCGCCAAAAATCAGCCAACCAAACTCTTTATGTTTTAAAATATACGATGATGTATTAACCGCATAACCGAAAAAACCAGAACCGTAATCGCCTGTAATGCCATCATTCTTTAAAGTTGAAGGATATGCATGAAAAGCAGCAGGTGCAAAACCATCTTTGGTAATATTGGAAATCGAACCCATTAAACCGCCGTAACCAGTACGCAACAGGTAAAAATCATCAGGATTTTTACGATAATCCATCAAAACAGGGATGGCATTTAGTGCCGAACCATAATGATGAATCATACGTTCAATTCGCATTAGTTTGCCGCCGTATAAGAAATCCCAATACCTGCGGGCGTTACCATTATAAGCCCAATGCGGCACCACTGGCATATAAGCCAGGATTGCATCAAGAGTAACTTTTGCCTTATCCTGGTAGCCAAAATAGTTAGACCAAACATAAACTTCTTCCTGTCCGGTTGAATCCCAAGGCATTTCACTTCCAAAAGGATAATCAAGCGAACGCCAATGGTTAGCACGCTTTTTCATCTCGCCTTCAAGTTTCTCTGCTTCTAAAGTTAATCCCTCATTTTTTAAGTCGGTTAAAATCAGGTAGAAAATTGTGCCTTCCATTTGCCCGAATTGTGCGTAGTATGGTGCAATATTTACCATTGCTAAACCTGTTTCAGCGGCATCAATTAAATATTGTTTCCAGGATTTTTCCTCAACCAATCCCTGGTGGTTGCGAGCAAGGCGATACATTACCCAATGTGCGGCAGCAACATGAGGATAGTTGTATGAACGGCCAAGGTTATCGGCTTCTTTTTTTGGCCATGCAGACCAGGTTTTAAAATTGATGTCTTTAAAATAAGTCTCTTTTGGCAAAGAATCGGGTGCGTAATAAAATAAACTTTTCCTAACGCCATATTTCTGAGGCCCATCTTTAAGTTGAATCCGGCCAAACATCACTGTATCTACAAATTGTTTTAGCTTATCAATTTCGGCCTTTTCAGGATGAACCAATTGCTTCATCATTGCGCCAAGCCATGAACCTGCACCTCCTTCATCACTTAAACCAGCAATCCAAGCCCTGTTATCCTGAATAACCTGTTGTTGCTTTTCATAATCATAAGTTATTACCGAAGGATTACGTTTGAAGATGTTATCAGCCTTGTCAAACCACTGTTTTGTTATTAGAAAATTTCCATAACTAGCTATTACTTCACTTTCAGGCTCGATAACTTTATAGTTTATGGTTTGAATTAATCCATTAGCATAAGTTATCGATAATCGTACTCTTCCAGAATAATTTCCTTTTACAGAATAGCTTTTCCAACCATTTTTAGTAGAACCAATTGATTTAACTGTTAAAGAATTTAAAGGATAAATATTAATAGATTTGATTTTTTTATGATAGTTGATGAACAATTTTGCATCAACATCTTTTGGAAGCACATAACCCGGAACCGACATAGCAACCGGCTTGCGGTTTTCTATAAGTGTATTTTCGATATCTTTTGCCGTTCCTGATAAAATGAATTGAAGTCCGTAGGTTTTTATTTCTCCCGGTTTTAGAACAATAGAAGTCGGCGTATTCCACTGCTCCACTCCTTTCCATTCGTTTTCAGCATAAACTTTACTGTAAACCATCCATTCATAAAAACCTTCGAAAGCAATTCCACGCGGTGTTTTATCATCATTTAATGGATTATAAGCTTCGAAAGGAGTTTTTCCTAAAGGTGTAACAATTAATGATGGTGCATGACCGCTTAATCTGGTTACCTGCAAGTATCCTGCATCCTTACCGATATAAGGATCGTAAAAAACGTTTTTTGCATGGGTTTGCTCGAGTGTTCTACCTTCTAAAATATTATCAAATATCATTGGGATACCCAAGGCACCTATTTCTATGTTTTGAGTTGTTTTATTGGTTAATTCGAAACGTAAAACTAATTTGCCTGCTTTCATTTCCCAAAATCTTTTTAAGGCTAATGGAAAATCTGCAGCTAATGTCTGACTTAAATCGGCGGCTGCAAGTACATTTGGTACGGAAAGGTTTTTGACAGGATTGCGTTTAGCAGCCGTGCTGTAACTTTTCCAGGTTAGATCATCTCCAATTCTGAGTTTTAAATTGATATCACCTAAATGATAAAGTCCATCAGAACTTCTCACTTTTAAGCTATCACTTGGTACAAAATCGAAGTCTTTAACCGTTTTGGGCCTTAATCCAGCTACTGTTTGCGAGGATCTTACAAGTTTTAAATTAAAATCGTCTGCATCAAAAGTTAAAAATCCTTGCTCCAGCGCTAAAGTTGATGGCTTTTTGCCGAGTGCAATCCACGGCGATTGTGAGAAACTTTTTAATGTATTTGTAGCAATCAGAGCGGTGAAAAGAACAACCCTTAAGATATTCTTTACCAGAGAATTTAAGTTATTTTGATTTAAAAGCATAATCCATCCACACCACTTAGTAGTGGCACGACCAAAAATATACTTTATAAATTTAAGGAAATGCTTTTAGCAAAAACTGGGCAAAATCTGCAAATATTCAAGTTATATAAAATCATCAACTATTATGGCTGATGAAATTGGTTCAATAAACAACTTAATAAATCCCTATATGTTACAATGAAAAAACCTTATAAATTAAATGATGGTATCATTTGGTGTAATTCTTTTCATAATTACAGATAATATTATTGCATAAGCCACATAGCCAACAAAAACAAAATAACCTGGCTGCAACGAGGTGTTGTTAACAGTCATTGTTGTTAAAAAATCATTATGGATGTTTAAATTAGATAACTGGCTTTTCAAAATTCCATTTAAACCAATGTAAGTCATCAATATTCCAACTACCATTACATCTGCCATATCCCATTTGCCAGAATCTAATGCTAAATATTTAACCACTTTATTTTCTCCGAATTTATTATTTCCCAAAATGTGAATCCCCTTGCCAATCAATCTTAAAACCGGAAATATGATTACGAAAATAAAAATAAGTGCGCCAATAACTACCGAATCTGGTTTAGGCTGTTTAATTAAAACCCAAATAATATCTAATATACTTTTGCTTTGAAAAAATAACACTTGGTTTTCAAACACGATTTTTTCGCCAAGCAGCATAAAATTTAGAGATTGTATTCTTGCATCAACTTCAATAATTGGTGTGGTTATGCCAACCGCTAATATCACAACGGCAAACAATAACGAAACAATAAAGTGAGTGGTATGAAGCTGCGTTTGCTTTCTCATTATCAGCCAGATTCCTAGCGCAACCACTAAGCATGTAATCATTGCCCAAGCAGCATTTTGGGTATCTTTATTTATCCCTTCTAAACGGGTACTAATTTTCTTATTGAATTGTTCAGGATCAGATACATTATATTTTTTAGCGATGTACTTTGTAACTGCAACTCCAGCAAATTCTGTACTATCGTAAGTTTGTTTTTCTAACTGATCTATTTTACTCGTTGCAATGCCTTTTAGTCTTTTAATACTTGCCGGACTATTAATCTTTGCAATGATTGTTCTGGCAAATGATGGAACTAGTGCTTGTATTTTCTTCGGATCTACAAATTGTTTAAACGCAAACTTCTTTAACTTACCACCTATCGATTTTTGTGGTTTATTAAATTCTGCAACAGTTTTTTTAACCAAACCACTAAGTTGTGCCTCAACTTGCGATTGCAATTCCTTTTTCTGCTTAGCAGTCATTTTAAAATCACCAACTTGCCCTTCTACCACAGAAACGATTTTATTTCTCCATTGATCTACAGAAAAAAGACCAAATGTGATGTTGTTAACCATGCTGTAATCTTCTTTTATCTGCTCTCTTTCTATAGAAGTTTGGCGCAAACGATATCCAAAATAAGCCATACCGGCAAGCAATATACTTAGTGCGATGATTAGTATAACGTTGGCCAGACTATTTTTTTTAGCTGAAGGTTCTTGTATATGAGTTGTCAAAGCTATATTAAATTAAAATAATGAACTTAAAGATTTAGGAAACGTGCTAGTGAGAATCATGCGGCGTAATAAATTTCAAAATTGTTGATAATGTTAAACCATACAGCACGAAACTGATGAATATAATGTAACCAGGCTGTAGTGCCGTATTATTTGTAGTGATTATGGTTAAGGCATCGCTCTTTATATTTAACATTGCTAACTGTGTTTCTAACAAACCATTTAAGCCGATGTAAACCATCAAAATTGCTATTACAATTACATCGGCCATGCTCCATTTGCCAGATTGAAAAGCGAAGTATTTGATAACCTTATTTTCGGCCAATTTCTTTTTCCCTAATAAATGAATTCCTGTTGAACTCAATTTCATAACAGGGAAGAGAATGCTAAAAACCAAAATTAATATCCCCACAAGTATCGAATCAACAGCCGGTTGCTTAATTAATACTTCAACAACATCAAGAATACTTTTACTTTGAAAGAATAATACCTGATTTTTGAATACCACATGTTCGCCTAAAAGCACAAAATCTAATGATTTTATACGTGCGTCAACCTCTATCATCGATGCCATTAAACCAACCGCCAGCAGTATAAAGGCAAATAATAACGACATAATAAAAAGTGTAGCATGTAGCTCAACTCTTCTTCTAAGCATCCACCAGAGCGACAAAACCACAACAATACCAATCAACATGATGAATGAATAGGTATATGTTTGATTTTTAATATTCTCTAGCGAATTGGTTAGCTTATTATTAAATTGATCAACTGTTTTAACTTGATATTTTTTATATACTTTAGAAATTAAAGCTTCTTTCTCTGATAAAAGACTATCAACAACACCTGTGTTTTCCATTTGTGTAAACTTACCCATAGCCATTGTACTCAATTGCTTTTTATTGGTCGGGTTATCTACCTGTGCGATGATAGTTTTTGCAAATCCAGGAATCTGAGCTTTGATATCATCGGTATCCACAAAATTTCTTACAGCAAACCTTGTTATTTTTCCACTTACTGATTTTTGTGGTTTATTAATTAAGCCTTCTGCTTTATTAATCAGAGCAAGAATAATTTGTTCCACTTCAACCTGAAGCGCTTTTTTTTGCTTCGGTGTCATCTTAAAATTTCGCACCTGATTTTTTAAGATTCCTGCAACTTCATCATGCCATTGATCAACAGAGAATAAACCTAACGTAATATTATTTACATTTGAATAATCTTCCTTTATCTCCTTCTGCTGACCTGAAAGTGTGTGCAATCGAAAACCATAGTAGCCTTCTACGCATAACAATAAACCCAGGCCAAGTACTAGCAAGATTATTGAAACAACTGGTTTGCGTTGTGTTTGAGGTATATTTTCTGTTGTCAAGTTGTATAATTTTATGCAAAAAAAATTAATTATTTATTAATTACCAAGAAATAAGTTAAACCAAATAACTAAATTAATTCTTGATGTAATTATCTCATTACAGTACAATTTTAACTTTATTATTGGCTTCAATATTTGGCTTTATACATAATTCTTGAAGGCAAACACTCTAAAACCTAAGATTGTTTTAATAAAAATTTATAAGCATGAATCATAAAAAAATATCCCTGCAGCATAAAATGCTAACCTCTTGATTTTATCCTTTCTTGTTCTTCTGTCTTACTTTTATCAGTACCTAAACTTTTAACTTTCTTATTTCCAAAAATGTAGTTTAATCCTACATAAACGCCACGGCTTTCCCACTTTCTGGAGTTGGTTTGGTTTATTTGTCCGATGATAGCAGTTTGCTCCCATTTTTGTGTATTAAACACGTCTCTCATGGCCAAATTTAAATTTAGCTTATCATTAAAAAAAGATTTTTTTAATGATAAATCTACACTGTAAATGGCTTTGGTACTGTAGATAGATGACCGACTTGCATAATTAAACCAGCTGCTTAAACCAGCCTTCCAATTTTTTCCTAGATTAAAAGTATTACTTATATATCCGTTAAAGCCAGCTCCACCTCTATTTATACTAGCCAAGCCATTGTATTTACTTAAATCAGCTTTATAAAACTGATAATATGGTTCGGCAGAGAAATAACCAGACCAAATTTTAAAAAATGTAAATGGCGTACTCAAACTGATATTTAAAAAGCTCCGAACCCCAGCGTTTATTGGCAGTTCTAATGTTTGGTCGCCTTGTTGGGTTCGTACAAATTCTATTAAATCGCGTGTTGAGTTGTAATTTAATTTTAACTGTCGCTGACCATCGAAAGTGTAATTGAACTCCAAATTTTGGGTAAATTGAGGCAGTAACAACGGATTACCCTGCGATGCATAGTAGAAATCCGTTCGATAAATATATGGATTCTGATCTTGAAACGACGGACGATTTACCCTTCTACTGTATGCAAAACCCATGCTGCTATTCTCACTTAGTTGATATCTTAGAAACAAAGTTGGGAAAAGATTAAGGTAAGATGTATCCGGTAAAGCTGTTTCGAAACCAATTTCGTTTACCGAAATGCCCTTCATCTTAGTATATTCTGCCCTTAAGCCTAATTGTACATTAAATTTTCCGTAACTCCGCTCAAAACTTCCATAAACGGCTGCGATTTTTTCACCGTAATTAAAATCATTAAATTGATTTAAACGTGTACCAACCGCATCATTTTGAAATCCTCTCAAAGTATTATCGATTTTGCTGGATGAAAATTTAATACCTGATTCGAAGTTACCCTTTCCAAGTTTACGACTATAATCAACCTTACCAGAATATAAATTTATTGTACTTTTTGTTTCATTGTTAAATAAAGTAGCTAATCCAGATGTTGTAAAAAGATTATCAACCTTGTTACCCAATTGAGATGTATAATGCATTTGATCTATTTCTACAATCAACTTACTTTCATTTAGACCTTGATACTGGTAGTTAAAATTATTCGACAAGCGATTTTCTGTGAGATTAGCTAAGGTATTGGTTAAAAGTAAATCATTTGTATTTCCTGATACTTGGGTATTTGCTTGCGAAGGAAAATCATCCCATGTACGCTGGTAGTTAGAAATCATACCAATTTTTTGTTTTTCTGTTATAACATATTCTAAACCAGCCCGAGCCATAGAATTGCTGTAACCTTGTTTCTCTAATCCACTCTGCGTCAAAATTTTATCTGATAAAATACGATTACTATTCACTTTTGTAAACTGTAAACTATTATCCAAATTTCCGTTTATAAAAACTGAAATCTTCTTCCCTTTATTATTTAAATTGAAAGCACCATTTTGCCTGTAATTATCCATTTTTTGGTAACCGGCAGTTAGGCTACCGCTTGTGCCGTAAGCTCCAGATTTTTTGAAAACAAGGTTAATTATTCCGGCATTTCCAGCGGCATCGTATTTAGCCGATGGATTTGAGATCACTTCAATGGTTTTTAGGTTAGATGCAGATGTACCTTTCAGCAAGGCACTTAATTGTTGTGCATTCAAGGTTTGGATTCGTCCATCTAATAAAACCTGAACGCCGTTTTTACCGCTAATTTTTACGTTATCTTGTCCATCTACAGTAACACCAGGCACTTGCCTTAAAAGTTCTAGTGCATTTAAGCCAACTGAATTCGGCATGGCATCAACATTTAATTGTGTTTTATCTGTCTTAACCTGAATTATTGGTACAGCGCTTTTTATATTCACCTCGTTAAGGCGAAAAGATTTTAATGTATCCGTTTTAATCGAAATACTATCAGGCTTTTGTGCAGTGGCTGATAAATTGATAAAACATAAAAACAAGTAAGTTAAGAAGTGTTTCATGATTGAGCTTTTTTCATCAAAACTCATCATAATCCAATAGGCTATCGCTTCAAATCATAATTTGAGGCAACATTATGAGGGCTCAAATTATAATTTGCAACCTATTTATTTTAATTCAGGAAATCTTTCGGGTTTTTGCCTGTAAACTTTTTGAAGCTTCGATTAAAAGTCGCTTTAGAATTAAAACCTGCATCGAATGCAATGGCAAGTAAAGTTTGATTTTTAAATTCGGGTAGAGATAATCGCTCAATTACTGCATTAACCCGGTATTGATTAATGTAGTCGTTAAAATTAAGTCCAAATTGCTGATTTACAGCCCTACTTAAAACAACAGCATTTGTATGAAGTTTCTTGGCAACTTCGCTTAAAGTTAGATCCGAGCGTTCAAATAAAAATTCCTTCTGCATTAATTGAATTAGCGCTAATTTAAGCGCAATCATCTTTTCATCAACAACTAAAGGTTCATTTATTGCAATTGTAGAATCTTTGCTTTCTGTTATCGAAGTTACTTGTTCCTCATCAAATCCAGATAATAAAATTGGATCGAATTGGATTTTGTACAGTGGCAAATAAACGGCATGATAGGCATTAATAGCAATATAATAAACAACAATTGCAAAACCTACATAGTAATACCAAGGTCCAAAATACCGCATGCGCTCGAAAAACGTAAAGTTAGAAAGTATTGCTCTTATGATTGGCATTACACTTAACAAGGCAAATGCATAGAGAAAATTCCTAAGCCATTTTAAACTTGCTTGGTCTGCAAACGATGTAGCAATGGCCGTGTATTTTTTATATTGATTATAATATCGTATGGATAAGAATAGATAGATAAGCACACTCACCATCGAAAGAAGTGTGTACCAAGTGGCGAAATCAGGATCTTCGTATTCGCTGGTTAGATGGTATTTTTTATAGATAAGCACATCAATTAAGCTTAATGCCACATTAATTACCAAGTATAGTGCACCTGGCAATAAATGTATAAGTGCTTTTCCTTTTATACGAAAACTATAATTAAAGATAGACTGGGTGTAGAAATACAGTATTGGCCCAATAAACAAACTGTGTACAAAAGGAACAAAAAATAGAATATCGCGATAAGGTTGATTATCGTACCAGCCAGCAAAGCCAACCATAAAAGGGATAATCAAAAGCGCAGCAATGAGCAAAAACCAACCCATTAATTTATCTGCATAGTTTTCTAGTTTTATAGCTCTTTTAAAAAACAAAAAACTATATACTGATATATGAAAGAAAAAGATGAGAAGAAGACAGCTGTAAAGGCTAAACTCAAAAAGCATAAGTCCAAATTATGAATAAATAATTAGGTTTTCAATTTAGCATTTCATTTGGCGGGAATGAAAAAGAGGCTATTATCATAAATTTTAAATGAATACAGCCTCTAATTAATTACAAATTTTTACTTTTCGATTAAACTACATTTAAGAGTCTTATCTATTAGTTCTTGGTTACATCGAACCTATCAAGGTTCATTACTTTAGTCCATGCTTCTGCAAAATCATTTACAAATTTATTACCTGCATCAGCACTTCCGTAAACTTCGGCAATTGCCCTAAGTTCTGCATTAGACCCGAATACGAGATCTGCACGGGTAGCCATCCATTTAGGTTGTCCAGTTTTCCGATCACTACCCAGGTAAGTTTCACTTTCATCAGATGTTGCCTTCCAGGCCGTGTTCATATCCAATAAATTCACAAAGAATTCATTGCTTAATTGTCCTGGATTTTGTGTAAAAACACCATTTTTAGAACCATCAAAATTGGTATCAAGTACACGCAAACCACCAACCAAAACAGTTAATTCAGGAGCAGTTAAAGTAAGTAAATGCGCTTTATCAACCAACAACTCTTCAGTTGAAACTGATATTTTTGCCTTGCGATAATTACGGAAACCATCGGCTACAGGCTCTAAATAACTGAAAGATTCTACATCTGTTTGCTCTTGCGAAGCATCCATACGACCAGCAAGAAAAGGAATATTTATATGACGACCGCCATTTGCCGCAGCTTTTTCTACAGCAGCTGAACCAGCAAGTACAATTAAATCAGCCAATGATATTTTTTTACCTTCTACATTAGAACTATTAAATTCTTCTTGAATGCCTTGTAAAACAGATAACACTTTTTGCAATTGCGCAGGATTATTAACTTTCCAATCTTTTTGTGGCGAAAGGCGGATACGCGCACCATTTGCACCACCACGCTTGTCTGAACCACGGAAAGTTGATGCCGATGCCCATGCTGTAGATACCAATTCAGCTATACTCAGACCAGATTCCGATACTTTTGCTTTTAGTGATTCAACATCACTATCATTTACAAGTGGGTGATTAACTACAGGAATTGGATCTTGCCATAATAATTCTTCCTGCGGCACATCGGCACCTAAATACCGAGTTATAGGCCCCATATCGCGGTGAGTTAATTTAAACCATGCACGAGCGAAAGCATCTGCAAAATCTTCTGGGTTTTCCAGAAAATGACGTGATATTTTTTCATAAGCCGGATCTAACCTTAGCGATAAATCTGTGGTAAGCATGGTTGGCAAATGTTTTTTAGTCGCATCAAATGCATCAGGAATAATTGCCTCGGCATTTTTAGCTACCCACTGGTGTGCTCCGGCCGGACTTTTAGATAATTCCCATTCAAAACCAAAAAGATTTTCAAAATAATTGTTGCTCCATTGTGTTGGTGTGGTTGTCCAGGTTACTTCCAAACCGCTTGTAATGGCATGAGTACCTTTTCCAGAACCGAAGCTATTGTGCCACCCAAATCCCTGGTGCTCTAAATCAGTTCCTTCAGGCTCACTGCCCACATGGTCTGTAGGCGCTGCACCATGGGTTTTACCGAATGTATGTCCGCCAGCGATTAATGCAACAGTTTCTTCATCATTCATTGCCATTCGGCCAAATGTTTCACGTATGTCTTTAGCTGCCAAAATCGGGTCAGGATTTCCATCAGGTCCTTCTGGATTTACATAAATTAAACCCATTTGTACCGCAGCAAGTGGTTTTTCTAAAATTCGGGTATGAACATCTCCGTCAGCATCATCATCGCTTACCAGTACACCCTCACCTTTTACACCCGATGAACCATGTGCATAACGAATATCACCACCTAGCCAAGTTCTTTCCGAACCCCAATAAACAGATTCATCTGCCTCCCAAACATCTGCACGGCCACCAGCAAAACCAAAAGTTTTAAAACCCATTGATTCTAAAGCGATATTTCCGGCAAGAATCATTAAATCTGCCCAAGAGATTTTTTGACCATATTTTTGTTTAATTGGCCAAAGCAACCTGCGGGCTTTATCTAAGCTCACATTATCAGGCCAGCTATTTAAAGGGGCAAAACGCTGCAAGCCTGCACCTGCACCACCACGACCATCACCTACACGGTAGGTTCCGGCACTGTGCCAAGCCATACGTATAAATAAGCCGCCATAATGTCCAAAATCTGCAGGCCACCAATCTTGAGAATCAGTCATTAACGCATGTAAATCACTTTTAACTGCTTCTAAATCTAAACTTTTAAAAGCTTCTGCATAATCAAAATCTCTATCAGGATTTGAAAGAGGAGAATTCTGACGTAAAATATTCAGTTTTAATTGATTTGGCCACCAGTCATTATTTCTCGTACCACCGCCTCCAGTATTGTGTTTCATGCTGCCATTATGAAATGGGCATTTGCTAATATCATTTGAATCGTTTTCCATTTTATGAATATTATATTTTGGTTATTGTTTACTAAAATTAATATACCATAAAAATAGGATTTAAAGGGAAACAATAACAATCATTAAATTTTATATCCTTATAGTTAAAATCTATTATGAGGTTTTTTTTACTTCCAGCTTTTGAGCTAGTTTTTATTTGTAACTATGAAAGTCTTTTTTTCAATACCAACTCCTGTAATTTTAATAGATTTCCAATTAGATGGCAATATACTTTTCAGTTGAATAATACCTTTGCTGGTTATATCAAGACCACCAAAACCCATAAGCATACTTTGTAAAACGCCACCTGCGCCGGTTGCAAAATATGGATTTGTGCCTCCTTTAGTTTCAGCGATGACTCTAAAAGGAGGATTTAAATTCGGTTGATACGCCTCTTTAAAATAACTGTAAGCCTTTTCTGCGTTCCCTGTTCTTGCGTACAGAAGTGCAAAAATTGCATGTGTCATTGCTGGCGTACCTTCATCTGGAATACGTGTTTCATAATAAGCTAAATCCTTTTCAATTTGATTTTTATCTATTATGATCTTTAAAGGATAGGCCAGTAGATTCACATCGGCCTGTTTGATTCCCTCGCCTTTGTAGCTTGCATGTTCCTTTGTTACACCATCAGCAAACTTTAAAATTGGAATATTTTTTTCAACCAAATCCCAATCCTTGTTTTGAGGCAAACCTAAAATAGTTGCTGCAAGATTTGCATTAACCAGATTCAATTTTGCCGCAGCATTTGTAAAGGCATTATTATCTACATTTTCAGCCCATTCATCTGCCGCAACTACATTTTTTATGTCAAACTGATTGGGTCCATTTCGTTCTACTCTACTTGCCCAAAAATCAGCTGTTTGCGATAAAATTGGCCATCCCTTCTCTTTAAGCCATTCTTTATCTTGGGTTACGCAATAGTAATTCCATGCTGCCAAGGCAACATCGGCTGTAATATGATGTTCGAAAGGACCGCTTAAAGCCCAAACAGGCGTTTCTTCAACACCAGAATCGGCACTTTCCCATGGGTACATAGCACCTTTATAGCCATGCGAAAATGCATTCCGCCTAGCGGGTTCTAAGCGCTCATATCGATACTCAATTAAAGATTTTGCAATGTCGGGGTGAAGAACAAGTAATGCCGGAAACATCCAGATGTCCGTATCCCAAAAAACGTGACCATTATAACCTAAACCCGATAAGCCCATTGGTGATAGTGAATAAGAAGTACCCGCACGGGAGAATGAAGTTAGATGATACAACATACTGTGAACATCCTGTTGCGCTTGTGGGTCACCTTGAATTAAAATATCTGATTTCCAAAGTTCATCCCATGCCAAATTATGAAATTTAATCAACCTGTCATGCCCCTCAAGCTTGGCAAAAATCGTCATTCGCTCCGCTTCATTCAGCGGATCGGCATGTTGAGCAGAACTGATAGTACTTCCTACAACAGAATAGGTGTAGCTTTCTCCGGCCTTTAAAGTTTTTCTAAACTTCATTAAATGACTATTATTATCCCACATTTCATGGATAATTTTGGGTTCACTCCCATGCTGCTCTGTAAATAAAAAACTATTCGAAGCACAAAGCTGTAACTTGCCTGTAGGACTTTTAGCCGTTGAAGTGAGTAAACTTAAAGTTACATGAGGCCTATCGATTTCATTATAATAATTCTCTACATCTCGTAACGCATCAGGAGTTTCCATTACACTAGCAGCGGTTAATTTTAAATCCTCATTTGCAGTAATAGTCACATCCATTAAAACGGTAAAAGGCAAATGCCGAAGCGCATAATACGTGTATTTTACATTTGCCTTTTTTCCAAATTGAAGTTGAGTGGTAAAAGCTGCATGCTTCATATCCAACTGTTGCTGCATGTTCGATGTATTCTGTTCGTCTAAACGTTTGCCATCAATTTCGATATACATGTTTAGCAAATTGAATCCATTTAAAAAATTACTTACCCTTCCACGACCATAAGTATCATAAGCACCAGCTAAAATCACATTTTTAACTTTAAATGGTTGAGGAGATGATACTATGCCTAGAATTCCATTAGCAGCAGTAATGCCGAAGTATTTGTTTGGGTCAATTTTATCAGCACTAATTTTCCATGCATCTTGCGCTTTAGAACTAAAACTGAGAATTAGAAAAGATAAAAATAAAAATTTGTTTTTCATGATTAGTTAGTTGATGATTTGTAAAGCTTAAACCTATAAAAACTAAGGCTTAAAAAAGCAAGAGGTTGAACCGAAATCAAATTATTAGATAATCTGTTAACGATGCAACCTCTGGCATTTAAGATATTAAATCGTGCTTAATACCCTGGATTTTGAAGAAGATTAGGGTTACCAAGCTGATTATCAGGAATTGGAAACACTAAATATTTAGCCTCACTAGCTGGTTTTTCTTGCCAAGCAGCAAGGAATTTACCAAAACGGATTAAATCTTGTCTTCTGAAACTTTCCCAATAAAGTTCGCGACCGCGTTCATCTATCAAAACATCCAGCGTTAAAGACGTTAATGCAGAAGCACCCCTAGCCGTTCTTAATGTGTTTACCAATGCAAGTGCCTGAGCTGTTTGCGAAGTTCTTAACTGAGCCTCAGCTTTCATTAACAATACATCAGAGTAGCGGAAGTAAACCCAATCGTTATCTGGTTTGTTGGAACCCGAATTTGCAAAATCGATAGGGTATTTTATAACGCGGATACCGGCAATCTCTAAGTGATTTGGATCACGTTCGATGATGCTAACTTGAGGATCAAAAGATAGTGGATTGCCCTTTCTGTCTTTTAAAGCAACGCCATTTTGGTTTACCTGCTGACCTACAAGGAAGCCAATTCTGATACCAGAAACATTGGTTTGACCAGTATAAGAACCACCTCTTCTGGTATCATTGGCTTCAAATTTTGCGTAAAAATTTGATAGCGTAGAAAAACCATTGTAACCACTAGGATTTTGGTTATAATGTGTTGTACATTTCCATTGACCATCTAAATCGCTACCAGCAGTACCTCCAAGATTTTGTGCCGTAAAAATGTTTTCTTTTGACAGAATATCATTTGTTGGTGCAAAATTATCAAAATAGTTAGCAGTTAAAGTATATCCACCAGCGGCAATTTCATCTGCCAGAGCAATTACTCTGGCCATATCTGCAGCGTCAAATGTTGGTGTAGTACGGTTTAAGAAAGCACCTTTGTTTAAGTAAACTTTCATTAAAAGCATTTTAGCCGCATTTTTATTAGCAACATTTGCCGGTCCGTTTGGCAGATCAGGAATAATTGCGTTCAACTCGCTGATTAAATAAGCAATCTCATCAGCTGCATTTCTAACGCGTGATGGTTTGGTTACATCTTCTCCTGCATCTCTGTAAGGTACTTGTCCCCATCCATCTAAAATAGAGAATTGAGCAAAAGCACGTAAAAAACGAGCCTGTGCAGCCTGAGATGGCGTAGGACTGGCGCCTAAAACGCTGGTTGCTACGTAGGAAATACTGTTTAAATCTCTGAAAACATCAGAAATTCTGGTATGATCCGGAGCCCATTTATGTAAATGTAACGAACGCCATGCACCATTATCATCCCAGTCACCCGCTCTTGTTGGAACAATTATCTCGTCTGAAGTTACTTCTTGTAAAGCAGCCCAATTCCACGGAGCCTGGTATGGTCCAATCATAGCGGCATAAGTTGCACCCAATAAACTGGCAACATTACCACCCGAAACACCTGCACTACCTACCTGTCCGTTCAGGTTTTCATCAAGCTTGGTACAACCCGAAAAACTTAGGGCAACCACAGCAAAACCGAAAATATATTTATTTTTCATGTCTTTATTTATTAAAAATTATAGAGAAAAATTAACACCAAAATTGAATGTTCTTGCGGTTGGGTATGCTGTATAATCAATACCCGCCGATGGAACACCACTCACACCTTTATTAACATTAACTTCAGGGTCGAAACCAGTGTAATTGGTAATTACGAAAAGATTTTGTCCGTTAACGTAAACATTTAATGATTTTATTGCCTTACCAATATTTCCGAAATTATAGTTTAGCGTTGCATTAGCCAATTTTACATAATCACCTTTTTCAATATATCTTGATGATGCAGCAATTGGATTTGCCAATGATTCTGGAACTGGTAAAGTTGCCAAAGCAGAAGAAATATTTCTTGTACCTAAGTTAGATATTGCCAACACAGAGTTTGCTGTGTTGTTGTAAATGTCTTGTCCAAATGCTCCATTAAAGTTAGCTGTGAAAGACAATTTTTTATATCTGAAATTGGTACTTAAACCCATGATAACCTTCGGATTTGGATTACCTACATAATAGTTGGTAAAACCATCATCAGTATAAAGTGAAAATCCGTTGGCATCCAAACCATTGTATTGTCTGGTTACCATTGCAAATAATGGTAAACCATTTTGAATCACTTCTGTAGTTACACCGCTTAACCCCTGACCATTTAATGAACCTGTTTTAATGATACCGTTGATGTTTTGAACTTCATTTTTGATGAAAGTTGCATTACCACCTAAAGACCAGGAAATATTATCCTGCTCGATGATGTTTCCATTTAAAGTTAACTCCAAACCTTTATTGATGATTTGACCAGGTAAATTTACCCAGGTTGGTACGTTACCACCCACTGCCGGTACGAATGAAATCTGAGGAAATAACAAATCGTTGGTTTTTTTATTGAAATAATCAACAGAACCTGTTAGTCTGTTTTTTAACACAGCGAAATCTATACCTACATTTGTTTGAACATCAGACTGCCATTTAAGACTTGGATTGGCATTGTTAATGGCAATTAAGGTTGGGGCTCCATTTGAGTTACCGTAATCATAACGCTGTTGAGCAGAACCTGATGGGAAATCCTGATTACCGGTTTTTCCATAACCTACTCTTAATTTTAACTGATTAATCCATTCGGTATTTGCCATGAAGTTTTCCTTTTTAATATCCCATGCCGCGGCGAACGAAGGAAAGTATCCATAACGGTTAGATCTACCAAACTTAGTAGAACCATCTGCCCTGAAAGTAGCTGTTAAAATGTACTTGCTATCGTAGTTAAAGATTGCCCTTGCAAAGTATGATTGCAATTCTGTAGTTGGACTGTTGTAAGCAGAAAACGTACGGTTTGCCGGTGCCGTTGTTTGGAAGGCATCAGTATAATCACCATCAATTTCTCCAAAACCGGTAGCGGTATTGGTTGTCCCTTTATTTATGAAATTAGAATACTCATAACCGATAATTGCGTTTAAATTTAATTTACTTACAATTTCTTTATTGAAATTTAAAGTATTGGTAAATTGCTGCGTAATCAATTCGCTGTTAGAGTAACTTGCATAACCTCCAAGAAATGCACCTGACGGCTGAATATTCTGAAGATTTAAGAAACTTCTGGTTGATGCTCTTCTGATACCTGTGCTATAATTAACACTTGCAAGCATACGATATTCTAACCAAGGGGTAATTTTGTAATATGGAGAAACACTTCCCAAAATGGTTGATACTTTTGATTTATCGTTATTTGCAGCTAATGCAACCATTGGATTAATCGTTGTAGAGCCGTAATCAATGAATAAACTTCCATCAGGATTGTAAAATGATTGCGTTGGGTTCCATGATAATGCCTGGCTAATTAAACTTCCTGTAAAACCAGCATCAGTCGTAATTGGTGCAATACTTTCTAAGTATTGGTTGCTGATCATGTTTACATCAAGACCTAATTTTTTGCTTTCTAAAAACTTAAAGTTTCCATTAAAACCAGCACTGTATTTTTTAAAGTCAGTTGTTTTAATAATACCTTGCTGATCTTGATAACCCAATGAGGCACGGAATGTATTTCCATTTGCACCACCGCTAATACCAACAGAATAGTTTTGATTGTAAGCTGTTCTGGTAATTGCGTCAAGTGCATCAACACTCGAACCAAAATTACCGGTGGTAAGGTTATACCTTGATAATGCAGCACGGTATTCATCGCCAGATAAAACATCAACTTTCCTTGCAATATTGCTTACACCTGCTGAAGCACTAATATCAATTTTCGTGTCGCCGGATTTACCTCTTTTGGTCGTAATTAAAACCACACCATAGGCAGCACGTGAACCGTAAATTGCTGTTGCAGATGCATCTTTTAAAATCTCCATCGATTCGATATCGGCTGGATTGATAAAGTTTAATGGATTACCATCTGGTGCAGTACCAATTCCTGCACTAGATGATGGTCTTGCTGATCTTCCGTCAAGTGCAACTCCATCAACTACATATAAAGGTTGTCCTGTTCCTGTAATTGCAGAGTTACCTCTGATACGAACTGTAGATGCACCACCTGGCTGACCGCTGTTGTTAATCATTTGTACACCAGCTACTTTACCTTGAATTAATTGGTCGGGAGCGTTCAGCGGACCTTTGTTAAAATCCTTAGCCGAAACTGTTGTTGCAGCTCCAGTTAAATCGCTCTTTCTCACCGATGCATAGCCGACAACCACAACTGCATCTAAATTATTTAATGATGTTAGTGTAAAGTTAATGATTGTCTGATTGCCTACGGTTACTGTTTGGCTTTCGAAACCAACAAAACTTACTAATAATTTTGATGTAGCTGATGGTACAGTGATTTGATATTTACCTTCTGCATCACTTTGTGTTTTTGTACTTGTACCTACAACCTGCACGGTTGCACCTACTAATGGCAGTTTATCACTATCGAGAATAACCCCTTTTACAACGGTTTGCGCAAAAGCAGCCGTGCTTAAAAAGAGCATAAAGAAACTCAAGACAATAAGTTTCTCTAGTGAATACAATTTCTGTTTTATAGGTAAAACAGACCAATTGCTTGGTAGAGTCATGTTCATAATTGATTTATTAATTGGTTAGTAAAATTTATTTTTTATTGATTTCTTTAATTATAAATTTTAAGGTGGTAAATGCTCCATAGTTTCCAGTTAGTTTATATTAATGAATTAATGATTTTTTTTTATACAATGGTGTAGGAATTTCAATTTTAAGTTTGGCAATTTCAAGCGCATTATCTACACATGCATCCAATGGTGCATCTTTAATAAAATGCGATAAAAACCCCGACCAAAAAGCATCACCAGCACCTGTTACCCCAACTACTGATTCAACCTGAAGTGCTGGCTTATATGTCCAGTTTTGATTTTGACCTTTAAACCATACACCTTCTTTTCCGCAGGTAAGGCATATCGCTTTAGTATTTAGTTTATCCAGCCATGCTTTACATTCTTCAATACTCAAATTATCATCATTAAACCTTTCTAAGTCATCTAGGCTAATCTTTAACAACGGATTAAGTTTACATATTTGTTTAAAAACTTCCTTTCCATCATCTTCATGCCATATAGATGGAGCGAAGTTCCAATCAACAGACAAAAATTTACCCATTTGATTCGCTTTTGTAAAAGCACATAAGATATTACTTCGGGCAGGTTCTTTACTAAGCGCAAAAGCTGTGGTATGAATTATACTACATGCACTTATAATAGAATCTTCCACCCTTTTTATTGATAAATCTGCACTGCGATAAGGAATAAAATCTGGAGTATGCTCACTTTTAGCAACTAATACAATACTCGTTTGTCTATTCTTTGAACGATTTATATAAGTATCTGATATACCAACGGTTTTTAATTCATTAATAAGAAATGAACCTAAATTATCATCTCCAACTGTAGCCACGAGTTCTGTATCAATTCCGAGCCACTTTAAATTTGCGCATAAATTTGCTGAACTGCCACCTTGATTGGTTGAAAATTGTGATGAAAAAGCAAGAGATTCTATATTATCATTTGAGATAATATCCACAAGAAGTTCTCCAACCACTAAAATTTTTTTCCCTGAAATATTATTTGCGTAGTCCTTTATCATCTATGTTAAAATTTAAAAAGCTTTTTAAAATCTTCATTTATTAGTGCTTGTTCGGCAATTATTGCTCCGGCTGCACTCCATGTACAATTTGGTACGCCACACGGTTTTTGATCAGTACCGTGTAAGCATTCGTTAAATAAATCTTCTTTTGCATTGGATTCATGAATAGTACCCAATATGGTTTTTGCAAAATCGGTTTCTGCTTGTAAACTTAAAGCTCCAACCAACCAGCCATTCCAAACAGGCCATAATCCTCCGTTATGAAAATAATTTGGTTTATTACGGAAAGCATAAGCATAGTTATTTTTAAGATCATTCATATCAGCATCTTCTTCTTCAATTGTAGGGTGAAATGACGGCAAAAGAGCTTGTTTGCTTGCGTAAATTCCTTTTATGTGAATTATTATTTTATTATTTTGCAAATCATTACCAAATGCGAGTAGCATAGCAAATGTATTAGCCTGCAAATCAAAATAATTATAAATTCTAGATGGGTTAAAACCCATTAACCAGAAATCTGCAGAGGCATCTTCCAATTGATGAATCAGATTTGGTGCATAAACATTGGGATGGTTTTCAGTTTTCCAGTAATTTGCTTTTATAGAATTTGTGATTTGTAGTGCTTTATCTGCCCAAGTTTTGTTTGTTGATAATTTTGAGGCCAATCTTAATGCCCAAACACGTAAAAGCTGATCGAAAAGAATATAACCATGCTGAATGTATTCATCAGCCCAATCACCACTTTGAGGTACATAGATTAAATGTTTTCCATTAAACTCCCATGCTTCCAATACTAAGAAACAATTCTCTACTTCCTTCTGATATTTATCCCAAAGACTATTATCCTGAGTTAATAAAGTATAAGCACAAAGACCAATGACCGCCCATGATGGATTATCCGCTCTACCTGATGTACCTCCGTAACTTACTGAACCATCTGAAGGAGATACATTCGATGGCATAAAACCATTTATATGTTGATTTTTTAAAATTGTGTTTAATGTAACTTTAGCGGTTTCGATCAGCTGTTCATCATTACTTAACAAAGCAGCAATACTGGTAATTACACCGTCTCTGGTCCAAACGCGTTTGTAATTGTCCTGTTCTTTTACTGCTGCAACAAATCCAAATGTAGTAGATGCCTCGCGTAAAAGGTTTAAAGCTTTATTATATGATTGCGAATCGACCATTATACTGCTGTTACGTTATCTTTTTTATTAATCAATAAAACCATTATACCTGCAATTGTGATTAATGCCCCTGCAAAAATTATTGCATTTTCGGGGTTATGACCTAACAGATATTTATAAACATATTTAAAGGTTATAGTCTCCAAAAGCATAGGTAGAACTATAAACATATTTAAGATACCCATAAAAATTCCGGTTTTAGCTTTTGGAATACTGCCTGCAAGCATTGCGTAAGGCGTACCCATCATACTTGCCCAGGCAACTCCCAAACCAATTATAGGAATAAACAGTAGTGTAGAATTATGAATCATTGGTAAACAAATCAAACATAAGCCTCCAAACAACAAGCTTATCAAATGCACTTTTTGAGCTGTTATCTTTCTTGCAAAAAATGCGAGCGGAAAAGCAACGATAAAAGTAACCACATTGTAACCGCCGTTTACAGTTCCTGTTAGCAATTGTGCAGATGCAAAACCATCGAAACCAGCATCGGTAGTATTATAAATGGTTTTGGCGAGACAAAGTGTAATAAATTGCCAATACACAAACATGGCATACCAGTTAAAAAGATACACAGCCCCTAATTTTTTCATCGTAGAAGGCATTACCTTAAAAGCCGCGATGATATCTTTAAAAATCCTTGCAATGCCACCTGATTCAGCCTTTACCTTTTTTACTTCTTCCTCGGATAAAGGCGTTTCTTTAGTTGTTAAACAACTGAACATAATTGAGCCTATGGAAACAATTCCACCGATAAAGAAAGCCGCATATGTTGTATAGGGAATGTTATTATCGCTCCTCGAATGGATACCAATTAAACCCGCGGCTATTAAGATTCCAGGAGTAAGATTGGCTAGCGTAATACCTAAACCCGTAAAAAAACTTTGAGTTAAAAAGCCAAGTGCATGTTGGTTAGATGGAAGTTTATCGCTCACGAATGCACGATATGGTTCCATTGTAATATTGTTACCAGCATCTAAAATCCATAAAATTCCTGCAGCCATCCAAATAGAACTGCTGTAAGGCATTGCAAAAAGACAGATGCTACAAATTATGGCACCAATTAAAAAATAAGGTCTTCTTCTACCAAATCTGCTGGTTGTTTTATCACTCATTGCACCAATAATTGGCTGAATAATTAAACCTGTCATTGGCCCTGCCAAATTTAGCAATGGCAATTGATCTGCGTTTGCACCTAAGTAAGAGTAAATAGGTGTCATGTTGGTTTGCTGTAAACCAAAGCTATACTGAATGCCAAAAAAGCCTACATTCATCGCAATGATAGAACCAAAGTTTAACTTTATGACTGATGACACATTTTCAACCTTTTCTGCTTTTGCAACAATCATATTAATGTTGATTAAGTTTAAAAACTACTGCCTGACAAGGCTTTAAACTGATTTTATTATCATTTAAAGTTTCTGCATTGTCGTAATTATTTATCAGCATTCTAGATGATGATGCGTTTAAGCTTTTATCTATAGCATAAGAAACTGCTTGAGTAGAAAAATTTAATACAACAAGTATTTTATCTTTTCCGTTACTTCTGATATAGCAATATACATCAGGGTTTTCGATATCAAATACTTTATAATCACCATAAACTAAAACCGGAGATGATTTTCTTAATGCAACTATTTTTTTAAAATAAGAAAGCTCACTTTTTGAATTCTTTTCTTCGGTTGCTACGTTTACTGTTGTGTAATTTGGATTTACTTTTATCCAAGGTGTTCCTGTTGTAAACCCCGCATTTAATGTTTTATTCCATTGAAAAGGTGTACGGGTGTTATCTCGCGAAATAAATTTTTGTTTATTTATAAAAGCTTGCATGTCTTCACCTTTTGCAATTGCACTTTTATATGCGTTAATAGTAGCAATATCACGATAATCTTCAATCTTATTAAACTTGATATTCGACATACCTAGTTCATCACCATTAAAATAAAATGGCGTTCCACGCATGGTCATAATTAGTGTAGTCAATAATTTTGAAGAATAGCTTCTTAATTTAGGCGAATCATTTCCGTATTTACTTACCATACGAGGCACATCGTGGTTGGCCAGAAAAATAGCCAGCCACCCTTTATCCGCAAATGAAATATCCCATTTGGTAAAAGCTTTTTTCAAGTCGGTAAGTTTATAACCTTCGGGATCGTTCCCGATATCCATTATTTCAAAATGGTATGCCATATTTAACTCATGTCTATCTTCATCAACAAGCGAATGAGCATCTTGTAAAGTACTGCCTGCACCTTCAGCAACCGTCATCACATTATATTTACTGATTACCTTTTTGTTCATCTCCTTTAAATAGCTATGGAGATTTGGTCCCATACCATAAAACTTAATGATTTCTTTCTCATATCCTGCGGGATATTTCTTCCAGGTTGTATCTTTCGAAACATATTGAAAAGCATCCATTCTTAAGCCATCAATACCTTTATTAAGCCAGAATTTCATCATATCGTAAACTTCATTGCGAAGATTTTCATTTTCCCAATTTAAATCTGGCTGTTTTTGCGAGAAATAATGCAGGTAATATGATTTGGTTGTTGAATCGTATTTCCAGGCATCGTTATTTACATCGAAAAAACTAAACCTGGCTGTTGGCGTACCATTTTCTTCAGGCCACCAATGGTAGTAGTTTCGGTAAGGATTTTTACGGGAAGATTTTGCCTGTTTAAACCACTCATGCTCATCGCTGCTGTGGTTGAGTACCATATCAAGTACCAGTTTAATATTTCTTTTATGTAAACCGGCCAGGAGTTCATCAAAATCTTTCATCGTTCCAAACTCTTTCATTATATTCCTATAATCACTTATGTCATAGCCATTATCATCATTAGGCGAAGAAAAAATTGGATTAATCCATACCGCATCAATACCTAAACTTTCTAAATAATCAAGTTTGGAAATAATACCCTTCAAATCGCCAATCCCATCCCCATCACTATCTTTAAAACTTCGGGGATAAAGCTGATAAACAACAGCTTCTTTCCACCATGCAGATTTATTTATTGTACCTGATGTTTTATTAATTACCGAAACCTGTTGCGCATAACTATGCATAAACACAAGAACTAGGGATACAGTAAAAAATTGGCGCAAGTATCTCATATTTTTTTTGATGCAATACTTTACCCATCCTAAACTAGGAGCTAGTATTACTGTTAATTTAATATTTGGTTATTATAGAAAACATTTAAAAGATTTAATTATGCTTTGTAATGTTTTCCAATTATAAGATGAAGATAAGTTTATAATCAATCTAAAAATGTTAAAATAGGCAATTTGTTACCGCAAAGGTTTGCGGTAACATTTGCGAAAATGTTTGTTGTTGATAACTTATATTTGTGTGCCAACTATTAAAACATGAGAGAGAATACAACTTTGAAAAAAATCGCTGAGCAATTGAGTATCAGCATATCTACAGTTTCCAGGGCTTTGAAAGATCATCCTGATATTTCTCCAGAAACCAAAAGGAAAGTAAACGAACTTTCCGAATTATTAGAATATGACCCAAATCCATATGCTATTAACCTAAGAACACATAGCAGCAAGGAATTTGCTGTAGTTGTTCCAAGCCTTTCGAATTTTTTTTACCACTCATTTATAAGTGCAATAGAAGAGGAAGCAAGAGATTTGAGCTATTCTGTTATTATTTATCGCTCATCAAACGATCCTAAAATTGAGCAGCAAATTTTAAAAAGTTGTAGACATAAACGAGTTTCAGGAATATTTATCGCGATAACTTCAGAAACAACAGATATTGAACCTTTTTTAAAACTAGATACTCACGGAATCCCGGTGATCTTTTTCGATAAAGTTCCGCAATATGAATCGTGTAACAAAATCTGTGTTGGTGATGAGCATGCGGCATCAATAGCAGCAAACGAAATTTTTAAGAAAGGTATTAGTAACGTAATTGGAATTTTTGGTGATAAAAATATGTCTATAACGCAAGCCAGGTTAAAAAAATTTAATGAGGTTTTATTTAAGGATGACAAAGAGATGAATTTAAAAATGGTTCATGCAAAAAGCTCTGATGAAGCAGAACAGCTTACTTTATCTCTAATACCAGATTTTATTGGAAAGAAGTTTGCCATTTTTTGCATGAGTGATGAGATACTAGCAGGAACAATGAAAGCCATCCAAAGACTAGGGCTTAAAATGCCAAATGACCTTGGAGTTATAGGAATTAGCGATGGAATGATACCTAAACTTTTTTATCCTGAGATAACTTATGCAGAAACAAGTGGTTATAATCTTGGTAAGTTAGCATTTAGCAGAATGATGAGGTGTATTGCCGGAAGTTCTTTTGCACAAACAATTATAGACGAATCTAAGCTTGTACAAGGAGGATCTATTTAAGTCTTTTTTAAATTTCTGCTTGGCAATTTTAACCTATTCCCTTGTAAATCGTAGGCCACAAGCTTCAATGCATGGTGGATTAATTGTTAAATTGTTACCACTAACTTTAAAACGATGCGTTATTGGCATAACATAAGCATTAGAGAATAATTCAATCTTTACGCTATCTATAAGTCTGAAACGTATAAAATCTGGCATTGCATCACCTTGTATCTCGCCAGATTTATCAAATATTATAAACTTATCTGGTCCGGTTACCTTTGTATATTTGCCTTGCCCACTGCCTATATCGAACAAAGTTTCCGTCAGTTTCCATTTACCATAAATTTCATTTGAACTTTCGGTATTTTTTTTACAAGATAAAATGATTGTTGTTAATAAAAGTGCAAATATGAGCTTTTTCATAGTTTAGATTTTTTACTGAGTACGATGATTAGAAAGAAAATGCTACAATAGAATTGATTTTTTTCTTAAAATTTTATGCCTCTTGTAAATTTAACTACAAAAGGCATAAAATAACTATAATAAATTAAACTACAATTGCTTGCAAAAAATGCATTTTAAAAATTACTTAAGCTCAACTTCGGCTAAAACCGGAAAGTGGTCTGAAGGGAATTTTCCAAAATAAGTATCGGTTAAAATTCCCCATCTGATTGCTACAAACTGTTTACTCATAAATATATGATCGATAACGGATTGACCTCTTGGCGTTCTAAAACCATTAGAAGATGAATTGTTAGCATATGGAAATTTAACTTTTGTACTCACATCAATCAATACAGCTGAATTTGCAATGGTTTTATACCATTCGCTATCTCTACCACCATTTAAATCTCCGGTAAGCAAAACTGGCTTATTACCGGCAATTTCATTAATCTTTTTTAATATTAGTTTGCTGCTTTCTTTACGAGCTACAACGCCTTGATGATCGAAATGAACATTGAATGTGTAAAATTGCTTTTTAGTTGTTAAATCTTCAAGATATACCCATGAACAAATTCTGTTGCAGCAAGTGGCATCCCAACCTTTTCCGGGAAGATCTGGTGTTTCAGAAAGCCAGAAGTCTCCGCTTTTAATGAGTTTAAAACGATCTTTTTTATAATAAATAGCAGAATGTTCTCCTGCATCTTTTCCATCGTCTCTACCTTTGCCATATCTTGCATATTCTGGTAATGCCGTACTGATATCGTCGAGTTGATTTTTTAGTCCTTCTTGTACACCAAGAACATCAAATTGATGAAAACGGATAAGGTTTGCAACAATGGGCGCCCGGTTTACCCACAAATTACCACTATCTCGTGGGTTATCGAATCTGATATTAAAAGTTCCAATGATTAAATTTTGAGCTTCGGCTACATTAGAAGCAATAAATAGCAAAACTGCTACAGACCATATTTTTAGTTTCATTTATTTTATTTTTTTTAAATTAAGCTGCTTAATTCGAGCCTAGAATTTGTCAAATTGAAAAGCAGTGGTGAAATTATTGTTAGCACTCCAAACTTCACCGCAACGTCTCTTTAAAATTTACCAACCATTATTCTGTTTCAAATTTGGATTACGCTGCAAATCATTTAACGGAATTGGGTAATAATAATTCCTTTCCAGCCATTTTCTCGGTATTTCTTTCATCCAGGTCAACTCACCAGATGAACCATTTTTCAATAGCTGAGAGTTTATCGCTGCACCAACTGTTGCCGAAACATCAACATATGTAACGCCTGCAACAGCAGGTGTTGGTCGGGTTCCTTGGTAAAAAGCAACATCCAAAATCCCATCTTCGTTCAAATCAAGTGGTATGTTTAAAGCCGGAACATAAAAACCATTCCACTCCTGCTCCATTAATGGTCCGCGTTTCCATCTCAATAAATCAGAAAAGCGAAATCCTTCTAAACTTAACTCTATGCCACGCTCTCTTCTAATTTCTAACAAAGCAGCATTTGTAATTCCAGGGAAATAATTTGCTGTTAAGTATGGATCGGCAACGGTTGGCCTTGTAGTTAAGCTACCAGTAATCCCTGCTCTTGCTCTTAAAGCACCAACAGTTAAGGCCCAATCAGCATCGGTTAATGTACCTAATTCTGCTTTAGCTTCAGCATAATTTAATAACACTTCTGCATAACGGAACAATGAAATCGCATTTGTATTTAGGGCACCCGCATCAAAATAAGTATCATCAAGTGTCAATTTTATTGGTTGATAACCTGTAAACGTATAAGAAAAAACTGGTGGAGCCGCAACCAGCTGACCACTTGTAATACGTTTATAATCGCCTAAACGAATGGTTTGCTTTAATCTTAAATCGCGATTTTTTACTTCATCTTTGAACAATTGTGTTCGATATGATGGGTCATTTGTGTATGGTGTTCCATCAAGTTTTAAATAGGTATTTATAAAAGTACGTGTAAAACTAGCCTTTGCTCCGTAAGTCCCACTAGTCCACCACCAATTGGCGTCACTTAGTACACCAAGATTTAAGTCGGCAACGGCAGACTGTAAAACCTCATTGGCTACAGGTGTATTGCTGGTAAAAACCTGACGATAAGATACACCTGGTCCGCCTGCTGTATTTAATGAAAAACCACCATTTTTTATAATTTGTTCTGCAGCTGATGCAGATTCTTCTAACCATTTATTTGCTGTTGAACCTAAATTTAATTCGGTTTGGTATTTTCTAAATGTTCCTTCAAACAAACACAACCTTGATTTATAAGCATAAGCAACCCATTTTGTAATTGTGGTACGGGTTGCGTCGTTCGTAGTTGTAATATTTGCACAGGCGAAGTTGATGTCGGCTAAAACGGAATCCATAACCAATTCTCGCTTATCTCTACCTGCAAAAAGTGATGCATCATCAACGTCAAGCGGTTTACCTATCCAAGGCACATCGCCAAAGCGTTTAACTTTTTCCATGTAAAAATAAGCCCTGAAATAACGTGCTAAACCTATGTAGTGATTACGAACAACAGCAGGTACGGCAGGGTCTTTACAGTTTTCAATAAAGTAGTTTATGTTTCTTAAATCTCTCCAAGACCAGCCAGAGCTGTTGTTGGCAGCAAAACCACCCTCACGAACAAAATCCGGCACAGACTTAACCGCCAAATAATCCGACATTGCATCCAAACTGATAGAATTTTTTGGTAAAAAATCCATGCTGTAGAAGGAATTTGTATAGAGTTTTAATCCGTTTTCGGTACCAAATACGGCTTCTTTAGAAGCCGTAGATTCTGGTTTCTGATCGAGCTTTTTGCAGGCTACCAAACTCAGGCAACTCAGCAATATCCATATATATTGTTTTTTCATCTTTATCATTTTTTTTGTTCAATAACCTTAAAATCCAATATTTACTCCAAATGCGTAGCTTTTCAATATCGGATAATTATATCCATCTCCATTGGTGCTGTTCGGATTTAAATCTTGATCAGACGGCACAGCATTTTCAACATCAATTGTATTTTTTACGATTTTGTACATTGGCGAATATGTAAAGAGATTTTCGCCAGAGAAAAATACTTTTGCCGTACGTACACCAACTTTGTTAACCCATCTTGTTGGAAGTGTATAACCAACCTGGATATTCTTCATTCGGATATAGGCTACATTCTGAAGATAGCGGGTTTGTGCTACACCAAGCGTACGATTGGTATTGCTAGATGCGGCTCTTGACATTGTGCGAGGGAAATAAGCATCTGTGTTTTGTGGTGTCCACATATTGCCTAAATGGAAAGTTGGAATATTGTTATATGGTCTGTTGTACTGCCCCCAAAACATTTCAGTTTCTGTACTTGGATACCATTGTTGCTTACCTACACCCTGAAAGAAAACAGAGAAAGAGAAATCGTGCCAATCTGCACCTAAGTTAATGCCGTAAAGATACCTGGGCGCTGAATTACCAATGATTCTTCTATCGCCAGATTTACCTACTTTATTTTCGCCAACGTTGATAAAACCATCACCGTTTAGATCTTTTAATTTAATATCACCAGGAAACCATTTACCGGTTGGAGAAGCACGCATTTGAGGATCTTGCTTGGCATGAGAAGCAATATCTGCATCATCAATAAAAAATCCTTCTGTTTCGTAACCCCAAATATCACCTAAGGTTTGTCCTTCATAATAATCGCTTAACAATTTATCGGGATTGTTATATTTATCAATTTTGGTTTTATTATCGGCAAGCGTTAACCTTACGTTATAGCTGAAAGGCTTTTCAGATTTACCAATTTTATCGTTCCAGCCTATTGAAACTTCCCATCCACGCGTAGTTAAATCGGCGTAGTTTCCTTTAGGAACATCAGCACCGAACACGGCAGGAGGCGTTAGTCCGAAGGTAAACATATCCGTAGTTTTGCGAATGTAAGCATCACCATTAAAGCTTAAACGGCCAGAAAGCATGGTTAAATCTAAACCAACGTTTGTTGTTGTAGAAGTTTCCCAGGTTAAACCATCAGGCAATACTGCCGGAATTCGGGTGATTGGTGGTTTAACACCGTTTAAAATTACGCCGGATTGGCTGATGTTAAAAATTTCCTGGAAGGCATAAGATGCAATGTTTCCGTTTCCAAGTGAGCCATAAGAACCTCTAATTTTTAAATCAGAAATAATTTTATCTGATACATTCCAAAAAGCTTCTTTGTTAACTCTCCAACCTGCTGATACAGATGGGAAAAATCCATAACGCTGATTGGAAGGAAATTTAGACGAACCATCATATCTGGCATTAACCTCTAATAAATAACGATCTTTAAATGAATAATTCAATCGTGAGAAACCACCCAAAATAGCCCATTGCTCGTAACCACCACCAGTTGTAATAGATTGACCCACAGCTAGATTTAAATCGGTAGCATCTTCAAAAATAATTCCGTTACGCTGTACGGCAACTCGGTTATAGGTAGATTGTTCGTAATTGTAACCAACCATAGCTTTTAAATAATGATTGGTACCAAATCGATTTTCGTATTCTGCAAAAACATTGGTTGCTATGTACTGGGTTTCGCGTTTATCAAATAACAAGTCGTTGGTTGTTGTACCTACGAAAGAAGTTACCCCACGTGTATTACTATACGGAACCTGAACTCGTTTTTGCTCAATATCGTTATTGGTATTACGGAAAGTAAAATCGGCATTTATACGAAACTTGTTATCAAAAAATTTAGTTCTTATACCGCTAATGTTTCTAAAAATTTGCTTGCGTGTATCGATACCATTTTTGCCGTAAATAAAATCGCCCACGGTATAAGCTGCAGCAAATGTTAAGGAACCATCAGGATTATAAATTGGCATGGTTGGTTTACCTTCATCGGCAATGTTTCGCCAAATACCACCACCTTCACCAACGTTTATAGGATTATGGTAGTTTGAAACTGAATAATCTGCATTGTTTTCTATACTTAGCCAAGGAAAAACCTGCACAGAACCTCTTGCCCTGATGTTTTTCATGTCGTAATCATCACTATTATACTTAAACAATCCATCTTGATTTAAATATCTACCTGATATTAAAAACGACACCTTCTCACTACCACCACTTACCGATAGATTGTTTTCCGTAGCAACAGTATTCTTTTTATATAGTTCGGCATAGTAATCTGTATTGCCATAATAAGTATATTCTCCAGTAGTTGGGTTTACTTCAACTTCCTTGTAAGGCTGACCAGATTCTGCTCTTCGCTTAAATTCATCAAGATAAGCCTGAGAAAATTTCTGCGTTTTATTGGCATTTTGAGGAAAAGCTCCATCTCCATTTACGAATGCCTCTGCAAACATTTTTGCCCAGGTATAACCATCGGTTACAAAATCAGGAACTTGTAAAGGACTCTTTATGGCGTAATTGCTTGAATAAAATATGCTTGTACGACCTTTCTCTGGTTTCTTTGTTGTAATCAATACCACTCCAAAAACGCCTCGTGCACCATAAATTGCTGCAGAAGCCGCATCCTTTAAAATGGTAACACTTTCTACATCGTTTGGATTTAATAAGCTAGGGTCGCCTTCAAAACCATCAATTAAGACCAAAGCACTTCCACCCTGACCGATAGAAGTTGTACCACGAATATTATAATTCGGAGATTGATTTGGCTTACCATCTAACATTTTTAAATTTAGATTGGGCAATAAGCCTTGCAAGCCTTGAGTTAAATTGGTAATTGGTCTGTTTTCTAAATTCTTAGAAGTAATCTGATCTACAGCACCAGTTGCATTTTCTCTTTTCTGTGTACCATAACCAACAATAAGTACTTCGTTTAAACTACCCGTTTCGCCTTTAAGTGTAACATTTAAAGGTGTAGTTTCTTTTGCTTTAACTACAATTTTACTTAGCGTAACAGTGGTGTAAGACACAAAACTGACTTGAATGTTGTATGTGCCTGCAGGAGCTGTGATGCTAAAACTACCGTCAGGATTACTTTGAACAACTTTGTTCAATTCCTTAATCAAGATGCTTGCACCTGGAAGCGATTCGCCCTTTTCATCAATAATCTTTCCGCTGATGGTTCCGGTTTCCTGATTTTTAGCTTCAAACTCAGGATAATTAAGTTTTGCCGCAACAATTGGGACGGCTAAAACATTGTTTTGTAGAAGGCATGCAATAGAAGTACAAAGCAAAAGCTTCCGCATTAGCAGTAAAGGTTTTTTCATTTGTTAAAAATTAGTTATCGGCCTAAACCGTTTTAGTTTAATTTCCTTGGTTCCTTAGAATGTGGCAAAGCTATCGCCCTTATGTGAACCTATGATTAACTTACTTTAACCTCTGAAGTGGAAATGAACTACGATTTGTCTGTTTTCTTATTCTTAAGTTAACCTTAAGGCACTTATAAATTATAATTCTTGTGCTAGAGTTATTTATTTATTTTTGAGGATGATGTTTAGCGAAAATTTCCCAATTCTTAAAAATTGTACTTATTTAAATACGGCAAATTCAGGATTATTATCTGTAGAAATTGCCAATTGGCGTAAACAACATGATGCCGAATTTATTGAAGGTGGAAGTACCTTTAGAGCCAATAATTTAAAGGTTATGGAAGATTTAAGACTAAATCTTGCCGAAAGTTTTTCATCCAAAAAAGATAATACGTATTTAAGTCAGAATTTTTCGAGTGGATTTAATTCTATTTTAAATGGATTGGCTGGAAATCACCGTTTTTTATTGCTGCAAGAAGATTACCCATCAGTAAGTTATCCGGTTACGAGCAGAGGATTTGAGTTTTTAGAAGTGGCAATTGATGCTAATCTAGAAGAAAACATATTGAATGCCATCGAAAAATTTAAACCGACCGTATTTGCCTTTAGCATGGTTCAATACATCAGCGGTTTGAAAATGCAAAGTGATTTTATCAAAAATTTAAAAGCTAATTTCCCCGATTTGATTTTGATTGCTGATGGTACGCAATTTTTAGGTACTGCTGTATTTAATTTCCAACAATCAGGCTTAGATGTTTTGATAGGTAGTGGTTACAAATGGCTTTTAGGTGGTTATGGAAACGGATACATTTTCTTATCAGATAAAATTAAAGAAGTACTTTACGAAAACAGAAAGCCATTTACATTGCCATCTGCACCATTTTTAAGCGGCAGAGATTATTTATCGCTTAGTTTAGAACCCGGACATTTAGATAGCTTAAGTTTTGGAACATTAAACGAAGGAGTAAAATATTTAAACAAAATTGGCTTAAACACAATTGAAAAAACTACAGCAAGCCTTGCAAACCAAGCCAGAAGAGCTTTGCATCAGAAAGGATTGCTTACAGATTGGATGGTGGAGCGAAAAGAACAATCTTCTATTATGAGTTTACCACTTAACAAAGAAACAGTTGATAAGCTAATTGCCGAAAAGATTTTATGTTCGCCAAGAGGTGCCGGAACGCGAATATCTTTTAATTTTTACAATACAGAGGAAGATTTAAACTCCTTACTGAGCGTTTTGGATTAATTAGCCAACTTTCCAAACCGCATCAACAAAATATTTTTGCTGGTCGGTAAAAGAATTTATCAATTGAAAACCTGATGATTGAGCAAGATCATCAATCTCGTTTAGTGAATATTTTTGTGAAATTTCCATCATAATAAATTCATTCTCTGAAAAATGAATTGCATTACTACCAATATTTACGATTTGATTTTTTAAACTGATTAAATAGCTTTTGCATGCACCGGTTTCTGGGTCGTAATTGGCGTAATGTTCAAAGGCACTTATATCAAAGTTACCATCAAGTTCACGGTTAATTCGGCTAAGTAAATTCAAATTAAATGAACGTGTAATGCCTGCTTTATCATTGTAGGCTGCTAATATTTGCTGTGGATTTTTTTTCAAATCAAAACCTATAATCAGAATATCATCAGGAGACAATAATTGTTTAAGGCTTAAGCAAAATCCTCGAGCTTCACTAACATTCATATTGCCAATGTTTGCTCCCATAAACAAAACAACTTTTTTCCTATCCGAAATCTCTGTAGCTTTTTTAAGCATATCGAAATAGTCGCCATTCAAACCTTCAAATATTAATTCAGGAAGCTTTGCAGGCAAATTCACGTCCAAATCGTTTATTACATGCTCCGAAAAATCAATAGGATAATATTTAAAATTCAGGTTTTTATCTAGTAGGGTTTTTAGCAAATGAATGGATTTTGTTGCATCACCAGCGCCTAATTCAATTAAATCAAAAGCTTCATTATCAACAGAAATTACGTTTGCAATGCTATTTGCCTGGTATTGCATAATTTCCATTTCGGCATTGGTAAGGTAATATTCTTCCATATCCATAATCTGCTGAAAGATATGGTCGCCAGTTTCATCGTAAAAGTATTTTGAAAACATTCGCTTTGGCCCGGCATTTAATCCTGCCAAAGTTTCTTGCAAAAATTGAGTATTATTTACTGTGGTTTTTTCTGTTGTAAGCATCATAAATTTCTATTTAGCAAGACGAATGCCTGTGTATTGCCATCTTAAATGTGGATGAAAAAAATTTCTGTATGTTATGCGACTATGTTCTGCAGGTGTAGCGATTGATGAACCACGTAATACTTTTTGGTTTACCATAAACTTCCCGTTGTATTCGCCTATTGCACCCGGAGCTTTACTAAAACCTGGATATGGCAAGTAAGCACTTTCGGTCCACTCCCACCGCTCGCCCCAGTTAAAGTTTTTTGCTGCTACTTCCCATTCAAATTCTGTTGGTAATCGCATTCCTTTCCAACTTGCAAAAGCATAAGCTTCGTAATAACTAATATGGGTTAGAGGCTCATTTAGATTGATTTCTTTTAAACCTTGAAGTGTGTAATTCATCCACTTGCCATCAATTAAATGCCAGTACATTGGTGCATTAATTTTATTGGTATTTACCCAATCCCAACCTTCAGCATGCCAAAAATTAAAATTTTGATAACCTCCATCATTTATAAAATCTAAATACGATTCATTTGAAACCAAATTAGAACAGATTTCAAATTCGTTTAAATAAACTTTATGTCGGTTTAACTCGTTATCAAAACAAAAATCATTTCCGTTATAGCCGATTTCATAAATGCCTTCCGAAACGGTAAGCATATTAGAGTTGTTGATATGCTCTGATATAGTTTCCTTTTTATTTGAATCGTAAACTGGGAAAAGTGGATTATTGCCAAGAATAAATTTTATATCTGTTAGCAGTAATTCTTGATGTTGCTGCTCGTGATTGAAACCCAAAATTACCAATTCAAGCACTTCTGACAATATTTCTGTGGAAAGAAACGATACCATTGCATCATCTACATAATGGCGATATTGATAAACTTCATTTACACTTGGCCTACTTAAGTTACCTCTATCGGTACGAATAACACGATTACCTACAGTTTCGTAATAACTGTTAAATACGTAATTGTAATCTTCGTTAAAAACCTGGTAAGAAGTTGAATAGGGTATTAAAATAAAGGTTTCGAAAAACCAGGTAGTATGCCCTAAATGCCATTTCGGCGGACTAACATCTACAACAGGTTGAACCACATAATCCTCTATTTGTAAAGGTTCACAAAGTTGCTCAGCATGTTTTCGAATGCTTAGGTATTTTTCAGCAAGATTCATTAATTTTTATCAAGATAGTTTTTGAGATCTGTTATGGTATTAACATCTATTTCTGAGGATTGTTTTTGTCGCATCATCAATGCATAAGAATTATTAAACCCGATTGGTTTTAACCATTTAATCTTATATTTTTTATTAAACTCATCACTTACATATTTATACGTTTCATCTTTATTGTGAGATATTTGCGAAACAATTTTATTGTCGGGTTTTAAAATAGCTAACAATCCGGTACCTGTATATTCTGGATAAAAATCAATTTGGTTATTAACCAGAGCATCAAAACAAATTTTCGTGCCACCTAAACCGGTTTTAGTTTCCACCTTATAATTTGTATTTCCTTTTATAAGCATGCTGTAAATTTCTGCCAGAATGTATTGCTCGCCAAAAATTTTTGAGCCAATTTTAATGGTTTCACCAGCTCCTCCTTTTGGCGATTTATATAAGCCAACTTTCACTAAAAAATCTATGGCAACTTTTTCTGGTGTTTGGTGAAGATAATCGGTTCGATAATTTAAATCGGTCATAACAGAGTCGGTGATTTTGCCTGCCAATAAATTTAAAACATCTTCTAATTCGGGGAACTTATTTAAAGAAGCTTGATTTACAATTGGTGCGGCATAATAAGGTGGGAAAATTCCTTTATCATCTTTTAAAATTTTAAGTCCAAAAGCTTTGAGCCGTCCATCGGTAGAGTAACCACTAATCACATCTAGTTCTTTTGAAAAAGCAGCTTTATACATAACTGCATCACTAATCACCACAGTTTTAATTTTTAATCCATAGGCAGATTTTAAGCCTAAATCGCCATCTTGCCTGCCCATAAATTCGGGTGTAAAACCAGCCTTTAAACCAGAGCCATAAGCAGATGGCAATACGTAGAAAGCAGTTAAAATAATTAAAAAAACGGAAGAAAAGATTAATACTTTTTTGAGTTTTTTAAAATCCAATTTTTGGGTTAGCGCAAGTAAACCATCTAATAATATGGCAAGTAAAGCTGCAGGAATTGCACCAGCTAAAATCATATTGGTGTTGTTAAGCGATATACCACCGAAAATAAACTCACCCAAACCACCAGCAGCAATGTACGACGCCAACGTTGCCACGCCAACATTTATTACGGTTGCGGTACGGATTCCTGCAAGAAGAACAGGCATTGCCAAGGGAATTTCTACTTTAAATAAGATTTGCGATTTGCTCATTCCCATGGCTTTTGCAGCTTCGATAATGTGTTTATCAATGCCAATAATGCCGGTGTAGGTATTTCTAATAATAGGGAGCAGTGCATAAATAAGTAGCGCCACAATTGCAGGTTTGGCTCCGATACCTAAAATTGGAATCATAAAGCCCAACAAAGCAATGCTTGGTACGGTTTGTAAAACGCCCGCAATACCTAAAATAATTCCAGATAATTTACGCCTACGGGCAATTAAAATTCCTAAAGGCAAACCTATTGCAATTGCAAACAGAAGCGAAATAAAGGTTAAACCAATGTGTTGTACCGTTTGGCTAAGCAATTTATCCGATTCCATCGACATGAATTGCCAAAGCGTTTGTTGCTCATTCATGTTTGGTAAAATTTTTATATTGATTAAAAGCTTTAATTAATTCGTCAAAACTTGCGCTTTTATATTCTTGAGTGTTGTTTGAAAATTGCAGTTCTGCTGCTTGATTGTTGCGTAATTTTTCCATCGCATCCCAAACGCTTATATCAGCACTTAAACCTTTATTTATGCTTGACCTGTTTGACAGCTTCTCCCAGATGTCTTCAATGGTGACAATCTTAAATTCTAACGCCAAGCGTTGTCCGTCTAAAAACTTCTTCGCAAAATCGTTAGCGGGATTAAAAAGTAGCTCTTTTGGCGTTCCGATTTGCATAATCTGACCTTTATCCATCAAGCAAATTCTATCGGCAAGTTCAAAAGCTTCTTCAACATCATGGGTAACCATCACCATGGTTTTTCTTTTGAGTTCTTCTAAATCTTTAAATTCCTTCCGGATACTGGTTCTTGTAACATTATCCAATGCTCCAAAAGGTTCGTCCATTAATAATACAGCAGGATCTGATACCAAAGCACGAGCAAGTCCTACCCTTTGTTGTTGCCCACCACTTAATTCGTTAGGAAAAAGTTTAAGAGAATTTGCTGGAAGATGAAGTTTCTCGGTAAGCTCATACACCCGATCTTGAATTTTCTTTTTATCCCACTTTAATAATTCAGGAACTATCGCGATGTTTTCTTCTACGGTATAGTGTGGAAAAAGGCCAATATTTTGCATTACATAGCCAATTCCTTTCCTTAAAATTTCTGTGTTTTGATTGATAATATTTTGTCCATTGATAATGATTTCACCTTCATCAGGATTAATAAGTCGGTTAATCATTTTTAGGGTTGTGGTTTTACCACAACCACTTGTGCCTAGCAAAACCAAATTTTCTTTTTCTTTAACATCGAAAGAAACCTGATTTACGGCTACTGCTTCACCATACTTTTTACTAACATTTTTAAGTTCAATCATTTCTAATCATCAAGCTTCATAAAAAGATTATTCAACGATTCTGAATAGGTTGGATGTGCAAAAACACCGTATCTAATTTTATCATAGGTTATATCGCCTTCCATCGCCATTTGTAAAACCGACACAATTTCCCCTCCTTCTGAAGCTAAAATCGACGCACCCAATATCTTTTTACTCTTTGCATCAACAATTGCTTTCATTAAGCCTTTAGTTTCATTGGTTTCAATTCCTCGGGCAACATAAGCCATTGGTAACAAAGCAACTTTATAATCAAGTTTTTTCTCTTTGGCTTCTTTCTCAGACATTCCTATTCTGCCCAATTGTGGGTCGGTAAACATGCAATATGGTACTGGTCTGTTTTTAATGCTGTATTTTGTTTTTTCGATTAAATTCCGGTAAACTATGGTGTAATCGTTGTATGCAATATGCGTAAATGCTGGTCCGCCTTTAACATCACCTAAAGCAAAAATCCCCTTAACATTGGTTTCTAATTTATTGTTAACTAGGATATGTCCTTTCTCATCTGTTTTTACTCCACAAAATTCTAAGCCTAAATTTTTGGTTTGTGGTATCCTACCTGTAGCGATTAAAACATGACTAGTTTTTATCTTTTTGGTGGTGTTATCAGCTTGAAGTTCTACTTCTATTTTATTCTTTTTATTTGATGTAAACTTTTTAACCACAGCATTGGTTATGATTTCAATTTTTTCATCCTTTAATATTTCGGTTAATGAAGCCGAAACATCTTCATCTTCTCGTGCCAAAATTGTGGATGACTGCTCAATGATGGTTACCTTGCTGCCAAACCGGCTAAACATTTGGCCAAACTCTAAACCAATGTAGTTGCCACCAATTACGACCAATTCATCAGGGATTTTATCTAACTCTAGGATAGTAGTAGAAGTTAAAAAATCTACTTCATCTAATCCATCTATATCAGGTATTGCAGTTTTTGCTCCTGTATTGATGAAAATCCAATCGGCAGTGATGATTTCTTCTTTGCCATTGGCCAACAAAATGGTAATTTCTTTTTCACCGCTAAACCGGGCTTCACCCATAATTAGTGTTAAACCATTGGTTTCTTCCAAACCTTTTTGAGCAGATTTTTGGAACTGTTCTACAATATCATCTTTACGCTGTTTTACCTTCTTAAAATCTATTTTTATTGAACCGATGTTTACCCCTAACTCATCGGCTTTACCAGCTTGATAAACCATTTTTGCGGAAGCAATCATGGCTTTAGTTGGTGTGCAGCCATCATTTATACAAGTGCCACCAACTATTCTTTTTTCTATTACAGCGATTTTTTTTCCTGCCTGAGCAAGTTTTTTAGCTAAAGGAACGCCTGCTTGACCGGCACCGATAACTATAGCATCAAAGTGTTTCATTGTTTTGGGATGATTCTAAAGATAAGTAAAAAATTAAAGCTTAGAATAGAACCAGCAAAGTGTTCCAATGTTTTAATTGTAACATAATTAGTTGCTTCAGTTTGGAGGTTTTAAAAAAAATTGAATTAATATAATTATAAATATTTCCTGAAAGTTCAAAATCTTTACGCTGTTAAAACTTTTATAAAAAGCAAAGGTTATTAAAGCATGAACATTAACGAGCTTATAATTCCTGCTGCCAGAAAAGGTGAAATTGAAGTATTAAAAGAACTGATTCTGCAAAAAGCAAATGTTGATCTAAAGGATGAAAAAGGATTTACACCATTAATAATTGCATGTTATAATAACCAATATGAAGCCGCAAAACTATTAATTGAAGCAGGTGCAGATTTAAATGATGCTGATAATGGTGGAAATACAGCTTTAATGGGCGTTTCTTTTAAAGGTTATGCAGACATAGCCAAGTTGCTGATTGAAAGCGGAGCTGATTTGAACTTGCAACATGGAAACGGCGGAACTGCCTTAATGTTTGCTGCTATGTTTGGCAGAAATGATGTGTTGAAATTACTTTTAGATAGTAATGCTGACACTACTATATTGGATAAAACCGGTCAATCTGCTTTGGAATTTGCGGCACTACAAGGTAATGAAGCTGGAATGCAAATGATTCAAGAATATCAAACATCTTAATCGGCAAGCAGACCTTTAACCAGGCTGCTCCACTGAGGATAGGATAAGCCAATTTTTGCAGCCATACCTACCACAAAGTTTCTTCCCTTATCGTATAAACTGCCGTTTGTGGTATTTGGTAGTTCATTATGCCCATGTTCTTCGGCATAAACAACGTTTCCTTTTTGCCTTACAATAAATGTAGAGGTAGCATTATCTTTCAAAAAGTGTGCGGTATCGTTTTTATCAGAAAGTGGATGCGGACATGGCCTTACTCTAATTAAAACATAACGCTCGTTTCCATCATCATTTCGTTCTATTTCTTCGATTCTAACCCAATCATAACCCATTCCTGCCTTAGTTCCCGGACCTGGAATATCTATGCGAATATAATCTTTGTGTTCTGCAAGCCTTTGAGCACGAACGCCATGGTTATCAATCAATTGAAAAGCAGAAATCCCTGCATATTTGCCCCAATTATTTACATCCAAAAGTCGCTCAGAAGAAACTAAATATCTTTTTAATGCTTCTTCCTCTCCTTGAAATTTCCGTTCATCTACAACATCCACCTCACTTCCAACAACTTGCTCAGGTACTTTAGGAAGATTAGTATTGTTTTCCATAGTTAGGATTTTAGTTTAGGTTGATGGTAAAATCATATATCGAATGCTATATGTAAACAGCATTCGATATATATTTGATTTGAAATGAATAAAATAATTCATAATCAATTTGCAACGCAGATAAATTATGCAGGAATTTTTCTAGGATTTTCTCTTTCCCAGAAACGGTGCATACCAATCATTTCGATAAAAGTACTAGCTAAGTTCTTAATATCTGCCGAAACCAATACGCCTTCGCGTAGCACTGTTTCTTTAGAATACTCTGCTGGTAATTTTTTATAAAAGTAGGTTGATTCCAATACTTGTAATGCTTGTTCATCGGCTGCAATAGCTTTACAATGTTTAAAAGCTTCATTTAAGAAATGAACGGCATTTGCCTCTGCTTCTAAAGTTGCAACTGAATTTCCACCACCAGGAACGTAAACAGCATCGTACAAAACAGATGCAGCAGTTAAAAAGCTTTCATCAACAGTAATTTGCACATTGCCTTCAGAAATGATTTTGCCTAACTTTGGAGCAATAATATGAACCACCGCTCCTTCCGTTATCAATGCATCTTTAACTTTACTTAACGATTTTTCATCAACGCCATCAGCAGCTAAAATTGCAACCTTTCGGGTTTGAATGGTATCTTTAATCGTACCAGCCATACTTAATGCTTCTGATTTTGCTAAACTACCCTCAGGGTTTGTAGATGCATATTCACTTCTATCACCATCAGCCGGGATGCTGTTATTCAGTTCTTTTAGAGGAATTTTTGGAATGTGTAATCCTAAAGCATAAGCAACCTCTGCGGCTAAGTTTTTATCAATTTCGGCCAATAAGGCAAGCATACGTTCACGAATTTCTACTGCTTTAACTTTTCCAAGTTCGAAACTCAGTGCATCAGTGATGTGGTTTTTTTCAGGATCGCTTTGCGAATTAAAAAAAAGACGAGCTTGTGAAAAATGATCAAAGAAACTTCTGCTTCTTGCTCGTATCTTTTTAGCATCAATCCTTTCATTATAGCTTACAAAACCACCTTCTTTTGCCTTGGCTTGTTGAGGGTCGTTGGCTGCAATGGCGTTAGGACCATAACTGGTTTTACCACGGTTAATGGTTTGACGCATATAACCATCTCGTTGATTATTATGAACCGGAACAACTGGGCGGTTAATTGGAATTTCATGGAAATTTGGTCCGCCAAGACGAATTAATTGCGTATCGGTATAAGAGAACAATCTACCCTGTAATAACGGATCGTTAGTAAAATCAATACCTGGAACAACATGACCAATATGAAAAGCAACCTGCTCGGTTTCAGAAAAGAAATTATCCGGATTGCGATTTAAAGTCATTTTTCCAACACGTTGTACAGGTACAAGTTCTTCGGGTATCAGCTTTGTTGGGTCAAGTAAATCAAACTCAAATTTAAATTCATCCTCTTCAGGAACAATTTGAACACCTAATTCCCACTCCGGAAAAGCTCCTGCTTCAATTGCATCCCATAGATCTCTTCTATGAAAATCAGGGTCTTTACCAGAAATGTTTTGCGCTTCATCCCAAGCAACGGAATGCACGCCGAGAAGAGGTTTCCAATGAAATTTTACAAAATTCGAAACACCTTGAGCATTTACAAAACGGAAAGTGTGTACTCCAAAACCTTCCATCATGCGGTAACTTCTTGGTAAAGCACGATCGCTCATTGCCCACATTATCATATGTGCAGACTCTGGAAGTTGAGAAATAAAATCCCAAAAGGTATCATGAGCTGAAGCTGCCTGCGGCATTTCATTATCCGGCTCAGGTTTTACTGCGTGTATTAAATCAGGAAACTTAATTGCATCCTGAATAAAAAATACTGGCATGTTATTACCTACCAAATCAAAATTGCCTTCCTGTGTGTAAAACTTAACTGCAAATCCACGTACATCTCTGGCTAAATCGCTCGAACCTCGAGAGCCGGCTACCGTAGAAAAACGAACAAAAACTGGTGTTTCAATACTGGTATCACATAAAAAAGCTGCTTTGGTTATTTCTGATAAATCATCGTAAACTTTAAAAACGCCGTGTGCTGCAGAACCTCTTGCGTGTACAACACGTTCTGGAATACGCTCATGATCAAAGTGTGTAATTTTTTCTCTTAAGATAAAATCTTCGAGTAATGTTGCGCCTCTATCACCAGCTTTAAGCGAGTTTTGGTCGTCATTGATTTTTACACCATGATTGGTTGTCATAAACTGACCAGTAGAATCTGCCACGAAAGATTCTAATTTATTGGTTTTATCGTTCTCTTGCTGTGCAGGAGAACTATTTTTATTGGATGTTTTCTTAGCCATATTTTTTAAGCTTCTTCAGCTACTTTATAATTAATTTCGTTTTCAGCGATGTCGCCTAATTTATTATCGGCAAGTTTTTCTTCAGCCAATGTTTGCTCTAAAATCTCTGCAACATCTTTTAAACCAAGGGTTATTGCCAATTGATACAAACCATTATAACTTGCAATTTCATAATGCTCAACTTTTTGCGATGCCAAAATAATACCCACATCCCTAGTTGCAGTTCCAGGTTCTGTAGATTCTACAATACCTTCGGCTTCTTTTGTAAGTCCTTCCATGGCATCACACTTTTTAGCAATCGCCTTCTCTCCAAGTAGTTCAAAAATTTGTTCTAACCTGGTTACGTGATTTTTGGTCTCTTCGAGATGAGATTTTATAGCATTAATAAGTTCGGGAGCTGTTGCAACGGAAATCATTTTTGGAAGGGATTTAACCAAATGATTCTCTGCCCAATATAAATCAGCTATTGAATCTTTAAAAAGTTCGTTAAGTTCTGGAGAATCTTCTTTTGTGGTTTTGGTGGCAAATTTTGGTTCGCTACCAGTTTCTTTTGTTTTCATATTAATAGGTGATGATTGTTTTGTTTGATTATACAACCCTAAAAACAAAGGTTAAGTTTTGATTAAATTCTAGGAGATTATTAATAATTATAAAGATGTGATGAATGGATTTCGTTGATTATTTGATGTTTTGGATATAGCGAAATTTTCGTCATACACTTAACAAAAGCCCCTGTTTACACATCATTTAGGAATATTTCGGCTTTAATTTGATTAATTTCACATTTTACTAAACAAAACCATGGGGCTTAAAGTTATCTTACGCGTGATGGTTAAACATAACCATTTCGAATTCATTAACCCTGATAAAATGTTTTTATAAATGGAAGACTTTTTAGTGAATTTGCCAGATTTTGGAAATGCTGATTTAAGACTATTTGCAGCAGCATTACATGCATCTAGCAATGGTGTAGTTATAACGGATCATAATCAACCAGATGAGCCAATTATTTACTGCAATAATGCATTTGAGAATTTAACCGGATATACTAAGAAAGAAATTATAGGCCATAACTGCCGCTTTTTACAAGGTGAAGACCGTAATCAAAAATCAAGAAATTTATTAAGAGCTGCAATAAAAGATGGGGAGCATTGTACGGTTTTACTAAGAAATTATAAGAAAGATGGCAAAATGCTATGGAATGAACTTATGATTTCGCCAATAAAAAATCCCCAGGGAATTGTTACACATTTCATAGGTATTCAAAATGATGTAACAAAAAGAGTAAATGCCGAAAATGAATTGGTAGAAGAAAGGGAGTTATTGGATGAACAGGTAAGAGAACGCACACATAACTTAGAAGAAAGTGAAAGCTATTTATCTGCTATTGTAGAAACCATTAGAGAAAGCCTTATTGTTTTAGATAGCGAATTAAAAATTTTAAGTGCTAACGAAAATTTTTGTAGTTTTTTTAGGGAAAGATATCAAGACATAATTGGTGAAAATTTATTTAAGATAGGAAACGGACAGTGGGATATTCCAGAACTTCGACAGCTATTGTTAAATATTCTTCCTCATAATAATCCATTCGAAGGTTTTGAAATGGAGAATGAATTTGCATCGATAGGGCGTAAAATGCTTATTTTAAATGCAAGGCAAATGACGCTTAAAGGTAAATATCAAGATAGAATACTTCTAGCTATAGAAGATATTACCGAAAGAAAAGCTATTGAATATAGAAAGGAAGATTTTATAAATATTGCAAGTCATGAAATGAAAACTCCTTTAACCAGCATAAAAGGTAATTTTCAATTATTAGAAAAAATAGCAAAAAGAAATAACGATACTACTTACTTAAAAGGTTTTGCTACGGCTGGTAAATCTATTGGTAGGTTAGAGCGACTAATACACGATTTATTGGACGTTGCGAGAATGCAATCTGGTAAAATTCAATTTAATTTTGAGCCTTTCAGTTTTAGAAAATTAATTGAAGATGCAGTAAATGTACTAGAACAAAGTTCTCCTGAGCATAAAATTTCTATGACAGGTATCGCTGATATTACGGTTGAAGGTGATTTTGGTAGATTAGAACAGGTTATGATAAACTTATTGTCAAATGCTGTAAAATATAGTCCTGTAGAAAAAGGAATAAATGTTCATCTAAGTATGTTATCGGGATATTGTAAGGTTTCGGTTACAGATTCTGGTGTTGGAATACATAAAAGAGATCACAAAAGAATTTTTGAACGCTTTTACCGTGCTGATGAAATCTCAGAAAGATTTCCTGGTGTGGGCGTAGGTTTATATGTTTGCAGTCAGATAATAAAAGAACATAAAGGAACGCTGTGGGTAGAAAGTGAAGAGGATAAGGGATCAGTTTTTAGTTTCACAATACCTTTAAAGCAAAATCAATATGGCAATTAAAATAATGATATGTGACGATGAGATAGACATATTAGATGTAACCCAAATGATATTAGAAGATGCTGGTTTTGAAGTAATTGCCGTTTCTGACAGCTTAAATGCAGAGCAGATTTTTTTAAATGAAATGCCTGATTTATTATTAATTGATTTGTGGATGCCCGGCATTTCTGGCGATAGGATTATCTCTTCATTAAAATCAAATGTGGCTCATACAAATATTCCAATGATTGTACTTTCGGCAAGCGATACAGGAAAGCAAACTGCAATGAGCTGTGGAGCAGAAGACTTTATCCCAAAACCATACGACATAGATAATTTGCTTGATATACTTAATAGTCATCTTATTGAAAAAAGTAACTCCAAATATTAGGCTTAATACACTTCAAATCCTAAAAATTTAGGACAAAAAAACCGCTGATTAAAACTTAACCAGCGGCGAATTCTTATTAAATACTATATAGCTTTGTGAACATCCCTTAAGCCTTTAATTAAATCGTGGCTTAAGTTAATAGCATCCTGCTGTTTTAACAATGTTGATCTTACGTGTTCGCTTAATTCATTTTCTTGAAGCGCATCTCTATATGCTTTTTTGATTGCATCTTCTCCACGCTCACATTCTGCTAAAATACTGTGGCGATCATCACCACCGAAGCTAGCTTTAATGTCTATCCATGCTCTGTGTAAAGTTCCTAAAATGGTATTTCCAGTATCTGGAGTATCGCCATTTCTACCTACTAAACCAGCTAACTCTAAAGAGTTCGCACGGCTATCTGATGATAATTTTTCAAAGGTAGCTTTCAAATCGATGTTAACCTCATCTAAATCTGCCGATGCTTTATCAAACCCATCTGCTCTATCGTTATTGATTTCAATTAAATCATTTAAAATTTCTACTGTTTTTTCTGTATTTTCCATTTTTGTAAAATTTTGAAGTTTCTTTTTCAGTTTTGTTATTATACTACAATCAGATTTAGCTAATAGTTTTATTTTTTTATAATTTTAAAGCATAAAATTAGCTCGTTCAGTTTGTTTTCATGATAAGTTGTAACACCGTCATTTTAGCATTCCCAAAAGCTATAAAATAGTTATCTGAATTAAAATTAGATAACTTTGGAAATTAGTTTATCATCAGAAAACCAAATTGGCAATCTGCACATACCTTACAGTAGTTTGAATAAAGAATTGCCCTTGCCAAAAAATGAGCCAGAACGTTTAGCCTCATTAAAAGCCTATAAAATCATGGATACCTCTGAAGAGGATGATTTCGATGATTTAACTAAAATGGCTTCCGAAATTTGTGGTACACCAATCGCATTGATTACTTTAGTTGATGAAACACGCCAGTGGTTTAAAAGCAGAATTGGGCTAGATGTTAATCAAACGCCAAGAGAACATGCTTTTTGTGCACATACGATTATAGATCCCACCGGAACCATGCAGGTAACCGATGCGAGGTCTGATTTACGATTTGCTGAAAATCCTTTGGTAACTTCTGATCCGAATATTGTTTTCTATGCCGGAGTTTCATTGCAAAGTCCTGATGGTTATTCACTTGGCTCACTTTGTGTTATTGATAGGGTGCCAAAATCCTTAACACCGCAACAATTAAATGGACTGAAAATTTTAGCGAAACAGGTTATTGCTCAAATGGAGCTTAGAAAGAAAATTGCTGACCTTCACGAAGCAAATAAAAAACTAAGCGAAACAAATGAATTTATGCAGCGATTTGCAACAACTGCTGCACACGATTTAAAAAATCCTTTAAGTAGTATATTAATGAGTGCTGAACTTTTAACCCGACACCTAGAGCAGAATGGCGATGTTAAGGCGTTAAAACTTGCATCAACAAATTTATCATCAACAAAAAAGTTAGCGAAGCTGGTAAATGATATGTTAGATTATTCGCTCAAACCAGAAAAACTAACTCAAAATCATACATCAATTCTTCTCAGTAATTTCTTAGAAAAAACAGTTTCTATGATTACTATGCCCGATAACGTGGTAATTACCTATCCAACAGAAAACCCAATAATTACAACTTCAGAAATTGCACTGCAGCAAATATTTATAAATTTATTAACCAACGCTGTTCGCTACAATGATAAGCCAATTTGCAAAATTCAAATCAGCTACCATAAAAAAGATGGCAAAGATGTTTTTGTAATTCAGGATAATGGAATTGGAATAGCTAATAAGGAACTTGAACGTATATTCGACAGGCATGTAACATTAAATCATGTCGATAGATTCCAGCAAAATGGTACAGGCATTGGACTTTTTACCGTAAGGTTTTTGGTAGAAAAACTGAATGGCAAAATTTCTGTTGAATCAGAAATTACTAAAGGAAGTCGATTCACATTTAGTATAGGTTCTTAAAGTTTCTTAAAACTTCGGATCGAAATTGAAATAAATTGGATTGGAAAGAGCGACCATTTTTTCGCTTAAACCCATTGATTTTGGAACTTGCGGATAGGGAGTATTTTTACCTTCTACCACAACACGATAATATGTACGTGTTTTAAAATCTGGAGTATCGGTGAATTCAATAACTGGTATTTTGCCTTTCACTTCGTAAGCATTCAATTTTCTACCATTTTTAATTACAGTAATTGTATAGGTTTCATCTACCAAAGTATTACCCATCAATTGTACTTGAAATTTTATCGGCTTACCAGTTGAAATTGCGTTATCACCCATCATCATTTCAAATTTTCCATTTCCTTTTTCATCAGCATAAAACTCTACCCTTGGAGAAAATGGATTTGCACTTACCGAAACCTTACCATTATCTAATGCATAAACGATTGCATCTAGACTCCGTTTTTTTGCAAAAACCCATGTTGTGGGTGTGCCAACATAATTAAATTCTGCTTGATAAGTATTTGCTGTTGGTTTTTCATCAGCAGTAGGCACGCCATGATGCGAATCACTTCCTCCCCTTCCGGTCATCATTCTACCCGATGAAAGCATATCATCCCAAATCATAATTGCATTGGCATTTTTTGGCCAAATTGCCGAATTCCAAACCTCTATCGATTTTACCAGATCATAAGAAAAGCCAAAATTATCTTTCCCGCTTGGATGGTTTGCCGATAAATGAACCCCCAACGAATTTTTAACCTTGCCAATGTTTACGTCTCGCTGATCTCTAACATCAAACAACTTTTGATGGTCATATGGTTTTGCAGAAAACACATTTCCATGTCCTCTGGTGGTGGTCCACTCTGCACCGTATAATAAAAGCAGCGAGTCTGATTTAAATTCTGGATCAGTCCAGGTGTTGTGCGCTATATCTCCATTAACATGATTATCATGATCGGTTATGCATAAGTAATCCATCTTTACCGATTTTGAAAAATTTATAATCTTTGAAATCGAATTGTTGGATGATTCAGTGCTATGTCTGGAATGCACATGCAAATCGCCTTTTAACCACGTTCCCGACGGGTTAATTATTGCAGTAAGTGTTTTTCCGTCTTGAGCAAAAACACAAGTAGTATTTAAATAAAATAGTACAAACAATATCGAAAAAAAAGATTTAAAGGGATGCAGCATGTTCAAAATTAAGGATTTGATTTAAAAGAATTCTATTTTTTGATAAACTGGTGATTTCAAATTAAGCTTTCACCATAAGCGATTCTGGCATTTCGGCAGCCTTTAGCATAAAATTATGCAGTTCGTAATTTTTAACAAAAGGCTTTAAGTTTTCAGAACCAGGACCAAACATGGTAAGCTCTACATAATCACCGGTATGATTCATACCGGCCCATTGCACATCTGTATATTTGCCTAAAATTTTTCCATATTCGTAAAACGGAAGATTAGATTCATTGTAGAGTTGACCCGGAACAATATCTTTAAAGTGTGTAAGCAGCGATTTAACATCAGCGGATTTCATTACCAAACCTTGGTTTTCTTTTATCAAATCGATAATTTTTTGTTCGCTAAATGATTGATTTAACTGACCTAAAAGCCATGTATTGCTATGTTTAAAATGCTGGAGGCTATCAAACTTCTTATTGGCTTCATCTGCATAAAATAAACCAGGATTTGAATTTCCATGGTCTGTTGTTATAATTACCAAAGTTTCGCCATCTTTTTCTGCAAACTCTATAACTTTTCCAACAGCTTCATCAAATGCCAACTGATCGAAAATTAATCCACTCAAATCGTTCGAATGTGCTGCCCAATCTACTTTTCCACCTTCTACCTGCAAAGCAAAACCGTCTTTGTTATCTTTCATTAATTCGATGGCTTTTATTGTCATTTCTGCCAAAGTTGGTGTACTTTTCATCAGTGCTTCATCATGCTGGCGATCAACTTCAAACGGCATTCCATCTTCAGCGAACAAACCCAAAACCGGCTTCGATTTATCCAAGGCCATCATTTCTGCTCTGTTTTCTGCAACTTTGTAACCTTGTGTTAAATATTTAGGAATCAGGTTTCCGCCAGTTCTTTTCTCCCCAAAATATTTATGCCCGCCACCCATCATTACGTCAAACTTTAATCCGAGGTACATTTCGGCAATAATATCCTGCCCACCACGATTATCTATATTTACACAAAAGCCTGCAGGTGTTGCATGGGTAATTGGCACAGTGGTTACGCAACCAACCTTTTTACCTTTTTCTTTAAATTTTTGAAGAATTGGTTGAGGCTTTTCACCGTTCACACCCACATTGAGCGAACCATTTCTTACCCGCATACCCCCACCCCATGATGAGCTAGCCGCAGCAGAATCGGTAACCATAGAACTTGCCGAAGCAGTATCCATTAAAGCTCTTACAGCTTTATTATCTCTATACAAGCCTAACCATTTACTACTTTTTCCGAATGTGCGGTTGGAATATAAATCTGCCATGTTAAGCGTACCAATACTCATCCCATCACTAACCATCATGATAATATTTTTGGCTTTTTTAGCACCAACAAGTGGCGAGGCTACAACATCTTGCAAGCCAATAAATGGTAAGCCTAAACCAGCAAGGAAACCTCCCTTTAACAACGATCTTCTGTTCATGTGTGTTGCTTATTTCTTAAGTGGATTATCTCTAAAATATGTTCCATTAGCAAAACTTATGGAATAATCCGATTTAAAATGAGTGCTTTTTTTGTAATAATCTGTAGTGATAATTTGTGCTCCTGATTTGCAGGCCGCTTCAAAATCAGTAAAATCGCTTTTTCTAGCCTGTTTGGTATCAGCATCTGCCCGGGTTCTTATGATGTAACCCTTTTTTACAAGGTCAGGAATTTGCACATCTTTTGGATTGTTCCTAATCATTATGGCAGCCTCCGGAGTACCAACATCTGCATTGGCAAACATCACGCGACCCGTTAACGAAGGATGACCATTGATATAAGTTGAGCGTTTTCTGCCTGTAGCATCTAAAACAAATAAAAATTTACCTTTGGCCTTGCTTAATTTTGGCCAATTTTGCTCTAAAACAGCTGCCTCCAAAGTTTTATATTTTCCTTTAACTTCAGTTGGTGTAATTAAATGTTCTTTACCTAAATTTTCAAGAATGGTTTTATCCAATTCATCAAAAGTTGCACTGGTAAATACTTCGGGCTGAGTAAAACCTTTGCGTTTAATCGAATCATCTTTTGCTTCTAAAGTAATAAAAATTGGTGTATGCTGTGGATTAGCTTCTGACCACTTTTTAAGCTGCAATAAAGCCAATTTAAAGGTTAGTGCGGATGATCTGAAATCTAAATCAGGAACGTGTAAAACTTTAAAGCCAGGCTTATTAAGTTCGCAATCTGTATCAAATTCTGGCTGACCTTTAATCATATCAAAGCCTCTTGGATGCGCATACTTTCCACCCTTTTCATCCGCGTAAACATCTATTTCTAAGTTTCTAAGCCCCATATCCAATTGTTCTGGCATAGATATATGTTCATAATCTAAACTATTTGCAGCATTAGAATCTGTTAGTTTAATGGCTTTAAACAATGCCGGGTTAATGGCTTGTTTGTAGCTGTTATGCGAACCGATAACCTGAATTTGATTTATCGGTAAATCATCTTTTGAAGTTATTAAGGCGATGGCTGGAAGAACCAACAATAAACCAATACAGGTTATCAGTCTCATATTTTATTTGTTTGAAAGATAATTAGTAACCAGGATTTTGCTTTAAATTGGTATTCAACTTTAATTCATTTGCCGGGATTGGGTAAATTCTTCTGGTTAAATCTTTATTCATAAAAAGCACATCATTTGGTAGCGGATATTCCGTTTCAAATTGCCCGAAACGGATTAAATCATTTCTTCTCCACGCTTCCCAGCTAAACTCACGAGCTCTTTCATCAAGTAAAGAACTTAAAGTAACCGTTGCTACGGTTGGTGCACCCGCACGATTTCTAATTTTGTTTACTAGTACCGTTGGCGTTTGTAATTCGCCATTAACAGATGTTGCAGCTGCTCCTCTTAAAATTGCTTCTGCTTTCATTAACATTACATCGGCCAAACGTAAAAGTGGCATATCGTTACCGTTTAACCTTGTTGCCTGAATTGCGTTAACATCTGGCCAGTATTTTACCGAACGAACACCTTTTGCCTGGTCGGCTACGGTATTACCTAAATCCATCGGCTTACCTGGTTTTAAAATTAAATCTGGCGTAATTTCAATTTGAGTAGTAGTACCAGCAACCAATACAGGTTTAGTTAAATCAGGCTTTCTGTTTGCGTCTGGAGCATATTGTTTACCAATTAACCAAAAACTGTTTCTAATATCGTTTGCCAAATTAAAACGGTTGTAATATTCTGGTGTTGTGCTCATTGCAATACTAAAACCAACATTAATTCCATAGGCTGGTGCCAAGGCTGGATAAAAACCAAATCTCGTCATCTGGTTACCCGGAATTTGCTGGTCGTAAGGAACTGCAAAAATGGTTTCGTTAATCTGAGGACCATTGTTTACATCGAAAATATCAGAGTACTTATTGTCTAAAGCATAATTGGTATTTTTCAAAATATTATCAGCCATAATTACGGCATCAGCATAGCGGGGTTTTCCCGTATACACTTCTGCATTTAAATACATTTTTTCTAATAATGCATAAGCCATAGCTTGTGTAGGGCGACCATAAACTGCAATTCGGTTATTATTATCTTTTACTGGCAACTGTGCAACAACGGATAAAAGTTCCTTTTCAATAAATTCGAAAACTTTATCGCGGGTTTGGTTTCCTGGTAATGTACTAACCGGAAAGGTGTCAATAATGGGCACATTTCCATATAAATCCATCATAAAAAAGTAATACAAAGCCCGCATTGCTTTTACTTCTGCCAAACTGCTTGCTTTAGTTGCTGCTGCAACATTCGATTCGTTGGTAAGATTTATTAAACGGTTGCAGTTGTTGATACCACCAAAACCCCACTGCCAAATGTCTCTAACGTTTGGATGGTCGATGGTCCAGGTGTGGTAATGCAACTGGCGATACTGACCACCATCATCAAAGTTACCATCGCGTGCAGGGATAATTGCCGCATCGCCAGAAAGCTCCTGCATTCTCCAGTAAGGAACACCATATTGAGAGGAAAGGTTGGAATACATGGTACCAAAAAGTGCAGCATAATCAGAATTGGTAACCGGAAAGTTATCTTTTACGTATTGCGATTCTACATCTACATCGAGCTTGCTGCATGATTCTAAAACCATTAAACAGGCAAGAATATTAAATAAAATTATAAGTTTTTTCATTTTCGTATTTTTTAGAATGATGCACTAACACCAAAACTGAAGGTTCTTGTTTTTGGATAATAATTATTGTTATCGATACCCGGAGTTAAACCACCGATGTTAATTTCAGGGTCTATACCGGTATAATTTGTAATTACAAAAAGATTATTTGCGGTTACGTACAACCTAATTGCTTTAATTGAAGGTGTTTTTGGTTTAATGGTATAACCAACGGTTGCATTATCTAAACGCAGGTAAGAACCACTTTCCAGAAAACGATCTGAAATTAGGTATGCATTAATATCGTTAAATGATTCTCCTAAAGTAAACCTTGGAATATTTTGAAGTTTAGCATCAGCAGGGTTATTTAATGATGCGGCTGTTGCATTTAAAATTTTGTTACCCAACACGCCACGAACAAGGAAGTTTAAATCCCAGTTTTTGTAACTGAAACTGTTCGCCCATCCATAAATTAATTTTGGTTGTGCATCACCAGCAATTTTCGCATCAGTTGTTAATGGCTGTGTAGCAATAGTTTGTCCGGCTGCGTTAATGTATGTACTTACACCCGCAGCATTTTTGCCTGCATAATTCCATAAGTTAAATGTACCCAAAGCGTATCCTGGTTGTATCAGCTGACTGAAATTTCCTGATTGACCTTTACCGCCTAATTGTGCGGTTTGGATTGCTGAAATTTTATAAAAATCATCAGATAGTGTTTCTACTACGTTTTTATTGTGCGCAATATTTGGCGAGGTTGTCCATCTGAAATTGTCTGTTTTAACCGCTACAGCGTTTAATGAAAACTCGATACCTGTATTTTTGATTTTACCAACATTTGCTGTAATGGTTGGTAAGAAGTATTGAGTTGTCGAAACTTCATAACGATCATAAATTAAATCAGAAGTTTGTTTTACATAAAAATCTACCGAACCGGTTATTCTATCTTTAAACAAACCAAAATCTAAACCGATATTTGTTGTAGCCGTACTTTCCCATTTTAAATCGGGATTTTCATTTCTAACCGGACCAATTGCATTGCTGATGTTGCCGTTGTTTAAAAATTTATTGCTTCCGGAAAGTGTACCGTAAATTAGTAAAGAAGAAAAAGCATCGAAACCTAAACTATTACCCGAAACGCCATAACCAGCACGAAGTTTTAAATCACTAAATACAGGAACAGCTTGCATAAAATCTTCACCAATAATTCTCCAACCTGCAGAAACAGCCGGAAATAAGCCCCAACGGTTGTTTCTACCAAACGCAGAAGAACCATCATTTCTTAAAGAAGCCTGGAATAAATATTTTTCATTATAGTTATACTGAACCCTTCCATAATACGAAATTAATCTTAACGTAGAAATTGGCGCATTGTTAAAGGCAATTTGCGAAAGTAAAGTTGGGTTAGAAAGGAAAAGGTTATTGTAACCTAAATTATCGTTAGAGAAATTCTGTGTGGTAACACCGAAACCATCATTGGTTCTATCTTCTTGCCACGAATATCCACCCAATAATTTCAAACTGTGTTTACCAAAAGTTCTGTCGTAATTGAAGTAACCTTCCAAAACCTGACTTTTGTTTAATACATCAATTTTTTGTGCTTGTCCGTTAACACCTCTGGCCAAACCCGATTGACTATTTAAATAGGTGCTGTAATTGTTCTGGTCACGCTGAGATGAAACACTAGCCGTAAACTTCAAACCATCGATAATGTTCACCTGAGCCATACCGTTAATTAAGGTTTTGTTATTCAGGTTATCAATATTGTTGTTATCTACAATTGATAACGGGTTACGTGTACCACTTCCTGTACGGTTATAGTTTTCTTTATATGTACCATCAGCATTGAAAGGACTTACCGTTGGTAGATAGAAAAGCATATTTGGTAAAGCCTGAGATTGGTAAATATCTGAGCTTTTTGAATTGCTATTGGTAATGGTTAAACCAAGTTTTAATCTATCATTGAAAAATTTCTGATTTAAATACCCCCTAACAATGGTTCTTTTTAAAGATGTGTTTTTTAAAATTCCTTTGTTATCTAAGTAGTTTACACTTGCACCATAATCTGATGACTGACCAGAACCACCATAAGAAATGTTGTGGTTTTGCGAATAACCAGTTCTTTCTAATAACGATTGCCAGTTGGTGTCAGAACCATCATCATCAATCGCGTTTAAAGCTTGTTTATTATCAGCAAGATATTGTCTTAATTCAGGAGCGGAAAGCATATCGTATTTTTTTGATACCTTTTCTACCGCGGCATACCCATTGTAGGATAAACGAGCCTGACCATTTTTTGAGCGTTTAGTAGTTACGATAATTACACCGTTTGCAGCTCTCGAACCATAAATTGCAGTTGAAGAAGCATCCTTTAAAATATCAATGTTTTCGATATCAGAAGGTGCAAGTAAATCAATAGATGCACCAGGAACGCCATCAATAACATAAAATGGTTCTTGTGCTGCGCCTTCACGTAACGTAGATGGTCCGCGTAAAATGGTAGAAGGCTTTGCATTAGGGTCGCCACTTTTGGTAACATTTAAACCCGCAACCTTACCTTGTAAAAGCTGTGCCGGGTTAACTAAAACACCTTGGTTAAATTCTTCTGCATTTATCGAAGTAATAGCACCTGTTAAATCCTTTTTGTTGGCTGTACCATATCCAATTACTACAACATCTTTTAAGGTTTGATTATCAGGCATAATAGTAACATTAATATTGGTTTGAGTTCCAATAATAATTTCTTTGGATACGCCACCCAACATAGAATAAACAAGCACATCGTCACTTTTAGCCTGTATGCTGTAGATACCATCGGTATTTGTTGATGTTCCGGCGGTGCTACCTTTTATCCTAACGGTAACGCCAGGAACAGGTTGATTCGTTTCGTCTGTAACCTTACCGGTTATTGTTTTGCTGCTTTGAGCGAGAACATTAAATGAAAAGAGAAGAAGGAATATAGCAAGACACTGCCATTTTCCGATTGACAACAAATAATTGAATTTGTAATTTTGTTTCATGAATGATTAGTTATGGATGTTTTTGGAATACACACCTCTGGAAACCAATAATTATATCAAATTGGCTCTTCGAATGCGCCACAAAGATGAACCTGTCGGGTTATAAATTCAGTCAGATAAAATTATCAAATTGTTAAAAAAAGGCTTTGTGTTTAAATAGAATGTTAACTGATAATATCTGAATCGATATTTAGCAAAATTTAATTAAACTCAACTTAGAAGAATCGGAGATAAATGTACCGAAGAAATGGGAAGATATTAGCCTTAAAAATATTTACCGTTTTACAACAATAAGATTACAAAATATTATTTTTAATATCATAGAAATAAATGTTTATCGGCTGTTATCTTTGATTATGGCTAAACTTCCCAAAGATTGGAAATTTAGGCATTTTGTAAATCCCTATGAAAGAAATTGTCGATATTCTTAGCGCTTACCAAAAATCAGTTACTGAAAACAAAAAATCGGCACTGGCAACAGTTGTAAAAGTAGAAGGATCATCCTATAGAAGACCAGGTGCAAGAATGCTGGTTACTGAAGATGGTATGCTAACTGGTGCGATAAGTGGAGGCTGTCTGGAGGGTGATGCGCTTAGAAAAGCATTGTCGGCAATTCATCAGCAGGAAAATAAATTGGTAACCTATGATACAACTGACGAAGATGATGCCAAATTTGGCGTACAGCTTGGATGCAACGGTATTGTTCATATTCTTTTCGAACCTATTTTTGAGCATGATAAGTTAAACCCAATTGAGCTGTTAAAAGTAGCAAATGGATTTAGAGAAAACTGCGTAATTACAACACTTTTTTCACTCGAAAGCAAGAATCAACCTGGTTCACTAATGTTATTCAGGGAAAGAGAATCTATGGAAAAGACTCCCACAGAAATTTCTGGCGTACTTAAAAATGATGCATTTGATGTCCTGAAACTTAAGTTATCCCGATTTGAAACCTATACCATCGATGGTGAAAATTTTGATGCTTTCCTTGAATTTATTCCGCCACCCATTCAATTAGTTATTGCTGGTGCAGGAAATGATGCACAACCTTTGGCAGAAATAGCTAATATTTTAGGTTGGGAAATTATTGTAGTCGATGGTCGTCAAACCCATTGTAATACACAAAGATTTCCTAATGCGAAAAAAATTTTAGTAGCAAAACCCGATCAAGTTTTAACACAAATAGAAATAGACCAGCAAACTGCATTTGTTCTGATGACTCATAATTACAATTACGATACCGAACTGCTTAACATTTTGATAGCAACAAATGCACCATATATCGGCACTTTGGGGCCAAAAAAGAAATTAATTAGAATGCTTGAAGAATTGGGGCAAAGTGAATATCTTCAACGGGTAAATGGCCCAATCGGATTAGATATTGGTGCAGAAACTGCTGAAGAAATTGCAATATCTATCGTGGCAGAAATTAAAACTATTTTTTCAGGTGCATCGGCAGTTATGCTCAAAGAAAAAAAAAATCCTATCCACTTTTATCAGCTTAAAAATAATTAATGCGTACAGCAATTATTATATTGGCCGCAGGAAATTCAAGCAGGTTGGGAAAACCCAAACAACTGCTCCACTTTAATGGAAAAACATTATTAGATATTGTAACTGATGAAGCTTTAAAAACAGAATTTTGGCCGGTAGTTGTAGTCCTTGGCGCATACCTAAATGAAATAAAGCAAATACATAACAATCCTAAGGTAATTTATACTGTTAATGAAAATTGGAAAACTGGCATGTCATCAAGCATTGGTGTAGGTTTAACGGTTCTTTTAAATGAATCGCCAGATATTGACAGTGTAATTATAACTGTCGCCGATCAGGTTTATATTACCTCAGAAATATTTGAAGCACTTAATAACCGATATCAATCTGAAAATAAAAATATCGTTACTTCTACCTATTCTCAAACAACCGGTACACCAGTATTGTTCAACAAGAAATATTTTAGTAAATTGTTAAACCTAAGCGGTTCTATTGGTGCAAAAGATTTAATAAAAAACAATATTAACGATACTGCCTCAATTGCTTTTGAACTTGGCAGCATTGATATTGATACTGAAACAGATTATAATAACCTAATTAACAATAAATGATAGCAGATTCGTTTGGAAGAGTGCATGATTATTTGCGAATATCACTAACCGATAATTGTAATTTGCGCTGCTTTTATTGTATGCCTGAAGAAGATTACGACTTTACTCCAGCTTCTAGATTAATGCAACCAACTGAGGTACTGGCGCTGGCTAAAACGTTTGTTGCGCAAGGTGTAAAAAAAATTCGACTCACAGGTGGTGAGCCATTGGTACGTAAAGATGCTGCAGAAATTATTTTAGGCCTCGGAAAACTTCCAGTAGAACTTGTAATTACAACAAATGGAACTCGTATTGCAGAAATGCTTCCTGTTTTGATAGAAGCCGGAATAAAAACCATTAACATTAGTCTAGACACTTTGGAGCCAAATAAATTTTTGCTCATTACAAGACGCGATGTTTTCCATCAGGTAAGAAGTAATATAGAATTATTGCTTCAGCACAAAATAACTGTAAAAATAAATATGGTTGTGATGAAAGGCCTTAATGATGACGAAATAAAAGACTTCATCGATTGGACAAAGCACAATCCGATTCAAATAAGATTTATAGAATTTATGCCTTTTGCGGGCAATAAATGGACAAGCAATAAAATGTTCTCACTACAGGAAATTCTCCAACTTATAGAGAAAGACTTTATTGTTTTGCCTGTAAAATCGGCTCCAAACGATACGGCTAAAGGTTTCATGATACCAGGCCATGAAGGGTCATTCGCAATTATAAGTACCATGACAGCTCCATTTTGCAGTACCTGTAACAGAATGCGCTTAACAGCAGATGGGAAGTTAAAAAACTGCTTATTTTCTGTTGGTGAAACAGATTTACTAACCGCACTTCGGGCAGGTAACGACGTACTCCCACTTATAAAAGCTTCAATATGGGCAAAGGAAAAAGAACTCGGCGGGCAATTAGGCAAACATTTCGAAAGCCTGGATGCTGAAACACTTACAAATAGAAGTATGATTACAATTGGCGGCTAATTACATGATAACAGTAAAACAGGCAAAAGAATTAATTACCATAAATACCGTAAAACTTGTTCCTGTAATACGACCAATAGCACTGGCTTATAACCATATTTTGGCGGCTAATGTATTCGCAATTTGCGATATTCCTGCTTTCAAACAATCATCAATGGATGGTTACGCTATAAAATTTACAGACAGAAAAGAACCGCTGGAACTGGTTGGAGAAATGGCTGCCGGAACCTCAAAAAATATTGAAATAAAAAACGGGCAGGCCAGCAGGATATTTACCGGAGCACCTTTACCTACTGGTACAGACACCGTTGTTATGCAGGAAAAAATAGCGATACAAAACGGCAAACTAATCATAAATGATGAAAATCTTAAACCAGGTTTAAATGCCAGAAATAAAGGCTCTGAGATTGAAACTGGAGACCTTGCAATGCAAAGCGGCAACTATTTAACTCCCGCAGCAGTGGGTTTTTTAGCAGGAATCGGCATTACCGAAGTTTCTGTTTACCCAATGCCGTCAGTTTCTATAATTCTAACAGGAAAAGAACTTTTAAAACCTGGAAAACCTTTAGGTTTCGGTCAGGTTTACGAATCTAATTCATATTCTTTAAATGCCGCCATAATGCAGCTAGGAATTACAAATATCGAAATATTCGAAGCCGATGATGACTTGGCGATTTTAACCAATGTACTGAAAACAGCATTAGAAAAAAGTGATGTTGTTTTATTAACTGGGGGTGTTAGTGTTGGCGATTATGATTTTGTGTTAGAAGCATCTCGCTTATGTGGTATAGAAAAAATATTTCATAAAGTGAAACAGAAACCAGGCAAACCCTTATTTTTCGGCAAATTAGATAAAAAACTGATTTTTGGATTACCCGGAAATCCGTCATCTGTTTTGAGCTGTTTTTACAATTACGTTTTACCTGCTCTTTCATCACTTGCCGGAAAAATTAATCCCATAAAAGAAATTGATGCAGAATTAACCAATGATTATAAAAAACCTTCGGGACTAACGCATTTTTTAAAAGGAAATCATCACCAAGGTAAAGTAACGCCCCTTGGCGCTCAAGAATCTTTTCGTTTAAGCTCTTTTGCCCAGGCAAATTGCTTAATAATTTTAAATGAAGAAGAAGAATTATTTGAAAAAGGTGACAGCGTTAAACTTTTATTACTACCCGAATAACACAGCAAAATGCAGGCAGAACTTTTACTCTTTTTCGGACTTCTATTTATTGTAGCATTTCTATACTCATCCGTAGGCCATGGTGGAGCCAGTGGCTATCTGGCATTAATGGCAATTTTTGCTATTTCTCCACTAATTATGAAGCCAACAGCACTATTGCTAAACCTCTTTGTTTCGTCTGTTTCTTTCATCCAGTTTTATAGAGGTGGGCATTTTAAATGGAAAATATTCTGGCCTTTTGCATTGGCTTCTATTCCGCTTTCCTTTGCAGGCGGAACTATGGCGATAGATAGTAACATTTACAAAAAAGTATTAGGCACACTGCTATTGATTCCTGTAATTCGTTTTTTCTTTTTCAAAAACACTGATCCGAAAGATTTTAAACCTGCAAATTTCGCACTATCATTAGTTATTGGTGGCATAATCGGATTACTTTCAGGTATGATTGGTATTGGTGGTGGCATTATCCTATCACCTATTCTTTTACTTTTAAAATGGACTGATCAAAAGCAAACCGCTGCAATTAGTGCTGCCTTTATTTTTGTAAACTCTGTAGCCGGTTTGGGTGGACAATTAGTAAAGGGAATTACTTTCAACAGCGATATGATTGGATATGTTGTTGTTGCTTTTGCAGGCGGATTATGTGGTGCATACTTTGGTGCGTTAAAGTTTCCTCAAACCATATTAAAGAACGTTCTGGCTTGTGTACTTGCACTCGCCGCTTATAAATTACTTTTCACTTATGCTTAATATGAAATATTTAATGCTGATTATTCTTTTCTTGTCTATCAAATTAAACGCACAGGAAAGCAAACAATTTACTATTGAAGGTAAAATAAAAAAAAACTTATCAATTGATTTACCATCTTTAAAAGAATTTAAAATCCTGAGTATCGATAGCATGGTTGTTTTAAATTATCTTCTGCAACGAAAAAGTAGCATCAAAAATATTAAAGGTGTTTTATTGAAAGATGTGCTTTCGAAAGTTGAGATTGAGGCAGAATCTCCAAAAAAACTAAGCGAATATTATATTGTCTGCACAGCCAAAGATAATTATAAAGTTGTTTTCTCCTGGAATGAGGTTTTTAACAACGAAACAGGAAAACATATTTTTATTTTGACATCCTTTGATGCAAATCCAGACAAAGAAGAAAAAGGAAACATCGCATTGATTTCGCCAACAGATGAAGCAACTGGCAGAAGATTTGTAAAAGGATTAAGTAAAATCAGTATACTTCAGGTAAATTAGCAACATGGAAATCGAGGTTATTAGTTTCGGGAAAATTGCTGAACTTATCACAACTAAAAAGTTGATATTGGATTTTATTTTGGATACAGATGATTTTAAGAAATACCTTGAAGAAACTTATCCAGAGTTGAATAACATAAAATATAAACTAGCCGTTGATAAGCAAATTGTACAAACAAACTGTAAGTTAAAGGATGGTTCGGTTGTTGCAATCATGCCTCCGTTTTCGGGAGGGTAAATTAATGTAGATGAGTGCAGAAAGGTACAATAGACAGATCATTCTAGAAGGATTTGGGGAATCGAATCAAAAAAAACTAGCAAACGCAAGCGTTTTGGTTATCGGTGCAGGTGGCTTAGGTTGCCCGGCATTGCTGTATCTTACAGCATCAGGCATTGGTAGAATCGGTTTAATCGATGGTGATGTAATATCCTTGAGTAATCTTCATCGCCAGATACTTTTTTCTACTGCAGATATCGGAAAACTTAAAGCGGAAACTGCTGCAAGAAAACTGGCAGAATTAAATCCCGAAATTTCGATTAAACCATATCCCTTTTATATTTCTCAAACCAACATATTAGATACCATTAAACCTTATGACTTTATTGTTGATGGCACTGACAATTTCGAATCTAAATACCTAATTAACGATGCTTGTGCACTATTAAATAAACCTTTGGTATTTGCTGCAGTTTCGGGATATGAAGGCCAATTAGCAGTATTCAATGTTGAGGATGGAAATAAAAATAAGACGAATTATCGTGATATTTTTCCAATTCAACCTAAAAAAGGAGAAATCCCTAATTGTGCTGAGAATGGCATAATTGGCGTATTACCAGGAATAATTGGCACAATGCAAGCCGCTGAAATCATTAAATTGATTACCGGAATTGGCAAACCAATGGTAAATAAATTATTAAACTATAACTTATTGCAGCAATCATTTTACGAAATAGATCTGATTGCTGCACCTGATAATGCTTATAAGATTCCGAAAGATGAATCTTCGTTTTTAAAAACAAATTTTGGCTATCCGAAGGATGATAAACATTACCGAGTGTTAGAAATAGATATAAAAGAACTTGAAAATCTTCAGAAAAAAGACTCAACAATTCTGATAGATGTGCGTGAAACTCATGAAATACCGAAGCTAAATTCTGCAAACTATAAGCAATTTCCAATGTCGGTTTTCGAAGACCTACTAGATCAGGAGATTAAAGAAAATAACATTGTATTGCTTTGCCAGCACGGAGTAAGAAGTATTGCAGCGGCAGAATATCTTCATGAAAAGTACGGTATTAATAAAAATATTTATAGCTTAAAAGGTGGTATTATCCGCTGGAAAAACTTTTTTACATCCTAATTAATATGACGGAAAAGAAAATTAAAAATATTTTTGTTAATGGTGCCATCAGTTCTGCTTTTATAGCGGATAGTATAGCAAAACATAGTTCAAAAAAAGAAATTGGCGGTCATAGTATATTTTTGGGGCAGGTTAGAGCAGACGAAATTGAGGGAAGATTAGTTTCTGCAATTGATTATACAGCTTATGAAGATGTGGCTTTGGAGCAGATGCATAAAATCAGAGCCGAAATTTTCGAAAAATATCCCTTAACCTGCATGCACATTTATCAATCTTTAGGTACAATAAAGGCTGGAGAAATCTGTCTGTTTGTTTTTACTTCTTCATCACATAGAAAGCCTGCAATGCATGCTTGTGAAGAAGTTGTAGAACGTTTAAAAGCAGAACTGCCAATTTGGGGCAAAGAGATTTTTGAAAATGGAACACATCAATGGAAAGAAAATAAATAATATGGTTAACATCACACATAAATCAAATACGCTTCGAATTGCTATAGCAACAGCAACCGTTAAGGTTTCGAAGAAAGAAACCATTGCCGCCGTTGAACAAAGAAAAGTACCCAAAGGCGATGTATTTGAATTTGCCAGAGCTGCAGGGCTATTGGGGGTAAAAAAAACCAGTGATGTTATTCCTGATTGCCATCCATTGCCTGTAGAATTTACATCGATAACCTATGAAATAAAAGATTTAACGATTATAATTTCGGTAGAAGTACATACAATTTATAAAACCGGTGTTGAAGTTGAAGCTATGCATGGCGCATCAGTTACTGCGCTAACCATATACGATATGCTGAAACCAATTGATAAAGGGGTTGAAATTGAATCAATTCGACTAGAAAAAAAATCAGGTGGAAAGAGCGATTTTAATAAACTCGATTATGCGCATTTAAAAGCTGCTGTTATTGTTTGTTCAGACACAATTTCGGCAGGAAAAGGAGAAGATAAGTCAGGAAAAGCAATCATTTCCAAACTCGAATCTTTTGGTATTGAAACAGCATTTTATGAAGTTATCCCGGATGATTTTAATTTGATTCAGAAAAAAGTAAAAATATTAACTCCAGAAGTAGGGCTTCTAATTTTTACAGGTGGAACTGGTTTATCTCCAAAAGATGTAACTACCGATGCAATATCGCCTTTAATAGAAAAATCTATAGATGGCATTATGGAAACTGCCAGACGCTACGGACAGGAGCGCATGCCTTACGCAATGCTATCAAGAAGTGTAGCAGGATTAATCGGAAACACTTTAGTTCTAACATTTCCAGGCTCGGTAAAGGGTGCGAAAGAAAGCATAGATGCACTTTTTCCACAGGTTTTACATGTTTTTAAAGTTATCAGGGGCGAAAGGCATTAATATCTGTAATATTTTTGATTTGATAAAACCATAGCTTCAATTCTATGTTTAGTTTAAAAATTACCTGCTAATCAATATCTTAAGAGTTGTTTAAACTAATAAAACAGAAGCATGAGTCAAAATAATACCAAACTCACAGAGGAAGAAAAAAGGCTTTTCGGCGAACTCATGCCCGAAGAGTTAGATGAAATTATTCAATCTGGTTTAAACAGACGACATTTCATGAAATTAATAGGCCTTGCTTCTGCAGGCTTATTGGCAAGTCACCTTATTGGTGCAGAACAGCTCTTTGCCAGGGCAATTGATATGGAAATCGAGGATTTGAATCCTATGGCGGTAGAAAATGGTGTTACTGTAAATTTCAAAGTTAATTCTATAGAGAAGAAAGTACTTATCGATTCAAGAACAACCTTACTTGATACACTCCGTGAGCGATTAGGATTAACAGGCTCTAAAAAAGGGTGCGATCATGGCCAGTGTGGTGCTTGTACTGTTATTGTTGATGGGAACCGTGTGCTATCTTGCCTAACCCTGGCCGCAACCTGCGAAGGGAAATCGGTGATTACCATAGAGGGTCTTGCGAAAAACAATGAACTAAATCCAATGCAATCTGCTTTTTTAAAGCATGATAGTTTTCAATGTGGATTTTGTACACCTGGTCAAATTTGTTCTGCAGTTGCATTAATGAAAGAAGCGAAAGAAGGACAAGCAAGCTATGTAACACACAATATAAGAGAAACTGTAACAGGTATTGCGCTTTCTGATGATGAAATAGCAGAACGGATGTCGGGGAATATTTGTCGTTGCGGCGCCTATCCAAATATTGTAGCTGCAATTAAAGAAGCACAAACAGGAAAAAATATTGAACAAACCTGGCTTTTTGCAGGCTAGAATTTAAAGATGAAACGATTATGAGACCATTCAAATTTACCAACACAACAACTAGTTATGCAGCCATAAATCTTTTAGATAAAAATCCTAATGCAAGCTTTTTAGCAGGTGGTACAAATTTGCTCGATTTGATGAAAGAAGATGTGGAAAGACCTGATGAACTTATTGATATAACCAGACTAGACCTAACATCAATTTCATCTATTACAACCGGTACAAATTCTCGAGGCGTTTCTATTGGTGGGCTTGGCAAAAATACAGATGCTGCTAATCATCAGTTGATAAGAAAAAACTATCCATTATTAACGAAGGCAATTTTGGCGGGTGCCTCTGCCCAAATAAGAAATATGGCCACAAATGGTGGCAATCTATTACAAAGAACACGCTGTTCTTATTTTTACGATACAGCAATGCCATGTAACAAAAGGATGCCTGGTACAGGTTGTGGCGCAATGGACGGCTTTAACCGGATGCATGCAATATTTGGCTGGTCTGACAATTGTGTTGCTGTTTATCCATCTGATATGGCAGTTGCATTATCTGCTCTGAATGCAAGCATAAATGTAATGCAGCAAGATGGAAAAATAAGATCGATTGCTATTAATGATTTTCATCGATTACCTGAAACACATCCAGAAAAAGATAATGTACTTAATCGCGGTGAGCTGATAACTTCAATAGAACTACCTAAAAATAATTTTGCTGCGCACGCCGCATATGTAAAAGTCCGTGATAGAAATTCATACGCTTTCGCTTTAGTTTCAGTTGCTGCCGGGTTAGTATTAGATGGCAATAAAATTGTTTCCGCACATATTTCTATGGGCGGTGTAGCGCATAAACCCTGGCAAGCCTTAAAAGCTGAAGCGATATTAAAAGGAAAAACAGCAACGCTGACTAACTTTAGGTTGGCAGCCGAAGCAGAAATGAGCGAGGCTAAGCCTTTATCTCATAATAAATTTAAAGTCGGGTTAGGGATAAATACGATTATCAGCGCTTTGGAAATGGCGTTGAAAGGAACCGATTTTAAGGCTTAACTTATCGCCAAACTAACATGGAAGAAAAAAACAAATCGATTGGAAAAGCCGTTAACAGGATTGATGGGATACTAAAAATTACAGGAAAAGCTACCTATGCAACGGATTATCCTGCAAAAAACATGGCTTATGCTGTTCTGTTTAAAAGTACAATTGCATCTGGTACAATTACCAACATCGATGTATCAGAAGCAGAAAAGTCTCAGGGCGTACTTGCAGTGATTACACATAAAAATGCACCTAAATTAAATTTAAAAGGTGGCCTACGTGGTGGCGCTTTACTTCAAAGCCCTGAGGTTTATTTTTACGGACAACATATTGGAGTTGTAGTTGCAGAAACCTTTGAACAGGCAACACATGCAGCTCACCTGGTAAAGGTTGAGTATCAGAAAAAAGAAGAGAAAATAGATTTTGATAAATTAGCACCATTGGCAGTTTTGCCACAAGGAAAAGAGTTGGCAGATTTAATTCGCGGTGATGCAAAAGGTTCGATTAAAGAGGCTGCCGTAAAAGTAGAAGAAACCTATGAAACCCCAATAGAGCACCATCATCCAATGGAACCACATTCTACTGTGGCTGTTTGGGAAGGTGAAAACGTAGTTCTATATAATGGTTCACAAGTAATAAATGGTGCTCAAACTTCAGCAGCGGCAACTTTAAACCTTAAGCCAGAACAAGTAAGAATAATATCACCTTATATTGGTGGAGGTTTTGGCTCTAAAGGTGGACAATGGGCTAACCTGGTTTTAACTGCTGTTGCGGCAAAAATTGTAAACAGGCCTGTAAAACTTGCGCTAACCCGTCAGCAAATGTTTAATTCTGTCGGCTTACGACAAAGAAATAAGCAAAAAATAAGTTTAGGTGCAACAATTGATGGAAAGCTAATCAGCCTTGCGCATGAAACCACTACACACACTGCTGTAGATAGCGAATATATAGAGCCATGTGGTGATTGTTCTAAAATAATGTACGAAACACCAAATTCTTTGATTTCTTACCGGGTTGTTCCGATGAATATAATTTTACCAACTTACACACGTGGTCCGGGAAAATCTACCGGTAGTTTTGCACTTGAGTCTGCAATGGATGAACTTGCTTATAAGCTGAATATGGATCCGATTGAATTGCGTTTAAAAAATCAACCGGAAAAAGACCCGTCTAATGGAAAACCATGGTCTTCGAGAAAAGTAATTGAATGTTTAAAAGAAGGTGCAAAAGCTTTTGGTTGGGAAAAACGGAAGTCAAAGCCAGGAGAAAATAAAATTGGAAATCATTTAATTGGCTATGGCGTTGCTTGTGGCACTTATCCTGCCAGGCAAAGAGACAGTTCAGCGGTGATAAAGTTAAATCGATCTGGCAATGTGGTTAATGCAATTGTAGAAATTGCAGCTTCAGATTTGGGAACTGGTACAAATACAATATTGGCACAAACCGCAGCTGATGGTCTTGGTCTTTCGATGGAACGTATAACTGTTAAAATTGGAGATTCTAATTTGCCACCTGCAGCAGGTTCTGTGGGTTCAGTTGGTGCTGCAAGTTTTGCAAATGCAGTTAATGATGCCTGTATTAAAATTACTAACGAGCTTTTAGTTAAATCTAACAAAAAATTCTTTGTTCGCCCTACGGCCAGCCAACTCATGATTTCTGAAAATATAAACGATTTCGAAACCCGTGCAGATGCCAAACCACCAAAAGAAGCAGAGCAACATTCGGCACATAGCTTTAATGCAAATTTTGCTGAAGTTAGCGTAAATGTCTACACAGGCATGGCAAAAGTTACCCGCTTCTTAGCTGTAACAGGTGCAGGAAAGATATTAAATCCTAAAACCGCTCGTTCGCAGATTATTGGAGGAAATATTTGGGGAATAGGAATGGCATTAAGCGAAGAATCAATTATCGACCCAAGATGGGGTAATTTTGCCACTCGTTCTTTTGGTGATTACCATGTACCAACAAATTTTGATATCGGTAAACTTGATGCTATGTTCATTAATGAGGAAGATAAAATACCTAATAAAATGGGGATAAAAGGCATTGGAGAGGTTGGAATTGTTGGCGTGGCGGCAGCAATTGCAAATGCGGTATTCAATGCTACAGGTAAGCGTATAAGAACGTTACCAATTACACCTGATAAGTTAATTTAAAAAGCTGAAACAATTAGCCGAGTAGTAACAGCTAAATTCACTAAAAAATTTTGTCTCATCTTTGAAGTGTTTATTATATTTAAATCATGAACAAATTTTACCTATCCGAAATTTATATTTATCCAATAAAATCTTTAGGCGGTATAAGTGTTAATGAATGTCTAATTGAAAAAAAGGGTCTTCAATATGATAGAAGATGGGTATTAATAGATAAAGAAGGTACATTTATTACCCAAAGAAAATATCCACTGCTGGCATTACTACAGGTAAGTATTGTAGAAGATAAAATTATCGTATCGCATAAAGAAAATCCAAATAATAGCACTTCTTTTGATATATTGCAACACAAAGCAAAACTTATTCCGGTTGCAATATGGGATGACCTAACAAGTGGTTTTGAAGTAAATAATTTAGTAAGCGCCTGGTTTTCTGATTATATGAATATGCCGGTAAAGCTAGTGAAAATGTCTGAGCAAGAGAAGCGGATGGTTGATCCAAGGTATGCTATGAATAATGAAATTGTAAGTTTCGCCGATGGTTATCCTTGCCTTTTAATTGGCCAATCATCTTTAGATAACTTAAATAAAAAACTAGAAATTCCTATTTACATGGATCGATTTCGGCCAAATTTTGTATTTACAGGTGGCGAAGCTCATGTTGAAGATAGTTTCAAAGATTTTGAATTAAGTGGTGTATTATTCTCTGCAGTAAAGCCTTGCTCCAGGTGTGTACTTATTACGATAAATCAGCAAACAGGTATTAAAAGCTCTGAACCTTTGAAAACACTTTCGAAATACAGAACTACAAATAATAAAATTATGTTTGGCCAGAATTTGATTCATCAGGTTTCTGGAATCATCCACGTTGGTGATGAACTTAGAACCTGTTTAAAATTTATCTAATAATTTGTTAATGCTTCTTTTCGGCTGCAACATCGTTTAATATTTCGAGATAAGCTGGCCATCTCTGTAACATTTGCTTTGCTCAAAAAATAAAAGATAAACATTTCACAAGATAAATTTAAACAGGCTCTAAACAATAAAAAAATGCTTTAACCAACACCGTTTCTATATAAAATTAAAATTGTACTGTTTTAGAACAAATAAATTTGATAACTAAAATGTTACTTTGTATATTATATTTTTAATGATTTCCTATTGTTAATGATATTGAAAAATGAGTATAATTTATAAAAAGCCAGATGTAAGTGCAGTTGAAATGAGTGGTTTATCGGTACTATTGGCACTTTCCAAAACAATTACAGAAACGCAAATCTGCGAAATCTCCATTTCTCAACAGATTGATAGCGAATGGGAAAATAAATATCCTGAGAAAAAATTCAACGCTTACGAAAGCAGTTTAATTGGAATGGTACATAGTACCGGGCAAGTTTTTTGCTGCGAGGATATTCAAAATGATTTTACCAATGCAGAAGGAATAATAAACGAACGAAAGATCAATTTCTATGCAGGGTTTCCACTTGTAGATGAGCGAGGAAACATTTATGGTGTATTAAACCTGATGGATTTTCAAAAGAAAATATTAGCCAGCCATCAGCTACAATCTATGATTTTGTTAAGTGAAGAAATTTCTAGATTACTATCCATGCACCTTAAAAATCTAAATAATCCCGATAAAAATAAGCTTTTGAAGAAAGGCAAAGAAGCGACCTTACAATTTGAACAAATCTTAGACATTATTGGAGAAAATGAACTGCTCAAGTTTTTCTTCGATCATTCTAATGAACTTATTTGTTCTCATACTACTGAAGGTAATTTAATTACAGTTAACAATGCAGCCGCAGAAAACCTTGGCTACAGTGTTGAAGAATTATTAAGATTATCCCTTTTCGATTTAGTACCTCAAGCGGGGCATACACAATTAAGGCAGTATTTACAGAGCGTAATTACTAAAGGATTTGCCAGCGGGCAAATGTTGGTTGTAGGTAAGAATAAAAAAATAAGGGTATGGAAATATAGAAATATTTATATCCAAAATTTTAGCTCTTCTCCATATATCATAGGTAATGCTTTTGATATTACCGATCAACATTTAATAGAAAAGGACCTTAAGTTTACTCAGCAAATCCTTGAGCAAACAAATAAAGTTGCACGCGTGGGCGGATGGGATTTTGATATTAAGCTTCAGAAAATTTACTGGACAACAATGACCAAAGTAATCCACGAAGTGGATGATAGCTATATTCCAAACCTTACTACAGGAATTAATTTTTATAAAGCTGGCGAGAGCCGTGAAACAATTACTCGATCAATTGAAAATGCGTTAAAAACAGGTGCAGGTTTTGACCACGAGTTACAAATTATTACTGCTTTAGGAAATGATATCTGGGTTAGAGCTTTAGGAAATGCAGAATTTGAGGAAGGAAAATGCATTAGGCTTTTTGGTACTTTTCAGGATATTGATTCGCAGAAAAAATCATCAATAGCATTGGCTGAGGCAAAAAAAATGCTTGATAATGTACTAAAGTCAGCATCAGAGATTAGTATTATCGCTACTGATTTAAATGGCACCATTACACTTTTTAACAGTGGTGCCGAAATAATGCTGGGTTATGCAGCAGTTGAAATGATAGGAAAACATAATGTCGATATTGTACACGATGCTCAAGAAATGAAAAAACGTGAGCAAGAAATATCAATTGAAATTGGGCGTAAAATTGAAGGTTTTGAAGTTTTTACTGCAATGACAAAACTTAACAACTCTGAAAAGAGAGACTGGACTTATATTAAAAAGGATGGAACGAGACTCACCGTTTCTTTAGTAGTTACGCCGGTTAAAGATAGTTCAGACTTTATAGTTGGTTACCTGGGTATTGCAAATGACATTACACAAAGTAAAATTATGGAGACTGCTTTAGAGTCTCAACGAGCCCGGTTAACCGCTTTTGTGAAACATGCCCCTGCTGCAGTTGCAATGTTAGACAATAATATGAGGTACATTGCAGTAAGTAACCAGTGGATTGAAGATTACCGTATTGGTAAGCGAGAAGTACTGGGTTTATCACACTACGAAATCTTCCCCAACCTTGGTAGAAACAGACTCATCAGGCATCAAAATGTTCTTAACGGAGCTATTGAAAAAAAAGAAGAAGATATTTATATTGTTCCTGACTCTTTAGAAAAAAAATATATTTCCTGGGAAATGCGTCCATGGTTTAACGACCAAAAAATCGAAGGCATGATGATATTTACCAGAGATATTACTGAGATGGTTAAATACCGAGAAGATCTAAAACTAGCGAAGATTCAGGCAGAAGCTGCAAGTATCGCTAAGTCTGAATTTTTGGCCAATATGAGCCACGAAATCAGAACGCCGTTAAACGGAGTTATTGGATTTACAGATTTAATCTTAAAAACTAAACTAAACGATACACAGCATCAATACCTTTCTATAGCAAGCCAATCTGCAAATTCGTTGCTTAATATAATAAACGACATTCTGGATTTCTCTAAAATTGAAGCTGGCAAACTTGAATTGGATAATGAAAAATTTGATATTTACGAAATCATTTCCCAGTCATCAGAAATCATCGACTACCAGATTAAAAGTAAAGGACTCGAAATGCTGATTAACATCCCATTAGATTTTCCAAGATTTATATGGGGTGATTCAAATCGCTTGAAGCAGGTATTGGTAAATCTATTGGGAAATGCCGTAAAATTTACAAAACAAGGAGAAATAGAACTTAAGCTTGAATTGTTATCTTCATCTGAGCTCTTGTCTGAAATAAGATTCAGTGTAAGAGATACCGGGATAGGAATTCCTGACGATAAGAAAATAAGAATATTTAAGGCATTTTCTCAGGCAGATAACTCAACTACAAGAAAATATGGTGGTACGGGTTTAGGTCTTAATATTTCAAATAAACTTCTTAAATTAATGGATAGCAAACTCTGTTTAGTTAGCGAAGCCGATAAAGGAAGTACGTTTTACTTTGATGTAACACTAAAATCTGAAAGAGGAATAACAATCCAATGGGAAAATATTGGAGAAGTTAAGAAAATCCTTGTGGTCGATGACAATGCCAATAATAGGACAATTATTCACCAAATGCTATCTTCTCAAGGCATTAAATCTATCCAGGCGGCAACGGGCGAAGCTGCATTAGATATTATAAAGGCCGACGAAACAATCGATGTGGTATTAATGGATTACCAAATGCCTGGGCTTAATGGTATAGAAACAGCGGAAAATATAAGAATGGTAATGGCTAAAAATGGTAATGAATTACCAATAATTTTACTACATAGTTCTGCTGAAGATAGCTCAATACGAAAATCCTGCGAAAAATTGGATATCAGACAGCGTCTTTCCAAACCATTAAAGATTGAACAACTTCTTTCCGCTTTATCGCACTTAAAAATTAAAGACGTTGAAGATGAAAAGAATGATTCTTCATTATATAGTAAAACAAACAATACAAAGATTGATATCCTCGTTGCCGAAGATGATGACTTTAACATGTTCTTGATAACAACCATACTGCATGATATAATGCCTTTCGCCAATATAATAGAAGCCAAAAATGGTTTTGATGCGGTTAATATGGCCAAAGAAAAAATGCCTTCTATAGTTTTAATGGATATCAGAATGCCTGTAATGGATGGTTACCAGGCGACTAAAGAAATCCGTTTACTTACAAATGGAGGGCAATTGCCCATTATTGCCGCCACCGCAGGAAATGCAAAAAATGAAGAAGAACACTGCCTATCTTGTGGCATGAATGATTACTTAACAAAACCTTATAAAGAAGAACAAATTCTAGAGGTTTTAGAGAAATGGTTAGCACTATCATTCAATTAAAGAAATAAATATTTATCTCTAATTATAAAATCTGTACACAGTAGAGTTCTAAAAAGATTCGAAAAATTAATCAATAAATATTTTTGTTTATAGAAGCTTTAATTTGAAAAGCTTTAAATATAAATTGATTTATAATGCATTATCTTCCTGAGTGTTAATCACCAAATTCTAAATTATTAAAGCATATTTATAAACCATTTAAATTTTCTAAGATTAATCTATTAACTTGAGTTCGGTTAATAAAATGCCTTTTAGAATATAGTAGATTGTTTTATAAAAGCGGCCGTCATTTGCGAAGCTGGACTTGTGCGAGCTGAAAAATAGTTCCTACCTAAATAAATTGCTTCTTGCCTCCAAATGACGTAAACAATGCTTGGAACCCTGTTTTCAAGAAATATTAATCTAACTCTCAGGTTATTAGATTCACCAGATACTTACCCAGCCGCATAACCTTAGTAAATACCTGCCCTAATATTGATTTAAAAATCAGTAAACTATTTTAAACAGTTCATTAAATGCTATCTTTTTTAAAGTTATTTTATTTAAACTTTAGATTTAATGAAACGATATTGGAAACCAGACTTGTTGAGCGTGAATAGTGGCCATACCTTAGTTCAAGCATGTTCAATCTTTGCCAACCGAAAACACCTTTTGGCGGCGCAAATCTAATTCCTGCGCCATAAAAATCGCTGGTTAGAGTAGATAAGTCATAATCACTTGTAAAATATTGTTCGGATGGTGAATGTTGTCCGTAAGGTTGGAAATATTTAGTTCCTACCTGATTATTATAACGATAAAAAGGACTTATAGAAAAGAAGGAATTGATTTTAACAGGAATCTCAAGTTCTGCAGTATGAGCTCTTATCCCCCAATTATCCATATAATATCTGTAAAAAGTCCGAATTACGAAACGATCATTTAAAAAGTAATTCATCCTCAATCCAATAGGAAGTTTATAGCGTTTATCTGGTAAAGTTTCTGAACGCAATGAACCATCTGTAAAATAATCCCGCTGATATTTTGTTGCCAGCAAGCCTTTTTGGTAAGAAGGCTCCAATATTAAAGCTGCCTGAAACTTCTGATTAATTACTTGAGAGAGTGAGAAAGATGTGCTGAAAGAATTTCTTGGAGCAGTATCATATTGCTCCCCATTTCTTCCGGCATTTCCGGTTCTAAGCTCTATCGGCAATATTACCGTCCATTGATCTAAAAATGCCTGAAGTTTAAAATCAAACTGAGTATTTTTATCTTTTGATAACCGGGTTAAGTTAAATCCCGCACCCATCGACTGATAATCAAACTCGGTTGAGTAAGAACCTGTAAAACCAAAGGAATTGCCAGTATCTTCATTAGAGCGAGTCCAATTTAATGACGGATAAATACGTGTATCTGCTGCAGAAGCAGATGAAATTGTATTTGGATCAATTTTATCAGAAGAAGCTGATGTGTAATGATCAACGCCTAACTCGAAAACAAACGTGTTCTTTTTACCATTTTTATTAAACTTAGATAGCTGAAGATCGATGGTGTTTGCAAAATCGCTAAGTTTTTCAGTTCCAATCCCACCTGTTACTGCAGAATTATTGCCATCCTGGTGATAATAAGCAGAAACTAGATTAATCTCATCAATTTTTAGTTTACGAGATTGGTATTTGCTGCTATCTATTTTTGCAGGTTCAGGTCTGGTTTGAGCGTAGGTACTTAGTATACCGAAGTACATAAAAAGCACATGGAGATAAATTTTTCTCATTTTCTTTTTCTTATATTAGTTACAGCCGCAACCCCCACCGCTTTTACCACCGTTAGCACCAGAGGCTCCCTCGCGGTAAAGCTGAAAACTTTGCTCAAATTTTTGTGCCTTTCGGGCTGAAAGAATCATATCTGCATCATTCAACTTACTTTTCTGATAAGGTTTCACACTACTGCAAGCACTTAGCAAGCCGATAATGGAAAACCCGGTAATCAATGAAAGAAAAAATGTTTTGGAAAGTTTCATATTTATATCACATTAATATTGTTTGAGGTAAAAACCTTATCATTATCATCAATAACGATACAGGCTACTTGTTTAATTTGGTTAATAAGTTCCAGACCTATTTTAACACCCATTACAATTACCGGAGTTGCAAGCGCATCAGCAAGCTCTGCACTCGGACAAATTATACTCACACTCTTCACGCCACTCACAGGTAATCCGGTTTTCGGATCTATTGTGTGCGAATAGCGCTTTCCATCAATAGTTACAAATTTTTCGTAACTACCTGAAGTTGCTATGGCCATATCGCTTATCTTTAATGCAGAAAACGGTCTATCTGTTTGCCCAGGATCAGCTATACCTACCGTCCAGGGATGACCTCCAATTTGAGTACCCCAGGTAACCAGATCGCCAGCAGCATTTACAATACCACTTTCTATACCCATCTGCTGAAGAATCACTTTTGCCTTGTCTGCTGCATATCCTTTACCAATACCACCAAAACCAATACGCATGCCCTTGTTTTTTAAAAAAACAGTTGATTTTCTTTTGTCAAGAATAACATTCCGGTAATCTATAAGTCCAACCGAAGCTAATGCAGTCTGTGGGTCGGGCAAACTGGTCATCTTTGAATCGAAGTTCCAAAGGCGTTTATCTATAGAGCCATAAGTAATATCAAAAGCACCATCTGTAATTTCTGATATTCTGATAGAACGCTCGATAAGGTTGAGTACTTCTATTTCAACTTTTATTGGCTTAATTCCTGCATTTTCGTTTATACAGTTGGTTTGACTAAAATCGCTAAATGTTGTGAGCAGGGATTCAACACGCATAACCTCTTCTATTGCTGCATCTATTGCTAGCTTACCCAATTGTTCTGTTTCAGCGATTACGGTAAACTCAAATCGATTTCCCATGAGTTTCATTATCTGGTATACAGAAACAGGTTTTACCATCTTTATTTACTAGCTTTTAGGATTTCAATCTCTTTTATAAATGCTTCTGGTGTTTCATCAGGAAAACCATCCCAGCTTTTAAGTACTTTACCATTTTCATCAACTAAAACCGTATATGGAAACTTACCATCCTTATTATATAATTCTGCTAGCGATTCGTTTAGCTTAATCTGCTCTTTTGGAAGCTGATTTTTTTTCTGTCTGGGAAAATCAGCCCGCACCAATAAAAGATTTGCATCAGCATATTTTTCAAAGCTTTCTGATTCTAGAATTTCCTTACGCAGCCGGATGCACGGACCACACCAGTCAGAACCTGAAAAATTAATCAAAATCTGTTTATGCGTATCTTTAGCCTGCTTCTTTGCTTCTGAAAAATCCCCCATCCATATCGCAGGAATAGCATAAAGCCAGAAGATGATTACAAAAAGTAATTTCATATTTTAAGAATAAACTTTTAAACTGTTACCTGTTAATTGAGTATTATAAACTGTTAAGGAGCGTGTTGCTGGTCCATTTGTTACTGTACCCGATTCTGAAAAGGTTGCGCCATGATTAGGACAGTAAAAGCGGCTATTCGCCGATTGATAGGTAAGCGTATAGCTTTCGTGCGTACACGAACGCTGAACGGCAATGTATGTTCCTCCTTTCGTTTTAGCCACGATTACACCGTTAGAAATTAACGATCCACCATTACTTAGTAAGGCAGCATTAGCTGCAAGGCTAAGATCCAAGGTAAAATTAACTCCTGTTGGCCCTGTCATATCTGCAGAACTACTGCTGTTTGAATCTTTTTTACAACCAACACAATTTAATATGGCAAAGGCCGCGGCACTCATTCCAATACTATTAAGGAAATCTTTTCTGTCCATAATTTTTATAGTTAAAATAAGAAATATAATAAAATATCTAGCCAATGTGTTAATTGATAATCATTAATTATCAATAAGCACTAACTTTAAAATCTGAAAAATTCTATCTATAAAAAAAATTGAGTCCCATGCATTCCAATCTATTTTTCATTTCATGATATACAATGAAAAACAGTTTATTTGTAACAAAAATACAGATGAAGTCTGGAGACATTCTGTAGTTTTTGCGAAAATTTGTTAAATATTTGTTAATGATAATTTTATTGAGCCTAAATAAAAAAAGGTTAAGCCAGTCAGCTTTAAGCTTGTAATGTTATTAAAAGTATTTATACGTAACACATCGATCAAACTTGCGATAAGTACAAATGGCACCTTGTGCTGCCAACCAACATGTTTATGATTGGAGATTAATGACTAGTATTTTAAGATACTTTAATCATCAGCCTTATTCTTAAGTTTCATCAAAAGTGTGTACGCTCCCTTTGTTACAATAAACTTATCTTTAACCAATTCGGGATGTTTTATTTCCGTTCTACCAGACTCGCTTATTCCTGTTTCTATTGGATTCATTCTAAACTTATTTGAAGATAAGGCAATAAATATATATTGTTTTCCCTCAAAATCAACAAATGCCTCGTCTGGCAATGTAGCCGAGGTATTGTTGTTTACCTCAATTTCTGCATTCATGTACATACCTGGAATTAATGTCTTATCATAGTTTTCAAAATGACAATGAACTTCGGCTACATGATCTGTATTAAGATCCTTGCTAATAAGAATAATCTCGCAATCATATTTTTTATCAGGCATATTGTTGCTGTAAGCTTTAAGTTTTTGACCTATGGCTAATTTTGGAAGATCCTTTTCGAAAACATTTAAATTAAGGTGTATATCTGTTGGATTAACCAGCTCAAAAAGCACATCAGATGGGTTTACGTATTTGCCTATGTTAACATTTACTTTTGATACAAAACCAGTTATGGGCGAATATAGATTTATTTGCCTTGAAATGTTTCGCTCACTAAGTTTGCCAGCATTAATATTAATCAGGCTCAATTTTTCAGAAAATGCGCCAAGGCTAATTCGCAAAGTTTTGTATTCTGCTTCAGCCTGCTGAAAAACCTTATTACTACTTGCCTGGCTTTGATTCAGCTCTTTTTGGCGCAGATATTCACGCTGGGCAAAATCAAGCTTAGCTTTTATTGTAAGGTAATCCTGCTGCATCTGTATGTACTGTTGATCTTCCATTACCGCTATCGCTTCTCCTTTATTTACATGCATACCTGGTAAAAGCTTTGTCGAACGGAGGTATCCGCCAAGTGGCATACTAACAGATACCATATTTTGTGGCGGTACGTCTATACTCCCGCTTACCTTAATTACGGAAGCGATATTAAGATTTTCCATTTTACCAGTTTCAATACCCGCATTTTTCAATTGAGCGGTATTTAGTGCTACCACATCAGATTCGGTAGTTGTATTTTCTACCTGTTCGGGAGCGGCCTTTTCCTGGCTGCAGCCAAATAGAAGAAATATGATTAGAATTGAAATTATATTTTTCATCGGTATAAATTTTGTTTTAATTGTGATGAAGCGATCATGATTTCTCTGTAGTTTTTTATTTTTTTTTGTTGAAAAACTCGCCAGCTCGGTTTACTTATTCTACTGAGTGGTTTTGAAAAATCATGATGATTTCATTGTTTTTTAGAGGTTAAATAGTTAAGCTGAATTACCGTTTGATTTAAAGTTTTAATAAGATCGAGATAATTACTTCGAATGATAATAGATTGATTAATCAGCATTCCCCACTCCAGATAATTTATATCGCCGTTAATAAATTGTTTATTTGCAGTTTGGATAATCAAATCGGCATTTTTTAATACGCTTTTTTCATAATTATATATATTCTCCACACCATATTGGTATTGATGCCTTGCCGTTTCAATCTGTAATTCCAGCTGCTGTTTTTGCAGTTGGAAATTAGAATCGGCAATCTCTTCATTAACTTTCGCCGCTAATACCTTAGCTTTTTGAGCACCTGCAAAAATGGGTACTCCTATTCCCAATTGTGCTGCCTGAAACCTTTTGTCTCTTCCATAATAACGATCATCTGCTCCCGTTCCTTTCATAGAAGTATTGAAATAGCCAACAGTTAGTTCGGGAAGTAATTTTGATTTTTCGACCCTAGTTATTGCTTTACTGATTAATTGTTGCTGCTGATAAAACCGGAGCTTATAATTTTTATTTACCTCAACGCTATCAGTAGTTTCTGATAATTGTTTTTTTTGTATGCTGCCTTCCGGATAGAATTTGATGGCAGTATTAAGCAATACCTGAAACTGAAGTAATACCGTTTCCATTTCCTGGCGTAGTTGATTAAGCTGAAAGTTTACGGATGCTTTCTGTGTTTCTGCTGTAGCTTTTTCCATAATATTGCTTTCGCCAACTTTAAAGCGAATGTTTGCCTTTTCAAGAAATTGACTGTAAAGGGAATCACTCTTTAAAATCAGTTTTTGCTTCTCTCTTAAATATAGAAAATTATCGAAAACATCTGCTATTGTTTTGCTAAGTTCAAAGGTTTTAATATCAGCGCTTGTTATGGCTTGATCAGCCTCCAAATTGAGCAAGTTCTTTTGGTTACGGTAAACTGTTGGAAAGCTGAAAGATTGAGATAACCCAAAACGGTTATCGTTGTAAGCACTATTCAGCTGACCAAATTCACCGGTAAAGTTTGTAAAAGGTAATATAGTAGAGGTTTTAATAAGCTGCTGCTGATATTTAACCATTAAGGCTTGGTTTTTTACCATCAAACTTTTTTTCATTGCGGTATCTATCGCTGCACTAAGCGATATAGGTTGCTGTGCTTGCGCATTACCTACACAAAGTACTAAAATAAAGCCGACCAAAACAGGTACTTTTTTTCCTAAAGAAAATACTGCTCCTTTTTCAAATATTATATAAAGAACAGGCAACACAAAAAGGGTTAAAAATGTTGCAATCATAAGCCCACCTATAACCACTGTAGCCAATGGGCGTTGCACTTCTGCTCCGGCTCCGTTACTTAAAGCCATAGGTAAAAATCCCAGTGATGCTACAAAAGCAGTCATCATTACAGGCCTTAATCTTAGTTTTGTCCCTTCCAATACAATTTGTTTTAAATCTGCCATGCCATCTTTTTTAAGCCTGTTAAACTCTGCTATCAAAACAATTCCATTCAATACTGCTACACCAAAAAGCGCAATAAAACCTACACCTGCACTAATACTAAAAGGCATTCCGCGTAGAGCAAGAAAGAAAATTCCGCCTATGGCTGATAAAGGAATTGCAGAATAAATTAGCAGCCCTTGCTTAACCGAACCAAAAGCAAAAAACAGGAGAATAAAAATAAGCACCAGCGAAACCGGCACAGCAACCATTAAACGCTTTTTTGCTGCATTGAGGTTTTCAAATGCACCACCATAAGTAACATAATAACCCGGTGGAAATTTAATTTTGGAATTTACCTTTTCCTGAAGTTCACCAACAATTGTCTGTACATCCCTACCCCTAACATTAAAACCAACAACCATTCTTCGCTTGGCATCTTCGCGCTGGATTTGGTTCGGACCATTCTTAATTTCGACAGTTGCTAATTGCGATAAAGGTATCTGCGCACCTGTAGGCGTTGGAATTAATAGATTTTGAATATCCAAGAGATTTTTGCGTTGCTCCCCATCGAGCCTTACTACAAGCTGAAAACGTTTTTCACCTTCAAAGATAAGGCCTGCACTTTGTCCGGCAAACGCTGTATTTACAATCCGGTTAACATCCGTAATATCTAGATTATATTGTGCGATTAAAGCTCTGTTATAAGAAATTAAAACTTGCGGCATTCCGGTTACAGGCTCAATAAAAAGATCTTGAGCACCATCTACTTTGCTAATAATCGATCCCATTTTTTTTGCAAATATGGCAAGTGTATCTAGGTTTTCGCCAAAAATCTTACATACTACATCCTGCCTTGCCCCTGTCATTAATTCATTAAAACGCATTTGTACAGGGTATTGAAATCCTGCCGTTATCCCAGGCACAGCTTCCAGTGCCTTACCCATTTTTTCGGATAGTTCATTAAATGTTTTAGCTGAGGTCCACTCTTTTTTATCCTTAAGTATCACCATCATATCGCTGGCTTCCATTGGCATTGGATCTGTTGGTACCTCACCGCTTCCAATTTTTGTAACTACCTTTTCTACTTCAGGGAACTGAGTTTTCAAAATATGAGCTGCTTTTTGTGTACTTTCTATTGTTGTAGAAATATTGCTTCCTGTAAGCACTCTAGTATCTACAGCAAAATCGCCTTCTTCCAATGCCGGAATAAATTCTCCGCCCAGAAAGGTTAAGGTAACAATCGATATTATAAAAAGCGAAAGCACGGTTAAGAGCACTGTTTTGGGAAAGCCAATTACTTTTGAAAGTGTTTTATGATAACTCAATTCTAATCTGGCCATGATCCTATCAGAAAAATTAGGCTTTTGCTTTATCTTTTTGCTCAAGAAAAGTGCACTCATCATCGGAATATAAGTAAGAGAAAGTATAAATGCGCAAAGCAAAGGCAACTGTTTGTGCCATGGGTTTAAACATTTTACCTTCAATACCCTGTAAACTAAAAATTGGGAGATAAACAATAAGGATAATAATTTGCCCAAATACTGCACTGTTCATCATTTTTCCGGCAGAATGCTTTACCTGACCGTCCATTTCCTCCTGACTTATTTTTGAAAGGGAAGGGATTTTTTTATGATGTGAGAGTTGATGCATAACGGCTTCAACAATAATAACCGCACCATCTACAATAAGCCCGAAATCCAATGCGCCCAAACTCATCAAATTTCCGCTCACACCAAAAGTGTTCATCATAATTATAGCGAAAAGCATAGCTAATGGAATTATAGAAGCTACAATAAGTCCAGCCCTGAAATTGCCAAGAAATAGAACAAGTACAAAAACAACAATAAGCGCACCTTCCAATAGATTTTTTTCTACGGTGCCTATAGCATTGTTGACCATTTTGGTACGATCCAAGAAAGGCTCTATTATAACACCCTTGGGCAGTGTCTTCTGAATTTGAGCAATCCTGTCTTTTACATTTTTAATTACTTCGCTACTGTTTGCACCTTTAAGCATCATCACAATTGCGCCGGCAACCTCACCCTGGTCATTATAGCACATTGCACCATATCTTGTAGCGTAGCCGATTTTAACTTCAGCAACATCACGAACAAAAAGCGGTCTGTTTTGAGGAGTTTTGATGGAAATATTACCGATATCTTCCACATTTGCAACTAAGCCTTCTGTGCGTATAAATAATACGGAAGGCCCCTTTTCGATATAAGCACCCCCTGTATTCTGGTTGTTTCTATCAATAGCACTAAATACATCATTTATTGTAATACCGAACGACTGGAGTTTATTCGGATTTATGGCAATTTCGTATTGTTTAAGCTTACCACCAAAACTACTTACCTCAGCTACGCCTTTAACCCCCAGCAATTGTCTTCTAACAATCCAATCCTGAATCGTTCTGAGTTCGGTTTCTTTATATAGATGTTCAAAACCTTTCATTGGGCGAACCACATATTGATAAATTTCTCCTAACCCTGTTGATACCGGACCAAGTTCTGGTGTACCAATTCCTTGCGGAATTTGTGTTTGAACCTGTTGCAAACGCTCTGCAACCTGTTGTCGTGCCCAATAAATATCAGTATCATCACTAAACACAATCGTTACAAGAGAAAGACCAAACCGTGAAAAACTTCTGATTTCCAGCATTCCTGGAATATTGCTGTTGGCTTGTTCGATGGGGAAAGTAACCAGCCGCTCTATATCAGTAGCACCGAAAGATGGCGCGATGGTAATGACCTGAACCTGGTTATTGGTAATGTCGGGAACTGCATCTATGGGCAGTTTTTTGATTTCGTAAAATCCATATCCGATAAGCGCAAAAATAAAAAGCCCGATGATAAGCTTATTGCGTATCGAAAATTCTATTATTCTATTGAGCATAAAATCTTAAATAAGTTATTAAAAATTATGAAAGTTTAATCCTATATCTGCGCTTAAAAGCAGTATAAGAAATTAACTCAACTTTGGCGGTTGCCAAATTGAACCTCTGAGTGCAGCGGTTTCCATAAATTTGTAATAACCTAACCTGGGTGGTAGATATTCAGTAACCATATCCTCCGGTACAAGACTTTCAGCCAATCTCATATTGAGCGGCTTTTCTCCATGACCTTGATTAGAACAGGTTTTGAATGGCAATTTCATATCCTGAAGATAATCTGAATCATGAACATCACCATTTGCATAGTGAATGCATAAAAATCCCCATAAAGACAAATCCTCTTGCTGTTGTTTATGCTCCAGGTAGTGACTTATCAAAACTGGAAGTTTTAAAAACTGAGAGAGCTCAGTTGCTGAAAAAAGATAGCAGCATAATAAAAATAAAGCAGTTTTTTTTATCATTAGGATATGGACTTGGCTAAATTAGTCAAAAATCATCAGTTTTCTCCTCCATTAATCATATCCGAAACAATTCCCTTTCCATCCTTTTTTTCAGCAAGAAAGACTCCGGCGAAATGCACCACAATAAAGGCAAGTATCAAATACATGCAGAAGCCATGAAATTCCTTAATACTATGGTTAATGCCTCTGGAAATATCTACAAAATCTTCAAAAGCGAGTAGTAGCCCAGTAATTACCATTATTAACAGCAAAATATAGAAAATTATATATAATCCTTTCACTACCAGCTCATGCTTTGCAGCTTCTCTTTCTCTTTTTAAGATGAAATAAGCCTGATAAGCTTTTTTAATTTTAGGAATAATTCTTTGAGATGAGGGCAGAAAAAACTCTGCTATCAACCTGAAAAGGAAAAGCGCTGCAAGTGCATAACCGAAGTAAATGTGTATGCCCCATACCTGATCTTCAAGGCCATGAGTTACCGCACCTGCTTGTTTATCGCTAACTGTTGCGCCGGCATTCATCAATTCATCTTTAACAAACTTTCGCTGAGAACCATCAAACAATATAGAATTGATGAGAACGGTTAACAATGAACCAATTATGATTATGAAGTTTACCCAATGCCAGATACGCGTAGACACTGCGTACCTCTTCCCTTTATTTGCCTCGCCGATTTCTTGATTAGTTGGTGCTATAATGGCCATATAATTTTATTTATTAAATTTAATAGTAAATGTATGCAAATCGTGATGGTAAGAATATTCTAACAAATAGTGCTGACGGTTACAAATCTGCTTGAGTATAGCAAGCCCTAAACCCGTACCTTCAGAGCTATTATCTTTATAGAAACGGTCAAATATCTTTTCCGGATCTAGTGCTTTATTATGACCAGTATTGGAGAATACAATTTTTTCGGCATTTAATCTAATTTCTATCATACCACCATCGTAATTATGCCTGATAACATTACTGAATAAATTATTAATCAATATTTCCAATAATTGCCGACTTGCAGCTATAGTTACATCAGCCAAGGCTGAATCTAAAATTAGATTTCGCTCTGAAATAAGCTCCTGAAAGTAAACCGTCTTTTCTTCTATCAGTGATTTCAGGTGAATTTTTTCCTCATCCTGCAACAAATTATTATCAATTTTAACCAAAAGCAACAACGATTGGTTAAGTTTTGTCAAACGAGAAGTAGCTTTATAAAGTTCAACCAAAGTTTCACCGTCATCTTTACCCAATACATTAGATTGAAGCATATTATCAAGTTTGGAATTGATGACTGCTAAAGGAGTCATCATCTCGTGAGATGCATTTTCTGTGAAAAGTTTAATTTCATCATAATCAGACTTTACCTTACCCGAAAGTTCTACCAATACCTGGTTAAGCTGCCTAAACTCCATAATCGGCATATCAACTGATTTATATGGATTTTCTTGACTAATATTAAATGCAGTAATATTTTTTAAAAGCTGCTCAAAAGGATTCCATATTTTTTTAAGTAAAATCCGATTAACCAATAACACAAGCCCAAACAATAACATAACCGGAAGTAAAATGATAAGACAGATATTCCTTATTTGCTCCTGACGCTCAAATTTAGATGCGATAACCAGTACCTGATAAGGCTGCCCAACAATTTCAAACTCTGTTTTAAGATACCTTGCAGATTCGGTACGATGCTTTACAGGATTATAAAATACCGTATCGGCATAAATGCTTAAAAGACGGGCTTGCTTAATTTTTTTATATTGAACAATCAAATCTTCAAATTCATGTGGTTTGTAAAAAGAATTTTTATCTGAATATTCTTTCACCTCCATAATTTCCTCTACTAAGTCATGGTCTATCTGTCTATCAAGATAAAAAACCAACATTCTGTAAAAAAGAATTCCAATGATGAGTAATCCGAAGAGACTTATAATTAGGAGTATCTGGTTGTACCTGGTAAATAACCTCATATATCAGTGAATTTATAACCTACGCCATAAACAGAATGAAAATAGTCTTTACTTCCTGCATCAATTAATTTCTTTCTTATATTCTTAATATGTGTGTATATAAAATCAAAACTATCAGCCATATCAGAATCATCTCCCCAAATATGTTCAACTGCAGCAGATTTTGAAATCACTTTGCCCTTATTAGCAACAAAATAAAGCAGCAAATCAAACTCTTTTTTAGTCATGTAAACTACCTTTCCATTTACAATAACCTCTTTTGCATCAAGGTCGATGCGAATTTCATTAAATTCAATATGTCTTTCACCATGTGCACTTTTTCGACGTACAACTGCAAGTATTCTTGCGTTTAGTTCTGATAGATGAAATGGTTTTATCAGATAATCATCAGCACCAAGGCTCAATCCCTCAATTTTTTGTTCAATAGAATTCCTAGCCGAAATGATAATTACACCTTCAGTCTTATTCATTCTTTTAAGGTAATTCAATAACTGAAGCCCTTCTCCATCAGGAAGGGTTAGATCTAATAGTATGCAGTCATAATCATATACTGCCAGCCTTTCCAATGCCTCTGCATAAGTGGAGGCCATACTACATAAATTACCCTCTGCCATTAAATACTGGACAATACTACGTTGTAATCCCAATTCATCTTCAATAATCAGAATCTTCATATATAAACAAATATGGCATAAGATACTGAAGACATCTTGAAGTTTAGTGCAAAAAACAGAAAGACAAAAACTATTTTAACTAATGCTATTGTTCAGAAGCTTTTTAACATTAAGTTGTTTACCTTTTTCAAATACCTTTCGAGAATAAGGAACAAAATATTGATGGGAAGAAAGCAAACTTAGGTTAAGCATATCCCATTGTTCTGCTGAGTAAACAATCCCCAGATTTTCTTCCCATTCTTTTTAAGGTTCTCTGCATATATAGGATAATCAACGAGGGAGAAATGATAAAAGTCTGCATCGCATATTATCATACCGAGCATGTTATCTGGTTTCTGAGGAAATTTTGTTGCATTTATGCAGTTACAAACGGAATCAATTATTTCTTCGATTACATTTTCGCCTTTCAAAAAATCGTATGCAATTTGAATACTTGCATCCTCATGGCCCATATACGTTTGGGTATATCCAACATCGTGAAAGAGGGCAGAGAGTTTTAAAGTATACTTTTCAGTATCTGTTAACCCTGAGTGATTACCAATTTCTGTTACGGCTTTTAACACCAGAAGTGTATGCCTAAAATTGTGAAAATACATGGATAAAGGAAGTTTTTCATTTAAAAGCTTATCCACAAATAGATTTGCTTCCCTGGTTACTTTTCTCATCAGCGCTAATAATCCAATTTGGTATGCCGCTAGTATATCCATTAAATCTGTAGACAAACTGAAGTTTATGTTATTTAACAAATATTTTGAAGTTTTATAACATATAATAGACTTTAAAGATTTTTAATCAAAAGCTTATTTATCTCTGAAAAAGGTGGTTATAATGATGAGGAAATCGTTTGAAAGCGCCTCAATTTCTTGAGGTGAGTTTCTTAGAAAATCATAATACTAAGACAATTGTGATAAATCATGGTAAGCTGCTCTACATTTAATTCTACGAAGTATGGTGGTTGGCTTATATTCAGAAAAATCAAGCTTCGAACGTTGCTTTATCAAATCGATTATAAGTGAAATGCTTTTATCATCATCTTCGCTTTATTTTTTATTTTACCTCCATAATTTACATAATATTCTATGGCACCGAGCATTGAGTCAGGTTCCAATTTAAAATCAACCATTCCGGTTGCAATGGCTTTAAAGGGCATATTTGGAAAAGATGAAGTTTATGGATTTCTAACCATAACCATCCCTCCTGCTTTTTTGACGGCAATCAGTCCTTCGGCACCATCATTTCATAGTCTGGAAAGCACAAAAAAAGTGGCTTTATTACCACAATCTACAGCAAGCGAATTAAAAAAGTATTTATAGTAAGATACGGACTGTTGGTTTTTTCCCTATTGCGAAGATAAAGACGTCCATTTTGAATATTCATAGACTTATCGTATGGAATTACGTACACCCTGTTGATTTCCACAAGAATCCATTAATTTGCCTCTTGAACAAATAGTTCGCTATGTTTACAAGCACTTCAGTCATTCTGCTCTTAAAGTTTGCAGAAAGATGCTGCACCACAACATAGGAAACACCATATAACGTTGTATGGTCGAAAAAAGAATTAATTTCTTCCAGCCCACCTCCATTATGTAATTAGGTACAGGCAAGAGGTAAACGCAATGGCAGACAAAAAATAGTATAAAAGATATACTGATAAAAATGAATGGTGAAGCAAGATAATGTGATTAAAGGTTAGTATTAATACTCATCATTATACAAGTTACGGGTAAAATAGATTCAAATGTTTTAGAAATAAACATCTTAAAAGAGAATAAGTTAAAAATTAGCTTAATATTCTAAATCTGATCATTAATTCGCTTGAATTGGAGAAAAAGGCTTAACAAGCTGATTTCCGGCATGCCTAAAAAGCATTGACTTTAGATAAAATAATCAAAGATTATTCGTTAAGCTTTTAGTAATTTTCGAAATGTATAAAATTAAACTTTTAATCTTTTTTATTTTAATATCTGCTGCGAGCCAGGCAGAAATTAAGCTTCCAAATTTGGTTGGCAATAACATGGTTTTACAACGAGATAAGCCGATTAAAATTTGGGGTTATGGAGAAATTGGAGAAAAAATCCAAATTGCATTTGCGGGTAAAAATGTAAAAACAGTAGTTGATGCAAATGGAAAGTGGCAGGTAAAAATACCAAAAATGCAGGCTGGTGGTCCTTTTGAAATGATTTTGCAGGGTAAAAACAAAATCATTTTATCCAATATTTTAATTGGTGATGTATGGATTTGCTCAGGTCAATCTAACATGGAGTTTAATCTTCAGGATGTTTTAAATGCAGACGTGGAAGTAAAGCAAGCAAACTTTCCTCAAATTAGATTATATAGCATTGATAAGCAGATTTCTTTAACACAGAAAGACGATAGTAAAGGGAACTGGAATTTATGTACAAGTGAAAATGCGAAATACTTTCCGGCTATTGGTTACTTTTTTGGCAGAAGAATTAACCAGGATTTAAAAGTTCCGGTAGGCTTAATTAATGCAAGCTGGGGTGGTACTGTAATTGAAAGCTGGATAAGTAGCGAGGGATTATTAGGCGAAGAAACCTTTGGCAAAAAAGCACAGGAAGTCTCAAAATTTGATACCGCTGCTTATAATCAAAAACAGCGATTGCTGAATAAGCAATGGGTAGACGACTTTAATCGTGGGGATGAAGGTTTCAAAAATGGCGTTTACACTTGGGCAAATAGTAATACCTTAAATTGGAGTAGCATAAGTTTACCCAACGGATGGGAATTTACAGGAAAACCAGATTTATGGGAAATGGATGGTATTGTTTGGTTTAGCAAAGAAATTGAGCTTAACGAAAAAGATTTAAAAAAAAATGCTATACTTAATTTAGGCGTAATTTTAAATGCTGATCAAGCTTTTTTCAATGGAGAATTAATAGGCAAAACTGGAGATTCATGGGGTATAAATCGCAATTATACCATTCCGCAAAAACTTTTAAAAGTTGGTAAAAATGTACTTACGGTTAGAATAGAAAATTATGGCGGTGATGGTGGCTTTATGAGTAAAGCAAATTTATTTTATTTGAACACAAATGAAAGATTTACCTCGTTAGCTGGAGAATGGAAATATAAAATTGGTTATAAACTAACGACATATAACCGGCCAGAAAAGCAAATTAGTCCGAATACATTACCAACACTAATGTACAACAATATGATTAGTCCGATAATTGATTTAAGCATTAAAGGCGTTCTTTGGTATCAAGGCGAAAGCAATTGGGACAGAGGTTATCAATACCGGGAGCTTTTTCCAAGGATGATTTCAGATTGGAGGAATAAATTTAAGGACAAAAATTTTCCGTTTTTGTTTGTACAGCTGGCGAATTACCATAAAAAAAATGATAATCCTGCTGATTCTTACTGGGCTGAAGTTAGAGAAGCTCAAGACTTAACTCAAAAAGTGAAAAATACCGGAATGGTTACTGCTATAGATGTTGGTGATCCGGCAAATATTCATCCTAAAAATAAACAAGAGGTTGGTAGAAGATTGGCTCTGCTGGCAGAAAAGCAGGTTTACCATTTACCTGTTGATTCTTTAAGTGCTGTTTACGAAAGTTTTATTGTAAAAGAAAAATTGATTACCATTAAAATCAACAATGTGTATGATGGGCTAAAATCAAAATCTGATGTTTTGGGAGACTTCCAGATTGCCGGAGCAGACAAAGTTTGGTATTGGGCAAATGCAAAAATTGTAAACAAAAACATTATAGAAGTTTTTAGTGAAAAAGTGCAAAAACCTGTAGCTGTTCGGTATGCCTGGGAAGATAATCCGGCTGAGGCTAACGTTGTCAACTCAAAAGGATTCCCTTTATTTCCTTTCAGAACGGATAACTGGAATGGCGTAACATACGGAAAGAAATAGACAGATATTTTCTGGCTACGCCATTGCATCTCACTATTCTGTCTGTGAAACACAGACAGAATAGTGATTTATACTCTTGTTAAACTGGCTATGGGCTTAAAATTAAATTCAACGTAATTCGGAACGAATACTGATTATGCTATCCTTCTAATTATTTCTATACAAGCCCGGCTATTGTGATAAGGGCATTTCCAAACGCCAACTTTATCTTCTTTAGGCATAATTTCGCCTTGTTCTGTAATTCCCCAAAACCATTCGCCTTTATCATAATCGATGATTTTGCTTTTCACAAACATCCAGTTTCGCAGGCTGATTTCTAAGAATTTTTCATCATGCGAAATTTGCCAGGCATTAAAAAAACCAACCATCGCCTCGGCCTGAACCCACCAGTGTTTCTCTTTTATAAGATGGTTTTTAGAAGGTTCATATTCATACCATAAACTACCATCAGTATCTAAACCATTTATAGAAGTATCGGCCATTTTAACAGAGATAGATTTTACGGATTCAATCAGTGTTTCATCACCCACAGCCTCTGCGGCCTCAAGCAATAACCATGATGCCTCAATATCATGTCCATAGGAAATTATATCTGATTTAGCCTTCCAGTTTTCATCAAAGAACAAAATTAAATTCCCGGTTTCAGGTTCCAAAATGTGCTTTGTAAAATCATTAATAAGTTCGATAATCTTAAGCTTTAGATTTTCATCCGGCCAAATTCTGTAAAGTGTAGTAAAAGCTTCCAAAACATGCAAATGCGTGTTCATTGTTTTCTTTTCATTAGCATCTTTCTCGCTTAGGCGCAAATCATCTAAGGATTTCCATTCTCTGCTAAAAGCTTCAAAATAGCCACCCTTTTTAGAATCATAACTATGATTAATTAAATCGTTATAAAGCTCAATTGCCATTTTTTTAGCACTTTCATTTTTGCTGGCTAAATAATATTCGCTAAAAGCATAAACAGTAAATGCGATGGCATAAACCTGTTTTTTTTTATCAACGGGTTTACCTTTTGCATCAATAAGCCAATAAACACCTCCAAATGCTTTATCTATAAAAAAATTAGTTATGTACTCAAAAGCACGATTTGCATTTGCAAGGTATTCTGGATTTGCTTTTAAATTATAAGCAGCAGAAAAAGACCAGAGAATCCTTGCATTTAGAACACTGCCTTTTGGTGCAGAAAAATTAATATTATTATAATTATCAATCTTCCCAACAAAACCACCATTAATCTCATCAACAGTAAAGTGTACCCAATAATCCAGAATATTTTCCAACTCTGCGCTTAATTCATCTTTATATTTTTCTATTTCTAATTTCAAAACTATCCCGAAATTAATGAACGACCTTATTCATTTGTATGTTATCTAAAATTCTGTTTACGGTAGCTGCAGAACGCAATTCATCTGCAGGTGTATTCATTACGTAATCCAAAAGAATATCTAATGTGCTGGTTGCAACATGCATTCTTGTATCAGAAGAAGCGTAATAGATAAATACTTTTCCATCTTCATCTAAAATCCATCCATTGCTAAAAACAACGTTTGATACATCTCCAATGCGTTCTTCTCCTTCAGGAGCTAAAAAATAACCAGCCGGTTTATAAATCACCCTGGTTAAATCGTTCAAATCTGTCATAAACATATAGAGAACGTAGCGCAATCCGGCAGCGGTATTTCTTACGCCATGAGCCAAAAACAACCACCCATGTTCAGTTTTAATTGGTTCTGGTCCCATTCCATTTTTAGCTTCATAAACGGTGTGGTAATTTTTATTATCAACAATTAATTCTTTTTCGATAACTGCATTTTCTATAGAATCACTTAATCCAAAACCAATTCCACCACCAGTACCACTTTCAATAAAACCATCCTGCGGACGCGTATAAAAAGCATATTTTCCATCTACAAACTCGGGGTGCAATACTACATTTCTTTGCTGTGGCGATGGGGTTTTTAAATCAGCTAAACGCTCCCATGTTTTTAAATCTTTAGTACGCACAATTCCGCATTGCGCAACTGCCATGGATTGATCGTGCGCAGGTGCATTAGGGTCTTTTCTTTCGGTGCAAAACAAACCATACATCCAGCCATCTTCATGAAATGCAATACGCATATCGTAAACATTTGTATCTGGCTCACTGGTTTCAGGAAGCGTTACTGGTTCATCCCAAAAAGTAAAGTTATCTATTCCATTGTCGCTTTCGGCAATGGCAAAAAACGATTTCCGATCGGTTCCTTCTACCCTAACCACCAAAATATATTTATTATTAAATTTGATTGCACCAGCATTAAAAGTTGCATTAATACCAATGCGCTCTAATAAATAAGGATTTTTTTGCGGATTAAAATCGTATTTCCAATTTAGAGGTGCATGGCCAGCTGTTAAAATTGGATTTTCATATCTATCGAAAATGCCATTTCCTAAATCGGCTTTTTTATTATTTAGCGCAACTAAGTTTTTATAAGCTTCTTCTAATTGCTGCTTTCTTTTTTCAAAATCTATCATAAAAAATTCTATATCTTTTTTAGTCTTCTAATTTATTCCACCAGGTTCTTTTCAGAATGAATACGATAATAGCGAGAATAGCAATCGTAATAAAAAGTGGAGTATGCATGCTTAATATAAAGTACATTGGTAAAATGGTTAAGCAAAGCTGAGCGATAATACCCAGCACAACATTAAACATATCGAGTTTAAATCTTTTATTGGCCGCGAAGGTTGGGTCATCTGCAACAACCAAAGCGTGTATTGGTTTCCAAAAGCCCCACGGCCTAACTGTTTTGTAGAATGATTTGAGAACGGCTTCTTCAGTTGGTGGGCTTGCAAAAGTACCAACAATGCACCCGATCATCGAAAGTACAAATAACAATGGCCACCAATACAACGGTAAACCATGCGTTACATATGGCATAGCCAATGCAGCTGCAATACCAACTGCCATTCCCCAGAAAAAGCCATTGGCATTAAAGCGCCACCAATACCATTTTAAACAATTGGCTGCCACATAGCCACCATATAATCCGCCTACTATCCATTGCAGAATATCATTTACATTATTGGCGAAAAAACCCAAGATTACGCCAATTGCAACAACCAATACGCCAACAATATAATTCATATTGATAACCTTTTTTGTACTGGCTTCGGGGTTTATGTATTTTAAATAAATATCGTTTACAATATAGGCCTGTGCGGCATTTAGGGTTCCGCTAAAAGTACCCATAAAAGCACCCAGCAAGCCAGTAAGCACAATACCTAATATACCAACTGGCAGGAAATTATTAATGGTTGCAGGTAAAATTCTTTCGAAATCGGTTACGCCATCTGGTCCTTTTAAATAAATTTGATTATAATACAACAGAGCCAAAACCGTTAATCCAATAACCATTGAATAACGAATAGGCAGCAAAATAATGCTAACAAAGCCTGTCATTTTGCTTGCATCTTTTGGGCTTCTTGTGCTTAAAACCTTTTGCATATCGTAATTTGGCGCTGGCCCTGCAAGTGATGCAAAAACACCTTTCAATAACATCATCCCAAAGAAAACCCCAAATAAACTGAAACCATCATCGGCAATTTTTTTATTGGCTTCGGCAGCGATTTTGCTCCAATCCAAGTCTAATTTCCAGTTAAAAAATGGATCATCCCAACCTTTTGGAACATTTAGTGTTTGCCCATGCAGATGATTCATTGCAATAACTGCAATGGCAATACAACCAATCGTCATAAAAGCATATTTAATCATATCGCCTAAAACGATACTATGCATGCCACCCAAAATGGAATAGAACATGGCAAAAAGCGTAAATACAATCCCATAAAAATGCGGAACGTACCTGGCAGAAACTTCAAATGGAACGTAACCTTTTATATAATCCCAGGGAATAAAAATTTCCATGAATTTGCCTAAACCAATAAAACCATAAGCTAAAAAACCAAAACAGCTAATGAGCGCAAATGCGATAACCACTACATGCGAACCTCTTACCCCTTTTCCAATCGTTCCAAAACGAGTTTGTAACCATTCTGCACCGGTATTTGCATTGCTCCTACGCAACCATTTGCTTAAAAACATCATCATAAAAACCTGATTGAACACTGGCCAAAGCCACGGAATCCAAATGCTTTTTAAGCCATAAACAAAACATAAGGCCACCATCCACATGGTTCCGCTAATGTCAAACATATCGGATGCATCGCTTAAACCAAGCTTGTACCATGGGAGTGACTTACCACCCATCATATAGCTTTCTTTGTTTTGTTTGGCTTTTTTTCGATACCAAAATCCAATGAAAATCATTGTAGCCAGGTACAGAATGATGATTAAAACGTCTATTAATTGTAACTTCATTATTTGATGATTTCGCTGTAATTATTTGGTTATTGTATCTTATATAAACTTGTTCCTACATCTTTTAGGAAAAGTGTTTTTGGGTTATTGTAGAAATCCTTAAAATTTTCTACGCTTGGATGACCCGGATAAGGCGCATAAAAATGACCGGTGTGCGCATTTCTCCAAACCATCATATAAGAAATTTTGGATGCAGCTGTGTCGCTCATTATTCTATTAAAAATCGTAGTAAACCAAGTAGTTTGTACAATTTTCTCCTGACCTGTTTCTGTTAATGCTGCAATTTTATTTTTGGATGAGGCATAATTACAAATCTGCCCCATTGATTTTACGGCTAACTCAACCGATTTTTGATCATTGATATCTTTTAATTCATAATAATTATCGAAGCCCAATACATCAACATAATTATCTCCCGGATAGCGCTCCATATAATTATCTAAATTACCGGAAATCCGATCTGGAGAATAAGCATACAGAACGTTATGTAAACCCTTTTTATCTCGAAGGTATTGAACCGTAAATTGCCACAAGTCCTTATACTCCTGTGCTGTACAAAATGGTTTACCCCACCAGAACCAATTGCCTGTATTTTCATGAAAGGGGCGGAAAATTACAGGAATGGAAATTCCTTTATCATTTTTTAAAGATTTTATTAATAAAGCAACTTTATCAAGCGCTTTAGTAAATTCCTTGTGCTTTGTTCCTCCAGGTAATATCGATGAAACGCATTTAGTGGTATCGTAAAAGTTTTTACCTGTAACAAAATTTTGAACATGCCAGCTTAGCGTATTTACACCGCCCATTTTGAAGGCTTGTAAACAATAACTTTTAAGCTTTTCGGCATTTTGGGTTTGATTTTCTTCACTATCGCTCTTCGCAATGGCTTCCAAATCCCAACCAAAAAGTGACGGATGAGAGCCAGTTATACTTTTAACATCGCTTTTATCAAACTCCCCTTTCCAACCGATTCCATACATTAAAGCATCTTGCTGTCCAAATAATACTCCTTTGCCTGATAAATTTTTCAGATTAAAAAATAATGCTTTTGTTTCTGCAGTTGCTTTGGTATCAATGGTGTAATTTTTTAAGGCAGATTGTTGACTCAAACATACATTAAGTGCAGTAAAAGATAGTAAAAGTAAAGCGGGGAAGAATTTTTTCATTCTTTGTTAATTGTAGATAGAATATTTTTTTAAACCCTTTTGAAGAAGAACTTTGTTAGCCTTTACCAGCTTTAAAAAGTCTGTTGCTGAAACCTGGCCAGGATATGGCGCATAGTAATGATTGTCTTTTTCCTTTTCGCGATAGCCTGCGTTACGCCAAAATAAAACGTATGATGGTTTATTTGCTTCTATTGATTTTAAAAAAACATTTGTCCACCAGTTTGCATCAGGAATTTCCACAAATCCTATTTCTGCAATTGCACTTAATTTTTTATTTTCTTTAGCTATTATACTTTGGATAGTTAATTTCTTAGCAATATCTAATTTAAATGATTCTCCTTTTTCAATTCCTCCATACTGATAGCTATCAAAACTCAAAACATCAACAAACTCATTACCAGGATAACGTTCTAAATACTGTTCCTCAGTTTTAAAATCGCATGGGTTAAAAACATAAATTAGATTATGCAGCTGCTTTTTATCTCTTAAATATTTAACGGTGAATTGCCATAAGGCTTTATATTCTTGAGGTGTACAGGATTTTGCACCCCACCAAAACCAACCTCCTCCATTTTCATGAAATGGCCTAAACAAAATTGGTATAGCTTTGCCATCAGTACCTTTTAATGATTTCGCAAATACAGAAAACTTATCTAACCAACCTGTATACAACAAATGTTTTGAGCCATTAGGTAAGATAGATTTAACGGAAATTGAGCTCGTATCCCATGAGGTTTTTCCGTTTACCGGATTATCCATATGCCAGCTTAAGGTATTTATCGTACCTAAATCGTAGGCATTTTTCATGTATTCTTTCATTTTCGCAAATGGAACACCATCAATATTTTGCTTCTGATTGGTCTCTAATCCAGATATATCCCAGCCAAAAACTGCAGGATATTCTCCCGTTAAATCTTTTATATCGCTCTTACCTGCCTGATATTGCCAACCCACGCCGTAAGCCAAATCGTCCTGATGACCAAATAGAACCTCTTTGCCAGATAGATTGATTAAATTTTTATACAAATTCTTAGTTTGCAATGTTGCTTTTTTATCTATTAATTGCCCGAAAACAGCAATAAAAGACATACACAAAAACATAAAAAACGGAATTATTTTTTTAATCATTCTAATTATTTGGCTAGCATTTTGACATATATAATAATTATCTAAAATACTACATCATTTAGATTAAAAATAATACTATTTTAACCAATTAGTATATTATAAACATAATTAAAATCTTATTAGCATGCCAAACTATTAAAAAACAAATATATTTTAATTATATTGCATCAATGTTCTTTTATCTTAAAGATATCTTTTTTGAACGCATAAGCTATGAATAACATCATTAAGGAAATTACTCCACTAACACAAAACGATTGTTTTACTATTTTTTCAAGGGTAAAACAAGACTTTGATTTCCCTCTTCATTTTCATGAAGAATATGAACTGAACTTAATTTTAAACGCACCGGGTGCAAAGCGAATTGTTGGCGATAATGTTGAGGAAATTTCTGAAATGGAATTGGTGTTAGTTGGCCCTAATCTTTCTCATGTTTGGACAACACATAACTGCAAAAGCGAGGAAATTACCGAAGTAACAATTCAATGGCATAAAGATTTGTTTGATGATAAAATGTTGCGTAGAAATCAACTCAGTTTTATTAGAAAAATGTTCGAACGCTCTGTTAGAGGAATTTTATTTCCGCGGGAAATCATCGAAAAGGTTTACAAAAGGATTTTGGATATTAACCAATTACAGGGATTTGATTCCGTGCTAGAGTTAATGAGCATTCTACATGATTTATCCTCTTCAAAAAGCATGCGAATTTTATCTGATGCTACCTTTAATAACGACCAGGTTTTAAATTATAACAGTAGAAGAATTGATAAGGCATTCGAATTTATGAATGCTAATTTTAACAAGCCAATTACCTTAAAAGATTTATCGAAACTGGTGAGCATGACAGAAGTTTCTTTTAGTCGTTTTATTAAAAAACGTACAGGAAATACTTTTATAGATAGCTTAAACGAAATTCGTTTAGGCCATGCCACACGTATGCTGATAGAAACCACACATTCTGTTTCTGAGATCTCTTACAAATGCGGATTTAACAATATCTCTAATTTTAACCGATTGTTTAAGAAAAAGAAGCATTGTACACCTAAAGAGTTTAGGGAAAACTTCTCAGGAACAAGGGTGTTTATTTAGGTGGCCATTCGGTTAACTGTTAAATTGTTACTGTTCATTGGTTCGTTGGACCATCGTTGCGAACTGAATCAAGGAATTATGCGTTAGCGTGAAGTATGCCCATTAAAGGCAGGCAATCTTTTTGTAATAAAGAACACTAACTTCTGGCAGGAAAGATTGCCTAGTTGGCTGAAAAAGCCGCCTAGAAAGGAAGACTTTTTGAGGCCTCAATGAAGACTTTTCCAAAACATAATTTCGAATTGAAGCAAAGGATACGGGAAAGCGTAAAGCAATCTTTTTGTAAGAGGAAACAAATAACTGCAAAGTAGATTGATTTGCTGGCTGAAAAGGCTACTTCGCGTCTAATAGCTATCGGATGACAAATTCTCCAAAACATCATTGCAAACTGAAGCAAGGATTTTGCGTTGGTACGAATCAATTTTTATAGCAGGATAGATTGCGAAGCCAATGAAGAATTGGCTTCGCAGTGACGAGTTATTGCTCCAAAATCAAAGTCAAAACATCATGTGCTGGAACATCAGCTTTTAAACTATTTTTTGTAGTACCCGAAGATTTTCCTGTCCAGGCATTTTCAATTTTATATACCACAGCATTTGTATTTAGCTGTTTATTAAAAATATCATCCTTCACTTTTTCTTTTTTCCAATCAAAATCTAGTTTTTTCACTTCTGATGAGCGGTTTAGAAATGAAACCGCCCATTTGCCATTACTTAATGGTTTAAACCAAATTTCAAAACCATTCGCTTTTGAATACCTAAAGCCTTGAATACCTAAAGAATCTTGATTGATAGAGATAACCTTCTTATTCGTTAAAATTTCTTTAGTTTCCTGATTCATATTTCGAAGATCATTTCCTGCAATTAATGGTGCTGCCAACATTGCCCACATTGCAAAATGTGCTCTATCTTCACCTGCGGTAAGTTTTCCATTTCCTATCTCCAACATATCTGGGTCGTTCCAATGTCCTGGTCCGGCGTATTCACGCAAACCATCTTGTTTGTCTAAAATCTGCATCACACCCCACGATTTCCAGGTTCCATGATCTTCTACACAATCAAAACAGTTAAAAATATCGCCACTGGTACGCCATAAATGCCCAACAGCCGGACCCCAAACCCATGGTTTATCGGTACCCCACTCGCAAATGCTCAAAACCATTGGTCTGCCAGCTTTGCGTAAAGCAGCTGTTATTGTTTTATATGCTCCCTCTGCTTTTAATCCTTCAGTATTGCACCAGTCATATTTTAAATAGTCAACTCCCCAACTCGCATAAGTTAAAGCATCTTGAAATTCGAAACCTCTGCTACCCGGGCGACCGCCACAGGTTTGCGAACCAGCATCAGAATATAATCCTAATTTTAAACCCTTGCTATGAATATAATCAGCCAAAGCTTTCATTCCAGAAGGAAATCTTTTCGAATCAGGATGAATAAAACCCGAACTGTCGCGATCTCCATGCCAGCAATCATCAATATTAATATAAGTATAACCGGCTTGTTTCATACCCGAACTTAACATAGCATCTGCTGTTTCTTTGATTAATTTTTCATCAACATTACAAGCAAATTTATTCCAGCTGTTCCATCCCATTGGTGGCGTTAAAGCCAAACCATCGTATTTATTATAGTTTTGAACGTAATTGTTTCCTTGTCCGAAAGCTACTGTGCTTGCAAGTATTGTAATCAATAGAAAAAATCTAAGCTTCATAAATTGGGTCATTATTTATTTAATTTTTTAAGTTGAGTTCGAATATAAAGACCTGCCGGAGTAAGCATATCTAACTTCCATTTCCCTTCTACTGATGCTCCTGGCTTTAAAAGTGCTGTTGTTTCATTTTTATCAGTTATGTTCCAATTTGCAGAACTTAGTTTATTTTTTTCCATCCATGCAACCCATTTATCCGCATTAGCAACAATAAACTTACCATCGCCGCTGGCTTCACCCACACCCCATTCAGTAACAAATAGTGGTAATTTTAAAGTAACAGCCATATCAGCTTTTTGCATAAGCACATCCTGATGACTTGGTTCTGAAGCATAAAAATGGAAAGAGTAAGCAATGTTATTAAAACCTTTAATTGGATCTTTCGCAGCCACATCAACATCCTGATCCCAATGCGGGCTACCTACAACAATAATGTTTTTTGAATCGTATTTTCTAATTTCCTGAATAACGGCGATGGCGTAATCTTTAACCGTTTGCCATTCTATTTTTTCGGGTTCATTAAATATTTCATAAATAACATTTGGCTTACCAGTATATCTCTTCGCCATTTTAATAAAGAATTCTTTAGATTGAGCCAAGTGTTGATGAGCGTTGTGATCGTGCCAATCTATTAGCACGTATAAGCCATTTTTAATTGCAGCATCAATGGTTTTGGTTATGAGTTCTTCTTGCTCAGCCGGGTTTTGCAAATATCCGCCATCTGGCTGAACTGCCATAGAAACACGCAATAAATTGATATTAAAATCAGATTGTAACCAGTTTACAACATCTTCATTATAGTATTTTTTCCCTTGCCAAATACTCCATGATAAACTCACACCACGTAGTTGGGGTTCTATATTTTTACTGTTTAGAATTTTACCTCCCACAACTTTTAATGCTCCATTGCGATTAACCCAATTTATATTTTGGGCAAAGCTGATGTTGTAAAACAAAACGCAGACAGATAGAAACAAAAATTTTCTCATAAAAACTATTTAATTTGGTATACAGATGGTATTTTATCGGCAAAAAGCACGAAGCCATCATTTTTAAAACTCATAAAATCGCTGGCCGCCGGATGACCAGGATAAGGTGTCCAATAAGCATCTTTAGTATTGGCCCAAAGTAGAGCATAAGAAAACTCAAGATTCTGATTTTTTAATGCTTTTAGCAACTGTTGCGTAAACCAATCGCTTTTGCTTAGATTTTGTAATCCGGTTTCAGTAAGTGCCGCTAATTTATTATGTGCCTTAGCGTAATCAGAAACGATTTTGAATTTAGCTGCAGCAACACTAGGCGAAACATTTGCTTTCATATCTTCATAATTATCTGTACCTACTAAATCTACATAATCATCTCCTGGATAATAAGTTAAGTATTGAGATTGAGAATTAAAATTTCTATCAGGCGACCATGCGAATAAAAAATTTCTAACGCCTAAATCATCACGAAGATACTTAACTGTGTATTGATACATCGCGATGTATTCTGCAGCTGTACAATGTCCGCTTCCCCACCAAAACCAACTTCCATCCATTTCATGAAATGGTCGAAAAATTATTGGCACTAACTTCCCATCGGCTCCGATAAGCGATTTTGCATAATCTGCAACAATTTTTAATGATGCTTTAAAAGTAGCGTTTGCTGTTCCGCCGGGTAAAACCTGATTTACCGCAGTAACGGGAGAGTCAGACCAGTAAAAGTTTCCTTTCGAAACCGGATTTGCGTAATGCCATGCATAAGTATTTATTCCACCACGATTATATGCTTCAATGGTTAAAGTACGTGCAATTGATTTTTCATAATCAAACCAATTTCCTGTAGAAAAGTTGGTCATGTGAATAAAATCGTGTCCGTAAACAGCAGGATAAGCTCCAGTTATTGTTTTAACATCACTCTGTGTGGTACTAACACCAGAAAACTGTTGTTCATTTGCCCATTGAGTTGTTGAGTTTGTAACACCTCTTTTGGTATCGTCCTGATGCCCGAAAAGCACATTACTTCTTGCAATTTGTTTCATATTATAAAATAGAGATGCGGTTTCATCGGTTGCATTCTTATCTACAAGCCAGGTTTTTACTGTTGATAAACTTGTTACTGAGTTAACAGGCAAAACCGGAGTTTCATTTGGCGTTTGTGGTTCAATAGAAGCATTATCACTTTTTTTACAAGATAGAAATACAATAGAACTTATTGTTATGGCGAAGAATATTTTTTTTAGATTCATATTTAACTCTTTTTTTTAACTGTAGTTTATTTTTCAAAATCTTCGAAAGATATTAGCTTTGCAGATAAATCATCAACAAAAAAGGTTCCCGAAGCTTCACTAAGCGCAATCATTAACCTAAAACCATTCGATTCGTCTGGTACCTTTAATTTTTTAGTAAAGTTAGTCCAATCCTGAGTACCTCCTTTTTCAACTAAAGGAATTCCTTCTCCTATTTTTTTATCTCCATTGGTAAATTCTAAAATAATTACTGCTGTATTCCAGGCATTTGCACCTTGCTCTACTGCATCGATTTTATAAAAGCCCGATATGGCAATTGCTTTAGTGTTTTTAGGAAGTTTAATTTTTTGGTCAATCCCCTCCCATTTTCCTTTCACATAAGAAACTAGGGCCAAACTTGCTCCGCCAGATTTCCGTACTACTGTACTAACCTTGGCATTACCAGGTTCCCAGCTGCTTAAATCATTTTCAAAACCACCATTGCTTATTAAATTCTTTTGAGCAGAAGCTTGATAAACACTAAAAAGCCAAATTATTACAGAAAAACAAATACATTTATTCATACCCTTTAATATTTAAAATCATGAAATTTTTAGCCTCGTTAGCAATTTAATTTATCAATTGAATGATTTGACTCATTAGAAAATGGCTATGTTATTTTTTTAAATATTGCTTCACAATTCCCCAAGTAGATTTATCTGAATCAAAAACAGCATTTAAGCCTTGTTCTTCTTGTGGTGGATCTCCGGAAAAATCATCTCCTTCTTTCCAAAACAATTGTCCTTTTACTGGTCTCGATAGCCCGCCGAATGCCCAGAAATTGCAACCAGCGATTGCGCCATTGCTTTTACGGCTATTTGCCCAAAGCGAGAAAATATTATTAAAATATTCATCTCGTAATTCTGTTTTACTTGATGGAGCGAAATCATGCCCATCCCTTGGCAACCCGAATTCTTCAATTACTAGAGGTTTATTTAATTGTTTTGCAGTATTTTCATGCTGCTTTATGTACATTGAGGTTTTTTCGATAACCAATGGCAAATTATCATTCGTTGGTGCATCTTTAAACCAACCCCAATTTTTTGGCCAAATATGAATGGTTAAATAATCAATATTTTGATGTGCGTGAATCTCCTTAAACAAATCCAAGTCTTCCTCTGTACCCATATACCCTTCTGTACCGATTGTAATAAGGTGGTTTTTATCAATCGATTTAATATAATCGGCAGTTGTAACTATCCATTTTTTATAAGCTTCGGTAGCGCTGGCTCGCATTGGGCGAGGTTCATTAGCCAACTCCCAAGCCATAATGGCGGATTCATTAACATAACTTTTACCTGTGTAGAAATTTTTATGTTTAATTATAAAATCTACTTGTTTTTGATAATCAATTTTGCAGGCATCGCAAGAATAAAATTTACTTGTATAATCACGTTGTTCATCCCAAGTTAATTTTCTTTTTAATGTTTCATTATCAATCTTCCAATTCCAGTTCAGGTATTGTAAAAAACCTCCACTCCACTCCCAGTTATTGCTCAAAAATAAAACAGCATACATTTTTCGCTTGGCCATTTCCATCAGCAAAAAATCTAATCCTTTTAAAAGTTCGGCATCAAAAGCATTATGCTGAGTTTGTAAGGCGGGCTTTACCCTATCTACACCATTAATTTTTCCTTCACCTTCAGAGCCAACTAAAACCCGCAAATTGTTGATGCCTTTTGCCTTTAAAAAATCAAGTTCTTTTATCAACCTTTGTTTACCCTTTAACGGATCTTTTTGCAAAGCGAGCAATCCTCCATACCAATAATTTGTGCCGATGAAATAATACGGTTTCCCGTTAATGTGAAATTGCTGTCCTTTTTGCTTTACAAAGGAGTTTTGGGCTGTTGCTCCAAAAGAAAAAAACAGAATCGCAATTAGTAACTGTATGTTTTTTATCATTTCTATTTAAAAAGAGGTTGTATCATAAATCAATTTTAAAATGGCATCACCTTGAGCTAATCGAAATGCTTTAGAAGCATTTTTATCTTACGATAGAATCAATATGAAACTAAATACATGATACAACCTCAATAATCCATTAATAACTATATAAATCCTAAATCATCAACATAAATTGTACTTGGTACCGCATTACCTAAGCTTTGCAATACAAATTCGGTTATAACGGTTGGGTTACCCAAATCTTTCAATTGAATGGTGTAATCGGTATAAACACCAGGCGTTAAGGTTATTGCAACAGGATTACCATAATTACCATTAATAACCAACTGAACTCTGCTACCAGCAACTATGCCAGCGCCACCATAAATAGAAAACTTTATTGCCGTTAATCCTGATCTAACGACATCAATTGTTGAACCATTGTATCCTATTTGCAATGCACCATATCCATCTGTAAAAGTTGTTGCGATGGCATTGGTACCACGTTTCACGTTTACCGTATTTACTAGATTTATGGTACTGTTATAACCTAAGTAAGAACCCCAGCCTGTAGCGAAAACATCATCATAAAGCAAAGCTTTAAAACCGAAAGAGCCTGTTGAGCGAGTAGTACCACCTGGAGTAGTTACCAAAATACGCGATTGAACAACACCTGCTGGTACTCTTACCTGTATCTTTGTACTGGTTGGCGTACCAACAATTTGTGCCGGGATAGAATCGAAAGTAACTTTTGTAACCCCTTCGAAAATAGTTCCAACTAAAGTTACAATTTCGCCTGAACCTGCTGCAACAGGACTAAAGGAAGTAATTATTGGAGGTGGTTGTAAAATTGGAAAATTGAAACTTGCTGTACCAAATTTTGTGGTAACAACTAATTTATTGCTCTGACTTGCACCATAAGGTGTTGTTGCAGGTATAGAAATAATGATACTTTTATCAGTTAATAATGCAGGATTATAATTAACCTGTGCCCCATTAAATGAAACTGAAAGTGTTGTTAAAAGGTTTTCTCCAACAATGGCGTATTGATTATTTAATCTTCCGGCCACAACAGTAGAGTCGAACTTCACTTGTCTGGTTTCATCGTATATAGAATTAGAATCTAAAGTAACTCTGTGCACTACATTTGATAGGGTATCTGACTTGCTAATAAGCCTTACTTTGGTAATTACAGGCGCTCCTCCTGCGCCCTCATCGGTTTTCTTGCATGAAGAATAACCCATTGCTACTGCCATAAACAATAAAAGCAGTGCAAATTTCGATTGTTTGTTTATCTTTTTCATGTTCATTTTATTTAAAAACATAAGGTACTGGTGGTTGTAATAGTTTAGGGTTTGATGCAACTTCTGTAGCCGGAAAAGGGAATAAGAACTTTGCATTCGTCATGGTAGAATATTGGTTTCCATAACTGTTAGATGGTACACTAGCATCGCCCGAACCTCTATCTTGTTGATTGATTATAGTAATTGCATTTGGATGGTTGGTAACATTAAATCCATCTAAGCGGCATAAATCAAACCAATAATCAAATTCGAACATAAATTCTCTGCGGCGTTCTTCTAAAATATCATCACGATACAACTGAGCTGGTGCGTTGGTAGGTTTGCCTGGCGTGTTGTTTGGCGTGAAATAGCCACGTCTGATTTCTGTTAAATTGCCTAAACCCGCACGATTTCTGATTTTATTAATTGCTGCCAATGCCTGTGCATCGGTGCTGTTTTTTGCACCTGCCATTATAGCTTCGGCAAGGATTAAATAAACTTCCGAATAGCGCATCATATACACATTATTTGCTGATGATTGAGCGGAACCAACACCACCATTATCTGCTGGCGTACCAACCACATATTTTTTAACAAATGTGCTTGTACCTTGTCCCTGGTTGGCTAATTGTGTATAACCACCTGTAGCCTGATTAAGCTCAGGATAATTAGAGCCAACAACCATTATGGTTGGTTTAAAGCGTTTATCATCCTGTTGAAAACTGTATAAGGCATCAAAAGTTACACCCAAAACACCATAACCATCTCCAGTTCCCGTAATCACTGTACTTGCTGCCCAGGATGCTTGCAATGGATTACCTCTTCCGTAACCACCTGCCCCAGACCATTGAAGTGCAATTACAGATTCTTCGTTATTATTATTGGCTGTTAAAAATAAATCTTTAAATTCTTTACCCTGAATATCACTACCGTAAAGCTTAAACTCACCGCTACTAATTACTTTCTGAGCAGAAATTCTGGCATTATTATAATCCTGCATATAAAGATAAACCTTTGAAAGAAGTGCTGTTGCAGATCCGCTAGAAACACGGCCCTGTGCAATCGAATTTCCACTTCTGATTTGAGGTGTAAGATTAGCTTCAGCAAATTTTAAATCGTTAAGGATAAATTTGTAAACATCAGTCACCGGATTGATATTAACCTGAAAATTCTCAACATAATCCAATGTATTTTCGATGATAGGCACATTTCCTAACAACCTAACCAAATGAAAATAAGCCAAAGCTCTAAATAAATGTGCTTCACCTAAAGCGTTATTAACAACTTTTACATCTACCGTTGCAGGAACTTTCGCAGGTAAGTTATTTATGATTGCGTTAGATTGTGCAACAACAATCCACAATGAATTGTATGCGTTTGCAAGTTCGGTGTTACCATCAGTTACGGAAAAATTTCCAAAATTGACTACATCCGATGAATAAGAGCGACCGTTTCCGCTTGCCATTTCAGTAATTGCCCATCCTCCTTTGGTAACCCAACCAAACCAAGGGGCACTGTAAAGTACATTAGTGCTTGATTTTACCTGATCTGCCGTTTGATAAAAATTATCTAGCGTAATTGCGCTTTGAGGTGGGCGATCGAAAAATTCTTTTTTACAACTGGTTACCGTACTCATTAAAAGAACAGCAATTGCAAATGAATATTTTATATATGTTTTCATATTTTTTTTATTAAAATTCTGCGTTAATACCAAAAGTGTAAGTTCGTGGTGTTGGATATCTTCCGCTATCTACATTCGTTAAAAACACGTTGTAGTTTTGGTTTCCAACCTCTGGATCAAGACCTTTATATTTAGTAAATACGTATAGGTTTTGTACGCTGGCAAAAACTTTTAATCTATTTAGCTTTATCTTACGGATAAACTCTGATGGAAGACTATAGGCTAAGTTTACATTCTGAACACGCAGAAAAGATCCTGATTCTATAAAACGATCAGAGTTTTTAAGGTTTGGGTTATCTCCACTACGAGGTGCCGGAATATTAGAACCTGTATTGGTTGGGGTCCAGAAATCAATAGCAGAAGCCAATTGGTTTTGATACAATCCTGATAATCCTTTTAACTGATAATTTAGCGCATTTAGAATTTTGGCACCATAAGAACCATTTAAAAAGATAGATAAATCGAAAGATTTGTAAGAGAAATTGTTGGTAATGCCATAAGTAAATTTAGGATTTGGATTTCCTAAAGATGTTTGATCGGATTCATCAATCTTACCATCGCCATTTATATCTTCAAATTGGATATCACCCAACCATGTACCTGCACTATTATTAATTACTGGTCGCCCAAATTGAACCGGAGCAGTTCTTAACTGTGCATCTGTACGGAAAATATCTTTTACTTTGTAACCATAAAATTCTCCTATTGAGCCACCTACTTGGGTTCTGGTAACCGTCATCTGAAGGAAACTTACATTAATTTTACCATCGATAAATGGAACACCATCTGCAAGAGATTGTACTTCATTTTTATATTTCGAGAAGATTACAGTTGTATTCCATTTAAAACTACCGGTTAAGTTTTTGCTGTTTAAGGTAAAATCAAACCCTTTGTTGCTTACTTTACCACCGTTAATATATGGCGGACTAATTACACCTGTACTTGAATAAGCTGCCGCTTGCCCAACTAGGTAAGCCGGAAGTGGCTTTTGGAAAAGAAAATCTTTTGATGTTTTATTAAAATAATCAAACGAAGCGTCGATTCTTCCTTTAAAAAGACTAAAATCAATACCTGCATTAGTTTGTACAGCACTTTCCCATGTTAAATTCGGGTTGGCAACCTTATCAACTGCAAAGCCGGTACCTAAACCTGTAACAACTGGAGTTAAAGCTGAGCCATACTGATAATTTGGAAGATTCTGATTACCAACTTCACCATAACCAACCCTAACTTTTATATTATCGGCAACATCCTTTATTCCTTTCATAAATGGTTCATCAGATAATCTCCATGAGACCGCAAAAGCTGGAAAATAACCAGTTTGCTTGCCCTGAACAAATTTTGATGATTTATCTGAACGGATGGTTGCTGTGATGCTATATTTATTATTGTAGGTGTAAATTCCCCTTGCAAAAAACGATTCTAAGGACTGGCTATCTTTGTATTCGCCAATTACAGCAGTTTTAAGATCACCTAAACCAAGAGTTTGCAAGTCGTTACTTAAAAAATTCTGAACCGAGGCATCTGTCCCGCCCCATCTTGATTCATTAACTTCATAACCTAACAATGCCGTCAAATTATGTTTTTCATTAAAAGTGTGTGCGTAGGTTAAATATTCTTTCCAGCCCCAAAATGTAGTGTTTGAATTATATTCCTGTAATCTGGCCGTTGCATTTCCGTAAATTCCATACTGATAAGTAGGAACGAATACTCTCGCCTCAGAGTAATTGAAATCTCCATTCACTTCTGATCTTAATGTCAAATCCTTTGAAAATTTTATCTCTCCGTAAAGCGCACCATTTAAATTACTTCTGTTTAAAACATTTGTAACTTGTAAAGCCTGAGCTACCGGATTGATTTGTCCTCCTTGCTGATTTGAATTTGGAATAGGACCGGCAAATGAACCATCAGGGTTTCTAACGGCTTGATCTGGTGCACTTAATAGTGCATTGTAAACGATGCCTGTGTTGTTGGATAAACCTTGATTTTCGTTTGAGCGACTACCAGATAACGACAGACCAACTTTTAACCATGGCTTAACCTGACTGTTAGTATTTGTTCTAAAAGTATATCGTTTGTAATCGCTACCTAAAATGGTACCATCTTGTTTGAGGTAACCGCCAGAAATGTAATAATCCAACCCATCTTTGCCGCCAGAAATTCCCAATTGATGATTTTGCATTACCGCATTTCTAAAAACTTCATCTTGCCAATTGGTACCTTCACCTAACAATGTTGGATCGGCAAATTCCGCTCTTCTTTGAACGCCTGTAACATCTGCCAAAGCATTTTCTAATACGGCATACTGCTGAAGATTCATTACATCAAGAAATTTCCCTTGCTGCGAAACGGCACCGTATCCATCATAAGTTACTCTTGCCGAACCATTTTTACCTCGTTTTGTGGTAATAATAATTACCCCATTGGATGCACGACTACCATAAATTGCAGTTGCAGATGCATCTTTCAATACATCAATAGATTCAATATCGCTTGGATTAATTAATGACAGCGGACTTACCGCAGATTCGCCATTATTAGCCGATAAGCCAACCGTTCTACCGCTTGTTGATTGATTGGTTGCATCTCCAGAAATAGGAACACCATCTACTACGTATAAAGGCTCATTAGAAAGACTTAATGATGTTACACCTCTAACCCGTACCGATGTTGAGCTTCCTGGCGCACCAGAATTCTGTGTAATGGTTAAACCAGAAGCTTTTCCCTGAAGCATTTGATCGATACTTACCTGTGGAACATTTGCAATATCAGATGCCTTAACAGAAGAAATAGCACCATTAACATCGCCTCTTTTCTGATTTCCGTACCCAATCACAACTACATCCGATAAATCAGTTGAAGCAGACTTCAATACAACGTTTACAACACTTCTTTCGCCTACGGCAACTTCCTGTTTGGTTAGACCAATAAAAGAAAACACCAATGTGATTGACGAGCCTGTTGGAACATTAATAACATATTTACCATCTGAATTTGTGGAAACAGCTGTTTGAGAATTTTTGATTAGCACACTTGCTCCGGGCAAGGTAGTACCTTTTTCATCTGAAACAGTCCCTGTAATTTGCCTATTTGTTGTATTCTGTGCCATAGCCGGAAATAGCGATACCAGGAACACTACAAACAAAATACTTGTTCGTAATTTTTTACTCATAATGTTTATATTTAGTTATTTATTTACTAACTCAAATTTAACGTCGATTTGAAGGATATTTATAATATTATTTTACCTTAAGTTGATCCAAAAAGAACTCTTATATCAGGTTTACACTATTAAAACTATCATTATCAACATACTTATCCCAATACTGCATATAATTAACATTATACTTTTTTACCAAAAAAAAATATAAAAATTAACAGAACCATTAATCTGTTTACTGTAAAGCAGTCAGTTTTCTTCTTTTTTATATATCATAATGCAGCGCAATGAAATATATTTGCAACTTTAAATAGTATAATTTTCTAATCTTCACTCTAAACGCAAATAGTCAACAACGAATTAGCATATCTATAAATATTATGATTGATTTCCTTAAGCAACCCTGGCCCTGGTATTTTTCGGGTACAATGATCGTATTCATCATGCTTATATTACTTTTCTTTGGCAAATCCTTCGGTTTCTCCTCTAACCTACGAACAATGTGTAGCATGGCCGGGGCTGGAAAAAAGGTAAAGTTCTTTGACTTTAGGTGGAAGGATCAGATTTGGAACCTAATGTTTCTGCTTGGCTCAATATTGGGTGGTTTTATTGCTACCAATTATCTTAGCAACCCGGAACCATTAAAGCTTTCAGCAGCTACAGTAGCCGACTTAAAAAATTTGGATATCGACTTTGATGGCGGGTTGAATCCTGGGAGTCTTTTCTCGCTGGAAGCCATGAAAGATTTAAAAACACTGAGTATCCTCCTTATTGGTGGTCTTCTTGTTGGCTTCGGCTCACGCTACTCAGGTGGCTGCACTTCAGGACACGCAATTTCGGGCCTTTCCAACCTGCAGTTGCCATCTCTTATTGCAGTGGTGGGCTTCTTTTTAGGTGGTCTGATCATGGCGTTTTTAATCATGCCATTAATTTTTTAGCACTCCTATATGAAATTCATAAAATATATACTAACCGGAACACTTTTCGGCATCATTATGACAAAATCAGAAGCAGTCTCCTGGTATAGGATTCAGGAGATGTTCCGTTTCCAGTCCTTCCACATGTATGGAATTATCGGAACTGCAATAATACTGGGCATGATTTCGGTATACCTCATTAAAAAATTTAAGGCAAAGGATATTTCGGGCAATCCAATAGTTTTTCAGGATAAGGATAGAGCATTTGCGAAGTATCTTATCGGCGGAACAATTTTTGGGCTGGGTTGGGCCCTAACTGGTTCATGTCCGGGCCCAATGTTTGTCAATCTCGGCAATGGATATCCTGCAATGGCAATTGTGATTATTGGTGCATTACTAGGTACTTACTTGTATGGTGTAATCAAAAATAAACTGCCCCATTAAATGTTTAAAAAGGCAAAGCGCTATAATATATTAAACATACATTATCGAAACATACTATTTTTTACTCATGTTAAATTGTCCTTCCAAACGAACATAATCAGAAGATGAAGCAATCATTATGGAATAGATTCCAGATTCTACTGACCATTTCATATTCTTGTCGTAAATTTCAAGATCTGCCTTATTTAGTATAAATTGGATGTTCCGATGCTCACCTGCTTTTAAATGCACTCGGCTGAATTGTTTGAGTTGCTTTGATGGCAAAACAACGGAAGAAGTATTATTTTTCAAATAAAGTTGAACCACCTCTTCACCGTCTATCTGACTGGAATTTTTCAAATCAAATGTCACCAAAACTGTTTGTTTTGAAGGGTTAGCAGTAATTTTTAAATCATGATACTCGAAACTGGAATAACTCAATCCATAGCCAAAGCTGTATAGGGGTTTAGCATCAACTTCAATGTAACCATGTTTTTCTGGAAATCGCGAATTATAATATACAGGCAGCTGACCAACAGACTTCGGAACAGATATTGGTAATCGTCCGGCCGGGTTATAATCACCAAAAATAACATCAGCAATAGCATTACCACCTTCCTGACCCGGATACCACGCATCCAAAATAGCAGGAACATATTCATCCGCCCAATTTAAATTTAAAGGTCGGCCCATTATCAAAACTAAAATTACTGGCTTTCCTGTTTCAACTACAGCTTTCAATAATTTTATCTGGTCGCCTAGCAAATCTAAAGTGGCTCTATCAAAACCTTCTCCGCTTTCCATATCGCTTAATTCATTATCTCCTGTATTAATTTTCGCTGCTCCAGTTTCAATGTATTCCGTTTCGAAATCTCTCGCACTTGATCCGCCAAGCACAATAATAACTGCATCGGATTTTTTTGAAGCCCGAACGGCTTCATCAATATTACTCTGTGTGGTATCTCTTATAGCACACCCTTTTACATAATTAATTTTAGTTTCCCCTGGTAGTTTATTTTTAATTCCTTCTAAAACAGTAACGATATTTTCTTCTGTTTGCGGTGCGGTGTAATCGCCAAGCTGATTGTAAATATTATTAGCATTTGGGCCAATAACAGCAATGCTTTTTAAAGTTTTACTTAAAGGAAGCACTTTATTCTGATTTTTTAACAGAATGATAGATTCCCTGGCAACTTGCCTGGCCAAAGCAATCTTTTGTGTATCTCTGATTTTAAGTTTAGCGTTTTCAGGATTAACATACGGATTTTCGAAAAGCCCAATATTGAATTTAATTCTCAAAGCGCGGCTTACAGCAGTATCTAAAGTTTTTATTGAAACTTTACCTCGCTTAATTGCGTCACGTAAAGCTTTGCCATAACCAACGCCACTTAAATCGGCATCCAAACCGGCATTTATGGAAAGTGCAGCTGCTTCAGCGGCATTATCCGCAACATGATGATTTGCCTTAAGACCTGAAATACTATTCAAGTCTGAAACGACAAATCCTTTAAAACCCCATTCCTTTCTTAGCAATTCATTTAGCAAAAATTCATTTGAAGAACATGGAATTCCATCAATTGAATTATAAGCGGTCATTACAGACAATGCACCTGATTTAACAGCTGCTTTAAACGGAGGCAGATAAAACTGATTTAAACTTCTTAAACCAACATTAATACTACCACCATTGTGACCTCCTTCTGGTGCGCCATAAGCTGCAAAATGTTTTAGTGTGGCAACTACGTTGAGACCACTTTTTAGATTATTTCCCTGAAAACCCTGTACCATCGCTTCACCCATCCTGCTATTTAAAACATGGTCTTCCCCATATGTTTCCTCCACTCTAGACCATCGGGGTTCTCTTGCTAAATCTAACACTGGCCCGTAGCCAACATGACCACCTTGCAACCTCGTTTCTTCAGCAATCGCGGCTGCCATTTTTTTTATTAGCTCCGGATTAAATGTACTTCCCTGACCTATTGATGTTGGAAAAACAGTCGTACCTATGGCCATGTGTCCATGAGGGCATTCTTCTGAAAGTAATATCGGAATGCCTAAATGTGTATTTTCTATAGCATATTTTTGAATTGCATTAGTGGCCTTTGCCGCTAATTCAGGATTTAAACCATTAGCTAATGTTTTTTTTGTCCATGGATCCGCCCTAAGCGTTGCCCAAAGCATGCCAGTATATTCTTCTTTAAGCAACTTTTTAAACGTTTCACTCACCTCTACCCCAGTTTCGGTTTTGGTATACATTGGCCAGCCTAGTGGCATTGATATCTGCCCTACCTTTTCTTCAACAGTCATCCTGGAAAGCAAATCTTTAATTCTACTTTCTACAGAAGCTTTTGAATTTTTATATAATGGAAGATTTGTTTTTGATTGCGCAAAACTCTTCGCACTAAAAACCGAAACGGCTAGTACCAGGCAAAATATTGTTTTTATATTTTTCTTCATGTTGAATAAAACTACGCCCAGGCTTTTCTTAGAAAACGCAACCAATTGCCATGCATCAGGTTTTCTATATCGGTATCGTTATAACCTCTTTTTCTGAATAAATCAGGGATTTTTTGCAAATCGGCAATGGTTTCCAAATCATAAGGGCATTGCTCTGTACCGAAAGCGCCATCTAAATCAGAACCGATTCCAACATGCTCCGCATTTCCTGCAAGCTGACAGATATGATCAATATGATTAATCATCACATCAAGATTACAATTCATTGCTTTCGGCTGGGAAATACCTCTTTGCCAGTTAGGAACCATCATCCAGGCATCTAAAGCACCGCCGATTACAGCACCTCTATCAATCAATTCCTTAATTTGTTCATCACTATACTGACGATTATGGTTAACCAAACTGCGACAATTGTTGTGTGATGCCCACACAGGACCACTAAAACGACTCATTGCATCCCAGAAACTATCGTCGCACAAATGTGTAGCATCCAGAATGATGTTTAATCGTTCCATTTCCTTGAGCAAATCATGCCCAATGGAAGTCATTTTTCCAGTTGCATCTGTTCCTTGAGCATAACGCCCGGGTCCATAATGCGCAGGGCCAACCGCTCTTAGGCCATTTTGCCAAGCCTTTTCTAAATGATCAACGGTTACAAAAGAATCGGCACCCTCCAAGCTTAAAATATAACCTACGGACTTTTTATCATTCGCTTGCCCGCTGTTCCATAAAGCCAAATGTTCATCCAGTGTTTCCAGATTATTAACCTGAAACATTTCGCCTTTATCTTCCATCGCTTTATACCAGGCCAGTTGACCTTGTGTTTGCGCCCATGCCTGTTCGGGCGAATGCCAGCCCGGCAAATGATTATCCGGCGCTACGTAACGGGCAATTTGTGTGGCCACAACCAGACCAATATTTCCTTTTCGTAGTTCAGGAAGGGAAACAGTTGCCAATCCGCGGTCAGGTTTATCGGTTAATCCAATTTCCCTTGTATTGATATCGCTAACATTTTTTGTTAAATCGCGATTCCATTCCAGGGCGTTCATACTTAAATCTAAATGAGCATCTATGGTAAACATGGCTAAATATTAAATGGTAATTTTTCTTTTTCTGGAGATGATTTCCCAGTGTTGAATAGACTTATCGGAAATTAAACAAATCGCTTTTTCATGCAGTGCAACGGTTGGACAGATGTGATATGGCAAGCCATAAAGCACATCACCAATATTATAATTTTCGGGTTCATCCGTACTTAAAACCAAATGTTCTTCACTCTGGCTCTGAACTTCTAAATTTGGGGCATTAATAAAAAATACCCGATTGTTTAACGCCTTTTCGGCGGCAACTGCTTTATGCCCTAAATCCGTACATACTAATCCATTTACAGGTTTAGAAACAATTCGGCTAGCTACAAGTGCCGCAATACTAAATTTTTGCTCAGGATAAGCATCCTGATAGCCCTTATCCCAAAGAATAAAAGTTCCTGGGCTGCATTCGAAGTCCGTTTCATCAGCATAAATTGGAAAAGTTGGCGTTCCACCTGCAATAATGCTTAATTTATTTCCATTAATGCTTTCAAATTCTTCTTTTAAACGTTTGAGCCAAGTAATAATTGGTTCAGATTTTTGTTTACGTATCTCCATGGAGGCATCATGAATATGCCCGTCGTAAGTGTGTAAACCTCTTACATTTATATTAAAAATGGAAATTAATAACTTAAACAAAATTGAAGCGAATTCTGGCAAAATTCCTGTTCGGTTCATACCAACGTTTAAATCCATGTAAACATCCACTGTAGTATATTCTGACGATGCTTTTTTTGCCAGTTTTTGAGCAATTTGCAGATTATCAACCAGGCAACTAAAATGTGTATTACTATATTTACGCTTAAGTTTAAAGAAACGGTTAATGTTTTCTCCAACTGGCTGGTAAGCCAATAATACATCTTTAGCATTTGCCATTCCAAGCATTTCTGCTTCGGCAATCGTAGCACATTTAAATTTATTAATGCCTTCAGCAATAAGCATATTGGTAGTTTCTAAACACTTATGCGTTTTAACGTGAGGGCGAAGCCTATCCACATCATTAACCATACCTTTAAGTATTTTAATGTTTTGAAGGATGCGTTCCTGATAAAAAATAACTGCAGGTGTTTCTATGCTTTCCTCATCAGACAATAAATACCAGTTTTCTTGTTGCATAAGATTTTAAAATAGTTCGAAAAGTGCTTCAATCTCAACGGGAATATTATCAGGCAAAGAGCCAAAACCTACAGCACTTCTTACCCCAATACCATTTTCTTCGCCCCAAATTTTAGCAAAAAGTTCGCTGCAGCCATTAATGATGAACGGATGTTTTTCAAATTCCGGCGTACAATTTACCATACCCAAAACCTTAATAACACGTTTAACTTTATTCAGGCTTCCAATGTTGGATTTTATGGTTGATAACATGGTTAAACCAACCTGTAAGGCAGCAAGTTTACCTTCTTCCTGAGTTAAATCCGATCCAATTCTTCCAATGATCAGAGATTTATCATCCTGAACGGGACCATGACCACTTAAATACAGGTATTTTCCATCAACTAAACAGGGCTTGTAAACACCAAGCGGTGCCGGAGCAGGTGGTAAGTTTAGTTTTAATTGTTCGAAGCGTTCGTCGGGAGTTAAATTTTCCATTTTATATATTTGTCTTTTAAGCGATTACAATGTTTAACAAAAGTACCCCTGCAAGTCCAACAATGCCAACAATGGATTCCATTAAAGCCCATGATTTGAAGGTATCTTTTAAAGTTAAACCGAAATATTCTTTAAACATCCAGAATCCGGCATCATTAACGTGAGAAAACATCAGGCTTCCTGCGCCAACTGCCAAAACCATCAGATTTGGATTGGTATGTGAGTGTTCCATGAGCGGTATAATAATTCCAGCCGTGGTTAACCCCGCAACCGTTGCAGAGCCAACACAAAATCTAATAATTGCGGCAATCATCCAGGCCAGAAACAAAGGTTCTGCATTAACATCCTGAAGGTAATCGGCAATTTGATTGCTTACACCACTTTCCGTTAAAATTTGTTTTAATGCGCCTGAGCCGGCAATGATTAACAAAATCATAGCAATATCTTTTAAAGCATCGCTATAAATGGTCATTATTTCTGTAGTCTTTTTACCTTGAGATAAACCTAATAGCCAGGTTGCAGCTATCAATACGATTAACATGACAATTGAGGGGCTTCCTGCAAATAAAATATAAGGAAATAAGGCCGAATCTGATTTCAAAATCATTGGCAGAAATGATGCGGCAGCCAATAAAATTACTGGAAGCAGGGCTGTAAAAAAGCTTTTAAAACCATTCGGAAGTTGTTCTTCAGTTAATTCTTTTGCCTTAAAAGAAGCCATTGGGCTTGCCGGAATGGCTTTAAGTGTACTGGAGAAAATAGGTCCGCCTATGATGATTGCGGGAATGGCGACAGCTAAACCATAAAGTAAGGTTAAACCCATATCTGCCTTAAATTGAATAACTAATGCAGCCGGAGATGGATGTGGTGGCAAAAAACCATGTGTAACGGATAAAGCGGCCAACATGGGTAAACCAATATATAATGCAGGTAATTTATACCGATAAACGACAGAAAATATCAACGGAACCATCAAAACAAAACCTATCCCATAATAAAGGGGAATACCAATTAAGAACCCGGTTAAAACCATTGCCCATTGAATGTATTTAGTTCCGAAAATACCCATACTAACCTGGGCAATTTTTTGTGCGGCGCCACTTTCGGCAACCAATTTACCAAGCATTGCACCAACAATAATAATAATGGTTAGCGAACCTAATACATCGCCCATGCCCTTTTCTATGCTTGACGGAATTTTGGCAGGCGGTATACCTAATGCTAATCCGGCAATAATGGAAACCATCAGAAATGATAGAAATGCATTAATTTTAAATACCGAAATCAGTACAATCAATAAAGCAATGCAGAGCAAAACGATTAGTATAGTCATTTAATTTACAATTATTTCATCAACCATTAACCAGGCCTTTGTACCTGCGCCGTAAAATCCATCAGGTATGATGCCCGCATTTGCGGCTTTAATACGAACATACCTCGCTTTTACCGGGTTAATTTTATGTAATGCGGTGTTTATGCCTTCAACAGAAAACTTTGTTTGGCGAAATACTTCTTTAAAACTAATATTATCGGCAGATACTTCCATAATAAGTTCTTTCGGCGGATGCATTTTTTGCCATTGGTAATTCAACACGTTAATTCCAATTTCATGAATGGTTTTATCGGTGCCCAAATCTACAACGGCTTCAAAATCGGTTCCACTTAATCCTAACCACTCACCGTTATTGTATAATGGAGAACCCAAAATTCCATTAACTAAAACCTGTTTATCAACACTATAATTACCATTACCTAAATTTTTTAATGAGATAATTTTATCTGATGCAAGATTTTTAATGATTTGCTGTTCATATAATTTGCCTACCGGATAACGTCCTTTAAAAAGTTTAGATTTAATCGTAGCAGACTTTTCCAATTTTATATTTGATGTATATTTCTTGCTATTTCTTGTTGGTTCGTTACCATTTAACGTATAACGAATTTCGGTATTGGGCATATCTGTTTCAAGAACAAAACCATTTGGCACAGGCTGGCCAACAATTTCATAAAATGATGTACTGTAATTTATTCCTTTAAGAAACTTCAGACTACCATTTAAGCGAGTTAAAAAATCAGGATAGTTTTTATATTCTTTCTTAGACCAACCTATTTCTGCCAAAGCGATAATCCTTGGAAAAATCATGTATTCGGCTTTTTGTACATCAGACATATATTCTGACCATACATTTGCCTGAATGCCTTTAATATAGCTCTGTTCAGTTAAATTGAGTTCAGCAGGCATTGGCTCGTAATCATACAATTTCCGGAGTGGTAAATAGCCACCTGCAGCTGTTTGTTCGCTTTTGTTTAAGGATTGATAATAATCAAGATAAACGAATTTTTCCGGGGTCATGATTACGTCGTGCTTCAGTTTTGCCGCAGCAATTCCTCCCGACAAACCTGTCCAGCTCATTACAGTCGCATCAGGTGCCAATCCACCTTCTAATATTTCATCCCAACCGATTATCTTTTTGCCTTTGCCATTAAGGTATTTTTCCATTCTCGAAATAAAATACGATTGTAGTCCATGCTCATCTTTTAGCTTTTCTTCTTTAATTCGCTTTTGGCATTTCGGGCAATCGTGCCACTTAGTTTTCGGACATTCATCACCACCAATATGAATGTATTTGGAAGGAAATAACATAATCACTTCATCCAAAACACCTTCTAAAAAATTAAAAGTTTCTTCATTACCGGCGCAAAATACATCATCAAAAACACCCCAAAAGGTTGCCGTTTCGTATCGAACACCAGTACAGCCGAGATTAGGATAACCTGCAAGAACTGCTCTTGCATGGCCTGGCATCTCTATTTCCGGAACCGTTGTAATTTGTCTGTCTGCCGCATATTTTACAATATCTTTAACTTCTTCCTGCGAATAAAAACCGCCATAACGTTTCCCATCAAAAACATGGGGATTCGCACGTTTATGTCCTATTAGGGTTTCTTTTCTAAAAGCCGATATTTTTTGTAATAAAGGATATTTTTTAATTTCAATTCTCCAGCCCTGGTCATCCGTTAAATGCCAATGAAAAGTATTAATCTTATAAAATGCCAGTACATCAAGCCATTTTTTTATTGCAGCAACGCTAAACATATTTCTGGCAACATCAAGATGCATTCCTCTATAATCAAAACGAGGTTCATCAGAAATATGGTATGCAGGAACCTGTATTGTTCTTCCGTTCTTTTTTATAAGTTGTGTTAAGGATTGCAGCCCATAAAACAAGCCCCGTTCATCAGGAGATTTGATATCAATCCTCTTTGACGAAATATCTAAAATATAACCTTCAGCTTTAATTTTTAATGTCGAATCGATAATAAAATTAATGCCATTAACTTGTTCTATACTACTTTTCGAAAGTAAAAATTCAGATATATCCTTAAAGTATTGATTGAAAAAACTTAAACTAATCTGCTGATTATCAGAAAAAAATAATTTTGTACTGGCTTTAATAATAAAAAACCCTTCTTTTCTTATTTCCCCAACAGGCTTTGGAATGATACCTGAACCAGAAACATTCTGACTAAAGGTTTTTAAAACTATTAATTGTAAAACTGTTAAAATAAATAGTTTTAAAATTATAGCCTTAGAGAAAAAAGTTATTTTATGAAAGGGAATGTTTATCATAACGAAATTACAATAAAGTCTAAGGTAAGCTTAAAACTTTATTTTCGCCTTCGATAACAACATTTTGCTGCTCTGCTACCGCTTTATATTCATAGGCACCTTTTGGTAGTTTTACAATCCCCATAAAAGTTCCTTCGGGCTTAATCGGAAGCCATGGTGTCATCTTCCATGGTTCAGCATAAAGCGTTTCTACCTGTCCACGATATGGACGATAATAAAATCGTGCACGTTTTGGCTTAATATCTTTATAATTAAGAATTTGCGCATTCATTTCGACTAAGCCATTAAGCAGCTTAAAATTACCAGTCTGTACCGTTGCAGCTTCTGCAAAAACAGGGCTTACATTTTCAAGTTTTATAACAACAGGATTTGGCCAACGGTGGTCATCATAAATTCGTTGTGCTTTTACAACGGAAACTTCTAATCCATTTTCGGTTTGCTTAAATTTGCAGGAAACGTCTAAATTGGGTTTATATTCTATAATTTTACTATTCTGCCCTAAAACACTAATATTAGTATTGCTTGATGATTTCACGGAGTGTAAAAGAAAAGTTCTGCGTTCTCCTTCTTTCCAATCTTTGGAATCCATAACAATCGCAAATAAAACACCTGTATCTTTTTTGGTGAAATAAATATTTTCTTCTTTACTTACCACCCAGCTTCGTACATCCTCCATTGCTTCGTGGTTGATGTAGTACCAGCCTGCCATTTCGCGTAACCGGTTTTCCTGTTCTTCAGCCAAAGCACCATTTGCCCTTGGACCAACATTTAATAATAAAGAACCACCTTTTGATCTGGCCTCAATAAGTAAATCAATTAGTTGAGAACCTGACTTATATCGCTCGTTTGTAGGCTGATATTGCCATGCGGTACCAATGGTAACTGGCGATAACCATGGCTGCGTAATTTTTGCGCCTGGTAAAGTCTGTTCTGGCGTTAAAATAGCGCCGCGGGTTATTAAAATATTAGGTTGCATTTTCCATGCGGTTTCTTTAACGGTTTCTTTCGGATCGCCATCTATAAACAGAACATCGATTTTACCGTAGTTTTGCATCAATTCTTCCGTTTGTTTACGGTTATATTCTGCGTATTCCTTAGTCGTTTTAGCGTCAAGATTGGTAATATTCCTACTGATAGGTATTTTATGTTTGTAAAGAAAATTGAAATCTTCTGGAGAAAAATAAAAACCAACATCTAATCCAGCTTCGCGGGTAGCGTTTACAAACTCTTTAAGTAAATCTTTTTTATAAGGGGTATTGGTAATGTTAAAATCGGTGGTTTTAGTATCCCAAAAACAAAAACCTGCATGATGTTTTGTTGTAAAAACAATGTATTTCATACCTGCAAGCTTAGCCAGTTCGGCTATTTCTTTTGGATTAAAAGAGGAAGGATTAAAGGTTTTTGGCAAATCTCTGAAATAACGTTCAGTGTAATCATCAGAAGCGCCAACCAGTGAATGACTGATTACAATGCCTAATTGTGCATCGACATTAAAATGAATAAACAAGCCAGCTCCTGTATTCCTAAGCCATTCTTCTCTTTCAGGTTTATTTAAATTGTAGCTACTGGAAGTCTCATCTTCCACAACATCATTTTTTTGTGCTGAAGCTATAATACAGAAAAACAGGCATAAAATAATTAATCGATATTTCATTATGCTAATAAATTAATCCCGCAGTGCAACCACTATGCACCGCAGGGATTTTGAAAATTAATTTTGTTAAAGTTTATCCCACCAAATTCGGGTTAAGAAATCATCCGCACCTTGTCTTGCAATTGCAGCATCAAGTGATGTACGATTTAAATTCTGCTCTGAAAGTGGGTAAAGCATCCTTCTGAAAATCTTACCTCCTGTTGCGTTTCCAACATAAACTACAGGAACCAATGCAGGGTAACCTGTTCTGCGGTAACTTGCAAATACTTCCTGGGCATCAGGAAATAAAGCCAACCAAAATTCAGTATAAATTTGTTGTAATTTATTATCTAAAGTTCCTGCTGCATTTAAAGGATGGTATTTAATGTATGTATTGATTTGTAAATCGCTTATAACACCATCGGTTGGTGAGATAATTGCCCACTGTTTCATAGCAGCTTTTATACCAGCTTCGTAAAGTGTAGATGCATTACCTGTATACCAACCACGTAAAACTGCTTCAGCTAAAAGGAAATTTGTTTCAGCCGTGGTGAAGATAAGTTTTGCGCCCCCCTGGGCAAGAACCGTTTTTTGATTTGGTTCAGAATAAGTTACAAAATTTGCAGGTTTTGCATTTAATGTTGCAGGCATTCCTTTTTGTATGGCAGCAGAAGTATCAGCTACACCATTTACATAAACCACAGATAAAATTCCTAGGCGAGGATCTTTATTGTTTTTCATGTAACTAATAAATGTATCCTGGTATTTCCCCCCTTCAGGGTTACTTATTCCGTCTGCTCTAGTGTAATCGCTATTGTATAAAGCCAGGGCGATTGGATTTTTATTTATATCCTGGCCAGCACTTAAGTAAGATATTTTAGCGATATCCGCGTCATCAGTGATAACTCCACCTGCTATTGCCCTTTTTACCCAGGTTTCAGCTAAAGCAGCATCTACTTTTGTCATTCTCATACCCAAACGAAGCATCAATGAATAGGCAAATTTCTTCCATTTTACAGTATTACCCGCATAAATTAAATCGGCTGCACCAAAAGTTGCTTTGGCAGTATTTAAGCTTAAAGCAGCTTCATCCAACTCTTTTAATAAATTTAGATAAATTGCTCTTTGTGCGTCATAAGCAGGTTTAAAATTTGAGTTGGTGTAACCCTGAGCCGCCTCGGTGTATGGAATATCTCCATATAAATCAGTAATTCTGCTGTAGCAATATGCTTTCCAAATCCTAGAAGAAGCTAATAAATTTACTTTCTCCGGATCTGTTTTAACAGCGTCGATGACCAAAGTGAGTTCGTTAATCTCTTGAGCATAAGCCGCACTAAAAACGGCAGATGATTGCTGACTTTGACTAGAAACATATTTAGAACCAAAACCTGCAACATCATTAAAACTGGTTGTATACTGCATGGTTCCTAGCAATAAATTCAGGTTGTTTTTAGCACCATCGTAAAGAGATTTTGTAAAAACAAAGGCCGGTTGTATGTTCGATGAAGCTTCAGGATCTGTATTAATTTCCTGAAAATCTTTTGTACATGAAGCAAATGTTGCGCTTAACCATAACATGCAAATAGTTGCTTTATATTTATTTGAATACTTTTTCATTATTAAAGCTTTAAAATTTAACCATTAAGTTCATACCGAAAGTGCGTGTTCTTGGTAATCCAATCGATTCAAAACCCTGTGCATTACCATTGGTGTAACTAGACTCAGGATCGAAGTTATCTGTTTGCTTGTATAGCGTAAGGATATTTCTTGCCACAAAAGATAAACTAGCTGACTGTATTTTAACAAGTTTTAAATTTTTAACCGGAATATTATAAGATAAAATAGCCTGACGAAGCTTTATGAAACTTCCATCATGAACAAAAAGTTCGGAATAATTCCTCATATCATTATAATATGCCCTCAAATCACTAACCGGAATCACGGCAGTATAAGGGTTCCCGGCTTGGTCAACACCATTAAGTGTTAAACCACTTTCCCTTCCTGGCAACGTACTTTTCATTAAGCCTAAGCGAGTTGCATAAACTTCCTTGATAGAAAGAACTTTGTTACCGAATTTTCCATCGATTAAGAAACTCAGGGTAAAATTACCGTACCTGAAATCTTGATTTAGTCCCATAGTTAAGGGGGGAACACCATCACCTAGTTCTTGCAAACCAGTAGCTACCGGACGTTTACTGGTCGAGTTGTATACGATTTGACCAGCAGTATTTCTTAGTATTTTTGTTCCAACAATTGTTCCGTAAGAGCTGCCTACAGTCTGATTAATGTAACCCCAGTTACCTACCGAATTTGCTACTTGAAAACTATTTGTACCTTCTACCAGTTTGATAACTTCACTTTTATTATAAGATACGTTGTAACTAACGTTCCAGCCAAATTTTTCACCAGAAACAGGATTACCCGATAATAAGAATTCGACACCTTTATTACTTAATTCACCAACATTTAACACGGCATTATTGTAGCCCGATGTTGATGAAATGGCAGCATTCAAAATATCGTTAGTTGTTTTACGACTGTAAACAGTAAAATCTAAACCTAACCTGCCTTTAAACATTTTCAACTCAAAACCGCCTTCGTAGGTTGTAGAGGTATATGGTTTTAAATTCTGGTTTGTGATATCATTGCTGGTAACATTCTGTAATGGTAAGCCCGAACTTGGTACGTTGCTGTAGGTTAAGTTAATTTTATAAGGATCTGCTGCACCTCCACCAACTTCTGCCCATGAAGCCCTAAGCCTGAAAATATCAATTGATGAAGGAAGTTTTAATGCATCAGATACTACAAAACTACCACCAACACTTTGATATAAAATGCTGTTATTTGCGGGACTTAATGTAGAAAACCAATCATTTCTTGCTGTATAGGTTAAAAAGAATATGCTCTTATAATCAAAATCTGCCGAACCAAATACAGAATTCGTTCTGATTCTTTGGAAGGTTGGAACTGTATTCGCTGTAGCAAGATTTTTATAACTGTAGAAATAAGGAATCGTAAAATTAGAACCATCCATATTTAATTGTTTATTTTCAAACCTTCTACTATTTGCACCACCAAGTATGGAAATTCCTATTTTTTCTGCAATACGAGTTTTATAATTACCTGTAATTAATGCGTTGGTTTCAGAAACATCAGATTTTATAGCTGAATACTGCCCGTTTGGAATATAAGTATCGCCTGTTGGCAAAATATTTTCATAATTGTAATTATAAAAATCACGACTAATAACTCCTTTTAAAGAAAAGTTCTTTACAATATCATACGTAATTGAACCTTGACCAATAAAACGATTTTTAGTGTCATTTTCTTTATATTTATTTATTACAAAATAACCGTTGGTAGCAATACCTGCGTCGTTCCATGGAGTTTGATTTCCAGCGGCATCATAACCTGGCGCTAACCACCTTACGTCTACAGTATTTGCAACCTCATATGGTGTCCAGTTTGGATTACCCAAAGCATCGCCGGCAGAAGTTCTGTTAAAACCTCTTTCAAGGTTGTATTGCGCTAAACCTTCTACCCTAATTTTATCATTTATTTTAGCATTAACATTTAAATTAGCAGTTTGACGTTTAAACCTGGTCGTCGAAATAATACCTTTACTATCTAAATCTGCAATGGATAGGCGATATAGGACGCCATCAGTGCCCCCAGAAAAAGCAACGGTATTGGTAAAATTTGTTCCAGTTGAATAGAAATTTTTAATATTATCTGTAACTGCACTATACGGATGTGTTAAACCATCAGCGGCAATGTAATCAGAACCATCTATTTTGGCTCCAAAAGAAAGGCGGCCTGTAGCTATTGCATCATTTTTTGTTAGCGGCTTAACTCCGCCGAGCCCTTGTCCGTATTCGTACTGGTAATCATTATCGTTTATAGCATTTTCGATAGTAAAAGTCGAGTTGTATTCAACGCCTATGCCGCGTTGTTTAACACCTTTTTTTGTGGTAATTAAGATTACGCCATTACTTGCACGAGAACCGTATAAAGCAGCAGCCGTTCCGCCCTTCAAAACGGTAATCGTTTCAATATCATCAGGATTTATACTAGAAATACCATCTCCTCTATCTACGTTAGTCGCTATTCCATTAGTTGTCGCAGCTCCGCCCGGAACCGTATTATCAATCGGCATTCCGTTTACAACATAAAGTGGTTGGTTATTTCCATTAAATGAGCCATTACCACGGATAATTACCCTACTGGAACCTCCAGGACCTGTTGAAAGTCCTGTAGCATTAACACCTGCCACTTTACCTGTTAAAGCATTCGCAATATTATTTTCCCTGGCTTGTGTAAATTCCGAACCTTTAACTTCAGTTACAGCGTACCCTAAAGCCTTGCTATCTCTCTTAATACCTAATGCAGTAACAACTACCTCATTTAAATTACTATTACTCTCTTTAAGTTTAATAGAAACAGGTGCATTTAAGTCTGAAATTGGCAAATCCAAACTTTCATAACCTACTGATGCAATGGTTAGAACAATTGTTTGACCTTTTAAATTAGCAGGAACCGTAATGCTAAATAGCCCTTGTGTATCAGTTGATGAACCAGTTTTGGTTCCTTTAATGTAAACTGTAGCCCCAATAAGAGGCGTGTTATCATTTGCTGATAAGACCGTGCCCTTAATTACATCGTCGCTATTTGCATTTCTCGAATCAATAATGATGTACTGGGAATCACTGATTTTGGTAAAACCAAGTAATAAACCATTTAAACTTAATGTTAATGCTGCATTTGCATCAGTAACTGACATAATTTTTGCCTCGGTAACATTAGTCACTTTGTTTTCGAGAATACCTTCTTTATAGGCAATTTTAATATCGAACTTATTTTTAATAAGTTCAATGGCATTTTTAAGGGAAATTTTAACTTCTGCCGTTACCTGTGGCGCTTTATTAGTCTTTTTATAATTAGCCAAGTTTCTGGCCATTAGCTGAGCAGAACAAAATAAGGCACATGCGCTGAACAACATAGTAAGGCAACAGTATTTCACTGCCCTGCTAAGGTTGAGTAATCTCATAATTTGTTTAGTTAAGTTGGTTTTGTTTAGTTGATTGTTTGTTAAAGAATTCAAGCGCTTAAATTCTGTAACTGATTTATTCTTCAATGGTAATGTTTTTGTTTTCGGTTTCGATATTTAAGTGTAAAGTTGTTTTAAGTATTTTAATCAAATCATTAACATTATTAACATTAATTTCTCCTTCTATTTTTAGCTTGCTCAGTTTGTCATCAAGCCTTACATTGTAACCTAAATCATCTACTAACAACAGGCTAATCTCTTCTAATGTTGCATCTTTAAATACCAATTGATGACCTGTCCAGGCAGTTAAACGCTCTGGGTCTTGAAGTTTTTGGTGGCTTAAACTTTTTCCTTCAGCATATTTTACAAAATCTCCGGGCACCATAATAAATTGCTTTTTTACTTTGCTAAGATCTTTATAATCAATCCTGATTTTTCCACTTACTAGGCCTATGCTAGTTTTCTCATGTCTATCTCTAACATTAAAAACTGTTCCTAAAACTTCGATATTAACATCACTACAATGAACTATAAATTTCTCTCCCGGTTTAATATTATTTGTATCTATATTAAGGTGTTTAACTTTAAAAAGTGCCTCTCCATTAATCCAAACTTCTCTTAATCCCTTATTAAAATTTTTAGCGTAAGTTATTTTAGAATTTCCATTAAGTGTTACTTCAGATCCATCTGGTAAAATAACTGTTCTGATTTTTCCAAAATCTGTTTTCTGGATTTCTTTATTAAGGAAATTATTGTAGATAAATACTGATAGAAATATTAATGCAAAAGCGGCGGCTACTTTAAAATAAAAAGGAAGTTTAAATACTTTTGAAGCTGATTTTTGTTTAACAATTGTTGCAGAAATTCTATCAAATATTTTGGATTGAGCATCTTCATTAAAAAAGGTATCTTGATTACGGAAAGCTACTATTGCATTGAATGCAGTTTCTGCAATTTTCTTTCGCTCAGGGTATTCTGCTTTAAATGCATCCCAGGCTTCCAAATCGGAAGTTTTTTGCGCTTTAACGAAACTTAAGAATGAATCATCATTAAGAAAATCTTCAAAACTGTAACTGATATATTTAGAAAAATCCATATAGAGAATGATATAATACTCCCTATATACACGCAACACATGAAATTATCCCTTGCTTTTAAAAAAAAAATTAATTTATTTCTAAAATTGCCTTTTCTGATAATGTAAAGCACAAAATAATTAATAAATCAGTTAATTTTATTTTTTCCTGAAGCTTATTGACGGCTTTATAGAGCAGTTTATATGCAGAATTTATATTCAAATTCATGATATCGGCAATTTCATCGTAATTTAAACCTTCATAAAACCTTAGGTAAACGATTTCCTGTTGCCTTGCAGGTAAAGTTTCAACAGCTTCTTTTATTTTTTTTTGAAGGGCTTTTTCCGACTCACTCTCGATCATGACCGTATCGAAGGAAACTTCAAAGTTAAATGGATAGTCATCATCAGAATCGATATTTACAAACCTTTGTTGTCTATCCATCTTTCTGAAAAGAAGATTTCTGAGCGATTTATATAAGTAATTTTTAACGGAAGCCGGATTACCCAGGTGCGATTTCTTCTCCCAAAGATTTACAAATAAGTCGTGTACAGCATCTTCAATCAGGGTGATATCTCTTGTAAACTTGAATCCATAATTGTTTAATGCTTTATAATGAACATCATAAAGTCGCACATAAGCATCCCAGTCACCACTTTTAAAAGCGCCCCATTCTTTGTCACTGTATTCATTATTAGAAACCACTTTAAAAGCTATATTTATGGAAATAAAGAAAGGTAGAGTTGATTGCTTTTAAATATGGATATAAAAAATTTTACAACAAAATATTCTGGATAAATTATAATTTATTAGATGCTCACTTTCTAAGGTTTTAAAACTCATTTTATTTTAAATCAAAAAAAACAGTATAAAGCAACTCGATGACGAGGATCGAACCAAAAAATTAATACCAATCGTCCCAGAAAGGCATTTTTGAATATATTTACATTTTTGGCATCAAAATATCGAACCATTTCCTATATGACGATTTATTCAATAACTAATTGAAAATAAATACATTAAACAAAAAAAAGCAGCTCTTTTCAGAACTACTTCAAAACTTTTGGGTCAGTGGCGGTGCGTAATTCGAACCATTTTGTGGACGAATTGATTGAAATAGGTGGTTTTTCGAAGATTTTTGAGAAATAGATTACACCTATTTCAAATACTTAAAAAATCTATGCACAAATTAAATGAAGTTTGCGATCATTCTAAGCCCGTACTTGAAGAATGAATTTTAATTTGCTTTTGCTATTCTTATAGTTAAGAACATTTTGAATGTTAACAGCAAAGAGATTGTAGGACTAAACATTGTCACTTTAATACTTGCTATTGTATTGGGCTTTGGTGTGCATATTCCAATACATTAAATAATGCTTAAAATAAATGGATAACGTTTCGTTTCCCTCTTGCGCAATTCTTCTGGCACCTTGCTGATTAACAGCTAACCACTTGTACCAGTCTTTTATTTTGAGTTTTTATTGATTAAAAAACGGAGGTTGCCATCCAGCATTACCTCCGCTATTAACTAATCATTAACTAATGAAATCTTTTGTCGCATTATTAAAGTAAAAAATTTCATTGCCTTTCAATTACAAGTATCTTATTCAATCCATATTAAACCAACTGTAGCTTATGGCTTAGCTGTTTCTGGCATTAAGATAACACGTATTAAATTTTCGCCGCTTAAATATTTAGAAGCCATATCCTTAATGCTTTCCGTAGTTATGTTTTTCATTATTACACCATGGTCATTGATCTCGTCAATATTTTCGCCATTCAAAATCTGATCCGTAAGGTAGTTTGACCAAAAATCGATCTTTCTTAATTGTGTTTCCAGCATACGATCTTCTTCCGCTTTAAATTTAGACAAGTTGGTATCTGTCGGTCCTAGATTTCTTAGCTTAGCCACCTCATCGATCGCTGAAGCAATTAGCTTATCTACATTGGCCGGGGCACATCCGAAAGAAATATTCAAGGTGTAACGTGGAACCGGGATTTTCGAATATCTTACAATTACCGATGGAGAATAAACCCCACTTTCTTCCTCCCTTAATCTTTCAATTAACCTAATCTGTAAAACTTCAGCCATGGCATCCATAGCTAAATTATTGCTTGCATTATAGGCGTAATCGCCACTAAAAATTAATCTTACTGTGGCCTTTCGTTCCAAACCCTTATAAATAATTTTGGTTACCTGACCAGCAGGCGGACGGATTCCTAAATCCTTAGGTTTCTCATTTTTATAGGTGGATGGTAAAGAAGCAATATATTTTTCAATAAGCGGCTTAACCTTAGCTACGTCGAAATCGCCTACAAATGTAAAGGTAAAGTTAGCTGCATCTGCAAATCGTTCTTTAAAAATTTCATAACTCCGGTCATAATTGATCTGGTTTAATTTTTCGAGATTTGGTGGGCTTCTGCGTGGACTATTATTGCTTAAAACATTGTTTAATGTATCGTAAAAAACGTTTTCAGGATTATTTTTTCTATTTTCCAAACTTGCTTTGGTTTGGGCAATATATTTATCAAACTCAGCAGGATCCTTTTTGGGGTCGGTAAAATAGAGATAAGTCATCTGTAACAAGATTTCTAAATCATCAGGTGATGCTGCGGCCTGTATACCTTGGCTATAATCTGTAATGGATACACTGGTCGCGACAGAACTTGACGATACATATTTGCTTAGATTTTTATAATTATAGTTTCCCAAGCCCGATTTCGATACCAAATAAGAAGCAACATTTGCTGATTCATACTCTAAATCACTATATAATGAGCTTCCTCCTGGTGCGAATACTTTCACTAAAATGGTATTGGCCGCAAATTTGTTTGGTTTAAGAATTACTTTTGTACCGTTACTTAAGGTAAGTTCTGTAGCTTCAATAGCCTTCAAAATAGTTGTTTTTACAATTTTTCCGGGCAATGGTTGTTTACTAATTAAGGGCTGATCTGTAAAATCACTCTTGTAAGGAACTAGCGTCTCATTTTGGACCGATTTCATCCAGTTATTAACAGTTGCTTCATCTGGCAAATTGGTTTTCTCTTTTTCTGGAGCGGTAATGATAATATCGCGATGGATCTTACTAATGAATTTCAGGCCCAACTTGTTCACATCAGCTAATTGGATGGTTGGCATTTCAGCTAACATCATCAATCTTTCCTTTTCTATGCCTGGGGCAGCATTATCATGTAAAAAATAGTCCAGGTATTCTTTTACATATCCATCAGAGTACGCTGTAGTTTTCTGTTTATAATTGTTTTCAAACAATTTTAATGAATTCTTTTTTGCTCTATCAAGTTCAGCTACACTAAAACCATATTTTTTTAATCTTTCTATTTCACGCCACACTGCTTTAAAGCCACTTTCCAATTCTCCTGGATTGGCGGCAACTCTTAAGGTAAAAGCATCTAGGTTTCCTACAAAGCCTCCGATAGAAGCGCCACCCCCAAGAAAAGGCGGACGAGGTGCTTCAGCTAATTCACGATAACGATCTCCTAACATTACGTTGAATAAATTTTTGACCATAAAATCCCGATAATCTGCTGCTGTTTTCAATGGGTGCGCCTCCTGCTTAATGAGCACCTGTAACTGAGTAGATGTCATTTCAGGGTCGGTAACTTTCACAAAATTACTGTTGGTTGAAGGTGTAATTTGATATTTAGTCCTGACTTTTTGATTTACTGGATTTTGCAGGTCTGAAAATTTACGCTTGATCTCTTTTTCAATCTCATCAACATTGATATCGCCTACTACAATTAAGGCTTGTAAATTTGGTCTGTACCAATCGTTATAAAATTGAGCTAGTGTTTCTGGCCTGAAATTATTTAATACGGTATCCAAACCAATGGGCAAGCGTTTACCATAGCGAGAATTATTAAACAATACTGGAAAATATTTTTGCTGCATTCTTTGTGCAGCACCCTTACCAAGTCTTTTTTCTTCTATAATTACACCTCGTTCTTGGTCAATTTCTCCAGGATCAAGCAAAGCTCCCTTTGCCCAATCACGCATAATCTGAATGCCGTTACTTAGTATTTCAGGTTTGTCGCTAGGCAAGGGCAATTGATATACAGTTTCATCAAAGCCAGTATATGCATTAATGTCAGCACCAAACCTCACCCCAGCTTTCTGAAGATAATTTACCAGTTCGTTTTTTGGAAAATGGGTGGTGCCGTTAAAGTTCATGTGTTCCATAAAATGAGCAAGTCCCTGTTGGTCGTCATTTTCTAGTATTGAGCCTACTTTATTGGCTAAATAAATGGTAACCCTATTTTTTGGGGAATTATTTCTCCTGATAAAATAAGTAAAGCCATTAGCGAGTTTACCAGTCCTAACAGCAGTATCGAGCGATAATTTAGCCAATGAATTACTTTTTACAGTATTTTTTGGCGGACTTACTTTGGTTTTATTTTGAGCACTTACTAAAAGCGCACAAGTGATCAAAATAGCAGCGAAGGGCCACCCTTTGATAAATATTTTAATTTGCATATTAGATATATTTTTTTGCCTTGAACAGTTGTAAATAATAGAAGGATTGTATTTGATTGTTTCCTATTTATTGAAAACCTCTTTTAGTTTTTTATTTAACTCCTCACCCCTTAAACTTTTAGCGATGATCTTGCCATCCGGATCAACCAGGAAGTTTTCGGGAATAGAACCTACACTATATCTTACCTTCGCTTCATTTTGTCTTTTAAGGTCAGACAACTGCTTCCAAGGCAATTTATCTTCTTTGATAGCTTTAATCCAGTTGTCTTTAATCTCATCTAATGACACGCTTAAAATCACGAGATTTTTGTCTTTATACAAGTTATATTGTGCTAAAACATTTGGATTTTCATCTCTACAAGGATGGCACCAAGATGCCCAAAAGTCGATAAAGACATATTTCCCTTTAAAATCGGAGAGTTTAACTATTTTTCCATTCTGATCCGGCTGGGCAAAATCTGGAGCAATTGATCCCACATCTACCTTTTTCCACTTTCCCAACTTTTCCAGATAGTTCTTTCCTTCTGGAGAGATTTTTATTTCAGCAGAAAGACTATTAAATAGTGGCTCAACTACATTAAGATCTGGAATACCTCGCGACAAACTGTAGTTTAATTCTGTTAAGCTAACCAATGAGTTAGGGTGTGCTTTAATAAACTGGATACTCACAGCCTTTTGCTTATCATTATAAGCCATACTTGTTGGATCCCCTTTAATTGTTTGCTTCAGTTTAACTAGCTCATTTTGGTCATCATTCAGTGGTGTTCCTGAAAAAAATATTTTTCCAATTGAATCCAAATTATTGGCCTTAATATCGCCGGGTTCTAACCAAAGACGTACCATAAAAGCCATAGGTTTAGGAGTTCCCTCCACCTCATCAGGAATAACCATTAAACTGGCCTGCCCCTTTTTATTGGTGGTTCCCGATATCTTGATCATTCCATCTTTTACCTGTGCTATATTTTTCACAGGCTTACCGTCTTCAAAATATTGAAGCGTATAAGTTGCAGGTTTATTGGTTTTTCCTTCTATAATAAATGTGCTGTTAACTTGTGCAACTGAAATTAGCGGGCATAGGATTGCAATTAAAATAATTAGCTGTTTCATTGGTGTTTTAATTAGGATCTTGTTAAAGCTTCTAGCTTGATAAATAAAATCAAGCTAGAGTTTTAGCAAGATAAGGTTAGTAGGTATTTTGTTTAATAGCCCCTGCACCGTTATTAATATCAGTTTGAGGTAATGGAGAAGCGAAACGCCTTGAATTTGCAGGCAGCGTATACAGTTGAGTAGGCTGAGTATTTTGTACAGCCGATGGTGTATAGGGATAAAAAATTTTGCTAATTACCGCTACATCGTCAGCTGGATAGCTATTTGTATTAAACCTACGAATATCTGCCCAACGTTGCGCAAATGGAAGTTCACGACGACGCTCCTGCAAAATAACAGCAATAGCCTGATCTGGGTTGACCGCAGCTAAAGGTGCTGTCCCTGTAACTGTCCGCTTGCTATAAAGCAAATTTACGGTTATCATGGCACCACCAAAATCACCGGTTCTGGCCTGGCATTCTGCCTTGGTCAAGATCATTTCGGCTACAGTAGGTCCCTCAGGTATTTTCGTTTCTGCAAAAAACACATAGCCAGGATAGTTAAATGATGGACTTGTTAATCCTTTTTTATACGAAAAACCTTGGGTATAATGATATTTATAACGAAGATCATTATTTTGATCGTAAAGGTTTAACAATTCTTGGCTAGGGATAAACCATTGCGTAGTATTGTGAATAAGCCTATAATATAATAATTCTTTCCAAGCGAACGCATCCGTCGGATCGTTTCCAGCCTCTCTATTGTGGGTATACGGAAATGTTAAGGTTACCGTTCTGGCATTTGGCGTACTTGGATCAATGGAAACTGTAGATGGTGTACCAAAACTCATTTCCGTATTATAATTGATCAACGTGCTATATAAGGAAAGAGAAGCATTGGCATAAGTGAGTGCCTTAACATAATCATTCCTGTTGAGGTAATATCTTGCTGCAAAGGCATTCGCAGCCGCAGAATTTGACCTCCATGGACGAGCTCTTCCATTTTGCACCAAAGGAACCGTAATTTTTAGGGCTTCCGTAAGATCTGCCTCGATCAATTGATAGGTCTCAGCCAATGAACTTCTAGCAGGCACATCATAATCTGGAGTAGTTTTGATCGGCAATCCAGGTTCATTTTTATTGGCTTCGGTATAGGGTAAACAATAGGTTGTAGCCAGTTGCCAATAGCTGTATGCCCTGATCAAATAAGCATCGCTTTTCAAATTCGCTTTTTCTTCTGCTGTTCCCGTTACTTTATCAACGTTGTACAAGACAAGATTGGCATTGAATATTTTAGCATACTCGCCAGTCCAAAAATTTGTACCACTAAAGTCAGAAACATCCCGGTTGGCCAGATCAGTTTTATCCCACAAGGTAAATTCAATTTGTGGTATGGTAAATGTAGTTGGTCTTGCATTGTAGAGCGCTACAGAGAAGCCATTATCATCGGTTCCGTTGATGGTTATATTATTATTTTCTTGGTTAAATAAGCTATAGTTTTCTAATAATGCATTTAAATCTGAAGCGTTTTGAATAAGTACCGAAGTTCCCTTAGATGGTTTTTCATTCAAAAACTTTTCACAAGAAGTAAAGCAAGTGGTTGCCATCAGTAAGATGACGGTTAAATATAATTGATGTATTGATTTCATGATTCTAGGAATTAAAGTTGAAATTTGATGCCAAACGTATACTGCGCTCTTGGTCTAACCGTACCAAAACCAGTTAAAGGATTTGTTGGGTAATCTGGATCAATACCCGTATCATTAGCTAACCAGGTATATAAGTTATTACCTTGAAAGGTAAGCTGTGCACCACGTACATGTACCTTGTTCAATAATTTAGCTGGGATATTGTAGCTTAAATTAAGTTCCTGTAAGCGAATTAATGAGGAACTAACATAGTTATAAGACAAGTAAGGGTAAAAAGTTATCCAGCTATTAAATGTTGCATCATTAGGGTTACTTGGTAAGGTTAAAATTTGGTTGGGGTCTCCGTTGAGTACTTTTGACAATTGGTTATTCGGAGGTGTTGTACGACCTGAACTTGGGTAATTAAAAAATTGCGATCTGAATATGCCCCCAGCCCTTGCAGTTACAATAAACGACAAATTGAAATCATAAACTTTGAACGAGTTTGTCATACCGAAATTGTAGGGCGCATCCTGTGGTCCTAATCTTTCCAAGAATCCTCTTGCATCGCCAACTGGAGCTGATGTTAAACTAGCGGGACCTGATGGGCCTTGTACAGCTGGAGCATTTGGCCCACCTGGAATAGAACCTGGGAGAACCAGACCAAGGTATTTATAAGCCCAAACTGTGGTTGCACTGTAACCTTCCACATAAGATGCGGAGCCTCCATTTACTAGACTGAATGCCTGATAATTGGTATTAAAAAGTCGTGTAATTTTATTACTGTTATATGAAGCGTTGAAACTTCCGTTCCAGGAAATATCAGCACCCTTTATAGGTAAAGAAGTACCCAAAGTAATTTCTATCCCACGATTGGTCATGGCTGCATTATTAAATTTCTGTGTAGTTGCACCAACTATGGAAGAAACCGGGATTTGGGCAATAAGATCTGTTCCCTTTTTCCGATAAACATCAATTTTTCCATATAATCTGTTGTTTAGTACGGCATAATCTAAACCCAGGTTTAATGTTGCAGTTTTTTCCCAGGTTAACGTCGGATTCCCCTGATTGGCAACAGTAGCGGTAAAGGCATTGGTATATTGGTTTGGAGTACCTGCTAAATTAAGAAGCGTAAATGGACTGGTCGAGTTATCTACGTTCCCTGTCCGCCCATAAGTAGCACGCAAAGTTAGCCTATCTAGCCAGGAAATATTTTTCATAAAATTCTCACCGATTATATTGTATCTCAATCCCATTGAAAAAAATGGAGAAGAGCGATATTCAGGATCTGCTGCGATTAAATTGGAGGCATCGGTGCGATAACTGCCAGATAAGGTATATTTACCTTTATACGTATAGGCTGCATTAGCAAACACTGAATAAAATTTTTGAACGGAATAACTAAAACTATTGGTATACTGAAAACTATTAAATCCTTGAATATTGGTGCTTACAGCTGGCAGAGGAGTTCCTGGGCCATACGGAAAAGTACCTACCGTTAAAGTCTTATCATTATAACCAAAAGTAGTAGGGTTGGTAAAGGATTGGCCTACCGATCTACTGATTTCGGTACCAGCAACGGCATTAATTTCATGATCGTTGCCAAAGGTGCGAGAAAAATTAACTTGGTTTCTAAAATTATAGGCTTCTGTTGTAGTTCTGCTTTGATCTAAAGTGCCTCCCAAGGGAAGGCTTGGCGAAACAGTACCTGTTGGCTGTAAGTTCCAGAATGCCGATTCGTTAATTCTTTGTCTTGTTCTAAACGTTTTATCGCTTTGATAAATTTTACCAATAATATTAAAATTTTCATATTGAATTTGTGGATTATAAGTTAATCCATTTAATATTTTGAAAACTAAACCAGCTTGTAGGCGACCTATCATGTCTTTTTGCGAAAAATCACGTTCATTGATTTCTTGTATCGGATTATAAGAAAATGAATATGGAAATTTCGATAGGGGTACAAAACGATCTAATATGGGCTGATAATATTTGTGAACATCCGTTAAAGAACCATCGGGTTTTTTTAGCAATTCATAAGGATAAATCCCCTGAATATCTCCAGTACCCACCCCATTAGTAGTCGCTTTTTGGATCTGAAAAGTTGAAGACAAGTTAAAATCAAGCCATTTGAAAATATTAGCCGATGCACGATAATTTACAGCATATCTATAATTGCTAGTACCCTGAAAATTTGATTGTACTTGCTCGGCAAGTATAGAAACCAAATTATTGATATTCTTACCCCCTCCAGATAAGGTTAAATTATACTGATGGGTGGTCGGGTTAGCTAACAGCTCGTCAGTTATCTGCTTTCGGTTATCTTGGCTGCCTAACTGATTTAAATTAGTGGCTAACTGTGCACTTGACAAAAAACCCAGATAGTTTTCGTTAAGATTTATACTCGCCTCGTTTTGCTTAAAATAATTATTGGCATATGAGTTTGTTAATATTCTTGCTCCCCATTTCTGAAAGGCAAATTGTTCATAAGCCACTGTTTCTGAAGAAGGCGCAAAACCAGTCAAGTAATCTACGTCCACTTTACGTGCTAAACTGGTAAATGCTGAAAACTCAATCTTAAGTGGACTGTTATTTTTCCCTTTTTTAGTAGTAATTACAATTACACCATTGGCTGCCTTTGCACCCCAAACTGAAGAAGCAGCCGCATCCTTCAATATATCAATACTTTCCACATCGTTTGGGTTTAATGTAGAATAGATATCAATAGCTCCTTTAACCGGAAATCCATCTACGACAACTAATGGTTGGTTACTAGGTCCGCCATTAAACGAACCGGCAAACAGTGTTGATTGGCCACGTACTTTAATGTTTGGCCTCCCATTAACATCTAAAGATACCTGCATGCCTGCCGTAGTACCAATTAATCGTGACGCAATGTTAACGGATGGTTTTTCTAATTGCTCCTTTTTAATGTTGTCATAAGCGCCAGTTATACGCTCGGCAGAAATCTGCTGATAACCTGTATTAACTACATTCACGGTTTGTAATACAGTAGGTGCCCTTTTTAAAATAATCTGTTCATTGATGTCTGCATTTGAAGCATTGAATATTATTTCCTGCTTCTCATAGCCAATGGAAGTAATGGTCAATTTGTATACCCCTGCACTAACATTCACAAAGCGAAAATCACCAAAATCGTCAGTTATAGTAATAAAACTTTGGTTGCCTTCCAATCTTACTGTAGCGCCTATTACTGCACCAGCTGAGTCAACTACCCGACCTTTAACTACAATTGCTGTGATAAAAGCCCTAGACAACTTTTCTGTCAACGTTTCAATCTTGGGAGACACGACTACAGATTTATCTTCAATAGAGTATTTTAATGGCTGAGCATCAAAGATCTTTTCCAGTACATCTTTCAGTTCGGCATCCTTCAAGTTTAAATTAACTGGCCGAGCTCCCTTTAAAGTGGAGGCACTAAATAGAAAATCATAGCCAGTTTGCAACCTTATTTCATTAAACACTTTTATCAATGGGGCATTCTTCTCATTCAAGGTTACTTTTTGCGCAAACGAATTTGCACTAACCTGTAAGATAGCTGTGATCAACAATAGCATAATTAGCTTCATAATCAACAGAATTTTATTCGTACAGCCATGAGGCGGCACAAAATTTTTATAGTAAAATTTGTACATTTGTTTAGTTTGGTTGATCGTGAGACCCTTACTTTTCCAGAGAGACAGGTAACACGAGGTTCTTAAATAGTTGAATAAATTTTTAAGACATCCATTCAAAGTCATTCTGGTTAGCGCCAGATTGGCTTTTTTTTGTAGGAGTATTTTTTGTAAAATTATTGCATCACAATTATCCTCCTTCCTTCAATTCTTAAGTGTGCTCCACCTGCTTTTTGAAGCATTTTTAGAACCGAACTTAAATTTTTGGATCGCGATATTTTACCATAATAAAGTTCCTTGGTAACTGTACCCTCATATTTTATTTCTACGTCATACCATCTCGACAATGAAAACATAATATTTTTGATATCTACTCCATTAAAAATAAAGTCGCCATTTTTCCACGCTAAAACTTCCTGTATGTCCGCCTGCTTTGTCACAATATTATTTTCTTCTAAACTGACAATCCCCTGTTGACCAGGATTAAGAATTTCTGTTCGTAAACCACTTTTTATCTTTACACCCCCTTCTAATAAGGTAGTTTTTACATTAGGTTCATCTTTATAAGAATTAATATTGAAATGAGTTCCCAACACTTCAACAGTTTGATTATCTGTTTTTACTACAAATGGGTGTGCTTTATCTTTTGTAATCTCGAAATATCCTTCTCCTTTTAAAGTTACATACCGTTTTTTTAATGATGCGAACGTTGAAGGATAGGTTAGCGATGATGCAGCATTAAGCCAGACTTTAGAACCATCTGGTAGATTTACAATGTATTGTTGTCCATTCGCTGTTGACATAGTATTAAACTCTGGCCTTTCAGTACCAACATTTTTGATGGTATATATTAGTTCGCCTTTTAGTGATTTGGTAATGATTACTCCCTGTTGTTCTGCAAGTTTTCCTGTTGCCGCATTACTTAGTAAAATCTTTTGCCCATTTCCCAATGTAAGGGTAGCTGAATTAATGCCCGGATTTGCATCATAAGCATAAATGGTTTGTTTTTCTTTTTCATCGTATGATCTATAGAAATAAAAACCAATTCCAACAACCAATATAACCGAAGCAGCAGCTATAATCCGAGGCCAAAATTTGGCACGATAAGGTATGGTCTTCTTGATGTGACCATATTTGAAAATGTACGATAACACATTTTCCTTTTGCGTTTCATTAAGATCTTCATCGGTTAAATCAATGCTTAAAACGTCAGGTAATTTGGCTAATAGTTCTTCTGCGTACAGTGGATCAAGAACATAATTGAATAACTCTTCCTTTTCAACTGCCGATATTGTTCTTTCAAATTGAAGTTTGACTAACTCCTGAAGTCTTTCTTTTGATAGTGTCATTAATATTAGCTTAGATTTAAGATTAACTTAACTTTATAATACTATTGACAAAGATTCTAGATGAAAGGGGCAGTCAGTTTATCTTTTTTAGAGGAAATAATTTTAACTATTTGATATTCAACGATATTATTTAAACAACACCGCAAAAAACAAGGGGTAGGCAACCGCATGCTTTCTAAAATGCTCCCTAATATTTTTAAGTGCCTGTTTCATGTGTGAATGAACGGTTTTAGGTGAAATGTTCATTTTTAGGGCAGCATCATCGTATTTTAATCCCTCCAAATGGCAGAGATCATACACAATACGTTGCTGGGGAGGGAGGTTATTCAAAGCCTCATGAAGTATTCTAACGGTTTCGTTGTAATCCAATTGAAGCATGGTCGAGTTATCGTTCTCCACAAAATCCCTTTTAATTTTAAGACTAGACTTTGCCTCGAAAGCAAGTTTACGAAGCACATTGAAAGAATGATTCCTAACTAAACGATTAAGGTATGCGCCGAAATTTTGAACTTTGGCTAGCTTTTCCCTACCAAGCCATATTTTAAGAAAAATATCCTGAACAATTTCCAATGCAAGCGTTTCAGAATGTGTGAGCTTACTTCCATATTGATAGACATAGCGTTCATAATTTCTAAATAGAATCGTAAATGCATTTTGTTCCCCTTTTGCTATTCTAGCTAGAATTTCTGCTTCATTAGGAAGTGGGTTAACTGCCATTTTTTAATTATATCCTAATTTTAAATATACAAAAACCAGTGCCAATAATAGCTATAATTATTCAGATTCCCAGTTGGCCCCATCTGATGATGAAGTATGAGTACCCATCAAGCAATTACCTGCCTGTTTACATGGATCTTGCTTTCTCATGTTCCTTCCTCTTACTAGTTTTAATTTGGGAAGGTGATATTGATTTACAAATTTTCGGTTTTTTTGCTGGCTTTTTCTTCTCTGTTATTGGTTTCGGATCGATCAAGGTATTCAACTGTTCCCTGAACAGATAGCCAATCTGCTTTTTGATTTTCATGACATCGATGCTGTAGACTATAGAGCGACAGAAGAAGAATGCAATGAGAAAATATCCAGACTTGAATCACGATTACGTGATCTAAATGTGGAAAATTCGACGTTAATTGACTTAAGCCCATTGCAAAAGAGGCAATTAATAGCCTACGTTTATTGGACGGATTTTATGAAAAAGCCATCGTTGAGGGCAAAAGATACCTAGTAGAGATGTTACTTCCTGAAAAAGTGGCCTATGGTGCTATGTATCGAACACCCTACAAGAACTTGGCGATGAAGCTTATCTATTTAAAAAATAAATAGTTACGAGCAAAAAAAAAGGACAAATCCATTCGAAAATGTCTTTGTCCCATAAAGGGTGGCTGATGGGGCTCGAACCCACGACCCTCGGCACCACAAACCAATACTCTAACCAACTGAGCTACAACCACCGTATTTTTTAGTATCACAAAAGTACGACTTTTAATATTTCCTGCAAATATTTTTTCATAAACAAATGGCAACTAATTTTAATTAGCTATTATTCAATTATTTGAATTTTAAATAATTTGTAAAGAAGAGGCAAAAGCCACTATTTTAAACCTAAAAACATAACTTTACACCCTTATGATCGAGATTTATACAGATGGTGCAGCAAGCGGAAACCCTGGCCCAGGTGGGTACGGAACAATTTTACGATCGGGTAAACATGAAAAAGAACTTAGTGGCGGTTTTAGAATGACCACCAACAACCGTATGGAATTACTTGCCGTGATTAAAGGTTTAGAAGCATTAAAAAGCCTGAACCAGCAAGTTACAGTTTACTCTGATTCTAAATATGTTGTTGATGCAGTTGAAAAAAAGTGGGTTTTCGGTTGGGTGACAAAAAATTTTAAAGATAAAAAAAACAAGGACCTGTGGTTGAGATTTTTGGAATTATATAAACTACACAAAGTAAAATTTATTTGGATTAAAGGCCACAACGATCATCCTGAAAATGAACGTTGTGATAGGCTAGCTGTCGCAGCATCACAAGACAAACAAAACTTATCAATTGATACTTTTTTTGAAGTAGAACGAAACAAACCAACTTTATTGTAAAATCAATCAATACCGCCTATAATTCCTAAGTTTTCTAGCTGCTCTTCAACTTTGCCATTTAAAGGTTTTGGCTTACCTGTATAAATAAGCATCATTTCTTCCGCTTTTTCAACCATAGCTTTAGATCCTATAAAAATTGGTACACGCTGATGTAGTTCTGTAGGATTGATATCTAAAATACGTTCAAAACCTGTGGAAGCCTTACCTCCTGCTTGTTCAATTATAAAGGCCATCGGATTACACTCATATAATAATCTCAATTTACCATTTGGCGATCTGGATGTTGTAGGGTAAATATAAATACCACCTTTAATTAAATTTCTATGGATATCGCCAACCATCGAGCCAATATAGCGAGACGTGTAAGGGCGTTTTGTTGCATCATCTTCAACCTGGCAATATTTTATATATTTTTTTACTCCATCAGGAAAGTGCACATAATTACCTTCATTTATAGAATACATAAAACCTATTTCAGGCATTTTCATCTCTGCATGAGATAAGCAAAATTCTCCTATGGACGGATCTAAAGTAAACCCATTTACACCTTTACCAGTTGTGTAAACCAACATCGTAGATGAACCATAAATAATGTAACCTGCAGCAACTTGTTCAGTTCCTTTTTGAAGTACATCATCTAAACTTGCTTTACCATCAATTGATTTGCGACGATAAATAGAAAAAATAGTACCAACTGCAACATTAACATCTGTGTTAGAAGAACCATCTAAAGGATCGATACAAACAATATATTTTGCATTTTGAGATACAGGCGATTCAATATGAATAATTTCATCTTCTTCTTCTGTAGCCACAATACAACATTCGCCACCGCTAGTTAAAGCAGCAATGAATTGCTCGTTCGCATAAACATCTAATTTTTTTTGTTCTTCACCTTGGATATTCGTTGTACCAATATCGCCAAGTATATCCACTAAACCAGCTTTGTTAACCTCGCGATTAACAATTTTAGCTGCAATGGCAATATCTCTTAAAAGCCTTGATAATTCGCCTTTGGCATAAGGAAAATCTGCTTGTTTTTCAATGATAAACTGTCCTAATGTTTTTACTCCACATACCATACTTAGTGTACTTTATACGTTATCTACCTGATAACTCTATAACCTCTAAGGTATGAATATTTTCTTCTGTAATACAAAAACGAACCAAAGTTCTTACTTTATGCCAGCCTTGTTTACCCGCTGCCCCGGGGTTAATATGCAAACATTTTAACTTTTCATCAAACATTACTTTTAAAATATGCGAATGTCCTGTGATGAAAAGATTTGGCGGGTTAGTGTATATTTCCGATTTTATTGAAGCTGAATATTTACATGGATAACCCCCAATATGAGTCATTAATACATTTACGCCTTCGCAACTAAACCTATTCTGTTCAGGATATTCGGAACGGATGATTTTATCATCAATATTTCCATAAACACCCTTTAATGGCTTAAAGGCTGCTAAAGGCGCTGCAACATTTTCTCCAAAATCGCCTGCGTGCCAAATTTCGTCGCAATTATCGAAGTGTTTAAAAACAGCTTCATCCAAAAAACCATGGGTATCAGATATTAGTCCAATCCGCTTCATTTAATATTATGTTGTATTGTAAAAATCAAAATTATGTTTTGCTATTAGCTGATTAATAAGCTAAGAAAAAATCTTTTAATAAGTTTTTATAAGCTTCAGTATGCACCTTTAAAGATTCATATATAAAAAAATCATACTCCTTAAAATTTACCTGCTCTTTAGAGAAACAAATTATCTGCCTGAATTCTTTTTTGCTTTTATCAGAGTGAATATGAACTTTTTCTACCAAATTTATACCTGAGGCAGTGGCAATTTCGATAACCTCATTTGCTTGCTTTACAGGCAAGATTAACCAAATTTTACCAGCATCACTTAACATGGAAATTGATTTTTTTATTAGAATAGAAAAAAAATCTTCATCTGCATGCCTGGCAATCCCTTTACGTTTCTCTTCATTTTTTAAATCATTTACAAAAAATGGTGGATTGGAGACAATTAAATCATACTTATTCGCATGTTGAAATTGTTCTATAGCTATATTTTTAACCGATAATCGGTTGCTGAAAACCGATAACTTAAAATTTCTTAAAGCAGTAGTAGATGCCTGTTCATCTATTTCAACGGCCTCAACTTGGGCAGATGCAAAACGTTGAGCCAGCATTAATGCTATAACACCTGTTCCTGTGCCAATATCTAATATATTTTTAGGCTCATCCTGATGTACAATTGCAGCCAAAATAACACCATCGGTATTAATCTTCATGGCGCAATTGGTTTGATCAACCTCAAAATGTTTAAACTTAAATATATTTTTTTTATTTATCACGGTTACCAGAAACTAAAAATAGTAAAACTCAAAATGTTATCCACAATAAAAAAAAACAGCAAATAACTGATTATAAAGTAATTATATTTTAAAATTAACATCAATCAAAGTTTAATTGCAGGCTGTTAATAATTTTAACAAACGTTTGTTTTCCATCCTGATTTTGATGCGTTATGTTTGTTAAAGCAATTTGAATGTACCGCGTTTTTACCGGTCTTTGAATTGTGAAAACAGTAAATACTCGATCGGTATCTAAGTAGCCAACAACAAAATTGTTGGCTACTTTTCTTTTAAGTGCTTTATTTCTCATACAGCTCTAATGGTAAACCATCAGGGTCGGCAAAAAAGGTAAAGCGCTTTTCGGTTAATTCATCAATCCTAATGGGCTCTGTTATAATCCCATATCCATTCAATTTATCAATTTCTTTATCAATATCATCAACTTCGAAAGCTAAATGTCGTAAACCCTGGGCTTCAGGTCTTGAAGGCCTTTCAGGCGGGTTTTCAAAGGAAAAAAGCTCAATTTGATATAAATCATTAACAGCTAAATCCAATTTGTAAGATTTCCTTTCTTTACGAAAAAATTCACTTAAAATTTTAAACCCTAACTTGTTAACATAAAAATCTTTTGATTTTTCATAATCTGAACAAATAATTGCGATATGGTGAATACGGTTGAACATTTAATGAATGAATTGTTGAATGAGGACAAAGTTGCATAAAATATGAATTATTGAATGACAAATTTTATAAATATTGAAGCACAAAACCATAAAACAATTAGGCAATTCAATTAGCATTATACAATTGAGCAATCCAACAATTAAACTATTTTCAATTATTCAAAATTCTCTCATTCAATCACTCATTCCTTCACTCATTAAATTAAAAAAACCTAAATTTGCAGCTTCAAAAAAAAAGCATGATTCATTTCTTCCTAAGTCAATCCGACACGGTTTTTGTATTGCAAACAGACCAAGCCATATCATCAACTGATGTTACAAAATTAGAATGGTTATTCGGCGGTGCCAAATTACAAAATGAAACTGCGTTAAGCGGTTTTTTTATTGGTCCTAGAGCTGCAATGATAACCCCATGGAGCACTAACGCAGTAGAGATTACGCAAAACATGGATGTTCAGGGCATCATCAGAATAGAAGAATTTAAGAAGGTAGCTGGAGATTTTTCGGATTACGACCCAATGCTTTCGCAGAAGTACAGCGAGATTACTCAAAATGTTTATACTATTAATATAAAGCCAGAGTCAATTTTAGAGATTACAGATATTGCCGCATACAACAAACAAGAAGGACTTTCATTAAGTGATGAAGAGGTAGAATATTTAGTTTCATTAGCAAAAAAATTAGAAAGACCATTAACCGATTCAGAAGTTTTCGGTTTCTCTCAAGTAAATTCAGAACATTGCCGACATAAAATTTTTAACGGAAAATTTGTTATCGATGGTGTTGAACAACCTTCATCATTATTTAAGTTAATTCGTAAAACATCCGAAGAAAACCCGAATGATATTGTTTCCGCATATAAAGATAATGTAGCTTTTATTAAGGGCCCTGTTGTACAGCAATTTGCACCAAAACGTGCCGATGAACCTGATTATTACAGCACAAGCAATTTTGAATCTGTAATTTCATTAAAAGCCGAAACACACAACTTCCCAACCACAGTTGAGCCTTTTAATGGTGCTGCAACTGGTTCTGGTGGAGAAATTAGAGATAGGCTAGCCGGCGGACAAGGCTCTTTACCTTTGGCAGGAACTGCGGTTTACATGACAGCATTATCTCGCTTGGAAGAAAATCGCCCATGGGAGAAAGGTGTTGAAGAGCGGAAATGGCTCTATCAAACACCTATGGATATTTTAATCAAAGCATCAAACGGTGCTACAGATTTTGGAAATAAATTCGGTCAACCATTAATTACAGGTTCAGTTTTAACTTTCGAACATGAACACTTCGACAAGCTCAGCATGACATCTCGTAAGCTGGGTTTCGATAAAGTGATCATGCTTGCCGGAGGTATTGGTTACGGCAAAGCAAGTCAGGCTCAAAAACACAAACCGAAAGAAGGCGATAACATTGTAATTCTTGGTGGCGAAAATTATAGAATCGGGATGGGCGGTGCAGCAGTTTCATCTGCCGATACTGGTCAGCACGGATCGGGAATCGAGTTAAATGCAATTCAACGCTCTAATCCTGAAATGCAAAAAAGAGCGGCCAATGCCGTTCGCGGAATGGTAGAAAGTGAAGAGAATTTTATAGTTTCAATACATGACCATGGGGCTGGAGGCCATTTAAACTGCCTTTCAGAACTTGTTGAAGAAACCGGTGGTTTAATCAATTTAGATAAACTGCCCGTTGGCGACCCTACCCTTTCCGCAAAGGAAATTATCGGAAACGAATCGCAAGAACGTATGGGCTTGGTTATTGGTAACGATCACATCGAAACACTCCAAAAAATAGCCGACCGCGAACGCTCACCAATGTACACCGTTGGAAAAGTAACTGCTAATCATCGTTTTACTTTCAAATCGGAAACTACAGGTTTAAAACCAATGGATTTCGAATTGAAAGATATGTTTGGCAGTTCGCCGAAAGTTGTAATGGAAGATAAAAAGCTGGATAGAACATACGAGGCTTTAACTTACCAGGCAGAAAAAATTAACGAATATTTAAATCAAGTGCTTCAGCTAGAAGCAGTAGCATCAAAAGATTGGCTAACAAACAAAGTAGATCGTTGCGTTGGTGGCCGTGTTGCCAAACAACAAACCGCCGGCCCCTTACAATTACCTTTAAATAACTGCGGCGTAATGGCTTTAGATTTTCTAGGCAAAGAAGGTATCGCAACTTCAGTTGGTCATGCACCGGTTTCAGCTTTGATTGATCCTGCCGCAGGAAGTAGAATTGCAATTGCAGAATCGCTTTCAAATATCGTTTGGGCACCACTTAAAGATGGATTAAAAAGTGTTTCTCTTTCTGCCAACTGGATGTGGGCTTGTAAAAATGAAGGCGAAGATGCTAGATTGTACGAAGCTGTTAAGGCTTGCTCTGATTTTGCAATTGAATTAGGAATCAATATTCCAACAGGAAAAGATTCGCTTTCGATGAAACAGAAATACAAAGATGGCGATGTAATTGCTCCCGGAACAGTTATTATTTCTGCAGGCGGAAATTGCAATGACATTACTAAAGTGGTTGAGCCTGTGCTTCAAAAAGATGGCGGCTCGATTTATTACATCAATCTGTCTAATGATAGTTATAAATTGGGTGGTTCATCATTTGCACAGATTTTAAATAAAGTGGGAACAGAAACCCCCGATGTTAAGGATGCTGCTAAATTGAAAAATGCTTTCAACACCATTCAACAGTTAATAAAAGAAGATAAAATACAGGCAGGACACGATATCGGTAGCGGTGGTTTGATTACAACACTGTTAGAAATGTGTTTTGCAGATAATAATTTAGGTGCGGCATTAAATTTATCTGCTTTGGGCGAAGAAGACATTATTAAACTGCTATTTGCTGAAAATATTGCTTTGGTTTTCCAGGCAGATTCAAGTGTCGAATCTACATTATCTTCAAACAATGTTGAGTATTTCAAAATTGGTGAAGTAACTTCAAAATCAACGTTAGAAATTAAAAATTCTACAGATAATTTCAGTTTTGAGATTGATCATTTACGTGATGTTTGGTTTAAAACTTCGTATTTATTAGATAAAAAGCAGAGCGGCCCTGTTAAAGCTAAAGAACGTTTTGATAATTATAAAAATCAGCCACTTAAATACAATTTCCCTAAACAGTTTGATGGGAAAAAACCAATTATTGATAATAGTAAACCAAAACCTAAAGCGGCAATAATTCGCGAAAAAGGAAGTAATTCTGAACGAGAATTGGCAAACGCAATGTTTCTTGCAGGTTTCGATGTTAAGGATGTACACATGACAGATTTAATCTCGGGAAGAGAAACACTTGAGGATATTCAGTTTATCGGTGCCGTTGGCGGTTTCTCAAACTCTGATGTTTTAGGTTCGGCAAAAGGTTGGGCTGGTGCATTTATGTATAACGAAAAAGCGAGAATTTCTTTAGAAAACTTCTTTGCCCGTCCAGATACCCTTTCTGTTGGCGTTTGTAACGGTTGCCAGTTATTTGTTGAGCTCGGTTTAATTAATAAAGAACACGAAGAAAAGCCAAAAATGCTTCATAACGAAAGCCATAAACACGAAAGTGTTTTTACTTCTTTAACAGTTGCAGAAAATAATTCGGTAATGCTTTCCACTTTAGCGGGCAGCACTTTAGGTGTTTGGGTATCACATGGTGAAGGTCGATTCAGTTTACCTTATTCTGAAGATAAATATAGTATTGTTGCTAAATATGCTTATGAAAATTATCCGGCAAGCCCGAATGGTTCTGATTACAATACAGCGATGATGTGTGATACAACTGGTCGCCATTTGGTTATGATGCCCCATATTGAACGCTCTTTATTCCAATGGCACTGGGCAAATTATCCAAAAGGACGTAAAGATGAAGTTTCGCCATGGATGGAAGCATTTGTTAATGCCAGAAAATGGATTGAAAAAATTTAAGGCTGTAAGATGGGAAATGGATGTAAAATGGATGTAAAATGGATGATGAGAAATGGAAAAAAACCCATCTTCCATCTTACCTTCTTCCATCCACCATCTTACATCTTACATCTTCCATCCTCCCTCACCCATCTTACCTATACTAATTGGCAAGCGTAAAATTTATTGGTATATTATACCTCACACGTACGGGATTACCCTTATTTCTCCCTGCTTTCCATAATGGCGATTTCTTAATCACTTTGATGGCTTCTTCATCACAGCCAAAACCTATGCCTTTTAAAACCTGTACATCAGTTATCGAGCCATCTTTCTCTACTACAAAGCTTACAAAAACCTTGCCCTGCACGCCTTCTTCCTGAGCTCTGTATGGATATTTTAGATTACGTTCCATGTATTTTGCCCAGGCTTTCATTCCACCTTCAAATTCAGGATATTCATCAACGCCGCCAGTGATGTAAATCTCCTTATCTTCTCCATTCCCTACACCATCTTTAGCCACACCCGAACCATTATCTTTATTATCGGTTACTATAGCATTAGGACTAACAATACCATCTTGTGTTACCGAGCTGATTACCGCATCTTTCACATCAGCCATAGTTGGCGGTAGCAAAACCGCATCGTTTGTTACAATTATTTTTGAAGGAACAGCAATTGTTTTAACTTTAATAGGCTCAGCTTTTTCTGGCTCTGCTTTTTTTGGTTCATCAGGCTTTTTCATTTCATGAATAACATCCGTTAAATCGACACTTTTTGAAACAACAGTTATTTCAATTTCTTTAGGAAACAACATAATATAAACCATAGGACTTACAAACAGCAGCACAAAAAAGCTACTTGCTATAAATAATGATTTTGTCAATATAGATGATGATTGCATCCTTAACACATAGGCACCATAATTTTTATTTCTGCCTGAAAATACAAGATCGAGCCACTCGGTTTTGTAAAGATTAAATGAAGAATTAAACATAGCTTTTAAGTTTTATTTCATGATGTAAAAATTTAAATAATTCCATAAAACTTTAAAAAATCTATATTCTTTATCAAAAATGAAATTTTTCATCTCGAAAACATTTTTATATTTCATTTTCAATAATTTTTAATTATTTAAATGAATTATTTGATAAAAATTAAGAAAATATGCTATTTTTGACAAAAAACATAACAAATTAATGAAAAGCTTAAGAACCATCGCATTAAAAGAGGCTCAAAACAGAATTTCACCAGAAGTTAAATCACCATCAGCAAAAATTTCTGACTTTTTTGGCGCTAATGTATTTGATAAGAGAAAAATGAGAGATTTCTTATCTAAAGACGTGTATGAGAAGTTAATATCATCCATCAACCAGGGTGAGTTAATTAATACGGATGACGCAAATCAGATTGCAACAGCTATGAAAGCTTGGGCAATGAGTGCAGGCGCTACACATTATACACATTGGTTCCAGCCTCTAACAGGTACAACTGCAGAAAAGCATGATTCATTTTTTGAGCCAAGTGGCGACGGTGCCATCGAGAAATTTGCAGGAAGTGCTCTAGTTCAACAAGAGCCGGATGCATCAAGTTTCCCAAATGGTGGTATTCGTAATACCTTCGAAGCTCGTGGTTACACTGCATGGGATCCTTCATCTCCTGCTTTCATCATGGAAAGCAAAGCTGGTAAAACACTTTGTATCCCTACAGTTTTTGTATCTTATACCGGTGAAGCCTTGGATTATAAAGCACCTTTGTTAAAAGCATTAGCTGCGCTTGATAAAGCCGCTGTTGATGTTTGTCAATATTTTGATAAAAGTATTACTAAAGTAAATGCTTCTTTAGGTATCGAACAAGAATACTTTTTGGTTGATGAGTCTTTATTTAATGCTCGTCCTGATTTATTATTAACAGGCCGTACTTTATTCGGACACATGTCTGCTAAAGGGCAGCAATTAGAAGATCATTATTTCGGTTCAATTCCTGAACGTGTATTCAGTTATATGGTAGATTTTGAAAACGAAGCTTTAAAACTTGGTATTCCTTTAAAAACCCGCCATAACGAGGTTGCTCCTTCTCAATTTGAGTGTGCACCTATTTACGAAGAAATCAACTTAGCCATCGATCACAATCAATTATTGATGGATTTGATGGAGAAAGTTGCTCGTCGTCACCATTTCCGTGTTTTATTGCATGAAAAACCTTATGCTGGTATAAACGGATCAGGTAAACACAACAACTGGTCGCTAATTACCGATACAGGTAAAAACTTATTAGCACCAGGTAAAACGCCTAAAAACAACTTAATGTTCCTTGCTTTCTTTGTAAACACAATTAAAGCGGTTAGCGAACATGCAGATTTATTACGTGCAAGTATTGCATCGGTAAGCAACGATCACCGCTTAGGTGCTAATGAAGCGCCACCCGCAATCATCTCCATCTTCCTTGGTTCTCAATTAAACGATGTATTAGATGAGATTGAGCACTCACGCATCAGTAAAAAAATTAAAGAAGATAATGCACTTTGGTTGGGTATTCCTAAAATTCCACAAATTCTGTTGGATAATACAGACCGTAACCGTACATCTCCTTTTGCTTTTACAGGTAATAAATTTGAGTTAAGGGCTGTTGGTTCTTCCGCAAATTCTTCAGCACCAATGACCATCTTAAATGCAATCATGGCTGAGCAATTGGTTAAATTTAAAACTGAAGTTGATAAATTAATTAAGAAAGGTGATAAAAAAGATATCGCTTTACTAACTGTAATTAAAAAATACATTAAAGAATCGAAAGCAATTCGCTTCGAAGGTAACGGTTACAGCCAGGAGTGGGAAGATGAGGCTTTAGCTCGTGGTTTATCAAACATCAAAACCACACCTAAAGCATTAGATGCTTACTTATCTGATAAATCAGCAGAGTTATTTAATTCTACAGGTATTTACAGCAAACGTGAAATTCATGCCCGTCATGAAATCATGTTAGAAAACTTCTACAAAAAACTTCAGATTGAAGCACGTGTAATGGGCGAAGTTGCAAACACTGCAATAATCCCTGCTGCAATTGCTTACCAAAATGCTTTAATTACAAACGTTAAAGGATTGAAAGAAATCGGTATTGATAGCAAAGTATCTATAGATATTGTGAAGAAAGTTTCTGAGCATTTAGAAATTGTTAAATCAAATATCGATGCGATGTTAGAAGAACGTAAATTAACCAACAAAATCGAAGATACTCGTGAAAAAGCAATTGCTTACGATGAGAAAGTTAAAACATACTTCGAAGTTATTCGCTACCATGCAGATAAATTAGAGCAAATTGTTGACGACAGCGTTTGGCCATTACCAAAATTCAGAGAATTGTTGTTCATGAAATAAGCTAAGCCGAAAGGTTTTAAGCAGAGGGCGTAAGGTGAAAACTTTACGCCCTTTTTTATTAAGATTTTTAGGATTATAGGATTTTAAGATAAATGCCCCAAGAATTAAGTGCTTTAGAATTTGGAAAAGGATAGGATTTTAAAATAACTTAAATGCCATTACAGAATCTTATATGGTAAAGATTATATTTTCAGGACATATTCCTCATATACAAATGCCAACCGAATAGAATGTTAAGTTTGGCAAAACGTTTAAAACACCAACCATGAACGGGTCGTCATTCCCAATTTAATTGGGAATCTTAATGCAATTAGTATGGCAAAGCCTTTATAAAGCTATTATACTTAGGTATCTGATGTGGTAATAAAGAATAGAATTTATAAGATGACATGATTTTAAGATTATGACAACTTAAATGTTATAATATGGTATATATTTTAATATAAATAGGATTACTAAGATTATGTCAAAATAAATGTTTTAGTAGTCTTTAAATATTATATCGTAAGCTTAAAGCATTTCTAATTCCATTTTCCATCTTACATTTTCACCAATTTTTCAATTTACAGGAGAAATTAAAACATCTGAATTCAGTCTTCGAACTCCGGACTTTTTCCTTTATCTTTGCGCCAACATGAGTGATAACAGGTACAATCAACGTGGCGTTTCTGCCTCAAAAGAAGATGTGCACAATGCCATCAAAAATATCGACAAAGGAATTTTCCCAAAAGCATTTTGTAAAATCATCCCTGATATTTTAGGTGGTGATGAAGCCTATTGCAATATTATGCATGCTGATGGTGCAGGTACCAAATCATCCTTGGCTTATGTATATTGGAAAGAAACCAATGATATTTCTGTTTGGAAAGGCATTGCACAAGATGCTATTATCATGAACCTCGACGATTTAATCTGTGTTGGTGCGACTGATAATATATTGCTTTCTTCAACAATTGGTAGAAACAAAAATTTGATTCCAGGCGAAGTTTTAGCAGAAATCATTAATGGAACCGAAGAAATTTTGGCCGACTTAAGGGAACAGGGCATATCCATTTATTCAACCGGTGGCGAAACTGCCGATGTTGGCGATTTAGTTAGAACCATTATTGTTGATTCTACGGTAACCTGTCGTTTAAAGCGATCAGAAATCATTAGTAACGATAATATTAAACCAGGCAATGTTGTTGTTGGTCTGGCATCCTACGGACAAGCAACTTACGAAACTGAATACAATGGAGGAATGGGTTCTAACGGATTAACCTCTGCCCGTCATGATGTATTTAACAAAACTGTAGCAAACAATTACCCAGAAAGTTTTGACCCTGCAGTTCCTTTTGATTTAGTTTTCTCAGGCAATAAAAATCTGACAGATGAAATAAACATTGATGGTTTTGGAACAACAACTATCGGCAAATTAGTCTTATCTCCTACCCGTACTTATGCACCGGTTATTAAAAAAATATTAGAAAGTTATCGCAGTCAAATAGATGGCATCGTTCATTGTAGCGGTGGTGCTCAAACCAAAGTGCTGCACTTCGTTAATGATGATATCCACGTTATAAAAGATAACCTATTCCCTGTTCCACCATTATTTAAACTGATACAGGAAGAATCAGGAACGGATTGGAAAGAAATGTATAAGGTATTTAACATGGGCCATAGAATGGAATTATATGTACCTCAGGAAATTGCAGCAAACATCATTGAAATTGCTAGAAGCTTTAATATTGATGCTCAAATCATTGGCCGCGTAGAAAAAAGCGACAAAAAACAGGTGACGATAGAAAGCGAAAAGGGAACTTTTGTTTATAATTAGAAAGAAAATAATGTATCGGATCAATAATGTCCTTTTAGAAATTCGATATAAATTATTTCCTCAGTAACTATATAAATAACTCTGTGCTTGTTGGATATATTCTATTTCCATAAATCGGCAATGGGAATTTTTTTCGTACGCCCTTGCTTAATATCCTCATCACCTTTTTTTATTTTTGCAATAAATTTAGGATCATAAGGACTCTTTTCTATTTTTTCTTCAGTTATTTTAACGCCCAATTCTTTTAGCAATTGTTTAATTAGGGTTGCCTTTTTATCAGGTATTTCTATCGTTGCAATCGTCATATTCATAAATTTAAATACAAATCTAAATAATAATTCATTAACTTCTAAAAGCTTTAATACTGATGCTCAAATCATTGGCCGTGTAGAAAAAAGCGATAAAAAACAGGTGACTATAGAAGGCGAAAAAGGAAGTTTTACTTATAATTAATTAGACTAAAAATAATAAAGCCATGCAGATTTCGAAGTCTGCACGGCTTTTTTGTATCCATTGATATAATTTTTACAGATTTAAGGAACACGCTATAATTTTCTTAACAAAAAAAGTCCCGATTTTCATCGGGACTTTCAACTATATTAAATTTAATGTATTAGTTAAAATTATAACGAACACCAAACTGCATGTAATAAGTAGAAGCTGTTGTTTGAGATGTACCAAAAGTTTCTCTAACAATATCACTTGATGCATTTGCAACTCTGAATGTAGGTCTATTTGTTGCACTAATTGCATTAGTTCCTGTAACATTTTGAGGTACTAGGATAGATGCATTGTTCACGAAGTTAACATTACCCCATTTACGGTTTAATAAATTACCTACATTAAAAATATCGACAGTGAATTGAAATGAATTTTTAGTTTTACCGAAGTCTTTAAAAACCTCTTGAGTTAACCTGAAGTCGAATTGATTTCTCCAAGGTGAAGTACCACCATTACGCTCAGCAAATTTACCTCTGTTTTTGCTTAAGTATTTATCCTGATTAACATATGATTCAAATATATCAGCCTGCTCTTGAGCACTATATGCTCTTGCATAATTAGCTGTTCCAGCAGGAATAGCTACGAAAGAAGCTGCTGTCAATTCTCCTGGATTAGGAATATAAATTAAATCATTACCTGATACACCATCACGATTAAAATCACCATTGTATGTATAAGAGAATCTACCTTGTTGGGCACCTTCATAAAACAATGAGAATGAAGTAGCTAAATTTCCAAAGTATGCTTTTCTATATGAAACGTTTGCGATTACTCTATCTGGATTTAAATTGCTTGAGTAACTCAATGTCGGATTATTTGGATTACCAGATGTTTGAGGCAATGACCATAAATTACCTAATTGATCACCACCTTGATCTCCATAATTACGTTGATCCGAACGAGTATAAGCAATCATAGCTGCAATTCCATTAGAGAACTGTTTTGTCAATTGAGCAGTAGCCATCCAGTTATAACCACCTTTTACATTATCCATTTGGATAGCGTTAAAACCTGTAACCGTACCGTTAGCTCCTCCACTTGGAGTTCCTTGTGCAACTGGTAAACCTGCTGCATTGATTGGGTTATAATATTTGTCTGAATTGCTAATAGGATAGAATAACCTTGTATCGCCATATCCAGAAATCTGAATATTAGGATTTGCAAGATTTAAATTTCTAGCAAAAGCTACATTCAGATCACGTCCATATATACCTTCTAATGTTCCAACAATTCCAAATGGCAACTTAAAATCAAAGGCTAAACTAGATTTCCAGGTTTGAGGGAATTTTAAAGTTGGAGACATAACACTTATTCCTGAAGATGGAATTGAACTTCCTGCGGGTGGTGCTGCTGTAGTTAATTGTGGTGCAATTGACGGATTGAAGAACGGAGCGGCATTTCCAACATAACTTTGAGTATATTGAATTAAACCTGCATCTCCTGATTGAGAAACAATCCATACAAATGGAATACGACCAGTAAAAATACCAGACCCACCACGAACTTGAAACGAACGATCGCCCATTACATCCCAGTTAAATCCGAAACGCGGGGAGAATGACACTTTATTCTCTGGTAAAACACCAGTATCAATTTTTTGTCCTGCAAAATTTAAACCAGCAACTAAAGGATGTGTTCTTACTTCAGTTACATCTGGGTAACTTGCCTGTTCAACACGTAAACCCGCAGTAAATTTTAAACGATCGCTTACTGTAAACTCATCCTGTAAATAGGCAGAGTATTGTGCAAACTTAAAACTTGGAAAAGCCTGAGAACCATCAGCAGTCAATGGATATGTCACTGTATATTGTGCTGGTCTTTGGTTTGTTATAAAATCATTCCAAGTTCTAAAGGTATAAAAACCAGTTCCAAAGCGTTGGAAACCATTTTTGGTTGTACTGTATTCAGCCTGTACTCCTAAAGTGATATTATGCTTACCTAATGCTAAACTTAAATCATCGCTATAGGTATAACTTGTTACATCTCTCAAGTTACCATATGAGAATGGCTCATAACCAAATGTAGTTAAAACACTTCCTAAATTTGCGTTACTAGTTGGTGTACCATCTAAAATATCAACTAAAGGAAATGGACTTCCATCTGTTGTACGAGGATCATTCTGGTGTGAATATGTTGCTCTTAAAACATTTGTAATCTTACTTCCAAAGTTTGAGTTTAACTCCGCTACGCCTGAATATAAGTTAGCAGCTTGATAATAGTTTGAATTGAAGAATGGTAAACCAGCATTTCTAGCGGTACCAGATCTGGCGTTAGCATAAGCTAAACCTGTTATAGAACCGATCGGTGATCCACTAGTTGATGTACTTGCAGAAGCGGGAGACTTACTTTCAACTTGGTTATAACGAACACTAAAACGGTGATTTTTATTAATATTCCAATCTAAACGGGCAAACATTTTTTCGTTATCGCTAACATTTGAATAACCTTGATAAGGACCAGTTGAATAGTTATATCTACTTAACAAATAAGAGCTAACTTGATTCAAAAATGATTCAGAAGCTTGAACAACATTCGGATTTGCAATATTGTAAGGATTTAATGCATTCGAAGCAATACGTTGCGTCCCTGGTGAAGTTGTCAGTTTCTTCTCATAGTTTACGAAGAAAAATAATTTATCCTTAATTATTGGACCACCTAAACTAAATCCATAATTTTTCTCGTCTAATTTTTGAAGTGTACCTAATCTAAAGCTTTCACCAATTCTTTTCCCTTGATTATCTTCACCACGCATGGTGTAAAAAGCGTTACCAGAAAAAGAATTCGTACCAGAACGTGTTACAGCAGAAACAGAACCACCGGTAAAACCAGTTTGACGAGCATCATAAGGAGTTACGTTTATGGAAATTTGCTCCAATGCATCAATCGAAATCGGTGAACCACCCGCAGGAATGTTACCGCCAATACCAAACTGGTTGTTGAAGTTAGCACCATCTACAGTAAAATTATTCGAGCGGTAATTACCACCTCCAATTGAAGTACCATTTGCCTGAGGTGTTAAACGGGTTAAATCATTAACACTACGCGTAATCGTTGGCAAACTCTGAATTTGTGCTTTATTGATTACGGTTGAAGTACCATTCTTGTTAGAATTCAAAATAGCATTTGCTCCTTGTCCAACAATTTTAACTTCAGCCAAGGTTGAGCTATTATCAACTAATGTAGTATTAACCACATAAGGCTCTCCTAATTTCAGATAAACCTCAGTTAATTTTGATGGTTTGTAACCAACGAAACTAATCTCAACGGTGTATGGTCCACCAACACGCATACCACCAATTGTAAAACGACCATCATTATTGGTTGATACGGTGTAAACTGTACCTGTGGGCGTGTGCGTAGCTTTGATACTCGCACCAGGCAAAGCCCCCTTGTCATCCTTAATGGTTCCTGTCATTGATGAGGTTGTTACCTGTGCATGAACACTTAAAGTAATCCCCACAAAAGCCACAATAACAAGTAATAATCTTAAAAGTAAAGATTTCTTCATACTTTGATTTTTAAATTTGTTTTTTTTGAATAATAAATCGAAAAGATTTTATGCCGCAAATGTAATTATTAATTTTTAACACATTTTAACATTCAATGTTAAATTATCGTTAAGTCTTACAAAACTTTTCAACAATTAACATAGTTTTTCAGTCTATTAACTTTCAGTTTATCAATACTTTGCCTTTACAAATAAATTATCACTAAGAAATGCTACAAATTGCTATAATTAACGCAGTAAAATTTATTCAAACTTAAAATTTTACTAAAAACACATCCTAACAATTATGTTTTTTTCAAAAGAAACCTTAAAAAACAACAAAAGCTAAATCTAAATGCGGTATTAGGCAATCCAACTGAAGATTATCAAATCCTGAAACTAAATTCTGAATTATTCTATATTATTATTGCTTTATTACTGTTTATCAAGCATGTACATATTAAAAAATTCTTAAGAAAATTTGCTGGCTATTTATAATATATGATTGCTTTGTAAATTTATAATGCATAAACATCCTATGATTCAAATTGACTGCACCGTTTAACATTTTTTTTTTAGTTTTGATGATTATTAGAAACTCGTCTTTCTAATAAATGTAATGCCGAAATAGTTAATATTTAAGCGAGGATTACCTGTTTTCAGAGCCTTCTTTTACCCGGAGATTACAATAAATAAAACAATTAAAAAGCAAATCTCTTTAGAAAAGATAGGAACCATCCATAATTAAATCATAGTATAAATATCCGATAAATGATTATTTTATGGTAGGCTCCATATAACAGATAAAAACAAAAAATACAAATAGATGAATTACGATGTTATTGTTTTAGGCAGCGGCCCAGGTGGTTATGTAGCTGCAATCAGAGCCTCACAATTAGGACTAAAAGTTGCAATTGTTGAGCGTGAATCATTGGGTGGTATTTGTTTAAATTGGGGATGTATCCCTACTAAAGCACTTTTAAAAAGTGCTCAGGTTTTCGAATACATTAATCATGCAGCTGATTACGGAATTACAACCACAGCTGCAACTGCTGATTTTGCTGCCGTAGTAAAACGTAGCCGAGGCGTTGCAGATGGTATGAGTAAGGGTGTTCAATTTTTAATGAAAAAAAATAAAATTGACGTCATTATGGGTACTGGTAAGCTTAAACCGGGAAACAAATTAGAAGTTAAAGGTGCTGATGGTTCTCAACAAGAATTAACAGCCAAAAACATCATTATTGCTACAGGTGCTCGCTCAAGAGAATTGCCTAACCTCAAACAGGATGGCAAAAAAATTATAGGTTACCGCCAGGCAATGGTTCTACCTGAACAACCAAAAAGTATGGTTGTTGTAGGTTCAGGTGCTATTGGAGTAGAATTTGCATATTTTTACGCAACGATGGGAACAAAAGTAACCATTGTTGAATTTATGGATAATGTTGTTCCTGTTGAAGATGAAGATGTTTCTAAACAATTACTGCGTAGCCTTAAAAAAGTTGGTATTGATGTAATGACTTCTGCTTCTGTCGAAGCAGTCGACACCAGTGGCTCAGGCTGTAAAGTTTCTGTTAAAACGGCTTCTGGCATGCAAACTATCGAAGCGGATATTGTTCTATCTGCAGCTGGTATTGTTGCCAACATCGAAAACATCGGTTTAGAAGAAACTGGTATCAAAACAGAAAAAGGTAAAATTGTTACGGATGAATTCTATAATACATCTGTAAAAGGCTATTATGCTATTGGTGATGCAGTTGGCGGACAAGCACTAGCTCACGTTGCATCAGCAGAAGGAATTATTTGTGTAGAGAAAATTGCTGGTCAGCATGTTGAGCCATTAGATTATAACAACATTCCAGGATGTACGTATTGCACACCAGAAATAGCTTCAGTTGGTTATACAGAAAAAGCAGCAAAAGCAGCTGGTTACGAGTTAAAAATTGGCAAGTTTCCATTTTCAGCATCAGGTAAAGCAAGTGCTGCCGGCGCAAAAGATGGTTTCGTAAAACTTATTTTTGATGCTAAATACGGAGAATTGTTAGGCGCACACATGATTGGCACTAACGTTACAGAAATGATTGCCGAAATTGTTGTTGCTCGTAAATTAGAAACAACAGGACATGAGATGATAAAATCTGTACATCCACATCCAACCATGAGCGAAGCCATTATGGAAGCTGCCGCTGATGCTTACGGAGAAGTGATACATTTGTAAGGTCTCAAGGTAAAAGGCTAAAGCTAAAAGCTAAAAAAATAAAACTAAAACATTAAACACCTTTATAGAAACCCTTTAGTTAGTTCTAAAGGGTTTTCTTATTTTTAACCGATTCAAATCTTGATACTAGTACTTGATACTCGATACTAAATACTTGATACTAAATACTTGATACTAAAATGAAACTCCACACCATAAACACAGGCTTATTTAAATTAGACGGAGGCGCGATGTTCGGCGTTGTACCAAAAGCCATCTGGCAAAAAACAAATCCTGCTGATGCTAATAACCTTTGTACCTGGGCAATGCGCTGCCTATTAATTGAAGATGGTAATAGCCTTACATTAATAGATACAGGAATTGGAAATAAGCAAGATGAGAAGTTTTTTAGCCACTATTATTTGCATGGTGAGGATTCGATTGATAAATCTTTGGTAAATTTAGGTTTTAGTACAGCAGATATTACCGATGTATTTTTAACCCATCTGCATTTCGACCATGTTGGCGGCGCAGTAATTCGTGATGGGGAAAAACTTATTCCAGCATTTAAAAACGCAACTTATTGGAGCAATGAAAAACACTGGCAATGGGCTATTGAACCAAATGCAAGAGAAAAAGCATCTTTTTTAAAAGAAAACATATTACCAATACAAGAAAGCGGACAATTAAAATTCATTTCCGAGCAAGATAATATAGAATGGAGAAAAGGAATTAACATTGGCTTTGCCTACGGACATACCGATGCCATGATGCTTCCTAAAATAAATTACAAAGGTAAAACCATCGTTTACATGGCTGATTTACTTCCATCGGTCGGACACCTACCCCTTCCCTATGTAATGGCTTATGACATGTTTCCCTTAAAAACACTAAATGAAAAGCAGGCTTTTTTAGAAGAAGCAGTTAACAACAATTACATTTTATTTTTAGAACACGACCCAATTCACGAATCTTGTACTTTGCAAAGAACTGAGAAAGGAATCCGTGTAGCAGAAACCTTTAATTTAAGTGATATTTAATAATGATTCGCAAAGCAAAAATTAGTGATGCAAAAGCTGTCAGCCGCTTAATTATTCAGGCAATGGGCGAACTAGCTTACAAATTCAGCAATACCAATAATCATGATGCTACAATAAAACTATTTGAACATTTCTTTAAAGAAGCCAATAACCAGTATAGTTTTGAAAATACATTAGTTTATACTAATGAAAACGATGAAGTGCTAGGTTCAATAAACGCTTATGATGGCGCAAAGTTGATAGAACTCAGAACTAATTTTTTAAATTATCTTTCTCTTCATTGCAGATTAAAGAACTTTATCCCAGAACCCGAAACGCAAGCTGGCGAATTTTATCTAGATACAATTAGTGTTAACCCAACCGCACAAGGTAAAGGCATCGGCAAACAATTAATTGATGCCGGCATTAAATGGGCAGCAGAATTAGGCCATACTAAAATAGGTTTACTGGTCGAAACTAATAATGATAAAGCGTTGAAGCTTTATCAAAACAAAGGTTTCAAAATTAATGATGAAAAACAACTTATTGGAGGAATTTATCATCACATGATTTATCACATCTCGGTGTAAATCCTTTAAAGGTAATATTAAGAATTTATTTCTATTTTTATTTGTATTTAATCTAAATAATAGCAATTTTTGTAACCGATGGAAAAAGCTTGTATCAATATTAACGAACTGATTAACGTATTCTCAATAAAACAAGGTTCTATTTATCAATCGGATAAGTTAAACTGCTTTTTTGTTGATTTCGGCGGTAAGTTTGCTCGTTACAATTGTCTATCACTTCGCAAATTAAAAAAGGTTGTTGAAGATATTGATATCGATGCACTTCTATTGAATACCCATAAAGCTGATTTTGAAGTTGTAACTTTTAATGGCTGCGAGCATATTTATTTGCTGAACGCTTGCGAGATTGTTGCTTTAAAGGAATTATTACAAGGTACTTTTACCATGTTTAAACTAAATCATTTAATCAGCGATTGCTTACATAGATTGGTTGTTTAGCGATATTGGTTAATGGAATAGGAAAAAATTAGCAATCAACTGAGTACTTACTTCTTCTATTTTCCATCCACCCTACGCCATCTTCAATTTCCCATCATCCATCTTACATCTTCTTTACAACAATTTAGACTAATTTCATATAGCAAATACTGCACACAATATGCTTATTAAGATGTTACATTTGTACCATTAGTTAAGCAGTTAAAATTATGAAAGACTTAATGCGAATAAAAAGTTTAATATCACAGGATATTGAAACACTTTTAAATCAGCAGATTAAAAAAGAAGCTCACTCTTCATCACTATATTTATCAATGTCATCTTGGTGCGACCAAAATGGATTTGATTTTTCAGCAGATTATTTTGCAAAACAAGCTGAAGAAGAAAGAATGCACCAACTCAAGTTATTCAAATACGTTTTGGATATGGGTGGAAATGCAATTTCTCCGGAAGTTTCAGGAATTAAAACTGATTTTGCAGGCTTCAGAGAAGTTTTTGAAGATGCCTTGGAAGCTGAAATTGCCATTACCCAAAGCTTTAAAAACATTTATGCAAAATGCCAAAACGAACAAGATTTTGTTACGATGGAATTTTTAAACTGGTTCTTAAAAGAACAACGTGAAGAAGAATATAAAGCTCGTCGTGCTTTAGAATTATTCGAAGTAATCGGCGAAGAAGGAACAGGAAGATGGGAAATTGACAAACACGTTAACAAAATTACCTATTCGGAACAATAAACAACAAAACATATATTAAAAAAAGCTATCTTGATATTCATTGAGGTAGCTTTTTTTTTTATATAAAGATTTTACAGCGAAACCGTACAAAAACAAAAAAGCTTCCTTTTACGAGGAAGCTTTAATTTAGTTTAGGTTGTTTGGTTTATGTTGATTATGAATATCCTGTTTTGAAAGTCTTTATAAAAAAAGCGCCGTTACCAGCGCTTTTTTTAAACCAAATATATAATAATAATTAACGAGCATTACAAATGTACGAAAATTATGGATATTTGCAAGAAAAAAATGCAAATATTTAATTTATTTTTCATTAAAATATATAAATACTTATAAATCATATATAATACAACTTAAAATAGCTTTAAAAAACATTTAAAATTAATTTTTAATATAAAAATTAAGGTTTTTTACTTTCAAAATCATACTTTAAACAAATATTTAAGTCAAATGATAGAAAATTTTATAAAAAACTACTTAAATCATCCAAATACTTTTGATGAAATGTTTTTAAATAGTGATAACTACAGAAATCACTATTCAAATTTTATAAATAATTTCTCGAAAGAATCTCTCGACAATCTTAACAAAAAGGAAGAACTTGCTAAAAAACTATTCATGAGCCAGGGTATAACCTTTACCGTTTACGATAGTGGCGAAGGAATTGAGAAAATCTTCCCTTTTGATATCATCCCACGCATCATTACTTCCAGCGAATGGTCTTTTATCGAAAAAGGAATAAAACAAAGATTAAAGGCTTTAAATCTTTTTCTTAAAGATGTTTACAGCAATCAATTCATCTTAAAAGATAAAATTGTACCCACCAACGTAATTTATTCTTGTCCACATTTTTTGCGGGAAATGCATAATGTTAATGTTTTGCATGATATATACATTCACATCGCAGGCATCGATTTAATCCGCGACCATGATGGAACATTTTATGTATTGGAAGACAACCTACGCACGCCATCAGGCGTAAGCTACATGCTCGAAAACAGAGAAATCACAAAAAGGCTATTTCCTGACCTTATTCCGCAATGCGGCGTAAGAAGTGTAACAGAATATCCTGCAATATTATATAAAAACTTAATGGCGCTTTCGCCGAGAGCTGTTTCTAACCCAACAATTGTAATGTTAAGTCCTGGAATGTATAACTCAGCTTATTACGAACATACTACATTAGCTCGTTTAATGGGTGTAGAATTGGTAGAAGGACGTGACTTAGTTGTGAAAAATCAAAAGGTTTTTATGAAAACAACTATAGGCTTACAACAAATTGATGTTATTTATCGACGTGTTGATGATGACTATTTGGATCCCTTAGTTTTTAATCCGAATAGTGTTTTAGGTGTAGCCGGTTTAATGGGTGCTTACAGAAAAGGAAATGTAGCCATCGTAAATGCCGTTGGAAATGGCGTAGCAGATGATAAAGCTGTTTATACCTATGTACCTGATATGATTAAGTATTATTTAAATGAAGAACCCATTTTAAAAAATGTACCAACTTACCAGCTAAGCAATCGTGATGAACTTGAATATGTTTTTGAGAACATAAACAAAATGGTAATTAAAAAAACCAACGGTAGCGGAGGTTATGGAATGCTGATGGGGCATGCTGCCAGCGAACAGGAGACTGAAGAATATAAACTGGAGATTTTAAAAGACCCAAGAAATTTTATTGCCCAGCCAACAATAAGCTTATCCTCTGCCCCATGCTTTATCAATGGAAAACTTTCGCCAAGAAGAATTGATTTAAGGCCTTTTGCATTGAATGGCCCAGATGGAATTTCAATTGTACCTGGCGGATTAACCAGGGTTGCTTTAAAAGAAGGTTCGCTTGTGGTAAATAGTTCGCAAGGCGGTGGCAGTAAGGATACATGGGTTTTAACTTCTTAGATTACGAATATGTTAAGTAGAGTAGCTTCAAGCTTATATTGGTTAAGCAGATATGTGGAGCGCAGCGACGGAATGTTGCGCATGTTAAAAATAAATTATGCTTCATCTCAAGATACCATTCAGGAATTTACCTGGAAACCTGTAATCAGGATTTTTTCTTCTGATGATGAAAATGAATTGTTAAATATTCAGCACGATAGTCGTGCTGTTATAGAATACCTTTTATTAAACAGAGAAAATCCGAATTCAATTTTAAATATTATTACGCTTGCCCGTGAGAATGCCAGAAGTGTTCAGGAACACATCCCAAAAGATTTATGGCAATGTTTAAATGAATATTATCATACCGTAAAGGATGAAAAATTGCTATGGTATGTACAAAAAGATGACCCGATTACAGCACTGGATATTTTAATTAAGCAGGTTATGCTTTATCATGGCACAGCAGATAGTGCTATGGAACGCGGAGAAAGCAGAAGCTTTATGAAAATTGGCAAACATCTCGAAAGAAGTATTCAATCAATAGATATTTTGGATATTAAGTTTAGTTCGATAAGTACGAATCCTGATTTATTAACGGATATTGCTTATTGGAAACACCTGCTTTTATCGCTTGGCGGATACGAATTGTATTTAAAAACCTATCGCCAGGGCTTTGATGCTAAAAACATTATAGAACTAGTGATGTTAAATAATGACTTCCCTCGCTCAGCTCTTTACTCCATGCATAACATCGAAAGATATTTTGGGCGATTGAAAAGTGAAAACAACATTGAACATTACAATAATTTATCTTTTAAAATCGGTCGTTTACGCAGCATGATTACTTATAGCTCTGTAAATAATATGGGTGAAGAAGAACTACATAATTATTTAACGCAAATTAGAGCCGAACTTTTTGGCATCGGAAGCTCGTTAAATGAATATTATTTCGCAAATTCATAGTTAATTAATAAACCCGATTAGTCCAATTGCAAATAGAATTAACAAAAGCATTTATGCCGATTTTTAAGATTAAACACATTACCAATTATAAATACGAGTTGCCTGTTCGGGATAGTGCAAACCAGATTATTTTATTTCCGATAAAAGATGATTTCCAGAAAGTGATTCAGCATGATTTAAACATATCAGGAAGCCCTGAAATTGAGATATTTATAGATTATTACGGCAATGAAGTCGGAACTTTTACACAGAACGAACCACATTATCAACTCAAGATTTTCTCTAAAGTGTGTGTAGAAACCTTCCCAAAACCATTGCCTCAGGATGATATGTTTAGTAGTGAGCAATGGACAGGATTAGATATGATTAAATATGAGGTGCCTTATATTGATTATCTGCGACAAGAAACTTTTGATGGTATTGTTCAATTAAAGGAAACTGCATTATCTATCAAAAGTGATGAAGATACCCCATATCAAACAGCGATAAAATATTGCGCCCACGTATTTCAAAATTATGAATATATAAAAGGGATTACAGCTGTTGATACCACCATTGAGGAAATTATGAAACTTAAAGCAGGTGTATGTCAGGATTTTGCCCACGTTTTAACAGCAATGCTTCGTTTAACAGGTATTCCTGCACGTTATGTTAGCGGTTACATTTGCCCTAACAGAGATGGCATGAGGGGTGAAGGCGCAACTCATGCCTGGGCCGAAGCATATCTACCCGAATATGGCTGGTTAGGCCTCGACCCTACAAATAACTGTATTGCAAACGAAAATCATGTACGCTTGGCTGTTGGAAGAAATTTTACCGATTGCTCGCCCGTTAAAGGCGTTTATAAAGGTGGCTTTGAGCACATTATGGAAGTAAATGTTTCCGTTGGTTATAATGATGAAGACTTTAATGAAAACGAAAATTACTTTCAACCCAAAGAAATAAATTACTCAAAACCATCTGCAACGGTTACGGCAGCCAGAAAGCAAAATAGTTACCAGCAATACATGGAGGCAATGCAGCAGCAACAACAACAATAAAGACCAGGATTTATCAGGATTTAAGGATTATAGGATAAGACCAGGAGTTTATCAGGATTTGAGGATTAGAGCATACTTAGGATTAGAGCGAAGAGGCAGGAGTTCTTTAACTTGGTTACGATAGAATTTAGTGGTAGATTTTTATTGAATATTGATTAGAAATTATAAATTGAAATCTAGGAACTGCCAACTGGTAAAGTTTTTTTTCTAAATTTGCGCCTTTTACAAATAACAATATGATTAAGAGACAGCAAATTAAAGATTTATTAAAATCGACTGCATTTGGCACAGAAGTAACGGTTATGGGATGGGTTAGAACTTTCCGAAATAACCAGTTTATCGCTTTAAATGATGGAAGTTGCATGGGCAATATCCAGGTGGTTATCGATTTTAATAATTTACCTGATGAGCTGTTAAAGAGAATAACAACCGGTGCCTCAATTGCTGCAACGGGCAAACTAATCGAATCCTTAGGAAAAGGTCAAACCGTTGAAATTAAGGCAACATCGGTTGAGATTTTAGGTGATAGCGATCCCGAAAAATTTCCTTTACAACCTAAAAAACATAGTTTAGAGTTTTTACGCGAAATTGCACACTTACGTTTCCGTACCAATACTTTTAACGCAGTTTTTAAAGTTCGACATGCTTTGGCCTTTGCCATTCACCAGTTTTACAATGAGCGTGGTTTCGTGTACATGCACACACCAGTAATTACAGCCAGTGATGCAGAAGGTGCTGGCGAAATGTTTAAGGTAACAACTTTAGATTTCGATAATACGCCTCGTAAGGAAGATGGAAAAGTAGATTTTTCTCAGGATTTCTTTGCCCGTGCAACAAATTTAACCGTTTCTGGTCAGCTGGAAGGTGAATTGGCTGCAATGGCTTTTGGACAGATTTACACTTTCGGACCTACATTCAGGGCAGAAAATTCAAACACAACGCGTCACTTAGCAGAGTTTTGGATGATTGAACCTGAAGTTGCTTTCGCTGATTTAGAAGATAACATGAATCTTGCTGAAGATATGATGAAGTATGTAATTAAATATGCTTTAGATAACTGCAAAGATGAACTGGAGTTTTTAAATACACGCTTAACTGAAGAAGACAAACAAAAACCCCAAAACGAACGTAACGAATTTTCTTTGTTAGAGAAGCTTGATTTCTGCTTAACAAACGAATTCGAGCGGTTAACATATACAGAAGCAATTAAGATTTTAAAATCTTCTAAGCCAAACCAGAAGAAACAATTCAAATATTTAATTGATGAATGGGGCGCTGATTTACAAAGTGAACACGAGCGTTACTTGGTAGAAAAGCACTTTAAAAAACCAGTTATTTTAACTGATTATCCTGCTGATATTAAATCTTTCTACATGCGCCAAAATGAACCAGATGCCGAAGGAAGGCAAACCGTTGCGGCTATGGATATTTTATTTCCTGGCATTGGAGAAATGATTGGTGGATCGCAACGTGAAGAACGTTTAGACCGTTTAACAAAACGTATGGAAGATATGAATATCCCTCAAGACGAGCTATGGTGGTATTTAGATACTCGCCGTTTTGGTTCTGCACCACACGCAGGTTTCGGCTTAGGCTTCGAAAGATTAGTATTGTTCGTTACCGGTATGACTAACATCCGTGACGTAATTGCATTCCCTCGTTTCCCTAAAAACGCAGAGTTTTAATATTTAACAAACTTCCGAAGTTTAAGCGCTGTTTGGGCTTAAACTTCGGAAGCTTAAGCTCAAAAGCAAAAACCCATTTATATAAAAGCCGCTGTCTCAAAAGTACAAAATGTCATCCTGTTGAAGGACTTGCAAAATTGCCTTTTACGGCGTTTAGACAAGCTCAACGAGCCAAGGCACATACTTAAATAGAAAAATTTTCAGCCCTTGTTTTTTGTTTATTTTTGACACCAAAAATAAAAATTCTGTCCGTCCAGGATAAAAAAGATTTTTCAACTCCCGTCGAAATCACTACCCTAGTTAAAATTTTATTAAAGCCATACCAACCTACCTTCCCTCATCATGCATGGTATCGCTATAAGGATTTGCATGTGCATAATCTACAGCCGAAACCTTGTAATCTGTTGGAGCAAAGCTTTTTGAACTGCTTAACGCCATTCCTAATTCGAAACGGGTTGGATAAGGCGTTTGCAATAAACTGCCTGCAGGAATGTATGGAAAGCTCTCTAAATATGATTGTATAACACTCGAGCTAACCCTCCTATTTATATAAGCTCTACTGAGTTGATTCGGCTCTTTCAGCCCTGCAGCGCCCAATAATTCTATCGCACTTGCAACAGTTAAATTGTGGAAATTCTTAACTCGAACGGTTTTATCTTCAACAACTAAACCTTTCATTAAACTTTGATCTTGTGTGGCAACTCCAGTAGGGCATGTATTGCTATTGCACTCCAGCGCTTGAATACAACCTAAAGCGAACATCATACCACGGGCAGCGTTACACATATCAGCACCTAGTGCAATATTTTTCACTAAATCGAATCCTGTTGCTACTTTACCAGAAGCAATAATTTTGATGTGCTTTTTAAGGCCGAAGCCATTTAAAACATCATATACAAAAGCAACACCTTCTCTTAAAGGCATCCCAACAGAATTTGAAAATTCTTGCGGTGCCGCTCCCGTTCCACCTTCTCCACCATCAACAGTAATAAAATCAGGATAAATCCCGGTTTCTATCATTGCTTTACATATCGCATAAAATTCACTTTTCCGGCCGATACATAATTTGAATCCTACAGGCTTTCCATCTGCCAAATCCCTAAGCTTTTTAACAAATTCCAGCAAACCAATTGGCGAATTGAAAGCGGAATGTGCAGGTGGCGACAAAACGTCCTTTCCTTCCGGAACCAAACGGATTCTGGCAACTTCTGCGGTAACTTTTTTAGCGGGTAACATACCTCCGTGGCCTGGTTTCGCACCTTGAGAAAGCTTAATCTCAATCATTTTAACCTGGTCCGTCTTTGCTCTTTCTGCATAAGCATCATAATTGAATGTTCCATCTGCATTACGGCAGCCAAAATATCCTGTACCTATTTGCCAGATTAAATCTCCTCCAGGTCTACGGTGGTAATCACTTATCCCTCCTTCTCCTGTATTATGAGCAAAATTGCCCATTTTTGCACCACCATTTAAAGCCAGAATAGCATTCTGACTTAAAGATCCGAAACTCATTGCCGAAATATTGTAAATACTTGCCGAATAAGGTTTTTTACAATCAGGTCCACCAACCAATACCCTCGGGTCTGAGTTTAATTCGTGATGAGAAATTGCTGCAATACTATGACTCAACCACTCATAACCGTTTTGGTAAACATCTAATTGTGTTCCGAATGGAATAGTATCATTGTCTTTTTTAGCTCTTTGATAAATTAAAGAACGATTTAATCGATTGTATGGCGTTCCATTTGTATCACTTTCTACAAAGTATTGATAAACTTTTGGCCTGAGTTCTTCCATAAAATACCGCAACCTGCCAAATACAGGATAGTTTCTAACGATACTATGTTTTGGCTGATATAAATCGTAAACACCGAGGATTACAAAAGGACCGGTAAAAAGAAATGTCCACCATAAAAATGGATGGTACAACCCTAACATGATGGTTAAGGCAATTAAAAAGGCTGCAATGGCAACGAAAGCTTTTCTCATGTTTTGCTAATTATGTATGATACCTACATTGTAGAATAATTATTGATGAATTTTCTACCTTGTACACTAATCTGTGTTCTAAATTTATTCTTCTAGACCACCATCCAGTATATTGATGTTTAAGTGGCTCGGGTTTTCCTATCCCCTCAAATGGCATACGCTCGATTTCTTTTATCAATGCATTTATTTTCTTGAGCATCGATTTATCAACAGCTTGCCAATAGAGATAATCTTCCCAAGCGCCGTCAAGAAATAATTTATTCATTATCAATTAAGTCTTGCTTCTTTGCCAGGCCATCTTCGTAATCCTTCAAACCCTGCTCCAATCGAATGGCATTTTTCGGACTCTTTAACAAATAAAAAGTTTCCATCATGCTATCGTAATCAGATTTTGATAGAACAACAACGTCCTCACCTTTTGCTCTGGTTACAAATAAAGGTGTATGATTAGAAAAAACTTTATCTAAATAAGATTTTAAGCTTTGCCTAAATGATGTATAATTCGTGATTTCCATACCTTAACTTTAATGTGCTTCAAAAATAAAGATAATATACTCTATGTACAACTATTTGTACATATTTAGAATTGATATATTTTATAACATCCTAAACAACTGACGCCATTAAATTGTTATTTTTACGCTATGCTTATCAAGATTTATCCCGAAAACCCAAACGAAAGAGCCATCGAGCAAGTTGTTGAAGTGCTTAGAAAAGGTGGTTTAATCATCTACCCAACGGATACAGTTTATGGTTTAGGTTGTGATATCACCAATCCAAAGGCGATTGAAAAAATTGCCCGCATTAGGGGGATAAAACCTGAAAAAGCTAATTTTTCTTTTATTTGTCATGATTTAAGCCACATTTCTGATTTCATTAAACCAATTGACAACACCACCTTCAGGGTTTTGAAAAAAGCTTTACCTGGTCCTTTCACCTTTATTTTTAATGCAAATAATAACGTTCCCAAGTTATTAAGCTCCAATAAGAAAACGGTTGGTATTCGCGTTCCGGATAATAATATTGCCAGGTGTATTGTTAAGGAATTAGGCAATCCGATTCTATCTACCTCAATAAAAGACGATGATGAATTAGTTGAATATTCTACCGACCCAGAATTAATTTATGAAAAATATCAGGATTTGGTGGATCTGGTAATTGATGGTGGCTATGGAGATAATGAGGCTTCAACTGTAATTGATTGTACAAACGGAGAATTTGAAGTTATTCGTGAAGGCAAAGGCGATATTGAAGAATTTTTATAACCAGACACTAAATCTGCAATTATTTTATTTATCAACAGCTGGGCTGATATGCTTTAGAAATCGCTAAATTTAAATCTTAAATGGATAACCACCATTTTTGTAAAAAATAACCTAAGTTAACATCCCCTAAATGTTAACTTAATATTCAAACCCTATTTTCGCATCCTAAACATCCCAATATGACGCAAAATCTACTTCAATAGCGCTGTTTCCGCAGCTAAATCATTTTGCCATGCAAATTGATTTCCTATTTATTCAGGCAAAAAACAATCAACTCATTTACTAAGCATAATTTTTGGTGAATAATTAAATCGTTCAATAATCATCAGAATACCCTGAATGATAAAACTTTACAATTATATCTGATCATTTTTTTGTGCACCTGTTTCTTTTCGGCGCTACAAATAAGATTTTAAATCATTTCATATCCCTATAAAATTTATATGAAAAAACTTTTACTATTATCCCTATTATTTACCCTCCTTATCTCGAAAGTATCTTTAGCACAAATTGCTAACTGGGATTTTACTGGACAATCGACACTACCAACATCAACAGCAACAACCTTTGATGCTGGTTTAACCTCAGCGCCTATTTTAACTCGGGGAACAAGCGCCTCAGCGAGCGCAGGAAACAATTCTTTTAGGACTGTCGGCTTTCAAAACAACGGAATTTCTACTACTAACACCGATTATTTCCAGGTAACGCTTACAGCTTCTGCAGGCAAACAAATATCTTTATCATCTCTGGATGCAGTTTTTGCTGGAACAGCAAGTTATTATGCAAATACAGGAGTAAGTTCTCAATATGCATATAGTTTAAATGGAACTAATTTTACATTGATTGGTACGCCTATAAATATAACCAGTGCAATGGTATCATTAAATCCACCACCAACAGTAACAGTAAATTTATCAGGCATTTCAGCACTACAAAATGTACAGGCTGGAACAACCATCACTTTGCGTTATTATGCTTCAGGACAAACGGCAACAGGTGGTTGGGGATTTTACTCTCCAATAACTGGCAGAATTGGATTTAGTGTTGGAGGAACTGTGAGTACATCAGGAACAATTGACACCACTCCACCCACAAACACAACATCTTACCCAAAAACAGCTTCAATTACCAGTACTTCAGTTAATTTAATCAGCAACATAAATGAGACTGGAAATACTTATTACATTTTAATTCCGGCAACAGGAACTGCGCCAACAACTACAGCTCAAATCAAGGCAGGTAGAGATGGGAGTAATGCAACCGCTTTAAAATCTGGCACCATTGCCAATGCAATTAATACAGATGCTACTTCAACAATAACAGGATTAACCCTTTCAACAGCGTATACAATTTATGTAGTTTCAGAAGATGCAGCCACCACGCCTAACCTGCAAACTACATTTTCGACTTTAAATTTTTCTACATTAGGCGCAGCCGATGTTACTCCTCCCCTTACCACTGCAACTTATCCAAAAACTAGTAATTCAACCCTCACAACCGTAGATTTAACAAATAACATTAACGAAGCAGGAACAACTTATTATGTCCTGCTTGCTTCAGGTGCAACCGCCCCAACGGCTGCGCAAGTTAAATTAGGCCAAGATGCAACTGGCACAGCCGCCCTAAAATCAGGTTCATTCGCAAACACTGCTAATGCAGATGCCACAACAACCATCAGTGGATTAACTTCAGGCACAACCTATAAAGTATATGTGGTTGCACAAGATGCTATTGGAAATTTACAAACTGCGGTTTCAGGTTTAGATGCCACAACCGCTAATCCACCCTTAGTAAACGCACCAATCATCATCAGTCAATATTACGAAGGCACTTCTACAAATAAATGGATTGAGCTAACCAACTTAAGTAATTCACCGATAAATACAGCCTCACCCCAGTTAAAACTCGCCTTATATAATATCTCTGGCGATGCCGGAACGATTAATATTACCGGAGCACCAGCTCAAATCGTAAACTTAAACTTTACCATTCCTGCCCTTGGTTCTGTCTTATTGGGTAATACCGGAAACAGCAACACAGAAGTTCCATATTTGAGTTCAGCTAGTGCGGTATTAAATAGCAACGCCGTTATCAATTTCAACGGAAATGATGGCGTGGCCTTACTAGATGCAAACAATAATATTATTGATGCATTCGGTCAGGGGGTTAATGCTAAAGATGTTTCTTATGTAAGGAGTTTAAATGTTACTGCCCCAAGCCCGACTTATATGGATACTGATTGGACCAGAACCACTCTAGCGATAGTTCAAAACGCAATTGATGATGATGATGTAAACAGGTTGGGCGTTCATTTCCCCCCAAATCTTCCAATTTGCGCCGCACCATCAAACCCGGCAACTGCTTTAATTTTTAATAGTGTAACAACCAACAGCATTTCGGCATCTTTCACAAAATCTGCTGATGCCAATGAATATTTAATCATCAGAAGTTTAAATACCACACTAACGGCTTTACCTGTTGATGGAACAGTTTACAACGTTGGTGCTGCTTTTGGCGGTGGTATTATTGCCAACCGTATTGTAACCAATACTTTTATGGATAATGCATTAAGCGATAATACAAATTACACCTATTTCATTATCCCCTTAAATAACATTTCCTGTACTGGCGGACCAAAATACTTAACCACAAATATTTTAACGGCTAGCCAGGCAACAAAAGCATTATTACCATGTGTGGCTCCTGTGGTACAACCTACTGCATTTACCATTACTTCATCAAACTACAACTTTATTCAGGGTGCATTTACACCTGCAAACGGAGTAGATGAATATTTAGTGGTAATGAGCACCAGTAATTCATTAACAGCTGCACCAGTGAATCAAACCGTATATACCTTTGGCGACCAATTGGGTGGTGGTATCGTTGTAAAAAGAGGAACAGGTGGTACGTTTATCAGAAATGGTTTGGCTCAAAATACAAATTACTATTTTTTCATTTATTCGATAAACAGCGCATGTAGCGGAGGGCCTTTATACCTCAGTACCCAACCACTATTAGGAAATCTTAAAACAGGCATTTTAGATGTAAATAAATTGAATTTCTATTATGGAAACCTACATAGTCATAGTAGTTATTCTGATGGAAATAAAGACGATTTAACAAAAAAGCCAGAAGATGATTATGCGTTCGCGAAGAACTCCATGAATTTAGATTTCCTGGGCATATCTGAACACAATCATACACAGGCCGGCATGTCTTTAGCCAGCTGGCAGCCAGGAATAGATGCAGCCAAAAGAGCAACTACCTCTAATTTCATAGCCATGCATGGTATGGAATGGGGCGTAATTAGCGGTGGTGGACACGTTATCGTTTATGGCATCGATTCATTAATTGGATGGGAATCGGGCGAAAATCAAATTTATGTTCCAAAAAGCACTTATACCGGTGCAACAGGATTGTTCAGAATTATTAACAGACATGGCTTGAATGCCGTGGCAACTTTAGCCCATCCGAATACAACCGATTACAATAACATTTCAGCAACTTATGATTTAAGTGCAGATAGTGCAATTGTAGGAACTGCTTTAGAAAGTGGTCCTGCGTTTTCAACCAATATCACTTACTCAGACCCGGCGAGTTCGATGAGTTATTTAAGTTATTACAACCGCATGCTGGCCAGAGGTTACCACCTTGGTGCAAGTATCGACCATGATAACCACAATTTAACTTTTGGTCGCCATACAAAAGCCAGGTTAGTTGTACTCGCTCCTGCCCTTACCGAGAATGATTTATTAGATGCCATTAAGAAAATGCGTTTTTACGCTTCGCAAGATTCAGCAGCTAAAATTGTTTTCACCATTAATAAACAACCCGTTGGCAGCGTATTTAAAACAGCTGGTGCACCACAAATCGAAGTAAGTTCTATTACAACAAGTCCGGTAAATAGCATTAAAATATTATATGGAACGCCTGGTAGCGGTGTAAATCCGGTAGAGTTAACCACTAGCACCTCTACAAGTTTAACGTATACCGATAATGCCCTGGCAAATTTGGCCACAGGTTATTATTATGCCGATATTGTAGAAGCAGATGGAAGCAGAATTATTACTTCACCAATTTGGTATTCACGCGATGATGCGACGGTTAAGAAAAACCAAACCATTTCGTTCGCAGCAACAAGAACGGCAACTTATGGCGATCCAGACCTAGTTGCAGGTGCAACGAGTGATAACACAGGCATAAACATCACTTACACCAGTAGCGATACAAACATTGCCACAATCAGCAATAATGATATCCATATTGTTAAAGCCGGCACGGTTACAATTACTGCAAATCAGGTTGGAGATACCTTTTATAACCCAGCCGTTGCAAAACAACAGGTATTAACCATTGCACCAAAAACCATTACGGTTACTGCTGATGCTAAAACCAAAGTGGAAAGTACGGTTGATCCAATGTTTACCTATACTTCTGCTCCAGCATTAATTGGTGCTGATATTTTTACAGGCGAATTAGCGAGAAACCCAGGAGAAACAGCTGGAGATTACCCGATAACACAGGGAACTTTAGTTTTAAGTACAAACTACGCGATTAACTACAAAGCAGCTAATTTAAAAATTTACGCTAAGCCTGCAGCTACTTTAAGTGCAAACCTCTCTGTCCCTTTAAATGCTGCTGCTCCTGTAATTACCTTCACGGCATCATCCGGAACCGCTCCATTCACCTTTACCTATAACATCAATGGTGGTACAAATCAAACGCTAACAGCTACAACAAACACGGCAACGCTAAATGCATCTACTGCAACTGTTGGTACATTTATCTACACAGTAACTGGTATTAGCGATGCTTACAGCACGCAAGCGCAAAACATTTCTACAACTGTAAAAGTTAATCCAATTCCTGTTGCAACAATTTCAGGAACTACTGCATTATGTTTAAATGGTGCAGCACCAACGGTAACTTTTACAGGGAGTAACGGAACAGGACCCTATATTTTCACCTATAATGTGAATGGTGGAGTAAGTCAGACAATAAGCACAACTGGCACAAATACTAGTGCTACTTTAACCGCACCATCAAATGTTGCAGGAGCATTCAATTATAATTTATTAAGTGTTGCCGATGTTAATGCTGAACAAACACAAACCGGAACAGCTACTGTTACCGTTAGAACATTGGCTACAGCAACCGTTACAGGTTCTACTGCTATTCCACAAAACGGCACAGCACCAACCATTACGTTTACTGGCGCAAATGGAACAGCACCATATACATTTACATACAACATTAACGGCGGTACAAACAGAACAGTTACCTCAAACGGAAATGCAGCCACAATTCTTGCTCCAACTACAGCAGTTGGTACTTTTATCTATAATTTAGTTAGTGTTGCCGATGTAAATTGTGGTCAGGCACAAACAGGTTCCGCAACGATATTGGTTCGTCCTTTGCCCGTTGCAACTATTGCTGGAAACGCTTCTGTTTGTAACTTTAATACAGCACCAGTGGTAACTTTTACTGGTTCAGTTGGAACAGCTCCATACACATTCACTTATACACTAAATGGAAGTAGCGCCAGAACAGTTACAACCAATTCTACCACAGCAACGCTGAACGTGCCAACAGGAAATAGCGGTACGTTTATTTATACTTTAGTTAGCGTAACAGATGCTTATGCTACCCAAACACAAATCGGAAATGCTACGGTTATCGTAAACCCATTGCCAATAGTTACAATCAACAGCAATAAAGGTTCATCCATATCAAAAGGCGATGCAATTATTTTATCTGCAACCGGAGGTACACAATACAGCTGGACAGGTGCGGAAATAATTAGCGGCCAAAATACAGCGTCGCTAACCATCAGGCCAAAACAAAGCGGAATGTATAAAGTAGTGGTTACTAACGCAAGTGGCTGTACGGCCGAACAAAGCATTTCTATAACCGTAATTGATGATTATAAATTAGAGGCAAGCACAGTTGTAACGCCAAATGGCGATGGTTATAACGACAAGTTTATCGTCAAAAACATCGATTATTATCCAAATAATACCATCAAGATTTTTGATAAGGCCGGGCGCATTTTATACACGAAAAAAACTTACGCCAATGATTGGGATGGAACGGTAAATGGAAGTCCACTTTCAGAGGGAACCTATTACTACATTATCGATTTAGGAAATGGCATCGGTACGTTCAAAGGATTCATTAACATCATTAGAAACTAATTACAGACATGAAAGCAATAACAAAAAACATAAAGCAAATAAGTCGCGTAACGTTTCTATTTGCCATAAGCATACAGTTTTTCAATACAGCAAAAGCGCAAATTTTACCCTTAAATGCGCAGTATTTTCAAAATCGCTATTTGGTTAATCCTTCAATGGCAGGTATAAATGAAGGGTTTAACATTAACGGGAGTTTTAGAAAACAGTGGACAAATATTCCGGGTGCTCCAATTACCCAAAGCGTAACGCTAGATCAGCAAATAAACAAAGTGGGTTGGGGTGTAAACATTTATAATGAAAAATCTGGTGGGATTCAACGAACCAAAGCAGTTGGAACTTTCGCCTACCATTTACCGCTAAATAACGATGACCAGAAATTGAACTTTGGTATTTCATTTGGCGCAAGTCAGGATAAACTTGATTTAAGCAGCGTTAGAAACAGCGACATTAACGACCCCTCAATCGCCCGTTTTAATGACAGGGGTTACTATTTTGATGGAGATTTTGGTGTTTCTTACACCTCTAAGGGATTAACTGTTGAAGGTGCCATTCCTAACATGCGTTCCGTTTTCAGAGGCGATGATTTAAACTTTGCCAATAAACCAACTTTCTATTCGGCTGTGGGATATAAATTCAGCTTTGGAACGGGTATAAATGGAATCAGCTTAGAACCCAAAGGTGTTTTCAGAGGAATTAAAAATTACAAAAATTTATGGGATGCTGGTGTTAATGCCAATTTTGCAAACGATAAACTATACGTAATGGCGATGTACCATAACACGGAAAATGCAACCGTTGGTTTTGGAATGAACTATAAATCTACTTTCTACTTCATGGCATATTATAATACGGCAACCTCTGCAATTAGCGGTTATACAGACGGAGATTTTGAAGTTAATATCAGGGTTAATATCGGCAAGAAAAAACCATAACCTAACTTGCCAAAATAGCCTAAAGCCGCAGCATCCGAGGTAAAAATATCTCTGGTGCTGCGGCTTTTTTTATAACCGCCAACCGCCTTAAAACAAATAATTGAATACCAAAACGACTGCTAACATCTTTTTGGCAATCTGGCGGCTGAAGTACATTTATTAAATATTTTTAAGATGAGATGGGGGTTATACCAAAAGTTTTCTTAAAAGCAAAAAATGCGACAAGTATGCAGAGCCTACCTCAAGATAAGCATGAATCACTTTTGCTTCTTTACTTGATTAAAAATAGTTAGCAATTCAAAATCTGAAAAATATTTTAATTTTCTTGTTTTCTACAAAAAATTATGTTTACTTTATAAAAACCAAATATTATACATATCCGCTCATAGAAATACGCACATTTTATGTCGTACACGTCTCTCAAATCAAATTTGCCTTTCACCATGATTATAACATTTACAATCATAGGGTCTTTATTTTTTGGAAATTATTTTATTTACAGGTCACAAACCCCTTATTTCATATACACAGCCGGACTTTCTGCTCTTCTAGTATACTCGAGTTTTTCTACAAAGTTTTATAGCCATAATCTACACCTCTCAATACCGATCCTGGTTAATATATTCTTATTATTATTTATAACCATTCACACATTATTGTTTTGGCCAACTATTTATCCTTATAGTTATTACTTATTTATAACTTTTTTAAGCATGATAGTGCTACCAGTTTATTGCAGATCATCAACCTTAAATTTAAACTTTATTTTTAATTTGGTTATTATTGCCTCCATTATAGAGTGTATAATCTGCATATTTCAATATATCGGCTTTTTAGATAGCTTCAATCAATATTTTAAAGTAACCGGAACTAGTGAGAATCCTAATATCGTTGCGATGTTTATCGCTATGTCGGTACCTTGTGTTTTTATTCTTCCATACAGTAAATATGATGTTGTAAGGAAATCGATGCCTTTTGTACTCATCTTATTAATGGGCACTTTATTTACACTAAAGTGCCGCTCCGCTCTTCTTGGCGCATCAACTGGTATATTTATTATTCTCAATTACAAATATCAACTCTACAGTTGGGCAAAAGACAAAAAAAATCGCATACTTTTAATATTAACTGCATTCATTGTTATCAGCATTTCTTTTCCTCTAGGTATTTATACCTATCAAGCGAAAGAAGCATCTGCTGATGGCCGAAGATTGATATGGAAAGTTTCTGCCCAAATGATATCAGACAAACCTCTTTTCGGTTATGGATATGGTGCATTTGAAAGAAATTATAATCTTTTTCAATCCAGATACTTTGAAAAAGGAGATGCCAAACCAAACGAAATACTTAATGCCGGGTTTGTAAAAATGGCCTATAATGAATTTCTACAAAACACCATTGAAGGTGGAATAATTGGTGGCGTACTTTTTATGTGCTTGCTGGCTTCACTATTATACTTTCCTTTAAAAAATAAATCAATTAAAATTCAGCATCTGAAAAAGCGGGATGCTAACTACTCCATAACAGCCTACGCGGGGATATGTATCTTTATTACGATGTCGATGTTGAATTTTACGATTCAGGCCTTACCGGTAATGTTTTTGTTTATTATCTTTTCTTCTATACTATCTGCAAACTCCCCTGCAATATCATTACGAAAAGGCCTTTCAACATGGAATAAATTAATTTCTGAAAAAAACAAAAACAGATATGTCTTAACATACCGACTCTCTCTCTTTGTTATTGGATTATGCTATATGTATATGACCGGAAATCTGATTATTGACAACTTAAAGAACAAACAAGCTGCACTATTAACTAAAAACAGAGATTATGAGCAATCGCTAAATATTTTGACTTCTCTACAAAATCGTCTGGATATTTACGAGAGTTATTGGGTAAACTATGCAAATACACTATTCTTAAATAAAGATTACAAGCATGCCGCAATTATATTTAAAAAGGCAAAGCTGCTTACCTCTAATCCGATGATTTACCTTCAGGCAGCCTTATGCGATGAAAAAACGGGCGACTATAAAAGTGCCTATAAAAATTTAACCACTGCCAAAAATATGGAACCAGGACATCTTGCGGCAAAATTTGCTTTAATGAATTTATCCCTGAAAATGGGGGACACAATAGGATGCGTTAATCAGGCTCAGAACATTATTGAAACAGTGCCTAAAATCAGATCTTCGGAAACAATTTTTTTTAAATCCCGTGCTGGTCTACTTTTACAGCAATTAGGCTACTCATCTAAAAAAAAATCAATTAAGGCCTTTCCAGAGAACAATAAATTTTATTTGCCAAAGAAAAATATATGAAAATAATATTACTGACATTTCTTTTAATATTCCCAATTTTTGGCTTTGGACAAATACCAACTGAAGTTCCTATTGCTGTTAAAAATATAGTGACTAAAGCAGGCAAGAACAAAGGTGAGATTGAAAAAGTTATCGCCTATTTTCACAAAACCGGTGATCGACAAAAAATTCGAGCCGTATATTTTTTAATTGCTAATATGGATGCGCACTATTCTGAAGATTACTATTGGGAAGATAAAAACGGGAAAAAAATACCTTTCAACGAATTGGATTATACTGATTTTAATCAGGCAATTTCTGCATTCAAAAGATTAAAAGCAGTTCATCCCGATTTGCGGCCACACCCTGTCACCAATCCCGACATCAAAACAATCAAGGCAGATTTTCTTATACAAAATATTAACCAATCTTTTCAGCAATGGCAAAGTTCAGCCAATTATAAAAATATTCCTTTCAATGATTTTTGTGAATATATGTTGCCTTACCGGGTAAGTGTAGAACCTTTACAAAACTGGCGTTCCAGATATAATAAAGATTTTAGTTGGGTTGCAACCAAAAATAAATCTGAAGGATTAGCATCTTCGCTCTCTTACATATCTGCGGATTTCAGAAGCTGGTTTACCAACAGTTATTCCATTGATAACAGGAAGGAGCCTTTACCACGCCTTGGTGCACTGCAATTGCTTCAAAGAAAAAAAGGACCTTGCGAAGATATAGCAGACCTTGTCGCGTTTACACTTAGGTCGCAAGGCATTCCTGCTGCAATTAACTATATTCCATATTGGGCTACATCATCATCCGGGCATTTCATGAATACGGCATTTGATGGAAAAATGCATGCTGTTTCCTTCGACGTTGCTGGAACTCCCGCAGTAAATAATGTACTGGCAAGGGAACCTTCCAAGGTATTAAGACTCACCTATTCAAAGCAGCCGGAAACCATTGCGGGAAAAGAAAAAATTAATAATATCCCACCTGGCTTTATGAGGTCGAGTACCTATCTAGATGTTACCAAACAATTTTGGGGCACGGAAGACCTTACTTGTAAACTTTTCGCGGTAGCCAGACAACCAAAATATTCATTTGTATGTGTTTTCAATGAATTAGGTTGGAAACCAACTTGGTGGGGGAATATTAATCAAAATTTGGTTACCTACAAAAATATGCCTAAAGGTGCTGTCTACCTGCCAGCATATTATATTAATGGAAAAATAACACCTGCCGGATATCCGGTTGTGCAGGGATACAACCATAAAGCCATCCTGGAGCCAAATATGAGCCATAAGAGGATGGTGATCATCAAGGAAAAGCAAAATTACCTCCTCTTTCGCCCAAATAAAAGGTATAGATTATTCTATTGGCAGAATGCCTGGAAATTGTTGGGAGAAAGGCTAACAGCAATCAACACGCATGAACTTATATTTAATGATGTTCCTGAAAATGCATTGTTCTTGTTGGCTCCTGAATATTCAAAGGGCAAAGAACGCCCCTTTATAGTTATGAATGATGGAGAGATAAAATGGTTTTAAGAAGACAAAATTTATAAATAAGAGTTACCAATGAAAAATAAGATTAAAATTTTAGGCGTTATTCTGGCTTTTTTTAGTCCGGTCATAACTAATGCCCAGGTGAATACGGAAGTTTTAAAAAAATATCCTGCGCAAACGATCAGCCGTTTGCAATCTGTTTTAAACCGCGTTAATTTATCATCTGAAAAGCAAGAAAAACTTGCTAATTATTTTAACCAGCAGAATAATAACGCCGAGCTCAGGCTAAAACAGGGAGCGAGTTCGCAAGAAATTAGCTCATATTATACTCTAGATACCAAGCAGCTTGCCAAGATCTTATCTCCCCTTGAACTAAATGATTTTAACACAAGTGATCAAACCAAATATAGATCAGAACTAGTAAAAGCCATTAGATTCAGGCAGCAACTAGCGCTATCTATTCCCCAGACGAATACCCTGTTACAGGAAATTTCGAAAGAAACAGCACCTGAAGTGGAGGATATCCAAAAATTCAAAAAAATTGAATTTGACAAGCTGAAACAGGTCTTAAATGAAAGTCAGTTTAAAAATTATTTTATGGTTGCCAGTCAGGACAGTGCTTTAAGGACGATCAAAACATATTTCAGGCAATTAAAAAAATACAACCTTGTTAAAGTTTCTGATAGTTCGAAGTTATGTGATGAATTACTAAAGTATACCCTTAACCAATTTGCAGACCTGGAAAAAACAAGAAACTACAATCCAGATGGAATGGATTCGGTTAGTCTATACCATACGTTGTATAGGCCATATATCTTATGGAAGTTGGATGTTTATAACAATACGCTTCCATGGTGGGTATGGAATCAAGGTGGTAGAATCGTAATCAACCGGAAAAAATTAAACATATCCGATATTCAGGTCGATAGTCTCTTAATGAACAATATCGCACTCGAAAAGAAAAAATGGGCTAACAAATCTCGCTACTCGAACGAATTTATAAATGTTTGGTCAGAACAGGTCGCTTCAATTATAAGGACACTTAATGAATCTCAATACAATCAATACCTCGAACTTAAGTTTTACCGGCAATCATTGTACAATGCAGATCAGGATTGGGCAGGGCTGAAGAATGCTGGACTTGTAAATGCTCAAACCGATAGTGCAAAAGTAATGACAGAAAATACAAGTTATGAGTTGAAAGCATTGGTAGCAAACGAAAAAGCATATTATACGCAAAAACAGAAAGACTTATTTGCGAAACAAGCTGTAGAGAATATGAAACCTGAACTCCTAAAAAGACTTGATGCCATTAGAAATGAGAATGCAAATAATCAACGCACAAAATCTTCATTAGCCTGGTAAAACGATAACTATATAAATGTTATGAAAAATCTAATAATGCTCTTACTGCTTTTAGGCAGTTTAAATGCTTACTCACAAGCTTCGATGGATAGTGTGAGGAAAGAATTGTTGATCGCTAAACAAATGGCCGATCCAAAAAGTAAATCTTACAAACCCGATCGGGCATTTGCTATCTATAATAAACTTTCAGACCAGGGTAATCCTGAAGCAATGAACGGATTGGGCATATTATTTAGTAAAGGAATTGGAACATCAGAAAATATACCGGAAGCCATTAACCTTTTTAAGAAAAGCGCAAAACTTGGTTATGCCAAATCGTATTATAATATGGGGCTCCTCTATAAAGATGGCGCAGGGGTTCAGCAAGATTTTGTAAAGTCATTCAATTACTTTAGAGCAGGATCTAAACTTAATGATAAGACTTGTATTTACAGTGAAGGCTATATGCGTTATAAAGGGTTGGGTTGCAATCAGGATTATGTGGAAGCTGCAAAACTATTTAAAAAAGGGGTTACTTTAGGAAGTGAAGGATCGATATACATGCTTGGTTTATGCTATCGCAATGGCTATGGAATAGCTGTTAACTTAGACAGCGCCCGCCAATTGCTTTCATTAGCGGCAAAAATGGGTGATCAACGTGCCGTTCAGGAACTTGCATCTGGCAATCCTGAAAACCTGAACATACAAAGCGTGCCTGATCTGCAGCCCCGAACATCATTAACGGGTAAACCTACTGACCTAAAAAAGGGGTTTAAAAAAGTTAGCCATTATTTGCCGCTTAACGATATTTCTGGCGAATATAGTGGTTTTTCCATAAAATATGATTGGAGTGGCAAGCACATCATAGGGCAATCCAGTCTCAAACTTTCACTCAATTACAAAGAAAAAACACTAACGGGGCAATGGGTAGAAAATGAAGATACACAAGTCGATCTGACAGGCATAGTAACTGATAGCGCAGTTGTTTTTAGCAATGCAGAGTATCACCAGACCGACCATTATCATAAAACCAATCCATTACTTGTGACGTTTAAAAATTCCAGACTACAATTGATTAAAAGTAAAGACACTGTATACCTTACAGGCAACATGAGTTTATGTTCTCCGCAAAGTAAAGAACCTGAAAAACCAGAGTTTATCATGCTAATCCGTACCGGCGCAAAATTAGATTCTGTTTTGAATAAAAATGATGAGGATGCAAAAGTAGATTCTATTCATTTTATTGCCTACCCTAATCCTTTTTCGGGGCCACTTAAACTTCGCTATATACTTAAGAAGACTGTTAATGTAAGTATTATCGTATCAGATCTCCTGAATGCGAATATTGTTTACAGGAGTAAACCGATACTGCTTAAAGAAGGCGAATATACAGATGTGATAGAGTTTAATGGCCATCCCGGTAATTATGTAGTGACACTGCAATATGGAGGGAAAATTAAATCTGCAATAGTATTTAAACAATAAATTAAAGCACTCATGAAAAAAATTATACTGATCATCTTATTGTTTATGGGATTTTTACCTGAATGGAAAAACGACAAGTTATCAATTGTGGGACCCTCAAACGCATTGGCACAATCTTATGGTGATGAAGGTGGCAACTACGAATCTATGTATCAGGCATTGGGCGATCTTTTTGGTATTCCTGTTGTGAATAGTACCCGAGACCCTAGTGGCAACATCCTTTTGGTATTGTCTGACGGCTCTGTATACAATCCGATAGCCTTTGAAATTTCTGCACCCGCTATAAACGTGATTGCGCAGACTATGCCCGATATTTTTCCGCCAGAAATCCCTTACCCAACTCCAGACCAATTTATGAACATGAGCAGCTTTTTATACTATGTTACTGTGCTTCAGGCGCAGGAAAGTAGTAGTGGTCCACCGCCTGATCACCCAGTAGAGCCGGACTGCCCTCCCGCAGCCCAACAGGCAGGCGTAAAAGCAAAAGATGTTTACGCTATACCGCAGGTGCAGGATGCATTAGCCAATCCTGCGTTATTTCCACCTCCACCTACAGATGGAAGTGCTCCACATGAGATGGGATTTTCTCTTCGTCGAGAAGCGGATGGAACTATCGCTCAACCAGTAATACAGGATTTAGGAGGTGGATATGGAGGAGGGCTTTATAATTACATGAACTCCATAGCAGATTACCATACCCATCCTAATAGTGCATTTGGGCCTTCAGCTACTGATTTAATTTCTCTGGCAAGTAAACCTACCGGCAATGCTAGCAATTTGACGGTTTCTTACAGTAGGGCCAATGATGGCACGACTTATGCCATGGTGATAGCAGATACAGCAAAGGCTTCAGCTTTTTACAGGGCTAATCAGGGTAACCTAATTGGAACGAACTGGGATCCTGAATCTGAAGTAGGGATTAAATTTCGTCAGGTCAGAGATTACTTCACAAGTGTAGGAATGGCCTCTGAAGGAGCTTATGAGCGGGCAATTGCAGCCACTTTAGAAGATTCGGGGATAATTTTGACAAAAGCATTGCCCGGTTCTCTTAAATTTGCGAAAGTAGGTGCCGAACGCATAATTAATCCTAATGGTTCGCTGGCCAATACCAGTGATGGGCAACCCGCATACAGAACCATTGATTGTCCACCAAACTAAAATTATTTTATTATGAAAGCATTAAACATATTTATCCTGTTTACACTATTGTATGCTTGTAAAGCACAAAAGCCATCGTCTATTCAAAAAGTTAGTGAGGTTAAAGGAGATAAAACCTATAAGCACCTCAACGCTTATCAAGGTGATACGTCGAGGTACATGCTTGAAAATTTTGTAACTAACCAGGAATTTTACAAGCAAAAGTCAATAAGTGTATTGTTAAACCGGATGGAAGTTCCTGTAAAATATTTTTTGCACGGTCCTGATACCGATGATCATTTATTTAGCACAAATGTAATAATAGGAGCATACAGCTTTTCAGAAAATGAAAGAAAAGTTAAATTAAAAAAAGAGCCGGCAATATTGGTTATTTATTGGACAAAACCCATTTTAACAGCTAAAATTGATACGCTTTTGAATCAAAAAGGACGCATTTGGAATAAAGATTTAGCCGACTTCTTTGGAAAACAAATTATCGACCATGTAGGTTATGTGAAATATAATATAAATAAGTAATATGAAGATATTTAAAATATATCTATTCATTATTATTTTACACCTCTGTATGCGGCAAGAACCTGTATATGCACAAAGTACCAAACCACAGCCAGATGAAAAATACAAGTCTCTATCTAGTTACAGAGGTGATACTTCATTATATATTATAGAGAACTTTGTAACCAACCAAGAATTTTACAAGCAAAAACCCATTAGTGTATTGTTAAACCGGATGGAAGTTCCTGTAAAATATTTTTTGCTCGGACCTGATACAGACGATTTATTGTATAGCACCAATATATCAATATGCGCATATAGCTCTTCGGAAATTGAAAGAAAAATCAAATTAAAGAAAGAACCTGCCTTAATTGTAATTTATTGGACTAAACCTATTTTATCCACCAAAATTTATGACCTTCTGAAACAAAAAGGACGAGTTTGGAACAAAGACCTAGCTGACTTTTTCGGAACTCAAATTATAGACCATATAGGTTATGTAAAATACCCCGTAAATAAGTAACATGAATGTACTAAAGATATTTCTGTCAATTGCTATTTTACAAATATGTATGGTGCAAAAATCTGTATTCACACAAAGTATTGAGGTGCAAACGGATGAAAAATACAAGTTTCTAGCCACTTATCAAAGTGACACCTCAAGGTATATGCTAGAGAACTTTGTGACCACTCAAGCATTTTACAAGCAAAAAGCTGTCAGTACATTATTAAATAAATTAGAAGCCCCGATAAAATATTTCAGTTATGGTCCCGATACCGATGATCAAAAACACACTACTCACTTAACAATAGCGGCTTACAATTACACACAAATTGAAAAAAAGGTTAACCGCAAAATAGAACCAGCTTTATTGGTAATTTATCTGACTAAACCTATTCCTTTAGCTCATGTGGATCAATTGATGAGAAAAAATAAGAGCAGTTGGACCAAAGATGAAGTCAATTTATTTGGTAACCAGATTATCGATCATATTGACTATCTACACTATAAATTCAAATAATAAGAGATTCTCTATTACAATAAAAAAAAGAATGGTTTTAAAATTCTCAATTCTTACTAAGATACTACGGTGCTTATCAATTTCTGTTTTATACATCTGCATGCAACAAACGGTATACTCAAAGAATATCAGATATCAGCAAGGAGTAAAATACAAACCCCTCTCGAGTTATCAAGGCGATACCTCAAAATATATGCTGGAGAACTTTGTAACTAACCAGGAGTTTTACAAGCAAAAACCTACAAGCATATTGTTAAATAAAATGGAAGTTCCCGTAAAATATTTCTTGCATGGCCCTGATACAGACGATCATTTGTATAGTACAAATGTAATAATAGGAGCATACAGCTTTTCAGAAAATGAAAGAAAAGTTAAATTAAAAAAAGAGCCAGCCATATTGGTTATTTATTGGACAAAACCTATTTTAACAGCTAAAATTGATACGCTTTTGAAACAAAAAGGACGAGTTTGGAACAAAGACTTAGCTGACTTCTTTGGAAAACAAATTATCGACCATGTAGGTTATGTGAAATATAATATAAATAAGTAATATGAAGATATTTAAAGTATATCTATTCATTATTATTTTACACCTCTGTATGCGGCAAGAACCTGTATATGCACAAAGTACCAAACCACAGCCAGATGAAAAATACAAACCCCTCTCTAGTTACAGCGGTGATACTTCATTATATATAATAGAAAACTTCGTCACCAATCAGGCATTTTACAAACAGAAGCCATTGAATGTACTACTTCGTACATTGGAAGTTCCGGTAAAATATTTCGTTTATGGATCAGATACAGACGATATGCTAAATAGTAAAACGGTATCCATAGGAGCATATAATTTCTCAGAGATAGAGAAAAAAACTAAGAAAAAAATGGAGCCATCAATTTTGGTAATTTATTGGAATAAGCCTCTTAGTATAGATCGCATTACTAAACTGGTCAGAAAAAATTCTCGCAAATGGGAAGGAGAAGTGTCTGAACTTTTTGGAGAACAGGTTATTGACCATATCGACTATGTACATTATAATTTCAATAAATAGCAGGTATTATTACTTTATGCTTTTTTTTGGTGATGTCTGAAATTTTTTGTTAAAAAAAGAGTTGATAAGTTATTTTTTTGGCTTTCTACATACTAAAATGGCAGGTAGCTGAAATACAAGTCTAAAAAAATGAAAACATAAAGAGTTTATGAAAGCATTAAACATATTTATCCTGCTTACACTATTATTTGCTTGTAAAGCACAAAGGCCATCTTCTATTCAGAAAGTTAATGAACTTGTAGAAAATAAAATCTATAAGCCACTCACCATTTACCAAGGAGATACCTCTAAGTACATGCTTGAAAATTTTGTAACTAACCAGGAGTTTTACAAGCAAAAACCCATTTGTGTGTTGTTAAACAGATTAGAAGTTCCAGTCAAAGACTTTTTACATGGCCCTGATACGGACGACCATTTATATAGTACTAATTTATCAATCTCGGCATATAGCACTTTAGAGATAGAAAAAAAAATCAAATTAAAAAAAGAGCCGGCCATATTGGTTATTTATTGGACAAAACCTATTTTAACAGCTAAAATTGATACGCTTTTGAATCAAAAAGGACGCATTTGGAATAAAGATTTAGCCGACTTCTTTGGTAACCAAATTATCGACCATGTAGGTTATGTGAAATATAATATAAATAAGTAATATGAAGATATTTAAAGTATTTATCTCGGTTGCAATTTTATATGTTTTGATTGCACAAAAGCTTGTTTATGCACAAAGCACCAAACCACAGCCAGATGAAAAATACAAACCTCTCTCTAGTTACAGCGGTGATACTTCATTATATATAATAGAAAACTTCGTCACCAATCAGGCATTTTACAAACAGAAGCCATTGAATGTGTTGCTGAACAGACTGGAGGTACCGATAAAAGACTTTGTTTATGGCTCGGATACTGATGATCACGAGTATACTACGCATGTATCCATAACAGCCTACCAAAATGCTGAAATTGAAAGAAAAGTTAAGTTGAAAAAAGAGCCAGCAATTCTTGTAATTTACTGGACCAAATCAGTAAAAATCCTTGAAGTTACCCAGGTTGTTAGAAAAAATCAAGGGGTTTGGAACAAAGATCTTGCTGACTTTTTCGGAGAGCAGGTTATAGATCACATAGGTTATGTGAAATATCCCGTAAACAAGTAACATGAATGTACTAAAAATATTCACATCAATTTTACACTAGTTAAACGCCCTAACATTAAACCTTTTGAGATATATAAATAAAACTCTGTTTGCACTCTTGCTCTTCTCTTGTGCATTAAAACTTAAAGGGCAAACTACAGCCAGTGGAATCTATACTAGTGGCAGCAGTTTAAATGCCATTTCCACAGCTGTTCCTTTTTTAAATATTGCTCCAGATGCGAGGTCTTCAGCACTTGGCGACGCTGGTGTTGCATTGGAGCAGGATGCAAATGCAACGTATTGGAATCCTGCCAAAATGGCTTTTATAAAACCTTCAACACAATTCTCTCTATCATATAGTCCATGGTTGAGGCGAGTCACTCCAAATGCTAATCTTGCCTATCTTAGTTTCTCACAGCAATTGGATGAACGAAACACGTTAGGTTTATCTTTAAGATATTTTAATTTAGGCACTGCTGATTTGTTCGACAATGAACAAAATTCAACAGGTATCTTTCGGCCTTATGAGTTATCTTTAGATGCTGCACTCGCTAGAAAATTTGGCGATAATTTTTCGATTGCCTTGTCATTGCGTTACGTTTATTCTTCGCTAACCTCTGGCTTATTGGTTCAGGGCCAACAAAATAAACCTGGAACTGGTATTGCAACGGACGTTTCACTATTTTACAAAAAGCCGACCCAACAATTTGGAAAAGATGCCATATTCGCCTTAGGACTCAATATTTCGAATATTGGCACAAAAATTAGTTATTCCGATGCTGGACAAAAATACTTTCTGCCAACCAATTTGCGGTTCGGCGCTACAAATACCTGGTATCTTGATCAATACAGTTTACTTAGGTTAAGCCTTGATTTAAATAAATTATTGGTACCCACTGCTCCTGTAAGGGATAGTGAGGGTAATATTCTTAAAGGTAAAGATGATAACCGTTCAGTTGTAGCTGGAATTTTTGGCTCTTTCAATGATGCACCTAACGGGTTTAAAGAAGAAATGCAGGAGATCAGTTTTGCTACAGGGATTGAATATTGGTATAATAACCAATTTGCGCTCAGAACAGGCTATTTTTATGAAAACCCGAATAAGGGCAATAGAAAATACATCACATTGGGTGGAGGGTTTAAGTACAATAAAATGATGATTGATTTTTCGTACCTATTGGCAAATCAGCAACAAAGCCCGCTTGCCAACACACTCAGATTTTCTTTGGGTTATGCATTTGGAGAAAGCAAAAATTAGAACGACTAACCATGTTGTTGTTTTTTCGAAGACTTAACTATAACAAAAATGATTTATATTATTGAGGTGTTCTTAAGTTTGAGAGGTTATAGAAATCGGAATAAATAAATATTATTTGGAGCATTCCGCAGACCAACTGATTCAATATAATCAAGCTTATTTTTGAAAAATCTAAACATCCCTTTCCATTAGTTATTGGGAACAAGTGTATTTCAAGATAACCAAATGTTATCAATTGGAGCTTTTGGCGGTATACTGCCTTTTACCTCCAGGCACCTCCATTACAACTATAAGCTACTTTTTAATACCCCTGAGCGTATTCTTTCTAGCCCTGAGCACATTCTTTCTACCTCCAGGCTACCTTTTAGTACCTCTGAGCATATTCTTTCTACCTCCAGGCTACCATTTAGTACCTCTAAGCATATTCTTTCTACCCCTGAGCATATTCTTTCTACCTCCAGGCTACCTTTTAGTACCCCGGAGGTACTAAAAGGTAGCTCCGAGGTACTTTTAAACCACAATAGAGGCTGTTTTCACCAAATCCGGGTTCTAAGCTAGCGCAAGCAACCCGGTTGTAAAATTAATTAGCCTGATTACTTTTTATTCCTTTTAACATCCGAATAACCTGAGCCCGATTAATAAATGAGCCGCTAAAAAGCATAGGTTTTTTATAAAAAAATTCGAAAAACTGTTCGGCGATAAAGGATATATCTTTCAAAATCTTTTTGAGATTCTGTTCACAGACGGAATCCACCTGGTAGCTGGCATACACAACAAGATGAAAAACAGCTTAATGAGGATTAACGAAAAGATTATGTTAAGGAAAAGATTAGTGATAGAAACAGTAAATGATGAACTCAAAAACATTTGCCAAATCGAACATTTCAGACACCGCTCGTTTACAAGTTTTATTGTAAATATTCTAGCTGGACATGCTGCATACAGCTTTTTCAAAAAAAACTTTCAATCAATTATCAAACCGTTAAAAAGACCAATTACATGCCCTTTAATAATCGAACTCCGGTTATTAATATTAATTTACTATTTGCGCTTTGTATTCCCTTCTGGAGGGATATACATATTTACACTAAATGGAATTAGTTAAAAGCACCAATATAATCCTTGTTCAAATCATAGTAATTCTTTTTTAAACTATCTGTAACTTTCTTGCTTAAAGAAATATCTAAGCTATTACCTACTGAGTCAACTATTTTATAACCTTTTACTCTACCCATTTTTCCTTCAAGCCTGTCCTTTGTTAGCTTGATAGCAAGATATACCCTTAAACCCTTGTGGTAAGCGCTTGTGTCATTTTCTGCCATAACAGTGTCTTCCTTTGTTTCTGGCACTAAATTTCTACCATCATAACTTAAATTGGTAAAATTAATTAGGACTTTATAAGTGTAAAGACTAATGGGCTTTTTTACACAAGAATTAAACGTAATTGCAATGATAATCAACCAGCAGAGCGTTTTTTTCTTATATTATTTGTATTTTTTTGGTGGTGGTACATTCAATAATCCTTTAAGATTTTTATTAAAATCTACATTGGATGTTTCTTTTTGTGCATCAATAAAGGTGGTTTCCTTATCCTTCTTAAGTGTTTTTATATAATCAATTTTACTTAATGTATGTTTTTGCTCCTTTGCTGTTTCGTTTAGTATTTTAAATCTCTCTTTTTTTGAAAGACTATTTTTTATAAGAATAGAATTGAGGCTTTCTAAGTTAGACATTATTGTTAGCTCGTTAATACTTGCCATATCTCTTATATTTTCGCCATTTAATACTCTCTGTGGGTTTGCGTCACGCCATTGTTTTGCTGTACATCTAAATAATACTAAATTCAATAAATCTGCTTCATCCGCATATAGCAACCACTCTTTTGCCTGGGTGTAACCAGACTTTGGGATAATATATTTTTTAATGGCATCTGTATGAATGTGATAATTCGCCTTGCTTAAAACTCTTTTTACATTCCACTCTAAGCCATATATATTGTTTTCAACCTCTTTTAATCTTTGATATTCTTTTAAGACATACAGCTTAAAAATTGGACTTATTGCCCCTCCAAACTCGAAGGCTATATCTTTGTGGGCGTAAGTGCCACCATTTTTACCAGATTTTGAAAATATTCCGATAGCCCCAGTCTTGTCAACCCAATTGCTAACACTCATGGTAAATGTTGGCATTCCTGCTTCTTTTCTAAAGTGGTCAAATTCGACCACTTTAAAACTTGGGTTGTAAATGCTTTCCCAAACCCCTAAGAATTCTATAGTTGTCCTTGTTCTAATCTAATTTTTAATAACGTCCGCTGCTCGGCTGTCACCCTCTTTCGCTTTAACCATATCGGTCAGGCAGATATAGTCATTTTCATTAATATTTGTTATTGAAATATCCGTTCCCTGAACATTCATTTTACTCATTTTACTCATGCTATTAAATATTTATATGTTAATCTGCCTGCAACATTTGATAAAATTAAGTTAAATCTATGATTAGTTGAAACTTTTCTTGTATTGTATCTCAATGCATATTCGTCTACGTAAGACTGTAGGTGACCTTTGCTAACCCAATGATTGATTACTTTAGTCCCACGTTTTAAACGGCTCCCAAAACCCTCAATAGTATTTGTATGGACATGGTATCTAACATATTCGCCTCTTGCATGATTAATCACATTATGCTCATAGTTTTTATTTAAACCATAGTAAGCATCAAAACCATCAGTCATTAGTTTTGTGCCATGTTTTAATGCCTTATAACTTATGGGTTTTACGGTTAAAACGTTTGCTTTCTCTAACACACAGCACTTTACCTTGCCATTACGTCCCTACACAAAAAGAATGGTTTTGCAACCTGGCTAACTAGCCAAAGCATTAAGTTTCCCACCTGCGCAAGAAAGGACGATTCGAGTAGTCCTTTAGCATATTTCCACTCTTGAACCCTTACTCTTAAAGCAGGAAGGTGACAGCAGGTGTATGCCTTTCATGTTTATAATTTAATCTATAATCGATCTGCAAATCTTCAGCTATCCTTTATTTTTGGTATTTTTACACCCATGGCCAAGCTTATTAATTTAGAGTTATTTCAGCGTTTCTTCCGTTCAGGACAAGTTGGTGGTTTTTTATTATTAATTTTTGTCACGATATCATTACTCATTGCGAATACAGCATCAAAAGAAAGTTTTGAAGCATTCTTACAAACCAAACTAGGCTTTGCCTCTATAAATTATACCATATTGAGCTGGATTAATGATGCCTTAATGGCAATATTCTTCTTACTTGTTGGTTTAGAAATAAAGCGTGAATTAGTTGAGGGTGAATTATCTTCCATTAAAAGTGCTGCTTTGCCCGTAATTGCTGCCTTGGGCGGAATGTTAGTTCCAGCTTTGATTTACACATGCTTTAATAATAATGCAGAAACTGCTGGTGGTTGGGGAATTCCTATGGCTACAGACATTGCTTTTGCCTTGGCCATTATTGCGATGCTTGGCAAAAGTGTGCCAACGAGTTTAAAAATATTTCTGGCTGCTTTGGCTATTGTTGATGATTTAGGTGCAATTTTGGTTATTGCTATTTTTTATACCAATCAAATTCATTTTGAATATTTAGCAATGGCTGCTGGTATTGCACTACTGTTGAGCTGTCTAAATCATTTCGGTGTAAAAAATCTACTTTTTTATTTAATTCCAGGTATATTCCTGTGGTATTTCATTCACCATTCAGGCATTCATGCTACAGTTGCAGGGGTAATTTTAGCCTTTACTATTCCTACAAATGAAACCAATGTTTTATCTCCCCTCGAAAAATTAGAACATGGTTTAACGGTTCCGGTAAATTATGTTATTATGCCGATTTTTGCTTTGGCAAATACAAATATTACTTTTCAAAAGGAGATGATTTCTGGTTTAATTTCGCCTTTAGGATTAGGAGTTATTATGGGTTTATTTGTAGGTAAAACAATTGGTGTTACTTTTTTTAGCTGGCTTGCAGTAAAATTAAAATGGGCACATTTACCAACTGGCGCTAGCTGGAAACATATTCTGGGTTTGGGTATGTTAGCCGGTATTGGTTTTACGATGTCGATATTTATTGCGCTTTTATCATTTAATGATGTGCTTCATGTTTCAGAGGCAAAGTTTGCGATATTAACAGCATCGGTATTATCTGGTGTAGTTGGTTTTTTATTTTTGAAATCAGTTAAGAAGGTTTAATTGCAAATTTCCTTTACTAAATTACCATCGTTAATCAAATCCTCACCCTGAAGGCCTATCTATTTAAGCAGAAACGTGCCTTTTGGCAGATACAGGTTTCGAGAAAAACCTAATATTAAAGGCTCAAAACAAAAATGGCCGAACAATCTTATCATTCAGCCATTTCATAAAAATCAATTATTTTATTTTAAAAGTTCCGACAAAAACATACTCGTATGCTTCCATGCACGTTTTGCCATTAGTTCATTGTAATCTGCTGATTTAGGATCGGTAAATGTATGCTTACTGTGTGCATAGGTAATAATTTGCCAATCGGCATTTCCATCATTCATTTCAGCAACTAATTTCGTCATTGTTTCTGGTGTAACGCTAGCATCGTCTGCAGGATTTTCAATTAACATTTTAGTTTTCAAAGCACCATTAGGTCTGTCTGCTGCCTTCCCTAAACTTCCGTGAATCGAAATTACACCTAAAACAGGTAATCCTGCTCTTGCTGTTTCCAAAGCACCTGCTCCACCAAAGCAATAACCAATTACTGCAATTTTATCAGGCATAGCACCTGCCTTTTTTAATTCAGCCAAAGCTAATGTAATTCTTTGCTGATAAAGCTCATAATCCTGTTTGAATTTCCCTGATATTTTTGCAGCGGCTGTATTATCTGCAGGCACATTTCCCTCACCATAAATATCAGCTACAAAAGCAATGTAACCTTGCTTTTGTAATTCCAAAGCAGCAGTTTTAGCTTCCTCATCTATACCTTTCCACGCAGGTAACACTAATACGCCTGGCAGTTTTTTACCTGCATTTGATGTAACCAATCCGTTCAATTTCTGACTTCCGTCAGCATAACTAACTGTTTTTAGTTGTTGTGCCTGAGCGAAACTTGCAATAAAAAAGCTCGCCATTAAAAATAATTTCTTCATGTTTATTTTGGTTTATTAACTTTTGCTAATTTAACTATTCAAAAGCTTGTATTCATGTACCAAACATGAAATTTACAGAATAGGTTTGCAACAAACAATACTTTTTTTTGAACTTGCAGTTATAATTATTCATAAGTTATAAATAAAGCATAAATGTTCTCTGGTGCTTAAATTTGGAGGTATAAACATACCCGAACAATTATGCTCAGCTTTGCAGGAATTACCATCCAAAAACCAACCTTGCAACACCTATATCCTCAATAACTTAAATGTTATTCTATTTTTTAAATGGTTAACCTAAACTTTATATTGCTAATGGCTTAGTACTTAAAACCATTAATTCCAACCACCCCCCAACGACCTGTACAAACCAACAACCGCATTCAATTGTTCGGTTTTAATTGTGGTTAACTCCAATTCACTCTGCAATAAATTACCTTGAGCTGTAATTACTTCTAAATAGTTTGCCATGCCGCTTTTGAATAATAAGCTCGCATTTTTAGAGGCTTGCTGTAAAGTATTTGCTCTCTTTTCAGCAATGCTATATTGAGTTTTTAATTTTTCTACTTTTGTTAACTCATCAGAAACCTCGCCTACTGCATTAATTACAGATTGACGAAACTGTATAACCGTTTTCTCTCGGTCGATTGTAGCCAACGCCAAATTAGATTTTAGCTGACCTCTTTGAAAAATAGGCTGGGTAATTCCTCCTGAAACCAAACCAAATAAAGATGCCGGCATGCTAAACCAATTGCTGGCTTTAAACGAATTTACACCCCCACTTGCGGTAATAATTAGCGATGGGTATAAACTTGCTTTCGCTACGCCGACTTTTGCATTTGCTACATTAAGCGCCAATTCGGCAGATTTAATATCCGGTCTGCGACTTAACAATGCGGATGGAAAACCAGCATTCAAATCCTGTGGGATAACCATTTTATCTAATCGGCTATTGCGATTAATCGATTGAGGTAAAGTACCTATTAAAACACTCAAAGCATTTTCTTGCAAGGTTACATTCTGCTCCAAACGAGGAATCAATTGCGCCGCATTTAATTGCTGTGCTTCCGCCTGCTGAATCGCCAGTGAAGTAACCTGACCAGCATCAAACTGCAAATTAATAATCCTAAGTGTACTATCGTTCAGTTTTAAGTTTTTCTTAGCAATTTCCAATTGTGCATCAAGCATCAACAAATTATAATAACCTTGAGCAACATTAGATACCAAACGGGTTTGAACCGCTTTTCGAGCCTCTTCGGTTTGCAAAAAACTGGCTAAAGCGCCAGCTTTTTGACTGCGGATTTTACCCCAAATATCGGCCTCCCAAAATACACCAAGATTGGCAGTGTAATCCTCAATATGAGTAGAACCTGTAAATGAATTCAAGCTCAATCCATTTAAACTGTTATCAGATGGGCGACTTGAACTTGCCGCAACTTGCAACTTTAATTCAGGTAAATAACCCAATTTAGATTGTTTAAATAACACTTCTGCCGCGTCGATATTTTTCAATGCAATTTGCATATCGTAATTTTTCAGCAACGCGGTATCAATTAAATTCTGAACCGTAAGGTCGTTAATAAAGTTTTTCAATGGCAAATCGCCAACGCTTGAAGAATCTTTAGGAATTGTATTTCTGAACATTTTAGGCGCCAAACTTTGAGGTAAGCCCAAATCTTTAGAAACTGAACATCCGCTCCAGATTAAAGCTACGAGTAGGATGGTAAAAATATTAAACCGTTTCATAAACTACATGATTTACAGGCTCTTCATGATAATGAACAACCTCTTGTGATTTTTTTGATATTTTTTCTTGTATAGATTGAAAGATGATAAAGAGTATCGGAATGATGAACAAACCTAAAATTACGCCTGAAACCATACCTCCGGCAGCACCGATACTAATCGAGTGATTACCTTGAGCCGATGGACCTGTTGCCCCCATCATCGGAATTAAACCAACAATAAATGCTAATGAAGTCATGATAATTGGACGTAACCTCGATTTTGCAGCCTCCAAAGCAGATGAAACCAATGGTTGCCCGGCTCTTCTCCGCTGCACCGCGAACTCTACAATTAGAATCGCGTTTTTAGCGAGTAAACCGATAAGCATAATTAGCGCAACTTGTACATAAATATTATTCTCAATTCCCGTTAAACCAATAGCTACAAATACACCAAATATTCCGGCTGGGATGGATAAAATTACCGCTAATGGTAAAATATAACTTTCGTATTGAGCAGATAGTAAGAAGTAGATAAATACTAAACACAGTAAAAATATCACAGTCGATTGTCCTCCTGAAGAAATCTCTTCGCGTGTTTGTCCTGAAAATTCATAGCTATAACCTGCTGGCAACTGTTTTTCAGCAACTTCTTCTATCGCTTTAATCGCATCACCCGAACTAAATCCTGGTTTTGGAATCGCATTAATGGAAATTGAATTGAATAGGTTATACCTGGAAGCCGTTTCCGAACCATAAATACGGGTCAGTTTTACCAAGGTATTCAGCGGAACCATTTCTCCTCTATTGCTTTTAACAAACACCCGGTCGATTGAAGAGGGGTCTGCCCTATCCTGAACATCAGCCTGAACAACCACACGGTAATATTTACCAAAGCGATTGAAATCTGATGCCTGTGCAGAACCAAAATAAGTCTGCATCGTTTGCAAAATGTCTTTCACGTTCACACCCAATTGGTCGGCTTTTTCATCGTTGATATCCAATTGCAATTGTGGATAATCAGCCTTGAAACTGGTAAAAGCTACTGCAATTTCCGGGCGTTTCATCAGCTCGCCAATAAATTGCTGAGAAATGCCACTAAACTTATCCAGCTTACCACCTGTTTTATCCTGCAACACCATATCCAAAGCTTCTACATTACTGAAACCTGGTACCGTTGGGAAACTAAATACAAAGAAACTACCGCCAGAAATTGCACCCAATTTGCCACGAACCTGATTCATAATTTCCTCGATATTCTTTACTTTTCCACGATCTTCATTTGGCTTAAGCAATACGAAAACTACTGCCGATGATGGACTGGTAGAGTTGGTTAAAAGGTTGAAACCCGAAACCGCGGTTACATCTCGTGAAGCATCAAGCTTACTCAAAACGTCTTCCGCTTGAGTCATTACTTTCTGCGTTCCATCCAATGATGTTCCCGATGGCGTATTCACTGCAATTGCGATAAAGCCTTGGTCTTCCGTTGGGATAAATCCCGCTGGAGTAGTTTTAACCATCAATACTGTAACCAAGGTGATTAATACCAGACCACCCATACTCAACCATTTATGGCGTACCAAGAACTTCAAGCCACCAACATAACGATTGGTTAAAGCGCTGAAACTGTGGTTAAATCCATTGAAAAACCTTTGCTTAAAGTTTGGTTTCTCCTCAGGTTTTTCACCATGAACTAAATGATTGTCTTTTAAAAATAAAGCGGCTAAAGCCGGACTTAAAGTCAAGGCATTAACTGCTGAAATAACAATCGCAATGGCCATAGTAAAAGCAAACTGGCGGTAGAAAACCCCTGTTGAACCCTCCATAAAACCAACTGGTAGAAAAACCGCAGCCATAACCAAAGTGATGGAAATAATTGCTCCGGTAATTTCGTGCATGGCCTCATGCGTTGCGGCTTTTGGAGCTAAGTGCTTGTGCTCCATCTTTGCATGCACCGCCTCGACGACCACAATCGCATCATCCACCACAATACCTATCGCCAGAATTAAAGCGAATAAGGTTAATAAATTAATAGAGAATCCGAACAATTGCATAAAAAAGAACGTCCCCAATATCGCTACAGGCACTGCGATTGCCGGAATTAATGTCGACCTGAAATCTTGCAAGAATAAAAATACTACGATGAAAACCAGGATAAAGGCCTCTACCAAAGTATGCTCAACTTGTTCAATAGATTGGTCTAAAGAAACTTTTGTACTATAGAAAATATTCTTTTTAATGCCCGCCGGAAAACTCTTTTCCGATTTTTCCATCAGCTTATTAATCGCCACCTGAATATCGTTAGAATTGGAGCCGGCCAATTGAATAATGCCAATAACAATTCCTTTTTTACCGTTTAAACGGGTAATACTGTTGTAAGAATAAGCACCCAATTCAATTCTTGCAACATCTTTTAGGTGCAAAATTGAACCATCGGCATTGGCACGTATAGCAATATTTTCATACTCCTCGGGTTTTGTTAATTTACCTTTGTATTTAATTACGTATTCGAAAACTTCTTTACTTTTCTCACCAAATTTACCGGGAGCAGCCTCTAAACTTTTATCCTGAATGGCTTTCATGATTTCATTCGGCGTAACCTGATAAGTGGCCATTTGTGTTGGATTTAACCACACACGCATCGAATAATCTTTTACCCCACCAAATATAGCTGCAGAACCTACTCCTGGAATACGTTTGATTTCGGGAATAATGTTGATTTGCGCATAGTTGGCCACAAAAGTCTGGTCGTATTTGGCCTCATCTTCCGTGTATAAACCAATCGCCATAATGAAACTGTTCTGTTGTTTCGCAGTGGTTACCCCTTGCTGAACAACTTCTGCAGGTAATTGACTTGTTGCTTGTGCCACGCGATTTTGAACGTTAACCGCAGCCTGGTCGGCATTTGTGCCTAATTTAAAGAACACTGTTATCGCTAATGAGCCATCGTTGCTAGCCGTAGAACTCATGTAAGTCATGTTTTCCACACCATTTATCGATTCTTCAAGGGATGGTGCCACCGAACGTAAAACCGTTTCGGCATTCGCTCCAGGGTAAACTGCTGTAACCAAAACTGATGGCGGTGCAATATCGGGGAACTGTTGTAAAGGCAATTTCGTCAGACCGAGTACACCCAATATCACCAATAAAATGGAGATAACAGTTGCCAGTACAGGCCTTTGTATAAATATCTTGAACATTTTTTATCTTTTTATTTTAGCCCTACCCCAACCCTCACCATATGAGAGGGAGCGCAGAACGCATAACCTATTACTTAATTTTATTTTTCTTTTAACTTCAAGCTTTCAACTCACTAGTCTTTATACTTCAAGCTTTAGTCTTTCAGCTTTACACTTTGACCTTTCAGCTTTAGTCTTTAAGCTTTAGTCTCTACCCAGACTTCGGACCCCGGACTACCAACTGAAAACTCCCAACTCCCAACTATTTCAACTTCAAACTCGCTGCTTTATCTGTCGATTTTTCAGGCGTAATTACCTGCCCCTCCTGTAAACGGTCTAAGCCACTTAACACAATTTGGTCACCTGATTTTACACCATCTTTAACCAGATAATTATTACCACTTTTGCCAATAATTGTGATAGGCATTTTAGTAACCTTATTGCCTTTATTTAGTGCAAAAACGAACACTTTATCCTGCATCTCAACCGTAGCGGACTGCGGAATTAAAATCGCATCATCATGCTTTAAGCCTAAACGAAGTTTGCCTGTATTGCCTGAACGTAGTGTTCCGCTGGTATTAGGAAAACTTGCCCTGAGTGTAATTGCACCTGTATTTTTATCAAACTGACCATCAATCATATCTATTTTTCCTTTAATCGGATAGATGGAATTATCAGCCAAAACCAATTCAACCGCAGGAAGATGTTTAATTCTATCGGCAGGTGTTTTACCTGGATAATTTGCATTAAAACTATTAAAATCATTTTCAGCCAAAGCGAAGTAAACATGCACCTCGTGGATATCTGATAGTTGGGTTAAAGGAATTTGGTCAGTCGGTGAAACTAAACTTCCTTGTTTCTTCGGAATACGGCCGATATAGCCACTTACGGTTGCCTTAACACTAGTATAACCCAAGTTAATCTGAGCTGATGCCACACTTGCTTTTGCCTGCTCCGAATTGGCTTGTGCAATTTTGTAAGCTGTTTTAGCAGTCTTTAATTGAAACTCAGAAACAACCTTGTTTTGAACCAGTGGTGTTAACTTATCAACCTCTAATTGTGCATTTGAAATTGCAGCTTCACTAGCATGCAAGCTCGCTTTTGCATTGTTCAAAGCCTCACGGTAAGGGTTTTCATTAATTTTGAAAAGCGTTTGCCCCGCTGATACATAAGCTCCCTCATCAACCAAAACACTTTGCAAATAACCGCTAACCTGCGGACGAACATCAATATCAACCGCACCTTGAATTGATGCAGGATATTCGATAAATGTAGTTTCACTGCTTTCGTTAACTAAACTTACAGGTAAAACTGGCGGTGGTGGAGCGGCAGCACTTTGATCTGGAGATGATTTGCAGCTAACCAAAATAATAGATAATGTAGCAATAATTAACAGTGACTTAACTTGGTTAAACTGTTTAACACTGTTAAGTAAAATAAACAAACGATGGATAGCATTCATATGATTAATAATTATAATGGATTTATAGTGAATAAATAATCTAACAGCGTTAAGCTGTCGGACAAAAAAAAGTTAATTGTTTATTGATAGTGTGATGCCTTTAATGGCATCTTTTAAAATTTGTTGATTCAATTCGTCAGTTGTTCTTCCATTCGGGCGAACCAAATTGATTGAAATTAAACCATGTATTATAGACCAATAAGTATAATATTTCATGCAAATATCATCTTCAGAAACTGGTTTTTTCTTGAATAAAGATTCGATTACATCACCTAACATCGAACCAACATTTTCAGCTTCGGGCATTGCACTTTTAACATTGCAACAAACCATGTCTACACCATACATCAGCTGATAAAATTCTTTGTTGGCAAAAGCGAAATTCCAATAAGCAACCCACATGGCCTCCATTTTATCTTCAGCCGATTCATGTTTATCTCTGGCTTCACAAATATCCTTTGCTAAAATAAGGTAACCTCTTCTTGTTAATTCGAGTAAAATCCCCTCTTTATTAGAAAAGTATTCGTAAATAATTGGTGCGGTGTATTCAATCTGGTCTGCAATTTTACGCATGCTTAATGCCTGCCAACCCTCAGTTTGAACAATGTTCAAGGCAGCATCCAGAATGTTTGTTCTGGTTTCATCTTTTAAACGTAGAATTCTTTCTTTGCTTCCCATAACCGGAATTATTAAGTGTAAATAATCTAACACCGTTAAGCAAATGTAGAACCATTTCAGAAATTGACAATCATTGAATTGTCAAATGAAATTTGGAGGCCGTAAAAGCTTGTTTAAAGCTGTTTAAAGTTATTTTACTTTAGTGAATTATTTTTATTGATTTTATCTTTTTTAAAAAATTAATGCCATTCCGAAATTTTATTTTTTTTGAAAGCAGTGGTAGTAGCTTTTCTGATACACCTGCCCCGCCCTTTAATACAAATCCGCTCCCGAGAAAATTGGGATGCGTGTTTTCCATTTCGGTCGGGTTTAGAGAACTTGGGTAATTACAAGGTACAAATAAACCAGCCCCGTCTTCTGGTGAAACCCTTCTTCTGGTGAAAATTAATAATAAACGTCTCTCACAAATTACGCAGATAAAACAGATTAAATCTGCGAAATTAGCACAATCCGCGGGAGGACTTTTAACCTAAATAATCCTAAAGCAAAAAGTCGTAGCGAGATGCTACGACCAATATGTTATACAAAGTAATTCTGCTATTTTAAACTTGGTGTGTTTTATGAAAAACTTTGCTCGCTTAGCGGTTGGATGCCTAAGATTTGAACTTCTTCATAAAATCACTTACACTTTCTTCAATATTTCCATTCTCAATTGCTTTAACAAAGGCAGTTCCAATAATTGCTCCATTCGCATAAACACAAGCCTTATCAAAAGTTTGTTTATCACTAATCCCGAAACCAATCATGGTTGGGTTTTTCAGGTTCATATTCTTGATTCTGCCGAAGTAAGTTTCTGTGGTATTGCCAACCTCAAGGCTTTTGCCTGTTGTTGCAGAAGAAGAAAGTAGATAAATAAATCCATTGGTCAATCCATCAATCTTATGAATGCGTTCATCGGCTGTTTGAGGTGTAATCAAAAATACGTTGCTTAAATTGTGTTCCTCGAAGTAACCTTTATAAAATTCTTCATATTCAACCATTGGTAAATCGGGAACGATACAACCATCAACGCCTACTTCAGCACAGGCTTTACAGAAATTCTCTACACCAAACTGCAAAACAGGATTCACATAGCCCATCAATAAAACAGGAATCCTAATGTTTTTGCGTAGTTCTTTTAGCTGCTCAAAAAGCAGGTTTAATGTCATGCCCTGATCTAAAGATTGTTTGCTGCTGGCCTGAATAACCGGACCATCGGCCACAGGGTCTGAATACGGGAAACCAATTTCCAGCATATCTGCTCCTGATTTTTCCAGTGCTTCAGCAATTTTAATGGTATCGTCGGTATTTGGGTAACCAGCCGTATAGTAAATCGATAATATATTTTTCTTCTCCAGGAAGAGTTGTTTGATTCTGTTCATATACCCTAACCCCTAAAGGGGCTTTATTAAGTGTAAAAAAATTACCGCAAAAGTCCCCATTAAGGGATTTAGGGGTTATAAATTAAAATGTTTAATGTATGTATCTAAATCCTTATCCCCTCGCCCTGATAAGCAAATTACCACATTTTCTCCACCTTTAAATTCCATTTTTTCTAAGTAAGCTATAGCATGTGCTGTTTCAATTGCGGGAATAATTCCCTCCAACTGGGTGAGTAATAATCCTGCATCTAAACTTTCTTCATCGGTAATGGAAACGTATTGTCCACGGCCAGTTTTAAACAAATGTGCGTGTTGCGGACCAATACCTGGGTAATCCAATCCAGCAGAAACTGAATGTGGTTCTACAACTTGCCCATCTGGTGTTTGCATTAAAATACTTCTGCTGCCATGCAGCACACCCTCTTTACCAAGAAACGTGGTTGCGGCAGAAAACCCACTCGATACACCTTTCCCAGCCGCTTCAACGGCAATCAGTTTAACGTTTTCATCATCCATGAAATGATAAAACATCCCCATTGCATTACTTCCACCACCTACACAAGCTAAAACATAATCGGGTTGGTCGCTTCCTGTTTGTTCTAAAAGTTGCTTCTTGGTTTCATCTGAAATTATGGATTGAAAAATTGCCACCATATCGGGATAAGGATGTGGACCTACCACCGAACCGATAATGTAGTGCGTATCAACAGGATTATTAATCCAGTCACGCATGGCCTCGTTCGTTGCATCTTTTAAAGTTTTACTTCCTGAGCTTGCGGGAACCACCTTTGCACCTAACATTTTCATACGGGCAACGTTTGGTGCCTGGCGCTCGATATCAACCTCTCCCATGTAAATTACGCATTCAAGATTACGCAAAGCACAAACGGTAGCGGTTGCAACACCATGCTGACCAGCACCTGTCTCAGCGATAATTCTTTTTTTACCAAGCTTTTCGGCAAGGAGAATTTGTCCGATGGTGTTGTTAATTTTATGCGCCCCGGTATGGTTTAAATCTTCTCTTTTCAGGAAAATGTTTGCACCATACCTTTCTGACAATCTTTTTGCCAAATACAACGGCGACGGGCGACCAACATAATCTTTCATTAATTGATGAAATTCTTTCTGAAAATCGGCATCATCAATAATTTTCAAATAGTTTTGACGCAATTCCTCTACGTTTGGGTAAAGCATCTCCGGGATGTATGCACCTCCAAAATCTCCGTAATATCCTTTTTCGTTTACTTTGTATTTCATAATATTTTTTATCAATTCGTCGGTTGAAACCGACGGTAATGAATTTTATTATATTACCCATGATTAAAATCATGGGCTATTTTTTATATTGTGCTTTTCAATCCAATTAAGCCTTACCACTTCATCTCCGTTGTAGTTCAATCCGGCCTAACAAATTTTTCGGGATAGCTTGTCCAAGCCAAACCACTAACTTCAATAGAAAAATTTTCAGCCGGCAATTTTTATTTCTTTTTGTTGTTAAAAAGAAAAAAGCCCGTCCGGCCAGGACAAAAATTTCCGTTGTTCAATCGAAAGGAAAGGAGCGTAATCCCACAACTACCCACCTAGCTTAGCTACAAATTCCTTAATCTTCTCCACATCCTTAACTCCAGGCTCAACTTCAAAACGGCTGTTAACATCTAACGCATACAACCTTGAGTCTTCAATATTTGATATCAAAGTTGCATGTTTTAAATCAATTCCGCCGCTCAAAAAGTAAGGCTTATCAAGTTTATAATTAATTAAAATCTTCCAATCGAAAATTTTCCCTGAACCGCCATGTGCTTTTGTTTTAGTATCAAACAAAAAGTAATCAACTACATTAATGTAAGAATTCAATGCTGTGAAATCAAAATCTTCATCTATACCAAAAGCTTTAATTACTTCTAAACCAACAAATGCTGATTTCAAATCATTACAATATTCTGGTGATTCATTACCATGTAATTGAACAGCTTTTAGTTGATATAGATTTACTTTTTTTTTAACAATATCTAAATCTTCATCAACAAAAACGCCTACTGTTTTAATTTCTGATGGAATGTATTTAATTAATTCGGCAGAGACATCGCTGATAAACCTTGGCGATTTCTCGTAAAAAATGAAACCCAAATAATCAGGTGCCAAACCGGCAATCGCTGCAATATTTGCTGCGAACTTCATTCCACAAACTTTTAGCTTTAATTCACCCATCAGGCTACTAATTTTTTAAAACTTTCTAAAGCTTTTTTGCTCATTAAAGATTCTTCAGCCTCGTAAAAGCAATCTGCAAAACTTGCCGTTGGTTTAATGGTTTTAATGGCTAAGGCAGAGTTGCAAAGCACCACATTATTCTGTACGTCGGTAGCCTCTCCATTTAGCACATTCATAAATATCTTTGCTGATGATTCAACCGTATCACCTCCTTTAATATCTTGGAAAGAAACCTTTTGAAAACCCATATCATTTAAGGTTAAAATACTCTCTCCTTTGTTATTAAAAGTTTTCACATCGCAGGTAAGTGAGATTTCATCATACCCCTCAAGCGCATGAACAATGGTATAATTTTTAGTCGTATCCTGATATAAATAATTATACAAACGAGCCAGTTCTAAACTAAATACACCTACCATTTGATATTTCGGTTGAGATGGATTAACCATTGGCCCCAACATATTAAAAAAAGTTTTTATTCCTAAATCTTTACGAATGGGTGCCACAATCTTCATAGCGGGATTAAACAAAGGTGCATGTAAAAAGCAAATTCCTGCAGTATCAAGATTACTTTTCAAAATATTCTGGTCGTTAGTGAAATTATAACCCAGATATTCCATTACATTGGATGAACCACAACCTGAAGAAACCCCGTAATTACCATGTTTTGCTACTTTATAACCAGCACCCGCAACCACAAAAGATGAGAGCGTTGATATATTAAAAGTGTCTTTTCCATCGCCACCTGTTCCGCAAAGGTCAATTAACTCATAATCAGAAAAATCAGTTTTAATGCCTAAATCCAACATCGCATCGCGGAAACCTTGTAACTCATCAACCGTAATGTTGCGCATTGCGTAAGCGGTAATAAATGCGGCAATCTGTGAAGAATTAAATTCGCCTTGCGTTATGGAAATCAGGATGTTTTTGGCCTCTTCCCTACTAAAACTCTTATTTTCAAATAAATGGTTTAATATTCTTTTCATATTCTCTTTTGTTTTAACCACAGTTATGCATAGATTTTTTCCGTGCTTATTATTTATCTGTGTTCATCCTTTCCATCTGTGGCTAATAATTTGCTTGATGTTAAAAAAGTGCAATAAAAAAAGGACTGCTTTTTGGGCAATCCTTTCAATGTGTTTAAATATTTATAAGATATATAACAATAGAATTTGCCTAACGAACTTCGTTATGCCACCACCAATTGTTATTTAAGTTTTTAATTATCATGTTTGTATAGAACAAATATTGATATACTTTTTTAAAATTCCAAAATCTTTGTAAAATATATGGCTTTCTTTAAAAGAAAAGTACAGTTTAATGATGATTTGGGTTTCGGCTCTGCTCCCGTTCTCAAAAATCAGCGTGTTCTAAATACCGACGGCACACCAAATATTGAACGCACTGGCTTACCGTGGTTTAAATTTGATGATACTTATACCCGATTGGTAACCATGAGTTGGCCAAGGTTTTTCCTGATTATTTTAACTGCCTATCTCATTGTAAATACGCTTTTTGCAGTTGCTTACAATGCAGTTGGAATCGAAAATTTAAATGGAGCAAAAGGTACAACCCTACGAGACCAGTTTTTCGATGCATTTTTCTTTTCTGCGCAAACCATTTCTACCGTTGGTTACGGACACATTTCGCCCCAAGGTTTTGTAACTAGTATTTTGGCTGCTTTCGAGAGTATGCTCGGTTTACTGGCTTTTGCTTTGGCAACAGGATTACTCTATGGCCGTTTCAGCCGCCCAACTTCTAAAGTTTCATTCAGTAAAAAAATGGTTATAGCACCTTATCAAAACGACAAAGGATTAATGTTTCGGTTAGTTAACATGAGGCGAAATTCGCTTATTGATGTTGAGGTTCAAATGGTTATGAGTTTTAATGAAAATGTTAATGGCAAATTGAAAAGAAGCTTTTATCCTTTGGAACTAGAGCGCAGTAAAATTAGTGTGCTTTCGCTAAACTGGACATTGGTTCATCCAATTAATGAAGATAGCCCCATCTTTGATAAAACTTTAGATGAATTGAAAGTAGCAGAGGTTGAATTCTTTGTGATTTTGAAAGCATTTGATGATACATTTGCACAAACCATTCATACCCGAACAAGCTACCAGGATGAAGATATTGAACTTGATGCGAAGTTCAAAATTATGCATTATCACAATGATGAAGGAAAAACAGTATTGGATTATAGTTTATTTGATAAAACTGAAAAGATACTTGTTGATTAGTTTTATCTTCCAGAGTTGATAAATTCCCTTAATTCACTATTAATTTTTTAAGGCTTAAAAATGAATCATTTTGAATGCTGAAAAGCCCGGTATTAAGATTATTTGGAAGTTTGTAATGACGAGTTAAGGAGTATAAACTCCACAATATCTTTATATAAATCATTCCCGCCTAAGATCATCTGGCTAATCATTGGTACATGACTTTTACCTTTAATTTCTTTAATTTCAACAGCAACATTGTTAGCTTTTAACTTTTCGCGCAATCTTGGTGTTTGCAATTTTATAGCCCCATAAGTTTTACTTCCATAAAATAGTAAATGTGGATTTTTAATATTGTTTACATAATCCAATGGCGATGCTGATTTCCAAACCGATGGTTTATCGGTAAAGGTTCTAAGAAAATCATAATAAAAATCATCTTTCTCCGCTGTGGTTAAATACTCATACAAATCCAATCCAAAAGGGTCGTTCAAAATCATTCCCTTAATCGGATTTTTAATTCCGGCATGCTTAAAATATTTTGGGTCGGCATTTATCAATTCACCTAAATGTGCACCAGCAGAATGCCCCATCACAAAAATTTTCTCCGGACTTGAATTGTAATCGGTAATATTGGCCTGAACCCATTTTACTGCCAAAGCGCAATCATCAGCCATTTTTTCGTATTGTGCATTAGGCGCCAAAGGATAATTAATAATTACAGTAACTATACCTTTCCTAGCAAAATTTCTTCCCAACCACCAATAAGTTTCCTTTTTCCCGCTACTCCATGAACCGCCGTGGATAAAAATTAGCACAGGTTTATCCTTTACGCCATCGTTTTTGTAGAAAATATTGAGCGTATTGCTTACTTCTGAATTGTTTGCGTAATTTATATTTTTTGCAGTTTTTACCTGCGCTGAAGATAGTATCGTTTGAAACAGGAGCATTACTAAAACTAGGTATTTTATCATATTTAAAATGGCTTATCCATTCAACAGTAAATAAACGAAATTGTTGGGATAATGGATTTATGATGGATAATGGAATATGGTAGATGGAAGATGGATGTAAAATTTATTATGGAAGATGGATGATGGGTCAAAATGCCGCCCTGACTTTCGATGAAACTTTCTCTTCCATTTCCCATCTTACATCTTCAATCCAACATCTTCCATTTTCCATCTTCCATCTCTCCATCTTACCTCTTTATCGGTGGATTTTTCTCTTTCTCGAACAAATCAAAAACCTTTTTATCAACAAAAGCAGGAAACAACTTATTCATCCAAACAGCTAATTTTCCTTGCCCCGTCATAATCAAAGTTCGTTTACGTTGCTCAATACCATCGGCAATAATACTCGCTACTTCTTCAGATGTCATCATTTTACCTTCTTCCATGCTCGTTTCACCATGAGCAACGCCATCTTTAGCCAATGCTGCAACACGAATATTTGAAGTGGTAAAACCAGGACAAGCCACTAAAACATTTACTCCGGTTTTCAAAAGTTCGGTTCTTAAAGATTCCATGAAGCCATTCATTGCAAATTTAGATGCCGAATATCCTGTTCTACCTGGCAGTCCACGGTAACCTGCAATAGACGAAATTCCGACTACTGTTCCTTTTGTTTTTAAAATCTCGGGCAAAGCATATTTGGTACAATAAACCGTTCCCCAAAAGTTAACATCCATCAGGTTTTTAAGTACCGATAAATCCAAATCGTTAAACAGAGCACGCATAGATAATCCGGCATTATTAACTAAAATATCTATTTTATTAAAGGAAACTAAAGTTTGTTTAATAATCGATTCGCAATCGGCTTCTACACTAACATCTGCCTGTACAGCAATTGCTCTTACATTATATCTTTTTTCTAAATCGGCTGTAATTTCGCAAAGGGTTACGTATTGACGAGCTGCTAAAACTAAATTAGCGCCACGTTTAGCAAATTCCTCAGCACATGCCTTTCCAATTCCGCTTGATGCGCCAGTGATGATGATAACTTTATTTTTTACGTTCATTTTTAAGTATCGAGTATTAAGTAGCAAGTATTAAGTATCAAGTAGCAAGTATTAAGTAGCAAGTATTAAGTAGCAAGTATCAAGTATCAAGACATATCGAATTTCTTAACCACTTTATTGTTTTTTTACAGTTAATATTAAGACTTTTGAAATTTCTAAATTTTAGGTCAGGTTTTAGCTACAGGTATTTTATATCCAATCTTCTGACTTCCGTTTTCTGACATCCGACTTATTATTTCATCATTGCCGTTTCGTATGGAACACGAGTGATAATCGAGCGACCTAATGTAATTTCGTCGGTATATTCCAGCTCTCCACCGAAAGCTATACCACGAGCGATGGTTGTTATCGGAACATTAAATTCTTTTAATCTTTTGTAAAGGTAAAATAGCGTTGTATCCCCTTCCATATTCGGGCTAAGTGCTAAAATAACTTCCTTAACATCACCTGCGGAAACTCTTAAAACCAAACCATCGATAAATAAATCTGCAGGACCAATTCCATCCATTGGCGAAATTAATCCACCTAAAACATGATAAACACCAAAATATTGAGAGGTATTTTCAATCGCCATTACATCTCTGGTATCTTCAACTACACAAATAGTTTCTTTATCTCGCTTATTCGAAGTACAAATTTCACAAATGGTATAATCTGAAATGTTATTGCAAATACTACAGTTTTTAATCTGTTGTTTAAGTTTAATTAGCGTATTTCCAAACTGATTAACCTCTTCCTGTTCGCTATTTAAAAGATGTAAAACTAACCTCAACGCCGTCTTTTGCCCAACACCTGGTAATTTCGAGAATTCGTTTACTGCATCTTCCAGCAGTTTGGATGAAAAATTCATATCACAAAAATATGAAATAGTTGTTTGGTTTTTTAGTGGTTTGGTTTTTTAGTTATTTTGTATCGGCACCAAAAAACTAACAATCTAACCAACGAAACAACTAATATTAATTTCTTACATTTAGCAGCTTAAAACAAAACTATGTCACCTACCATCCTCTTATGTTTTTTGATCGGATATTTTTTGCTTATGATTATTATTTCATTTGCTACATCCAAAAACTCATCAGATAATTCTACATTTTTTACAGCCAATAAAAACTCTAAATGGTATTTAGTTGCCTTCGGGATGATTGGAACGGCACTTTCTGGTGTTACATTTATTTCCGTTCCTGGAGAAGTCGGTGCTCCTGCTGGTAATCAGTTTCAATATTTTCAGTTCGTTTTGGGTAATGCAGTTGGTTTTATCATCATTGCAACGGTTTTATTGCCACTCTACTACCGGATGAATTTAACTTCGATATATAGCTATATAGAGCAACGACTCGGGCATTACAGTTACAAAACCGCAGCTTCAATATTTTTATTGAGTCGCACACTGGGTTCAGCAACAAGGCTGTATTTGGTTGTTATTGTTTTACAGCGTTTCATTTTCGATAATTATGGTGTGCCATTTTGGCTAACCGTGCTTATTTCTTTAGCGCTTATTTGGTCTTACACTTTTAAAGGAGGGTTAAAAACCATTATTATAACCGATACCTTGCAAACTTTTTTCCTTGTTTTATCAGTTTTCTTAACCATTTATTTCATCTGTAATAGCTTAAATTTTAATATCCCAGAAGCCTTTGAAACGGTAAAAAACAGCAGTTATTCTAAAATATTCTTTCTGGACGATTTCTTAACCAACAAGTTCTATTTTAGCAAACAGTTTATCGGTGGCATTTTTGTAACCATAGCGATGACGGGCTTAGACCAGGATTTAATGCAGAAAAACCTGAGCATGAAAACCATTAAAGAAGCTCAAAAAAACATGTTTACTTTTACGGGAGTGTTTGTAATTTTGAATGTTTTCTTTTTAAGTGTTGGTGCCTTATTATATATTTTCGCTGCCAAAAACGGTATCGAAATTCCGCTAGATCACATTACAGGAAAACCAAGAACCGATTTATTATTCCCAGAAATTGCCCTCAATAGTTTGGGTGCCTTACCGGCCATAATCTTTATGCTTGGATTAACTGCAGCAACTTTTGCCACTACAGATTCGGCTCTTACGGCATTAACAACATCATTCTGTGTAGACTTTTTAGGCATGGGTAAAGCTGAAAATGTTAACGCTAAAGATGCTGTAAAAAAACGCCATTTCGTACACATCGCTTTTTCACTTTTGATATTTCTAGTCATAATTGTTATCAATGCATTAAATAGTTCATCAGTAGTAAGTTTAATATTTACCATCGCATCCTATACCTACGGACCGCTTTTAGGGCTTTATAGTTTTGGATTGTTTGTAAAAAAACGCGGTTTACACGATAAATTAGTGCCAATAGTTTGCATTTTATCGCCTTTTTTATGTTACTTGCTTTCAACGTATTCAACTACTTTGTTAGGCGGTTATGTTTTTAGTGTTGAACTGATTTTGATAAACGGTTTAATCACATTTATCGGTTTGTTGTTCATCAGTAAAAAGACAGACAAACAAACAAAATTTTAATATTAGAATAACAGTATATGACGAGTGAAGAAAAAATTAGAAGTGCTTTTGAAAATAAAGATTGGCAGGAAATTAAAGTAACAGATTCCTGGCAGATTTTTAAAATAATGGCCGAATTTGTAGACGGTTTTGAAAAACTTGCTAAAATTGGGCCCTGTGTTACCATTTACGGTTCTGCCCGTACTGCACAAACAAACAAATATTATCAGCTAGCAGAGCAGTGTGGTAAATTATTAACCGATCGTGGTTATGGCGTAATTACAGGTGGCGGCCCAGGTATTATGGAGGCTGGTAATAAAGGCGCTCATACCAATGGGGGCAAATCGGTTGGTTTAAATATCGAATTACCTTTCGAGCAATTTCACAACAAGTATATTGACCATAACAAATTACTAGAGTTCGATTATTTCTTTGTACGCAAAGTAATGTTTATGAAATATAGTCAGGGTTTTGTGGTTTTACCTGGTGGTTTTGGAACTATGGACGAGCTTTTTGAGGCTTTAACTTTAATTCAAACTGGTAAAATTGCCCGTTTCCCGATTGTACTTTTAGGTAAAGATTACTGGAGTGGATTAATAGACTGGATTAAAGGAACAATGCTGCAGAAAGAGCATAACATTCATGAGGAAGATTTGAATTTATTTCGTTTAGTAGATACCGCTGAAGAAGCAGCAGAGCATATATTCAGGTTCTATAATAAATATGTACTGAAACCTAATTTTTAACTAGAATTAAGAATTTGGAATAGGTTTATAAGATTAATAGGATTTGAGTAAAAAAAAATCAATAATTACTAAAAGTGCTTGTTTTCGCAAGCACTTTTTTATTGGCTTATACTTTGGCTGTAACATGTTTATAATACTTAACTCTAATCTTAATAAAACAAAATCGCTCTTTTTTGTTTTATTAGGCGTTCGTAAGAACGAAAACGGTTAATTGTAAAAATATGGAGCAAATATTAAATTGGAGAAAAGGTTTATTTGATAGCAATTATCAGGTAATTGGCAATGGATTGCTTAAATTTTCTATCAATTTTAGCTCGCTTAAAAATACTGCGATTGCGACAACACAAAAAGGAATTTACCTTTTAAAAAGTGAAGGTTATTCTAACCCCGAAACAAAAATCCTTAATAATAGAAATGAAGTTTTAGCAGTTATAAGATATGATTGGCTGGGTTTTAAAGCGAAAATCATTTTTACATCAGGTGAGGAATTTGATTGGAGTTTCCAAAATAGCTGGCTTAGCCGATGGTCTGTAAACAATCATAAAGACAAGCAAATCATATATAATTCTTCTACAGGAAACGGAATAATTCATAGCAATACCGATGATGATTTACTAATTTTGACTGGTTTATTTATAAGAGAATATTACACTAGATTACTTTTTGCATTTGTTGTTCTTGTATTTATTCTATTTACAAGCAGAAGTATTTTTTAAATTGATTTGAGCGTTTTAACACGCCTACATCTTGAACAGAAAATAGATAGATGCCAAGAAGATTTATAGAAATAAAATCTTAAAAAGTTCCCTAAAAGAGTAATAGCCTGGCAAAAAAAATCTATCATAAAATTCATCTAACATAGATATAAGCTTATTAGGCAAGAAATCAAGCACTATCTATAACCCGCTAACCCCACCACTTACTACTAATTTCATAGCATCGGCAGCACTCATTTTTAAATCTTTAACTTTATCTCGTTTTACGATACAAAGCTGACCAGCAAAAGAATAAGAAAGTGGAAAATAAACAGCAACCTCGTCTGATAAATCGAGTTTGCGTAAATCATTTTGAGTAAGGAAGCCAATCTTTTTTAAACCTCCTTCAACATCTACAACCACTGGATGATTAAATTTCTTTTCATCGCCTACAAAAGCCTCTGTTAAATCTTTAATAGAAGAGTAAATAAAATTTAGCAAAGGCAAACGCTGCATAATGCGTTGAAACCAATTATACATTGGCTCTGTAACCAAATTGGTAACAAATATTCCAGCTAGTAAAATAATGGTTAAAACGGTAAGTAAGCCAAAACCAGGAATGTTTCTACTTTCGCCTGTGCGAGGATTTACGCCTAGAATATTATTGACATTCAACCAGCTATCAACCGTGGTAACTGCCCAAACTACAATAAAAATACTTACTGCAATGGGTACAACAATTAATAAACCTTTAATTAGATAGTTTAAAATAGCTTTCCCGACTTTATTCATGTTGCAAACTTATTCAAAATTCTTTAGAAAAGTTCATTGGTTCACTTGTCATTAAGTTCATTGGTTAGCAAAGTGCATAAAACACCTAGCCAAATGAATAAAGTTCACTTGTCATTAGTTCATTAGTTAGCAAAATGCATAAAATACCTAGCTAAATGAATAAAGTTTATTAGTTTATTGTTTGGCAATACTCACGGTTAACTACCAGCCTAATAAACAAATGACTAATGAACCTTTAACCAATGAACCATTTTATTCATAAAAATAAACTCTTTTTACCCTTTGAGAAATATTAGTCAGTATTTCATATGGAATTGTATTGATTTCTTTTGCAAGTTCCATAATATTATGTTCCTGATTGAAAACAATTGCCTCATCACCTGGTTTAACATCAATTCCAGTAATATCGAGCATCGTCATATCCATACAAATGGATCCGATTGTTGGCACCAAATTTCCATTAAGCAACATTTTCCCTACCCCATTTCCAAAAGCCCGACTGTAACCATCGGCATAACCAATTTTAACAGTTGCAATTTTACCACCATTTGGCATAACGCCTTTTCTACTGTAACCAACAGTTTCGCCAGCATCTAAAGTTTTAACCTGAGTTACAGTTGTTTTCAAAATCATGGTAGTATTTAATCCGCGGTTGTTTAGAAGTGCTGAATCAAAACCATACAAACCAATTCCCAAACGCACCATGTCTAATTGTCCATCTGGCCAACGGCTAATACCTGAAGTGTTGGCGATATGTAGTAAAGGTTTGTAGCCTAAATAATCAACCAACTGATTCGCAATTACTTTAAATTTTTCTATTTGCTGCTGAGTAAACCCATCATGTTCGGCTTCACTGCTTGCTACCAGATGAGAAAATATACTTTGAACTTTTACTTTCTGAGAACCTTTTAGTAATTCAGAAAGTTCGTCAATTTCGTTAGTATCAAACCCCAAACGGTGCATTCCGCTATCAATTTTAATGTGGATTGGATAATTGAAATCGTAATCCGAAAGTGAATTTAAAAAATTATTCAAAATTTCCAGACTATAGATTTCGGGCTCTAAATTGTTTTTGATGATTGCTTCAAAAGCCGATTCTTCAGGACTCATAACCATAATTGGTAAATTTATTCCAGCTTTACGCAAGGCGATACCCTCATCTGCATAAGCTACGGCCAAATAATCAACCTTATGAAACTGCAACAAATTGGCGATTTCAAAACTTCCACTACCATAAGAAAAAGCCTTAACCATAGCCATAATTTTAACACCAGCTTTAATTTTCGAGCGATAGAACTGTAAATTACCAACCATCGCATTCAAGTCAATTTCTAAAACCGTATCGTGGATTTTTTGGGTTAAGAGCTTACTGATTCTTCCAAATTCAAAGCGTCTTGCTCCTTTTACTAAAATAGTTTCATGATTAAAATGCAAACCAGCAAAAGATTCAATAAAAGTATTTGTATCATGGAAAAATTGCGTTTCGAACTTAAACAGTTTAGCATATTTGGAAATTTGTATTCCAATCCCGATTAAGCGATTTATTTTTTTCTGCGCTAGTAAATCAGCAATTTCTGTATATAAATCCAAATCATCCTTACCGGTTTCAAATAACTCAGATAAAATGACGGTTTTTTTTGAATGCTGATTTTGTTGATTCAGAAAATCTAAGGCAATAGCTAAAGACGAAATATCTGCGCTATAAGAATCATCAATTATCGAACATTGATTAATACCATTTTTGAGTTCTAAACGCATGCTCACAGGACTGAGTTTTTCTAAGCGCAAATCGGCTTGTTCTGCAGAATAGCCTAGTGCTAATAAAGTTGCCCAGCAAATCATGCCATTTTCTATCGATGCTTTATCTTTAAAAGGCAACGTGCATTCTATTTCCTTATCTTGGTAAATCGCTCTTAAATAGCAATTTACGTCAGTTGGTTCAACGGCAATAATTCGTAAATCTGCGCCCTGTTTAGTACTCCAGCTAAACTGTTTTTTACCTGGTAAATCATTAAAATTGGTTTCAGATACATACTCAGGAGAATAAATAAATAACTCGGTAGCTGCAAAAAGTTTGAGTTTCTCTTCTAATTTTTCTTGTTTTGAACTAAACCCTTCTGCATGCGCCTCTCCAATATTAGTTAAAATCCCAATTTGGGGCTGAATAATTTCAGCCAAATTTTCCATTTCATTTGCTGCAGATATACCTGCCTCGAAAATCCCTAAATTATTATCTGCATCAATTTGCCAAACAGAAAGTGGTACACCAATTTGCGAATTATAACTTTTAGGGCTGCGTACAATGTTATAATCTACTGCTAAAAGCTGATACAACCATTCTTTAACGATTGTTTTTCCATTACTTCCCGTAATTCCAAGCACTTTTAAGTTAAAATGATTTCGATGCTCAATCGCTAATTTCTGCAAAGCAATCAAAGTATCATCAACTACAATAAAATTACAATCAGGATATTGGCTAATGTATTTCTCTTCTGTGATAACGAAATTCCGAATCTCCTTCTTGTATGCATCTTTGATAAATCCGTGTCCGTCGCGATGCGAACACAATGCAAAAAATAAGGAATTTTCGGGAATCAAAACGGAGCGACTATCAATAATAAGATACTGGATAACAGTCTGTCCGTTAACTAACTTGACATCAGCTTTTAAAATTTCAGCAATGTTTAAAACGGTATATATCGGGTTCTGCATTTTATTAATATTCAGAAAAATACGTTAATCGTTATTATTTTTACGAATTTCAGTATTTAATTATGAAAAGCGGTAAACAAGAGGCAGTATATTTAGATAAAAAGCAAGCACTTTCAAAAGCCGAAAGTTTTTGTGTTTACCAGGAGCGTTCTCAAAAAGAAGTTAGGTATAAGTTAGTGGAATGGGGAATCCGCGGAGATGAACTTGAAGAGATTCTTTCTGAATTAATTATGAATAATTTCCTTAACGAAGAGCGATTTGCCAAAAGTTATACTTCTGGAAAATTCAATATTAAAAAGTGGGGAAGAATAAAAATTAAACAGGGCTTAAAGTTAAAAGGCGTACCCCAAAAACTTTTACAAAAAGCTTTGTATAGTTTGGATGATGATGAATATTTAGAGACACTAACAGCTTTAGCAGTAAAAAAAGCAGAATTCTTAAACGAATCCAATCCTTTAAAAAGAAAAATGAAGCTAATGAACTACCTGCAAGGAAGAGGATTTGAAACTGATTTAATTTTACTTGTACTGAAAGACAGCAATTTAAATTAAATATTAAATTTTTAACAAGAAAATTCTTGACAAAAATATAAAACTATCTATATTTGCATCACCAAAACAAAACGCATTAGGTGTTTTGTATATGCGAAAGTAGCTCAGTTGGTAGAGCACGACCTTGCCAAGGTCGGGGTCGCGAGTTCGAATCTCGTCTTTCGCTCTAAATGCTTTCCTACCAGAAAGCATTTATTTTAAAAGGTAAATCGCCTGCTCGGGTGGTGGAACTGGTAGACACGCAGGACTTAAAATCCTGTGCTTTCAAAGGCGTGCGGGTTCGATTCCCGCCCCGAGTACTGCACGGGAAAGACGTAATGGCTTACGATCTTTCCCGTTTTTATTTTCTCTTAACTTCTTGTTAATCTGATAAATAAGGTGTGCTGCTTCGTTGAGTCTCGGGGTTCGATATTCCTTTCCATCAAATCTCAACTTTTCACGATATATCGAACCCAACACCTCTCTTTTGGTCAAAGCATTACCCTCTTCATATATATCTTTTAGTCTGGAAAGTGCCTCTATGGCTTTTATAAGCATATTATCGATACTCATGGTGTTCGATTTTTGCGCCTTCACCTCTGTGAGCGATGCTTCTAACCTTTTTATTTTTTCCTCACATTCTTTTTTCATAATTGAGAAATCAGAATGATCCAGCTTTTCATCAAATAGCAGCTCTCTTGCATTAGCCAATTTGGAATTAAGCTTATCTATTTGTTCAACGATCTCTTTCCTTTCGTTAAATGCACCACCTCTGCTCTGTTTATAGACATCCATTACTATAAGCTTATATAACTCATTCATTCCAGGAATGGGAATAAACTTAACCAACTCACTTAGGATTGCTTTATTTACCTCATCGGCTTTATACCTGCACCCACATCCATAAACAGCTTGAGCGTGATAATAATAGTAATAGCCTCCTTTCTTTCCTTTGGATGCACTACCAGTAAGTTGCCTGTCACAAGTTGCGCATTGTAAAAAGCCTTGTAGCGGTAAACTTTCGTTAATCTTCACCGCCTGCACCCTCATTACCTTTGTTCTGCCATTTAAAATGTCCTGCACCTTATAAAATAGTTTTTCAGATATCAAAGGCTCGTGTAAGCCATTTACCCATTGTTCTTCTTCATCTTTATATTTTTTCACTACTATTTTACCACAATAGACAGGATTTCTTATCTCACGATAAAAGTTCATCCTGCTAATCATAAAGCCCTTTTCATTAGCCATTTTTCTAATTTGATCAGGAGCAAAAACACTATCCGCAATTGTGTTAAATATCCACTGTATAAATGGTGCTTCTTTTGGATTATGAGCAATATATTTGCTGCCATCTTCGCGGGTTTTGTTATCAAAACCAACTGGCGCAACGCCCATATATCTGCCCTCTTTTCTTGCCCGCCTCATTCCTTGCTTAACATTTAATGCTCTGCGGTCATTTTCAACCTCTGGGGCAGCTAAATAAAAAGCCAACATGATTTTGTTTTCAGGAATTTCGAGGTTTAACGGTTGTTCGACAGCTTGAGGTTCAATTCCTAACTTCATTAAAACCGCAATCATTTGATAAGCATCACCCGCGTTCCGGCTAAACCGATCCCATTTAGTGAACAGTACCAAATCAGCACCTTTTCCTTTATTTTTGCGAATTTCACCTAAGTATTGTGTCCATCTTGGACGAATGAACGTTTTGGCAGAATGGTCTTCAAAAATAACCTTTCTAACCTTAATAGAATTGAGTTCACAATATTTGCGTAATCTTTCATCCTGGTCTCTTTGTGAATAGCCTTTGTCAGCCTGTTCGTCCGTGCTTACACGAATATATAAATCTGCTACTTTCATTTCTCTGATTCTATTGTGGATAGTATTAATTACTATTAACGCATTGATTAACAGCTAATTTAGCTAATTTATACATGAAATCCAAAATTAATTTAGCTTCTTCTACAGTAATAATTGTCCCATGTTCCTGAAGGATCTTAACTGCTTTCTCAGGGGTAACATTTCTTATTTCTGGCGGTTTTGTATACATAAAATAACTCCTTTCTACCGCAATAATCTGATGTTACCAAGAGCTTAAATCCCATATGGGAAAATTATATGTCAACTATAAATTGGTTAGTATGGGAATATCATAAAAAGTAAATTTCCCATATGGGTTTTTCCAGATTTCAGACATGCCACCTTTGATTATTAATAAGAATAGTCATGAAAAGGAAAAATATCAATGATTCAACTTGTGCTCAGGTAAAGGGCAGATTAAAAGTAAATGTCCAACGTATAAGAACAGATCCCCGCCAAAAAATCCGGCAGCTTCTAAGAGGTTTTATTTCATTGGATGAACTCCAACGACAGGATAAATCTGATCATATTAAATCATAAGGTTAGCCCCTATTAATCCCATTCATTTAATACAAACCTAAGTTCAGGGCAGCTTTCTGAAAGAGCTTCGTTGTAGCCCGCTTGGTCTAAGCAAAGATGTATTTTTGTATACAAAAATATCTTTGCTGCCCTTGTGGTCAGTGGATTTGCTCGAAACTCGCAAATCCTGAACTTCTGTAAACTGCCCGTTATGTCAAGAAGAAAAGCAGCAGATCAAGAGCAATTGTTAACTCATCCTATAATTGTAAGGGTCACAGAAAAAGTATTTAAACGGCTTGAAAAGAAACAGTCAGAAAGCGATTGTAGCACTGTCGGAGAGGTGGCCCGTAAAATCCTTTCATCTCAGCCTATTAAAAGCTTTTACAAGGACATCACCCTAAACCCGATTATGGAAGAGCTGGCTATGATACGAAAAGAACTTAAAGCAATAGGTATCAATATTAATCAAATCACCCGCAGCTTTAATCAGAATAAAGCGGAAACACATAGAGCATTTTATGTGCTAAAAGTAGCAGACCTGTATAAAAAGGTAGATGAGAAAGTAGACTGTCTTTTAGTAATCATATCAAAGTTGGCTGAAAGATGGTTGCAAAAATAAGTACAGGCAAAAGCATCAGGGGAATGCTTCATTATAATGAGAATAAAGTAATTGCTGGGGAGGCAAAACTGATAGTTGCCAGTGGCTTTGCCGGTGATATTGAAAAAATGAGTTTCCAGAATAAACTGCAACGCTTCAACCACCTAACTATGTTAAAGCCAAACGTCAAGACCAATGCCATGCACATTTCATTAAATTTTGACAGTAGTGAAAAGCTTACTGTAGAGACCTTGCAGCAGATAGCCGCAACCTACATGGATAAAATTGGTTTTGGCGATCAGCCGTTTCTTGTTTATCGACATGATGATTCAGCACACCTACATGTACATATTGTTAGCACCAACATTACGGCCGCTGCCCAACGAATCGACCTTCATGATATTGGTCGAAAACTATCAGAACCCGCCCGTAAAGCAATTGAACAAGACTTTCATCTTGTCAGAGCAGAAAGCAGGAAGTACAAACAAGAGCCTGGCATAAAAGCGATTGATCCTGAAAAGGCCAAGTATGGCCACTTGCCAACAAAACGAGTGATAAGCAATGTAATAACGGCAGTTACAAGAGATTATATGTTTACATCCCTTGCAGAACTGAATGCGATACTAAAGGTATTCAACGTGATTGCTACACGCGGAGAAGAGGGTACACAAATGTTTGAAAAGAAAGGTTTAATGTATTCCATATTAGATGCCAACGGAAATGCCATTGGTGTTCCCATCAAATCCAGCGCATTTTATTCTAAACCTACATTAAGAAACCTGGAAAAGAAATTTGAACGCAATGAGGAAAAAAGGAAGCCCTACAAAAATGAGTTAAAGCAATGCATTGATAAAATACTTAACAAGTATAATCAGTTTATGAAGGCAACTTTTCAAGCAGAACTAAAAATGAACAACATCGGCCTTGTATTGCGGCAGAACGAACAAGGTTTTATTTACGGAACCACTTTTATCGATCACCGCACTAAATCTGTTTTTAATGGAAGTGATTTGGGTAAAGCGTATAGCGCAAAGGCATTGACGGAGCGATTCAATGATTCCGATCAGGTTAAAACCTACCTAAAACCTGTAAAACAGCGGTCGAGCTATCTGAAACTTGAAACGAACAACCCTGCAAAGACATACCTCGAACCGATTACACCATCTAATTATTTAAAAGATCTTTTAGGCAAACCACAGTATGACCATGCGCCTATGATACCAGGTAAGAAAAAGAGAAGAAAAAAAGGTTTACGCATATAACAAATTATCATTATGAACACGGGAGAAGACATACAGGGTTTAAGAAAGATTATAGACTTTACACGCCTAATCAGCATTTTTATATTAACTATCCATTTTTACCTATGCTGCTATATAGCGTTTAAAAATTGGGATTGGACGGCAACAATTACCGACCGCATTGTAGCCAACATTGCCAAAACGGGGTTATTTAACAACATCGTGAAACCGAAACTCGCAGCTTTACTGTCTTTGGTTATCTCGCTCATTGGTGTAAAAGGCAAAAAAGATGAGAAGATACAGAAGAATACTATTATAGCCTATCTACTCACAGGGTTCCTATTATACTTCATCAGTGTGTTGTGCTTCTATCTGAATGTCAAAGCTACGATCATTGCCATCTGCTACATCGGTATTACTTCTATTGGCTACCTGCTGATTTTAACTGGTGGCGGCTTGCTATCAAGGCTGATCAGAAATAAACTGGATACAGACATTTTTAATACTGATAATGAAACCTTTCCACAGGAAGAACGGCTACTCGAAAATGAATATTCGGTAAACCTGCCTGCAAAATACAGGCTGAAGAACAAGATTAGGCACAGTTGGATAAATTTCATCAATCCATTTAGAGGAATGCTTGTTGCCGGAACTCCAGGAGCAGGTAAGTCTTATTTTGTAATCAGGCACATTATTGACCAGCACCTTAAAAAAGGGTTTTCCATGTTCTTGTACGATTTTAAATATGACGATCTATCCAAAATCGCTTACAACAAGCTTTTAAAATATCAAAAGAACTTTAAAATCAAGCCATCATTCTATATCATCAATTTTGACGATTTAAACCGTACCCACCGTTGTAATCCGCTTGACCCGGCTGGCATGGAAGACATTACCGATGCTACAGAGGCAAGCCGTACGATCATGTTAGGCTTAAACCGGGACTGGATAAAAAAACAAGGTGATTTCTTTGTAGAAAGCCCCATCAACTTTTTAACTGCCATTATATGGTATTTACGAAGATATGAGAATGGCAGGTATTGTACATTGCCGCATGTGATAGAATTAATGCAAGCGGATTACGACCCTTTGTTTGCCGTTTTGCAACAGGAAGAGGAAATCAAGGTGCTAATTAATCCTTTTGTTTCTGCGTTTCAAAACAAAGCGAAAGAACAGTTAGAAGGCCAAATCGCATCAGCGAAAATTGGATTAGCACGGCTTTCTTCACCACAGCTTTACTATGTGTTGAGTGGGAACGATTTTACGCTCGATGTAAATAATCCGCTTCAACCCAAGATCGTTTGCGTTGGTAACAATCCACAAAAATTACAAGTATATGGTGCTGTTCTTTCACTACATATCCCGTATGATTAAGCTGGTTAACCGTAAAGATCAGCTAAAAAGCAGCTTGGTATTCGATGAGTTTCCGACAATATATTTCAATAACATTGATAGTTTAATCGCTACAGCCCGTAGCAACAAAGTTGCCACCACACTTGCTGTGCAAGATTTTAGCCAGCTCAAAAAAGATTATGGAGGAGAACAGGCTGACGTGATAATAGGTATAGTGGGCAACATCATTAGTGGGCAGGTTACTGGCGATACTGCAAAAAAGTTATCAGAAACCTTCGGTAAAATTATGCAGGATAGGCAGAGTATGAGCATCAACAGTTCGGATACCTCAACTACCAAATCTACACAGTTGGATCATGCCATACCCGCCTCAAAAATTGCCTCGCTATCTTCCGGTGAATTTGTAGGTATTGTTGCAGATAACCCTGAAGAAAAAATTAAACTTAAAGTATTTCATAGCGAGATACAAAATGACCATGCAGCTATTAAGGCCGAGGAAGACGGATACAAACCTATTCCAGTTGTTGCTAATGTGAGCGATGAGGATGTTAAAGAAAATTATAAAAGAATCAAACAAGATATTGAAGAACTGTTCGCCAAGGAACTTGGTTTAATAAGTGAAAAGGAAGATAAACGAAATTCAATAATTCTAAAAGCGGATGATAATGAGCAATCATCTAACGAAGGGCCAGCAAGTCAATCCATATCCCTCTAATTTCGGTTTACTCTTTAAATAACTTAAGCTCTATTTGTTTTTCTCTAACCTTATATCCGTTATTCCGTTACACACAAGCCATTTTTTGAATAAATATGTATCACTTGCTGTATAATGAATGATTGTGCCATCTTTTAAAAGAAAAGTAAAAAGATCGCCACAAGCATTAAACTTTAAAAGCGCATTGGCAGGGTAATCAAAACCGGAAAAATAATCTGTTTCTGATGCAGTATCCATAAAGTAAATAAACTATTAAGTCTTAAATTCAACAAAGAAAGTCGTTCCCTGACCTTCTGCGCTGTCAAACCATATTTTGCCTTTAAGACGTTCGATACAGTTTTTGGCCAGATATAATCCGAGACCAGTTGAGCTTTCCCCAATTGTACCAGGTCGAGAAGATTCGGTAAATTGATCAAAGTGCATATACCAATAAATTTGACCCCCTTTCGCCAATTTTAAATTGACCCCCAGAGTTGTTGCTTGAAAAAAGCAGAAGTTGTTGTGCAAAAAGGCTTTTTAGAATCGATCTTTTAAGTCCTGTTT
>NZ_BMDJ01000003.1 GCF_014635725.1 Pedobacter mendelii | reverse complement strand
TCCGAACAGAGAAGTTAAGCCCACCAGAGCCGATGGTACTGCGGTAACACGTGGGAGAGTAGGTCGGTGCCAAATCTTAAAAGCCTCAAAACAGGCTCTTAACAAGAACCCTTGCAGTAACAACTGCAGGGGTTTCTTCGTTTATTGAAATAAAATATCAAAAACAAAAGAATTACTAATTAGGAATTTCTGCCAATATCGAAACATCTGTCAAAGCGGATTGAGTTAACAAAATGAACAGAAATAACTGATGTAAGTAATGAATTTCACTTGCGAAGCTAAAATTGCTGGTTTGTTAGGTAACAATATATCATATTTCCAAACTGATTGTACTCAAATATGTTAATATTGTAAGGTTTGCCGTAATATTTGGCTATCTTTGCTATACAACAATATATAAAAAAATAATGAGTTTTTTTGCAGATAAGAGAAGGGAAGTAATGATGCATATTGAGAAATATATGCTTGAATCTATGGGTACCTATTTAAAGCCAATAGATACTAACTGGCAACCATCAGATTTCTTACCTGATTCTACAAGTGAAACATTTTATCAGGATATAAGGATTTTAAGAGATAATGCAAAAGACCTTTCTTATGATTTGGTGGCTGTTTTAATTGGTGATACAATTACTGAAGAAGCATTGCCAACTTACGAATCGTGGTTAGCAATGGTAGACGGACACAGTGGTGACGAAGAAGGTGGTTGGATGAAATGGGTTCGTCATTGGACAGCTGAAGAGAATCGTCACGGAGATTTATTAAATAAATACTTATATCTTTCAGGGCGTGTTGATATGCGCCAAATGGAGATTTCTACGCAGTATCTCATTGCTGATGGTTTTGAAATTGGAACGGGACATGATCCCTACAGAAATTTTATTTATACTAGTTTTCAGGAATTAGCAACTAATGTATCTCACCGACGGGTAGCTTCATTGGCTAAAAAAGATGGTGATACCCTACTATCTAAAATGTGCGGTGTTATTGCATCAGACGAAGCACGGCATGCGAAGGCTTACAAAGATTTCATGAATCGTATTTTTGAGGTTGATCCGAACGAAGCAATGTTGGCTTTTGAAGATATGATGCGTAAAAAGATTGTAATGCCAGCACACTTTTTACGTGAAGTTGGTTTAAAGATTGGTCAAACTTTTGGTCATTTTACGGATGCAGCACAACGTTTAGGCGTTTACACAGCTGTTGATTATGTTGAAATTATGCAGCAATTGATTATTGATTGGAAAATTGAAGGTATGCGTGATTTGGATGAGGCAGGAGAAAAAGCGAGAGATTACATTATGAATTTACCTTCGCGCTTATTGCGTGTTGCAGAAAGAATGAAAAACCCAACTATTGATTATAAATTTAGCTGGATAGCTGGTTAAGATTTGAATACATATTTTAAGAGGTTGTCTCATAAATCAATTTATCTTTGCACCTAGTCACGTTGACCTTTTCAAAACGCCATAAAAGGTAGTTTTGCAAATCCTTCGACAAACTAAGGATGACATTTCGAATTTATGAGACAGCATCTTTTTGCTTTTACATGTTTCTTCTATACTGGCCACCAACTTCGTAAAGTGCTTTACTAATTTGACCTAAGGAGCAAACTTTGCATACCTCCATTAATTGCTCGAAAATATTATCGCCAGCAACTGCAGATTTTTGAAGTTGCATAAGAAATGCTTCAGCTTTATCTTCATTTCTGTTTTGAAATGCTTTTAAAGTTTCTATTTGATACTGTTTCTCTTCTTCGGTTGCACGAATAACTTCACCAGGAACTATTGTTGGAGAGCCATTTTTATTTAAAAATGTATTTACACCAACTATAGGATATTCACCTGTGTGTTTCAGCGTTTCATAATATAAACTTTCTTCCTGTATTTTACCACGTTGATACATAGTTTCCATAGCACCTAAAACACCACCACGATCATTAATGCGTTTAAATTCTGCTAAAACCGCGTCTTCAACTAAATCGGTTAATTCTTCAATTATGAAAGCACCTTGTAATGGATTTTCATTTTTTGCTAAACCCAATTCTCGATTAATTATGAGTTGAATAGCCATTGCCCTGCGTACTGATTCTTCAGTTGGTGTAGTTATGGCTTCATCGTAAGCGTTTGTGTGTAGTGAATTGCAATTATCATAAATGGCGTAAAGAGCTTGTAAAGTTGTTCGAATATCATTAAAATCTATCTCTTGAGCATGTAATGACCGACCTGATGTTTGAATATGATATTTTAGTTTTTGAGATCTATCATTGCCTTTATATTTATTCTTAATGGCTTTAGCCCAAATTTTTCTGGCGACTCTCCCAATAACGGCGTACTCAGGGTCAATTCCGTTAGAGAAGAAGAAAGAAAGGTTTGGTGCAAAATCATCAATATGCATTCCCCGACTTAAATAATACTCAACAAATGTAAATCCGTTGCTTAAAGTAAAAGCAAGCTGGGAAATAGGGTTTGCACCAGCTTCTGCAATATGATAACCTGAGATGGATACAGAATAGAAATTACGAACCTTTTCATCAATAAAATATTTTTGAATGTCACCCATCATTCTTAAGGCAAATTCAGTAGAAAAAATACAAGTATTTTGTGCTTGATCTTCCTTTAGAATATCAGCTTGAACCGTTCCTCGAACAGAACTTATGGCGTAAGCTTTTATCTTCGTATAAACTTCAGGAGGCAAAACTTGGTCGCCAGTTATGCCTAAAAGCATTAAACCTAAACCATCGTTTCCTTCGGGTAAGTTGCCGCTATAAGTTGGGCGCAGAATGTTATTTGATTTATAAATATCTTCTATCTTTTGGTTTACCTCTTCTTCTAAGCCATTTTCAATGATGTATTTTTCACATTGCTGGTCGATTGCTGCATTCATGAAAAAGCCTAAAAGCATTGGCGCTGGGCCATTTATCGTCATTGAAACGGATGTTGATGGTGCACAAAGATCAAAGCCAGAATACAATTTTTTAGCATCATCTAACGTTGCAATACTTACACCTGAGTTACCAATTTTACCATAAATATCCGGGCGAATGTGTGGATCTTCACCATATAAAGTAACAGAATCAAAGGCAGTTGATAAACGATGGGCTGGTTGCCCTAAAGATACATAGTGAAAGCGTTTATTGGTTCGCTCCGGACCGCCTTCTCCGGCAAACATCCTCGTTGGGTCTTCTCCTTCACGTTTTAATGGAAAAACGCCGGCAGCATATGGAAATTCACCTGGTAAATTTTCAGTTAGTAACCAACGCAAAATATCGCCCCAATCTTCATATCTTGGTAAAGAAACTTTGGGAATATTTAATTTTGATAGAGATTCGTAAAATAATGGTAATTTAATTTCTTTATCGCGAACTTTATAAATAAAAAATTCTTCTTTATAACTTCTCTTGGTTTCAGGCCATTGGCGTAGCAATCTTTTACATTCTCCATCCAGTTGTTCTTCAAAATATAATAAAGTGCTCTCTAAATCTGCTCCAGAAGGGGATACTTTGCCTTGTTCATCTGTTATTTTATTTTCGTTTAGCAGATTGATCACGCCTTTAAGCTGATACATTTTGCGGGCTATCGATGCTTGCTTATCAACCCATTCGTTATAAGTTTGACTGGCTTCGGCAATTTCGGCTAAATAGCGAATTCTATCGGGTGGAATGATGTAAATTTTTTCAGATTGCTCTGAAGTTAATTCCATTCGGGCTTTAAAGTTAGTTCCTGTTTTAATCTTAATTTGCTCCATCAAAGCAACAAATAAGTTATTCATTCCAGGGTCGTTAAATTGAGATGCCATGGTTCCATAGACTGGAATTTCATCATCCTTTGCATCGAAAATATTATGATTGCGCTTGTACTGTTTTCGAACATCACGCAGGGCATCTAAAGCTCCACGCTTATCAAATTTATTAATGGCTACTAAATCGGCAAAATCGAGCATATCGATTTTTTCCAGCTGAGTTGCTGCACCAAATTCTGGTGTCATTACATATAGTGAAACATCGCAATGTTCAGTTATTTCAGTATCAGATTGACCAATACCAGATGTTTCAACGATAATTAAATCGTAACCAGCAGCTTTACAGATATCAATACTTTCCTGAACATTTTTAGAAAGTGCTAAATTTGCTTGTCTTGTTGCCAGAGAGCGCATGTAAACTCGTGGGTTATTTATGGCATTCATGCGGATGCGATCGCCAAGTAAAGCACCTCCTGTTTTTCTTTTTGATGGATCGACAGAAATTATCGCCAAGGTTTTATCTTCAACTTCCACCAAAAACCTTCGAACCAATTCATCAACCAATGATGATTTTCCGGCACCGCCAGTTCCGGTTATCCCTAAAATTGGGGCACTATTATTTTTAGAAAGTGTTTTAAGTTCATCAACGAAGGATTGAGCACCTTCGGGATCGTTCTCTGCGACTGTAATTGCTCCTGCTATAGCTTTTATATCTTTAGTTGGGATGGTTTGTAACTCATCAGTAATACTACTTTTGGTAACAAAATCTGTTTGTATCAGCATATCATTAATCATTCCTTGCAAACCCATTCTTCTGCCATCATCAGGAGAATAAATTTTGGAAATGCCATAGGCTTCAAGTTCTTCAATTTCAGAAGGGAGAATTACACCACCACCACCGGCAAATATTTTAATATGCCCTGAACCGCGTTCCTGCAGCAAATCGTGCATGTATTTGAAATATTCGATGTGACCGCCTTGATAGGAGGTCATTGCAATACCTTGCACATCCTCTTGAATGGCACAATTTACAACTTCATCAACCGAACGGTTATGTCCTAAATGAATAACTTCTGCACCTGAAGATTGCAAAATTCGGCGCATAATATTAATTGTGGCATCATGTCCATCAAATAATGAGGCGGCAGTTACAAAACGAATTTTATTTTTAGGTTTATATATTTCTACTTGTTGCATAAGTCAGGCTGTTAAAGAAAAGAATAGGCTTCTCTTAATTTATATCTGGTATGCAAATGTAATAATTCCTTATCATCAGATGATTTAATAATAGAATTGATACTAATTATAAATAAAAAAGCCACCTGAGTTGGTGGCTTTAAATTATTTATTTGTAATCTCTGTTATTGGTTCTCCAACGCATCCGTTTGGCATTTGAATATGCAGTAATGCCGCTAAAGTTGGTGCAATATCAGTCATATAATGTGTTTTGTTTGATGCACCGGGTTTAATTCCCCAACCCATAAAAACCAAAGGAATATGAGCATCATAAGGATTCCAGCTTCCGTGTGTAGTTCCCGTACTGCTACCATTAAACCAGTTTGGATCTAAAATATAATATAAATCGCCGCTTCTGCGAGCATTATATCCATTGGTAATCATTTTTTTCTGAACTTCTGGTAATGTTGTTTGAGCGATTCTCGAAATGTCGATAACATTTGTGAAACCATCTATCCGTTTTAAAAACTCTATAGATGCTGCTTTAATCACATCAAAACTAACCGTTCCATTATCAGTTTTATCATGATCGAAAATGATTTGATTATTCATCGATTTTAAAACAACATTGTTAACCTTGAATTTATTGTTAAGGAAGGCATTAAGTTTGAAAACAATATCTCTATCGCTAACGATACCTGCTGGAAGTTTATTCTCTTTCATAAAAGCAGGAACATGGGCAACACCATGGTCGGCGCTTAAAAAAACTGTGTAATTTCCTTTACCAACTTTTTTATCTAAATAGTTAAAAAATTCTTCAAAATCTTTATCTAATCTTAAATAAGTATCTTCTGCTTCTATTGAATTTGGGCCATAAGCATGTCCAACATAATCTGTAGACGAACAACTTATTGCTAGGAAATCGGTTATGTTGTCCTGTCCTAAGTCTTCTGAAAGAATAGCCAGTTTCGCTAAATCAAGTGTAATCGTATTTCCGTATGGGGTACTTCGTATGGCATCGAAATTTTTATCAATATTTTGGGCTAAAGTATGTGGAAAAGTACTCGTTTTCCCCTCGTAATCTTTCTCATCACTTGTACTATTTAGATAAGTGTTAATTGGATATAGTGTTTCCCAGTTTTTAGCATAAAATTTATTGGCTAGCTTGAGTTTGTTGTAATCAGCAATCCATGTTGGAACTTCCTTCATGTAGTAAGAACTTGTAATCCAATTTCCGGTACTTCCCTGATACCAATAGGCCGCATTTGCAGCATGACCGGCTGGCAAGATTGAACCTCTGTCTTTTAATGAAATACCAATTACCTTACCTTTAAAATTTGTAGCTAATCTTAACTCATCTGTAATTGTTGTAGCTAATAAATTTTTTGGAGACATATTTCCTTCAGATGAAGGTGTGCTTCCTATCGTAACAACACTAGAATCTTCAGTGCAATAAATATTTTTTTTCGTTTCAACGTTGTACCAATCGTTTCCAATAATACCATGTATTGCAGGAACCGAACCTGTATAAATTGTTGTATGACCAACCGCTGTGTAAGTTGGTGTGTAAGGAATAAAAGTATTTTCTAAAGAAAAACCCTCGTTAATTAATCTTTTAAATCCTCCGTTTGAATAACGATTGTAATACCGATAAAGATAATCCCAGCGCATTTGATCAACGACTAAACCTATAACCAATTTTGGTCTTGCAACCTCTGCCGGAAATGTTTTAGCTGATGGTTTTGTTTTTTGTGTTTGAGCTGATAGGCTGGAGAGGGAAAAAATGGATACGGAAACAATTAACCACGAAATTTTCTTCATTATGCTTTAGTTTGAGCGGCTAAATTAATAATTTTTAGATGAAGAATTTTTGAAGTTTCTGTAAAGTTTTTATAATGTTTCTGCAACAACAAAAGTACTTCCTCCAATAAATACAAGGTCGTTAATACCAGCTTTTTTCATGGCTGCCATTTTTGCTTCCAAAACAGAATTGTAGGCAGAACCTTTTAATTCGAAAGCTGATGCTTGTTCTGCTAATTCTTTAGCATCTAATCCACGTTCCATATCTGGTTTACAAAAATAATAGTCAGCTTTTTTAGGTAAAAGAGATAAAACTTTTGTTATGTCTTTATCCTTTACCATACCAAAAACGATGTGAAGTTTTTCGTGTAGCGTTTGTTCTATGTTTTTAATAACTTCAGTTATTCCAGCTTCATTATGGCCGGTATCACAAATAACAAGTGGATTTTTATTTAGGGTTTGCCAGCGTCCTTGCAGACCTGTAAGTTTTTTTACTTGCTTTAAGCCCTGATAAACGGCATGTTTTACAATTTTTGTTTCAGTTTTCTGGCTTAAAACTTCCAAAGCCTTTAAAACTGTTGTAATGTTTTTTGGTTGATAAAGTCCAGTTAAGTCACTTTTTATGCTCGGATATTTAAGCTCATCATCTTCGTACAGAGAAATTTTAAGTACGTTATTTTTTATTGAAATGTCTTTTGCCTTTAACGAATTATCAGCAAAAAATATTTGAGTATCTACTTCTTTAGCTTTTGCGATAAAAACCGGTTCAGATTCTGACTGTGTTTCACCAATAACTACAGGAATACCTTTTTTAATAATGCCCGCTTTTTCTCCTGCAATTTCCTGTAAGGTATTGCCAAGCATATTGGTGTGGTCTAAACTGATGTTTGTAATTATTGAGAGTTCTGGTATTATTATATTTGTCGAGTCTAATCTTCCACCTAAACCAACTTCGATAACGGCAATATCAACCTGGTGTTTTGCAAAATGTTCGAAGGCCATAGCAACAGTTGCTTCGAAAAAGGAAGGTTCAATTTTATAAATTAGTTTCTTGTTCGCCTGAACGAAAGATTTAACTTCGGCTTTGCTGATCATTTTTCCGTTTATGCGAATCCGCTCACGAAAATCTTTAAGATGCGGAGATGTATATAATCCGGTTTTAAACCCCTGGGATTGCAAAACCGAAGCCAACATGTGAGAAGTAGAACCTTTACCGTTTGTACCGGCAACATGGATGGTTTTAAACTTGTTTTGAGGATTACCCAAAGCTTCGCAAAAAATGATGGTGTTCGTTAAATCCTTTTTAAAAGCTGATGCACCAACCCGGGTAAACATAGGAAGTTTACTATACAAAAAATCAAGCGTTTGCTGGTAGTTCATAATATTTGTCAAATATAGGTTGACTAATTTTTATTATGAAAACGAAATGGAAAGATTATACAGAAATTGTTCGAATTATGGTCTGTGCAATATAGGCCCATCAATTAGAAGGTAATATTTTATTTCACTTTAAAATTGAATACTACAACTCCAGTTTGGTTATCGGTACCCACATCAGATTTACTTAGAGAAGAATTTAGTACCGCTTGAATACATTTATTAACCAATTCCGTATCGGTAATTGTAGAACCTTTGAGTTCTTGATTTGCCCTGGTAATATCTCCATTTTTGTTGAAATAAATTCTGACCGCAATTTTTCCTGTTTTTTGTCCGTCATCTTTAGGGATAACAAGATTAGAAAAACGTCTTAATTCGATTGGTTTATTTCCAAAACCAGAACCTCCATTACCATAATTGTTGGCTAAAGGGTCGCCATTAACTGATCCTTGGTTGCCTGCAGTAGTTCCTGTTCCATCGCCACCGCCTTGACCAGTATTTTTCTTGCCTTTATACAAAGCATTTTGGTTAATAACCGGCGTTGAAGGTTTTTGTTCAGTAGCAGTAGTTGGCGTTTTTACAACCGCCTTGGTTGTTTTGGTATTTACACTAATTGCATCCTCTGTATTTTGAGTCTGAATTTCTTTATCTCCGGTTTCAACTGCAGTATTTTGAGTAACTTTTTCTTCAGGAACCACTTTATCCGGTCGTTTATTGTTGGCATTAGGATCGGCCGAAGGCTCTTCTATACTCGTATAATCATCTCCCATTCCTGTTTCAGCAGTTCCGTAATTTACAACCATACCGCCCATACCCAATTCTTCAGCAGGTTGAAATGAATTAATCACAATCAAAAAGCTAATCGCAAGCAATAGCGCCATTATCCCTGTGGATATTGCAACTGCTTTTGGATAATTATTTTCTTCTTTGTAATTCATTATTTTTTAGGCTCAACTGCTAAAACAAGTTTTAATTTCAATTTGTTCGCTACATCGTAAGCAACCATAATATTTTCTGCCGGGACATTTTTGGCTACATATAAAATGATAGTCATATCTGGTGCCAGCTTTTGATAAGCTTCAATAGCAGGCTGTAAACTTTCTACGGTTGCCGGTTTTTTATCAACGAAATAATTTAAATTTTCGTCTATACTAACAGTTACCGCTTTTTTTGCGGTAGATTGTTGTCCGCTTGATGATTGTGGCAGTAATAACTTAACAACCTGTGGGTTTACCACGGCCGATGCCAATAGAAAAAACAGCATAAGGAAGAACATAATGTCGTTTAATGCCGATGTATGTACTTCTACGGAGCCTTTTGTTCTTTTTCTTAAATTCATTATTTGCCTGGTTCTTCTAATAAATCAATAAAATCAATTGCATCCGTTTCCATTTTAAGAATGATTTTTTCGACCATTATGTTTAATATATGGTACAAAACATAGGCAATAATACCAATTATTAAACCCGTTGCTGATGTTATCATTTTTGTGTACAAGCCACCAGAAATAGTGCCAATTTCGATTGCTCCTTTAATGGATACCTGATGGAAAATGGTAATTACCCCAACAATTGTACCCACAAAACCAAGCATTGGTGCAATACCTGCTACAATACCTAAAATGCTGATGTTTTTTTCGAGTTTTGAAACTTCTAATTTACCAACATTTTCAATTGCGCCTTCAATGTCTTTAATTGGACGGCCAATTCGCTTTAAGCCTTTTTGTAACATTCGGGAAAGGGGAGAGTTATTATTTCTTAACATTGCCGATGCACCTTCTAAATTTCCAGATTGGATATAAGACCTAATTTGTCCCATTAAATTAGATTCATCTTTTGTTGCTTTTTTTATTGTTAAATAACGCTCAACAAAAATAACCAAGGCTAGGAAAGCTAAAAATGCTAATGGAACCATTACCCAACCACCTTTAAATAGCAAATCTATAAAGTGTAATTCTGGTGCTGGCTGTGATAATGTTGGATTTACGGCATTTGCTGTATCCTGTAATGCTTGTGTGGTATCTTGAATTAATAGTGCAATCATTATGGTGTGTTTATCTGTTTAATATCTAATTCTTTTATTCTTACTTTTTTACTTAGAGTTGGTCTGGCATCTAATGCTTCCTTTTCAGTTTTATAAGAAGCTAAACTAACTTTTTTAAATGGCCCTTCAATCGGAACAATTTTAGCGGTTATGCCATAACCTTTCATTTGCTGTATAAATTTTTCAGCGGCTTTGGTTGTTCTGAAAGATGCGCCAATAACTTCGTAAGTTGTATTAATTGTTTTTGGTGTTTGAATAGCCGTTTTCGGTGCTGCAGCAACTTTGATTTTTGGCGAATCAATTTTATTTAGAACCTGATTAGCTTTTAGTATACTATCCGTTTTTGCTATTGAATCTTGTTTTGTTTTAGTAGTATCAATAGGAACCTTTTGAGAATCGATAACTACTTTGGTATCTTTTATGGCTTCTTTTTGGCCGGTGAACAACTCAGGTTTAATTAAATAAGTAATGGCAGCGATAATAATTAAAATCAAAATTATAATGGTAACCTTAAGCCAGGTAGACATGCCTTGTGGTGCTTCTTCCTCCAAAACTTCATCGCTCAATGGATCATGACCAAAACGATTTGGGTTTTCTGCATGTTGTTCTTTAATAAAATCAGGTGCCTTAATGATTGGTGCTTCTGATTTAGCTTCGTCTTCTAAATTGATATATGTTTTTGATTCTTCTGTTTCTGATCTTAAAGAAAAGCGGTTTGGATATTCTGAATGCGATGCAGTAACTGGAGTTGGTACTTCTACTTTATCTTTCGTATCAGTTGTTTCTGGTTCAATCGCATGTTGCCCTACAATTATATTTTCTTCTTCTGATTCGGCTGTATGATCAAAATGATTTGGAAGCTCCTCATGTTGTTCTTTTACAGCATCAGGAACAGGTATAAGTAGTTCTTCTTGTTCAACTAATTCTTCGTGTTCAGCATCAAGAATTTCTGCAGTTTCTTGCTCAGAATTGGATAAAGTATATTTTAAATCATCTTTAACTTCATCCAATTCTACATTCTCTATAATTGGAAAAACTTTATCAACAGGTTTTTCTTCATCAAGCAAATGTGAACTTTTTAAGGGTTCTTCTTCAACACTTTCCTGAAGATTTGAAGCTTTTTCAAATGCTAGCTCTTTTGTATGTATTTCTGACGTTACTTCAGTTTCTGCAACAGCGGCTAATCCATAAAATTCAGAACCATAATTAATATTTTTTGAAGGATCAAAACTTAATCCTTCATGTTCTGTAAAATATAATCGACCAATATTTTCTAAATATGCCTCATGCTCTAGTTCAAGTTTCTTATTTGTTTCTTCGGCAAATTGAGTTATATAATAGTTAGCACTTTCTACCGAAATATTCCTTTTTTCTGCGATAAAGTTTGATAGCAAATCAGCATTCTTAACATCAGAATTAAATTGCAAAGAATACCCTGGAGGTAGAAACGATTGTTTTTCTTTATCGTATCTGCCGGCAAATTTCTTTTTAAAAAATGTACCCAAGCCGGTAATACCAACTGAAGTACGTTGCTGCAAGAGTTCTGAAAGGTATAATAAGATATCCATTCGGGTAAAATTAGCGTTTTATTCTAAATCAACACAATAATAAATTAACGTGCTTAAAAAGAATAGGTTAGTCCGCCAAAAATATTAAAACCGTTTACTTGATAAAATAAATATTTGCTATAGTTCGTATTCAGGATATTATTTGCTTTTGCAAAAACCGAAAACTTATTATTAATCCTATAATCTGCCCCAACGCCTAAGTCTACAAATCCTTTAACAGTTACAATCGATTCAATTGAAGTATTAGGCACAACATATTGTAATGGATTTACTGGGGCTGCAGTGTACAATTTAGCCTTAATATCATCTTGAATTACAACTGCAGCATTGAAACTGAGCTTTTTATTATAAGTATAAACAAAGTTTGAACTTACTTTTAAACCAGGCTTAAACCAACTGTATGTTTCTTGTGCAGGTTTATAGTCATCTATATTCAATTTACCTGTCCATTTTAAAGCATCGCTAACCTGCACAGAAATTTCTCCCTCTAAGCCAGTAATTTTAGCTTTGCCAAAATCGTAGATTACGTCAAACTTATTAAAATCGGCATAGTTATTAACGAATAAAGGCATATCATCTATTTGTTTAATATAGAAACGAGCTTTGTAGCCAAAACCTGGACCGCCAGTTCCTTTAACACCTGCACTTATACTTAATTTTTCAACGGTATTTTTAATTAGAATATTGCTGTTTAACCATGGGTTTTCATCAGCAAAACTCTTCATTGAGTTGCGTGTTACATCGCCTTTAACTTCGCCAAAAACTTGTAAATAATCAGGAATTAGCGTTAAATCTGCAGTGATTGCCGGGAATATTCTTGTACTACTGTAAGCTCCAAACTCCTGCACTAAGTTAATGCCAGCAGTAACTTTTGCGCCCTGCACCTGTAAGCGTATATAAGGATTTAAACGTAGTAGATTGTTGCCTACACTTGTTGTTAAATCTTTAGTATTTCCGAATTCGGTTGATGCACCCAAACCCAAATTTAATGAGCTAATGCGTTTGTTTAGGTAACCATTTAAAGTTAAATAACTTTCTTTGGCACTAAACTTATCATTCCAAACGTACCCATTTGCTTTTAATGCATAACTAAAAGCATCATTATCTTCTTTATAGTTTTTAACCAATTCTCCTTCCACTTCGAATAACGTTAAGGCTTGCTTCTCAGGATTTGGATTTAACGCAGGTCGATTGTTGTCTATTCCATAAAAATATAATCCGTTACGCTCAAAATTAATTCTACCGCTTACTGTGTTTTCATCCATAATGCTACGGCCGAAAAGGCTGAATTGCTGGTTGCTGCTATTTTGCTTATTCAGTTTACCTTCCTGGCTGAAGTGCTTGAAATAACCACCAACCTGTAATGCAGGGTCGCGGCCCATATTTATATAAACTTCGCCTAATAAAGTTGCTAATGAACCGAAGCCACCTTTTACATAATTGTTTAAAAGGTCACTTTGTTTTTCATCAACAAGCGCTTGTGCCTGCAGTTTCTGAATATCGCTGTTAATTTCAAGTTTCCTATCGGTAACGCTATAATTTAACTTTGCTTTATAGGTTTTAACATCATCCAAATTTGGGCTTCTACGTAATTTTACAGCTTCTGCTAATATTGGTTTGTACGGACGAACAACTTCAATTTCTTCACTTACCGTTGCTTTTTCTTCCTGCTTCTTTTCCTGTGCCTGAATGTTAACTAATCCGGCAGCTAAGAAAAATAAAGTACTGTATATATATTTATTCAACTTCATGATTCTACTTCTTCGGGTTTAATTTTTCTAATTTCTGTTTTGCTGTTACGATGATATCATCAGTTTTATTATCGTAATTATCGATAATACTAAGAAGCGTACTTTTTGCCTGTAAATTATCTTTCAAAGCAACATAGTTATCAGATAGTAGGATGAAAGCTTTGGCCACCCAATAATCGTAAGATGCCATATTATTTATTAAATCGAAGCAGGTTTTTGATGATGTTTTATAATCACCTTTGGTATATTCAAGAAAGGCCAAGTTATATTTCGCTTCGGCCGCTGCAATTGTTTTAGTACTGGCAACAACATTTTTAAATTCTTTAACAGCTGTAGTTGTATCGCCTTTTAATAAATAAGCTTTACCAGCATATAAACCCGAACTGTTTTTTTCTTCTTCTGATGCTTTTTCCGATTCTTTAGTCAGTTGCGCATATTTTATCATATCATCAGCAGAATTTAAAGCGGTGTAAGCTTTTAACAAATTGTTTATGGCGTAACCGTAGTGCGCTTTGTAATCAGTTGTGGTTTCCAGTCTTTTTAAATAAACGATTGCTTCGTTATATTTTTTCTGATCTAAAAACACTTTAGAAATACTTAATAAAGAGCGTTCAGTGTAATCGCTTGACCAATCGTTCAAGATGAATTCATAATCGGCAATTGCCTCATCTGGTCTGCCTAATTTTACTAAAGATTCAGCTCTAATAAACTTTCCTTCTTTGTCATGAATTGCTTTGGGAAATTTATCGAAATAAGCATTAATTGCTTGCAAAGCTCCATTTGCATCTCCTTTTAGGTACAGGTTATTTGCTGCTGCAAAAACGATATTATCTTGTTCTGCGTTTGAGTAATTTCCAAGTGGTGTTGTGCCTGCGTAAGTTATAAAACCATTCGCATCACCCTTATCAATGTAGATATTTTTGATAGATTCCATTGCTTGTTTTGCTTCATCGGCACTTGGATAATCTCGAATTACTTTTTTAAACGACTCTAAAGCTGCATCATCCTGATCTTGATTATACTGTACGAGACCAATGGTTACTAATGCTTTAGGCACATAACTGCTACGAGGATATTTTGCAACTAAACCAACCAAATCACTTTTTGATTTCTCTAAATCACCTTTGTTAAAATAAGTATAAGCGGTTTCGAAACCAGCATCATCAGCATAATTCGAATTTGGAAACTGCTGTAACAAGCTTTGCATAGTTGCAATTTTCGTGTCATATTGGTTTTCCAAACCTTGAATCATACCTTTTTGGAAAATAGCGTAATCTTCTGCACTGGTTTTACGATTGATGATTTTATTGTAGTTATTCATCGCATCGCCATAGCTTTTATTTACGAAATATGAATCGGCTAAACGAATGGTTGCATCATCAATTGTTTTCTGGTCTTTATCATTGCCAGCTAAAAAGCGTTCGAAATAAGTCGCTGCCTTACTGTATTTTTCATCCTCAAAAGCTGCATAGGCTAAAGCGTAATTCGCAAAATTGTAAACACCTGTTTTATCCGCATCAGGCATTTTTAAAAATTGCTCGAAAGTTGAAACCGCTTCACCAAACTTACGCAATTCGTACATTGATTCTGCTTTCCAATACGTGTTCAAAGCATGAATTTCGTTATCTTCAGGGAACTTGTCTGAACGTAAAAACATGGACAAAGCATTAGGGAAAGCCCTTTCATTATAAAACTCTAAACCTCTAAAATAAGTTACTTTTTGATAAGCTTCTTTTGCTTCAAGATTTTTATCAGGAATAGGTTCCAAAATATCAACGGCAGCCTGATAATTTTTAGTTGTTAATAGCACCTCACCCAAAAGTATTTTTGCTTCGTTGATTTTTTTAGATTTAGGAAAAGTTTTTAAAAAGTTTTGAGTTGCTTCTAAGGCCTGTTGGTGGAAATTAAGTTCATAACTTAATTTTGCATAATTTAACCAGGCTTCTTCTTGAATCGTCTTATCAAAATCTAAGCGTGAAGCACGGAAAAATGCACTCTGAGCTTTTTCTTTATTGCCTAATTGGATAAATGCTTTACCTAAAGTATGCATACCATTTTGCAGGTAAACATCATCTGTATTCAGTTTCTCTAAAACAACAACAGATTCTTTGTATTTTTTATTCTGGAATAATGAATAACCATACTGGTAGATAAACAGGTTATTTTTTACATCACTTTTATCTTTTGCATAGAATTCTGCGAAATATTTTTCTGCATTTTTAAATTCAGATTTTGCGAAGTAAGATGCGGCAACCAAACTCAACATTTCAGGCTCGAATTGTTGTTTGGTTTTTGCCATAGCCGGAATGGCATAGCTGATTACATCATCATAACGCTCATCTAAATAATACATCGAGGTGATGTAATAAGGGTAGCTGGCTTCGTAAGTTGGCGAGCCTTTTAGCTTTTCGAAATTAGCTAATGCCGTTTTGTATTCTTTATTTAAGTAATTTATGTAAGCAAAGTAATAAGTTGCGCTTTCTTGAAATTCGCCTTCTTCTTTTTTTACTTTTTCAAATAAAGGTTCTGCTTTATCATAATTTTTTAACTGAAAATACGAATATCCTTGCTTAAATTGATATTCATTTCTTTGCTTGCCGGAGAGGGTAGAAGGGTCGGTTTTTTCGAACCATTCTAAAGCCTTTTCATAGTTTTTTTGGTTAAAATAAGTTTTTCCAACATAAAAATAGGCAAGTTTAGTGTTAGAGTTTAACGGATAATCGCGGATAAATGCCTGAAATAAACTCTCGGCATCCGTATTCGTTAGTTCTAATGCGCAAACTGCTGCATAGAATTTAGCATTCTCTTTTAATAATGATAACTCTGCATTACTCTCTGATTGTGAGGCAGGTTTAAAACGTTGTTGCTCAACAAGTTTAAATTGTTGTGAAGCTGCTGTGTATTTTTCTTTATCTAATAGTTCTAAACCCGTTTGATAGTTTTTATTGAGGTTTTGCACAGCGCTCACTTGCGCATAAGTGCTAAAACTTCCTGCTAAAAGTAGCGGAATTAGTAAGTATTTTTTCTGCATTGGTTTCAAATATGGTTGGTACTAAATTAGAAATAGTATCAAAGCTTATCAACATAAGTAATTAACATCTGTTAATAACACAAGTTAACGCTAGGATTTTTTATTTGGTATCTAGGAAAGTAAAATGTGGAAAAAAGGGGAATTGTTGGTTGGTCACTAGTAGGTTGGTATTGTAAACTGAAGATGGTTAATTGTTTAAATCGGTTGACTGTTTGCGAGTGGTTCAATCACTATAGCCTATTAGCCATATACTAATAAACCATCGACTAATGAATTATTGAACTCAAAACTATCCCTGACTAGCCAATAAATAAAGTACGGCCATTCTAACAGCTACACCGTTTTCTACCTGTTCTAAAATGATAGATTGCTTACTATCTGCTACATCACTGGTTATTTCAACACCACGATTTATTGGGCCAGGATGCATTACAATAATCTCTTTATCGAGGTTATCAAGAATTTGTTTGTTCAAGCCATACATCATGGCATATTCCCTTAAAGATGGAAAATATTTTATATCCTGACGTTCTAATTGAATACGAAGCATGTTAGCAACATCACACCAATTCAATGCCTTAATTAAGTTATGCTCAACCTTTACTCCAAGTTGATGAATGTGCTTAGGGATTAGTGTTGTTGGCCCACAAACCATAACTTCTGCACCTAAACGCTGTAGGCAAAGTATATTAGAAATAGCAACTCTAGAATGCAGAATATCACCAACAATAACCACTTTTTTTCCTGCAACATCGCCAAGTTTCTGGCGGATAGAGAATGCATCAAGTAGTGCTTGTGTTGGATGTTCGTGTGCGCCATCACCTGCGTTTACAATTTGTGCCTTAACGTGCCGGCTTAAAAACTGACCAGCGCCTGCATAAGGATGGCGCATTACAACCATATCAACTTTCATAGATAAGATGTTGTTTACTGTATCTATTAATGTTTCGCCTTTACTAACTGAAGAGGATGATGCTGCAAAATTTACAACATCTGCCGAAAGTCTTTTCTCGGCAAGTTCAAATGATAGCTTGGTTCGGGTAGAGTTTTCGAAGAAAATATTGGCAATTGTGATATCACGAAGCGAAGGAACCTTTTTAATGGGTCTGTTAATTACTTCTTTAAAATTATCTGCAGTTTCGAAAATTAATTCAATATCATTCCGGTTAATATCTTTAATGCCTAAAAGATGTCGGGTAGATAATTTTTCTGCTGCCATTTTTTATTTATTGTTTTTCGGATAATAAAATCACTTTGTCTTCTGCACCTTCATCAGCCCAGCTTACTTTTACATGCTGAGAGTTTAAGCTATCTACCTGATGACCAATATAATCAGCTTCAATAGGTAAATGTCTACTAAACCTTCTATCTATCAATACTAAAAGTTCAACTTTCTCTGGTCGGCCATAAGCTAACAGAGCATCAAGCGCTGCCCTTATGGTTCTTCCTGTCCAAAGTACATCATCAATAAGGATTACTTTTTTACCTTCGATAATAAAATCAATTGAGTTACTACTGGCAGTAACCAAGCCGTCTTTACGGCGAAAATCATCTCTAAAGAAAGTTATATCAAGATTTCCCTTTAAAATTTTCTTGTTTTTTAGGATATTTTGAAGTTCTGTTTGAACCCTATCTGCTAAGAAAATTCCCCTTGGCTGGATACCAATTAAAACAGTATTTTCGAAATCGTCGTGGTTTTCAATTAATTGACGGCAAAGTCGCTTAATTGTTATCTGAATTTTTTGTCCGTCAAAAATTATTTTCTTTTGCATTGAAGAAGGATTGGGCAAATATATAAAAATGTTTTAAGGTAAGAAAGTTGAAATTCGATTGTTTTGCTTTACGCTGCTAAATGGTTCTGTTCCAATTCTTAAATTAATTGTACTCATTTTAATCTTATTTTTTTGAAAAGCAGGGTTCGGCCACAATCGGGTAGTGCAGCCCTGCTGATCACTATAGCCCCGAGAAAATCGGGGGCTGTCGTTTTCATCAGGTTTAATTTACTCAATATAAAAGCTTAAATTTATCTTCGAAATGAAAACCCAACCTGTTATTTTTTTTGATGGCGTTTGTAATTTGTGTAATGCCTCGGTTCAATTTACTATTGAACACGATAAGAAAAATGTTTTCAAATTTACAGCTTTGCAAGGCGAATATGCCAAAACGATTTTGCCAAAGTTTAACGTTGATATCGAAAAAATGAATTCGATTTTATTGGTTGAAAATGAAAAACTTTATACCAAATCATCTGCAGCATTAAGAGTTGCTAAAGAACTAAGCGGATTGCTACCAATACTTTATGCATTTATAATTGTTCCTAAATTTATTCGTGATTGGGTTTACGATATAATAGCAAAAAATAGGTACAAATGGTGGGGAAGGCAAGAAAGTTGTTGGATACCTACACCTGAATTAAAGAGCAAATTTTACAATTAATTCTCCAGATATTTTTTAGAATAAGTGATGCCCATTAAATCGTATCGTTTAAATTGTGTTTTTAAACGTTTCAGAAAATCAGGATAATTCCGTTTATCTTTAGGACTCCATAAAACTTCGCTCAAAGCATCGAGTCTGGGAAATAGCATATATTCTGCTTTTGCAGGATTTGTAATGTATTCACTCCATAAACAACCTTGTGCACCCCAAATATATTTTGCTTGTTCTGCATTTAGTTCTGTAGAAATTGGTTCGTAATTGTATACATCAATTAAAGGCGAAAATTTATTAGCTGTTAGGCTATCTTCTTTTGAGAATTGAGCATGATTAAAATACATTTTCATTTCGGGGGTCATTATGGCTTTATGATTTTGTTTAGCAGCTTCAATTCCACCCTTATCGCCTTGCCAACTCATCACTACTGCGTTTGGTGCTAAACCTCCTTGTAAAATTTCATTCCAGCCAATAATGGTTTTGCCTTTGCTGTTCACAAATTTTTCCATCCTGCGGATGAAATAACTTTGCAATTCGCTTTCTGTTTTTAAGTCATTGGCTTTCATAATTTGTTGCGAAACATCTGATTGTTTCCACCATGTTTTTGCGGCTTCATCTCCACCAATATGAATGTATTGAGACGGAAATAAATCCATTACCTCTATTAATACGTTTTCTAAAAACTTAAAAGTAGTATCCTTTGGTTGGAGTACGTTATTAAATTTATTAAAAATACCCCAGGTTTGTGCAACTTCGTATTTCTTGTTTGGCTCTGTACCAAGTTCTGGATAAGATGCCAAAACCGCCAGATTATGCGCAGGCATTTCAATTTCTGGGATGATGGTAATGTAGCGCTTTAAGGCATAATCAATTACATCTTTAATTTGCTCTTGGGTATAAAATCCACCATAACGTATGCTATCATTTCCGATTCCAGGGTATAAACCGATAATACTTCCGTTTCGCCAAGCACCAATTTCAGTTAATTTTGGATATTTTTTAATTTCTATTCTCCAGCCATGATCATCAGTTAAGTGCCAATGAAAATAGTTCATTTTATGGAGTGCTAAATAATCAATGTATTGTTTTACAAATTCCACATCAAAAAAATGGCGACTAACGTCAAGATGCATTCCACGGTAATCGAAGCGGGGATGGTCTACAATGTTGACTGATGGAATAGTTAGAGAATTTGTACTTGAGGTTGGGAGCAATTGAATGAGCGACTGTACGCCATAAAAAACTCCTGGTTTTGAAGTGCCTGAAATAGATATTTCACTATCCAAAGTGTTTAAAATATAAGCATCCTCAAATTCACTAACTCGCGTATTTAAAATTAAGCTAATGTAATTTTGCGACGGAGTTAAGTTGGTTATCTTTAGTTTAAGATTATAATATCTTTGAAAATAATCGTTTAAAAAATTTGCAGAATTAACTAACGATGAATCAACAACAACAATTTGAGTCTTTTCATCTATTGTGAATGAATTTTTATTTACATCTGCTTTTACATAAACTGGCTGCGGTATAATATTTATTTCTTGTGCTGAAAGTTTGAAAAATATAGTTGTTAAAAACAAAAAGATAAAGTTTTTCATAATAGGGCAGTTTCTGTTCAAAAATAAGGAAAAACCTTTTCTATAAAAGTACATAGCTAAAACTTTAGTTTTGGATCGATGTTTGGCGTATTTTAGTACAATCTATCCCCTATCTGATATGCAAATTAGCGTTTTAACGCCATCTTTTAATTCTGGAAAATACTTAAAAAGAGCAATTGATAGTGTGCTGATCCAAAATTACAAAAACTTTGAGCATATCATTATTGATGGTGATTCAAAAGACAATACGCTATCTATTATTAAAGAGTATTCGCACTTAAAATTTATTTCAGAAAAGGACTATGGGCAGTCAGATGCTATGAATAAAGCATTTAAAATGAGCTCGGGAGATATTATTGTTTATTTGAACGCTGATGATGAATTTTTACCTAATGCGTTCGATAATATAATATTGGCATTTCAGAATAATAGATATGCAGATATGGTAGTTGGAAATTTGATTTTTAAAAGCCCTACTGAAAACTTGTTAAGAAAGCCATCAGTAAAGTATAAAGACGCATTACAATATTGGCTAAACTTGTTCCCAAATAATCCCGTCAGTTATTTTTACAAGCGCAAAGTTCAAAAGCAAATAGGGGAGTTTCACATTCATGACCATTATTCTATGGATATTTGGTTTCTTCTTAAAGCCTACCAAAAATTTAATATTGTCAAAATCGATGCTACACTTGGAATATTTCATTCTGATGGTAAGAATAAAACAACTACGGTAAATTTAGGTCAAAACCTTCATAATGCAACTAAGCAACATTTGTTGAAGTATAATCCATTGTACATACCTTTTTTCTATTTAAAACTAATTTTAGGTAGACTATAGAAATAATAGTATAAAAAAAAAGCTCCCGATTTTTATCGGGAGCTTTTAAAATTTATAGTTAAAAAAACTAGCCTTTTTTAGCTTTGCTTTCTTCGCCTTCTAATTGCGATTTCAATTGAGCCAATACGTCTAAGTCTCCTAAAGTAGATTTCTCTACAGAATCTTTAACTTTTTTAACTGCTGTGATAGATGCTTTCGCTTCTTTCTTTTTAGCATTTCTTTCTTCAGCTACAGCTTCAGCTTTAACTTCTTCCCAAATGCGAGCGTGAGAAACAACGATGCGTTTAGCCTCTTTGTTAAACTCGATAATTTTGAAGTCGTTAGTTTCTTCAGCTTTAACCGAAGTACCGTCTTCTTTAACCATGTGTTTAGTTGGTACGAAACCTTCTACACCGTAAGGTAAAGCAATAACAGCACCTTTATCAGTTACTTTAACAACAGTACCTTGGTGAACAGAATCTAAAGTAAAGATAGTTTCGAAAGTATCCCAAGGATTTTCTTCCAGTTGTTTATGACCTAAGCTTAATTTGCGGTTATCAACATCAAGTTCTAAAACAACAACGTCTAATACATCACCAACTTTAGTGAATTCGTTAGGGTGGTTTACTTTTTTAGACCATGATAAATCAGAAATGTGGATTAGACCATCAATTCCTTCTTCGATTTCAACAAAAACGCCGAAGTTAGTCATGTTTTTAACTGTAGCTGTGTGCTTGCTTCCAACTGGGAATTTAGCAGCAACTTCTTGCCATGGGTCGTTAGATAATTGTTTAATACCTAAGCTCATTTTGCGTTCGTCTCTATCTAAAGTTAAAACTTCAGCTTCGATCTCATCACCAACTTTTAAGAATTCTTGTGGATTTCTTAAGTTTTGCGACCAGCTCATTTCAGAAACGTGGATTAAACCTTCAACACCAGGGATGATTTCTAAGAAAGCACCATAATCTGCAACAGTTACGATTTTTCCTTTTACTTTAGAACCAACAGCTAAGTTAGCATCTAAATTTTCCCATGGGTGAGGAGTTAATTGTTTTAAACCTAAAGCTATACGTTTTTTCTCATCATCGAAATCTAAAACAACAACGTTGATTTTTTCATCTAATGATAATACTTCTTTTGGATGCTCTATGCGGCCCCAAGAAATATCAGTAATGTGAAGTAAACCATCTACACCACCTAAATCGATGAATACACCGAAATCTGTAATGTTTTTAACAGTACCTTCTAATACTTGTCCTTTTTCTAATTTAGAAACGATTTCTACTTTTTGACTTTCTAAATCGTCTTCAATTAACACTTTATGAGAAACAACTACGTTTTTAAACTCATGGTTAATTTTAACAACTTTAAATTCCATTGTTTTACCCACGTACACATCGTAATCGCGGATAGGTTTGATATCAATTTGAGATCCTGGTAAGAAAGCTTCAACGCCCATGATATCAACAATTAAACCACCTTTAGTACGGCTCTTAACGAAACCGTTGATGATTCTATCATTTTCAAGAGCCTCGTTAATTGCTTCCCATGATCTTTGGGTTTTAGCTCTTTTGCGAGAAAGGATCAACTGACCGTTGGCATCTTCTGGTGCTTCAACGAAAACGTCAACTGAATCACCGATTTTTAAATCTGGTGTATCACGGAATTCTGAAGTAGAAACTAAACCATCTGATTTAAAACCAACGTTTAATACTACGTCTTTGTTGTTAATTGAAACAACTACACCGCTAATGATTTCACCTTTAGTAATCTGATTGAATGTTCCAGCATACATATCTTCAAACTTTTTACGGTCTGCTTCATTGTAATTACCGAAAACTTTTTCATCTGCATCCCAATCGAAATCTTCGGTTGGTGTTGCTAATGATGATTTGATCGATTCGATCGAAACTGAATCAGCTTCCGATTCGATAGTTTCTTTTTCAGTCAGGCGTCCGCCTTCTCCCTGAAGCTCAGCTGTTTTAGCTGCTAATTCTTTTTCTGCTACTTGTTTTTTAGCCATTAATTAATTATCTCCTTTTTCCCCTATTTAGGGACTGCAAAGGTAAAAAATTTTTAATTAATAGAAAAGATTTTTTTAATAAATGTTGCTGATTTTTAATGGATTAGAAAAAGAGTATCAAGTATTTAGTATCAAGTGTCAAGATTGTGCGGTGGATTAAGTAAAGATTAAAGAAAAAAGAATAAGCTCAAGGCTTAAAATTGAACACATATAGCCAATTTTTATATCTTGAAAATTAGCATTCAGTAATTCTTCGGAAACAGCCACCCCGCTTTCGCTTATAGTCCTCACCCGATAAAAAAAAACGGTTTCGGCTATTCCGCTTTATCGGGTTTATTAACTAAAACTTCTGTTCTAAAATACTACTTCCTCGTAAACGTTCCTCTGGTAAACCCTTCACCAACTAAAGTGTTTCCATCTCTAATTAAAAGCATAATGGTATTTTGCTGATCATAAAGTTTAATCATTTCCCCTTCAATAACATACTTTGAGGTAAAAACAGAGTCCTTATAGGTATCGGTAACTGTTACCGAATCTTTCGATTTAAAGTTAAAATTCTTATACTGGATATCTTCATTGCTAGTAAAGGTGCCTAAAACTACTTTCGGCTGGATAAAAGTAATAAAGCAGAAGTAACCGATTACTAATATTACAATTACAGAAAAAGCGATAAAAAATTTATTTCCGCCGGCGTATTTAATTGAGAAATACAAGATGGTAAATAATATTAAAGCAACAATGGCAAAAAAGATAATACTATTGTAATCTTGAGGTTGTTGAGGTACTGAAGCCGTAACTTTAGCTTCTGATAAGTTGGTTTTTTTAACAGGCGAAACCCTAACTAAGAATTCTTTGCTCACCCAACCTTCACCATTGGTTACTTTTATTTTAAAATAACTAGTATTTGTAGAATCAATAACTGCTACATTTTCATTTTCGGGAAGGTAGCCAATTACTTTACTTCTAGAGTCGGCCTTTGCCCTAACTCGTAAGTTATCGGTAGTTACACGATATATAACAGCTGCTTCTGGAACTGTATTTGTATTTTGTTGTGTTGTATTTGATGCTGTGTTATTTGCTTGTGGAGTTGCGAGTTGTACAATTTTTTGCAAATAATCTTTGCTTACCCAGCCTTCGCCATTTTTTAATTTTACTTTAAAAAACTTAGCATTACCTGTATCTAAAACTATAATATTTTCATTTTGCGAAATATTGCTGATAACCTTACTTTTAGGGTCGCTGGTTTCTCTAACTCTTAATTTATCTGCTGTAACATGGTAAGTATCTTGAGCAATTAGGTGGTTTGAGCATATAGACAGCGCAATTAGTAGAAAGAAAATTTTAAACATAATTTTTGGATTTCTTCAGGCGATTTTATACAAATTTCAACGACGCTTGGTGCAAACATCGTGCTAAGAGTTTCAAAATTAGGAAATACTTTTAAATACACTAAGTTAATATCCTAAATATTGTAGATTATAACCCGCGTAATCTGAGATCTGGTTCCGCAATTGGCGTGTAAGGGTAAACTTCAAAAATGTAAAAGAATCCATGTGCTGTATTTAAATTGTTTTTATACACATAATCTTTGAAAGAGATTTTTCTGAGTTCATTTTCCAGTCGTTTTTTTGCAGTTGCAGTATCATCTGTATAGAAAATAATTTTCTCAATATTCAAGTTAGAATCCAGATTAACTGAAAAAAGGCAATATTTTCCAGTTTTTTCACTACTATATGTTTTATAATTCTCGTAATTTAGATAAGGCAGATTATGTGGTATTTTTTCTCCAAAATTATTGGAATTCTTTTTTAATGTAATTAGGATAAAAGAAAATTTTCGCTCTATAAAATTATAATCGTCAGCTCTTTGCATGCTGCAATAACCAGAAGAAAATTTTCCGTCATTATCTTTATAACCGAAAACGAGCCATTTACTTCTAGGAATGAGTTTCATATCGCAAGAACTCCACTGTTGCACACCGTTAAAACCTCCGATATTAATTGATTTTAATGAAATTCCTTTATAAAGTTCTTTAATGCTAATATCCACAGCATAAAAATCTTTGCCTTTTTCGTTTGTATTTGTTTTTATAATCTCTGCGATTGCTACGAAATCGGCTTGATAAAAATTGGTTGTGATATTTTCTGAATCGCACAAGCAGGCAAATAATTTGGAAGATATCAGTGATAACATCAATAAAATTGAAAATCTTTTCATGTATTTAAGATGCAAAAAAATCATCAATTCCATATATCTTACCAACTTCCACCAGTACCACCGCCACTACTGCGGCCGCCACCCCAACTGCTCGATGAAGATGACGAACTGCTGCCAGAAGAAGATGAACTTGAGGAGGATTTAGATTCAACCAGCATGGCTAACGTAATCCATTTTATAAATTCAACTTTTTTGCAGCAACTGCATTCATTTATCAGTTTTGCCTTTCCATCATGACTGTAAGTTGCTGCAGTAACGGTAATTTGTTTGTTTAATTTGTAAGTTCTGAAACCGCATTTTGGGCATTCGATATAATCATTATATTCTTCAGCAGGCCACTGTTTAATTATATTTTCTTTTTGGTCTACACTTAGCCAAATATCATAATCGTAAGCTTTTGCCACTTCCTCGGCTCGTTGTCCTTCGCTCAAAAAAGGTTTCCCCTCCACATTTACGTCTCTATCAACACGAGTCATTTCTCGGTTTTTACTGTCTAGGATAGGTTTGAATCTGTCAATATTTTTTGCTCTTTTAAATAGATAAGAAACTAGTACGAATAAAATCAAAGGAGAAAAGACAATTAGCCAAAAGTTCTTTTTATTAAATGATGTTACCGCTTGAAAGAAATTTTCATCATCGTTGTGTGCATTTCTTAAAGTGGCTATATAAAATAAATAGCGAAAGAATAAGCCAATGGCTAATAAGCAATATAAAATGATTGGAATATAAACTAATTCTATTTTCTTAAATAAATCAAATCCATTAAAAAATATAAGTAAAAATATGCTGATAAAAATGAAAATGAAAAAACCAGCACAGCCATTGTTAAGGGTTTTTTCAAATTTGGTATTGCCACTGGCCTTTGGCTTTGTAACTTTTTTTTCTTGATTATTAACCAATTTAAAAACTGCGAAGAAGCTCAAGATAACAACAACCAAGGGGAGCCAAAATTTTTCTAAGTTGTTATTGCTTTCTTGTTGGGTGAAAAATTGATTGATTTCAGATTTATTTTCGGGGTTTAAAACAATAATGCCAATGGCGTTAATCGTATTGATGATTCCTGTACCAAAGTCATTTGCCCTGAAGGCAGGTGCTAAATTCTGTTCAGCGATGTGTTTCAGCTTAACATCTGGTAAAACGCCTTCAACTCCTGTTCCGGTAATAAAGCGAAATTTTCTTCTGTCTTTAGCAATAAATAACAGTAATCCGTTGTTACTTGTTTTCTGTCCTATTCCCCAGGTGTTAAAAAGTTCGTAAGCAAAATCAAAATCCTCTTTATCCTGCTCAAAATCATTTACGATAACAACAGCAACCTGAACGTTGGTTTTGGTTTCGAGATTAGAAATACTGCTATTGATATTAGAAACATCTATGTCAGTTAAAATTCCATCAGGATTACTTACCCAACCACCACCATTGTTTTTTGGGTCTGGAATTTCATTGATTTTATATGCTTTTTGAGCTATAGCTGAGCTTGATAAAAATATAAATAAAGCTATAAGTTTAAAAAAATGGTATTTGAGCATATTAAGAGCGATTTTAGAATTATGTTGAGTTCTTTCTAAAACAATAGTAATATGAATTTATTGTTTCAATATTGTTTCTAAAACCATATTAAGTTTTTCTTTATTTTTCATAAATGGTTCAAGATTATACAATTGTACGGTTTTAAACTCTATTGGATGGCTTTCACTTTGCAATGAAATATAACCAGAAGTTAATGGTTTCCCATCAATTTTAACTTTTGCATCGAAATTTGAAACATTACCACCACCAATTTGCGGCTTGGTATATTCTAAAACAACTTCACCTTCAATAATATGTTTAATAACCGAATCGCCCAAAACTAAAAATTGAGCTGTTACCCATTGATCGCCAGCATAGGTTTTTGATTTAGAATCTAAACAATGTGGTGTAAAAAGCTTTCCATTGAAGAAGATATTTGTACCTGGAGTGCAAACGTTACTGGTATGGCGATCATGTTCACCATCTCCGCCTAATATCTGAGCTTCAACAGAAATAGGGAAATCCTGATCTTTTAACATGGTTTTTGGGTCCTGACAATGCAACATAGCCCCGCTGTTTCTTAAAGCCCAGCCTTCACCACCTTTAGCCTGCTCACCAACAAAACGATAAGTAACTTTTAGTAGATAGGCAGAAAATGGTTTTTTATAAAAAATATGCCCGTACTGCTGGTCGAAAGTGTCATAGCCATCATAACTAACTTTCATTAGGCCATTTTCTACTCTAAAGGTATTGGCAAAATTATCGTTTAAGTTATGCTTTGAGATTTTAACCGTCCAATCTTTCAAATCTTTACCATTAAAGAGATTAATCCAGCCTTTTTGAGCATTAACGTTTAAAGAAATGAACGCAAAAAAAAGAAATAGAATTGAGGTTTGTTTTAATATCATAATAGCAAATGGTTTGTGCTAAAAATATGAAATAAAATTAAAGTAGTTGATTATTTAATTAATAAAGGCTCAACTCTTTCTAAAGCGAATGCTAATTGTTCATCCTGTGTTAAATCTGTATTATCTAAAATAATGGCATCTTCTGCCCTAACCAGTGGACTCTCTTTACGCGTTGTGTCTGCATAATCACGGTGGGCAAGGTTTTCAAAAACTTCTTCAAGTGTGGTTTCGTTATTGCCTTTACTTTCTAACTCTTTAAATCTTCGTTCAGCTCTGATTTTAGGATCGGCAGTCATAAAAAATTTTAAAGGTGCGTTAGGGAAAACAGTGGTTCCGATATCACGGCCATCCATTACAATGTTTTTAGATTTGCCCATTCGCTGTTGCTGTTTTACCATTTCATGACGAACAATTTTATGCGCCGAAACTTCACTTACATTTTCTGATACTGGCATTAAACGAATTTCATCAGAAACTTCTTCGCTGTTTAAAGTAATATGCGATTCGTAATCGCGTGAGTGAAAATTCAATTCGATGTGTTGCAAAGCATCGGTAACTTTTGCGTCATCAGCAATATCGATTTTATTTCTTAGAAAAAATAAGGTTACGGCACGATACATTGCACCGCTATCAACATAAATAAAGCCTAATTTTTTTGCTAATGCTTTTGCAAGTGTGCTTTTTCCGCAAGATGAATAGCCATCAATCGCTATTACCAGGTTTTTCTTCATCGTGCGGCAAAGTTAAAAATTAGAAACAGAATGCTGAATTTTTTTCAAGCTTGTAATTAAATAATCTACTTATCGAGCTTAGCAATCCAAACTGAATTATAGGGATGTAACCAGCCTTCATGTTGTAAGTACCAAAATAATCCTTCATCAATGCGGAACGCAAACATTCCATACAAATAATGATTTGCATTAAATGTTGTATAATTTTTGCGGTAATGAAAATAAGTAACCAAAGTTGATTTTTTATGATTGCCTTCTTCTGTAATTTCTATTGTACAAGGATCAAAAGCTGCTGCAAACCGAAAATTTCTGTTAAATCGCTCTCCCCATTTGTTCCAGGCAACAAGTTGCTTACCTTTAGTATTTAGCATTTTTTGAATATCGGGTGCACTTAAATATGCATCATCATAAAATATCCTAGTTTTGCTCTTTTTTGGAAACAATAAGTAGAAATTTTGAATACTGGCTTCAGGAAAAGGTACAATATCCCCAACTGTTATAATTAGAAGTGTACCATATATGGCACATTTTTGCTTAAACTTTAAATGATAACCATTATTTATCTGCATTTGAAATGCTTCTGCATGGAGATTATATTGCTTTAGATTATACGGTGTAGATATAATGAAAATGCTTAGGCCAACAAATAGCGTTATTGTGATAAATTTTCTATTCTTTTTTTTGAAATACGCCACAGTTGCAACTATTAACGTTAAAAAAAATAAATAAAAAATATGTAATGAGTAACAGAATGTCCATAGCAAAAAAAATAAAAAGACAAAACATATTACGGAAAATACAAATGTTTTTAAAAATGAAACTATTATTTGACCAAAAGATTTTAATGTCATGGGTTATTTTAGATATGCGCTTATTTAGAACGATTGTTTGAAGTTAAAATTTATCAACGAATAAACAAAATTACCTAATATGAAATTAAAAATTTAGCATTATATGTGTATCATTTTGGAATATCTTTGAGGAGGGATATTAATAAATTTTTAAGAAAATGATACCTAATAGGGAAGAAATTTTAAAAGTAGTAACATTTAAAACATCCAGAAGTGGAGGGAAAGGTGGCCAAAATGTGAATAAGGTTTCGAGTAAAGTAGAACTGATTTTCAATTTAGAAAGTTCAGAATATTTAAGCGATGAAGAAAAGCTAATTATAAAAACTAAACTCGAAAATCGTTTAGATTCTGAAGGTCTGTTACACATTATTTCTCAAGAGGATCGAAGTCAGCTTTTGAATAAAGAAAAGACAGTTGCTAAATTAATCGATTTGCTTAAACGGTCTCTTGTGGTTCAAATAAAGCGAAAGCCAACTAAAATCCCCAAAGCGGTAATTCAGAAAAGATTAAAGAATAAATCCGTTAACGCTGAAAGAAAAGAAAGCAGAAAAAAACCTGGTTTTGATTAAATTTTATATTTTACCAAACCTGTAATATAAACTCAAGCCACCATAATTTTGAGCTTTTGCAATGCTTTTTACTTCTTTTGTTTTGAAAATCACATTAAAATCAGCCGTAAATCTTTTAGAACTGTAATTTACTCCAAATTGCTGTTCAAAAACAATTGGTTTAATGCCAAAAGTTACGGGACTATCATTATTAAAAATACTACCTTGAATGGTTGCATCATATGCAACTATATTTAATTGAGGTTTTGCGTAAAAAAAGAATTCTGAGCTATTCAGGCTTTTGGTTTTAGCATCTCCAATTACTGCATTGTGGTAAGCACTGTTAAATAATTGATTTAATTTCCCAGCCCTAAATAAAAGAGACGCTCCTAAGCCGCTAAAGGTTGTGCCTAAATTTGCATATCCTTGTCCGCTAAAATCTACTGCATTATCACTCGAACGGTGGATAAGCTTACTGTAATTACCAGAAAGGTTTACTGCAATTTCATTTCGTATTTGATATTCCCAACCTGCAGGCGTATAAAAACCAACAGTTTTATGTAAGAATTTTTGTGCATCCTGAGCTAAAGAATTTGGACCAACAGTACCTAATTCAATACTGGTTTTTAAAACACTTTCTTTTTTATAGAAAATAGAATAGGCGGCACCTGCATACAAGTAACCTGCAAATGGCCTGTCTTGATCTTCTTTTTTTGCTACCTGACCCCAATAAGGTGTGTATATTTTCTGACCTATAGAAATTTCGTAAGTTTTCTTCTCAATGTTTTCTCCTAATTTTTCAGGGTTTATTGCTCTGCGATAATAAATAAATAGTCCATTTGTATAATATCTATCATTCAATGTTGCCAGGTAAGCATCATTTTCGGTTTTAAAACCAAATTCATTTTTGAAGTTTTGAGCTTTTGCCGTATTAACAACAAATAATATTAAAAGGGATGCTAAAATCGATTTCATAAAAAAGTCCCGATAATTCGTCGGGACTATAAAAGTATCTATTGTAAATGAATTAATTAATCAAAGGATTAAATAAAATTATAATATTACAAATTAGTTAACAATTGGTGCTAGCTTAATAGTTAAATCGATAGGTTTTTTTACTTTATTTTTTAATAAAGCTAGCTCTATAACTTCACTCATTTCTGTAACGTAATGAAATGTTAAATCCTTAATGTAGCTCTCCTTAATTTCTAAAATGTCTTTTCGATTGCTTTTACATAGTATAATTTCTTTAATGTTAGCTCTTTTTGCAGCTAATATTTTTTCTTTAATTCCACCGACTGGTAAAACCTTTCCACGTAATGTAATTTCACCGGTCATAGCTAAATGTTGTTTTACTTTGCGTTGTGTAAAAGCTGAAGTTAAAGCTGTTAGCATTGTTACACCTGCTGATGGGCCATCTTTAGGTGTTGCACCCGCAGGTACATGAACATGTACATCCCAATTATCAAATAAGGTATAATCAATCCCGAATTCATTAGCATGTGCACGTAAGTAAGCCAATGCAATAACTGCAGATTCTTTCATTACATCGCCCAAATTACCTGTTAAAGTTAATTTGCCTTTACCAGGACTTAAGCTCGATTCGATGAATAAAATATCACCACCAACGCTTGTCCATGCTAAACCTGTAACCACACCAGCAACTTCATTGCCTTCGTATAAATCTTTATCGTAAATAGGAGCGCCTAAAATGCGTTCAACATCTTCTTCTGTTAAATTAACATTGTATTCTTCTTCCATCGCAATTTTTGTAGCAACACCACGAACCAATGAACCAATTTTTTTCTCTAAACCACGAACGCCACTTTCGCGAGTATAATCTTCGATTACTTTTTCAATTAAAGCTGGTTTTAGAACAATATCTTTCAATTTTAAACCATGATTTTCTTTCTGTTTGGGTAATAAGAATTTCTTGGCAATTTCAATTTTCTCTTCGATTGTATATCCGTTAACTTCAATAATTTCCATACGATCTAACAAAGCTGGCTGTATTGTACTTAACGAGTTGGCCGTTGCAATAAATAAGATATTTGATAGGTCGTAATCCATTTCAACATAATGGTCATAGAATGCATTATTCTGTTCAGGATCTAAAACTTCAAGCAGGGCTGATGAAGGATCGCCACGATGGTCAGTTCCTACTTTATCAATTTCATCTAACACAAATACAGGATTGTCTGCACTTGCCTTTTTAATTGATGAAATAATACGACCTGGCATTGCTCCGATGTAAGTTTTACGGTGACCACGAATTTCAGCTTCATCGCGAATACCACCTAATGCCATACGAACATATTTACGACCCAAAGCTTTGGCAATTGATTTCCCCAACGAAGTTTTACCAACTCCCGGAGGGCCAACCAAACATAAAATTGGCGCTTTCATATTTCTTTTAAGTTTTAACACCGCTAAATATTCAATTATGCGTTGTTTAACTTTTTCTAGGCCGAAATGATCCTTATCTAAAACACGCTGTGCTCTTTTTAAATCAAAGTTATCTTTTGTAAATTCGCTCCAAGGCAAATCTAAAAGCAATTCAAGGTAGTTAAGTTGTATAGAATAATCCGGTGCTGCCGGATTCATACGACCTAATTTATCAAGCTCTTTATCAAAATGAGCATAAACTTCTTTGGTCCATTTTTTCTTTTTAGCTCTTTCCTGTAAAGCATCAAATTCTACATCAGCTGAATTGCCTCCAAGTTCTTCTTGTATAGTTTTTAGTTGTTGATTTAAAAAATAATCGCGTTGTTGCTTATCTAAATCAGTACGGACTTTTGATTGAATTTGATTTCTCAACTCTAGCATTTGCAATTCAACCATCAAAAGTTCCATAACCTTTTGAGCCCGCTCCAGCAAATTATCCATTTCAAGGATTTTTTGTTTATCAGACATTTCGGCATTCATATTTGACGATATGAAATTTATCAGAAATGAATTGCTTTCAATATTTTTTAATGCAATGCTAGCTTCAGTTGGGATATTTGGGGAAAGCTGTATAATTTGAGAAGACATCTCTCTAATTGATGCAATAAGCCCTTTAAATTCTTTATCGGTTTTTGTTTTCTGTTCTTCAAATTTTTTAACGGATGCTTTGATATAAGGTTCGTTTTGTACTTCTTCCAATAAGCTGAAACGTTGCTTACCTTGAATGATAACTGTTGTATTACCGTCGGGCATTTGAAGCAATTTTATAATGTTAGCAACAGTACCAACCGAGTTAAGCTGGTCAAAAGTAGGATCTTCAATTGATACATCTTTTTGTGAAACAACACCAATAATTTTATTTCCTTTGTAGGCTTCTTTAATTAGTTTAATAGATTTATCTCTTCCTACAGTAATTGGAATTACCACACCTGGAAATAAAACTGTATTACGTAAAGGCAATATTGCTAACACTTCAGGAGTCTCTTCATTATTCATTTCTTCCTCATCTTGTTGAGACATTAATGGAAAAAATTCAGTATCCTCGTTAATAATTGGCATCGCTGTATTAAAATCAAATATATCTTGTTTACTCATTATTATTATTTATAACGACAAACTGGCAGTTCTATCGAAGGTAATTTGTGTGTTTTTATTGTATAGGTATTAAATTCAACTCTTGTGCCAAACTTACTTTAAGTTAATGTTATTTTAAAATTGGTATAATGTTATGATAAAAAGGCAGGGAATATATATTTTCGCCAAATATCATATATCTGAGTTTTTAGCGTTTAAGCTATTGTTTAATTGATTTAGTTAATGTAAAAAAATTAAACCATATTATTTTCTAAGAATTGAATTATATTGCGTGAATATTTTATTCATTTATTTGCGATGAAATTTTAGATTTGTTAACTTATTACCATTACATGAACTATTTTAAACAAACCGTTTTAGGTTTAATCATTTTCTCTTCAAGTAGTAGTTTTGCGCAAAATGGCAGCGATAAAAAAATTATGGATGCCATGGTAAAGGGCGACTACAAAGCTGCTGTTACACAATTAGAAAAAGCCGATGCTAAAGATGGAAATAATGCAAATGTTTTGAAAATGCTTGGTTATTCTTATTATCAAAATGGAGATTATGAGAATTCGATAACTACCTATAGTCGTTTAATTGTTTTAAAACCAACTGAGATTTCTGCATACTACTATCGTGGAAAAGCAAGATTAAATGTTGCCAATGATCCTAAACAATCATTAAATAGTATGCGTGATAATTTTTATACTGCTGCAATTAAAGATTTTACAAAAGCAAGCGAGCTAAGTGGCGAGGAAGATACTCAAATGCTGCAAAACAGAGGTTTAGCTTACAAGGATTATGCTATTTTTAAATCATTTAAATCTAAGAAAGCTACAGAAAAAGCTGCATGTATAGCTCTATTTAATAATTCAATTTCCGATTTTCAGAAAGTACTAACTTTGCAACCACTCAGAAAAGATATTATTGACTGGATTACTTATGATAAAGCTCAAATTGCGAGTTTAAAATGAACTAAACCAGTTGTTAAAAAAAGGGTTTGAATTTAATATTCAAGCCCTTTTTTTATTTAAATTTACCCAAAATATGATAGCTCTTGGCCATTAATAGTTTTATTTTTTGATATTTTTTAATTTGATATAAGCTATCAGGATAATAGATTAAAGTATCACTGCTCGTGTATAAAATATTTTTATTTGAGATAATAATTTGCACCTTTTTAACTTTATTATTTAACGTATTAATTACAACATCTTTAATCGGAATTTTTTTGCTCGAAGATGTGTAGTGCTCTAATTCAAATTTTTTATCCATATTAAAACTTCCCTTCCAAGATGCTTTATTTATATCAGCATTAATAAAAATAGCAAGTTCTTTCTCCCAATCGGTAAGCTTTAAAGTTTGTGTTTCACTTACATCATTAACTGAAACTTCTTTAACAATCTGTGGATTTAATTTTTTTAATCGAACGGCTTCCTTTTTAAAATAGCCATTAATATCAAAATATAACAAATCGGTATTTGCTTTCGATTCCTCACGCTGATTGCAGGCAATAAAACCTAAAGCAAATACTAAAAATATTAATTTTTTATTCATTATATAAGAACATTGCCTGTCATTTCTTCAGGAATTGCTACCCCAAGAATTTTTAAAACAGTAGGGGCGATGTCGCCAAGTTTTCCATCAGCTATGCTTTTATATTCATCATCAATTAAAATGCAGGGAACTAAATTTGTGGTGTGTGCTGTATTGGGAGAACCATCTTTATTAACCATAAACTCAGAATTGCCATGATCAGCAAGCAAAATAAAAGAATATCCATTTTCCAATCCTTTGTTTACTACAATTTCTGCATATTTATCAGCTGTTTCTACTGCTTTAATAACTGCCTGAAATACTCCAGTATGGCCTACCATATCAGGATTGGCGAAGTTTAAGCAAATAAAATCTGCCCAACCTGTTTCCATTTCTTGTGTAATAGCATCAGTAATACCAGCGGCACTCATTTCAGGTTGTAAATCGTAGGTAGCAACTTTTGGCGATGGAATTAAAATGCGTTTTTCATTCTTAAATTCTGTTTCCCTTCCACCTGAAAAGAAGAAAGTAACATGTGGATATTTTTCGGTCTCCGCAATACGAATTTGATTTTTACCACTTTCTGCTAAAACTTCTCCTAGGGTTTGCGTTAGATCATCTTTAGTAAAAATAACATTTACCCTCTCAAAGCTTTCATCATAGGTTGTCATTGTAACATAATATAAAGGCAGTTTGTACATTTGTTGTTCAGGGAAATCTTTTTGGGTTAATGCTGTGGTAATTTCTCGGCCTCTATCTGTACGGAAATTAAAACAAATTACAACATCATCATTTTGAATTGTTGCAACTGGTTCGCCATTATCCTGAGTTAAAACGATTGGTTTGATGAATTCATCAGTTACACCTTCATCATAAGATTTTTTAATTGAAGCTAAAGCATTGTGAGTTTTCCCGCCGATGCCATTAACCATTACATCATAAGCTTGTTTAACTCTTTCCCAACGGTTATCTCTATCCATGGCGTAATAACGCCCAATCATTGTTGCTAATTTTACTACAGAACCCTGAATATGATTCTGTAAATCAGTGATAAAACCTAATCCAGAATTTGGATCGGTATCGCGACCATCTAAAAAAGCATGTACATAAGTTCTTTCTACTTTTGCTTCATTCGCCGCATCGCATAAAGCTTTTAAATGTTCTATATGAGCATGTACACCTCCATTCGAAACTAAACCAATAAAATGTACCGCCTTATTGTTTTTCTTAGCATAATCAAAGGCCTTTAACAAGATAGGGTTATAGTGAAGTTCTCTGTCAGTAATTGACTTATTAATTCTTCCAAGTTCTTGATAAACTACACGTCCGGCACCTAAGTTCATGTGCCCAACTTCCGAATTGCCCATTTGTCCGGCAGGTAAACCAACAGCTTCTCCTGAAGCTTCTAATGTTGAGTTTGGATATTTTTCTATAAGCGAATCAAAAAAAGGAGTATTGGCTGCATAAGCTGCATCAGAATTATCGTGTTTTCCGTAGCCCCAACCATCAAGAATAATAAGTGCGAGTTTTTTATTTTTCATTATTTTTATTTAATATAATGCTCAAACTATAAATATAAAGCAGTCTTTTTTTTAGTAATTAAAGTGCTCCAGTTTTTCATTAGTTTTCTAAAATTATGAATCAATTTTAAAACATTTTCTAAAATGCTATGTTTTAATAATTCTTCATAGAACAAATATAGGTTTATTGAAGCTTATACAAATTAAGAATTCCTTTTTTTGATAAGCTAATGGCATAATTTTAGCTATAGGCTATTTATAAAATGCTGAAATGATCCGAAGCCTGTTTTTATTCTTATTAGCTATAACGCCCATATATCGCTCATTAGCCTTTCAGGCTGATATTATTGATGATCTATCTTCTTATTTTAAAGCTGGAAATTCAAAAGAAATTGCTAAAAATTTTGCGCCTACGATAGAATTGATCATTATTGATGAAGAAGATGTATACTCTAAAGCACAGGGCGAGCAGATATTAAAAGATTTTTTCAGTAAACATCAGCCTGTTAAAACAAGTATTTTCCATCGAATTAATAATAGTCAGAATTACAGATTTGGCGTAATTCTAGTTAACACATCTAAAGAAACTTATAGAGTATCCATAACTATGAAAAAGTTTAATACAGCTTTTTTAATTACCGAGTTAAGGATTGAGCCAGCTAAAGATTAACAGTATTTGTTATCGAATATTTCTTTTTTTCTTCCTTCTATTTCAATAACAACAAATCTCCTTCTAATAAATAATTATTACTTTTGATGCTTAATTACCAAATTTTGGACAAGCAACATATATCTCAATTCATAAAAAATGCCCTTTCCGAAGATGTTGGCGACGGTGATCATACATCACTATCTACAATTCCTTCTGGAACAAAGGGGAAAGCCAAATTAATTATTAAAGAAAACGGAATTTTAGCTGGTGTTGAATTGGCTGTAGAAATATTTGCTGAGGTTGATTCTTTGTTAAAAGTGGATGTTTTAGTTGGTGATGGTGCTGAGGTAAAAATCGGAGATATTGCTTTAGTTGTTTCAGGGAGTACACATTCTATCCTTATTGCTGAGCGTTTGGTTTTAAACTGTATGCAAAGGATGAGTGGAATTGCAACTAAAACAAACAGGATCGTTTCTTTATTAAAGAATACCAAAACCAAACTTTTAGATACTCGTAAAACAACACCTGGTTTGCGCTATCTCGAAAAATGGGCGGTTAAAATTGGTGGGGGTGTAAATCATAGAATTGGTTTGTACGATATGATTTTAATTAAGGATAATCACGTTGATTATGCAGGAGGAATTAGTAATGCATTAAATGCAGCAAGAAAATATTTAATTGATAATGATAAATCATTGCAAATTGAGGTTGAAGTTAGGAATATTGAGGAATTAAATCAGGTAATTGAGGCTGGTGGGTCAGATCGAATTATGCTTGATAATTTTAATTATACCGATTTAAAAACTGCTGTTAAATTAATTGATGGTAGATTTATCACTGAAGCTTCTGGTGGTATTACGGAAGATAATGTTGTGGAATATGCAGCATGCGGTGTAGATTATATTTCTATGGGTGCGCTTACACATTCTGTGAAGAGCCTTGATATGAGTTTAAAAGCATATTAATCTGTGATTTCGTATATAAAGAAAGGCTTATTTTTTGTATCATTGTAGGCTATGGTTACGGTTTATTCTCTCACAGCCTTATTAGTTGCTTATCTTTTTGGTTCTATCCCAACAGCGGTATGGCTAGGTCAGGCTTTTTATGGTGTCGATGTTAGAGAATACGGAAGTGGTAATGCAGGTGCTACCAACACATTTCGTGTTTTAGGTAAAAAAGCAGGTATAGCTGTAATGGTTATTGATATTGCTAAAGGTTACACAGCAACTAATCTTGCCTATTTAATTGGAATGTCTGTAACAGGCCCGCAAAACTCAGCACAGTTTGTTAACTATCAATTGGCTCTTGGGGTTACAGCCGTTTTAGGCCATTTGTTCCCGATTTTTGCAGGTTTTAGAGGTGGAAAAGGGGTGGCAACACTTTTTGGAATGATTTTAGCAGTACATTTCGAAGCATCTATGCTTTGCGTTCTTGTTTTTGTTGTGGTATTACTCTTAACAAAATATGTTTCCCTGAGTTCAATTTGTGCAGGATTTACTTTTCCGCTCAGTATTGTATTTCTTTTTCAGGTATCTATAAAATCTGAAGTGCTTTATGGCATGGTTGTATGTATTTTGATTTTAGTAACTCACCAAAAAAATCTCGAAAGATTGCTGAAAGGCAAAGAATCTAAAGTGTATTTGTTTAAGAAAAAAGCTAATTAAAACAAACAAAACACAATTATGAAACTTATTTTAAGCTTGCCTGTTATAGGTTGTAGTTTATGATTTTGTTCATAATCTCTTATCATTAACTTATGAAAAAAATATTTTTAACAGCTACGGTTGCTGCTACCCTTTTATTTAATTCTTGCTCAACGGTTCCATTAACAGGCAGAAGCCGATTGGATTTGGTAAGTAATGACCAGGTTTTGCCAATGGCATTTCAAGCTTATGGAGAATTCTTAACTGAAAACAAAACAACAGTTTTACCTGCTTCAAATGCACAAGCATTAAAAGTAAAAACAATTGGTAGTAGGCTAATTACGGCGGTTCAAACTTATATGAACAACAATAACTACGGTAATCTGATAAAAGATTACAAATGGGAAGTTAACGTTGTGCAAAATAATGAGAAAAATGCATGGTGTATGCCTGGTGGTAAAATTGTTGTTTATACCGGCATTTTACCTGTAACACAAGATGATGCAGGCTTAGCAACCGTTATGGGGCATGAAATTGCACATGCTATTGCAGGTCACTCTGCAGAGCGCATGTCGCAAGAGATGGTTTCTCAAGGAATTGCAACTGCAGGTGGCGTAGCCCTCTCTAAAAATCCAAGGGCACAATCCACTTTTAATACGCTTTATGGCGTTGGAGCGCCGATTGCAATGTTAAAATATTCTCGTAACCAGGAATTAGAAGCAGATAGGTTGGGTCTTATTTTTATGGCGATGGCAGGATACAATCCTCAAAATGCAACAAGTTTTTGGAATAGAATGGCCTCGGCTTCACAAAGCGGACAAAAACCACCAGAGTTTTTAAGTACGCACCCAAGTGATGCTACCCGAATAGCTCAAATACAAAAATATTTACCTGAAGCACAGCAGTATTACAAAAAATAGGCAGAAGCTTAAAAGTTTAAAGGCGGAAGGTTTGCATAATGCGAATCTTCCGTTTTTTTTAAAAGGATATTCTGCTTAGATATATCTTTTGTTGTATTAGATAATAAAAGGTAGCCGAAGCTATCCAAGTACCTGTAAAATGGCGCTAGCTTTTAATAAACATTCTTCGTATTCGGCTTCAGCTTCGCTTTGATAAGTAATTGCACCACCAACCTGAAATGATAAGTATTTGTTTTCTGAGTTATATAAAATGCTGCGGATGATTACGTTGAAATCAAAATCACCACTCGGATTTATGCAGCCAAATGACCCTGAGTAAATTCCTCTTTTAGTATCTTCGTATTCCTCAATCAGTTTCATGGCCTTAACTTTTGGTGCACCAGTCATCGAACCCATAGGAAAAGTATTTTTTATCGCATCAATAAAATGAACTTCAGGATTTAACTCGCAACTAACGGTTGATATCATTTGGTGAACTTGTGGAAATGTGTAAATACCGAAAAGTTCATCAACTTTAACTGAGCCCTTTACTGCCGATTTTGTTAAATCGTGACGTACCAAATCAACAATCATAACATTTTCGGCTTGTTCTTTAATGCTGTTTTTTAAGGTAGCTTTTATAATTTCATCTTTAGCCTTGTCAGAACTTCGCTTTGCGGTTCCTTTAATCGGTTGAGAAATTAAATGATTACCACGCTTACATAGAAAGCGCTCTGGTGTTGCCGATAAAATATATTGATTGTAAAGTTTAAAATATCCTGAAAACGGAGTAGGTGAGAGGTTATTAAGCGCTTCATAAGTTTGCACCGGCGCAATTTCTGCATGTTCTGCAAAAAACTCCTGACAAAAATTTATTTCGTAAATATCACCTCGGATTATGTGTTCTTTAAGTGCATTTATTTTATTAAGGTATTCAGTTTTACTAATTTTTGATTTGATATTTATTCTGTGAGCTGCTTCTTCAATAACGATAAATGCATTGATTTCATTTAAAACTGATTTATCTCCAATCAAAATTTCAGCCACTCCATCTTTGCAAACCAATAAGTATTCAGGAACAAAAAAATATAAATCAGGGAAATTTAGATGGTCAGGATTTTCTGATTTTAAATCTTCAATTTCGTTTTTTAAATCATAGCCGAAAAAGCCAAAAAGCCATTGCTGGTTTTCTTCGAAAAAGGTTTTCAATTTTTCGAATGCATTTCCTATCTCCGATTTTAATTCAGCTTTGCATCCTACTGCTAAAAGAAAATCATATTCAGAATAAGCATCCACGTAATCATTGGAATCTAAAAAACAGCACACATCAAATTGGTTTGCCCAGTGCAATACTTTTTGTTTGAAATTGTTTGAAATTAATTGATTTTTCAAGAGGAGACAAAGGTAAATTTATTCTGAACTGAAACAAAAAAAGCAACCTCTTATGGTTGCTTTTAAAATAAGATTTCAATGCTATTTAATCTAAAACTAAAGTTTGTGCTCTATCTGGTCCTACCGAAAGAAATTTAATTGGCACTTCTAATTCTTTTTCTAAAAAGGCAATATAATCAGCTAATTTAGCAGGAATTTCATTAACAGAAGTGATTTTTGTAACATCTGTTTTCCAACCATCAATAGCTTTCAATACTGGTTTTGGTTCGATAGAAATAATATCATAAGGCATGTAATCGATTGTTTCGCCATTATATTCATAGTGTGTACAAGCGTAAATGGTATCGAAACTATCCAGAACATCCGCTTTCATCATAATTAACTCGGTTACGCCGTTTAGCATGATGGCATATTTTAATGCTGGTAAATCTATCCATCCGCAACGACGGGCACGACCGGTTGTTGCACCAAATTCATGGCCAATCTGACGAAGGTTTTCACCAATTTCATTATCTAATTCAGTTGGGAAAGGGCCTCCACCAACACGAGTACAATATGCTTTAAATATACCGTAAACAGCACCAACTTTGTTTGGCGCGATACCTAATCCTGTGCAGGCACCCGCTGTAGTTGTATTGCTCGATGTTACAAATGGATATGATCCAAAATCAACATCTAATAAAGTTCCTTGTGCACCTTCAGCTAAAACTGCTTTACCTTCTTTTAAATAACCGTTAACAAAATGTTCGCTATCTACATGAGGAATGGTTTTTAAGAACTCAATTGCCTCAAAGAAAGAAGCTTCTTTTTCTGACAATTCGTATTCAAAACCTTCATAATGAGAAAGAATTTCAATGTGTTTTTCAACCAGCTTTTGATAACGTTCTTTAAAATCAGGAAGTGTGGTATCACCAACGCGTAAACCATTACGCCCGGTTTTATCCATATAAGTTGGACCAATTCCCTTAAGGGTTGAGCCAATTTTGTTTTTACCCATACGAGCCTCGTTTGCTGCATCCAATAATTGATGGGTTGGCAAAATTAAATGTGCTTTACGGGCAATAACTAGTTTGCCTTCGGCAACAGGATCGTGACCTGCTTTTTTTAAGTTATCTAACTCTCTTTTTAAAATAATCGGGTCTATAACAACACCATTACCAATAAGGTTCATGGTTTTTTCATTAAAGATTCCTGAAGGAATGGTGTTCAGAACGAATTTTTTGCCATCGAATTCTAAAGTATGTCCTGCGTTAGGGCCACCTTGAAAACGGGCAATAAGATCATATTTTGGACTAAGAACATCAACGATTTTTCCCTTTCCTTCATCGCCCCATTGCAGGCCGAGAAGTACATCTACTTGCGTCATTATTTAAAAATTAAGCTGGTTTTATTTTTTGTGGATTGATTTAATTTGCTTCTAATTTAGCTTTGGCAGCAGCAGCTGTTGCACTTTCGTTTACTTTTCTGGCCATACTGCAATCAGAGCAGAAGCCATAAAGATTTAATGAATGGTGTTTAACATCGAATTTTAACAAATCGCCAACCATGGTTTGGATTTGATGAATACGTGGATCGCAAAATTCGACCACTTTACTGCACTCAATGCAAATAACATGGTCGTGCTGGCGATAGCCGTAAGATTTTTCGAATTGAGCCATGTTTTTACCAAACTGATGTTTAGTAACCAAATCGCAGGAAACCAAAAGCTCTAAGGTATTATAAACCGTAGCACGACTTACACGATACTTTTGATTTTTCATGTGGATGTAGAGGGTTTCTACATCAAAATGGTCGTTTCGGGAATAAATTTCTTCCAATATTGCGAAACGCTCGGGTGTTTTACGCAGATTTTTGTTCTCTAAATAAGCTTCAAAAATCTTGCGAACCAGCTCATTTGTTTTTTGTTCAGACATAGTTTTAAACTCCCTTCAAAGGTATATAAATTGTTTGATTTTCAACTGTAAGATTGTTGAATTGTTGTAATAAGTCAAGGGGTTGACGGTTATCAGTTATCGGTTTCCAGTTGTCAGTTTCCAGTTGTCAGTTTCCAGTTGCCAGTTTTCTGTTGCCAGTTATCAGTTATGGGATGCTAGTTACCAATTATGAGTTTTTTTAGCCCTTTATTGGTTGCCGTTATAATTGGATAAAAATATTTAGCTTAAAGATTTATCAAATTAAACCTTTCAACAGAATAACTTCTAAATCCATCTTCCATCTTCCATCTTCCATCTTCCATCTTCCATCGTCCATCGTCCATCGTTCATCATCCATCATCCCTTGTCCATTTTCCATCATCCTATGCGTCAAACCTCGTTACTCCGGTAACACCTCTAACCTCTAACAAATTCTTAATCAAATTTTCTAAATGCTCGGTATCGTTAACAAAAATCATAATCGAACCATCAAATATTCCTTCATTTGTATCGACAGTAATAGAGCGCATGTTCACTTTAAAATCAGTAGAAATTACCCTAGTAATATTATTAATTAAACCAACATCATCTATACCAACAATACGCAAACCAGTTAAAAAGGTAAGTTCTTGCTGTTTATTCCATTTAGCTTTAACAACGCGATATCCATAATTAGACATCAATTGTGTAGCATTGGGGCAATTGGTACGATGAATTTTAATACCTTCGCTAACAGTTACAAAGCCAAAAACATCATCTCCAGGAATTGGGTTACAACAAGCTGCCAAGGTGTAATCTATTTTTTGTAAATCTTCACCAATTAGTAAAATGTCGTTTTCCGTACCCTTCATTTTTGTTTTAACCATATCAACGGTTAAGTTTTCAGGGCGTTCGGGTCCGCGTGTTTCTACTTCTTTCTCACTTGATAAATATTCCTTAATATCTTTAAGCTCGATTTTACCTAAAGCAACATTTACAAATAATTCTTGTGTAGATGGTAGCTTAAAGAAATAGCTTATTTTTTGTAAATTATCGGTGTTGTAGGTAATTTTTAACGATTTTAATTTGCGTTCTAATATCTCTTTTCCGGTTTCCGCTATTTTTCTTTTTTCTTCTTTTAATGATGATTTAATTTTTGATTTAGCTTTCGCTGTAACCACAACATTAAGCCAGTCTTCTTTTGGTGTTTGTTTATTTGATGTTATAATTTCTACCTGATCGCCATTTTGCAGTTTATATGAAATTGGAACCAGCTTATGATTTACTTTAGCGCCAATACACGTAGCGCCAACGCCTGTATGAATTTCAAATGCAAAATCGAGCGCAGTTGCACCTAAGGGTAACTGAATTAAGGCACCTTTTGGCGTGAAAATAAAAATCTCATCAGAGAAAAGGTTCATTTTAAAATCATCCAAAAAGTCTAAAGCATTAGCTTCTGGGTTATTTAACATTTCACGAACTTTCTGAATCCACTGATCTAAACCGTTATCATTACTCGATTCTTTATATTTCCAATGTGCAGCAAAACCTTTTTCGGCGATTTCATTCATGCGTTGTGTACGGATTTGCACCTCCACCCACTGTCCTCGCGGCCCCATTACAGTCGTATGTAAAGATTCATAACCATTTCCTTTTGGAGAAGAAACCCAATCTCGTAGTCTATCAGGATTTGGACGGTACAAGTCGGTAACTATCGAATAAGCCTTCCAGCAATCGGCTTTTTCATTTTCGTAGGCACTATCCAAAATAATTCTGATGGCAAAAAGATCATAAACTTCTTCGAAGGGAATATTTTTCTTCTTCATTTTATTCCAGATGGAATGAATTGATTTTGGCCTACCATAAACATCAGCATCCAAACCTTGCTCATGAACAATCTCATCAATTGGTTCTACGAACTTTTTAATAAACATGTTTCTTTCAGCCTTCTTCTCGTTTAGTTTTTTTGCAATAAATTTATAAGTTTCAGGCTCCAGATACTTCATAGAAAGATCTTCGAGTTCTGATTTTATTGCGTATAAACCCAAGCGATGGGCAAGGGGAGCATATAAGTAAATGGTTTCTGATGCAATTTTAAGCTGTTTGTGCCGAGGCATAAAATCCATGGTACGCATGTTATGCAATCTATCTGCCAGCTTAATTAAAATTACCCTTACATCATCGGCAAGGGTGAGCAGCATTTTTCTAAAATTTTCGGCTTGTAAAGAACTATTGGTATCAAATACGCCCGAAATTTTGGTTAAACCATCAATAATTTTGGCGGTCTTTTTACCAAATTCGCGTTCAATATCTTCAAGTGTAATGTCTGTATCCTCAACAACATCATGCAACAATGCACAAACTATAGATGTTGTACCCAAACCAATTTCTTCAGCGGCAATTTGTGCTACGGCTATTGGATGATAAATATATGGTTCTCCAGATTTACGGCGCATATCTTTATGGCTCTCTAATGCCATATCGAAAGCTTTCCTGATTTCTTTTTTATCGCCTTTTTGTAAAGTTGATTTACTTGCCCTCAGCAATGTCCTATATCTTTTTAATATTTCCTGCTTCTCTGCCTCTAAATCAATCACTAACTCTGTTTTCATTTGTATTTTTTGCGTAAAAAATTTCGTCTTATTATCGAATAAAACTTATATTAGTTGTGTAAATCTTCTAATATATGAAATAACACCTAACTTTGTAAAAGTATAAATTTATGAATTTTAAAGGGCTCTTTTTTCTGTGTATTGTAATGATTTTTAGCGTTGCGCTAAAAGCTCAGGAATATACTTCCCCTGTTTTTCCTAAGTTAGGCAAAGCTGATACCATTAGGGTTGGCTCTACAAATGACAATGGGGTAATGATTCCATGGATGCAACTTAATGAGGTATCTATATTTGCTGCAAGAATTTGGAAATCTCCCGCAGAACAGGCTGCTTACAATCGTTTACGATACAATGTTTTAAAGGTTATGCCTTATGCATTATTTGCAAAACGCAGGTATGAGCAATTAGAACGCGATTTATTAACAGCACCTGAAAAAAAAGAACAAAAAGCACTTGTTAAGCAGTGCGATAATGAAATTAAAGATATGTTTAATCGTGAGATTAAAGATTTAACCATAACTCAAGGTCAGATATTGACTAAACTAGTTGATAGGGAAGTTGGCCGGACGACATATGATATTGTAAAGCAAACAAAAGGCGGTTTTGCCGCATTTTCGTACCAAATTGTTGCCCGAGTTGTTGGCCATAATTTAAAAAGTACATATAACAAAGATGAAGACAGGGATATAGAATCCATTATCCGCACTTCAGGTTTCTACCAATAACCACCAAAAATAATGAAGGAAAATATTCCGAATATCTATTCATTTAAAGTGAAAAAGATTACGGGTGAAGATCAGCTCTTATCCGCATACCGAAATAAAGTAGTTCTAATTGTAAATACGGCATCTGAATGTGGTTTTACTCCCCAGCTTGGAGAATTACAACAATTAAAAGATGAAATTAATAATCCAGATTTTGAAATTTTAGGTTTTCCTACAAATGATTTTGGTAAACAGGAACCACTTAACGGAGATGATATAAGCTCATTTTGCGAGATAAATCACGGCGTAAAATTTCCTGTTTTTGATAAGATAATGGTTAGAGGTGTTCATGCACACCCATTATATCAATTTCTTAGCGATAAAAAGCTTAATACAAAATTAAGTTCTATTCCGCGATGGAATTTTCATAAATACCTTATCAACAAAAAAGGCGAAGTAGAAGATTATTTTTTCCCTTTTACAAAACCATTAAGTTCTAAGCTAAAGAAAAAAGTTCTTCGCCTTTTAGCGCATAATACTACCAAATAAAATTAATGAAATTAGATATTTTAGTGATAGCCGTTCATCCGGATGATGCAGAACTTTGCTGCTCAGGAACTATTTTAAAACATATTGCAATCGGTAAAAAAGTTGGTATAGTAGATTTAACCAGAGGAGAATTAGGTACAAGAGGAACAGCGGAAACACGAGATGAGGAAGCTTTAGATTCAGCAAAAATTTTAGGATTACATGCTCGTGAAAATTTGCGATTTAGAGATGGTTTTTTTCAAAATGACGAACAACACAGGCTAGAAGTAATTAAAGTAATTCGCAAATATCAACCCGAAATTATATTGAGTAACGCTTTGGAAGATAGGCATCCAGATCATGGAAGGGCAGGAGATTTGGTTTACGATTCTGTTTTTTTATCAGGTTTACAAAAAATTGAAACTGAGGTTGATGGACAAAAACAAAGTGCACATCGCCCAAGGTTGTTACTGCAATACATTCAAGACAGGTACATAAAACCAGATGTTATTGTAGATATTACGGAACACATGGATGTTAAAATTAAATCTATCCAAGCATTTAAAACTCAATTTTATAATCCTGAAGTAGAAGGATTAGACACTTATATTTCCTCTCCCGAATTTTTTGAAAGCATGATTGGTCGCTCCAGAGAATTTGGCAAAAGCATTGGTGCAACTTTCGGTGAAGGTTTTACTTCAAGGAAGCTTCTAGGTGTTGATAATTTATTCAACTTAAGATAATTCTTACCACTTGAAGTAGTTTTATAGCCGTAAAATTTTTATTTTTTTACGAATCTTAGGTTGTGAACAAAAGTAATATGTTTCACTACCTAAAACACCTTAGCCACTCAAGTTTTACTTTTTATTCTTAGGTGTCTTAGGTGGTGAAAAAAAGTATTATAATTTACCATCTAAGTAACCTCAACTAGTAAATTTCACATCATATTTCCCTTGGTATTGAACATCCTCAACAAAATCATCACTAGTTTGTTATTCTAAAAACGAATAATAATGGCGAACATATTCACATCTTTAAAGGGTGCTTATAGCTTATTTAAGCATTTAGATTTTGATAAGCTTGAAGCATTATCAAAAAAAGTTGATATTCCCAAAATGGTAGAAACCATATCAAACCTGGATGAAAAACAATTGTCGGGTATGATGAAAATGGCAGGTGGCAATAGAAAAGAAAGAGAATTGCCTCCAATTGAAGGTGATTTTTATCATCTTGGTGATGAAGCCTTGAAAGACGAAGAACGGGCATTACAATTAAAAGTTCGAGCTTTTTTAGAGAAGGAAGTAAAACCTATTGTTAATGATTATTGGAACAAAGCAGAATTCCCATTTGAAATAATCCCAAAATTAGCCGAATTGAATATTTGTGGCTTAACATACAAAGGCTACGGTTGTCCGGGTAAATCCAATTTAATGGAAGGTATTTTAGCTATGGAAATGGCTAGGATAGATACCTCAATTTCTACATTTTTTGGTGTTCAAAGTGGTTTAGCCATGGGCTCAATTTATCTCTGTGGTTCTGAGGAGCAAAAGCAACAATGGTTACCATTAATGCAGCAGTTTAAAATTATTGGCGCATTTGGATTAACCGAGCCTGAAGTAGGTTCTGCTGCGGCTGGCGGATTAACCACTACATGTAAAAAATTTGGTGATAAGTGGGTTCTAAACGGACAGAAAAAATGGATTGGCAATGCCACCTTTGCCGACATTTTAATTATATGGGCTAGAGATATAGATGATAATGAAGTTAAAGGCTTTATTGTAAAGAAAGATAATCCTGGTTTTGCCGTAGAAAAAATGAAAGATAAAATGGCGCTTCGTATTGTGCAGAATGGTATTATCACATTAACCAATTGCGAAGTTTTTGAAGTTGATAGATTGCAAAATGCCAACAGTTTTAAAGATACTGCAAAAGTTTTAAGAATGACAAGGGCAGGGGTGGCTTGGCAGGCCGTTGGCTGTGCTCGTGGTGCTTATGAAAATGCTTTGGAATATACCAGGACCAGAAAACAGTTCGGTAAACCAATCGCATCGTTCCAATTGATTCAAAATCATTTGGTAGAAATGTTATCGAATTTAACAGCTATGCAAACTTTGTGTTTTAGGTTGTCGCAGTTGCAAGATCAAGGTTTGCTGAAAGATGAGCATGCTTCATTAGCTAAAGTTTTTTGTTCGTTAAGAACCCGAGATGTGGTTAGTAAAGCGAGAGAAGTGATGGGTGGAAATGGAATTTTACTCGAATATAATGTAGCCCGTTTTGTTGCCGATGCAGAAGCAATTTATTCTTACGAAGGAACAAAAGAAATAAACACATTAATCGTAGGAAGAGCTATAACAGGGTTTTCGGCCTTTGTATAGTAAAATCAATTAAGTTGAATAAAAAATTCGTTTAGTATTTTTTGTTTCTTGAAAATCAGGTTTCTGTGCCTTTCGGTTAATTGGCCTTGCTTTTCGCTGTAGCCCCGATGAAACATCGGGGGCTGCCGCTGCAATCCGGTTTAGATTTGGAAAGCCTGCTCCGAGCAAAGTTCAATAAATTTAAACTTGATATAAGAAGAAGATGCGTAGCAACTACGCCAATTGTAAAATTGATAAAATCTTCGACTTTGGGTAAATTAATATTTATTTAAATGGCTCTTTATTAAATGCTACCTGGCTCATTGCACTTTTTTCATACAACGCAATACAAGATTTGTTAAATGATTCCTCAAAATTCACATTCCCCGGGTGTAAAACTTGCGGAACATTGTTGCCTTCTAAAAAGTAATAAACTTTGGTGTTTCCATATTTGGTGTGCGGCATTAAATTGCCGTAGTCTTCTAATTCCTTCCAAACTGTATCTTTTACAGTTACAACATAAATTCTTTGAACCGGACCAGTGTTGTTGGCATTTCTATACTTTACAATTTCTTTAAAGCCTGCTTTCATATCATCAACACCGGGCTGATTTAGTGTATCACTAACCATGAAATAAACTAAGATTAATACACCTGCAGTAATAAAATATATTAGAAATTTTCTATTCATGCTTACAATTGAGGCAATATTTTTTCCATTACCGTCAAGCCTTCGTCAATATGTTTTTGCTCTATACAAAGTGCCGGGCGGAAGCGTATTGTGTTGTTTCCACAGCCTAAAAACATCACATTGTGGTCAAGTCCTTTAGCAATAAATGCATTTCGCATATCCTTGTTAGGAAAATCGAAAGAACATAGCAAACCACGCCCTCGAACATTACTCATTTTATCAAATCTTTGAGCAAATTTTCCTAAATTTTCTTTTAAGTACCCACCAATCTTTGTGGCATTTTCGCAAAGCATATCTTCATCTAAAATTTGTAAAATTTGGGTGGAACGAACCATGTCTACTAAATTCCCTCCCCATGTAGAATTAATCCTGCTTGGTATTTTAAAAACATTCGTTTCAATCTCATCAACTTTGTTTCCCACTAAAATTCCACATACTTGCATCTTCTTACCAAATGCAACAATATCTGGTCTGGCCTTTTCATTAAAATGCTGATGACACCAAAATTTACCCGTTAAGCCAACGCCTGTTTGCACTTCATCATAAATTAAAAAGGCATCATTCTCATCAGCTATTTCTCTAAGTTGAATTAGAAACTCTTCTCTTAAATGATTATCGCCACCTTCAGATTGGATCGGTTCGATGATTATTGCGCAAATATCATCCTTAAAATCAGCAAAAGCTTGCTTTACCTGAGCGATGGACAACTCCTCAGATTTAATCGCCTGATTTAAATTTTCAGCTTGCAAAGGAAATTTGACTTCTGGGGTACTCACTCTAGGCCAGTCGAACTTTGCATACCATTTCGTTTTATCGGGCAATGTATTTGTTAGGCTTAAAGTATAGCCTGTTCTTCCATGAAATGCCTTTTCGAAGTGTAAAACTTTAAAACCTTTTTCTTCGTTATAACCCTTTGCAAAGTTCTTTTGAACCTTCCAATCCATCGCTACTTTAATTGCATTCTCTACAGCTAAGGCACCACCTGCGATGAAAAAGGCATGAGGTAAATATTCGGGAATTCCAATTTGGGCAAATGTTTCTACAAATTGGGCATATTGTTGTGTGTAAACATCAGAATTTGATGGATTTGCCATTGCCGCTAGTAGTAAATTCTTTTTAAAAGCCTCATCATTAACCATTTTCGGATGGTTGTAACCTAGAGGGACAGAGGCAAAACAAGTAAAAAAATCGAGTAAAGTTCTATTGTATTTAGAATCGTATATGTAAGCACCGTTACTTCTCTCCATATCATAAGTAAGATCGAAGCCATCTGCTAAAATATGTTTATTTAATGATTCGTTAACTTGATTTGCTGGTACTGTTAATTGATACATAAATTTGTGTGTTGATATAATCCAAATTTACAAAAATGTGGCTGAATACCAATTTTAGAGGCTTTTTGAACTGATTAGCAAAAAATAGGTTTAAACAGTTTAAAGTATGATTATAGACAAAAAGCATAATTAGACTGCACCGATGTTGAAAACTTTTTGAGGTAATAAAAAGTAAATAGTAAGCAATTTTAAAATTTTATGATTTAAAATTTATCTTTCATTCCGAAAATTCCAAGCAATCCACCGGTATGAATCGCCAAGATTTTATCATCAGATTTAATGGTTTTGTTTCGCTGTAAATCAAATACTGCATAAAACATTTTTGCCGTATAAACAGGATCTATCAATAAACCAGTATTTGCGGTAAAGTCCTTAATAAATTTAAAAAGCTCAGGTGTGGTTTTCGCGTAACCACCAAAATGATAGTCGGTGTGTAGAATTAGGTTTTCGGTGTTAGGTACGTATTTTACTATTTCAGCTTTTATAAAATTACCATTCTTTAAAACCGGAATAACGTGAAGTTTTGTTTTTAGGTTATTTTTTACAATGCCATCAAGTAAGCCAGCAGCTGTTGTTCCTGTTCCGGCGGCACAAAAAATATGATCGTAAACATCGGTAAGTTCATCAACAATTTCTGAGCAGCCTGTTACAGCTTCTGTACTGGCACCACCTTCATCAATGAAATAGGCGTTTACATCAAATTTAAAATGTTTTTCGAATAGTGCAAATTTATCCTTATACGATTCTCTTTCGGTAAAAATAAGGTCCATGCCGAATAGTTTGCAAAGTAAAAGCATTTCATTCGTTACCTTTTCTCCCCTAACAAATGCAGTAGATTTTAATCCCGAACGAGATGCAGCTGCGGCCGTAGCAACAAGGTGATTTGAATATGCGCCGCCAAATGTTATCAAATGATTTTTATGTTCGGCTTCTGCTTTAGCTAAGATATATTTTAGCTTACGCCATTTATTTCCAGAAATATATGGGTCTATTAAATCTTCACGTTTAACAAATAAATTGTTAAAAGCAGCTAATTTTAGCTTTTCTACCGGACTGTATAGTTTTTCAAACACGTGTAAAAATAAAAAACACCTGCTATTTGCAAGTGTTTTTCTGTTCTTTTTGAGTAAAGCGTTACTTAAAATATATCTTTCTTACCAAATAGGGAAAGAAATTAAGAACAATTTTGACATTTTGAGTAAAATTTTTCATAGAATTATTCATTAGGTAATACCTGTTGTACAAAAAATAAGCCAACATTATTAATAGATGGAAATTTTATAAACTGTTAACACAAAATTAATATCTAAATAATTGATTTTGCTTCAAAGATGAAATGAATTTTCATTGACGTGTAGTGTTATATGATGTTTAAATCTCTAAAGAGCGCCAAACTTTAAAGCATAAACTATTTAATGATATCTTCTTTTGGCTTTTTATTTAAAACGGCAATGTGTTTTTTATATCACCCACCTATTATGTTGCTTTTTGAAAATATAAAATGATTAAAAAAATCTACGTCTTAAAAGTTTATTTTTGCAGAATGGAAAATGTGGTCGAACTGCAAGAATCAGAAGAGCAGGAATTATATGAACATTTAAAAATTGTTGTAGATAAAGGGCAATCGTTGTTAAGAATTGATAAATTTTTAATGATTCGTATAGAAAATGCTTCCCGTAATCGCATTCAAAATGCAATTGATGCTGGAAATGTTTTAGTTAATCAAAAGCAAATAAAAGCAAGTTATAAGGTTAAACCCTTTGATGAAATTTCTATTGTTTTACCGCATCCACCACGAGATACTGAGGTTTATCCTGAAGATTTGCCAATAGATATTATTTATGAGGACAGTGATTTGTTAATCGTTAATAAAGCTGCGGGAATGGTTGTTCACCCTGGGTTTAATAACTACACAGGGACTTTAGTAAATGCTTTAGCTTTCCATTTTGAGCAATTGCCACAGTTGCCTGGAAATGACGGTCGCCCTGGATTGGTGCACAGAATTGATAAAGATACTTCGGGTTTATTGCTAGTAAGTAAGAATGAAAAATCTATAACACTTTTGGCTCGCCAGTTTTTTGATCATAGTATAACCAGGAAATATATTGCTTTGGTTTGGGGTGATATTGAAAACGATGGAACCGTAACTGGCTACATTGGGCGCAGTTTAAAAGACCGCAGAGTTATGGATATTTATGATGATGAAGAAAAAGGAAAATGGTCTGTAACGCATTATAAAGTTTTAAAACGTTTAGGCTACGTAACACTAATTAGTTGCGAACTCGAAACCGGACGAACGCACCAAATAAGGGCACACATGCAACACATAGGCCGCCCACTATTTAATGATGCAATGTATGGTGGGGATAAGATTTTAAAAGGAACTACGTTTAACAAGTATAAACAGTTTGTAGAAAATTGCTTTGAATTATTACCAAGACAGGCTTTACACGCTCAGAGTTTAGGCTTTATTCATCCTACAACTAAAGAATATATTTATTTCGAAGCCCCATTGCCAGCCGATTTTAAAGCTGCATTAAACAAATGGGAAAATTACATTGCCGCATCATAAAATATGTCTCAAAAATACCTTTTATTTAATGATGAATTTCATTTGGTTGATGCGCTTGTTCTAACAACATCTAATAGAAGTTTCAAATTTGGCGATGGCCTATTTGAAAGCATGAGGATGATTAACCACAAACTTCAGTTTGCTGACTTACATGCTGATCGATTAATTGCGGGAATGAAGGCACTTAAAATGGATGGATATGCTTTAATGGACGACTATTTTCTTCGTCAAAAAACTACAGATCTTGCTAAAAAAAACCGATGGAGTGGAAATGCTCGTTTCCGGCTTTCAGTTTATCGTGATGGTGCTGGTGTTTACACGCCAGAAATTAATAAAGCAGGTTATGTTTTAGAAGGTATTCCTTTAAGCAGCAGTCAATATGAACTAAATACCAAAGGTTTAATAATTGATGTTTATGACGAAATGACCAAGTCAGTAAATAAAATGTCAAACTTTAAAACCTCCAATGCCTTGCTTTATGTTATGGCAGGAATTTTTAAAAGCCAAAACCGTTTGGATGAGGCCATGATTTTAAATCAGTATGGTTTTCTTTGCGAAAGTATAAGTGCGAATGTTTTTGTGGTTTACGATAACAAAATTTACACGCCTGCATTAACCGAAGGCTGTATAGGAGGCATTATGCGTACAGCTATAATGCAATTAGCCAAAATGAATGATATGGAATTAATCGAAGCTCAAATTAATCCTGAAATTTTAAAGGAAGCAGAAGAAGTTTTTATTACAAATGCTACGCAAGGTATTCAATGGGTAATGGGCTATGGTAGAAAGCGTTATTTTAATGAAGTCTCCAAGTTTTTAATTGAGAAGCTAAATAATTTTTAGTTAACAGTTTTCAATTTATAGTTCACAGCTTGCAATTGGAAGTTATCAATTATCAGGTACCAACTACAAATTAACAATGACCAGTTATCAATTAAGCAATTATAAGTTAGCCATTTTTGCAATAACCAGTTATCAATTAAACCATTAACCATTTAAACAATTAACTTATCAGCCTCATTCCTCTTAAAAAATCTGCAATTGGCATTCTCTTTTTACCTTCGTATTGTATATCTAAAAGTTTAATAAAGCCATCTTTAGTTGCAAATTTTAAAAAGGTTTTACCATCTGTTAAAAAACCACCAGGCGCTATTCCAGGTTCTTTTAGTTCTATCTCGGCTTTAAAAATTTTAAGTGTTTTATCGTTTAATATAGTAAAAGCTGTTGGGTAGGGGCTTAAGCCTCTAATTAAATTGTGAATTTCTAGTGCATTATTGTTCCAGTTTACTTTGCAATCCTCTTTAAATATTTTAGGTGCATGTTTAAGTTCTTCGGTTTGCGGTTGTGGTTGATCTGAAACATTATTTTCTGCTATTGCCGTTACCGTTTTAACTAAAAGTTTAGCACCTAAATCCATCAGTTTATCGTGCAATTCTCCTGCAGTTTCGTCATCACCAATGGCAATACTATCACTCAAAATAATATCTCCGGTATCAATTTCATGTGTTAAAAAAAACGTTGTTACACCACTTTCTTTCTCTCCGTTAATTATTGCATGATTAATGGGCGCTGCACCACGATATTGTGGCAATAGCGAACCATGTAAATTAATTGTTCCCTTTGGTGGCATATTCCAAACAACTTCGGGCAACATTCTAAAAGCGATAACAACTTGCAAATCTGCCTGGTAAGATTTTAGTTGTTCAAGAAATTCGGAGTTTTTTAGTTTTTCGGGTTGTAAAACAGGAATCTGATTTTCTATGGCATACAATTTTACGGCACTCTCGCTTAGTTTTTGCCCGCGACCAGCAGGTTTATCTGGCGCAGTAACAACCGCAACAATATTAAAACCAGCTTGCTGTAAAGCAGCTAATGAAGCTACTGCAAAATCGGGCGTACCCATAAAAACTATTTTCATTTCCTTGTGTTGTGTTTCTAAAATAAACGTAGGTTGTTGCGTTAAGTTTTGCAAAATAACTAAAATTAAATCATCCTTAAAGGTTAAAATGGTACAAGGCGAAGAAGTTGTTAAAGCAAGCGGATTGGTTTATGTGACCGATGCTATGCCAGGATTTTACCGGAAAGGTAATCCAAATAAATTTTATTATGAGGATAAAAATGGCAACAAAATAACAGAACAAAAACATCTTGATAGAATAAAAGCATTGGTGATTCCACCTGCATGGCAAAATGTGTGGATTGCCAGTAAACCAAATGCATATTTGCAAGTGACCGGAATTGACGCCGCAGGTAGGAAGCAATATCGATATCATGCTAAATGGACTAGTCGACGCTCGGAAGATAAATATTTTAGACTTTATGAGTTTGGTAAAGCTTTGCCAGAAGCTAGGAAAATTATTGCTAAAGATTTAAAGCGTAAGGAATTTGATGAGCGAAAAGTACTCGCCATTTCTGTAGATGTGCTGCAAAAAACTTTAATCCGTATTGGTAATGAAAATTATAAGCAACTCTATGGTTCTTTCGGTTTAACTACATTACGAGATAAGCATGTCAAAATAAGTGGTAGTAAAATTAATATCGATTTCATTGGTAAAAAGGGAGTTAAGCAAAATGTTGAATTAAACGACAGAACTTTGGCCAAATTGGTTAAAAAATGCCGCGATATACCAGGGCAAGAGTTGTTTCAATTTTATTCAAATGGCAAAGAGCATAAAAGCATCGATTCTGGCAAAATAAATAATTATATAAAAGAATTAACAGGTAACGATTTTACTGCTAAGGATTTCAGAACTTGGGGTGGAACATTGGAGGCTTTACGTCAATTCTCTAAATGTGCGGCAGATGGCGTAAACTTAAATACAAAGAAAACTGTAGTAAATGTACTTGATTGTGTGGCTAAGAAATTAGGAAATACTAGAGCAGTTTGTAAGAGTTCTTATGTTTATCCTTTGCTAATAACGGCTTACGAAAATAATGAACTTGAAAAGTTCATGAAGAAAATGAATAATAAGAAGGCAGTAGAAAAATTAGGTTACGAACACGATGAAAAAGTAATGTTATCGTTTTTAAAAGCCACTGGTAGTAAGTAAAAGTGATATATTTACTTAGAACCAAATTGTTTGGCGCTAAGTAAATATTAAAATATTATTCTTTAGGTGCTTTTTTTATAGAATGAACTGGTTGTTCTTCGTTTTCTCTTTGCTCAGCCGGATTTTCAGTTTTAACAGGTTCTTTTGGTGAGCTATCATTGGGTTTTCTAACTGTTTTATTATCAACAGGTTCTCTTCCTTTAGGTACTTCCTCCCGGTAATTGCTACCTGGATTATCGTTGGTTTTTTTTGGTCCGCTCATAAGTAAATTGTTAATGATATTATTATTAATATCAACTAACAACACGAATATTTAAAGTATTGTTTGGATATAGTGATTCTTCGCCGATTTGTTATTTATACAACAGATATTTTTTTCGCATAGTTTTATAAGCAGATAAGCCGGGTTCCCAACTTGCTCTTATTTCATCCTCTGTTTTACCAGCAATAACCTGCTTTCTGAAATCGGCTACACCTATTAATCTTTCAACTGGCATGGTTTGATTACTTAAAGTAGAGTTAAAAAAATCTTCTTTTTTTGGCGAGGCTTTGTATAAATCTATAACCCAATTTAAGTTTATTCTTTTATTTTTTCTTAAAATACTGGTGTCATAATTTCTTAAATCAATACCATAGCAAACCTGATCTTTAAAAATTGGGGTTTCTGCCATACCTTTAATTCCGGTAGGCGTGTAAGAAAATTCGTAAATGCCTTTTAAGTATGGTGCGCCTATTATGGTAAAGGGAAATTGTGTGCCGCGACCATGATTAAGGTAAATTCCCTCGAAAAGGCAAGTGCTAGGGTAAAGTAGAATTGCTTGTTGTGTGTTTAAATTTGGAGATGGTTTAACTGGTAAGGTATATTCCATATCGTGATTGTAATTTTCATTTTTGATAACGGTAATTTTGCATTTAACTTTATCCTTTAGCCAACCTTCGCCATTTAGCATTTGAGCATACTCGCCAACTGTTAAGCCATGTGCAATAGGAATCGGTTGTATACCTATGCCCGATTTAAATTTTGGGTCTAAAATTGGTCCATCAATTAAGTAACCGTTAGGATTTGGCCGGTCGAAAATTATGAGTTCTTTATTGTTTGCAGCACAAGCCTCCATAACATGTTGTAAAGTATTTATATAGGTATAAAAACGAACACCAACATCCTGAATATCAAAAATCATGATATCGATTCCTGATAAATCTTCAGCTGTAGGTGTGCTATGTTTGCCGTATAAAGAAATAATTTTAATGCCTGTTTTTTCATCAACTTCATCATTTACACTAATTCCTGCACTTGCAGCACCTCTAAAACCATGCTCCGGGCCAAATATCCTTTCTATTTTCACCCCACGCTTTACCAAACTATCCACAGATGTCTGTTTTCCAATTATTGATGTGTTATTTACCACCATACCAACCCGCTTACCTTTTAGTAAAGGCAAATATTTTTCGGTTTGCTCAGCACCTGTTTTAATAGAAGTTGGTAATCTTAAATTATCTTTTATTAATGCTTTACGATTTGCTGGTGCTTTATCACCAATTTGTTTATCTAAAGGTTTTTGCTCTTGTCCGCATGCAGAAAGGATAATAAAGCTCATTAAAGCAAAGCTGATGCATATTTTCATTTTGGTAAATTTAATATTGATGTGAAATAAAACAATTTAGCACTTTTTTGATTGTTGTTAGTTGAGTATTGATTATTTTACGAATACTTAATTATTACCAAAAGTGGCATTTTTAAAAAGGATTTAAGCATTTTTGCGTCCACAAATTTATAAGATTGAATTTCGAATATTTCATAGCGGGGCGAATAGCCATAAAATCAGAACGGACTTTTTCAAAGCTCATTGTACGTATAGCAATTGCTGGCGTAATGTTAAGTCTGGCAGTAATGATACTTTCTATCGCCATTATTAAGGGCTTTAAAACAGAAATTCAGGATAAGGTGCGTGGCTTTCAAGGTGATGTACAAATTACCAGATACGATCTAAATAACTCATTTGAACATTCGCCATTTGTTTTAGATGCAAAAACGGAGCAGCAATTAAAGACTAATCCTGATATTAATTATTTTTATCCCTTTGCTACAAAGCCTGCTATCCTATCGGCAAATAACGAAATAGAAGGCATAAATTTTAAAGGAATAGATAAAACCTACAACTGGAGTTACATTAAACAACATATTATTAGTGGTACTATTATCGATTTTTCTGATAGTACGGCCGCCATGCAAGAGTTGCTAATCTCTAACTATACGGCTAAAAGGCTAAAACTTAAAACTGGTGATGATTTTATCATGTATTTTGTCCAAAATCAGCTCCGGCCACGAAAATTTAAAATTGTTGGTATTTATGATATTGGTGTAGAGGATATAGATAAAGGATTTGTGTTGGGGAATTTGGGCATAGTTAAGCGATTAAATAATTGGAATGCTAATCAAATTGGAGGTGTTGAAATCAAGATTAAAGATTTTAGCAAACTAAAACCTGTGGCCGATAATATTTTCGAAAATTTGCCTCAAAACTTAAGGTCGTATTCTATTAAAGAAACCATACCTAATATTTTTACCTGGTTAGGCTTGCTTGATGTGAATACAAGAGTTTTGCTAATTTTGATGCTAATTGTTGGTGTTATAAATATGGTAACAGCACTGCTGATTATGATTTTAGAGCGGACAAATATGATTGGTATGCTAAAATCATTTGGAGCAAGTAATTGGAGCATTATGAAAATATTCCTTTACAATGCAGCTTATTTAATTGGAATAGGACTTTTACTAGGGAACATCCTTGGGCTAGGATTAGGGTTTTTTCAACAATCAACTCATATTTTTAAATTGAATCAAGCTTCATATTTTTTAGCTTATGCACCAATTGAATTTCACTTTATTGATGTTTTAGGATTAAACCTTATTACAATTGTAGTTTGCTTAACCGTTTTGATTGTGCCTTCGTTTTTAATAAGTAAAGTTTCACCGCTAAAGGCAATTCGATTTAAATAATAATTAATCTCTACTGATTTCGAATTGAATAAGTTCTGGTGTGATTGGTGTCGTTGCATTTGGCAGCGGACTAACATTAATAAGTTTAATCTCGTATTTTACGTTTGATAAATTGATAATAATATCATCGATTGCACCAATTTCCTTACAATCTCCAACGCAGAATTTTAAATTGTGTATCTCAAAATCTTCCTGAATTTTTAAGTAAACACTTACACTGCCAGGTGAGACACAGTTGGCATCTTCCGGACATCTGTTATCAATAATACTCATTACCGTAAAAGTTGCATTTGCAACTTTGTTTGGGGTGTTAATTTTAAACTCTTTTACTTCTTTTATGGTTTCGTGCCTCTTTTTGCATGCAAATGTCATTGCAATAAGGCAAATGATAACCATGGGATAATACTTCATAACAAATTATAGGATTTGATGTGATAACGAGTTTTGGGATAGAAACGCTACATTAAACAGAGAACCAATCTGCTCCTTGTTTAGCACTTAAAAATTCTGTTCGGGGTTTAAGATCTAGATATGGGTAAGTTACTTTTGACAAATATAATCCGGTTGGGTGTGCTGGAAGCAATAGTTTGGGCGTTTGTAAATTAATCAGATAGCTCTCAAATTCATCTTTACTCAATTCTCCCTTACCAACCAATAAAATTTTACCCATTAAAATTCGTATCATTTTACCTAAAAAGCGATTGCTTGCAATATAAAACCGAATCCTATCGCCATTTTTATCGATAAGCAAGTCGGCTTCCATAACGTTGCAGATGGTGTGCTCGTATTTATCTGGATGTGTGCAAAACGCTTTGTAATCTTTGTACTTTGGTAGCAGATTTACCACTTCTTTCATTTTATGTACATCCAGATTTTGCTCGTGGTAGTATGAACTTTGGCTATTTAAAAAGGGGTCTTTATAGGTGTGTATAAAATAATCGTATTTCCTTTGTACGGCATCAAATCGGGCGTGAGGTAATCCGTCCATTTTAATAATATCAAAAATTGCAATTGTTGGTGGTAGTGCTTTATTTAGAATATACAGCAAGTCAAAATCAATTTCTGTCAGAATATCAGCATGAAAAAAGAATTGACTTGCATGAACGTGTGCGTCGGTTCTCCCACATCCGAATATTGTAATTGGAGTTTTTAAAATTTTAGAAAGTGTTTGTTCAATAACTTCCTGCACGCTTTTTACATTAGGTTGCCGTTGCCAACCACTAAAATACTGACCTTGATATGCAATGTGAAAAAAGTACCTCATTATTTCGGTGCAATTTTACGTAAAAAATTGCTTAACAGCATTATTTAAACTTCGTAATAATGTTACCGATACTTAACTTTCTTTAACAAATGCGAATGGTAAATTCAAATATCTTTGAGACTATAAAAACTGTTTTAATCGCTTATTTATCAGTCTGAGTTTATTGATAAATAATTCCGTAAAAGATGCTTTGAAAATGCTCAGCATAAAATATGAGGTGTTAAAGCTAAATTTAAACACTATTAATAAAATCTTAAAAAGTATCAAGCATGTAGAAATCTGTACCTAATTTAAATTCGGAAACAACTATGATGGGTTGCAATAATTTAATTTGGGATGAACAGTTACACTGTCAGATATCGCTACAGCTTGCCGCGGAAGAACTATTTGATTCTTTAGACGATCGATTATATCCTAAAGTTTTTATGATTGGTGTTCGTGTAGATAATGACACGAATAAGCATTTTATTAATTTAGAGTGCAAAGATTGCGATTATTGTGTGGCTAATTTCCTAAGCCTGCAATCTATCTTAAAAATTATTCATCCTGTAAAGAAAGATTCTGAAAAAGAAATTTCTTCATACCTGACCAATAATTATTTGGTAGAAATACAGCGGATTTTAAGAAAACACCCTAAAAGTAAAATTGTAGAAAGTTTTATTTCCAACCCAGCTTACATTAATGGTTATTTGGTTTTTGTAGTTACAGAACTGAATAGAAGTGTGATGAATACTTACTATACTTTAACGAAAGATTATTCAACGGCTACCAAAGCGCAAAAAATAAGTCGCTCATTTATAGAAAGTATTATTAAAACCTATCTAAATGCCAGTACAAATGCGTTGAAAGCAAAGTCGTTATCTGAATTTAAGATTTTATCCAAAAGCAGAGATGAACTGGTAAGTTCTGCTGCGCATGATTTTATGGTAACGGTTTCGGCTGCGGGACAAAATGGACAAAATCTGCACGTATTATATGATGCCTGCAATACCATCTCATCATTAAAGTATGAAGGAGAAGAAGGATTAGGGAAAATGATTATCGCGAGTAAAAACCATAAAAATATAACTTTAACGCTTGCCCTTGAAGAACCCATTCACATTAAGGATTTTAGAAAAGTGAGGAAGTTTTTAGAATTAGCAGATCATAAAAACCTGTTGATTTCTGACTCGGTATTTATATATGGCTTGGGTAAAATTGTGGGAAAATACAACCATACTGAAGAATCGTTATTTGTAATTCACTTTACCAAACATTTCCATTGGGAAGTTCTGCATCATGATAAAATTATGCTTTCTGTTGCTTTTAGGATGCCGAGCTTATATAGTGAACAAATTAATAAAGAGAAATTTTACTCTACCTTAAACAGGGTTTTTAAAGATATAGTACGCGAGCAACTGAATAAGTTATGGGAAATTACCATTGAAGCAACAAAGCAAAAACATGGAACAATTCTGGTTATTTCTAATGCCGCGAAAGAAGAGGCGGAAAGACTAAGCGAGCAATCTTTCAAAGTTAAACCTGTTGTGTTAAACAGAGGTTTAATGCAGCAGGTAACTTCGATTGATGGTGCTGTATTGCTGGATACCAATTGTTTATGTTATGGGATTGGTGTAATTTTAGATGGAATAGCCAGTTCTTATGGTGATTCATCCAGAGGGGCAAGATTTAACTCAGCCGTTAGATATTATGAGTTTATGGAAAAAAAGACGGGAATTGTTCTGGTGGTTATTTCTGAAGATGGGATGATCAATCTTATTCCGGAATTAAAACCTCAGGTATTGCATTCAAACATCCTCAAAAAGATAGCCGAACTGCAATTATTGGTTGATACAGATGACAGCGACAGACGAAGATTTAACATCATTATGGAGTTTTTTAGTCAGAATAACTTCTATTTCAGCGAAAAAGAATGTACTTTAATTAATGGATTAAAAGCAACTTTAGAGCATAAGTACAGATTTATTGATGGTGTTAAAATGATTTATGATAATTTTGAACCCAATAAGAAAATGAATAGTTCTTATTACTTAAAAGAAGTTAATCAATAATATGAATTGTACTTGCGGAAGTGGCTTGTCATATGGAAATTGCTGTCAGCCTTATCATCAGAGACTAAGAAATGCACCAACATCGGAAGCCTTAATGCGTTCGAGGTATTCTGCTTTTGTAATAGCTGATGGTGATTATTTATTTGAAACAACACATTCAAGCAAAAGAAAAGGCAATTCTAAAGATGCTTATTTAAAAAGTGCCAAAAATACAAAATGGGTTAAACTGGAAATTGTTTCTTCGGATTATGATATTGTAGAGTTTAAAGCTTATTACCTCAATAAAAAGTTTCAAACCGAAGTACTGCACGAAAAATCTAATTTCAGGTTGGAAGATGGAAAATGGTATTATGTTGATGGGATTTTTTATTAAATATCCAACTCTAAAATAAGTTCTATTTGGCCAGTATCCGTTTTATAAACATCTAAAGATATTAAATCTAAAGTATTTACGTCGAAATGTTTCGCTTTAGAAAGCGCTAAATATTTTTCTCTAATCTCAATTAAAAGTTGTTTTCTGGTAAAACCAGCATCCGAATTTAAAACAAAAGAAACTGGCTCTTCTAACGGATATTCTATTGAAATGGTAATTTCACTTTCCGTAATAATAATTTTATCAGCATCAATTAAATTCAAAATTTCTTCGTTTCCACGTCCAATATTCACCCAGGGAATAATACCCTCATCACCAATAGTTCTTGTTGCCCTAACATTAAAAGTAATAATGTTGATTAAGTTTTTAGGGATTTGATTATCGCTATTTTCTAAATACATTTTTACAATTTCTTCGCCTCGTTCCAATAAATATCCATTTCAGCAAGTGTCATATCTGCCAAAGCTTTTCCATTTTCTTTTGCCTTGTTCTCCAAATATTGAAAACGTTTTATGAATTTCCTATTAGTCTTCTCCAAAGCATTTTCTGGATTAATGTTGATGAATCTAGCGTAATTGATTAACGAGAAAAGTACATCGCCAAATTCAGACTCAGCTTTTTCTATGTCTATCGCTGTATTATCTGCTACATTAAATTCAGCTTTAAATTCCTGAAGTTCTTCCTCAACTTTTTCCCAAACCTGGTTTTTATCTTCCCAATCGAATCCTACGCCACGAGCTTTTTCCTGAATTCTTGAGGCTTTAACCAAAGCTGGTAAAGAAGTTGGAACACCAGCCAAAACAGATTTATTTCCTTCTTTTAATTTAATCTGTTCCCAATTGCGTTTCACATCTTCTTCATTTTCTACTTCAATATCACTGTAAATATGTGGATGGCGGTTAACCAGTTTATCGCAAACGCCATTCAAAACATCAGTAATATCAAAAGCGTTCGTTTCTGATGCAATTCTTGAATAAAAAACCAGGTGCATCATAACATCGCCCAATTCTTTTTTAATTTCGTCCAAATCGCCTTCCAAAATTGCATCACTTAATTCGTAAGTTTCCTCAATGGTTAAATGGCGCAAAGTTTCCATGGTTTGCTTTTTATCCCACGGACATTGTGTACGAAGTGTATCAAGAACGGTTAAAAGTCTGTTAAAGGCATCAGCAGGATTAGTTGCAATGACAGGAATCGGATTATTCGGCATGATTTATAATTTATCGAACCGCTAAATTACCAAACATCATCGATTAAGAAAAATCGAAAAGATAAATAGTAGGTTGACAGATATAGTTAAAATATGAGTCGATTTGTTTTCAGATATGCTTAATCTTTTTCTTCTAATTTAATCTTCTTTGTGATGCGGTAAACACGTTTCTTTTTATCAGGTTTATGTTCTTCGCCCATTAAAATTCCCCAAGGTTTTAAGTTGTCAACTCTATCGAATATAATTTTTAGCATAGCTAAATAGGGAATACATAAAAACATGCCCGAAATACCCCAAATCATTTCACCAACCACAATACCTATGAAAGCAAATAATGCATTAATTTTTACTTTTGAACCTACAACCAACGGCATTAAAATATTACCGTCAAGTGCATGTACGCCAATAAATGCAATTAAAACCAGTAAAACTTTTCCAGCGCCAGCAGTCGCAAAAGTGATTAAACAACTTACAACCAGGGCGAAAAATATGCCCAAATAAGGAACAACATTAAAAATACCAGCAACCAGGCCTAATAACACTGCATATTTAACACCTAATAAACTTAAAATTGCAATCATTAAAATGGTTACAATGAGCATCTGTAGAAATAAGCCAATAATATATTTCTTAATAATGTATTGAATTTGAGATACAATCTCGGTAACCTTTTCTTTATGCTCTTCTTTAAAAACAGCGGTTAAAAAAGTAAATAAAACCCTGCGATAATTTAATATAAAGAAAGTAAATAACAAGGTAAAAGCTAAAAATAATAATGTAGAAGAAAGAGTAGCCAAAGTTGTAGCAACAATTGTTGCACTGGTTGCCAATGCTTTTTCGGTACTATCGTTTAAATAAGCAAGTTGTTTTTCTGTATTTACGTGAAATGTTGTCGAAATCCAGTGTTGCAAATCATGAAAGGAAACATTAGCTTTTTCTTTTAACAAAGGCCAATCAGCCCATAAGTCACTTAGTTGATTACCAAAAAAATATATAATCCCGCTGATTAAGGCAATCATTAATATTACAGAAACAATAGTTGATAAACTTCTTTTGAACTTAAATCTTTGCTCTAAAAAATTACCCACTGGTAATAATAGAATGGCCATTAAGAAAGAAAAGAGTAGTGGTGCCAAAAGCGTTTGGCCTAAAATGGCGATATAGGTTAAACTTATTAAGCAAAATAAAACAAGCGCCAGTTTTGGCAGAAAAGATAGTTTGTCTTTCATAGATATTTTTAAATCCTGTTAAATACAAAATGCCCGATTAATTGTTTCGTTAATCGAGCATTTAAATATAAGTGATTATTTCTTAATAGATACTGGCTTTATCTAAAATTGAAATATCTTCTGGCATCAGTTTCAAATCAGCGGCTTCGGTGAAAGATTTTAACTGATTTAAATCGGTAACACTTGCAATAGGTGCAGTAATGGAAGGATGGTAGATAAGCCATGCCAAAGCCACTGATGCTGGCTCAACATGGTGTTTATCTGCAACTTTGTCTAAAGCATCAAGAATCTGATAGCCCCTGTCATTTAAGAATTTTTTTACACCACCACCACGCTGGCTTTTCTTTAAATCATCTTCACTGCGGTACTTTCCTGTTAAAAAACCGCTGGCTAAAGAATAATAGGTAATTACGCCTAAATCTTGCTCCAGGCAAATTTTTTCATGGTCTCTTTCAAATTCTGCTCTATCGAATAAATTGTAGCCAGGTTGATAAACCTGATATTTTGGCAAATCATTTGTGGCAGAGGCAAGTAACGATTGTTTTAATCTATCTGCCGAAAAGTTTGACGCACCAATCCAACGAATTTTGCCTGCTCTGATTAAGGTTTCGTATGCTGATAAAGTTTCTTCAACGGTTGTCGTCACGTCATCAAAATGTGAAAAATATAAATCGATATAATCGGTTTGTAATCGAGATAGTGAATGTTCAACTTGGTTGATGATGTAATCTTTTTTTAATGACTTTCCCTGCCCCATATCAGCACCTACCTTGGTTGAGATAATTACATCATGGCGTTTACCATGTTTTTTTAGCCAATTACCAATAATGGTTTCCGATTCGCCACCCTTATTTCCTGATTTCCAACGTGAATAAACATCGGCGGTATCAATAAAATTAAAGCCGCTGTCCACAAAATTATCTAATATCTGAAGAGATTTCTGTTCATCTATAGTCCAGCCGAAAACGTTTCCTCCAAAAACAATCGGCGCAATATTTAAATCTGTTTTTCCTAAAATTCTTTTTTCCATGATATGCAATGTTAACATTATGGTAACAAAGAAGTAAAGCTGTAGTTTTTAAATGGGGTCGGAATTGTGTCAGAAATGAAATCCTTTCTATATAAAAATTTGAAAAGCAATCTGGCATTCCATTTTAATTTATTCCCGTGTTACGCTGTACTTTTATCTATCTTTCGACAAGCTCTAAATAACATTAAAAGGTGCCACTCCACCCAGGTCTATAAAATTCCGTTGTTGCTACTATTTAAGTTTTCCTACGCAAATGTCTGTTACACATTTTATATACCCTTAACAGCTCTCAACATTTCTCTTTTTCCAGGAGCACCGGGTAATTTTTCAATTCTTAAATCATTTGCTTTAATTGCACGTTTAAGTTTTCCTGTAATGGCGTAAGTAACAAAAGTTCCGCCTGGTTTTAAAAAACTACATGTATGAGCAATAATCTCATCACTCCACATTTCTGGTTGGTGTTGCACGGAGAAAGCATCGTAATAAATTAGGTCAAATCTTTTTTTAGTATAGAATTCCGATAAAGTTGTATGCCGTATTTCCAATTCACAAAATGTAGATAAAGTTTGCTGAGATTTTAAACTTTCATCGTAACTCGAAATAAAATCAGCCCAAATTTGAGGAGATACGTATTCAGCATAACCCGTTTGATTAATTACATTCTTAGTAAGTGGAAAAGCCTCGATGCTGGTGTAATCCAGGTGGATGTCGTTTTGAGAACAGTAGTCGAAGCTTAAAATAAAATTCAAGCCAGTTCCAAAACCGACTTCCAAAATAGAAATTTCTGATTTTCCTTCAGATGAGAATTTCAACCCAGCCTCTATAAACACATGTTTACTTTCTTGTAAAGCACCATGTTTGCTGTGATAATGCTCACCAATGGTTTCGTTATAAAGCGTGTTAGAACCATCTGCAGTTGGAGTAATTATATTCATGACTAGGATTAAAGGATTATAAGATTTCCAAGATAAGACTGCAAATATAGTATCAAGTAGCGAGTATCAGGTATCAAGACCTGCATATTGCCTTAGTATTTTTCGTCTTGGTCCTTTCGCTTTAAGCTTTTATCTTTAGTCTTTTAGCTTATTATGGATATCGAATCATTTAGAGAGTATTGTTTAAGCCTGCCCGGTACAACAGAAGGCATGAAGTGGGAACACCTTTGTTTTATGGTTGAAGAAAAAATTTATGTTATCATAGCCATTGATGAGGGAAGCAGGTTTTCCATAAAATGTAATCGTGATGATTTTGATGCATTGACCGCAAGAGATGGAATTGCACAAGCTTATCATTTTGCAAAACGCCAATGGATTCAGGTTGAAAACTTAGATGTATTAAATGATGAGGAATTGAAAAGCCGGATTGCTATTTCCAGAGCTATGGTTATAGCAAAATTACCTAAGAAAATACAGGAAAGTATGTAGAAAATAATTTAGAGCCTGTTTGAATTTATGTTGTGAAAATGTTTATCGCTTATTTTTTGAGCGAAACAAGGCAAATGTTACAGAGATAGCCAGCCCATCTCGAAATATTTAACGATGTTGCAGCCGAAAAGAAGCATAAACAAATTATTAGATAAATTTTAAACAGGCTCTTATAGTCTGCAACTATTTTTTTATTGCTTTACCTCATCTTTTTTAATACCCTTATCACCATTTAACTCTTTCGATTTCATGATGTTGAAACGGTACATCTCTTCAATGCCAACAAGTTTTCTGGTACACTTATCAATATTGGTTCCCTCTTCCCACAAATAAGGGCGAAAGCTGTAAGTTTTTGTACCATCTAAATTTCCAATAAACTGATTCCAGCTGTCCCAACGTAAGCCTTTATAAAATTTAGAAAGGTCGCTATCAAAGCAGAAAACAAGAAATTCACCGTAACCTGCACCAAGAGGTTGCCAGGTTAAACTGTTTGGCTCAAGATAGTATACGTTTTTAATATCTTTACCAAGGCCTCCATAGTTTATGGCAAAAAATCCACCAATGGCATCATCGGCAATTAATAAATAAGGGATTTTATCGCCATATTCTTTAATGGTTTTGCCTTTGTTCCATTCAGCAACGTTTCTGTTCAATCGTTCACTACCAGAACCTAAAATTCTAATCCACCCGTTATCAACCATAATGCCACCAGTATTGTAAATTACCGAACCCAATGTAGCGTATGTGGAAACCTGAGCATTATGTAAAGTCTCTTTGGCCCTTGCAGAATCAACTGGTAAAACCTCAACTTTATTTTTTGCAGAGTCAATCCATTTTTTAACAAGCGGCCATGCCGGGTCGGTTTTATTAATCAATGCTTCAAGACTGATTAAGTTATCTTGTGCAAAAATTACCGAAGAAAATGAGGTTAGGCAGAGAATAATGAGTATTTTATATATACTTTTCATAATATAGACGCTAATGTTTTTTCAAAGATAGAATGATAAATAAGAATAGTTTAAAGGAGTTAGATTAATTTTAAACGGAGGATTTGGCCAAAAACAAAACGCTTCTGATTTCTCAGGAGCGCTTGCATTATAGGTTTGATATTCCTCTCTGGGATGAAAATCTTTATGGTTTCAATAAAAAAATCTTAAGTACCAAATTAAGTCTTTTAGGTTAAAACTACCACATTCTAATTCTATCTTCTGGTTTTTTATATAATTTATCGCCAGGCTTTACATCGAAAGCGGTATACCATACATCCATATTTACCGGGGCACCAATTGTGCGGTACGGACCAGGAGAATGTGGGTCGGTTTTAATTAACTGCGCAGCACTTTCCGGTAAAATATTGCCTCTCCAAACTTGTGCCCAAGCTAAGAAGAAACGTTGGTCTGGCGTAAAGCCATCAATTTTTTCATTGCTTTGACCTTGTTTAGTCATTTTGAAGGCGGTATAAGCAGCGTTTAGACCACCCAAATCGCCAATGTTTTCGCCCATAGTTAATTTTCCAATTACATGTACGGTATCTAAAACAGTATAAGCATCAAATTGCTCGCCCAAAGCTTTTGTTTTAGCATCAAACTTAGCTTTGTCTTCAGCAGTCCACCAGTTTTTTAAATTACCCACTGCATCATATTGACTTCCGCTATCATCGAAGCCATGGCTCATTTCGTGACCAATAACGGCACCAATACCACCATAATTCAAAGCATCATCAGCATTTGGGTCGAAGAAAGGAAATTGTAAAATTCCGGCAGGGAAAGTAATCTCATTCATGGTTGGGCTATAAGACGCATTAACCGTTGGCGGAGTCATACCAAAACGGTTACGGTCAACTGGTTTTCCTAATCTATTAACGTTTTCATTGTAACCCCATTTACTTGCATTACGCAAGTTTTGAAAATAAGTATTTCTGTTAATATCTAAGCCTGTGTAAGTTTCCCATTTGGTAGTATAACCAACTTTTGGTTTAAAAGCAGCTAGTTTTTCTAAAGCTTTTTGCTTAGTTGCCTCGCTCATCCACTCTAAACCTTTAATTCTGATTTCGAAAGCTTTGCGTAAGTTTACAATCATGGCATCCATGCGGGCTTTAGCCTCAGGCTTAAAATATTTAGCAACATAAAGCTGACCTAATAACTCGCCAATTGTGCCATCTGTTAAAGATGACATGCGTTGCCAACGAGGTGTTTGCACTTTTTGCCCGGTTTGCGCTTGGGTAAATGCAAAACTTGCTTTTACGAATGGAGAGCTTAAACTTCCAGCCGAACCTTTTAAAACATTCCATTCCAAATAAGTTTTCCAATCTGCTACAGAAACCGATTTTAGCATGCCATCTACACTAGCCAAAAATTTTGGAGATGCAACTAAAACAGTATCCTGTCCTTTAATCTGAAATTTTGGTAAAAAAGTAGACCAGTTAATGTCTGGTGTTTTTTTGTTCAGATCTGCAACGGTAAGTTTGTTGTAAGTTGCATAAGGGTCACGCATTTCTAAACGGCTCATTTGGGCCTCGGCAAATTGCTTTTCTATTTTAAAAACGGTTTCTGCTTTTTGTTTTGCAATTTCAGGGGTATTTCCTACTAGGCTGAAAAGCGTTGTCAGGTAAGTGTTATAAGCCTCGCGGATTTTAACACTTCTCGTATCATCTTTTAAATAGTAATCACGGTCTGGCAAAGTTGTGCCACCCTGACCAATGTTAACCATGTATTTATTAACGTTTTTACGGTCTTGCCCAACACCAACACTAAACATAGCGCCACCTAAGCCATTCACACGCATGTATGCAACTTGGTCTAAAACGCCTTGAATATCTTTTATTTGTTTAATTTTTTCTAAATCGGCTTTAATTGGTGTGTAGCCTAATTTTTCGATAGTAACAGTGTCCATCGCGGCAGCAAAGAAATCGCCAACCCTACGTTTGACCGAACCTACAGGTGCAGATTTATCAGCGGCAGCATCTTCTACTAATGTTTTAACAGCATTAATGTTGAAATCGCGAAGTTCGTTAAAAGAACCCCAGCGTGTTTCTTTAGCAGGTACTGGATTGTTTTTTATCCAGTTTCCGCTTGCGTAGGTATAAAAATCATCGCCAGGTTTAACAGATAAATCCATGTTGGCAGGGTCGATAAACTTTTTGATGGTTTGTGCATTTGCAGAAAAGCAAGCCGCAACTATTCCAAGTGCCGCAAAATATCTTTTCAAATTTTGGTATTTCATTCGCTTAATAAGTTAGTATAATAAAGCGAAATTTAGCAAATACAAACTAAAACGAATACAATATAATAGAAATATTACCTATTAAACCAATAGTAAATTTTAGCTAAACCCAAACGCCTAATAAAATCGGTAGGAGAGAAATGGAATTTTAGAGATTTCATGATTTTTTAATCTTTATACACTATTAACATTTTTTAACATAATTTATTGTGTAGATGTAATAAATTTCATTATTTAGAATGATTTGGGATAAAGCATCTTTTTTGAAGAAATGCATGTTTCTCTTTACAAGATTTGAAAAAGAACGTTCAGTAATTCATAGGAATTTGCAGTCCTGCTCACGCTACAACAAAAGCAAAAGAAGCTTTTGGTTTTCACGGCAATTGGGTTTAACTAACTTAGTTTGGTGCTACTATATGCGCCACCTAAACCCGACAAAGCGAAAAACCCGCAAGCCAATTTTTTTTTGGCTGAGGATTTGTAGAGATGGCGGGAACAAAGGCACCTAAATGCTACTGTTTTTGCTTTTCAAAAAAAAATGGTTTTAAAAAATTGCAATGAGTCATACCCATAATAACGAAGATAGCTGTTGCAGCAAGCCACATTCCGAACATAAACATGTACACGTGGAGGGCGAAGAGCATGACCATGGCGGCGACCCATCATCATTTAAAACCTATTTGCCTGCTGTAGTTACGCTTGCTATGTTGCTGATTGGTATTGCTTTAGATAATTTTTTCAAGGTTGAGGCCTTTAAAATCATCAGGCCGTATTGGTACATTTTAGCATATTTGCCGGTTGGCGTTCCGGTTTTAAGAGAGGTTTGGGAAACTTTTAAAGCTAAAGATTTCTTTACCGAATTTTCGTTAATGTCTATCGCTACGATTGGTGCTTTCGCAATCGGCGAATATCCTGAAGGCGTAACGGTGATGCTATTTTACACCATCGGCGAGCTTTTTCAAATGGCTGCGGTAAATCGGGCCAAAAGAAATATTTCTGCTTTGCTTGATGTTAGGGCAGATATTGCCAACGTTTTAAGAAATGGAAAATACGAAACTGTAAAACCCGAAATCGTAGAAATTGGTGAAACCATTCAAATAAAAGCAGGAGAGAAAATTCCCTTGGATGGAGAAATGCTTTCCGAAAAAAGCAGTTTTAATACGGCCGCTTTAACAGGCGAAAGCAAGCCTAAAACCATTAGCAAAGGAGAAAATGTTTTAGCTGGAATGCTTAACATTGATAAGGTAATTGAAGTAAAAGTAACCAAAGCTTATGCTGATAGTGCTTTGGCCCGTATTTTAGAAATGGTGCAGAATGCTACAACACGTAAGGCCAAAACTGAATTATTTATTAGAAAGTTCGCGAAGATTTACACACCAATTGTGTTTTTTTTAGCTTTGGCTTTAGTTACTATTCCTATTTTAATTTTAGGCAACGATTATCATTTTCAAACCTGGTTGTATCGGTCTTTGGTTTTTCTGGTCATTTCCTGCCCTTGTGCTTTGGTTATTTCCATCCCACTAGGTTATTTTGGCGGAATTGGTGCCGCATCAGCAAATGGAATTCTATTTAAAGGCTCTAACTTTTTAGATTTAATTACAAAACTTAATATGGTTGTAATGGACAAAACGGGAACGCTGACTAAAGGTGTTTTCAATGTTCAGAAATTGGAAAGTAATATCGATGAAAAAGATTTCCTGAATTTCTTAACTTCTATTGAGGCAAAATCGACACATCCAATCGCAAAAGCCATTGTAGAATATGTTGGCTACAAAGACATTCATCCTGCAGAAAATATTGAAGAAATTGCTGGAATGGGTTTGAAAGGAACTGTAAATAGCAAAGAAATTCTTGCAGGAAATGTAAAGCTTTTAGAGAAATTTAAAATTGATTTCGATTTAAAAATTAAGGAAATAGAAGAAAGCATTGTAGTTGTTGCAGTAGATGGAAAATATGCCGGTTACGTGTTAATCGCCGATGAAATTAAAGAAGATGCAGCGGAGGCGATTAAACAACTTCATGCCAATGGTGTTAAACAAGTGGTAATGTTGAGTGGTGATAAAATTTCCATTGTTAAAAAAGTTGCCGGCGTTTTAGGTATCGATTCTTATTTCGGCGATTTACTGCCGGAGGATAAAGTTGCCAAACTCGAAGAAATTAAAAAGGACAAAACCAAGGTTGTGGCTTTTGTTGGTGATGGCATAAATGATACGCCTGTTTTAGCCATTAGTGATATTGGTATGGCGATGGGCGCAATGGGCAGTGACGCCGCCATTGAAACTGCAGATGTAGTTATTCAAACTGACCAACCCTCGAAAATTGTAACGGCAATTAAAATTGGTAAGGCAACAAAAAATGTGGTGATTCAGAATATGGTATTAGCCTTTACAGTGAAAGCATTGGTTTTAATTTTGGGTGCAGGTGGTTTGGCTACCATGTGGGAGGCTGTTTTTGCCGATGTTGGTGTGGCATTGTTGGCCATTTTAAATGCAGTTAGAATTCAGAAAATGAGGTTTTAGAATACTAAATTTTAGTATATTTGATTATGAGCGAGCCAATTCCATATGCACAATTACATGACGAGCCTGTTATGCAATTTAACGACATTGATGCGTCGTTAACTTATAGCTATGCAAATTATTTAAACTGGCTTTTTGAAGAGCGAGTAGAGCTTATTAAAGGGAAAATCTTTAAGATGAGTCCTGCTCCCTCTAGAGTGCATCAAGAGATAGCAATGAATTTGTTAAAACCATTTTTAAATTTTTTAGACGGTAAGCTTTTCAAGGTTTATTCTGCACCGTTTGACGTTCGTTTTCCAAAAGAAAGTAAGGAAGATGCAGCTGTGTTTACAGTTCTTCAGCCAGATATTTGTGTCGTTTGCGATAAAAGCAAACTAGATTATCGTGGTTGTATTGGCGCTCCGGATATTGTGGTAGAAATACTCTCTCCGGGAAATACCAAAATGGAGTTACTGAATAAATATAAGGTTTACGAAGAGTTTGGTGTTAAAGAATATTGGGTGGTTAGCCAAGGCGACCAAAGTATTTTAATCTACACTTTAAATGATTTTGGTAAATTCCAGCCATCGAAAATATTCACGCTGAGCGAAAAAATTACTTCAACGGTTTTGCCAGGCTTTGAGTTGGCTTTGGACGATGTCTTTGCAGATTTGGATTAACCATAATATAAGACGCTCGTCACCCTGAATTTATTTCAGGATCTTTACAGGAAAAAAGATGCTGAAATAAATTCAGCATGAGGAAAGGTCTAGAATAAATATCTAAAAATTATTGGTGATTCTTACTAAATTCATCTACTGCATTTTTTAAAGTTTTACCTTGATTCTCTTTGAGCCAAGCCATAAAAGTTCTATTATTTTTCCAATCTGCTCCAAAATAAGATTGAAAATAACGCCTTACGTTTTGAGTGTTTTTATAATTTTTTGTAATTATAGTTTCATCTGTTAAAGACTCAGAGTGCCAATCGAATGTTTTCATATATCAATTTAATAAACTTAATTGGTTTTTAGTACAAGCCTCTTTCTTTAAACCGGATTGCAGTGAAAATCCTTTTTGTTGCAGGTCTTCGACAAGTACAGACTGCCAAAAACAAAAAGATTGAAACGTAAAGCCGGACTACCATTAAAATGAAATGCTGTTCTTGCTTTTCAAAAAAAAATTAGTTCCATTTTGCATTTGGTCTTTATTCTTTGCTCATGATTTTTCAGCACAGCCCGACTAACATTAAAATGAAATGCTGCTCTTGCTTTTCAAGAGATTTCTACTTTAGATTTTGCCCTTAAAAACGTATTTTTGCCACTCAAATTGATATTGAATAATTTTTCATGAGCATTTCCACTAAATACAATCCGGCAGAAACAGAAGATAAATGGTATAGCTATTGGCTATCGAAAAAGTTTTTTCACTCAGAACCTGATGAGCGCGAGCCTTATACCATTGTTATTCCGCCGCCAAATGTTACTGGAGTTTTGCACATGGGGCACATGCTGAACAATACGATTCAGGATGTTTTGATTCGCAAAGCCCGTATGCAGGGCAAAAATGCTTGCTGGGTTCCCGGAACCGACCATGCATCCATCGCTACGGAGGCGAAAGTTGTGGCGATGTTAAAAGAGCAAGGTATTAATAAAAAGGACCTTCCTCGTGAAGAATTTCTGAAATATGCCTGGGAATGGAAAGAGAAATATGGTGGTATTATTTTAGAGCAACTTAAGAAATTGGGTGCGAGTTGCGATTGGGACCGTACACGTTTCACGATGGAGGAAGACCTTTCTGAGGCGGTTATCGATTCGTTTATTCACTTATATAAAAAAGGTTGGATTTACCGTGGCATCCGGATGGTAAATTGGGATCCGGCTGGTAAAACGGCTGTTTCTGATGAGGAAGTTATCCGTAAGGAAGTAAATCAAAAATTGTACTATATTAAGTATCAAGTATCGAGTAACGAGAATCACGACGAACCGGAATTTATAACGGTTGCAACAACTCGTCCGGAAACGATTATGGCTGATGCTGCAATTTGTATTAACCCAAATGATGAGCGTTTTACGCATTTGAGAGGCAAAAAAGTTTTCGTTCCGTTGGTTAATCATGAAATTCCGGTTATTGAGGATGAATATGTTGATATTGAATTTGGTACAGGCTGTTTAAAAGTTACACCAGCGCATGATTTGAACGATTATGAGTTGGGTGTTAAGCACAACTTACCGGTTACAGATATTTTAAATGACGATGGTACTTTAAATGAATTAGCGGTTATTTTAGTGGGCGAAGATAGATTTGTGGCCCGTAAAAAGATTGCCAAAATGTTGGAAGAGGCCGGCCATTTAGATAAGGTTGAAGATTATAAATCGCAGGTTGGTTTTTCAGAACGTACCGACGCACCTATTGAGCCAAAACTTTCTATGCAGTGGTTTGTAAAGATGAAAGAAATGGCGCAACCTGCTTTGGATGATGTTTTGAATGGCGATGTAAAACTGATTCCGAATAAGTTTGAAAATACATATCGCCATTGGATGGAAAATGTTCGCGATTGGAATATCTCTCGCCAACTTTGGTGGGGACAACAAATTCCAGCATGGTACGATGATAAAGGAAACTGGGTGGTTGCTAAAACTAAAGATGAGGCTTTAGAAGAATTTTGGAAGAAAAAACATTTGGATACAAGCGCTAACGAAAGTGAAAAATCTGGATTCAAACATCAGTTAGAACCTTTTGTAAGGCAAGATGAAGATGTAATGGATACATGGTTTTCATCATGGCTGTGGCCGATTTCGGTTTTCGATGGTTTTAAAAATCCAGATAATAAAGATATTAACTATTACTATCCAACCAATGATTTGGTTACCGCACCAGAGATTTTATTCTTTTGGGTGGCAAGAATGATTATGGCCGGACATGAGTTTATGGGCAAAAAACCATTTACAAATGTGTACTTAACAGGTATTGTTCGCGATAAATTAGGTCGTAAAATGTCTAAATCGTTAGGTAATTCTCCCGACCCAATCGGGCTGATTGAAAAATACGGAGCCGATGCCGTTCGTGTAGGAATGTTGATGTCATCACCAGCTGGTAACGATTTAATGTTCGATGAAAGTTACTGCGAACAAGGACGGAACTTTGCCTCAAAAATATGGAATGCTTTCCGTTTGGTAAAAGGTTGGGAAGTTGACGAAAGCTTAGAAAACCCGAATGCCCAAGCAATTCTGTGGTTTGAGAATCGTTTTAATGAAGCATTGGTAGAAATTGAAGCCAATTTTAAACAATATCGTTTATCGGAGGCTTTAATGACTACATACAAACTGGTTTGGGATGATTTCTGCGCCTGGTATTTAGAAATGGTTAAACCTGCTTACCAGCAACCAATTGATGCTGAAAGTTATCAAGCCACAATCGGATTTTTCGAAAATATTATTAAATTATTGCATCCGAACATGCCTTTCTTAACCGAAGAATTATGGCATGATGATTTATTTACTGAACGTGGTGAAATGGATTGCTGCATCGTTGCCGAATTCCCGAAAGGTGGTGCAATTGATGAAAAGCTACTAAAAGATGCAGAGGTTATCAAAACCGTAATCGCTGAAATTAGAAACGTTCGAAATCAGAAACAAATTTCACCAAAAGAGACCTTGCCTTTAAGTGTGAAGGTAAACTCTGATATCAATTATGAAAAATGGTTAAACATCATTTTCAAATTGGCTAATGTTGCCGAAGCGGAAATTGTAAATGATAAAATTACTGGCGCAACGGCTTTCATGGCTGGTAAGGATGAATTTTTTATTCCTTTAACCGAAAACATTGATGTTGATGCGGAACGCATCCGTCTAAATGCCGACTTGGTTTACTTGCAAGGTTTCTTAAAATCAGTTGATACTAAGTTGAGCAACGAGCGTTTTGTACAAAATGCAAAACCTGAAATTATTGCAAACGAGCGTAATAAAAAAGCAGACGCTGAAGCTAAAATTAAGATAATTGAAGAAAGTTTGGCGGTTTTGGGATAAAGCCTCAGCCTATTAACGTTTCTGCTTTGGCAAATTATTGCTCTCCCTCTCCTTGAAGAGCGGGATTTATGGAATAATGCTTTTAACCCCGGTTCAAACCACAAAACTTGATTCTCCTCTTTTCTGGAGAGGGAATGCATAAAAACCACAATAACTTCTTGCTTTCATAGGATGAGGTTTTTTTTATTAAGATGCTGAAATGAATTCAGCATTACTAGAGTCAATTACAACCGTTTCTAAATTGTTACCAAGCCATCATCAATCTATCAACTTAAACTCCTATTTTGGAAGCTGTTAAGCGGTTGTAAAACGTTTAATGTTGTGAGCTTCTCTAAACCAAATCTAAACCTATTTATTCGATGGAAAATTCCAGAAGAAAATTTATTAAGCAATCGGCTGTTTTTGCTGCGGCTACTTACGCAGGTACAATGGGCATGAGCGCTAAAAGTTACGGACGAATCATCGGTGCAAACGATCGTGTTCGAGTTGGTGTTGTCGGATTTTCTGACCGTTTTAAAGATACACTTTTGCCATCTTTCTTAAATCATAACAAAGAATTAAATTTTGATATTGTTGGGCTCTCCGATTTATGGAATTACCGTAGAGATTTAGGAATTGCTCATCTGAAAGAAAAATTCGGTCACGATATTAAGGCTTGCAGAAATAACGATGAGCTTTATACTATGAAAGATTTAGATGCGGTAATCATCAGCACAGCCGATTTTCAACATGCTTTACATACTATCGAAGCTGTAAAAGCCAATTGCGATGCTTATGTTGAAAAGCCATTTGCCGAAACCATGGACGATGCAAAAGCTGCATTAAAAGCAGTTAAAGCTACCGATAGAATTGTACAGATTGGTTCACAGCGTAGGAGTGGAGAAAATTATGCAAACGCGGCTAAATACATCCAAGATGGAAAATTCGGGCCAATCACAGCAGTAGATTTAGTTTGGAATGTTAACCAGCCGGGACGCTGGCGCAGACCGGATTTGGTTGCAAAACTTAAAGAAGATGATATTGATTGGAAAAGATTTTTATTAAATCGCCCGTCTGAAGCTTTTGACCCTCGGAAATATTTAGAATATCGTTTATTCTGGCCATATTCTTCAGGTATGCCTGGTCAGTGGATGTCGCATCAAATTGATACCGTTCATTGGTTTACCAACTTAAAACATCCAAGAAGTGTAGTAGCAAATGGTGGTATTTACACCTGGAAAGATGGTCGTAGAAATTGGGATTCAATGGTTGCTGTTTTTGATTATGGTCAGCCAAATTCTGAAGATGGATTCCAGGTTACTTTTACTTCAAGAATGCAAAATAGTGTTGGCGATGTAGGTGAAGTTTACTATTCTAATGGTGGAGAATTAAATCTGATAACAAATAAAGTTTCTCCGAAGGGTGGATTGAAGGAAAAAGAAGCTGCTGCAATGGGTTTAAAAGCCAATCTTTTACCAGAGTTCGATTTAAGTAAATCGGAGATCAAAGCTGCAACAGGTGCGAATATGGGCGGCGACTTATTAACTTCTGGCCACATGCGAAACTGGATGGAATGTATTAGGAGTCGTAAAACACCAAATGGTCCGGTTGAAGCTGGTTATTCTCATTCAATTGCTAACATTATGACAAATGCTGCAGTTCGAACTGGAGCAAAAGCAGTTTTTGATGAAAGCAAACAAGAAGTAATAGCAAACGGAAAAGTATTTAAATATTAATTAGTTTATCACCACCTAAGACACCTTAGAAAACTCAAGTTAGTAAAACAGCTAAGATGTTCTTAAGTGTTTAAGGTGGTTAAGCAAACAAATCCTATCATGTTAAACATCAAAAAATACAGTATTCTTGCTCTTTCCTTAATTAGTTTATCTGCTGCTGCACAAAAGGCCAAACCACTTTTCGATGGTAAAACACTAACCGGCTGGAAAGCTGTTGCAGGTGCCGCTCCATATAAGGTAGAAGATGGAATGATTATCGGAACCATGACTAAAGGAACGCCAAATTCATTCCTGATTACTGAAAAAGAATATGGAGATTTTATCTTAGAATTGGATGTAAAATTAGAGGGCGAAAGCACAAACTCTGGCATTCAAACCCGAAGCCACATTAAACCAGAGGGAAATAACGGAAAAGGTTTGGTTTTCGGCCGCCAAGTAGAAATAGATCCTACGCCTAGAGCCTGGACGGGTGGTGTTTATGATGAAGCCAGAAGATTATGGCTTTATCCGCTTGAATTAAACCCATCTGCAAAATCTTTATATAAAAAGAATGAATTTAACCACTACAGAATAGAATGTATTGGTAATGAACTGAAAACATGGGTAAATGGAACTTCTGTTTCTTATGTTATCGATACCTTGGATAAATCAGGTTTTATTGGATTGCAAGTTCATGGAATTGGTAATATTCTGGAAAATGATGGAAAAAAGGTCTATTTCAAAAACATCAATATTCAAACTGAAAACTTAAAATCTAAGCCTTTCCCGAAAGGAATTTATGCAGTTAATTTAACACCAAATGATTTATCTGCCTACGAAAAATCGAATGGTTACAAATTGCTTTTCGATGGAAAAAGTAATATGGGCTGGATTGGTGCTTACAAAACTTCTTTCCCAGCAAAAGGGTGGAAAATTGCCGATGGGATAATTAGTGTTGAGCCATCTGGAGGAGCAGAATCTACAAACGGTGGTGATATTGTAACTAAAGAAGAGTTTTCGGCTTTTGATATGTCGTTTGAGTTTAAACTTACTCCGGGCGCAAATAGTGGTGTAAAATACTTCGTTACCTTGAGCGAAAAAAATACAGGCTCGGCAATTGGCTTGGAATACCAAGTTTTAGATGATGAACTACATCCGGACGCAAAATTAGGAAGAGATGGAAATAGAACTTTAGGTTCTCTATATGATTTAATTACCGCTAAAAAAGAGCCTCGTTATCTTCGCCCAATTGGTAGCTGGAACAATGCCCGTTTGGTAGTTTATCCAAATAATAAAGTTGAACATTATTTAAATGGGGTAAAAGTATTGGAATATGTTCGTGGTTCGGAAGAGTTTAAAAAACTGGTTTCCATAAGCAAATATAAAGATTGGAAAGACTTCGGCGAAGCACCAAAAGGACATATTCTGCTTCAAGACCATGGCAATAAAGTAGATTTCAGAACCATTAAAATTAAAAACCTGAAGTAACTAAAGAAAGCTATAATTAGGCAACTCTTGAATAAAATCGAAGCTGCCTTTTTTTAAGTCCATTTTGGCATAAACATGCTGTAACCCATTGGTTAGCACTATCCACTTAGCCTGATGGATTGAATTATATCGTGATGCCTGATCGAAAACAGATTGTGTAATTTTTATTTTTGGAGCTTTACATTCAATAAGCATTAGTTTTTCGCCAGCCGTGTTATAAACTAAAATATCACTTCGTTTTTGCAATTGATTTAATACCAAGCCACCTTCAATCTGAATTAAAGTTTTAGGAAAACTCTTTTCTAAAATAAGATTCTGAATAAAATGTTGGCGAACCCATTCTTCGGGCGTTAATACCAAGTGTTTTTTCCTCAATTCATCAAAAATGAAAACCAAATCATCCTTTTGGGTAATTTTAAATGGGTAAGGTGGAAGATTAAGCGGAGTAGGGTTAAACATTTTCAGTTGGCAGTTTTTAATGGGCAGGTTGCCGTTAACAATTTAGTAACAAAACAATTTATCAATTATGAGCACAGTCAAAGTTAATATTGTTTATAAACATTTACCTGAATCCTAAAAGCTAAATTGTAATTTTACGGCAATGACTGCTGCCGAAATTATTAAAGATATAAAAGCCCGTAAATTTAAGCCTGTTTATTTACTTCATGGTGAGGAAGCCTATTATATCGATCAAGTAACGGATTACATTGAAGATAAATTATTGAGCGATGCTGAAAAGGGCTTTAATCAAACAATTCTCTATGGAAAAGATACTGATATGGCTACAGTTTTAGGTGCCGCAAAGCGATACCCAATGATGTCTGACTATCAGGTTGTGATTGTAAAGGAGGCGCAAGATTTAAAGTGGGCAAAAGAAGAAGGTAATAGTAAAGAAGCTGAATTCGTAATTAACTATTTCGAAAAACCATTACCAAGTACAATACTTGTTTTAGCATTTAAATACGCCAATTTTGATAAAAGAAAAAAGATATACAAAGCGATAAGCAAAAGCGGTTTAATTTTTCAATCTGATTTGGTTCGCGATTATAAACTTGTTCCATGGATTGAAGATTTTATAAAAGAAAAAGGCTATAAAATCGACCAGCAGGCATCAGCCTTAATGGCAGAATATTTAGGAACCGACCTTTCAAAAATTGCCAATGAAATTGAAAAATTGATGCTAAATGTACCTAAAGAAGTTATCATCAATACAGATTTAGTTCAAAAAAATATTGGTATTAGTAAAGAATATAACGTTTTTGAATTGCAAAAAGCATTAGCTGTTCGTAACGTTTTAAAGTGTAATCAAATTATAGATTATTTCGCAAATAATCCTAAGGCAAATCCTATGGTAATGGTTCTTGCAAATTTGGGCGGCTATTTTACTAAGCTTTTAAAATACCATTATATACCTAATAAGGCTGATGCTGCTTCTGCTTTAGGCGTTCCTCCATTTTTTATTAAGGATTACGAGGTTGCAGCAAAAAATTATAATACAGGAAAAGTTTTTCAGGTAATTAGTTTGCTGCGTGAATATGATTTAAAAAGCAAAGGATTAGATAGTAGTGGGAATGTTGATGATGGACAGCTATATAAAGAACTCATTTTTAAGATAATACATTGACAAGTTGTCAATATCCAATAATCAATTTTCAACATCGCCCTAAAACCTTAACACCTAAAAACTATGCTAAAAGGATTAAGAACCATCGTTTATTATGTTGGCGATTTAGAAGCCGCGAAAGAATGGTATAAAAAAATATTAGAAATTGAGCCATATTTTGATGAAGATTATTATGTTGGCTATAATGTTGGTGGTTACGAGTTAGGCTTAAATCCCGATGATTCTAGTTTTAGTAACGGTAATCATTCAATTACTTATTGGGGCGTTAAAGATATTAAAAAAACTTTTGAAGGCTTTACTGAGTTGGAAGTTGAAATTCATGAGCATCCTAATAATGTTGGTGGACCAATTTGGGTTGGAAGTATTTTTGATCCCTTTGGAAATGTTATCGGATTTATAGAAAATCCTGAATTTTCGCTATAAAATCTTTTTTTGTGTAAAAACTAACAAATAATGACATTGTAACTTAAAAGTTATTAGGTAAATCATATCAAATGATGGTTACTGCCATATATTTACCTTCAAATCAACTAATTTGTTATGAAAAAAAATTTACTCAGCATTTTATTTGCTGTTTCTGCCATTACATTTGCTCAGGCACAGGTAAGGCAAGGAGGAGCTATACCTGGTGATACAACAAGAAGAGCAGCAGGCGCAGCCTTAGGCTCAGGAGTTCGGGCTCAACCAAAACCTTATGATCAGGTTATTACTAGCAAAACATCTACCAGAAAGGGGATGATAACCACGCATAAATTAGAAGATAAGTTTTTCTTCGAAATTGCAGATTCTACTTTAGGAAGAGATATTTTAGTGGTAAGTCGTATTTCTAAATCAGGTGCCGAAGTTAGGGCAGCACAAGGCTATGCAGGCGACCAAATTGGTAGCTCTGTTATCCGTTTCGAAAAAGGACCAAACAACCGTATTTTTATGCGTAAAATAAGTTACAGAACTTATGGTCCCGATAGTACAACCTCAATGTATCAATCTTTAAAAAATTCAAACATACAGGCAATTGCGGCTTCTTTTAATATTGCTGCTTACACTACAGATAAAAAAGGTAGTGTAATTGATGTTACTGAATATTTAAACAGCGACAATGATATTTTCTATTTCAGTTCGCCTGCGGCTAAAACCCGTTTCAGATTAGGTGCTCAACTTTCTGATAGAAGTTATATTCAAAGCTTAAGAAGTTTTCCTACTAACGTTGAAATTAGTACGGTTAAAACTTACAGCCTAACTGCTGCACCTTCACCTTTTGGTGGTGCTGCCCCTGCAGGAATTGGAGGCGGTGCATCAGCAGGTTCATCAACAGTAGAATTAAATACATCATTGGTTATTCTTCCAAAAGTGCCAATGAAAGCCCGCTACTTCGACCAAAGGGTTGGGTATTTTGCAGTTGGTTACACCGATTTCGATTTAAATCCTCAAGGCGTTAAAGAAATCGAACTAATTAAACGATGGAGATTAGAGCCAAAACCACAAGATTTAGCTAAATATAAACGTGGCGAATTGGTTGAACCTACTAAGCCTATTATTTTTTATATCGACCCCGCTACACCTAAAAAATGGATTCCTTATTTAAAAGCAGGTGTTGATGATTGGGCTAAAGCCTTCGAAAAAGCGGGTTTCAAAAATGCAATCATGGCAAAAGAAGCTCCAAGTTATAAACAAGATTCTACCTGGAGTATTGATGATGCCCGTCATTCGGCGATTGTGTACAAACCATCAGAAATTGCAAACGCTAGCGGACCAAGTATTTCAGATCCACGCAGTGGCGAGATTATGGAAAGTCACATCAACTGGTTCCACAATGTTCAAAAACTGGTACACGATTGGTATATGATTCAAACCGCTGCCGTTGATCCAAGGGCTCGTAAAATGACTTTCAGTGATGAATTAATGGGTGATTTAATCCGTTTCGTTTCATCGCATGAAGTTGGTCATACTTTGGGCTTACGTCACAACTATGGTTCGAGTTCAACTGTTCCAACAGAAATGTTGAGAGATAAAAAATGGGTAGAAGCAAACGGACACACACCATCAATTATGGATTATGCCCGCTTTAACTACGTTGCGCAGCCAGAAGATAATATTTCTGCAAAAGGTTTATATCCTCGTATTGGCGATTATGACAAATGGGCTATTGAGTGGGGTTATAAATATTTCCCTGAAACAAAAAATGCGCAGCAAGAGGTTCCGATTCTAAACAAAATGACAATCGAATCGGCTAAGAACCGTAGATTATGGTTCGGTACTGAAACTAATCCTGATGATCCGCATTCGCAAAATGAAGATTTATCGGATAATGCAATGAAAGCCAGTACATACGGAATTAAGAACCTAAAAGTTATTTTAACAAATTTACCTGTATGGACAAAAGAGCCAGCTGATGGTTATGATAACTTATCAAATATGTATGGTCAGTTAACCACGCAGTTTGGTCGTTACATGGGGCATGTGGCTAAAAACATTGGTGGTGTATATGAAAACCCAAAAACAGTTGAGCAAGCAGGTTCAGTTTATGAACGTACGCCAGCTGCGACACAAAAAGAAGCAATGAATTTCTTAGATGTTCAATTATTTAAAACACCAATGTGGATGATTAATAAACCTATTTTGGATAATATAGATCAGGATGGTTTAGAAGTTGTTGGCAGATTACAAAATACAACTATTAACAGATTGCTGGGAACAAGTACATTGACGAAATTAATTTCTGCTGAAGCGGCTGACGGTGCAAGTGCATATAAAATAACCGATTTGTTTACTGATTTAAATGCATCAATTTTTACAGAATTAAAATCAAATCTGGCAATTGATGTTTACAGAAGAAATCTTCAAAAAATGTATGTTGATAAACTGATTTCTATTGTTAAACCAGCTCCGGCTCCAACAGCAGTAAATGCTATATTAGCAGGTGGCGGTAGAGGTGGTGCTACTCCAAGTGGCATAACAGCTTCACAGAGCGATGTACTTTCGGTAGTTAAAGGCGAATTGAAAGAATTGGATACAATGATTAAAACCAGTGCAAATACAGCCACAGGTTTAAGCAAATACCATTTAGAAGATTTAGCAAGTAGAATTGATGATGCCTTAGATGCTAAAAGTAAATAATAGAATAAAATTATAGTAGTAACAAGAGGCTGTCTAATAAATCAATTTATCTTTGAATCTTGTCACGTTGAGCTTGTCGAAACGCCTTAAAAGGCAGTTTTTGCAAGTCCTTCGACAGGCTCAGGATCACGTTCGTATTTATGAGACAGCCTCTTCTACACTATTTAACTATATCTGATTCAACCTTAAGCATATTAATGCTACAAATGCAAGCTCCCGAGGTAACCTAGCGTGCCTGTTTGCGTTCTCCTTTTTTTGCAATTTCTCTCAATGAATCAAAATTTGTTGATATTTTTTAAAAGCTATTTATAAGATCCTTTGGGATTTTTTTCTCTTTATACAAACCTTCACAACCAGAAAAAAAAGGGTAATCATAAGTGTTACGCTTATAAACCCATTCTTCATATTACCTGATTTCGTATTTGAAATAGATTTGTTTACAACAAATTATATATTAATACACAAAGATATTTTATAATAGCTGAATAATAATAAGAAGATTTATTTTAACCAAAATACATGCTATTAATTTTATTGCATGGCTTTATTCAATGCTATTATTGCAGGTCGGTAATCTTCTCGGTCTAATATAAACTGTATGTTTACCTTTCGCAAGGCAAATCCTGCACTTTTGATATTAATCCCACTTTTAGTTAATGCAGAAGCACTTTTTGCAAGTAAACCTGGCTGATCAATATTAGAGCCGAGCAGGCAAACTATAGCTACTTTCTCATACATCACTTTTTCAAATTCTCGCTGCAAATCACTAATAAGGCTTTTTTTGAAGTCTTTTTCCCAAATCAAGATGGAAATACTATTTGCGCTTGTTGTTTTAAAAGTATATGAAATGTTATGGTGGGCAAAGATTTGCATGGCCTTTAAATCACTTCCTACGCTACCTACCATTAGTGCATCATATACATCAATTAAAAGGAGTTCTTGTGTCCCTGTTATCATCTCAATTCTCTTCCGCTCACATAAATAGGATTTGGTAATCAATGTTCCTTCGTGAGCCGGGTCAAAAGTATTTTTGATACGAAGGGAAATTCCTTTCATCTCCAGTGGTTTAGAGGCCGAGGGATGGATAGCTTCCATTCCTACATCGGCTAATTGATCGGCTATATCATAATTGGTGAAACCAACAGGACTGCAGTTTTCTTTTCCAACAATGGCAGGGTCTGCGGTTGAAAGATGATATTCCTTATGGATTATCACCTCATCCGGGCGAAGAATCTCTGCAATCTTACTGAAGGTTACCTCCGAATAACCTCTGTCAAATGCTCGCATAATTCCCTCTGTACCTTTTGTGTAGCCGGTAACTATACAAATCGTTCTTGCAAGCGGTACTTCTTTAAATGCTTTTTTAATACGCTGATCAATAGTTAGCGATGCGTGGTCATCAAATCCACCCAAATCTATCCGCTGAACACTAAGCCCGCGGTGCTCTAATATGTCGCTAAGCACAAATGCCGAATGACTTTCTCCTATAGATGCCAGAATTTCTCTTGCTGCAAGCAAAATTCCACTCTTGCTTACATAGCCGGACGAAAGGATGTTTACTAAGTCTTCGAGATATTCGAGAGCTTTTTTTACATGCTTTTCTACAAAAAAATCAGCTGCCTGAAGATCAAGGCCTAGCGCTGCATATTTCAGATTAATGGTTTTAAGTTCAGAAACAAGGAACTGCATTTGAACCTTGAAATCCTGATTTTTACTGATTTTATGGTATATACCCGGAGCTCCTGTTTTTTTGTTCTCCAGCAGTATATCGGTCACACCTGCAAAGGCCGAAACAACAAAAACCCTGTTATAAAGATCTTCTCCTGTTTTTTGGTAAAATATAATGTTGTCAATAACATCTTTAAGGGCGGACATTGATGTTCCGCCAATTTTTTCTACGGTTAGCATAAGATTGTTTTCTGCACTTAAGCCATTCACATGCCAAAGAAATTGAGTTTAGTGATACTTAAACCACGGTAAATTAAAATAGTAAGCATTCGGACTCTCTGTATAGATTGATTCAATTAATTGCGCCACTTTTATTTCAAGTAACTATAACTTATTGTGGAGGGTAAGAGTGATTACTCTCCAAAATGAAATTAAGCCTTCCATTTTGGTAGGGTATTTAATTATTACTGAACTCAAGTGTTGAAAAATTTACCGCTGGGGGTTATGTAAAACGGTATTTGGCACAGGTAATCTTTTTAGGGCATCACGTTTGCAAGAGCCGACTTATGAAATTTTAAAATAATGGATAACCAGATTATTTTTATCCGTATTGCAGATGAACGCGATACCAAATATGTACCAGAAATTATTGCTGAGACCGAAAGTTCTGCCATTGCAAGGGGCTCTGGTATTGCAAAAAGAACAGTAGCTTCTGTTGAACAAAAAATTTTGATGGGTAAGGCTGTAGTAGCCGTTACAAGTAGTGGTGAATGGGTAGGGTTTTCTTACCTCGAAACCTGGGAACAGGGTCGTTTTGTTTCTAATTCAGGCCTAATTGTATCACCTAAATTCAGAAATTCTGGAGTAGCCAGGTCTATTAAAAACAGGATATTCAAACTATCCAGAAAGCTTTACCCTGATTCGAAAATTTTCAGCATTACTTCGGGTTCTGCAATAATGCGTATGAATGCCAAACTGGGTTTCCTTCCGGTAAGCTTTGCCGAGATTACTCATGATGAACATTTCTGGGAAGGTTGTAAAGGCTGCGTTAATTATGATATTCTGGAAAAAAAAAAGAAATGTAATTGTCTGTGTACAGCAATGCTTTTCGATCCCGAATATTTTATTGAGGCACAGCCCTTGCTTTACCAGCACACAGAAATCTATCAGGAGGTTTCCTATTCTTAAACAATTCCTAATCAGAACCATGAACAACAACATTAGAAAAAAAATTGCCGGGGGAACTGACCTCAACCAGATTTATCAGGAATCGCTTCAACTGCTTTCCAACCTCATTTCTATCCCTTCAATTAGCGGTGATGAAATGCTTACTGCCGATTCAATCGAGTCTTTTCTCAGCCAGAAGGGAATCAATACTTTTAGAAAATATAATAACGTTTGGTGTTATAATAAATACATAGACCCAGCAAAACCAACTATCCTTTTAAATTCGCATCACGATACGGTAAAGCCCAACAATCAATACACAAGGGATCCTTTCGATCCGGCAATTGAGGATGAAAAGATTTTTGGTTTGGGTAGCAATGATGCAGGTGGCTCACTGGTATCTCTGGCAGCAACTTTTCTATACTTTTTTGACCGCGATGATCTTCCTTATAATCTATGCTTTGCAGCAACTGCGGAAGAAGAAACTTCAGGAGAGTTTGGAATTCGAAGTATCCTTGAAGATATTAAGGAGATTTCTTTTGCAATTGTAGGGGAGCCAACTGGTATGCAGATGGCAATAGCCGAGAAAGGCTCAATGGTTATAGACTGTGTAGCCAGAGGTCGTTCTGGGCACGCCGCCAGGGAAGAAGGCGATAACGCTATATATCATGCTTTAAAAGATATTGAATGGTTCAGAACCTTTCAGTTTCCCATCATGGATGATCAGCCGCAACCGGTAAAAATGAGCGTTACGGAAATCAAGGCTGGTATTCAGCACAATATTGTTCCAGCAGAATGCCATTTTACTGTTGATATCCGTTTTGATCATAACTACAACGAACGCGAAATTGTTAATACCATCATTAATCATACTTCTGGTTATTTTAAACTTCGACCAAATGTGTTAAAACCATCATTTATCAATCTTACACACCCAGTTGTTATTTCCGGACTTTCAATGGGTAGAAAAACCTATCTTTCTCCAACCAGCTCTGACCAAGGATGGCTGAATATGCCCTCTGTAAAGATGGGGCCAGGCAATTCTGCCAGGTCACATACAGCAGATGAATATATCGGTATCGATGAAATAGAAGAAGGTATCAACATCTATATTGGCCTTCTAGAGTCGCTTGATCTCACACGGCATAAAAGTTTGCCGAGGTTTGAGAAATATCCTGATATAAATCCAGGATAAACCAAACGTACCAAAGCAAAGCCATGCTAAATTAAAAACCAAAATTATATTTATAACATGGAAAATACTGTTCTCATCATCGATGATGAGCCTAAAATACTTGGTCTCCTATCCAGAATTATTGAACTGGAGGGCTTTAGAGTATTACAGGCTGATACAGGAAAAGCGGGATTGAAAATTGTCAAAACGAAGGAGGTTCATGTAGTTATAAGCGACGTGAAGTTGCCCGATATAAATGGTGTTGAACTGGTTTTAGCAATCAAAGAAATAAAGCCATTTATAGAGGTAATTAACCTTACGGCTTTTGGTACAATTGCCGATGGTGTGCGAGCGATGCGAAATGGTGCTTTCGATTATATCATTAAGGGAGATGATAACGACAAAATCATCCCGCTGCTTTATAAGGCAGTTGACAAGGTTCGCCTGCAAATGCGAGTATTTGACCTGGAGAGAAAGGTTGGCAAAAAACACAGCTTTGAAGGTGTTATCGGAAATTCACCTGCAATTTTAGAATCTATTGAAATGGCAAGGCGGGTGGCCTCAACTGATGCAACCGTTTTGTTATTAGGAGAAACGGGTACTGGAAAAGAAGTATTTGCACAGGCTATACATTACGAAAGTCAACGAAGGATGAAGCCCTTTGTAGCATTAAACTGTAGTGGTTTTAATCCTGAACTTTTGGAAAGCGAACTCTTCGGTTACCGGGAAGGTGCTTTTACCGGAGCATCTAAGGATAAAAAAGGTCTTCTGGAGGAAGCAAATGAGGGAACGCTTTTTCTTGATGAAATCGGGGAAATGAATATCGATTTGCAGGCAAAACTACTGCGGGTACTTGAGAACCAAAATTTCATCAAAATAGGGGATACCAAAACTACTAAAGTTAATGTAAGGATTATTGCAGCTACAAATCGAAATCTTAAAGAAGAGGCAGAAAATGGTGCTTTTCGCTCAGATTTATTTTATAGGCTTTCTGTTTTTTCAATAGAACTTCCTTCGCTTTCACAGAGGAGGGCAGACATCCTTCCTATTGCTAAATATTATTTGGAAGAGTTTACAGCAAAAGTAAATCGTTCAGAAATGATAATGGACAAGGAATTTAGCGCCCTGTTAATCCGTCATGCCTGGAAGGGGAACATCCGTGAGTTAAAAAATGTAATGGAAAGGGTTGTGATTTTGTCTGCAAGCAATACCATTACAGCAGATTTGCTGCCATTCGAGTTCCACGAACTGGTAGAAGATAATAACGGCATGAGTATGGAAGCCATGGAGCGTAGACAGATCAAAAAAGTATTATTACATACCAGCGGAAACAAAACAGAAACCTCAAGGCTTCTTGGAATAGGCCTAACAACCTTGTATAGAAAGCTAGAGGAGTATGGCATTTCTTAATTTTTCCAATATGAAAAAGACCCTTCCAAAACGGAAGGGTTTTTTTACTAGCATTTTACTGTATAATTATTTACATATTCATAAACTATTGAAAACCAATATATTAAATTATTTATTAATTTTATGGTACAAGAGTTGGTTAATGGCATTCAAAATCATACGATCATGACAATACTATTATTTATTATTCTAATCCTGCTCTGCTGGGCTACTTACAAATCAATCGACTGGTTCGAAAAAATCTAAAAATTATGATAGCATTATTTATTATCGCCATCGCCGTATTTATCTATATGATTTACGTGCTGATTAAACCCGAAAAATTTTAATCCTGTCTCTCTTTTGGGACTATTAACAAATTAAGAAATGAACACTGAATTAACCGGCATTATTGCCACATTCCTGCTCACCCTTGTAATTGCCATTCCACTTGGTAAATACCTGGCTAAAGTGTTTGCAGGAGAAAAAGTCTGGACGGATTTTTTAAAACCGCTAGAAACCGGAATCTACAAACTTTCTGGTATCAATGTCAAAGAACAAATGGACTGGAAACAACAGATGAAAGCCCTGCTTACCATAAACTTGCTTTGGCTGGTTTATGGTTTCTTTGTACTTATTTTCCAGGATAAGCTTCCTTTCAATCCGGACGGAAATCCTGGTATGACACCAGATTTAGCTTTCAATACCATTATAAGTTTTGTTGCCAACTGTAATCTTCAGCATTATTCTGGCGAAAGTGGTGTAAGCTACCTAACTCAACAATATGTACTGATGTTTCTTCAGTTTGTAAGTGCCGCAACCGGTATAGCAGCAGCAGTTGTATTATTTAAAGCTTTTAGAGATAAAACAACAACTCAGCTTGGAAACTTCTGGGAATTCTTTGTAAAAGCAATTACACGTTTATTGTTGCCACTATCATTTATAATTGCTTTGATATTAACCTTTAACGGTACACCGGCAAGCTACGAAGGAAAGGATCAATTTATATCTATGCAAGGCGATACCGTAAACGTTTCACGCGGTCCAGCAGCGCAGATGATTGCCATAAAACACCTCGGCACAAATGGAGGAGGCTATTTTGGTGTGAATTCAGCTCACCCTTTTGAAAATCCAAGCTACTTTACCAATATGGTAGAGCTTATTGCTCAGGTAATCATCCCGATTGCTATGGTAATTGCTTTTGGCTTTTTTATCAGAAGAAAAAAATTGGGATGGACTATTTTTGGCGTAATGACCATCGGTCTATTTATGTTGCTTATTCCGATGCTCAGCTCAGAACTTGGCGGTAGCCCTGCATTAGCGAAAATGGGTATTTCACAGACTACTGGTGCAATGGAGGGAAAGGAAGTGCGTTTCGGGCCAGCAGCTTCAGCTTATTGGTCAACTGTTACTACGATTATTTCTACAGGTTCTGTAAACAGTATGCACGATAGTACCATGCCTATGTCGGGAACTTGGCAATTACTTGGAATGATGATCAATTCCTTTTACGGAGGATGTGGTGTAGGTCTTTTAAATTATTTCATCTATCTGATTGTTGCGGTATTTATCTCCGGATTAATGGTAGGTAGAACGCCAGAGTTTTTGGGGCACAAAGTAGAAGCCAGAGAGATTAAGATAGCGGCTATTATTACATTATTAAGTCCATTTTTAATTTTAGCGGGAACAGCCATTGCAAGTTATGTTTTTACAAATTATGGCGATGCAAGTTGGGCAGTTCAACCTAAAAACTGGCTCAACAATCCAAGTTTCCATGGATTCTCGGAAATGCTATATGAGGTAACTTCAGCGAATGCAAATAACGGTTCTGGTTTTGAAGGACTTGGAGATAACAATATTTTCTGGAACGTATTAACAGGTGTTATAATTTTCCTTGGTCGTTTCCTTCCAATTATTGGTCCAATAGCTATCGCAGGATTGCTTGGGGCTAAAAAATTCATACCTGAATCGGCTGGTACACTTAAAACTGATACTAAAACCTTTGCACTGATGACCTTTGCGGTTATTATTGTGCTGAATGCACTTTCTTATTTCCCTGCTTTGGCATTAGGCCCATTGGCGGAATATTTTACAATGCTTAAATAGATATATAAATGAAACCCAATAATAAACTGTTCGAACCTGCCTTAGTGCAGACCGCACTAAAACAATCTTTTATAAAGCTTGATCCAAGGGTAATGGTCCGTAATCCGGTTATGTTTACCGTAGAGATAGGAACACTTGTAATGGCATACGTTACGGTTTACTCGATGAGTAATTCCGGACAGGGATCGCCTTTATATAACTTTTTCATCTTTTTAATTCTTTTGCTAACGGTTTTATTTGCAAATTTTGCTGAAGCAATTGCCGAGGCAAGAGGTAAAGCACAGGCTGATAGTCTTCGTAAAACAAGGGAAGAAACACCTGCAAAAGTACTTTTAGATAATGGAAAGATTGAAATTCGCTCCTCTAACCAATTAAAAAAGGGAGATGTTTTTGTTTGTGAAACTGGCGATACCATCCCAACAGATGGCGAAATTATAGAAGGTATTGCAACTATTGATGAATCGGCAATAACAGGAGAATCTGCTCCGGTAATCCGTGAATCAGGAGGTGATAAATCTTCAGTAACTGGTGGTACAAAAGTATTATCCGATGAGATTAAAGTTCAGGTAAGTACTGCTCCAGGTGAAAGCTTTTTAGATAAAATGATCGCTTTGGTAGAAGGTGCATCTCGTCAAAAAACACCGAACGAAATTGCATTAACAATTTTGCTTGCAAGTTTTACACTGGTATTTATAATCGTTTGCGTTACATTAAAACCATTCGCAGATTATGCAAATACACCTATTACTATTGCTGCCTTAATATCTCTTTTTGTTTGCTTAATCCCTACAACCATCGGTGGTTTATTATCGGCCATTGGTATTGCCGGAATGGATAGGGCTTTAAGAGCAAATGTGATAACCAAATCGGGTAAAGCCGTAGAAACAGCTGGTGATATTGACGTATTGTTATTAGATAAAACCGGGACCATTACCATAGGTAACCGTAAAGCAACAAATTTTTACCCTACAGAAGGCGTAGATGTTAAAACCTTTACAGATGCCTGCGTATTAAGTTCTTTGGCTGATGAAACTCCTGAAGGAAAATCGATTATCGAACTTGCAGGCGAACAAGGTTTTAAATCTTCTGGTACGCCGGTTGGTTCAACCTTTATTAAGTTTACAGCCGAAACTCGTTCAAGTGGTTTGGATACTGCCGAGGGAAGAAGAATCAGAAAAGGTGCTTTTGATTCGATCAGAAACATTGTAGAAAAAGCCGGAAATATTTTTCCGTCCGACATTCAGGATCATGTAAAGAATATTGCATCTAATGGAGGTACGCCCTTAGTGGTCTCTGAAAACGAGAAAGCTCTTGGGGTAATCGAACTTCAGGATATCATTAAACCAGGTATTAGCGAACGTTTTGAACGCCTTAGAAAAATGGGTGTTAAAACGGTAATGGTAACTGGCGATAACCCTTTAACTGCTAAATATATTGCAGAGAAAGCAGGTGTAGATGATTTTATTGCGGAAGCAAAACCTGAAGATAAAATGAACTACATTAAAGATGAACAAGCACTTGGTAAGCTGGTAGCTATGATGGGCGATGGTACGAATGATGCGCCGGCTTTAGCACAGGCTGATGTTGGTGTTGCAATGAATAGTGGTACACAAGCAGCAAAAGAAGCTGGTAACATGGTTGATTTAGATAATGACCCTACCAAACTTATTGAGATTGTAGAAATTGGTAAACAATTATTAATTACCCGCGGTACGTTAACTACTTTTTCTATTGCGAATGATGTTGCGAAGTATTTCGCTATTGTACCGGCATTGTTTATCGCGTCGATTCCTGCATTGCAGAGCTTAAATGTTATGGGCCTGCACTCTCCGGAAAGTGCAATCATGTCGGCAGTTATTTTCAACGCGATAATCATTCCGATTTTGATTCCATTAGCGTTAAAAGGTGTAGCTTACAAACCTATCGGAGCAACTGCATTATTGCGTAGAAACTTGTTTATCTATGGTATAGGTGGTGTTGTAGCTCCTTTCATAGGCATAAAAATTATTGATTTACTAGTTGGCCTTTTTGTATAAAAAAACCTGTCATTCTAAGTTCAGCGAAGACGACGTGATAAGAAGTAAATCTGATACTGTTTGTAAGTTCAGAGATGCTTTGTAACTCAGCATGACAGTAATAAAAATTAAATAAATAACATCATGAAAAAATACATCATACAATCCATTCGCTTAACAGTTGTTTTACTTGTACTGTTATGCGTTGTTTATCCGATTAGCGTAGCTTTTATTGGAAAAATGTCAAAAGGAAGCGGTGGCGGTGAAAAAATCACCAAAAACGGAAAAACTATAGGCTATGCGTTGCTTGGTCAGTCTTTCAATAAACCAGAATACTTTTGGGGAAGACCTTCTGCAGTTGCCTATAACGCAGCAGGATCAGCTGGTTCAAATAAAGGCCCATCTAATCCAGATTATCTTAAAGATGTGCAGTCGCGTATCGATACCTTATTAAAATATAATCCAGGTATTAAAAAATCAGATATTCCTGCAGACATGGTTACTGCATCTGGAAGTGGACTTGACCCAAATATTTCTGAAGAAGGCGCAGCTATTCAGGTTGCAAGAGTTGCTAAGGCAAGAAAAATTGATGAGAAAAAAGTTATGGAACTGGTAGCCATGAATACGCTTAAACCATTTTTGGGTGTATTTGGTCCATCATCAGTTAATGTTTTAAAACTAAATCTTGCGCTCGATGAGCTTTAAGAGTTGACCTAATTGCTGCCTGCAAAGCGTTTGCCAAAACAATCCGGCAGGCAGCATCACTGGTCAATAATATACAATACCCAATAATACATAATACCAAAGCAGATGGAGCCTATAAAAACGAGCATGGGATCTCCTTGGCTTTGCTTTACACAAAACAATTCTAATTTTTATGAAAAAACTAGTATTACTAGCCGCAGCAGTTACAACCGGATTCTTTGCCAAAGCACAGGAAGAACCAAAAATTAAAGTTTCAGGGTATCTTGAAGCTTATTACGGATATGACTTCAATAAACCAGCAGATCATAATCGTCCGGGTTTTATTTATTCACACAATCGTACAAATGAAGTAAACTTAAACCTTGGATTTATCAAGGCTGCATACGATAGCGGAAATATTCGTGCAAACCTAGCCGTTATGGCTGGTACTTATGCAAATGCAAACCTTACTGCAGAGCCAGGCGTGTTAAAAAATATTTTTGAGGCCAACGCAGGTGTAAAATTATCTAAAACAGAAAATTTATGGATTGATGCCGGGATTTTTTCTTCGCACATCGGTTTCGAAAGTGCTGTATCAAAAGATTGCTGGGTTTTAACCAGAAACATCTCTTCTGAAAATACTCCTTACTATGAATCAGGTGCAAAAATTTCTTATGGAACAAAAGATGGTAAATTTACCGCAACAGCGCTTTACCTTAACGGCTGGCAACGCATTACTCGCCAAAACGGTAATGATAAACCTGCAGGAGGACTTCAGTTAACTTGGAAACCAACAGATAAAATTACCATAAATTATAGCAATTATTTGGGTACAGAAGGTGTAGACTCGGTAAGAGTAAACAGATTTTATCACAACGTTTATGGAGTTTTCCAGTTAACAGATAAATTTGGTGCAACGCTTGGTTTTGATTACGGAACACAGCAGAAAGTAAAAGGCAATAGCGATAAGAGCGAAATAATTTCTCCTGTAGCCATACTGCAATATAAATTTGCCCCTAAATGGGCTGTAGCTGGAAGGTTTGAATATTATGAAGACCAAAACGGAATCTTTATTGCAACAGGAACACCGAATGGCTTTAAAACAAAAGGATATTCATTAAACCTTGATTATTCGCCGATTTCTAATGCAGTAATTCGTTTGGAAGGTAAAGCTTACGATAGTAAAGATAAAGTATTTTTAAGAGATGCAGCAGCGGTAAACGCAAATGCTACGCTAACGGCAAGTATTGCGGTTTCGTTCTAAAAGAATAATGCAAATCCGAGGCTGTATCATAAATAAAAAATGTCATCCTGAGCCTATCAAAGGACTTGTAAAAACTGCTTTTTAGAGCGTTTCGACAAGCTCAACGTGACAAGATTTAATAATTAACTGATCTATGATACAGCCTTAAAATTTAAAGCTATGCATCTTTACATAGAAATCCTGTTCTGCATTTTTTTGGCAGTATTGGGTACATTGATGATTAGAAAATTGCGAGCGCTGAAAATCAATAAGAAAAGTCATATTAAAAGAAGTTATGTAGAAGAAAAGTATAGAAACATGCTTTCCAGAAAAATTTCTTTTAGATTTATGGTATTATTATTTACCCTTGCACTGATTATTACCATCTCTATACTTATTGAAAAAGGTATGATGATCGTAACTTGGTAAAATTATCATGGAAGAACAACAAAAGGAAGATTCTGTACGACATTTTTTAGATCTTGTAAAAAGATCCAGGCGAGGGAAGCTAAAAATTTATATTGGCATGAGTGCCGGTGTAGGGAAAACTTACCGAATGTTGCAGGAAGCACACGCACTACTCCGCAATGGAATCGACATTTGCATTGGTTATGTAGAAACTCACAATAGAGCTGAAACACATGCGCTTGTTGAGGGCCTTCCACATGTAGAAAGAAGAAAGATATTTTATAGAGGCAAGGAAATTGAAGAAATGGATCTTCAGGGCATAATCAATCGCCACCCTGAAATTGTTATTGTAGATGAGCTTGCCCATACCAATGCAGAAGGAAGCAAGAATACCAAACGCTGGCAGGATGTATTTGATCTGTTAGAGGCAGGTATCAGCGTAATTTCAGCAGTGAACATACAGCATCTTGAAAGTATTAATGAAGAGATTGAACAAATTACCGGAATTGCGGTAACTGAGCGTATACCCGATAAGATTTTAGAGCTTGCTGATGAGATAGTGAATATAGACCTAACCGCAGATGAACTGGTTACCAGGCTAAAAGAAGGAAAAATTTACGATAAAACTAAAATAGAACGTGCTCTTGGAAATTTTTTCCAGTCAGATAAAATTCTACAGCTCCGCGAACTTGCTTTAAAAGAAGTTGTTCACCAAGTCGAGCGAAAAATTCAAACCGAAATTCCCAAATCAATTAAGCTTAGGCCCGAAAGGTTCTTGGCCTGTATCTCATCTAACGCCGAAACAGCGGGTGTGGTAATCCGCAAAACGGCAAGACTAGCATCATACTACCGTTCGCCATGGATTGTACTATATGTACAGAGCGAGGCCGAAAGCATGGAACGTATAAAACTGGATAAACAACGCCACCTTATTAACCATTTTAAACTGGCAACAGAACTTGGCGCAGAAGTAATCAAAGTGAAAAGCAATCAGATTACTCGTGCAATAATGGATATGGCAACTGAAAAAGAGGTGACCACAATCTGCATTGGAAAGCCCCATCTGAATATTTTTCAGGTCATACTCCGAACGGCAGTTTTTAACGGATTGCTTAAAAACCTTGCACTAAAAGACATTGACCTGGTCATCCTTTCTTAAATCAATTAAATCCTACTATAAATAAATAATAGCCATCATGAAAATAAAAACTAAACTCCGCCTTGGCTTCGGGTTCCTCTTCCTGATAGTACTTTCATTTGGAGTAATAGCACTGTTTTTCCTTAATGAACTTTCTAATAAATCTAAAGTCATACTTAAGGATAACTATAAAACACTTAATTATCTCTCTGCTATGCGAAGTGTGCTTGATAATGGTACGTTTCTATCTCCAGCTGGTAAGGATAAGTTTGAAAAAAATCTAGTGCTGGAGGAACGAAACATTACAGAGCCAGGAGAGGCAAAAGCTGTTGCATACTTAAGGTCTTCTTATGGCAGACTTATTGGGTCTTCTAATGATAAGGCTTTAGAAGCAAGGAATTTGAGGATAGCACTTCAGCAAATAGAAGCACTTAATATGAAGGCTATATATGATAAAAATGAGCTTGCGAACAAAGCTTCTGGCAGAGCAAATATCTACATAGCGGTTGCTGCCACAGTTTGCTTTTTGATTCTTTTTACTTTTATTGTAAACTTTCCGGGTTTTGTAGCCAATCCACTAGCAGAATTTAGCTCTGCAATACGTCAAATTGGAAATAAGAATTATAAACAACGACTTCATTTTAACAACAATGATGAGTTTAGCGAACTGGCCGCTTCTTTTAACAGCATGGCTACAAAGCTTAATGAATGGGAAAACAGTAATCTGTCTAAACTTAAGTCTGAAAAACTCAGAATTGAGGCCATTATCGCCCAGATGCAGGATGCTATTATCGGTCTGAATGAAAAAGGAGAGGTACTATTTCTAAATACCTTAGCCTCAAAACTAATTAATCTTGATGAGGAAAAGACAGTAGGCCAGAACGTTTCTGAACTTGTAAAGAAGAACGAGTTGCTAAAACGTATCCTTAGTCCAGCAACTGATAATAAGCCACTTAAAATTTATGCAGATGATAAGGAATCCTATTTTCAGCTGGAAAACCGGGAAATTGTTATTCCTAATTTTGAAGTTAACCGAGAGGATACACTCATTGAATCGTCAAGGTCTGCTGGAAGTGTTTATGTACTAAAAAACATTACTCAATTTAAGGAACTCGACGAAGCGAAAACAAATTTTATAGCTACTGTTTCTCACGAGCTTAAAACTCCTCTTTCATCTATAAAAATGAGTCTTAAGCTTTTAAAGGATGAAAGAGTAGGTGAGATGAATCCAGAGCAGAAGGAGTTGCTGGAGCATATTCAGGAAGATTCGAGCAGGCTATTAAAGATTACAAGTGAGCTTTTAGATCTATCTCAGGCAGAGACTGGAAATCTTAAACTTAGCTTTGCACTTACCAGACCAGTCGATATTGTAACTTATGCAATAGAGGCGGTAAGGTTTCAGGCAGAACAGAAAAATATTAAACTGGAAGTAAGTTGTGATGAAAACCTGCCACAGGTGAATGCAGACATTCAGAAGACCGCCTGGGTATTGGTGAATTTTCTTTCTAATGCCTTACGTTACAGTTCAGAAAAATCAAAAGTTATTCTGGATGTTGTTCAGTTATCCGGTCTTATTCAGTTCTCTGTACGAGATTTTGGTAAAGGTATTGATGAAAAGTACCAAAAAAGACTTTTTGATAGGTATTTTCAAGTACCTACAGATGGTCAAAATAAATCTGGTTCGGGCCTTGGACTTGCCATCTCCAAAGATTTTATTGAAGCAGAAAAAGGTAAAATATGGGTAGAAAGTGCAATTGGAGAAGGTAGTAGGTTCTGTTTTACGCTTCCCAACGCCTAAAATTATATCCAAATAAACCGCTTTTAAAATTATTTATAATAGAGAGATGCCCAAAACAGGTTATCTCTTTTTTGCGTTATAGCAGATTTTTCAAAATGGCAATTACCCTTTCGTTTTGAAAGGGTTAGAATTACATCATTTTATAAGCAAGAAAATATTTCATACTTAAAATGTATTTAGCGGCCATTTTTGTCTAAAATATGTGTTAAAGGCATTTAGTTTGATAGATAAAAGCAAGGTAACGTATAAAATCGAATGATATCCAAAGTGTAAGTGCTTGTTAACAAAACTTAAAAAAGGCTAACTTTTATATCTCCCATACCGGATTCTAATTTTAAGTTAAATACTATGGAAACTAAGATAATAAACAACTCTGTACCAATTAATACTGCCGAAGAATTGGGACATCAGGCAATTGAGCTTCTGAAAACACTAATTGCTACACCATCATTTAGTGGAGAAGAAAAGCAGGCCGCAGATTTTCTTGAAAATTTTCTCAGTCAATATTATGGGATTAGAACAATCCGGAAATTCAACAACATCTGGTGTTACAACAAATGCTTTGATTTTAAGAAACCTACTGTACTGCTTACCTCGCACATGGATACCGTAATTCCTCATGATAATTGGTTAAGAGATCCATTTACAGCATCTATTCATGAGGGAAAACTTTACGGACTTGGCAGTAATGATTCCGGTGCTTCTCTGGTATCGCTTATATCCGCATTTTTATATTTTTATGAATGGAAAGGTCTGCCTTTCAATTTGTGTTTGGCTCTGACCACTGAAGAGCAAAACTCAGGTAAAAAAGGGATTCGTTCCATACTTCCAGATTTGATGCCGATTTCTTTTGCTATCGTTGGAGAACCTACCGATATGGAAATGGCAATTGAGGAAATGGGAGCTATAGTGCTAGATTGTACTTCCAGCGGAGTTTCCGGACATGCAAGTCTTCAGGAGTGTGATAATGCGATTTACCGGGCAATGAGGGATATTGCATGGTTTTCGAGCTTTAGGTTTCCTGTTCATGATTCTGACCACCAAGCGGTGAAGATGACCGTAACAGAAATCAGTGCAGGAGTTCGGCATAACATAGTTCCTGGTGAATGTTCTTTTACGGTTGACATCCGTTTTGACCATCATTACAATGAAAAAGAAATTATGAACATTATAAGGAACCACACCTTCTGCGAAACGGTGATGCGGACAAATCTGATTACTCCTTCAGCCATCGATCTTAATCATCCTCTGGTTAGAGCAGGAAAACAGATTGGCAGGGCTACCTATTTTTCTCCGACAAGTTCTGAGCGGAGTTTACTGAATATGCCCTCTCTTAAAATGGGGCCAGGTTCTCCATCAAGATCTTTGATGAATGATGAATATGTTCATTTATTTGAAGTAAATGATGGCACACGGTTGTATGTAAAACTTCTGGAATCTTTGAGTGGTATTATTAATCAACATTCTGAAATTGGTTATGATGAATATAATCAAGATAGTGAGGCAGAACTAATTTTGTGGAAATCATAAATTTATATGATTATGAATGGTATTGAAAAGAAATTAATTCCAAATAAAAACCAGGAAACTAAAGCTTTGATGAACGATATGGTAAGGTTTTTTTTCGGCTGGAGGAACAGAAAACTGATTGGTGAGGGAATTGCGCTTTCCAATCAGTTAATGTTTACTTCACACTCTAAAAAAAAAGAAAGTTTATCCCTCAAGAAGAAAAATATTGATGCTATTGCTTTTGGCCTGATTGCCCTTGTAAAAATGCGAAAAGGAATTTTGAAAGGCAGGAAACCAATTATAGTTCAATCTTCGGCGCTTCTGCTTGTTTTGGCAATTACAATTTTTCGCCGTATAGCTGGAGAAAATGTAGTTCGTGTGTCATAGTTGCTAAACTTATAAAGCCATAGCTTTCTTTTTATATGGTTTTTGGTCTCTTACTTTCGTGTGTGTAAATCTATAGCTAGTGAACGCATACTCCTGTACTAATCAGTTATATTCTTTATTGAATAAACCGTAAACATTATCTGTTGTTTTTTCAAAATGAAAAATACCATGCCATTTTGAAAGGCTTTTGAAAACTATATTTTTGAGTATAAAATTAAAAGCTATCCATTCGTTAAGTAGATGCACTTTGCATGCTATCTTAAGTTTAGGGCATTCGCTTTGCTTTATAATATTTGTAAACTAAAAACAAATATCATGTTTCTCATTATTCTAGGTTTTCTTATAGTTATTCTCAGTGTTATCTCTGCTAAAACTGATACACCGCTAATCCGATATAGTAAGCTTATCCGTATTGCCGGAATTGTAATTATCATTCTGGGTGCATCTCTTTCTATGTTTAAGGTTATACCAGCAGGTCAAGTTGGGGTAAAAACACTTTACGGTAAAGTTGACAATGATGTGCTTTTTAGTGGGTTAAATGTGATTAATCCATTGGTTGAGGTAACAACCTTTGATGTTAAGACCCAAAATTACACGATGTCTGCTGTTCATGATGAAGGCAATAAAGCTGGTGATGATGCCATACGTATACTAACATCTGATGGGTTGGAAGTAACAATTGATTTATCAGTCTTATTTAGTGTTACACCGAAAGATGCTCCGAGAATATTGAAAGAGATAGGTGATGATTATCTGGATAAGATTGTTCGTCCCATAGCTCGCACAGCTATTCGCGATAATGCAGTTTCTTACGAAGCGGTTGCATTATATTCAACAAAAAGACAGGAATTTCAAAACAAGATATTTTCTGCAATTGACCTAAGTTTCTCCAAACGTGGACTTAAGCTAGAGCAGCTTTTGGTTAGGAATGTTACTCTTCCCGAATCAGTTCGTAAAGCAATTGAATCTAAAATAAATGCAGAGCAAGATGCTCAAAAAATGCAGTTCGTTCTGCAAAAGGAAAAACAACTGGCTGAACGCAAACGCATCGAAGCCCAGGGTATCGCCGATTATCAGCGGATTCTTTCAACGGGCTTAAGTGACAAGCAACTTCAATATGAATCTATCCTTGCACAAAAAGACATCGCTTTATCTCCAAACACTAAAATCATCATAATGGGTAATGGAAAAACCCCTGTAATTTTAAGTGGGAATTAATGAATGAAGATTTTGCTTCACATTAGCATTTAATTTATTTTTTGTTATTTACACTAAAAGATATTACTCAGCTAAGTGCCATACCCATATAATTTATAATTATAAGTTGATATGTCATTTCATTTAATATTTTTGTTGATGAAAATTCGTTTGGTAGATTAATGAGACAATTTTTAATTTGTCAACAATTTCTATATTGGCAAGTTTATATCAAATTTTAAGTATTTAATGTTTAATTTGTGATGAAAACAAAATATTGGCTAGTTAAGTCAGAACCTTTTAAATATAGCTGGGAAAAATTTAATGAAGATGGGCGCACATTTTGGGATGGCGTTCGTAATTACCAGGCTAGAAACAATCTTAAAGAAATGAGAGAAGGGGATTTAGTACTTTTCTATCACAGTAACGAAGGTAAAAATGTTGTTGGTATTGCTAAGGTTGTTAAAGAATTTTATCAAGATCCAACTACGGATGATACCAACTGGGTTGTTGTCGATTTAGTGCCTTTTGAATCCTTAAAAAATCCTGTTACTTTAGAGCAAATTAAGGCAGAAGAAAGCCTTAAAGATATCTCTTTAGTTCGCCAGGGACGTTTATCGGTAATGCCACTAAAGGCTGCTGAATTTGATAAAATTTTGCAAATGGGAAGCTAGTTAAGCTTTAAAAAATAAAGCTTTAAGTTCATTTGCATCATCTGGATGCATTTTACCGCCTAAAACTAAACGCAATTGCCTACGACGTAAAGCACCTGCAAATAGTTCTATTTCTTCTGTGCTTTCGGGTATAGCTTCGGGTACAGGAATTGTTCTAGCGCTTTGGTCTACAGCAACAAAAGTATAATAAGCTTCGTTGCTTTTTTGGCGGGCACCACTTGGAATGTTTTCTGCCCACACATCAAGACGAACTTCAACAGATGTATTAAAAGCCCGCGTAACTTTTGCCTCAATAGTAATAACATCACCAAGCTTTATCGGGTGTTTAAAAGAAACATTATCTACAGAAGCCGTAACTACAATGCGATTACAATGTTTTTGAGCCGAAATTGCAGCCGCAATATCCATCCAATGAAGCAATCTACCACCCATTAAATTATTCAGCGTGTTGGTGTCATTTGGTAACACCAATTCATTCATTATTGTAAAACTTTCTCTGACAAATTTCTTTTTCAAACTCATAATCGAGCGCAAAAGTACGTAAAAGCAGTATTAAAACAACATATTTTTGAGAATTTGAAATTAATAAAAGTACGTGTTTTAGTATAAATTTTACTTTTGCTTAAAAATTTATGAATAGAAAAATTGTTTTGATAAAGCTTGATGCAAAAGCGACGAATTTGCTATTTACTTTTGGCTTACATTATCAGAAAACAATTAATTAAATATCATGTTATCTTAGCAAAAATCAAAATAATGCAGAATCAAACTATTATCCAATATTTTCATTGGTACTATAACGAAGAACAAAATTTATGGAATAAAGTTGCTAAAGAGGCCGCACATTTGAAAAAATTAGGAATTACCTCGGTTTGGTTGCCACCAGCTTATAAATCTAATAATGCTGCCTACGATGTAGGTTATGCGGTTTATGACTTATTTGATTTAGGCGAGTTTGACCAGAAGGGAGCAGTTCATACTAAATATGGCACCAAAGATGAATATATTAAGGCGATTGAGGCTTTACATGAAAATGGAATTGCAGCAGTTGCAGATATTGTTTTTAATCATAAAGCAGGTGGAGATGAGCTTGAAAAAGTAAAAGTTAGAACTGTAAATTCTGATAATAGAAACGAGTTTACCAGTGATGTTTTTGAAATTGAAGCATGGACTAAATTTACATTTCCCGGCAGACAAGGCAAATATTCGGAATTTATTTGGGATCATACGTGTTTCAGTGGAGTTGATTGGGCAGAGGATTTAAAAGAAACAGCTATTTATTCAATTCAAAATTATTTGGGAGAAGGTTTTGAAAAAGTTCCATCAACCGAACTTGGCAATTATGATTATTTAATGTTTAACGATATAGATTATCGTAATCAGGCGGTAATAAATGAATTAAAATATTGGGGAGAATGGATTGTTGAAACCACTAAAGTTGATGGTTTTAGGCTAGATGCTGTTAAGCATATCAATCCTGATTTTATTATTGAATGGCTAGATCATTTAAATCAAAAATATAATCGCGAGTTTTTTGTAGTTGCCGAAGATTGGAATGTTGTAGATATAGAAGGGCAGTTAGAATATATTGATATTACTGGCGGACGAACTCAAATTTTTGATTCATTACTCCATCATAATTTTTATTTGGCCAGTCAGGAAGAAAATCAGTTCGACATGAGAACTATTTTTGATAAGACACTGGTTCAAATCAAACCTGAACTTGCCGTAACCTTTGTTGATAATCATGACTCTCAACCTTTACAAGCTTTGGAATCATATGTGGAGTTTTGGTTCAGGCCGTTGGCTTATGCAATGATTCTCTTACGGGAACAAGGTATACCGTGTTTGTTTTTTCCTGATATATATGGTGGAATTTACGATGACAAAGACAATGAAGGTAATGATGTACACATAGATTTAGCTTCAATACCAGAAGTTGAAACAATGAGTAAACTAAGGGCAAGTTTAGCTTATGGTTTGCAACGTGAGTATTTTGACCATGGAAATTGTGTTGGTTGGACACGCGAAGGTGATGATGAACATGAAAATAGTGGTTTGGCTGTATTACTGAGTACAGGCGAGGAAGGTTTTAAAGAGATGGAGATAGGAAAGAAGTTTGCAGGTAAAACTTTTATTGATGCTTTAGGTCACCGCGAAAAAGAAGTTGTAATAGATCAAAATGGTTTGGCAGAATTTCATTGTAATGCAGGTAGTGTTTCTGTTTGGATTTTAAAAACTGAATAAGGCAAATAAATAGTACAAAAGATGGTCTGTTTGCAGGCCATTTTTTTTATTATTTTTTGCGTCAATGTTTACTTTTTATCGGTAATTCTATTGCTTAGGTTTGTATAACCAACTAATGTTTCCCATCTAGCGCCAGGGCGGCGGTAGTAAACAAAAATTTGATAAGTATTTTCTGTTTGAAAAAAGGCGCCTTCAAAAGGTTTAGTTTCTATAGTTTTTGAGCTTTTTTCTAACCAGATATATTCGTAATCGTATAAACCCTGTTTCATTAAAATATTACCATAAAATTGTTTTTTATTTACATCATACAGCAATTTATTTTCTTTATTTAATGTATAGTTGTTAAATCGGCCAACAACATAAGCATCACCATCTTTAGATGGAGCAGATGCATTCAGGGTAAATAAAACACCCATATATTCGGCTTCTGTGCGGTCGTCACGGCCGTCTGTATTGCGTATAAAAAAGCTTCCGTTCTCGTCTAATTGGTTGGCAAAAGTTCCTGTATTTCTGGTAATATCCTGAAATAACATCACATTTACCGATTCATTATCTCTAAAAATATCCCTAACATTATCACCTTTAAAACGGAGGCTTCTTGTATCAAATTTTCTAAATTCATTATCTGCCCAAAAGTCATTTGTATTTAAATCATTATAAACCAATTGATTTGGACGAACAAAGGATGGTCGAGTGTTAATTTGAGCTGTATTTGAATTAAAATTCTGCATTACAATAGCCTTTAAATCCTGATAAGGATTAGGAATAGCGATGGAATGGTTAATGGTAAAGTTTATTTTTTGCTTAGAATCTCTATCTGCCACCTGCAAAGAGTTGGTTACTTCGCCGGCAATGGCTACCTGACTGTCTAAAATGTAAAATCGCTGAGATATTACAGGTTTATTTTTATCACCATCCTCATAAACTTTCAACAGGTAGTTACCTCCAATTTTAGGTTTTACCTGCGTATTTGGTAAGGTAAGTTCGTAATGAGTATATTTTCTGGTAGTGTTCGATGAGTAATGATATTCGATAATTCTATCATCAGCGAAGCCATCCAAATAATCTAAACTTGAAATTCGTGATGTTTGCCAATCAGATGTGCAATGTTCCACTGTGTACCAGTAATTTTTAGTACCTGCCAGTAAATCATCGAAACTAAATGCAATTGTTTCTGATGAGTTAAGCAAAATTACAGGTAAGCTTTGTTCCTTATTGCTATTGTAACAAAGAACTGTTTTAATGTTTGGTATATAAATCTTGTTTTCGTTAGTGAAAATATTATTTGTTTGGGCTAAAGTTAGGGTTGAGATAAAAAATAAAAGTATTACGATTAGTTTTTGCATGGTTAAAAGTAAAGTTTTATTGGAAACTGGCAAAGCCTAACCCAGTGAAAGGCAGAAATATTTGTAAGTTCCTCCTTATCCCTCTCCTTGAAGAAAGGGAAATAAAAGACTGTTCTTTTAACCCTCCGTTTTAATGAAATGAGTTTTACCTGCTGTATTTCAAATCTCTTTCTTTAAGGAGGGGGAACGCAAAAAAGAAGTTAAGCTAAAACCGCTAATAGGGTGAGGGCATAAAAAAGCCGAAGAAAAATCTGCGGCTTTACTAATAAGATTGCGCAACCGATAAAATCGGCTGCGCAATGGCGGTTTTAGGTCAACCCTCCAGCTCCATAATCTCAGCAGCTAAAGTTTCCCATTTAGTCTGACTGCTATCTAAATCTTGTTTAGCAGCTAAATAGCGTTTGTTAGCTTCGGCCAATTTATCTGCCTTGCCGTAAACATTTTCATCTGCTAATTCAGCTTCGATATTTTTAACATTTTTCTCTAATTCCGAAATAAGTGTTTCTGTTTTCTTTAATTCCTCATTCAGTTTTTTTAACTGATTAGCGGAGTTTGGTGTAACCAATTTTTCTACTGGTTTTTCCTTTTCAGGCACTTTAATAGGGATCGGTTTAGAAGCCGGAATCACACGTTTGCTATTCCATTCTTCATATTCTGCATAGGTTCCAGGATATTGTTTGATTTTTTCTCCCTCAATAAACCAGATTTTATTGGCCACATTATCTAAGAAATATCTATCGTGAGATACGGCTATAAATGTACCTTCGAATTGCTGTAAAGCCTGAATTAAAATATTAACCGATTGGATATCCAGGTGATTGGTAGGCTCATCCAGAATTAAAAAGTTCGAATCCGTAGTTAAAGATTTCGCTAAAGCCACACGCGATTTTTCACCGCCTGAAAGTACTTTAATCTTCTTAAAAACATCATCGCCTGTAAACAAGAAACAGCCTAAAATCCCTCGTAATTCTGTATCGGTATGTTTAGGTGCAAAAGCCTGTAATTCCTCTAAAATAGCATTGTTTAAGTGCAAAGATTCTAGCTGGTGCTGTGCAAAGAAAGTTGTGGTAACGTTGTGGCCAGTTTCACAGAAACCCTCAAATTTTTCGGCACCCGCAATCATTCTCAATAGGGTAGATTTACCTTTACCATTGGCACCAATTAAGGCAATTTTATCACCTTTTTCAATTACAGCTTCGGCATCTTCCAAAATATGAACATTTGGATAATGTTTCGTTGCATGCTCAATTCTAACTACATGTCTGCCAGATGGTTTAGAGAACTTAAAGGCGAAATTAACCGTTGGGTTATCATCATCAACATCGTCAACACGCTCCATTTTATCCAAAGCCTTCATTCTAGATTGAGCCATTTTTGCTTTACTCGCTTTAGCTTTAAAACGCTCAATTAATCGCTCTTCCTGCTTAATTTTTGCCTGTTGATTTTTAAATTCACCTTTTTGAATTTCACCACGTAAAGCCTTTTCTTCTACATAAAAACTGTAGTTTCCGGCATAAACATTCAGTTTTCCTTTACGAGATTCAACGGTACGGTTTACTATCTTATCTAAGAAATATCTATCGTGCGATACAATTACAATAGCACCTTCAAAGCCCATTAAATAGTTTTCCAGCCACTTAATTGATGGTAAATCCATGTGGTTGGTCGGCTCATCCAGTAACAAAATATCAGGTGTTTGAAGAAGAATTTTTGCAAGCATTACACGCATCCTCCAACCTCCGGAAAACGTGTTAAGTGGGCGTAACTGGTCTGCAGTACTGAAACCCAAACCAGCTAAAATTTCATTAGCTCTATATTCGATATTATAACCGTCTAAAGCCTCAAATTCTTGCTGTTTATCGCTTAATTTATATAAAACCTCTTCACTATAATCAGTCTCTATTTTTTTTAGTAACTCCTCAATTTCATCATGCAATTGGTTTTGGCGCTCAAAAGCTTCCATAGCCACATGCAAAATGCTATGATGTGAATCGTAGGAAAGTAAATCCTGATTCAAATAACCGATTTTCAAGTCTTTCGACATAGAAACAGTACCTGAAGTAGGCGCATACTCACCAACAATTATTTTTAAAAGTGTAGATTTTCCTGTTCCATTAGCTCCAATTAAACCGGCTCTATCACCTGGTTTAATGTGCCAATTCGCTTCATCGTATAAGGCTCTTGAGCCAATTAGGAATGTTAAATTATTTATTGAAATCATTTCGGGTGCAAAAGTACGAAATTTTAAGGCTTATTTTATCTCGAAAATTAAATTGGATTGCCTAACATTTTTAACAAAGTTTTTATGATTTTAGGGAAAGCAAACTCAAGAGATTTTATTATTGTTTGTTCCTGCTATTCGCTTTACTCACCCGAAGAAAAATCAGGTTTGTGCTCGCTAATACAGGTTTAGAAACGAAATTTTTTGCGTTTAGTAGAGATTGCACAATGGCCAACATTGTCATCATTTCACTGGTAATATCTTTTAAGCCAGTATATTGAAGCATGGTAGCAATAAATTTTTCAAATAAATTTTAATTCTAATTAAATCTATCTACATTTTTACTGTAATAAAAATAATTACAGAATGAATAATAGTCGTTTTCCAGTATCCTTACACATTTTAACCTTGCTTAATGATGCAAAAGGAAAATCAGTAAGTTCTGAATATTTGGCAGGTAGTATTAATATTAATCCGGTTTTAGTTCGCAAAGAAATTATTAATTTACGGAAGTATGGTTTTGTGGATAGCAAAGAAGGAAAGGGTGGAGGTTATTTTCTGGCTAAAAATGCCGAAGATATAAATTTAAGAGAAATTTATAAAGCTGTTAGAAACAGCAATATTTTAGGCCAGAACAAAAATGAACCAAATCCAAATTGCCCAATTGGAAAGCAAATTAACGAACATTTAAATATACTTTACAACGATGCAGAAAATGCATTAATTGAGAACTTATCAAAACAAACATTAGCAGATTTTGCATCAAAATTTAGATAAAAAATTTTTTTGTATAAAACTGTAATTAAATATATTAGAATTAACTTATATAAAAATTAAATTAAAACAATATGAAAGTAGCATTAATAGGTGCCTCGGGATTTGTAGGCAAAGCACTTCTAAACGAATTGGTAAGTCGTGGAAACGAAGTAATCGCCATTGCCCGTAATACCGATAAAATCGAAAGCACAGATGGAAAAGTAACTAAATTAGCTGTTGACGTATTGGATACTGAAAAGCTAGTAGCTGCTTTGAAAGGTGCTGATGCTGTTGTAAGTGCATTTAACGCAGGTTGGGCTAATCCAAATTTATATGACGACACAATAATGGGAGCAGAAGCAATTCAAAAGGCAGTAAAATTATCAGGCGTTAAACGTTATATTTTTATAGGCGGAGCCGGTACATTACAAATTGATGGAAATCAGCTTGTAGATGGATCACAGTTTCCGAAAGAAATTTATCCTGGTGCGTCTGCAGTAAGAGATTATTTCGGTACTTTAAAACAAGAAAAGGAATTAGATTGGTTGTTTTTTAGTCCTGCCATTGAAATGCATCCTGGCATAAAAACCGGTCGAACAGGTAAATACCGTTTGGGTAAAACTTCTCCGGTTTTTAACAATGAAGGGCGCTCAATCTTATCAGTACAAGATTTATCACTTGTAATTGTTGATGAATTGGAAAACGATGCACATCATCAAGAACAGTTTACAGCAGCATACTAGTTGATGTAAAATGTATTGGTATTTAATGGGAAATGTGAGGTATAAAATGCGGTAAATAGCCTTATACATTTTCCATCCTTACATTTTCCATATTTTATTTATCTTCGTTGCATGTATCGCATAATTAAACCAATATTCTTCAAATTTGACCCTGAAAACGTACATTATTTTGTAGTTAAAAGGTTAAAGTGGTTTAACGACAAATTTCCTCTTGGCAAAACCATTATTCGTAGTAGTTTCGATGTTCATATTAAAGGCTTGGAAAAAGAGGTTTTTGGTATAAAATTCAGAAATCCTGTTGGTCTTGCTGCGGGTTTTGATAAAAATGGTGAATACGTTGAAGCCTTGAATAATTTGGGTTTTGGATTTATAGAAGTTGGCACTGTGACCCCGATGCCTCAACCAGGGAATGATAAGCCTCGTATGTTTCGCCTGCCTAATGATGAAGCTTTAATTAACCGAATGGGTTTTAATAATAAGGGGGTTGATGTAATGGCAGAGCGCTTGCGCATTCTTAAAGATAATCATCCTGATATTATAGTTGGTGGAAACATAGGTAAAAATAAAGCTACGCCAAATGAGGATGCGGTTAGCGATTACATTAAGTGCTTCGATAGATTATTCGACGTAGTTGATTACTTTGTTGTAAATGTAAGTTCTCCAAATACACCAGGTTTGCGTGAATTGCAAGAGAAAGAGCCACTAAAAAAAATCTTAAATACGCTGCAGCTTCGCAATCATAAGAACGATATTTCTCGTCCGATTTTATTAAAAATTGCACCTGATTTAACTGATGTACAATTAGATGATATTATTGAGATTGTAGCTGAGACAAAAATTTCGGGGATTATAGCTACGAATACAACCATCAGCAGAGAAAATTTAGCTACAGAAAAAATATTGGCTGATGAGATGGGCGGTTTGAGTGGTAAGCCTGTTAAAGACCGTTCAACAGAAGTTATTAAATACCTTTCAGAAAAATCAAACAAGGCTTTCCCAATTATTGGTGTTGGTGGTATTCATTCTGCTCAAGATGCTAAGGAAAAATTAGATGCTGGCGCATGCCTGGTTCAGTTGTATACTGGCTTTATTTACGAAGGGCCAGGATTGATTAAAGAAATTTGTAAAGCCTTGGTTAAGTAATATAATTAGCCGGCTAATATTTAATTTATAGTTTTTGAAAATTTCCTTATCAAATTATTTATTTCTCAGAATTTTGGGCATAAAAAAAGCATCCTTTGATCAGAAGGATGCTTTAAATTTTTAAAGAAGAATTTTTAAAAACTATTTTGCTAAACCAGCTAAAACTGCATTGTTTTTAGCCAATTGGTCGTTCTTAGGTTGTGCAGAGCGACTTCCTAACTCAATGTTAGTAGCTCTCTTTAAAAAATCTACATCTTGTTGTGCAAAATTTTTATTTCTTCTGTCTTTTCTTTTTAATCTGGTAACTGCCATGGTAATAACCTTTTAATTATTTTATTTGTACAAATGGAGGTCGAGAGCGGATTCGAACCGCTGTAGAAGGTTTTGCAGACCTCTGCCTAGCCACTCGGCCACTCGACCCTTTAAATTCAAGGCTGCAAAAATAGCAATTTATACTTACCTAACAAATATAAATGAACAAATAATCCTTTTAATTTTTAGTTCTAGAAATTTCCGAACAAAATATAGCAGCACTTATGGCTACGTTTAAAGACTCAGCATCACCAATTCTCGGAATGGTAACTGGATGATTTATCTTTTTAATAACCTCTGTAGTAATTCCTTTTCCTTCGTTGCCTAAAATAATTAAACCTTCTTTACCCCAATCGGTTTTGTAAATTGAATTTCCATCTAGTAAAGCTCCGAAAACTGAAATTTTATTTACTGCTAATAAATTTATAAGGTTTTCATAATAAATTTTTATCCTCGCAAGCGACCCCATAGTAGCCTGAACAGTTTTTGGATTATAGGCTTCAACGCAATCTTCAGAGCAAATAATATTTTTAAATCCAAACCAATCTGCCGTACGAATAATTGTTCCCATATTGCCAGGATCTTGTATGCCGTCTAAAACAATAGTGAACTGATTTTTAAAATTTTTCAAATCGGCAGGTACCGTTTCAGGAATATGAACAACAGCTAAAAAACTTTGTGGTGTTTGCAATGCACTAATCTTGCTTAAATCAGCGTTGTTTACTTCAAATAAGTTTATATTTGCCGATAATTTGGGTAACAAATCAAACTGTTCGCTAACATAAAATATGGTATGAATTTGGTAGGCAGATTGTATAAATTCTTTGATGGATTTTATACCTTCAACCAGGAATAATCCAGTTTCTTTGCGGTATTTTTTTTGATGTAAAGACTTAATAAAACTAATTTGTGATTTTGAAAGCATACAAATCCTTTAAATATTCTGAACTGAAAAGTCTTGCAATATTACTATTTATTATTGTTTTAATACAGGGATGTTCATCAACAAAATATATTCCTGATTACCAGGCAATAGTTAAAAAAGTAACTATTGATAGTGTTGATTCAAAGTTTGAAGAACAGGCGTACAATTACGTTCAAAAAGATATTCGCCCATCATCTTCCTTTAGCATTAATGTGCCGCTTTACAATTTGTTTAATACTAAAGATGGTCGTTATAAAACAACAGATATAAAACCATTTGGTACACCGCCTGCAATTTTAGATAGTACACTTGTAGAAATATCAAGGAATCAAATTCAGAAATTTTTAAATGGAAAAGGTTATTTCCAGGCAAAGGTTACTTCTGATATTAAAGTTAAAGATAAAAAGGCAGAGATAAATTTCAAGGCGCAACCCGGCCCTGCGTCTTATGTACGTAAACTATCAGATTTTATAATAACAAAAAATATAGGAAATATTTATCATACCGAAAAACCTAAGTTTACGCACTTGCACGAAGGGATGCAGTACGATTCGGATTCGTTATCTTATGAAAGGGAGCAGGTTTACAGGGTGATGAAAGAAAATGGATACTACAGCTTCCTTCGTCCTTTTGTAAATTTTGATGTTATAGAAACTACTGATGTTAAAAAGGTAGATTTGAGAATGAACGTTACTGATCCGCCCGACGGTAACCATAAACAATTCAATATCGGTACAACTTACCTGATTATTGCTCCAAGCCCTGAGGGTTTTCCTGATTCCTTAAGAAAATACATAAATAGAGATACACTTAATGGAATTGTTTATACAGATTTATCTAAAAGGTATAGAAGAAATCCGATAGTTCGGTATGATTTTTTGAAACAAGGCGAACTCTACGATATTAGAAATGAAAACCTGACTTATGATAGACTGTATGAGTTGAACGTTTTTAAGAACGTTAAAATAGATTATTTCAGGCGAGATAGTACTTCGAATAAAATTAACCCTATTATTTTATTAATACCCCAAAAGGTAATGAGTAACAGGGTAGAGGGTGAAGTTCCGTTTAATGGTGGTACGGTGGGCTTTAACTTAAGTAATACCTACACCAATAATAATATTTTTAGAGGTGCAGAACGATTTGAGTTGCAGCTTAAAGGTGGCTTGCAATCAAGGATTGGAAATGGTTCTTCTCTCTTCAGCGATATCTATCAGCGGGATTTTTCTATTAGTGCAAGCATAAGTGTTCCCCGCCTAATGATTCCTTTTTACACACCTGTTTTAGGCGCTAACGGAATGCCACATACAACTTTTTCTTCCAGTTATATTTATGCGCTACAAAAAGATGTTTCTGTTCGTAGAATATTTATAAATTCAATTACATACGATTGGGTTGAAACGAAATCAAAACTACATTCATTTACGCCTTTAAATTTTGAATATAGATTTGGAAGCCTGGATTATGATAAAATACCAGAAAGTTTGTTGGCAAACAACCTCTATTATGTAAGATTGCTTGATAGAAAGGATTTTACATTGGGCATGAAGTACACCTATACCCTTAATGCTGATAAGCTAAATCAACTTAGGTCATTCGTTTATCTGCGTGGAAATATTGAAGTTGCAGGTAATATGTTGCAACTTTTATCTAACATTTCTGGTTCAAAACACGATCCTGGAAATGGTGATTATGCAAAAATTTTAGGTTTGCCTTTTAATCAATATATCAGACCTGAAGTAGATTTACGCTGGTACAAGCATTTAGGTGGCGACAGACAATTTGTCGCTAGATTAAGTTCTGGTATAGGCTATTCTTATGGAAATTCTGTAGGTAGAGGAATACCTTTCGAGAAACTCTTTTTTGCCGGCGGTTCAAGCGGAGTACGGGCATGGCAAGCAAGAACCATTGGGCCAGGTAATTATAATAGAGAGACGCTTGATAGTGCGCAGAGAAGATCTTTTTTTGGTCTCGATCAGCTTGGAGAAATGCGGATAGAAACCAATTTGGAATACCGTACAATGGTTCTTCGAAAATTTTTCGGGGGTGTTTTAAAAGGAGCAGCTTTTATTGATGCCGGAAATGTTTGGAATTTGACCAATGCAGATGGCGAAGAGAAGGTGTTTAAGTTAAATAAACTTGTTCAACAACTAGCAATTGGTACAGGAGTTGGTTTAAGGTATGATGTACAATATTTCGTTTTTAGATTTGATATCGGATTAAAACTAAAAGACCCACAATTTTCGGGTTCTGACCAATGGGTAATCAGTAAATTTTTGTCAGGCGCCAGAGATTTTAAAAATACATACAATGCATCACATTCACCAGATACTTATCGTTTCTTACAATATAATTTTGGTATCGGTATGCCTTTCTAAATTAATCGAAAAGGCTCAATGGTTTTTGCTTGTGATCAGGGTTTTTAAATAAAAAATCTTTATAAGGCCGCCATTTTTTATCAATGTGTTTATATAAGGAAAAGCCGCTTACATTAAATGTTCTTTTAAAATTTTTGTCTTTATATTCTTTCATAATTAGAGAATATACTAGAGGTTTAACATCTTTAAATGCAATTGTAAGGTGTGGTGTAAATTGTATTACATCTTTATTGGAAATTAAAGCGATATGTTTAAGCTCGACTTTAATCTGAGATTGTAATTTCATTAAGGTTTCACTTTGCTCTACATCAATATAAATCGTATGCTGCGGAAATGATTTGAAATTTTTTAGTACCTGAGTAAATGGTTTGAAATAAGATGCATTTTCCAAAGCATTAAAGAATTTTTTTTCTTGTTCTAAAGACGATATTTTAAGAGGACTGCAAAGCGTAATGTGTGCAGGTCGCTTTAAAGATTCGAAGACATCAAACTGTTCTGAAATTTGATTTCTGATTTCATCAACATCCTCCACTATTGAAATGGGTGGAATTAAGCAGACTAAAAATAGATTTTCCATACAGCTAAATTGCTAATTATTTTAGTAATTTAGCTTGAAAATAAATTTAGAATAAGTTTTTTAAACCATCGAATATACTTTCAAAAAAAGTAGAGATGTTTAAGCCATTACTATGGTTAAAGTAAACAAATACTAAGAACACTACCACAATAAAAATAATCAGTTTCCTGAAAGCAAAAGCAAGAATTACCAGAATTATTGGAATAATAAAAAGCCATAAGCTATTAATAGAATAAGGCGTTAAATCTGTATCTTTTTTATAAACATAAATCAATTTGCTGTGTGTTCCAGAATCGTTTTGATGTTTCAGATAAACAAATGTAGAGCGTTCAATTGGTAACGGAAGCACTGCAATACCATCGTTAAATTTTAGGCTTTGGGTAAAACCACTTACACTAAAGGTGTAAATTCCGTTTATATTTTCATTCGGATTATCAAGTGAATCTGCCGCAATAATGGCTAGCTTATTGTTTTTTAGCAAATTCTCTTTAACTATAAAATTATTTATTGCTGCAGTTTGAGCGAAGGCAAAAAAGCCTGTTAGGCATAGAAAAAGTAGTATAAGTCCTTTTTTCATTCTATTGAGCGTTTATTGTAAATTAAATAACCAATATGCAATAATACACCATTTCTTTTAATTGCATCGTTATATAAATTGTAACTTAAACTAACAGGTCCAACAGGTGTTTGGTAAACTAAACCTGCAGTACCTGCATACCGAATTTTTGTAATGGCTCTTGCATAAACAACATCCTGTAAATTATTTAGTTCGTATTCTTTATGGGGTAAAAATAAATATCCTTCTAATCTAAAATCTAAATTTTTTCTTAAACTGAAAATGTTTTTAATTCCGCCTGCTGCATAAGTCGATGCTCTGAACTTATCCAAAAATAGCGATCTACTATCTTGTAATGGATAAAATGCAGGTGAGGCTAAAAGTGTAGAGTAGTAGTTATTGAAGAGTGGTTGATTGGAAATAACACCTTCCACAAGGTAACCAAGTGTATATTTTTTTAAATGAAGAAAATAATTCTCTTGGGTAAGTTTAATGCCAACCCATTGTCTTAAATGATTTGATGCTTTTATCGTGTTCGGCAGAACTGTGTTTCTGAAAATATTTCCAGGATTGTAATTTTCTCTTCCGGTTGTGAAATTAAAGCTCAATAAAAAGCTTTGCCCACGGGTTGCATATTGTTTTCGGTTGAGTGAGTTTTTTTCGAGATTTAAAGAACCTTTAAAACCGTTAAAAATAGTTTGATCAAGTAAATCGCCCACCGAAAAGGTGCTGTTTGGACTATACCTGTCATTATTGTTAATAAAAGAAGAGTGAAGAACAATTTTAGTATTGTAATTCAAGGGGACACCCATCATTAAATCAATTTTTCTATCAGATTGCTCGATGTAAATGGGATGTGGATTTTCGATGAAAATTTGACTGGTATTATAAAAATTCCAGTGATTATAGGTTAACTCTGCACCTAAAAAAAGTGGTAGTTTTGTAGGGTAATCAATCCTTCCGCTTAGCTGAACCGACTCATAAAAACGGCCTGAATAAAAGCTGGTGCCGAAAGTATATGCCTTTCTGTTTAAATAGTTATATTGTGCGCCAAGAAAAACATTGCTAATTGGCCTGGTAGAAATATTGCCACCTAAATCTAGTTTAAAACTTTTTTTAGGTTGTGCAACAACTTCAAAAGTATAATTATCGGTTGCTGGCTCATAAACAATTTTAGGGTAAATGGTTTCAAAGGTTTGGTCGGCTACCAATTTATAATACCCTCGTTTAATATCCTTTAGATTAAATGTTTCCTTATCACTTTTAAAAAGACGTTCAACATACCGTTTTTGCTGTTCATTTACGCCACTAACTGTAATATTACTGAATTTAAAATCGGGTTTCTTCTTGTTAAATTTTTCTCTTCGATTCGCCAAATCCTTATCACTTACCCGTCTGCTGATTAATGCTTTTATTTTCTCCATATCTGCCATTGTAGCATCATAGCCTCTTTTTATAAGTTCTTCAACAGGAGAAAAATTGGTAACGCTATAATTGGTAAGATCGGGTTGAATGTAAACACCATTTTTACCAACCATTGTAGAATCTGATTTCGATAAAAACATAAATACAAGAAAACGATTCATTAAGCGGTCATCATTATTTTTTGGGTATTCATTATAAGTTTTCGAAGAAACGTTTGCTCCAATAACATAATCGGGTTTAAAATCTCGCTCCATTACATCTACAGGAAAATTATTATATAAACCACCATCGAAAACATATTTACCATCCAATTTTATCGGGCGGTAAACAATAGGAACGGTCATAGTTGCCCTCACGGCTTCGGCTAAACTACCTTTACTTACAGTAATGCTTTTTTGCGAAAGAACATCGGCCACCATGCATCGATACGGCACAAAAAGATTATCGAAATTATCTTTTGAAACTGCAGATGCCTGAGAAAATAGCTCTAAAAAAGCGAAATTTAAAGGAATATCGTTAATCAGGTTCGAGCGAAAGCTGAAATGAAAACCTGTATCAATAGCAACTTTTGCAGTTAGCATGGATGCGTTGGGTGCATTCTTTTCGAAGAAATAAGTGTAATCACTTGTATAGCGTCCATTAACCCAGTTCTGAAAATCATCGCTTGTGGCAATTGTTTCTATTTGAGCAGGGGAGTAGCCTGCGGCATACATGGCACCAACAATACCACCCATTGATGTGCCTGTAATGTAATCTATCGGAATATGGTTTTCTTCAAGCGCTTTAAGTGTACCAATGTGTGCTAAACCTTTTGCACCGCCACCACTAAAAACAAGACCAACCTTTTGTGCCTGTAATTGGTTACAGCACAAAACGAAAAGCATCAGCAAATATCTTTTAAAAGTTACCACCCCTAAAAATAAGGTTTTCTTTTAAAATTTAGTTCAGTATAAAGATGTTATAAGTTAAAAATGATGCAAAACTTACCCAAAGGATATAAGGAATAAAAATTAATCCTGCCCATTTATTTATTTTATAAAACATTAAAGCGTTAATAATGATGAAAATTAACAGCAGAATGATTTCAAAGAGCGCAAATCCAACCTCATGTAAATAAAAAAATATAAAAGACCAAGCTAAGTTTAACATCAATTGGATGAAATAAATTGCCACGGTTCTTGGAAAGTGAGCAATTTTGTCTCTTCTAATCCAAACAAGGTAAGCAGCTATACCAATTAACACATAAAGGCTTGTCCAAACGGGGGCAAATAGCCAATTTGGTGGATTAAAAGACGGTTTGTTTAATGTTGGGTACCAGGTTTGAACCGATTTTGCCGTTGCCCAACCACCTAATGCGCCAATGCTTAATGTTATTACAATGTTGATAATAAATGCTACCGGTTTAAATTTCATTCTGCTAATTTCTGATTAAACAAGCGTAAAACCTAAATGTTTCTTATCTGCCAATTGCAGGCACAACAGGTAAACTTTCATTCTCATCATTACCCGTGCTTTGAACCGCAAAAAGATAATTGTCCTTGCTGTAAGGCAAACGTAATTCGGTAGCCGTGGTAAAAAATTTCTTTTGCCATACCGCACTGCTGGTTTCACGCATTAAAACATAATAACCTTTTACAGTTCCATTTACAGGTGCTTTCCAAAAAAGAAATGTAGAGTTGCTTAGGTTTTTAACATCAACTTTAACTTCAGTTGGCATTGAGGGCGCTTTAGCCAGGTTTGCTAATACGGCAATATTTACAGCAGTATTTTTTCTTAGGTATTCAAAATCCATAAACTCAATTAAGTCGCCATACTTAATTCCTTTTTCTATTCTTAAATCCTGATGTTGATGTTCGAAGTTTTCATTCATTTCTGTAAGCCTCACGGCAGCGAAGCCGTTTTCTACGAAAGGCGTATGGTCGCCACCACGTAGAAACCTGTCGTTACGATAAATTAATTTTATTTCTAACTGATCAACATAACGTTCGCCAGTTTCTTTAACGTAGCGAGCAAGTTGTCTGCTTTTACCATCATTCTCCAATCCAAACTGGCGAATGTTCTTTGCATTTTTATCTAAATCGAAACTTGGTAAACCCTCACTAAATACACGAAGTTTAGTGTTGTCTATTATTTGAGTTTCGCTTGCGTTGTTGCTACCAATCATATCATTATTTAGCATCGCTTCGATATTCCAACCTTCTTTTTTTGCTTTTGCTGCCATAAATCCCGAGCCTAATAAAGATTGCTCTTCGCCACTAACGGCTACAAAAATAATAGTAGCAGGGAATTTATATTGACTCATTATTCTTGCTGCTTCAATTACACCTGCAACACCGCTGCCATCGTCGTTAGCGCCGGGGGCATCACTTACCCTATTCATAACATCTGTTACACGACTATCTAAATGACCGCTCACTACAAAAACACGTTTATCATTAACATCAGTTCCTTTCAAAATTGCAACTGCATTACCTAAATTTATTGGCTGATCAACACGTTTACCATCAGCTTTAATTGTAACGGTATCTAAAAAAGTGGTTAATCTGCCATCACCCTGTTTAGCAAATTGGCCGAATTTGCTTACTACCCAATTTCTGGCCGCACCAATTCCTTTTGTTTTGCTCTTTGTATCGCTTATAGTGCTTCTGGTTCCAAAGGCAACCATTTTTGTGATGTAAGATTTTAATGAATCTGGATTAACAGACTTAACCATTTTATCGATATCAGTATTACGATTTACAATGGTTTGCGCTTTTGTTGATATGGATAAACCACCTAAAAGAAGAAAAGTAAATATTTTTTTCATGCAATAATATTAAGAAAGCTAATGTATCGAATGATTGTGGATTGTTTTAGCAGTCTAAACAGAAATCCTGTAACAATTTAAAGATAAAATGGTTATATACCAGGAGTGAAACTGCACAATCGCTAAATATTATCATAAATTTGCCTGAAAAAATTGCTGCTGCAAAAACTTTTAAGTAGTAAGTGTAATTATTTTTATCTCAGTTATATTTAATATTTTAACTTGATAAGAAAAGAGTAGCTTGTTGGAGCTGAAAATTAAAAATGATTGATTTTTTTGCATAAATCCAAAATTATTATGGGCTAAGTAAATATTTTATATATTTATTTCTCATAAAGTTTTTTAAAATTTTAAGCTTTATTATATCAAAATTATCATAAATGGATAGGTTCCCCGTTAATCTGACCTCAGCTAAATGCGAATTGCTAGACAGAATACTTCAGGAATTTCAGCACGAAGAATATATTAAGGCCGATCGCGTTTTGCATATTTTTAGAGGTAATGCCATATTAGCATCCGAGTATCTTCAGTTGCTAAATCAACTAAACTTAATTATACTTATTGGTGAGGCTTATGGGCACCCACTTCCTGCTCTTATTGGCAAACAATCGGGATTGGAAATTTTTCTTAGTGAAGGCAATTTTATGAAACGCCTTGAATTACGAAAAATGCATGAAGAAACAGGAAAAAGCATGATTGAGCTTCAAAAGGAAATAATGGATTTAAGAAATCAGCTGGCTAATTGCAGGGAAATTATTGCTAAGCAGGAAATGGCCATGCTTGATATGGATGGTGAATTAAAAAGGTTAGAAGCAGGAATGGAAAATGACGATTTTTAAAAAATCTAATAGGTTGTAGCTTTTTTGATATCAACTGCGTTTTACCAATAAAAAAGAATCTAAATTAAGCTCATGAAAACATTAAGTACCTACGGAATTGTTATTTTTTTATCTCTTTTTATTTTCTCTTGTAAGAAAAATAAAGATGTTGATTTGCCAAAAGATGTATTAACAGGTGCCTGGCAAGAAGCACCACTATACGGAACTTCCCGTATATTGATTTTTGAACCAGGGGGAAAATTCACATTAAAGTTTATAAATAAAGCTACCGGAGATTGGTCTTTAATGCTAAATGGAAAATACACCATTACAAACGATAATTTAGCAGTTAATGTAACCGAAGAAGTAGCAAAACAAGTATCAGGTGCAACCGTTACCACACCAATAAATTATTCTTTTTTTGATAAAGGCAAATTTGACATCAAAAACTTTGTGCTTACAATTAACTATAAAACTTACCCTGCAGATGGTCCGGTTGATACTGAAGCAAAGTTCAATAAAATAATTCCAATAGATTAGTTAATTTATTTAAGGCTGTGATTTCTATTTCTGTCGCTTAATTAAACATTTTTAGGGCTAAGCTAAAACGAGAATTTTGCAAAAGTGATGCTCATCATTTTTTAATGTAATCATACTCTTTCCTGATTTAATTAGTGTTTAATAGGTTTGCGATAATAAAAACAACCTTATGTTGCATACTTTCCACATCCCGGTTTTAGGTCTGGGTTATTCTATTGATACACCATTAAAAGTAGCCAGATATGGCGTTTCCTCTGTTTTATCAATCGTAGATGATGAATTAATTGAGCGCATGCGGGCTTATCATTCAGAAAAATATACAGTAAAATATATACCTATAGATAAGCAGGAAACAGATTATCGCTCAAAAAGAATTACATCCTATTTAAATTTTTTAGGTGAAAGAATAGATGAGCAATTTAATGTACTAAAAAAACAAAATTTTGAAGCAGGTAATGATATCTGCCGTTATTTTGAGCTTTTGCCCGAAACGTCAAAACTTAAACGAAGCTACGATTTGATGAAGGATTATCCGGAAGGAGATGAGAAAACAACTTTTCAGAATGTATTGCGCAATGCTATGAAATTAGGTTCTGTAGATGTAAATATCATGGCAAAGGTTGATAAAATGAACTACATTAACAATGAATATTCGGGCGATTTAAATACAGATGCTCTTGCAGCTTTACGCGGATTTGCAGAAAGTAATTTAACTTCTTCGGTTATTCTTTCGGCTGGTATGAACCCGAGATTGTATAGTTATATGGAAAACTTTAAAGATTTTTCCCCTGATGAGAAAGGTGTTCAAAAAAAGAAAATAATATTGAAGGTTAGCGATTTTAGATCGGCATTAATTCAGGCTAAGTTTCTAGCTAAAAAAGGATTATGGGTGTCAGAGTTCAGAATAGAATCTGGTTTAAACTGTGGCGGACATGCATTTGCTACTGAAGGGTATCTTTTAGGCCCCATTTTACAGGATTTTAAAGTAAAAAAAAGCGAAATGTTTAATGAGCTAATAGAAAGTTACAAAAATGCTTTAGCTGTAAAAGGGATAATAATTTCAGACTTACCCAAACAAAGAATTACCGTTCAGGGCGGAATAGGTACTTCTGCAGAGCATAACTTTTTGTTAAAATACTATGGAATTGACGCTGCAGGCTGGGGCAGTCCTTTTCTTTTGGTACCCGAAGTTACAAATGTAGATGCTGAAACATTAGTGCAGCTAACGGACTCACAAGAAAGTGATTTTTACCTGAGCAGCGTTTCTCCATTGGGTATAAAATTTAATAATTTTAAAAACAGTACAATAGATTTACAAAGAAAAGAACGCATTGAAAAAGGTAGGCCAGGTAGTCCATGTACCAAGAAATATCTTTGCAACAATACGGAGTTTACAAAGCAGGCCATTTGCACTGCATCAAGAGAATATCAAAACTTAAAAATAAAGAGTTTAAAAAATGCTGGTTTATCAGATGATGAATACCAACAGCAATTTAATGAAGTAACCGAAAAAGTTTGTCTTTGCGAAGGACTGTGCTCTTCTGCATATTTAAAGTATAACATTTTTAAACCTAAAGAAAATAAGGCCGTTGCCATTTGTCCGGGGCCTAATTTAGCTTATTTCTCTGATGTATATTCTTTTGATGATATGGTTGGACATATTTATGGGAAGGTAAATTTATTAGAAAAAGTAGAAAGGTCACATTTTTTTATTAATGAGCTTAATTTGTATATCGATTACTTTCAGGAAGATATTAGGAAACAATTTCAAAACTTTGGCGATAAAAAAATGAAACGGTTAACCAGATTTAAATTACAGCTTTCAGAGGGTATAAATTATTACAAAATTTTATTTGGTGAATTTACTACTCAGGCGGCTCAGCAGTTGAAAGAACTTGCAATTGCAGAGGTTAAGTTAAATAAAATCATTATCCAATAAAGAAAAAAGGCATCATAATAACTTTTCTATATTTACAATTACATACAGATGAGTTTAATGGATAGATCGAAATTTTTAGATGCAATAATTGAAAATGCCATAGATGGAATTATAACTATAGATGATAAAGGAATTATTGAACATTTAAATCCGGCTGCGCTCGAACTTTTTGGTTATGAAAGAGTAGAATTGGTAGGGCAAAATATATCAAAACTAATGCCTGAACCAGATTATTCACGCCATGATAAATATCTTTCGAGATATGAACATACCGGTCAAAAGCACATTATTGGTACTGGTAGAGAAGTATCAGGAAAGCGCAAAGACGGTTCTGTTTTTCCTTTCAGATTAGGTGTTAGCGAAATAAAATTTAGCGATAGGAAAATATACACTGGTTTTATACACGATTTAAGTAAAGAAAAAGCAAACGAGGAGCAGATTAAAAGTTATACTGAAAAGCTAGAAGTTAAAATAAAAGAACGTACTCAAGATTTGGTTAAGCTTGTATCGGAACTTGAAATGGCTAAAGAGAATATGCGGGCACTTTTTCAAAAAGAAAAGGAACTAAATCAGCTAAAAACAAGATTTGTTTCCATGGCATCACATGAGTTTAGAACGCCGCTAAGCTCTATACAGTTATCAGCTTCGTTAATTGATAAATACACAACAAAGCAGGATACGGCAAGTGTAGAAAAACATACATTGAAAATTAAGAATTCGATAAACAACTTAACAACCATCTTAAACGATTTTTTATCATTAGAAAAACTTGAGGCAGGTAAGGTAGAAGCTTCTGCTCAATCTTTTAATATTATCAGCTTTGCTGAAGAAATAGCGGAAGAAATGCAAATGATGACTAAACAAAATCAGCATATTATTTATGAACATACAGGTACCACAGCTGAAGTTTACCTGGATGCTAACCTGCTCAAAAACTGTATCATAAATCTGATATCTAACTCCATAAAATATTCGGGAGAGGATACACTAATACAATTTAATACTATATTAAAAGATGACGAGCTTATTCTGGAAGTTAAAGATAATGGTATAGGCATTCCTAAAGCCGATCAGAATAATCTTTTTGAGCCTTTTTTTAGGGCACACAATACCGGCGATATTCCCGGAACCGGGCTTGGGCTTAATATTGTAAAGCGATATGTTGGATTAATGAATGGATCCGTGGTTTGTGAGAGCGAACAAAATTCGGGAACTATTTTTACGCTCAATTTTCGGTTCATAAAATAACTTATCATCATAAATCTCATCCCATGAACAAAAAAGTTTTAATAATTGAAGATAATGATGATATAAGAGAAAGTACAGCCGAAGTGCTAGATCTTGCAGGTTATGAAACTCTTACCGCAAAACATGGTAAGCTTGGGGTAGATATGGCACTAAAACACATACCTGATATTATTCTTTGTGATATTATGATGCCGGAATTAGATGGCTACGGTGTTTTGTATTTGTTGAATAAGAATCAAAGCACGGCCAACATCCCATTTATCTTCATTACAGCAAAAACAGAACGGGCAGATATGCGTAAAGGCATGGAAATGGGTGCTGATGATTATCTTACTAAACCATTTGATGATATTGAACTTTTTAAAGCGATAGAGAGTAGGTTCAAAAAGAAACAGCAAGCAACAGGTTTTAACTCTTTGGCAATAAATACCGAAGCTGTAATGGATGAACTTCGGAAAAAAGGAAAAACCAGATTGATTGGTAATAAACAAATTATATATGTTGAGGGTGATGAACCTACCCATCTCTACTATTTATTAAAAGGTCAGGTTAAAACATATAAACGTTTTAAAGATGGGAGAGAACTTAGCTCAAGTCTTTATCATGATGGTGATTTTTTTGGATATGAGAGCTTATGTAATGGCGAAATGTATGCAGATAATGCAGCAACATTATTCGAATCGGATATTATCCAAATACCTAAAACCGATTTTATGGAATACTTGCTAAATCATCAGGCAGTATCTAAAATATTTATTGGGCTGTTATCAGGAAATGTACGCGATAAAGGAAAACAGATGCTTGAACTGGCGTATTCTTCAGTTAGAAAAAGAGTTGCTGAAGCGTTATTGCAAGTTGCGGCAAAATTTGGCGATGGCAAAGAAGATAGCTGTACCATTCGCATATCAAGAGATGATTTGGCAGCATTAGTTGGCACTGCAAGCGAAACGATAAGCAGAATGTTGGCTGATTTTAAAGATGAAAAACTTATCGATAAAACAGGTAATGCCATTAATATTCTATCAGTGGAAAAACTTAAAAATATAAAACATTAAATGGTTTTTAAAAGCTAAATGTAATAAAAATCACATTTTAGCTTAATCTTCCTCATCAATTATAAGTCACTTTCGCCATAGTTTTGTTCACATAAACTCTGTATATGAAAGCTATAGCTTATAACATTAAGCCCGATGAAAAAGAATGGTTGGTTCTCGCCAACTATAAAAAGCACGACATTACTATAATTGCAAACAGCTTAACGGCCGATACGCTTTCATTTGCAGCTGGAAAAGAAGCACTTTTAGTATTTAATAACGATTATCTAAGCGAAGCTATGATTCAGGGACTTAAATCTCTTGGTATAAGATATATTGCAACTTCGTCTTTTGAAACTGACCATCTTGATTTAAAAGCAGCTGGTTCTGCCGGAATGAAAGTGGCAAATGTTCCATTACAACCAAGTAATATAACGCCTAAGCTGCGTATGGAGCAGGTTATTAAAAACCTTGATCAATGGGCTGCGGGCAAATGCGTGGGCAATGCATGTTGTTGCCAAAATGAATGTGCAGTGGTTAAAACTTTAAAATAATGGAAAATGCTGCGCTACTAAAAAAATATAATGTTGCTGCACCAAGGTACACCAGCTACCCAACTGTACCTTATTGGGATAATGAACTTTTTAGCATAAATGATTGGCTAAAATCTGTAACAAAAACATATTCAAATTATAACGAAGAGGGTATAAGTCTATATATCCACCTTCCTTTTTGTGAAAGTATGTGTACTTATTGCGGTTGTAATACCCGAATTACAAAAAACCATCTAGTAGAAAAGCCTTACATAAATGCATTGCTTAAAGAATGGAAAATGTATGTTAAAATTTTAGGCGGAACACCAAAAATTAAAGAGCTGCACCTCGGCGGCGGAACACCCACGTTTTTTAAGGCAGAAAACCTTCAAGAATTAATAAAAGGAGTAATGCATAATGCAGAAATTGCTAACGATGCAGAATTTTCTTTTGAAGCACATCCAGGAAATACAACTTCCCATCATTTAATAGCCCTTTATAACCTTGGTTTTAGAAGATTGAGTCTTGGTATTCAGGATTTTGATGCGAAAGTTCAGTTTCTCATCAATCGTTACCAAACACCAGATCAGGTTTCAAAAGTTACAGAAGATGCCAGAAAAATCGGTTATACTTCCATCAATTTCGATCTGATTTATGGCTTACCCGGGCAAACTATTTCTGGGTTAAAAGAAACCATTAAGGAAGCAATTATTATGAAGCCAGATCGTATTGCTTTTTACAGTTATGCTCATGTTCCATGGTTAAAACCAGGCCAAAGACATTATACTGAAAAAGATATCCCGGCTGGGGATGAGAAATTTGCACTTTATCAGGCTGGCCGGCAAATGTTTTTTTATGCTGGTTACGAAGATGTAGGTATGGATCATTTTGCGCTTAAAAGCGATTCATTGTTTCACGCAGTTAAAGAACAGAAACTCCATCGAAACTTTATGGGTTATACCAACCAACATACTCATTTATTAATAGGCTTGGGTGTTTCATCTATAAGCGATAGCTGGACAGCTTTTGCCCAAAACACTAAAACAGTAGAAACCTATCTCGATAAAATTCAAAATGGAATTCTTCCTGTTGAGAAAGGACATTTGTTAACTGCAGAAGATTTGGAAATCAGAAAGCATATCCTAAATATTATGTGTAAAGAAAATACCACTTATCATAATAGAATTCCTGAGGCAGTGAATATACGCTTGCAGCCTTTATTGATAGATAAATTAATATCAATTAATGAAAAGGAAATAAAAATTACAGCTCATGGAAAATCGTTCCTTAGAAATGTTTGCATGGCCTTTGATGAGAAACTATGGCTTAAACAGCCAAAAACGCAGCTGTTCAGTTTATCTGTTTAATTAAAGATTGGTATGGAAAGTAAAGAGAAAATAGTAAAAAAATTAGTTTGTTACCACTGCGGAGAGGATTTACCCAAACTAAAATTTGAAGTAGGCGATAAAGATTTTTGTTGCGCAGGTTGTATGGGTGTTTTTAAAATTCTTTCAGAAAATAACCTTTGCAATTATTATGCTTACAATAACAATCCTGGTAAGCAGCTTAAAAGCGAAAACCATTTAGAATACCTTGATGAGCCTAAAATTATTACCCAACTATTAGATTACAGGCACGAAAGTTCGAGTATAATTACTTTTTACATTCCGGCAATTCATTGCAGCTCTTGTATTTGGTTATTAGAGCATCTCTATAAAATTAATTCTGCAATCTTCAGTTCGCGTATAGATTTTCTTAAAAAACAAGTTACAATAAGCTTCAATCATGAAGAAATATCATTAAAACGTTTAGTGCAAACACTAAATCAGATTGGTTACGAGCCACTAATTAGTCTTCAAGATGTTGTTAAAGAAAATCGTAATTCTATTGATAAAACATTGGTTTTAAAAATTGCTGTTGCAGGGTTTTGCATGGGCAATGTTATGCTCTTTAGCTTTCCCGAATATTTTGGTCTTTCGGGTTTTGAGCAACAATTTCAATTGCTTTTTGGTTGGCTAAATTTGGCTTTTGCTATTCCTGTGGCTTTTTATTGTGGTCGCGATTATTTTATTTCTGCAATTACAAGTATAAAACACAAACACATAAATCTTGATACACCTTTAGCCTTAATTATTGCGGTATTGTTTTTACGTACGGCATTTGAGGTTGTTTTTAGCTTGGGGCCAGGTTTTGCTGATACGCTAACAGGACTTGTGTTTTTGCTTTTGATGGGAAAATGGCTCAAACAAAGAACTTATCATCATATTTCATTCGATAGAGATTATCGTTCTTATTTCCCCATTGCTGTAACAGCATTGCAGAATGGAAAAGAAAAACCTGTATCCATAAATGAAATCAAAATAGGCGAGCGCCTTTGGATTAGAAATGGAGAGCTGGTTCCGGCAGATTCTATTTTAATGAAAGGCAATGGTAGAATGGATATGAGTTTTGTTACAGGTGAATCGGAACCTGTAAATAAGGTTTTGGGCGAAATTATTTATGCTGGTTCAAGGCAAACCGGAGAAGCCATTGAACTTGAGGTGGTAAAGCCTGTATCTCAAAGCTATTTAACTGGCTTATGGAACAACGAACATTATAAAAAGCATGATTTAAAGCAGAATTTTAATGATAGCGTAGCCAAATATTTTAGTTTGGGTGTGTTTACAATTGCATTTTGTGCTACCGGATATTGGTTATTTCAAAGTGATAGCCACAAAGCCTGGTCGGCATTTACAGCTGTAATTATTGTTGCTTGCCCATGCGTTTTAGCATTAAGCACACCTTTTACTTTATCTGCTATATTATCTGTTTTCGATAAAAACGGATTTTATATTAAAAATACCGATGCTGTTGAAGAACTTGCCAAATGCAACACCATTATATTCGACAAAACAGGCACTTTAACAAGCAGCCAAACTGCAGATATATCATTTAGCGGAATGCTTGATAGCTCCGAAGAGATAGCGGTTTGCTCATTAATTCGAAACTCCGCGCATCCATTGAGCAGGCAAATTTTAAAAAAACTAAATGCAAATAAATTTTATGCTGTTCAGAATTTTTTAGAAACACCTGGAAAAGGTTTAAGCGGAAAAATTAAGGGACAAAAAGTTTATGCCGGAAATCTTTCACTTTTACCCGCTCATTTAAAAAAAGCATCGGGTAATGGAGTGCATGTCGTTATTGATGGTGTGTATAAAGGTTACTTTTCTATAAACCAGCATTGGCGCCCTGACTTAAAAGAACTTATCAGCAATTTAAAGAATAGCTTCAAACTCCAAGTTTTATCTGGTGATACAAATAAGGATGAATGCGATTTAAAAGCAATTTTTCCTTTAAATACAAAAATCAGGTTTCGTCAAAACCCTCATCAAAAACTTAGCGCTGTTTTAGAACTTCAACATGAAGGCAATAAAATAATGATGTTGGGCGATGGATTAAATGATGCAGGTGCATTAAAACAAAGCGATTTTGGAATCGCAATAACGGACAATATTAACAATTTTACACCTGGATGCGATGCAATTCTAAAGGGAAACTCATTAAACTTTCTTTCAAATTTTATTCAACAAAGTAAAGATGGATTGAAAATTATAAAAATAAGCTTTGCTATTGCTATCGCATATAACTGCATAGGTATTTATTATGCTGTACAAGGTACATTATATCCATTAGTTGCAGCAGTACTTATGCCCATTAGCACAATAACCATTATCTCATTTACAACTCTGGCAACAAAGTGGTTCGCCAAAAAAAATAAACTAGCGTGAACATTCTTTACTTTTTAATTGGCTGCAGTGTTTTAATGGCATTAATTTTCCTTGCAGCTTTCTTCTGGGCCTATAAAAATGGACAGAATGACGATGTTCATACGCCCGCGATACGTATTCTTTTTGATGATGATGTTACAGCAGGAAAAAGTGAAGAAGATCACTTTTCCAGTTAATCACCATCATCATTTAAATCAGCATACCACGGTACCTTTACTGCACAAACAAACTCATTTTGTATTATGCTGTTAGAAAAATTTACTTACGATAATAAAATTGTTCGAAACTTTGCTCTCGCCACGTTGGTGTGGGGAATTATAGGAATGACTGTTGGTTTACTTGCAGCCATGCAACTTTTTAAGCCTATAATGAACCTTGGTAGCCAATACACTACTTTCGGGAGAATCAGACCATTACATACTAATGCTGTAATTTTTGCCTTCGTAGGTAATGCAATTTTTATGGGTGTTTACTATTCGCTTCAACGCTTATTAAAAGCCAGAATGTTTAGCGATGTGCTAAGCAAAATTCATTTCTGGGGCTGGCAACTCATAATTGTTTCGGCAGTTATAACACTTCCTTTAGGCTTTACTACATCACACGAATATGCCGAACTCGAATGGCCGATAGATATTGCTATAACAATAATATGGGTGGTTTTTGGCGTAAACATGTTTGGTACAATTATTAAAAGAAGAGAAAGACATTTATATGTGGCCATTTGGTTTTACATAGCCACCTTTGTTACCATTGCTGTTTTACACATCGTAAACTCTTTCGAGTTGCCAATTTCTTTTATGAAAAGTTATTATGTGTATGCTGGCGTTCAAGATGCATTAGTGCAATGGTGGTATGGACATAATGCCGTAGCATTTTTTCTAACTACACCGTATCTGGGAATGATGTATTATTTCTTGCCTAAAATGGCGAATAGACCGGTTTATTCTTATAAGCTGAGTATTCTTCACTTTTGGTCTTTAATTTTTATTTACATCTGGGCAGGTCCTCACCATTTATTATATACCTCGCTTCCCGGTTGGGCTCAATCTTTAGGCGTAGCATTCTCTATTATGCTTATTGCACCAAGTTGGGGCGGTATGATTAATGGTCTTTTAACTTTACGTGGCGCATGGGATAAGGTAAGGGAAGATGTTACACTGAAATTTATGGTTGTAGCACTTACCGCTTATGGTATGGCAACCTTCGAAGGACCTTTGTTATCTCTTAAACAAATAAATGGTGTGGCACATTTTACTGATTGGATTGTTGCACATGTACACGTTGGCGCACTAGGGTGGAATGGATTTTTAACCTTTGGTGTTTTGTACTGGTTAATTCCACGAATTTATAAAACCGAACTATACTCTAAAAAATTGGCTGGCTTTCACTTTTGGATAGGCACTTTAGGTATTCTTTTCTATGCTGTACCAATGTATTGGGCTGGCTTTACACAAGGCTTAATGTGGAAAGAGTTTACACCGGAAGGCTTGTTAAAATATCCAAATTTTCTGGCTACAACCTTACAAATTATTCCAATGCATATTTTGCGTTCAATTGGTGGTGCATTGTATTTAACGGGTGTTATCGCCATGGCGTATAATCTCACCAAAACAATGCTAAGCGCAAAACTTGTTGCCAATGAACCTGCTGAAGCTATGCCTCTGGCAAAAATAATTGTTGATAGTTCTCCGGCTGATAAGGCTTGGCATAGGGTTTTAGAGCGTAAGCCAATGAAATTTATGGTACTTTCTTTAATCATAATTCTTATTGGAGGTATGGTAGAAATGATGCCAACTTTTACCATACAATCAAACATACCAACAATTGCAAGTGTAAAACCTTACTCTGCTTTAGAACTTCAAGGTAGAGATTTATACATCAGGGAAGGTTGTGTAAACTGCCATTCTCAAACCGTTCGTCCATTCCGTTCAGAAACGGAACGATATGGAGAATATAGTAAGGCCGGCGAATTTGTTTACGACCATCCTTTTTTGTGGGGAAGTAAAAGAACCGGGCCAGATTTGCACCGCATAGGCGGGAAGTATTCTGATGCCTGGCATTTTAATCATTTATTTGACCCTACTTCTATGTCGCCTGGAAGTATTATGCCTCCTTATCCATGGTTAATTGAGCAAAAACTAGATATAACCTCAACGCCAAGTAAAATAAAAGCGATGCAAACGCTGGGTGTGCCATATCCCGAAGGTTATGATAAACAAGCAAACATTGATTTAAAAATTCAGGCTGATAAAATTGCTTTTGATTTAAAACAAAACAACATCAAAATAAAAAGCGATAGAGAAATTGTAGCCATCATTGCTTATTTACAACGCTTAGGTACCGATATAAAAGCCAATAAAGAAACTATTCCTTCAAATCAATAATATTATGTTTAATCAAATAAAAGACTTAGCCGGAGGTGAACTTTACCTAATTACCTCTTTACTTATGTTTATGGTATTTTTTGTAATTGTGGGTATTTATCTGCTAAAACTAAATAAAAAACATATTGAAGTAATGAGTGAACTTCCTATTCAAGAAAATCAACCTATATCGTATGAAGAAGATTAAGCTATCCTTTTTATTTTTGTTTTTATCAGTATCAGCGTTTGCTGCAGACGGAAAAACGGCTATTGTTATTCCTTCTGAACCCGGACTAGGCTTAAACAGCGCTGAAATGCTAGTTGTAATTCTTTTACTTTTTACCCTTGTGCTGCTTTTTGTTTCGATAACACTTCTTAATGCATTTAAGGTGATGTACGAGGAGCAATTAAATCCAACGCCGTACTTGAAGGCAGTTAATGTACCAGTTTTAGATTATGACAGCTGGTTAAAACAAAAACCAACTAAACCATCAATATGGAATAAATTATTAAGCCTGCGGCCAATTGAAGAGGAGGAGGATTTGGTAATACAACATTCATACGATGGTATTAAAGAGCTTAATAACCCTGTTCCGGCATGGTTTAATTTCTTATTTTTTGGGACAATGATTTTTGCTGCGGGCTACCTTTTTTACTATCATATTGGTGGTTATGGTGATTTGCAGGATAAAGAATACGAAAATGAAGTGGCAAAAGCGCAGGTAGAAAAAGCCGCTTACTTAGAGAAATCAGCAAATACAATTGATGAAAACTCTGTAAAGTTTGATAACTCGCAAATCATTTTGGAAGAAGGCAAAAGCATTTTTACAGGTAACTGTGTTGTTTGCCACGGAGATAGAGGTCAAGGTGTTATTGGCCCTAACTTAACCGATGCGTATTGGTTACATGGAGGTGGGATTAATAACGTTTTTAAAACAATAAAATATGGTGTTCCAGAAAAGGGAATGATTAGCTGGGAGAAAAATTTAACTTCAAAACAAATTAGTGCAGTATCTAATTTCATACTTTCTTTAAGTGGAACAAATCCCCCTGGCGCTAAAGCACCACAAGGCGAAAAATACGAAGAAAAAGATGTTAAGGATAATGAAAAGAAAGCGATTGGTGATAGTGTAACCAAAACAGATGGCACAAAAAAATAAATCTGAAAGTAAAGGCAGAAATTCCCTATACCCTAAAAAACCATCGGGCAAGTTGTACACTTATCGGAAGTGGGTAAGCTATGGCTTGCTTTTACTTTTATTCTCATTTCCTTTTTTACGGTTTAACGGAGAACAATTAGTGCTGCTTAATTTTATTGAGAGAAAATTCGTATTCTTTGGATTAATATTTACACCACAAGATTTTTATCTTTTTGCATTGGCAATGCTTATATTTATCATGTTTATAGTATGCTTTACCGTTGTTTTGGGAAGGTTATGGTGCGGCTGGGCTTGTCCGCAAACCATTTTTATGGAAATGGTTTTCCGCAGGATTGAATATTGGATTGAAGGCGATGCTAATAAACAAAGAAAGCTCGATGCTCAAAAATGGAACGTTGATAAAATCTTAAAAAAAAGCATTAAACACTTTATCTTTCTTGTAATTTCTTTCGCCATAGCAAACACGTTTCTAGCTTACATTATTGGCTCAAATTTATTGGTTAAAATTATAACTGAACCAGTTTCACAACATGTTTCAGGCTTTTTATCTATTTGCCTGTTTACATTTATTTTCTATGGCGTTTTCGCTTATGTCCGAGAAGTAGTTTGTACGGTTATTTGCCCTTATGGTAGGTTGCAGGGCGTTTTGCTGGATAATCAGAGCTTAGTTGTAGCCTACGATTTTTCGAGAGGCGAGCCGAGAGGACATTCGCAAAAAAGTGCAGCCGATTTAAAATTTGGAGATTGTATTGATTGTGGACTGTGTGTTCAGGTTTGTCCGACTGGGATAGATATAAGAAATGGAACCCAATTGGAATGTGTAAACTGTACAGCGTGTATTGATTCTTGTAATGAGGTTATGCTCAAATTGAATAAGCCTAAAAACCTTATAGGTTTCTTCAATCAAGATTTTATAAAAGAAAGAAAACAATATAGAATTGGTATGAAATCTTATGGATACGCTGCTGTTCTATTTATCGTTATGCTAGTTTTTTCATCTCTAATTTATAAACGGGAAGATATTCAAACAATAGTTTTAAGAGCAAGCGGAACACTTTACCAAAGTAGGGGTAAGGATAAAACCAGCAACCTCTATAATGCAGAGCTGATTAACAAAACCAATAAAACGATTAAGTTTAGGTTTAAATCACAAAGCGATACCGATGAAATTGATTTTATACAAAAGGCAGATATTTTGCCTAAAGAAGGTTCTGCACATGTTACCTTCTTTTTAATTAGAAAAAACAATTCCATTAAGAAGTATAAAACAGATGTGGTTTTTGAAATAATTGCCGATGGTAAAATCTTAAGTACAGCAGCGACTAGTTTTTTCGCTCAACCAGCAGAAGAGTAATAAATTAATTTTTGTAAGCAGTTAAAAAAGAATATGAATTGGGGAACAAAAGTAGTATTGGGCATGGTTACATTTATGCTATTTATTGTTTGCATGGTTGTATATATGTTTTATGTACATGGCAGGGACGCACTTATTGAAGAAAATTACTACGAAAAAGGAATTAATTACAATGCGGAATACAATGCGAAAAAAAATGTCCTTAATGATGATGCAAAACCAAAAATTACGATTACCAAAAAGCAAATTATAATTCAAATAAAAGCAACTGCTAAATATGAACTTGTATTAATGCGACCCGCTAATAGTTTGGATGATGTTAAATTGAAAGGAAAAACATCAGGAGATGCTCATCTTATTCTGGTTGATATAACCAAAATGGCAAAGGGAATGTGGTTTTTAAATTTGCAATGGAGATCGGGAAATAAAGATTATTTGTACAAAGATAATATTATATTGTGATGAACTTTTTACCGCTTGCGTTTTTGATGGGCTTTTTTGGAAGTTTACATTGTGCCGTAATGTGCGGGCCGATAATGATTGGTATGCCATTTAAAAAAGAGAATCTCTTCAATTCTGGCTTGCAACTTTTACTTTATCAATTCGGTAGGATATTCGTTTACACCGCTCTAGGTTTAATAGTTGGCGCATTGGGTAACAGTGTTTTATTTTTTAGTAATCAGAAAATGCTTAGTATAATTATTGGTTCTTTAATGATTCTTTTTACTGCACTACATTTTAATAAGGCGTATAATAATTTTTTTTCTAAAATTCAGACTAAGGCATTAAGCCCATTAAGTAAAGCCATGGGCAAGGTATTTAATTTGCCAGCATGGGGATTATTTGCAGGCATGCTTAATGGTTTAATTCCTTGTGGAATGGTTTATCTGGCGTTGGCAACGGCATTAAATACAGGAAATATTAAATCGGGCGGAATATTTATGTTTCTGTTCGGTTTGGGAACTGCTCCATTAATGATGATGATTTCTTTAGGCGGAATTTTTTTAAAAAAGTATATCCGTTTTAATACCAATAAACTTATTCCATGGTTTATGTTTTTTATGGGTTTGCTTTTTTTACTGCGTTCTGCAGATTTAGGTATTCCATTTTTATCGCCAAAAAATAGCTCTGCTTATGGGCAGGCGATAGACTGTAAGTAGTGTTTTTTAAAAACTTTCATCCTACCAGATCAATCTTGTAATATTCAGTAAGTTTTAAAGTAACTATATCTTTTGTAAAACATTGTTAAGCAAAAGGTGTTGATAAAATGATTATTTTTGATCTGATTTAATCTTTATTATCGCACAATATGACCATTACAGATATTACAGGGTATACACCCAACACAAGTTACAGCAAATTAGTTGCTTACTTTTCTATGGAATTTGCTATCGATCAATCGCTAAAAATTTATAGTGGTGGTCTTGGTTTTCTTTCTGGTTCACACCTAAGAAGTGCATATGAGCTTAAGCAGAATCTAATTGGCATAGGCATGCTTTGGAAATATGGTTATTATGATCAGGTTAGGGATAAAACAAATAATATGGAGCCTATATTTATTCAAAAAGATTATTCTTTTTTGGAAGATACAGGAATCGTTTTTTCCGTTCCCGTTCATAATGGATTGGTTAAAGTAAAGGCTTTTTTATTAAGACCCGAAACTTTTGGTTCAGCGCCTTTATTTCTTTTAGGCACCGATTTAGAAGAAAACGACTACGTAAGCAGAAGCATAACCCATCGTTTATACGATCCGAATGAAACAACAAGAATTGCCCAATCTATTATTTTAGGTATTGGGGGAGGATTGCTTTTGGAACAGTTAAATATTACACCTGATATTTATCACATGAACGAAGGACATGCTGTTCCGCTTAATTTCTATTTATATTCAAAATTTAAAAACCTAGATGAGATTAAGAAAAGAATGGTTTTTACCACACATACGCCCGAACTAGCAGGCAATGAGGAACATGATTTCGCTTTACTTAAAGAGATGTCGTTCTTCTATCACCTGCAAGAACACGAGGTTAAATTTATACTTGGCCTTGATGGCGATAAATTTAATTATACTCTTGCTGCACTTAAATTTTCGGGAAAGGCAAATGGAGTATCTAAATTACATGGTGAAGTTGCCCGCAAAATGTGGGGCGGTTATAGTAATATTTGCGAAATTATATCAATTACGAATGCTCAAAATCGTAACTATTGGAAAGATTCTGCTTTTGATGAATTGATAAAAGCAAATGATGAGGAAGGCGCAGATGTTAGAAAAAAGGAAATGAAATCGCTGCTTTTTAAAGAGGTTGCTAATCAAACAGGAAAAATTTTCAGAGAAGATCTAATAACAATTGTTTGGGCAAGGCGATTTGCTGCCTACAAAAGAGCAGATCTTATCATGTACCATTGGGAACGGTTTTTGCAGTTTCTCCGTGAAACAGATATGCCCGTGCAAATAATTTGGGCAGGCAAACCTTATCCTGAAGATGTTGATGCTAATAAAATGTTTAATCAAATTATTGATAAAACCCGCTCTTTTGCCAATTGTGCAGTTCTGACCGGATATGAACTCGGCTTATCTGCATTGCTTAAAAAAGGTGCGGATGTTTGGCTAAATAATCCCAAAATGTATCGCGAAGCTTCTGGTACCAGTGGAATGACGGCTGTAATGAATGGAGCTGTAAATCTTTCACTTCCGGATGGATGGGTTCCGGAATTTGCTGTTGATGGAGAAAACTGTTTTATTATTCAGCCTGCAGCTGATGAGCTTTCTCAAGCTGAGCGAGATGCTCAGGAAAATTCAAATCTTATGGATATTCTTGAAGATGATGTTCTACCAATTTACTATCAGAATCCTGCTAAATGGTTTTCGATGATTCAAAAAGGTATAGAGGGCGTTTTACCTAAATTCGAATCTTCCAGAATGGCAATAGAGTATTATGAAAAGATGTATAATAGTATTTAATTATATCATTTCATACACTATAAAAGATAGATATTTTCCGTTATTAATTTGATTTATAGCATTTTAATTTTTTTTGTTGATAAATCAAGTAATTCGGAAAATATTCCAAAACCCTCATTTTTATATTTCTGAAATATGCCGTTAATTATATAATTTTCAAAGAATAATGCTTTTTTTTAAAGTACTTATGCCTTTATAGTGCTTTTCTTGATTCTTTATTTTCTCTGTTTTTTATAAAAAAAATTTGGCTTTAATAGTTTTAAAACTATATTTATGCAACCGTTTGCATAACCAAATTAAATTATTATAAAAATGTATTTATTAGGCATAGATATAGGAACATCATCCATCAAAGTTTCAGTTGTTGATTCTGTATTGCAAAAATGCATTGCTACATCCAATTATCCTGAAAAAGAAGCCGAAATAAAGTCTTTACAAACGGGCTGGGCTGAACAATCGCCGCTCGACTGGTGGCAACATACGCAAAAAGCAATTCTTCAGTTGAGGGATGTTTCCGGAGTTAATCTTAAAGAAGTAAAAGCAATAGGAATAGCCTATCAAATGCACGGCTTAGTCATTGTAGATAAAGATCAAAATGTACTAAGAGATAGTATAATTTGGTGCGATAGCAGAGCTGTAGTACTTGGCGAGCAAGCCTTTGATGCTATAGGCCACGAAAAATCTTTAAGTAATTTACTAAATTCTCCAGGTAACTTTACAGCTTCAAAGCTGGCGTGGGTTAAGGCAAACGAACCAGAAATATACGAATGTATAGATAAAATTATGCTGCCGGGTGATTTTATAGCAATGAAACTAACTGGCGAAATTACAACCAGCATTCCGGCACTATCAGAAGGAATATTTTGGGATTTCAGCAAGAATGAATTATCTGAAGAGGTAATGAACCATTATCAATTTGATAAAAAAATTATTCCTGAACTAAGGCAATTATTTTCGGTTCATGGTTATCTAAAGGATGAAATCGCGAAGATTCTTGGATTAACGGCAGGTATTCCAGTGAGTTATAAGTCTGGCGACCAACCAAATAATGCATTATCATTAAACGTTTTAAAACCTGGCGAAGTGGCTGCAACAGCTGGTACATCAGGTGTTATTTATGGGGTTAGCGATGCTTTAACATATGATTCTAATTCAAGGGTAAATACTTTTGCGCATGTAACCTATACCAATGAAACACCGCATACAGGTGTTCTGCTATGTATTAATGGTACTGGTAGCATGTATCGATGGGCAAAAAATAATTTTGCTCCTCAGTTAAGTTATCCTGAATTAAATAAGCTTTCGGCAGCAGCTCCAATAGGAAGCAATGGCTTACGCGTTTTGCCATTTGGTAATGGGGCAGAACGTATGCTGGGAAACAAATATACAGGTGCTCAATTACTCGGTATAAATCTGAATACACACAATCAATCTGATATTTTTAGAGCAGTTCAGGAGGGGATTGCCTTTTCGTTTCGTTATGGATTAGACATTATGAGAGAGAACGGCATGCAGCCAAAAGTGATTCGGGCGGGCAAAGCAAATTTATTTCTTAGTGATGTTTTTGCACAAACATTTGTTGATGTAACTGGCGTTCGTTTAGAATTATATGAAAATGATGGAAGTGTGGGGGCAGCCATTGGCGCAGGAATTGGTGCAGGAATTTATAAAACTGCTAATGATGCATTTTCAGCGCATAAAATCATTACCTACATGGAACCGAAAAATACGCAGGCTTATGAAGTGATTTATCAGGATTGGAAAAAAATATTAATAAAAGAACTAAATAATCAGAAATAAAAACATAATACAATGGCAAAAGTAGTAACAGGAGCAAAAGCATTTTTTAAAGATATAAATCAAATCAAGTTTGAAGGTTTGGAAAGTGATAACCCACTTGCATTCAGGTGGTACGATGCCGATAAAGTTGTGGCAGGAAAAACCATGACAGAACATTTTAAATTTGCGTGTGCTTATTGGCACTCTTTTAATGGCAATGGAGCCGATCCTTTTGGTGGAGCAACCCATGTTTTTCCATGGGATGAAAAGAAAGACGTTGTAGAGAGAGCGAAAGATAAGATGGATGCTGCATTTGAATTTATAACTAAAATGCAAATCCCATATTATTGTTTCCACGATGTAGATGTAGTAGACTATGGTAATGATATTGCCGAAAATGAACGCAGATTACAAACACTCGTTGAGTATGCTAAACAAAAACAAGCAGATAGTGGTGTTAAATTACTTTGGGGAACAGCTAATTTATTTAGTCATAAACGCTACATGAATGGTGCTTCAACCAATCCCGATTTTCACGTTTTGGCGCATGGAGCTGCCCAGGTTAAAGCTGCCCTCGATGCAACAATAGCTTTAGGTGGCGAAAATTATGTTTTTTGGGGTGGTAGAGAGGGTTACATGAGTTTGCTTAATACCAATATGAAACGCGAGCAGGAACATTTAGCTAAATTTTTGCATACTGCTAAAGATTATGCCAGAAAACAAGGTTTTAAAGGCACTTTCTTTATCGAACCTAAGCCTTGTGAACCTTCAAAACATCAGTATGATTATGATGCTGCAACAGTCAAAGGCTTTTTACAACAGTATGATTTACTTGATGATTTTAAATTAAACCTTGAAGTTAACCACGCTACTCTTGCAGGTCATACTTTTCAGCATGAATTACAAGTTGCGGTAGATAATGGTTTATTAGGCTCAATTGATGCAAATCGTGGAGATTACCAGAATGGATGGGATACAGACCAGTTTCCAAATGATATCAATGAATTAACCGAAGCAATGTTAATTATTTTAGAAGGTGGAGGTTTAAAAGGTGGTGGTGTTAATTTTGATGCTAAAATCCGAAGAAACTCTACAGATCCGGCAGATTTATTTTATGCCCATGTTGGAGGAATGGATATTTTTGCAAGGGCATTGATAACGGCAGATGCTATTCTTCAAAAGTCTGACTATAAAAAAATTAGAGCAGAAAGATATGCTTCTTATGATAGTGGTAAAGGGGCAGAGTTTGAAAAGGGTCAACTATCTTTGGAAGATTTAAGAAACTATGCGGCGGAAAACGGAGAGCCTGAAGTAAGAAGTGGAAAACAAGAATATTTAGAAAATGTTATTAACAGATATATTTAGAAGTTTAGCATTGTAAAATGCGTATTGGTAGTTCTTTACAGGTCTTAAGATTTGTAAAGCATTATTAGTTACATAAGTTTTATCAATTTCTGGTTCAGTATTGAAGAAAAAAACAACCATATACGACATTGCCAAAGAACTGGGCATAACGGTTTCAACGGTTTCCAGGGCGCTAAGTGGTTTTCCTGCAATTAGTAAAGCAACCAGACAAGCCGTTGAAGAAGTAGCTGAGCGATTAAACTACAGCCCTAATAAACTTGCATCTGCACTTAAATCAGGTAAATCCTTTATTGTCGGCGTTATCGTTCCTTCCATAGAAGCGCACTTTTTTGCATCCATAATTCATAATATTGAAGAGGGACTAAAAGACAGTGGTTACAGAATTATTTTATTTCAGTCTAAAGAATCAATAGAGAATGAAATAAAAGGTGTTAAAACTCTTCTTGAAGCTCAGGTAGATGGCATAATGGCTTCGATGTCTCTCGAAACTAATGATATTTCTCATTTTGAAGAAATAATTAAGCAAAATAAACCACTGATAATATTTGATCGCGTTAATCAGGAAATTAATGTGCCAACGATAACACTAAATGATTACCAGGCTGGATATATTGCCACCGAACACCTTATAAAACAAGGTTATAAAAATATTGCCTTTATAACAACAATACATCAGATTAAAATTTTTAAAGATCGCCTTGAAGGATATAAAGATGCACTTAAGGCGAATGGTATGATTATACAAGAGCGTAATATTATATTTAGTGACCTTTCTATTAAAGATGGCAGATACGGTGCCGGGCGATTAATGAGAAATAAAGATAAGCCTGATGCGATTATTGCCGGTGATGATTTTACAGCACTTGGCGTGATAAAAAAACTTAACGAAACTGGAGAAACTCCACCAAAAATAGGCGTTATTGGTTTTGCTAATGAGGCTTTTTCTGCATACATTACTCCAAGTCTTTCCACTATTAACCAGTATCCGGCCCAAATTGGAACCTCTTGTGCAGAAATGTTTTTGCAAATGGTTGCAAAGCAAAACCCATACGATGATATTCGTAATATTATTTTAGAACCTACTGTAGTTGAAAGGCAATCAACCAATATTGATGCCTTGAAGCACTAATTTGCTAAATAAAACCTTCAATATTTAAGTTAAATAATTTTTTTAATTTGCTATAAAACTATTCTCAATTAAGCATGTTGCTTCCATATAAAAATAATATTATATGGCTCCTTTAAAAACAGACGAAATCCAAAATGACACGCTAAACAGATTCTCCAAAGAAGAAGAAAATCATCAAAATTTAGAAATGTACCTTCAGGCCTATAAAGTAACAGGGCCGTCTCCGGATAAAATGCAATCTGTTTCCGATTCTTTACGCAAATACACTCACGGACTATACGGTTTGTTGTAGTTTAAAAATAACTTAAATTCTATTCTGGGAATAAATACAAAAAGCAAATTAAGAATTTCTTTCATGTATTTATTCCTTTTTTTTTGATATTTTTTGTAGAGTTGGATATGTATGTTTTCAATTACGGGTTAGTATTTTAAGTGTTTATATAATATCAAAAATTGAAGAAATGATATTAGCTAAATGACTAAATAGAAGATAAATTTGGTATATAGAAAATTTAATTCCTTTTGTCCGTAATTCATGGTGCACAGTGATTTGCGTTTTGAAAGGAATTTTTAACCAAATCTAAACCCTTTTGATTATGAAAAATTATCAATTTACCACTAATTGGTGGTCAGCTAAAATCTACTTTTTAAATATCGGTATATTACTTTCTTTGGGTCTGTTAAATAGCTGCAAAAAAAATGCAGATGTAGAACAGAATATGAATCCAGCTGGTGCTACAGAAACGACAATGGTGGCACAAACAGAATTAACATCAGGTATCGGTAATGGTGTAAACATTCAGCCATCTTATTACAATAATGGCAATCCTAATTTTGGTTGGTCGTTAATGAAGCAGCAAACCAAGATTAAAACAGTACGCCTTGAAATTGAGCCGGATAAAGTAAGTCAGGCGAAAACCTGGATATCACAAGCGAAAAGCAACGGCTACACAGTTATTGCAACCTACCATAAATCTAGCGTGTTAGGTTCTGATAATACCGCTGAACTTACAGCCGCTGCAAATTGGTGGAAAGCTAATTATGCTAATTTGGCCTCCTCTGGTTCTTTTACTGTAAACCTGATGAATGAGTGGGGGAGCCATAACCTTACTGCAAATGGCTTTGCATCTGCTTATAACAATGCAATTTCAATAGTAAGGCAGGTTTACAGTGGACCAATCATCATTGATATTTCGGGCTATGGACAAGAAACAGCTATTGCTGCCGCTGCGGCGAAAGGTTTAAACGGTGGAACGAAGCTTAACGATGGTAATTATATCCTTTCTGCTCACATATATCCGGGCGCTTACAACCAGGCTAAAGGAAGATATATGAATACTTCTGATATAGATGATTTGGCTTCTGCAGGAAAACCTTGCATACTGGGTGAGTTTGGTAACCAGGGTGGTTCTGGTGCAAACTGGTCGGCCATTGTAGATTACGCAAAATCTAAAGGATGGACCATTCTTGGTTGGGCATGGAACGGCGATGGTAATAGTATGAACATGGTTAGTCCATCTTGGGCTTCTAATGGAAGTGCATCATCATTTACACTTAGTTCTTATTTTAGTGTAGTTTACAATAAATTATAAAGTAAATTTAACCTGTATGAGTGTTGGCGCAACATTCGTACAGGTTATTTTTTCCAATGTCTAAAAAAGCGCAAATAAATGTTTATTTGCAAACCTTAAAAGGTAGTATCCACACTATACTTTTAACAAAGTTTAAAACTTAAGTTAATATTTTTTAAATGGTTAATTAAGTCAAATCATTTAATGTTCAATAATCTTAAACTTTTAGGCCATTTTGTATTTATATTCGTATTCTTACAAATCTATGGTGTCCTTTTCGAATTTATCGGATGATGAACTTCTCTTTCTACTTAAAAAGGAAGATAAGTTTGCATTTTCTGAAATATATAATCGCTATTGGGAAAAAATGGCTTCTTATTCGATAAGATTAACAAAATCTGAAGAAGAATCTGCTGATATTGTTCAGGAGATTTTTATTTCCCTTTGGAATAGGAGAAACGAAATTTCCATTAAAGGAACTCTTTGTGCGTATCTTATTAAAAGTACCAAAAACCTTTCACTCCGCTATATAGAAAGGAATGTCCATAATACTCATTTTGTTGAAGAACTGGCTGATTTTATTGCAGACAAGAGCCAGGATATTGAACAAAACATTTCGCTGAAAGATTTACTGCTCGAAATAGATAAAGGTATTGCAAAATTGCCTAAAAAAATGAGGGAAATTTATATTCTTAGTAGAGATGAACAGTTATCTTATAGGGAAATTTCTAAAAAGCTAAATATTTCTGAGCTAACAGTTAAAAAACAAATCAGTAATTCTCTAAAAATTATATCTGAAGCAATAAAAGGAAGGTTTTCTATTGCAGTGAGTGCCTTATTGTTGTATTTTTTTAGATAAAATATTTTTATTTCAATTTATTTCAAATAAATCTACTACCAAAACCATCTTTTTGGAATATCCTATTGTAACACGCTACCAAACCGTATTATGAATCTATGAAAACCGACCAAGCTAAATCGTTATTAAAAAAATACATTGATGAAAATACAAACCCAAAAGAGCAGTATTTAATTGATTCATTTATTGAAGAGCAGTTGTTGTCAAATTCCTGGGATGCTTCAGAAACTGAAAAGCAAGCTTTAGGATTAAAGGTTAAACAGCTTATAGAAAATGAATTATTCGATAATAAAAAAACTGTAAGCCCTAAAGCCAAATCTATAAAATTATGGCAGATTTCTGCAGCTGCAGCAGTTATTGCAGTTTTTATACTTGGTGGCTTGTATTTAGTAAAAATAAAAAATGAATCTTTTGATAATAGATTTGCTAACGATATTAAGCCAGGTGGAAATGAGGCCGTTTTAACTTTAAGCGATGGACGGAAGATTAATCTTGCAACAAGTAAAACAGGTGAATTGGCAAAATTAGATGGAATAAGCATAAAAAAGTCTGCAAGTGGTTTATTGGTTTTTTCGGTTTTGAATGCAGGTAAAAATCCAGATTCTAATAAATATAACACAATCGAAACGCCATTGGGTGGCCAATATCAGGTTGATTTGCCTGATGGAACAAAGGTTTGGTTAAATGCAGGAACAAAATTAAAGTTTCCAAATCATTTTGCTGGTGCTAAAAGGATTATTGAGTTGGGTGGAGAAGCTTATTTTGAAGTGGCAAAAGATAAAAACCATCCTTTTCTTGTAAATAGTGCTACGCAGGAAGTGGAGGTTTTGGGTACCCATTTCAATATTAATAGTTACAGTAATGAACCCGTTGTTAAAACTACCCTATTAGAAGGGGCAGTAAAAGTGAGTAATTCAAATACTGAAAAAATAATTGCACCGGGTGAACAGGCAATTTTAAGCGGTAGTCATTTTGATGTTAGGCAGATAGATCCAATAACTGCTGTAGATTGGAAAAATGGAGAGTTCCGTTTTCAGGATGAGAGCCTTAAAAGTATTCTTCGCAAATTATCAAGGTGGTATGGTGTTAAATTCGTCTTAGAGGAAGGCATTGATAATTTACCAGCTTTCTCCGGTTCTGTATCACGCTTTGATCAGATTTCCGTTGTGCTTAAAATGCTTGAAGAAACTGGGAACATAAAATTTTATATAAACGGTAATATCGTAACCGTAAAATAAATAGGTCTTTTAGGCTAACCACCTAAATAGAAAATAAATATCAACTAAAAAAACCAAACAAATGAAGAAAAAGCTACTCCAACCGCGTTAAGGCAATAGGGTTTAAAAGAAAAAACCATGAATGTGTTACTAGCACATCCATGGAAAAATATCTGAGTTAACCCTTTAAAAACGAATTCTGAAGTCCATTTACGCATTAACCCAAACAAACGAAAATATGAATTTTAATCCTTTTTATCAAGGAAGGTATTTGACGTACCCATCCAAAAAAATCCTGCTCATTATGAAACTCATCGTCATCATCATGACAACTATAATCATGCATGCTAGTGCCAGCAGTTTCGCCCAAAAATTAACTTTTTCAGGAAAAGATGTAACCATCAACAATTTATTTAAGGAAGTTGAAAAGCAAACCAATTATAGAATTTTATATGCTACAAATATTCTTAATGATGGGGCTAAAGTTAGTGTCAATTTTAGAAATGCACCTTTGGCACAAGTATTAAAATATATATTAAAAGATAAATCATTAACCTACACCATTGAACAAAATACAATACTCATTAAAAGAGAAGAATCTTCTTTTTTAGATAAAATCAGTTCTGTATTTACTTCCTCTAGATTTAACGGACGTATTGTTGATGAAAATAAAAATCCACTTGTTGGTGCAACCGTTACGGTAAAGGGAACAAAAAAATATACAATAACTGGCTCCACAGGTGCATTTGTACTTGATCTGGAAGAAAACGACATCTTGGTGATTTCTTACATTGGCTATGAAACAAAAGAGCTGAAAATTAATCAGGGTTTATTGCAAAGCGGTGTTGCAAGCTTGCTGGATATTGGCCTTAATGTTTCAGCTTCATCGTTAGATCAGGTTCAGGTTATTGGCTATGGAAGTACAACCAAACGAAACAATACGGGTGCTGTAAGTTCAATCACGGCAACTGAAATTGGTAAACAAACAATTGAAAATCCATTGTTAGCCCTGCAAGGCAGGATTGCCGGTGTACAAATTACACAAGATAATGGCTTACCGGGCGCAGGCGTAAGAATGAATATCAGGGGCGCTTATACAGGTCTTTCAGGTGCTGGATTTATACCATTATATGTAATTGATGGTGTTCCATTTACACTTTTTAATGGTGCGCAACCTGCTGCTGATAATTTAAATGCAAATGGAGTTAGTGCAGCTAACGGAGCCGTGAGCCCTTTTAGCATGATTGCACCCGAAGATATTGAGCGTATCGATATTTTAAAAGATGCCGATGCCACCGCTATTTATGGTTCACGTGGTTCGAATGGTGTTGTATTAATTACGACAAAGAAAGGTAGTACAGGAAAAACCAGTTACAATTTCAACCTCAACAGTGGTGTTTCAAATGTATCCAACTTCATTCCAATGATGAATACAGAGGAATACCTAGCAACGCGTAAAGCTGCCTTTGCTCGTTCGGGTGTTACACCGACTGCAGCAAATGCTTTAGATTTAACTACTTGGGATCAGAATGCTTATACAAACTGGCAAGATTATTTTATTGGACATACGGCACATACTACAAACTTAACTGGGTCGGTTTCGGGTGGAAATGCTCAAAACTCATTCCTTTTTTCTTCAACTTACCGTAAGCAAGGTACTGTTTATGGAAGTGATTATGGTGCAACGACATTTTCGAGCCGGTTAAATGCAGGGCATAAAAGTGCTGATGGAAAATTCAGTATTGATGGTTCAGTAAATTATGCATACATGAAAAATCTTTTGCCAAATACAGATTTAAGCAGTATTTATGCACTTGCACCAAATTATCCATTATATAATGCAAACGGAACTGTAAACTGGACATCTACAAGCCCGCTTTCTTACGATCCTAAAAGAACCGATGCCCAAACGAGTAATTTATTAACCAACCTTAATCTTTCTTATAAAATTTTACAAAATTTAATGGTAAGGGCAAATTTAGGTTATACCACAACCAGACTAAAACAACAGCAGATAAATCCGGCCAGCTCTCAAAATCCTGCAACGGCACAAGTGAGCACTTTGAGGTATGCAGATAATAATAACGACACCTATATCATTGAACCGCAAGCGGTATATACAGCTAAAATAGGGGCGGGTAATCTGGAAGCTTTAATTGGTACGACTTTTCAAAAAACCAATGCAGCCGGAATTTTATTGAACGGTACGGGATACAATAATGAAGCTTTACTTTATTCGCTAACCGGTGCAGCGGCGGTTACCACATCTGCAAATGCAAATAGCTTTTATAAGTACAATGCTGTTTTTGGACGTCTGAATTATAACTGGAAGGGAAAATACATTGTTGATGGAACCTTTAGAAGAGACGGTTCATCACGTTTCGGTGATAATAATAAGTTTGGAAATTTTGGTGCCGTAGGTGCTTCTTGGATATTCACTGAGGAAAATTTCATGAAAGACTTTACTTTTTTAAGTTTCGGTAAGTTAAGGGCTAGTTATGGCCTTACCGGTAATGATCAGATTTCGAACTATCAATATCTTGGTCTTTATTCTACTTCAGGTACTGCATATAATTACGATGGTGCCACAACAATTATTCCTTCAAATATTCAAAATCCTGATTTGAAATGGGAAACCAATAAAAAACTTGATGTAGCAGTAGAGCTTGGTTTTTTTAAAGACCGGATTTTCTTAAAGGCGGATTATTTTCGTAACCGCGTTTCCGACCTGCTAAATTTTATAACCATTCCATCACAGTCTGGAAGTACCGGGTACACAGCTAATATGGATGCAACTGTTCAAAACAAAGGTTTTGAGTTTGAACTGACAACTATTAATGTGGCTTCCGGAAGCTTCAAGTGGACAACCAATATCAATTTAAGTATCATCAGAAGTAAGCTGCTTAAATTCGATAACCTTGCAAATACCTTTTATGCCAGTACCTACGTGGTTGGGCAACCAACTGACATCAGGCGGTTTTATAAATACACTGGTGTTAACCCTGCTACAGGATTACCAACCTATCAGGATTTGAACGGAGATGGACTTATCAGTTTTGCGAGCGATAGGTATGTAGGTTATTATGGTCATCCATATTTCGGAGGAATGAATAACAGTATTAGTTATAAGAGTTTCTCTTTAGATTTTATGTTCCAGTATAACCATCGTTATGGAATACTAAATTCGACTTTAAGCTCAAGCCCGGCAGGAATTAACTATACTAATCTAAGCACAGCGTTGTTAGATAGGTGGGCGGCACCAGGCGATGTTGCACTTTTTCCTGCCGCGTCTACAGTGAATGATCCATCTTATGGCAATCTTACATCTTCTGATGTGAATTGGGGTGATGCTTCTTACCTTAAGCTTAAAACCGTTAGCATCAATTACAGTTTCCCAAAAGAATTAACAAATAAATTAAAACTATCCAATCTTAGTATTTACGTTCAGGGACAAAACCTGTATACCTGGGCGAAGCAGAAATATACTTACGATCCTGAATCAACAGTTCCTGGCACTGGACCTGGACTTGGAACGGGTCAGTATATTGCTGCTCCTCAGTTACGTACAATTGTATTTGGTTTAAACTGTTCATTTTAATTAAGAGAATTATGAAAATTATTTATATGTTTTTCAAAAAGGCTATCATCCTTGCCTTGGTTGCCGTTACTTTATCTTCATGCAAAAAATTTGTGGAGGCCGATTTGGCAACAAACCTTATTTCCAGAGAAGATGCCTTTGCCAACGATGCTTCGGCTACGAGTGCCACTTTGACGTTATATTCTTACTTTTTAACGGTCAATTCCCTACAATATGTAAGCTGGCTTGGCGGACTTTCTGCTGATGAGCTGCAAAATACCACATCCAATGCTGATTTAATTCTGTTCGCTCAGAATGTACTGCCATCAAACGTTTCAATTTCATCATCCTATCTTTGGGATTATCCCTATCAGGTTATCAGGCAAAGTAACCTAATTATTGATGGTGTAAATAAGTCAGCTGGTATTTCTGCTGCTGTGAAAAGCCAATTAACAGGTGAAGCTAAATTTTTCAGGGCAATGATGTATTTCAATATGGTAAATTATTTTGGTGGCGTACCGATTAGTTTAGACCCAACAGAGCTAAACAATGCCCGTAATCCAAGAGCAAGTATTACCGAAACTTACACACAAATACTAACAGATTTAAAGGATGCGCAAAATCTTTTGCCAACAAGTTATGTTGGTACAGCGGCTTTAAAAGTGAGGGCAAATAAATGGGCAGCAACTGCATTATTGGCAAAGGTTTACTTGTACAATAAAGATTATGTAAATGCAGAAGTAGAAGCTACAAAAATAATTGGTTCTGGTACTTACACTATGGCAACCACTGCCAATACTTTCATCAATACCAGTCCAGAAACAATTTTACAATTATCTACCCTTTTTGGTGCATCAGCTTTTTCTACGTATCGTACTACTAGCTCTGCTAACAATGTTTCGCCTCCTAACTACGTTTTGTACAATAACTTTACAAAAGATTTTGAGTTAAATGACAACCGAAAAACAACATGGATTGATTCTACAACTTTTAATGCAATAAAATACTATAGAATTAACAAGTATAAAGTTCAAACGGCTACCGCAGCAACATTAGGGAATGAATATACCGTTTTGTTTCGCTTAGCAGAAGTATATATGATCCGTGCAGAAGCAAGAACACAGCAAGCTAATATTTCTGGCGCACAAAGTGATTTAAATATAATCCGTACCAGAGCAGGATTGGTAAACACAACTGCTTCAACTCAAGCAACACTTTTAACCGCAATTGCTAAAGAAAGAAAATTAGAATTTTTTGGTGAATTTGGTAACAGATGGTTCGATTTAAAAAGAACAGGTACTGCAGATGCTGTTCTGGGACCATTAAAATCGACCTACAAAACAACTGCTCAATTGTATCCAATACCTTTAAGCCAGATAAATTTAAATTCTAATTTAACTCAAAATCCGGGTTATAATTAATGAATAATATTCAGGTTGCCAGGCCAATTAAGCTATGGCAGCCTATACTTGACTCATCGATACTAAATATGAAAATCAATATGAAATTTTTAAAACCACTTTGCGCTTTACTTTTGCTTACGGCCATGGTAAATGTTGCACAGGCACAGAATAAATCAACAGCCGACACAACAATTAAATACCTTAACCGATTGGTTGCATCAAAAGATTCATCTGACAAGCAATTGCTGAGGTCTAAACTAGCTGAACTATCAAAAGGGAATACAGAAAAATCGGTATTAATGGCTGCAAACTATTATTACCAGTCGGGCGATTTAAAGCGGTCTGAACAACTTTACAAAGATGTTATAGTCCGTTTTCCATTAGGTGTGGAAGCAAGAAGAGAAGCATCTAAGGACTTTTACGAAATGAAAACAGCTGCTGAAGCAGAAGCTGCTTATAAAGCATGGATTAAAAAATTCCCACCAGAAAAATATGAAAATAAAGATGTTTCTGACCGTTTGGATTATGATTACGTACGGTCTATAATAGCAAACAAATATGCTGCTGAAAAGAATGTTGCTAAAGCAAATGCCTATGCAAAAATGCTTGAAGTAGATTTTTGGAAAGGTAATGCATACTCTGGCCTTACAACCGCTTTTCATAAAAATGGTGATTTGGCTAACGCAGAAATTTATGCTAAAATGGCAATGGATAATGCATTTTCTTACCTAGATGGTAAAAAAGGAAATGAAAACTGGGCTAAATTTTCAGCATCAGGCTATCCTGGTTTAGCCAGTACTTATGCTAACATTCTTTACGATCGTAAAAAGTACAACGAGGCATTAGAATATTCTGAAATGGCTTATAAAAAAAGTACAAGCTTAAATCCTAAATTAAATTATCGTTACGCACAAATTTTAATGGGCTTAAAAAAAGACCAGGAAGCTTACGATAAACTTGAGGAAGTTGTTAAAGCGGGCAAAGCTGATGCTGCAATGGCAGCTGATTTTAAAAAGCTATATGTTAAGGTTAAAGGAAACGATGTCGGGTTTGATGAATATGCATTAGCGATAAGGAAAAGTTATCTTGAGGCATTGAGCAAGAAATTAACAAAGGATATGATTAAAGAACCAGCTGCAGGGTTTACCTTAACCGATTTAGATGGTAAACAGGTTTCCTTAGTGGATTATAAAGACAAAATAGTAATTTTAGATTTTTGGGCAACTTGGTGCGGTCCATGCAAAGCTTCTTTTCCGGCGATGCAAATGGCAGTAGATAAGTATAAGAATGATGAGGATGTTAAATTCTTATTTATTCATACCTGGGAAAGAGAGGCTAATCCAACAGAAGATGCCAGTGCATTTATTAAAAATATGAAGTACAGTTTTGAGGTTTTAATGGATATAAAAGATGCACAAACTAAAAAAAATAAAGTTGTTAGCAGTTATAATGTAGTTGGTATCCCGGCCAAATTTATAATTGACGGATCAGGAAACATAAGATTTAAATTAACAGGCTTTGATGGAAGTAATGAAGCTGCTGTAGATGAAATTTCAATGATGATTGATATGGTAAAAACGAAGTAAATTAAAGTTTTTTTATTTGGTAGCTTTAAAATTAACGATGATAATATTGAAATTTATTGCCGGTGATTAAATAATTTTAAATACTTTATCATGTTAACTAACCGGACTTTTAAACTTAAAAGTCCGGTTTTATTATTATTGACGTTTATAAATAAAATTTCTAAAAATCTATTATAAACAGTATCCAGATAAAATAAAAAAGAACGAGAGATACAGCTTAAAAACTGATTTTTTTAGTGAGGTTATCCTAAGAAACCAACGAAATTTTTTTGAAGATGTAAGGCGAATTGCAGACTTCAGAATAGGTAATCTATGAAGCCAATTCTGTCCAATGGATAATGAACGCCTATTCGGCTTTAGACCTTATCAAGTTAATTCCTCTGCTCCACTTCTTATATATTTCAATAGGTTTGATATATTTAGGAATATCAAATTCCCAAGGGATTAAAACCTCAATGTCGTTTCTGCCTGAAAGTTCAGGTACCAAAGGCCGGATAAAGTCCTGAGCTTTATATTTATTAGATTGGTGCACAGGATTAGTATATCAAATCTCAAATGCCTGCATATGCCAGTTCATCAAGTTTGAGCTTACATCATAAACTAATATTTCTCTTTTCCTTAAGAATTCTGTGATTGCCGTTTTCCTGAGGCTCGACAATTTATTCAGTATCGCCCTTCTTTATTTCAAATTTTTTCTCCTGAATCTATATAATTTTAATGAATTAATGCTTGTACAACATTATTAAGCAGGTAAAAGTTTTGAGCCTTATGCTGCCTTTTTATAAAGTGATTTTATTATTCACCTTTTTACTGTACGTAGTTAATCGATGCTGAAGTAATCTGTAATCTTTTGTTAAATTCAAATGTATTGTGCCATAAATTGGAGTATAGTCTGAGAATATCTAATGCAACTTTTAGCGGTCTGAGTTTGGTTTAAGCTTGAAAGCAGAAGTGCAATGAAATGCTTTTTAAGAAATTATTAGTTGAAAGTAGTAGCGTTGTAAAAGTAGTTTTTTATATATAAATTACGGGTAAAAAATATTACTTTGTTTTGAATTTCAATATGTTAAGGTATGGCAAGATATTTAAATATAATGCGTTAAGGGGCAAAGGAAAAATTATGGATTCAAATCTTCAGGACATTGATTTTGAAATGCCCAAAAACTCCTTGTTTTTAAGGATAGGAGATCAGGTAAGATTTCGGATAGAAGCAGGCAGTTGCGGGTTGAAAGCTGTAAGCGTAAAAAAAAACCTTTCACGTATCCCAATCAAAATAATATCACATTATGCCGATGATTTCTTAATTAGCATTTTGGCTTTTTTGTGTGAGATCTCAATATTCTATGATACATGATCTGACGGCAATCGTTGAAATCCTTCTTAAATGGCCAGATGACAAAGTGGTTATAAGTAAAGGACGAGATATGGTAGCAAGCCATACCAAAAATGAATTGAGGTGTTGTGGATGATGAGTTTTTAATTTCAAATCATCAATCGATTGAACGCTGAAATAAAGCAGCCAGTCAGACCAAATTGAGAAGTTGGCGGTCATTGTAAAAAACCGACACCGAAAACAAAATGAATAATGAAACAAAATTTGACACGTATTGCATTAGTTGTTGACGATTATGACAAGGCAATTGCATTTTACACACAAAAATTACAATTCACTTTAATTGAGGACACCGTTTTATCAGATACAAAACGCTGGGTTTTAGTTCGACCAAAAGGTGCAAATGAGTGTTCTTTATTATTAGCAAAAGGCGCTAATGACGAACAAAAAAGTAGAATTGGAAATCAAACTGGTGGACGAGTTTTTCTGTTTTTACATACCGACAATTTCAAAAGGGATTATCAAAACCTAATTGACAACAAAATTAAAATTATAAGAGAACCAAGTTTTGAAGACTATGGAATAGTTGCTGTTTTTGAAGATTTGTATGGTAATCAGTGGGACTTAATTGAACCAAAAAAAGTAGAGCAACAATTTTATTCAACAGGAATTTTAAAAATAAAAGACCCGACTAAAACCGACTTTGTAATTTCACAAATTAAAACTTTAAGAAACCAGACATTATTGGAAAATGGAAATATTTCATTTGACATTAAACAATTAAAAGACGACCCGACAACAATAATTATTTGGGAATGTTTCAGAAACGAACAATCATTTAACGAACATTTAAATTCAAAACATCTTCAAGAATTTATTAAACTTGACTTGGTAGAACTTGAAAATGGATACTTAACCAACAATATTGAATAAACAACGAACCGCCAACATCAGTTTGGCAAAATGGCGGGTTTAGTGCCAAATTCAACAGTTGTTCTTCGGTTCAACTTTTGTGCAAAATTGAAGTTTTCTGCTTCGATTTCCGCCACTTCGCCAAGCTGAAAACCGATAAAAGATAACTTAGGCTTATAGAATGGAATATCGTTATTGGTACGCTGCTTATGAATTGAAAAAATGGGACAATGCATAGTAATAAAGGCTTGAAACACTGGTTTTAACAGGCATATTATTAGTCCTTATCGCTTACCTACCATTACTTATAAAGAAATCCTTAAAGTTAATATTGTTTTGGAGTTTGCGAATTTGCTCCTGCTTTAATGGCTTCTCCAAATAGGCGTTTACAAATTTGACTGACATTGCACGTTCTTTATCGCTTTTTTCGATTGAGGAGGTAACCATAATCACTTTAATATCAGCGCTGTTGGGGTAATTCTCCAAGGCTTCAAGAAACCGCCATCCATTCATTACTGGCATGTTGATATCTAAGAAAATAAGATATTTCACGGCACTATTCTGATAGGATTCAATATATGCTAATGCATGCTGGGCTTTATTAAAAGTTTTAAGTTCATTAGCGAATCCACAGTCTTGCAAGATGGTTTCGTGCAAGAAAAGAGCAATATCATCGTCATCTATAATCAGGGTTTCGTAATTCATCTTTTGCAAGTAGTATTAAAATCAAATATGGTAGAAAGACTAGACTTTTAACTTTATAACAAATTTTAATTTCACTTGTTTTACTAAAAATAGGATACCTAATTTTATCTAATCCTATTGTTTCTGGTGGTTAATATCACCAACAATATCTCTAATCACTTGATCGAGATTGAGGGCACTCTCCAGGATCATATTACATATTGACAAAAGTTTTTTGTTATTAGTCTGTTTCTCCAGGATTGCAGCAAGGGCAAGAATATTGGTAAGTGGTGCCCTGATTAAATGGGACTGCTGAAAAGCAACCTTATTTAAAAGATTTGACTTTTCCTGGATTTGATCCATTGCGCCATTCAAACGAATCTTGTCCCCAATAAACTCAGTTATGTTATAACCCAGGCAGAAAATTCCAACCGGATTGTTTTCTTCATCCAAGATCGCACAATACTCCCATTGGGTATAAATATATCCGCCTTTTCCATCATGCTTGCGGATAGTGGCGGGAAAAAGCAAACCTGGATTGGCGAAGCATTTTTCAGAAACTTCCCGGCAGATGTCCCGGTCATCTTCATGCATAGTAATGTGATAGGGCTGACCCTGGAGTTCTCTATGTATGTAAGCAAACTGATTAGCATAATGCTTATTCACATAGGAATAGTTTCCATCCATACCAGCGGTAATAATGTAAAAGTAATTGGATTTATCAAGCAGTTTTTTGGTGTCTTCCAGGTAATTCATTGATAGGGTAGAAGGTTATTAATTTTATTTATTGTTTACTTAAGCAAATCAAATTTAAAATATTAATGTTGATTAATTTAAAAAATTCGAATTATTGATTCGAACTTAGAAAGGTCTGTAAAATTACCTTCATGTTAATCTCTGATCTACATATGTCAATGATTAATGAGATTAGTATAATAGCAAACTCGAAAAGTTTAAAATTTAGTAAAACCCAATTTTGGGTATATATGAGGAAAAGTTGTATTGTCTTAAAAAAAATTAAACTATTTTAATAAAAATAAGAAGATGTAAACAACATAATTAAAAAAATTATTTAACACCCTTTTAAATATCGATAAGGCATATTTTGAGAACGAAATAGACGTAAAAAGCGAAATTATATTTGCTATTTTAACTGAAAAATTAGTCTATCATGAGAATGGTTATCGAAAACCCAGATTGAACGAAGAGGTGGAGCTAATATGTATGATTAACATCGAGTTGTGGGAAATAAAAAAAACGAGACAAACAGCTTAAAACTGGTTTGTCTCGTGAAGTGCTCCCGACGAGATTCGAACTCATATCGATGGTACCGGAAACCATAATTCTATCCATTGAACTACGGGAGCATAAAGTTGCAAATATAGAAAATCAAAATGTTACTTTCTTCTTATATAGAAGTTAAAATCAGCATAATTTGAGGTTTATTAAAACAACATGTTCGTTTGTCTGTTGATTTTGCATATCGCAGAAATAATGAATTCCAAATATTAAGATAAAAGAATTTGCTGTATTTACTTTACCATAAATTAACTTCCTGTTGATGGCAAAATTGGCTTTTTAAAAAATAAAAATGCACCTTTGCGAACCATTTATAAAGGTTTAAGCATGTAATAAAAATTTAGTTGTTTATGGAAGAATTGGTTGTAGAAGAGGTTCAGGAACTGCTTGAAAAAGAGAATGATAAAGCGTTAAAACAATATTTGGATGCGCTGAATATTTCTGATGTAGAAGAACTGATTGATGAACTTCCGCAATATGCAGCTAAATTTATCGAAACAATTTCGTTAAACCGGGCAGTAAACGTATTTAGGATTCTCGATTTTCCGACTCAAGAGCGTATTATCAAAAAACTATCGGGCAATAAGCTTAATCAAATTATAAAAGATTTACCACCTGATGATCGTACCGCTCTTTTTAGTGAATTAAAAGGTGATGTAGTTAAAAAAATGATTACGCTTCTTCCTCCAGATGAACGTAAGGAATCCTTAGCGCTTTTAGGTTATAAAGAAGATAGTATTGGTCGTTTAATGACCCCTGATTATATTGCCGTAAAGCCTGAATGGTCTATTTCAAGAGTGCTTTCGCATATCAGGCGCTACGGTAAAAATTCAGAAACCATTGATGTAGTTTATGTTATTGATAAAGATGGTATTCTGCTTGATGACATCAGAATTAGGGAGGTTTTGTTGGCTGACCCTGATGCAATTATTGGCGAGCTAACTGATAAAAGGTTTATCGCTTTAAAGGCAAACGACCCGCAGGAAGATGCCATTAATATTTTCAGAATGAATAACCGCGTGGCTTTGCCTGTTGTTGATGAAAATAATATTCTTTTGGGTATTGTAACTGTTGATGATATCTTGTGGATTGCAAACGAGGAATACACAGAAGATATGCACAAAATTGGTGGTACCGCAGCATTAGATGAGCCCTATCTTGATACTTCCATATTTAATTTAGTTAGAAAGCGTGTGGGTTGGTTGGCAATTTTAATGCTTGGCGAAATGCTTACTGCAACCGCAATGGGCTTTTTCGAAGGACAAATTCATAAAGCAACAGTGTTGGCCTTATTCATTCCATTAATTATTTCTTGTGGTGGAAATAGTGGTTCTCAGGCATCCACACTAATTATCCAGGCAATGGCTTTAGGCGAAGTAACCATAAAAGATTGGTGGCGAGTAATGAATAGAGAAATTAGCTCGGGTTTTTTATTGGGTTTTTCTTTGGGGGTTATAGGCTTTTTAAGAATTTTTTTCTGGCACCTGGCCTGGCCAAACACTTATGGAGAACATTGGCTTTTAATTGCTTTTACCATAAGCGTCTCACTAGTTTTTGTGGTGCTTTGGGGTTCATTAAGCGGCTCAATGCTTCCAATTTTGCTTAAAAGACTTGGTGCCGACCCAGCAACATCATCAGCGCCTTTTGTAGCAACCCTTGTTGATGTTACCGGATTAATTATATATTTCAGTTTTGCAGTTTTATTTTTAAAAGGCGTATTGCTCTAAATCAATTTTATGGAAAATCAAGCAAAAATCACAACACTTTTTACCGATATCGGTGGCGTACTCTTAACCAATGGCTGGGATAGAAAGGCTAGGGGTGAAGCTGCGGTGCTTTTCAATTTAGATTCTGCAGAAGTTGAAGAAAGGCATCACCTGACTTTTGATACTTACGAAGTAGGTAAAATCACTTTGGATGAGTATTTAGAAAGATTGGTTTTTTACGAAGAACGTTCGTTTTCTTACGATGATTTTAAGGAATTCATGTTCAAAAAATCGCTGCCATATAATGATATGATTGCATTAATTTGCGATTTAAAGAAGAAGTATAATTTAAAAGTTGCAGTAATAAGCAATGAGGGAAGAGAACTTAATCAATATCGAATTAATACTTTCAAGCTAAATGAGTTTGTTGATTTCTTTGTTTCATCAAGTTTTGTTCATTTCCGCAAGCCAGACGCCGATATTTTTAAAGTCGCGATAGATATTTCGCAAAGTGATGTTGCAACGAGTTTGTATATAGATGATAGAATGCTTTTTGTGCAGGTTGCAGAAGGTTTGGGTTTACAAGGTATTCATCATACAAGTTACGAAGACACTAAAGCGCAATTAGCAGGCTTTGGATTGGAGGTTTAAATTTATCGAAAAAGCTAAATTATTTGTGTTAATTTTTTTTGGAAAGCAACGTTAGTATTTCTATTAAAGATTCTTCCCGCTTTCTGTTTCAATTCCCTATGAAAAATCGGGAGATTTCCACTTCAATCAGGTTTAAAAAGCTAATTAATGCTATTATTTTAGTTTTGGTGCGTTAGACTTCATCTTAAGAAAAAATAACTATAAAAACAAAAGCTGCCTTTTTTGGGCAGCTCTTCTTATTCTTTATGATTTTATAAGCCTCTAGGGGTTTGGGGTTTAAACATTAAATCTAAAATGCATAATATCTCCATCTTCTACGATATAAGTTTTTCCTTCAACACCTAATTTTCCTGCTTCTTTACAAGCATTTTCAGAGCCTAAGGTTACAAAATCGGTGTATTTAATAACTTCGGCACGGATAAAACCTTTTTCAAAATCTGTATGAATTACTCCAGCTGCCTGTGGTGCTGTAAAACCTTTAGTAATTGTCCATGCCCTAACTTCTTGTACACCCGCGGTAAAATAGGTGTAAAGGTTTAATAATTTATAAGCAGTTCTAATCAGCTTGTTTACACCTGATTCTGTTAAACCCAAATCTGCTAAAAATTCTTCACGTTCATCATAACTATCCAATTCTGCAATTTCTGATTCGATTTTTGCAGAGATTACTAAAACTTCTGCTTTTTCATCAGCAACATTTGCTTTAACCAAATCAACGTATTTATTACCTGTAATAACCGAAGCCTCATCAACATTACAAACGTACATTACAGGCTTTTGCGTTAATAAACCTAAATCCTCAATGAAATCAAAATCTTCTTGAGTTAATGTAGCCGTACGAATAGATTTACCACTTTCTAAATGAGCTTTTACAACAGTTAAAATGTCAAAAGTGCGTTTTGCATCTTTATCGGTTTTAGCCATTTTCTCCACTTTTTGAATACGCTTATCAACAGTATCCAGATCTTTAAGTTGTAGTTCTGTATCAATAATTTCTCTATCACGAATCGGGTCAACAGAGCCATCAACATGAATTACATTACCGTCATCAAAACAACGTAAAACATGAATAATTGCATTTGTAGCACGGATATTTCCTAAAAACTGATTACCTAAGCCTTCACCTTTGGATGCACCTTTAACCAAACCAGCAATATCAACTATCTCAATTGTATTTGGCTGAACTTTATTCGGTTTCACCAATTCTGCAAGTTTTGTTAATCTTTCATCGGGCACAGTAATTACGCCAACATTGGGCTCAATTGTACAGAACGGAAAGTTTGCCGCTTGCGCTTTTGCGTTCGATAAACAGTTAAAAAGTGTCGATTTACCCACATTTGGTAAGCCAACAATACCACATTGTAATGCCATTTATATTATATTGATTTACGATTATATTGATTTACGTTTTTGGTTGTTCGTTTTTGGTTTTTAGTTAAACCTAGCTCTTCACTTTCACCTTTTTCAGGCGGCAAAGATAAGCTTTTAAACCTTTATTTTAAGTCAGCAATTTGTTGCTAATGGATATTTTATCTAAGTTTATCCAAAATTATAAAAATGAGCATAGAAGATTTAGAGCAAACGCCTCAGGAAATAAAATTAATAGTAACTGAAGAAATGAGAAGCTATATTTATGAAATTTCTAAATGGGCTAGATTTTTATCCGTTATTGGATTTATTTTATCTGCTTTTTTGATCATCGGTTCTTTTGGAATTGGAGCTGCGATAACTGCAAACCCTTCAGTTCTTGCACAACTAGGTCCTTTTGCAGGTGCTGGTGCAATAGGGGTAACGCTTATTTATTTAGTATTGGCATTAATGTATTTTTATCCGAGTTTATTGCTTTTCAAATTTTCAAATAAAGGAAAACAAGGTGTTTTATTTGGCGACCAGGAAAGCTTAAATGATGCTATGATGAACATGAAATCATTATTTAAATTCTGGGGTATTTTTACAATTGTTATAATGGTTTGTTACTTCCTTTTTATATTGCTTTTTGCAGCAAGCATGGCCAAAGCTTAAGTTATTTAAAAGTATTTCTGCATGCCTTCTGGTTGTTTCCAGCCAAAATTTGGCTCATAATAATTCCATAAAAGATTGCTGAGTTTTCTAATTATTGTCCATCCTTCGTTGCCATAATTCCACGAAGTATCTTTCTGGTTTTTTGTAGTAATACAGAAAACGTAATCGCCATGTGGTGCATTTACCAATAAAACTTCCGATCGAGCAGCATCCACGGCACCAGATTTTGATGCTACCTGTACAGTTGGGGGAATTTGAGAAAGTGCTTCGCTATCCCAATAAATGCGAATTAAATTTCTATAAATCCTTTCAGATGCAGCAGGACTTATCATTTTACCATTTCTAATTAACATTAGTAATGTTGCCATCTCTTTAGGTGTTGTTTGGCCCCAACCGTATTTTTTTTGATTTAGGCTTCTTCCCGGCGTTCGAGAATTAACTCTGGTATCTTTTAATCCGTTGTTAGCCATAACTTCATTTATCGCATTTCCTGTTCCTGCTAAAAGCTGCAACCATAAACTCGCTGTATTGTCGCTTGTGGTAATCATTAGCATTAAAACCTTGCTCAAGGCAATTTTCTCGCTATCTTTAAACGAACCTAAAATATCTTCGCCAGCATATAATAAACTATCGCAATACATTAAATCGCTGTGATAATTTAGTTCTCCTTTCTCTATTTTATTAAAGATTCCACAAGTTATCGGTACTTTTATCATACTTGCTGTCGGGAAAATTGTATCGGCATTTATTGATGCTGATCTACCGGTCTTCAAACTTTTAACATAAATCCCAACATCTCCATTAAAGCCTTTGACTAATTCATCTAATTTTGATTGTAGCTTCTTGTCAATCTTTTCCTGTCCGTATGAAGATAGAATAATGAAAAGTAGTAGGAGTGAAGAGATGATTTTTTTCATAATGATGTACTTTTGAGTTGATTTTAAACATAAAAAAAGTCTCGATGAAAATCGAGACTTCAAGTATTGAAATTATATTTACTTAAAAAGAAAAATCGTCGCTTGCTTTTGCGCTATGTTCTCCGTTTTCAGAGTATTCGTAGCGCTTCTCTATAACATCCTGGTGTGTTTTAATGTATTCAACAGTTTCTGTAAGGCCTTCTGCAAATTTTTCAAAGTCCTCTTTATATAAAAAGATTTTATGTTTTACAAACACACCGTCTTCTAATCTTTTCTTGCTCTCGGTAACTGTTAAGTAATAATCACCTGAACGAGTAGCCTTCACGTCGAAAAAATAAGTTCTCTTACCTGCTCTTACTTTCTTTGAAAAAACTTCTTCTCTCTCTTTATTGTCGAATTCTCCCATGGTTGGTATTGATGTTGGTTTTTGGTTTCGGTAAATATAAAGCAAATATTTAAAGTTCAAAATAGAATTTAACACAAATTAACTACTTCTGCTTTCTTCTTCTAAAAGTTGGTTATTGTAAAGTTCGGTATAACTGCCATTTAAACTAAGCAATTCATTATGTGTGCCTTGCTCAATGATTTTACCTTCATCTAATACTAAAATTTTATCTGCATTTTTAATGGTGGAAATTCTGTGCGCAATTAAAATGCTGGTTTTACCATTCATAATTTTGCCTAAATTTTGTAGAATTTCTTCCTCAGTTTTAGTATCAACAGCAGATAAACAATCATCAAATATTAAAATTTTAGGGACTTTAATTAATGCTCTTGCAATTGATACACGTTGTTTTTGACCACCGGAAAGGGTTATTCCGCGTTCTCCAAGCATGGTTTCGAACTTTTCTTCAAAATCAATAATGTTATGGTAAACCGAAGCATTTTTTGCAGCATCGTAAACTTCATCATCCGTAACAGTATCTAAGCCGAAAGCAATATTGTTTTTAATGGTATCAGAAAAAAGGAAAACTTCCTGAGGAACGAAACCAATCTGCGTACGGTAATTTTTTAGGTTTAATGACTTTAAATCTTGCCCGTCAATATTGATTGAACCCTTTTCTACATCATACATGCGCATAATTAAGTTGGCCAAAGTAGATTTTCCAGAACCAGTTTTGCCAATTATTGCTACAAACTCGCCATTATTGATTTTAAAACTTACATTTTTTAATGCTTGTATGCCCGTATCAGGATAAGTAAAGCTTACATTATTGAAGCTAATGTTTCCTTTTAATATTTTTTCTTCTTTGTTTATTGATTGAATATCTGAGGGAATATCCAAAAATTCGTTTATCCGCTTTTGCGAAGCTGCTGCCCGCTGAATTAAAGAGGTAACCCAGCCGAGCATTGTTACGGGAAAAGTTAACTGGTTTATGTAAATGATAAATTCTGCAATATTTCCAGCTGTGATGCTTCCATTCATAACCTGAATGCCACCAATATAGATGGTTAGAATAGTACTTAAGCCAATTAAAAGTAGCATTGTTGGGTAAAACAAGGCAGAAACTTTAACTAAACTCATCGAATCTTTTTTATATTCATTGCTTTGTGCTTCGAACATATTTCTGGTGTAATCTTCACGTACATAAGATTTAATAATTCTGATTCCAGAAAAACGTTCTTGTACAAAACTCGATAGGTCTGATAAGCGTTCCTGAATTTTTCCGCTTTTCTTAAAAATTAATGTATTTACATAATATATGATGATAACCAGAAACGGTAATGGCAAAAGGCAATAAATAGCCAGTTTAGCGTTTACATCAAACATCGACCAAATAATTAGTACCGATAATACGAAGGTATTTATGGTGTACATAATTGCAGGACCAACATACATTCTAACACGGTTTACATCTTCAGTTGCCCGATTCATTAAATCGCCTGTATTATTTCTGCGATAAAAACCTAAACTTAATTTTTGATAATGTTGATAGATATCATTCTTCATATCAAACTCAATATGCCTCGACATTAGAATAATTGTTTGGCGCATAAAAAATAAAAAAAGCCCTCTTAATATATAAAGTATAATAACCAAAAGGCCAAAGTATAAAAGGATGTTGCTAAAAATATCATAAATAACCTGTTGGCGATTAAAGCCATTAAACAACTTATATATTTGAATATTTTCTGTAATTAAATCGAAGGCATAACCAATAACCTGAGCAGGTACAACACCGAAAATATTAGAAATTACAACGAAAATACTTCCGGGAATAATCCACCATTTATATTTAAGAAAGTATTTATTTAAGCGACTCAGGTGTTTCATACTTCACAAACTTAGCCAATGCGCAACAAATTTTGTTATAGTTTAGTTAAAATCATGTAATAATGGTTTTTTATTTTAATTTTGCAGCAGGTTAGCCGAACGTTCATTATGCCAGCAAATTCTTCGTCAGATTCTTCCATTTTAGAGCAATTAAGTGCTTACGGGCATAAAAAGTTGGTTTTCTGTAATGATGCCGACTCGGGTTTAAAAGCAATTATTGCCATTCATGATACTACATTGGGGCCAGCCTTAGGCGGAACACGTATGTGGAGTTACGCTACCGAAGGGGAAGCTTTAGAAGATGCCTTACGTTTATCAAGAGGAATGACCTACAAATCTGCTATAACAGGATTAAATTTAGGTGGTGGAAAAGGGGTAATCATTGGCGATTCGAGAAAAGATAAAACAGAGAGTTTAATGAGAAGCTATGGTAGGTTTATTAATAACCTTAATGGCGAATTCATTACTGCTGAAGAGATGGGGACAAATACCCGCGATATGGAATACATACGCATGGAAACCAATCATGTTACAGGCGTTCCAGAATCGATAGGTGGTGCAGGAAATCCCGCACCTTTTACTGCTCAAGGTGTATATTTAGGTATTAAAGCAAGTGTTAAAGAAGTTTTTGGTACGGATATGCTTGCAGGTAGAACAATCGTTGTACAAGGTATTGGAAACGTAGGTGAGCATTTGGTTGCTTTGCTTAGAAAAGAAAATGCAGAAGTTTTAATCAGTGATATTAACCAGGAACAATTAACTTACGTAGCCCGCAAATACAAAGCAAAACCAATAGAAGCTGATAAAATTTTCGGAATAGATGCCGATATTTATGCGCCATGCGCAATGGGTGCTACGGTAAATAACAAAACCATTGAGCGCATGAAATTTGCAATTATCGCAGGTTCGGCAAATAATCAGTTAAAAGATGAAGTTTTAGATAGTGAGTTGCTAATGAAAAAAGGAATTCTTTTTGCTCCTGATTATTTAATTAATGCTGGCGGATTAATCTCTTGCTATTCTGAATTAACTGGTTTTGGTAAAAAGCGTACTGTTCAGTTAACAGAAAATATTTACGAAGCAACAAGAAACGTTATCAAATTAAGTAAAACTGAGAAAATACCAACAAATATAGCAGCAAATCGTATTGCTGAAAAGCGTATTGCAGACATAAAAAAAATTAAATCAACATATTAAACATTTTATTAATCGGTTATATAAACCACACTCGTTCTTACATTCATGTTAAACAGAAGGCACTTAAGAATTAAAGCTTTGCAAAATATTTTTGCTTGGCACATGGCAGACAAAAAAGACATTAAAGGTGAACTTAAAACTTTAATGCAGAGTATTGATAGTGTGTACGAAATGTACATCTGGATGCTTTCTTTAATGGTGGAAGTTACTGAGTTTACTGCTAATGATGCTGCAGAACGTGCCAACAAGCACATAAAAACTGCAGAAGACATCAATCCGAACATGAAATTACTGCATAATAAATTTAGTGTTTTAATGCAGCAAAATCCTGAATATGTTTCTTGTATTAAAAAGTATAAGGTAGATTGGGGTTTCGATCCGGAAATCCGTAAAACAGTTTACAACTCGTTAAAAGCTTCAAAAGAATATGCAGAATACCTTGCAGATTCTAATGAAAGTTTAGAATCATCAAAAGATATTATCAAATACATTTTTAGAAAAATCATCTTAAAAAATCAGTCAATTATTCAGGTTTTTGAAGAGAAATTTATCAATTGGCAAGTTGATCATGAAGTGATGAAAGGTATGGTTGCCAAAACACTCAAAAACTTTACATCAGATGATCCTTTTAAAAATAAGCTTACTGAAATAAGTGCTGATTGGGTAGAGGATAGTAAATTTGTTCAGGACTTATTCGTATATACTTTGCAAAATGATGTAAAATATCAGGAAATGATTGCCGAAAGAACTAAAAATTGGGAATCAGAACGTATCGCATTAATGGATACTATTTTGATGAAAATGGCAATTTGCGAATTACTTAATTTCCCTTCAATTCCGGTAAAAGTAACCATTAACGAGTACCTGGAGTTATCAAAAGATTACAGTACACCGAAAAGTAATTCATTTATAAACGGTATTTTAGACAAAATTTTAGGCGATTTAAAGAAAACTAATACCATAAAAAAGATTGGTCGCGGATTAATTGAAGAATAAAATGAAAAGAATATTCATCCTGGCTATAGCTGCATTATCTTTTGCAGCTTGTCGTAATGCAAACACAAATTCTCCTGAAACTTCAAAAGTTTCTGTTGGAAACGACACCTCCAATGTTTCAAAAATTGCGCCTGCTGATGCAGCTGTTATTTCTTTCGAGCGTGATATCTATGATTTCGAAAAAATTGAGCAGGGTGAAAAGGTTCAGCATGAATTTAAATTTAAAAATTCAGGTAAAAGTCCTTTAATTATTTCTAATGCAACTGCAACTTGTGGATGTACAATTCCTGAAACACCAAAAGAACCAATATTGCCCGGAAAAGAAGGTGTAATAAAAGTAGTATTCAACAGCGAAGGTAAAATGGGTATGCAAGATAAAGTCGTAACAGTTACTTCAAATGCAAACCCAAATGTAAGTACGGTTCATTTGGTTGGAGAAGTACTTGCCAAAAAATAAATTAAAAAATAAATAATACAAATAAATAAGAAATGACATCAACAGTAATATTACAAGCAGCAGGTGGTGGTATGTTAGGTACAATTGTACCCATGGTACTAATTATGGTAGTTTTCTACTTCTTTATGATTCGCCCGCAGGTTAAAAAAGCAAAAGACCATAAAAAATTAGTTGCTGAACTTGGTATTGGCGATAAAATTGTAACAACAGCGGGTATTCATGGCAAAATTGTTGGTGCAAATGATACAACATTTTTAATTGAAACAGAAGGAGGCGGTAAAATCAGATTTGATAAATCTGCAATTTCTTTAGATGCGACAAAGGCCTCAACTACTCCAGCGAAAGTATAATTTAATCAGCAAAAATATAATGTGCAGTCTCGAATGTTTTCGAGACTGTTTTTGTTTTACTACATTTGATTTAATTGAATTTTGGATTAAACTATCCTTTTCCAAATAAAACATGGAATTTATTTATGCCATTTGTTAAACTAACTATAATAGAGAGAAGACGTGTGTTTAGCCTTTTAGCATGTTTGCTATTGGCTATAGCTGCGTGGCTTTTTATGGCTTTAAATAATAAATATGTTTACACTGCTAAAACTGTTCTCATCTATAAAAACTTCCCTCAAAAACGTGCTTTTCACCCATTACAATCTGATACTGTAGATTTACAAGTTGAGGGAACAGGTTGGCAATTACTTTTTGCACGGTTAAGAATTAATCCCCAATCTATAGCTGTAAGTTTAAATCAATTAAATACAAGAGAGTTTATTGTATTTTCAGATCAGTTATACAACATTAACAAACAATTAGAAACCTCTCAAAAAGTAATATCTGTAAAACCCGATACCTTGTATTTTGATTTTACCAAGCGTACCGTTAAAAAGGTACCTGTAAGCTTAATGCAAAATGTAGATTTTATAAAGCAATATGGTATTGCAAGTGAAATAAAGGTGAACCCCAAATTTGTAACGGTTACTGGCCCGATTGAAGAGCTTAAAAAAATTGAAACATGGGCCACTGATACACTAAAATTAAGTAAAGTGCAGAGTAGCACAACTGTTAGGGTAAATATGCAACATAGTACGCATAAAAACGTAAGCATATTTCCATCAACTGTTGAGGTAAAATTACCCGTAGATGAATTCACAGAAAAAACAGTTGAAGTTCCTTTAAAAATTACCAATAACAGAAATTACAATAGCATAAAGCTTTACCCTAAAAAGATTAAGGTTACTTTTTTAGTTGCGTTAAGTTATTTTGAGCAGGTTGATCAAAGTTTTATTACAGCAACAGTTGATGTGGATGAATGGTCCGTTTTGCATCATAATCAATTTACTGTGAAACTTACAGAGTTTCCTGATTATTGCAAGTTGATAAATATCAGTCCATCTAAAGTAGATTTTATAGTAGAAAAATAATGTATAAAGTTGGTATAACAGGAGGGATTGGTAGTGGTAAAACGACTGTTTGTAAGGTTTTTGAAGTTTTGGGCATTCCTGTTTTTTATGCAGATATCGAAGCTAAAAATATAATGGTTAAAGATTTACTACTTATCGAAGGTGTAAAATCGACTTTTGGTAAAGAAAGCTATTTTGAAAATGGAAAACTGAATAATAAATACATAGCTGGCATTGTATTTAATAACGAAGCCGAACTTGCAAAGCTAAATGCATTAGTACATCCTGCAGTTTTTAGAGCTTTTGACACTTGGGAAACGCAGATTAATTCGAACACTCCTTATATATTAAAGGAAGCAGCATTGCTTTTCGAAAGCGGTTCTTACAAAATGTGTAATACGTCTATTTTGGTTACTGCTCCTTTAAATACCAAACTTAAGCGAGTAATGCAAAGAGATAATGTTGCTGCAGAACAGGTGAAAGCTATAATGGATAAGCAAATGAGCGATCAAGATAAATCAAAGATGGCCAATTATTTTATAAACAATGATGAAGAACATTCTGTGATTGAGCAAGTTTTGGCTTTGCATAAACAGTTTTTGGAAGTGGCAGCTAATTTGCAGATTTAAGAATAATCTTAAATACTTCATTAAATTATTTTATATCAAATATGCTTAACAAACTAAAATCTTGTCATATCCTTAACTTCCACAAATCCTGGTCATGATTTTAGACGATTTTATTACCATCACACCAACGGGATTATATTGCGTTTATGGCAATTTTTATTTAGACCCACAACAGCCTGTGCAAGAAGCAGTGGTTTCTCATGCGCATGGCGACCATGCCATTGGCGGGAGTCAGAATGTATATTGTACTGCCGCTACTGAAACATTTATGAAACATCGTTACCGTAAGTTTGCCGCGGTTGATTTTCATGTAAAGAAATACCAAGAAACTTTTAAGATTAAAGATGTAGCCATCACTTTTTATTCTGCAGGACATATTTTAGGTTCAGCGCAGGTTTTAATGGAATATCAGGATGTAAAATATCTTTATACGGGCGATTACAAAATTGAACCCGATGCCACTTGCGAGCCTTTTGAGTTTATTCAAGCCGATGTTTTAATTACGGAAAGCACTTTTGCCAATCCTGAAACTAAACATCCATCGCCAATTGATGAGATTAAAAAACTGAATGAAACCAATGCGAATATCATGCTTGGCTCTTATGCATTAGGTAAAAGCCAGCGGATTATTCAGTTATTGAACGAGCATTGCCCTGCAAAAAATGTGATGGTCCACCATAGCATTATGCCTTTCGTAAAAATCTATGAAGATTACGGAATGAAAATCGGCAATTACAAAATGTACGATAGAAAAGTGATGAAGAATAATCATGAGTATCAGGTTTATATTGTACCGCCGATGGTTTTTCATAGCTACCACAAGGCAATAAATGTGGTTAGGGCTTTCGCTTCTGGCTGGAAAAACTTGCAGCAACAGAATGGCATTTCCCTATATATTTCAGACCACGCAGATTGGGAAGCGATTTTAGAAACCATTGAAAAAGTGAAGCCAAAACAGGTTTGGACTTTGCATGGAGATGGAACACAATTAAAAGAATATTTTAAGGATAAATTAGAAGTTAAAATACTAAACTAAGGAACGGGATTTTTCAAGATTATGATGATTTCAAACATTCACTCATTCAAAATTCACTCATTCACTCATTAATTATGAAAGAGGGCGAAGACTTTTATTTTAATGAAGATGGATTGATGGTTTTTACAGAAGCCTATCACTTAAAGCGAGGTTATTGCTGCAAAAACAAGTGTAAACATTGTCCTTGGGGCTATGGAAAGATGAAAGAGAAGAAGTAAATCAGTTGGTAGTCTTCAATTTTCAGTTCTAACTTTTAGAGAAACGCACATGATTGTAAATATCGCTTAATGCCAATTCAAATCCTATTGAAACAAAGTTTAAAGCATCATCAGTTTCTTTGTATTCGATAAGCTCCCAGTTTTGTTTTCCATTGAGATAAAAAGCCTCAACAGAAATAGATTCAGAATCAATTAGTATGTATTCTTTGAGTGTTGGGATATCTCGGTAAAGCTTAAATTTTCCACCTCTATCGTAATTTTTAGTAGATGGAGATAGAATTTCGATAATTACTGTTGGCTCTAAATTGGTGTCTTTATCCTCATTAGGATGCTTAATTTCATTACAATATACAGAAATATCGGGATAGGTAAAGAGTGTGTTTTCTGGTATATTCATTCTCATATCGCTACCAAAAGGAATGCATTTAGAACTGCCAAGCTTAGAAGAGAGAAAACCGAATACACTGGAGAAAATAAGATTATGATTAAAACCAGCACCAGACATTGATTTTACTCCGTTACTTTCATCCCGATGTAATGGAAATATCTCACCCTGAAAATATTCATGTTTTTCTTGTGAGGTCTTTTCCATCTCCAGGTATTCCGCAACAGTAAAATGCCTTTTTTTGTATTCTACATTTGGCTCATTTACAATTTCTTCCATCATCTAATTTAATGAAAATTATCAGTTTTCTGTTCTTAATTTATAGGTGCCGAAGAACTAAGTGTGCCAAAGGCATCCTTTTGGGAAAAACTACAAACTATAAATTAATGCGCATGCCCCGCAAAGAACCCAATCAGTGCAACACCAATCCCCAATAATACAGCTATCATTTTGCGAGTATTAATTTTATGGTCGGCGCTAGATTCGAATAAAATAGTGGTAGAAATATGTAAGAAAATACCAATCACAATCCCCATTATTTTATTAAAATACGCATCGATGCCACCAATTGTTCCATTACTTAAGCCAATGCTTACATAAAAGCCTAAAGGAGCCATAATAGCAAAAATTAGTAAATAAATTATAATGCTTCCTTTTTTGAAATGATTTTGCATTAAAATGCTGGCTAATGCAAAAGCAGCAGGGATATGATGCAATGAAATCCCAAATATAAGTTCGTTATGCTGGTCTTTAGCAAGTGGCATACCCTCTAAAAAAGCATGTAAACAAAGACTAATCATTATACCAAAAGGGAAAACATTGTCGCCGTGGTGTTTGTGGATGTGTCCATGTTCTACACCTTCAGAAAATTGCTCTAAAAATATTTGCAATAAGAAACCAATTAGAATAAAAATTCCAATTTGTCCTTTATCTGGTCCGCTGTATGCATCAGGAATTAAATGTAAAACGGTTATGGCGAAAAGATAAGCTCCACTAAAAGATAATATTAGTTTCAGCAGTTTAGATTTATCGCTTTTAACCAAAAATATGGCGGCGCCGCCCAAAAAAGCGCAGAAAAAAAGTACAGCAAATTTCCAAGCTTCCATTAAAAATCAGGTTGAATTTTTTTAAATATTTTTGAACAGACAAAACCGATTATTATTCCAAGTAATGCTCCAGCAGTAACATCGACAGGATAATGAACACCGACGTAAACCTGCGCAAAGCTAATAATTACTGCCCAGAATATTCCGATTGGTAAAATTGGTTTCCAGCGACGGTAGAAAATACAAATCAAAAATACGGCAATGGCAAAATGATTGGTGGCGTGCGCTGAGGGGAAACTTAAGCCGCTGCCACAAGGAACCCGATGAATAATTTCATTTGCCAAGCTCAAATCGTTACACGGTCTGATTCTATTTACAAATGGTTTTACTAATCTCGACGCAATTAAATCGCCCATTGCGAAAGTGAAAAGTACCATTCCAATAATATAGTACCCCTGTTTTTTATATTGTTTAATGCAAAAAACAATAATAAAAAGGTAAAGTGGCGACCAGAAAAATCGGTTTCTCATTAAAGGCATTAACCAATCCAAAAAGCCGTTCGAAAGTCCGCGGTTGATTTTCAAAAACAGTTCAACATCAAATTGTTGTATGCTTTCTATCATGCTTTTTTGCAAATTAGAATTAAACGATCGGAGTTCGATTCATCAAAACCATCAAGAGAATAGCTGCCAAATGCTTTTTCGATTGTCATGCCAGCTTTTGTTAACATTCGTTCAAAATCCTCAAAACTAAAAGCCTGAACACGTTCTTCAAAATTGTAAACCTTTTGCTTATCCTCAAAATTTATCTTCTTTATTATCTTGCCTTCGACAACATTTTTTGTGATGTTAAATATAATTCCGTCGAGCGATTTCGTCTCACAAGAATTTAAATTTCGAAGGATTTTTTCGGTATTGAAATAATCGATAACCAAAATTCCATTGACTGATAAGCACTTTCTAAAGGTTTTTAAAGCATTTACATGATCTTTTTCAGTATCAAAGTAACCAAAACTAGTAAATAAATTTAGCGCAATATCGAAGTAATTGATGTAAAACAATCTCCGCATATCATGAACTAAAAAATGTAATTTTTCATTTTCAAATTGCTTTGCGTATTTTATACTTTGCTCAGATAGGTCAATTCCGGTTACATCAAAGCCTTTTTTATTTAAATAAATTGAATGCCTTCCTTTGCCGCAGGCAATATCAAGCATTTTAGAATCAGACTTTGGATTAATAAATTTGGTGATGTTGTCGATGAAAAATTCGGCTTCAGCGTCGTTTCGTTGTTGGTAAAGAATATGATAATAGGGCGAATTAAACCAATACTGAAACCACTTACGCTGCATAAAAAAAGCCTTTTGTTTTCGAATTTGCAAACTTAGATAAATTTGGGTTAAACAGAGTATATTAATTTCATGGCTAAGCAATTTTATGATTGTTAGTTCAATAATTTGTCATGCTAAACATAAGCTAATCTTCAACTTATCTATAATAAAGTTTGATGACTAATGTCTTATTTTGGAAATCAGCATTCAGTTTTTAATTGGGGAGTATAGCGAATAATATGTTTAATGAAAAAGCATCGTATTCAATCTCACGTCATTCCCATGCATACGGGAATCTTAATGCGCCAGCATTCTGCTTTAAGATTCCCAACTAAATTGGGAATGACGAACGCCAAAAGAGAGAGACAAAAGTCGCGGCAGTAGTTTTCGTTTTGCCTCACAATCCTAATTTCTTTAAACCCGACTTAGTGAAAAACCCGCAAGGCGAGGAACGAGACGAGGATTTGAAACGAGGGCGGGACTGCTATAACCGAAGCATCACTACAATTGCTTTTCAAAAAATAAAAAAATCAGTCACACGTTTGACTAAAACCAGCAACCGAATTTCTATTAAATACATCGTATAAATAGATATAAAAACAATGTAAATTAACAAGCCAAGCCTGCTTAAAATAGCTGCTATCTTGTTTTTTTTCTTATTTTTGAGCTTCAAATAAAATACACGAAGTGACTTTAATAAAATCGATTTCAGGAATACGAGGAACCATTGGCGGACAAGCTGGAAACGGCTTAACACCGATAGATATAGTGAAATTTACAGCTGCTTTTGGTAGCTGGGTAGTACAAAAAACAGGAAACAAAAGAATCGTTTTAGGTCGTGATGCACGTATTTCGGGCGAAATGGTTAACAATTTGGTTCTCGGAACCTTGCAAGGTTTGGGTATCGAAGTGATCGATTTAGGCTTATCGACCACGCCAACTGTAGAAGTTGCGGTGCCAGGTGAGCAAGCTGGTGGCGGTATTATTTTAACCGCAAGTCACAACCCAAAACAATGGAATGCCTTGAAATTATTAAATCATGATGGTGAATTTATTAGCGATTTAGATGGTAAAGAAGTTTTAGATTTGGCAGAAAGCGCAAGTTTCGAATTTGCTGAAGTAGATAAATTAGGTAAGGTGATTAAAAATGATACTTATCTGCAAAAACACATAGATAAAGTTTTGGCGTTGCCTTTGGTTGATGTTGAAGCAATTAAAAAAGCCGATTTTAAAGTTGTTATAGATTGCGTAAATTCTACCGGAGGAATTTTTATTCCTGCTTTGTTAAGGGCTTTGGGCGTAACCAGAGTTACCGAATTGTATTGCGAACCAAACGGACAGTTTCCGCATAACCCTGAACCGCTTCCTGAAAATTTAACTGAAATTTCGAAAGAAGTACAAAAACAAAATGCCGATTTAGGTATCGTAGTTGACCCAGATGTTGACCGTTTATGTTTCGTAAACGAAGACGGAAGGATGTTTGGCGAAGAATATACCTTGGTTGCAGTTGCAGATTACGTATTGAAAAATACTCCAGGAAATACGGTTTCAAACCTTTCTTCAACACGTGCTTTACGCGATGTTACTGAGAAAGCAGGTTCAGAATATAACGCATCGGCAGTTGGAGAAGTGAATGTGGTTAATAAAATGAAAGAAACCGATGCAATTATTGGCGGCGAGGGAAATGGTGGAATTATCTATCCTGAATCGCATTATGGCAGAGATGCTTTAGTTGGAATTGCTTTATTTTTAACACATTTGGCTAAATTTGGTAAATCTATCTCTTTATTAAGAAGCAGTTATCCTCAATACCATATTTCCAAAAATAAAATTACCCTTACGCCAGAAATGGATATCGATAATTTGTTAAAACAAGTAGAAGAAAAATATAAAAATCAGCCTTATAGCACAATTGATGGTTTAAAAATCGAGTTTGATAAAACATGGGTTCATTTACGTCGTTCTAATACAGAACCGATTATCCGTATTTATAGTGAGGCCGAAAATGAAACGGTTGCCGAAAGTTTGGCCAACAAAATCATTTCTGATATTAAAGAAATCCTTAAATTAAACTAACACATGAAGAGAGTTTATTTAGATAATGCAGCTACAACGCCTTTAGATAAGGAAGTAATTGCAGAAATGACAAACGTGATGGAGAACTATTTTGGTAATCCATCGGCTATTCATGCGCTTGGAAGAGAAGTAAGGACTTTAGTAGAAAAGGCACGTAAAACGGTTGCAAATCTTTTGGGTGCATCACCATCCGAAATATTTTTCACTTCGGGCGGTACCGAAGCAGATAATACAGCGATTCGTTGCGGTATATCAGCTTATGGCATTAAACATGCAATTACTTCAAAAATCGAGCATCACGCTGTAGAACAGACTTTAAATATCATGCTTAAAAACGGCGAGATTGATAAGTTGAGTTTTGTAAAAGTCGATGAAAAAGGCAATGTAGATTACGCACATTTAGAAGAATTGCTTCAAAATAATGAACGTACTTTCGTGTCTCTAATGCATGCAAATAACGAATTAGGCACATTAACTGATATGGCTAAAGTTGGCGATATCTGCGAAAAATATAATGCAATTTATCACGCAGATACCGTTCAAACAATGGGGCACTACACACATAATGTTCGCGATTTAAAAGCACATTTTATTGTTTGCGCTGCACATAAACTTCATGGTCCGAAAGGTGTTGGTTTCTTATACGTAAATAGTAATATCAAAATTCCACCAATGATTTATGGTGGCGCACAAGAACGCAATATGCGTGGCGGAACAGAGAATGTTTACGGTATTGTTGGTTTGGCAAAAGCTTTAGAAATTGCCTATACGGAAATGGAACAACACCAAAATCACATCCAAGGCTTAAAAGATTATTTAAAAGAGCAACTAATTGCAGAAATTTCGGGTATTGCCTTTAATGGTGAAACCGATGCAGATAAAAGCCTTTATACCGTATTAAACGTTTCTTTTCCTGAAATGGACATGGCCGATATGTTATTATTCAATTTAGATATTAATGGAATTTGCGCATCCGGCGGTAGTGCCTGTTCTTCTGGTTCTAACATCGGTTCGCACGTTTTAAATGGTATAAACGCCGATCCAAATCGTCCCTCTGTTCGTTTTTCTTTCAGTAAATTTACTACAAAAGAAGAATTAGATTATGTAATCGAAAAAGTTAAAATGGTGGTTAAGCAAAATGCTTTAGCCTAAAAATATCAATAACCAAATAGGAACAGTCTCGGAGCAATTCGAGACTTTTTTTATGCCGATTTTTTTTGAAAGCAATTGTAGTGCAATTGTTAAAGTTAGTCCTGCTTTCTGTTCCAACAAAAGCAGAAAAAGCTTTTGGTTTCCACGTCAATCAGGTTTGGGTTACAAAGGTTTGTGGTGCTTGGGAAAGAAAATAAATTTTTAAATCCGTCTGCTGAAGCAAGACGGCAATGAATTTAATGGCTTCAGTTTTAAATTAGTTGCACTTCATTACCTCCGACTTTATTTGGCTAGTTGCATTTCATCGCCGTTGACTTAAGTCAACTGAAGATTTATCATTTGCAAATCTCAAAACAAAAACTTATATTTAAATAAGATAAAGGCACTCCAAAACTGCCAATAACATTTAGTTCCTCAACGAAACCTTATCAAAAATCCCTTGGTATAAGGTTAAACAAATTTTAAAAACAGCTTTCTTTAATTCTCGGTAGTAGAATCAATACATATTCTTTTTAAAATTTAATCAACCCACAAAAGCAACCAAGCTTTTATAAAACTTATTGTTATGGAAAATCAGGAAACCAATCCACAATCAACAAATCTTGAGAATGGAAAATCGCTATCAGAAAGAAAGCACATTTACAAATTCATTTTGCTGCCGTTTTCGTTTGAATCTTCAAATCACTTTAACAAGGTTCATAAAAGGAAATTTAATTCATTTGGTTGCATACATGAATTAAGAAAATTGTCTGGCTCAATGTTATAATTTTAAATCAAAAGCAAAATAAAAATCTTTTCTACGAAAGGAAAGAAACCGTTATGTTTAAACTCATTCCTAAAACAACTAACAAAAACAATATTATTTTTCGCTTGTTCTTCTAATATATCAAATTGAAAAACAATGGAAAATAATAAAGAAAAAGGTAAAGTTGTTGAGAATGACTTGCTAAACAAATCAGCAGAAGATATTAAAGACGATAGGAAACTTGATGAAAACAAATCATCAAAAGTAGGCACCAATTTATTCAATAAAGATAAAGGCCGCAAGAATAATTCTTTCGGACCAGGTCATGAGCCAGGTACAACACCAGGTTCTGGAATATAAATTTGTAATGAAATAATTTATAACCAAAAATTATTAAATTTAAGCCACAGCAAGATGCTGTGGCTTTTAAGTTAAATACGAAAATGGAAAGAAGAAATTTTATCAAAAATTCTGCATTGGCTATGGCTATGCTTTCGATTTATAAAACAGATGTTTTTGCACAGCAAGAATTATTCAGAGCGTACAATTTCAAACCATTAAGAAATAACGTTGGTATTTTTACCGAGCAAGGTGGAACTATTGGTTGGCTCAATTCATCAAATGGATTTGTTGCTATTGATTCCCAATTCCCTACATCAGCGCCTCATGTTATAGAAGAATTGAAAAAACTTGGCGAGAAACCTTTCAAATATTTAATCAATACTCACCATCACGGCGATCATACCGCAGGGAATATTGCATTTAAAGGTTTGGCAGAGAAAGTAGTAGCACATCAAAACTCACTTGTAAATCAGAAAAAGGCTGCTGAAAAAGCAAATAATTTAGATAAACAATTATTGCCCGACACAACATTCGGCACAGGTTGGAAAGCGCCTGTCGGCGATGAAAAAATTAGTGCTTACTATTATGGTTCTGGTCATACAAATGGAGATGCAGTTTATCACTTCGAAAATGCTAATATCGTTCACGTAGGCGATTTAGTATTCAATCGTAGGTTTCCGTATATTGATAGAGAAAATGGTGCACATATTGGCAATTGGATTACTGCATTGGATAAAATCCAGAAGCAATTTGATAAAGATACACTGTTTATTTGGGGACATAGTTTAGACCCAGAAAAAGTGACAGGAACGAAGGCAGATGTAAAAGCTTATCAGGATTATTTAAAAAATTTGATGGCTTTTGTAGGTGGAGAAATCAAAGCTGGAAAATCGAAAGAAGATATTTTGAAGGCAACATCAATACCAAAAGCACCAGAATGGCAAGGCGATGGTATTCAGAGAAGTTTGAGTGCTGCCTATGATGAATTGAAAGGTGCTTAATTTTTAGCTACAGATTCGCAGATTGATACTGACATAATCTGCGAATCTAATTGTCCCATTAACCCAAAACTTTCTTCAATTTATAAACATTCTATATTTAAAATAAATCTAAACAACCACTCTAAAACCGCTATATCCTAAGCCTTATCTGCTATATTTGTGTTACACAAAATCCAATATCAGATATGGATGATTTTTTAGCAGCACGATCCCAAATGGCCTTATCCTTAGGCTTTCATATCATTTTCTCTTGTATAGGTATGGTTATGCCATTCTTTATGGCTGTTTCGCATTATAAATGGTTAAAAACGAACGATGAAGTTTATAAAAACCTAACAAAGGCCTGGAGTAAAGGTGTAGCTATTTTTTTTGCTACAGGTGCTGTTTCCGGTACAATGTTATCCTTTGAATTAGGATTGCTTTGGCCTAAATTTATGGAACATGCAGGTCCGATTTTTGGGATGCCATTTTCGTTGGAAGGAACGGCCTTTTTTATCGAGGCAATTGCTCTGGGATTTTTCCTTTATGGTTGGAATAAATTGAATAAGTGGTTTCACTGGTTCACAGGGATGGTTGTTGGAGTAAGCGGATTAGCCTCAGGGATTTTGGTAGTTGCCGCAAATGCATGGATGAATAGCCCTGCTGGCTTCGATTTTGTAAACGGACAATACTTAAATGTCGACCCGATTCAAGCCATGTTTAATAAGGCATGGTTCTCTCAGGCATTACACATGTGTCTGGCTGCATTTACTGCCACAGGCTTTGCAGTAGCAGGTGTACATGCGCTAATGATATTGAGAAATCAGAACAAGGAATTTCATCTGAAAGCATTTAAAATAGCTGCAGTATTCGCTTGTATTGGAGCATTGCTACAACCTTTGAGTGGCGATATTTCTGCAAAAGATGTAGCTAAAAGGCAACCTGCGAAACTTGCTGCTATGGAAGCGCTTTATAAAACTGAAAAGCCTGCATCACTTTTAATTGGCGGGATTGTAAACGAAAAAGATAAAACCGTAAAAGGTGCAATTAAAATTCCAAGAGCACTTAGTTTTCTTGCCCATGGCGATTTCGAAGCTGAAGTAAAGGGATTAGATAAAATTCCCGAAGATGAACACCCTCCAGTAGCTATTACGCATTATGCATTCCAGATTATGGTTGGAATAGGAACATTATTGGCTTTAATTTCACTAATATATTTTGTCAATCTAATCAGAAAGAAACCACTTGTGGAGAAACGCTGGTTGCTTAAATTGTTTGTGTTAGCTATTCCGCTTGGCTACCTTGCCTTAGAAGCTGGTTGGGTAGTTACCGAAGTTGGCCGTCAACCCTGGATAATATATGGCGTTATGCGTACCAAAGATGCTGTGACACCAATGCCTGGCATTGCATATTCCTTTTATATTTTCTCGGCAATTTACTTTTCGCTGAGCATTGTAGTTACATTCTTGCTGTATCGACAAATAAAAATGGTTCCTGTGCTGTACAATGATAAATCGATTGTTAAAACGAATTAACCACAGATGAAAAGAATAACCACAGATAAACAATTTTTAAAAGATACACTAAGCCAAATCCGTGTTAACATGTGGCAACAAGATAACTTATGGAATACGTTGTAATTACTTTTTTATGTTTGGGTATTTTGCTTTATTTCCTATTGGGCGGGGCAGATTTTGGAGCTGGAATTATTGAGTTATTTACATCTGCAAACAATCGAAGTAAAACCCGTAAAACCATGTATCAAGCTATCGGACCAGTGTGGGAAGCGAATCACATGTGGCTTATCATCGCCATTGTAATTCTTTTTGTCGGGTTTCCGCGTATTTATACCACCATGTCCGTTTACCTTCATATCCCGCTTTTAATTATGCTTATTGGTATCATTGCTCGCGGTACTGCATTTGTATTTCGGCATTACGATGCAATAAAAGATGATATGCATTGGCTTTATAATCGTATTTTCAGGTACTCCAGTTTTATCACACCACTGTTCTTAGGCATTATTGCCGGCAGTTTAATTTCAGGTCATATCGATACGAACGCTAAAGATTTTTCTTCTGCATACATTTATAGTTGGTTAAATTGGTTTTCGGTATCGGTAGGGCTATTTACGGTTGCACTTTGTGGTTTTCTTGCAGCCATTTATTTAATCGGCGAAACTACAGAAGCTTATGATAAACGTCGGTTTATTAAGAAGGCCGAATACATGAATATCGCTGCAGTAGTTTTCGGAGCTATGGTTTTTATCGCTGCACAATTAGATAATATACCATTAACAGATTGGGTTTTCAAAAACCCGGTAGGACTTTCTGCCATCGTCTTAGCAAGTTTATCGCTTATTTTACTTTGGTACTTGTTGATAAAAGGAAAAACACAAGTGCTTAGAATTCTTGCCGGTTTCCAAGTTACCATGATTTTGCTTGCAATAAGTTATGCCCACTTTCCAAACTTTATTCGCCTAAAAAATGGAAATGCAATTTCACTTTTTGAAGCCATCGGACCCGAGAAAACAATTTATAGTTTAGGTCTGGCCTTGCTTTTGGGTAGTGTTTTAATTTTACCTTTTTTAGGATATTTATTTTATAAATTCCAGAAGAAAGAGGAATAGTTTTACAGTATTGTCAGTCTGAGGCTGTAGAAGACCGTTATATTACTATCCCGATTCGCTAAAATTACTTGAAAAGCAAATGCAGTAATCCTTTGGTTCTGATAGTCCCGCTATCGTTTCAATCTTTTTGTTCAAGTCATGCTAAGCTTGTTGGAGCACTGCAACAAAAAGTATTTTCACTTTATCGGGTTTATCGAGCATAAGTCTGTACAGGGAAATTAATAGCATAAAAATGGAGCATCCGTTTCCAAATGCTCCGTTTAAAAAAGTGTCTAGATGAATTATCTATAATCCACCTTTTCTATTCGATTTTGTTTGAACTGGCCATTCTGTAGGCTTGCCTGTTCGAGGATTTACAGGTAAATCTGTTGCTTTCTCTGTTGACGTTTTTTCGGGGTCTTCGCAAGCCATATAAACCATAATCGCAGCTAAAATCACATTGCTTCTTATCTCATCAAAAACTAATTTATCATAGCTGTCGCGGTTGGTGTGCCATGTATAAGTTCCATAATCCCAGCTTGTAGAACTTAATGAATAACCCAAAGCTCCAGCCGCTACAAACGATGCAAAATCAGAACCTCCTGCACCCGGCATACCAGGGAAACTCGTTTTAATTTGGTTTTTGATCGTATCAGGAACTGCTGCTAACCAACGAGTGATGTAATCTTTTGATTTTGCAAATCCTTGTCCGCCGATATTAACCACTCTACCTGTTCCATTATCCTGATTAAATAAAGCCTGAAGATTGCTTACAATTTCCGGATGGTCTTCAACAAAAGCTCTTGAGCCATTCAAGCCTTGTTCTTCGCTACCCCAATGGCCAACTAAAATAGTACGTTTTGGATTAGGATAGAATTTTTTTAAAATTCGCATGGTTTCCATCATCAAAATAGTACCCGAGCCATTGTCTGTTGCGCCGCTTGCTGCATCCCACGAATCGAAGTGAGCGGATAACATCACATATTCTTTTGGTTTTTGCTTTCCCTTTATTTCGGCAACAGTGTTAAAAGTTGGTACGACACCTAATTCTTTAGATTCTGATTCGATTTTTAACATTGGTTTGTTACCGCTTGTGGCTAAACGATAAACTAAACCATAATCTTCTACCGATAAATCTACAGTTGGGATTTTTGTTGTATTTGCACCGAAAACTTTATCTACACCAAAACCTTGAGACCAATTATTGATAATGATACCTGCTGCACCAGCGTTCTCAATTGCTAAGGCTAAATTTTTAGCATTTAGGCCTGTTTTGGCAATACCTGTTGCCCAAGCTTTTGCAGCATCTGCTTTCTCTTTCTTGTATTTGTCGAACAAATCTTTAGTAGCAAATTCTTCCCAGTTTTTTTCTGGTCGGCCAGAAATTTGATTCATTGAAATTAGAACTAACTTTCCTTTAACGTTTGGTAACCATTTTTGAAAAGAAATGGAATCGGTAATTGCAGGCAAAACAATTGCTTCAGCGTTTACAGCCTTACCGTTAGTTGATGGACTCCAGGCTAGTTGTGTACCTTCTAAGGTTCTTAATCTTGGGCTAACCAAATCAATATGGGTAACGCCTCTTTCCCAACCACGCCATTCGCCCCATTTTTCATTTTTCGCAGAGATTCCCCAATCGCTGTATTTTTTAACTGCCCAATCGTTTGCTTGTTTCATTTGCGGTGAGCCAACCAATCGCGGACCAACAACATCAAGAAGTTCGTGAGCTAATTTTTCTAATTGTGAGTTTTCGTTAACCTCTTTAACGATATTATCGATTACTTTTTTGTCTTGCGCAAAAATAAAAGATGAGGTAAATAGAAGTAAAGTTGGAAATAGTAATTTTTTATTCATTTCAGTTTGCTTAATTGATAAGCTAATTTAAGGAATAAGGTGATGGGAGTGGTGATGTTAATGGAAATGTTGCAGATTAGTATTTTTTTAACACCGCTGGAATGGCGCTTTCTTTTTTCCTTGTAAAAAAAAGGCGTTTCTGCGAGCTTATCTTCTGCCAGATTCGTTTATGAAAGTTTGTGGTGTTGTGAAAGTTTGTTTAAAACATCCGCCATAAAAACACAGCTTATATTTCCGCGACTTCTGTGTTTCCGTGGCAAATCTTAGGAAAGCGTATTAGCACTGTAGTTTTTCGGTGTTTGAATTCCCCTCTTGAGGGGTGCCCGAAGGGCGGGGTGTTTTTTTACTGCCTTTCCCCAAGAATTACAAAACCTTAGTAATTTAAACAAGATTGCTGTGGAAAGCCCGCAATCCCGATTTTTCATTGGGAGCGGACTTGAAACAAAAAGCAGGACTGAATTAACCGAAGTTCTTCAAGCCCTGCTTTTTCATATTATATTTTAAATATTAATTAGTCGATTTGCGCAAATGAACCAATGACTAATGAACCAATCTAGTTATTCATCATCTTAATAAAAGCGCTTAGTTTGGCTTTCATAGCTCTTCTGTCAACAATAAAATCAAGGAAACCATGTTCTAAAACGAATTCTGATGTTTGAAAACCTTTAGGCAAATCTTTTTTGATGGTTTCTTTAATCACTCGCGGCCCGGCAAAGCCGATTAAGGCACCTGGTTCTGCAATGTTTATATCGCCAAGCATAGCATAAGATGCGGTAACACCGCCAGTTGTAGGGTCTGTTAATAAAGAAATATATGGAATTTTAGCCTGGCTCAATAAAGCTAGTTTTGCCGATGTTTTAGCCATTTGCATTAGTGAAAATGCAGCTTCCATCATGCGTGCACCGCCAGATTTTGAGATCATCAGAAACGGAATTTTGTGCTTTATGCTATAGTCAATTGAACGTGCAATTTTCTCTCCAACTACCGAACCCATTGAACCGCCAATGAAAGCGAAATCCATACAGGCAATAACTAAGTCCTGACCTTCAATTTTACCAACTCCGGCCCGTATTGCATCTTTTAAGCCAGTTTTTGCCTGGCTTTCTATAATTCTTTCGGTGTAAGGTTTGTTATCGTTAAATTTTAAAGGGTCGCCAGATGTTAAATTAGCGAAAAGCTCCTTGAATTCGTTGTTATCAAACAAGACTTCGAAATATTCTTTTGAACCAACTCTAAGGTGATAATCGCAGTAATGACAAACGTATTTGTTTTCCTGAAGTTCTGCCTGATGTAGCGGCTTTTTACAATTTGGACATTTATTCCACAAGCCGTCTGGTGCTTCTTTTTTCTCTTCTGTTGTGGTAATGATACCTTTATTCTCTCTCTTAAACCAAGCCATATAATTTTTTAAAGAATTGGATTGCAAAGAAACGAAAAAAATATTTAAGTCAAGTATTTCTATTTAGTGTAAAAAGTACACGATGGATAATGTGTTTTTTACACTAAATAGCCTTTATTTGATTGTTAGGCAAATAATTCTGTTGTTACAAAAGCTTAAAATGTTATTTTTTTTTATAACTTCGGACTTAATAAAATTAACAAGAAATGAGTTTAAAAGGCTACAAAGGCGTAATTTACGGGGATGCCGTTCAAGAATTGTTTGAGCAGGCTAAAAAACATCAGTTTGCTTTACCAGCAGTAAACGTAACCGGTACAAATACGGTTAATGCGGTATTGGAAACTGCTAAGGCAGTAAATTCGCCTGTTATGATTCAATTATCTAATGGTGGTGCGCAGTTTTATGCTGGTAAAACTTTAGATAATGAGAAATTACAAGCATGCATTTTAGGTGCTGTATCGGCGGCTAAGCATGTACATTTATTGGCAGAGCATTATGGTGTTGCCGTGGTTTTACACACAGACCATGCGGCAAAAAAATTATTGCCTTGGATTGATGGCCTTTTAGAGCATGGTGAAAAATTCTTTGCTGAAACCGGAAAACCTTTGTTTTCTTCACACATGTTAGATTTATCGGAAGAACCGATTGAAGAAAACATGGAAATTTCTGCTAAATATTTAGCCCGAATGGCTAAAATGAATATGACTATCGAAATCGAGCTTGGTGTTACAGGTGGCGAAGAAGATGGCGTAGATAATAGTGATGTTGATAGCTCGAAATTATACACTCAGCCGAGTGAAGTGGCTTATGCTTATGAAGAATTGAGCAAGGTTTCTCCTCGTTTTACAGTTGCCGCAGCATTTGGTAACGTTCATGGTGTTTACAAACCAGGTAATGTTAAGTTACAGCCAGTAATTTTGAAAAATTCTCAAGATTTTGTAAAAGAGAAATTTGGATTAACTGCTGAAAAACCAATTAACTTCGTTTTTCATGGTGGTTCAGGCTCATCCCAAGAAGAAATTAGAGAGGCGATTTCTTATGGCGCTATCAAAATGAATATTGATACTGATATGCAATGGGCATTTTGGGAAGGTATTTTAGAATACTATAAAAAGAACGAAGCATATCTTCAAGGCCAAATCGGTAATCCTGATGGGGACGATAAGCCAAATAAAAAATATTATGACCCTCGCGTATGGTTGCGTAAAGGGGAAGAAACTTTTGTTAAACGCTTAACGAGTGCTTTCGAAGATTTGAATTGTATTAATGCAAACGATAAGTTATAATATTTACTGATTTTTAGTTAGGATTTAGAATTCAGTCATTCAAAAATCAATCTTTCAATGAAGCGCCATAGGTTTTAAAACTTATGGCGCTTTTATTTGCTATATTTAAACAAACAATTTGTGATGATAAAATCTAGATCTGATACAAAAAAAAATAATTTTTTTGAAAAGTTCGCTAATTCAGCAACTAAATTTACTGGTAGCTCGATGGCGTTTATAATCGCTGCAGCAATCATTATTGTTTGGGGAATTACCGGGCCATTATTTAGTTATTCTGAAACCTGGCAATTGGTTATTAATACAGGTACCACAATTATTACTTTTTTAATGGTTTTTTTGATTCAGAAGGCTCAAAATAAAGATGGAAAAGCTATTCAGTTAAAGCTTAATGAGTTAATTGCAGCTCAACAGGGTGCAAGTAACCGAATGGTAGATATTGAGGATTTGAGCGAAGATGAATTAGACCAGTTACATAAATTTTACGTTACGATCGCTACACTTGCCAAAAAAGAGGCCGATATTCATTGTTCGCATTCTATTGATGTAGCAAAAGATTTAAATGAAATGAAATTAAAAACGAATAAACACTTTAAACACCGTAAATAATGAGTCTGCTAGTTCAAAAAGTTAATCATCCCGAAGATTTAGATAAGGTATTTGCTATACGTAAAATTGTATTTGTAGATGAGCAGAACTGTCCACCGGAGTTAGAATGGGAGCATGAAGAGGAATCAGTTCACTTCTTAGCTACACAGAATGGACAACCGTGTGGAGCTTGTCGCTGGCGTAGAACGGATGCAGGCTATAAGCTCGAACGTTTTGCAGTAATGAAGGATTTTAGAGGCCAAGGTGTTGGTAGGGCGCTAATTGCTGAAGCACTTTCTGATTTGCCTGAAGGTGCACACTATATATATTTAAATTCTCAATTAGATGCAATGAGTTTGTACGCTAAATTTGGTTTTGTAGCGGAGGGAGAACAGTTTGAAGAAGCTGGTATTCAACATTTTAAAATGGTTAAGAAGGTATAAATTCAACATATCGCCATTGCGAGGTACGAAGCAATCTTAAAGCGTTCGCTAGTTAAATAGGTTCGTATAAAATTAATTCCCACCCATCGTTGTAGGATTGCTTCGTACCTCGCAATGACCAGTATTTTAAACACAAAGAGTAAATGCCTTAACCAAATATCTTCGCCGATAAGCGCATTGCTTCATTCCATTTCTCCATATTAAGTTCTACGGTTTCGCATCTGCTATTTAGGTAAGCAATTACATCTTCAGTAGCAATGTTGCCTGTTAAATCATCAGCAGCCATTGGACAACCTCCAAAACCCTTTAAGGCAGAATCGATTCGTTTTACTCCTGAATTGTAAGCTGCCTCAATTTTCTCGAAACGTTCAGTAGGAGTGGAGTGTAAATGAATTCCTATTTCAGTGTTGCTAAACCTCGAAATCAACTTAGGCAAAATGTGTTCAATTTTCTTAGGAGTAGAAACGCCAACGGTATCGGCTAAGGAAATAATCTCAACGCCTTTACTCACTAAAATATCTGCCCATTTTTCTACAATTTCGTAGTTCCACACATCACCATAAGGATTTCCAAAACCCATGGAAAGGTAAATAACTACTTTTTTATTGTTTTTATCGCACAATAGGAGCATTTTCTCAACCGTAGTTAAAGATTGTTCTATGCTAGAATTGGTATTTCGCTGCTGAAACGTTTCTGAAATAGAAAATGGAAAACCTAGATATCTTACATGTTCATGCTTTAAAGCGTCTTCTATGCCTCTTAAATTAGCCACAATTGCTAAAAGTTTTGTAGATATATCAGTTAAATCCAAATTTGCTAAAACTTCAATCGTATCAGCCATTTGCGGAATGGCTTTAGGTGAAACAAAACTTCCAAAATCAAGCGTATCGAAGCCAACCTGCAATAACAAATTTAAATATTCTGATTTTAATTTAGCTGGAACAAAATCATGAAGACCTTGCATAGCATCACGAGGACACTCAACTAATTTAAATTTATTTTGGCTCATCTTGATTACATTTTAACCGCAAAGTGCGCAAAGTTTTTCGCAAAGAAAAAATAAAAGCAATTATGTGGTCCTCAATTTGCCCTAATAAACAACGACTAACGAACTTCATTTACCTCTTCTCGATAATCTACACTTCTATCTTTTGCAAAGGTTCTGATAATTAATCTTGTTCCTCTGTCATAACTGAAATAACTCCAAAGCCAGTTGATGAAAACGATGATTTTATTTCTGAAACCAACCAAAGTCATAAGGTGAACAAACATCCAGGTAAACCAGGCAAAAACTCCTTGAAAACGAATTTTGCCAATATCAACAACTGCTTTATTTCTACCAACGGTTGCCATAGAACCTTTATCGAAATATTTAAATTTTTCGAGCGGTTTGTTTTCGCTTATGTTGATTAAATTTTTTGCCAGATGATGTCCTTGTTGTATGGCGGCAGGTGCAACCCCAGGGTGGCCATTTGGTGTTTCATCATCAATTATTGCAGCGACATCGCCAATTGCATATACATTTCGGTAGCCAACCACTAAAGTTTGGGTATCTGTTTTTAGTCTTCCACCTCGAACAACCTCTGCATCATCCAAGCCTGGTAAAACTTCTCCTTTAACACCAGCACTCCAGATTACTGTAGAGCTTAAAATTGGTGCTTTATCTTGTAATGAAAGTGTTTGCCCATCATAACCTAAAACTCTAGTCTCATTCATAACCTGAACACCCATTTTTATCAAAAAATCTTTTGCTTTCTGCTGAGCCTGTGGCGACATTGGGCCTAAAAGTTCTGGGGAATTCTCAATTAAGAAGATATTAACTTTACTTAAATCCATTTCTGGATAGTCGTTCGGAATAACATGTTTTTTAAGCTCTGCAATGGCGCCAGAGGTTTCAACTCCTGTTGGACCACCACCAACAACAACGAAGTTTAATAAGGCACTCTTTTTATCTGAATCAGTTTCAATTAAAGATTTTTCGAAATTTTGTAAAATCAAGCTTCTTAAATCTAAAGCCTCAGGAATAGATTTCATTGGCATTGAGTTCGCCTCAATTTCTTTATTCCCGAAGAAGTTACTCGTAGAACCCGTCGCAATAACCAAATAATCGTAGCCAATATTGCCAATATCGGTAATTAAATAGTTTTCTGCTGCGTTAACTTCCTTAACTTGTGTTACCCTAAAAATTAGGTTTTCTTGACCTTTAAAGATTTTTCTAAGCGGGAAAGCTATTGAGTCTGCCTCTAAACCTCCTGTTGCAACTTGGTAAAGTAATGGCTGAAAAGTATGATAATTATGCTTGTCTAACATAACCACCTGAAAAGGTTTGTTTTTTAATCTTTTTGCTAATTCAATTCCACCAAATCCACCACCAACTATAACTACTCTTGGGAATTCACTTTTAGGAAGTTTTAAATCCATTTTCTATTGATTTATCTGTTGCTAATGTAACAAAAAGATAGCCAAAAGGTTTAAAATTTGACATTCAGTAGTAATCATTCCCTTATATAACTTTGGTATGACGATGGAGCTTTATGGAAGTTTTTAGTATAGGTTTAAGTGCATAAACCTGATGGAAACGAGCATGAAGCGCAGCGAAATAAAGTGTACAGCAGGACTGGTTTACCCCAAGAATTGATGGTTTTGATGTTCAAAATATGTTTTAGAGCTATTACTTAAACCGTTCGGAAGCAAATATTTATTTTAGAGATCAAAAAAAACGCCCCGATAAAAATCGAGGCGTTCAAATATATTCTATATAAATCTTAGTTTTTTTTCTCTGCAGAACTACCCAAATCAATTACGATAGGCGTAGAAATACATAATGATGAGTACGTACCAATAATACGACCTATTAACAATGCGAAGATAAATCCGCGGATGCTATCGCCACCAAAGATGAAGATAACCAATAGCACGAAAAATACTGTTAGTGATGTTAAAATGGTACGACTTAAGGTACTGTTTAATGCGAAGTTAATTAAGTTGTTACGCTCTTCGCCATGTAAATCATCCTTACCTGCTTCTTTTAATTTCTCACGGATACGGTCGAATACAACAACAGTTTCTGTCATAGTGTAGCCCATTACTGTTAAAATTGCTGCGATAAAATCCTGACCAATTTCTAATGAGAAAGGCATAATTCCATCTAGAATTGTATAGAACGATAGTACCATTAGCACATCATGGAACAATGCAATCACGGCACCTAAACCATATTGCCATTTTTTGAAACGTACTACGATATAGATAAACATGAACAAACATGATAATAACACCGCATAAAAAGCACCATTAACAATATCACTAGCGATAATTGGAGTTACTTTCTGCGAGCTAACAATTTCATATTTAGAACCTGCTAAGCCTTTATTTAAAGCATCTTCTACAACTTTATCCGTTTTTGGATTTTGATCTTCAATGTGGAAAGTTGTTGTAATTTTTACCTGACTATCTTCGCCTGCAGTTTTAACTTCAGGTGTTTCGTTCCCAAAAACAGGATTTAATTTTACTTTTAAATCTTCTGTGTTAACAGCTTTGTCGAAATGAACCAGATAAGTTCTACCGCCTTTAAAATCTACACCTAAGTTTAAACCACCGTTTTTAAAGTAAAATACAAAACCCAAAACAATTATTACAGTAGATATAACATAGTAAATTTTACGGCGACCAACAAAGTTGAAAGCCACATTTTTGAAGGCATTACGGGTGAAGTTGTTATCAAAGTTGATTTCAATTTTACGGTTAAGTAATGAATCAAAAACAACTCTCGAGATTGCAACAGCTGCAAATAACGACGAAAGAATACCAATACATAATGTAGTTGCAAAACCTTGAACGGGTCCGCTACCAAAGAACCAAAGAATTGCTCCTAAGATAAATAAAGTAACATTTGAGTCGATAATTGAAGGCATTGCATGTTTAAAACCTTCTTTAATTGCAGTTGCAACATTTCTTCCTTGAGCAAGTTCTTCACGAATCCTTTCAAAAATCAGGATGTTCGCATCAACTGATAAACCAATTACCAAAACGATACCAGCGATACCAGGTAAGGTTAGTACTGCTCCTAGTGAAACCAATATCCCCATAATGAAGAATAAGTTTAACAATAAAGCAAAGTTAGCTACCCAACCAGCACGGTGGTAATACAAAGCCATGAAGACTAAGATTACGATAAATGCGATGATGAAAGATATTAAACCATCATGAATGGCTTGTGCACCTAACGTAGGACCAACAATGTAGCTACCGGCAATACGAGCCGGAGCAGGCAATTTACCAGCCTTTAAAATGTTCGATAAATCTTTAGTATCTTCTTGTGTAAAGTTTCCTGAAATAGATGAAACACCATTTGGAATTTCTCCGCCAACTCTTGGAGCAGTATAAACACTGTTATCTAAAACTACAGCGATAGATTTGTTATCATTTTCGTCGTTAACATTTCCTGCAGCCTGAGCAGTAATTTTTTTCCATTTTGCAGCACCTTCGCTGGTCATGTACATGGTTACCTCAGGCTTGCCTTTCTGGTCAAAATCATTACGAGAATCGCTAATCGCATCACCACCTAAATCTGGTTTACCATCAGCACTTGTAACTTTAATTGCGTATAGTTCAAAAACTTTAGAGCCTTCCATAGGTTTTGCACTCCACATAAACTTCATTGTAGAAGGTATAGAAGCAGCTACTTCAGGCATTTTGAAATATGCATTTACCTTAGCAGTATCTTTTTGTGCAACCCAACCAACAATTGGTCCTGGACGTAAAGCCGGTTGGCCATTTTCTCCCTGGTAAGTAGGAATGCTTAAAATTGAGAATAAAGGATTTGATTTTGCTACAGCAGCTTTTGCAGCTGTAGAGTCTTTTTTACCTAAACCAGCTAACTTTCCACCTTTAGTAGTGTCAGTTGCTGCCTTTTCTAAACCTGCTAACTTTCCTCCTTTAGCCGGGGTAGCAGTTGTATCAGCTGATGCTGCAGTTGTAGGTTCTTTTAATGTAGAAGCCAAGGTTTTATTTATGTTTTCTAATAAAGAAACCACTTCTTGCACTTCGTAAACCTGCCAAAATTGTAATTCGGCAGAACCTTGTAATAATTTATAAACACGCTCTTTATCTTGCACACCTGGCATTTCAATCAAAATACGATTGCTGCCTTCTTGCTTTTGCATATTCGGACTAACAACACCAAACCCATCAATACGTGAACGTAAAATGATAAATGAACGGTCGATAGCACTTGTTGCTTCTTTCTCTAAAAACGTTTGAACTTCGCCATTACTAGCGCTAGCTTTTAATTGCGTTGCATTATCCTGATTAGAAAAATAATCCGCTAGTTTTACGCCTGGGCTTAGTTTCTCAAACTCATTAACAAACAATTTAATGTAATCTTTACCACCAGCGTTTAGTTGAACTTGTGCGTTCTGTAAAGCTTTGTTAAAATTAGCATCAGTTGTATTATCTGCTAAAGATTTAACCAATTCTGCTAACGATATCTCCATCGTTACATTCATTCCGCCTTTTAAATCTAAGCCTAAATTAATTTCTTTAGATTTAACAGATTGATAAGTAAAACCCAAAAGAGGATAAACTTTCTCCGTACTCATCGAATCTAAGTAAGCCTTCTCTTTAGCTAAATCACCTTTCGCATAGTTTTTTGCGTCTTTTTCTACACTGGATGCTACCAAAGTAAAAGAAAGTGCATACGCACAAACGATAGCTAATACTATCGCTATAAACTTAATAAAACCTTTTCCTTGCATTGTTTGTTTAAAATAATTTGTCTTTCGCTGTTTTTTAACAAGTCGGCAAATCTAATTAAATTTTTAAATTATAGAACCCCTTAATTGATAATTTATTAAGATAAATTTTTATTGGGCAATAAAGCCACTTTTGTTACGCAGAACTTATTGAAGCTTTTGATTTTGAACCTGAAATTTATTTGGAAAGCAATTGCAGTGGCTTTTCGCTTTGGTTCGGTCCCGCTAATGTTCCTGCCGATGAAAAATCGGCATCCACGAATATCGGGTTTAGGTGGCACGGATAGGATAACTATTTTTGGATGATAGCAATTATCACCGCTATTTAAAATTGCTTTAACTAATTAAAGTTTCTTTTTGTCCTCTGTGAAATTCTCTTTTTCTCTGTGGTTAATAAAAAAAATTATTTTCTTTTCAAAACCTCAAAAGTATAATCGTATTTATTCTTTTCATCAGCTTGATGTGGCTCAGAACTGATGGTTTCCCATTCATTTCTATCTATTGCAGGGAAGAAAGTATCCGCATCAAAAGTATGATGGATAGTTGTTAAATAAAGTATATCCGTTTTCGGTAAAGCCTGGCGATAGATCTCTGCACCGCCAACAATGAATACTGGTTTTTCTTCACTTTTAGTTGTTTCCAAAGCCTCATTTAAACTATTTACTACTTCCACGCCATCAATCTGTAATGAGGTATCTCTTGTAATTACAATGTTTCTGCGGTTTGGCAAAGGTTTGCCGACAGAGTCAAATGTCTTACGACCCATAATAACGGTATGCCCAGAAGTGGTTTGTTTAAAAAACTTTAAATCAGCAGGCATGTGCCATAAAAGCTTGTTGTTTTTGCCGATAGCGAAGTTTTCACCTACGGCAACAGCTATTGAAATAGTCATTGTAATTAAAAATTAGAATTAGAATTAGAATAAATCGGAGTGAGTACCAAGCCTGTCGAGGTAAATTTCTTTTGTGCTATCATTTTGAAACCAAATTAATAGCCAATCACTTTTTAAATGACATTCCCAAAAGCCTGCATAGTTTCCAATTAAGATATGAGGTTTGTATTTTAATGGAAGAGTGCCATTTTCTCTTAATATTTGAAGAACACTTTCTAAAAGCGCAATATCATTATTTCGTTTTAAGCAACGTTTGTAATCTTTTTTAAATTGATTAGAAAAAGATATTTCGTACATATCACGCGTTAAGCTTTTCCATTAAATCAGCATGGCTAGAAGATTTTGTTAACGCTTTGCCTTGGCTGGTTTTATCCATAGATGCAAGTGTTTTCTTGTTGGGTATTTTTTCTGAATCTGTATTTATAACCACACCCAATTCTTTCAATAGCTGCTTTACTAAACTGCTTTTTTTCTCTGGTACGCTAATTGAAAAAGTTTCCATAAGCAAATATAATAATTTATTGTGTCTTTTGTTTTTATCACTATTGCCATTCGCAACCCTTTAGGAGGATAGGGATTACACCGCCACTACACCCTTAATGTGTGGATGCGCCTCATAATTCTCTAAAGTAAAATCTTCAAACTTAAAATCGAAAATGCTTTTCACATTAGGATTGATTTTCATTGTAGGCAACGGTTTTGGCGCTCTACTTAATTGAAGATTGGCTTGTTCAATGTGATTGTTATACAAATGTGCATCACCTAAAGTATGTACAAAATCGCCTGCTTGTAAGTCACAAACCTGTGCCACCATCATCGTTAATAAAGCATAAGAAGCAATATTAAATGGTACACCTAAGAAAATATCAGCACTCCGTTGATACAATTGTAAGCTGAGCCTACCTTTTGTTTCACCCTTCAGGGGGTTAGGGGGTGCAACGTAAAATTGAAAAAAAGCATGACAAGGTGGTAAAGCCATATTTTCAATTTCAGCAACATTCCAGGCAGAAACAATAATTCTACGCGAATCAGGGTTGTTTTTTATCGTATTTATAATGTTGGTAATCTGGTCAATATGTTTACCATCAGGCGTAGGCCAACTCCTCCACTGAGAACCATAAACAGGACCTAAATTTCCATCTTTGTCTGCCCATTCATCCCAAATGCGCACACCATTATCTTTTAAGTATTTGATATTGGTATCGCCTGTTAAAAACCAAATTAATTCGTGTATGATAGATTTTAAATGCAATTTCTTTGTTGTAACCATCGGGAAGCCTTCCTGCAAGTTAAAACGCATTTGATAGCCAAAAACGCTGATGGTTCCGGTGCCGGTACGGTCGTGTTTTTGTGCGCCATTATCCAGCACATGCTGCATTAAATCTAAATATTGTTTCATACTACATTGATAATTCACAAATATCTAAAATTAATCAAACTGAACTGTCATTAGTTTTCTACAATTCTGTTTTTTAAACATTTTGTATGTTTGCGAAGTGTTGTAGCGATTGAAAGAAAATCTTGATAACCGATACTCACTACACGATACTAAGAATATGTTATCTTTTCCAAACGCAAAAATAAATCTGGGTTTAAATATCACCGAAAAAAGGGCGGATGGCTATCATAACCTCGAAACTGTTTTTTATCCAATAAATATAAAAGATGCTGTAGAAATTACAGATAACGAACATATATCCTGCAAGATTCATGGCATTGATGTTCCAGGAGATGCGAATGATAATCTCTGTTTAAAAGCCTATCACCTCATTAAGGCTGATTTTGATATTCCTTTGCAACAAATAAATCTTTTAAAAAATATTCCTGTTGGTGCTGGTTTGGGCGGCGGCTCTGCAGATTGTGCTTTTGTAATTAAACTGATTAACGAAAAATTTGATTTGGGTTTATCGGTAGAAAAAATGGAAAGTTATGCTCGGCAGCTAGGTGCAGATTGTGCTTTCTTTATCGAAAACAAGCCAGTTTATGCTTTCAATAAAGGCGATGAATTCGAAAAATGCGAAGTTGATTTGTCAGCCTGGTTTAAAGTTTTGATAAAACCACCTGTACATGTAAGCACAGCTGATGCATACGCTTTGGTAAAACCTCAAAAGCCTTTGCAATCATTAAAAGAAATCATACATTTGTCTCCAACAACATGGAAAAATAAGGTTATCAACGATTTCGAAATTTCTGTTTTCGCAAAATATCCCCAAATTCATCAAATAAAAACCAGTTTATACGATGCAGGTGCAACATTCGCTTTAATGAGTGGTAGCGGTTCGTCGGTTTTTGCAATTTTTAACGAACCCGTTAAACTGCCCGAACTGGAAAAAGACAATTTAGTTTATTATAATATTTAAAAGAGCTGAAAGGTAAAAGCTGAAAGACTAAAGCAAAATGTGTCTTGATACTGGATACTAAATACTCGAGACTAACAAAATGAATATAAATCTCATCCGCAAAAGCGGAAAATTTAATTTTGAGGCAGTAAATGAAAGTGGCTTTACTGTCGAATTAGATGCAAAAGAAGCTATCGGTGGGGAAGGTAAAGGCTTCCGTCCAATGGAAATGCTTTTGGTTGGTCTTGGTGGTTGTAGTGGCATTGATATGGTTAATGTTTTAATGAAACAAAAAGAACCTTTAGATGATATTAAAATAAGCATTAATGCCACACGAAAAGACGAAGAGATGCCGCCAATTTTCAATGAGATTGAAATTCATTTCGATTTATTTGGCGATTTAAGCACTGCAAAAGTAGAACGTGCTTTAGCCATGACTTTCGATAAATATTGCTCTGTTTCGAACATCTTAGGTCGCTCAGCAAAAATAAACTTTACATACACGATAAATAGTAGCAAGATATAAGTATAAAGTAGCGAGTATCAAGTATCAAGTGCGAAAGCCTAAAATGCATGATGCTAATTCTACAACATACAGCGTCTTGATACTTGATACTCAAATCTTGATACTAACAACAATGAAATCCGAAAATTTTGAAACCATAGCGATACGCACTCAAACCGAACGCAGTTTGCACAAAGAACATTCTGCGCCAATTTACCTAACATCAAGCTATAAATTTGATGATGCCGAAGAAATGCGAGCTCTTTTTGCTAACGAAAAAGAAGGGAATGTTTATAGCCGTTATTCTAACCCAAATACATCAGAATTTATAGAAAAGATGTGTCTTTTAGAAGGTGCTGAAGATGGTTTTGCAACCGCCACGGGTATGGCCTCAATTTTTACTACTTTTGGCGCTTTCTTAAAAAGTGGCGATCATATTGTTTCCAGTCGTTCGGTTTTTGGTTCTACTCATCAATTGCTAACCAATGTTTTTTCGAAATGGGGCGTAACATTCGACTATGCTGATTTAGATAAGCCACAAGATTGGGAAGCTTTGATTAAGCCCAATACTAAAATGATTTTCGTTGAAACGCCATCAAATCCTGGTATCGATATTATCGACTTGGAATTTTTAGGCAGTTTAGCTAAGAAACATAATCAACTTTTAGTGGTCGATAACTGTTTTGCGACACCTTATTTGCAGCAGCCAATCGCATTGGGCGCACATATCTCCATTCACTCAGCTACAAAATACATCGATGGACAAGGTCGTGTTTTGGGGGGGGTAATTTTAGGTACCAAAGAATTAATTGCAGAAGTAATAGGTTTTGCCCGCCACAGTGGCCCAGCTTTATCGCCTTTCAATGCCTGGATTTTATCTAAAAGTTTAGAAACTTTGGCCGTTCGCATGGATCGACATTGCGAAAATGCATTAAAAGTGGCCGAATATCTTGAAAAACACCCTAAAATTAAGTTGGTAAAATATCCGTTTCTGCAATCGCATCCACAATACGAAATCGCTAAAAAGCAAATGAAACAAGGTGGTGGTATTGTAACCATCGTTGTTAAAGGTGGTGTTGATGGTGCAAGAAAGTTTATGGATGGATTGAAAATGTTCTCAATTTCTGCAAATCTGGCAGATACTCGTTCCATTGCAACACATCCTGCAACAAGTACACATAGCAAACTAACCGAAGAAGAACGCAATATTGTAGGTATAGAGCAAGGTTCTATACGTTTATCAATCGGTTTAGAGCATATTAATGATATTTTGGCTGATATAGAACAGGCATTAAACACCCCTTAGCCTTCGAAGTGCGAATTACAGGCGAGATGGAAAAACAAGTTGGTTTTTCTACCTCGCTTTTTTTTTATCTCTACTTTTCCATCTAAAACTTTAAAGCGATAGTGCGCTTTAATCTCAAAATCCTATAATCCTGCAAATCTTAGCCATTACCTACACTACATCGATATCTTGAAAATTTAAAACTATAATACACTTTAATCTTAAAATCCTATAATCCTAGCTATTACTTACTCTTGCATCAATATCTTAGAAATTTAGAACGATAGTACACTTTAATCTTAAAATCCTATAATCCTGCAAATCTTAGCCATTACTTACCCTACATCAATACCCAAATACCAAACACAGAGTAAATTTGTATCATAAACAAGAAAGGAAATTTATGTCACAGTTTATTTTGCACAAAGAAAACACCAGAGGCCATGCTAATCATGGTTGGTTAAATGCTCACCACTCGTTCAGTTTTGCTAATTATTACAATCCTGATAGAATGCACTTTGGCGTTTTAAGGGTTTTAAATGATGACTTGATTGATGGTGGAATGGGCTTTGGAGCACATCCACATGATAACATGGAAATTATTACAATTCCATTAGCAGGTGCAATTGCCCACAAAGATAGTATGGGGAATTCTGCTGTTATTAATGCTGGTGAAATTCAGGTTATGAGTGCAGGTACTGGTGTAAGTCACAGTGAATTTAATGCTTTGGAAGATGTTCAGCTAAACTTATTGCAAATCTGGTTGTTTCCAAATAAAAAGAATGTTTCACCACGTTACGACCAAAAAGCTTTAAATGTTGATGCTCGTCACAATAATTTTCAGCAGATTTTATCGCCAAATGCAGAAGATGATAATGTTTGGATTCATCAGGATGCTTGGTTCTCACTAGGTAAATTCGATGAAGGATTTGAAACAGCATATAAAATCAAAAAAGCTGGAAACGGTATTTATGCTTTCGTAATAAGCGGAGAAGTTACTATTAACGGACAAACACTAAGCAAACGCGATGCAATTGGTATCTGGGATACAGAAAGCATTAATTTTAAAGCAATTTCTTCAGATGCAGAGGTTTTGTTAATGGATGTTCCGATGGAATTGAATTAATAATTATTTTTATCAAACCTCATAGGTTTTAAAAGCCTATGAGGTTTATTATTTTAGATGAATATGCAAACAACAATACTTTACATCGGCAGAGATACAGAAATTACCATCGTGATGAATCGCTTACTTAATGCCAGGCCAGAATGGAAGGGCATTTGCGTTTGTAGCGATGCGGAGGCAATTTCAATTTTGGAAACCCAGAAAGTTGATTTAGTTCTTTTGGGTAATGGTATTGATTCAAATGCAGAAGAAATACTAAAGAAAAATATTTTGTCTATTCAACCGAAGGTTAAAATCATTCAACATTATGGTGGTGGAAGTGGTTTGCTTTACGGAGAAATTATGACTGCACTGGGCTAACTGTCGTTTACCAGGATTGATAGGATTATTTGATTTTAGGATTTAATTGCAAATAGAAAGCATAATTTATGGAATTGATGTTTTTAGAATTTAATAAGAATATAAATATCTTAAATCAAGGAATTACTTTAATGCGAAAGATAGACCTGCTTACTTTTCTCACTTTATCCTAAAATCAAATAATCCCATTAATCCTGGTTTTTGTTGTCCGGATGCTTTGTATTATAAACTCTTTTAAAAGTAAGACTCCTACTCCCAAAATTTATAAGTAGTCCAATAGGAAGATTATATGCCTCAAGATAATTGATTGCTTGAGCAAGGTGTGCGTCGTTTAATGCACTCACAGCTTTTAGTTCAGCCATGATATTGTTTTCAACGAAAAAATCAACTCTTCTGCATCCAATTTTCGTATCCCGATAAAAAATAGTCATTGTCATCTCTTCTTTGTAAGATAAATTTTCAATTGACATTTCAATACCTAATGCTTTTTGGTAAATCTTTTCCTGAAATCCAGAGCCTAAAAAAGAATGAACTTTCATTGCACAGCCAATAATTCGACCTGTGATTTCGCCATATTTCATCATAATAAATAAATTTATTTTTTTAGAAATAGGGACTTTCTTTCAACCAAACTAAGCTATAAAATCTAGAAATACAATGTTTTTAAATGATAATTTTAATTAGATGTTAAAATCCTAAAATCGTTTAATCATTAAAATCCTGGTAAATCCTTGTCTAGCTAATGTATTCCCTGTCTTCGTCGCTCAAATCCGTTTTATTTCCGGTAGGATTGTTTTTTTGAATCTCATCATCGTAACTGCTAACTGTTTTTCTTGGTCGGCCGGCAATGAAACCGATGATAAAACCAACAATTATGCAAATACCAATTACCAAAAGTTTTGATACCGCAACAGTTGTAACTAAGAAGTTAAAATCGACAGGTTCGGTATTAACCATTAAAAATATGGTCAATATTGCTGTTAGGATGATGATGAAGATGGTTTTTCCGCTCATGGGTTAAAAGCTATAATTAAATGAAAACTCTAATATCGGGTTTTGATTGTAAATTTTGTTAACGAAAACCAATCTGGCTCCAACATCAACAACAGGTTGATAGCGCAAAATGTTTAAACTACTATTCAATTCTACGCCATAAGTTTTTGGCTGACTCAAATCTGTGTTTATTCCAATGTTTTCATAATGGCTAAACAAACCAGCCCTAAAATTTCTAATATACGCTAGCGAACCCAATTCCCAATCAGGAAACGCAAATGGAAAACGATAATTAAAAAGCAAAGTGTTTTGCAATTTACTTTTCGCTAAGATGTTGTTGTAACCATAAACAGTCGAAATTTCTGTAGCGTATTGATTTACGCCGCTTGCTTTCTGATAATTAAAACTTGCCAGGAAAGAATGATTTTTAGCTAAACCAGGGAAGTAAAAGAAACTTTCTAGTGCCATAATTTCGCCACCCAAATTTTTATCAAAAGGTTGATGATTATAGGTTGCTCTTAACACTTGCGCCCATTGTGGAGCAATATCTCTTTCGGTGGTGCGGACGCTATGGTTAAACGTAAAATTATATTCCATCGGAAATTTAAGCTCGCGAATAAAATTGCCAGGCATGTTTTCAAGTAAATACCTTTGGGTAAAACTTGTTGCCGCGTTTAGGGCAAAGGAATAATTCTGATTCCTTGCATTAAACGATAACGGAACCGATGCATTAAGCTTGATGTAGTTCTCTCGCCAATCGCCCTGCTGAATCGCATTTTTAGCTCTGTAGAACGTTCGTTTTGGTCTATTCCTGTACTGAATGCTAAAAACAGGGTAAAGCGCTTTATAGCTAATGTCTGCAGTGTATTCAAAACGCTTTAAATCTCGGTGGTATTTTGCACCAGTATAGAAGTCCATCGTGTTCAATAAATTGTTTGATTGAAGTTCTAAACCAAAAATATATTCATTATCTATAACCGGGATGATGCTATGGAAACTGAAAAGATTTAAGCCTTGTCGAAAACGCTGCGACTGGTAGGTGCTGTCTGGAATATTTTCGAAAACATTGCCAGCGTTTTCCTGCTTTTCTGCTGCGGAAGAGAAGTCTACAAAACTAAGTTTTCCAATAGGTTTTTCTGAAACCTCTTTTTCAGCAATTTCATAACCATTGATTTTATACTCGTTAAAAGTGATTTTCCCATCTTCAGTTTCTGTAGGATTGGATGCGCCATATTTTGAGCTGCTGAGTGCGCTGATTTTTTTTGAAGTAATGTCAATATCATAAATATTATCGATGCCGTTGAAATGCGCATTAAAAACAATTTTATTGTCAATAAAAATCGGCCTGCTCAATTGTTGTCTGCTGTTTGAAATGAGTTGCATTTTTTTGTCTCCATCCAGCAACCATAAGCTTTTTCCTTTCTCGCTAACACCAATGTAAGCGATGCGCTTTCCGGTTTTGTCAAAACTTGGCGTTTGCAAAATTTCATTTTCTGGGTTAGCATAAGTTTTTAAAATTTTTCCTGACGAGGCATCAATTTCAATAATATTAAATTGGTTGTTGAGTTCTACTCTCACTGCAATAATTTTCTTCCCATCTTCGGATAAGGCTGGAGAGAAAAGTCTACTTTGACTACTCAATTTTTTGAATTTTTTTGTCTTTAAATTAAAGGAACAGATTACACTGTAACTTCGCTGTTTGTATCGGGGGTCATAGCGAATTTCATCCCAAACTAATACTTCATTTTTGTAGCTAAACCAAGGTTGTTCCTGGTAACCGATTCCAAATAATTTTTGCTCTGATTTATCGATATTTAAGATGACGAAATGTCTCGGATCCTGCTTACTTTCTTTAAGTGCTAAAACTTGATTTTTATTCAGTCGAGCAGGTAGAAAATAATTGGTTGCGAGCAATGTTCTTTTGTTCACACTTTCATAGTCTTCTGAAAAGATTTTTTCATCTTGTGCTTTCCATTTTTCTACTAATTTTTCTTGGGTTGAAAGGAAATATTTTTTGGTGTTTTTACCGGTGAATTTTTTAAGGCTTTGCGAAAATGGATAAAGCCTAAATGGTCTTTTTCTGATGTCGCCAAGTAAACTGTCGGAAATGAACTGACCATATTTTTCTCTCATGTCGGCTACCATCAAATAGCCTGTTTGGTAGTAGCCAGGCGTTACGTCTTTGTTCGATCCAAAATAGGCTTTACTGTACGAAAATTTTTTGCCCTCTAAAATCGAAGCCCTAAAAGGCATTATCCATTTTGGTTGCCGGCCACGACCCGACTCGGTCAAAGCGGTCTCGTTCACTACTGCGTCTCCCTCAAAAAACCAAGTTGGTATACCTGCGCCAAAGTAAGCGAAGTAAACCAGTTCAGGGAAAGGCTTTGCTTGGGTTCCTGTCAATTTGTCAAACTGTGCAATGTGTCGAAGTTCATGAACAGCAAGGTTATTCATCCAATCCTGACTATCAAAATACTGAGGTGGTGTTGCATAGAATTCCGACTTCTTTGGAGCCAGCTGAACAAAGCCATTTGCTATGGTTCCGCGGTTCTGTAAGAGGAGTGGGATGGAGGTGTTTTGTTGCCTTAAACTTAGTCCTATTTTAGGGTAAATGAAAGGTAAGGTATTAGCCATTCTTTGAGCGTCTTTTTCCAGTTCTTTTGGGTAGATGATTTTAAAGCCGCCTGACTGAATGTAGTTCCATTTTACACTAAGTGGGTTTTGTTCAGTACTGAAAATTTGCCCAAAAACCGATGGTGAAATAAAACTTAATGTAAGTATAGGTAAGTATCTGATAAATAGTTTTTTGTTTATATTATTTATATTCATCTAAAATGTTTGCTAAAATATTTAGTTTTCGTTGTGTTTTAAAATTTATAATTTATGAATATTTAATTTATTTAAATATTGTTAATCATCTGATTTTTAATTTTATATATATATTTTTAAATCTACATTTCTTCAGATTTATCATGTTTTTTAATGTTTTAAACTGCCTTTTTTAGCTTTAATAAGTAATTTTGATAACCCCTTAAATAAAGCTCTTAATTTACATTTATTAATCGATTTTCTTCAAAATTTTTTACCTCGTTTTTTAATTTTAGTTATGAATTTCGAGAATTATTTCTTTGATCTATAACTAAAATTGATCAATAAAATCTTTGATTTTTTTGCTTTTTGAACACTAGTTTTGCCTTATATTCTTCCTATGGAGTAATGTATTTTGATACGCGATATTGATTGAATATCTTTATGTTTTTCGATAGCGATATGCTAGGTTTTAATTAGAGTTTTTAAGTTATTTTGACTTTTGTATTTGACCTTTCTAAACTTAGAAGCTTATCATTGTAATTTGAATAACTGACTAAATGTCGTTAATTTGTAGTTGTTTTGTTTCAGTACATTAGCAGATATAAAAACAATTTTTAAACATTTTTTCATCAAAAATGTAGTATTCGGTTAGAAGATTTTCAATCAATATTTACTGAAATTAAAGGTTACATTCTTAAATTAGCTTTGATTTTAAGGAGGATTAATAGCCACATTGGACTCGATATGTGCATAAAAACTTAAAATTTGGCCTTTTACAAAGTGCGTTTTTGCATCTATAACCTGATTTCTCTGCAATATTTGCTTTCCTTGACCATTTACCAAAGCTTTATGGGTTTTTGCTTTTTTGTATGGTAAGTTGTTGTAGATGAGTGTTTTATTATTTTTTGTAATTTAATTTGTAAATATAATATACTAAGAGCAGTGGAAATTTAATTCATTATTTAACATGATAATTACTCTGTTTTTACTCTGAATTTGTTTAAATAAACTTCATTTTAAACCACATTTTATTAAGCAACTTGGCGATATTTTTTTTAATACTAATTGATGTGAGCTTGTATTTCTAGAGATTTACTTGCTATATAACTTGCGGTTTTACTATTTTAAGTTCTGATTTAGCACCTCTTAGAGTGCATTAGAATGGTTGTAATTCAGCAAAAATAGATAATACTTTTACTTAACTTATTTAATTAAAATGGTATAATTTATGGGTTTAATTTTTGAAATATGCACTGATAAATTACAGCTGATTTTTCTTTTTTTTGTAAATTGGATAAAGGAAAATAGAAGCAAGAATTATGGAAGCTCCAATGTAAAATCCACCAGTCATTTGCTCTTTATCTTTAAAGAAGATAAAAGCTAAAATAATGCCATAAACAGGTTCTAGATTTGTTACTAAGGCTGTTCGAAATGCAGATAAAGTTCTCATTACTGATACGCCTGCAACATAGGCAACCGAGGTGCAAAAAGTTCCTAAAATTGCGATGTAAAGCCAATCTTTTGTAATCAGGTTAAATGGCATATTTAAGAAAGAACCATCATACAAACGATATAATGTTATCCAAAATAAGCCACCAACAAGTTCGTAAAATCCAATAATTGATGGTTCGCTTTTTTGAACAAAGGTCGAATTAATTATTGAAAAAAGACTTGCTGCGAATGCTGCCATTAGACCAAAAATAATGCCTAAAGTATACTGACTTTCGAACTTGAAAATCATATAAATTCCTACAATAATTAATAAACCAACTAATATATCACCTATAAAAACAGGTTGCTTTTTTATTAATGGCTCTAGTATTGCGGTAAATAATGTGAAGGATGAGAGGCAAACCAAAGTGACTGAAACCGTAGAAACCTTAATGGCATGAAAGAAAAATATCCAGTGAATGGCTACAATTCCACCGGTTAAAAAGAATTGAATAAACTGCTTTTTGGTAATTTTTATATTCTTTTTTGTAACCGTAAACCAGGTAAAAAGGGTTACGCTGGCAATTAAAACGCGGTACCAAACCATAGGAACTGCATCAATAGAAATTACCTTTCCAAGTACTCCCGTAAAGCCCCATACAAAAACCGTAAGATGAAGAATTAGAAGGTTTTTTTTAGTAGCGTCCATTATTATTTTGGGGCACGTTTAAGTAAATAAAATCCTAAAAGGCCAAAGACAATTGAGGGCGATAAAACCGCTATAAATGGCGGCAAACCACCTTTCGTAGAGAACATTTGTGTGAATTGATTAAATACGATATAAGCGAAACTGATGAATATACCGATACCTAATGATACACCAACACCACCACGTACCTTACGTGAAGAAAGCGCAACGCCAATTAAGGTTAAAACAAATGCAGATAGGGGGTGAAAATAACGCTTGTACCTTTCAAATTGAAGATCATTCATAATTCCTGTTCCGCGAGTTTTTTCTTTTCTAATCTTTTCGTCTAATTCTGTAGTGGATAGATTCTGAACAACATTATCATAGGCAGAAAAGTCATCAGGACGCATATCCAAAATGGTATCTTTTAATTTCCCATTTCCGTAAATCATTGTTTCTTTTAAGCCGTCAATTTTTCTTATAGAATAATTGCTTAATTGCCACTTCCGCTTTGTAGAATCCCATTTTATGTTGTCAGCAATAATTTTTTTGATTAAAACATCACCGTTAAAATTATCTAAAGAAAAGCGGTAGCCATAGTTGGTTTTGTTGTCAAAACTTTGAATATAAATATAGGTTTTATCATCCAGTTTCATGTGGATGTTTGATTTTGTAGAAGGGTCATTTCGCTTAACATAATTATTTTCGAAGCTGTTTTTTAGCGTATTTGTATATGGCAGAATATACAAATTAGAAACCAAATTAGCCGAAAATATCACGGTTGCAGAAACAAAATAGGGCCATAGAAAACGATTAAAGCTCACACCACCACTTAAAATTGGTACAATTTCAGTTTGATCAGCCATTTTTGCAGTAAAAAATATTACAGCAATAAAGTTAATCAAAGGAGAAAGCATGTTGATGTAAAATGGGATAGAGCCTGCGTAGTATTTAGACAAGACACCCCAAAATCCCAAACCGCTTTTTAAAAAATCATCAAGCTTTTCTGATAAATCGAACACAATAATTATAATTACAAAAATGGCCAGGGTATAAATAAATGTACCCAGGTATTTACCAATAATATATCGGTCGATAATTTTTATTCTGCTTGTTATAAAACTCATTTTATAGCTTGTTGCCCAGTACTTTAACCATTTGGTTTTTCCATTCGTAAAATTCGCCGCTAATAATTTTTTCTCTAGCTTGTTTAACCAGCCAAAGGTAAAAATGCAGGTTATGTAAAGTAGCAATTTGTGCGCCAAGCATTTCTTTGCTATGTACCAAATGTCTAAGATAGGCTTTGCTTGTTACCAAATCAACATGCAGTTCACTATCAGGCTCAATCGGCGAAAAATCGTTTTCCCATTTCTTATTTCTGATGTTTATAATTCCATTTTTTGTAAATAACATGCCATTACGGGCGTTTCTGGTTGGCATTACACAATCAAACATATCAACACCTAATGCAATGTTTTCTAATAAATTTATGGGTGTACCAACGCCCATTAAATAACGCGGTTTTTCGTAGGGTAATATATCGCAAACTACTTCAGTCATTGCATACATTTCTTCAGCAGGCTCACCGACTGATAAACCACCAATCGCATTACCTTCACGGTCCATACTCGCAATAAATTCGGCCGATTTAACCCTTAAATCTTTATAAACAGAACCTTGAACAATTGGAAAAAGCGTTTGGTCGAAGCCATATTTTGGCTGAGTAGTATCAAAACGAGTACAACAACGTTTTAACCAACGATGTGTCATTTTAATGGATTCGGCCGCGTATTTATAATCGCAAGGGTATGGAGTACATTCATCAAAAGCCATAATGATATCGGCTCCGATGGTACGTTGGATGTCCATTGCGTACTCTGGGGTAAAAAGGTGTTTGGAACCATCTATATGCGAATTGAAAGTTACGCCTTCTTCCTTAATTTTGCGAACTTTACTCAATGAATATACCTGATAACCACCGCTATCAGTTAAGATTGGTCTATCCCAGCCAATAAATTTGTGTAGCCCGCCTGCTTTTTCTAATGTATCAAGCCCTGGTCTTAAATAAAGATGGTAGGTGTTGCCTAAAATAATTTGTGCATCAATATCTTGCTCAAGCTCCCGCTGATGAACTGCCTTAACTGTCCCGGCAGTACCTACAGGCATAAAAATAGGTGTTTGTATTTCGCCATGGGCAGTTGTAACTGTTCCGGCTCTGGCTTTAGATAGTGTATCTTTAGCCTGTAAAGTAAATTTCATGTATTTTATATATTTTTCTCCACCTTTACATGGAGCTTACCACTATCAAACCCTTTTAATAAGATAATAATTGTTATTTTGATGGTGACGGTTCATAAGGTGTTTTTCTTGTCAAAAAATCAGCCAAAAATAGCAAAATTTGAGGGTTTATTTTTGTTTAATTTTTTATCAACATAAAAGTGTATTACAGATTAAAAATGAGAAATTTGCGCCTGCTTATTTTAACGTTGTGATATTAACCTTACCCGAAATTTGTTTGCTTTCTGCACTTGCTTTTTGTCTGTTTGTTCAGTTATATTACGTGCTGTTTGTACATCTAAAGCTTGCTAAAGTTGCTGTAGAAGATACTCCTGATTCTATCAAATCTCCGGTGAGTGTGATCATCTGTGCAAGAAACGAGATAAATAACCTCGAAAAATATTTACCTTCTATATTGAATCAACATTATCCTGAATTTGAAGTTATAGTGGTAAATGATAGATCGTGGGATGGTACAGAAGAATTTCTTGAAGAACTGGAAAAAAAGCATTTAAACCTTAAAATTGTAAAGGTTTTAGACAATGATAAATTTATTGCGGGCAAAAAATTTGCAGTAACAATGGGTATTAAAGCTGCAAAATACGATTGGTTGGTTTTTACTGATGCTGATTGTTCGCCGGAAAGTGAAAACTGGTTAAAATACATGCAGCAACCATCAGATGACAATATTGAAATCGTTTTGGGTTATTCTCCATATTTAAAAAAGGGCAGCTTATTAAATGCGCTTATTCGTTTTGAAACATTTTTTACGGCTGTTAATTATCTTTCTTTTGCATTAAAAAGTATGCCTTATATGGGCGTAGGAAGAAACATGGCCTACAAAAAGGCACTTTTCTTTAAAAATAAAGGTTTTGCGGCGCACATGCACATTCCTTCGGGCGATGATGATTTGTTTGTAAATGCGCATGCAACAGCCAATAATACAGAAATCAGAATAAACAAAAATAGCCACGTTTGGAGTGAACCCAATCTAACTTGGGCTGGTTATCTTCGGCAAAAAAAACGTCATTTTGGTGCTGGAAAATTTTATAAATTCAGGCACAAGTTTATTTTGAGCTTGCAAATCATATTTCAATTCTTATTCTATGTGATTTTTGCATCTTGTATGTTTTTCAGTATGGAAGCCAAATATGTAGCGGGAGGAATTTTATTTTTGAGTATTTTAATTAGGTGCATGGTATATCCAAAATTGTTAAACCGATTAAATTATAGAGATTTACGTTGGTGGTTCCCAATATTAGATATACTTTTGTTCTTCTTTTTGACATTAAATGGGTTTTTATCATTGTTTGGAAAGAAAAAAGTAAACTGGAAATAAGTAAAACTCTTGAAATAAATACAAAATGTCTGAAGTAAAGCCTGATATCATTCTAAAATATTTTCCCGATTTATCAGAAAAACAGCTTGCTCAGTTTTCTCAACTGTTCGATTTATACAGCTTCTGGAATGCTCAAATCAATGTGATCTCTAGAAAGGATATCGAAGAACTATATGAGCGCCATGTTTTGCATTCGTTAGGAATTGCAAAGGTTTGTTCTTTTAAAGTAGGCGAATCGGTTTTAGATGTAGGCACTGGAGGAGGGTTCCCAGGGATACCATTGGCTATTTTATTTCCAGACACTCATTTTTATCTGGTCGATTCTATCGGAAAAAAGATAAAAGTTGTTAAAGAAGTAGCTTCTGCTTTGGGTTTAGAAAACCTGAAGGCCGATCATTTAAGAGCAGAGCAAATTAAAGAAAAATTTAATTTTATAATTTCCAGAGCAGTTACCCGATTGGGTGAATTCTATCCATGGATTCAAGGCAAATTTAAAAAAGAATCTATTAATGCTATTCCAAATGGGATTCTATACTTAAAGGGTGGCGATTTAGCCGAAGAAATAAAGGAATCAAAACTGAAAGCAGAATTGTATCCGCTTTCAGCTTATTTTGAGGAAGAGTTTTTTGAGACTAAGTATGTAGTTTATGTGCCGCAGTAATTATCAAGTTCCCTCAATTATTTTACCATAAATCACATCATCTATACCTTATTGCTTCTTTATTGAAGGTTCTACAGGCGGTGGTGGTGGAGCTAATTTCAAACCTTTAACTTTCTTTATAACTGGTTCTTCAATAATTAATTCTTCTGCTGGCTTTGGTGGAGCTACATTTACACCTTTCACTTTTTGAGTTACAGTTGGCTCAACGGGTGGTGGAGGTGGAGGAGCTACGCTTTTTGTCGGTTTTTTAGCACTTTTTGTTTTTGGCGCTGGTTCAACAGGTGGTGGTGGTGGTGCTAATTTTACACCTTTTACTTTTTTTATTTGTGGAATAGGCTCAGCAATAACAATTTCCTTTGCCTTTGATTTCTTAACAGTATCTTGTAGTTGAATACTTAATTCTGTTAATTTTTTCGGATACAAATCGACAACGCCGTAATTTTTTGTAAAAGCCATGGTTGAGGTACATAGCATCCCGCCAACTACAGGGAGTACCAATAACAATCTGAGCCTGGCCCATTTTGCTGATTTCTTTTGATTTAACATGTTTATTCGTCTTTTTAAAATGGATGAATTAAAAAATTGATTAGTTAATTGCACAGTTTGATCGCCGCAAGAATTTTGGATTAGAAATATTGCATACTCATATTTTTCTATTCCTTTCTTTGTGGTTTCTTCATCGGCAAGGTATTCGTGTAAAAGTTTAACATCGCTTTTAATGAGGTGAGCAATTGGGTTGAACCAACTTAAGCTCCTAACTATTTCGAAAAACAAAACATCAAAACTGTGTTTCTGATTAATATGAGCCATCTCATGTTTCAGGATTGTGTTTTTCTGAGGCAATTCTGGGTCGATAAAAAGCATGTTGAAAAAAGAAAAAGCCGTTTTGGTATTCGTCAATTCAATTATTGTAATACCATTTTGAACGGTTTTATTTGGTTTCTTCAATAGTTTGGAAATATTCCTGAATCCCCACACTATTTTTGAAATGAATATTAAGGCAACTAGGGAATAAAGAAGAAGCAATATATTTTCAGTGTTTAATAAAGGTTTTTCAACTTGAATTTGCTGGTAAACAGGTTCCTCAATTACAATAATATCTTTTGATAAAAACCCCAGTTGAAGGAATGGAATTAGAAATGCTATTAAAGTACTTGCTATTAAGTAATATCTGTTAACTGCATAAAAGGTTTCTTTGTGCAGGAGTAATCTGTAAAATCCATAAAATAAAATTAGATACAAGTTTGATTCGAGTAAATAATATAGCCAGTTCATCATTTATTTTTTTTAAGTTTTTCAGCAAGTTGAATTAGCTCATTTAATTCTTCGTTACTCATACTTTTGTCTTTTACCAAAAAAGAAACCAGGCTTTCGTAAGAATTTTCGAAATAGTTATTCATTACTTTATCCAAAGCAAATCGTTTATAATCAGCTTCTTTTATAATAGGAAAGTAGATATAGGTATTGCCAATAGCTTTGTGGTCTACAAAGCCTTTTCCTTCTAAAACCCTGATAACTGTAGAAACGGTATTATAAGCTGGTTTTGGCTCATTCATCTTTTCAATTACATCTTTTACCAATGCTTCTTCCATTTCCCAAAGGATGAGCATAATTTGTTCTTCTGCTTTTGTGAGTTCTTTTATCATATCAACTATTTTAATAGTTTCGTTATATAAATGTACTACTATATTTATAGTTTACAAACTATTTTTGTAGTTTAATTTGTAAAATGCTTATAATCAGTTAAATAAAATTATGTAAATGTAAAATTACGCATAAAAAAACCTGCCTTATTAGGGCAGGTTGAATATTTAAAAAAGTGATTAAAACTTTTTCTGTGGGTTATCCATCATTAACATTTTATCTTTTAATGATTGCTGTAAGCCAGTTTGCTTATCTACATTTTTTACAACTTCTAAAACAGCATTGGCGGCATTGCTGTAAAACTGTTTGGTTATGGTTTGGTATTCATCAGTTGCTTTGTGATAATCTTTATGGTCTTCTACACCGAAATATAAAAAGGGAATGTTTTTAGCATTGAAAGCACCCTGGTCGCTTTGGTTTGTCCAGTCATCATGACCAAGTTTAGGGTCATCATGACCTAAAATAACTTTAATATCTTTTCTATTGGTATCTACATATTTCTTTAAAGCAGGATATTTAAAAGTACCACACACATATAATTCTCCTTTATCGCTGTGGCTAATCATATCCATATTTAAATCGATGGCAATGGTATTAATAGGAACAGGGGGATTTGCAACGAATGCTTTTGCACCTTGTAAACCCATTTCTTCAGCATCAAAGGAGGCAAAAATAATGGTGTTATTTGGTTTATTTTTAGCAAAATAAGCTGCAATTTTTAGTAAACCCGCAGTTCCTGATGCATTATCATCTGCACCGTTAAATATTTCCTCTTTTACCACACCCAAATGATCGTAATGTGCAGAAACCACAATAACATTTGTGCCTTTACCTTGGATGTATCCGATGACATTTGTTCCATTTACTTTTGAACCACCTCTTGAATTGAAAGTAAATTCCTGAGCATAATTAACATTTTGAGGATATGATTTTAAACCTAATTTTTGGAAACGCTCAATAATATAGGCTCTTGCCATTTCAGCACCTTTAGTTCCGGTTTTTCTGCCTTGATAAGCATCTGACGACAATACTTCTACATCTTTTAAAAGTTGTGTATCTAATTTTCCTGATCCGGTTGAAGATTGGTTTTTTACTGATGAGCAGCAGCTTAGCATTATGGCTAAGGGAATGATATATAGAATTTTCATGTTTACGTTGAATTGATTACCAAAGCAATTTTAATAGGTCTGGGTAAAATTTAAATTTTTCATCGGCAGATAATAATGTTGCCTCTTTTTGAATTACGGTAGAGATTATTAGCCTGTCGAAAAGGTCTCGGTGTTCGTTTAACAAGCAAATGCTTCCATAATTAAATATTGCAGGATTTTCCAAAGGGATAAATGTAAATACATCTTTTAGAGCTTGTGTAGAAATATCTTCAACTGTAATGTAAAAATGTATTAGCTTACCTAGTATTTGTTTAATTGCAATTTCAAAGAGGCTTATCTGGCTAAAATAAATTGTGTTTTCGTTATTTTGTATGGTTTCCATCACCACTTCTGGTATTTTTGGATTATTTTCCTGAAACCAAATTAAGAAATGTGTATCTAAAAGATAATGATTTGATGGCATTACATATATTCTTTAAAATCATCTAAAGGCTCATTAAAATCATCAGATAATTCAATTTTATCTCTAAATGCGCCAGTAGTTCTTTTTAAAATATTGTTGAGTTTATCATCAGTTAAAAATGTCACAATGACATCCTTTTTAGATAGGACTGGTGCCTTTTCATTTAAAACAATTTTTCCTTTTTCGTAATATCCTTTAACGGTTGCTAACATAATCGTGACTGCTTAAAACAAATATACTATTTTCAATATGTTATTCAAACGTGGGTTATGGTGCGATATTACGTTTTTTTAAATAACGGTTCTATGTCGTGATTGTTTCATTAGCAAAACTGCTTTCAATAATGCGATTTTCGCTTTAGTCTTTAAGCTTTTATCATTTTGCTTAAGCCGCTACTTCTCTCAAATCTACTGCCACAACCCTCGAAACGCCTTGTTCTACCATGGTAACGCCATAAATAATATCGGTACTGGCAATGGTACGTTTGTTATGCGATACGATAATAAATTGTGATTGGTTGGAGAATTTGCGGATAATGTTATTAAATTTATCAATATTTGTATCATCCAATGGTGCATCAACCTCATCGAAAATACAGAAAGGAGCTGGCTTTAACAGGTAAAGTGAAAATAATAGGGCAGTAGCTGTAAGTGTTTTTTCTCCTCCTGATAATTGGTTTATAGACAGTGGTCTTTTACCTTTCGGACGAGCAATGATATCGATGTCAGCTTCCAATGGATTATTTATATCCGACAGAATTAAATCACAACTATCTTCCTCGTTAAAAAGTGAACGGAAAACAACAATGAAATGCTCGCGGGCCTGTGTAAAAGCCTGCATAAATTTATCTTTCGCAGTATCATCAATCTCTTTAATGGTTTGTAAAAGGTCGGTTTTGGCGGCATTAAGGTCTTTCTTTTGATTTTGAATAAAAACGTAACGCTCTTCCATTTCTTTAAAAGCTTCCATCGCCATTGAGTTAATGGCACCAAATTCATCCAGCTGGCGTTTCATTTTTTCTACCTTCTGGCGAATTTCAAACTCACTTTCCAAAACATCTACCTCAGTTTCATTTTCTAAAAGGTCGTTGATATCGATGTTAAATTCAACAGCCAAACGTTCTTTAAGGGAGTTTAAATCAATTTTTAGCGTGTTCTTTTTATCCTTGATTTCGGTTAAAAGGAAATCGATTTCTTCACGGTTTTTACGAATAAGCGTGATGTTATTTTCTAATTCGTTGATATTTCCTTTGCTTTCAAAATACTCTTTTTCTACGTCTGCAAGGCCTTTTTCTAGTTCTTCGCGTTGCTGATATAACTCTAAAAGTATATCGTCGCTAAAATCGGTATGCTGTAAAGTTGCTGTAATCTGGGTTAAAGTTTCCTGAAGTTCTTTGTCGTTTTCAGCAATTCGCTTGTTCAAATCTTCCTCCTGTACAAAACGATAATCTAAATCCTTTTCTAAGCTTGCTAACCTATTCTGCTGTTGATGGAAACGAATATTATCCTGATTGTATTTACCAGCACTATCATTTACTTGGTTGGCAATATCTTGATAGTTAAGCTGTTGCTCTTGTAGGTTAACATGGTCTTGCTGTTGCTTTTTCTGCAGCTCAACTAAAGCAGGCAACTTTTCTGAGAGCGATTTTTCTATAGAAACTACTTTCTGTGCGATATCTGTTTTACGATTTTCACTTTTTTCGATAAATTCTTGGTATTGGTCACGACGGGTTTGAACGGAAATTTGCTCATTAATAAAACGATTCAACTCCTGTTGCAAAGCATTTATCTGATGAATTTTTGATGCTTCTTTTAGGTTAAAAATATTAGTGTTTTCGGTTGTAATTGCTGTATTATATTGATTAATCAACAATTCTGATGCTTTAATTTCTTTCGCTAAATTATCCAAATTTTTAGCACGACCGATTCTTTTCCCCTCAAATAAACCCACTGATCCCCCAGATAAAGTGAATTTGGTTTGGGCGTACTTTCCATTTTTGGCCAGAATAGTTAAACTTTCGGTTGGTGTTTCTTTAAAGAGATTTTCTTGTTCAGCAGCTGCGATGTACACATTTCGCAAAAGTAAATTACAAAGATTTTGGTATTTCTTATCTACCTCAACAACTGATAAAGCTGAAACCAAATCTTCATAATTGCTAAGGGTAGGGTTTTTATCAGGAATATTCTCCAAAATAAAAAAGTTTGCACGACCGCGAGTAGCATCGGTTAAAAGGTTAATCGCCTGAACAGCATCTGTATACTTATCAACCACATAATGGTTCATTACTGGTTCTAGGTAATTTTCAATAGCGATTCGATAATCTTCGTTACAGAATAAAATATCAGATAGGAGTAAAGCATTTTTGGCAAAAGCATTATTTTTTTTAAGGAAACGAATGGATTCTGGAAAGCCCTCCAAACTATCTACAAGTGACTTTGTAAGGTTGTATTCGTTTTGCTTTGCATCTTTTTTGCGATTTTCAGACGTTAGCTTTTCCTTGTTTGAACTTAGGTTAATTTCAGATGCTGCAAGCTTTTCTTTTAAGGTTTCTTCCGCCTCTTTCAGTTGTTTGATAATATTCTGCTTTTCCGCAACCTGAATATCCAATTCAGCCAAAGCATGGTCGAAAGCCTTTAATTCTGATGTTTTGGTTTCCGTATCATCAACGTTTCTGTTCGTTTCCTGAATCAAAGCATCCTTTTGGATATTTAAAATATCGATTTCCTTTTGTAATTGATAAACCTGATTCTGTAAATCGTTAACTGATTTTACTTGGTTATCTATTCGGTTTTTCTCTGTTTGTTGTTGTTCTCTTAAAGTATCAAGAGTCGATTTTAAGCTTTTTAAATCAGATTCTAACTTACTGAAAACCTCTGCTTCAGTTAAAATTTCTTCATTTAAACGCTTTATATTGTATTTAATATGGTTAACCTGATTTTTATCTTTCTCTAATTCGCCCGATAAGCGTGTTTCTTTTTCTTGCAAGAAACGCATTTGCTCATTCTTTACTTTTTTCTCGCTTTCGTAAGCGCGAATTTTTGAAACCAGTTCGTTTGTAGACTTTTGCTGAATGGAAAGATTTTTTTCTTGATTGATACTTTCTAACTTAAGTTTTTGTAGTTCAGCTTCCTGCGTATCAATTTTAGTTCTTAATTTTGTTCTATTTACTTGTTGGTTTTGTTCTTGTGTTTCAAGCGCATTTAAATCAGTGCGGAAAAAGGCAATTCGATGTGTAGCCAATTGAATACTAAATTCGCGGTATTGCTCTTTTAGTTTGTAGTAACGTTCAGCTTTTCGTGCTTGATTTTCGAGTGTTTTTAAATTTTTCTCAATCTCAAAGAGTAAATCCTCAACACGTTCTAAATCGGCCTCTGTATCTTTTAACTTATTGAATGTTTGTTTTTTACGCAGCTTGTATTTCGAAATTCCAGATGCTTCTTCAAATAGCGAACGGCGACTATGTTCTTTGTTTGTAATGATCTCATCAACCATTTTAAGCTCAATGATAGAATAACTATCAGAGCCAATTCCGGTATCCAAAAACAAATCAGTAATATCTTTTAGCCGGCATTGAACATCATTTAACCGATATTCGCTGTCTCCATTTCGGTATAATTTCCGAGTAACCGTTACTTGAGAATAAGCTGTTGGAAGAATATTTTTTGTGTTATCAAAACTTAAAGAAACTTCTGCTAATTGTGCTTGCTTTCGGTTTTTTGTGCCGTTAAAAATGATGTTTTCCATCTTTTCAGAACGCAAAGCTTTGGTGCTTTGCTCACCTAAAACCCATCGCATGGCATCAATTACGTTAGATTTTCCACAACCATTTGGGCCAACAATGGCGGTAACTCCCTCATTAAAATTGATGGTTACTTTGTCGCCAAAGCTTTTGAATCCTTTAATTTCTAATCTGGTGAGTTGCATGGTTTTTAACGGGAGAACCGAACCCAATAATAAGGATAATTTTGGGGTTTTTCAAACTCAAGTTTAGGGTTTAAACGCAAAGGGTGCAAAGGTTTTTCGCAAAGAAGGCAAAGTTATTTTAACACTAGGCGCACAGAGATTTTTATTGAGAAAAGGACGATTAACCAGGGAAATTTTAAAATTTAATATGAAAATGCACAAAGAATTACCGTATAAGATGTCGAATAATTGATGTTGTTCTTCGTAATATACGTTTTTTAATTACTTGTTTGTTGTTTGTAAAAAATCTTTTAACTAAAACATTCTGTAACCTTTAATGGTAATATGGTGAAATTCAATCATTCAAAACTTAAACATTCAATAATTAAAATATGGAATATAGAAGATTAGGTAAATCTGGCTTGCAGGTAAGCGCCTTATCGTTAGGTAGTTGGTTAACTTTTGGTGCTCAAATTAGTGATAAAGTTGCCGATGAATTAATGGGGATTGCATACGATGCCGGCGTAAACTTTTTTGATAATGCTGAAGGTTATGCTGAAGGTAAATCAGAAATTGTAATGGGTAAAATCCTTAAGTCAAAAGGCTGGGAAAGAGAATCGTTTGTGGTATCGAGTAAAGTGTTTTTCGGGACAGAAAACAAAGGTCCAAACCAAATGGGTTTATCGCGTAAGCACGTTGTTGAGGCTTGTAATGCTGCTTTAAAACGTTTGCAAGTGGATTATCTGGATTTATATTTTTGCCACCGTCCGGATAAAAACACCCCAATTGAAGAAACAGTTTTAGCCATGAATACCTTATTGCAACAAGGTAAAATTTTATACTGGGGTACATCAGAGTGGAGCGCAGCAGAAATTACCGAAGCCATTGCTGTTGCTAAAGATTATCGTTTAATTGGGCCTACTATGGAACAACCACAGTATAATCTTTTTGAGCGTAAAAAACTAGAGGATGATTTTTTATTGCTTTTCCGCGATCATGGATTGGGTACCAGCATTTGGTCGCCATTAGCATCTGGTTTATTATCAGGCAAATATACTAAGGGCGATGTAAAAGATACGCGTTTGGCTGATGCGAAACTGGGTTGGCTAAAAGACAATGTTTTACAGGCTGATAGATTAAAGAAAGTAGAAGAGTTGCAGAAAGTTGCTGATAAACTGAATGTATCTTTAGCTAAATTCTCTTTGGCATGGTGCTTAAAAAACCCGAATGTAAGTACAGTGATTTTAGGAGCATCAAAAGGAGAGCAGTTGAAAGAAAACTTAACTGCTTTAGAAGTTGTGCCTTTGCTTACTGATAAAGTAATGGAGCAGGTGGAAGAAATTATGGGAACAAAACCAAAACTTCCACAATTTTAATAATAATTTGTCACGTTAAGTTTGTTGAACTCTATATGTATTTCGACAAACTTAGCGTGACAAGTTTTGAGCGTTTTTAATTCCTAACAATCATCAATTTTGCAAATTTCAGTAACAATTGCTTGTTGCCCAATCCTTGAAAAAACACAGTTGCTTTAACATCGGGTAAAGTACCTTCTAAACTAATAATCTTTCCGAAACCAAATTTTTCATGTTCTACTTCCATACCGCCTTGAAATTCATGTGGTTGCGATGGTGTAAAGCCAGGGGTAGGTACATGCGCCTTTGCCAGCAAAGAAGTCGTTTTCGGGCGAACGGGTGGGGCAGAAGTAGTACTTGCAGGTTTTGGCTTACTGAAAAAATCGCGAGGTTGCGATGTCCAGGTTTTGCGCTCATCATCAAAGTTTCCTTCTAAAGCACTTATTTTTGCCGGCTTAACATCTAATTCTAAAAACCTTGGATTGATTTCATTAATAAAACGACTTGGTTCACAATTGGTTAAGGTTCCCCAGCGATAACGAGAAGTAGCATAAGTAAGCGTTAGTTTTATCTCGGCTCTGGTAATCGCAACATAAAACAAACGGCGCTCTTCCTCTAAATCGGTTCGGTTTGTTAACGACATTTGCGACGGGAAAAGATTCTCTTCTAAACCAACAATAAACACGTTTTTAAACTCCAAACCTTTGGCCGAGTGAATCGTCATTAACGAAACAGTATCTTTATTTTTATCGCCATCCTTATCATCATTGGTTAAAAGCGCAACATCTTGCATAAAAATATCCAGACCTTTTTCTTCGATATCTTCACGTTCTGAGAACTCTTTTATACCATTTAAAAGCTCCTGAATATTTTCATATCTGCTTCTTCCTTCTACACTATCATCCGTATAAAGTTCCTTCAAAATACCTGCATGTTGAGCGATAAATAAGGCTGTTTCATAAGCGTCTAATTTTTTAGCCTCGGCTTGAAAACTTTGAATCATTACTGCAAAATCATTCAATTGGTTCGCCAAACGCCCTTCCACATATTGATGTGCGTTGGAAATCACATCCCACATCGTTTTATCGTTTTGGTCGGCAGCTACGATAATTTTATCGATAGACGTATCTCCAATTCCACGTTTTGGGTAATTAATAACACGTTTTATAGCCTCTTCATCTTTCGGGTTAAAAGTTAAACGGAAGTATGCAATTAAGTCTTTTACCTCTTTACGTTGGTAAAAAGACTGACCGCCGTAAATTCTGTAAGGGATATTAAGTTTACGCAAACCCTCTTCCATTGCTCTGCTTTGTGCATTTGTACGGTACAAAATGGCAAAATCTTTATGGTCGTAACCCTTCGTGCTGCGTTCTTGAATAATGGCTTCAGCAACCAATTTACCCTCTTCGTTATCCGTAAAAGCACGAGAAACCTTAATTCTATCGCCTTCAGCGTTCTCAGAAAATACATTTTTTTCGAGCTGATTTTTGTTATTGGCGATGATGCTACTAGCGGCATCAACAATATTTTGAGTAGAGCGGTAATTCTGCTCTAATTTGTAAACTTTCAAATCGGGATAATCGCGTTCGAAGTTTAAAATATTTTGAATATTCGCCCCACGAAAGGCATAAATACTTTGCGCATCATCGCCAACTACACAAATATTTTGGTAGGCAGCCGCCAATTTTTTTACAATAGTGTATTGCGAAAAGTTAGTATCCTGATACTCATCTACCATTAAATACCTAAATTTCTGTTGGTACTTATTTAAAACATCGGTATGTTCTTTTAGCAATATGTTGGTTTTGAAAAGCAAATCGTCGAAATCCATGGCACCTGCTCTAAAACAACGCTTCGCATAAGTTTCATAAATCTGCCCAATCAGCGGACGTTTATTTTGGATATCTTCTGCCTGAATTTGGTCGTTAGCCTGGTATTCGCCCCATGAAATCAGGTTATTTTTTGCTGATGAAATTCTGCCGAAAACGAAATTTGCTGCATAAAGTTTATCATCTAGCTGCATTTCTTTTAAAATGGCACGGATTACACTTTTGCTATCATCAGTATCGTAAATGGTAAAATTACTTGGATAGCCAATTTTCTCTGCCTCAACACGTAAAATTTTAGCAAAAACGGAGTGAAAAGTACCCATCCAAATATTTTTCGCCTCAGCACCAACCACTTTGCTAATACGCTCACGCATATCTTTACTCGCTTTGTTGGTAAAGGTTAAAACCAGGATATTAAAAGGGTCCGTACCAGTTTGGATTAAGTGCGCCACACGATACGTAATAACTCGTGTTTTGCCCGAACCAGCTCCAGCAACAATCATTACCGGTCCTTTTGTATTTTCTACTGCTGCTCTTTGTTGTGGGTTTAATCCTTCTAAATAATCCAAATCGGCTTCTGTTTTTTTGAGGCTCAAAAATAAGAATTCCTAAAGCTTTTTATTTAAATTGTGGAGAAATAGAAAGTAAATTCTTTCGAAAAGCAAAACCTGATTATCGTTAGTTGCGGTGGTCCTTTGCTTTGCTCATACGCCTGCAGGCCTTATGCTTTAGGCCAGTATCCGCTTCGCCAAGGTTTAGATAATTAAGGTTTGTACTACTATTTATGTTTAAAACCCAAAGTTGTATTTCTGCTTTTCATTATTCTGAATTCATTTCAGAATCTTTAAATTTAACATAACCATTTAAGGAATGTAAGAAAATATAAGCTTGTAGTATTCTGCACTTTGTATCCCTTTGGAGGGGCAGGGGGAGGTAATTTAGTTAACCATACTTTGTCGATTAAAAATGTTGCATTGCTAACCACCCCACTTTAATTCCCCCGCGGGCGGGGGATATAAGGTGCCTACCTGTATGATGTAAAAATAAGTTTTCGATAGGTGTGTTTCTTCGTTTGCTATTTGCTCTTTGTATCCCTTTGGAAGGGGAGGTATTATTATCGCCTACTCTTTTCAGGAAAATATAAGCCGATGAACTTATGTGCTATTTCTATGTATTTTATAGTAAAATTTATCAAACTTATGCCAAAATTACATACGGCCCATTTGGGAATAGAATTTGATATGTTATTGCTATGGAAGATAATAATATTAAGTTTAATGATATCCCAGAGGGAAATGGTGCAGATATTTACGCTAATTTGAAAGAGAAATTAGAGCGTGTGGAGCGGTTTCCAGGTATTTATAATTTTAAGTTCATTATAACAGGCGGAGTAGATAAGATACAAGAATTACGCAAGATTTTACCGAATGATGAATACATTGAGAAACCTTCTAAAACAGGTAAATATGCATCTATCACAGTAAAAAAAGAAATGAAAAATGCTGATGAGGTAATTGCCATTTATAAACAAGCTGCAAGCATTAAAGGTATTATTACACTTTAAATAGTAAAACTGTAGATCGAATTGGTTATAAAACGAATTTTTTGGTAGCTCTTATTGTTCTTACTACCTTGCTACAATAAACTTTTTAACAGCACTGTATTTGCCAGAATCTGATGATATCTTAAAAAAGTAAATGCCTGAAGAAAAAGTAGTTGTATTAATTTCGAGTGTGTGTTTCCCTGTATTTAAATACTCATTAACAACAGTTTTAGTTAACCTTCCCATCATATCGAAGATTTGAACACTAATTTTATCAGGTTCGGGAAGTACGATATCGATAAACGTTTGAGTAGATGCAGGATTTGGATAGTTTTGAGTTGCTACGAACAGTAAAAACTTATCAAAAATAGCTTTATTTATGGCGTCAAAAATTACATAACTAATTAATCTGTAGCCTCTAGCGTTAGGGTGAAAACTATCTTGATAAAGCCCAAAGTCTCTACGCATGGCACCATTAACGTCTGCTAAATAAATTCTGTATTCGGTGGCCAGTTTTCTGTAAGCGATATTTATGTTTCTTATATTTGTATTAACTGCAACAAGTGCTTTATTTGTTCTGTCATCAACATTTTGAAGGGTACAAATAATCGGTATAAGGTTTTGCTTCAGGCTAGTAGTAATCAATAGCCGCATGTTTACTGTGGTTTCTGCAACACTTCCTTTTCCGTTAGCTATTGCAAGGGCATCATTTATTCCCATAGATATAACAATAAATCCTGTACGAGCTCTAATTGCTTTATCAATTCTTAATAAACCTTGCATGGTTGTTTGTCCGCCAATACCCTGGTTTGTGATATTTACAACCTTTCCTGAATAACAATTTAGAAAATTACTTTCGAGCATGGTTTGGAATCCAAGCCCTTTTACGCCTTCTACAGTACTCGCCCCAAAAGTGACGATGTTGATGCTGTCTTTAGCATAATATTGGGCTGCTTCAGGGCAACTAACTTTTACGTTAGTTTGAGATAAAGCCATTACAGGGATTAAAAATGAAAAAAGCAGCAGAATATGCGATACAATTGCGCTTAATTTCATTGATAACTTATTTGTTTTGAGGTTTCTATGGGTGAATTTTAAAAGGCGCAATTTAGTAAAAAAACGAAATAATTAAGAGGTAGAATTAAATTAATTTGAATATTTAACACTTTGATTATATTGGCATAAAAAGTAAAACCTGTAGTGTTAAATATACTTAATTTTTGCCCGTCTGTAAATTACTCTTTTCGTTCATTTCTATCTATAATTTTAAGGGCTTTTACACTAAAATCCTATATTTGCTCAAATTCATTTTCTTATGCAAGAGATTAAAAATTATGTAGAAACACACAAGCAACGTTTTTTAGATGAGTTGTTTGAATTATTACGTTTTCCATCGGTAAGTGCCGATCCAAAATACAAAGAAGATGTTTTAAAAACAGCTGATTATGTGGCTCAAAAGCTAAAAGATGCAGGTGCAGATAAAGTAGAAATTTGCGAAACTGCAGGATATCCTATCGTTTACGGCGAAAAAATTATAGATGGTTCTTTACCAACAGTTTTAATATATGGCCATTATGATGTACAGCCGGCAGATCCGTTAGAATTGTGGCACACACCACCTTTCGAACCAACTGTTCGTGATGGCAAAATTTATGCCCGCGGGGCTTGCGATGATAAGGGTCAGTTTTATATGCATGTAAAGGCATTCGAGTTAATGATGGAAACCAACACTTTAGCCTGCAATGTTAAATTTATGATTGAAGGGGAAGAAGAAGTTGGTTCGGCAAATCTTGGTATTTATGTTAAAGCAAATGCAGAACGCCTGAAAGCCGATGTTGTTTTAATTTCTGATACGTCGATGATTAGCATGGAAAACCCATCAATAGAAACCGGATTACGCGGTTTGGCTTATATGGAGGTAGAAGTTGTTGGTCCTAACCGCGATTTACACTCTGGTGTTTATGGTGGTGCAGTTGCAAATCCGGCTACAATTCTTTGTAAAATGATTGCTTCTTTGCACGATGAAAATAACCATATCACCATTCCTGCTTTTTATGATAAAGTTATTGAATTAACAGATGAAGAAAAGAAAGCTTTAAACTCTGCTCCTTATGATGAAAACGAATACAAACAGGATTTAGATATTAAAGAAGTTTGGGGTGAAAAAGGCTACTCTACTTTGGAGCGTACAGGAACTCGGCCTACTTTAGAAGTAAATGGAATTTGGAGTGGTTATATTGGCGAAGGTGCTAAAACCGTTTTGCCAAGCAAAGCAAATGCTAAAATTTCGATGCGTTTGGTGCCAAGCCAAAGTTCAGAAGAAATTGCTGAGATTTTCACTAAGCATTTCGAAAGCATTGCGCCTAAAAATGTAAAAGTTAAAGTTACACCACATCATGGTGGCGAGCCAGTGGTAACGCCAACTGATAGTATTGCTTATCGTGCTGCAGAAAAAGCTATAGAAGATAGTTTCGGCAAAACGGCTATTCCAACTCGTGGCGGTGGTAGTATTCCTATTGTTGCTCTGTTTGAGGATGTTTTGGGGATTAAATCGGTGCTTTTTGGGTTTGGTTTAGATAGTGATGCATTGCACTCACCAAACGAGAAATATGATATTTTTAACTATTACAAAGGAATAGAAACCTTGCCTTTGTTTCATAAATACTTTGCAGAATTGAGCAAATAAATTTTTTATCAGTCTGAGCGATTCGAAGACTAATTATCCCTGTTTATTTATAGACAGGGATTTTTTTTGAAATCAACGTTCAGTTTTTCAATGGTTCTGTAGTTCCGCCTTGGATAGTTTTGCTAAAATGGCTCCGGCATTAACTTACTCCCCTCCTAATTTAGGAGGGGGCGGGGGTGGTTAAACAAAGGTCGAAGGACAGATGTTTTTGTTTTCGACTATAAAAAAGGTCTTCTACTCCGCTACCATTGACGTTATTTTTACCACAAGTATTTTAAACCATATAAGGCATGTAAGAAAATCTAAGCTTAAATGGCCTTACATTTCTTAAATGGTTAATTTTTCTAGCTGTAACAACGTCATTTATACTGATTTTTATACAACAAATTAACCCTCACACAAGGAATTTGCTTAATTTAATAATATCTGGTGCCTGGCGGTGGTTAAAAAACCTCAATAGAATTGCCAAAAATGCCATATAAACCCGACCTGAATGTAAAATCCTTTGCCGATTTTTTTTCGGTAAAGATTTGAAATGGGGGCGGGACTGAAAAAACCGATGCGTACTGAAACTGCTTTCCAAAATCATTAAGCGAACTTAATTCTTTAAGAAAGTATTTTTTTATAAATTGTCCTCATGAAATACATATGCTCATCTCTTTTACTTTTAGCAGGAATTACTTCTTTTGCACAAAGTACTAAAACGATTAATCAATCTGGAAATCCCATTTTTAAAGGTTGGTATGCTGATCCCGAGGCAGCAATCTTTAAGAACAAATATTGGGTCTATCCAACCTATTCTGCAAAGTATAAAGAACAGGTTTTCCTTGATGCCTTCTCATCTGATGATTTAACCAATTGGAAAAAACATGAACATATTTTAGATACAGCAGCGATTAAATGGGCAAATAAAGCCATGTGGGCTCCAGCAATTGTAGAAAAAGATAAAAAATATTATCTGTTCTTTGGTGCAAATGATATTCAAAGTGATAATGAAGTGGGTGGAATTGGTGTAGCAGTTTCTGATAAACCTGAAGGGCCTTTTAAAGATCATTTGGGTAAACCTTTGGTAGATAAATTTCATAATGGTGCACAACCGATTGACCAATATGTTTTTAAAGATAAGGACGGTCAATATTACCTGATTTATGGTGGATGGAAACACTGTAACATCGCTAAATTAAATAACGATTTTACGGGTTTTGTGCCTTTCGAAGATGGAACAATTTTTAAAGAAATTACGCCAGATAAATATGTCGAAGGTCCTTACATGTTCATCAGAAACGGAAAATACTATTTTATGTGGAGCGAAGGTGGTTGGACGGGCCCTGATTATTCGGTTGCTTATGCCGTTGGCGATTCGCCTTTTGGGCCATTTAAAAGAGTTGATAAAATATTAGAACAAGATGCATCAATTGCCAGAGGAGCAGGGCATCATTCGGTAATTTTTAATGAGAAAAAGAACAAATATTATATTGTTTATCATCGTCGCCCGTTGACTGAAACAGACGGAAACCACCGTGAGACTTGTATCGATGAAATGAAATTTGATGCTGATGGAAAAATTCTTCCGGTAAAAATTACAAACGAGGGTGTAAAAGCTGAAAGAGTAAAATAGTTATCAGTTGCCAGTTTGCAGTTCCTAGTTATCGGTTGCCGATTTAGGGCTTCTATAAACTATTGTTTCTTTTAAAATGATGGTATTGAGCGTAGTCGAATACCTTTTATATTGCCCTTCGACTACGCTCAGCGTGACTCATGCGAAAATTTGCGGATTGACTTTTAATATGCGCTAATTGGTGCCTAAAATGGTTTTTTCCTGTTTTTTATCGAGGATGCTAAAACCATAAGCACAAAGTAAAAGGATGCAGGCCAATCCAAACCACAGCCAGTTGTAACCCAAGTGTTTTGCAATAAAAAATCCGGCTAAAGGGCCAACAACTTGTGCGCAAGACCAACTCAGTGTGTAGCCTGCAGCATATAAACCACGATTATGCTCATTACTTCTGCTAATTACAACCGTATTAATAAATGGCAAAACAAACATTTCGCCAATGGTAAAAACAACTATGGTTAAAACTGCTGTTAACACATGGAAAATTATTGGAGCACTTAATAGTAAATAAGATACAGCAAAGAAAATAGACCCAATGATGATGAAAAACATCGGCGATTTTTTCTTTTCAATTTTGTTAATCATTATCATTTCAAAAAGAGCAATAATTGCGCCGTTTAACCCAATAATTATCCCAATAGCAAACTCATCTATGTGCCATTCTTCTTTAAAAAATACCGGAACAACCCTGAACATTAAAAATGCACAGGTAATAAATAAGGTGGTTAATAGAATGAACTTAACGTAAAAACCATCTTGCCAGGGTTTAAGAATAACAATTGTGCTGCGGTTTTCTTTAGCTTTTTTTATGAAATCCTGCACTTTTGGTAATAGAAATAGAATCGAAATACCTACTAAAATACTTACCGAACCTTCTACAATAAACAAAAGTTTGTAGTTAATTGAGGCAATTATCCCTGCCATACTAATGCCTGCCGACCAGCCAATATTTACAGCTAATCGGTTTAATGAATAGGAGCGGGTGATGGTATTTTCTTTAGCATAATGCGCCACAGCTGTAAAATTAGCGGGGCGAAATGCTTCAGAAAAAAAGCTGATTACGACGGACAAAATGCACAGTGTAGAAAAATGCGTGATGGTAGAAAATAATATAAAAAGCAATCCACCGATAATGGATGATAAAATTTGAACCGGTCTGAAACCAATAATATCAGTTAGTTTTCCACCCGTTGCAGAACCTAAAATGGAGCCCACACCAAACAATGTAATAATTAAACCGGCATCCATTTCGCTACGGTGCAGGCTTTGTGTAACATACAAGCCCATAAATGGAACGGCCATACTTCCGCATCTGTTAAACATCATTACTATGCTAAGCAACCAGGTTTCTCTGCTTAATCCGCTAAATGAAGATTTGTAGGTGTTTAAAACGAGCTTGAACATGGTTTGGTTTTCGAGCTGCAAAAGTAGTAAAACGGAGTGTGATAAAAGGATTGTTTTTTATTGAAATATTTAAATAAGCTGCCCTTGCGAGGAACGAAGCAATCTATTTTAAAAAAAGAGCTAAACGCCCCTCCTTATTTCAAGGAGGGGCTGGGGCAATGTCATTAACTTAAGCAAAATTGCCTGTCAGTCTGAGCTCGTCGAAGACCAATTTACTGTCTAAAACAAAAAAACATTCTTCCTTCGACAAGCTCAGGATGACAACGTTTTTTCATTTTCGCCTTAAGTTAATGACATTGGGTGCTGGGGGTGATATATTCTATTCCTTTTACCAATTTAGTTTTTATGGCTTGGAAATCAATAAATTAAACGTAATTTTAACTTAACTAAATATTTTAAATCAACCCTCAACGCTCTTAATTATTTTGAAAACGCTTCTCTTTCTTTTAATAGGCAGCCTGCTGCTTTTTAACGCACCAACACCTAAAAATTATTCCTTTCGCAAGCCAGTAGCTACGTGTTATGGCAAAAGCAATTGTATCGCTTGTTCTAATTGCTCGGGTTGTAAACATTGCAACAGCGGCGGTAGTTGTGGCGTTTGTGCAAATGCGAAATCAACAACGATTAATACCTTTAGCAGCAGAAAAACAATCACCACAAGCAATAGCTATGTTGGGCAATGTAAAGCGTTTACCAAAAAAGGAGCGAGGTGCAAAAGAAGTGCTAATGGTAATGGCTTTTGCTGGCAACATGGGAAATAGAATAAGGTTACGGGAAACCGTAAGGAGGTGAGGGTAGGAAGGAGTAGGTTTGGGGAAGAAATATTGAATGTTAAAAGATATTAAACGTTTATATTCGATTCTAAACGGTTAAGTTGCCGCAATAAGTAAGTTAGCGGATATTGTAAAACGACAGACAACATCGAATGAAAAAATATAAATACATAGAATATTTTCCGAAACCATTCTTACAAGACTTGGTTAGTAATCGCTGTTTACCGATAATCGGAGCTGGCTTTTCTAAAAATGCTGACATACCTAAGAACAAGAAAATGCTTGACTGGGATGAACTTGGAAAGGCGATTGCTCAAGACATTCAGGACTACAAATACACTAATGCTATTGATGCAATTTCTGCATTCTGTCACGAATATTCCAGAACTAATCTTGTTGAAAAACTTACAGAACTATTGTTGTTGAGTTCTGTTAAGCCCGGAAAAACTCATAAGGCTTTCTGCGAATTGCAGTTTGACATTGTTTGCACAACTAATTTTGAATTTTTACTTGAACAAGGCTATGGACTAATTCCTAAATACTGCCGACCAATTATTGATGAAGACCAGCTTTCTATTTCTAATTCTAGTGATGGAATTACAATTCTTAAACTTCACGGAGACCTGCATCATCCGAACAAATTGGTTGTTACCGAAGAAGACTATGATAGATTTCTATCAAAAAATCCAATGCTGGCAACATATTTAGCAAATTTACTTATTATAAGAACTCCATTATTTATCGGCTACAGCTTGGACGACACTGATTTTAGACAAATTTGGCAAGTAATAAAAGACCGACTAGGAAATCTCCGAAGACAAGCATACGTTTTGAAAATTGCTTGCTCTCCACACGAAAAGGCAAGATTTGAAAGAAGAGGTGTTAAGGTAATTAATATAAAAGGCAATCCTTCCGACTACCCTAAAATTTTAGAAGAAGTCTTTACTGAACTTAAAGACTATTGGAATGATGAAGTATTAAAACTGCCGACAGTTAGTGAGGAAGCTACATTAGCTGAACTCGCTTTGCCAGACGACACAAATAATAGGTTATGTTTTTTCTCGATACCAATAAAATTTTTACCCTTTTATAAAAAGTATATTTTCCCAATTGCAGCGGGAAAAGGGTTAGTTCCTATAAGTGCAGATGATGTCATTTCAATTGGTGACAATTGGATAGCCAAAGTATCCGCCTTGATAAACAGAGCAGAATTTATTGTTTTAGACCTTGCAACTCAAAACACAATGTTTGAGCTCGGACTGGTTTTAAGTCAAAGCAAGCATAAAAATAGACTTTTAATTATTCGTTCAGAGAATTCTCCTATTCCAGCGGACATTCAAAATTTACTATACATATTAAGGCCTGACAATCCATTTGAAGCAATTGATGAGCTTAGTGAAAGAATAGAACATTGGTTTAGAGATGTCGTAGAGCCAATGAAAACAACTTATGACGAAGAGCCAAACAGACTCCTTAAAAAGAAAGAATACCGAGCTGCTGTAATTTCTGCGATGACTTTACTTGAGGTTAATATTCGACAGAGAGTTGAAACAATGAAGGATGTTCCTATTAAAACTACTGTACCATATTCAATTTATATTTTAGCAAAAGATTTTGGTATAATTCATCAAGAGGATTTTGCTAAAATCAGAATGTGGTCTGACACACGAAATAGGCTTGTCCATACGAAGGCAACTGTAAATGCCACAGACGCAAAGAGAATAGTTAATGGTGTATATGAACTTATTGGACAGAACTAAAACAACATCCGCTAACAGGCGTTTGGCAAAAGTGACGGTGTAGTGCTCCGCAGACACATTGGAGGTTAATCAAAGTTTGGTTCTCCGCATCAACATGCGTAGTGAAAATCGTCACCTTCGCCAAGCGCCAAAACGTTATAGGTAACCCCCGAAAAATCGCCCAGAAATGAGAGAACAAGAATATTGGATAACGAATTCCGAAGAAAATAAGATTAAAGACGAATTTTTCTGTTTTGCAGACCCACGAGAACTGAGAGATAAAATTGACCAAACACTAACAAAAGAACATTATAAATGGGAAGAATTGGATACGAACGAAGAAGACCTTTTCTACGAGTGTCATTATAAATCAAATGAGGCTGACCTAAAAATAGAAATATGCAAACCTGATAAATTAAAACCTTACTTATTAAGCATAAAAGTGCTGGGAGGAACTGATCCACTCAAAGAAATTTCAAAGCTTTGTAAAGTAAATATGTGGTCGGCTTGCAACACTAGTTCACTAGAATATTTGGACTTAGCAAAAACACAGACCTGTTCCATCATAGAAGAAGATAAGGAAAATGAACGAAAGAATTACTGGGAAGAGTTCAATAAAGCACAAGAAGAAGAAGAACAGCGCAAGGTTGATTTAGAAGAAGACAAAGAAAACCGCAGTTATAATGATAATTCAATTGAAACAGAATTCTATAAAACCCCATTTGGAAAAGTAATATTTGAAGAAATTAGTAATAACAAAGAACTGTTATCATTAAAAAAACTAATTAATTTTCCATACGACGATTTTCAAAAACTAAAAAACGATGTGAAAAAGGGCACTTCAAAGGTCTTGTCATTTTACAAATACAAGCTCTTGAAAGGAATAAATAAGGATATTAAAAGTATGTTATACCACGATGTTACGATTTTTATGCCCAATTTAATCATACTTATTTCAATCATCCTTGCCATATTTCTAAAGGATTGGACATTTCTACTAATATTACCAATAAAATTTATAATTGGTAGGTTGACCACAAATTCAAACGACAAACCATACCTCAAATATTTAGCATTTACTGTATTCATAGCAAGTATATATCTATTTTATCTTGGCCATATAAATATTTCCATAATTGTTTTATTATCAGGAGTTCTACTTAGTTCGGTATTAATTGCCCGACATCAATTTAATAGCGCTATGACTAATCTGGCGTTAATTAATGAAGAAATTTTTTGCTATTTAATAATTACCGACCACATTTGGTTAAAAACTAAGAACGACCTTTATATCTATAGTGCTGTAAAAAGAGCAAATGATATGATTAACAGTTGGGAAATTGATGGCAAACTCTAAAATGGCTACCTATAACAGCAAATTTGTGCAAAAATGGCTGACGGTGGTTTACCTTATTTCATCCGTTATTAACCTAATTTAGTGCTGGCTGACAATGGTTGTGCAAGCAACGCCATTTCTGCGCAAATTTCCAAAACGTTATGGGTAAATGTTACCCTAACGAAACTCATCGGTCAATGAAAGTTTGCTGACACATTCGAATTAAACAAAACTTAAACTGAACAGAAATAAATAGCACAATATAATTTGAACCTTTTAAAAAACAATTTCAGAACCAACGAAATTATCAATTGAACATCTGAATTGTAAAATATAAACTTTATACTTAAAATGAATTTGAAATGAACTTTTTAATTACCATTATACTTTTAATTATTACCGCTATTGTTCTTGGTGGAGTTTCAATTTTTGTGATGAATATTTCATCCTCCATAGTTTATCAATTTATAAAATCGGAAATTAAAATCTCTACCAAATATATTATTGCGTTAATAATTTTAACACTCATCCATTCATATATTTTTTTATCATTTCTAAGTACCTTAATTTTATTATGTTATGCATGTACAACAAAAGTAATGGGGTTTAAAATTATTTTATTAGGAATTGCTTTTATAATAAGTGTAATTCTTGCGTTTAGTGGGTATATTCAAGCTAAAAATAAGTTAAATGATTTAGATGTAGGCAGGCAAGAACCTTTCCATGTAAATGCTTTGGGATTAAACGCTTTGATTAGCTCTATTGGTTTTATAGTATTATCAATATTTCCTAAACTAATATCTTTTGGATGGCCTTGGGTTGAAAAAATCGTTCATAACTTTGTTTAAAATTGGTAATAAAATCGAGGTCTAATGGCAGAAAACTTTGACGACAGCAATGAAACAAACAATCAGTCTTACAGAAATTGATAAAACGAAAATTGCATGATAGATAATACTCCACAAACTGACTTTGACTTCTATCAAATTCGCAAAGAAGGTAAAATCTACATAAGTAAAGCATTTAAACTTTCTCAAAATTCTACAGATACCAGAAATGTGAAAATTGTTTTTGAGGATTCTAATATTGTTATTGCCGGAGAAATAAATGGAATACTTACGTTAAGACAGTCAACGAAAAAGAAACAGCAAGTTTTAGTTCTTGTGAGCCAAGAGGATAAACAAATCAAGCGACTAACACTTCAACGCTTTGACGAAAACAAATCAGGAGATTTTAAAACAACAAACGAACATACCTTTACTTTTAGAGGAGATGAATTTCAAAAATTACTTGCATTCTTAAAATCAATTGAATTCATTGATTTTTCAAATAAAGATAATTTTCAAATTGAAGATTTATCTTCTAATAATGGTAATAAAGCACTAATTGACAGTAGCGAAAAAGCCATTATTAAAGTTCTTAAAAACACATATGGTTCAGAAAGAATTTCCCTTCTAAACCAGATTAAAAATAATCTTACAAAACAAGATATCGATATTTTGTTGGGTAGAAAGGATGCATTGGAAGTGTTCAAAAATCAACTAAACAATCTTGAATGGAGCGAAACTGATTGGCAAAAATTCTTTGATAGCCAAAAATGGATATTTGGCTATGGACTTGATTACAGAATGATGACACAGTTTGATCGAGAAATGAACTTAACTTCTGTGGGTACCGACAATAAGGAAAAAGTAATAGTTGATTTTTTGATGACTTTTAAAGATTTCACTGTTACAGTAGAAATCAAAAAACCAGACACACAAATATTTGACAAAACAAAAAACAGAAGTGGAACCTGGAGTTTAAGTAAGGGTTTTATCGACGCTGTGACTCAAGTATTGGAACAAAAAGCAGAATGGTGTATACTTGGACAGAACTCAAACAATTACAATAAAGTAGGAGATAGAAAACTTGCACAAAGAACTAAAGATGCCAAATCTATTTTATTAATTGGTAATAAATCAGAATTTAACGACATAGAAAATGTTAGAATAAGAGAGATTAAACTTGATACTTTTGAGTTATTTCGTAGGGATTCAAGAAACATAGAAATCCTAACATATGACGAACTATTTGAACGAGCGAACTTTATTGTAAATCAACAATAAGATTAGCAATCAATCACAAGGATTGGTAAATGACAAAACGGAAAAACAGAAAGCTTAATATCGCAACGACAGAAAAGATACATTTACCCATAACAGCAAATTTGTGTAAAAATGGCTGACGGTGGTTAAATCAAGTTTTGTGCTTCTATCAAAGCTTGTGCTTGGTTGACAGTTTAGTGCTTCGAAATCGCCAACTTCTTGTAGCTGCAAAACTTTAATATTTTAAACCTTAATTTCCCACAAATCCTTAGACTCCGCTCAGGAGGAAAAGATAAATTATTCTTAGATAAATCTATAATTGGAAAGTGGTTCAGAGAACAATGTCTTTCCATTTCCCCTCAATTTTCCTCAACTTAGCGGCATCAAATAAAATATGCCGCCAGAGAAAAGAATACCAATTGTTAAGAAACCTTCAGCCAGAAAAACGGTACCTCGAAAGAAAAAGCCTAAACCATTTCCTACGCAGTGGAAAGTAGCCATTGCAGGTTTACTACTAATTTTACTCTCTCCATTTTATTACGGTTATGTAGTAAAGGGTTTTGTCGGTGCCTGGCGATGGGTTACAGATTGGGGGCAAGATCCGGAATATAGAACTTATTATAGTTTCGACATAAAAATCCCTAAAAAATATGCTATTCATGGCATTGATGTTTCTTACTATCAGGGTAAAATAAACTGGCAGAAAGTTAAGGCCATGAAAGAGGACGAGGTCAGTATTCGCTTCGCTTTTATAAAAGCAACTGAGGGTATTTTGCTGGTTGATCCATATTTTCAACGGAACTGGCGTGAGGCACCAAAGGCTGGGATTATTTGTGGTGCATATCATTTCTTCAGACCAAAACGCGATGGAAAAACCCAGGCTAAATTCTTTTTACAGGTTGTTAATATCGAAAAAGGCGATTTGCCACCAGTTGTTGATGTAGAAAGTTTGGATGGCGTTTCACCTTTAAAAATGAGGGCAGAGCTTTCTGATTTTCTGAATTATGTGGAAATGAAAACAAAGGTAAGACCTATTATTTATACCGGATTAAAGTTTTATGAAGATTATTTAGAAGGTGATTTTGAAGATTATCCACTTTGGATTGCTCATTATTATCAACCTAAGCTGCGTTTAGACAAAAGCAAATGGAAATTTTGGCAACACTCTGATAAAGCCAAAATCAATGGAATTGGTCATGTGGTAGATTTTAATGCCTTTAATGGAGATAGTACTGATCTTGCAAGAATGCTCGTTCGGTAAGGTTATTAGTTGGTTAGTTTTTAGTTAATTCGTTTTTTGGTTGGTTAGTTTTTTTGTGGAATAGTTTGTTGATTTTTAGCAAACTGAAAAAAGTACAACATATAAATTTTGATAGTTAAATGAAACACGCTAACACAAATTATACAATGTACCAATGACCAATAAACTAAAAAACAAATCAACCAACAAACCAGTGAACTATACCATCCAACTTTCGCATTGCTCTAAGAAAAATTCATCCGCTTCTGCGCCAATACCTGGCGTTTCCGGAACATCTAAAAAATAACCGTTGTAAGTTAATCCGTCAACAACCGGGTCAACCAAATGGCCAAGTAGGGCGGTGTCTAAGTCAAAAAATATAACATTAGGACTTGCTAACGCAAAATGAAGGTTTGCGCTTAAGGCAATTCGACTTTCGAGCATACTTCCAATCATGCATTTTACTCCTGTTTGCAAGGCTTCTTCATGGATTTTTTGCGCTTCTAAAATTCCACCGGATTTCGAAAACTTGATGTTTAGGTAGGTTGTAGATTGGCTGTTAATTAACTTTCGGGCATCATGGTGGTTGTAGCAACTTTCATCGGCCATCAACTTAATTGGTGAATTTACATTCAATTCTGGTAATTTATCATCGTACCAGGTACGCATGGGTTGTTCGCAAAATTCGATATTGTATTTTTCCAGTTCACCCAGAGCAAATAAGGCATCATCAAAACTCCAGCCCTGGTTGGCATCTAAGCGTAAAATCATTTCATCACCAACGGCTGCACGAATCTTTTTTACCCTTTCAATATCATCATTAATACCTTTGCCTAATTTAATTTTTAAAATCCTGCATCCTTTGCTTTGATATTTTAAGGCAGTCGCAGCCATTCCATCTGGAGAATCAATACCAATCGTCATATCAGTTTCTATGCTTCTTTTTGTACCACCAAGAAATTTGTATAGTGGCAGGCCCGCATCTTTAGCTGCAATATCAAATAAGGCCATATCAAAAGCACTCTTTATGGTATTATTATGGTCAGCATAACCCAACAAATCATTCATCCGTTCAGGAATTTCCAAAGGATTTTTGCCTTTTAAAATCGCGGCAAAATCTTTCGCCATTGCAATGCAGGTTTCCTGCGTTTCGCCGACAATCATCGGAAAAGCCGAACACTCTCCAATGCCGTGGATACCAGAATCCGTATATATTCTAATCAGCACATTTTGGGCAAAATGCATGGTTCCGGTTGCAATAACGAATGGTTCCATCGGGATGCTGAAGCGGTATATTTCGGTATGGGTGATTTTCATGTTTATTGTTTTTCTAATTCAAAAGGTTGTCTATCTATTTCTATTAAATCCTTTATTTGGAAGCTTAATTAAGGATCGTAATTAATATTTTATAAAATTAGCATTTCCTTCTAACTAAGCCAAAGCAATGAATCTTCGTTTACCTTAAATCCGGCCTAACAAATTTTTGGGAATGCATTGTCAATGCCTTACTACTTGCTTTAAAACAAAAATTTTCAGCTGGCAATTTTTGTTACTTTTTGTTGTCAAAAAGTAAAAAGCCTGTCCGGCTAGGACAATAATAATTATGTCCATCATATTAATTTCATAAAATAAATTGTGCCAAAGCATTAACCTATTGATAATTTATTAGTTAAAATTTCAACTGTTTCTAAATCAATAAAAAAATCAGAAGTATCAGTTACAATGTGTTGTTGCCTGGCTACGAAAGCAAAACCTTTCCCAAAACTCTAACAAGAATTTCTGAATGTGGTCTATGATAGAGCTTTCTAATTCCCTTTCAGAATTTTTTGCGTTTGTATTTAATCCTAAAAATTCAAAAATATAAGGGTCTTTTAAAAAGTTTTCAATTTCTTGTTGAGAATCTTGTTGAATATTATTAGATACAAGCCTTTCAAATGCAAGCGAATTAATTTGCCTTTGTAATTCTCTACTATTCCAATTTGAGGTGATGGATTCGGATAAATAATAATCGCGTTTTTGCTCAGTTTCCAACCTCGAAAGTAGGCGGTAATGCGTCCAACTCAATTCGTGACGCAATGCGTCACGAATTGGAAAGGCAAGGTAAAATCCCCTGATATTTCTAAGGTTACTTTCATCAAAACCTTTTCCAAACTCCATTGTAAGCAGCTGAGATAGGTTTTTTAATGTCGATTTTCCATAATCAGCTCTTGCTTTGCCTGCTTGTTCATCTTCTACAATAAGTTTTCCAATTTGCCAGTAAGATTCCAGTAAAGCCGAATTTGCAGCACGGAAAACCCTCAAGCGAGATTGAATAATAATATCCTTAATTACACTAAATAAATCACTTTTTGATAGCTCCATAAAAGAAATAGATTTCCATCTAAAATATAAAAACAAAAACTAAAACAAGGCAGCTTTGTAGATTATTAATAGATTTACAATCGCTAAATTTAACTTCTATTATACATCTTACATTTTCCATCATTTACATGTCCGAACCCAACAGTTTAATCAATGCTTCATCGCCATATTTATTGCAACATGCATACAATCCTGTTCATTGGTACGAATGGGGAACCGAAGCATTACAAAAAGCTAAGTCTGAAAATAAGTTACTTTTAGTAAGTATAGGTTATTCTGCCTGCCATTGGTGCCATGTTATGGAACGAGAAAGTTTTGAAAACCATGAAGTTGCTGAAGTTATGAATCAACATTTTATCTGTATAAAAGTAGATAGGGAAGAACGCCCAGATATCGACCAGATTTATATGTATGCCATACAGTTAATGACGGGAAGTGGCGGATGGCCACTAAATTGTATTTGCCTGCCAGACCAGCGTCCAATTTATGGCGGAACTTATTTTAGGAAAGATGACTGGATTAACATACTTGAAAACGTAGCGGGTTTGTGGTCAAACGAGCCGGAGAAAGCAATTCAATATGCAGAGCGATTAACATCAGGAATAAATGATAGTGAAAAAATAGTTGCGGTAGATATTCAGGAAGCCTATACTGAAGCACATTTAATAGAAATTATTGATCCTTGGAAACGCCATTTTGATATCACTTATGGTGGCTATAACCGTGCACCGAAATTTCCTTTGCCAAATAATTGGATATTTCTGCTGCGATACGGTTTTCTAAAAGATGATGAATCGGTTTTTACGGCTGTTTGTCACACTTTAGAGGAAATGAGCAGAGGCGGAATTTACGACCAGATTGGGGGAGGTTTTGCCCGATATTCTGTTGATGATAAATGGCATGTTCCTCACTTCGAGAAGATGCTTTATGATAATGCGCAGCTGGTAAGCTTATATGCAGAAGCCTATCAATGCACAAAATTCGACTCCTTTAAACGAACTGTTACAGAAACTATTGATTGGGTTTTTAGAGAAATGACATCAGGTGATGGCTTATTTTATGCTGCTTTGGATGCCGATAGCGAAGGTGTTGAAGGTAAGTTTTACGTATGGGATAGAACAGAGTTCGATGAAATAATGGGTGATGATGCCAAAATAATTGGTGAGTATTACAACATTACCGAAGATGGAAACTGGGAGGAGGAGCAAACCAATATATTGCGTAAAACCATATTAGATGATGATTTAATTGCTACGTACGGAATAGATGCTGAAACACTTTACAATAAAGTAAAATCTGAGAAGGCTAAATTGCTTGAGGTTAGAAGCAAAAGAATCAGACCAGGTTTAGATGATAAATGTTTAACGGCCTGGAATGGAATGATGATTAAGGGTTTGGCTGATGCGGCAACCGTTTTAAACCATGATTTATATTATGAAAAAGCCGCAGAAGCAGCAAAATTTATTTTAGCTAATTTAAAAACAGAACAAGGTGGATTGTATCGAAATTATAAAAATGGTAAAGCCTCTATTATCGGCTTCTTAGATGATTATGCTTTTTTAATTGATGCATTAATTGCCTTATATGAATATGATTTTGATGAAAAGTGGCTCAATGAGGCAAAAGCCCTTAGCGATTATGTATTGGAAAACTTTTCGGATACAGATTCGCCGATGTTTTTTTATACCTCAGCAGAAAGTGAAAGTTTAATTGCTCGTAAACACGAAGTGATGGATAATGTAATTCCGGCAGCGAATTCTGTAATGGCTCAAAACCTTAAAAAACTGGGCTTATTTTTTGATTTAGAAAGCTACAGTGCAAAAGCTGCTGAAATGCTTGCTTCGGTTCATCCTAAAATAAAAACGTATGGTTCTGCCTATTCAAATTGGTCCATTCAATTGCTTAACGAAGTTTATGGCATAAACGAAATTGCCCTAACAGGTTTAGAAACTGATGTTGTTAAATTGGAATTAAGCAATCATTATATTCCAAATAAAATTTTATTGGGCGGAACAGAAAGTACGTTGCCGCTGCTTAAAGGTAAGCAAAGCAATGATACTAAAATTTATATCTGCCGAAATAAAGTATGCCAATTGCCGGTTAAAACTATTGAGGAGGCTTTAGGGTATTTGGAATAGAAAAATTTAATTAAAAAACTGTAAATCATTTATTTATTATAATATTTTCTACTTGCCATTCATGGTTTTATCAGATCATTTAAATATTGTATACCCACTTTGAATTGTGCTTTTTAGTTTATAGTTTAGTGTGAACTAAATTAATAACCCCATACGCTCAAAATTCTTCGAAATCAATAATTGGTTAACTATGAGTCTCCGTTTATAACGTTTAACTATTTATGAAGTGTATTCAAAATACCTAATAGAAATAGCGAATATAAGCATTTGAACATTGTTTTAGGTGTTTATAGTTGCGGATATTTGAGAGTTAGGTGCAATTTTTTCGAACCACCGTACATTAAAAGACAACTAAAAATTTGAGTATATTTGTAAATAAATTAAAGATGAATTCTTGAAAGTTGAACAAAACATAGAAAAGCTAAAGTACTTACTGACACTGTTAAAAATGTCGGTTGAAGAACTATTACCTTTAATAAGTGAAGGTTTGACTAAGCCCATAACAAAAGAACAAATATTAAGTCCAAATATTGAACTTGGACACCTTAAAAGAATTGATAAAGTTTTTAATAAAGGTATTCATTACTATTTAGACCCTAAATCACCTGAAGTTTCTAAAGATGCAAGTATATTTTTTAGAAAGACAAAATTTGATGTTAATTTAAGTTTAGGTGCAAGAAAGATTGTAAATCATTTTGAAGAATTTAAAATCTCCTTATCTGCCATTGCGGAACTATCAGACATAAAGTTTGATAGAACATTACCTGTTTTTACGCTTAATAGCAACCCAAAAAATGTAGCTACAGAAATACGAAAATTGGTAAATCCCGAATTTAAAATCAAGGATAAAGATTTTCTAACCGAGCTAATAGAAAAACTTGCAGAAAAAAATATTTTAGTATTTGAGTTCGTAGAAACTTGGAATAAAAAAGAAAGAGCAAATATTGATGGCTTTTTCCTTAAACCTAATGTAATTGTATTAAAACGTCAACAAATTTCTTTTAAAAGAGAAATATTTACAATTGCACACGAATTGGGACATTATCTTTTAAATGAAGAAGAAATAGACCAAATTGATTATCAAGACTTCGTTAATCAAAAATTATCAAGAATTGAAACTTGGTGCAATGATTTTGCCTTCCATTTTCTAAGTGGCGAATTTCAAAAAATAATTGAAACAATCGATAATTCAACTGCCAACAATGATTATAATATTGACCTAATTCAATCCATTTCAGAAAAGACGCATTTAAGTAGAATTGCGATTTTCACAAAGTTACTCTTGCTAAATAAAATCAGCCCAGCAAATTACAATAAAGTAAAAGTTAGTTTTGAAGATGATTTTAGAATTAAAAATGAAGAGCTAAAAAAGAAAAGGGAATTAGACAAACAGAACGGAATTAATCCGGGTGGTTCAACACCAATACCAATTAAATCGCCATTATTAGTATCAACAATTCAAACTGCATTTTATGAAGGTGTAATTAATGAATACGAATTGTGTAAAAAGCTAAACATAAAACCCGATAAAATAGGTAGTTTCATCTATGAAAGTAGTAATTGACACCAGCTCTTTATTGTCGTTGGTTCGGTATTACTTACCATTTGACAAGAAAACAATTTTATTTGAAGCAATTAAATCAAAAATTGTAAATGGGGAAATCTTGGTTATTGACAAGATAATTGATGAGTGTGCCTATACATCAAAAGGAATTGTTTTGACTTCACTTACGTTTTTAACTGACAAGACTTTTAATAAAACGAACAAACTTCCATTAAATACTGAATTTATTCTACCACCTGCACCTGCTAAATTTTATAGACAAGTTGACAACCAATTTGTAAATGGAGTTCAGAAAAACCGCTTAACAGAAACGCAATACGACTCAGTAAAAAATGATTTTATGAATTCGGCTGATATGAAATTAATTCTGACAAGCCTAACTCTCATAAAAGATAATCCAACCGAAGATATTTTCCTCGTAACCGAAGAAACAGAAGTCAGTAATGACAATAAAGTTTTCAAAAAAATACCTTTAATTTGTTCGCAATTGGGCATTCAGACAATAAATATTCAACAGCTTGTCGACAAATTTGACGGAATAAGTTTCGAGATAAAATAAAACGGCACACAACAACAGTTTGGCAAAATGGCGGGTTTTGTGCTAAATTTGACAGCCGCTCTTCGATTGAACTTTTGTGCAAAACTGAACATTTCTGCTTCGATATTCTCGCTATCGTAAAGTAGCGAAACGTTATATGGCATTTTAAAACGACCCCGAAAGCAAATATCAACGACATAAAATAAATGATAGAAGTTTTAAGGAAACACATCACAACCAGACTTGGTAATGACCTTGACCATTTGGACGAGGTGCTTTCTTCATTTAAACACATCTCGACTAAACGAAACGAGCAACTTTTACAGCAAGGTAATATTTGCAAAAACGTTTACTTTATTGCCAAAGGTTGTTTACAGGTTTACGTTCACGATAAAGACCTTAACGAAACCACAAGGGACATTGTTATTGAAGACAATTGGTGTTCAGAACTTTTGAGTTTTGGAAGCGGCAAACCTGCAACAGAAAACGTTAGGACCGTTGAGCCTTGCGAGCTTTTTGCAATTGACAGAAAATCATTTCAAACAATGATGGAAACTGTTCCTCAGTTTGATAAAGTATATAAACAAATCCTTGAAGCATCTTATGCCAACTCTGTTTATCGCATTAATACTTTTGTTTCATTGACGGCATTTGAAAGAATAAAGTGGCTAATGGAATACCGACCATTGTTAATGACCAGACTTTCAAGCAAACTCATCGCTTCTTATTTAGGCATCAACAAAGACGTTTTCAGTCGACTAAAAGCCAAATTGTAAAACATCGACTTTTGTCATCGCTCACAGAAACTTAATAGCTGAATTTTGCTTCATCATTCACAAATTAAATTTCAACACAATGACAGAATACTTATTATTGTTCCGCAACGCAAGTGCCGAGAATGGCTACTTGACTACTTCACAAGACATGGCTGAAGATATGCCCAAATGGCAATCGTGGATCGGCAATATCGCAATGCAAGGTAAGCTAATGCATACTGCACCCATTCGCTACGATGCTTCAATTGTAAAAAATAACGAAGTTACAGTTGGTCCGCACAAAGAAATAGACAGTGTTTTAGTTTCTGGTTTTTTAATCTGCAAGTCTGACAATTTAGAAGAAGTTGAAGAATGGAGCAAGACTTGTCCAATACTTAAATATCCAAACAGTTCGGTAGAAATCAGACCACTTATTCCATTTCCAACCAATTAAACTTTACTAAAATGGATAAAATTTTAAACTTAGGAAAATACATTTTTCCACTTTCGTTTTTATTGTATGTTGGGTTGCACCTTGGAAAACCAGAAGTGGGCGCTTCTTTCGTGCCTGACTATATTCCTTTTCCTTATTTTTGGAACTACTTCACTTTGGTTTGTATTCTTCTATTTATTGTAAGTGCTGTACTAGGCAAATACGACAAATTAGCTTATTCGTTAATGGCATTATACGTAATATTAATGGCTATTTTGGTTCACTTGCCACGAGCAATGGGACACGAATTAGGTACAGAAAATATGGCAGCAGATATAGCAAGAGAAAAAGAATTGGAAATGGTCAATTTTTTCAGAAACATAATGGTAACAGGTGCATTATTGGCTTTTGCAAAATTTGTAGCGAAAGACAAAAGTGTAATCGGTTAAGTGCAAAAGCAAATCAATTTTAAGTCGGGATAATTATGTTCCGACTTTTTGTATTTTAGCTTAGTGGAAAAAGAAGCATATATTCCCAATAGCAGCTGCAAGAAATTGGTGGTTCAGTGATTATAATAAAGGTTTTTGTTTCTCATTAAGTTCGTGATGACAGTCAGTTTGCGGTTTCAAAATCCCGTCTTCGCAAGGCCGCAAGCCCTTGGCAAATATATTTTGAGCGAAATCGTTAATAAGAAGAAATGAAAAAAAATAAATTTTTAAAATATATCATTTTGCCTCTAATTGGATTGCTTTGTTCTTGCGCATCAATAAAAAAATACGAAGAAAGCGATTTAAAAGAAATCAGAAATGTAAAAGAAATTGAAGGAGAATATGAAAATAAATCTTTTGAAAATGAAAATTTAAAATATACAAGTATTAAAAGTTACATAGACTTTCGAAACAGGGTCAAGAATACAAGTGAAATTAAAAGTGTGAAAATTTTAATTTTAAATGATAAAAAAATTCAATTTACATTCAAAACTGAAAACGGAAATGAAAGCAATTATGAAACAGAATATAAATTATCGGCAAATGGACTAATATTTTTAAAAAACAAAAATTTTAGGTTAACAGGTTTACCTTATATTTTTGGTGGTTATCAGATTAACAAAACGGAATTAGGCTTAACAAAAGAAAATCAATTGATTTTAAACGGCGTGAAAGTTGACGAAGGTGCAGTTTTAATAATTTTACAAGCGTCTTTTCCTAAAACTAATTTTAGAAATAGATATAACAGAAAATAATACGTTTGCCAACATGGGCTTGACAAAATTACGCCCTTCTTGTGCTTCGATTTACGCCATATCACCAGGCCGTAGCCATTGTGCGTCACAGAAAAAATATCGTTAGAATGAACGTAAAACCAAAATGGAAAAATACATGTCTGCTTTGCTGCACATTTTTGATTGTCGTAACAATTTCTTGTAATAAGCAAAGTGCCATAAGATTAAAATACACAACCGGAGTTCGTTCAATTTTAGAAGATAGTAAAGGAAATATTTGGTTTGGTAGTTACAACGAAGGGGTATGTTTGCTTCATAATGGGAAGCTTCAATATTTCACAACAAAAAACGGCTTAAGTGATAACCAGGTAAGGAATATTTATGAAGATAAAAATGGCATTATCTGGCTTGAATGTGGAAGAGGATTGAGTACTTATAATGGCCAGGAAATGGCTACTTATAAAGAACGAGATTACAGTTCAAAGCACGAATGGACGTTAAATGAAAGTGATCTTTGGTTCAAAGGTGATAAAATTGAGGGCTACAATAAACTTGAAGCGTACCCGGGCGTGTATCAATATGACGGACAAAAGCTTTCCTATCGTTTGTTTCCTGTTACACCTAAACCCGGAGATGGGTTTAAATATTACATTTCAACATCTTTTGTCAAAGGTAAAAATGGAATCGTTTGGTTTGGAGCTTACGGCGCTGTAATTGGATATAATGGTTCAGGTTTTAAGATACTGGATAATGAATATCTTGGGCTAAACGCAGAAACTGGTGCTTTGCATGTTCGAAGTATAATGGAAGACAGGAAAGGAAATCTTTGGATTGGTAATAATGGAATTGGCGTTTTGAAATATGATGGAAAAAAAGTAGTCAATTTTACCGCACAACATAATTTGAAGAAGGAGTTTACGAAAGGCAATTCTCTTGAAAAAGTTTTTTCGATTGGAGAAGATACTGCAGGAAATATTTGGTTTGGTACTTTAGCTTCTGGTGTATGGAGATATGATGGTAATTCTGTGAAAAATTTTACTAAAGAAGATGGACTTGAAAGTAAACACATTTGGACGATATACAAAAGCAAACAAGGCGAATTGTGGTTTGGAGGAGCAAATTCAAGTGGTGTGTATTGGTTCAACGGAAGTTCTTTCGAAAGAAAATATTAAATAAATTTCGAATGCATAACGTCGATTTGGGCAAATTGCTGATTCGATTCTAAGAAACAAATCAGTGGTTAATCAAACAATAGTTGTTCGCATTAAAATTAATCCATATTTCAAATTAAAGTAAATTATCCATGGCATCAGAGCAGAAATTCGTAGATTTTATCATAGACCAAATTGGTTTTTCAGAACAAGTTACAAGCAAAAAAATGTTTGGTGAGTACGGACTATATTTTGACAACAAATTATTTGCTCTTGTTTGCGACAATAAATTATTTATTAAGCCAACTCAACTGGGAAGAGTATATATCAATGACGTTGTTGAAGCATCACCATATCCAGGAGCAAAACCAAGCTTTTTAATTGAAGAAAAATTGGACGATAGGGAATGGCTAAGAAAATTAATAAAAATTACTGTTGATGAATTGCCAGAACCGAAGCTAAAAAAAATTAAAGCGAAAGACAAAAAGTAGATTTTACTAAGAAGACAAGCCAAGAAAAAGCAACGAACCGCCAATTGGGGTTTGAAAAGTTAGGGCCGACTTGTATAATCCAACAGTAGTTTTCAAGTTGAACTTTAATCATAATACCAGCATTTGTGCTTCGATTTCTTACCCGAATGCAAAGCCCCAAACCGTTAGCGGAGAATGTTGGCGGACACCCTTTTCTTCCAAACTCGCACCGATATTAATTTTTATATCTATTAGCCAACAATTAAACACTTTTTTTGTTAAACTAATAATTAGGCTATCTTTGCGCCACGAGCGTTAAATCAATTAAAAGATATTTGCCGAAATAATTATGCCAGTTGCCGGTTAGTTCTGTTGATAAAGCATTAGAGTATTTACAATAAAACAATTTAAATGAATATTTCATCAAACTCAGTGGTTGCATTAACTTATGAATTGCACACCACTAACGAAGAAGGACAACAAGTTTTTGTTGAAAAAGCTGATGAGCAAAATCCTTTAGTATTTTTATATGGTGTTGGCATGATGTTGCCTAAATTTGAAGAGCATTTAACTGGTTTAAAAACTGGCGATGAATATAGCTTCGAATTATCTGCTGCTGATGGTTATGGAGAATTAGATCCTGGTGCATTTGCAGATTTACCAAAAAGCATGTTTACCGAGGCTGGTGGTGAAGTACCAGCAGTTGGAGATGTTATTCCATTGCAAGATAATCAAGGAAATCAGTTTAGAGCTGGTGTAACTGCAGTTCATGATGAAACGGTTGCAGTTGATTTAAATCATCCGATGGCTGGTAAAAATTTAATGTTTGCCGGAACAATTTTAAACGTTCGCGAAGCTACACAAGATGAACTGGCTCATGGTCATGCTCATGGTGCTGACGGTCACTCTGGTCATTAAATAATTATATCTGTCAGTTTTTGTGCTGATAAATTGTAAAACCTTTTCGATTTTTCGGAAAGGTTTTTTTATCTCATATTTCTAAAAATCAAGCTTTAGCCTTAATCCTCCGTTGGTAAGGTTTAAATTATCTTTAGAGAAATCTTTCATTGGTAACCTCAAAAATGGCTCAACAGCAATATGTTTCTTCGATGAAATTTTTTGTTTGTAACCAAGATTAAAATTATAAAAACCTAAATATTTTTCGGGTGCAATTGTGGCTTCACTTTGCTGCTCTGAAACTCTTTCTGTAACAACCTGCATTTTTTGCTCGGCATAACCCATTGTATTTACAACTGTAGTGTTTTGTGCCTGACTAACAATATAATTATTTTGCTGTTTATTGTTGAGAATAGCTAAAGCAGAAACGCCAATTCCAGTATAAAATTTATTGCTGAAATTATATTTTAGCTCAAGCGGAATATTAATGCCACGAACACTTGCATCAACAGATTGAAGACTTCGGTTACTGTTATTAGAACTTGCCAAGGCCATTGCAGATGGTGAATTTTGAGCTGCCCCAAAATCATTTTGTGCGGGGTTACTTGTAGAACTTAATGCTGTATAGGCAACTCCAGAACTAATCGAAAGTTTATTTGCTAGGTTATATGAAAGGGAAAAACCATAATTCATATTTACTTTATTATCATTCCCTATTGCAGGCGCAACAAATATTCCAGGTTCCCATTTTGTATTTCCTTTAGTTTTTTGTGATTTGTTTGTGCTATTGGCATAACTATCTTGCGCTAAAAGTTCTTCAAAAGTGGTTTTTGCTTTCGCTTTCGGCTTTTTCTCGACAACGATTTCAGTTTCATTGGCCTTCGATTTTGGAGCAATTTGTTCTATGTATGTTTTTCCAGCTAATACATTGTTAGGCGATGATTTATCAGAAACTGAAGCTATTTCTACTTCATTTGATGTGATAAATGGATTTTTATTTAAAATGATCTCCTCTTTTTCTATTGATGAAGAAACCGAATTTTGTTCGTTTTTACTGTATAATGAGTTACGCTCCGTTTTTTGAGTTTTAGGTTGTAGTAAAGGAGTTTCTTCTACAGTTGTTGAAGGTTTATCTTCTACTTTTTTATCTACTGCTTTATGTTGATTCACAACGATTTTATCACGCTTAATTTCATTGTTTTGCAGGAAGAATATACTGCCCATAGCTAAAATTATTGCTGCGGCCGACCAAAGTGGCCAGTAAACAATACCTCTTCTTTTCTTTTTTTCGGGCACGCTAAAGCGCTCCCAAGCTCCGGGAGTATATGCCTCTTCATGTGCCTGAAGATTATCCTTTATGTGGTCAATTAATTCTTTATCCATTTTTCTCATACGAATTAACCAATGTTTTTAAATATAAACCCCGCAATTTATTTTTTGCACGGGTTAAATAAACCCTGCTCGAACTTTCGGGTATATTCATCATTTTTGAAATCTCATCGTGTGCAAAGCCTTCAATTTCGTAAAGGTTAAAAACCAGCCGATGTGTTTCAGGTAAATAATTTAACAGTTTCAGAATATCCTGGACATGTAAATCAGATGCAACTGAAACGTGGGTAACAGGATGCTCAGCTTCCGATAAATCATCAACATAAGCCTGGTTTTTTAAGGTTCTAAGTTTATCAATTGCTGTTCTCGAAGCAATTTTGGCAATCCAACCTTTAAATATTTTTTGTAAGTCTGAAGCATTATTCGGTGCTTGAAAACCATCAATACTCTTAAAAATTTTTATAAAGCTGTCATTTACAAGTTCTTCTCCATCATAACTGTTGTTTACATACCTTAAAATAATACCCATTAAATAGCCATAAAATGATTTATACATCATTTCCTTGCAGCTGTTATCATTCCTTTGGCAGCCTTGTATAATTTCCTCAATACTGAGTATTTTTTTTATCAACCTTTAAGAACTTATAGAGATTTGTTAATGATTTGGTGTGGATTGCAATTCTGATGCAAAGTTAATGAAAATGACACCATCCGTTTAACCGGATGATGTCGATTTTCGTTTCATATGTAGGTGTTATTTATTTGTAAGGATGCTTAAGCCAAATTTGGTACTATCTGTTTTACTTTTTAAACCTTTTGCCCAAAGGGTGTAAATTTTGCCAGCTTCAATTTTTGTGTCTGGAAGTGTAGCAGTTACTGCATTGCTTTCTTTAATTTGAAAAGTATAACTTGCTGATGGGTCGATCGAAATGAAAGGAGAAGCTTCTTTATATGCTTTTGCAGTTACTAAAGCTGCATCTTTGCCAACAACAGCTAAATCTAAAGCAGCAGCATCAGGACTTAAATTTATAAATCGAATTTTTGCTTTGCCGGTTTCAGGAGCTTTTAAATCATCTTCAACCACTAAAATTTTTGGAGTTGGCAAAACATCTATCACAAAGGCCGAGTAAAATAAACCCGATTGTAGATTAACATTTGCTGTAGAAATAAATTTGGTTGAATCTTTTTTAGTGATACCGAATAATCTTGAGCCAGGGTAGGCACCGAAATAACCCAAATCATTTGTGTAGTTAAAAGCTTTATTGTTAGCTTTTTGATTATCTACGATAAAATCTAAAGCACCAGTGCCTGGAGAAGCATGTACAAAACCTATACCTGCAACGGTAACGGCATCGTTATTCCAATCTTTTTTACAGGCTGATATAAATATTGTAAATAATAGGAGCGAGCATATAATTTTTGTTGTCGTACTAAATTTTTTCAGATTCGTTTTCATTTTAATGATTTAAGTCAATTTTAAATTAAAATTGGTTAATGGCCATTAACACTTTTTCTGATAAAACGAAGCAGGATAGAAAAACGCTACAGTGTACAAGAATTATTTTAATCGACTGTTAATTTACTTTTAAAAATTAGTCGGCTTGCAACTGGTTTATTGTTAAGATAGGCAGGGGTAAATTCAAAATCTTCGGGGCGTAAATTTTTCAAATCAATATTTATAACTTCTTTTAAATTACCTTCTCCGGTTTCAGTTTCATATTTAACTAGTTTTCCTTCTTCATTTATGTGAAATATCAACTTAACCACATGAATACCAACATATGGTCTAAAACTTTTTGATGGAATATATTCTTTTAATAAAAACCTTAAACCCAAATTAAAACCACCGATTTTAGCAGGATAGATGATTCTATCGCCAGTTTTTAGTCCATCAACTTCGTACAGAATATCCCTTATTGGCTTATTTATTTCAACTTTTTTAGTTGTGTAATTATACACTTGTTCTACTGAATCAGGTCCATCAAAAAAGCGCCATCTGCCATATCGTTCTCCATCTTTGTAAAGGCCAGAAGCTGCGAGATGTTTATTCGCTCTTATTTCCGATTCACCATTTTTTATATATCTTTTAGATTTTAATTCTGTTGCATGTTCTATTAAGCCGCCTCTAATAATTCTATAATATGTTCTGGTAGAATCACTTTTCTGAGCAAAAACAGATAGACAAATAAAGGATAGAATAATGGAGTAGAGCGATTTCATATTAATAAATTTAGATAAAAAAAAAGAGCTTTGAATCAAAATCAAAGCTCTTTCTATAATAATATTTAAAAATGAATTTACGAGTACATTTCTTCTCGAAGCTTTGCAACGTCAGAACTGTTAATGTATTCATCATAAGTCATTAACTTATCTATAGTTCCTTTTGGTGTAATTTCGATAATACGATTTGCAACAGTTTCTGTTAACTGGTGATCTCGTGAAGTAAATAAAATCGTTCCTTTAAAATCTTTCATACCGTTGTTTAGCGCTTCGATAGATTCTAAATCAAGGTGATTGGTCGGTTCGTCAAACATCAACACATTTGCTTGTTGAAGCATCATCCTCGAAAACATACAACGCATTTTTTCTCCACCAGAAAGCACTTTTACATTTTTCAAAACCTCCTCACCAGAAAATAACATACGGCCTAAAAAGCTTCTTACAAACTGCTCATCAGCATCCGTTCCAGAGTATTCACGTAACCAGTCGACTAAATTTTCATTTTTATCAGCAAAATATTCTGCGTTATCGTTTGGTATATCAGCCGTGCTGATGGTAACTCCCCATTTAAATTCACCTTTAAAGTCGGTGTCTCTACCACTTAAAACATCGTAAAATGCTGCGGTTGCCAAACTATTTTGCGATAAAACAGCGATCTTATCACCTTTATTAACCATGAAGGTAACTTTATCGAATAAAATACCGTCGTTGCCAGACTTGCCTAAAGCGTCAACCTGTAAAATCTGGTCGCCTGCATCTCTGCCTGTGTTATTGAAAATAATTGCTGGGTATTTTCTACTTGAAGCTTTAATTTCTGTTATATCAATTTTATCTAAAGCTTTTTTACGCGAAGTTGCTTGTTTAGATTTCGATGCATTTGCACTGAATCTGCGGATAAACTCCTGTAACTCTTTTACTTTTTCTTCGGTTTTTTTGTTTTGGTCGCTACGTTGTTTCAATGCCAGCTGACTAGATTCATACCAGAATGTATAGTTACCAGAGTAGATATTCATTTTCGCGAAATCAATGTCTACAATATGCGTACAAACGGCATCTAAAAAGTGCCTGTCATGGCTTACAACCAATACAATGTTTTGGTAATCAGCTAAAAAATTCTCCAACCATGCAATGGTTTCAATGTCCAAATCGTTAGTAGGCTCATCGAGCAACAAAATATCAGGATTACCAAAAAGCGCTTGTGCCAACAACACACGTACTTTTTGTGTGTTATCTAATTCTTTAAGTAATTTATAGTGATTTTCTTCCGTAATGCCTAAGTTACTCAACATGGTAGCTGCATTACTTTCCATGTTCCAGCCATCTTTTTCAGCGAAGATATTTTCCAATTCGCCAGCACGTTCGCCGTCTTTTTCGGTAAAATCTTCTTTCATATAAATGGCATCTTTCTCCTTCATAATGGCATAAAGTTCTTTATGTCCCATCATTACGGTCTCCAAAACCGTCGATTCATCAAATTCGTGGTGATTTTGTTTTAAAACAGCCATCCTTTCACCAGGCGTAAAAGCAACACTACCTGAGGTTTGGTTTACCTCACCCGATAAGATTTTAAGAAAAGTTGATTTTCCTGCACCATTCGCTCCAATTACACCGTAGCAATTGCCTTGGTTAAATTTAAGGTTAACATCTTCAAAAAGTGTGCGTTTGCCGTAGCGTAGGGAAAGATTAGAAACTGAAATCATACTGTAAATAAATAAGCCGCAAAGATACGGTTAATAGTCCGAAGTCAAAAGTGAATAGTAGGGTAGTATTTTCTTTTATTTGGAAATGAATATTCAGATAAGCTTGGCTTGTACAGTCTCGCTTTCCGTTCTGAAAATTATAAAAGTTTTTTGTTTTGGAAACGAAGGTTAAGTTTTTCATGGCAAAAGCAGCCCTGCTTTCACTGCAATCTTTTTGTGATTGTTCTGCTTCAAATTGAAAGAAATCTGCAACAAAAAGGATTTTCGTTTAATCAGGTTTATTTAACAAAGTTAGAAGCTTTTTAAGATGTTCTTAAAAATAATTGTAAGGTAAGCTCCTCGGTCTGTGTCCTCACAGACCGAAATCGGAATCAATTAAATTTGAGAGATTTTTTTGTTTTGTAAACGAAGGTTCAGTTTTTCATGGCAAAAGCATTCCTGCTTTCACTGCAATCTTTTTGTTATCGTTCTGCTTTAAATTGAAAGAAATCTGCAACAAAAAGGATTTTCGTTTATTCAGGTTTATTTATCAAAGTTAGAAGCTCTTATTGCAATGTCTTAATAAAGGCTTGTAGAAAATTTATATTTAACTCCTCGGTCTGTGTCCTCACAGACCGAAATCAGAATCAATCAAATTTTAAAGGTTTTTTTGTTTTGTAAACGAAGGTTCAGTTTTTCATGGCAAAAGCAGCCCTGCTTTCACTGCAATCTTTTTGTTATCGTTCTGCTTTAAATTGAAAGAAATCTGCAACAAAAAGTATTTTCTTTTAATCAGGTTTATTTAACAAAGTTAGAAGCTCTTATGCAATGTCTTAATAAAGGCTTGTAGGAAATTTATATTTTTATAAATTAACCTTCAAAAACTGGTTATTTATGCAGTACCTAATCAACATAATACGAAATCCAATCGGTGTAATTCAGCGCAAAGCACAGTTGGATAAGAGACGAGCTTACAGAAACAATGGATTTTTTAGTTGATAAAGAAAGTATTGCCTTTTTTGCAAAGGTGAAACAAATAAGAAAGCAGTTGAAGAATACAAAACTTATCAAGCCATTGTAATTAGTAGTTTAATACATCAAAAAGTCACATATTTCTGTTTTAACTATTTTAATAAAGGCTTTCAGCTTTGTTCTTTTAGCTTTTATATATTTTTACCAAATGAGTACTAATTACGAAATTGTATCAAAAATTATAAAAGAGCGACGCAGTATTTTTCCTGCAAGCTACATCAAAAAGGAAATTCCGGTTGAGGTTATTAACCAGATTTTAGAAACGGCAAATTATGCACCAACGCATAAATTAACGCAACCCTGGCGTTTTGTTGTGATAAGAAAAGCTGCGTTGGCCAGGTTGGGTGAGGAGTTGGGTAGGTTATATAAAAACCTGGTTACACCACAGCAGTTTCTACAGAAAAAATACGATAGCTTTGCCGAAAAAACAAGCCAGGCCGATTGCATTATTGCTATTAATATGCAGCTTAGTGGCAAAATACCCGAGTGGGAAGAATTGGCAGCTGTATCTTGTGCGGTTCAAAATATGGCTATAACTGCCGAAAGCTTAAAAGTTGGTGCTTACTGGAGTTCTCCACCACTAATTAATGATTTAGGAGAATTTTTAGGTTTGCAAGAAAACGAAAAATGTATAGGTCTTTTTTACATGGGCTATCATAATGAAAAACCCTGGGAGCCAAATCGAACTTCAATTGAAGAAAAAGTTAGATGGATTGAAGCGTAGCAATTGTATATTGATAAATGTTTTATTGTTATATAGCCATAAGCGTTTGTTAACAATTTAGCAATAAAACAATTTATTCTTAAATCGTTTATTCCAATTATTCATTACCAACTTAAATCAAACATTTACCATTTTCCATCAACAAATATGTCATCTTTAAAATCTCACCTATATAAACTATGCCTTACTTTTATTCAAAATAGAATAGAAAACATCGAGTATTCATTGCAGCAAGCAAGGCAGGCATCAAACGACGATACCAAAAGTAGTGCAGGTGATAAGTATGAAACCACCCGTGAAATGATGCAGCAGGAAATGGATAGAAACAGCAAGCTATTGTATGAGGCTGGCCAGCAGAAAATAGCCTTGCAACTAATAGAAAATGTTGATGCAGCAAAAGAAATTAAAAACGGAAGTTTGGTTTTAACATCTGGCGGAAATTTTTACATCAGCATTAGTGCAGGAGAACTTAATTACGATGGACAAATCTTTTTTGCAGTTTCTCAGGCATCGCCAATTGGAAAATTATTTATTGGCAAGAAAGTAAAAGAAGAACTCAATTTTAACGGAAAGAAATATTTAGTAAAAGATATTTTGTAACTGGACTTTAAATTTACGAAATTTTGCTTTTGCACCCAACCAATAAAAACGAGTAAGTTAAACTATTTTACATCAATTCTCGAAGCAAAAGCAGGTATCAGGTATGGTTTCAGCTCTGAAAAAGGAATAAAAACCACAATCTGACCCTGTGCATAACTTGCAACTTCGTAAGGATTATACATAAAAGCCAGGCCATTATTATTGAAATAAAAGTTCTCATTTGGTTTTAGATAGTCATCAAAAAGAAAACTACTTATTTTATCGCCCAATTTTATATTGTATTGTTTTCTTAAGTTTTTTTCCAGCAAACTTTGAAGCGTATTCGAATCAATTTTAACAATATCATTTAAGGTAAGTTGTTTTTTGTTGAATACATCCAAACAATACATTGTGCTGCTATAATTTCCATGTGCACCACCTGTGTATGCATCGGCAAGGAAATCGATAATCACAAAACCATTATCATTATAAGCTAAAGATTGCTGACTATTATTATCGTAATTCATCCATTGTAAAAATCCTCTGTCTGTATCATTTTCTTGTTGTTCTGCAATTTCACTTTTATAATCAGCAAAGTATTCATCAGCAATTTTTTTGAAACCAATTTCTCTATCAACATTGCCTAATTTAATTCCTGAAATACGTTTAAGCTGGTTGTTTAGCCAATTTCCAGATTCGTCAGCCGCTTTTGGCTTTAAATATTCAAAACTAATTTTAGCAGTTGGTGATTTTGGTTTGTCTGCAAATGCTTTGGTAGAATCCTGATAAATTCCTGCTGAAAAAGCATAACTTCCTACAGGATATTTCTCTTCTAACAAAACAGGATAATTTTTTGATTTATCGCCACTTTCCCATTTTCCTTTAAAGCCTTTGCCTGTCCATTTCAAAGTTAAATGAGGTTGTTTAGCTTCTTTATCAAAATAGTAATCGTAGAAACTATTTTCCAAAAGCACAAGGCTGTCTTTTCCAATTATTGTATCTGTAGTTAGGTTAAGCCAGCTACCATCATAATAATACTCACCATCAAATTCGCCCTTAACTTTTTGAAGGTGCATAACAACCTTTTTTCCGGCAATTGTACCTTCTAATCTTTTGTAAAAATTCTCTGGCAGTTTTGTACTTACACTTGTTGTGCTATCAGAACTTTCATTGCTGCTATTTTCGCTTTTTTTATTATTGCAAGCGCTGAATAGTAGTAATCCAAAAAGGGGAAAAAGAATTGAATTTCTCATAGGATGGGATTAAATCTGATTACTAATTTACAGATGAAACTATGATTTTGTTTTGTTAAAGCTATTATTAATGCTGTAATAAAGATTTTTAGCAGTATATCTCCCTGGGTCGATTATTCTTCGGATGGTATAAAGGGGATAGTTTTCATCTCGTGGTGTTGATAAACTAAACGCTGCTTTAAAACCATGCTCTTTTAATTTATGCAAGCTAGCAGCTTTGTAAACACCATAAGGAAAAGCGAAATATTCAACTTTTTTACCCGTAATTTCTTCGAGCTTTTTTGTTGGCTCATCTATTTGTGTTGTCCAGTCTTCATCTTTAAACTGGGCGAAATTTTTATGATCGTAGGTATGGCTTGCAATGGTATTCCCCTCATTAGATAATTGCTTTATCTGTTCTTTGGTCATATAGTTAATTCGCCCTTTTCTGCCAATTGAAACTGTCATAATGAAATAAACACCTTTATAACCATACTTTTTTAGGGTTGATGCACCAGTAGTAAACTGATCTTCGTCTGTATCATCGAAAGTTATCATAATTGGTTTTTGAGGTAACTTTGCCCCATACACTAGGTAATTATACAGCTGGTCGGGCAAAATGGTATGGAAACCACTATCGGCCAGCATTTTGATATGTTCTTTAAATTTATCAGGCGCTATAATATCATCATGTGCTCTTTTACTGTCGCTGGCGATGTTATTTCTAATTTGATGGTAGCATAAAACCGGAATTTCACGTCGGGCTAGAATCGTTTTATTGTCAGCAGGGTTTGTATTGCCAGAATCAATTTTTGACAATTCTACAGTAGGTTTATCTTTAATTTTTTCTTTTCCTGGTTTAGCTGTACAACCAGCTAAAAATAATCCAAGAAATGTAGTTAATAGGAGGGGATGAGTAGCTGCTTTTAGTTTTCTATTCAAGGTTGTAAAATTTATTTAATCAAATATACTGCGTTTTCAGATAAAATAAAGTCCTTTTCATAAGCATACCATTCCTTTTGGGTAATACCCGATTTCAATGCATTTCTTTTAAAAAATTCGTAATCGGTCAATTCGTTTTTCGTAGTTAAGCAGGTGTTTAAAAACTTAAACATTCGTTTTTCTCCAATCATTTGTTCTAAACCTCTTAATAAAAATGGCCCATAAGCATATCGGTAAGTGCCAGATATGCTGTTCATATCTTTGATGGAATTTAGTGGTACGGCTTTAAAGTTTTTTAATTGCTTGCCTTTACTCTGAAAATATTGAGTTGCGAACTGTTTGCCAAATTTTTCTTCCGCAGCTTTAACAGAAAGATATTCGGCTGTTGATTCTAAAAAAAACCAAAATAAGGTGGAGTTTGGTTGCAAAACATTGCCAAAATAATAGTGACCAATCTCATGCGCAATAAAAGGATAGTCTGTAGAATCTTTCAGTTTCGAGTGTTCTTCATCAACCAAATCACCCAGTTTTAAGCCCGCAAAAGCGATAACCGGAAATGAAACGAAACCCCAGCTTCGGCCTTTGTTAAATTTTTCGACAGGCGAATGTTCAATAAAAACGTTTTTTGTATGGTAAGGAATTTTTAGTGCCTTAAAATAATAAGCTTTCATTTCTGCAATATTTTGCTCAAAAACAGCCAATTGCTTATCATTCATTTCTGTGTTCAGGAATAAAGCACCATTGGTTTTCTGTATGTCGTAGTCACCTGCAAAAAGCATTGGCGCAATCGCTATATCTGATTTAAAGCTTGCAACAGGTCCTGATTTAGGTAAATCTCCGTTAACAAAAATTGTTTTAGCATCTTTACTTGTTACCTGAATATCGTAAGTCATTTGCTCAATAAGCCTGTCGTTTTTAATATCGTAAATTATCGGGTACCATTTAGATTGATCTGTAGCCCGAACAGTTTTACCATTAAAAGCAATTAAGCCTTTAAAATCTATAAAATTTAAAGTATCTGTATAAATTGGAAATGCGCCCGTATAGATTATATGTAGTTGTTTGGGATTTGTTAAGGTGTCCTTTCCTTTTTCAGGAACGTAAATTAAACCTTCTCCACGCATTTTCCCGTTGTAAAAACCACCATAGCTAAGTGTTTTATTTTCAGAATCTTTTATAGCTTTAATGTTGAAACCCTTGTTTAATAAAATCTGATAATCTTTTCCTAAGTCGGGAATATTGCTCAAAACAAAATCGCAGGTAATCTGGCCTGTTGCCATTGCAACATCAACGTTTCCTTTTAAATGGGGCGTTTGACCACGAACATTTAAAAGTAAAAACGTTAATAGTGCTGCAAATAAGTATCTTTTCATACCTGTCGATTTTTCTATTAAATTAATAAAAGTTCAACACTTAAATGAATTTTAGAAACTATTTTTAATGCTGTTACTCAATGTTTTCGGACTCCAGTAACCACTTGCTATAATTCTACGGATGGTAAATAAAGGATCTTTTTCATCACGTTTTGTTGATAACTGGTAAGCCATTCTAAAACCACGCTTTTTCAATTCCGGAATACCTTCTGCGTTCCATAAACCAAATGGATAAGCAAATTCAGTCATTGTTTTGCCTGTAATTTCTTCCAATTTTTTAGTTGGTTTATCCAATTGCTCTTCCCAGTCTTTACCGGCATATTTTTTAAAGTTTTTATGATCATAAGTATGTGAGCCGATTACATTACCTTCATCAGAAAGTTGTTTAATTTGCTCTTTAGTCATATAATCAACAAACTTTCCTTTTCGTCCGATGGAGACCGTCATGATAAAATAAACTGCCTTATAGCCAAGCTTATCTAAAGTTGGGCGCACAACAGTAAACTGATCTTCATCTGTGTCATCAAAAGTTAACATAATGGGTTTGCTTGGTAAAGCAGCGCCAGTATTTAAATAAGCGTAAAGTTGATTAGGCAAAATGGTATGGTAACCGCTATCAGCCAGCATTTTCATTTGATCTTTAAAATTTTGAATTTCAACGATATAATCTTTGCCTACTTTACCATCTGTCGGTTTCCAGTTTCTAACTTGGTGGTAACACAATATAGGGACTTGTTTTCTGGCTAAAATGGTTTTTGGATCGGCTACTTTTATTTTAGACACATCGATTTTACTTGCTGTTATTTCATTATCTGGTGTTGTTTGGTTTGTAGAATCGGCAACTTTGCTTCCTTCTGTTTTCGATTTAGATTGGCAACTTGCAAATAGAATTATGCTTGCAGATACAATCATTAAAAAGTTGAATTTCATATATAAGTATTTGGTACAAAACTATAAATTCTGCTAAAAAATATCCGTTAATTTAAATTGTGTTGATAAATACTTGGTTTTTCGAAAGGCTAGTTTTCCTCAAATTAAGTCAACATTATATTTATCGCTATTGTTATTCCAGTGCAGACGGAATCTAAATAATAAATGTCATCCAGCTTGTCGAATGACTTACAAAGACTGCCTTTTAGAGCGTTTCGACAAGCTCAACGTTGCAAGATCCAAAGACAAATTGGTTTATGATACAGATTCCTTAGGGCTTTCATTGTTTTTATGCGAATTATTTTAAGTAAAACTATCGCATTTATTACATCATCTATAAGCCTTATTTCCTGTTTATTGAATAATTTAGGCAACTCAAAATCAAGCATTAATGAATAAATTTTACAAACTCGTTTTATGCGCTCAACTTTTATCGTTTGCAGTTGCGGCACAAACCAAAACCTTTACCATAACCGAAAACGTACAGGCTCAACCTAAAGCAAATTATCAGCTTGCATCCAGATTTTCGCCTAACAAGCTAAAGAAAATGGTTTATTCAACTGCTGTAGATCCGCATTGGCTAAAATTAACTAACCGTTTTTGGTATACATTCGAAAGCCCGAAAGGTAAGTTTTGGTATTTGGTAGATCCTGCTGCAAAATCAAAAAAACTGATGTTTGATAACGCAAAAATCGCTGCGGATATCACCCTAATCGTTCGCGATCCATTTGATGCTGAACATTTACCTTTAGAAAATTTAAAATTCGCTGCTGATGAGAAAAGCGTTTCATTCGAGGTAAAAAGTTCTATTGATGAGTTAAAAAAAGATAGGAAGGATAAAAAAGCTGCAGATTCTATGCAGAAGAAAATTTATTCTTTTAAGTATGATTTAGCCACTACTAAACTTACAGAAGTCCCTAATTTCAGCAAACCAAAGCCAAAGCCAATGTGGGGTTCTGTATCGCCAGATTCATCGGCCATTATCTTTTCACGCAATTATAATTTGTATTGGATGGATAAAGAAAACTATAAAAAGGCTGTAAAAAATGAGGATGATAGTACAATTGTAGAACACCAGTTAACTAAAGATGGTGTTAAATTTTATTCTTACGGAAGTGATGGTGATGGAGAAAATAACGTAGAAAACGAAAAAAATAATAAAAAACGTAGAGGTGCCTATGTGCTTTGGTCTCCAAATGCCAAATATTTTGTTTTAGATAGAACCGATTCGCGTAAGGTTAAGGATTTATGGGTGATTAACAGCGTAACGCCAGGTCGCCCGACTTTAGAAACTTACAAATACCAAATGCCTGGCGAAGCAGAAGCGCCACAAGATGAAGTTTTGCTTTTCGATTTTACTGCCAAATCATATAAAAAACTAAACGTATCCGCATTTAAAGATCAGAGCGTTTCTATTTGGAGCAAACCATCATTAAATAAAGATAGAGATAATGAATTTCGCCCCTCGGTTTGGTTGGGTAACGATAGCAAATTTTATTTCTCCCGCACAAGTCGCGATTTAAAACGGATTGATATCGGCACAGTGGACATTGCGACCAGCAAGGTGACCCCTTTAATTGATGAACGTTTTAATACTTATGTTGAAGTGAACAGACCAGGTTTAGTTAACGATGGAAATGAATTAATACATTGGAGCGAACGCGATGGTTGGGCACATTTTTATTTGTTTGATGGAAACGGAAAACTTAAAAATCAAATTACGAAAGGCGCTTTTCATTGCGAAAGTATTGTAAATATCGATGAGAAAAACCGTGTGCTTTATTTTACTGCAAATGGGAGAGAAGTCAAAGAAGATCCTTATTATCTGCATTTATACAGCATTAATTTTGATGGCTCGAACATGAAGTTATTAAATGCAGGTGATTTCGATCACTTATCAAGTTTAAATGATAACAACACTTATTTTGTTGATAATTATTCGAGGGTGAATACGGCACCAAAATCTACACTTTATGATAAGCAGGGTAAGAAAGTAATGGATTTGGAAACTACAGATTTATCGTTATTAATGGCTGCGGGTTACAAATTTCCTGAACCTTTTAAAGTTAAGGCTGATGATGGTATTACCGATTTATACGGTGTAATGTATAAACCATTCGATTTCGATCCGAATAAAAAATATCCTATAATTGAGTACGTTTATCCTGGCCCGCAAACAGAAGCTGTAAACAAAGCGTTTAGCAAAAGCATGGATCGTACCGAACGCCTTGCGCAATTTGGCTATATTGTTATTACAGTTGGTAATCGTGGCGGTAATCCTTCCCGCTCGAAATGGTACCATACTTATGGTTATGGCAATCTTCGCGATTATGGTTTGGCCGATAAAAAAACTGCCATTGAGCAATTGGCGGCAAAATATTCCTTCATAGATGATGATAAAGTTGGTATTACAGGTCATTCTGGTGGTGGTTTTATGTCTACCGCGGCAATGTTGGTTTATCCCGATTTCTTTAAAGCTGCCGTAAGTAATTCAGGTAATCATGATAATAGCATTTACAATCGGTGGTGGAGCGAAAAACATCATGGTGTTAAAGAGATTATTAGTCCGAAAGGAGATACAACTTTTAAATATAATATTGAAAAGAACCCAGATTTAGCTAAAAACTTAAAAGGTCATTTACTTTTAATGACAGGAGATGTTGATAATAACGTTCATCCGGCTAATACAATTAGGGTTGCAAATGCTTTAATTAAAGCAGGAAAACGTTTTGATATGCTTATTGTACCCGGACAACGCCACGGTTATGGCGATTTAACCGAATATGCATTTTGGAAACTTGCCGATCATTTTAATAAATATTTAATCGGCGATTTTTCTGATCCCAGTGAAGTCGATTTGGTTGAAATGGATAGAGATATAGAACAGAATGGGAAGTAAAATTCTGCAAACGTTATGCTAAATATATCAACTTATCTGTTTGATGGGGGTATAAACCAATAAAATCCACATAAACTATTTCAATTTCAACTATTAGGTTATATCTGGTTGGTGGATGCACCAACCAGTAATTTAATCCGGAAAACCATAAAGCAATGCATCAGCTAATTTTAGTTTTCAACGCCAACCCGCTTAAATAAAATATTTTTTTTTTGAAAATTTATTTATTTTTCCAATATTGCTTTAAGATTTCACAACATCAATCGTTCTGAAATCATCCCTAAAAAGATCATAAATAGAAAATTGGTCTTTGCCATTCGGCTCATTTTTAAGCAATACACATTCCCGCTTTGCTTAAAATATCTAAACAGATTTGTGCAAATCCAAAAAAAAATCTTTCCTGCAATAATTAATTTTTAAACTTAGAAACAATATTATGGGATTAACATCAGAAACAGGAAATGCAAAACAACTGGCCGGATTCGAAGATTTTATAGCACAAATTACAGCCTTGGGTACATTATATAATCCGCCGAAGCCCGAATTAAGGATACTTAACCTGCAAGAAAAATTAACTGAAGCAAAAATTGCAATGAGGGATATTAGTATTGCTATGCCCCCTTTTAGTTTAGCAGTAGACAAACAAGTGCTGGTTTTTAAATCTTTAAATAATAAAATTACCAGAAGCTTAAATTATTTTAAAGTTTGCATCAGCAACCCTAAAGAAATAGAAACGGCAAAAAGCCTGGCAGATAAAATTAGGGGTTTTCAGAGAAAGAAGAAAGTACCTGTTTCGGCTAATAAACCCGCAAACAAAAGTATTTCACAGTCGCGTATGTCTTACGATAATAGAATAGAAAACTTAAAGCAATATATCGATGTGTTGGCTTTGAGTAATGTCTACCTTAATCCTGGAAATGATATTGAGCTAGACGACTTAAGAATAATTTTAAACCAGATGGAAGATACCAATAGGACTGTTGCAATAACAAAGTTGCCGCTTGAGGTGGTGCGTAAAAAACGCGATATTATTTTTTATGCACCAGTAGAAGGTATTGCCGATTTAGTGTTAAGTGTTAAAAGTTATTTGAAGGCAACATTACAAAAAAGTAATCCTTTTTATAATGCATTAATGGGTTTTACATTTAAAAAAAGAGCTTAACATTAACTTAAATCAATAAATTGAGTTCGGAGTGTTTAACAAACCGAACTCATCTTATATCAATAGCTAATAAGTTTGGTTATAACTAAGCCAATAAGAAACTTTTCTTCTTTAAATAAGTCCTGGCCAAATAATCAATAATGACAAATTTAACATCAATATTAAGCTTGCTCGCATCAATTGGGTAGTGGCAGAAATCGTTATCATTTAGTCAAAGTTCATTATTATCATGTCCTTCATCATTATGGCGGTGTCAAAAATCATTATTGCTTAGGTATAGGTTATTATTACTATGTTTTCAGTCATTATTTAGGTGGCGGCGGTAATTATGCTGCTGTCATAAATTAATAGGGATTATTATAGCTTTAGTTTGAACTTAAAATAAATGAAAACATGTTTTTTATATGGTTACATCTAAATTTTTTAATGGTTAACTTAAATTTATGCAACTTGCAATGCCTGATTGTAGATTTTTTTGGTAAAAATTTCAAAATTAAAGGTGTTAATTAGAAGTAATTGTGTTTTAAGTTTCGAGTTGTGCTGTAAAACAGAAAAAAAATAGGGATAAAACAAATTTTAATATGATTTCTTAAATCATTATATGGTTGTAATAAGCTGGAAATTTATGAAAAAAGCAAAGAAGCCCCGAATAATCGAGGCTTCTTTGTTTAAGAATAATACGTAAACTTAAATTTTTATTTATATAAGTAGTTTACTGCAATTACATCGTTCGAGTTAAAGGTGCGGTTACCACCATTAGAACAAGCAAGCATAAAAGATTCAGCATCAGCTGTAGATGGTGTTCCTGGAATACGAACCGCACCAACATTAGAAGCACCTTCGTTCGAAGCTGCTCCACCACAAGAGTAAGCTCTGTTCATGTAATCCGTGTGACGAAAACCGATACAGTGGCCAACTTCATGCTGCAATACAGAAGCTAAGTAAAGTAAATTAGGGTTAGAACCATAAGCAGCTGAATTGGTGTTCATCCTGATTTGGTTAAAGGGATTACCACTTGAAGTTGGAAAACCTGCCGACCCTAAAGTAATGTAACCACCACTTGGACCTTCATTAAAGCCAACTACATCTATACTACCTTTAGCACTGCCGCTAGCTCTTTGAAAAGTTATGCGTAAGCCTAAAGAATTATATCTCGAAATCATAGTATTAACAGCATCACTATATACCTGTGGTAAGTTGGTAACTGATACGGTAATTACTCTTGGTAAAGATTTTACAACATTTGTGGTTCGGTACTGCTCTGTTTCTGCAATATTTAAATTAGGGCTGCTAGATGCATCTGATAAATTTTCTTCGGTTAAAAGAATATCATTTTCAACAAGATAACCTCCTTCAACTTTACGTGCACTGGTAACACTGAAGCCTAATGCTTTTATTTGTGATAATGTGCTAGCAGAAATTTCAGTTTTTGTTTCAGGAGTAATTAAATCTGTATTATTACTCTTACATGATGTAATGAAAATGAGCGAAAAAAATAGCGCTGTTAGGGTTAGGGAATTTAAATTTTTCATACTAGTTAAAATTAGTTAGTTTTAGTCAGAATTTAGTTAGTTAATTATGTTTACGTATTACCTTCTTAAGCCTAATTTAATGACTAAAATGATGTAAACAAAATTTTACAATAAAAATATTATTTGAGAGTCATATCTATATACTTAGTTCTATTAATTTGTCTATCTGTACAAGCTTTAAACGCACAGGTACAACATATAGGAATTGAAAAAAAAATTCAAAAATATGTAGATCGAACTAATATTGTTCCTATCCAACAAGCTGAAAATTTAATTTTAGTTGATTTTAAACGCGTACTAAATGCGAAAGAAATTGAGGAATTAAAACCCAGAAAAAGTATTTCAGCAACCTGTTTTATTGTTGAAAAACAAAGCTATGTAAGCTTAGTAAATGATGTAAATTTCGAGGCCAAAGCTAATGGATTATGGAAGGCAAGCGATCCTTTAATTAAATTACTGGAAAATAGCTTTAAAAAGGACTATTTAATATTGGCTAGGCTTGCATTTAAAGTATATAGTAATCAACCGCCAGCCTTTTTAAAATCGTATAAAATTGCCAATTACGATGTTGAAAACAGATTAGCAAAAATTTATATTAATGCGTACGATTTGTATCAGCTACTGTTTCGGGAAGAAATTCTATATGCTGATATAGAACAGGTGGCAAAGCCAGATGTTGTAATTAATGGAATAGATTTAGGGTTAAACCAGGTTTCAAACGCACGTGTTGCTTATCCGGCAATAGATGGTGCTGGAGTTAATATATCTTTCAAAGAAGGTATGTATGATACAAAAGATTTGGATTTACTTGGCAAAACAATTTCAGGAAGTTTAATCGCTAGTCCGATAACCACCCATGCAACAATTATGGCTTCTTTAGCTTTAGGAAGCGGAAATTCTTTTATTAGGGGTATGGGGGTTGCGCCAGTAGCAAGGTTAGCTTTTTCTAGCTTTGCCAATTTAATGCCTGATGAGATTGCAAATTTAAGGGCTTTAAATATTCGATTACAAAACCATTCCTATGGAACTGACTTGGAAAATGTTTATGGCATTGAGGCGGCGGCTTATGATAAGCAGGTTTATGAAACCGATACCATTGTTCATATATTTTCTGCAGGGAATAAAGGTACATCAACACCAGGTTTAGGTTCTTATAAAGATTTAACAGCCAAAGCAAATTTAACCGGAAATTTTAAACAAGCTAAAAATCTGCTTGTAATTGGTGGCATTAACAGGGATAACCTTTCTGAAACATTAAGTAGCAGAGGACCTGCCTATGATGGAAGGGTAAAGCCAGAATTGGTTGCACTTGGTGAAGATGGAACTTCGGGTTCTGCTGCAGTTACGAGTGGATCGGTAGCTTTATTAGAACAATATTATCTTAATAAGAATGGCAAAAGTCCATCTTCAGCGCTAATCAGGTCTATTTTAATTAATGCTGCAGATGATTTGGGCAATCCTCAGGTAGATTACATATATGGCTATGGAAAAGTAAATGTTTATCAGGCATTAAAAACTTTAGATGAAAATAGATTTATAGGTAGCGAAGTGCAAAAAAATCAGGATTTAGTTATTCCATTAAGTGTTCCGGCTAACGTAGCAGAAGTTAAGGCAACTATAACCTGGAACGATCCGCCTGCAGCGGTAAATGCTGTACAGAGTTTGGTCAATCGATTGGAAATGAGCGTGGAAAATCCTGCTGGAGGATTAACTTTACCATGGGTTTTAAGTAATTTTCCTAATCTCGATTCATTGAATAAGCCAGCCGTTCAAAAGAAAGATTTGTTAAATAATATTCAGCAGGTATCATTAAATCAACCTGAAAATGGCAATTATAAAATTCATGTTAAAGGTGCCGGAATAACTCAAAGTACAGGGCAGCGTTTTTATTTAGCCTACAGTTACAAATTCAATAATACTTTTAGCTTCATCAGCCCTGAAAAAGATGAGTTTTTCTTTGCCGGCGAGGATAATTATATCCGTTGGGAGAATACCTTTGCCGCACAAACAGGAGTATTGTCTGTGAGTTATGATGATGGCAAAACCTGGAACTCAATTAATACTTCTGTCGATTTAAGCAAAGGATTTTACAAGTGGGCTGCACCGAATCTTTTTTCAAAAGCAATGGTGAAAATGGAAGTTAGCGGAAATGTTGTTTTTAGTAAGTCTTTCGTATTATCTGCTCCACGGAATTTAACTGTGGGCTACGCCTGTGCAGATGCTGTTGTATTAAATTGGAATTCTCAGCCAAATGCAAAAGATTATACACTTTATACCATTTTTGATAATAAATTATCACCTTTTTTAAACACCGCAGATACAATTATAAAGTTAGATAAAGCAAAAATAATGGGCAATTATTTTGCTGTGGCTGCAAACGGGAATGGTTTTTCGGGATTGAAAAGTTATACGATTGACTACACCCAACAAGGTGTTTCTTGTTATACCAGAAGTTTATCTGCTTCTGTAGTCGCTGGTCAGAAAATTCAGCTCGATTTAAGCATCGGTACCACGCTTGATTTGAAAAACATTATTTGGGAGAAACAAGCAGGGGTAAATACATTTATTGTATTGAAACAAACTAACGTATCTGGAAATCAGCTTAACTATTCTATTTTTGATGAAAATCCCAAAAATGGTCTTCAGTTTTACAGGGTAACTTTTGAAACCACAAATGGAAAAATAATTAGTGATTTAGTTTCAGTTGTATTTTTAAAACCTGATGATTTTTCATTCTATCCAAATCCGGTAACGGATTACCTAACCATATTGAGTGGCTCATTTGATGATTACAGCCTTTCTGTTTTTAACATATTAGGGCAAAAAGTATTCGATGGGCGTGCCACAAGTTCGAATAAATTTGATTTGAGCAAACTCTCCTCGGGTGTTTATGTTGGTGTTATTATTAAGAATGGACAACAATTAAACAAATTCAAAATTATTAAGAATTAAGATTTTTTAAACGTATAGATATTTGTTTAATGATAATTCTTTGTAATTTATACGACTTATCTCTTTGAGCCTGTCGAAACGCTGTATGGCAAAAGTTCCCGATAAGTTACCATTGAATGGTAGACATTATTTTGGTCAAACCGTAATTTTGATCGCAGTGGAGAAATCTTTGGATTGTATTCTCTGGTTCAAAGATTTTATCATTATGCTACGTTGCAGTCGAAATGACGAACTTTTAATTAAAGTCATTTATATTGATTTTTATGAAATAAATTAACCCCTCAAACAAGTAAAAGTTCCTATTGAAATTTAAACAGTTTATAAAAATAGATGTTATGAAAAACCATATAGCGCTTGCAGCTTGCGCATTAATATTTTTGGCTGCATGTAAGCAAGAAGGCAAAAATGATGATTCTTATGGATCGCCGGATTCTTCAGCGATAAAAGCCATTAACGATTCAAGCCTAAGCAAATACTTATCTGTGATTGCAGCCGATAGTTTAGAAGGACGAAAACCCTTTACCAGTGGAGAAACAAAAACCATTAATTACCTGAAAGGTGAGTTTGAGCAACTGGGTTTGAAACCTGGCAATGGCGATAGCTATTTTCAGGAAGTGCCTATGGTAGAAATAAAATCGATTCCTGATGATAAAATGCTCATTAAAGGCAAGTCGGTTAGTTTATCTTTAAATTATTTAACAGAATTCGTGGCAGGTTCTCGTCGTGTTCAGAATGAAGTTAGTATAAAAAACTCGCCTTTGGTTTTTGCTGGCTATGGGATTATTGCACCTGAGTATGGCTGGAACGATTATAAAAATCTGGATGTGAAAGGCAAAACCGTTGTTGTGCTGATTAACGACCCAGGTTTCTCAGATTCTACTTTGTTTAAAGGCAAAAACATGACGTATTACGGTCGTTGGACTTATAAGTTTGAAGAAGCTTCAAGACAAGGTGCGGCTGGGATTTTAATCATCCACGATACAGCACCGGCAGCTTATCCCTGGACAGTTGTTCGTAGCGGTTGGTCTAAATCTAAACTAACTTTACAAACTGAAGATAATGGTATGAATAGAACTGTTGTTGAGGGTTGGATTGGCTTGGATATAGCGAAGAAACTATTTGCTTTAGGCGGTCAATCTTTTGAAGCTTTGGTTGCAGCTGCTCGCAAGAAGGACTTTAAAGCAGTAGATTTAAATTTAACTACATCGTTAACAGTTAAAAATAAAATTAAAAAATCGGTAACTTATAATGTTTTAGCTTTAATTCCTGGTGATAAACTTAAAAATGAAGCAATTATTTATTCAGCACATTGGGACCATTTAGGTATTGGCGAAAAAGTTCAGGGCGATTCAATTTACAATGGTGCTGTTGATAATGCGACTGGTGTAGCATCGCTTTTCGAAATCGCTTCAGCTTTTAAAAAATTACCTAAAAATCCAGAAAGAACAATTCTATTTATTTCGTACACTGCGGAGGAGCAAGGTTTACTGGGTTCAGAATATTATGCAAAGCACCCAACTTTTCCATTGAATAAAACAGTTGCGAACATTAACATGGATATGATGGGGCTTGCGGGTAAAACTAAAGATATTGTGGTGTATGGTTATGGTCAATCAGAATTAGAAGATTTTGCAGCAGTATCGGCGAAAAAACAAAACCGTGTAATTGTTCCTGATCCCGTTCCTTCTTCAGGATTATATTATCGTTCCGATCATTTTAATCTCGCTAAAGTTGGTGTTCCGTCTTTGTTCACAGGTTCTGGCATAGATAATATTAAAAACGGTAGAGAATGGGGCTTACAACAAGTTGCAAACTTTACCAAAAATCGATATCATTCGCCTCAGGACAATTTTGATTCAAAAACTTGGGATTTATCTGGCATTGTGGAAGATGTGCGGATGTTATTTGATATGGGTTATCGCTTAAGCGATGAAACTATTTATCCAAAATGGAAAGATGGCTCGGAGTTTAAATCGATACGTGAAAAGAAATAGTTTATTTATGTTGTCACATTGAGCTTGTCGAAATGCTTTTGAAGTACTTATATGGCTTTGACAGGATCGGCCTGACAATTGATTAGACAGCTTACTGACATCAGTAAAAGAGAGAGCCGCAAATTCGCAGATTAAAGAATCTGCAAATTTGCGGCTAAATAAATTAGAATTACTTATTTTAATTTACATCCAATTTAATTAAAATAGGATATAAATTTTAAATCCTAAATTATTTATAAAACCCTGGCTATTAAAGTTAAATGAAGTATTTTTAGATGTATAGGCAGTTAAATTTGTACCCTGTGTTTGTTCAGTAGAGTTATATGCAATATCTGCAGATAATAAGCTCGTTTCCAATGCAAATCTTTTTCCTAAAAACCAGGTAACGCCGCCATAAGCACCTAAAGTGTAACTATTGCTTGTATAATCCTGCGATATATTATTTGAATTTAATGGTTGCGACTGATTTTGAGTTCCGTGGGCGTAACCTGCTTTACCGCCAGCATAGGCAAACAAAGTTTTTACTATTGGAAAATACTTTTGATAAGATACATTTCCCCCATAACTTTTAAAGGTTTGCTCAGTAACACCGGTAGAATTAATGGTATTTTGACTATAAGTTGCCTCGATGCCAATTTTACTATTATCCTTAATAAAATAGCCATAACCTAACGAAAATAAATTGCTTTTTTGCTCAGTTATTTGTTCGGTTTGATTTAGATTTTTATAACTGTTTTTGTTGGTTGTTGCGTTAATACCAAAGCTAAGGGCATTAGTTCCTTTGGTTTGCGCAAATCCGGTCATGCCAAGGCATAATACTGCCATGGCAGTAATTAATAATTGTTTTTTCATTTGTGTGTTTTTTATGTGTATGTAATGATAAATAAAAAAAACACTAAAGAACTATTAGTTTAGTTTAATTATGTGTAAGTTGTTGTAAATCAAAACTAAATTTTACATCTGTAAGTAGAATGTTACTTTATTTAGAGTTTTATGATTCTGCCGCTTAGATAAGCTCATGAAAAAAAGTATCCGCAGATTATATTGAATTTGAGAAGTAATCTCTGTAATCTTAAATAATAGAAATATTCTGTATCATTTCAGGAGCGATAAAATCTCTTTAAAATACCAATTAGTAAGTATTTTTTACCGATTATAAATTACTTAGTTTTAATAAATCCTTGTACATCCACGCGATTTTAAGATATACCTAAATTCATAACTATGTTCTCAAATACTGGAATAATTTCGTTTTGCCTATATTTATTCTTCATTATCATAGGCTTATTATCGATTTTTATTGTTTATAAATTGATTAAGAAAGGCGATTTAGCTGATAATAGTCTAAATAAATTTGTCGAATATTTTAAATGGGTAATTGTTACACTCGCTATAAGCACTGTTACTTTAATTATTAGCGACCTGTTTAAAGAACGGGAACAAGATATTAAAGAACTTGAATATTTCGATAAATATGTAAAACATGTTATAAACGAAGACTCTGCATTGGTCAGATTGCAACTCTCTAAGTATTTATCAATTGTTGCCCCTAATGGCGAAATGAAAAAATCATGGGCCAATTATTATGATACAATCAAGAGAGAATATCAGGAATATTTAATGGCTAGAAAAGATACGACAATAAAGGATTCAAATTCTAAACCTTCTTTAGAACGATTAGAGAAAATTGATGAAAATAAGGAAAAGGTTAAGCTTTTTGAAACTCCTCTTTCAAGCATTTCAAAAGGAGTAGAAGAGGCAAAGAAGTTTGAAGAAATAGGTTTTAAAGCACTTTTAGAAAGAGATATAAATACTTCAATTACTGCATTTAATCAAGGAGAAGAGGCATGGCATGGATATCATGATCTTTTTGGTATTGTTGGATATTTAACGAAAAACAGAGATAAATTATTAGATAAAAACTCGACTTATTGGATTACTACTTATCGAACAATACTCTCAACCTACTCATGGAAAATGCCTGTGAATTATAAAATTAAACTTCAGGAGGAGTTAAAGTAAATAAGTTATAAAGTGCTACCCTTATAAATAAAATAGCTAAACTTCCAATAGCAATTATGGTTTAAAATTAACTTTAAAGCTATGTGATGCATAGCAATACAAAGCCGCAGATTGGCAGATTAATAGTAATCTGCCAATCTGTGGATACCAATATAAAATTAGAATTACTTATTCTGGTTTAAAAACACGAAGTTATTATCAAACATATCCAGCTTTATCTTGCTATCCTTATCAACTTTTCCTGATAGGATTTCTTTCGATAGTTCATTTAAAATTCTTTTCTGAATAACTCTTTTCAATGGTCTTGCACCAAACTGAGGGTCGTAACCTAATTGCGCTAACCAATCGAGCGCTTCATTACTAGCTTCCATTTCAATACCCATTTCAGCTAAAGTATGCTGTACTTGTTTAAACTGTAAACTCACAATATCTCTAATTTCGTTGCGGTTTAATGGTGTAAACATTATGAGTTCATCAATACGGTTTAAAAACTCAGGACGAATAGTTTGTTTCAATACTTCGAACAACTCATTTTTAGTTTTTGCTATTACTTCATCTCTGTTATCATCATTTAAATCTTTAAAATTATCTTGAATTAAATGTGCACCAATATTAGATGTCATGATGATGATGGTGTTTTTAAAATTAACCGTTCTACCCTTATTATCCGTTAAACGGCCATCGTCTAAAACCTGCAGTAAAATATTAAAAACATCTGGATGCGCTTTTTCAATCTCATCAAGCAACACAACTGAGTAAGGTTTACGCCTAACTGCTTCTGTTAATTGTCCACCTTCATCGTAACCAACATAGCCCGGAGGCGCACCGATTAAGCGTGAAACTGCATGGCGCTCCTGGTATTCACTCATGTCTATACGTGTTAAAGCATTTTCATCGTTGAATAAAAATTCGGCCAAAGCTTTTGCCAATTCTGTTTTACCTACACCTGTAGTACCTAAGAATATAAATGAACCAATCGGTTTGCGTTTATCTTGTAAACCAGCACGAGAGCGACGAATGGCATCAGAAATGGCTTCAATTGCTTCATCTTGTCCGGCAACACGTTGGTGTAGTTCAGCTTCAAGATTTAGTAATTTTTCACGTTCACTTGCAATCAGTTTTGTAACCGGAATGCCTGTCCAACGCCCAACCACGCCAGCTATATCATCAGCAGTAACTTCTTCTTTAAGCATTCTGCTATCGCTCTGTTGACTTTCTAAAGTGGCTTTCAGTTTATCGAAAGTGTCCTGAGCCTCTTTAATTTTGCCATAACGAATTTCAGCAACTTTACCATAATCACCTGCACGTTCGGCTTGTTCAGCTTCTAATTTATAATGCTCTATTTGTTCTAATTGATTGTTAATGTTATCAACCAAATCTTTTTCGCCTTGCCATTTGGCTTTTAATTCATCACGTTCAGCCGATAAGTTTGCTATTTCTTCCGATAAATCTTTAACTTTTTTATCGTCTTTTTCTCTTTTAATTGCTTCACGTTCTATTTCTAAACGCATAATTTCACGGTCTAACGCATCTACATTTTCTGGTACAGAATCCATTTCCATACGCAATTTCGATGCGGCTTCATCCATTAAATCAATCGCTTTGTCAGGTAAAAAACGGTCGGCAATATAACGCTGGCTCATTTCTACAGCCGCAATAATCGCCTCATCCTTAATCCTCACTTTATGGTGGGTTTCATAACGTTCTTTCAGTCCTCGTAGAATAGAAATCGCATCTTGTGTATCAGGCTCATTAACCATAACTTTTTGGAAACGGCGTTCCAAAGCTTTGTCTTTTTCTAAATATTTCTGATATTCATCCAAAGTTGTTGCACCAATTGCACGTAATTCGCCACGAGCCAATGCTGGCTTTAAAATATTGGCGGCATCCATTGCGCCTTCGCCACCACCGGCACCCACTAAAGTGTGTATCTCATCGATAAATAAAATGATATCGCCATCGCTTTGCGTAACTTCTTTAACCACAGCTTTTAAACGCTCTTCAAACTCGCCTTTGTACTTTGCACCGGCGATAAGTGAACCCATATCTAAAGAATAAACCGTTTTACTTTTTAAGTTTTCGGGTACATCTCCTTTAATAATTCTGAAAGCAATACCTTCTGCAATTGCGGTTTTACCCACACCTGGTTCACCAATTAAAATCGGGTTGTTTTTTGTTCTACGAGATAAAATCTGTATTACACGTCTAATTTCTTCATCGCGACCAATAACAGGGTCTAGCTTTCCGCTTTCTGCATATTCATTTAAATTTCGGGCATATTTATTTAAAGCCTGATAAGTTGCTTCAGCATTCTGGTCGGTTACGCGGTTATCTCCACGCAATTCTGTTATGGCCTTTTTAAGGTCCTTTTCATTTACGCCTTGCTCTTTTAATAATTTCGAAGTGCTATCATTAACGGCTAAAATGCCCAATAATAAATGCTCTACAGAAACAAACTCATCTTTAAATTCTTTTAAAAATGTTTGTGCTTTTTGCAAAACGCTATTGGTATTTGATGACAAATAGACATTGCTTCCACTCACTTTCGGGAATTTGGCAATTTCTAAATCTAAATTTTGGTTTAATGAGTTAAGGTTAACATTCAGTTTTTTTAATACATACGAAACCACGTTTTCATCAACAGTAAGCAAACCTTTAAGTAGGTGCGCTGTTTCAATAGCTTGTTGCTGATTGCCCTGAGCTATTTCAGAAGCCTGTTGAATTGCTTCCTGGGCTTTTATTGTAAAATTGTTGAGGTTCATATTCCTTTACGTTCAAAACAAATGCCATGGCAAGTTTAATTTTATAATCGGAAATTTTGTCGGTAAGGTTAAGATTATTGTGACTAATTTTCTGATTTTTAGTTATTTAGCCTGAAATTTTGACGTGTTTGTAAAACAACAAGCCTCACGCAGAAAATTACAATTTAATTGTTTCATATTAGAGCTATTATTCATTTATGGATGACCTATCTCTTAATGCCAATACAAAAAGTATAGGTGGCTTTTGAGTGCAAAACCCCTTTTTAAAAATGATTATGAAGAGAAAAAGCAATATTATTAAGCAGCTCTATAAATTGAAATAAAAAAACTCTTTCTGTAGAGTAGTTTTTATAAAACATAAAGGGGCGGAAGCCCCCTTATGTTTTATAAAATTTTTGGTTAAGAAATAGAAAATAATCGTATTATTTAATTAATGATTTTCGAGGGCAATGTTTTATATGAATAAATTTCTGGGCTAAATAAAACTATTGCTCTATTTGGAGCAAAATTAACTAATTCTGGCGGGATTAAATTTTGCCATTGCAGTTCAAATTCCTTATTTAATCCATTTTTTATAGTATTATCGTTCATGTTTTTTAACAGGAATGGAAGCCACAGTTTTTTATTTTTATACTTTATGAAATCAATTTCCTTTATTTTTTCTTCAAATTTAGACCCCTCAAATAAATTGCTCATCTCAGGTGTACTATTATATTTTATATAATCAGCTTTTCCAGATGCATTTACAGATATTACAAAAGAAAATATAAATGCTTTTCCTCTATTTTCAGTTTTTTCTAAAATAGAAAATTGTTCTGGTCGCATTTTAAGGATTTTCTCAAACTTCTCCCGTAAAAATGTATCTCTAACTTGGGCTTCACTTTTAGTTGCTATCATTAGAAAGAACAAAAAAAGTGAAGTGATTACAATCTTTTTATAGATCATATTTTTATTATTTTTAAATATTCGCTTGGAGTTCAAAATTTAGATATTATAACCTGAGCAAACTTTACGCTCTTAATTGATGTAGAGAATATTACTGATATTAATATTTGATTTCAGCAAGAAACAACATGACTGGGTTGACCCTAAATCTCTTATTTGGAAGAACCTCAACCATATTGAGTTTGTACTTTTTATCAAAGCCTTTCCCCTCCTCCCAAATTAATTTTGATAACTCTTTCCAACTTATATAAACAAAAGGTGGTTTATCGATATATGCATTTTTTGCTGCAGTATCGGTAAAATATATAAAAGTGATATCTCTATCGTAATTAGAAATACATCTGCAGTAGAAATTAAAGTAAGTCCATACGCCCTCTTCTCCCATTTCAAAAATTCTATTATCTTTTTGAATGTTCATAGTATCTGCAAGAAAATATATCGACTTTGTGATTTCTTGAGCCGAAACTAATTTCGAACTAAAAAGAATTAGTAAGAGACTAATGATTTTCAAAATATTTTTCATCCTAATAGATTATTATAATTATTGGCAGCCAGAATTTGGAATTCTTTTGGAAGCAATGGCGTTTGTTTGTTCTAATGTAAACATATTAATATTATCGGCAGTATAACCATACTTTTTAAGTAAATCATTGTACGCCTGATTAATAAATTCTTGTTGCCCTGCTTCTGGATTTGGACCCGGATTGTTCATTCCGAATAATAATGTTTTTCGACAATCATCTATTGTAAAATTTCCTTTCCCATAAGAATAAAGAATATCTGTAAAGTTATCAAACTGGCTTGTAAGCATATTATAATGATCAGTATAATTATTGCTATTTCCCGTTTTCTCGTAAATTATATACTGATAAAGTCCTGCCATATAATTAGGTTTACTTGAGTTAACAAGAGAAACATTGCCACTTGAGGCAAAGAGATAGTTGATGTATGCATGGTAAGTTTCATGTATAATTGTTGCAGCAATCAATAATCTTGACCCCTGTTGTAGCATTGCTGTATTTATATTAATATCGGAACTCATACCAGTAAATGAATCGCTGGAAACTTTGGTTTGTCCTGCACTAAAATTACCATCAGACCAGGGTTGAGTAGTTGCGTTCCAAGTCAAAGAAGGTTTTTGTCCATTTTTGATAAATGGTTGAACCATTTTATTATAGGCAGGTATTGTTTCCAAGGAATCTAATACCATTACTTTAACACATGGAAATTTAGCTGCTATACTATCTTTTTTTATCTCAATGCTTGGTGTGCTATTGTCTCCTGTTGAACCACTACCGCCACCACCGTGTCCAGGATTTCCTCCGTATGGATTATAGCCACCTTCGCCACCTCCATTAGGTGTCTGATCTACACAAAAATATCCAGCTAAATACATCGTGCATGTCATGTACCCATCAACCCCAACACAGGAAGTTCTCCAATCAGGCTGTGGAAATGCACAAGGTTCCGGAGTATAGGTCATTAACTTATCAAACCTAGATCCAGTTTCAGTAATTGCTGGGTTTTTTAAATCCCCAAGCACAGGCTTTTTTAAGCCGAAATAATACCCTTCAAGACTACCGTTAAATCTCATAGTTATTTGTCCATCAAGATATCCCCAGCCATTTTCCAATTTACCAAGCATGTTAAAAAACATGATTTTGCCGCTTAAGTCATTAACTCGCTTGTAATGAATTTCATCTAAGCTTTTAGATAATTCACCTTCATTTAATATAGACATATAACAGCTTGAGATAATTTGCTTCGTGACTTTGTCTTTAAAAATAAGAAGTCGGATGTTATTTCTTAATTGACTCCTATCTTTTTGAGATTCATCGCTAAGCTTTTGATAAACTTTTTTGGGGTTTGATAGTTTTACTTCATATACCAGTAACTCACTTGAGGGTTCGCTGATATATATTGATTCCCATTGTGGTTTCAAATCATCGAAGTAAGAAACATGTGTTGTAGGTTTGTTTTGAATGTACCACTTTGCCAATTCGTTTTGTTCTGCCAGTTGTTCTGTGTCATTTTTTTTACATGCTGCAATGGCAAGTGCCAGTAAAAGGCAACAGAACACAAATACCTTTACAGGCGTTAAGCGAGAGTTTAACTTTTTCATCATCAATTTATTATTGCAATTTTTTTATTTTTTTCTAAATGTAATTTTATAAATCGAAAAAGTAAAATTTAATTTACAGAATAGACTTATTTATGGTTAAAATTATTGACATATAAAAGATATAAGTAGGTAATTTATGTTGACTTTTAAAGTAGCCAATATATGATAATAAGAACTATACAGGCTTTAGATTCAAAAGGCTTTTAGAAATTGCGATGAAAAGAAAAAGGAATAGCAACTTTTCACTTTCCCTTATCAAATTAATGCTTTCAATATCAATGATAAGTAGTTTGATTGAAATATTGAGCATTCAGAAATAATTCATTATTTTAATTTGGTCATAATTATATTTCTATTTATCATTATTTTTAGACAAATAAAAAATGCTCTTAATCAATTAGTTATGAAATTAATCTAACGCCTCATGTTTATGCTATCGGTAGGCCTGCTTTCCTTTCTGCCCGAAAAGGGCATTCATTCAATCAGGTTTAGGTGGATAGGTTAGTAGAACTATTAATGGGAATTCATGGCGCATAAAAAAAGCATCTGCCGATTTAAATGCAAATGCTTGTATATGTATCTAAGTAAATTTTGATGGCGAATTGGTAACTAAATACAAAAAAAACCAACCAACTAAAAAACTAATTATCCTAAAATCTCTTTCAACTTTTCAGTTTGGTGGTCGGCCAATTTTTGAAGTGGACCCGAAGCCAACATTTTCATCATCATATTTAGATCTGCCGAGATGATATGTTTTGCGGTTGTGGTTCCATTTCCATTATCCTCAACAGTCCATTTCAATTCTACATCGAAAGGTGCTTTTTCAGATGGAATTGCCGTTAATTCTTGGTTTTCAACACGATTAGAGATCTTAATCGCCAATTTAGCCATATTTTGGATGGTGAAACGAGCATCATCTTCTGTAGATTCCCAGTTATAAATGTTTTCAGGCATCAGTTGCTGATGATTGTTCATGTTTGAGAGAAAAGCATAAACCACATTTACAGGTTTATTAACTTGTACAGCGCTTTCAATAATTGTCATTATATGTCTTTATACGTTAGTTTTTTTCAATTCAATATTCAGAATTTAATGCTTAATCTTGTCCCCATTCTGAAGGATTTAAACGCCATTTTCCTAGTAATTCCATGTCGCTTTTTGCAATAATGCTATGTTCGGCGGCATAATCAATTAATGCTGCATAATTGGATAATGTAAAGTAACGACATTTAGCTGCTGCAAAGTTTTCATCGGCCTGTGCAAAGCTATATGTAAATATTGCTGCTAAGCCAGCAACAGATAAACCAGCGGCTCTTAATGCCTCAACAGCTTGTAAACTGCTTTTGCCTGTAGAAATTAAATCTTCGATAACAACTACACGCTGACCTTCCACAACTTCACCTTCAATTAAACTTCCAGTTCCATGTTCTTTAGCTTTTGCTCTAACATAGATAAAAGGTAAACCCAATTCTTGTGCAACTAAAACACCTTGTGGAATGCCTGCAGTAGCAACCCCTGCAATAACATCAACAGAACCAAATTCTTCTTGAATTGCTTGTGCAAGTTTTTGACGGATGTAAGTTCTAACCTGTGGATGGGAGAGGGTAATTCTATTATCGCAGTAAATTGGCGACTTCCAACCAGATGCCCATGTAAAAGGATTATTAGGTTGTAATTTAATTGCCTTTATTTGTAATAAAAATTCCGCTACCTTTAATTCAATATCACTTTTATTATACATGGCCCAAAATTACAGAATTTATATTAACGATAACACCTTGTTTATCTCAGATGTTTTACCTGAGCAAAAAGAAAAAATTCAACAACTTGAATTACAGGATTTTGATTTACAAATTTTTTACAAAAAATTAAAAAATGGGTCTAAAAAAAGCTACATTTTTCTAACTAAAAACCCAAAGGAAACCTTTAAGAAGTTAAAAAAGGATTGTACCATCATAAAAGCCGCTGGTGGTTTGGTAGAAAGCGCAAAAGGTAATTATCTGTTTATTTTTAGAAATAAAAAGTGGGATTTACCTAAAGGTAAGCTTGAAGAAGGTGAAAATATGAAAGAAACCGCCGTTCGCGAAGTGGAAGAAGAGTGTGGAATTAAGGTAGCTAAACGCGAAGAAAAGCTTTGTAAAACGTATCACGTTTACCCGATAGGCTCCAAAATGGTGATTAAGAAAACCAATTGGTACAAAATGAAAGTAAAGGGGGAGCCTAAATTAATTCCTCAAAAAGAGGAGGGAATTGATGAAGCCATTTGGTTAGATAAAAATCATATTAGTCCGGTTATAAAAAACACTTTTCCATCAATTATGGATGTATTGAGGGCTGGAGGGATTTTGTAGTAAATTTGGTTTTTCGTATTCTTATGTTTGCGGCGATTTTAATTTCAAATTCTATTTAAATTTTTTGGGCATGCCCCAAGCTGTGCAAGGGTCGGGCTATTCGTTACAATCTTTTTTGAAGAAAAATCAAAAAAGGATTTTCACTATTATCCCTCATGCAAAACCCAAAGGCGTAAAAAAATTGGCGATTATACTTAAATTTTAAATGCTTCGTTTTTCATCAATTCACCAATGCGTGTATCTCAATTCATTATCTGGATTAATCATTTTCATCAGTGATTAAAACAAAAATTAATTTTCAAAATCCAACTCATCAACCACTTTTTTTACTCGTTTTAAGTGTTTTCCATAATAGTACCAAGCCCATAATTCGGTAATTGCACCAATAATTAAAATGGAGATAAAACAGTTCAAAATTAAATAAGTTGTAGAAAGCTTAGCCATGATTTTGGTAAATATGGAGGCTTTTTCTACAAACAGATAAACAGCAAAAAAAGCCAGTCCGATAAAAGCAATGATGTAAGTAAGCGATTTATAAAGTTCGATGTTCAGTTTCATTTCATAGAAAAACCAGAGAATACTTTTGCGACTATCCCTACTCATATCGCATGAATTTTTGTAAAATCTGTAAAATTTGAAGAAGTAATAAGCTGTGAATCCACAGGTTACGGCGTAGAAAACCATGTAAACCATTTTCATATTAGTACTGAAATTAAAGAAATACGGAATGCCAGCCATTAAAACCAATGCCACAATCTGGTAATTAAATTCGTGTTTCATCTTTCTTCTGATGATATCAATAGGCGTATGGGCTTGTTTAATTTTAAGCATATCTTCTGAAATGTTGGTTTCTTCAGCACCATCTGCATTCCATTCGTTTTTTAAATCGTCAAAATTCATAACCATTTTTCTTTATGATGAATTGTAGTTTTTCTTTAGTTCTGTTGAGTTTTACTCGGGCATTTATCTCACTAATACCCAAATTTTCGGCAATTTCTCGGTGCGATTGATTTTCTAAGAAGAGAAATATTAATGCCTTTTCTACCGAATTTAATTCTTGTACGGCTTTGTAGAGATAAGCAAGTTTTTCTTCTTTTAATTCGTTTTCAATAACATCAATCAAGTCGATGTTTTCATCAAGTGGTATTTTATCTACTTTACGATTATCCTTTTTAAAGTAAACCAAAGCGGTGTTTAAAGCCACACGATACATCCATGTGGAAAATTTACTTTTGCCTTTAAAAGTCGGGTAAGCTTTCCAAAGCTGCATGACTATTTCCTGAAACAAATCTCGCTGTTGCTCAACATCGTTCATATACATTTTCGAAACTTTATGTATAATAGCTTTATGCTGATTAATTAGGGAGAGAAATATGGTTTCGGTTTCTTTCATTTAAGACGTTTTGTAAGGCTTAATGAATAGAAATTAGTTGTGGAAGAAAATGTAATGAGATACCTGTAAAATTTTAACCGCTTGAGTTTCCATAATTTTATTATTTACTCAATTAGTAATCGATTTTTTAAAACGTTACACACTTCGCAAAAAGAAAAATTATTTCTTTGCGGTCGATTTTTAAGGTTTGTATAAAAACTCTAAAGCCTCTTTAGGTACAAACGGACTCACATCGCCATGGTTTCTTAAAATATCGCGAACAATTGTAGAGCTAATGGCAGAATATTCGGGTTTGCTTAAAAGGAGAATGGTTTCTACTTCGGGCATCATGGTTTGGTTGATTTGGGCAATAGCTCTTTCGTACTCAAAATCTGATGCGGAACGAATGCCACGAACCATATATGTTGCATTTATTTTGCGACAGAAATCAACGGTTAAGCCCTCGTAAGTTTTAATTTCGATATTTTTATAACCTGTGAAAACAGTTTCCAAAATTTGTAAACGTTGCTCGGCGGTAAGAAAATTTTGTTTAGAGCTATTTAATCCAATACCAATAACAATTTTATCGAAGAGGGGAGTAGCACGTTGCAGAATATTTACATGTGCAATTGTTATCGGGTCAAATGAACCTGGAAATAGCGCTATCTTCATAATCAAATATAGATTTTTTATGTGGAAAGCTTAAAGCAAAAAGATTAAAGACTAAAGCTTGGCATTCGTGCCTAGCTGACGACCCCCCGTTCAACTAATAACCTAAACCTTTGTGCTCTTTGCGAAAAACTTAGCGTTCTTTGCGGTTAAGTAGCCGCCACGTACTCAAAAAAACTAAAAGAAGAATTACCGTATTTACGAGTTTCGGTGTAGCCAGGTTGGCTATTCAATTTCATATTACTTTGGTGCTCTACAACCAACAATCCATCTGGTTTAAGCAATTGCTGCTCTTTTACCATTACTGGAATTTGTGGGATGTTTGGCATGTTATATGGCGGGTCGGCAAAGATTAAATCATACGAAGCAGACATCTGTTTCAGTAATTTAAAAACATCGCCTTTTCGCACTTCTACCTGATTAAATTCATAGTTTTTAACTGTTGTTTTAACCCAGTTTACACAACCGTAATCCATATCCACAGCTAAAATATTTTTAGCATTGCGAGAGGCGAATTCAAAAGTTATGTTACCCGTGCCACAAAATAAATCTAAAACGGAGCAGCTTTCAAAATCAAATTTATTATTTAAAATATTGAAAAGAGCCTCTTTAGCCATATCCGTTGTAGGGCGAACAGGCAAATTTGCAGGCGGTTGCAAATGAATGCCTTTTAATCTTCCTCCTATTATTCGCATAAATCTAAAGCAAGCAATCCGCTGAAATAGTGTTTTGGCATATCGGCCAACAATTCACTATTTTGTTTTCCGGCGGGAAGAAAGAAATAAAGGTTATTGAAGTATTTTAATAGCGTATTGTAATAATCATCATCCTCATTAATTATGCCTTCTAAATAAATCGGGATAGATTCTGTAAGTCTTAACTGCTCAATAATCAACAATAAAAAGTAGTTGAACTCTTCTGCATTTTCTGCTGCAAAGTGGTTTTGGAAATTAATTTTCTTATCCTTTACAAACAGTATATTAAATGATGATGCAGTGAAATCAATCAGCAAAGCATCTCCAGATAAATGACTGAACAAAGCCAAAAGCGGAGAAGATTGAGGATAAACAATCGTGTTTTCCGGAAGTTTTTCCTCAACATTTTCATCTAATGAAAAAAGCGTTTTAAACCCCAATTCATCGTGATGTTTGGTGTAAATCTTGCCATCTGAACCTAAGAATTTTGAGTAAACAGCAAGGTTATCGGCATCGAACCATTCATCAGGGATGAAGATAAAATTTGAGGTATGTAAAGCAGCTTTTATAGCGCCATATTTTTTAGATAAGTAACTGTCGGTTTCAAAAGCATATTTCAAATCTTGCTCAACATTTTCACAGCCTTGCTTATCAAAAATCACATTAACCTGCTCCGAATCTTTATCAACCACGGCATAAGAAAAACTATCATTCGTTATTTTTAACAATAAATGGCAGTTTGCAGATGCATCAGCTTTAAAATTCGGGTCGACTAATAAAAGGCTGTTTTTACTCATTGAAACAAAAATAGAGTTTTTTAAGGATTAACCGCAAAGGGTGCAAAGTTTTTTCGCAAAGGACACAAAGTTGGGCGTATAAATTTTGTTGCTGCAAATAACTTTGTGTTCTTTGCGCCTTGGTGGTTAAAATTTCTCTGCATTTTTTGCGATTAAATCAAACTAAATCTTTTGACCAAAATCAAACCTTTCACTTGTTCAAAATTCAAAATATTCGGCTTAAATTCGAAACATGAGTTACAAGCCTACTTATAAAGCAGCGAACACGGTTGCTGTTAAAATTGAGCAACATTTTATAAAACTGCATGAGAATGCAGTGGCGCAAGGAGAGGAAGATTTGGCAACTCAGCCTGATAAGAAAATTATTGAGGCTTTAATTGATGTAGCTTTTTGGAGCAGTTTAAGAAAAGAAGAGGGGCATTCTCCACGAATTTCTATTGCTTTTTTACCGCCTTCGCAAACTTCAAAACCATTAAAATTTGCAAAACCTTTACCCTTAAATGCCAATACGCTTACTAAAATAGCACCTGGGATTGAGCGTTCCGGTATTCATCTAGGCGTTTGGGAAGAAGATGGCGAACTTTACATTTGGGGTACAACATTAAATATTCCCAACTTTTGTTTTGTAGTAGATGTTTCGGAACCTGGCTTAATTGTAATTAAACACCGCAGGATTTATGGCATTGGAAAATTTACAAATGTGGCAGTTTTAAAGGGTGAGCAGATTAGAATTGTAGATGATACATCATGTACGGATCGCGATTGTCCGCCGATTTTGAAAGCTTTACTTGATTTAACGGTGCTGGCAAGCTGGAACGATCCGATTAATATTTTAATTCAATTTTCTGTTTCCATGCGTAGCCATGGGCGGGGCGGAGCTTTGCTTATCATTCCGAAAGGTGATACAAAATGGGAGGAATCCATTATCCATCCGATACAATACTTAGTAGAACCACCTTTTTGCGGATTGTCGAATCTGGCGAAACAGAGTGGTAATCAAAGTGAGATTTTCTCTCAAGGCGCTTTACGTCGCGAGGTTGAACATTTGGCAGGTTTAACAGCTGTAGATGGCGCAACAATTATTAATGAAGAATTCGATTTGATTGCTTTTGGCACTAAAATCGGTCGTGCTAAAGGGAAGCCTACAGTAGAGCAAATTGCTTTTTCTGAGCCAATTGTTGGCGGAGAAGATAAAATTTTATATCCTGGTCAGTTGGGTGGAACAAGGCATTTTTCTGTTGCTCAGTTTGTAAACGACCAGCCGCAAGCCATCGGTTTAGTTGCCTCTCAAGACGGGCATTTTACGATTTTTAGTTGGAGTAAGCAGCAGAATATGGTGATGGCGCATAGGATTGAGACGTTGTTGTTGTAATAGGCTTATTTGATATTATATTTTGTCCTGGCCGAAAGGGCTTTTGTCTTTTTGATGTTAATAAAAATTAAAATTGCTTGATTAATTTTTATTATTTTTTGGTAATGTTTTATATTTATTATTTGTCCTGGACGGACGGGCTTTTTTCTTTTTGATGTCAAAAGAAACAAAAAACACCGGCTGAAAACTTTTCTATTAAAGTTAGTGGTTTGGCTTGGATAAGCTATCCCGAAAAATTTGTTAGGCCGGATTAAAGTAGAACGGAGATGATGTGGTAAGGCTTAGTTAGGTGGAAAGGCTAGATGATAAATCTAGTTTTTCTAGAATGTATTGATTTCCATCATGCTATCCCCTTTTGGAGGGGGCAGGGGGAGGTTTTTATTATTCTCGTAGTTTTAATGGTTGGAAATTTATCTACAATAGAATATCCTAATAAATAAATAACTTTATACATCTTGCAGCAACCAACTTTAAAAAAAGCCTCTATCTTTGCTATTTAAACCGTATTGCAGCGGCATCCTTTTTTGCAATATCTCTATTGAAATAGCACAACCATTCACAAAAAAGATATAGCGGAAAGACGGACTGCTGCAACCGATTAGTGCCACAATTGTTTTCCAAAACGTTAAAGCAAACGCTGTTCAAAACAATTTACCAATAAAAACATTCAACAATACATGTACATCGATAAAAGTTTAATCATTGCCGAGGCTTACGGACATACGCCAACTAAAGAGCAATTGCTTTTTTGCGAGCGGATGTCGAAGTTTTTGCAAGAAGATGATGAATATCGTTGTTTTGTACTTAAAGGTTATGCGGGTACAGGTAAAACCACTTCGGTTGCGGCTTTGGTAAAAGTGTTGGCTCAATTCAATTTGAGGAGTGAATTGTTGGCGCCAACTGGTCGGGCGGCTAAAGTAATGAGCCAGTATTCTTACAGAAAAGCATTAACCATTCATAAAAGAATTTATAGAAAGCGTTCGGCGGCATCGCCAGAAATGCAGTTTCAATTGGCACCAAACTTATCAGAAAATACACTTTTTATTATTGATGAGGCATCGATGATTGCGGATGAATTTAACGAAACAGGTTCTTCAATTTTGAGAGATTTACTGGAGTTTGTGTACAATACAAAAAACTGTTTCTTGCTTTTTGTTGGCGATACAGCACAGTTACCTCCAGTTGGAAGTTTGGAAAGCCCCGCTTTGAATGAACAGTATTTGAAAGATAAATTTGCTTTAAGCATCGTTTCTGTAGAGTTGAAAGAGGTTGTTCGCCAGGAAAAGAAATCGGGGATTTTGGCTAATGCAACGATGCTGAGAAACCAGATTTCTAAAAACCCGGAAAAACCATTGCCAAAATTTCTGACTAAAAACTATAAAGATATTTACAACATGGCGGGTGCTCGTTTGGTTGAGGGTTTGGAATATGCTTATCGAAAATTCGGTATGGAAAATACGCTGGTGGTTTGCCGGTCAAATAAATCGGCGAATATTTACAACCAACAAATCAGGGCGAGGTTGCTATATCGTGAAGAAGAACTTACTGGTGGCGACCAGATTATGGTGGTTCGTAATAATTATTTCTGGCTGCCCGAAAATGAGGAAACGGCCTTTATTGCTAATGGCGATATGGCGAAAGTGATTCGGGTAAGGGGAGAAGAAGAACGTTATGGTTTCCGCTTTGCTGATGCTACTTTGGAGTTTCTTGATTTCCCTGCGGCTGGACAAATTAGTTGTAAGGTGATGTTGGATACGCTGAATTTGGAAACGGCAAATTTGCCATACGAGCAAAATAAAAAGCTTTTTGATGGTTTAAATGAAGATTACGAACACATTGCCAATAAGCGGCAAAGAATGCTTGCCATAAAACAAGATCCTTTTTACAATGCTTTGCAAATCAAGTTCGCTTATGCGGTTACTTGCCATAAAGCTCAAGGTGGGCAATGGGATGCGGTTTTTGCCGACCAAGGTTATTTAACGGAAGAGATGATAGATTTGGATTTTTTAAGGTGGTTGTATACCGCAGTAACACGAGCTAAGAAAGAGTTGTATCTGGTAAATTTTGCCCCACAACTATTTGCCAAGACCGCACAAGAGGATTATTTTTAGAAGGTGATTTTATCGATTTTTTGAAGATGATTACACCGATTTTGAGATTACACTGATTTTTCTAGGCAAATTTCTAATCAATAATACCAGATTATACATCCAGCTTATATGTTCCTTATATGTCTTATATAGTTTAAAAATGAACTATTGATTTATTAGGAAGTACAATTTAACTTTCAAACAATATATTCTTGAAAGCGCTTTTCCAAAGGTTTTAACCATATAAGAGATATAAGAACATCAAAGCTCGAATGTTCTTATATGGTTGAAAAATTAATCATTTTACTCCGCGTCTTCGTCGGTAATTAACCTTTTTGAAGATGATTACACCGATTTTGAGATTACACTGATTTTTTCTGGGCAAATTTTCAATCAATAATACCAGATTATACACCCAGCTTATATATTCCTTATATGGTTTAAAAATGAATTAATGATTTATAAGAAAACACAATCATTGTTCTTTGTAAAACAAAACAATATTTTCTAAAAGGCGCTTTCCAAAAGGTTTTGACCGTATAAGATATATAAGAACATCCAAGCTAGAATGTTCTTATATGGTTAAAACATTAACCATATTACTCCGCGTCTTCGTCGGTAATTAACCTTTTTGAAGATGATTACACCGATTTTGAGATTACACTGATTTTTTCTGGGCAAATTTTCAATCAATGATACCAGATTATACACCCAGCTTATATATTCCTTATATTTCTTATATGGTTTAAAAATGAATTAATGATTTATAAGAAAACACAATCATTGTTCTTTGTAAAACAAAACAATATTTTCTAAAAGGCGGTTTTCCAAAGGTTTTAACCATATAAGAGATATAAGAACATCCAAGCTCGAATGTTCTTATATGGTTAAAAAATTAATCATTTTACTCCGCGTCTTCGTCGGTAATTAACCTTATCGAATCATCAGAAAGCATAATTAAACGTTCTTTATAAAGCGAACCAATGGTTTTCTTGAAAGCGCTTTTGCTAATCTGGAAACGATGGTAAATCTCTTCAGGAGAACTTTTGTCGCCCAATTCAATTACACCGCCACTCTTTTTCAACTCGGCTAACATCATTTCTTTCGAATCTAAAATGTGTCCATAACCACTTGGTTGTAAAGTCAAATCTATTTTGCCCTCCACACGAATTTTTTTAATCCAACCTTTACGGTGTTCGCCAATTTGAATATTATCAAAAACTTCGTTGTGGTAAAGCAAACCGATATAAGTGTTGTTTATAATTGCATTGAAGCCTAAATCTGTTTCCTCGGTAATTAGTAAACTTACTTCATCGCCCTCTTCAAAATCGAAATTCTCTTCCTCTACAAAGTCATACAATTTTGATGATGCCAGAAGGCGATCGTTATTTTCGTCCAAGTACAAATAAACCACGTATTTATACCCTTTTTGCATTGGTCTTTTTTGCTCTTTTGTTGGTACATAAACATCTTTATCGATGCCTAAATCTAAGAAGACGCCATCATCGCCATCCGAAGCAACTTTTAAGAAAGCAAAATCGCCAACTTCAGCGTAAGCTTTTTGGGTAGTTCCAGTTAAGCGGCCGTCCTTTTGGATGTAAACAAAAACGCTAACATTTTCGCCAATTTCTAAGCCTTTTGGCACATATTGATATGGTAAAAGCACCAATTTATCGCCATCTGTTAAATTTAAACCTGCCTCAGTTTTGCTTAAAACTCTTAATTCGTTATATTTTCCTATTTCAATCATAATATTGGGAACCATTTTCTTCAATGGTTGTACTGCAAAGGTAGCAATGTTTGCTTGCAATATATTTTAAATATTTGGGAAGGTGCTGAAGTGTTTCATCGGAGAATTCAGTCAGGCTGTTCGCTATATCTTTTAGTAATTAAAGTTGATAACTTTAATAGCGATTTAGAAAGAAAGTTGTCAACTCTCCAAAAGGATATCGCTGCCATCCCGTTTAGTAAAAATGGATTTTTCTGTTGTTGATTCTGTATTAAGATTCTCACCTGCATGGGAATGATGTCAAAATTGATTAGTTGCCTCCTCAAATTTCGAAAAACAAATTAAACATAAACTATTCAAATAAATGGGTTAAATTTGATGTTTACAATAGTTTATATCGTAATATGGCAAAACCCAAAGAGGCTAAAAAACCAAGTGTTTTTAGCTTGCTTGCATCTTATAAAGGCTTAATTTTCCTACTGATTTTATTTGCTTTACTGAGCAATGGAATCAATTTATTATTGCCTAAAATTATTGCTGAAGGAATTGATTCTTACACGAACAAAACTTTTAACTTAAATTCGATTTTGTTTCAGTTTGCGCTGGCAATTGTGCTGGTTTTTATTTTTACTTACTTGCAAAGTATTGTGCAAACTTACGCTTCAGAACGCGTGGCGAGAGATTTAAGAACCAAACTATCAGACCAAATTTCGCGTCAAAGTCATGCTTATATTATTCAGGCAAATCCCTCAAAACTATTAACTAACCTCACTTCGGATGCTGATTCGATAAAAATGTTTGTTTCTCAAGCCATCGTTTCCTTAGCATCATCCATCTTTTTAATAGTTGGTGCAAGCATTTTACTTTTAATGATTAATTGGAAACTTGCGTTGTGTATAATCGCAATTGTACCGATTATTGGTGGCGCATTTTTCTTCGTATTGAAAAAAGTAAGAGTGCTTTTTATCAAAAGTCGTGAGGTTATAGATTGGTTAAATAAAGTAATTAGTGAGAGTATTTTGGGTTCAGCATTAATTCGGGTAATCAATTCACAACAGCTTGAATACAATAAATTTCTCGATGCAAATGCAAAAGCCAGAGATTTGGGTCTATCTATTCTGCGCTTATTTGCAGGTTTAATTCCGATTATTGTATTCGTTGCCAACTTATCAGGATTAACAATTTTAGTACTTGGTGGGCATTTTGTAATTAACAACACCATGACTTTAGGCGAGTTCGCCGCTTTTAATAGTTACTTAGCGCTAATAATTTTTCCAATTCTCGTTATTGGGTTTATGAGTAATGTAATTGCACAGGCAACGGCATCGTATCAAAGAATTGAAAGTGTTTTAAATGCCGCGGAAATTAAACATCCGGGAACACTAACCGATGAATTAATCGGTGAAGTGGAGGCAAACAATATTTCGCTAACGATTGGGCAGAAGCCAATTTTAAAAGATATTTCATTCGCGGCCAAATCAGGTTCTAAAACGGCAATTATCGGCCCAACGGCTGCGGGTAAAACACAGTTACTTTACATTTTAACAGGCTTAATCAATCCAAATGCTGGAGAAGTTCTTTTCGATGGAAAAGAAATCAACCATTATAATCAAGAGAATTTTCATAAGCAAGTTGGTTTTGTGTTTCAAGATAGCATCATGTTTAATATGAGCATTCGAGAAAATATTGCTTTCAGCGATACAGTTACTGATGAATCTTTAGCAAAAGCCATTCAAACTGCCGAGCTGAAAGATTTTGTTGATAGTCTCCCGGAGAAACTTAATACAATTGTTTCTGAACGAGGAAATAGCCTTTCTGGTGGTCAAAAACAGCGTATTATGTTGGCAAGGGCATTGGCTGTAAATCCAAAAATATTGTTGCTAGATGATTTTACCGCTCGTGTAGATACCAATACCGAAAAGCGGATACTGGAAAATATTCAACAGAATTATCCAGGTTTAACGTTAATATCGGTAACTCAGAAAATAGCATCTGTTGAAAATTACGATAAGGTTATCTTGCTGATGCAAGGAGAAATCATTGCCTCCGGAACCCATCAAGAATTACTAAAAAGTAGTCCTGAATACGTTCAAATTTATAATTCACAACAGAGCACCAGCAATTATGAACTACAATCTTAACCAGATTAATCAACAGCAAGAAAAGCAATCTACTTATAAAGCGCTTAAAAGATTGTTGAAACTCATTTCTGCTGAGCGAAAAAATCTTTGGCTGGCGCTGATAGCGATTCTAATAAACTCTGGTTTGCTTTTACTTGGGCCGCTTTTAGTTGGTCATACCATCGATACTTACATCAGAACAAAGCAATTTCATGGCGTTTTAGTTTTTGGCGGAATTCTTTTAGTGATGTATATGATTGCCATGATTACGGGCTACACGCAAACTAAACTAATGGGTGGCGTGGGCCAAAGAATGCTTTACACTTTAAGAAATGCTATTTTTAATAAACTGCAGGAATTTCCGGTTTCTTTTTTCAATCAGAATAAAGCCGGCGATTTAATTTCGAGGGTAAATAATGATACAGATAAGCTAAATCAGTTTTTCTCACAATCGCTGATGCAGTTTATCAGTAGTATTGTAACTATGCTTGGTGCAGGGATTTTCCTTTTGTCTATAAATTTAGAGCTTGGTGCGGCAGCTCTTTCGCCAGCGGTTATCATTGTGCTTTTTACCATGGTTTTATCGCCTTGGGTTAAACGGAAAAATGCTAAAAATTTAAAGAGCGTGGGCGGAATGAGCGCCGAAATTCAGGAAAGTTTAAATAATTTCAAAGTTATTATTGCTTTTAATCGTCGAGATTATTTTAGGAAACGTTTTGATGAGGCTAATAAAGAAAATTACAAAACGGCCATTGGTGCCGGTTTAGCCAACAATATTTTTGTGCCTGTTTATGGCTTGCTTTCGAGTATTGCGCAATTAATCGTATTGCTTTTTGGTATTTATTTAATTTCTATTGGTCAGTTTTCATTAGGATTATTAGTCAGTTACATTTCGTATTGTACTAATTTTTACAATCCGTTAAGACAATTGGCTGCGCTTTGGACGAGTTTTCAGGTGGCAATGGCAAGTTGGGATAGGATTTCTCAAATCCTTTTATTGGATACAAACCTAACTCAGGTTGAGGGTAATAAAACCATAACCTCTGATGCTTTGCTTGAATTTAAAAATGTTCATTTCTCTTATGATGATTCAAAAGAAATTCTGCATAACATTAATTTAAGGTTCGAAAAAGGTAAAACTTACGCTTTAATTGGGCCTACTGGAGGCGGAAAAACAACTACTGCATCGCTTATTTCCAGATTATACGATGCCACAAAAGGTGTGGTTTTACTTAATGGAAAAGATATTCGTTCGTTTAGTGCTGAAGAGCGTTCACAAAAAATTGGTTTTATTCTGCAAGAACCATTTTTATTTACTGGAAGTGTTAAGGATAATATTTTATATGGCAACAGTAAGTATAAAGATGTAAGTGATGATGAACTGAAAAAAATTATTCAGGATGCAAATCTCGATGCGCTTTTGGCCATTTTTGATGAAGGATTGAATACGCAAATCACTTCAGGCTCTGATGATATTAGTTTGGGACAAAAGCAATTAATTGCATTTATGCGTGCTGTTTTGCGCAATCCCGAATTACTGATTTTAGATGAAGCAACTGCAAATATTGATACCATTACAGAGCAGTTGTTAAGCAATATCCTAAACAAATTATCGAAAGAAACTACATTAGTAATTATTGCGCACCGATTAAATACCATAGAAAATGCTGATGAAATTTATTTCGTTAACGAAGGAGAAGTTCAAAAAGCAGGAACCTTAAATGAAGCTTTGAATATGTTGTTAAAAGGCAAGCGAGTGAGTTAAGTTATTTTATTTGTTTCAGTTAATAAAAATATATCGCATTCCTATCTTATTTAAGGCAATATATTCACATCAGGGATTATTTCAAAAATTTCTTGGCTTCGCTCGAAATGATGATAGCTTATTTATTTGCAACCTTAAATACTTGCAGAAGCAAAAGTTAATTAGACCCGATAGAGCGGAAGACAAGGAATGAGTATGAGGGCTTGAAGAGATAGCGGGACGAACATTAATACAGATTTCATGACTTGCTCTTCTAAAATTTATGGATTTTGAAATATTTATTTAAATGTTCTTAACCATGGCCAATGTCCTTACTGAACATTAAACTTTTATTTTCGGTCTGTGGGGACACAGACCGAGGAATGGGTTAATTAGACCCGATAGAGCGGCTAACATTAATAAATGCTTCAGGACTTGCTCTTCTAAAATTTATCTATTTTGTGATATTTTCATTTTTTTTCCTCTGTCTGTGTCCTCAAATGTTATTATATGATATTAGTTTCGGTCTGTGGGGACACAGACCGAGGAATGGGTTAATTAGACCCGATAGAGCGGCTAACATTAATAAATGCTTCAGGACTTGCTCTTCTAAAATTTATCTATTTTGTGATATTTTCATTTTTTTTCATTTGTCTGTGTCCTCAAATGTTGTTATATGATATTGGTTTCGGTCTGTGGGGACACAGACAAAGGAGGAGGAAGTTTTCTATGTTTAAAGATTTCTCGGCTTCTCTCGATATGATGATAGCTTTTTTATTTGCAACAGAGATGTTTATTCATCACCTTGCAATACCAAATATCATCCTATGAAAAAGTACCTTATCTTTTCGATTTTAACTTTGCTTTCTTTAGTTTCCTCTGCCCAATCCACAAATCTAATTTTTGTTCAGGATAGTTTAAAACTGATTTCCTCGCAATTTAAATTTACAGAAGGAGCCTCCGTAGATAAGAAAGGCAATATTTTTTTTACGGATCAGCCCAATGATAAGATTTGGAAATATGACTTTGATGGGAATTTGAGTTTGTTTATGGATAAATCGGGTAGGGCTAACGGAACTTATTTCGATAGAAAAGGAAATTTGATTGTTTGTGCTGATGAAAACAATCAAATATGGTCTATCGATAAAAATAAAAAAGTAACCGTTTTGTTCTCTGATTTTGAGGGTAAGAAAGTAAATGGCCCGAATGATATTTGGATAGACAAAAAAGGCGGAATATATTTTACCGACCCATATTATCAACGTGATTACTGGACAAGAAAATCGCCAGAAATTGTTGGAGAAAAGGTTTATTATCTCCCGAAGGGAAAAAAGACTGCAATGGTTGTGGCAGAAGATTTTAAAAGACCAAATGGTATTGTTGGTACACCCGATGGAAAATATTTATACGTGGCAGATAGAGTTGCTGATGTAACTTATAGATATGAGATAGGCCAAGATGCTTCATTAAGCAACCGCCAGTTGTTACTTAGGCAGGGGTCTGATGGAATGACTTTAGATAGTAATGGAAATATTTATTTAACTGGCAAAGGGGTTGATATTTATAACCCAATAGGAAATAAAATTGGCCATATCGATGTACCAGAAAATTGGTGTGGAAACATTTGCTTTGGCGGAAAAGACAGAAATATTTTATTTATTACCGCATCAAAATCGATTTATAAAATTGTAACAAATGCAAAAGGAGTTGAATAAAAAATAAATGAGGCTGTATCATAAAGCAATTTATCTTTGAATCTTGTCACGTTGAGCTAAGCCTGTGCTGAGCTTGTCGAAGGATCGAAACGCCCCAGAAGGTATTTCTTGCAAGTCCTTCGACAGGCTCAGGATGACATTTCGTATTTATGATACAGCCTCATTTTATTTTACCCTAATTTTCTACCTGTATTAATTACATTAACACCATTAAAACGTGTTGTAGCACTGCCATGAGAAACAGCACTTACTTGCCCGGGCTGGCCTTTACCATCCGAAAAAGTTCCACCTAAGCGGTAATCATTTTTATCACAGCGCTGAACACATGAATTCCAAAATTCTTGTGTATTTGCCTGATAAGCTGCGTCTTTAAACATGCCAACAATTTTACCTTCTTTAACTTCGTAAGCTAGTTGTGCACTGAATTGAAAATTGTAACGCTGCTGGTCTATTGAATATGAATTTCTGCCAAACATATAAATGCCTTTCTCAACATTTTTAACCATTTCTGCGGCAGTTAAAGCTGCATTTCCTGGTGCTAATGAAACATTTGGCATTCGTTGGAATTGAATACTATCCCAGCTATCTGCATAACAACAACCTTGCGAAGCCTTCAATCCTAAAATGTGAGCCTGGTCTCTTATGGTTTGATAATTAACTAAAATGCCGTCTTTGATGATATCCCAGTTGCCGCATTTAACGCCTTCATCGTCGTATCCAACGGCACCCAACGAGCCTGTTTCAGTTTTGTCGGCAAGAATATTTACTTCCTTACTTCCAAAGTTGAATTTTTTCGATTCCCATTTATCCAACGTTAAGAAACTTGTACCAGCATAATTGGCTTCGTAGCCGAGTACACGGTCTAATTCAGTTGGGTGACCAACAGATTCGTGTATGGTCAGAAAAAGGTGAGATGGGTCTAGTATTAAATCATACTTTCCTGGAGCAACGGGTTTTGCTTTTAGCTTTTCATCAACATGAACTGCGGCTTCGCGAACATCTTCCAAAATATCATAACGCTTTTTGTATAATGTTACTGGTCCGCCTTTAATTTTTTCTGAATCTTTTGGGTTTAGATATTCAAATCCCATTCCCATTGGCGCACTTAAAGCACTTCTGGTTTCAAATTTGCCGCTGGCTGAGTCTGTTTTGGTTAAAGTGAAATTTGGCCAAATTCTATGAATATCCTGATCGATATAAGAACCGTCTGTAGAAGCGAAATATTTTTGCTCATTAATCATAAAAAGATTAGAGTTGATGAATTTTGCACCGCCTTTCATCGCTTCGCTGTTTACTTTTAATAATAAATCTACCTTATCTTTAATTGGAACTTCAAATGCATTGATTTCGATTGGTGTTTTCCAGCTTACTTTACCGTAACCTTTTTGTGGAGCCAATTGTACAGGTTCTTCCATCAACTTTGAATTGCCTTTTGCAATTGCAACAGCAGCTTCAGCAGCTTTTGCAATGCTGGCATTATCCATATTGTTGGTTGCTGCAAAACCCCAGCTTCCGTTAGCAATAACGCGAACACCCAAACCATAAGATTCTGAATTTGAAATGTTTTCAACCCTGGTTTCCCTGGTAGCTACAACCTGGTTTAAATACCTTCCAATGCGAACATCGGCATAAGTTGCACCTTTGCTTTTTGCCGCGTTAAGTGCAACATCAGCCATTTTTTTCTTCAAGGCAACATCAACAGGTGTTAAAGATTCTTCGACGGAAATAATTTTGCCAAAAGCAGGAATGTTAGGGATCATGGTTGCACCAAGTCCAACACCTGTCATATATAAAAAATCTCTTCTTCTCAATTTTTGAAAATTTTAGAGTGTAAAAAAACAGCGGAGAAATAATCACCGCTGTTTAAATTATTTAAATAGCATCTGATAAAGATGTGAAAGTAAAATCGCGGATTTTCATCGGTGGAATTAACCCACTACCTGTTCTCACTGGTTTACCCAATGCTTCAACATTGTTTAACATTATTACCGGACTTTCATTAAACCTGAAATTCTTAATCGGAAATTTTATTTCACCATTTTCAATGTAAAAAGTACCGTCACGGGTTAATCCCGTAAGCAATAAGGTTTGTGGGTCAACCGAACGGATGTACCAAAAACGCGTTACTAAAATTCCTTTTTCCGTGCTTTTTATCAATTCTTCTAACGATTGATTACCACCTTCGATGATTACACCACGACTAAATGGAAGCGGTTCAACACCTTTTTGCGAAGCCCAATACCTTGAATAAGCCAGGTTTTTAACTACACCTTTTTCTACCCATTGTGTTCTTTTAACAGGTAAGCCATCGCCAGACCAGGTAGAAGAAGGAATTTCAGGATTCATCGGATCTGAGTAGATGTTCACATTTTCAGAGAATAGTTGTTCTCCTAAACGAGTTCCACCACCTTTCTTACTCATAAAACTACGGCCTTCATCAGCACTTCGGGCATCAAAACCTCTAAACATATTTCCCAAAATATCACTTGCAGCAAGTGGCTCTAAAATAACCGTGTATTTTCCGGGTTCGATTGCTTTTGCACCTGCAGAACCATTGGCTTTACTCGCTGCAATTTTACTTAGAGCAAGCGTATCCATTTTAGCCAGGTCGTTAAAATCTTGTTCTACATAGCCAGAACCAGTACCTTGTTTGTTTCTTACCGTAACCGAAAAGGAAACGTTTGTACCTTTATTATAGGCAAATAAACCTTTTGAATTCATTACCGAATTGAAGCTTGTAGAGTTTTCTAAGAAACCTGCTGCATCCAAACCTGCTGCTTTTGATACACTTAAACTTTTGCCAACCATCTCTGCTCTTGTATCAGGCGTCATGGCTGCGGTGCTTGCATTAAAAGTTTTAGATTCTGGAAATGTTTGAGGACCTAAAAGTGGCATAAATTCAGGATTTTCCGGAGCGAGCATGGCTAATTCTTCTGCTCTTCTAACCACTTTTTCTAATGATGCATCATCAAATTCGTTAATCGTTGCCGAACCTGTTTTTTTTCCGTAAGTTGAGCTTACGCCTAAACTCATGGTACTGATTTGTCCTGCTGTAGATACTGCATTTCGGGCATAACGAATATTACCGCCATCAGAACCTCTTAAACTTACTTCGCAGAAATCTGCTTTAGAAAAGCCGACCACTTTTTTTAATATTGCCTGGGCTTCTTCTTTACTTAATATGGCCATAATTATATTTTTCTTGCTGTATTTATAACATTAACTCCATTAAATCTCGCGGTAGAACTACCATGAGAAACTGCACTACTTTGAGAAGGCTGTCCTTTTCCATCGTTAAATGAACCACCTAAACGGTAATCACTTTCATCGCAAACGGCATTACAAGAATTCCAGAATTCCTGAGTATTTGCCTGATAAGAAACATCGTTAAGCATGCCAACAATTTTTCCATCTTTTATTTCATAGAAAATTTGTCCACCGAATTGGAAATTGTAACGTTGCTGGTCGATGGAGAAACTACCATCACCAATGATATAAATGCCCTTTTCAACATTTTTAATCATATCATCAACGCTTAGTTTTTCTTTGTCTGGTTGTAACGAAACATTCGCCATGCGTTGGAACTGAACATCATCCCAACCTTGAGAATAACAGCAACCCTGAGATTCGTTTAAGCCAATAATATGTGCCTGATCGCGAATGGCTTGATAATTCACCAGAACGCCATCTTTAATCAAATCCCATTTCTTGCATTTTACGCCTTCGTCATCATAACCAACAGCACCTAATGAGCCAACCTGGGTTTTATCTGCAACAATATTTACTTTATCGCTTCCAAATTTGAATTTTTTCGATTCCCATTTGTCTAAGGTTAAGAAACTTGTGCCTGCATAGTTTGCTTCGTAGCCTAAAACACGATCTAATTCAGTTGGGTGACCAACAGATTCGTGGATGGTTAACCAAAGGTGAGACGGATCTAAAACCAAATCATATTTGCCTGGCTCAACAGATTTTGCCTTAATTTTTTCTGAGGCTACACGAGCAGCTTCCTTCACATCTTCAAGCATATCGTATCGGCCTTTGTAACGCGTTACAATTCCACTTACTTTATCTTCGGGACGGGCATGCATATATTCGTAACCTTTACCCATTGGGGAGCTTAATGAGTTACGGGTTTTAAACTGGCCAGAAGCCCTATCAATTCTGGTTACATTAAAGTTTGGATAGATGCGATGAACATCCTGATCGATGTATGAACCATCAGTAGAAGCAAAATACTTTTGTTCGTTTACAGCAAAAATTACCGAATTAACAAAGTTAGCACCATTTTGCATGGCAATATCGTTCACATTTAAAAGCAAATCTACTTTCTCTTTAACAGGAACTTCAAAAGCATTAATTTCAATAGGTGTTTTCCAGCTTACTTCGCCGTAACCTTTTTGCGGTGCAAGTTGTACAGGCTCGCCTTGAATTTTTGAGTTGGCTTTTGCAACGGCAACAGCTTGTTCAGCTGCTTTAGCAATTGAATCTTTAGTTACATTGTTTGTTGCGGCAAAACCCCAGCATCCATTGGCCAAAACACGTATGCCAACACCATAAGATTCAGTGTTTGCAACACCCTGTACCCGTTTTTCACGAGTTGCCACAAATTGATTCAGGTAACGGCCAATACGAATATCTGCATAAGTTGCACCTTTAGATTTTGCGGCATTAAGCGCAACATCAGCCAGTTCTTTTTTAATTTTTACATCAACTCCATCCAGCGCCTGTAAAGGATCAATGGGAGTTCCGAAAGCGGAAAGGTCGGGAAGCATCAGAGCGCCCATACCCATTCCTGATAAATAGAGGAAATCTTTTCTTTTCAATTGGTTCAGTTTAGGTGATTTACGATTCCAAGATAGCCAATTATGGTGTTAAAATGGCTAATTGGATTATAACATTTTAGTTTCAATCGATATTATATAGTCAAAATTCTGGATTCGTACCATAAAAAGGCAGAAGCTAATAAGAATCCAGCGAAAAACCACCATGGCGATACGTCTTCCTGAAAAGAAATGTCAGTTATTGTAGTTTTTCGTTGTTGGTTTTTCAATTTATCTATAAATAACTGCGTAAAGTTTATTTTCTGTTGATTTCTTAATGCCTGCCAATCCGTATTTTTATAAATAAAGAAAGATTGTGTAGATTGATTCACAGACAGATTATTCCAGCCATCGCGAGTTGGCCAAAAAGTTGTATCCCATTGAAATGGAAGTTCTATGTTTTGCCTTGGTGCCAATTTTAAACTATCAATTTTTAGCTTAGGAATTTTTCCAGATTCACCAAGATCAACAACAAATCTTATTTTCTCATTTATAACAGGAAATTGAGGAGTAGTTTTAACAGATTGAATTTCTGGTTTCTTTCGTGCCGCTTTTGATAAAATTTCAGACCAATAGGTAGTGTAATCACTTGTTTTTCCAGAAAGAAGCCAGTTAAAAGTTGAAACAAGAGAAGAAATTAATATTTTTCCTGAGCCTTTGATGGTGCTGTTGACTAAAATTTTCCCACTCCCATCAGCAACTAGGGGTTGGTCGTTTTGCGAAGCTTTTAAAAACAGCGTTTGTTCTAAAGGCAACTTGCTGAATTTATAATTTTCATCCTTTAGCAGCAGACCAAGTTGTTTATCTTTCGGCACCGGCGATTCAAATCTGCCGAACCTGCCGCTAATTGGCGTAATTGATTTTGCATTTAAAATTCTGATAACTATGCCCATTCCGCTATTCACGGCATTATCAATCGCTGCTCTTTCACTCCCGCCAAGGGCAGCGAGTTCCTCCTCATCAATAATTAAAACATCGAATTTTTTTAAGGAAGAAGCATTGATTCGGTTTAAGCTTAAACTATCCATATTCAGAAAATCAGTGCTGTATTTATTTTTACTTATCTGGCTTCTAAAAGCTAATGGATATTTATTTTCAAACAGCCATTTCTTTAAAAATTTGTATTCAAAATCTGGAAAAGAAGCTAAGATTAACACTTTCATCGGGCTTTGTTCACCAGCTAAAAAAGGAATAGGTTCTTTGGATAATGTGTCTCTTCCTTGCAAAGCAATTAACTGATAAATTGCTTTTCCTGTTTGCTTTGGTTGAGTGTTAAATGAAAAACTTTTATCCGATTTGGGCTCAATTGATAAAGAATCTATTGAATTGCCTAAGCCTTTAAGTAAAATTTTAACCTTTTCATTGCTCGTGTTTTGATAAATTCCCTGAACGTTTAGTTGTTCGGTAGTTTTAATTTTATGTTGCCAGTTTGCAGAAATTACGCCATTAGGCTTTGCTGCAGGGTGAAAATTAATTTCGTAACCATTTACGCTTTTTAATTCTTCATCGGATAAACCGTTACCATAAATGTTCAGTTTTTTTATGTCTTTATGCGTTGCTAAGAAATAGGAGAGATCGGGAATTAGAATGGTTTTGGCATTTACTAAATCTGCTGAAGCCAGCGAATACTTCTGGCCTTTAAGTTTTGCAATCGAATCAGGATTTATTCCTGCAGTTAACAGCGTTATTTCGTTAGCGTTTCGCCTTAAACTTGTTTCATATTTTACCGGTATTATTAATAGTGCAAAACAAATTACAGCTATTAAACTTGCTAAAACCCGCCATACTAACCTTCCTTTATTTGCCCTGCTAATTTCTTTATAGAGCAAAAAAGCAAGTAAAAGCAAGCATAAAATCAGAACGATGTATTTAAAATCCATATCTATCGGCCTGCTTTGTTAAGGTTATTAAAATAGTTCTGATATAAAGCGGAAGCTGGTTGAGCACTTTGCATTTGCGGTTTGGCAGATTCTCCTTTTATCATTTTTTGTATAGCCTGCTGAACTACATCAATATCCCTGCTTTGTACCTTATTTTCTGCAGCTAATCTTCTTAAACTAGTTAAAGCATTTAAATACGTTGCCGGATTATCGGCTGCAGCACCAATCATGTATTTTTCTGTTTCACTTAATAAAAACCTATCGCCTTCCATAAATTTCTTACCTGATTTTCTGCTTTCCAATAAAGCCAGTGATGTTTTTAAATGTATTAGTCGCTGGTCTTTCTGCTCCGAAGACATTTTTTGTACAGGTTGGGTGATTTTATCCAATTCGCCACTTAATCTTTTTTCGGGTTTTAAGGAAGCAGTTTTTACTGTTGTTTTAGCTACATACGCTCTTGATTTTTGCTGTAAATCTTTCAATAACCGCAAAGCTTTATATTCAAAAGGTAAGGCTTCCTGAGGTTTGTATGTTCTTAAACGCAGTTCAGAATTCCACATTTCAGTTAAAACGGCTTTTAACTGGGCCTTCATTTCCGGTTCAAAGAAGGTCGCGTCTTCGGCAATATCATGTTTGTGGGCATATTTATCCATTATCGCCGTAACATCGCCGAACTTTTCTTCCTCCTCTTTATGCCCGGCATGTTCGTTGTGTTCTTCATGGTCGCCACCAATTTCCGTTTCACTTTCTTCGCCTAAAAATTGCCCGTAACGTAACCTTAAAAGTTTTTGGTCTATACCCAATTCGTTGCTTCTGGTTTTAAAAGCCTCTATAGATAAAGAAGATTGCTCTTTTAATAACTTCTCCGTATCGATAATAATTTGCCTTTGACTACGGAAATATTCTGGAACCAAGTTCACTCCATTTGTCATTCCAGCCATGCTCATCAATTCTGTGGTATCTACAATTGAAACGAAATAAACATCAGAGCGGCTGGATTGTCCGTGATTGTCCATCGCTTTGATGAAAAAGTAAAGTTCGTCACCCGGTTTCATCCCCAAACTTTTCAAATCAATTTGCTTGCTTAAAACAATACTTTTCTCGTTGTTAAATTTGGTGTTAAAACTTAATTTCTTCTCCGTAAAACTCACACCTTCGCCTTTTCCACTCGCCATTGTGGCCGAAATAAATGCATCGTTTACGCCATAATCATCGCTTAAATTAACCTTCAAATTTATTTTTTGTGGTTGTCCAACATCAATGGTGGTATGTTGCTTTGGTTGTGTAATTTTAATTGTAGCCGGCAAATCAGGAATGACCTCAATTTGATATAAATCTGATTTTTTGCCATCTAAAACCAATTGATAGAAACCAGATTTTGAAACTGTTTTTGAGTAAAACCAAAGTGTTTTGTCTGTATTTTGGGCATTAAGCGAAATGGTTTCCTTATCATTAAAGATGATTTTAACGTTTTTAATGCTGATGTTCGTTTCAATCTTCCAATTAACTTTCGAACCTGTTTCGGCTTTTATGGTAAATTCTTTTTGTTTACGTTCTGGTTTTCGGGTATAAGCCGGTGGAATAATCGTAGCGTTCAAACTAGAAATTTCTGGCAGAACATTTTCTTTTATTGAAGGGACAGATATTTGATTTTCCTGTTCAGAATGATATGCCTTTTGAATTTGCGGAATTTTTGTGATGCCAAAACTCATTAAAATTCCTGCTAAAAGTATGGCCAAGCCGGTGTATAATTTTTTTACAGGTTCTTTCGGTTTAGGAATTAGCGGAATAATTTTTTCTATTTTGTTTCGCTGCAATTGTTGCAACATCGAAAGTTCGGTTGGGTTTCTAAGCAGCAAATCGGCACTTTCTTCTAACTCCGGATAACGATTATTTACAAATCTTGAGAAATCTTTATCTGTAGTTTTCCATATTGGTTTTATAAAAAATGCAACTGCAAGCACCAGAAGCAAAACTATAGCAAATAACCAAACTGGTAAATGCATTAAATAAATTAATAAGGCAGATGAAACCATAGCGATGGCTAAACCAATTGCTAATATGCGTAGCACGTAAAGCATTGTCCACCTTTTGCGTAGGTTATGAATCCAATTTTGTCCTTCAGTTTTTAACATAGTTTGCGGTTTTTTTACTGAAAGTTAGCATGCGCTCGGTAAGGAAAATCAAAAATGCAATTATCCAAAATATATTATCAAGTGGCTTGTTTTGAGTGTTTTGTGTTGTTTTTTCTGTTTTGGAAATTTGAATGATTTCTTTTTGGTTTTTTGCCAATTGCCTTTGGTCAGCCTGATTATCTTCAAAGCCAAAATTTGAGCTTTTACTATCCTGAATTACTATTGGCATTAAAGCTTTAACAAATGTTTCGTTCCAAACCAATTGGCTCCATTGCGGGTTCAAACGACTATAAAAATGGAGCACGTTTAATTCATTTTGTTTTTCTGCTGATAAAATCGAATTGCCAAAACCATCAGCCCAAATGGTTTCTAAAGTTTTTTGAGCTTCGATTCTTTTACTCGATGTAATGTTTTTTCCATCAATTACAATAAACGAAGCTTCGGGAATTATTTTACCTTTTTCATATTGAAATAAAACTCCGCCAGACGTAATTGAAGATTTAAAATCTGATGAAACCGCTTCATCTGAAAGCCAAAAACCAACATCTACTTTTCCTGCAGGATTTATTTCAATTCGCCTTCCAGTAAAACTTGCGATGGCTTTGAGTGCTGAATTCAGATATTTTCTATCAGAATTTCCTGCAGATTCGTAAATTGATACCCGAATTGGCGGAACATCATTAGATGCAATTGCTGTATAAACTGTGCTTGATGGATTTGATTTTGCTTCATATTTCTTGCCAGCATAATCCATTATCCAACTGCCTAATGTATCTGTTTCATTTATAGGGTTTCGAAAGAGTTTATAGGAAATTTTGGGCAGCTCATTTCCAATGGAATTTAATCGATTGTTTGCAAACAAGTAAACTGAATTTCCAGTAGGAATGATTGTATTTAATTGATTTAAAAGTGCTGTATAACTTATAGCATTTTGTTTAGCGCTATCAATATTTGCCGTATCCTTTAAAGTTAACGCCTTAAATCCTATGTTAAAATCGTGGATTTCATAACCAATCGTTATTAAAGAATCGATTTTATTTTTATTGTTTTTAAAAACGGTTTGGAATTTAGATTTCTCGACTAAAATCCATCCAACACTTTTACCTGATAACATTTTTTTTAGAAAAGGTTGTGCTACAATAAACGCAACTAAAATTAAAAGCAAACAGCGCAAAACCAATAAAAGCCAATCATTAATTCTGAAACTTTTTGAACTTGCACGTGAGCTTTCACCCAAAAAGGCAATGCTGCCTATCTTTAATGTTTTGCCTTGTTTAATGTTCCACAAGTGGATAATAAGCGGAATAATTAAACCTGCAAGCGCCAGTAAACCTATGGGATATAAAAATTGCACAGTTTAAATTCTAAGTTTACTTCTTTGTTTTAAAAAATCTCTTAAAGCCTGATCCAGAGGTTCATCAGTACAAATTGTTCTGTAAAAAATCCTTCTATCCAGCATTTTAACTCTTGTTTCTTCCAAGTAGTTAGCCAATTTTGTTTTATATTCAGTTCTGGCTTTTGCCTGGTCGATTTGAATGGTTTCACCAGTTTCTAAATCTTCGAAAGTGGTATAACCTTTAAAGTCTAAGTCTAATTCATTCCTAGATACGACATGGAAAACCACAACTTCGTGGCGAAGCGTATTTAAGGTGTCGAGCAGATGGATTATTTCATCGTTGGTTTGATATAAATCAGTAACGAAAATTAACAATTCGCGTTTTTGAGTGCCTGCAAAAAGTTCTTTATAATGTATCGGTTTGGTAAATTCTCCATCAGGATTAATGCTTTCTAACTGATAAAACAGTCTTGCCAGATGCTGGAAATCCTGCTTTGGTGTCATGGAGAAAATACCCGAATTCTGGAAAACGTATAATCCGATTGCATCGCCTTGCAAATTAGCTAAATAGGCTAGTGATGCGCCGAGGTATTTTGCATATTGAATCTTTGTAAAATCGCCATCGCTGTGATTCATCGAAGCACTTGCATCAATTAATATACGCACCCCAATGTTGGTTTCTACTTCCGATTCGCGAATGTAATACCTGTCTGACCGAGCAAACATTTTCCAATCCAAAGATCGCAAATCATCACCAGGCTGGTAACTGCGGTACTGACTAAACTCCAATCCTCCGCCTTTAATTGTGCTCTTATTAATGCCGCTCATGAAACCATCGATTGTCATTTTGGCCGACAAACTCAGTTCTTTAATCGCCATCAATACTTTAGGATCGAGTAATTTACTCATTAAATATTCGCTTTGGGTTTTGAAATTGCTTTAATCAATTCATCCGTTACTTTATCTGCCGATACATTTTCTGCTTCGGCTTTAAAATTCATCAAAACCCTGTGGCGCAATACTGGATAAGCCATGGTTTGTAAATCTTCCATAATTACAGCGTACCTGCCTTTAAATAAAGCCCTTGCTTTGGCTGTTAAAATTAACGCCTGACCTGCACGTGGACCTGCGCCCCAACGAACCCATTCTTTAACAAAATTTACTGTTGTAGTATCGGGCCTTGTTGCACGGATTAGTTCACTAACATAAGTTATCAAATCGTCGCTGATGCTTATTTCTCTCGTAATGGCTTGTAATTCTTTAATTTCTTCGGCACCAATAATCGGGTTGATAACCGCTTTTTTACTTCCGGTTGTACTGCTTAAAATCTGCGCTTCTTCTTGCGCCGTTGGATATCCAATTTTGATGTATAAAAGGAAGCGATCCAATTGAGCCTCCGGAAGGGGATAAGTTCCTGCCTGTTCAATTGGGTTTTGCGTTGCAAGGATAAAAAAGGGTCTGTCTAATGGATAGGTTTGTCCACCATACGTAACCTCAAACTCTTGCATGGCTTCTAAAAGTGCCGATTGTGTTTTTGGAGGTGTTCTATTTACCTCATCTGCTAAAACAATATTTGCAAACAAAGGCCCTTTGTTAAATTTGAAGAAGCGTTTTCCGGTTACATGATCTTCTTCCAGGATTTCTGTTCCAACAATATCTGTTGGCATTAAATCGGGCGTAAACTGAATTCTTCTGAAAGACAGATCTAATGCCTGAGACATGGTTTTAACCATTAAAGTTTTTGCTAAACCTGGCACTCCTTCCAAAAGACAATGGCCACCCGCCATTAGCGCAATGAGCATTTCTTCTATAATTACATCTTGCCCAACAATTACTTTTTGTATTTCGCTTTTTAACGAGGAGATCTTATCGATCAATATTTTTAGGTTGCTTTCTGAACGCTCCAAAACGGTTGATTTTTTTAGTAAGTGAGATATTGTGCCTCAATATAGGGCATAATGGCATATATTCTTTAGCCTGGTGGAAATAATATCAAAAAATTTACACGATAATCGAGATAAAAAACTGAATTAATAAAAAATGGCGGTAATTTAGGACGATGCAAAGATCTAAATTCACTTTTGCGAGGTTAAAGTACAATTCAGGTGACTGGGAAACCGATCAGCGTATGCCTTCTAATATCTTAAACTCACTTTTAGAATACACAACCATTCCTTTAGATGAAGAAGAGAAGATTGTTGAACTGAGTAGTCAGGATTTATTTAAATATCCTTTTTGTTATTTAAGTGGTCATAAACTGGTTCAGTTCAGTCAGCAGGAGGCTGTAAATTTTAAAACTTATGTACACAATGGCGGTTTCGTTTTTGTTGATGATTGCAACCATGACATTGATGGTTTATTTGCCCGCTCATTTGAAACACAGATGAGTAATTTATTCGGGCCAACTGCATTAAAGAAAATTCCGAATAACCATGGTATTTACAATTCATTCTTTAAATTTGAGAAAGGTCCGCCGACAACTTCTTTTGAATTAAATGGTTGGGGCGATGATTTAGTACACGATTACCTTAAAGCGATAACAATAAATAACAGGATTGGCGTTTTATACAGCAATAAAGATTACGGTTGCGAATGGGATTACGATTTCAGGAACAAACGTTTTCTGGCCGAAGACAACACCAAATTCGGCGTGAATATTATTTTATACGCCATGGGTGTTAACAGTTAACAAAAACTAAAACCAAATATTTTGAAATCTACCCTAACCAAACTGCTTTTTTTAACAGTAGTTTTAATTGCTGCGAGTACAAATGTTTTTGCAGCTAAAGCTCAATACTATTATCAGCTAAAAGTTTATCATTTAAAAACACCAGAACAGGAAGCCATTGTTGATGCCTATTTAAAGGATGCCTTTATACCCGCGCTTCATCGTTCGGGAATAAATAGTGTAGGTGTTTTTAAACCAATTGCAAAAGATACACTGGAGCAACTTGTATATGTTTTTATTCCATTTAAAAAGATGGATGATTTTTTAAAACTCAACGAAACATTAGAGAAAGATAAGCAGTACCTGGCAGCAGGCTCGGGCTACCTTAATGCGGAATATAGTGCAGCACCATACACCAGGGTAGAATCTATTATTTTAAAAGCTTTTTCAGCAATGCCTGAATTTGCTATCCCTAAATTAACTACGCCAAAAAGCGAAAGGGTTTACGAATTGAGAAGTTATGAAGCTGCTACTGAAAATCTTTCTATAAATAAAATTGGTATGTTTAACGATTATGAGGTTGAGATTTTTTCTAAACTAAACTTCAATGCCATATTTTATGGACAGGTTGTTTCTGGAAGTAAAATGCCAAACCTAATGTATATGACAACATTTAACAATAAAGAAGACCGTGATAAGCATTGGGTTGCTTTTGGCGAAGATTACAAAAAGATAAGTGGCTTACCTCAATACCAGCATAATGTTTCAAAAAATGTAACGCTGTTTGTTTATCCTACAGATTATTCGGACTTGTAAAAAACATTAAACGATACATGATAATCAATATGAGATTTTTAATTCCGATTTTTATCTTATTGATTATCGGTACTTCATCTTTTGGTCAGAACCAAAAAGCGGATACGGTTAAAACCGGCATTTATGTAACCAGCATTCATGATATTAATTTTAAGGATAAAGAGTATAGTGTAAACTTCTGGTTGTGGTTAAAATATAAAAATAAAGACTTCGATTTTTTGAATAATCTCGAAATTCCGCAAGCAAAAGAAGTAATAAAGTCTTTTTCTACTATTGATACCACAGGAAATGAAATTTATATGCTGATGAAGCTGCAGTGTGTAATGAAAGATTCATGGGCGATAGATAACTTTCCTTTTGACCATCAAATTTTAAGGCTATCCATAGAAAACTCACAATACGATTCAAAATCGTTAATTTTTGTTACTGATACTTTGGGCAAACCATACGACCCCAGATTTACATTACGTGGCTGGAATATCGATAGCTTAGTTACATCAGTGGGTATTAAAAAATATGAAACTGCTTTTGGGGATGAAAGTATAAAAACGCCACATACCGAGTACAGCAATTACAAAGTTAGAATTGGAATTAGCAGAGATGCTTTTGGCTTATTTTGCAAAATGTTTTTGGGGATGTACGTTGCATTTTTAATCTCATTTATGTGCTTTTATATTCATGCAGATAGCATCGATTCGAGATTTGGGTTAAGTGTAGGTTCATTATTTGCTGTAATTGGTAACAAATATATTATCGATGGCTCTCTGCCCGATACCATAACTTTTACGCTTGTAGATACCTTGCATGGCATTACGTTGGTGTTTATTTTAATTGTGATAGTTTCTACTGCTATTTCATTGAGGATGATAAAGAAGGGAAAGGTAGAAGATGCAAGCAAATTTGATAAGCGCTTTGCTATAATTTTGCTGGGTATTTATATTTTACTAAACGCCTTTTTCATTATACAATCCATCAATGCTTAATTGTTTTTAATTAACAAACATGCCTGTAATTTTTTGTACATTTGCAATCCTGTTTAACCGAAAAGTATTTTACAGGATATAATTGGGGCCGTTCTTGGATTTGACAGGGTGGCGAAGGTTATGTTAGCATGCAGTGCGTTGTTCGGAGAGCACTTAAAGTGAACGTTCACATTTTAGTTGGCGAAAATACTTACGCCTTAGCTGCCTAGTTTAGAACTAGCTAGCTTTTGTCCCTCTAACTGCTGCATTGTTGGGTTAGAAACCGGGGCATCGAAACAACAATGCTGGCCTTGAGGAGATGCGACTTAAGGTGAGATAAAGTATCTAAGGATTTAAATAAGGTCGGTTTTCAGCCCGTTTATTTCCCGAAAATCAATTGAAAAATAAGCATGTAGAAGGTATAAGTTATCTCACAACTGGACAAGGGTTCGACTCCCTTCGGCTCCACAAATCTTTAAAAGAATCCGCGAAATCTTACAATCTCGCGGATTTTCTTTTTAATTTCTATTATTAAACCCCTCATAATCTTTTAAATCCATTATCAATATTCCTCCCCCTTCATCAAACGTTTGCGCATCATTTCTTCCCTCTTCAATTTTCTTTTTTCAGCTCCATTATTGAAATGATTATCACCAGAAAAAAAATGGTCTTTTTCTTTTCCAAAATTGATTTCTTTCTCTAAAAATCCCTCTTCTAATTAAAATCATGACTTAAAACAAAATGTTACTCATCAAACGTTTGCGCTTCATTTGTTTGTAAAACGTTCTGCCTATCGCCTTATATTGGTCTAACCTATTATCAATAAACTTATGAAAGAAGACTTCTATGCTGCTGATGGTTGGTATTTGCCGCCATTTTTAGAAACCATCCTTCAGGTGATTTTTTTTGAAAGAAAAGAAATTGAAATTATCTTAGGAAAGATTGCCACGTCGTTCCTTCTCGTAATGAGGAATAATTGAGTATTGTAAAAGAAGGGTATTTTTGAGATTAATCTAAAAGAAATCAAAATAGAAATCAAAAACCAGGTTAACCAGCCTTCGCAAATTGATGGTTGGTTTTTATAGAAAATTTAAACTTAAAAACTAAATAATGGAACGTAGAAACTTTATAAAAAATAGTGCAATAGCTGCAGCCGGACTTACGATTTTACCAAGCGGAAGTTTATTTGCCTCAAGTGATTCTTCAAAAGTTAGGCTGGGTTACATTGGTGTTGGTGCCCGTGGTATGAGCCATATTTCTGAAGGTGCACTTCGTGATGATGTAGAGATTGTAGCGATTTGTGATACGCAAGAACGTTCTTTAAAAATTTGCAGATCTTTTATTGCGAAAAATGGCAGACCTGCAGCTATTGAATATACAGGTGGGGTAGATGCCTACAAAAAATTATTAGACAGAAAAGATATTGATGCCGTTATCATCGCAACGCCATGGCAATTTCATAAAGACCAGGCCATTTATGCCATGAAAGCTGGAAAATATGTGGGTTGTGAAGTTATTGCCGGTCTTACCGTACAGGATCATTGGGATATTGTAAATACTTCTGAAAAAACAGGCATGCCTTACATGACCTTAGAGAATGTTTGTTACCGCAGAGATGTAATGGCTGCGTTGAATATGGTTAGGCAAGGTGTATTTGGCGAGCTTATACATTTAGAAGGCGGTTATCAGCACAACCTTAGAAATGTGTTGTTTAACAACGGGAAAGATTATTATGGCGGTGGGGTAGAATATGGTACAAATGCATTAAGTGAAGCGCAGTGGCGAACGCAGTTTAACATCGATCAGGATGGCGATTTATATCCTACTCATGGTGCGGGACCAATAATGCAGTATGCTAACATAAACAGAGGAAACCGATTTACAAACCTTGTTTCTTTTAGTTCTAAAGCACTTGGGCTTGCTGCTTATGTAGAAGATATGGTGCCCGGACACCCGAATGCTAAGCTGAATTACAAGAATGGCGATGTGACCACTACCTTAATTAACTGTGCAAATGGCGAAACGGTACTTTTAAGTCACGATACACATTTACCAAGACCCTATTCTATCGGATTCAGGGTACAGGGAACTGATGGCATTTGGATGGATGTAAATAAATCAATATACATTGAGAAAGATTCTAAAGGAGATGATAAATGGCAACCTGTTAAAGAATGGTTTGATAAATATGATCATCCACTTTGGAAAAAATATGAAAAAGAAGCGGTAGGTGCAGGGCATGGGGGTATGGATTGGTTTGTATTCAATGGCTTTATCCAGGCGGTAAAACAGAAAAAACAAACACCAATTGATGTATATGATTCTGTAACGATGAGCGTTATCACGCCGCTTTCAACAAAATCACTTAAAGAAGGTAACATGCCTCAAAAGTTTCCTGATTTTACTAAAGGCAAGTGGAAAGAGCGAAAAAATGTTTTTGCGATTGATGACAGTGGATTTTAGTATGATTTAAGCTGATGAATCGAATTAATTTTTGACGTATTAAAACTAAATATCTGCAATAAAAGATTAAGTAAATGATTGAAAAAGTTTTAAAAGCCTACGGACTAGACTATAATACTTGTGAAGTTGAACCTTTCGGTAATGGTTTAATTAATAAAACATGGAAAGTTTCCGGTAATGGCGGGCAATATATTTTACAAAAAGTGAATACTAAAGTATTCCAATATCCTAAACTTATTGCAGAAAATACATTGTTAATAAAGCACTATCTGGATAGTGTTGCGCCTAAATATTTATTTATTGCTCCTTTAAAAACAGTTGATGAAGCATTTATATTTGAGGAAAATGGAGATGTTTTCAGGCTTTTTTCTTTTGTTGCAGATTCATTTACTATTGATACCGTTACTAATGCAGAACAGGCATACCAGGCGGCTAAGCAATTTGGAAAATTTAGCCGTGTTCTTGAAGCGTTTAACCCCCATAGTTTGAATGTTACAATTCCAAATTTCCATAATCTTTCGCTTAGAAAAGAGCAATTTTTTAAGGCTTTAAAAAATGCGAATCTGCAGCGGCTAAAAACGGCAGATAGAGAAATAGAACTTGTAAATAAATATTTATGGATTGCTGAACGATTTGATGAAATTTTTTTAGGAAATGTTTTGAAAACCAGGGTTATACATCATGATACTAAAATAAATAATGTGCTTTTAAATGTTAATACCGGTGTTGGTTTAGGCGTTATAGACTTAGATACCGTGATGCCGGGATATTTTATTAGTGATGTTGGTGATATGATGAGGACATATTTATCGCCTGTAAATGAAGAAGAAACTGTACTTGATAAAATTAAAGTACGCTCTGATGTATTTTTAGCGATATATAAAGGCTATATGGAAGAGATGCGCCGCAGTTTAACAAATACTGAAAAGGAATTGTTTATTTATAGCGGACAGTTTATGATATACATGCAAGCGATTAGGTTTTTAACAGATTATTTGAATGGCGATATTTATTATCCGGTTTTGCATGCAGAACACAACCTCATGCGGGCGAAAAATCAACTTATTTTGTTAATGGAATACATGAAATCTGTAGAGAATTTCGAAAAACTTATAGAAGATTACGAATCAGAGTTGAAGCTTTCGAAACCTATTGTAATAGAATAAGAATGATTCAGGAGTAACGCTCCTCTCTATTTCGATGGAGAAGCCTGGGGGGTGGTTTTTGCTATTAACTATTGGTTGGTGTCTCACCAACCAAAACTTAACTTAGCTGGTTGGTGAGACACCAAGCGAGTAAAAAAGAAGAAAAGATTGCTTCGTCGTTTCTCGTCACAATGACGGTAACTTAATTTTCTGTGTATTCCGTGGATGGTTAATTATAAACCGGAATAAAAAATTAAACCGTCCGACCCGGATACTGTTGCAATGCAACTTCCAAACAATCCATCGCCTTGTTTAAATCGTTGGTATTTAAAACATAAGCCATACGCACTTCATTTTTACCCGAACCCGGTGTAGAATAGAAACCTGTGGCTGGAGCCATCATTACCGTTTGGTTATCATGACTAAAATCTTCCAAAATCCACTGGCAAAATTTATCCGAATCATCAATCGGGAATTTTGCAACCACGTAAAAAGCACCACCTGGGTTAGGGCAGAAAACACCATCAATATTATTTAGCCTACTAACTAAAGTATCTCTTCGTAAAGTATATTCAATATTTACCTTTTCAAAATAACTATCTGGTGTATCAACAGCTGCGGTTCCAGCAATTTGTTCAACCATTCCAGGACTTAATCTGGCCTGAGCAAATTTTAATCCTGAAGCGATAACTTCCTTATTTTTAGTAATTAAACAGCCTAAACGGGCACCGCAAGCGCTATAGCGTTTAGAAACCGTATCCATAATCACCACATTTTCATCTAAACCATCTAAATGCATTGGCGAAATAAATTCACGTCCATCATAGCAAAATTCACGGTAAGCCTCATCAGAAAATAAAAACAGGTCGTATTTAATACAAAGTGTTTTTAAGGCATCTAATTCTTCTTTTGAGTACAAATAACCTGTTGGATTATTAGGATTACAAATAATAATCGCTTTGGTTTTCTCTGTAATAAGTTTTTCGAATTCTGCAATAGGAGGTAGCGCAAATCCGTTTTCTATAAAAGAAAGGATGGGTTTCACTACAACATTACTCATACAAGCGAAACCGTTGTAATTTGCATAAAAAGGCTCAGGAATGATAATTTCATCACCTTCGTTAACACAAGTTTGCATGGCAATGGTAATGGCTTCAGAACCGCCAACAGTTACCAATATATTTTCAGGTGTAATGTTATAACCTAATTTATTGTAGTATTCAGTCAATTTTTCACGGTAAGCTAAAGTGCCTTCTGATGGCGTGTAAGCCCAAACATTGAAATCAATATTTTTAATGGCGTTTAACATTCCTTCCGGTGTTTCAATATCAGGCTGGCCAATATTTAAATGAAAAACCTTTTTACCATCTTTTTTAGCTTTGTCTGCAAATGGCGTTAACTTTCTGATTGGTGATGCAGGCATCTGCACACCTTTTTGTGAAATTTTTGGCATGGAGCAAAAATAAAAAAGTCCCGATTAAAATCAGGACTTTTTAAATATTATCGTTTAAAAAATTACTTAGATGAAGCAGCAACGGTTTCACCTTTGATATAAAGCACTTTTACAGGTGTTTTAGCATTTGAAGAAACTGTTACAGTTTTAGTGAAAGGTTGTGGTGCACCAGCAGCACTAAAAGTTACCGAAATGGTACCCGTTTCACCTTTTTTCAAAGGAACTGTTGTGTATTTAGGAACAGTACAACCGCAACTTGCTTCTGCTTTTGTAATAATTAATGGCTCCTCGCCAACGTTAGTGTATTTGAAATCGTAAGTTACAGGTTTGTTAACGGTAATTTTACCGAAATCGTGCGTTTCCGCTTCAAATTTAAATTCAGCAGGTTTGGCAGCAGTTTGTGCGTTTGCCACTACACCAAAACCCATTACAAAGGCGAATAATACTAAGATCTTTTTCATGTTTATGTGTTGAAATCGTTTTTTAAAATTTATTAAAACAAATTTAATATTTATATGCTAAAACAAAAACTATTCCAAATATATTTTGCTTATCCATATATAATTTTACAGTTTATGATAAAGGCAAACTTTTAATTTTGTATATATTTGCCACAACCAATATTTGATTACGATGCAGAATGAAAAATTAAAACCGAATGCTATTGATGCTTCTGAATTAAGTTTTAACGAATTCAAATCTATCGTTATAAACGACTACAAAATAGCCTACGAAAGCAGGCAGGCCAGTGTTTTAGGGCGCAGGGAAGTATTGACAGGGAAGGCAAAGTTTGGCATTTTTGGCGATGGTAAGGAGGTTCCTCAGGTTGCTATGGCTAAGGCATTTAAGAATGGCGATTGGCGCTCTGGCTATTATCGTGATCAAACATTTGCCTTTGCTGCAGGAATTTCTACTATAAAGGAATTTTTTGCTCAATTGTACGCAAATCCGACAGAAGGCGCTGATCCTTTTTCAGGAGGCAGGCAAATGAATTGTCATTTTGCAACAAAATCAATTAATAAAGACGGAAGCTGGAATGATTTAACTCAAATTAAGAACGTTTCATCAGATATTTCGCCAACAGGTGGGCAAATGGCTCGTTTGGTTGGTTTGGCTTATGCATCAAAATTATTCAGAAACAATAAAGAGCTTGATTATTTAAAAAACTTCTCTGTTAATGGTAACGAGGTTGCTTTCGGAACAATAGGTAACGCATCCACATCAGAAGGTGTATTTTTTGAAGCCATTAATGCAGCCGGCGTTTTGCAGGTGCCTATGGCCATTTCCATTTGGGATGATGCCTATGGTATTTCAGTGCCTGCAAAATATCAAACTACAAAAGAAGATATTTCTGAAGTTTTAAAGGGTTTTCAACGCGATGCCAAGAATCCCGGTTACGAAATTTATAAAGTTAAAGGTTGGGATTATCCTGCTTTATGTGAGGTGTACGAAAAGGGGATAAATGTTTGTCGTGAAGAGCATGTTCCTGTTTTAATTCATGTTACAGAACTTACCCAACCTCAGGGTCATAGTACGTCAGGCTCGCACGAAAGGTACAAATCAAAAGATAGATTAAAATGGGAAAGTGAACACGATTGTATTTTAAAAATGCGGGAGTGGATGCTAGAATCGGCAATTGTCTCAGAAGAAGAACTGGTAGAACTAGAAAAGGAAGCTAAAGTTTTTGTGCGTAATGCGCAGAAAGAAGCTTGGAATGAGTTTCTGGATAGCATGAAGCCTGAGCAAAAGCTGGTTGTAGATTATATTACCGCAATGGCAAAAAATCAGCCGGAACTTGCAAAAATTTCAAGTCAGTTGGCTTCAACTGCTGATGCACAAAGGAGAGAAATATTTGTGGCTGCACGTAAGGCAATACGCTTATCTACAAGTCAGCACTCTCCTGAGCGAGATGAACTTCTAAACTGGTATAAAAACCAGGATGAGATCAATTATGATAGATATAATTCAAAATTACATACCAACGGGAGCGATAGTCCAGATAAAATTACAGTATTAAATGCTGTTTTTGATGAGTTTTCAAAAATGGTTGATGGCCGCGAAGTTTTAAACGCATGTTTTGATGAAAATTTTGCCCGAGATCCAAGGTTAGTAGCTTTCGGAGAAGATTTAGGGAATATTGGTGATGTTAATCAGGGTTTTGCCGGTTTACAAGCTAAATATGGCGAATTGAGGGTTACCGATACAGGAATACGTGAAATGACAATTATGGGTCAGGGTATTGGATTGGCAATGCGTGGCTTAAAGCCGATTGCAGAAATCCAATATTTGGATTATTTAATATTTGCACTAAATGTATTGAGTGATGATTTGGCATCTTTATCCTATCGAACTAAAGGTATTCAAAAAGCTCCTGTAATTATAAGAACAAGGGGCCATCGCTTAGAAGGCGTTTGGCATTCAGGTTCGCCAATTAGCATGCTTTTAGGCTCCTTGCGTGGGTTACATTTATGTGTTCCTCGAAATATGACCCAGGCCGCAGGCATGTATAACACGCTTTTTAGGGCTGATGAACCTGCTGTAGTTATTGAGTGCCTGAACGGATATCGTTTAAAAGAAAAATTACCAAATAATATTGGCGAATTTACAGTTCCACTCGGTTATGCGGAGGTACTTGAAGAAGGTACAGACATTACCGTTGTTTCTTACGGCTCTACCTTGAGAATTGTGCAGGAAGCTGCAGAGGAGCTTGCTGTATTTGGTATTTCTTTAGAAATTATAGATCCTCAAACACTTTTACCTTTTGATATTAATAATGTTTGTTCTGCATCTTTAAAGAAAACTAATAAACTTTTAGTGGTTGATGAAGATGTACCTGGAGGTGCTTCAGCATATATTCTTCAGCAAATTTTAGAGAATCAAAATGGATATTTCCATTTAGATGGACAGCCAAAAACGTTATCATCAAAAGCACATCGTCCTCCCTTTGGATCTGATGGAGATTATTTTAGCAAACCATCAGTGGATGATGTAGTTGAGACAATTTATAAAATGATGCATGATGCAAACCCCTCTAAATTTCCTTCACTTTTTTAAAATTAGTCGAATTATTTATAAGCGTTAAATCCATAATCTAGAATTAAGTAAAAATAGATTATGGATTTAGTTTTTTGTGAATTAAATTTTAATAAAACAACCTGATTGTTTTGCGCTAATTAAAAGAAAAAAATTATATTACACTGTAATTTAAGAAACCAAAATAGTCCCTATTTATTATAACCATTTTTCTCCTTGTTATTGAGTAAATCTTTTTTAATAAGTTGGATTTCTTAATCAATAAATTTCATTTTTCCTATATAATGTAATTTAGCCAATGAGTTATTTGCGCTGTGTTTTCATAAATCTGAAAGTTTTCAGGATTATTCTTGTTTATGCTTTCTTGTTTTTTGGATTCATTGCGAATGCACAAATGTCTTATAAACGAGAAAATTTAGATAGTCTTCTTAATTTGAATCAAAAACAAGTTAGTTTAGATTCTGCTAAATTAGAAATAACTAATAAAATTTTACAGCAATACATTGGAACTAAAAATTTCGAAAAAGCTGAAGATTACTTAGATAAAGTAGTTTCTTTAGCTTATAAACTTAATCTTCGAGTATTTGCAGGCACGGCTTATCGCAGAATGGCTCGCCTTTATCATGGACATACAAATTATATAAAGGCAGAAGACAATTACCTAAAAGCAATAAATGTATTCTCATTAGCGGATGAACAAGACCGTGCGGCAGGTGTGTACTTAGATTTAGGTGCATTATATAATGCTATACCCGATTATGCAAAATCTTTAGAAGCCAATCAAAAAGCCGTATCAATTTACCTGAAGAGCAATCATCAAGAGGAATTGGGGAGCTGTTATGTAAATATTTCAGAAATTTATCAAGATTTGGAGCAGCATAAAAAGGCGCTGGAGTATTTAAGAATGGCATTGAAAATTTTTAATTCGGAAGGTGAAATTTCAAGAGGTGCGGCAGTTGTTTATATGGGAATAGGCTTAGCTTACTTCAATTCAAATCCTTCTGAATTGATTACAATGGATATTTTGCCAACTCAAAAGCTAAAAGTGGCATTAGATAATTTAAATAAAGCTTTAAAAATTGCAGAAGAGGCTAAAGTTGAAGAAGACTTGATTGGTGCTATAAAAATGAATTTAGGGATGATTTATGAGCGAATGGGCCAAACAGATTTGGCACTGAAATCTTATTTAACATCAATTGAAATAAATAAGAATTCTGATGATAGAAGAGTGCATGCAGAAAGCCTTCTGGCATTAGGTAAATTTTATAATAATCAAAAAAATTATACGAATGCTGTTAAATTCTCAACGGAAGCACTAAATATTGCTCAAGCTAATAAATTAAAAGATATTGAAAGGGATGCAAATTTACTGCTAAGCGAATGTTATGATAAGTTGAGGAAATATGATGAATCTTTAGCTTTTTATAAACGATATGTTATTGTAAAGGATGAAATATTTAATGCTGAAAAGGAAAAGGAAATAACAAGAAGACAAATGCAATTGGATTTTGCGGTAAAAGAAAAAGATTATCAGTTAAAGCAGCAGGTAACAAATGCAGTTTTGCAACAGCAGTTTTTATTTGCAAAACAACAACATCAGAAATTAATTTTAAGACAACAACAGCTGGATTTAAGTGATAAAGAGAAAATGTTGCAGCGATTAAAATTTCTTCAGAAACAGAAAGATTTAGAAAATGAAAAGATAACACAAAACAGCAATTTCGAGCGTTCAAAGCTTTTGTCGAAATACGAAGCCGTAAAAAGAGAGAAACAAATTACAAAGCAAGATCAGCAAATTAAGTATGATGGAAAAGTAAAGATATTTCTTTTAGTGGCTTTTGCACTGGTTTTATTTACTGCAGGCCTGATATATTTTAATCAAAGAAAAACAACTAGGCTTAATAAAATTATAAACAAGCAAAAGCGAGAATTAGAGCAATTAAGCAGGGTTAAAGATAGAATTTTTAGTGTTGTAAGTCATGATATGCGAACGCCAGTAAATTCTCTTATTTCATTTATGCAACTATTGGAGGGAGGGAATATTGAGCAGGCAAAATTAAATCGTTATGCAGGTTCGCTAAAAAATAGTTTAACTTATACTTCATCAATGATGGAGAATCTTTTAAATTGGGCTGCAAGCCAAATGCAGGGTTTTAATCCATATTTAGAATCTTTGAACATATCTGTTCTAATTGAAGATGTTGTTAACTCATTGAAAAGTACATCCGATTTAAAGCATGTTACTATCGAAAATAACATACCCGAAAATACTATTTGTAAGGTTGATTCAAACATGTTTTCTTTAGTTTTAAGAAATCTGATCAGCAATTCTATAAAGTTTACACCTGAAGAAGGAGTGATTGTATTAACCGCAGAGTATAATGCCGAAGAACTGAAGGTTAAAGTAAGTGATACAGGTGTTGGGATGTCTGAAGAACTAGTGAATCATTTTAATAAATCAGAATATCAGGGCGCAGGAGTAAGTACACTTGGAACAAATAAAGAAAAAGGTACAGGATTAGGCTTGCTACTGTGTAGAACTTTTATGGCCTTGATGGACAGCAGAATAACAGTATCATCAAAGAAAAATGGAGGAAGTACTTTTATTTTATGGTTTAAGAAAACTTAATCTTTTACTTTTTAAATCTCGATAATGTTTTCTTATCAATAATAGTATCTAAAAGTTCTTGTCTGTTTGTAGAGCTTATAGGTACCATAAAATTATTTGTTAGGTGAACTTCATGAGCGGTTACCGTAGATATATGATCTACATTGATGATATATTGCTTGTGAACTCTTGAGAAAGAATTTGGAAGTTGTTTTTCTAAATTTTTTAATCCAACTAAAATAATGTGCTTATCATCTTTGGTGTAAATTTTAGAAAAATCTCCCATGCTTTCTATATAAATTACATCACTATAGTTGAGTTTCGTTATGCCTTTCGTTTCCCTGAAAAAGAAATAATCATCTGATAATTTTGGAATATTCTCCGCAGAATTATACATTAATTTTTTTAGTTCAAGGTATTCTATCGCCTTATTTGTGCCCTTTAACAAACGCTCAAATGTTGCAGGTTTAACAACAAAATCTAAAGCATCTAAATCAAAACTTTCTGCGGCATACTGGCTGTAAGAAGTAATAAAAATAAAGATAGGTTTGTTTTTTAAAGTTTTAAGAAGTGCCATTCCTGATAATTCCGGCATGTCTATATCAGAAAAAACTATATCTACAGCATTGTTTGCCAAAAAATTTGCTGCTTCAACACCATCCGAACAAATGGCAACAATTTTAAGTGAGGATATTTTTTTAATATGCATTTCAATTGCATCACGATCTATTTCGTTATCATCTACAATTAAACAGCTATATATCATTTAGGAATTGATTTTTAAAATAAAATAATACAGGAAATAAAGGTAATGGTTTAGGTAGCTAAAAAGTTATTTTTAATCATTTAGTATGCTAAATTTAAAATTTTTAGCATTCAAGATTACTGTTTTTTGTGCTTTTTTTTAACTGTAAACAGTTTTTCACCAGCCTTAATTCCTATTTGAAGGTCATTTTCTTCTGGCGGAACAGGGTAACGATAGCCATCGCTGTAAGCACAGTATGGATTGTAAGCTTTATTAAAATCGACTTCAATTTTATTATCTGTAATAGCTTTCGAACTTAAATCTATATATCTGCCGCCTCCGTAAGTTTCTTTGTTGTTGGTTTCATCGGTAAAAGGGAGGAAAAGTAAATCTTTGTATTTAGGATTATGGGCTAATGCTATACTTTTGTACAAAGTCATTTGTGCATTTTTTCCATTTAAAATGAAATTGATTTTCGCATAGCGTGTGAATTCTTTGCTGGTCCCATCGTAAGTTGGCATTTTGAAAACCTTTTCGTTTTTTAAAACTTCAATATCGGCTAAAATATTATAAGTGCTATCTGCATCAAAGAAATGAAGATTTTTCAAGTCATCTTCCTTCAGAGGTGAATTCGATTCCTTTAAAAAATCGTTTTTATAGTTTTCGCGATGTTTGGTAATTTGCTCTGAATAAGATTGAGCAAAAGAATTAAAGCGGATGAAAAGGAATAGGATAGTTATGATTTTCATATTTTGTTTCATTACAAATTAAAATGGCTTTAATTCTGAGGCACGAAGCAATCTTTCTTACAAAATAGATTGTTTCATTCCTCGCAATTACGATTTTTAAACCACAGTAACTTTATTTCTCAAAAATTGGTCGGCTAAAACCAAAGCGGCCATTGCCTCAACAATAACAACTGCTCTAGGAACTACACATGGGTCGTGGCGACCTTTGCCTTTAATTTCTGAAGCCTCACCAGCAGCATTTATCGTTTGTTGATTATGCATAATCGTAGCCACTGGTTTGAAGGCTACTTTGAAAGTAATATCCATACCGTTTGAAATACCGCCTAAAATACCACCGGCGTGATTTGTAACCGTTATAAAGCCCTTTCCATCTGGGGAAGGGTTTGGGATGGGGCGATCATTGTGTTGAGACCCCCTTAATTCACTACCTGCAAAACCAGAGCCATATTCAAAACCATGAACTGCATTGATGCTTAACATTGCTTTACCTAAATCAGCATGTAATTTATCAAAAACAGGTTCGCCTAAACCAGCCGGACAACCTTTAATTACACACCCAATTTTGCCGCCAACGGTATCACCATCTTTTCTAATAGAGTCGATAAATTCAATCATTTCCTGCGCAGTTGCCGGGTCGGCACAGCGAACAATATTTTCTTCTCTTATATTAAGCAAAGCTGACAAGTTATTACTTTCTAAATTTGGTGCTTCAATAGTTCCAACTGAAGTTACATGAGCAAAAATTTCGATGCCTTGTTGTTTTAAAAATAATTTGGCAATTGCGCCTGCAGCTACACGAGCAGCTGTTTCACGGGCAGATGAACGTCCGCCACCACGATGATCGCGAATGCCATATTTTGCATCGTAAACATAATCGGCATGGCTTGGGCGGTACACATCAACATTATGACCGTAATCTTTAGAACGTTGGTCTTCATTTGGAATCAATAACGCAATGGGCGTTCCTGTACTTTTTCCCTCAAAGATGCCAGACAGAATTTGAACGGTATCACTCTCTTTTCTTTGTGTAGTAATTTTCGATTGACCCGGTTTACGTTTATCCAATTCGGATTGAATAAAATCCATGTCGATATCCAATTGCGCCGGACAGCCATCAATAATTACCCCAATGGCTACACCATGAGATTCGCCAAAGGTGGTTATGCGAAATAGTTGTCCGAATGAGTTGCCTGCCATTTTTTAATTATTGAATGATTGAATTTTGAATGGATTTTAATGCCCATTTTTGATACTTGATACTCGCTTCTTGATACTTGCTACTCGATACTCACTACTTGCTACTTGCTACTCGATTCTTGATACTTGCTACTCGATACTCGCTACTTGATACTAACATCAAATCCTGCCTTCTTCAAATCCTCCCAAAAATAAGGATAAGATTTCTCTACGACCTGCATTTCTTCGATTTCCACTTCATTGATTAATAATGCAAGCGGAGCAAAAGCCATAGCCATGCGATGATCCTCGTAAGTGGCGATGGTAATTTTTTCAGGGAAATGAAGTTCGTTGGTATTCAGCGTGTAAACTAAATTATTTTCAGTTAAAGTAACACCAATTTTAGCCAATTCGTTTTGTAATGCCGCAATGCGGTTAGTCTCTTTTATTTTCAGGGTTTCAAGGCCAGTGAAAGACATGTTTTTACCTAATGCAGCTGCAACAACAACAATGGTTTGCGCCAAATCAGGACATGTTTTTAAATCTAAAACCTGGTCAGTTTCTAATGATAAACCTAAGTTACTGATTGAAATTCCGGTTTCTGTTTTACTTGTTGCGATGCCAAAAATCTTCATTATTTTCTGGATTTGACTATCACCTTGTAAGCTTTTTTCTTTTAAAGCAGGAAGACTGATCTCAGCCTCATCAGCCAAAGCTGCAATGCTATACCAATAAGATGCTGCACTCCAATCAGGCTCTACAACAAGCGTTCCGGGTTTAAAAGTTTGCGGTTTAATCGAAATCGAATTTTCATTCCACGAATGTTCAATGCCAACTTCAGCAAGCATATCTAAAGTCATATTTACATATGGCTTAGACGTTAATTCGCCCTCAATTTCCAAAGTTAAACCTTTTGGAAGCGTTGGTGCAATCATCAACAAAGCTGAAATATATTGACTACTGACATCACCTTTTATTTTGATACGCGATGTTTTTTGATTTAACGGGCCATTAATGGTAAGTGGGGGGAAACCCTCATTTTCTGTATAAGAAATATCTGCACCAATAGTTTTCAAAGCCTCGGCCAAAATTCCAATCGGGCGTTGTTTCATCCGTTCGGTACCGGTTAATAAGAAGTTTCCGTTTTTGGCAGAAAGATATGCAGAAAGGAAACGCATAGCTGTTCCTGCTGGGCCAACATCTACAGTTTTCGACTCTTGTATTTCTACTTCCAATTCTTCTTCCAAATTATTAAGGATACCGTTAAGTGTTACCGTATCTGCAGCATTGGATAAGTTTTCTACCTTAACTAATTTATTACTTAAAGCGCTAATAATCAAAGCTCTGTTGCATTCACTTTTAGAGCCGGTTAATTGGATTTCCGTATTAATATTCTTGGTTCCTTTAAAAGAAACTAAGGCATTTTTTGACATTTATAGCCTCTCCCTAACCCTCTCCTGAGGAGAGGGAACTTAAATAGTTTGTGAAAATTTATTATAAATTAAAGGTTTAAAGCAAATGGTTTTACCCCCCCAGCCTTAAACCTTTAAACCTTCTGCCTTATTTTGCAACTTCAGTATGTTGCTCTGCAGCAATTCCTTTTTCAGCTTTGCCAGCATTCATGATTTCAGTTTGTTTACGTATAGATTCGCCGTGCATTAATTCTAAGAATTTCTCCGTGAAGTTTAAATCCAGTTTTAAAGCCTTTGCAAAAGCATGACCTTTTTTGATGATGGCATCCCAACGGTTAACCTGCAAAATCGTGACCTGATTATCGCGTTTAAATTCGCCGATTTTTTCAACAATAGCCATACGTTCCGCTAATTTCTGTAATAAAATATCATCAATCTTATCAATAGAAGAACGTAAATCAGCCAATTTATCAACAAAAGCTTCGTTAGTAGATTCCGGTTCGCGAACCGTTAAACGGTCAACCAATTCTGCCAAAGCAGCTGGTGTAACTTGTTGTTTCGCATCTGTCCATGCCACTGATGGGTCAACGTGAGATTCAATCATTAAGCCTTGCATATCTAAATCCAATGCTTTTTGAGAGATGTAAGGGATTAATTCACGGTTACCACAAATATGACTTGGGTCGTTGATGATTGGCAATTCAGGACATAAAGTTTTCAATTGAATGGCCAATTCCCACATTGGTTCGTTACGGAAAGAACTTTTCTCGAATGATGAGAAACCACGGTGAATTGCACCAATTTTAGTAATACCAGCACCGTTGATGCGTTCGATAGCACCAATCCATAATTGTAAATCAGGGTTTACCGGGTTTTTAATTAATACCGGAACATCATGACCTTTTAAAGCATCAGCAATTTCCTGAACTGTGAATGGGTTTACGGTAGAACGTGCACCAATCCAAAGGATATCTACACCTGCAGCTAAAGCCTCTTCAACGTGTTTTGCGTTTGCAACTTCAACTGCCGTTGGTAAACCAGTTTCTGCCTTAGCACGTTTTAACCACTCTAAACCAATACTTCCGATACCTTCGAATTCTCCCGGACGAGTACGTGGTTTCCAGATACCAGCTCTTAAAACTGATACTTTACCAGTTGCAGCCAATAAATGTGCTGTAGTTAATAATTGCTCTTCAGTTTCTGCACTGCATGGTCCAGAGATAATTAATGGTTCGTTATTAACGTTTAACCAAGTGTTTAAAGGTTGGATGTTTAAATTAAGTTTCATGATATTGGGTTATTTTAGTCCGAATTCCGATGTCGGATTCCGAAGTTATATTTTGATTTTAAATTATTTACTTTTTTGTATTTGTCTTCGGACTCCTGACTGAGGACTTCCAATTTCTTTATACTTTATCGTTCTTCTGGTATTCTCCAAGGATATTAAAGTTTGAAGTATACTTTAATGCCTTTCTGATTGCCTTATCATACTTTTCTGTGCTTGGCCATTCTAAATCGACATAAAAGTAATATTCGTTTCTTTTGCCTAACACCGGCATAGATTGTATTTTTGTTAAGCTTACTTCTTGTTCGGCAAAGATGTTTAACACGGTTGCCAAAGAACCTGCTTTATGGCCCACCTGAAAACAAATTGATGCTTTATTTATTTTTTTTCCCTCATCTGTTTTATCTTTTTTCAGGATAAGGAAGCGAGTGTAATTTTTTTTATTGGACTCCACTCTGCGCTCTAAAATATTCAAGCCATAAAGTTCTGCGGCTAAAGTATTTGCGATGGCCATGGTGTCTGTCAGTTTTTCATCCTGGATACGCTTTGCACAAGCTGCAGTATCGTTACTCTCTACAATTTTAATGTGCGGATAATCGTAAAAGAAATCGATGCATTGGCGGATAGCAATAGGGTGGGAGGTTACCGTTTTAATCTCTTCAAACTTTACACCTGGCAATGCCATGAGGTGCAATTGAATTGCTAAATAAACTTCTCCAACAACCGAAAAGCCATAATCGCGAATCAATGTATAATTCGGTAGTAAGCTGCCTGCGATGGAATTTTCGATGGCCATTATGACGAAGTCGGCCTCGTTTTTTTCTAGCTTATCGCAGGTTTCTTTAAATGAGTTGCACTCTATAGTTTCGATGTTTTTACCAAAGAATTTGTAGGCTGCTTCCTCATGAAAAGATGCTTTAATACCTTGAATTGCTACTCGTTTTGTCGTTTCCATTTTTGCTTAAAACAAAAAAGTCCCGGCTGTTTGCCGGGACTTTTTTATACATTTTAATATTGTTATCTATCTTTTTGCATATTAGTCCCTGCTCTTACTAAAATAGTAAAAGTAACCAAAGTAATATGTATTGAATAATTTCATTTTTCTTTTTGAATGAGCCAAATGTAATAACAAAATTTAATTTGTCAATAGGAAAATGAAATTATTTTTAATAAAATTTAATTTTCTTTGATTTAGGCTGTTTTGATGATGAGTATAAAAGGTTTGAATGGGGGTTAACAGTAGGTGTTGAAATGTGCGATTAAATCGCTTTTCTGTTGTGCACTCGTTAGAAACGAGCGCAAGCAACATTGGTCTAGATCAAAAATGAGAATTAAATTTTCATCTGGGTTTTCGTAGCACAGTTTTTAAATTTGTAAACCTGATAGCAACGGAAATACTTTTTGTTGCAGGTATTTAAAGGTTCTTACTGACATTGCCAAAAAGATTGAAGTGTACTGCAGGGTAGGTTTAGCCAAAGGAACAGAACCATTCGTTTTCAAAAAAAAACAATTAAACAAAAAACGGCCTGTAAAATACAGACCATCCCTTTTATCCTGTTGAGCTTAAATCTCTTTGTGGCTCGTTAATGTCTTTAACTTTTTTGCTATCCTTGGTTTGCTTTTCCAGTTCTTCGGCATCATGCAATTCTTGTTGCATAATTTTAGCAATTTTTGTGCTGCCATCATGGCTCCAACCAGGAGGATTAAGGATGTATTTCACCTTATCCATAAATGTCGGTGCTTTTTTAACATCGGCAGTTAAGGATATAAATTCGTGAAAAATAATATTTACGGGGCCAGTGTCTTTCGGTTGGGTGGTTAAGCCATATTTAATTACATCCTCAGGTAATTCAGCCTGGAAAGTGCCAAACCATCTATCCCAAAGGATTAAAACCATGCCCATATTTTTATCTAAATAGCGCACATTGCTGGCGTGATGAACGCGGTGGTGTGATGGTGTTACGAAAACATATTCGTACCATTTCGGGAAATTGATTTGGTATTGCGTATGAACCAGGTTACCGTATATCTGTGTTACCAGGTATGCAAAAAGGATATCCATTGCGGTAAAACCCATAAATGCCAATGGTAAATAGAAGAATACGCGGTACAAAGGCTCAAAAACGGTTGAACGGAAACCCGTGGTTAAATTAAAATGCTCTGATGAGTGGTGTGTAACATGCATTGCCCAGAAAAAGCGTACATAATGACCAACTGTATGCAGAAACCAATATAAGAAATCTTGCGCCAAAATTAAAACCGTCCAGTAAATCCAAATGTTTGAGATCTGGAACAAACGGAACTGGTAGCAATATTCTAATAAAAAGAATGTCGCCGTTTTCATGCCAAGGTTAATTACAATCGCCGAAACCATTAAGTAAATATTGGTCCAGGTGTCGCGTTTTGTATATAATTTCCTGTCGTGGGCGTAGCTGAAATACATTTCAACCAAAGTTAAAACGATTACAAAGCCAAATAATGCACCAACAGAAATATCACTTCCGGTGTACTTCATTTTATAAACTGTTATAATAATCCAAACTGCTTAAAATATCAGCTGTGCTTACACGGCAGTTAAACGTGCATTTGCCCGTGGTTTCTAGTAAAGAGAATAAAATGTTGCCATCTTCGTTCTTTTTGTCGCTTTTCATTAACTCCAAAAGCGTCTCGAAACTATCTTTATTAATATGGTATTTAGGGTATAATGATAAAATATAATCGCTGATATCTTTCAATTCTTCTTTTGTTAATCCGCTGTTTTTGATGGATAAAGCGGCCTCGCAAATAAAACCAATAGCAATTGCTTCACCATGAGTTAATGGATTTTCATCATTAGCTAAAGAGTAACTTTCTACTGCATGACCAATTGTATGACCGAAATTTAAAATCTTTCTCAGATTTTTTTCATGCAGGTCTATGGTTACCACTTCATTCTTAATTTCAACTGAACGGTAAATATCATTAGCCGATGGCGTTAAATAATCCGTCGTTTTTAATTTCTCGTAGTAAGCCTTGTCGTAAATTAAACCATGCTTAATCATTTCGGCAAAGCCTGATAAAAGTTCACGCTGTGGCAAAGTTTTTAAGAATTCTGTCTCAATAAAAACCATTTGAGGCATGGTAAAAGTACCGACCATATTTTTAACGTTATCGATATCGATACCTGTTTTGCCACCAACCGAAGCATCAACCTGCGAAAGTAGGGTAGTGGGGATATTAATGAAATCGATGCCGCGTTTGTATGTAGAGGCAATAAAACCACCCATGTCGGTAATTACGCCACCACCTAAATTTATCATTAAGCTTTTACGGTCGGCCTCAAAATCCAAAAGGGTTTTCCAGATGCCAATACAAAAATCGATATTTTTATTTTCTTCGCCTGCTGAGGTTTCAATCAAATCGAAATCAGCAAAATCATCCAATAAGGATTGAAAAACAGGTAAACATATTTCACTTGTATGTTCATCAGCAAGGATAAATACTTTGCTGTATTTGTTGCTTTTTAAAAGAGTTTTGAGTTCTGCTAATCCACTTTCGAAATAGAGAGAATGCCCAGCGCTGGTTAAAGTTTCCATTAAATTACTTCTATTTTATCTTGTCCAAAAGTGATAATGTCGCCAACCCTTACTTTATATCGTTTACGAAACTCTATTTCGCCATTGCATTTTACCAGCCCATCCATTACGGCGGCTTGAGCGTCGCCACCGGTACCAACCAGCCCCGTTGCTTTGAGCAGCTGGATTAATGGAATAAATTCTCCTTCTAATTTAAATTGTATCATTTTGGTGCAAAAATACGATTATTTTAACCGTTTTTAATTTCAACAACCAATGCTTTTTATAATTTTGCATCTATCTGACTTATTTTATATCATACAATGGATTTATCCCCCAATAAACAACCCAATTTCGATAATACAGAAATAGCTTTCCGTCAAAAAACAAATGGCGAATTAAAAAAGACTTTTTGGCTTTTTAAGATGATTGGTAGTAATTTTTTAACTAAAGTTGGGCCAGCAATAACTAATTTTTTTTTAAATGTTGGCTTGCCGATTCAGGGTGCAATAAAAGCAACAATTTTCCAGCAATTTTGTGGTGGCGAAACCATTTTAGAGTGCGACAAAGCGATTGTCCAATTGGCTAAAGGCAATGTTGGTACTATTTTAGATTATTCTGTAGAAGGTGAAGAAGAAGAAATCGTTTTTGATGAAACCTGCCAAGAAATTATTCGTACCATTCTTCGTGCTGATGGCGACATTAACATTCCGATTACGGTTTTTAAAATTACCGGGATTGGCCGTTTTGCGCTTTTAGAAAAATTAGATGCTAAACAAACTTTAACTGCCAATGAGCAAGCCGAATTTGATAAAGTAAAACTGCGTTGCGAAATGATTTGCAGAACGGCTTTCGAAAAAGCTGTGCCAATTATGATTGATGCCGAAGAAACCTGGATACAGAATACGATTGATGACTTGGCTTTAGATATGATGAGTAAATTTAATAAAGAGCGAATCATCGTTTACAATACTTATCAAATGTATCGCCATGATAAACTGGCCGACATGAAAGCCGACCACTTAATTGCCAAAGCAGCTGGATTTATTTTAGGGGTGAAAATGGTTCGCGGTGCTTATATGGAAAAGGAACGTAAACGTGCCGCTGAAATGGGTTATCCATCGCCTATTCAGAAAGATAAAGAATCATCAGACAAGGATTACAACGAATCTTTACGCTATTGTGTAGATCATATTGAAGAGATTGCAATTGTTTGCGGAACGCACAATGAAGAAAGCAGTCGATTGTTAACTTATCTATTAGATGAGAAAAAAGTGGCTCATAATCATCCTCATGTTTACTTCGCACAGCTTTTAGGTATGAGCGATAACCTAAGTTTCAACCTTGCAGATGCTAACTACAATGTTGCAAAATATGTTCCTTATGGGCCAATTAAAGCGGTAATGCCATATTTGTTTAGGCGGGCTCAAGAGAATACTTCGGTAGCTGGGCAAACAGGCAGGGAGTTGGGTTTGATTGAAAGGGAGTTGAAGAGAAGGAAAGTATAGTTGTTAAAAGACTTTCTTTGGAATTGTCACTGTTTTTGAAAATGATCATTCTGTAGTTCTTCTGATGCTGTAGTCCCGCTTTACATTACAAGCCCAATAAAATATTGGGGCTTTTCATTGCAATCGCGTTTAAAAAACTCAATTCAGTATGATAAACGTAGTCTGCAAAAACTATAAAACTTCATTCTTTTTTCCATGTCAAAAATTTTTATAGAGTATTACAAATTCTCTTCATAGCAGTTAAGAAGGCAGACCTCAACAAACCATAGTATTAAAACCATAAATGAACGGCTTAGTCCTATTGAATACAAATAAAGATAAAATATTTATGAAAAATTCAGGGTGATGACCGCTAATAAATATGTACAAAATACAATGATGAATCATACATTACTTCTTTGCCACAAATCCCTGCTTACCTGTTAGTAAATCATAGAAAAGAATAAAATCACTGGCAAAGCTATAACCTGGATATTTAAAAGTTGCGGGTTTGTTCTTCTCAAAAAAGAAATGACCAAACCAGGCAAAACCATAACCTAATATGGGCATGGCAATGAAAAACCGCCATTCGTGAAATAAAAATCCTGTAAAAAATGCCAGTGTAACTAAGCCGGTGCCTATAAAATGAAGAATTCGGGAAGTAGTATTGGTATGTTCTGTTAAATAGTAAGGATAAAATTCCTTAAGCGATTTAAATTCTTTATCTGGCATAATTTAAATTTACAGAATTCCGTTTGTTTTTAAAAAGGCTTCCAGTTGAGCTGGTTTTTCTGTCATTAATAACGTATTTAACCCAACTTTTTTTGCACCTTCAATGTGCTGTAAACTATCATCAATAAACAAAGTTTCGGCAGGATTTAGCTTATTATCCTTTAAAACCTGTTCGAAAATATTAATATTAGGTTTACGCAATTTCATATGTTGCGAAAAGTATGCTTTCTCAAAATAATTGTCGTAATTATTAATCTGAAAAGTTGTTTTTAAGTAATTAATAATCCAATCGTAGTGGATTTCGTTATTATTACTTAGTAAAAATGTGCGGTATTTTTCTTTTACTTTTAAAAGTAAATCGTGATTTTCCTGGATGGTTCCAATCAATAAACTATTCCAAGCATCATCAATTTGTTTATCTGTAAGTTCTGGTTTGTTCGCAGCAGTTCTTATTCCTTCTCTAAATTCTGCTGGAGAAATTGCTCCAGTTTCTAAATCGTCAAATAATTGATTATGTGCTTTATGTGCGAAGAAATTTTCTACATCAGTTACACCTAGTTTTTGAAATGAAGCTTGCGCTATTCTGAAATCTATATCGAAAATTACGTTGCCGTAATCAAAAATTATATTTTTAATGTTTTGCATCAGTCTATTTTTTTGCAAATATCTTTAATAAAATGGTTACTAAAAGCTTTAGCAGATATTTTTAATTTTTCTGATTTCAATTTGCTTATTGTTATTCAGCATAAAAATAAATAACCAAAACTCATCATTATCGGTTATTACAATTTTATTTACAGTTCCATCAATGCCTTTACCATCAGAAATATGGTCATTAACATTAATTTCCAATAAATTAGATGTAGGTGTATTCTTATCAAGAATTGTTAACATGAGGTAAAGATAAACATTAGATAAAAAATGTTATCCCTTATCTGCTTTTTCACTGCTGAATAAAGTAAAGAATTTAAGAATTGCCGGTACACCAACCGAAAGAATTGTTAAATATTTAATTACTGTTGAATATGCTTCCTGTTGAGATGCGAACAGAAACGCAAGTACCGCCACAATTAAGATAATTAATGGCGTTTTTAAGTTATTCCAGTTTCCATTATCTTTTATTTGTTTCCTGATTTTAATTGCTTCTGAATTGCCGATAGCCGTAAGTATAAAATTTCTAAATCCTTTATTAAACAATCTCATAACACCATCATCTTTGGTAATTATACCTTTACTAATTAACAATGTTAAATTATAATCATCATAAGGGTTTACAAGCCCGTCTTCTGCAAGGTCGTAAAGTAGAAATTTTTCTTCTTTAGTTAATGACTGCCAAACGTACATATAAAAGTAATGGGAGGTAATTTGCATTTTAAAAGCAAAAGAATCGCCATCAAGAACAGGCAATTCTTCTTTAGAAATCGTTTTTATTTTATCAATAACAGGTTGCTGCATTTTCTTTAAAAAATGACCGCTTTGCGTTTCCATTTTAATAATTCTTTCCCACAAAGGCATTTTAGTATCTATTTCAAACTTTTCGGTTTCCAACTTTTCTATTACAATTTTAAAGTGACCTAGCAAAACATGCCATCTTTCCAAATCATGTTCAGGCAGCCTTTTATCTTCCTCCTTATACATTTCTTGTTGATTAAGGGAATCTAAAAAGTTAACAGGATGTACAGTTGATATTATAACAATCTTGCTTTTGTTTCTTTGCAACAGCGCTTCCATAAAGTTAAGTTTCGCCGCATTAGTAGCCGAATTTTTTATATCATATTCAAAGTGATTTACGATTACAAGCTCATAGTTTTTGTTGAGCGCAAAATCTTGCATATTAAGCCAATCCTTATCTGTTTTAGCTTCTTCAGCACTTTCAGGTATCAAAATCATATCAGCTATAAACACGTTATTATTTTGCGGATTAACCTCATCTAAGACCAAAACGGCATCATTTTTACCTGTAATTTTTTTCTCCAGAATAAGTCTTTTAAACTTGCTTAGCTTTCCTGAGCCGGGAGAGCCAATGATGAATAGCAACCCATTTAGTTTGCTGTTTGTTAGCAAAAGATTATCGATTTCTTTCCAACCTTGTGTTAATGGAAGGTTAAGTGCGAATAGCTTTCTAAATATGTTATGTAATACAATGCCAAAAACAGATAATGCTGAAACAAAAAGAATCCAGTAAATAGCACCTAAATACCACTTATTGTTATTTTGAGTTGTTGGAGTAACATATTGCAGTTTTGCAGAATTAAGTTCTAAAAAATTGCCGTTTGGTAATTGATGAAAGCTTTTAGTCATCCCTGATTCAAAAAGACCTGAAAAGAGCATAAAATTCTCTGTAGAATTTGGATTATACTCATCAACATCAGGCAGTTGTTTGGTTGTATAATTTGTTAAATATTTAAACAAGATAGCAGTATTTCTATCCTCATTAGTTACTATAAGGTTCGGGATTTCTTTTGAAATTTGAATGTTTTTAACCCAAACACTATCAACATAAATATCATTGAATTTTAGTTTTTTATTTGTTGATGGATATTTTGCTAAAAGCTCTTTTACGAATTGCAAATGCCTGTAGCGGCTAGTCATTTTAAGTTCGTAATTATAGGAAGCAGTAAAAAATAACATTACAGGCAATCCACTGGTTATGATTAACCGGGTAAAAATCATAAATGAATAGCTGCTACTGAAGTTCCAGCGAATGTTTGATGCAATTTTCCATTCTTTTATATGATTAAAAGCATTTTCAGAAACATTTAAAAATATAAATACTATAACCATTAAAATGATTTCGAAAACAAAGAATTTATAAGGGTTAATTACGATTTTTGCAAAAATATTTATAACAATGATAAATATGATAAGTGCAACATTTGCATCTCTTTTAAGCTTAAATTTTTCTGTAATCTTTCGTAAATAACTTTTTGAATAGTTGTAATTTAAAAATAAAGTAACCGAAGTAGAAGAAATAAAAAGTATAAATAGAAATTGGAGAAAAGAGGTGAAATTATAGAAAATTATAAGCAGGATAATGTTTATGATATTATAAACAATGGCAAGATTATATTGATGAGAAAAGTTCTTGTTTGGGCCAATCCACGATACATCGAAATAATGCTTTTTAAAAAATGAAGTTTTTTGAGAGATACTGAAAACGGCAAGAATTTGAATTATAAGAATTAAGAAAAAACCGAAAAGCATAACGAAACTAAAACTGAAAACATTTATATCGCGAATGTTTTTGTAATCCTTATCCTCAAAAATAACAATTTGGTATGGGAGGTTTTTTATCGATTTAACGGTTGCATAATATTCTTTACCCGAATATTGGGTGTAAAAAAAGGCATCACCATGTGTTAATATCGTGGTTTTTAATTGATCTTTTTCAGAAAATTCATTTAATAAATTTTCATTTAAATTTTTCGAAGCATCTGAATGATATAAAACTTTACCCTTACTATCAATTATGCAGTAAAGAAATCCTGAAGGTAAAATTGGCTTGTTTAAGCATTTAAAATTGAAAGACATTGCCGTAACAGGTGTACCTTTATTTATAGATGGTTTTGAAATTACGGAGGTAAATGATCCTGTAGTCCATGATATAACCTGATCAAGATAGTATGGCTGTTTATTTGGCTTTGGTAAAAAATATGAATTCTTATTTTGAAGATTTGTAAAATAACTTCGGTTTTCAAAATTTCCGGGCGGTGCAATGTTTGCTGCTGCCGACCAGTTATTCGATTCGATACCATTCTTCTTTAGCCAAAAAACCTGATTAATATCTATTCCCCTTGTAATTGAGTCAATTTTATCGGCAAAAATTTCAACCGAATTTAATGTGTCAGGATTTTTAGTCTTATAGTTTATATTTTTATCGCTGAAGTTAATAAATGCTGCTGCTGCTTTATTATTGCTTCTTACCTGATCAAGTCTTGTTAGTAGTTTATAAGCAGAATTTACTTCTGTAGTGAATGATTTCTCTAACTGGCTGCTTAAATTTTTACCAATGAGTTGAGAACCATTTTCACCTGGCCTTAGCAAAACATTATATTTAAAAAAGGCAAAAAATAGTAATGACATTAGTAACATAGAAACCGCGAAAGAAAATAATCCGTCGGCAACAGTGAGCCTATCCTGACTTCCCATTTGATATAATTTTATCCATGGTAAAGCCAAAATAGTGGCTATGGCTAATGTCAAAAGTAAGAGCACTACATTTTCTTGAAGTTTGTTTTTCTCATGCTGATAATTTTGATCTTTAAGCAAACCAGCAATTGTTAAAACTGAATCGGCATTAAGGCTAAGCTGTTGAGAGAATAATTTGTATTGTGTTCCACTGAGTTCAATGTTTTTTACCTGGCCACCAGCAAAAGCACTTTTATCAGTTTTTAATGAATCTGTTGTAATGTTTGTTATACCGCTGGGGAAAGTTTGATAAACAATTTTATTCGATTTTAAGAGAATGTATTCGCTGTAAATATCACGCGGTAAAAGCGGATCGATAAATTGATTTATACTGTATTTTAGTCCGATTTGATTACCTTTTTTTTTGAGGTAAATAATCAATTCTTGCTTATTAAAATCGATACTACAAATGCTATCTATGGTATTATCTGAAGAATCTTTAACAACGTTTATAGGTAATAACGTAAAATTTTGCTGCGGATAATTTCTAATATAAGTATTTAATCTTTTGCGGTTATACTGTGGATTATTGCTTTCATAAGTAATTAAAAGGTTGTTTAAAAGTGCTACGGAGTTATCAATTTTAGCATGAACGTTGGTTTCAATATTCTGCAAACACCTAAATCGCTGCTCTTCTAAATTCCTTTGATTATTTGGAATGTACATGAAAAAGTAAATTCCTCCCAGTAAAAGAACGAAAAGCAGCGTAAACATAACAACGCCCTGGTTTCTGCTAAATGTGAAAAGTTTTGACATATTGCTAACAGACTAATTTTATGGGTTGCAACTCATCCATCTTGCTTTTGCTTTTTGGTATGTATCATCTCCCAGGTGAATTCCATTTCCATCACCTCTAATCAATTGATTTGGTAGGCAGAGATTATTTTGAGTGATAAACTTATTACACAACTGAGTTATTAAAGAGACTTCTTCATTTGCAACAGCATCCATATCTAAATCCATTAATTTAATAAACAGTTCAGCGCCATTTGGCTCGCCTTTATAAACAGCAGGTGCTTCAAAAATTAAAGTTTGAGCGTTTAGAACAGGTTTAATGCAAGGATTAATCCGCACCAAACAAGCGGTATTTGCTAAAGTGGGGTCGATTATGGAATAAGCAATAAAAGTAGCAGCATCAGGTGGATCGCCTAAAATACTTGTCGACATTTTTTTAATATCTGATACAAAAGTTAAATCATAATCTGTAAATGCCAGTTTATTATCCTTATTCTTATTGTAAATTGTCTTTATTTCATCATTTGTTGAGGTTTGGTAATCTGCAATCATTGCCTGCCCGCCTGTACCGGTACCAAGAGAAAGAATTTTATAATCACTCATCGGAATTGTATTGTTGGTAATGGCTTCAATTAAACCTGCTAAAACCGGGTTGTTAAAACCCGAAACTGCACCATCCCAATATTTAGTTTTACGCGTATCGTTACCATCTAGCCTGTTAATTGTTATTTCTGCTGGTGCATCAAAATAATTAACAGGGGCATTGCTTGATGCATGGATGGCATGACCTAAACTGACCTGGTAATAATTTTTACCGCTGAAAACATCGGTTTTGCTGGTTGGGTTAGAACGAAAAAATGTACCTCGCTGTCTGAAATAATCAAAGCCAACAATTATAATCTGAAGCTCGGGCTTACCAATAATTTTAGGTAATTCGTTAAGTTGAATCTCCAGAATTGGGTGATTAGTTTTACCTTGAGTTTCCAAACTGTTGTATTGCTTTAAAACATTTTGTAAGCCCGATATTTTTCGTTCCATACTATATTTAGGGCCAAGCACGTTCGTCAAACTGGCAATATTTCGCCAACGTAGTTTTTCCCAGAATGATAATTTTGAGAATACTTGTTTACGTTTCGTTTCATCTTCGAAAACAGAAATAATTTCGCTCAGCTTCATATCGTTGCAAAGCGTAGCCAGTACTAAACTTCCTCCGGAATTTGCAATAACCAGGTCGAATTTTTTTAGGAGTTCATGGCCATTTATGTCGCCGTAAATATCCATAAGTACACGTGCCTGAATCATTGCCCAGGAACCGCCACCATCTAAAGAAAGAATTTTATATGCCATAATTGGAGGTTTGATTTTATCTGCTTAATATTTTTAATTGCTATTAATACCGTTCAAATTGATGGAAACATTCAGAAAGCCTAAAAAATTACCATTTTTTAAATCGTACTTTAAAGTTAGTGGCAGCCATAAGCCTTCTGTTATTCTAAACCTTAAGTCAGCATTTGCCAAAAACCTGTAATTCTCTTCATTTGGTAGTAGGTTTTTTAAAATTTGGGTATATTCTAAGTAAGGCTTAAATTCGATTATGTTTGTTCTTTTGGTTATGAGTAGGGGCAGGTTAAATCCTGCTGAAGAATAAACTACAAACCTTGAAAGCCTGCTTTTAACAAGCGTATCAGCATAGTAAACCCCAGCTCTAATATCGAGCTCAGGCTTTTTACCTTTTAGGATTATAGTTTCTAAATTTGCCCTATTAAACCGGCCCGTTTTGTTAGATGAAGCATTGCCTTTAATCGTCCAAAGCCATTTTTTATCCAATTCTTTATAAAGCGAATCTGATATTACATCGATTTTTCTTAGCGATGAAATTAAGCCTGCAGGATATTTTAATCCATTAAAGAATGCTTCAGGAAGATAGCTTAAAGTATAATTTGTAAACAAAGAATCAATACCACTTTGCATTTCTGTAAGTAAGGCAACACGTTTCTCCCTAGATAAATTTTGATTGACAATAAAAGCCGTATAAGCTGATGATTGTTTTTGAATTGTATCCAATAAAGGATACAAAACCTTTCCAAGATAGCTTTCACTAAAATCTGCTAATTGATGATCTCGCTGATTAACAATTGCAAAGGTAAAACCACTTGTAAAACCTTTAAATTTAAATGCAGTATCTAAATTGAGTTTAAAATTAAACTGAAAATTACGGGCAAAATTTTGATTCTTTAAATTGTAATCTCGGTTTAAAGTAGAATCGAGCTTTAATTTTATTGCAAATAAAGTGCTGTTAAAACCAAAGGATTTATTCTGACCCGTTAAATCTTTTGCAGCCAGCTGGAAAAAACTATATAAAACGTCTTTATAATTACCCGATTTAAGATTTTCGGCGTTTTTGATTAGGGAAGAGATTTTTTCTTTTTTTAAGCTCGTTATTGCACTTTGAATACTGTCTTTTTTAGTTTGGGCATAAGTTAAACTGATAAAAATGAAAAATAAAACGCAAATAATCAAGGTCTTTTTCATAACTAAACTTTAAATTTCGATGAAATACAGAACAGAGAATACGGGCGTAGATCTATTAAAGCTCGATTGGGGGTCTGGCCCATCTTTAAAATCGCCAGTTAAGGAAATATCAGTATTTCCATTTTGTGGATTTTTCCCTCCAACCATAATCGAATATTTTCCGGGCTGTAGGTTTAATATTTCTTCGAAAGATTCATCTCTAGTAAAGCGTAAATCGTTTGTTGTTGCCAGATTATCTACATAAACTTTAATAGGTAATGGCGCAATGCCACCGTTTATTGTAACTTTTAATGTAATCATAGCTTCTTGTAGTTAATTTCAATTGCTTTCCGAAGGCTTTACTACGTTATTTTTGTTTGTATTTGTACTTTCGGTTTGCTCTTTGTTTGATGTTCTTAAACTCATTAATTTATTCAGTAAATCGAACCAAAATGGTGCGCCAAGTGATATTGCGATTGCGGTAATTAAAAATCCCCAGAAATGTTTTGCAAAAATCCCAAAGAAATATTTCCACTTATCTGATGTATTGAATTTTAAACTCTTACCCGTTTGCGCATTTATTTTTTGAGCAACAGAAAGGATTGAAGCATCTAATTGAGGTTTGAATTTGATTTGGTTGCTCCTTTTGTAAACTTCTACGGAATCTGGCGGCCAGCTTCCGTAGCCCAGCAGTGTTTTAGTCGATTCTATATCTGCCTCAATTGTTTCTTTTACATTAATTAAAGAATCTAAATTTTGCTTGTATTCTTTTGCTTCATTTGCGGTTAGAGATGTTGAAATATCTTCAGGTTTTTTCGGATTACTTTTTAGGTAAGAAGAGGTGAGCAATACGATTTGCTCCCTTGCATTTTTATCTTTCGAAAGTTTGTGTACAATTGAAATAGAATCGGCATTGAATAGCCAAGCCATCACAAAACCAATAATCAGCAACACAATCTGGATTTTTCTTTTGTACCATTCTGTTGCCTGTTCCATGGTTCTATCAAACCAGGCTTCGAGTTGCATTTTAAACTTTACTATATTTTTTTCAGAATCTTCCCAAATATTTAACACATATTCTGCAGTTTCTTTTCCTAAAACTTTTTGTGCATCATTCCTTAATGTACTATCAATATTGCTAACATTTAATGGTGTATTACCATTTAAAAGATATAGCAAAGTTTTAGAAAAACTAACAGCTTTGAAAGATGATGGATATTTGAACAAACCCGAACTGCCGAGGTACTTTATTTCAGGATTACTATAGAAACGGTCGATTATCTTATTTTTCGGATTTTTCATTAGCCGTAATGAATCACCTATTCTTTGAATTTTCTCCAAAAACCATTTCCCTAAAAAATCGTACCATCTTCCTTTTAGTCGAAAATCATCTTCATCAGTCAACATTCTGTTTACGGCTTCTTTTAAATTCCGGGCTCGTAAACCAAGTTTTGTAGCAATAATTTCTGCAACAACAGTGGCCAGCAGACTATATAGCAAGTAGATAAATATCAATCCGATAACTACGTCGAAAGCTACGTTGTTAATCATTTTTAGGGAGATTAATTTTAAATACAATATCAAAAATATTATTCAAGCTAATTATCCCCCAAAAGATTGATTTTCAGTTTGTTATATTTAAATAAAATTGTTTAATTTTATTTACCCTATAATTAATCAACATGAATCTATTGAATACACTCTCAACCGGCGAGTTATACAAAATTGCCGGCTATTCAAAAAAATCAATCAATTCAAGTTTTCGAACTGAAAGCTCTGTTTTCGATTCAAATAATCAAGATATGCAAACCTATGCTGGCTATCAGGGTATTTTTAACTGGGCATGTATGGAATATATAAGCATAAGTTCATCAATAAAAACAATTTTGGGTTACGATAAAGAAATTTTTCTGAACAGAGGATTTACTTTTTCTTTGAGCATTATTCATGTTGCAGACCTGGAGCGGCTGAGGGATTTGCATCTCGCTATTTTTAATTATTACTACAATACCCCCAAAGAGCAACGAGCTAAGCTGCGTTTTAGCTATAATATCAGATTAAGAAAAGCCGATAATTCTTACGTTACTATTTTAAGGCAAAGTACTTTTGCCAGTTTTACTGATGATGGTAAACCAACACTTGAATACATTAATTGTATCGATATTACAGGTTTCAGGTTTATAAACTCAATAAATTTCACTGTTCATGTACTTTCTACTTCAGGCACTTATACGCTTTGCCATGAAAATGAATTTCCTGAAGCATGTAATCAATTATCAAAAAGAGAAAAAGAGGTTTTAGACTTAGCCAGACAGGGCTACACCAGTAAAGAAATTGCAGAAAAACTTTATTTATGCATAGAAACTGTTAAAAGCCATAGGAAACATATAATGGCAAAAACAGGCGCAGGAAACATGTTTGCAGCAATTAACAAAATTTCTGGATTATAAACTTTATCGCTAATGAGAATATTAGAACAACCTACATGAAAACTGGAATAATAATTGTTTTCGTGTTATCAATGTAATTCATAAGGCGCCTGCAATTACAGAGTAGTCTGAAAACCAGACGTATACTAAACTATGATGTTACATTATTTTTGATTGTGAGAAATTTATTATTACCACTAATGATGGATTTCATGGCAATTTTGGAGAGGGGTATTAGATGCCCCTCTTTCTATTTTTTTACCGTAATCGTTCTTCCGGTAACGAGGTTAAATTCATAAATTCTGTATAATCCATCATCAATTATCTCTATACGCTCTACTAAACCTGTTTTGCTGAAAGTATCGGTAACTAAATCACCTTTCTTAATTTCCTGAAGTTCTTCGCTTGAGGTATCGCTGTTCAATCTTTTCATTTTGTAAAGGTAATCTCCATTAGACTAATTATGTAATTTGGATTTTTTTAATTACCTAATGAATTTGTTTAATTAAAAATAATACCGTTAAATAACCGTTATTTTGCGTATAAATACTTTTTAATATAAGAATATCTTTGCTTTTTGAAAACATTAAAAGAATTACGGATTTTTATACTGAAACAGTAAAGAAAATATACAAGTGAATCATAGATCATCGCAAACTCCACTAAACATTAAGGCTGATATTGAGGCCATTTCTAATATTCCTGCTGTTGCAAATATTCTACAAGTTATTTGCAGAACTACCGGTATGGGTTTTGCTGCCGTTGCCCGTGTAACGGATGATAAATGGGTAGCTTGTGCCTTATTAGATCATATTAATTTTGGATTAAAACCTGGTGGAGAATTAAAATTAGAAACAACTATTTGCAATGAAATTCGCCAACACCATAATCCGGTGGTTATTAATCATGTAGCTGAAGATGCAAAATTTGCTAATCACCATACGCCATTATTGTATGGTTTTCAAAGTTATATTTCTGTTCCAATTCGACTTAAATCGGGGGATTATTTTGGTACGCTGTGTGCAATAGATCCTAAACCAAACGTAATCAATACACCCGAAATATTGGGGATGTTTGATCTTTTCTCAGATTTGATAGCTTTTCACCTAGATGCTATTGAAAAGGTTAGTTTATCAGACCAAAATCTTTTTGAAGAAAGGTATATTGCCGAATTAAGGGAGCATTTTATTGGCGTTTTAGGTCATGATTTGCGTAACCCGCTTAATGCGATATTAAACAGTGCACAACTTTTAAATCATTTATCCAAAGATGAAAAGATTCAAAAAATTATAAGTATTATTCAAAGGTCCTCCCATCGGATGAATGGATTGATTGAAAATATGCTTGATTTTGCAAGCGGAAGATTTGGAGAAGGAATACTCTTAAATAAAAAAGAAAACGAGGCTATTGAAACCATTTTGGTAGAAGTAGTTGCAGAGCTGGAAGCTAACTTTCCACAACGTGAAATTAATGTCTTATTTGATTTGCAAAAACCTGTTAACTGTGATGGAAAACGTATTGCTCAGCTTTTTTCTAATTTGCTAGGCAATGCGTTAAGCTATGGAAATGTTAATGCTCCTATTAATGTTAAAGCAATAAGCAATGACGAAGGATTTGAGTTATCAGTTATTAACACGGGAAAGCAAATTTCTACTGCAGCTATGGAACGATTATTTCAGCCGTTTTCTCGTGGTAATGAAGATCAGAATAAAAAAGGTTTGGGTTTGGGCCTTTTTATAGCATCAGAAATATCGAAAGCACATAACGGAACCATCAGTGTTTCATCTACAGAAACTGAGACTTGTTTTACCTTAAAAATTCCTGTTTAATAATTATTTTTTTCTTACATAAATTTCTACAATTTCTCTATCAACTTTTAAAGTTACCAATTTCTCAATTCCGCTCTGAATCAAAGTATCATTTTTTAATTTTAAAATGAATTTAAAATCATGGTTTTCCCATTCTCTTGCACTGCAATATTCTAAATGTTCAATATAATTATTTCCATTTATTAAATAAGTTCCACTACCCGAATCGTAAACTTCTTCAACACCTTTTCCCTTGTTTAAATTATGCTTAAAGAATGCGAAATGAGTATCGTTTATGATTTTTATCATTTCTACTTTTTTTGAGGGCGATGTATTAACCGTATCTCCTTTTGTTATGCACAAACTTGATACTAATTTCCAGGTGCCATTAATTTTTAAAACAGTATCGTTAACTTTAATTTGTGGTTGATTACAGGCTAAAAATGTTAAAATTATAATCACAGAAAGTGCATTAATTTTCATTGGTATGTTTGATTATTTGGTTTTTAAATTAAAGCTAACATAAAATTTGAAGAGAAATGCATACCTTTCTTAACAATGTTATCATTATGAGAAAAATAATTTTATTTAGTTTTCTGCTTGTTTCCCATCATGTTTTTGCCCAACAGGAATTAAGTCCGAGGCTAACTTACCCGGGTTTATTCGAAAAAGTGCAATTGTCGGGTATATATCCTGATAGTAAATCTTTTGCAGATGCAATACCAAAACAGCAAACTGCAGTAATTATGGATGCATATTCTTCTCAGAAGAATTTAAAAGATTTCGATTTAAAACAATTTGTTAATCAATATTTTAGCTTGCCAGAAAGCCATACGACGCTCTGTCAATCGGATATTAAAGCTGGAATAGAAAAGCATTTGGATACACTTTGGCAAGTTTTAAAGCGAAATCCTGATACTGTTTCTTTATACACAACTTCTTTGCTTCCTTTGCCAAAACCATACATTGTTCCAGGAGGAAGATTTAGAGAAATTTATTACTGGGATTCTTATTTTACAATGTTGGGTTTGCAAAGAGCAGGTAAAACGCAGGTAATTAAAGATATGGTAGATAATTTCGCTTACCTAATTAAAAAGTATGGCTTCATTCCGAATGGAAACAGAAGTTATTATTTAACTCGTTCTCAACCGCCATTTTTCTCTTTAATGGTTCAATTGTTAGTCAATAGCAATAAAAAAGTTAAGCTAAGTGATTATAAAGATGTACTTGAATTAGAGTATAATTTTTGGATGAAAGGCATAGAAAAACTTGATAAAGGCAGGGCATTAGGGCATGTAGTAAAATTAACGGATGGAAGTATATTGAATAGATACTACGATGCAGGAGATTGGCCAAGAGAAGAATCTTTCAAAGAAGATTTTGAAGCATCTAAGAAAACAAAGCAAGCGCCTGATGTTTTTTTGCGCAATGTTCGTTCGGCAGCAGAATCAGGTTGGGATTTCAGCAGCCGTTGGTTTGCCGATGGTAACAGCTACAGCCAAATTATTACTACAGATTTATTGCCTGTAGATTTAAACACATTAATGTATAATCTCGAAATCGTAATTGCGTTAGCAAATCAACAATCGGGTAATGTGAAAAAGGCAAATTTATTTACACTAAAAGCAAAAAATCGTAAAGCAGCCATTTTAAAATATTTTTGGAATAAGGATTTGAATTTCTTTACAGATTACAATTGGAAAAATCAAAGTTTTTCAAAGCAAGAAACGCTTGCTGCATTATTTCCTTTGTATTTCAAAATCGCTACACCTGTTCAGGCAAAGTTTGTTTCATTAAAAGTTAAGGCAAAATTTTTGAAATCAGGTGGATTGGCAACTACTTTAAAAACTACTGGAGAGCAATGGGATGCTCCCAATGCATGGGCACCTCTGCAATGGGTAAGCATTATGGGTTTGGATAATTATGGTTACAAAAAGTTTGCAAATACGATAACTCAGCGATGGGTTAATCAGAACATATCTGTTTTTAAACAAACCGGTAAGCTAATGGAAAAATACAACGTAGTAAATTTTAATAGCAAGGGTGGTGGAGGAGAATATCCGCTTCAAGATGGTTTCGGTTGGACTAATGGCGTTTTGTTAAAGCTATTGAATAAATTACCTCAACAATAAAATACTTTTATAATTATCGAGCGTAGTTACAAATTGTGTATTAATTTAAACATGTTTTTTCAATTTTAATAACTTCCTCCATCAATTGGTAGGCGTCAGAATCTAAATCACCTATCTTAATGTTATCCAAAATATTAAGTGAAGTAGTAATGTCAATCTTAATGGCATAAGATGATTCATTTAAAAATCAAGCAATTGCTGATAAAATACCACCGAAGCATTTTATTCCAAAATAGAATGCTAAAAATTCTTAAAGTCTGTTTAATGTCATTTATTAAACATACCTTAACCAAATGGGCGATACACTTAATTTTATACTTGGCGTTGTTTTCATCGCAGGTGGTTTTAGCGTTTTCTGTGTTATTTTTGGCGGTAAGAAAAGCTGATAACTATTAAATATTTCGATGGGTAATTTTTTACTTTGAAATGTTTAATTCTTAAATGCAGAAACAAATTGGAATCGATATTAAATCTGTGCAATTAAAAAGTGTGCAGCCAGATTCTATCCAGTTTAGCGTTTCTAAAATGGATGAAGGCAGGTGTTAGTCATTTTCTTACATCGCAGGGATTTCTACAAAATTTCATTAATTATTAAAGGTTGTAGTACCTTGCTTTATGCAAATCGTGATATAAAAATTAATCATCCTTCGTTGGTTTTTACTAATCTTCTAGTTCCTTATCCTGGGATAGCTACATTCCTGTTGTTAAAACCTCCGGCACTCGTTATGATGAATCGAAAATGCAATTTGTAAATGTTTAAAAAATAGGAGAAATTAAAGTTGCACGTAAAATTGCGACATTTAATTTTTTATGAGATTTTTATTAATCTATAATCTGCTATATAAAAAGTTGGTTACCTGCAAAAATTTCAATTTATAACAGCTACCTTAATAGAAAATCATACTACACTGATCTAATATTATGAAATTTGTTTATTTATTTTTGATTTCTGCATTCATTTTACCCATGAATACTTTCGCTCAAACGGCTGAAAAAGTTCAGGTGAGAATTTCCAACGGCATATTAGAAGGTACCAAAGAAGATAAAAGTATAATAACATTTAAAGGCATACCTTTTGCAAAAGCTCCGGTTGGTAATTTACGATGGAAAGCACCCGAACCTGTAAATAATTGGACAGAAATTCGAAAAGCGGACAAATTTGGCGGTAACGCAATGCAAAAGAAACCGTTTGGCGATATGGGCTTCCGTTCTTCTGGAGGGAGTGAGGATTGTTTATACCTAAATGTTTGGACACCCTCAAAAACCTTTAAAGATAAATTACCTGTATTGGTTTATTTTTATGGAGGAGGTTATGTTGCTGGTGATGGTTCAGAACCTCGCTATGATGGCGAAGCGATGGCAAAAAAGGGTATCGTTGTACTAACGGTAAATTATAGATTAGGTGTTTTTGGTTTCATTGCGCATCCTGAACTTACAAAAGAATCATTAAATAAATCATCGGGTAATTATGGTTTATTAGATCAACGTATGGCCTTACTTTGGGTACAGGAAAATATTAAAAATTTTGGAGGTGATCCTAAAAAAGTAACTATAGCCGGAGAATCTGCAGGTTCGATTTCTGTTTCTGCACAAATGGCATCTCCATTATCGAAAAAGCTTTTTGCCGGCGCAATAGGAGAGAGCGGCGCAATGATAAATCCTACACTTGCACCAATTACGCTTGATGCTGCAGAAAAAAATGGTTTGGCTTTTGCAGAAAAAACAGGCGTAAAATCATTAGCCGAATTGAGAGCTTTACCTGCTGAAAAATTATTGGAAGAATCTTCAAAACAAGGTGCTTTCAAAACTGCTGCAAATATTGATGGTTATTTTCTAAATAAAAATTTAGTAGAAATATTCGCCGCCGGAGAACAAGCTCAAGTGCCATTACTTGCTGGTTGGAATTCCGCCGAAGTTTCTTTTCAGGCTGTAATGGGCAGAGATACGCCAAGTGTAGAAAATTACACTAAAAAGTTAAAGCAGTTATATCCACAGCAGGCAGATGAAGTTTTGAAACTATATCCTGCTACAAATCCCGAAGAAGTTGTTGTTTCTGCAACGGCTTTGGCAAGCGACAGGTTTATTGCCTACAGCACCTGGAAATGGCTGGATATGCAAGTTAGTACAAGTAAAAAACCCGTTTATCGTTACCTGTTTTCGAAATCAAAGCCACCAATGATGGCTAAGTTTGCTCAGGCAACTCCTGGTTTGGCTGGTGGAATTAGCATGAATGCAGCAAACGCTAAACCCGCACCAAAACAATTAATTTCGGAAGGTGCTCCACATGCATTCGAAATCGAATATGCAATGGGAAACTTAAGCACCAATCCTGTTTATGCATGGACTGCAGAAGACCACAAAATTTCGGATACAATGCTTGAGTACTTTGCCAATTTTATTAAAACAGGAAATCCTAACGGAGATGGGTTGCCTAAGTGGTCGCCCGTTACTAGAAATTCAGTGCATTATATTAATATAGGTTTGAACACTGCTGAAGTTATTGAAAAGGAAACTGAACGGGCAAGATATCTGTTTCTGGATAAAACTTATTTAAAGTAGTTTAATTTTGTTCAGTTCCAAACAGGTAACCACTATAGGCTAATCCTTTTGCAACACTTTTAAAATTATCACCTGAATTCAAAGGTGTATGTGGAAACTTATTTTTAAATAAATTTTGAATCGCAGCAACCATTGATGTACCTCCAGTTAGGAAAAGACAATCAATATCTAACGGATTTATATTGTAAGTTATCAGGAATTTATCAAGGTAGTCGTTTATTCTTTCAACGTCTTTTTCAATAACGGAGTTATACTCAGTAAGCGAAATGCTTTCGTTAATATCAATGCCCATATTTGAATAAATAAATTCTGACGAAGATTTATCAGATAGTTCGATTTTCGTTTTTTCAATAGATTGAAATACTGAATAACCCAGGTTATTATCTATTAATGTAATCAGATTTTTAAATTTTCTATCATTACCCGAAAAGTAATAGTAATCTTCAATATCTTTTTGGATTTTCTGACCATTAAAAAAATTCATTTTATCCCAGGAACAAATATTAGCAAAAAGCGATTTAGGTACACTTAGTATTTGCCCTCTTGTTGCTTCATATTTTGTGTTTTTACCAAAGTAGGGTGTTCCTTTTTCCCACATAAAAGCCGAATCAAGGCTATCGCCACCAATATAGATGCCGCCTGAAGCTATCATGTCGTTTTTCCTATTCTGATTACCAACTTTTTTGGGATCAAGAATTAGGTAAGTGAAATCTGTTGTTCCACCACCTAAATCTGCAACTAATACTTTTTCTTTTTTTGTTATAGTTCTTTCATACGCGAAAGCTGCTCCGATAGGTTCGAACTGGAAGCGAACATCTGTAAAACCAGCATTTTCGGCAGCTTTTTTTAAACGTGTTTGTGCTAGTGTATCTCTTTGTGCGTTATCATCATCAAAAAATACAGGTCGGCCTATTACCGCTTTTGTACAGTTGAATCCTGTAATTTTATCAGCAGTTTTTTTTAGGTCTTTTAAAATTAGTGTCACTAAATCAGAAGCATTATATCTTCTATTTTGAATTCGTGTTTCAGTAAAAGTACTTCTGGATAGGATTTGCTTAATCGACTTAATGAAACGACCTTTCATACCGTCATTTAAATACTCCTCGATAGCTTTTTCGCCCACAACATAATTTTCTGCATCTGCTGATGTTAGCTCATGTTTAAAATAAATCAAAGAGGGTATGGAAATTGTTGAAATGATTTCTTTTTTATCTTCATTAAAAATAGAAAGGGCTGAATTGGTTGTTCCAAAATCAATTCCATATAAAAACTTACTCATCGCTTATGAAATAATATTAGTTAGCCGTTTTAAATCGGGTTGCGAAAGTATATAAAAAATAGCAAATAAAATTAGCTATTCGCCTAATAATGTTATTGCTGTTTTGCCGGTAATATCAAAAAACATATCTCCGTTCAGCTGGTTTATGAAGACGACGATATCTTTAATTGCAGATTTTCCTAATAAATCTTCAGGCATTTTGGCCGCATACGTGAAAGTATAATCGCTAAAATTCTTTATATCTGTTGTTGAAGTTATATAAAAATACCCTCCCTTATTAGCTTCACGTAAATACCAGTAAAGAATATCAGGCTCATTATGGTTGGCATATTTAATTTTAGTTGAATACACTTGTAATTTAACTACATCTGGTTCAGGAATTTCTTTCGCGCATGCAACAAAAAAAAGACATAGCACTGAAATAATTATAAAATTCTTCATGGTAAGGTACACAACAAAGGATTTTCAAAATGGTTTTAAAAAATAGCAATATTAATAAAAAAAGTAGTATTAATATTACTAATAATTAAGTAATTTTGACGTGTTTAAATTTAATTAGGTATTTTAAAACCTAATAAACAATTTTTAAATTTATGCGCTTGTAATAAAAAAGATGGGTATAAAAGATTGTATTTGACTTTTTTAAGATTATAAATATGCTACATTGCAAAACTTTAACAGATTAGATTATTTTTTAGTGTAATCAATAAGCTTGTAATAATGTCTTAGTAAAAACAAGATACTTTGATGTGAAATGATACAGTTAGAAGATATCAAGGGAAATTTTAAAAGAGATAGAGCACTAAAAGCCGAATACTCGATAAGGGTGCTTATAATTAAGGAGGCCTCAGGATTGTTATGTATGAATTCTGGCGATTATGTACTTACTCCTGGAAGAGTATTTTTTATACCTGAAGAGGGTATCATTCGCCTTGAGGGAGAAGTTAATTCTGCATATTGGTTAAGTTTTAGCAGTCTTTTATATTCAGAATTTTTGCTTCAGCATAGAGATTCTCAATCGCGGAATCTTTTTATGTCTTTATCTTTTAGAGATTTAAATAATTCGCAAGCTCAAAAAGCTTATAGTTTACTGGAACAGTTAAAAAGAGAAATCCTTGCAAAAAGAGATGTTTCATATCTTGCTCAATACCTTTCATTATTGCTTGGTTTTTCTGCAGTTCTAAATGCCGAATTAATGGATTTAAGCGTAGATGAATTGCAGCAGGTTTTGCGTTTCAGAGCTATTTTAGAACAATATTTTAAAACGGAACGTTCAACAGAATTTTATGCAGCAGGTATGGGTATGAATTCTAGAAAATTAAATGGTTTCTTAAAAAAGGCATTTTCTAAAAACCTGCCCGAAGTTTTATACGCAAGACTTATTAGAGAAGCTGAAGAACTTCTAATCCATACCGATTACTCTATTGCAATTATTGCAGAAATACTAGGTTTTGAGCAAGCGAATTCTTTTATGAGTAATTTTAAAAAAACTAAAGGAATATCTGCCCTTGAATTTAGAAGGTTAAACTAATTTATTTTGGTTTTGATATAAAACTTAAAAACGACTGAAATTGTGCTTTGTGTTTCAACTTATCAAGTTTAAAATAGAATGCCCCCCTTCTCGAGCTTGATTTATCCTTCTCTGTTTGTTTAATCAATAATCCGCTGGCGGTAATTTTTCTTATGAAATTGCGATTATCAATAGGAGAATCGTAAACTTGTTCATATAGATTTTGCAGTTGAGGAATTGTAAATTTCTTTGGCAATAATTCAAATAAAATAGGATGCAAAGCGGCTTGATATCTAATTTTATCCATTGCTGCTTTTACCATTATACTATGATCAAAAATTAATTCGGGCACTTTTTTAAGCTCAAACCATTCTGCATGGTATTGATCATTTATTTGCTTGCTGTATTTATTGATATCAATAAGTGCGAAATAAACAACAGATATCGTTCTCTCAATCGGATCACGATCGGGTTGGCCATAAGCCTGCAATTGCTCCAGATAAACATCATGTAAACCCGTAAGTTCTAATAAAATTCGCTTCGCAGCACCATCTAAATCTTCGTTAGTACCAATAAAGCCACCCATTAAACTCCATTGATCTTTTACCGGCTCTATAGCACGTTTTATTACTAAAAGTTTAAGATGTTCACCATCGTAACCAAAAATTATGCAATCTACAGCAACAAGAACAGGGTTTTGATTTATATATTTGGTCATTTTATAAGAGCGTTTTTAAAATTGGGTTTTTGAAGTTATCAATAAATCCTAAAATATTTGAATATTCGGCAAATTCTTCAATATCATGGGTAGTTGTAAGTACAATACATTTCATTCCTGCGTTATACGCAGATTCGACACCCTTTGGAGCATCTTCGAAAACAAGGCAATCTGAAGGATTTATTCCCAAAGCCTTTGCTGCCTTTAAAAAAGTTTCGGGATTGGGTTTACTTATTTCAACATCATCAGCACTTACAATAGCCTTAAAATATTCACGGATTTTTAATCCATCCAAAACAAAATTAATATTAAAAGTTATTGCTGCAGAACCAATAGCCATTAAAACTCCTTTGCTTCTGGCTATTTCTAAAAGTTCATAAAGGCCATCAATTAATGCAAGGTGTGGAATATATCCTTCTTGATAACGCTTTTCCTTATCAATAGACAAATTTATTATCTCTTGAGGAGTAAATCGTTCTTTGCCAAAAATACGCTCTAAAACCTCGTGATTCTTGCCATACATCTCTTTCTTAACTGATTCGTAAGAATGATTTTCACCCAAATCTTTATTGATAATGGAGTGCCAAGCCATTGTGTGGTACTCCATGTCGTTTATCATGGTGCCATTTAAATCAAAAATAAAGGCTTTGTACTTAAACTCTAAAACTTGCATATTGTATTGCTAAAATATATTATTTTATTTGATGTTATAATTACACCACCAATTATAATGGAAATTATACTTATAATCGTTGTAATAACGTTAATTAATTTATTACTTTAGCCTTAACCAAATTAAATCTTTATGAAAAGAACAATTCTTTCAGCAGTATCAATTGCGACTTTAAGTCTATCCATCAGTTTATTTTCTTGTAATCCTTCTGCAGAAAAAAAATCTTCTGAGGAAGTAAAAGCAGATTCTTCCAGCTACAATACAACGATAGATGGGAAAGCAATTTCACTTTATACCCTGAAGAATAAACAGGGTGCTTCTATTTCTATTACAAATTATGGTGGCAGGGTAGTTTCTCTTTTAGTACCAGATAAAAATGATAAGTTAACTGATGTTGTTTTAGGTTACGACAGTATTGGTTCATACCGTAAAAAAGGCGAGCCCTTTTTTGGTGCTTTAATCGGGCGTTACGGAAATAGAATTGCTAAAGGAAAATTTAATCTTGATGGAAAAGATTATCAGTTACAGTTAAACGACGGACCAAATACTTTGCATGGAGGCAGCGATGGTTTCTTTTCTAAAGTATGGGATGCGAAACAAATTGATAAGCAGAAATTAGAATTAACTTATTCTTCAAAAGATGGAGAAGCTGGATACCCAGGTAAGCTGGATGTTACAGTTACTTATACTTTAACCGATGATAATGCTTTAAGAATTGATTATTCTGCAACAACTGATAAGGCTACAATTGTTAATTTAACCAATCATGCTTATTTTAATTTAAATGGTGAAGGAAATTCGACAATTCTTGACCACGAATTATTTATTGATGCAAATGCATATACACCAGTAGATTCAACATTAATTCCTACTGGAAAATTGCAGCTGGTTACAGGAACACCTTTTGATTTTAACAAGGCAAAAACGATTGGTAAGAATATCGAAGAGAAAGATCAGCAATTAACATTCGGCAAAGGGTACGACCATAATTTCGCTTTAAACAAACATGATGCAAAAAAGGCTATTGCTACTGTAAAAAGTACAGTTACTGGAATTACCATGGAAGTTTACACAAGTGAACCAGGTTTACAATTTTATAGTGGAAATTTTTTAACTGGTACAGATAAAGATGGTAAAGGTGGTAAATCATATCCACACCGTTCGGCATTTTGTTTAGAAACGCAGCATTTTCCTGATGCACCAAATCACGCTAATTTCGCTTCTACAGTGTTAAAACCGGGTGAAGTATATAAAACAACAACAACCTATAAATTTTTAAAGTAAATCCTGGCTTTCTAATTTATAAAAAGAGGATGCACAATTCAGAAAAAGATTTTCCTTTTCCTGAATTGTGCATTTTGAAGCATATTTAGAAACCAGGTTAAACCAATCAATATATGGTCTACTTAGTAAAACAACAGGCCAATCACTGCCATACATCACACGATTGGGTCCAAAGTTTTCGAATATTACGTCGAAGCAATTAAAAATCTCTATTTCTTTCCAGTTTTTCCAATCTGCTTCTACTAATAATGCCGAAAGTTTACAATATACATTTGGGTTTTGAGCAAGGTTTTTTATGTTTTCAGCCCAGGCTTTTAAATCCTGACTTTTAACATTTGGTTTACCACAATGATCTAGAACAAATGGTTGGTTAGGTACCTTATCCACAAGTTTAATGATATCTGGAAGCTGATCATGATAACATAAAAGATCGTAAGTGTAATTAAACTTTTTTAAATTTTTAACTCCACTAACAAAATCATCGGATAGAAAAAATGCTGAATTTTCTGCTTGAAGCACATGTCGCCAGCCTTTAATTTTTTTAAAAGAAGACCAGTAACTCAAGCGTTCCTCTAAATTTTTGCTTTTTAAATCAACCCATCCAACAATACCTTTAATAATTTCATTTTGATCGGCTAATCTCAACAAAAAATTATTTTCGTTTTCTGTTTGATTGGCCTGAACGGCAACGCAACCTGTAATTTTCAGTTCGTTAAAAGTTCTGATTAAATTTTTAGGTGTAAAATCTTTACGAATGGCATTCATTTCTTCAGTAATCCAAGAATCTCTTGCAGGATCAAAATTCCAAAAATGCACGTGAGTATCAATCATAAGCTATTGTTAGAGTTTGAAAATATTTTCCATCATCATCCATTTTTCACCCGGTTTAGCCCCTGGTAAAGCTTTTTGATAATTCCACATCAGCTTTTCCCATTCCTGAACTTTTTCATTTTCTAAATCAGCCTTTGCTTTAGCTTCCAGAGAAAATGAATCATTTACATCCATGATCATAAAAAGACGAGTGTTTAAAAGGTAAATTTCTAATTTTTCAACACCAGCTGATTTTATACTTTCTTCAATTTCTGGCCAAATGGCTTTATGGTATTCTTTATAAGCTTCAATAAGCTTTTCATCATTAATTAAATCGAGTGCAAAGCAATGTCTCTTCATTATATATTTCCTTTATAAGCTTTAACAACTTGTTTGCTGCTTCCTAAACCATTAATGCCCAATTCTACAACATCACCAGGTTTTAAGTACCAAGGCTCGGGTTTTTGGCCTAAACCAACACCAGCAGGTGTTCCTGTTGTTATCACATCACCAGGTAATAGTGTCATAAACTGACTGATGTATGAAACCATAAAGGGTACATTAAAAATCAGGTTTGAGGTATTTCCATCTTGTAAAGTTTTACCGTTAACTGTTAACCAAAGGCGTAAATTATGCACGTCGCTTATTTCATCAGGTGTTGCGATAAATGGACCGATAGGCGCAAAAGTATCACAGCTTTTACCTTTAACCCATTGTCCATTTCTTTCCAATTGAAATTCACGCTCGCTGTAATCATTATGTAAAACGTAGCCAGCAATGTGTTCTAATGCATTTTCTTCTGATACATAGCTTGCTTTCTTACCAATAACAATAGCCAGTTCAACTTCCCAATCTGTTTTTTTACTATTTTTTGGGATTATCAAATCATCATTAGGGCCTACTATTGCTGATGTAGCTTTGAAAAATAAAATTGGTTCGGTAGGGATTTGTGCATTTGTTTCTGCCGCGTGGTCTTTATAGTTTAAACCAACACATATAATTTTTGATGGACGAGCAAGTGCAGCACCTAAACGTACGTTTTTATCAACTTCATTAAGATTGGCTGTTTTAATGTCAGCTGCTAATTTTTCAATTGCATCACCTGCAAAAAATGCTTCGTTATAATCTGTAACCAGCGAAGAAACATCGTAATATTTATCATTTATAATAACACCCGGTTTTTCAAAACCAGCTTCGCCAAATCGTATTAATTTCATTATAAGTTATTTACGTTTTTAGTATTTAATTATTTAGTGTAGTAAAGCCTCCGTCGATAGGATAATCACAACCGGTTATGAAAGAAGCTTCATCACTGCATAAATATAAGGCCAAAGCACCAACTTCTTCAGGTTTTGCCATTCTTCCTATTGGTTGTGTTTTTGATAATTTCTCAAACATTTCAGGAATATTTTCAGGATAGTTTTTTTGCAGAAAACCATCAACAAAAGGCGTATGGACTCTTGCAGGAGAAATTGAATTGCATCTGATGTTTTCTCCAATATAATCTTTTGCAACGCTCATTGTCATTGCTTTTACGGCACCTTTTGCAGCGCTGTAAACGAAACGATCTGGTAATCCAACTAAAGAAGCAATTGAAGCCATGTTTATTATAACGCCTCCTCCTGACAATCGTATTTGCGGAATTGCGGCATATAAACAATTGTAAACACCTTTAACATTTACACGCATTACTCTATCAAAATCAGATTCTTCAGTTGTATCTGCTTTGCCAATATGTGCAATCCCGGCATTATTTACTAAAATATTTATTTTTCCAATCTGCTTAAAAACATCTTTAACAGCATTATGGTCTGAAACATCACAGGCATAACTAAATGCTTTAAAACCAGCGGCTTTTATTTCACTTAAAGTTGTTTCAGCTTGTTCGGTTCCCAGTTCAATTACATGAACTTCTGCGCCTTGCTTTGCCAGAATGGTTGCTATTGCTTTTCCAATACCACTTCCTCCACCTGTAACTACTGCTCTTTTATTTTGTAATGAAAACATATTTATATTATTGGTTTAAATTAAAAATAATTTACGGATTGACTGCCCTAAACTCTATTTTAAATAAATTATAGTTATTGCAAATTAAGTGGTATTTATCCAATAAAATTTTAATTTTTTATCTAAATATTAATTGATATTACCATATAGGATTAAATTTTGCTGTAATCATTTTTTTATATTTAAAACATGCAAATTGAAGAGATAATTCTGCATAATAGAGATAACTAATATATGTTTGCGATTTTAAAAAAACATATATATTTGGATTTATAAGATTTACTTTTTTATTGATTTCTTAAATCGATTTCAATACGTCTTAACCATTTACAAACCGAATTTAGAAGACTTGCTTTTTATAAATTATAAATGCACCTGACCAAATTTTAAATGTGATTAGCCAAAACCAAATATAATGAACCACAACACACAGCCAGGAATTGTAACCGACGACAATTCACCGTCAGGAAAAAAATATTTATTGCCACTAATTTTAATAACGAGCTTATTTTTTTTCTGGGGATTTGTACACAATCTAGATCCGGTTTTAATTCCTCACTTAAAAAAAGCATTTCGTCTAACCGATTTAGAAACATCTTTAGTAGATTTTTCAGTTTTTATCGCCTATTTCTTAATGGCTTTACCAGCAGGTTATGTAATGCGCAGGTGGGGCTATAAAAGTGGAATAATTTTAGGTCTATCGCTTTTTGCGGTTGGCTGTTTATTGTTTTTGCCTGCTGCAGATACTCGTCAGTATATATTCTTTTTAGGAGCATTATTTGTAATTGCTTGTGGATTAACTTTTTTAGAAACCGCTGCAAATCCTTATGTAACTATTTTAGGTCCACCAGAAACTGCAACTCAAAGGTTAAATTTCTCTCAGTCGTTTAACGGTTTTGCCGCATTCATGGCACCGATTGTGGGTGGAAAATTTATACTATCAGGTGTTAATTATACAGATAGTGAATTAGCAAAAATGCTGCCTCAAGCTAAAGAAGCATATTTAACACATGAAGCCAGCAGTGTAAAAGGGCCATATTTAATTTTGGGTTTAATTATCATCCTGGTAACCATATTATTTATTTTTACAAAATTACCTGATATCAAAGAGGATAAGGAGCTAATTGATAGTAAAGATAGGAGCGCTTTAGAAAAAATAATTCATGCTTTACGCCATAAACACTTACGTTGGGCTATTTTAGCGCAATTTTTTTATGTAGGTGCACAAGTTTGTGTTTTGAGTTTTTTTATCAGATTTGTTACTATATCTGCAAATATTGATGCCTCTGAAGCAAGTTGGTATTCTGGTGCAGCAGGATTGGCTTTTATGGTAGGTAGGTTTGCCGGTACTTTTTTAATGAAATATTTTGCTCCGAATCGTTTATTGATGTTTTATGCATTAGCAAGTGCATTACTTACATCTGTAGCAATTTTTGGTAATGGTGCAATTACGATTTATGCTTTAATTGGTGTGGCATTTTTTATGTCTATTATGTTTCCAACGATATTTAGTATGGGTATAGCTGGTTTAGGTGCCGATACAAAAATAGGTTCATCTCTTATTGTAATGTCTATAGTTGGTGGTGCGCTGCTACCATTGGGTTTAGGGTATATCTCCGACCTGACAGAAAATATCCAATATGGGTATTCAGTTCCATTGATATGCTTTATCGTAATTCTTTTTTATGGTTGGAAAGTATGGAAGCCAACACAAATTGAACAAGAAGTTAGCTTAAATGGTTAATATTTTAAATGATTTTTAAGAAATACTAGTTTTACATGGATTTACAGTTAAAAGATAAAGTTATTATTATTACTGGTGCTGCGAAGGGCATCGGTCGCAGTATTGCAGAGGTATTTGCTAAAGAAAATGCAATAGCTGTAATTGTTGGTAGAAAAGCCGAAGATAACCAGAAGGTTGTTGATGCAATTGTAGCCTACGGTGGTGAAGCTGCTCAATTTGTTGCGGAACTTTCGAATCCACAGGATTGCGAAAAAGTTGTGGCAGAAATTGTTGCTAAATTCGGAAGAATTAATGGTTTGGTAAACAATGCTGGTGTTAATGATGGTGTAAGTTTAGAAAGTGGAAACTATACAGATTTCATGGCTTCATTACATAAAAATGTAGTTCACTATTATTTAATGGCACATCATGCTTTGCCAGAATTAATTAAAAGCAAAGGTGCTATTGTAAATATCACTTCGAAAACCGCCGAAACGGGACAAGGAAATACCTCTGCATATGCTGCTGCAAATGGTGGTAGAAATGCTTTAACACGCGAGTGGGCAGTGGAACTGTTGAAATACGGAATTCGTGTAAATGCAGTAGTGGTTGCCGAATGCTGGACACCAGCCTACGAAACCTGGATTGAAACCTTGCCCGATGCTCAAGCAAAATTAGATGAAATAACAGCCAAAATTCCGTTGGAAAATAGAATGACGACAGCTGAAGAAATCGCCAACATGACGGCTTTTTTAATGTCAAACAAATCAAGTCATACCACCGGACAAATTATTCATGTAGATGGTGGTTATGTTCATTTGGATAGGGCCTTAGCGAATGCGTAAATAAAATTAGAGAATGATAGATGGGGTAAATGATTGAATGATATAGAATCACTGTTAACATTCGCTCATTTCATCATTCAAAATTCATTCAATCAATCAAAATTCAATCATTAATTTTAAGATGAAATCCCTAACCTGTACAACGCCCGGAACTTTTGATTATTCAGAGACTGATAAACCAGAACTTAAGAAAGCGCATTCAATTATAAAGATTAAGCGAATCGGCATTTGCGGAACTGATTTACATGCATTTGAAGGCACACAACCTTTTTTTAATTATCCGCGTATTTTAGGCCATGAGCTTTCAGGAGAATTGGTAGAGGCAGATGGAGCTGATGGTTTTACCATAGGAGAGGCGGTAACATTTATACCATATTTTAATTGCGATGGATGTATTGCCTGCCGAATGAATAAACCAAATTGTTGTGTTAAAATGCAGGTTTGTGGAGTACATATAAATGGTGGAATGTGTGAGTATTTGTCTGTTCCATCCAAAACACTTTTACACGGCGAGGGCTTAAGTTACGATGAACTAGCTTTAGTTGAACCTTTAGCTATAGGAGCGCATGGGGTTCGAAGGGCGGATGTTAAACCTGGAGAATTTGTACTCGTAATTGGTGCTGGTCCGATTGGTTTAGGAACCATGGAATTCGCCAGGATTGCGGGTGCAAATGTGATTGCTTTAGATGTAAACAAAGATCGACTGGCTTTTTGTAAAAATAAATTGAAAGTTACCCATGTGGTTAATGCACTTTCGCCAGATGTTGTAGAACAGTTGCGTAAAATTACAAATGGAGATATGCCAACAGTTGTAATCGATGCAACAGGGAATCAGAAAGCAATTAATAACGCCATTAATTATATGGCTCATGGCGCCAGATTTGTACTGATTGGTTTGCAAAAAGGCGATTTAATTTTCAATCACCCCGAATTTCACAAAAGAGAATCTACATTAATGAGCAGTAGAAATGCAACTATAGAAGATTTCCAACATGTAATTAAATCGATGAAAGCAGGTTTGGTTAATCCCACAAATTACATTACGCATCGTGTGAAATTTGAAGAAGTAAAAAATGAATTTGCAAGTTGGTTAGATCCGAGAAATGGGGTAATTAAGGCAATGGTTAGGATGGAGGATTAGTTTTTTAGCCACAGATTCTTCTGCTAATTCGTCCATCTCGCAAAGCCGGGAATCTTGCTGCTTATTTTATACCTCCAATAATTCTCCCGCAGATTTTGTTGATTTTCGCAGATTCCCTCTTCCGTAAGTCGTCATTCCCCGCGCATGCGGGAATCTTAAAGCGTTTTTGAAAAAACATAATTAAAAATAATCATTAACCATCAACTAATAAAAAAGGGCAATTTTCGTGTATAAAATTGCCCTTTTTTATTATAGTTCTAAAGCTAATTACCAGAACTTGACATAAATAAGTGTAATTAAAAGTAAGGTAACTACAATCAATACTAAGGTAGATGGCGCAACTTTAAACATCGATTTATCTAGTTCGAATGCCTTAGGATTAACTTTTGGCCCTAATAAACTCAGTCCAACCATTACAATCATTGTAAATAAGAACGATAAACCCATACATATTAAAAATGGAATTTCGTAAATACCATCCTTATTGATATAAGCTGTATACAAGAAATTTTCGTGACCAAACCATATTGGTGCATAATTATTGAAAACCACCGAAAGCAAAAATCCGGTTATTAAACCAGCAATTGCCGCGGTACCCGTGGTACGCTTCCAAAACATCCCCAAAAGGAACATGGCAAATACACCTGGACTAATAAAGCCTGTATATTTTTGGATGAAAGTAAATCCTCCTTCGCCTCCAATTCCTAGTAAGTCATCCCAAGTTAAAATTACCGACATTGTAATTGCCACGAAAATACTTATTCTTCCAACTATAACTAATTTTTTGTCATCAGCATTTTTGTTAATGTATTTTTTGTATATATCTAAAGTCCAGATGGTAGAAATACTATTTGCTTTACCTGCTAAAGATGCCACAATTGCAGCTGTTAATGCTGCTAACGACAAACCTTTTAATCCGTTGGGTAAAAATGTTAGTACCGCCGAGTATGCATTATCAGCAATTACTTTTCCATGAGGAGCCATTTCATGCTGCAATGCACCATTTCTGTGTAAAACATATGCTGCAATACCCGGTAACATCACGATAATCGGCATACCTAATTTTAAGAAACCAGCAAATAAAATACCTGTTCTAGCTGTTTTCAAATCTGCACCAAGCGCTCTTTGAGTAATATATTGGTTGCAACCCCAGTAGTTTAAATTCACAATCCACTGGCCGGCAAAATACATTGCAATACCTGGCAAAGCCAAATATTTATTTACATATTCCTGAGATGAATTAGCATCTGGTTTAGCTAAAATCATTTTAAAATGGTCTGGCGAGTCTTTCATCAACATTTTAAAACCCGCAATGGCATCTTTTCCTAATCCAAAGTGATCACTCACCATGGTTAGTGCTATGTAGGTTGTAACTAAGCCTCCCGCAATTAGTACGATTACCTGAATTACATCTGTAAAGCCGATTACTTTCATTCCACCCAGTGTAATAATTAGTGAGAAAGCAGCCAAGCCAACAACAATGTATTTAAAATACATCGGATCTACCATACTGCTTATAGCGATAGAACCCAGGTATAAAATAGAGGTAAGGTTTACAAAAATGTATAAGAATAACCAGAATATGGCCATTATTAAACTTACTGTTTCATTGTACCGTGTTTGCAGAAACTGTGGCATGGTAAAAATTTTATTCTTCAGGTAAACCGGAATAAACCAAACCGCAACAATAATTAATGCAATAGCGGCTACCCACTCGTATGCTGCAACGGCCATACCTACTTGAAATCCTTGTCCACTCATGCCAATAAATTGCTCAGCAGAAATGTTCGATGCAATAAGGGATGCTCCAATTGCCCACCAGGTTAAAGAACCTTCGGCGAGAAAGAAGTCGTGACTTCCTGATGTAGCTTTATTTTTCTTACTACTGTAAATCCAATAACCGTAAGCGGAAATTAAGATGAAATAGAAGATAAAAACGGTGTAATCTACCGTAGAAAAACTGTTCATAATTTAGTTTGATTTGGTTATTTATTTATAAAAAACTTCATTCCATTGAAGCTCATTTCTGAACTGGTTTATTTTGGTTTCTGCGCCGATATTAATATATTCTATACCTGCAATGTTTGCAAAATCAGCTAAATGCTCAGTAGTTAAATTCTGGCTGTAAGCTGTGTGATGCGCACCACCTGCATAAATCCATGCAGCACAACCTGTTTTCATATCAGGAAGCGGTTTCCAAAGCACCCTTGCAACTGGCAGGTTTGGTAAGTCATGCTCAGCCTCAACTGCTTTAACCTCATTAACCAATAAACGGAATCGGTTGCCCATGTCAATTAAAGATGCATTTAGAGCATCACCACCTGCAACATTAAAAACCAAACGAGCTGGGTCTGCTTTACCACCAATACCCAATGGATGAACTTCTAAACTTGCTTTCCCTTTTGCTAAAGAAGCATCAACTTCAAGCATGTGTGAGCCTAAAACCATTGAATTTTCCGGATCGAAATGGTAGGTATAATCTTCCATGAAAGCATTTCCTCCAGCCAAACCAGAGCCCATAACTTTACATGCCCGCACTAATGCAGTGGTTTTCCAGTCGCCTTCTCCTGCGAAACCATAACCACTAGCCATTAATCGTTGTGCTGCGATTCCTGGTAATTGAATCATGCCATGTAAATCTTCAAATGTATCAGAGAAGCCTTTAAAATTACCATCTTCTAAAAATTTCCTTAAACCCAATTCAATTTTTGCTGCATCATAAACTGAAGAATGTCTGGCACCACCCGTTTTTAAATCATCGGCCATTTCATAAGTTTCTTCATATTCTTTTAACAAAGTTTGGATTGCATCTTCATTTACAGCATTAATTACAGCAACTAAATCGCCGATACCATAGGTGTTTACTGAAAAACCGAATTTCATTTCTGCTTCAACTTTATCACCATCGGTTACTGCAACATAACGCATGTTATCGCCAAAACGGACAAATTTTGCACCTTGCCAATCGTGCCAGCCTGCAGCAGCTCTACACCAAGTATCAATTTGAGAAGCAACTTCTTCATCTTCCCAATGTCCAACAACAACTTTCCTATCTTTACGCATACGAGTAACCATAAACCCAAACTCTCTGTCGCCATGCGCACTTTGGTTTAAATTCATAAAATCCATATCAATGGTATTCCATGGAATATCTCGATTGAACTGTGTATGTAAATGTAAGAGTGGTTTTTGCAGAATATTTAAGCCTCTAATCCACATTTTTGCAGGAGAGAAGGTGTGCATCCAGGTTACAACCCCGATACAATTTTCATCTGTATTTGCACTTTGCAAGGTTTCAAAAATTTCATCTGTATTTTTTACAATTGGCTTATAAACAACCGAAACTGAAATTTTTTCATTATTATTTAATGATTTTGCAACTTTTTCGGCATGTCTTGCAACTTGTTTTAATGTTTCTTCTCCGTACAAATCCTGGGTACCTGTAATAAACCAAACCTGTAATTTTTTTAAATCAATCATTTTATTGTGGTTAGAAATTAATTATGTTAATATTTTTTTGAAAAGCAGTTTTCGGTTTCGATAGTCTAGCTTTCCGTTTTATTTGGCCAATGAAAAATTAGCCTTCATGCACACTCTAATCAGGTTTATTTTAGCCAAAATTGTACTAATAACTTTAAATCTACTCTTGGCCATAATATGCATCGGCACCATGTTTACGTTCATAATGCTTTTTTATTAAAGAATCTTTTAACCTTGGTGCATTCGCATTAATTTGTTCGGTTAGTATGGCCATTTGTGCAATTGCTTCTAAAACAGCACTATTGTATACGGCTTTTTCAGCAGTTTTGGCCCAGGTAAAAGGAGCGTGGTTACCTACTAAAATCATTTCTACTTCTTTATGGCTAAGACCTAAACTTTTAAAATGATTCATTATCTGGAAACCCGTTTCATACTCATAATTTCCTTTAATCATTTCGTCATCCATAGGTGGCGCACAAGGAATATCTACCGTTAAGTGGTCGCCATGTGTTGTCCCGAAAATCGGAATTGCCCGTTGTGCCTGTGCCCACGCTGTTCCGTAAGTAGAATGCGTGTGTACAATGCCCCCAATATCTTCCCAATGTTTGTAAAGTACTGCATGGGTTTTAGTATCAGATGATGGGCGTAAATTTCCTTCAACAGTGTTTCCATCGAAATCTACAATAACCATTTTTTCAGCAGTTAAATCCTCATAGGGAACACCGCTTGGTTTAATTGCAAAAATACCCTTATTCCTATCGGCTGCACTAACATTGCCGAAAGTGAAAAGCACTAAACCCAATTTCGGCAGTTGCATATTTGCTGCGTAAGCCTGCTCTTTTATATCCATATAGTTGCTCATGATATATATGGTTTTACATCTTTCTTATGGTATTTTTCAATATATCTGCCTAAGCCTAAATACTGTTGGTAATGCTGGCGATAAATTTTTATGTTTTTCAGCTGCGGCTGATATTCCTTTTCAAATCCGGTTCCCATAGCGGCCATTGCAGTTTCTATATCTGGATAAATGCCTGCTGCAACTGCTGCAAACATCGCTGCACCCAAAGCGCAGGTATGTTCAAAGCGGTGAATGCGAATTGGCATTTCCAAAACATCGGCCATCATTTGCATAATGTATGGCGATTTTTTGGCTACGCCACCAATGCCAATAATTCCTTTAACCGGAACGCCTTGTTCTTTAAATCTATCTACAATTGCCTTCGCACCGAAACAGGTTGCAGCAGCTAAAGCCCTGAAAAATCTTGGTGCATCAGTACCTAAACTCAAGCCGGTTATTGCACCTTTTAATTCTTGATTAGCATCTGGGGTTCTTCTGCCATTTAACCAGTCTAAGGCCAATTCAGGATAATCATCAACAGGTAATTCTGATGCCTGCTTACTTAAATTTGCAATAATTTTGTGTTCAATTTCTTCTTTTAAAGCCAGCGCAGTATGCTCATCAATCAGTATAGATTCAGCTAATAAATTATTAATTGGCCAGCTTATTAGATTTTTAAACCATGCATAAGCATCGCCGAAGGCAGATTGGCCGGCTTCTAAACCTGCCATACCTGGAATAACTGAGCCATTTACTTGTCCGCAAATTCCGTTTACCAATTTACCTTCCATATCTTCATTTGGTGCTACCAGAATATCGCAGGTACTGGTTCCCATTATTTTACTCAAATAGTAAGGCTCAATTTGTCCACCAACAGCCCCCATGTGTGCATCGAAAGCACCAACACCGATAACAACATCTTTACTTAAACCTAATTTCTCAGCCCATTCGGCACTTAAATTTCCTGCTGAAATATCAGAAGTGTAGGTATCTTTAAATAATAATGCTCTATATCCCTTTAATAAAGGATCTAGAGTTTCAAAAAATTCTTCAGGAGGTAATCCGTCAAATTCTTCTGCCCATAGTGCTTTATGTCCGGCAGCACAACGACTGCGTTTCATCTCTTTTACATCTCTTTTTCCACTCAATAAAAAAGGAATCCAGTCGCAGTGTTCAACCCATGAAACTGTGCTTTTTCTTACTTGTGCATCAACCCTTAAAATATGAAGCAATTTAGACCAGAACCATTCTGAAGAGTAAATTCCACCAACATATTTTAAATAGTTAACTGGGAATTTTGTTGCATGATTGTTAATTTCTGCCGCTTCTTTAACCGCAGTATGATCTTTCCATAATACAAACATTGCATTAGGGTTTTCAGAAAAATCAGCCTTTAAAGCCAATGGAGTGCCGGTTTCATCAACAGCCACAGGACTAGATCCTGTTGTATCTACTGAAATTCCTTTAACAAAAGAAGCAACTGATTCACCGCCTGCCTTTGCAATACAATCTTTTATGGTGTGGGTTAATCCCTCAATATAATCTAAAGGATGTTGTCTGAATTGATTAATGGATGGTTTGCAATATTGGCCCTTTTGCCATCGAGGGTAAAGAAAAACAGAAGAGGAAATTTCGTTTCCATTTGCGGAATCAACCAGAACGGATCGAACAGAATCTGTCCCGTAATCTACTCCGATTACATAATTTGCTGTGCTCATAACAATAAATAAATGTCTAATTAACGTTTATTTATTTGAATTAAAAAATTTTGTTGTGTTTTTACTGGTTATAAATTTCAACATTTTTTGTAGTAGATGTTTGAATTGCATTATTACAAATAAAAAACGGAGATTTTCTTAAAAAATAAATTTTAAAACTTTGGGTGGGAGTATGCTCAAAAATTTTCGGATAAAAATAGCGTATATCTGTGCGTTTTTTTTATAGCGATTTCCTCAAATTTAAATAAAAAGGAACATGAATTTTCTCCCTGATATTATTCAAGATACAGTTTGCTGTTTCAGTACCTAGCATTGCGAAATCAGTGGAAATGGTTGTAATGCCATTTAAAATAATCCGCTTCAAAGGTATCTCGTTATAAGAAATTACACCAACATCTTTACCAACTTCCATTTCCAGGGCCAGTAATCTTTCGATTAGTGTAACCAAATCATCTTCCATTAAACTGATGTAAACTTCACCTTTGCTTATTTCTTCAACAATAATATTATCTACAACCTTATGGTTAAAAGCATATTGCTGGCAAAATTTGTAAAAGCCATCTAAAATCTCCTTTGGAAAATAGGTGTTTTTGGGGAAGATAATTTTTAGCGTATGGTATTTTGAAAGTGGTGCTAAAGCTTGTTCTAGAGCATTATAAATATCCTGGGCAAAATTCTCATAAACAGCAGCATATTCACCAGTAATTCCAGGAAGCAGCTTATCTAGAATAATCAATTTTTCTCTAGGTATTGCATTTATAATATCCTGTGCTTTTTCATCGCCTTCGTTAAAATGAGGGATGATTACATAGTGTGTGTAACCATCCTTTTTATTATTTAATATGCTTTTAAATAGAGAGAAGTCATTATTGTAAACATATAAATCTATCGCAGCCTGTTCGCCTATGGCTTTTGAAAATGAATCATAAATAATTTTTTTATGTGTACTTAACTTATTAAATAGTAAGCAAATTTTAAGTTTTCTTGAAAAATCGGTATTGATTACGAAGTAACCTTTCCCTGGAATAGATTCTATAACACCAAGCTTCCTTAATCGGCGATAACCTTTTTCAGCAGTATCTCTTGATATTTCTAAAACGAAACTCAACTCATTTATCGAAGGGAGCATATTCCCGTTTTGAATTTTTCCTGTTTCAATCGCATATAAAATCGTATTTACCAACTGCTTATACTTAGGTGTAGCAGAATATTCATCGATAATAATGTAACTGATTAAATCTTCGGATTTCAAAACTAGGTGGTTATTTTCTCCAAATATAACAAAACACATTTCTTATAAGCATGACAGTACATAACAGTTAAGTTTATTTCAATTTTTACATTCGAAAACCAAATATAAAACCAATAACATGCAAGCAATTTTAGGTGTAATTTTTCATTTTATCGGAGGGTTTGCCTCCGGGAGTTTCTACATTCCGTATAAAAAAGTTAAAGGCTGGGCTTGGGAAAGCTATTGGATTGTAGGTGGCATATTTTCCTGGTTAATTGTTCCGCCTCTTGCCGCATTTTTAACCGTACCTAATTTTACAGCAATTATATCTGGTACAAGTGGTAGTATTTTGTGGTTAACCTACTTCTTCGGTATTTTATGGGGTATCGGCGGTTTAACTTATGGTTTAGGCGTTCGTTATTTAGGTGTTTCATTAGGTAGTAGTATTATCTTGGGCCTTTGTATGGTGCTTGGTTCTATTTTGCCATCCATTTATTTTGATTTTTTTCCTCAGGCCGGTAAAGACACTTTTACCATGTTTATTACAACCGATTGGGGAAGAATGGTTTTGCTTGGACTTTTAGTATGCGTTTTAGGAATTGTTATCTGTGGCAAAGCAGGTATGATGAAAGAGAAAGAGATTAAAACAGATGTTACGGACCCTCATGGAATGGAAGTTAAAACTGAGTTTAAATTTGGTTTGGGCTTATTTGTTGGCATTGTTTCGGGAGTATTAAGCGCTTGTTTTAACTTTGGTATTGAGGCGGGTAAACCAATGGCCGATGCAGCAAATGCAGTTTGGAAAGCTACAAATCCTGCTGAAACCGGAAATTTTCTTTTTCAAAATAATGTAACATACATTATTGTACTTTGGGGCGGTTTAACCACAAATTTTATCTGGTGTATGGCTCTAAATGCAAGGAATAAAACTTTTGGCGATTACACAAAGGCAAGTACTCCATTGTTAAAAAATTATATTTTCTCAGCGCTCGCTGGTACAACCTGGTTCTTGCAGTTTTTCTTTTATGGCATGGGCGAAAGTAAAATGGGCAATGGTGCAAGTTCCTGGATTTTACACATGGCGTTTATCATTTTAATCGCTAACGTTTGGGGCTTAATATTAAAAGAATGGAAAGGTGTTTCCAAAAAAACATTCACCACTGTTATCGTGGGGATTTTAACCATCATCATTTCTGTACTTATCGTGGGTTATGGAAATTCAATTAAATAAATTTTAAAAAGTAAAATATCAATATAGATGTCTGTTAAAGAAACAAATTATAAGTACGTAAGCTACTTATGGGATGAAGAAGAGGCTGCAAAATTAGCCGGAGATGAAGTTGCACTGTTAATCTATCGCTCTAATTTATTAGGTGCCGATTTACGTTTAACAAATTATGGCGGAGGCAATACATCGTGTAAATTATTAGAAAAAGACCCGCTAACAGGTTCAGAAACTGAAGTAATGTGGGTTAAAGGTTCGGGTGGCGATTTAGGTACATTGAAAAAAAGTGGTCTTGCTGCGCTTTACGTCGATAGATTAAGGAGTTTGAAAAATATTTATCGCGGTGTAGAACATGAAGATGAAATGGTTGAATTGTTTAACCATTGTATTTTCGATTTAAGCTCAAAAGCACCATCAATTGACACACCATTACACGGATTTTTACCTTTTGCGCATATCGACCATTTGCATCCTGATGCCGCTATCGCCATTGCAGCAGCAAAAGATGGGAAAAAAATTACTGAAGAATTATTTGGTGGTACAATCGGTTGGGTAGAATGGAAAAAACCTGGTTTTGAATTGGGCTTAACTTTGAAAAAATGCCTTGATGAAAATCCTGGAATTCGTGGAATTATGCTAGGTTCTCATGGTTTATTTACCTGGGGCGATACAGCTTACGAAAGCTATGTAAATACTTTAGATGTTATCGAAATCTGTTCAGACTATTTAGCTCAGAATTATGGTAAAAAAGCTCCGGTTTTTGGTGGACAAAAAATAGAAAGTGCAGAGGCTGATAAGCGCAAAAAACAAGCTGCAACATTAGCACCCGTTTTACGTGGATTATGTTCTTCAAAACAACACATGATTGGTCATTTTACGGATGATGCCCGTGTTTTGGAATTCATTAACTCAAATGATTTAAGCCGTTTAGCACCTATGGGTACCAGTTGCCCTGATCATTTTTTAAGAACTAAAATCAGTCCGCTGGTTTTAACGCTAACAGCAGATGCTGATTTATCAGATACAAAATCTTTAAAGGAAACTTTAGAACCCGCTTTCGAGGCTTACAGGGCAATGTACACGGATTATTATGAAACTTGCAAACATCCGAATAGTCCGGCGATACGCGACACCAATCCGGTTGTAATTTTATATCCCGGAATCGGAATGTTTACTTTTTCTAAAGATAAACAAACCGCGAGAGTAGCAGCAGAATTCTATACCAACGCCATCAATGTGATGAAAGGTGCTGAAGCCATTTCAGAATATACTTCATTGCCCCATCAGGAAGCTTTTAATATCGAATACTGGTTATTAGAGGAAGCAAAATTACAACGTATGCCGAAACCAAAACCGCTAACCGGAAAAATTGCCTTAATTACAGGTAGTGCCGGTGGAATTGGAAAGGCAATTGCAAAGAAATTTGTTGCTGAAGGTGGTGTGGTGATTTTAAATGACATGAACGCCGAACGGTTAGAAGCTGCCGGTGAAGAATTTGAAACTCAGTTTGGAAAAGATTCTTACGCAACTGCTATTTTAAATGTAACCAGCCAGGCAGATATTAATGCTGCTTTTGATTCAGCAGCACTGGCTTTCGGCGGTATTGATATCGTTATAAATAATGCAGGTTTATCCATTTCGAAAACAATTGGCGACCACACCGAAAAAGATTGGGATTTATTGTACGATGTTTTAGTTAAAGGTCAGTTTTTTATTACTCAGGCTGCAACAAATACGATGCAAAAGCAAGGTATTGGCGGCGATATCATTAATATTGTAAGTAAGAATGCATTGGTAAGCGGACCAAATAATGCAGGTTATGGTAGTGCAAAAGCAGCGCAACTACATTTAAGCAGATTAAATGCAGCTGAATTGGGTGCAGATAATATTCGTGTTAACGTTGTAAACCCTGATGCGGTAATCAGCGACAGTAATATCTGGGCAGGTGGCTGGGCAGAAGGCAGAGCTAAAGCATATGGCATTACTGTTGCAGAATTGCCTGCTTATTATGCTAAACGTACTTTATTAAATCAAATTATTTTGCCTGAAGATATTGCAAATGCTTGTTTTGCCTTCGTTGGCGGCTTATTACAAAAATCGACAGGAAATGTTTTAAATGTTGATGGTGGTGTTGCCATGGCATTTGTAAGATAAGGACATATTCTTCTCCTCGGTCTGTGTCCGCACAGACCGAAACAAAGAATTAAATATTACCTAACCTCAGTTTGTTTTTTGCAAGCTGTTTTAATCAAATAGACCAATGAATATCGAGCGTAACCAAATAGAACAACATAACGATTCCCTTTTAACCTCCCATCAGCGCAAGCTTAACTTTTTAAAGGAAGAATGGTCGCACATTGATTTAGAAAGTGTCATTCAAAAACTTGTTGATTTTCAAATCGCAATACCAAGTTGGGCATTAGGCACCGGTGGAACACGTTTTGGAAGATTTGCCATTACAGGTGGCGAACCCCGGACAATTGAAGAAAAAATTGAAGACGTTGGTTTGCTTCATGCTTTAAACGGCGCAAGTGGCGCAATCTCTTTACACATTCCATGGGATATTCCTCAAAACGCAGAAGCTTTAAAAAAGCTTGCTTCAGGTTATGGCTTGAAGTTCGATGCCATGAACTCAAATACATTTCAAGATCAGGCTGGTAGTGCATACAGTTATAAATTTGGTTCTTTGCAAAATGTAAATGCAGCCATTCGCAAGCAAGCGATTGAACATAACGTCGAAGTAATAAAACATGGAATTGCTTTAGGGTCTGATGCGCTAACGGTTTGGCTTGCAGATGGTTCTTGTTTTCCTGGTCAGTTGAATTTTCGTAAAGCATTCGAAAATACTTTAGAGAGTTTACAGGAAGTTTATTCTGCTTTGCCCGATAACTGGAAAATGTTTGTTGAGTACAAAGCCTTCGAACCGAATTTCTATTCAACTACGGTTGGCGATTGGGGACAATCGCTTCTTTACGCTTCTAAACTTGGTAAAAAAGCATATACATTAGTAGATTTAGGTCACCATTTGCCAAATGCGAATATTGAACAGATTGTTTCTCTACTTTTAATGGAAGGCAAATTGGGTGGTTTTCACTTCAATGACTCTAAATATGGAGACGACGATTTAACTGCCGGTAGCATTAAGCCTTATCAACTTTTTTTAATTTTTAACGAATTAGTTGAAGGTATGGATGCAAAAGGAATGAATCATGCAAAAGATTTAGGCTGGATGATTGATGCTTCTCACAACGTGAAAGATCCTTTAGAAGATTTATTGCAATCTGTTGAAGCCATTATGATTGCATACGCACAAGCTTTATTGGTTGATAGGAAAGCCTTAAATACTGCTCAAGATAATAATGATGTGGCCAAAGCACAGGAAATTTTGCAAAATACCTTCCGTAGTGATTTAAGGGCTTTGATTGCGGAGGCGAGATTAAGAACAAATGCAGCTTTATCGCCAATTGGTTTATATCGTGAACTTAGCGTTCGCCAGAATTTAGTAAAAGACAGAGGCTTAGGAACCGTTGCTACGGGCTTATAATTTAAACAGGGGAAAAAAATGCCAAAAACCGTTGCAGCGATATTTGATGTTGGGAAAACGAATAAAAAATTGTTTCTGATTGATGAAAATTACAACATCGTTTACGAACGTTCTGCTCGTTTTGTAGAAACAAAAGATGAAGATGGTGACCCTTGCGAAAACCTTGAAAGTTTGCGCTCTTCGGTATACGATTCCTTAAATCAGGTATTTCAGCTGAAAGAGTACGATATTAAAGCCATCAACTTTTCAACTTATGGGGCAAGTTTCGTCTATCTTGATGAAAAAGGCGAGCCGCTAACACCACTTTATAATTACCTGAAAGAATATCCCGAAGATTTAAAAAAAGAGTTTTATTCAACTTATGGTGGCGAAGAAAAGATTTCATTAGAAACAGCTTCGCCAATTTTAGGGAGCCTTAATTCTGGTATGCAATTTTATCGGTTGAAAAAAGAGAAACCCGAAATTTTTGCAAGAGTTAAGTATGCCTTGCATTTACCACAATATTTAAGTTACCTGATTACTGGTAAGGCCGTTGCAGATATTACAAGCATTGGCTGCCATACACAACTATGGGATTTCGAAAAAAATGAATACCATAGTTGGGTCTCAATTGAAGAATTTGATAAGAAATTTGGTAAATTTACACCTGCAGATTCAAGTTTAGGAACAAATTTTCAAGGACATAATATAAAGGTTGGTGTTGGCTTGCATGATAGTTCAGCAGCATTAATTCCTTATCTTGCGAATTTTTCAACACCATTTATATTACTTTCAACCGGAACCTGGTGCATTAGTTTAAATCCTTTTAACCAGGAAAAGCTAACAGAAACAGAGCTTAAACAAGATTGTCTTTGCTACATGCATTATAAAGGAAAAGCGGTAAAAGCATCACGGATTTTTGCAGGTAATGAACACGAAATTCAGCTAAAAAGAATTGCAGACCATTTTGATAGGGCAGCTTACATTTTTAAACACCTGAAATTTAACCCGGGAATGGTTTTAAACCTTGCTAATAAAATTACTGAAAATGCTTTACTTCAAACTGATTTTTCAATAAATTCTGGCTTTCCGGATAGGGATTTAAATCTTTTCAAAACGGCCGAAGAAGCTTATCATCAGTTAATTTTCGATTTGGTTAAACAACAGGTTTATTCGCTTAAACTAATTTTAAATGAAGGAGTAAAAAGAATTTTTGTCGATGGAGGTTTTGGTAAAAATGCAATTTATATGCATCTGCTTGCTACTGCAATTCCTGATATTGAAGTTTATGCTTCATCAGTATCTCAGGCTACAGCAATAGGAACTGCTCTCGCAATTAATGATGCGTGGAATGAAAGCCCTGCACCAACTGATATCATTCAATTAAAGTATTATTCTGCTATTCAACGTAGCACACAACTATAAATTTAAACAAAAATGAGCTGGAAATACAATACTGATTATCCTTCGGTAGATGATTTACGAAACAAGGCAAAATCAAAAATGCCAAGATTTGCATTCGAATATTTGGATGGAGGATGTAATGAAGATGTTAATCTTTTTCGTAATACATCAGACATCAGAGATTTGGAATTATTACCATATTATCTCAAAGATTTTAAAGAAGTTTCGCTTAAAACAACACTTTTTGGGCATACTTACGATGCTCCGTTTGGAATTGCCCCAGTTGGTTTACAAGGATTGATTTGGCCAAACGCACCAGAAATTTTAGCAAAGGCAGCTTTTGAGCATAATGTTCCGTTTGTACTGAGTACTGTAAGTACATCGTCAATAGAAAGCATAATGAAAATAACGGAAGGAAACGCCTGGTATCAATTATATCATCCTGCAGAAAGTCATATTACTGACGACATTATAAATCGTGCTGAAGCTTCTGGATGTAAGGTTTTGGTTATTCTTTGCGATGTTCCGAGCTTTGGATTTCGTCCTAGAGATATTCGTAACGGTTTGGCTATGCCACCAAAAATGTCAATAAGAAATATGCTTCAAATTGTAGGTCGACCAGAATGGGCATTGAGAACATTGTTCCACGGTCAGCCCGCTTTTGAAACCATGAAACCTTACATGCCAAAAGGTTTAAATATGAAACAGCTCGGATTGTACATGAATAAAACTTTTTCGGGTAGATTAAATGCAGAAAGAATTTCTTCAATTCGCGATAAGTGGAAAGGTAAACTGGTTTTAAAAGGCGTTGCAACAGAAGAAGATGCTCAAATGGCGATAAGCCTTGGTTTGGATGGTGTTATTGTTTCGAATCATGGTGGCAGACAACTTGATGCTGGCCAATCTTCCATTAAACCCTTAGTTCCAATTGCTGAAAAATATAAAGATAAAATTACGGTAATGATGGACAGCGGAATTCGTTCTGGTCCTGATGTAGCAAGAACGATTGCAGCAGGTGCCGATTTTACATTTTTAGGCAGAACTTTTATGTATGGCGTAGGTGCTTTAGGAAATGAAGGAGGCAATCATACAATCGGTATGCTTAAAACTCAATTGAAACAAGTTATGGATCAGCTTGGTTGTGAAAGGGTAGAGGATTTACATAAACATTTGTCTTTGTAATCCGCTATATCCAATTTAACTGGGAATTTTAATTCGATAGATTCATTCATATTAGGTTCTTTTAAGATTTGCCTTCGCGGAAAATACGGCTTGAGGGGAAAGGTGTTTTAGTGGTATTGGGCACATTTCTCATCATGTAATCATTCCCAATTAAATTGGTAATCTTAACGCAAAATAATCTAATGCTGTTCTGCATTCGTTAAAAACTAGCGCAAGCTTATTCAGAAAGTCGTCATTCCCAATTTAATTGGAAATCTTAATGCGAAATAATCTAATGCTGTTCTGAATTCGTTAAAAACTAGCGCAAGCTTATTCAGAAAGTCGTCATTCCAAATTTAATTGGGAATCTTAATGCAAAATAATCAGAAGTATTAAGATTTTCGCTTGCATAGGAATTAGATGGAGTAGAATAATTTTTACTATTTTGTAAGTAGACTATTAATTTCAGTATTAAATTCCTTCACAAAATTATCTTAGTATTTACCTGTTGAGCCGGACCGATATAGCCAGTAAAAGGATGTTTATTTTGGCTTCTTTGAGGATTTAAAAACTGCGAAAAATAATTTAGATACTGCTGGGAAAGCAATTGGAGGTGACGTGATTTATAGTAGGAATATTGCCAGATGGAAAAAATTAGCTAATTCTTTAAGGCTTCGTATCGCATTGCGAATTGCTGATAAAGATGCGGCAAAATCAAAATCCGTTTTAGATGAAATTAAAGCAGATGGCAATTTATTTATCAGCGACGATACAGATAACAAGCACATGGGTAAATACCGTTTTAACCAGGAAGATTCCTGTTCGGTTTATTTATCCGGGTACAGAACAATCATTAAATGGTACAAGATATAAAAATACAGTCGCTAGTCAAGGAGTAGATTTATTAACGACCAAACTATGGTTCGATGCTTTTTAATGCGTTTTAATATTCGCTGCTTGACAGGGAATATTAAAACGGTTGGTTTTATTATGCATTAGGATTCACGCCTGCGAGGGAAAGACGGGTTGAGAGCAAGACAGGGCGCAAAATCCTTTTAAAAAAGTTCACTTGTTCCCAAATAGCCATTAACCGATTTTAAAATCTCACTACCTATTTCTACAGCATTTCCAATCCCAACACCTTTTATCGCGGCAAGCTGATCAGTTGTTTTTGGTAACTTGGTTGCTATTAAAAGTATTGCTTGTTCAGAAAGCACATTATGCTCCGGAACATTTCTTTTCTCACTAATGATTTTTCTTATTCTTAAAAGTTCATTGAACAATTGTATGTTGGATATTTCTTTTGGTTCGATAACAACCTTCGGCTTTCTGCCGGTTTGTACAGGCTCGTATTTACTGCCTGCTTTATGATAAGCTTTTATGTATTCGTTGATGTTAAATTTCTCCCAGGATAATTTGAGTAAGGATAATTTTAAACTTAAATCATTTATTAAATCACTTATTCTGTTCAATATTTTTTCTGATTTTTCATCAATGTAAATATTCAGCTCATTGAATTTATCCGCCTCGTTTAAAACCGTTTCCACTTTTGGAATGAAGTATTTTGAAGCCTTCCTTAGTCGATCAATAAATTCAACCTCATCCTTAACGGATTTATTTTTCGATAAGCCATTAAATTCTTTTTTTACAAATTTACCCGCAACACCAATAATTTCCTCTTCCAAAACCTTAGTAATTTTATGTACGATTTCTTGGAAAGCTGTATTTCCGGGATTATTTCCAAAACTCGATTTCTTAAGTGTCAGCCAGTTTTTATGAATAGTAGTAAAATCAAGCAAGTCAAGAATAAGTGTCCATTCGTAATTTCTTGATGCGTTTGCTAAAGCTGCTGCATCCGGTTTAGAAACAACGGCATCATTTGTAAACCGAATCACCCGTTGATCCGTAATTACATTATCTGCTGTGATGGGTGATTTCAAAATTAAACCTTCCAAACTTCTACAACGGCTTAAGGCAACATATGCTTGTCCGTGGGTAAATGATGAACTAACATCTACGATAGCCTTATCAAATGTTAAACCCTGGCTTTTGTGAACGGTTATTGCCCAAGCCAGTTTAAAAGGATATTGAGAAAATGAACCCGTATTTACTTCCGTAATTTTGTTATCAGAAGGGTTTAAATTGTATTTAATGTTTTGCCATTCTTCCCGTTCAACCGCTAACCCTGTATGTTCATCGTTAAATTTCACTTTTATACCATCGCTTTTTATTTCGGTAATTACTGCTGCTTTGCCATTGTAGTAAAGCTTTTTGCCCGAAGAATCATTTTTAAGAAACATAACTCTTGCACCAACTTTTAATTCCAAAATGTTATCAACCGGGTAAGCGTCTTTTGGGAAATCACCCGTAATTTTGGCGCCAAATTGATGAAGCTCACCTTCCAGTTTCTGTAAATATTCCTGGTTTATTTGTGTTACCAGATTGTTGTGGGTAGTTAATGTAATATATTCATCTTTTTTAATTTCAGCCAGGTTAACTTCGTTTCGCTTATTCAATTCAAGCAATAAATCATCAGAGAGATTGTTTTCTCTTATGCCATTTAAAATATCAAGGAATTTTGGGTCCGACTGCCTGTAAACTTTATCGAGCTGGAAAGTTGTGAGTGGATTAGAACTAATAGCAAGGCTGTCAAAAAAATAAGGGCTATTGTAGTAAGCTTTTAAAATATGCCAGGCATCATGTGCAATAGGAGAAAGCTGAAATAAATCGCCAATCATTAAAACCTGAACACCACCAAAAGGTAATTGTGATGATTTTACCCCTTTTAGGGCAGCATCAATAAAATCCACAATATCTGCCCGAACCATACTGATTTCATCGATAATTAATAATTCAAGGCACTTTAAAAGCTTAATTTTTTCAGATGAATATTTTATTGGTTCACCCAGATGGTTTGGAATGATCGGACCAAAAGGAATTTGAAAAAAGGAGTGAAGCGTAACGCCACCTGCATTAATCGCTGCTACAGCAGTTGGCGCAACTACGGCGTAATTTTTTTCAGTGGTTTCCCTTATATGTCGGAGTAAAGTTGTTTTACCCGTTCCAGCTTTTCCGGTTAGAAAAATAGATTGATTTGTTGATTTAAGGAAATCGAGTATAAGCTGATGTTCGTGAGCCAATGTATATTTTTTAAGGATTTGAAGAGCACCCTATGGGCGATTCCACCTCAAAAATACAACGATTTTTTAAATGCTACTAAAAATGTTAGTATCTATTTATTTATAAATTAAATAGAAGCATTCAGCGTAAATTAATGGAGAAAAATTTTAACTATTACCACCATGTTAATGGAAATTTAATTTCATCAACCGAACTTGCAATTAAATCGGGCTTAAAAGCATAATGACTTAGGCGATCTTTGGTTGATATGCCAGAGAGTACTAAAATGGTTTTGTAACCCATTTGTACACCACCCTGAATATCGGTTTCCATCGTATCGCCTATTACGGTAGTTTCTGAGGTTTCAAGGCCTAAAAATTTACGTGCTGAGCGCATCATAACCGGACTTGGCTTCCCGGTAACAAATGCTTTTCTTCCGGTTGCTTCCTCAATCATAGCAGTTGTTGCTGCAATGCCTAAATTGTTCCAACCTGGTTTTTTAGGTGATGGATCGCGATTAGTTGTTATAAATTTTGCACCTGCTAAAATCATATCAACAGCTCTTTGAACCATTTCAAGCGTAAAATTTCTTCCTTCTCCAAGCACCACAAATTCGGGGTCGGTATTAACAAGTGTAATTCCATTTTCGTGCAAACTACTTAGCAATCCACCTTCACCTAAAACATAAGCTGTACTGGCAGGACTTTGGTCTGCAAGAAATTTTCCTGTAGCCATAGCGCTTGTGTAAACATGTCTGTCTTCAACCTTAATGCCTAAGCTTTTTAACTTTCTACGAACTTCTAAACTTGTTCTTTGGCTGTTATTTGTCATAAAAGCAAATGGAATATCTTGTTTTATTAGGTTATTGATAAATCTATCAGCCCCAAAAATAAGTTCCTCACCGCTATAAATAACGCCGTCCATATCAATTAAAAGTCCTTGTTTCATATTAAAAATGTAGCTTGCTTTAACATTAGGCACAAATATAGGCTTAAAATAACTGTTAGTTAAACAATAAAAACTGTTTAACATTAGCTTAATATTAATAGGTGAGTATGTTTTTTTTGCCTGCTGTAGTGTGGTTTTTTTAAAGAGAAAGATTAGTATGAGCAGTCTAACCATTTTAAATTTTAAACACAGAGTATTTATTCCTTGTGATAAGGAAATTATGGTGAAAAGATTCTTGAATTAGCTATTCGCTATAATTTCTCTTGTTCGCGTATGAAATTTGCCACAAATAAAGTATCCACACCATGGTAATCGTGCTGAAAATTAATTCAGGTTCATAATAATCATAACCAATAAGTAATATAACTGTGGAAATTAAAACGGTCAGGAAGAAATAGAAAAAATTTTTCATAACTTCTTGATTTAATGTTCGTTGAATGGTGTGAATATACTTCAAAAATGTTTAAAATCAAAACTTAATTGACTTTTAAATAAAAAATAAGCTTGTTAGATTGAGTTTGCCGAAATTTTGAATTAAAATGCTGTTTAAGCCAAGTATTTTCTAGAACATTTAGGTATTGGACATTTTAAGTGATTTAATTGATGGTGGCGCAGCAAATTCCTCATCAATTCATCACCCTTTAGAAAATAAAATCGAAATTTACGTTTATTTACTTCCCATTTTTTTTAGCATATTAAAATGTGATTGCAAAGCCAATGGAAATGTTTTGTTTTCGTGGTAAACAATTCCATATTCTAAAGCTGTTGATTTAACAATTTTGGAGATACTGCCATAGTGAATGTGACAGATTTTAGGGAACAAATGATGTTCAATTTGTCGGTTTAATCCGCCAAGGAAAAATGCAGCAAACTTAGAATCGGTTGCAAAATTTGCTGTTGTTGCCATTTGATGCTCTGCCCATGATTCTTGCATATTACCAGCCAAATCGGGTATTGGAAATTCAGTTCCTTCAACAACATGCGCTAATTGGAAAACCAAGCCCATGGTAAAACCTTGCGATAAATGTAGTATCACGAAGCCAGCAATTATGTTGTACCATGCAATATCCATTAGCATAATTGGTAATGCTAAGAATAGAAAATAGTAGATTGCTTTAAAAAAGAAAAGGTTAAAATATTCTATTTTAGGATGCTTGTTTGTATGTGCGCCAACTGATGCCTGAAAAAACTTTTTATAGTCTTTTCTTAAAACCCATGATAGCGATGCAAGCCCATAAAGAGGAAAGGCATACCACTGTTGATATTTATGGAAACTTTTTAATTCATCAGTATCTGATATCCTAATCAAACCTGGTGCAACTTCAATATCTTCATCATGACCAGCAATATTTGTGTAAGTATGATGAACAACATTATGTGTTATGTTCCAAACATACGGGCTTGCACCCAATAAATTGAATAGAAAACTAAGCAAATGATTTACTTTCTTTGATTTTGAAAATGAACCATGTATAGCATCATGGCAAATATTGAAACCAACAAAAGCAGCCGTCATTCCAAGCAATACAGTTAAAACTGCTAAAGCAAATAAATTTATTGGAAGCAATAAAATACCCAAATAAAGTAAAACATAGCTAGCGAGGAAAATAATTGTTTTTATCCACATACCAGCGTTGGCATTTGGAGAGATTTGATTTTCTTTAAAATGATTATTTACCCTAGAGCGCAATACGGAATAAAACGGACCAGATGCCGCGGACGGGAATTTAGCTTTTAACTTCATTGAAATTGGGTTAAACAAATTGTTTCACCACTATTTCGTTTAAAGCAGCTATATAACTCATCACTCATCAGGTATTGCGGGAAAATTCCCGGCAGTTTTTGTTGCTGCTAATATAGGTACGAAACATAGTTCGGTACGGTTTGTTTGAAATATAAATTTTCGCTCACTTAAAACCATTATAGTTAAAATAAACTAACTCGATTAATAGTGATGATAACATAATGCAGAACTTTTATGTTAATTTGTTGAAAATACTCCTAAAACATGAAAGAAATACATTTACCAAAATGGACAATGCTTGTGCCTGTTGCTGCTATAATTTTATATTTTGTGGCAGGTTATGATGCAGGACTTTTTTTAAAACTACTTTTGGCCGTATTGCTTATCGGTTCTGTAATTGCATCGGTGCATCACGCCGAAGTTATTGCGCACAGGGTAGGAGAGCCTTTTGGTACAATTATACTTGCTATTGCAATCACTACAATTGAAGTTGGTTTAATTGTATCGTTAATGCTCGCCGGTGGCGATGGCGTTAAGGAATTAGCCAGAGATACCGTTTTTGCTGCGGTAATGATAATTTTAACTGCAATTGTTGGAATTTGTTTGCTAAAAGGTGGTTTAAAATTTAAAGAGCAATTGTATAAACTTCAAGGTGTAAATGCAGCTTTAATAACTTTATTATCGATAATCGTACTTACTCTTATTTTGCCAAACTACACCAGTGGAGCTAAAGGTGAATATAGCGTAAGTCAATTGATATTTGTTTCTGTTGTTTCCCTCGTTTTATATGGCGGATTTATTTTTATGCAAACCGTTAGGCATCGAGATTATTTTCTTCCAAAAGAATCACAATCTGAAGATGATCATGCAGAAGCTCCAAATAATATTACAGCACTATCCAGCTTAGCTTTTTTAATTTTAAGTTTGATAATCGTAGTTCTATTGGCCAAATATTTATCAAAAGATATTGAAACCATTGTTGTTGAAATGGGAGCACCAAAATCTGTTGTTGGTGTTATCATAGCTGCAATTGTACTACTTCCAGAAGGATTAGCAGCTTATAGCGCAGTAAAATCTAATCGTTTACAAACCAGTTTAAACTTAGCGCTGGGTTCGGCACTAGCAAGTATCGGCTTAACTATACCAGCTGTAGCAATGGTGTCAATTTTAACAGAAATGCCTATTGTATTGGGCATAAATAACACTTCTACGGTGCTATTATTACTCTCGATGTTAACTATAATGTTTTCTTTAGCTACCGGGAAAACTAATATTCAACAGGGTATTGTATTATTGGTAATATTCTTTTCCTATCTGTTTTACACGGTAGTGCCTTAAGTTATTTATTAATAGTAAAAGTGTCCATTATTTTCATTGTGATTAATGCATCTTCACCACTGCACGGATTCGTACCTTTCCCTAAAAAATAATTCACAACTTGCTCAATCATCGGTTGCTGGACGTGTTCTAAAGGCTCAAATTCATATTCTTTTAAAATGCCATCTATAGTTACAGAAATTTTACGACCAAACATCGGGAAACTTATTTTTCCTTTTTCGCCATATATTTCGCAAACATCAGCTTGCTCTGCTTTCGAAACAGAAAAGCACCACAAACCATTAAATACAACTCCGCTATCAAATAGAATATTTCCTGCAACTAAATCATCGGCTGTTGTATTGTGTTGCTGTTTAATTGCCATGCCCTGGGCTTTTTTTACGCTACCAAAATAGTAAGTCATTAAATCGATTTGGTGAGGCGCTAAATCATGAAATAAGCCACCGCCAGAAATTGCCGGGTTGGTCCGCCAGTTTTCATCACTTTTAGCTATCAAATCAGGATTTGGTGGCTGAAGCATTTTTAGATTTACAAAGCGAATGTCTCCAATGATTTTATCATCCAATAGCGATTTGACTTTTAAAAACATGGGCTGTAGTCTTCGGTAATGTGCTACAGATAGCTTCACATCATTCTTTTCTGCTGCATCTATCATTCGCTGAGCAGAATTTGCATCCATAGTCATGGGTTTTTCAACATATACAGCTTTGCCAGCTTCTAATGCAGCAAGGCAGTACATTTCATGTTGCAATGGAGGTGTAGCAATGTATATCGCATTTACATCGGCGTCGTTAATCAATTTATCAGCGTCGGTATACCATTTTGGAACACCATGTCGTAAAGCATAATCTTCCACTTTTTGTGCGTCTCTTCGCATAACTGCAACCAACCGAGAGTTGGGCACTTTTTTAAACGCCGGACCACTCTTTACTTCGGTAACATCACCGCAACCAATTATTCCCCAATTAATTTGTTCCATGTGCTATTTATTATTCTTTATTTTTTCTGTGTAAGCTTTTTCCAATTCTTTTAATGATTGTATGTAGCCATTTTTATCCATAAAAACCTCAGGATGATAACCATCAGTTGGTTTGTGTTTTTTGTGTAGATTGAACTGACTTGCATGAGAAGCCAACCAAATATCGAAAGTTAAAGTTTTCATCGATTTGAAAGTATAAGCGTAATCTTCAGCAATTTCAGGATACTTTTTTACACCTTTAAAATTCTTCTCTGTTACTATTGATGGCATATTTGCAATTAAAACCTTATAACTCCGATTTTTATCTGCTGTAGAGAAAATAAAACTGCAAGAACCTTTTGTATGGCCAGGATGATGAAGCATATTGAGACTAAAATTTCCTAAAGTAACTACTTCGTTATTTCTCAATAATTTATCAGGTATTATAGGAGCATAACTACTTTCTTTTCCACCTAATGCATAGTCAGATTTTCCTCCATCAACTAATACGTCGACATCTTTTTCATCAACCATAAATTTTGCACCGGTAATTTTCTTTATTTCTGCCATTGCGCCCATGTGGTCGTAATGGGCTTGAGTAGTTAGCAGGATCTTAATGTCATTAAATTTGAAACCAAGTTTTTCAATATTATTTTTAATTAGACTAGTTGACGATGCAAGTCCAGTATTTATTAATATATTTCCTTTATTGGTAGTTATTAAATAACAAGCAAGATCATAAGTACCAACATAATACAAATTACCTACAATTCTAAATGGGGTATATGATGCAGACCATTCTTTTGGCGTTCCTGAAGGCTCTTTAACGATTTGTGAAGAAGCAGAAATATATGAATGTAAAAAACAGAAGAGCAACAATAATTGCGATTTGAATTTAGACATAATAATAAAAATTAATTGCTAAGATAACAATCGCAGTTGCAAATAATACACCGCTATAATAATGGTCGTTAAATATGGTTTTGTATTGAATATCTTTTTAAAAGAAATTTTGTCAAACCCTTAACAATGAATTTCTTTTCATTAAACTCTATTAAATAACAAGATTAGTGTGTTTAATAAAACGTTCGGCTATCTATATTTTATATTTAAGTCTTTGATAACTAGTTAAATATTTTTTACTTAGCAATTAACTGTAAATGAATAAAGTATAGATGTTTAAAAATTTATTTTTTACAAAAAAGTTTTTATATGTAATATATATTATACTTATTAATATTACAAAAATTCATATAATTGTGCAATATTATATTTTGCTATATGCTTTGTTATTATGCTTAGAAAAGGTATTGTTACATTAATAAAAGAGGATGGTTCCGGGATAATAACCGATGAAAATGATCAAGAAATTCCCTTTAAATTTGAGAAAGATTTTCTAAAAGATTTTACAGGTGCAACAGTTAGCTTTCGAATTGATTTAGGAAACAAAGGTTTGGTAGCTGTAGGTGTTCAATTGATGAGTGATAGCCTATAATTTCCTCTAGCTGTGCTTATAAGATTTAAGAATTTTAAACATATGATCAAAATCACTATTATTGATATTTACGAAATCTGGTATGCTCAAATTCTTTAAAGAGATGTAATTTAATAAGTCGCGAATAGCTTGGTTAACACCTTCATTATCGTTAGAGCGTTTCAACACATCAATTTTCAATAATCTGAAAGATATTTCCATTGCCTTGAATTGATTGTTTTTTAATGATTCGATTCCTCGCTCTATTTCATTAAGAGAATTAGTATAATTTTTTGTATGATTAAGAAAATTTGCTTTCGCTAAAAATATATGCTGATTTGGTGTGTGGTGTGAAATAAGTTTTATTCTCATCGATTACTTTATCTAACAATTGAATGATTCTTTTTGCTTGTTTATTCAAGTTAAGTTTTATGTAAGTTTGGGTAATCATTATTAATAAGAAAGATGAAAAAACAGAAGACCTTAAGTAAAATATATTTGGAAATTTCTTTAAAATGGCTTCTAAAAAATTTCTGCATTCCTCATAATTTTTATTTGTAAACAAAACAATAAGAACTAATCTGTAAGAGATCATTTCAATGCTTGTAAGTTCCTCATTTTTATGTGGGTTGCTTAATTCAATTTGCTGGCGCAGGCTAATAATTTTATCTGCTAGTGTTTTGCCATTATTGGGCTTGTTTGCAAGAATGTTATAAAAATATAAAATTAAATCATTTGGGTTTATCGGAAATAAATCGTGTAGTATTTTTAAATGCCTTTTTAAAAGATGCATGCTCTCGGCTAAACCCTTTTCGTCCATGTCAATTATGCAGTTACTAGCTTCTATAACATTAAGCATAATCTGAACATCATCATTTACTACCTTTGAAGAGATTTTCTTAATTGCTTCTTTGTAGTTTTGGCTTAAAATCTTTCCCATCACCATGATATCTATAAAATGCATATCAATTGTTTGAGAATTAAAATTAGAACCTGTCTTTTCAAGCTCAAATACAGCTACATCACATATAAAATCAAATGCTTTATTCTTTTCTTTATTAGAAAATGGCAATTTGAAAATTTGTTTCAAAGCCTGTATTTCGTTTCGGTTTATACAGAAACGAATGCTCCAATTAAGCATTAAACTCAAAAGATCAATTTGGTCTGAGTAAATTGTTAAAATTTCCTTGAAGAAATTTTCATCTGGTTTAAATTTAAATTTCTCTTTTAGCTGTAGAAATAGAAAATAAGTGTAAATGTCATCGTTTAAAAAACGGATAACTTCAGTTGGAATTGACGTTGTTAATCGCTTTTCTTCTATAAGAATCCCTCCATATATAAGTTCTTGATAGGCGGTAGGATAAAGGGTAATGGTACTTAGAATTTTTTCTTTGGCAACTCTGTGGCGAACATGTCCTTTAGAAATAGAACTACTAACCTCTTTTAGAATGATAATTTTTTCTGTGCTATCTTTTGATAGAAAAATTTTATTCTCCAAAAAATAATTAATTAATTCAAAGCATATCAGGTAATTATCTAGCCTTATAGTATTATTTTCTTTTTTAAGCTTGTAATAAACCTGTAGCCAGAACGGTGTTCTAAACTGATTAATTAAGCCATGGTGAAGATCTTCTTCTTTAATGGCTCTTTTCTCAATGTGAGAGAGCGAGAAAAGAATTTCTTCTTTATTTAGCAGAGGTACATTTGTTCCGTTATCATTATCAAAAAATAATCCTTTGTACCAGGCGTTAGTTAAAAATGCAGAACCTGAAATCGTTGGTTGCATATTTACCCAATTATTAACCCTCAGTCCCAATACAATTTTAACAAAATTGCTTTCTTCAACACCTAATAAAAAGTCTGTTAAAATTTTAAAATATGTATCATTCGATAAGAATTGGTCAACTCCATCAACTACAAGTATAAAACGGCCTTTACGCTCTGTATGGTTTTTTCTGAAATAAGAAATAAGCTCACTTACGCCACCAAATTTAAATTCTTTATTAAACCAATCTTTTAGTGATAAATCATTTTGTATAATTTCAATGATTGTATCTGAATTAATAAGCAGAACAATATCTTTTGGATGAAGTGCATTATCGCTAAAAAAAAAATGTTCTATCAGATGCGCAAGAAGTATTGATTTTCCTTGTCCGGGTTGTGCACTTATTGCCGTAAACTGATAGTTGTTTTTTAAAAAATAATCGAAATCAGCGTATAGAAAACTTCGGTTTGCAGTTGAATCAAAGGGTATTCCTGAGCTGTTCTTTTTCTCAACTAAAGATGCCTCTGTAATCGCTCTACATCTAATTCGAAGGTCTGACCAAACATCATCTTCATCTTGGGTTTGAACTTTTTTGCCTTTACAAAAAGATTCCCAATCTATATAACCAACATATTGAGAAAGACTATTTAATGTAAATAATGAAAACTTATGAGTTACCTGGGCGAAACCAAAGAATCGTTTGACCGTTGTTTCGCTAATATAATTTTTAGTTTCCTTAAATATATACTCAGAAATAGTCTTACAATGAGCAGGATCGATATTTCTTAGTCCCGATTTTATAAGAACGAATTTCCTGAGCTGAGAGATTAATTCATTTGTATTCATAGTAGAGGATAATAATGCTAATGTCATCAAAATTCTGCAATAGCAGAAATCATTTGGGTAAGAATAATCTGATGAACAAAATGAATGAATTCGACAAACGAATAATGAACAAGAATGGATAAATGCGCTTCGCTAATGCTGTGTAGATTTAAAAACTGATCACTCCTTTTTAACTATTTGAAGTGATTTAAAAATCAAACCTACTAGCGCCTGACATGATGAAAATCTTTACTCTCAATTCCCAATCGGGAAAACGTTGCATGCTTAAACTATTTGCAATACTATCTCTATTAACGATTCTAAATCAGAAATCGTATAGTCAAACCAAAATTTATGCCAACACGGTTAGTCCTGCTACCGGAAATTCTTCGGTAGATAATCCTGCAAATGCAATAACACCAGTCCAAACTGATTTTGCTACCGTTAAATCATTTGGCGGATTAGCTTTAGGTTTAGGAGCATTTTCGGGAGAATTGGAACTGAAGTTTCCAAGTACAATTGCAGCCGGAACAACATCTTATATCAGAATAGATGCTGATGCAACTTTGCTAAATCAATTACTTGGTGGCAATTTAGGCGGTTTACTTGCAGGAGTTGTAGGCGGAGTTGTTTTAGGAGATCACTCTATAGAAGTAGGTGCTCGAAATGCGGCAGGTACAACTGTATTAAGCGGTTCGAGTACGGGTGCATTTACAAGCCAGAATTTACGCTTAGTGAAAGATGCCGACGGCTTTTTTTATTTTGCTTTACGGCCAACGCAAAATTATGATAGGGTATATGTTAGGGATGTAACCAATGCTTTATTATTGGGTACATCAAATAACACAAAAGTTTACAATGCATTTTACACCAGTGGTATTGACCCATGCGCACAAGCATTTGCTACCAGTTTTGAAGGTAGTGGTTTAACCGTAGATGCCTTAGGATTAGGCAAAGCAGGCGTAACCAATGCCCAATTTGCGATTGATGCCAGTACAACCAATTACTCTGAATTAAGTTTAGGCGCACTTGGTGTTGCTGGCTCTATTAGTCAGAATTTCTATTTTAATACTGCAGCAAGTGCAGGAGATGATTTCAATTTAAGGTTTAGGGTATCATCGGCATTGTTAACAGCAGGTGTGCTTAACAATTTAAATGTTACTGCATTTAATGGCAATAGCCAGGTGTATTCTGCCTCTGCTTCAAATTTGTTAAATTTAGATTTGTTGGCATTGCTAAATTCAGGTCAGCCAGTTACAGTACCATTTTCGCCAGGTTTTGCTTTTGATAGGGTTCAGGTTACACTTTCGTCATTATTAAATGCTAATTTAACACAAACCATATTTATTTATGGGTTAACAAAATCTGCAGGGCGACCAACTTTTACTTTGCCAGCAACCAATAGCGTTGCAGCTTGTTACAATACTACTGCAGCTTTAACTGCAAACACGGCTAGTACTAACGATTTAAGGTGGTACGATGTAATAGAAGGTGGAACGGCATTGGCAACAACCGCTTATAATGGCACATTTCAAACGCCTGCACTTACTGCCAATAAAGTGTATTATGTAGCAGCTAGAAAATTAGGTTGCACTGATGAATCTGTTCGGGTACCAATTACGGTGACCGTAAATCCGGCGATTATTTTTAATACAACAACACTGGTTAATGCATCAAACGGATTTGTTTATGCAAAGCAAATTGATGCGGCTACAGGCGGAACACCCGGATTTACTTATACTTTAGCTAGCGGAAGTTCTTTACCTGCGGGGTTAGGTTTATCATCAACAGGATTAATATCAGGAACACCAACAGCCACAGTGGATGCAACATTTTCTATAGTTGCAACTGATACCAAAGGTTGTACAGCGACTGCAAGTTATACCCTAAGCGTTACTGCAGCACTTACTTTTGCGCCCGGCGTTTTGCCAAATGGCGTAACAGGAACACAATATCCCGCTCAGGTTATTCCTGCTGCAACTGGAGGTACTGGACCGTATGTTTACAGTGCCATAAATTTACCTCCGGGATTGGCATTTAATGCTACAACAAGAGAATTTACCGGAACTCCAACACAAGCAGGAAACTATAGCATCCCGGTTACGGTAACTGATGCCACAGGAAATAGTGTAACCGCTATTTATACCATTAAAATAACTGATCCATTGGTTTTGCCTGCTGCAACTCTAGCAAGTGGTGTTACCGGGCAGGTTTATACTCCACAAACAATTCCATCTGCAACAGGTGGTACTGGTCCATATATTTATGCAGCAACTAATTTGCCTCCTGGATTGTCTTTTAATCCGACAACAAAAGAAATTACAGGTACGCCTTCTAGCTCAGGTACGTTTACGTTTCCTGTTACGGTAACAAATGCTGATGGAAAAACTGCCAGTACAAATTATACCATTTCGGTAACCGACCCGCTATTACTACCTCCGGCTACATTGGCAGGTGGTGTTGCTGGTACAGTTTACACCACACAAATATTGCCAGCGGCTACAGGTGGTGTTGGTCCTTATACTTATGTGGCAACTGGTTTACCGCCGGGATTAGCATACGATGCTACAACCAGAGCAATTACCGGAACGCCAACTCAGGCTGGTAACTATACCATTTCGGTTACTGTTACTGATAGTCAGGGTAGAACTGCTGGAAATGCCTACCCGTTAAGCGTAACTGGTGTACTTTCTTTACCAACTGCAAGTTTGCCAAGTGGTGTTGTAGGTAGTGTTTACCCAACACAAACGCTACCTGCTGTTGCAGGTGGAACGCCACCTTACAATTACATTGCTAGTAATTTACCTCCGGGATTAAGTTTTAATACCGCAACTAGAGAAATTTCAGGTACGCCAACTTTAGGTGGAACATTTGTAGTTTCGGTTACAGGAACTGATGCCAATAACAATACTGTTAATTCTGACTATACGATTGTTGTAAATGTAAACCAACCGGTTATAGCAAATGCTGCGGTTTGTGCTGGAAGTACTGCTACACTAACGGTAAGTAATTTGCAATCTGGCGTAACGTACAATTGGTATGGTTCTACCGGGAGCACGGCTCTAGTAACAAATAATAACGGAGTTTTTGTAACACCAATTGTAAATGCCCCGATTACATATTATGCAGAAGCTGTTTCAGGAACAGCCGTAAGCGCCAGAACAGCAGTTAATGTAACTGTAAATCCAGCAGCTAATCCGGCAGTAATTACAACAAACAATCAGGTGGTTAATGCTGGACAAAGCACTACATTAATTGCTACTGCTGATTCAGGAAATACCATTAAATGGTATGCAGCTGCTACAGGAGGTACCGAGCTTGCAACAGGTTCTAATTTTACAACTCCGGCACTTACAACTACCACAACCTATTATGTAGAAACCACTAACGCTAATGGTTGCGTTAGCGCTGGTAGAGTTCCGGTAACGGTTACTGTTATTTCAGGTGGTGGTGCTACAGCTTGTAACGCATCAAACAGTCAAAATTCCGGAATAACAGGAATATGCTTATTGTGTAACATATCAGGAGCTGGTAACTCAACCGATTCAAATCCAAATAATTTTACCAGAATATCGCTTGCCGTTGGCGTTACTTCTACAGGCTTCCAACAATTAATATTTCCAGCTCTTGGAGCTGCAACCGATAGTATTCGTTTAGATTTAGGTTTGCCAACTGGCTTATTGGATCTATCGGTACTAAATAACATTACTGTAAATGTATTTAATGGTGCATCAATTGTTTCCAGCTATCCACTCAATTCATCTGTTTTAAATCTTAGGTTACTTGGTGGTACCAGGTTTACCGCAACATTACCTTCGGCAGGAGTTTATGATAGGGTAGAGCTACGATTTGGTGGATTAGTAGCTGCAATTAGCAGTTTAGATATTTATGGTGCTACCGTAATTTATCCAAATCCAACGATTACAAGTGGTTCGCAAACCATTTGCGCCGGAAATACAGCAACACTTTCTGCCACTGCAAATGGCGGAACCAACCTAAAATGGTTTGATGCGCCAACTGGTGGCAATTTATTGAGCAGTGGAGCTTCATTTACAACACCTGCATTAACTGCAACTACAACATACTATATAGAAGTAGCAAATGGAACTTGTGCAAATACAACCAGAGTTCCTGTTGTTGTAACGGTAACACCTGCAGTTGCGCAACCTGTTCTGGCACCTCTTGCTAATGTGTGTTCAGGTTCATCTGCAACATTAACGGTTAGTAATCCTGATGCTGCCCTAACATACAATTGGTACGCTGCAGCAACTGGTGGTCCAGCCATATTTACTGGAAGCACTTTTGTAACCCCGGCATTAAACGCCAATACAACTTATTACTTAGAAGCTGCAAACGGAAATTGTTTGAGTGCGAGTAGAGTTGCAGCAGCGATTACCGTAAATCCACGTCCGCTAATACCTACGGTTACAGCATCAGCTACAACCGTAAATTCTGGTCAGACAGCAATATTAGCCGCAACTTCGTCAGAAACAGGCGTTACTTTTAATTGGTATGATGCTCAGGCATCTACAACTCCGGTTTTTACTGGTTCGACCTTCGTAACACCGCCTTTAACTTCAACAACAAGCTATTACGTAGAAACGGTTTCTGCTTCAGGTTGTGCATCATCCACTCGAGTTCAGGTAACAATCAATGTAAATGGAACAGGTACACCAATAACAATTCCTTGTGAGGTTGCATCAACTCAGGTAAATGGTGTAACAGGAGTTGCTTTACTAGCGGGAGTTTTTAATGCAGGCTTGGCAATAGATAACGATGCACAAACTGCATCATCATTGGTTATGCCGGTGGGCGCTTTAGGTGCCAGCGTTTATCAAACTTTATATTTTGGAAGTTTATCCAATGTGGGCGATACTTTACGAGTTTTGGTTTCATTCCCTCAAAGCTTAGCTTCCCTTGGCGTTTTAAATAATGTTTCGATAACAACGTATAATGGTGCGAATTCCAATAATGATGCTACTCTTTTAAACAATGGATTATTAAACATCAGGTTATTAAACGGGAACACTCAGGCTTTAATTACATTAATTCCCGGTGCTGCATTTGATGGAGCAAGGTTAAGTTTAAATTCAGGTGTATTGGGTGCGTTAACATCGGTTAACCTAAACTACATGCAGCGTTCATTACTGGCACCACAAGTTACATCTGCAAATGTTGCTGGTTGCGCAGGTTTAACAAGTACGTTATCAGTTTTAAATCCAATAACTGGCGTAACTTATCGTTGGTTTGATGCTGCACAAAATGCTTTAACCGATGGACCAACGTACACAACAGCGGCATTAACAGCCGATACAAAATATTATGTTGCAATCGTTTCGGCTTCGGGATGCTTGAGTGCAAAAACAGAAGTGAATGTTGTAGTTCAGCCAGCACCTGCAACGCCAGAATTATTATCGCCTACCGTTAGCGCATGTGCAGGTACAGCAATAGTTTTACAGGTTAAAAATCCGGTTGTTGGCGTTACCTATAAATGGTATGATTCGAACGGAATAAGTGCTGGACCTGATGGCACAACTTTAACCGTTACACCAACAGCAAATACAACTTACACATTAGAAGCTGTAAATAGTTGCGGAACGGCATCAGCAAGAGCAACTGCCACGGTAACTATTGGTGCAAACCCACAAGCTCCGGTTATTACGCCTGCATCGGCCACAATTGTATCGGGTACTAGGGCGGTGTTAAATGCAACATCATCAGTTGCTGGTGCTACTTTTAATTGGTATAGCGATGTATTATTAACTACCCTTGAGTACAGTGGTCCAAACACGTCTTTTACAACACCAATATTAAATGCAAATACAACTTATTATGTAAATGCAACAGTTCCAGGCTGTGGTAATAGTCCAACTGTATCTGTATTGGTAACCGTAATACCTCAAACCCCAGGAACAGTTGATTGCGGTATTGCAACAATAAGTGCTTTAACTGGAGTTAATGGTGTAAATGTAGGAGCGGGTGTTATAAATGAAGCTTCTGCTGTTGATACAGATGTAAATACGGGTTCTACCTTATTTATTCCGGCAGGGGTTTTAGGAACATCTGTTTTTCATCGTTTAGGATTTTCGGGTGGATTATCAAACATCGGTGATACGTTGCGTATTAAAATCTCCTCTCCAGGAAAATTATTATCAGCCGCAGTTTTACCAAATCTAACATTAACCACCTACAATGGTTCGGCAAGCAATAATGATGATGTTACACTTAACAGTCAATCCATACAACTTAATTTAGCCACCGATGGAAGTGAAGCTACTTTATCATTCATTCCAACTGCTCAATTTGATGGTGTAGAATTAAGATTAAGTTCGGGTTTAATTGGTGTTTTAACATCTGTAGATTTTAATTATGCCAGACGAATCCTAACCAAACCAGAAATCAGTTCTACTGCAGTATCGGCCTGCTTCGGCTCTTCTGCTACATTAAGCGTAAGTAATCCTAAACCAAATATTATTTATAAATGGTATCAAGGTTTGGCTTATCAAAATGGAAAAGATGGTGTTACTTTCTTAACAGATGCGAACCTAACTGCTGGCACTTATGATTTCTTTGTAACCGCTACAGACTTGAATGGCTGCGAAAGTCCGAAAGTTAAAATAACGGTAACCATAACTTCGCCACCAACACCACCTGTACCTGCTACAACAAATCCGGTATCAACCTGTATCAATACTCCGGTTACCTTAGCTGTTCAATCAGTTACGGGTGTGGTTTACAATTGGTATGATGCAGCAACTTCAGGTAATTTATTGGTGAGCAATAGCAATAGTTTTGTAACTTCTGCAAATCTGTCGCCAGGCATTTATACCTATTATGTAGAAGCTGCATCAAGCGGAGGTTGTACAAATGCTATACGCACACCGGTAACGATTGAGGTTAACCAAAATGCAATTGCTGCAGATATAGTAATTTCTGGTAACACAGCATTATGTAATGCGGGTACAACAACCCTAACCGCAAGCAGCACAACAGTTACAAATCCGTTATTTACCTGGTATAGCGATGCATCACTAAGCACTTCGGTTTTTGTTGGTGCAGCATTTACCACTCCACAAATAAATGCGAACGTAACTTATTATGTTACGGTAAGCGGTTCAAATCGTTGTCCAAACCCTGTAGGTAATGCGGCCAGCGTATCCATTACCATAAACCCTGTAGCTTTAGCGTCAGACATAAATGTTACTGGTGCAAGTAGCCTGTGTGCTGGCTCAACAACAACATTAACAGCAACTTCAACTATACTAAATCCAATATTTACCTGGTATAGCGATGCTGCTTTAACCACAGTTGTATCTACAACACCATCATTTACAACACCTGCATTATCAACAGCAACAACTTATTATGTAACCGTAAAAGGTAGCAATAGATGCGAAAATACGCCCGCAACTGCAAAAGCTGTTTTAATAGATGTTAATCCGCTGTCAACCGCAGCAGATATCAATATCACAGGCTTAAACATCATTTGTAGTAATGCTACTGCATCATTATCCGCATCATCAGTTACGGTAACCAACCCGGTATTTACCTGGTATAACGATGCGGCATTAACCAGTGTTGCATTTGTTGGGGCATCGTTTACAACACCAGCTTTAACTGCTACAACAACCTATTATGTTACGGTTAGCGGTGATAACAATTGCGCAAACGCTGCAGCAAATGCCAAGGTCATTACCGTAACGGTAAAGGATTATGCCACCGCAGCAGATATTTCGGTTAATAATGCAAATATTTGTTCAGGTAGTACTGCAACTTTGCTGGCATCGAGTTTAACGGTAACACAACCTGTATTTACCTGGTACAGCGATGCATCATTAACGGTTCCTGTTTTTACCGGACCAACTTACAATGTTGCCGTTTCTGTTACAACTACATTTTATGTAACGGTTAAAGGAACAAATAAATGCGAAAATGCTGCCGCAGATGCAAAAGTGGTTACCATCAATGTAAATCCGCTGGCTACATCAACCGATATTATTGTTGCTGGAAATACGGCAGCGTGTGCTGGTTCTTCAGCTATTCTCACTGCAAGCTCAACCACGGTAACTAACCCCGTTTTTACCTGGTATAGCGATGCATCACTTACGAACATATCTTTTGTGGGTGCAAGTTATACTACACCGGTTTTAAATGCTAACACAACTTATTATGTAACTGTTAAAGGCGATAATAAATGTGAAAACGCACCATCAACTGCAAGAGTGGTTGTAATAACTGTAAATCCTGCTCCTGCAAATCCTGTTGTTTCATCAGCTGGTACAACAATTTGTTCTGGTAATACAACTACAATTAATATTCAAAATCCGCAAAATGGCGTAAGCTACGAATTTTATAATGCAGCAACTGGAGGTAACCTTATATCAACAGGTGCAACATTTACTACACCAGTTCTAACCTCAAACACGAATTACTATATCCAGGCAATTGGAGCGGGTGGTTGTTTAAATGCTGCGGGAAGAACACTGGTTACCATCGTAGTTAATGCTACACCAAATAACCCGGTTGTTGCTACAACTGGTACTGCAATTTGTGCTGGAAATTCAACCACTCTTACCATACAAAATCCTCAAACTGGTGTAACCTACGAGTGGTATGATGCTGCAACAGGAGGTAATCTTTTAACCACTGGAAGTACATTTACCACAACTGTTTTAACAGCTAATGTTAATTATTATTTACAAGCGGTAGGAAACGGAGGATGTGTGAATACAGGCGGAAGAACGTTGGTAACAGTAACTGTTAGTGCGGCACCCTCTAATCCTGTAGTTTCATCAGTTGGTACCAACATTTGCTCGGGCAATGCCACTACATTAAACATTCAAAGTCCAGAGGCTGGTGTAACGTACGAATGGTATAATGCGGTAACTGGCGGTAATCTTTTAACAACCGGAACTTCATATACAACTCCTGTACTAACCAATACCGTAAACTATTACATCCAGGCGATAGGTGCAGGAGGTTGTGTTAATGGCGCAGGCAGAACCTTGATTACTGTAACCGTTAATCAACAACCATTTGTTCCAATAGTTGCGAGTGCTACACAAAACGTATGTTTTGGAAGTGCAGCAAACCTATCGGTAACAAATGCTCAAACTGGGGTAACTTACAATTGGTACACCAGCTCAACCGGAGGTACTATTGCTGGTTCAGGAAGTACCTTTACAACGCCATCATTAACCAATAATGTAACATATTATGTTGAGGGTGTGGCTGGTACCTGTATCTCAAGCAACCGAACTGCGGTTAATATTACGGTTTTACCATTTCCTGTAGCACCACTTTTGGTTAGTGCTACAAATGGTACAATCTGTTCTGGAACTACAACCGTACTAAACGTGAACACGCCAGAACCCGGTTTAACTTACAGGTGGTATGCAGCAAGTACCGGCGGAACTGTGTTAGGACAAGGAACTACGTTTACAACACCGTCGCTAAGTGCTAACACAACATTTTATGTAGAAAGCTTTAGTGCGGCAGGTTGCACAAGTGCAGTTAGAACTCCAATCACCGTTACCGTTTTACCAGTTTTATCGATACCAGTTGTTCGGGTAGAAACTACAACACCTGCAAGTGTAACATTTAGTTGGAATGCTATTTCTGGTGCAACTGGCTATGAAGTTTCGCTTAATAATGGCGCAACATGGCAAGCACCTTCCAACGGGGCGAACGCAACCAGTCATTTAATTATTGGCTTAAAACCAGACCAGGCCGTTACCCTAATCGTTCGTGCTTTGGGACAAATTGGTTGTCAAACCAGCGCTAATTCTACTCCGGTAACTGGGAAAGCTGCTAATCCGATAGGAAATGAAATTTATATTCCAAATGTATTTACGCCTAATAATGATGGCAAGAATGATATATTTCTGGTTTATGGAACAACAATCGCGTCGGTTAAAATGAATATTTATACCCAATGGGGACAATTAATTTACCAGGTTAATTCTACAACTAATGGTTGGGATGGAACCTATAAAGGTATTGCTCAACCAAATGGTGTATATGTTTATATGATTGAGGTAGAATCAACGGATGGCACCAAGGTTATGAAAAAAGGAACCGTAACTATAATCAGATAATTAATAGATAACATTTACCGCTTTAAACTACATCTTATGAAATTACTATCATCTCTTAAAATATCTGTTTCAATGCTTTTATTGTGTATTGCATCATTAAGCGTAAAAGCACAAACAGACCCTCATTTTTCTCAGTATTATGCTTATCCATTGTGGTTAAATCCTGCGCTTACTGGAGTTATAGATGGCGATTATCGGGCATCGGTTAATTTTAAGCAACAATGGAGCGCAATTTCAAATTCTTTTTTAACAGGAGGAGCATCTTTTGATGTCGCACCGACAAAGAATTTTGCTTTCGGTGCTACCATTTTAAATCAAAGGGCTGGCGAACTCGATTTTAATTATTTAACGGCTTTAGTCTCTGGCTCATACCGATTAAGGTTTGGTTTAGAAGGGTTACAAATGATAAGCTTCGGCTTGCAGGCTGGTTTCGTAAACAGAAGTTTCAATTTATCTCAAGGTAGATTTGGAAATCAATTTAATCCTATTACTGGTTATGATGGAGGCACATTTAGTGGCGAAAGTTTTTCGTCAACATCATCATTTGTACCAGATATAAATGCTGGTATTATGTATTTCGATGGTAATCCAAATCAAAATGTTAACGTATTTTTTGGTGCAAGTGCCGCCCATTTAAACAGACCAATAGAACGCTTTTCTGATAATAGTACGCGTACTCCAATTCGTTTTACCGGGCACGGTGGAGCCAGGATAAGGGCTTCAGAAATGTTAGATATAGTTCCAAACGCTTTGGTTATGTATCAGGGAAATACAAATGAAATCTCTGTTGGTGCATACGCACAATTAATGGTTAATAATCAATCGAATATTTTATTTGGTGGTAATTATCGCGTTAAAGATGCTGCAATTGCTTTTGTTGGGCTACAGTTTAAAAATATGGTTTTCGGTTTAAGTTATGACGTAAATACATCAACATTGCAAAGGGCATCAAACAGCAATGGAGGTTTAGAATTATCTATCTCGCTTATCGGTCGTAACGGTATTATTGGTCCAAACTTTTTCTGTCCTCGTTTATAATTATTTGTTATGAAAAAATTAATCCTCTTTTTAATTGTTGCTTCTTTAACGAGTGTTAAAGCACAATATGTAGTTAATTATAAAAAAGTAGCTGATGCTTATTTTCAAAGTAGAGATTACTACGCTGCATCTACATTTTATAAAAAGGCTTTAAAAATTACAGCAGATAGTAGTCAGGTTGTTTTGCCTTATGGTAAGGATAAAAAATTGGGCAGTGAAGAAAAGGTAATTGAAGATTATGAAGGCTCACTTTATAACTTGGCTGAAGCAAGTCGGATGTACCGCGATTATACAGAAGCTGAGAAATATTACGAGTTAGCCAGCACTTTTAGCAATCCTAAATACTACAAATCATTGTTTTATTATGCCGAAAGTTTAAGGGCAAATAAAAAATTTCCACAGGCAATAGCTGCTTTTGAAAAATTTATTGCCAATAACAAAACTGATGGATTGGTAAAAACAGCAAATTTAGAAGTGCTGTCATGCAAATTCGCCATGAAAGAAATGCGTTTCCCAAGGCTGGTTCAAATTAAAAAAGTGCCTTCAGAAATTAATGGATTAGGTTCTAATTATGCTCCGATTAAACAAGGCAGTTCATTTTATTTTACTTCTTCAAGGCCGGTTGCCGTTTCAGGTAAGCCCGATGTGGTTAAGGTGGTAAAAGGCGAATCGCCAATTTCTACTAAGGCAAATCCATTTATGAACAAACTTTATAGTTCGAGCTCAAATTTTCAAGATGATAAAGTTAATGTTAAGAAAATCGATTTCAATTTGCCAAATGATATGGAATTTGCTGCGGTAAGTTTTAATCCTGAAGGTAATGTTGCGTATTTTACGGCCTGGAAAGGGCAAGAAAAATATTCTGTTTATTCCGCTACTAAAACAGAAGATAAATGGTCGATTCCGCAATCTGTAGGTTTGCAGGTTAATAGTAAGGATTTTAATTCTGCACAACCTTTTGTAACCAGCGATGGTAAATTTTTGATATTCTCATCAGATAGAATGGGCGGTTATGGAAAATACGATTTGTGGTATGCTGCGATAAGAAGTGATGGTTCAATTGGTCAGGCGGTAAACTTGGGACCTGAAATTAATAGCGAAGCCGATGAAAAGGCGCCTTACTATAACACGATTACTAAAAAATTAATATTCAGCACTGATGGTAGAATTGGTTTTGGTGGAATGGACTTTTTCGAATCGGAGGGCGATTTAATTAACTGGACAAAGCCCAAAAACATGGGTTATCCTTTTAATTCATCAAAAGATGATGTGTATTTTACCCCAATAAATGCTGATGCCAGCAAAGGCTACATCAGTTCCGATAGAGAATCTGCTTGTTGCCTGGAAATTTTTGAAGTGAAACGAGAATATATTTCTGTATCAGGCATCATAACCGATTGTAAAACCAAAAAGCCATTGGATGGTGTTTTGGTAAAAATGAACGACCAGGAAAATGATTATAGCTTTACTACAGATAATACGGGAAAATATAATTTTAAAATGGATAGCAAAAGGCCGGTAAAATTAAATATGACAAAGGATAATTATTTCGCCTTGAATAAAAATTATGCATATGAAGAAATTGCTAAAGCCGATACTTTGATGTATGCCGATTATTGTATTAATGCCTTTAAAATAAATGTACCAATCGTACTGGATAATATTTATTACGAATTTAATAGTGCCGAATTAACAGAATCGTCTAAAAAAGTACTTGATGCTTTGGCTCTTATTTTAGATGATAACCCTGAAATGGAAATAGAACTGGGAGCCCATACAGATGATGTTGGAACCGACGTTTACAATCAGGAATTATCAGAAAGAAGAGCAAAATCTTGCGTTGATTATTTAGCAACAAAGAATATTTCGCAAAGCCGATTGGCATCTAAAGGTTATGGCGAAAGCATGCCGATAGCACCGAATAAATTAAAAAAGGGTAAAGATAATCCCGAAGGCAGAGCAAAAAATAGAAGAACAGAATTTAAAGTAACTAAGAAATAGCGTTTATTATATTGGTTTAGTTTAGGTAGGAGATTGAGAGCTCCTGCCTTTTTTTTGTTTAAAATGAATTAATCTAATCGTTTCGGTCCGTCCTTTCGAGTGTAGCCGAGAAATTTTTGTCATTAGATATCAGTCTCTGTATTTTGCTGAAAATGACTGCCACTTCAGTAAATTGCGCTTTAGGCAATTTGCACTATTGCAACAACGATTTTTAGGAAATTAAATGACAGTAAATTATGGCAGTTTTCAGTCCTGCTTTTCGTTTCAATTCCGCTTCCGATGAAAAATCGGGATTGCGGGCTTTTCACTTTAATCAGGTTTATCTAACAAAAGTAAGCTGCTTTTGGCATTATTCTGTACCACCTTTTTATACTTTTCGTCATTCCCCAAATTATGGGGAATCGTAAAGCTGCAGTACAAACGCCATATTCCATGAATTCTGTGGAAATCTTAAGCAAGTTTAACACCAATAGGTTTGCATAAAACTCTACACTTATTTATACGATTTAAAACTATTTTGTGTAATGCTGGTTTTTTGATGAGATTTGAACTGATTTAAATATTTCGTTTTAAATTTGAAATCTATTTTACAATATAAATAATAAACATGGCGTCAGGTTTTTTTGCAATTTTAGATGATATCGCAGCTTTAATGGATGATGTGGCTGTAACAGCCAAAATTGCTACACGAAAAACCGCTGGTATTTTAGGCGATGATTTAGCCGTAAATGCCGAAAAAGCTACAGGTTTTCTATCATCAAGGGAGTTACCTGTTTTGTGGGCTATCACAAAAGGTTCATTTTTAAACAAATTGATTATTGTTCCAGTTGCATTACTTTTAAATTCTTTTTTTCCTGTTGCCATTACCTATATTTTAATTTTGGGTGGATTTTATTTGGCTTTCGAAGGTGTAGAAAAAATTATAGAATACTTCTTTCATCGTTCTGCAGTTCCTAAAACAGCCGAGAAAGTTATTGTAGAAAATGATGCTGAAAACGAAAGGGCTAAAATAAAATCTGCTGTAACAACAGATTTTATTTTATCTGTAGAGATTGTAATTATTGCTTTAGGAACCGTTCTAGATAAAAGTTTAACCTTACAAATTTTAACCGTTTCGGTTGTTGCATTATTGGCAACCATTGGTGTTTATGGCATTGTTGCACTTATTGTTAGAATGGATGATGCCGGACAAAACCTGATAAAGCGTTCGGGCGATAAAGGTTTTTTTGGTCGTCTTGGAAATTTATTGGTAAAATCTTTACCAGTGATAATCAGAATCTTAAGTATAGGAGGTACGATAGCTTTAATACTAGTTGCGGGCGGAATTTTCGTACATAATGTACCATACATTCATGATTTGTATCCAAATTTAGCATCAATAATTAAAGAATTTGCAATTGGAATACTTGCCGGATTAATTGCAGTTGCCATTGTTGAATGCATTAAAAAAATCATATCATTATTTAAATAATAAATTAGAATTGATTTTTTTAAAATTTAAATTTAATTTTTTTACATCCCACATGTAAATCAATTACCTATATTCAACTTATAAAATTGTTGATTGGATATTACTGAAATTATTTATCCCGAATAATTATGAGATTTAAAGATTTATATTTTTTTGCTTTCCTTGTAATTTTAACTTTTTACAGCTTTAAACCTATTACACAATCAGCACCGCTTTTGGGTATTGCAACTAGCTTGGATCGAGATAGTATTGTTTATTCTTCGGGCTTTAGAATGCTTGGTGAATCGGTTAGAAAAATGCTTTCACCTACATTAACAGATAAAGTTTTTAATGAAAATGTAAAGCAAATTAAAACAGCAAAATGTAAAGTAATAATGTGTAATCTTTTTTATCCCGGTACGCTTAAAATAGCAGGTCCTGATGTAAATGAAGAGAAAGTTTTAGCATATTCTGATTCAGTTCTCTATAGGGCGGGGCAGGCTGGTGTAAAGTTTATTGTTTTAGGCAGCGGAGGTTCAAGAAATATTCCTGCTGGTTATGATCTAAGTAAAGCAGAATCTGATTTTATAAGCTTAGGTAAAAGACTTGGTTCACTTGCCAGAAAACATAATGTTACAATTGTGTTTGAAAATCTTGAAAAGACGGAAACTAATTTTATAACTTCTTTAAAATCTGCAGCAAGTATTGTGAGAAGGGTAAATGATGCTAATTTCAGGCTCAATGCAGATGTATTCCACATGATGCGGGAGGGAGAGTTACCATCAGAAATAATTGCAGCAGGTAAATTAGTTGCATTTTGCGAGTTGGCAGAAAAGGAAAAAAGGTCGCTGCCTGGAGTTATGGGCGATGATTTTAAGCCTTATCTTCGAGCCTTAAAAAAAATAAAGTATAACGGTTTTATTTTCATAGAAGGCAATATAGTAGATGCCAATGTTGAAATTCCAAACGCTTTCAAATACCTTTCGGGTCAAATCCGCGAAGTTTATACGGAAAACAAGTAATATTTTCTTTGTTGGTTACTTTGCTAATTAGCAATTAAACTTAAATAATATAATTAGGAATCTAAAAGGTTTTTGATTGTTAAAAGCATATTTTTAGAATCATAAGGTTTACCCATTATCGCTTCTGCGTCGCAGGCAATTTCACCAATAATAGAATATTCGAGTGCAGTCAATAATATTATTGGAATATGTTGTGTTTCATTAGATCTTTTAATCTCATCACACAATATTCTTCCATCTGCTTTATCAAGTTTTATATCCATAATTATCAAGTCAGGCTTAAAAATTTCGATAGATGGAAAAATCATTTCGGTTAAATCAACGCTTTTAACATCATAACCTTCATCATTTAGAATTATTTCCAAAATTTCTAGGGTAAGATGATCATCGTCTATAACCAGTATTTTATTTTTCATGATGCTTTAACAATTAAAATATTAAATTGTTGGTTAATACTTTTTAAATAATTTTATTTAAAAATCCGGCGTTAAAAAATATCCGTATATACAACTGTTTTAGATAGATATTTTTTAATGACTTTAGCTTTAGTGTTATGTTAATTAATAATGATGAGACAACTATTAAATTGGACTCACTTCAAGTAGGTGATTTTATTGAGAATAAAAGCGGATCCAAAGGTGTAATTGAGCAAATTAATATTCTTAAAACTCCCCAAGCAACCGAATATTATTTTCAATTGTTTGATGGGAAAGGTATTGTATTTATTTTAAAAGAAAAATCTGTATCTAAGTAAACAAATTCTCTCATCTAAAGTAATCATCTTTTCTGATGATTTTAAAAATTCGACCTTGTCATTCTGTTCATTATGGTCATTTAAAAATCTACAACGTTTTTAGCTTCATAATCGTTTGAAACATATCTTTGTTTAAATCCTTTTTTTAAACACATTATCTGCTTAATTTTATCGCTTCTAAAGCTTTGTATCTTGCTTTTTATTCTTACATTGTACTTCATTACTGAGCCAAATATTTATTTTAATTTAAAATGCGTCTCAAAATTATCTCTATTTTACTGATTACTTGTGGATTCGCTTCGGCTCAAAAAAGTCAATTGCAGTTTTCAAGACTCGATTTATCTAATGGTCTTTCAAATAATCAGGTAACCGCTATTTATAAAGATATTCAGGGATATATGTGGTTTGGTACCATGGCAGGCCTAAATCGTTATGATGGTTACCAATTTAAAGTTTTTAAACACAATTCAAGAGATTCTAAAACTTTAAGTGATGATTTTATAAACACCATAAGTGAACTTCCTGATGCTAAATTATTAATTGATACACGTGCGGGTTTAAATATTTTTGATCTTGAAAAACAAAGTTTTATACAGGATGTTGCCCCATATTTTAAAAAACTAGGCATATTTACCACAAAAATAATAGGGGTTAAAAAAGATAAGCTGGGCAACTTTTGGTTTAATGCAGGTGGTGATGGTGTTTTTATTTATCAACCGAATAAAAAACAAACCATTCAATTAAAATGTGCTGATAAAAATTTGGGAGCACTTGGCATAGCACCAGTTGCCCACATCCAAAACGATGATAAAGGTAATTTCTATGTTCTTCATACTGATAAAACCTTCGAATTGATAGAAATAGGTTCTCTAAAAATAAAAAAGCGTTTTACCCTTTTAAAAACTAAAGAGCAAACAGAGTTCAAGCCTCTACGGTTTTTTATTGATAATAGCGGAGCGTTCTTTATCTGGAGTTTTAATGATCAAGATGGCTTAACTTACTATGACCCTAAAATAAATCAGGTAAAATATTTCAACAAAAAGCAAGGTGGCTTAAATAATAATCTTATAACAGGAATTATTCAAGATGACAACGGCCAAATTTGGATTGGAACTGACCATGGTGGAATTAATGTTTTAGATAAAAAAACTTTTGAAATAAGTTATGTTGAAAGTAGGGAAGATGACCCAAAAACGCTTAGCCAAAACAGCGTTGTAAGTCTTTATAAAGACGATTCTGGCATCATTTGGGTAGGTACTTTTAAAAAAGGTATAAGCTACTACCATCAAAATATTATTAAATTCCCTTTATTTAAACATTTAGCTTCTAATGCAAACAGTTTGCCTTACGATGACGTTAATAGATTTGTAGAAGATGATAAAGGTAACTTATGGATTGGTACCAATGGACAAGGCTTAATATATTACGACAGAAAAACACAGAGCTACCTGAAATACAAGCATAATCCAAGTAATCAAAATAGCATAAGTAATGATATCGTTGTCAGCTTATTTATAGATGATGAAAAAAAACTTTGGATTGGTACATATTTCGGTGGTTTAGATTGCTTTGATGGAAACAATTTTAAACATTATCGGCACGAAACTAAAAATATAAATAGTTTAGGTGATGACCGGATTTGGGATATTATTGAAGGTGATGATAAAAAACTTTGGATTGGAACTTTAGGTGCCGGAATTGATGTACTCGATAGGTCAAATGGAATCTTTACTCATTATAAGGCATATTCATCAAAAAATAGCGTTGCTTCTAATTTTATAACAGCGTTGTTAAAGGATAAGAATGGCAATGCATATATCGGTACATCATCAGGATTGGATTTCTGGGAAAAAAAGACAAATAAATTCACGCATTTTAATGCAGACCCTCACCTTAAAAATTCATTAAGTAATGGAAATGTTTATGACATTTTAGAAGATAGCTATGGTTTTATCTGGATAACAACCAGAGATGGACTAAATCGGTATGACCCAAGAAAAGCCCATTTCGAAGTATATAGGATGGAAAATGGTTTGCCAGATAATACAACCCTTAATATTGTAGAAGATAAAAACAAAAACCTTTGGTTAAGTACTACAAAAGGTTTAACATTTATTAAAGTAAAAAAAAATGTTAATGGTTTTGCTTATTCTTTTAGGAATTATGATCAGCAAGATGGTTTGCAGGGGAAAGAATTTAATGTTAATTCTGCTTATGTTACAAAAAAAGGAGAACTCATATTTGGAGGAGCGAATGGCTTTAATATGTTTAAACCAGAAGATATTAAAACCGATCATAGCAAACCCGAAATTGCTCTTTCAGAATTACAAATTGCTAATAAAGCCGTTGGTGTGGATGAAGAATTTGATGGAGAAATAATTTTAAATAAAATTCTGAATAGTACCTCTAAGCTATCTTTAAATCACAGGAACAATGTTATATCAGTAGAGTTTACTGCATTAAACTATTTTAATCCTGATAAAATAAAATACAGGTACATGCTGGAGGGTTTTGATAAAACATGGCAAGAACCTTCAGGTAATTTAAGAAGAGCAACATATACCAATTTAGATCCAGGATCATATATTTTTAAAGTAGCTTCTACCAACTCTGCTGGAGATTGGGTTGCAAACGAGAAAAGAATTTCGATAAAGATATTACCACCCTTCTGGAAAACACCTTTGGCTTACCTTCTGTATTTATCTTTCATCGGCGGTGTACTTTTTCTGGTTAGACAGAGAGGAATAAGGAAATTAAAAACAGAATTTGCAATTGAACAGGAGCGACTTGAGGCAAAAAGAATGCATGAATTAGACTTAATGAAGATTAAATTCTTCACTAATATAAGTCATGAGTTTAGAACACCTTTATCCCTTATCATTACACCAATGGAAAAGCTGATTAAACAGACTGAAGAAATTGGGAAAAAGCAACAAATGCAAATGATCCATAGAAATGGAAGGCGATTGCTTAACATGGTTAACCAGTTGCTGGATTTTAGAAGAATGGAGGTTCAGCAGTTGAAACTCGATTATAAACTTGGTGATATTGTTGATTTTATCAAGGAGTTAACCTATTCATTTACAGATATTGCAGATAAAAAGAATATAAAATTTCATTTTGAATCAGATTTAACGAGTCTTATTACCGAGTTCGATTACGATAAAATCGAAAGAATTTTATTTAATCTTCTTTCTAACGCCTTTAAATTCACACCTGAAAGTGGCGAAGTTGCGGTTAAGCTAAGCTCAATGCAAAGCGAAAGTAATAAAACCATACTTTTAATTAATATAACCGATAATGGTATTGGGATTGATGAAGATAAATTAAATAGAATATTCGACCGCTTTTTTCAAAGTGATATTCCAGGTTCTTTTGTTAATCAGGGTAGTGGAATAGGTTTATCGATAACAAAAGAGTTTGTACGCATGCATGGTGGCAAAGTTTGGGCCGAAAGCGAAGTTGGTGTTGGTTCTAAGTTTACTGTTAAAATTCCTTTTAATGAAGCCGATGTAACTATTGTAGAAAACAGTAAACTCAGTTTTACAGTTAAATCACCTTTAAGGATAGTAGCAGAAGAAAAAAATCAACCCAATTTTTCCGAATATAATAAGAAGCCCATATTATTACTGGTTGAGGATAATGATGATTTTCGTTTTTATCTAAAAGATAACCTAAATGAATATTATCAGATTTTTGAAGCTTCAAATGGAAAAGAAGGTTGGCAAAAGGTGTTATCGGTTCATCCCGATTTGGTTGTAAGTGATGTGAGTATGCCTGAAATGAATGGCATTGATTTATGCAGGAAAATTAAAGGCGATCAACGTACTGCCAATACACCGGTGATATTGTTAACTGCGCTTACAGGTGAAGAAATGCAAATTTCAGGCTTGGAAACTGGCGCAAACGATTATTTAATGAAGCCTTTTAATTTCGAAATTTTACTTTTTAAAATTAAGAATCAACTCACCCAACTTAAATCGTCAGAAATAAAATTTAAAAAACAAGTAAATATTAGCCCGAAGACTGATGAAATAGAATCCGTTGATGAAAAATTTATGCGTCAACTTACTTTACTTATCGAAAATAATGTTTCTAATTCCGAATATTCTGTAGATCAGCTAAGTGGTGAGATGAACATGAGCAGGGTAAGTTTGTATAAAAAAGTATTACTACTTACAGGTAAATCACCGGTAGAATATATCCGCTATTATCGCCTTAAAAAATCAACGCAGCTTTTAGAAAAATCGCAATTAACTATCTCAGAAATTGCCTATGAGGTTGGATTCAACAACCCAAAATATTTTACAAAATATTTTAAACAAGAATTTAACATGCTTCCTTCAGCATATATTACACAAAAATCCAACAAAAAATAATACTTAAATGTGTTTAAATAGTTATAAAGGCATTTTTTTATGCAAGTTAACATTTGAGCACCTATTCTTAAACATTTGCATACCTGCCAAATTTTAATAGTCACTTACCTTTAGCTTATCAATAACCAAATATTTAGGTAAACGCGAAGTGCGATTTACAATAAGCTTTATGAGAACAATTTCTACCATTTTAAGTACAACAGTATTTTTATTTGCTATCCCTGTTTTTTGCTCTGCACAAAATATCCATTACAAAAAAATAGATAATGGAATAATTGTATACCCAATTAACAATAATTCGAGTATTGGAAAACAAATTAAGCTAAATGTAATATCTGATAAAATAATCCATGCCGTAATTACATCAGCCGATGATTTTTCGCTTGAACCAAGTTTAATGGTTATACCTGTTAAATCTAAGCCCGAATATACCGTTTCAGAAGCTGGCGATTATATACAGCTCAAAACTCATGCACTTATTGCAAAGGTTAATATAACAACTGGCCAAATTCAATATCAGGATATTAACGGAAAAAATATTCTTGAAGAGAAGCAGAATGCATCAAGATTATTTAAAGCTGTATCTAATGATGGTGAAGCAAGCTATCAGATTGAACAGATTTTTAATTCTCCAGAAGAGGAAGCAATTTATGGTTTGGGCCAACATCAAGATGATATGATGAACTATAAAGGTAAACAGGTCTTATTACTTCAAAACAATACTGATGTTGCAATTCCATTCTTATTAAGCAATAAAAATTATGGTATTCTTTGGGATAATTATTCGATTACCAAAGTTGGCGATATCAGAGATTATCAGCCACTTTCAAGTTTGGGTTTATTTTCTAAAGAAGGAGAAAGGGGTTGGTTAACAGCTAGTTATTCGAATAAGAAAACAGGCGAGATAGTTGTTAAGAGAGCAGAATCGGATATTGACTATTCTTTTTTAAGCGATATGAAAAAATTCCCCGACAGTTTTAAAATGGCGGATGGAATTGTAAAATGGGAAGGTAAAATTTCTTCCGGATATTCTGGTCTTCAACATTTCAATGTTAAATATGCCGGCTACATAAAAATTTGGATTAATGGCGAAATGCTTGTCGATAAATGGAGACAAGCCTGGAATCCTGGTTCGGCAGTTGTGGAAACGGAAATGTTGAAAGATAAAAAATACGACTTAAAAATAGAATGGATTCCTGATGGTAATGAATCCTACCTATCCATCAAGTGTTTAACGCCAATACCTCAGGCGGACAAGAATCAGTACGCTTTTTCATCCGAATCGGGCAATGAAATTAACTATTATTTTGTATCAGGCGCAAATGCTGACGAGGTAATCAGCGGTTACAGAACGCTTACCGGTAAAGCCGTTTTAATGCCGAAATGGGCAATGGGTTTTTGGCAAAGCAGAGAAAGGTACAAAACTCAGGAAGAACTTTTGGGCGTGGTTAAAGAATTCAGGGATCGTAAAATCCCATTAGATAATATTGTTCTTGATTGGCAATACTGGAAACCGGATAGCTGGGGTACACATGAATTTGATAAAAGTCGTTTCCCTGATGCAGATGGTATGATTAAAACCTTGCACGATACTTACCATACGCGTTTAATGATTTCGGTTTGGCCGAAATTTTACACAGGCAATTCCAATTACGAGCTGATGAACAAAAATGGCTTTTTGTATAAACGAAATATTGCCGATGGAAGAAAAGACTGGCTGGGCTACCAATCTACTTTTTACGATGCTTTTAATCCTGAAGCCCGTACCATGTTCTGGAATTTAATGAACAAAACGTTATACAAAAAAGGTATCGATGCCTGGTGGATGGATGCTACTGAACCCGATATCCACTCAAATTTGCCTATCTGGGAAAGAAAACAAAATATGACTCCAACTTATTTAGGTTCGGGAACTAAGTATTTTAATGCTTTTCCATTGCAAAATTCAAAAGGTGTTTATGAAGGGCAGCGTAAAGAAAACCCTAACGATCGCGTATTTATCTTAACCCGTTCTGCTTATGGTGGTTTGCAGCGTTATGCAGCAGCAACCTGGAGTGGTGATATTGCATCAAGATGGGAAGACATGAAATCGCAGATTTCTGCTGGCATTAATTTTTCCTTATCAGGCTTACCTTACTGGACCATGGATATTGGTGGTTTTTCTGTAGAGCGCAGGTATGAAAAACCCAATGAAAAAGATTTGGCGGAGTGGAGAGAACTAAATACCAGATGGTATCAATTTGGTGCTTTTGTTCCTTTATTTAGAGGACATGGTCAATTTCCTTATCGCGAAATTTATAATATTGCCCCAGAAAATCATCCTGCTTATAAAAGTATTCTTTACTATAACAAATTACGCTACCGTTTAATGCCTTATATCTATTCGCTTGCTGGAGCGAGTTACCAAAAAGATTATACCATTATGCGTGGTTTGGTTATGGATTATGCAGCAGACCCAAAAGTTAATAATATTGCTGATGAATACATGTTCGGGCCATCATTGCTTATCAATCCGGTTTACAAATATGGCGTAACAACAAGAAAAGTTTATCTGCCGGAAGGTAATGGATGGTACGATTTATATACCGGAAAATATACTAAAGGTGGTCAAATGATAACTGCAAATGCACCATACAATCAAATGCCAATTTATGTTAAGGATGGTTCTATTATTCCTTATGGACCAGAAATACAATATACCGATGAGAAACCTGCCGACCCAATCACTTTATATGTTTATGGAGGAAAAGATGGAACGTTTACGCTTTATGAGGATGAGGGACTAAACTATAATTATGAAAAAGGTGCTTTTGCTACTATTCAGTTCAGTTATAATGAAGTTTCAAAATCTTTAACCATTTCAGAACGTAAAGGAGCTTACAAGGGAATGGTAAAGGATAGAACGTTTAACATCGTTTTCATAAACCCTAAAAAACCAAAGCCTTTAAATTTTAACCAAAAGCCCGATAAAACCATTCAGTATAATGGTGAACAAACAATAACCAAATTTAAATAAACAATTTATGAGACAATTATTTACAAAACTAAAAAGATGAAGAGCCTAATAAACAAAACTTGTATTGTTTACCTGTTTCTAATTTTCATTCTAACGCAAATTAGCTCCGAGGCTTATAGCCAGGTTGTTCAAAAAACTATTCGCGGAAAAGTTATAAGTGATGACAATTCAAAAGATGCTATCCCAGGGGTAAGCATTTCACTAAAATCAAAGAAAACACAGTTAGCCGTTACAGATGCGGCTGGGAATTATTCTGTTAAGGCTTCAGTTGGCGATGTATTGATATTTAGCTACGTTGGTACTCAAGCAAAGGAAGTTACTATTGGTAATCAGGATGTAATTAATATCAGTTTATCCATGTCGGTTAATAACCTTAATGATGTTGTTGTAGTTGGATATGGTACAGCCTTGCGTAAAGATTTAACAGGTTCTGTATCATCAATAAAGGCCGACGATATTGCTAAATCAGCAGCAACTACTTTCGACCAGGCGCTACAAGGTCGTGTTGCAGGAGTTGTTATTAACACCAATTCTGGTCAGCCTGGCGGTGGTATTTCTGTTCAAATCAGAGGGGTATCAACTTTAGGTGGTAATCAGGAGCCGCTGTACGTAGTTGATGGGGTGTTTTATGGCGGAGATGTAAATGGTGCAATTTATACTGGTGGTAGTCCCGGAACAAATCCGCTGGCAACCATTTCACCTTCAGATATTGAAAGCATTGATATTTTGAAAGATGCATCTGCAACTGCAATTTACGGAAGCCAGGCTAGTAATGGAGTTGTTATTGTAACCACTAAAAAAGGAAAATCAGGACCACCAAAAGTAAGTATCGACGCTTCTTATGGTATTCAGGAATTACCTAAATATTTACCTGTAATGGAATTGCCGGAATATGCCGCATTCAGAAATGTTAGAGATGTACTTAACGGTGCAGTACCTAATCCGCTGTTTGCAGATCCTTCTATTTTGGGGCAGGGAACAAACTGGCAGAAAGCCATATTTGGAACGGCTCCTGTTCAAAATTACAATCTATCCGTAAATGGAGGTGATTCAAGAACTAATTACATTTTGAATGCCGGATACCTTTCTCAGGATGGTATTGCAGTTAAATCAGATTTTAAAAGATACAATGTTAGATTAAATGTAGAAACCAAAGCCACAAGCTGGTTAAAGTTGGCTACAAACATATCTGGAAATCGCATCAATGAAAATATAAATAATCAGGATGGTAATTTGATACAATTAGCCATCAGGCAATCGCCCGATATTGCAGTGGTAAATCCTGATGGTTCTTATGGAGGCCCATCCAGTTCTTTATTTACTTTAACAAATCCATTTGCACTTACTGAAATTAATACCAATACCAGAACCAGAAGTGAGGTTTATGGTAGTGCTTATGCTGATATTACCTTCTTAAAAGATTTTGTTTTAAGAAATGAAATTGCGGTAAACTATAATTTTGGTCAGATAGAACAATTTGAACCAGCTTACCAGTTTGGACAGTTTCCTAAAACAAACAGTTTTGGCAGAAGAGGCACTACCGCTTACAACAACAATACATTTCGTACGTATTTATCTTACAATCATACTTTTGCTTCTAAATATAAATTAAATGGTACGCTTGGTCATGAATCCAGATTAAATACCAGCAGCTTTGTTGATGCAACTGCTACGGGTTATTTTCAAACCACAAACTCTGAACTTAACTTAGGCGATCCTACTAAAGCTACCTCAACAAGTGGTAAAAGCCAACAAGCTATAGATTCTTATTATGGCAGGTTTAATTTTACTTACAACGATAAATATACCTTAACATCAACCGTTAGATATGATGGTTCATCTAAATTTTCACCTGATAATAGATGGAACTTTACTTATGCATTTGCTTTAGCTTATCGTTTGAAACAAGAAAGCTTTATGAAATCTGTTGATTTCATAAGTGATCTTAAACTTCGTTTAGGTTATGGATTGGTAAACAATCAAAACATTTCTGATTACGTTTATGGAACTTCTTACAGAACAACACAAACAGCATTGGGTCTTGGTGTTTTATTGGATAACGTTCCTAATCCCGATGCAAAATGGGAAACTACAAAATCGTCTAACGTAGGTATTGATGCCAGTTTCTTTAAAGATAGATTACAATTTACTGTAGATGCATATTATAAAAATACCAATAACTTATTAAACAGTTTATCGTTACCTCTTTATTCAGGTACAACACCACAAGATCAGTTTACTGTAGCAAAATTAAATGCACCAACCAAAAATATTGGCTCTATTGTTAACAAAGGGATTGAGTTCAGCTTAAATTCGGTAAACATTAAGGGCAAAGATTTTACCTGGACAACCAATGTTACTTTATCCCGAAACTTAAACAAGGTTACCAGTCTAATTACAGAAAACACAAATTTACCTCAGTATTTAGGAACTGATATTGTTCAGCAGGTTACTGTAGGCAGATCAATCGGCGAATTTTACGGCTTCATTGCAGATGGCGTTTTTAAAGATGGTGCAGATTTAACAAATAGTGCAAGTCAAGGAACTATAGGTGTAAATGGCATTTGGGTAGGTGATATTAAGTTTAGAGATTTAAATGGTGATAAAATCATAGATAATAAAGATTTAACTTATCTGGGTTCTCCATTACCAAAATTCCAGTATGGATTTAGCAATACATTTAAGTACAAAGCATTTGACCTGACCGTATTTTTCAACGGAAATTACGGCAATAAAATCTTCAATCAATTAAAAAGAACAAACGAAGATTTGCAAAGTGGTTTTGGTTTATTGCAATCTGTTAATGATTATGCACGTATCGGTTTAAAAGATCCGAATGGAAGTGCGGCAGACATCAATAATGTTTACATTACTAATCCTAATACAACTGTACCAAGAATTTCTACATCAACTTTAAATAACAACAACAGGGTTTCTACCAGGTATATAGAAGATGGTTCATACCTCCGGTTAAAAAACCTGGTTGTGGGCTATAGTTTCCCATCTAAATTAGTTCAAAAAATAAAGCTGAGTTACTTTAGGGTTTATGGTAATGTAACCAACTTGTTTACCATTACTGACTATACAGGCTACGATCCTGAAGTTGGTTCACGTTTCCAAAATGCACAATCGGCAGGCGTTGATAACGGAAGATACCCTTCTTCAAGAACATACACATTTGGTATTTATGCCGGTTTTTAACATTAATACTTATAGAGATGAAAAATAAAATATATTTCACAATAGCCCTGATGATTGGCATAAGCTCATTTTTCGGGTGTAAAAAAGATTTTCTGGATAGAACACCACAGGATAAAGTTACGCTGGAAAGTTTTTTTAAATCGGAAGGCGATTTGCGTCTTGCTACAGGTGCACTTTACGGAACTCCATGGTTCGATTTTAACGATAAGTCTGTTTTAGTTTTAGGCGATGCCATGTCAGGTAACTTATCCAGAACAAACTTTGTAGCGTATTCTACTTTTGCAGTTAATAATTCTGATGCCAGAATAAACGAAGCCTGGCGCTCACTTTACAAAATTATTGCCTATTGCAATTTGAATATTATCTACATCAATCAAAATACAGATGCTTCAGTAAGTTCGGTAGCCAAAAATAATGCCATTGGCGAACTTCGGTTTTTAAGAGGAACAGCCTATTTTTATCTGGTGCAATATTTTGGTGAAATACCCATTATTACCGATAACCGTACATTGGCAGAACAACCTCAGGTTAACAAACATATTATTAAAGATGTATATCGTTTCATTATTGAGGATATGAAATTTGCAGCGCAGAATCTTCGCTCTGTTCCAGATAAGGGAAGAGTAAATAAATGGTCGGCAGAGGGTATGCTTGCCAAAATCTACTTAACTCGTTCTGGTTTGAAAGATGATGGAACTGGAACAGGTAATGGACAACGCGATGTTGCGTTATTAGACAGTGCAAAGAAATATGCTGGCGATGTATGCAATAACAGTGGGTTAAAATTATTAACAAATTATGCCGATTTGTTTAAAATAGAAAATAATAATAATGAGGAATCTTTATTTGCTTTGCAATTCATTGCAAGTCCAAATTCCTACGGTCTTGGTAATAGTACTCAGGGTTATTATGCAGCAGAAGGTAAGTTAACCAATGCTGGCGATGGTTATGGAGCTGCGAATACGCCAAGTATAGATATTTATAACAAATATGATGTAAAGGACTTACGACGCAAAGCGACTTTTATGCAAAACGGCGATTTTTATCCGGAGTTGTTAAAAAAAGATGGAGGCTATAGAGTTACTGATGAAAGACCTCATGTAAAAAAATATGTAGTAGGTACCAATGATGATAATCCAGGTCAGGTTTATTCTCTTTCAACAAGTTCTGCAGCCTACATGCTCAGACTTGCGGATGTTTACCTAATTTATGTAGAGGCAATATTAGGTAATTCAGCGACAACATCCGATCCTGAGGCCGTTAAATATTACAATTTGGTTCGTGCCAGAGCTGGGGTAGATGCCAGAGTTGCTCCAATTTCGAAAGCAAATGTTTTGGTAGACAGGCAGTTGGAGCTAGCTATTGAAGGACAATATTGGTTCGATTTGTTAAGAGAACACGATATCAATCCATCGCAAACAATAGCCAAAATTGCGGCTCAGAATCGAGGTAGGTTAACATTTAACTCGGCAACAAACGTACGGGTTAATGAAGACCAGTTTTCTACTCCGACTGATGCTTCCTTTAAACTTCCATACCCTTTGGCCGATGTTTCAACAAATCCTTTGTTAAGTCAGCCAGCTGTACCATATTATAAATAACCGTTAATTTAATTTTAAATTAAATCATAATGAAAAAGCTTATAAAAAGCAGATTTAGCTTAACCCTTCTGTTATTGATGGTGGTTTTAGCCTTGCAAACTGCTTGCAAAAAAACAAATAATGAGCAACCTCCTGTAATCACAAAACTAAGGGCAATCACTCCGGCTCCCAACGACTCTACATTAACAAAAGTAGGTTCTGGGCAAAATGTTGTTATTCAGGGATCCAATTTAAAAACAGTTTCGGCAGTTTATTTTAGTGGTTTTCCAGCAACATTTAATTCAGCTTTGGTAGGTGATGATAATTTTGTAGTAACCGTGCCTTCAATTTTATTTTCAAGCATACCAAAAGGTCAGGAAAACACCATCAGGTTGGTAACCAAATTTGGCGAAACCAGTTTTACCTTTCCAATATCTCCACCACCACCTGTGGTTTCTTCAGTTAGCAATGAATATACTTTACCAGGCCAAACCATTACTTTATATGGCCAATATTTATATTTAATTACCAATATAACTTTTCCTGGCGGTGCCGATGGAACTAATATTGTGTCTAAATCCGATGGAACTTCTTGTACCGTAACTGTCCCTTCATCAGCAACCTCGGGCGATATTATTGTTAAAACACAAGGTGGTTCTACTGCCTATAGTTCTTATAATGATAAGGTTACAGGCATGTTGTGCAATTTCGACGACATAAACAGTTACAGTTACGGCGCAAGTGTTATAAGTGACCAAACTTTATATCCGGGTGCAACAGGTAAATATGCAAGAATGTTTACAGGCGCAATATCTGCTTTTAATTATGCTTGGTATGATCCAAACCGTTCTATTAATTTAAACGATGTTCAATGGGTGCCGCAGGCCAATCTTGCAGATCCGGTTTCAAGTTATGTGTTAAAATTCGAAATTTCGGTTAAAGAACCTTGGGGTGGTGGTGGATTGATGATTCGTCGTAGCGAAGGATCATGGCTTTATTTGGCACGCTATGAGCCTTGGAAAGCAATAGCACCTGTTCCGTTTAAATCTGATACCTGGTATACCGTTACCATTCCATTAACTCAATTCAAAACCAAAACCAGTAATGGTGAAGGAACGGGTACATCAGCACCAACGTTAAATGATTTGATTAAAACTGCAACTACAGTAAATAATACAGGTAAAGGCCCGCTTGTTTTCATGTACATAAACGATACCGCCACGCCAGTAACTACGAAGTTTGATGTAGCGATTGATAACATCAGAATTGTTAGAGCTAGAAGATAGTATTCTTATTGGTAGCAGACGTTTATATACGTCTGCTCCAATTTTATCAAATTCAATCATTCCGCAAAATGAAAATTGTAAACAATAAGAATACAGGCAGATGGATGCTTTTGGTTTGTTTAGCTTTTACAGCCTGTAAAAAAAGTCCTATAGCTCCAATTCCGGAAATACCACAGGTAAATCCACCAGGTACAGTTACCATTATTCCACCTAAAGATGTAAGCACTGCAACAACTGTAGGCTTTTTTTTGGATAATTGGGAAGGTAAAAGTTTTGCTGCTCCAGGTTTTGTTGATGTAGCTAAACCAACAGCATCAGCTGGTGTAACCATAAATGCTGATTATAGTGAAACGATAGGTAAAGTTTCTAAATATCTTTTCGGAAACAATACAAACCCATACATTGGTCAGTTAGCTAATGAATCAGTACTGATTAATCATGTAAAAAACCTTTATCCGAATATTATCCGTTTTCCTGGTGGGAATATTTCGAGTGTTTTTTTCTTTAATAGCAGCCCCGGACAGAAACCTTCAGATGCACCTGATATGCTTTATAACCAATCTGGCGCTCCCGTAAATGCAGGTTATTGGTATGGTAAAAATACAGCAAGCTGGACATTTTCTGTTGATAACTATTATAGCTTTTTGCAACAAACAAACAGTACAGGGATTATATCTGTAAATTATAGTTATGCCCGTTACGGTACAAGCGCACATCCCGATCAGGCAGCCGCACACTTAGCAGCAGATTGGGTTCGTTTTGATAAAGGCAAAACTAAATACTGGGAAATAGGTAATGAAGATGCCGGACCATGGCAGGCGGGCTACAAAATAAATACAGCTAACAATAAAGATGGTCAGCCTGAAATTATTAATGGCGCTTTATACGGAAAACACTTTAAAGTTTTTGCCGATTCAATGCGAAAGGCTGCGGCAGAATTAGGTGTAACCATTAAAATTGGTGGACAACTTATTCAGTACGATGCATCCATCGGAAATAGCAATGCCGTAGATAAAGCCTGGAATTCTGGTTTTTTATCTGCTTCGGGCAATACTGCCGATTTTTATATTGTTCATACCTATTACACACCTTATGCACAGAATTCATCGGCTTCAGTTATTCTAAATACTGCCGCAACAGAATCTAAAAGCATTATGGATTTTATGAAAAAGACGACGCAGGAAAATGGCGCACCTTTAAAACCAATCGCTATGACAGAGTGGAACATTTTTGCCGAAGGATCAAAGCAGCAAGTGTCTCACATCGCCGGTATGCATGCTACAATGGTTTTGGGCGAATTAATAAAAAACAACTATGGCATGGCAAGCCGATGGGATTTAGCTAATGGTTACGCTGATGGAAATGACCATGGCCTTTTTAGTTTGGGCGATGAAGGCAATGGTACCACGAAGTGGACACCCCGACCAGCATTTTACCACATGTATTATTTTCAGAAATTTTTTGGCGATAGGATGATTTCTTCAAGTGTATCCGGCTCTACAGATGTTGTGAGTTATGCTTCAGGTTTTGCATCAGGCGCTGCGGGTATTGTTGTCGTAAATAAAGGTACATCCACTCAAACCGCGAACATTAATCTTTCAAATTTTGCAGCAGGTACACGATATTATTATTATACTTTAACCGGTGGTGATGATAATGGAGAATTCTCGGCAAAGGTATTTGTTAACGACAATGGGCCAACCGGAGTTTCTGGAGGCCCAACAAATTATCAAACTCTAACAGCAAAATCTGCATCGGTTGATGGTGGAATAAAAATTGCCTTACCACCGCGTTCAGTTGTTTTCGTTGCAGTTGATAAAAAATAATATTACATGATATACAAAAAATCACCTTACATCTTTATTCTCTTATTCTCAGTTATTTTTTATCAAAATTCGTTTTGCCAAAATACTCAAGGCTTTTTTGTTAAGGGTATTAACCAAAAAGGTGTAGATATACCTGGTTCTAAAAAACATGCTATACCGTTAAACAAATCATCGATTTTTGTTAATATAAGTTATAAAGACACTTTAGGTAGGGTTTCTAAATTTTTGTATGGAAATAATGCAAATCCTTACATGACCCAAATTGTTGATCAACCTGCCTTAATGAGTCATATTAAAACACTTTCGCCAAATATCATCCGTTTTCCTGGTGGAAATTTGAGTAATGTTTATTTTTGGAATTCATCCAGGGATAAACGCCCTGTAGATGTTCCTGAAATTATTTTATATGGTGATAAAAGAGTACCCAAACCCGAGCGTTTATGGTATGGGATTAATGATAGTCCAACTTCACTCTCCTTACAAAACTATTATAAATTACTTAAGGAATCCAATAGTACAGGCATCATTTGTGTAAATTATAGCTATGCCCGATATGGAACCAGCGATAATCCTGTTCAAAAAGCCGCTCATTTGGCAGCAGATTGGGTTCGTTTCGATAAAGGAAAAACTAAATTTTGGGAAATAGGTAACGAAAATTATGGTACCTGGCAAGCAGGCTATAAAATTGATACTTCAAAAAATAAGGATAATCAGCCCGAACTGATATCCGGTAAACTTTATGGCGAACACTTAAAAGTTTTTGCCGATTCAATGCGAGCTGCCGCAAAAGAAATCAACTCCGAAATATTTATTGGTGCAGTCGTTATCGAAACAGCCAAAGAAAAATCGTGGGAAGGCGGAATTACGAAAAACTGGAATGATGGATTATTAAAATCTGCTGGTTCTTTTATTGATTATTATGTTCTGCATAGTTACTTTACGCCTTATGAGCAAAATTCATCGCCAGAAATAATTTTAAATACAGCCAAAACAGAAACCAGCAAAATGGCCAGCTATATGAAAGAATTGGCTAAGCTTTACAACCTTCCGGAGAAACCTTTGGCACTTACAGAATGGAATATTTTTGCAACGGGCTCTAAACAATCATGTTCTTTTATTAATGGAATGCATGCTGCAATTGTTTTAGGAGAATTAGCCAATTTAAAATTTGGTATGGCTAGCCGCTGGGATTTGGCAAATGGTTACTCAAAAGGTAATGATCATGGTATGTTTAATAAAGGCGATGAACCGGGTGTTCCGCTTTGGAACCCAAGACCAGTTTATTATTATATGTTTTATTTTCAGCGTTTTTTTGGCGATGAATTGCTTAAAGCCAATACAATAACAAATCCTGATATATTAACTTATGCTTCAAAATTTAATAATGGAGCAGTAGGGGTTGTCCTTGTTAATAAAGGTAATTCGAAGCAGGTGGTTGAGCTTTCCTTATCCGAATATAAGTCTTCTAAAAAATATTACCTCTACACTTTAACCGGAGGAGATGATAATGGCTCTTTCTCTCAAAAAGTCTTCGTAAACGGAGAAACTACAAAATTTACAGCTGGCGGACCAGAAAATCCATCAGCAATAAAAGCATTATCTGCTACGGTTACAGGTAATATTAAATTTGAATCTGCTCCTTTTTCAGTTCAATATCTATTAATTAAATAAGGATAAACATATAAATGAAATCATATAAAATATTGGCTTTTTTGCTTTTGATTAAATTGAGCCAAGCAACCGCATCATTTGCCCAGGATAAAATTGAGTTAAAGCGTGAACATATATTGATAGACACTGGTTGGCGTTTTGCCTTAGGGCATCCTTACGATGTTAAAAAAGATTTTTACAATGGAACAGGTTATTTTTCTTATCTGGCTAAAACTGGTTATGGAGATGGAGCCGCAGCACCAGGTTTTGACGACAGAACCTGGCGGAAGTTAAATGTGCCACATGATTGGGCAGTTGAACAAGGCTTTGATAAAAATGCAAGCTTAAGTCACGGTTTTAAAGCTATTGGTCGTAATTTTCCAGATGCAAGTGTAGGCTGGTATCGTAAATCGATATCTATCCCAGCTAAAGATTTAGGTCGTAAAATTAGCATAGCTTTTGATGGCGTTTTTAGAAATTCAATCGTTTGGGTTAATGGGCATTACCTGGGTATTGAACCAAGCGGATACCATGGTTTCGAATATGATATTACAGATTATTTAAATTATGGAGGTGAAAATGTAATTGCTGTACGTGTTGATGTAACTATAGAAGAAGGTTGGTTTTACGAAGGTGCCGGTATTTATCGCCATGTTTGGCTTAATAAAACTGCTCCTTTACATATAATACCGAATGGAACCTTTGTACGTAGCACGATAAATAATAATGAGGCACTTGTAAAAGCAAGCGTAACCTTAAAAAATGATGCACTAGAAAATGATAAATTTAATATCAAACAAAGTATTGTCGATGCAAAAGGCAAGGTTGTCGCATCTGGCTCGCTCCAAAATATTGAATTGAATGCATTAACAGAAAAGGAATTTACCATAGATATTCCGGTAGTTAAACCACAATTATGGGATTTGGAAAATCCATATCTGTATCAGCTATTAACGACTATAACAAAAAACGAAGAAGTAATTGATGAGTATAAAACAAACTTCGGAATAAGAACTATAAGATTTGATGCTGATAAAGGCTTCTTTTTAAATGGTAAACGAGTTGAAGTTAAAGGCACAAATAACCATCAGGATCATGCAGGTGTTGGTGTGGCACTACCAGATGAGGTACAATATTTTAGAATCAGTAAGCTAAAAGAAATGGGTAGCAATGCTTATCGTTGCTCGCACAATCCACCAACACCAGAATTACTAGATGCATGCGACAGGTTGGGCATGCTGGTAATTGATGAAAACCGTTTGATGGGCATTACCGAACAGAATTTAAATTACCTTAAAAAGCTAATTATTCGTGATCGCAATCACCCAAGTATCATCAGTTGGTCTATCGGTAATGAGGAATGGAATATTGAAGGCAATATAACAGGTGCCAGAATTGCTAAAACCATGCAGGCATTCGCTAAAACCATCGATACAACAAGGGCGATAACAGCAGCCATAAGCGGAGGTATTGGTAATGGAATTTCGACAACTATTGATTTACTTGGTTATAATTATGTAGCAACAAAAAACACTGATGAGCAACATAAAAAATATCCTGCACAGTTTAGTTGGGGAACAGAAGAAGGATCAACAGTAGCAAGCAGAGGTTTGTACAGCAATAATATGGAAAAGCATGAACTCGCTGCTTACGATACCAGGCAAAATGAGAATTTCCTGAGTTTAGAAGATGGTTGGAAACATTATGCCGCCCGTCCTTATTTAGCAGGAATGTTTATCTGGACCGGTTTTGATTACCGTGGAGAACCAACACCTTTCGGATGGCCATCGGTAGTTTCTTATTTCGGTATGGTTGATTTATGTGGCTTCCCGAAAGATAATACATGGTACTTAAAATCATGGTGGACAGATAAACCTACTTTACACCTCTTGCCACATTGGAACTGGAAAGGGAGCGAAGGAAAGCCAATTGAAGTTAAAGCCTACAGCAACTGCGATGAAGTAGAATTATTCCTGAATAAAAAAAGTTTAGGTAAAAAGCGGATGGAACCCAACGGACATTTAAACTGGACCGTAAATTATACACCTGGAACACTGGAAGCAGTTGGATTTAAAAATGGTAAAAAAATATTAACGGATGAAGTTAAAACAACCTCAAATCCAACCCATGTTTCCATAATACAGGAAGCGATACCTATAGAAAAATCTACTTTAGCCATTTTAAAGGTTGATGTTAGAGATGCTTCTAATCAGGCTGTTCCAACAGCGGTTAATGAGATTGATTTTCAAATCAGTGGCCCGGCCAAAATTATTGGTGTTGGTAATGGAAACCCAACCTCGTTAGAGCCCGACCAATTTATTGAGCATATTGATGTAATTCAAATTAACGATTTTAAAGAAAAACCTATTTCAAATATTGATGATATAACCGAACTTACTACAGATTTAACTGATTGGGATTATGCTTTTAAACAGGAAAGAACACAGGAATTTGGCAAAAAAGTTAAGGCATTAATTTATAGAGGAAACTTTGATTTGGAAGATTGGAATGATGCAACCAAAATCACTTTCTTTTATAAAAGCATAGGCAAACAACAGTCTATTTACATCAACGGGAAAAAAATAGCCGATAAGCTTACAGAAAATAAAAAAGGAAATGCTTTTACACTTGATAAATCAGTACTAAAAGTTGGCAAAAATACCATCGCTATATTGGCAACACCAATTTTGAAAGTTCAAAGCTGGGATAATATTAATGCTGATCCTGGTTTATTTCAGGTGTTAAAACCTGCTGCCGACTGGAAAAGAAAATTATTTAGCGGCTTGGCACAGGTTATTGTACAATCTACTGGCGAAGCAGGAGAAGTTACTTTAAAAGCCTCGTCAAATGGTTTAAAACCGGCCATCATTAAAATAAAATTATAAGTTATGCGCATAAAAATAGCTCAGATTTTTATTTTGCTAAATTGCATAACTGCTTTTGTTTATGCGCAGGATAAAGTCTTTACACTCAAATCACCTAACGGAAACAATGAAATTTTGGTTCAAATTGGGTCTGAAATTAGCTGGTCAGTCAAAAATCAAAATGATGTGGTTTTAGCGCCATCGAATATGTCTTTAACATTAGCAACGGGAGAAGTTTTAGGTGAAAATCCGAAGATCATCAAAACAAATAAAACATCAATAAATACCAGTTTTGTAACACCCATTTATAAAAGAAGTTCGGTTCAGGATAAATACAATCAATTAATTATTGATTTTAAAGGCGATTATAGTCTTACTTTCAGGGCTTACAATGATGGTGTTGCTTATCGGTTTTCTACGGCTAAAAAAGGCGAAATTACGGTAAACAGCGAGGAGGCAAATTTTAATCTATCTGAAGATAAAACTTCATTGATCCCTTATGTTAGAGACTTAAGGGGAGAGGAACAATTTATTTCCTCTTTCGAATCGTTATATACTGAAACCCGAGTATCGGCAATGTTTAATGATTCATTGGCTTTTTTACCTTTAATGTTCAACATCAATTCTGCCAAGAAAGCGGTTATTTTAGAAGCAGATTTGGAAGATTATCCGGGTATGTTTATCAGCAAAAACCCAAAAAACAGTAATTCGTTAAAAGGTTTGTTTGCGCCATATCCGCTGGCAGAAAAGGCTGGTGGTTTTAACAATATGAATTATATGGTTACCCAAAGGGCTGATTATATTGCGAAAACTAAAGGTACAAGAAGCTTTCCATGGCGGGCTGTTGTAATAAGTGAGAACGATAAAGATCTGCTTGATAACGATATGGTGCAGAAGTTGGCTTCACCATCGCGAATTGCTGATATGGATTGGATAAAACCCGGTAAGGTAGCCTGGGATTGGTGGAATGACTGGAACATTAGTGGTGTGGATTTCAAAGCTGGAATAAATACACAAACTTATAAGTATTACATAGATTTTGCAGCAGCAAATAAGGTTGAATATGTGATTTTAGATGAAGGGTGGAGCGATGAAACCGATATGACTAAAGTATCCGACAAGATTAACCTTCCTGAAATCATTACTTACGCAAAACAAAAAAATGTAGGAATAATTCTGTGGGCAAGTTGGTTTGCAGTTTCTAAAGTAATGGATAATGCCTTCGAACAATATTCCAGAATGGGTGTGAAGGGTTTTAAAATAGATTTTTTAGACCGTGATGATCAAAAAATGGTTTCATCAGTTTATCAAATTGCAAAAAATGCTGCTGCTCATAAACTTCTAATCGATTTTCATGGCATGTATAAACCAACTGGCTTACAGCGAACTTATCCAAATGTTTTAAACTTTGAAGGCGTTAAAGGCTTAGAAAATGTAAAATGGACACCAAATGATGATGTTCCCAAATATGATGTAACTATTCCATTTATCAGAATGCTTGCCGGCCCAATGGATTACACGCCAGGAGCAATGCGCAATGCCACTAAAGCGGAATTTAAACCTAGTAACTCAAAACCAATGAGCCAAGGAACACGTTCACATCAATTGGCAACATTTATTGTTTTCGAAGCCCCGTTGCAAATGATGGCCGACAGTCCAACTGCTTATATGAAAGAGCAGGAAAGTACCGATTTTATTGCATCAATTCCTACAGTTTTTATCGAATCGGTGGCGCTGAATGCTGAAGTTGGTGCTTATGCGGCTATTGCCCGAAAACATAATAGCGATTGGTTTATTGGCGCATTAAATAATTGGAATCAAAGAGAAATAACAATAGATTTTTCTTTTTTAGGGAAAGGGAAATTCCAGGCAATTGTATTTAAGGATGGCTTAAATGCAGATAAAGATGCAACCGACTACAAAAGAGAAATTATTGAAGTAAATTCGAATACAAAACTAAAAGTAAATATGTTTGGTGGTGGTGGCTGGGCTGCAAAAGTATATCCGATAAATTAAATTGTTAACGTTTACAGTCAAAAATACAAATATGATTATGAAGCTATTTTTTATGTGCGCAACTGTGTTTCTTACACTAAATTTAAATGCTCAGGAAACTCAATATCAATATTTATCCGGAAAAGATAAAGACCATACTGTTACTTGGGATTTCTTTGTAAATACCGGGATGAAAAGTGGGACTTGGGATAAAATACAAGTGCCATCAAATTGGGAACAACAAGGTTTTGGTACTTACAACTATTATAAAGATACCCAAAATCCTGAAGAAACTGGGCAATACAAATACAAGTTTAAGGTTGCTAAAAGCAATTACGATAAAGAGATTTTCATCGTTTTTGAGGCAGCAATGACAGAGGCTGAAGTAAAAATTAACGGAAAGTCAGCTGGTGCGATACACCAGGGCGGGTTTTATACTTTTCAATACAACATTACACCCCTATTAAATTTTGATGGTGAAAACCTGCTGGAAGTAAAAGTAAGTAAGCAGTCTGCAGATAAATCGGTAAACAATGCAGAAAGGAAAGCAGATTTCTGGCTTTTTGGAGGCCTTTTCAGACCGGTGTATTTAAAAATTTTGCCAAAAGCACATGTAGACAGAATTGCTATCGATGCCAAAGCAAATGGTTCATTTAACCTCGATGCCTACACCGAAAATGCACCATTAGGTTCAGTTTTAAAAGCTCAGGTTCAAAAAATAAGCGGCGAAAAGGTCGGATTAGAAATATCTTCTAAAATTACATCTGTTGAAAATGCTACAAAACTTAAAGGCCAGTTTAAAGATATCAACTTATGGAACCCGGAATCACCAAATCTTTATCAGGTTGTTGTTTCTTTAAGCGATGCCAACGGCCGACTAATCCACCGGATGAAACAAAAATTTGGTTTCAGGACAGCAGAACTTCGCCCGCATGATGGCTTTTATGTAAACAATAAAAAAGTGATTTTCAAAGGTGTTAACAGGCACAGCGAATGGCCTGAATCGGGAAGGACTTTAAGCAAAGTGCTTAACATTGAAGATGTAAAACTGGTTAAGGAGATGAATATGAATGCGGTTCGTATGTCTCATTATCCGCCTGATCCGAGCTTCTTGGATGCCTGCGATTCATTAGGATTATTCGTAATAAATGAATTAACCGGCTGGCAGGCTAAATACGATACCGAAGTTGGCACAAAACTCGTAAAGGAACTCGTTGTTCGGGATGTTAACCACCCATCAATTGTAATGTGGGCAAATGGAAACGAAGGTGGCTTCAATTACGATTTAGATTACCTGTATGCAAAATACGATAACCAGAAACGTTTGGTTATTCATCCTTGGGAGCGCTTCAATGGCACCGATACCAAACACTACCCGGATTATAATTATGTAGTTAATACAGCTTTATACGGAAATGACGTGTTTTTCCCGACCGAGTTTATGCATGGCTTGCACGATGGTGGGCATGGTGCGGGTTTGGATGATTTTTGGTCTATGATGATGAAGCATCCTTACGCAGCAGGTGGATTTTTATGGTCATTTGCTGATGAAGGTGTAACTCGTTTAGACAGAAATGGCCAAATGGATATCCAAGGCAATGCCGCACCAGATGGAATTTTAGGCCCACACCGTGAAAAGGAAGGAAGTTTTTATACCATTAAAGAAATTTGGTCGCCGGTGCAAATTGCTATGAAAGATTTGCCTGCTAATTTTGATGGAAAGGTTTTAGTCGAAAATCAATATAGCTTCACAAACTTAAATCAATGTAGTTTCGAGTGGAAGTTATCAAACCTGCCAAATCCAGTAGCAAATAATCAGCAAAGTCTGGTAGCCTCAGGTAAAATTAAGGGCATTACTTTATCTCCCGGCGAGAAGGGTTTTTTAAGCATTCCACTTCCTGCAAACTGGAAAAGTAACGATGTTTTGTATTTAACAGCTTTTGATGCTTTTAAACAAGAACTTTTTACCTGGAGTTGGGCAATCAAAATGCCTGCTGCTCCAATAACAAATACTGCGAATTCAAAATCCAAAATAAATGTTTCAGAAACTGGTAAGGCTTTAACCCTTGTTGTTGATGGCATTTCTTATCAATTCGATAAAAAAACAGGCTACATCCAGAATGTTAAAAATGCGAAATCCGAAATTTCAATTTCTGGCGGACCAGCTTTGGCGGGTGTTAAATGTGAGCTTAAAGAGTTTAAGCATTATGCCTCGGGCGATGATTACATTATTGAGCCTATTTATAATAACGAAGCGAAATTTAAAGTGAAATGGATTTTCTCATCAGGAAAGACTGTTAAACTCGATTATGAATATAGCGTAAGCGGCGAAGTTGATTTTATGGGCATTACTTTTAACTATCCTGAAGAAAACATCACCGGTATGAAATGGGAAGGAAATGGTCCTTATCGCGTTTGGAAAAATAGATTGAAAGGCACAACTTTTGGCGTTTGGAATAATGATTTTAACAACACCATAACCGGAGAAAGTTGGAAATACCCAGAGTTTAAGGGCTATTATTCAAATGTGTATTGGGTAACGGTAAAGAATAAACAATCACCATTTACAATTTACACCTCAAAAAAGGGCACATTTTTTCAAATGCTAAAACCTCAAAAAGCAGCTGGTGCGACTAATAATAATACCACTCCTGCATTCCCTGATGGCGATTTAGGTTTTTTAGATGGAATTAGTGCAATAGGAACTAAGTTTCAAGCTGCTGAAAAACTTGGTCCGCAGAGCCAAAAAAATATGCAGCTAAATTATTCCTGGAATAAAGGTAGCCTTTGGTTCGATTTTAACTAAAAAGTATAAAATAAATACATGAATAATAAAATAACAGGCTTCGTTGGAAGTGTTTTGATGCTAACTGTATTAACCGTTAATGCACAAAGTTTATTTAATCCTGCAACTGAAGCAAAAATAACTGCATTGATTAAAAAAATGACGCTAGATGAAAAGGTAGGCATGTTGCATGCAAATTCTTCTTTTACTTCAGGAGGTGTAAAACGTTTAGGAATTCCTGAAATGGTTACTTCGGATGGTCCTCATGGCGTTCGTATAGAACATGGAAGAGGTTGGACACCTTTAAAAAATGTAAATGATGCCGGAACGTATCTTCCAACAGGAAATGCACTTGCTGCAACATGGAACCCAAAATTAGGATACGATTTTGGTGCGGTTTTAGGTAGCGAAGCTAAATTTAGAGGAAAAGATGTAATCCTTGGTCCAGGTATTAACATTATTCGTTCGCCGTTAAACGGTCGTAATTTCGAATATCAGAGTGAAGACCCTTATCTAATTTCGCAAATGGCAGTTGGTTATATTAAAGGTGTTCAGGCTCAGGGTGTATCTGCTTCTTTAAAACATTTCGCTGCCAATAATGAAGAAGTAGATAGAGGAACCGTGAATGTGGAAATGAGTGAACGAGCCTTACGCGAAATTTATTTACCGGGCTTTGAGGCTGCCGTTAAAATAGGGCAGGTTAATACGGTAATGGGGGCTTATAATAAGTTCAGGGGGCAATATGCAACGGAAAACAAATATCTGATTAACGATATATTAAAAGGAGAATGGGGTTTTAAAGGCTTGGTGATGAGCGACTGGGGAGCGGTGCATAACACCATGGAAGCATTAGAAAATGGAACCGATTTGGAAATGGGATCTGACATTGGAACACCACCGTTAAAATACGATCAGTTTTTTATGGGCGATACCGTAATTGCTTTAGTTAAAAGCGGCAAAGTTCCGGTTGCTTTAGTAGATGATAAAGTTCGCCGTATTTTAAGAGTGATGTTCAAAACCAATATGATTGCGGCAAAAAGAACGCCTGGTGCATATAATACAAAAGCACATCAACAAACTGCATTAAAGGTTGCCGAAGAAGGAATTGTATTGCTGAAAAATGAGGATAATGTTTTGCCATTGGCTAAAAGTAAAATTAAAAGTATAGCCATTATTGGTCAGAACGCAAATCGCGAAAATGCAATGGGCGGTGGAAGTTCTCAAGTTAAAGCAAAATATGAAATTACGCCTTTGCAAGGGATAAAGAATTTAGTTGGCGGTGGAATAAGTGTACAATATGCACAAGGATATAAAATTGCCCGAAATCAACAGGCAGATGATACATTAATTCAGGAAGCAGTGAATATAGCCAGTAAAACAGATGCCGCTATAATTTTCTGTGGATGGACACACGGTTACGACTATAGCAAATGGGATGATAATGCTTATGATGCAGAAGGTGTGGATAAACCGGATATGAATATGCCTTTCGGGCAAAACGAATTAATTAAAGCCGTTTTAAAAGCCAATCCTAAAACCATTATCGTTTTAATGGGTGGTGGCCCGATAGATGTCCGCGAGTGGGTTGGCGAAAGTAAAGCCATTATCGAAGGCTGGTACCCGGGCATGGAAGGCGGAACAGCTTTAGCTAAAATTATTTTCGGTGAGGTAAATCCATCAGGTAAATTACCGATGACCTTTCCTAAAAAACTGGAAGATTCGCCGGCGCATAAACTTGGCGAATTTCCTGGCGTAAATGGAACTGTACATTATAAGGATGATATATTTGTGGGTTACCGTTATTTCGATACCTATAATGTTGAGCCACAATTTCCATTCGGACATGGTTTATCTTATACCAGTTTCTCCTACCAAAATGCCGTAAAAAAAGTAACGGGAGATAAACAGGTTAGCTATTCAATTGACATTAAAAATACAGGTAAAAAAGATGGGGCGCAAGTTGTGCAGGTCTATGTAGAACCGATTAATCCCTTAGTATCAAGACCTAGAAAAGAATTGAAAGCCTTTGAAAAGGTATTTTTGAAAGCTGGCGAAACCAAAACCGTAAAATTTATACTGAATAAAGATGCTTTTTCTTATTACGATGAAAAGAAAAAAGCATGGGTTGCAGATAAGGGACAATATCTGATTGCTGTAGGCAATTCATCAAAAGACATTCAGGCATCAGGAGAAGTTGTATTCTAATGATTGAGACTGTTTAATTCAGGCTTTTTAAATATATTGACCAAGTAAGACACCTTAGTTAATTTAAGAAAATAATAGTTTAGCTTAATATGCCTAAGGTGTATCTTTGGTCTCTTAGGTGGTAAAACTTACCATTTACAAGGTGATATTTAGATTTATATGTTGCAGTAAGTAGTTTTGAAATCGCAGTAAACAGTTTTAAACTTGCATTGAACAGTTCTATACTTTCAGTTAATGACTCTGTTTAAGAAGTAGGTAACTTATTACCGGAGCAGTTATTCATTTTTATTTTGCAGGCGATAATATTAAGTTTGCGAAAGAATAAAGTTCCGGTCAGCCTCCTTTGATTTTATCTATAAACCTTAAACCCAAGGTAGCTTTTAAATTTAAGTTGACCCATTAATTAGGTGCAAGTCTAAATCTTCGCTGATTTCATCTTTACGTTCTGCATATCACGATACTGATTAGGCGTAAAGCCAGTTTTATCTTTAAAAATTTTAGAAAAATAAAAATTAGATTCGAAGTTTAAATCGTAAGCGATTTGCTTAATGGATTTCTCATGGTTTAATAAATGTTCTTTGGCTCTTTGTATTTTTAATTGTATTAAGTACTGCCCAGGAGATATCCCAACATAGGTTTTGAATATTTTTCGAAAATATGAATAGCTTACTTTTAGTTCGCAGGCAACTTGTTCAGGAGATATATTTTCATCAACATTTGCCCTTAATATCACCCTAGCATTATCTATCATTTTTACCAGTTCTTCTTTACCATTAAAACTTACCTGTTTGGTGCTACTGTGTATGTGACCTAAAAGATAAAGAACAGCACCAGAAATTAATGATTGATATCCAGACTTTTCTTCTTTGGTTCTTTCTATAATTTCGAGCAATGAATTTAATATACGTTCGTTAAAACCTAAATCAGTAATGGGTATTTCTTTGTTGAAAAAATTGTTTGATATTAAATTTTCAATTATTCCGCCTTTAAAACCAATCCAATACTCATCCCAGCCTGTATCTGTATTTGGTTTATAACGATGCCTTTCGCCAGGAAATAAAAGTATTATGTTACCTGCAGCAATTTCTTGTTTACCTGCCGATTCTGATTCAAAGAAACCTTTGCCCTTTGTAATATATATTAGTTGAAATTCATTCAATACGCGGCCATTATCCCATGTGAAGTTATGGTGTGAAGGATGATTTTTGTAAGGGTAAGCCTGCTCGGGCTCAATACGAGTACATCCGGCATTTAGCACATACAAGCCCCATATTTTTTCATCTTCGCTTACAGGAAGATATTTGAAATAGTTAACCATATCCCTTAATTGAATTAGTGGAACTTATCATAAGTGTTATAATTTTTTCAAAATAGCGAACTCATATTTAAAAGGCATGTAAAAGTCAAAATTTATAATCGAATAATCAAATCGTGTATTTTCTATCGCTAATGCAAAGCCTAATTTTATCATAATAACTAAATCAAACAGTTACTAACCAAATACTAAAGAATTCATGAAGATTTTTACATCCCAAAACCTTTTTAGGAAGGTTATGCTCAATTACTTAATTGGCATCTGCGCAACCGCGTGTTTCTTTTTAATTTCAGTGCCGTTAATGGCCCAATCCCAATCGATAACTGTTACCGGAAAGGTCACGTCTTCCACTGGCGACCTATTACCCGGAGTAAGCATTATGGTTAAGGGTAGTCAAATTACATCAAGTTCCGATGGAGAAGGAAATTATAAGATAACCGTTCCGAACAACAACTCAATACTTGTTTTTTCATTTATTGGATTTAAAGCTGCCGAAATTCAGGTCGGAAACAGAACGATTGTTAATGCTAAATTAACCGAGCAAACTCAGGCATTAGATGATGTTGTGGTAGTTGCCTATGGAACAACCACGCAAAGAAGTTCTACAGGGGCACTGCAAACGGTTAATTCAAAAGAACTTCAGGACATACCTGCCGCCCAGATTACGCAAAAACTTCAGGGCAAGCTTGCCGGTGTGCAAATTAACCAGGCTTCTGGGAAACCAGGGCAAGGTTTACAAGTGCGCATACGTGGTAGCGCATCAATTAGCACAGGTAACGCGCCATTATATGTTGTTGATGGTTTCCCGATAGCAGGAGATATCAGCAATATCAATCCGGATGAAATTGAAAACATAACGGTTTTAAAGGATGCTGCATCAACCTCTTTATATGGTTCAAGAGCCGCTTTTGGGGTTGTCGTTGTAACCACTAAAAGTGCAAAATCTGGTCAAACAAATATATCTGCAAGTGTATATACAGGTACACAACAGGTACCTCAAAAAGGAAGGCCTGATATGATGAATGGAACAGAGTGGGCGCAATTTAAAAAAGAATATTACGAAGATTTGGGTCAACCCGTACCTGTTCCATTACAAAATCCGGCTCAATACGGAGAAGGGGTTGATTGGTACGATGCAATGTTGCGTTCAGCTCCTATAACCAATTATAGCATTTCTATTAATACCAATAAAGAAAATTTTAGCAGTGCTATTGTTGCAGGTTATTTAAAACAGGATGGTGTTTTGCTAAATTCTAACTACGAACGTTTTTCTGTCCGTTTAAATTCAACCTTTAAATTAAATGAGAAACTTAAATTAGGATTCAACTTAGCACCTACACATACGGTAAATAATTCGCCTGCAACAGACGGAACGTTTTTCGGTGGTGGTGGTTTAATCAACAATGCTTTGTTAACGCCGCCAGTGCTTAATTATCAAAATCCTGATGGAACATACCCTGTTTCTGTAACCACACCAGGAATTACCTCTTTCCCAACACCAAACTGGGTAAGGTCTATTCAGGATATTACAAACAAGGCAAAAGACAATAGGATCCTTTCTAATGGCTACCTGGAGTATGAGCCAATCCCTAAATTAATTTTAAAATCAAGCATTAATGTAGATTTTGCTCAATCATTATTTCACTCTTTTCAGCCATCTACCGCATCAAGAAGTTTTGCTTCAGCACCTAGTGCACTTTCTGCAAATGTGTTCGATTCAAATTATCAATATCTTTCCTGGTTATCAGAAAACACTATCGGTTATTCGAAACAAATTAAGGACCATAATTTTGATATTTTAGGTGGTTTCACCAAACAGAAGTTCCGTAGTGATTATAGTGCCATAAGCGGTTCTAATTTCCCGGATGACAGGATTGAGACAATTAGTGCTGCACTGGTTAAAAACAACCCATCTTCTGATATACAAGAATGGAGTTTAGTATCGTTTTTGGCTAAATTTAATTATAACTACAAAGGCAAGTATTTTCTTGCTGCAAGTGTACGCCGCGATGGTTCTTCTCGCTTCGGTGTAGATAATAAGTGGGGTAACTTCCCATCCGTATCTGCAGGCTGGGTTGTAAGTGAAGAATCATTTTTAAGCAATTTTAAAACCATATCATTTTTAAAACTTCGTGGTAGTTATGGCCTAACTGGTAACAATAATCTCCCAAATTATGAGCAATATGCAACTGTTGCCGGCGGTGTAAATAGTGCTTTTGGCTCTACAATTAACAGTGGCGCAGCAGTAACCAGATTAGGTAATACAGAGTTGGCATGGGAATCGACCAAACAATTTGATTTTGGTGTGGATTTGGCTTTGTTTAACAACCGAATTAATTTTACCTATGATTATTATACTAAAAAAACCTCTAACCTGTTATTTCAATTACCAGTTCCCCGTGAGTCAGGATTTTCATCATTTACAGGTAATGTTGGTTCAATTAAATTTTGGGGGCATGAATTTGCAGTTACCTCAAACAATTTAGTGGGTAACTTTAAATGGAATACAAATTTTAATATTGCATTTAGTGATAATAAAGTACTTGCACTATCTTCTTTAAGCAATGATTTGTTCGTGTCTGATGGTACTGCACATACCATAACCAGGGTAGGAGAAAGAATAGGTCAGTTTTGGGGATTAATACAGGATGGTGTATATAAAGACCAGGCTGATTTCAATAATTCTCCAAAAAGCGTAAACTCGCAGGTTGGAACAATAAAATTCAGAGATTTAAATGGCGATGGTGTAATTAAATATGGTGATGCAGAAGGCGACAGGACGGTTATTGGTAATCCGTTCCCGAAATTTGTTTTTGGCTTTACCAATAGCTTTGCTTATAAAAACTTTGATTTATCTGTTGTTGCAAGTGGTTCTTATGGTAATGATATTGCGAGAATGATGGATGAAGGCACAACAAACCTGGATGGTGTATTTAATGTGCTTAAAGAGGTGAAAGATCGCTGGCGTTCGCCGCAAAACCCTGGTGCGGGCAAATATGGTAAAACAACTGCATCTACCGGTGATGATCGTGCGCAGTTTCATACCCGTTTTATACAGGATGGAAGTTACTTAACCATAAAAAATATTACATTAGGCTATACACTGCCAGTTGAAAAGATAAAATGGTTAAAGAGTGTTAGGTTATACACGAGTGTACAACAGGCATTTGTTTTTACCAACTATGATGGTATAAATCCTGAAATTGGTACTGATCTTAACGGTAATGCACCAAGTTCATTAAAACAAGGTTTAGACTATTCAGCTTATCCGGTGCCAAGAACATTTACGCTTGGTTTAAATGTAAATCTTAAATAACTTTTAATCAGACAATCATGAAAAAAAATATAATTTTATCATTCATCCTGGTAATATCATTGGCAGGATGTAAAAAATCCTTTTTAGAAATTCCTCAAAAAACAGGATTAAGTACAAACATATTCTTTAAATCTGAGAGTGATTTTCAACAGGCAATAAATGGCGCTTACGCTCCTTTAAGAGGTCTTTACAGCGGTAACAACGGAGCTTGGGCAATGGGAGAGCAGCGTTCGGATAATACCACTTATAAATATAATCCAAATGATAGAGGTTCTATTCAATCGGAATATATTAAAGATTTTACCGATGATGCCAATAGCCCGGTTACCGCAAACAAATACTTTACAGATTATACAATTATCGCCAGGGCAAACCAAGTACTTGACCCTATTGATGCGGTAGAATTTAACGCGGCATCAAAAAATAATATTAAAGGCCAGGCTTATTTTTTACGTGCATTTGCTTATTTCGATTTGGTTCAGTACTTCGGGCAGGTTCCAATTCACTTAAAACCGGTTACAACACTTGATGGTACTTCGCTTCCACTTTCTAGCGTAGAAACTGTTTACAATCAGATTATTTCTGATGCAAAGCAAGCCGCAACTTTGTTACCTAATAAGGCGGCGCAAGAAGCAGGTCGTGCAACATCAGGCGCAGCTAAAACTTTACTTGGAAACGTTTATGTGGTTTTAAAGAGGTGGGCAGAAGCCGAGGCAATATTAAAAGAGGTAACCGGGTATAGCCTTTTATCAGATTACAATAATGTTTTTAGTCCTTCACAAAAAAATAATAGTGAATCAATTTTTGAGGTACAATTTAAAGAAGGGCCTGAGGGTTTAGCAAGTAACTTCTTTTATACTTTCTTAATTCAGCCAATTTCTGCTGCAGAAATTACTGCTGTAACCGGCATAGCAGAAGTGCCAAGAACCATTCAGGGATTTAACTTACCAACGCCCGATATGATTGCTGCCTACGAGCCTGGAGATAAGCGTAAAGACGCTTCAATCGGTTTTTTAACGGCAAGTGGAGTAACTTATCCGTACATTAAAAAATATGCCCACGCACATGCCAATACAAATAATACTAATGATAACTGGCCAGTTTACCGTTATGCAGAAGTTTTACTGTTCTTAGCAGAAGCTGCAAATGAGCAAAACAGACCAGGAGAAGCTTTAACTTATTTAAATATGGTTAGAGCAAACCCTCGAACTGGTTTAGCGCCTAGTATTGCTGCTGGCCAAGCAGCGGTTAGAGATGCAATTTTAGTCGAAAGAAGGATAGAACTTGCATTTGAAAACAAAAGATGGTTAGATTTAGTGAGAACAGGCAATGCCGATCAGGTAATGAAAGCTTTTGGAACAAGATTTAAAGCAAACCCATTAAGCTATTATTTTCCTGCAGGTATAACGCCATCGCCGGGTTCTTATACAAATATTAGATTGTTATTCCCGCTTCCAGCATCAGAAGCTGCGTTGAGTCCGTTTTTTTAGTAATTTAAGTGGCCGTAATATCCGGCTAAAAAATCAATAGATAAAGCTTGTCGTCATTCTCAACTTAAAGGGAATGACGCTCTTTTTTACATTAACATAAACCTATAATAATGCATCAAATACAAAAATATTCTATAGCCATTTTATTTTTTTTGGCTTATTCTGTTTGCTCTGCAAAGCCTGCTGCACTAGAACCGATAAACTTAAAATGCGAGTTATATAGCAATCCACTTGGTGTTGATGTAATGCAACCTGGTTTAAGTTACATCATTAATTCAGATTTGGGTAGTAGGGGCATTGAGCAAACCGCTTATCAGATAATCGTATCAAGCACAGCCATTAACCTGCAAAAAAACTACGGGGATTTATGGGATTCAAAGAAAGTTACTTCAAGCAAGATGTCGTTTATTAAATATTCTGGCTTTAATTTAAAATCGGGTAGAACGTATTTCTGGAAAGTAAGGATTTGGGATAATAGTGGTAATGTTTCAAAATGGAGTTTGCCGGCTAAATGGACAATGGGTATTTTAACCGACAAAGAGTGGAATGCAGATTGGATAAGTGCTAATGGTGCAGAAAAATTTGCACTTACGCCTTTTGGTTATCGTGCAGAGACCAGTTCATCAGAAATGGAAACAAAATGGGTACAGGTTGATTTAAAAAAATCATCTCCAATATCATCGGTACGGCTAACGCCAATGTTTTTTGAAGATCGTGCTGGATACGGTTTCCCTTCACGTTTCAAAGTAGAAGTAGCTGATGATGAAAAATTCACTAATCCTATTGTTATCGCAGATTACACAGCTACAGGATTTAGAAATCCTGGTTGGAAGCCTGTATCCATTTCAGTAAAAAATACATCAGGTAGATTTGTAAGATTAACCGCCAATAAATTATGGAAATGGGGTAACAGCTTTCAATTTGCACTTAGGCAGATGGAGGTTTTTTCAAATGGGAAAAATATAGCTTCAGGAATGCCTGTACAAGCATCAGAAAGTAGTGAGAAAAATGGATGGACAAAGAAAAACATAACAGATGAGCCTGAAGATCGCCAATCGCTGCCAAACTATTCCTCAATGTCGCTGAGAAAAGATTTTGACGTAAATAAAAATTTGGTGAGGGCAGTGGTGTTTGTTAGTGGCATGTCTGAATTTGAGTTAAGTGTAAATGGTAAAAAAGTTGGTTCAGATTTATTGGCTCCAGGGTGGACAGAATATAAGAAAACCATTTTATACAACTCATACGATATTACGGATAGAGTTTTGCCGGGAGCCAATGCTATTGGAATTGTTTTAGGCAATGGCATGTATAACATTCAACCCGATTCTATTCGTTACGTTAAATTTCTAAATGCTTATGGGCCATTAAAAGCGATAGCTCAATTGCGTTTAGAATATACTGATGGAACTGTAAAAACGGTTGGTACAGATAAATCATGGCAGGTTTCGCCTGGGCCAATAACCTATTCAAACATGTTTGGCGGAGAAGATTACGATGCAAATCTTGAAATTGAAGGCTGGAATAAACCTAACTTTAAAATTAGTAATAAATGGAGCCAGGCAGTGGAAACCAAAGGCGGCCCTGGCGGTAAATTGAAAGGAACCTCAGCTGCAGCACCTCAGGTAAAAGTTATTGAAACCAGAAAAGCTGTTAAAATTATAAAGATTAAAGATAACCTTTGGATTTATGATTTCGGACAAAATGCTTCTATGATGCCAAAGCTTACAGTTATTGGTAAAAAAGGAGATTATGTTCGTATGATTCCATCTGAGCTTTTAGGAGAAAATGGACTAGTTGATCGAAAGTCTGCCACTCAGGATGGCGTGAGACCGGCCTGGTGGCAATATACACTTAAAGGAAATGGCCAAGAAAATTGGAAGCCAAAATTCTTTTATCAGGGTGCGAGATATGTACAGGTAGAGTTATTTACGGCCAAGAAGGGCAGTAAATTACCTGTAGTAACCGCATTGGAGGATATGATTGTCCATTCCTCTTCTACCCCTGTAGGAAAATTTTCGACCTCCAACAAATTGTTTAATCAAATATATGATTTGGTTAGATGGGCACAGAGAAGCAATATGCAAAGCCTGATGACGGATTGCCCTCATCGCGAGAAAATGGGCTGGTTAGAAGAAAACCACCTTAACGGCCCATCGCTAAGGTACAATTTTGACATGTCGCCGCTTTTTAGAAAAACGATGAGTGATATGGCTGATGCACAGTTATCAAACGGCTTTGTACCTAATATCGCTCCCGAATATTTTATTGCAGGATCTTCCGATTTAAGCAACGGCTTTCGTAACTCAACAGAGTGGGGAAGTTCATTTATTATTGTTCCATGGCAGCAATATTTATTTTCGGGAGATATTTCCTTGCTGGAGCGTTATTATGATAGAATGAAAGACTATGTTAACTTTTTAGCTTCAACAGCTAAAAGCAATATCATTACAACAGGTTTAGGCGATTGGTATGATATTGGACCAAAGCCAGCCTGGGGTTCTCAACTTACACCAGAAGCTTTTACCGGAACGGCTATCTATTATTACGATAACCTAATTCTTTACAACATTGCAAAAGAGCTTAATAAGGAAGATGACGCTGCATTCTATAAACAATCAAGCGAGCAGATTCGTAAATCTTTCAATGAAAAATTTTTTAATAAAGAAACTGGATTATATGCAACAGGTTCAAATACTACATCGGCTATGCCTTTATTTTTAAATATTGTTGAACCACAAAACCGCACCAAACTTTTTAATTCTTTAGTCGATTCTATTCGCAAAAATAATAACAGCTTCAATTCTGGTGAAGTAGGTTACAGGTTTTTATTAAGAGCCCTGGCGGATGGTGGTCGTTCTGATGTAGTTTACGATATGAATAATCAATCTGATAAGCCTGGTTATGGTTATCAGATAAAGAAAGGTGCAACTAGTTTAACCGAAAAATGGGATGCTGGGGTAGGAGATTTTGGCTCGCAAAATCATTTTATGTCGGGGCAGATTAACGAATGGTTTTTTAATGATTTAGTTGGCATAAGTCCAGACGAATCAGGGCCTGGATTTAGAAAGATAATAATCAAACCAGCCCTTCTTAGTCAACTTAATTGGGTAAACGGCGAATTTAAATCTATAAGTGGAAATATTAACTGCAGCTGGAAACGTAATAAAGATGGGATAAATCTTGATGTTGTAATTCCTGTTAATACAAGTGCAACTATCTTTATTCCATGCAGCGATGTTGGTTTGCTTACAGAAAGCGGGATGCCAGTAAATAACGTTAAAGGATTAAAATTCTTAAAATCAGAATCAGATAAATTAGTGTTTGAGGCTAAATCAGGCGCATATCACTTTCTTATAAAAAATAAATCCTGATTTTACCCCACCAATTGAATATTACACAAACACTATGAATAAAAATACATTTAAGGTTGGTTTATTTGCCATTGGTTTAGATACCTATTGGAACCAATTTGAGGGCCTTGAAGAGCGATTGAAAGGTTATCTTTCTACCGTTGAAGATAAAATTACTACCATGCATCCCGATGTTGTTAATGTTGGGTTAATAGATAATATTGATAAGGCTTTTGAAGCGGGCGATAGATTTAGAACGGAAAAAGTAGACCTAATATTTTTGTATGTAACTACTTACGCACTTTCTTCTACGGTTTTGCCCATCGTTCAGCGGGCAAAAGTTCCGGTAATTATTCTTAATATTTCTCCTGAACCAGCTATTGATTATGAAAAGTTTAATCAGATGGACGATAGAGTAAAAATGACTGCTGAATGGTTGGCATTTTGTTCTGCTTGCCCGGTACCAGAAATTGCAAATGTATTTAATAGAACAGGCATTAAATTTTATCAGATAACTGGTATGCTTCACGATGATGAGGAATGCTGGCAAGAAGTTTCTCAATGGATTGAAGCTGGTCGGGTCGCCAATATTATGTCGTACAACAGGTTGGGTTGTATGGGCCATTATTACAGTGGTATGCTTGATATATATTCAGATTTGACTCAACAATATGCTCATTTTGGTGGTCATGTTGAACTCTTAGAGGTAGATGAATTAGCTGCTTTAAGAAAATCTGTAAGCGAAACTGAAATAAATGCCCGAATAGAATATTTTAAAAATCAGTTTGAAGTTGAAGAAGATTGTTCTTTGCAAGCATTAAGTGATTCGGCAAGAACATCAATTGCTCTTGATATGCTGGTTGAAAAGTACAAGCTGGGTTCAATGGCATATTATTATAAAGGAACAGGTAATCAGGAAAATGAAAATACTATTAGTTCTATCATTTTGGGTAATTCTTTACTTACTGCCCGTGGAATTCCTGTTGCCGGCGAATACGAAATTAAAAATGCACAAGCTATGAAAATCATGGATAGTTTTGGAGCAGGTGGTTCTTTCACGGAGTATTATGCTATGGATTTTAAAAATGATGTGGTGCTAATGGGGCATGATGGACCCGGGCATATTGCTATTGCAGAGGGAAAAACTAAAGTAAAGCCGTTAAAAGTATACCATGGAAAAGTAGGAAGCGGTTTGTCTGTAGAAATGTCGGTAAAAAATGGTCCTGTAACCCTCCTTTCTGTTGCTGAAACAAAAGATGGAAAATTAATGCTTTTGGTAGCTGAAGGAGCATCTGTAAGTGGACCAATATTGCAAATAGGCAATACGAATAGTCGCTATAAATTTAGTATAGGTGCAAGAAAATTTGTAAATGACTGGAATGCCAATGGTCCGGCCCATCATTGCGCTGTAGGCATTGGGCATATTGCCGATAAGGTAGAGAAACTGGGTCAATTATTAAATATGACTGTAATAAAAGTTTGTTAATAGCATTAATAAAGGCATTATAATAATTTAACAACTTATAATATTACTCCATTAGAAAAGGATTAACAAAACTATCTTTAATAAAAAAAATAAGTAAACAATTCAGAATTAACCTCGCAAATTTATTGAGTACATTCTAACCAAATATTTCATGAAACCTCAACATCTAAATATCATCAATATTGAAAGTCAGTCTTTTAGCGTAAGAAAGGATTTATATGCGAATATTAACAATAGATGGCACTATCATAAGCAACTCGAACTCATTACCTTTCATAAAGGTACCGGTACTCAATTCGTAGGAGATAATATCAGGAATTTTGGTCCGGGAGATGTGGTTCTCATCGGAAGTGACTTACCACATTATTGGAAATATGATAACTGCTTTATTAACGATAAGGAAAATCAGGAACCTTATTCAACTGTGATTCACTTTTTTGATAATTTTTTAGGAGATAGGTTTCTCATGCTCCCGGAATTAGGCAATATGCGATCACTGTTAGAAATAGCAAAAAGAGGCATACTGATTAAAGCAAATGATGCATGTGAAATAGCAGAAAAAATTGAAGCTGTTTATAATTCACAGGGAATGGTGAGAATAATCCGGCTATTGGATTGCCTGAATATAATAAGTAAAATTCCAGCACCAACTCTACTTACAAGCATTGGTTTTAAACAAGATTTTAAAGAATCTGAAAACGAAAGAATGGATAATATCTATAATTTCGTAATTAACAATTTTAAAAATAAGATAGAACTTGATGAGGTAGCCAGTATAGCAGGTATGTCTGCAAGTTCTTTTTGCAGGTATTTTAAAACCCGAACCGGTAAAACATTCATGAATTTTCTTGCAGATATGCGGGTTGGTTATGCTTGCAAATTAATACTTGATAACAAATTAAACATGAAAAATATATGTTATGAATCAGGATTCAATAATTTTTCATGCCTGCATAAAAACTTTAAAACTATTACAGGAATGACACCAAAAGATTACAAACACCATCACAATATTAGGTGAAATTAACATAATTGTTGCATATCATTTACTATTGTGTTAAAATCTATTAATAAGTGGTCAATTTGAGCAAATTTCAGGTATATAAAATTTGTTTCTTTGATTATTAAATAATACCTAACCAGATATTTCTTTGATGAAAGAAGACTAATATTCTTAAACATCAAAATGTCTACATATAAAAAGAATAACAAATTTTATAAAGTTCTCAACTGTCTATATCAGGTTTTTGCCATAATGGAGTTTCCTGAATTAATGATAAGTAAATGATTTTAATAACTAAAAAATTGTTGTAATCTAAAAGAAAACATACCTCTTTTAACAAAGAAATATTATGATCAAACTTATAAGATTTTTTTTATTCATTATAATTTTAGGAATTAGTGTTAATTCCCAGGCGCAAATAAAAGCTGCAATAAATCCTGAGAATGTTTTTTTAAATCCTCCTGAAAGTGCTAATCCTGGTGTATTATGGATGTGGATGGGTTCTAACCTGAGTAAATCAGGTATAACCAAAGATTTGGAAGCCCTTAAAAAAGAAGGATTTAATAGAACAACCATGTTTAGCCTGGCCGATGTTACAACACCTTGGGCAGGTGAAATCGGCAAAAGCCCTACACCAGAACTGATTTCCTGGACTGAACCTTGGTGGAAACTTGTTCGCCATGCAGCAGAAGAATCGAAGCGATTAAATATGGATTTCGGAATGTTTAACGGACCATCTTACGAGTCTAGCGGTGGGCCTTGGATTACGCCGGAGCTATCCATGCAGGAAATTTGTTGGGGACAAACAGATGTTGCCGGAAATAAACATATTAGCCTAAAAATAAATAAGCCTAAAGTAAATCCAAGAGGAAATACACCATGGCCAATATACAATCCAAAAACAGGTTTAGTAGAAAAGCCTGAAATTGAAGCGAGAAATACATTTTACAAGGATATAGCGGTAATTGCGCTACCCGCAACAGGTATTGTAGCGAAGCAAAATGTTATTGATTTAACATCTAAAATGAATGCTGACGGCCAATTGGAATGGGATGCACCTGCCGGAAACTGGATTATTTATCGATTCGGACATACCACAACTGGTACTTTAATTCAGCCAGCGCAATGGAAAGCGACAGGCTTAGAGTGCGATAAGATGAGCCAGCAAGCGATTGACTTTCACCTTGATCATGTAATTGGTGAAATACAGAAACATTTAGGTGATTTAGTAGGGAAAAGCTTTACCCATGTACACTTCGATAGCTATGAAGCTGGTGACCCAAGCTGGACAGCCAAAATGCGTGAAGAATTCTCAGCCAGAAGAGGTTATGATTTACTTCCATATTTGGCCACCTTTGCTAAACGTACTGTCGGAAATAATGAGGAATCTGCTAAGTTTAAGGATGATTTTGGTGCTACAATAAAGGATTTATATAGAGATGTATATTTTGCAACCATCGCCAAAAAACTCAAAAAAGCTAACCTCACCTTTTTAGCAGAACCATATGGCGGGCCATGGAGGCAAGATGAAGTAATGCCTTTTGTTGGTAAGGTGATGACAGAATTTTGGACGCACAAAGGAAAATATGCGCCTTATGAATTGGATCCAACAGTTGCAGCATTAAGAAAATCAGGTCAGAATATTATTGAGGCTGAGGCATTTACAGGCGATCCACAAGATAGTAAATGGAATGAAACACCAGCCTGGTTAAAATCTATGGGCGATGCTTCTTTTTGTGCAGGTGTAAATCGGTTAATATTGCATCGTTTTGTTCAGCAACCTTGGGATGATAAATATAAGCCCGGCGCAACAATGGGACAGTGGGGTACACACTTCGATCGTACACAAACCTGGTGGGAACCTGGTAAAGCAATGATAGAATATTGGAAACGTTGCCAAGCACTATTGCAATGGGGAAGAATTAATGATGCTAAAGATGATTTTATCGTTAGCGAGAAAACCGGGAATGCAGATATAAATCATATCCATAGAAGCGAAGGAAATATCGATGTTTATTTTGTAGCCAATACAAACCGATCTCCAGGAAATGCAAAATGTACTTTTAGTATTGCAGGAAAGCAACCTGAACTTTGGGACCCAATGACTGGCACAATGCGTGATCTTCCTGAATTTGAAGAGCAAAATGGTTCTACAAGCATTCAGCTTAATTTTGAAGATTCTCAGAGTTACTTTATCGTATTTAGAAAACCTTCAGAAAAAAAATCTAAAGGCAATAATTTCCCTTCCAATAAGCTTTTGGGAATGCTAGATGGCAGCTGGAGTGTTAAATTTGATGAAGTATGGGGCGGTCCAAAAAATTCGGTGGGTTTTAAAACCTTAACCGATTGGACAAAAAATGCAGACAATGGCATTAAATATTACAGTGGAACAGCATTGTACACCAAAAATTTTAATGCAGAATATCTTTCTACGCAAAATAAACAAGATTTGAAACTCGATTTAGGCACAGTAAAACATATTGCAAGCATCAAATTGAATAATGTTGACCTTGGAGTCGTTTGGACGGCACCATGGATTGTAAAAATTCCTCAAGGCCTCTTAAAGAAAACAAATAATAAAATTGAAATTGCTGTAACCAATGTTTGGGCCAATCGTTTAATTGGCGATGAGCAAGAACCTGCAGATATGGAATGGCTTCCAGGTCATATGAATAGTGGATCCTTTTTAAAGGAGTTTCCAGATTGGTTTCTAAATAATAAACCTCGTCCATCAAAAGGTAGGTATACTTTTACAACATGGAATTATTTCACCAAAGATTCTCCCTTAATTTCTTCAGGCTTGTTAGGTCCGGTTAAAATTGTTTATTCTGAAAATAAGTAGCCAATTTAGATGAGAGCAATACGATACATTTTTTTATGTTTTTATTTATTTTTCTTTTGTACAGAGCTTAATGCTCAGCAATTAGAATGGTTGGAAGTAGAGCCTGGTATTTGGAAAACAACTATCGGAAATCCAGAACAATATAATCTTCTAACTGCTTCAGGAGTGGTACCTTATCATGAAGGTTTGGTAAGATTAGAAAAATCTTCTTTTCCACTTTCAAAATCTGATATTACGGCAAAGGTAGTTGATGGAAAAACTTACTTAAAATTTCCATTAGACAAAACTGAACAGCTTTTTGGGTTTGGGCTTAACTTTAAAACGGTTAATCAGAGAGGGAAAATTATGGAGCTCCATGTCGATCATTATAATGGTAGTGACAATGGAAGAACGCATTCTCCAACACCTTTTTATGTCTCATCAAAGGGTTATGGCATATTTATAAACAGCGCCCGTTATCTTAAAGTGTATGCTGGTGCTACTGTTCAGCGTGATAGTAAAAACCCGCCAAAAGTACAAGATAGAAATACAGACCCCGACTGGAATCCACATCCTTACTCGGATGGCGTAGAAATTCTGGTACCTGCAGAAGGTGTAGAAATTTTTGTGATGGGCGGTCCGACAGCCATGAATGCGGTTCAACGATTTAACCTTTTTAATGGGGGAGGATGTTTACCCCCGCGATGGGGTTTAGGCTTTACGCAACGTATGGAACGACTGACAGACGCTGATGGGGTATATAAAGAAGCGATGGCTTTTGAAGAAAAAGGTTATCCGCTCGATTTTATCGGACTTGAGCCTGGGTGGCAAAGTAAATCCTATCCAAATACTTTTGAGTGGGATAAGAAAAGATTTCCTGAACCTGAAAAAATGGTGAAAGAATTGCTCGAAAAAAATATCCGGCTTAATTTATGGATAAATCCTTATGTTTCTCCAGATGCACCATTTTATAAAAGGCTGTTTCCCTACACCGCATCACATACGGTTTGGGCAGGCGTAGTGCCAGATCTTAATACAGATAGTGCTAGAAGTCTCCTGTTTGGCGCTTTAGAGAAAAATAAAGTGAGCATAGGTATCAGTGGATATAAAATTGATGAAGTGGATGGTGGTGATGGTTATTTATGGCCTGATTTGGCAACGTTTCCATCAGGAATTTCTGCAGAGCAAATGCGCCAAACCTATGGCTTATTGATGCAACGGTATACAACTAAATTGTATCAAGATAGAAATGTAAGAACCTACGGTTTAGTAAGAGGTTCTAATGCCGGAGGTGTTTCTTTCCCTTACGTTATTTACAATGATTATTATAACCATCAGGATTTTATAACAGCTTTGATTAATAGTGGTTTTGCAGGTGTGTTATGGACACCAGAAGTGAGGGCATCGAGTAACCCTGAAGAATGGGTAAGACGTTTTCAGTCAAATGTATTTTCGCCTATGGCCATGATTAATGCATGGGCTAGCGGAACTAAACCATGGACATTTCCAGAGGTTGCGCCAATTATAAAAGAATTTGCCTTGTTAAGAATGCAAATGATGCCTTACTGGTACAGTGAATTTGCTAAATATCATTTTGAAGGTATTCCTCCTTTCAGGGCAACGAATTTAGAACAAGGTTTTCAAAACATCACTCCGGTTAAAGAAACTAAGAATGATAATTTAGAAGAAAATCCTTACGCTAAGGCAATTACGAGAGAAATAAAAGACCAATATATGGCAGGCGAAAACTTGCTTGTTGCACCAATGTTTACAGGGCAAAAAAGTCGAACAGTCATTTTGCCAAAAGGAAAATGGTTTGATTTTTACACCGGAAAATATGTAGGAAATGGAGAAGTGATAACAACAATTCCTGGTTTAGAGAAAATTCCGGTTTATGTAAAAGATGGTGGAATAATTCCGATGACAAAGCCAATCTTACATGCACCAAAAGCATCTGAAAAAATAGATATTGAATTTAGGTACTATGGTTCTAAGCCTGGCATATACCAACTTTATGACGATGATGGAGAGACTTATAATTATGAAAAAGGAGAATATTCGGTGAGAGCTATAAAAATTTCAAAAATCAATAACAAGTTAGTTGGGAGTATAAGTGTCGCCCAAAAAGGTAAGCCAAACTCTATTAATAAAATTACCTATAAAATGATGACACCTTAACTATAACCAATCGTTAGGTTCTATTAATAAATAAATACATAAAATCTAAATATTTGATTTTAAATTTATTTTAGTTAAGACTAAAATACTGAATTTATAGATATTTAGAATGTAATATAATCCTTTTTAGCTATTTATTTCAGCTTGTTGATGGATTTCTCTTTCATAAATAAAAATATAACATATTAAAATACAGATAATTAAGATTTTAAATAAATCACTTAAACGTTTAAGTAAATAAATAATTAATGTTATAATAACGTTTATATTTTTTTAGGCAACTTACATAATAAAACCAAATATATTTTGATGCATAAACCAGCTTTTAAAATTGCTTATATGCTGTCGAATTTTTTAACTAACCAAAATAATAATTATGAGTAAATCTAGACTTTATTGTTTCCAAAACTGCAAGATTGTAGGTATTGTGATCATGCAGTTATTTCTGCTGCTCAGTTATGCTTTAGCCCAAACCAATGTAACGGGTAAAGTAACTGATGCCAAAGGAGAGCCAATTCCTGGCGTTTCCGTAAAAATAAAAGGTTCTCAACTGGGAACTTCAACTGATGCAAATGGTAAATATAGTATTTCTGCATCCCCAACATCTGTTTTGGTATTTACGCTTATTGGCTCAAACCCAAAAGAAATCACAGTAAGCGATAAAAGTACTGTTAACGTAACCCTTGCAGAAAGCCAAAATGATTTGAGCGATGTGGTGGTTATCGGTTATGGTACTAAAAAGAAAATAGACCTTACCGGTGCTGTAAATTCGTTGCAGTCTGAAGAAATTACCAGGGCACGTGCTACTGGTGCTCAAGAAGCTATGCAAGGTAGGCTACCGGGCGTTGATATTAAGCGTAGCTCTGGAAAGCCAGGTGCTGACTTTAGTATCGAAATCAGAGGTGCAAATTCTATTACAGGAAGTACGCAGCCACTTTATGTTATTGATGGAATTCCGGTAGGACAAAATGGTAGTGCAACCAATCCTATAAATGATATTAATCCTGCCGATATTGAACGTATTGATGTACTGAAAGATGTTTCATCTACGGCAATTTATGGATCAAGGGGTTCTAATGGTGTTATTTTGGTTACTACAAAACGAGGTTCTAAAGGTGCTACAAAAATAACTTATGACGCTTTTATCGGTATAGTAAATCCTTACAATTTGCCGCCGGTAATGGATGGGCCAACATTTGTAAATTACGTTCGTGATTATTTTTACGAATTACCAAGAGCTACTGCAATCAGGAATAATCAACCCATCCCAACAACACCTATTGCAGACAATACTATTTTTTCAGCAACTGAATTAAGTAACATTGCAAATGGTACGTACACAGATTGGATAGATTTAATTAAAAGAAACGGTATCTCATCAAATCAAAATTTATCAATAAGCGGAGGCGATGATAAAACCAATTATTTTATTGCTGCAGGTTATCAGCTTTACCAGGGAACAACGAAAGCCGAAAGTACAAAGAAATATACTTTAAAGGCTGGTTTGGATAAAACCATAAACAAAACTTTTAAAGCTGGGGCATCAATGTATACAACCTTTGCTGATATACACCCAAGTAGTGGAGAAGCTTTTAGAAGTGCCTACCGCCTTCGCCCCACAGGTAGTGCTTACAATGCAGATGGATCGGAACGCTTTTTTGCTTATGAATCTGAAGCGCAAATTACCAATCCATTATTCGATTTTAGAAACGAAATCAGGCAACAACAGTACCTGCATGTTTTACCTAATATTTATGCAGAAGCAAATATTATAAAAGGGCTAAAAGTCCGTACGTCTTTCAGTCCGGATATAACCATACAAAAACAAGGACAGTTTAACGATACGTTTTCGAAATCCAGATTGGGTACTTTACCTAATAGTGCATCTACAGCTGCCAATCAATGGATTAATTATACATGGGATAACTTATTGGTTTACAACAATGAAATTGGTAAGCATAAGTTTGATGTAACTGTTGGTAATTCATTTGAATATCACCAGCAAGACTTTTTCTCAAATTCGGCGACAGGACTTCCATTTAATTCTTTATGGTATAACTTACAGTCGGCAACAACTGTTAACGGTATTGCTCCAGTAATCACTGTAGGTAGTGGTTATAGCCAGCAAAATATTACTTCTGTTTATGGACGAGCAAATTATACATATAATGATAAATACCTATTTACGGCAACTATTCGTGCCGATGGTAACTCTATATTTGCACCTGGTCGTAAATGGGGTTACTTCCCATCAGGTGCATTTGCCTGGATAGTTAGTAAAGAAAACTTTTTCAGCAATGTAAAGGCTATAGATCTATTGAAACTTAGGTTGTCTTATGGAAAGTCGGGTAACGCTGCATTAAGTACCTTTATACAACCTTACTTTACTCAATCTTCATTAAATCAAACGGTTTATGATTTTAACGGAAATGGTGCGAATGGATTTGCACCTAACTTCGGAAATCAAAGCACAACCTGGGAGAAAACAGACGAATACAATTTAGGTTTAGATATGCAAATGTTTAAAAACAGAATTGGTTTGCAACTAGATCTTTATCGTAAAACAACAAATGGATCTCTACTGAATCAACAAATTCCTGTTGCGAATGGTTACCCAAATACACGAGCTAACTTAGGTACAGTCCGTAACCAAGGTATTGAAGTTGGAATTAACACGGTAAACGTTCGCTCTGATAAATTTACCTGGAACACAAGCTTTAATTTTGCAATTAACAAAAACAAAATTCTTTCATTATATGGTGATGGAAAAGATGATATAGGAAATGGATTTTTCATCGGTCAGAAATCAAGGGTCGTTTATCGCTATAAAATTATAGGTGTTTGGCAGAACGAAGAGCTTAATGCAGCTAAAAGTTATGGCAGAATACCAGGGCAATATAAAATCGAAGATGTAAGTGGTCCAAACGGTGTTCCTGATGGGAAAATTGATCCAAGCGACAGACAAATTATAGGTAGTGATATGCCAAAATGGTTTGGTGGTTTAACCAGTACTATGAATTATGCAAATTTTGATTTCAGTATAACATTGTATACTCGTCAGGGAACTTTTGAAAACAGCGTGTTCCTGGAGCAGGTAATGAATGGTGATCAAACCAGGGCGCGTTTTGGTGCATTCGACAGAGATTACTGGACACCAACTAATCCAAGCAACACCTGGGCAAATACAGCTATTGAAACAGATGGAGATGCCAGAACTGTTGCTCAATTTCAGAATAGTTCTTATACCAAAATCAGTAATATGACGCTTGGCTATACTTTGCCAAAAACGATGTTAAATAAAGTGGGTATTCAAGGTCTTAGGGTTTATGCTAATGCATTCAATCCTTTTATATTCTCGAAGTTTGTTGGTTGGGATCCTGAAAATCCAAGTGGGAACTCTTTCCTTAACCAGGATTTTAGAACACGAACTTTCATGTTCGGTTTAACATTAACTTTATAATAGCAGTCATAATTTAATACTAGATATGATGAAAAATATTAATATAAAATACCTACTGATCAGTGCATCGGCATTGTTAATCAGTATAACAGGCTGTAAAAAGTTTACAGATGAGAATAATCCGGCAAACCGCACCGCCGAAACCTATTATAATAAATTTTCTGGTTTCGAAGATCTTGCCAAGTCTAATTATGCTACATTAAGGGGTATTGTAAATTTTCCTACCTTTTTTAATTTGGGTACAGATACCTACAGTACGGCGAATATTAATGATAATAATGGAGAAAACCTTTATAACATTAATCTCAATTCACAAAACGGGAATTCTGCGTCTCTTTATGCGCAAATGTATTCAGCCATAAATATTGCGAACAATACCATATACTGGGCCACACAGTTAACAGATGGCAATGCAGCAACTATAAATATCAGGGTTGCTGAAGCTAAAGCATTAAGGGCTTTTTATTATTATTACCTGGCCGAAACTTTTGGAGATGTTCCAATTGTCATAACCCGTACAACTGAAGTTACACTAGCTTATACCAGGTCACCTGAAAAAGATGTATACGATCAGGTAATTAAAGACTTGAATGAAGCCATTACTGCATTGCCTGCGACTACGACTGATTTTGGTCGCGTTACAAAAGGTTTTGCACAGCATTTACTTGCGAAGGTATACTTAACTAGAGGCTATAAAACTTATGGTGGGGGTAATGCCGATTTTACTCAAGCGGCAGCACTTGCAGAAACCGTAATCAGTTCAGGAAGCTATGCTTTAAAATCTAAATTCTCTGATTTATTCGATCCAACAGTTCCAAATTATCAAAGTAATAATGAAGTTATTTTCTCTGTTCAGTATAGTACAAATGCACTTTTTAATGGTGGAGGAAATACTTTACAACAATGGTTTCTTTGGGATGTTCAAAACTCAGCACTTTTAGGTAGAAGCGTTTTTTATGGCAAAACCAATAATGCAATAGCTCCAGACCCATACTTTTTTAGTTTATTTAATAAGAATAGTGATAGCCGTTATGCTGCAACTGTTTACGATGCGGTTCTTACCCAGGTAGCTGGCACATTTAACGGAAAATCTTTTGCAGTTGGCGATACATTAATCTATTATCCTGTAATACCATTTACTGCGGCGCAAAAGGCTTTAAGAAAATATATTGTTATTAACCCTGATGAGTATAGAACGTCTCCTTTCCTAAATGGTGTCCGCAACTACCCACAATTTAAAAAGTTCCGCGATCCTTTTGTTAGTGGTTATGTAGATAATGGTGGCGCAAGAGATACTTATGTGTTCAGGCTTGCTGAAACCTATCTGATTGCCGCTGAAGCATACGTAAAACTAAACAATCAAGCTAAAGCACTGGCTTATATAAATATCTTGAGAACAAGAGCAGCTAAAACAGGAACTAACCCGGCAAGTGGAATACTTTATGCAACAGAAATGCAATATACAGGTATAGTTACTTTAGATGCAATACTTGAAGAACGGGCCAGAGAACTGGTTGGAGAAGAATTTAGATGGTATGAATTAAAAAGGATGTATGAAACCGTTGGTAGTGTATCAACTAATAAATTGCTCACGCGTTCTATCCTGTATAATGATGAGTTGAAAGCTGCTCAGGCAGGCAAAACAATTCTTGATGCAAAGTTTTTATTAAGGCCAATTCCCCAAGCTCAAATAGATCTGAATAGAGGGCCGTTCCCTCAAAACCCAGGCTACTAAAATAATTTTTAACAAAGATCTTATGAAAACTTCATAAGATCTTTGTTATTTTATATGTTAATCAATTGATAATCATCCTATGTATAAGTTTTTTCTTTTAAGCCTGTTTCTTTTCGTTTTTATTGGTAACCAAACCTTCGCACAAAAACTTTGGTATACTAAACCCTCTGCTCAATGGACAGAAGCATTACCCATTGGAAACGGCCGTATAGGGGCAATGGTTTTTGGAGGTGTAAATGAAGAATTATTACAGCTAAACGAAGCCACGCTGTGGTCTGGCGGGCCGGTAAAAGAAAATGTAAATCCAACTGCTTCTACTTATTTGCCACAGGTTCGTAAAGCATTATTTAATGAGGATTACGCATCTGCAAGAAAACTAGCCCAAAAAATGCAGGGCGTTTATTCCGAGAGCTATATGCCATTGGGTGATTTAAAAATTAAACAGAATTTTGGAAATGATCAGGTATCAGGTTATAAGCGTGATTTAGATATTCAGCGTGCCGTCGCAACAACCAGTTTTACGGTAAATGGCGTAACCTATAAACGTGAGGTTTTTTCAAGCGCTCCTGATCAGGTTATTGTAATGAAAATTTCAGCAAGTAAACCTAAAATGCTTAACTTTTTTATCGGTACAAGCTCACAACTCCGGTCTGGCAAAAATGTTTTAGCAGGTAATATTTTATCTTTATCAGGAAGAGCACCTATACACGTAGACCCAAATTACGTTGAAAATACTAAAGATCCTATTCGATATGGAACTGACCAGGATTGTGCCGGAATGCCTTTCGAATTATTAACAAAAGCAATTAGTAATGATGGTAAAATTAAAGTTGATACCGCCGGAATCACTGTAAGTGGTGCAACTGAAGTTTTAATTTATCTTTCTGCTGCTACAGGTTTTAATGGATTTAACAATTGCCCAAATTTGAATGCACAAAAACTGGCAAAGGATAAATTAGATTTAGCTACAAAAAAAACCTGGAATGTATTATTAACTGCTCACCTTAAAGATTTTCAAAAATATTTTAATCGCGTATTCTTTCAGCTTAATGCAGGCGAAAAGTCAAAAATGAATATGCCTACAGATGAAAGACTGGAAGCTTATACCAAAGGTGCAAATGATTCTGAATTAGAAGCGATGTACTTTCAATATGGTCGTTATTTATTAATCAGCAGTTCGAGAGTTGCAGGTGTGCCTGCAAATTTGCAGGGCATTTGGAATAAAGAAATGCGTCCGCCTTGGAGTTCCAATTACACAACAAATATAAATGTGCAAATGAATTATTGGATGGCAGAAAACTGCAATCTATCAGAAATGCACACACCACTTTTTGGCCTCATAAAAAATCTTTCTGTAACTGGAAGTGAAATTTCATCATCCTTCTATAATACAAAGGGTTGGGTTACACATCATAATAGCGATATATGGGCTTTAGCAAATCCGGTAGGCGATTTGGGTTCGGGCGATCCGAAATGGGCAAACTGGCCAATGGGTGGCGACTGGCTTACACGCCATTTATGGGAACATTATTTGTTTACTCAAGACAAAGAATTTTTAGCCAAAACCGCTTACCCTTTAATGAAAGGCGCTGCGGCTTTTACATTAGATTGGCTGGTGCCAGATAGATCGGGGAATTTAGTAACTGCCCCGTCTTTCTCTCCTGAAAATGATTTTATTTATGGATCGAAAAAAGTAGGGCAGGTATCGGTTTCAACCACAATGGATATCGGAATTATAAGGGATCTTTTTGACAACCTTATCGCTGCCAGTCAAATTTTAAATATTGATAAAGCTTTCCGTGATACACTTATTGCAAAGAAAGCTAAGCTATTACCTTTCCAAATTGGCAGCAAGGGGCAGCTTCAGGAGTGGAATAAAGATTTCGAATCTCCAGATCCACACCACAGGCATGTTTCTCATTTATATGCGTTATATCCTGCTAATCAAATTTCCCCGCTAATCAATCCAAAGTTTTCTGATGCCGCAAAAAAAACACTTGAACTGCGTGGCGATGATGGCACAGGATGGAGTTTAGCCTGGAAAGTAAATTTATGGGCAAGGCTTTTAGATGGCGATCATGCTTATAAGCTTTATCGGAATTTATTTAGAATTACGCGTGAAAACGACACAAATTACAGTGAAGGTGGTGGGATTTATCCCAACATGTTTGATGCACATCCACCTTTTCAAATCGATGGGAATTTTGGAGGTACATCTGGTGTTGCAGAAATGCTGCTTCAAAGTCAGGATGGCTATATTCATTTGTTGCCTGCTTTGCCTAAAGCCTGGAAAGACGGAAAAATAAATGGTTTAATTGCACGTGGTGCATATACAGTAAATATTGCCTGGGCAAATGGAAAATTATCAACTGCCGAAATTGTAGCAAAAAAAACCGGTATTTGTAAGGTTCTTTCAGCCCGTCCTTTGAAAATTAAAGGTACAATTCGTATTAAAACTTCTAAAATTACTCTTGGCTATATAAACGAATTCAGAACTGTGGCAGGGCAGCATTATTCTTTATCTGGTTCATAAGAAATTGTACAATATTTTATCACCTATTAAAAAACACACATAATGAAAAAAATAGTTCTAACCTTCATCGTTTTTGCTTGCTTTATAAAGGCATTTGCACAGCATGCAACTAAAGATGAAAAAAAAATGGAATGGTGGAAAGATGCTAAATTCGGTATGTTTATCCACTGGGGCATTTATTCTGTTCCGGCAGGGATATATAAAGATAAGCCTGTAAAAGGTATAGGAGAGTGGATAATGAATACGGCAAAGATTCCTGTTAAAGACTATCAAAGTTACGCTCAAGAATTTAATCCAGACCGTTACGATCCAGAGGCTTGGGTTAAAATGGCAAAGGATGCTGGAATGAAATACATCATCATCACTTCTAAACACCATGATGGGTTTGCCATGTTCGATTCTAAAGTTACCGATTGGGATATTATGGGTGCTTCTCCTTATAAAAAAGATATTTTAAAGCCATTGGTTGATGCCTGTAAAAAAGCCGGAATAAAAATTGGGTTTTATTACTCACAGGCTCAGGATTGGGTACATCCTGGAGGAGCTGCAAGTGGTGGTTCATGGGATGAAGCCCAAAAAGGCAGCTTTGATGCTTATTTAGATAAAATCTCCATTCCTCAGGTTAAAGAAATTCTTTCTAATTATGGCGAACCTGATATTTTATGGTGGGATACACCACAAAATATGACTCCTGAACGTGCCGCCAAATTTGATGCTATTGTAAAGCAACATCCAAATTTAATTACCAATAACAGGTTAGGTGGTGGTTTTGATGGTGATACGGAAACACCAGAGCAGTTTGTTCCATCAACAGGTTTTCCCGGGCGCAATTGGGAGGCCTGTATGACAATAAATGATACATGGGGATTTAAATCTAACGATAAGGATTGGAAAAGTGCAAAAACACTTATCCGCAATCTTACAGATGTTGTAAGCAAAGGCGGTAACTTTCTACTAAACGTTGGACCCGATGCTCATGGAGAAATTCCGGCAGTAAGTATTGAGCGCCTGGCCGAAATCGGTAAATGGCTTAAAGTAAATCAGGAATCTGTTTATGGTACCACTTCGAGCCCTTTTCCTTTTCTTTCATGGGGTAGGGCAACCCGCAAACAGCAAAAACTTTATTTGCACGTTTTTGATAATCCTTTAGATGGCAAATTAAAAGTTCCGATGTTGAATAAAGTTACCAGAGCCTATCTGCTAAGCGATTCTTCTAAATTATTGCGAACAAAACGAGCCGGAAAAAATCTTGAGCTTATGCTTCCTAAGCAATTGCCAGATACTATAAACACAGTCGTAGTTGTTGAATTTAGCGGAGAACCTAATGTAGCACCACCGCCTGTTGCAGGTAAAAAAATAACGGCATCATCAGAACAACCTAATGCAATTGCTAAAAATCTTCTAGATGGAAACCGATTAACAAAATGGGAGGCTGCTAAAGGGCAAAAAGATGCCATTTTAGAAATAGATTTAAATACTGTTTTTGATATATCAACCCTTATTATTGATGAACCATGGCACCCTTGGGAAGATAAAAAACAAGACATTATTTTAGAATATAAGAAAGGGGATAGTTGGTTGCCTGTACTTAAAGCAACTACAGGCGGTATCGGGATGATTAAAAATTTTAAATCGGTAAAAGCCCGATATTTTAAACTTACTATTCACAATCAAAGTACACAACCAACACTTTTAGAATGGCAGCTTTATGGCAAAGAATAATAAAATAATTTCAAATAAATTTTATAAGATGAAATACCAATTTAAAATATTTTACCTGTTAATTTTTGTTTTCGCATGTTCATTAAGCGCTAAAGCTCAAAATTTAATGGTCAGTAATCTGTTATGTGAATATAAAAAACGTCCGGTAGGCGTAGATGTACCAAAACCGATATTAAACTGGCAACTAAAAAGCAATAAAAGAAATGTGATGCAAGGTGCTTATCGTATTTTAGTATCTGATGATTCTTTATCTTTATTAAAAAACATCGGAAATATTTGGGATACGAAGAAAGTTTCTTCTGATGGTTCGATTCAAATAAGATATGGAGGTAAAAAGCTTTTATCTGTAAAAAATTATTTCTGGAAAGTGATGGTTTGGGATGAGGCAGGCGGTGTAAGCACCTGGAGTAAAATATCGGCCTGGCAAACAGGTTTATTTAGTAAAACAGATTGGAAAGGTGCACAATGGATAGGTTATGAAAAACTACCTGAATCTCAAATCATTGTTCCGTCGCAACCCGAACTTGGAGATTTAGGAACTAAAGGTAAAAATAATATTCTTCCGCTTTTGAGGAAAGAAATTATTATAAAAAAAGAGGTAAAAAAGGCTTTAATATTTATATCAGGACTTGGTCATTTTGAACTTTCTCTTAATGGAACAAAAGTTGGAGATCATTTCCTCGATCCTGGTTGGACAAAATATGACAAGCATGCGCTATATGTAGCTTTTGATATCACAAAACAAATTAAATCGGGTTCTAATGCATTTGGTGTAATGCTTGGCAACGGGTTTTATTATTCATTATCAGAAAGATATAGAAAACTAACTGGTGCTTTCGGTTATCCTAAAATGATTTGCAGAATAACATTTGAATATAAAGATGGCTCAACACAAGATTTTATTAGTGATAATTCATGGAAAACCATAGCCGGACCGGTAACTTTTTCAAGCATTTATGGAGGTGAAGATTATGATGCGAATTTATTGCCAAACGGTTGGGATAAACCAGCATTTAATGCGTCGGGATGGCGTGATGCTATTGTGGTTGGAGGCCCATCACAGTTAAATGTACAGGCAGAAGAGCCTTTGAAAATATTTGATAATTTTAAACCCAAAAAAATAACACAACCTAAACCAGGTATGTGGGTTTACGATTTTGGGCAAAATGCATCAGGTATTCCTTTCATAAATGTTAAAGGCTTAAAAGGAAAAACCATTAAACTTATTCCTGGTGAATTACTTGCAAGCGATGGAACGGTTACTCAAAATGCAATTGGCAGTCCTGTTTTTTTTAATTATACGCTTAGCGGAGTAGAATCAGAAAGCTGGCAGCCTAAATTTATGTATTATGGGTTTCGTTATTTACAAATTGAAGGTGCAGTACCTGCAGATGAAATTAATGAAAATAAATTACCTGTTGTGTTACAAGCCAAGTTACTTCACACTCGTAATGCTGCGCCACAAATTGGAACTTTTACAAGTTCAAACACACTTTTTAATAAAACATTCGACTTAATTGATTGGGCTGTAAAAAGTAATATGGCAAGTGTGTTTACCGATTGCCCGCATAGAGAAAAACTAGGTTGGCTAGAAGAAGCGCATCTTGTTGGAAGTTCTATCAGGTACACTTATGATATTGCAACATTGTGTAAAAAGGTTATATCCGACATGCGCATGTCGCAAACTGCAGAAGGCCTTATTCCTGATATTGCCCCCGAATATGCAGAATTTGGTGGAGGATTTAGGGATTCGCCGGAATGGGGGAGCAATGGAATTATTCTGCCATGGTATGTATATCAATGGTATGGTGATACACAAGTACTCGAGGAAAATTACGGTATGATGAGCCGTTACATTAATTACCTGGGAACAAAAGCCAAAGACAATATGCTTTATCATGGTTTAGGCGATTGGTACGATATTGGACCAAAAACTCCGGGTGTTTCTCAACTTACACCTAGAGGCGTAACGGCTACCGCAATTTATTATTACGACTTAACCATTTTAAGTAAAATTGCCAAAGCCTTAGGGAAAAATGATGATTCCAAAAAATATGATGATTTAGGTAAAAAGGTTAAGCTGGCCTTCAATCAGAAATTTTTTAATAAAGAAACCAATCAGTACGCTACCGGAAGTCAGACTGCTAATGCAATGGCATTGTATATGAATTTGACTGAGCCTGATAAAAAGCAGGCTGTTTTGGATAATTTAATTAAAGATTTAAAAAAGCGAGATAACAGTCTTACCTCGGGCGATATCGGATATCGATATTTACTGAGAGCTTTAGATGATGCAGGGCGTTCGGATGTTATTTTTGATATGAATAGCCGTTCAGATGTACCTGGTTATGGATACCAGATAGCAAAAGGTGCAACTGCGCTAACCGAATCATGGCAGGCTAATAGTGATGCATCTAACAATCATTTTATGTTAGGCCATTTAATGGAATGGTTTTATAGTGGTTTAGCAGGAATAAGAGCGGAAGAAAATGATGTGGCTTCTGGTAATATTGAAATTAGACCAGAACCTGTGGGAGACGTAACCTTTGTAAAAGCAAGCTATAATTCGCCAAGAGGTTTAATTAGTGTTAACTGGAGAAAAGAGAAAGATGCTTTTAAAATAGATATTGAAATACCAGCCAATGCAAAAGCAACTTTATATTTACCCTCCAGTGCTGGTGCCGCAGTTTTAGAAAGTGGTAAACCCATTACATCGAATAATTCAATAAAATATTCGGGTTATAGTGAAGGTAAAAAAATATTTAAAGTAGGTTCAGGTAATTATCATTTTCAGATAAAATAATATAGCTTTCACATTCTAAACTACAATTTACATGAAAAGAAGAACCTTGTTAAAAGCTGCGATTGGAACAATTCCGGCATTATACCTTCCGGGTTTTTTGAAAGCAGACGATTTTTTATATCCATCTTCTTCAGCTGGAGAAATAATGCAACAAGGTCCATTTAAACCAACTTGGGATTCCTTGAGCCAATTCCAAGTGCCAGATTGGTTTCGCGATGCTAAATTTGGAATTTGGGCACATTGGGGGCCACAATGCCAGCCTGAACATGGCGATTGGTACGCACGTAAAATGTATCTTGAAGGTTCTGAAACTTATAAATTTCACGTTCAAAAATATGGTCATCCATCAAAGTTCGGTTTTAAAGATGTAATAAATGAATGGAAAGCTGATAAGTGGGAACCCGAAGCTTTATTGGAATTATACAAGAATGCAGGAGCTGAATACTTCTTTGCCCTCGCTAATCACCATGATAATTTTGATTTATACCCCAATAAATATCAACCATGGAATTCAACCAAATTTGGTCCGAAAAAAGATTTAATAGGTGGTTGGGCGAAGGCTGCGAAAAATCAGGGATTGAAATTTGGCGTTAGCGTGCATGCTTCTCATGCCTGGACATGGTTTGAGTCTGCTCAGTTTGTAGATAAAACCGGGCCTTTCGCAGGCATGCCTTATGATGGTAATATTACAAAAGAAGATGGAGCAGGTAAATGGTGGGAGGGCATGGATCCTCAGGAATTGTATGCACAGCGACACGGATTAAGTACTAATGAGAATACAACTTATTCGAATATAAAGATTTGGGAATGGCAAAAAGGTGTAAGTATTCCAAGCAAGGCCTATTGCGATAAATTTTATAACCGCACCATTTCTCTAATCAACAAATACGAACCTGATTTGGTTTATTTTGATGATACGGTATTGCCATTGTGGCCGATTAGCGATGCAGGGCTTAAAATTGCAGCTCATCTGTACAATAAAAGTATTAAAAAACATGGAAAACAGAATGCGGTTTTATTTGGTAAAATATTGGATGTGCAACAAAGAAAATGCATGGTTTGGGATATTGAAAGGGGACAAAGTAATGAAATTGAACCACTTCCATGGCAAACCGACACGTGCATTGGTGATTGGCATTACGATCGCAGGATATATGACCGGAATGGCTACAAAAGTGCTAAAGCAGTTATCCAAACGCTTGTAGATGTAGTAAGTAAAAATGGAAACCTGTTGTTAAATATTCCTTTGAGAGGAGATGGTTCTATTGATGAACAGGAGCAAGCAATTTTACAAGAAATAACGAAATGGATGGCTGTAAATAAATCGAGTATTTTTGGTACGAGACCTTGGGAAATTCTTGGAGAAGGGCCGGCACTCGAGAATGCTCAGCCTTTAAAGGCGCAGGGTTTTAATGAAGGTAAAGGCAAGCCTTTCACTTCAGCCGATATACGTTTTGCAACAAAAGAGGATATGATTTACGCAACCGTATTAGGAGAAATTAATTCGGAAAAGGTGTTTATTAAAACACTCGCTTTAAATTCCCGCCATTACTCTGGCAAAGTTAAAAAGGTTACCTTGCCTGGAGACACAAATGCTATTAATTTTGCACACAATGCAGAAGGTTTGATTATTGATGTTCCGGAACGTTTAAAAGGCAGTTATGCAGCCGTATTTCAGATTGTGTAATCTTCGCACGCCCATTAAGGTCCTGAATTTATAAATTAATAACGGTAAAGAATTTTAAATTCTTTACCGTTGTTATATTCGTGTTAAGGTGGAAGTATAATTATAAAAACCTTCGTTACTTATCTAAATTAATTAACGAATGCAACCGGATATCATTTGATGAAGAACCAATGTTTATCATCACATTACCCTTTTCTGCTTGCCAGCCTTTTTCAACAGACCAGAATGAAATATCATCTTCATTAATTTTAAAATCTACTTTCAGTTTTTTGCCTTTAGCCACAAATACTTTTTTAAAGCCCTTTAATTGTTTTAAAGGCACCTCATGTTTTGAATCTGGGTAACTTGTGTACAATTGTACTACTTCCTCTCCATCCATATTGCCAGTATTTTCAATTTCGAGTTCAATAGCAATACGTTTTTTTCCATTTTCAACGATTCTTTTAACCTGCAAAGCCGAATATTTAAAAGTGGTATAGCTCAATCCATAACCAAATTCATAGAGCGGTTTTCCGGGGTAATACATATACGTTCGGCCTTCACTAATTTCATACCTGTTCATTGCAGGCACCTTATCCAGGCTTTCGTAATAGGTTAGCGGTAATTTCCCGGATGGATTATATTTGCCGAAAAGCGCAGATGCAATAGCATTACCAGCCTGTTCGCCACCAAAGTATATATTAACAATGCCAGGGACGTTTTCTTTTATCCAACCAATAGTGTGCTGACTACCGGTAACCATTACCACAACTACATTAGGATTGGCCTGATAAACAGTCTTTAGCATTGTCATTTGGTCGCCAGGAAGGTCAAGGCTTTCTTTATCATGGCCTTCACGTTCATTATAAAGGCCTGTTCCTATAATTGCAACTACAACATCGCTCTTTTTAGCAGCCTCTACTTGTGCCGTATAAACCCGATCTTTCGCAAATGGTGTGTGCCACCAAAACCTGCATACAGCATCATTTCCAGTATCATAATATTCAATTTTTACCGGATATTTTTTTCCTGCTTCGAGTCTTACCTTAAAGCTATCTAATATTTCGCCTCTGTCTTTCCAGCTGTTTGTTACCATTTTTCCATTAAACCAGGTGCGGGAACCATCATCAGAACTTACTGCTAAAGTATATTCACCACTTTTCGATGGTACTAACCAACCCGTCCAGCGAATGGATTTTTTTCCTGCGGGAATAAAAGGATCAGGTGGATTCTCCTTTGTGTTGAAATTAACCTGAGCATCAATTCTTTTTTTCGGTGTACCTTCTAAAAATTTATTATCAAAATATTCTGCATCCAATCCGTTTTGTCCGCTTGCAGATAATAATTCATCAGAAGGAATCATTTCAACATTAAACAGATCTAACTTTGTTGGTGCATAATTTATGGTAGCGGTATTCCCAACTAGGTTTTTTATGCCTTGCAAAGGTGTTACAGGTGCATTAAAAGGAACACCGCTGTAGCCGCCAAAAACATTCACATCTGCGTTATGACCAACTACTGCGATAGATTTTAGCTTCTGAAGCTGCAACGGCAAAATATTTTTATCATTCTTTAGAAGTATTATACTTTCTTTAGCTGCATCCAAAGCAAGTTTTTGATGCGCCGCATTTCCAATTACGGAAGAACTAATATTGTCATAAGGTCCGGCACCTGTTTTATCAAATAGCCCCAAGCGAAACCGTACCCTTAAAACATTTTTTACTGAATTGTTTATCTCATCATCGGTAACTAGTTTTTTCTGCCAGGCTAACTTTAAATACTCCTTAATTAAATTGCAACCGGCGGCACATTCCATATCCATACCTGCCTTTATCGCAGCGGCAGCAGCTTCTTCCATTGAAGCCGTAAATTGATGCTTGCTGAATATGTTACATGCTGCACCACAGTCACTTACTACATATCCATCAAATCCCCACTCTTTACGGAGTACATCGGTTAACAACCATCTGCTTGCTGTTGATGGTATCCAGTTAACCTTATTGTAAGCAGACATGATACTTTGTGCATTGCCCTCAACTACACTACTTTTAAAGGCCGGAAGATAGTATTCCCGAAGCGTTTTTTCAGAAACGATCGAATTTGCCGCCAGCCGATTGTTTTCTTCGTTGTTAACTGCAAGGTGTTTTGGTGTCGCAACTACTTTGATGTGATTTGGATCATTTCCTTGTAGTCCTTTTATATAAGCAACTGAAAAGCATGAAGTCAGGTATGGATCTTCTCCATAGGTTTCTGCAGTACGTCCCCATCTTGGGTCGCGAGCCATGTTTATTGTAGGAGACCATAAGGTAAGTAAATCGCTAAATGGGGCATTTTGATTTTTTCCTTTTCCTAGTTCATTCCATTTACCACGGGCTTCATCGGATATTGCAGTAGCTACGCTATTTATTAAAGCCGGATTCCATGAGGCGGCAAGAGCAATAGATTGGGGGAAAACGGTAAACTTTCCAGGACGCATAATACCATGTAAACCTTCATTTCCATAATAATATTTATCAATTCCTAATCTTTCAACCGCTGATGAGGTTTCTGAAAGCATACCAATTTTCTCATCAATGGTTAGCCTTTTCACAACATCTTGCAATCTGGTTTCGATTGGTAATTTTGTATCGTTAAATGGTAATTTATTTTTTTGTTGTGCAATTCCAGTAAAAGGAAATAGGCATAAAAAAGATATTCTTAGATAAAGTTTTACTTTAAAATTCATTTGGTTAAAAATCAGTTCTTACTTTTTAAAGTTGCTGTTTTAATGTGTTAATGCTTAGTTTTTGTCAAATTTATTTACGTAAACGATTTAGTGAAACTTTAATGCTCACGTTTGTTTTTAAAGAGCGTGAAATAATGTATCGTTTAAAACGATTTAATCTTAATGCTATTTACTCATTTTTTATAAACAAGTGAAGCTAAAAAGAACCAAGGCAGACTTACTGCTTTTGTAACTTTTTAAGTTCCTTTTTCGTTATCGTTATTATGGTTCCATGTCTTAATCCCTTTGGCAGCGAAATTTTATCAGAAACATCTGTCCATGTATTTAAATCGTTTGATTTAATCGCTCCGTACTTATGCTCAGTGTATTTATCAAAATAAACAATCCATTCATTCCCAAGCTTTAAAGATGTTGGTCCTTCTGCCCAATAGTTTCCTGTAATGGGTTCACTTGCTTTTGAGTAAGGCCCGGTTAAGTTATCACTATGTGCGATTTTGATATTTTTCTGAACAGGTTCCTTTGTTTCATCTTTTAAAAACATAACAAACTTGTCGTTATCATTAACTATTGATGCATCTATTACATTAAACCCCGGTTCATAAAGTAGTTTTGTTGGCGAAAATGATTTAAAATCCTTAGTGGTTACATAATAAATTCTATTGTTATTTTTATCATCTTTTTTTAATAAAGTTTCAGAGAATTTTCCTTTAATAGTGCTAGACCAGTAAATCATGTAGGTTTTGCTTTTATTATCAAAAGTTATTTCAGGTGCCCAGGAATTTCCAACACCTTCTTCTTTTTCCATAACCGGTAAGAATTGTTGTGCACTCCAATTTATTAAATCTTTAGAGCTGGCGTAACCGATGCCATTAGACTTCCAGCTAACGGTCCATACCATGTGGAAGAGACCATCTGCACCTCGCAAAATACATGGGTCTCTCATTAATTTATCATTGCTTATTGTTGGTGTTAGAAACGACTTATCGTTTTTAAGTGTTGTCCAATTGTAAGCATCTGTGCTATAAGCCAGATGCAATCCATCTTCTCCATTATCTTTGAAGTAAGCAAAAAGATAGGTTTCTTTTTTAGATTGTGCCTGAACATTCATCAGAATGGTAATGAACAGGACGCAGGTGATAAGTATTTTTTTCATTTTAATTGGTTATTCTATTGTAATTACGAATCCTCCAAAAGGTTTCATTGTTATTTGTATTGTTGTGTTAACTTGAATTTCATTTTGAGTAAAAGAGAATTTTTCAGCACCATCTTCTATTAGTTTTGCGCTTTTACCTCCAAATTTTGATAAATCTAAGGTGATTTTCTTAGCATTTCCTTCACCATTTATACCGGCCAGGTACCATTTATTACCTGCTTTTCTTGCCATAACAACAAACTTACCCGGGTAACCATCTATTAGTTCGGTATCGCTCCAGCTCGAAGGAAAGTTCTGTAGAAAAGTTTTTATAAAAGCTGGCATTCTTTCCATTCCATCGGGTGCTTCTGCCAAATGCTGAATCCCAGATTGGAAAATTACTGGTAAGGCCAATTCAAAAGTACTCGTCGTTTTTTTGTCGATTTTAGGGATTTCGTATAAGCGCATTGGCGTAAAATCCATCGGGTCGAAAACGTTTCTTGTAAATGGAATTGTTGTAGCGTGTTGCGGTTCTTCGTCTGCATTCTCCTGCTTAAAGGTGATAAATTCCATTCCTTTTATGGATTCCATCGTCATCAGGTTTGGAAAGGTTCGCTGCCAGCCTCTTGGTAATGTTGCTCCGTGGCAGTTTACACTTAAGTTAAACCTGGCGGCATCTTCAAAAATTTCGAAATAATATTTAATCATAGATTGGCCATCACCACCAAAAAAATCAACTTTGATGCCTTTGATGCCCATTTTCTGTAAAATTGCAAATTCTTTTAAACGGTTTTCATGCGTGGTCAATTTGTTTTTTGGTGTATATTTCACCGTATTCCAGTCACCAGCAGAATTGTACCATAATATTAAGCCCACATTTTTTTGCTTGGCATAATTGGCCAATTCCTGCATTTTATCATAACCAATTTTTGTATCCCAATCTACATCGATAAGCGTATATTCCCACTTCATTTCCGCAGCGAAATCGATATATTTTTTTTGCGTGTTGTAGGTTATAGAACTATCCTTCAACATAATCCAGCTCCAGGAAGCCTTTCCCATCTTAAACAAATCTGGATTTATTTTTGATTTTGCCGGATACGCCAAATCAGTTCCTAGTGTAGATTCTGTTATTTTTTTAAGGCTACCCACCGCAATGATACGCCAGGGTGTAAACCATGGAAGCGTAGACTCAGGATTTACATTTTGGCCAGTAAATGCCTCTCTTTTGTCTGGAAAACCAACTTTATAATTTCCATTACCCGAGTTTTGTTCTAAGCGAGTAGCACAATAATTTTCATCTAATCCAGTTTCCGATATCAACATCCAGGTATCTTTATAATGGAAAAGGGCAGGGTATACCCAACCTGCATTTGTTGGTGCCGGTGTTCCAACATTTATTTCTTTTTGATAATATTCTTCGTAAGATGGGTTGGTACTTTCCCAACCGGTTTTGGCCACAGACATTGGCTGTAGCCATGCTTTAGTTTGCTCAAAGAAATGAAATGAACTTTTTTCATCCATAATGTTTTTCAGCTTAGCATCTTTTTCCGGGAAATAATATCGAAAGGCAACTCCATCATCTGATACCTGAAAAATAACATCTATCTTTTTCCCTGATGAATTTTTTAAATGAAAAACTCGCTTGTTAGCAATGTAATTATGATTTAACCGCTTGGCGTTTTTAAGGATATAAGCATCTTTAACCACCTCGACTTTAGAAGCCGAAATTAATGACAGCCCTTTAGATAAATCTTCATCAGCTCTAACCACACCTAGCTCCGAAGATTTTAAAACCTGTTCTGAACCTCTTTGTATGGTGTAAAATGCTTTTCCATCTTTAATAAAAACTTCAACATTTAGCATCTTATCCGGACTTATGATGTTAAACTTTGTTTGAGCTTTAGTAAGCTGTGATGCAGCTGTAGTAAACAACAACAATAGTAAAAAGTATTTCTTTATCATGTTCTATTTTAATTCCAATACGACAACTGATTGTGATGGCAACTCAACTTTTAGCAAATTACCTGATTTTTTAGCACCTGAAAACTTTGAATTACGAATTTTATCGGGGTTAGAAAATGTATTTATATCTGTAAGTTTCGCAGATGTCAATATCTGACCAGTTACCGTTTTCCACTTTAGCCCGTCTAAATCTGTACTCAATGAAATTTTATTTTTTGGATCTAAATTTACTAGTGAAATATGAATTGCTCCAGTAGAATCTTGAGAAGCAGATACATTCAATGCCGGGATTTTATTATTTCCAACAATATATTCAGGGCTGGTAAATGCTATAGGAAGGTATTTGGCATCTTGATGAACTTTGTATAAATCGAAAATATGATAAGTAGGGGTTAAAACCATTTTATCTTTTTCAGTTAGGATAAGTGCTTGCAAAACATTTACAGTTTGCGCAAGATTTGCCATTTTTACCCTATCAGAATGGTTATTGAAAATGTTAAGCGTTGTACCAGCAATTAATGCATCGCGAAGGCTGTTTTGCTGGTAAAGAAAACCAGGATTTGTTCCAGGTTCAACATCGGTCCAAATTCCCCATTCATCCACAACAAGGGCAACTTTCTTTTTTGGGTCATATTTGTCCATTATTGCCGAATGTTTGGTTACCAGTTCTTCCATCTTTAAACAGTTTTTCATGGTACTGAAATACTCTTCCTCATTAAATTGAGTTGCAGAGCCTTTTGCTTTCCAGTTGTTTGTTGGAATAGTGTAGTAATGCAAAGTAAGTCCCCACATTCTGGAGCCAATATTTTTCATGCAGGTTTCCGTCCAGTTGTAATCATCAGCATTGGCACCACTGGCAATTCTTTTTAAAGGTGCACCTGCATAATCTCTGGCGTAAGTAGCGTATCTTTTATATAAATCGGTGTAATAATCAGCAGTCATGTGGCCACCACATCCCCAGCTTTCGTTTCCAACACCCCAGAAAGTAACTTTCCAAGGCTTTTCTCTCCCATTTTGTGCACGAATAGTTGCCATTGGACTTACTCCATCAAAATTGAGGTATTCAACCCATTTAGCCATTTCTTCAACGGTACCACTACCAACATTACCTGCAACATAGGGTTCACATTTTAACATATCACAAAGTTCGAGGAATTCATGAGTACCAAAGCTATTGTCTTCTGTTACGCCTCCCCAGTTGGTATTAACCATTTTAGGTCGCTGGTTTCTTGGGCCGATACCATCTCTCCAATGGTATTCATCGGCAAAACAACCACCCGGCCAACGCAGGTTTGGAATGTTTATTTTTTTCAGCGCATCAACTACATCAAGCCTGATACGACCTTTATTCGGAATGGAAGAATTTTCATCTACCCAAAAACCATCATAAATGCATCGGCCTAAATGCTCTGAAAAATGGCCGTAAATGTGTTTGCTGATAACTTGCTCATTTGCCTGGTTAATCGTTAGTTTTACTTCAGTTTGGGCATTTACATAAATCGTTGAACCTAATGTAATAATCAATAGCAATAATTTTTTCATAATCATTTATTTGGTGAATGGTATTTTGATTACGTTGAAAGAATAGGGTTTCAAAGTAAGCGACAGTTTTTTATTTTTAACAGTAATTGAATTTCTTTTCGGACTTATCGCATCAGGATTTTCAAAAGAATTCAGCTGATTTAAATTCGTGTTCGCAAGTTCATCTACATAGCCTTTCGTTTTTAAACTCCGTTTTCCTTCCAAATTAAAATCAATGTTTTGCGCTTTATCTGTCGTGTTGGAAATTTTGATGATGACTTCTTTGCTGATTTTATCGGTTACCGCCGAAGCGTATAAACCATCCTGGCCAATTATATTCTTTCCATCAATTTTTGATGCAATTACATCGGTGCCTTTATTGGTCGAGAAGAGTTTTTGGACATAATAATCCGGCGTTCCATAAGCATTCAAATTATCTACCCAAATCATATCTGGAGCCCATTGCCATGCGTCGATATGCGCAAAAAGCGGCGCGTAGGATGCCATTTGAACAACATCTGCATTTCGCTCAAGCCCGGTCATAAGTGAAGCAGCTGCCAAGGCACTTTGCCAGTTATTCCTACTACTACCAATTACGTTTTTATCTGCATGAACGGCATATTCGCCAACAAAAACTTTTGAGCCGTCTCTTGGATAGTCATCATAACGTCCAGCATTTTTAAGGAACCAATCCGCAGGGCGATAATAATGTTCATCTATAAAATCTGCGTTGGAATTTCTGAGTGAAGTATTTAGTAAGTTAAATCTATCGCCTTCAGGATCTGTGCCTGAACTATTTATGAGTTTAAAATCAGGATATTTGGTTTTGATTGCTTTAGTGAAAATGGCCAAACGTTCTAAATATTGCGGCCCCCAGTTTTCATTTCCAATGCCCATCATTTTTAGGTTAAATGGTTTTGGATGACCCAGGTCTGCTCTCATTTTTCCCCATTTAGTAGTTATGTCGCCATTTGCAAATTCAATAAGATCTAGTGCATCCTGAACATAAGGATCTAACTCATCAAGCGAAGCAACTTCTCCTGTATTGAACTGGCAGGCCATTCCGCAATTTAAGATTGGGAGCGCATCAGAACCTATATCTTCTGCCAGTTGAAAATATTCAAAAAAACCTAGGCCGAAACTCTGGTAATAATCCGGTGCCGGGCGATGGGCAAATTCTACATTCCAGCGATTCATAATTAATTGCCTGTTTTCAATAGGTCCAATGGTTTTTTTCCATTGATATCTGTTTGCAAGGTCGGTGCCTTCAACAATACACCCCCCTGGGAAACGTACAAAACCAGGCTTCATATCGGCAAGCATTTTAACCATATCTGCACGTAAACCTTGCGGGCGATTCTTCCAGGTATCGCCTGGGAATAACGAAATCATATCAAGATCTATTTTTCCCTTACCTTCAAATAATATGGTGAATTTGGCTTTAGCATCAGTTTTTGTCGCTACAAAGCTTGTCGATTGTTTTTTCCAATCACTGCTAGATTTTTCTGGATTTAGGTTTCCTTCACCAATAATTTTGTTGTCAGCCGATAACAATTGCAAACGCAATTTTACACCTGTATTTTGTTGCCGATACATAACCGAGAAATCGTAACGAAGGCCTTTTTTTACACCGATACCTTTAAAGCCTTCATTGCTTATACCGAAATTTCCTTTTTCAGTGTTAATTTGAATGTACCTTGGATTGGTTATATTTTCTTCTTTTCGGTTTACAACTAAAATTTCGCCCTCATTTGCTTTTGCTCTTTGTATCGCCCAACCCATTAGCGGTTTAGCAAACTCAAAAGATCTGTTTTTAATTAATTCTGCGTAAATGCCACCATCAGCACCAAAATTAATGTCTTCAAAAAATACACCCCACATATTGGATTGCACTTTTGCAATTGAATTATCAGTATTTATTGTAATGGTTTTTGACGTTTGTGCATGCAAATTAACAGGGCTTAAACTGGTTAAAATACATACCAGGAATACATAGAATATGCAATTTGCAGTATTATTTCGTTTCATAATGATGATATTTGGAAAGAATCGTGTAGTAAAAATAAAACTTTTAAAATAATAAACGTCATTTATACGATTATTATTTATTTAAAATGTTATTTTCTGTTGTTTGTATTGCTAATTTCAACCCACCGACTTAGCATTTTCAATCAATTTGGAAATGACGACTTGCTGAGGGATACTCGTTGAGTTTCTCCATCCGTCTTTCCCGCGCAGGCGGGAATCTTAACGCAATAGAAAGGCAAACCCACCGTTTTAGCATTTCCAATCAATTTGGAATTGACGACTTGTGGAAATCTTATTCGTAAGCTATAGTTCATGATCTTTGCGCCGCATACCATAAATCCTTGATAATATTTACGTTTTAAGATTCCCTCATGAGAGTGAATGACGATAACTTCATACTTAATGGTACTTAATTTTAGGTTTTTCAGTCAAATAAAAAACGATTTCGCCTCCTTTAATCAAATTATTATGAGTGATATAAGTTTTATCAAAAGCTTTTCCGTTTAAAGTGATTTTAGAAATATAGATAGAGGTGTTGCTGCTTTTAATTGCTTTTATAGTTAATTTCTTTCCATCGTTAAACGATATAGTGGTCTGCTTAAAAGTAGGACTTGTTAATTGATAATTTCCTGAAACTGGATCTACCGGATAAAAGCCAAGTGCTGCAAATACATACCATGCCGACATTTGCCCGGCATCGTCATTACCGCTTAGTCCACCTGCGCCTTCATCATATTCTTCATCCAAAATACGGCTAACCTGAATTTGAGTTTTCCATGGAGACGCGGTGTAATTGTATAAAAATGGAATCTGATGACCAGGTTCATTTCCATGCCAATACTCTTTATTGTTGAATAAAGAATCTAATTCATTTTCAAGTTTTTTACTCCCGCCCATCAATTTTATGAGTCCAGGCATATCATGAGGTACATAAAAAGTATATTGTCTGGGTGTTCCTTCCGTAATGTATGGCTCACGATGATCTGGATAGAAAGGACTATACCAATTTCCATTTTCAAATCTTCCTCTAACCATCCCAATTTTCGCATCAAATATGTTTTGATAATTTAATGATCTTTTTGAAAGTAGGTTATAGTCTTCTTTTTTACCTAAATCTTTTGCTATCGTAGCTAATGCATAATCATCATAAGCATATTCTAAGGTTCTGCTTACCTGTTCTTTTTTATGAAATGCATTTGGGATGCTATCTTCTATAGGAATGTACCCATATTTTAAATAACTATTAATTCCTCGTCGGCCTTTACCATTTAAATAATCTGCTGAATCGGGCATTTGGAATGCATTTTGCCTCATCAGGCGATAAGCCTCTTTTACATCATAATCTCTGATACCTTTGTTGTAAGCAGAAGCGAGAAAAGCTGTTGCATGATCGCCAATCATTGCTGCGGTGTAACTGTTCCAACAAGGGAAGATGGGTAGCCAGCTGCCTTGCTGACCTTTTAAAACCAATGAATTTGCAAATGAATTCGCCAAATCGGGTTTTAGTAATTCTATAAGCGGAAGTTGCGCACGATAGATATCCCACATGGAAAAATCATCGTAGTAGTTGCCTTTACTAATTGTTTTTGTTTGATAATTGCCTGCAAATTGAGGGTATTTGCCATCCACATCATTAAATAATCTGGGATGTTGTTGTGCATGATACAGTGCAGTATAAAAGATTTTTTTCTTCTTTTCATTCAAGTCTGAAACCTTTATTTGTGATAAAGACTTTTCCCATGCTGCGTTGGTTTTAGCTAAAACAGTTTCAAAAGAATCATTATTTATCTCGCTTTCTAGATTGCGTTTTGCGGCATCAATACTGGTAAAAGAAGTGCCGGAATAGATAATAATTTGTTCGCCTTTTTGTAGTTTAAAACCAGCGTAAGCACCTATATTTTTTTGATTATTAATGTTTTGATTTTGCGAAACATTTCCTTCACTGTAAACCCCGCCGGTTTTAAGCACTTTTTTGATACGGATAAAAAAATAACCACTAAATCCGGCAGCTTCACCCCATCCCTGATAAATTCGATGAACAGGATTGTAACCCGAAATCTCACCTTTTGCTTTATCGATTTGAATATAGCCCTTGTTTTCGTCGCTGTTTGGACTTACCAAAAGATATAAGCTATCTGTTTTCATCGCCGTAATTCTCATTACGCCGCACCTAAGTGTTGAGGTGAGTTCTACTTGTAATTTATAGCTATTAAGATTAATCCTGTAGTAGGATGGGGTTGATGCTTCATTTTCATGATTATAATCTGCAGCATAATCATTAGAATTCGTTTTAAGCTTACCTGAGATTGGCATGATGGTAAAACTGCCATAATCTTGTGTGCATGAACCACTTATCCAGTGGCTTGCCCGGAAGCCATAAATTTTTTTATTATTGAAATAGTATGGGGCTAAACATTTTGTTTCTGTTAACTGCGTTTGGGGTGTCCACTGCGTCATACTAAACGGAGGCGCTACTGCTGGAATTGTATTTGCTAAACGTTCTGTTTTATCTTCTATATGCTGGCTAGCCATTGTTGTACTAGCCGATGTGCCCGAAAATGGCTGAACGTACTTGATTAAGTCTAACTGCTGCGCATATACTGACCCAAAATTCAAACTTGACAATACCAAAAATAGGTATATTGCTGTATTCTTATATCCTAAAATGTTTTTTTTTGTCATTCTTTTTAAGGTAAATAAATGCATGATAATTCTTCGGGTCATTAAATTATTGAATCTCTTTTATCGATTCTTTTTTATTTGAAGGGAATTTCGTGTTTTTAATGGAAACAGCACCAGTATTTTTTAATACCATTACATTGGGATGTTCAGATTTATCGATTTTCAGTCCATTCACATCAATTCCATTTACATCATCAAATATTACCGCCGGCCTGAAATCGCTTTCAATATAATTTAATTTAACATTTTTAAAGGTAATGCCTTTTGCGTGGCGAACATAAAATCCCCATGCAGGTAATTCTCCAAACATGCTAAATTCAGGGTATCCGGCTTCGTTTTCGACAACTTTATCCAACTCATTAATTGGAATGTTTGCTGTTTTTTCTGAAGCACCACCGCCATACGTAATTTCGATATTTTGGAGCAATACGTTTTCTATCAAATGTCCTGGTATGCCAACAATTGATGCTGGAAGTAAGTTATGAGGCGGAACTTTTGGTAGTGGTCCTTCGATAGGGTAGCCGGCATCAGGCTTTGTATTTGGAATATCTGCTTTAACGTTGGCAATCCGAATGTTTTTTATCGTACTAAATTTATCGGTTTTGTTTCTATGTCCTAAGCGAATAAAAATCGCATTACCTGTATATTTGGCTACAACGCCTTCAATATCAACACCATCAATAAAGCCACCGTCAACAGCTTCTAGTGCAATGGCCGAACGGTAGGTATTGTAAACGGTAATGTTTCTAACTTTAATATTTCGAAAACCTCCGTAAGAACCTGTTCCTAATTTAAATCCACTAGCGCTCGATCGGATGATGCAATTTTCTACATAAACATTCTCACAAATACCAAGCATGCCTTCAGATTTTAAGCAAATTCCATCATCTGCTGCATCAACATTACAATTCGTTATACGAACGTTTTTACTGTTTACAATATCAATTCCATCATTATTCCAATATTCGGTACTTTCTACCGTTATGCTGTCTATGTTTACTTTATTACATCTCACAAAATCCTGAACCCAACCCGCACTATTTTTTAATTTCACATTTTTTACTGAAACATCTTCGCAGTCGGTAAAAGCAATTAATCGAGGTCGGTTACTTTCTGATGGTCTTTTTACTTTCCAGGTTTCATCTTCTAAAACGCCTTGGTGTAATAAGGTAAGTAGGTTTTTAACCACTTCGCGACCTCTTCCATTGATAATTCCTTTACCACTTATAGCAATTGAATGCTGTTTCTTCGCATAAATTAACGCCTCTGCATTCTTCTTTCCATAATCTAATCGGTTAATGCTTCCAAGCAATTCTGCATCGGCTGATAAATACAGCTCTACACCAGATTTTATTTCTATCGGTCCGGTAACAAATTGCCCATCCGGGATAATTACTTTGCCGCCATTTTTTGATGCAGCATCTATCGCACTTTGAATATTTTTGGTATTGATGAAATTTAATCCCGGCTTTGCACCAAAATCAATAATGTTGAAGGTTTTATTTTGCGCTAATGCACTAGAAATAGATGCAAATAGGGTAATTAGATAAATAAGGTTTTTCATGTTTCTTTCTTAATTTTTGTTTATCGCAGCGTATTTTTCAATTAAGCCACGATATTTTTGATGCATTTGCTTTGCAATATTAACCGGATTGCCCACTGTTTTTATTGGATAATCTTTTCTCTGATTTACCCATTTCCATTCCCACTCACTGATATCATCGTTAAATCTTTCAATATTTAATCCTTTTTTATTGATTAAGTCATCTTCCATCTGAGAAAAGAAAAGCTGCCATCTGGGTTTGTAAAAGTCTGTCATCAATCCACTCCATTGCCTGCATGCATATTCATTCAGCGGATTTTTAGCATCGCCCCAAAGCGTTATCAAGTCTTTCGCATTCATTTCGTATCGTGCTTTTTCTTCAGTATTTGTACCCCAAGCTCTTGCATCAGCTACCCAAGGTCCCAACATAAAATCTTTCCTTGTAGCCAGTAATTTATCCATGTCATTAATAAGCTGAATAAATTTTTCGCTTTCTATTTTAAATGTAGCCAAATCCTTTTTTTGATAGGCTAAAACAAAATTTCTTTGAATTTGCAATGAATAATTTGCGAGTACCTGGCGGGTAACATCTACAATATCATATTGAAAACCATCACTATTTTGGCAGGAAGGAACCGATTTTATTAATTCATCCCAGGCTGGTAATAGTTCTTGTTGATTATAATTCAACGTCGTTTTTGCCCAACGGGTAAGCGAGTCAAAAGTTGGCCGGGCTTGTATTATCGATTCAGCACCATCTCTTATATACTTATCTGCCGGAACAGTATAAACCGTTTTTCTTAAAATATCCCAGGCTTTTAGTGCATGTTCATTTTTGTTTCCATAACGATTGAGAACAAATTGTGGTAGCCACAATTTGAGATCAATGGGCTTCGACTGCCAAACATTAGCCATCATCAGTTCATATAAAACAGGATTTTGCTCTATGCCTTCCATCGTTAGGCCGATGCCTTTCATTTTACCACTTTGCGGATTATTTAATGCTTCAGCAGGTGCATTGGCAACAACATCCATTCTTCCGAATAGATTTGTATTCCCACCAAAATTATGCAGCATATTCCAAATCCACGGTTTGCCATAAAAACCTTCAGTACGTTTCCAAACCGGTTCAATTTCTGTAGCCAGGTCGAGCAAAATCATTTTATCGTTTGGTACTGATTTCAAAAGCGCTTCTGTTTGAGGTTCTTTCCAAAACTTTCTGTCGCTGTAAAAAAGCCATCCCTGCATTACCCAAATTGCTTTAGGGTCGGCGGCCGACATGCCATCGTAAATTCTTGCACTTAACTTGCTCAAAAATTCTGGTTCTGCCGATGGCGGTTCATTTTCGTTAAAAGTATCGGCAGAATATAAATGGTCCGTACCTAAAAGCTCGGTTTGTTTTTGAAGGAATTTTTTTCCTATTGAAGCAAACATCGGGTCTTCAGAATCAAGAATGTAAGTATCGGCAAAGCCGTTTGTCCAATTGGTTGCTTTAAGTTTAGCATTTGGAAATTTCTTTTTAAATGCCGCAGGCACATGACCAGTAAAAGCCGGAAGTACAGGTTTCATGCCAAGAGAACGCTGTCTGGCCAATATTTTCTTTTGCAATTCGAAATGACTTTTCATCCAACTCAATGGGAGCGGGCCACCCCATCCATCAATATTACCCATCCAAAACCAAGAGAAATAAGCCGGGCCAGTAAAGAAATCTTTCAAATCGTTATCTGTAAAGCCCATTTCTTTATACAGCAGATACCATGTATATTCTTCACCCGTAATGGCGAGCGGCATATTAATTCCATGTATTGCCATCCAATCAATTTCCTTTTCCCATCTTGGCCAATCCCACCAACTCATGCTGTAGTTGAAGGTACAGTAATTAAGGTAATATCTGTATTCGTATGGAGTTTCTTTTCTTATTTTATGTTTTACTATAGGTAATTTTACTGGTAATTTTAAGTTTGTGCCATTCCAAGTAACCTGACAATGAGCGTATTCTGTTAGGTAATAATAAAAAGCTGAAGCAATTGCAACCCCGCTAGTCCCTCTTAAAACAACTTTTTGGTTTTTACTTTCAATTTCGAAAACATCCATCCCATTCTTGGAAATAATACTTTCGGTTAAAAAGGAGCTATGTTGTTTTGGTAAAATTCTTTCGATTAGCTCATTTGATGATGCAAGGTATTTTTGTGCTTTAGTGTCAAAGCAATTTAATGCCAGGATTATTCCTAATATGTATATTTTTAATTTCATTTTAAATTTTTAAAAATAGCTTTCTATCGTAAAGAAACTTTAGTATGAATAGCTGTATAGATAATACACCTAACCATAAGAATGCCTGTTGTAAATTTGGAGGCATTTTTTGTACCAGCCCTCCAAAAAGAAATTGTGAAGTTGCTTCAAAATTAAAAAGGCCGTGTGCACAAACATAAATTAAAATAGAATTTGTTCCTATCCATACAAATGGTAAACTCCATATTTTGATTGACTTTACATCTATTATATAATAAAATATTGCAAATAAAATTACACTCCAACCACCCGCAAAGAGTACAAACGAACTTGTCCACATATTTTTATTAATCGGAAAAAATATATTCCAGAGAAAACCTGTTAATAACAAAATGATACCGGCAATTACTAAACCGAATACTTTTTTTAAAGGGCTTAAGTTGTGTGCTTTTGATATTAGAAAGGAACCTGTAAACACGCCTAGTAATGCCGTAGCAATGGCTGGAATTGTACTGAGTAATCCTTCTGGATCATAAACCACTCTATGCAATTTACCAGGAAGGAGTATGCGATCAACATAAGCAGCAAGATTTCCATCGGGTGTAAAGTTTCCCCTTCCAAAACCAGGAACCGGAATAAAAATCATAATAATATGGTAACCGACTAAAATAGAAACAAACCATATAATCTGTTTACGAAGCGAAAAGTTAAGGTAAATTATAGCAGCAAAAAAAGTAGATAGGGCAATTCGTCCGAGTACGCTCGCGAAGCGTATTTGTTCATAGCCATTAAATTTCAATAAGCCGTTAACCATCATGCCGAGCACAAGTAGAATTAATGTTCTTTTTATCAAAGCAAAAAAGATAAGTTTGGATGCATTTTCTTTGCTTTTTTTTGCTGTTAAATATTTTTGATAGGAAAAGGGCATCGATACACCTGAAATAAATATAAAAAGTGGGAAAATTAAATCATAAAAAGTGAAGCCATTCCAAGGTGAGTGATGCAGCTGATTACTGATTGCAATAAATAGATGTTCAAAAAATGATAAGTTTTTATTGGTTGAAATCGTCCAGTCGTATTGGCTTCTGGTAAGGGATTGTTTTTCCATTACACCATTGGCTAAACCATGAAATATTTGCTCTCCGCTGATAATCCAGAACATATCGAACCCACGCAATGCATCTAAAGACAAAAGCCTTTTGCTTTTTACCTGGGGCATTTCTTTATCTGACATTAAGGGTAAAGCCATATAAGCTGTCGAATAGTTAGCTTAGCCTAAGTGAAGTAAATTAGGATAACTAACGAAAAATAGATTATTTTTTGATAAGGGTACTGTAAATAATATAGCCTTCTTCGTTTATCGTTTGAACAAGTAATTGTTCTTTAGTTATTGAAAAAAGCATAAAACCATATTCTGATGCAACCATCTGTGCATCGGGTATTAATTTAACAGGTGTTTTTTCTGATGCAGCGCCAGAAATGAAGTAATGTGTTTTGCCTGCTGGTTTAATGTATTGCAAGCTGTGCTCATGCCCTGTTAAATAAACATCAACGCCATATTTATCAAAAGTCGGCTTTAAAGATGATCGAACAGCTTTGGTGTCATAGGCTTCGGTACGACTACCACCAGTATAAATAGGGTGGTGGCCAACAACTATTTTCCATTTTATTGATGGGTCTGTATCGCTTAAAGTTTTGTTTAACCAACGCTTTTGAGCTGTTGTATCTTGTCGTTTTACATTGGGTCCGTATTCTGTATTTTTATAAAACTCTGGAATTAATGGATTTGTATCTATAAAAGCAATCAAAACCTGATTATTTAAATCGCCGTTTATTGGGAATTTCTTTGCAAAATAACGAGCTGGCATTTTCCATCTTCTGCTTATTTTAGAATAGGCAACCTGTGCATCAGGATTTGATTTGTAATCATGGTTTCCCAATACAACATACCAATCCCATTGTAATGAAAATGCTGTGTAAATATCTTCGAATGAATACTTAAACAAAGGGTCTTGCTCACTAATTACTCCACTTGGGTAAAAATTATCACCCGTAGATATGATGAATTGTGCTTTAACTTCTGCAGCTGTTTTGCCCAGTTGTGCTGCGACAGGTTTTTGATGGTCAGCACCATTTCTGCCCCAATCACCCATGGCAATAAAGTTAAGGGCAGCGTCTTTTTTAAATAGTGTTTTCGTAGGTGCCTTATTGGAAGAAGAATCTCTTAAAATTAACTGTGCATTTACAGATAAGTTTAAAATATTTAAATAAAGAAATACAAAAAAAAGCAGGCGAACATTCATTAAAAAGGTGATTTTTTTAGTTTAAGTGTATATATTAAAACGCATAATAAGCCACCGGAAATTCGGAAACTTATTATGTGTTTATTCAACTAAACATTAATTGTAACCCGGATTTTGTTTTAATTTTGGGTTTAGTAAAGTTGCTGTAGCAGGGATAGGGAACAATCGATGGAACGTTTGTGCATCTGTTTTAAAACCCCACGTTCCTTCGAATTTGCCAAAACGAATCATATCATTTCTATGCCAGGTTTCCCAAGCCATTTCTCTGCAACGTTCTTTGTATAAATCTTCAAGCGTTACAGCAGTCCAAGCTGGTGAAGTCGTTCTTACAGCTCGTAATTGGTTTACCAAAGATAAAGCAGTTTGACCTTGCGTTGGTGTGGCACCACGAAGAATTGCTTCTGCTTTCATTAACAATATGTCTGAATATCTAAATACTGGTAAATCATTATTTTGATTTCTTGTAGATGACGTGCTATCGCAATAAAATTTATTATTACGGTAACCCATATTCCATGCAATTTCATCGTTTCCGGCATCAAATGGTCTCGTAGCATCTCTTAGCGTAATATTTGGAGTAATATTTACTTGATAAGAAATCTTATCACCACCATCAGTTCCAGTATAGAATTGGTCATAACCTTTTTTAGTGGTACCAACCATAACTGGTGTTCCGTCGTTATTAAATTGTAAACCTCTAATCCATTGCGCATTTCTCTTATCATTAGGGTCATTGAAGTTTGCATAATATTCTGGTAAAGTACTCATTGGTGCACTTGGAGTAACTTTTAAACTAAATTTTGATTGTAATGAACGAGGCAAAGAATACCTTGCGTAGAACATGTAACCTCCGCTAAATGATGCATCATAAGGGATAGCAAAAATAAATTCTTTGGTTTGAGGTCCGTTATCAATAAAGAACATTTTACGATAATCGGTTTCTAAACTAAATGGCACACCGGTAGCAGTAATAATGTTATCGCACATGGCAACGGCATCGTTGTAACGGTTTGTGCCAATGTAAACTTCTGCATTCAAAAACATTTTAGCCAATAAAGCATAAGCTGCATACTTTGTTGGTCTGCCATAGGTTGGTACACCCACAACCGAGCTTAAATCTGGAATAGATTCTTTAACTTCTTTCTCAATAAAAGCAAATACCTCGGCTCTCGGTTTGGTATCTGGTGGTGTTACATCACCAAATTGAGTTACGATTGGCACATTTCCCCAAAGATCCATCATCATGTAAAGTGCTAATGCTCTAACCGTACGCATTTCAGCTGTTGCTGTTTTTTTAGCTGTAGTTTCAGGTGCATCTTTAATTAAAAAAAGGCTTTGATTGGCTTTACTTATGGTTGTAGAAAGGAAAGTCCATACGCCACCAATGTGGGCGTTATCTTTATCCCAGGTGTGTTTGGTGTGTTGTTCATATCGACCACCATCGTACCAGTTACCACCTCTTGCAGGCATAATCGCTTCATCAGTACTTAAGCTTTGCATAAAGAAATATTCTACACTAATGCCACGTAGCTGTGCATAAACTTGCCCTGTAAGTTGAATATAATGTTGATCTGTTTGCGGAAAGGTTTCTGGTGTTAGCTGTGTTTTTACATCCACATCTAGCTTTTGGCAGGAAGAAAAAGTAGCCATGGCTAATAAGGCTCCTGCAGTTATATTGATAAGATTTTTCATCTTGTTTATGGATTAGTTAAATGATACATTTAAACCGAATAAAAATGTTCTGGTTTTTGGATAGAAGTTATTGGTATCTACACCAGGCGCAATACCGCCTTGGTTAATCTCTGGGTCAATACCTTTATATCCTGTAATTACAAAAAGGTTATTTGCCGTTGTGTATAATCTTAGTGATTTAACACCTGGGATACCTTTTTTGAAGGTATAGCCTAGTGTGGCATTATCCAAACGTAGATAACTTCCGTTCTCTACAAAACGGGATGAATATTTGTATGAATTAAAATCTGCTGTAGATTCATCTGCAACTTCTACCGGAATATTTGTAAACTGCGCCGTGTTCGGACGGAACAAATCTGCTCTGGTGATATTCATAATCTTATTACCCAATACCGCTCTCATGAAAACACTGAAATCGAAATTTCGGTAGCTGATGTTATTTGACCAACCGATTAATGCTTTTGGCTGTGCATTTCCAACAACATAATAATCCGTTCTATTTGCAGGATTGGTAGTTAAATTACCTTTGGCATCATAATATTGAGATACACCAGCTGCATTTTTACCTGCATATTTAAAAGTGTAGAAAGTTCCGATTGGCAAGCCTGGTTCCAAGAGTTGAACTGTAGACCCAGTTTGTCCGCCTCCATCAGGTTGTACAGAATATACTTTTGCTAAAGCTAATCTGCTATCTGATAAACTTATTATTTTATTAACGTTTCGTGCTAAGTTTATGTTTGTTGTCCAAAAGAATTCTTTGCCTGCGATAGGAGTAGCATTAAGTACAAACTCTATACCTTTATTACTCATCTTTCCAACGTTAGCTGTAAGTCTGTTAAAAGGATAAACATTAGGATCTACATCATATGTATAAATTAAATCACTTGTAACTTTATTATACCAATCAAATGAACCAGATAACCTGCCTTTAAATAAACTAAAATCTGTTCCTAAATTGGTTGTAGCAGTTCTTTCCCAACGTAAATCTGGATTTTCATTTTGCACTGCTCCAATTGCCGATTCATTTACGCCGTTGTAGTAAAATTGCCCTACATTTCCATAAATCAATCTTGTAGTAAGTGGGTCAAAACCAGCTGAGTTACCTGCAATACCATAACTTGCTCTTAACTTTAAGGTTGTTAAAAGGTTTTGATTTTTCATAAAGTTTTCCTGATCGATATTCCAGGCGCCACCAACAGAAGGGAAGTAACCCCATTGTTCGTTTCTACCAAAAACAGATGAACCATCTTTTCTTATTGAACCCTGTAAAACGTATTTGTTTTTGTAATTATAATTGACTCTTGCAAAATCGGAGATCAATAAAACTTCCTGATAGGTATTACCTCCATAATTAACTTGAAAATCCTTGATTGCATAAGGGTTTCCTAAACTTAGGTTGTAATAACCTACCTGGTTAATTGGAAAGTTTGTTGATGATGCCTGTACACCATCACCATTAATTGAGCTCTGATAAGAATAGCCAATTACTGCGTTAATAGCGTGGTCTCCAAATTTACGATCCCAGGTTAAATAGGTTTCGATTATTTTATTGGTATTTTGATACGCATTTCTAACAGCAACACCGTTTTGACCTATTAATGGAACTATAGAAGGGTTTGCTGGCGGATCTGGTGTACTACGTACATTGTTATAACGAGATGTATATATACTATTATAAAATGCGCCATAAACTGTTTGAAAGTTCTGATACGAAGCTGATACATCATAAGAAAACCCAAAAGGAAGTTTCAAGTTAGCTGTAAAACTACCAAGTAGGTTTTTGTATTTTAGGTTCTCTTGAGCATTTTCTAACATCGAAACTGGATTATAATAATTCGATTGGTTTAAATTATCAAAATAGGATCCATTAGCATTCTTAACTGGAGAAGTTGGCATATATGTCAACATCTGAGAAAGAACGGTATTTCTATAAGGCACTAAATTGGAATTACTTACAGAATTGGTTAAGCTAAAACCCAATTTTAATTTGTCGTTAAGCGCTTTTTGCTCAACACCAACGCGACCAATAAAACGATCTAAATCACTCGTTTTGATGATACCTTGTTGTTTAAAATAGTTTAAACTGGCATTGTAAGTCGTTCTTTCTGTACCGCCACTAAATGATATGTTATGGTTTTGAGATATGGCATCTGTACGTTGAACCTCATCTTGCCAGTTCGTATTGGCACCTTGATCATTTGCTGCTAACAAAGAAGAATTATTCTTTGCTAGAAAAGCACGCAGCTGGTCAGAGTTCATCATTTCATACTGGTTAGAAACATTCTCTACTCCAAAATAGCCACTATATGATAATTGAGTTTGTCCGGCTACACCTTTCTTTGTGGTAACCATAATTACTCCGTTTGCCGCCCTGTTACCATAAATTGCAGCAGCAGCAGCATCTTTTAATACATCAATCGATGCAATATCATCTGGAGCAAGGATAGAAATATCAGCACCAACTACACCATCAATTACAAATAATGGCGATTGTGCACCCTCACGCAGGGTAGAAGCGCCACGCAAAATAATGGCTGCCGAACGGTTTGGATCTCCACTTCTGGTAATGTTCAAACCAGGTACTTTACCTTGTAACATTTGTCCAACATCACTTATAGCACCTTTGTTTAATTCATCACCTTTTATGGTTGATATAGAACTGGTTAATGCCTTTCGAGTACTTTTTCCATAACCAACTACTACAACATCGTTTAATGATGCACTTGCTTCGTCAATTACAACTTTGTATGTTGAGGAGGTTCCTACTGTTACTTCCTTGGTTTCAAAGCCCATGAAAGTAAAAATCAGCTGGTCGCCATTTTTAGCAAGTATGCTAAAAGCACCAGCATCTCCTGTAACCGTTACTTTAGAAGTTCCCTTTACTGCTACAGAAGCTCCAATAATGGGTTGATTTGTATTATCTAATAAATTTCCAGAAATTTTTCTTTCAGTTTGCGCATAAGCGATATTGAAAGACTGTCCAATAAGTAACAGCAGCAAAAAGATTCCGCCATACTTTATTGTTGTAAATTTAAATCTCATGACGTTTGTAAAATTAGGTTCATAAATTGTTTGTTATTTGGTTATAAAAAATGTTAATTAGTTGTTTTTAAAATTTAATGTTTGCTGGTAAGTATTTGTTAACCAATGCTTCGTAATATGGCTTTAACTCATCCCAGCTTTTTTGATTTGGGTTTTTTGAATATAAATCATAAGGGTTAAATAACTGTACCCATTTGAACATTTCATGGTCTTTTTCGCTCATTAAATGGTCGTAAGCATTATCTCTATGCTGTGAATAAAAGGAATGGTAACGAAGCATATATAATCCTGGCTCAGGGATATATGGTTTCATCATATGGTATACATATTCATCATGGCCCCAAGACATGTGAACACTATCAAGTCCGCAATTTTGAGTATATACGCCAAGTTTTGTTTGGTAGGTTGGATTTTTAATATCGGGATTTAGGTTAAAGAATTCAGGATAAACTATTTTATCAGAATAGGCGCAACCAACCGGAAAGGTATCTCCTACAACAGCCCATTGTGGCTCGCCATAAAGGCAAAGTACTTTACCCATATCGTGTATAAGGCCAACCAATACCATCCAATCCGGATGCCCATCATTTCGAATTGCTTCAGAAGTTTGTAAAAGGTGTTGCATCTGATCTAAATCGGTATCAGGATCTGAATCGTCAACAAGCTTGTTCAGGAAATCGAATGCACTCCAAACCGGCATTTCTTCTTTATCAAACTTTAAATAATCTGCTTTTTTTTGCTGAACGAAATCATAAGTTTGATAAGTATGGTTTAATCTGTAAAACTCTTTTACACCATCTTTTTCAGTTTCTTCATAATTTCTAAACTGTTGCTCTTCTTTATCAGCATTTATGCTTGCGGGATCTGGATAACGGATTAATAAATCCTCTTCCCACTGATCAATATTTTTCAAAGGATTTTGATCTTCCTTTGAAACTAAATTTTCGTTTCTCATACGTTTGGAAATAATTTGGTTAAAATATACTTTAGTTTGATAAGTTAAAGTTGAGTTTTTGAAAGCTTAAACTTTTATGTTTTGCCAATTTTATTTACTTAAACGATTACGTAATATTCCTATTTTTGTTGTATTTAACTGTAAGCCAAATATTTATGTTGTTTCTGCTGAGTAGAGGCTGATAAAGTAATATTCGTTTTTGCGTTTAGCATTTAATTAGAATATTAATTAACTATTATTATAACTATTATTTATATTTTCGTAAAAACGAAATTATTACGTTGCATGCATGTAATAACGGTTTATAAATAGCCAAATAGTTCTACCCATTATAAATAAAATGTAATAGATAACATTTTACGTTTTCCTTTTTTATAGATATAATCCTGATGTTATTATTATTAGGTGGTAATCATTAAAAGGGATATTAATTAAGAAAACCATTTTGTTTTCAAAGAATAAAAAAACTAACAGACTTGAGTAACTAAAGATGTCGGGAGAGGTAAATATCAAAAGGCTTGCGCAGGAGTTGAATATTTCTATTGCAACAGTTTCAAAGGCGTTAAATGATAGCTATGAAATTAGCTTAAAAACAAAAAACAGAGTTTTGTCGCTTGCAAAAGAACTCAATTATACGCCAAATCCTGCGGCAAGTAATTTAAGAAGCAATAAAACTAAAACCATCGCTGTAATTATACCTTGTATAGCAAATAATTTTTTCTCATTGGCTATTAAGGGTATTGAGGAGATTGCCAGGAAATACGGCCACCATGTGCTAATTTACCAAACTCATGAAGATACCGAAATGGAAATGTCATTTACCAACAGTTTGCTTAATGGCAGAGTGGATGGGATTTTAACATCTGTATCGAGTAATGAATACAACAGCGATTACTATAGGGATTTGGTAAAGAAAATACCGCTTGTATTTTTTGATCGTGTCTACGAATCTTTGGATGCCTTTAAGATAACAACAGATGATTATCAGATTTCCTTTACGGCTACCGAACACCTTATTAAATGTGGCTGTTTAAAAATTGCTTACCTGTATGGATTGGGAAATCTTCCTGCCGGAAGAGCAAGGTTCTCTGGGTACAAAGATGCTTTGAATGCTCATGGAATTAGCTATGATGAAAATTTGGTGCTAAATTATAGTGAAGATGAAGATGTAAATTTGGATAATATAAAGAAACTTTTTCAAGACCAATATCCAGACGCACTATTCTCATCAATAGAAGAATTTATTATACCGGCTTATTTAGCCTGTAATTATTTGCAGCTTCAGATACCTAAGGATGTAAAAATCCTTAGTTTTTCTAACATGAGTTCGGCTAAATTACTTAATCCATCGCTCACAACTATAACGCAACCCGCGTTTGAAATTGGAAATGAGGCAGCAAAATGTCTATTTAAAATTTTGAATAAAAGAGGTATTGATGATGATCAGAATATTGTATTAAAATCATCCCTCATTAAAAGGGCATCTACAGGCTGCTAATTATTTTATTGATATTTTTTTTTCGGGTTATTCGAAAACGTTTACGTAATTAAATAAAAGTATAAAGCTGCTAACGTTAGTATTTTTTCTGATTTTTAAAAAAAAACCAAATATAACTTTTTCTATGAACCACCTTTCCGCACTCGATTGTGCAGTCTTTTTTATATATTTTATCATTGTTTCTGCTTACGGATATTGGGTTTATCGCAGTAAGAAAAATAAACAGACCGATACCAAAGATTATTTTTTGGCCGAAGGTTCTCTTACTTGGTGGGCTATAGGTGCATCTATTATTGCATCTAACATTTCTGCAGAACATTTCATTGGTATGTCCGGTTCGGGTTTTGCAATGGGGCTTGCAATTGCTAGTTATGAGTGGATGGCTGCAGCAACACTCATCATTGTTGCGGTTTATTTTCTTCCAATTTACCTGAAGAACAAAATTTATACCATGCCCCAATTTCTATCTACACGTTATAATAATACAGTTAGCACATTGATGGCAGTTTTTTGGCTTCTTGTATATGTTTTTGTCAATTTAACTTCGATATTTTTTCTTGGTGCAATCGCAATTGAAACCATTACCGGTATTCCATTTAGTACTTGTATAATATTTCTGGCTATTTTTTCGGCGATTATTACGCTCGGCGGCATGAAAGTAATTGGCTATACTGATGTAATTCAGGTAGTTGTGTTGGTAGTTGGTGGTTTAATTACCTGCTATATGGCGTTAAAGTTGGTTTCCGAAAAACTGGATACACAAACTGTTCTTGGTGCGCTTCCACTTTTACGTACCGAGGCATCTGATCATTTCCACATGATTTTTAACAAGGGTGATAAGTTTTATAATGAATTACCAGGCATAGCGGTTCTTGTTGGTGGCTTATGGATCAATAACTTAAATTATTGGGGTTGTAATCAATATATTGTGCAACGAGCACTGGGTGCCGATTTGAAAACAGGAAGAAGCGGATTGTTATTTGCAGCCTTTTTAAAATTGCTTATTCCAGTAATTGTAGTTATACCAGGTATTGCTGCTTATGTGCTTTATCAACGGGGTTATTTTCAGGCAGAAATGCTCGATTCTAATGGAATTGTTAAACCCGATCATGCTTATCCGGTTTTGATGAATTTATTGCCAACAGGGATTAAGGGAATGGCATTTGCCGCACTAACAGCTGCAATTGTTGCATCACTGGCCGGAAAATCAAACAGTATTGCAACTATATTCACATTAGATATTTATAAAAAGTATATTAAGCCAGAAGCAACCGAAAAGAAACTAGTTTCTGTTGGTCGTTGGTCGGTTGTGGTGGCATCACTTATTGCAATCGTTGTGGCTCCAGCTTTAAGAAGTTTTGATCAGGTCTATCAATTCATTCAGGAATACGTTGGTTTCATATCACCAGGCGTATTTGCTATCTTTTTGCTAGGCTTTTTCTGGAAAAGAACTACTTCAAGGGCAGCACTTGCTGCTGCTTTGCTAACCATCCCATTATCAATTTTCCTTAAGTTTTTACCAGTTTTAAGTAATGGCTTTATTGCGGATATTCCTTTTTTAAATAGAATGTCGTGGGTTTTTGTAATCATTATAATTATTATGGTTGCTGTAACCCTTACCGATCCGAAAAGTAAAAATAACGAGCAAGGATTGGAAATTGATAGAAGTATGTTTAAAGTAACACCAGCATTTGCGGTTTCATCAGTTATAATTTGTGGCATTTTAGCAGCTCTTTATACCGTTTTCTGGTAGCAGATTGAAGATGTTAAATGAAGAGTCAACTAGCCTACATCATAGTAACATTGCTAATTCAAATGCAAATTAGCTCCAACAAAAACAATAATTTGCATTAAATGAATATAAATTGATGAAGCGTTTTACACAAAATGAACCAATACCAATATAGAATGAAAATTAAAGTACTTATTACATTAGCACTCCTACTTTCTTTAAATGTATTTGCACAACAAAAATTTAACATCAAAAATTATGGAGCCGTTGGCGATGGTAAAACCAATGATGCCTCCGCCATTCAAAAAGCCATAAACGCTTGCTCGGCAGCGGGTGGTGGACAAGTACTTGTACCTGCAGGGCATGTTTTTCTGGCAGGACCATTCGATTTAAAATCTTTTGTAGAATTAAGAGTAGAGGGTGGCGCAAAAATATTGGCTAGCGCTGATGAAAGCATTTATACAAAAAGTGCATTCCGCGAAAATAAAGGCGAAGGAACCATTTGGATAGGCGGAGAAAAACTGGAGCAGGTGAGCATTACCGGCACCGGAATAATTGATGGCAACGGCATTTCTTTCATGGGCGATGAATTATCTGATTCTTATGTGTTAAAGCCTTTTAATGTTATCGATCCTCGTCCGCATTTGCTAACACTAATTGGATGTAAAAAACTTAATATAGATGGTGTTACCTTTCAAAATTCTGCTTATTGGACTATCCATCTTATTGGTTGTGATGACGTTTCCATTTCGAATATTACCCTGCTTAATAGCATAAAAATTAGAAACAGCGACGGAATTGATCTCGACCACAGTAAAAACGTTAGAATTACAAATTGCTATATCGAATCGGGAGATGATTGTATATGCCTAAAAAACCGACGCGAGTTTGAAGAATATGGCGCATGCGAAAATATTGTGATTAGCAACTGCACCATGACTTCAAGTTCTTGTGCCATTAAAATAGGCTCCGAAAATATGGATAGAATTAGTAACGTGCTAATTAACAATTGCAATATTAGAAACAGTAATAGGGGTATTGGCATTCAAAACAGGGATGAAGGAACAGTTAGCGACGTTACTTTTTCTAACTTGATTATCGAATCGAAACTTTTTAGTGATGTTTGGTGGGGAAAAGCAGAACCTATTTACATAACCGCGTATCCACGTGCAACGGCAAATAATAAAGATGCCGGATGGCGCTTACCAAAAGGACAAACAAAAGGTAAAGTTGGTGCAGTAAAAAATATTTATTTTAGCAATATTCGCTGTACAGGAGAAAGTGGCGTTTACATTAGTGGCGAAAGTCAGGATAAGATTTTTAACATTAATTTTGACCAGGTTAGTGTTACGGTTAACAAAACAACCAATGTGAGCGGTGGCGTTTACGATCGCCGTCCAAGCAATGTAGAAGGGTTGGTAAAAAGTCCTATTGCTGGTTTTTATTTTGAAAATACAGGAAACATTAATTTGCTAAACAGCGAAGTAATTTGGGGTTTAAAAAAACCTAGTTATGCCGGAAAAGCAATTGAACAAAAAAATGTTGCTAAACTTAGAACGGTAAATTTTCAGGAAACCAACAGTACATTTTAACAAAAATTTATTTGGATTTTTTGTATAATTTCCATCCTCAATTTAAATTTATGAAAACTGAATATAAAAAATTAGAACAAACTTGGCGCTGGTATGGGCCAAATGATCCTGTTAGTTTAAAGGATGTAAAACAAGCTGGTGCTACCGGAATTGTTACCGCACTACACCACATTGCACATGGCGAAATTTGGCCGGTAAACGATATTTTAGAGCGTAAATCTATTATCGAAACTGCTGGTTTAACATGGTCTGTTGTAGAAAGCGTTCCTGTGCATGAAGCCATTAAAACCCGTGCTGCTAACGCAGACGAATATATCGAAAAGTACAAAAAATCGCTTCAAAACTTATCGCAATGTGGTATAAAAACAGTTTGCTATAACTTTATGCCAGTGTTGGATTGGACACGTACACAACTGGATTTAGAAATGAGAGATGGTTCCAAAGCCCTATATTTTAATTGGATAGACTTGGCAATTTTCGATTTATATATTTTAAAAAGAGATGAAGCGGAGTTGGATTATTCTGAATCTATTTTAAACCGGGCGAAAGACAAGTTTGCTACATTAAATCAGCAGGAGCTAAAAGATTTGCAGATAAACGTTTTAATGGGTATTCCTAATGAGAAAGAAATCGAATTGGAAACCCTGCGAAACAGCATTACCGAGTATAAAAAAATTGGTTTTGATGGCTTGAGGGAAAACTTGGTTTATTTCCTATCGTCTATTGCAGATGTTTGTGAAAGCGAAGGCATTAAAATGACAATTCATCCAGATGATCCTCCATATCCTATTTTAGGTTTGCCAAGAATTGCAAGTACGATAGATGATTTTAATTATATCCTTCAGCATGTAAACCAACCTTTTAATGGGGTTTGTTTTTGCACAGGTTCTCTAGGTGCAGGAGTAGATAATAATGCTTTAGCAATCTTTAAAGTTGTTAAGGAAAGAGTTTATTTTGCTCATTTACGTAATGTAACCAAAGATGAAGATGGAAGTTTTTACGAAGCCGACCATTTAGGCGGTGATGTGAACATGTACGAAATTATGAAGGCCTTATCAGAAGAAAATGCTTTACGAGAAGAATCAATTCCTTTTCGGCCCGATCATGGTCACCAAATGTTAGATGATTTGAAAAAGCAAACAAATCCGGGTTATTCTGCTATTGGACGTTTAAGAGGGTTGGCAGAACTCCGCGGACTTGAAATCGGCGTAACCGGAAATTATTAAAATTTAATCCTGCTGTAAATATCAGAAGAATTGTATTTAGTAGCTTTTAGGAAAAAATTAAAATATTTAGCTTTTGAAAGCTAAAATTTGGAATTGGTAAGTTGTAATATCTTTATTATTAAACTTTAAAAGTGATTTAAATTTTTGATAAAAGTTTAAAAAAGAGGTTGTATCATTAATAAAAAATGTCATCCTGTCTAGGACTTGAAAAAACTGCCTTTTTAGGCGTTTCGACAAGCTCAACGTGACAAGATTCGAAGATAAATTGATTTATGAGACAGCCTCTTTTTACTTATTAACCCAGCTTGGTTCGAACCATCGACCAAAGATTATGGTTATTTGTATTTTATCTACAAACCTGGGAGTTTGATTATTAAGATGCCTTTTATAGTATAGATGAGAGCATTTTATAAGAGTGGTCGTCATTGCTAAGCTGGAGTTGTGCAAGCTGAAGCAATCTATCTTACCTAAATGGATTGCTTCGTGCCTCACCATGCCGTAGACGGTGCTTGGAACCCTGTTTTCGAGAAATATTAATCGAACTATCAGGTTTGTAATACTTTTTTTCCTTTTTATTACCAATGGACATTTTATACCTCTCCCGTCCATCTGATAATGTAGGATATGTATCTTGGTAACCAAGCTGTATTACTCTTTCTATAATGTCTTGAGCTGGATTTCCTGGGCTTATATTTTTTTCTCTTCATATAGCTCACATATTTCTCTAGTCCAGTTATACCACTTTTTTAGTATATCCATTTAAGACTATGTAGTTAGATTAGACAGAAAAAATTCTCACACGTAATTTTTGTTAGGTACTGGTCTAATCGAAATCATATTATTAATAAAATCATTTTGAAGAATAGATTTCCTGATGGCCAGCTTCGCTAAGCAAAGATTTCAATCCTATCAAGTCTTAATATTTCTTTACTTGTAACATGAATTGCGGTTATCATAACGCACAGCAAATATGTAAAAATTATATTTTGACAATTACTTTTTCTAGTTAGATCATAATCTAAATATTAATTCATGGAGTTAAACATGCACTTCATGGAGTGAAAATGCCTTTGTGTCGATTGTTTATTCTCTACTGCAAATTTCTGCATTAATTTTATTTCATAATATCTAGCTCTTCCTCTAAAAAACTACAAATTAAATTTAACTACTCTTAAAGTTTTTCTCTTTCTGAATTATTATTTAATAGCTGTAGCTAAATATTAAGTGCACAAATAATTTAAAAGCAAACAGATAAACCAAGGGTCGTTCTAACTGCTCGTTTGATAAAAATTTATTCATCGTCTATGAAAAAAATCTACAATCCGCCAATTTTTTCCTCGTTAAAATGTACGGCTTCTAAGAAGCGTTTCTCCTTCATTTTTCATCCGATCACCAAAAGGCCGGTTAGTACGTTAACGCAATAAACTAATGCTTTTACATTTTCATCAATCAAGATATGAAAAAACTTTACCCTTCTAAACATGCTTTAAAAGATCCATCGATCTACCAGTTATTTACGCGTGTTTCTCAACTCAACATACCACTTACTGTTAAAAACGAATCTTCGTTTGGTTTTTTTGTAAAACTGGCATTATTATTTTTGTTAGTTTTTGGCATGCAAATCGGTCTCGCGCAGGCGCAGACTAATTTAGCCCTGGGTAAAACGGTTACTTCATCATCAAACCTCGATGCTGTGACGCTTCCAAATTCAAATTTGGTAGATGGAAACTTTAGTACAATTGGGCACACCAATAATGCCTCCACAGGTACAAATGCAGAATGGTTCATGATCGATTTGGGGGCTGATTACTTCATCAGTAGCATTACCCTTGGAGACAGGGCAAGTCTCCCTCGGGTACAACGATTTATGTTTGTGAGCTTCCCAAGTGCCGTAGCGGCTCAGGTTTCGGCTCTTGTTCCTACACAAGGTAGTTATGTTAATCCTGCTAATTATATCAATAATGCTAACAGTTCACTCTTTAATCGATTAATATATACAGATCCTGCTGGTGGTGGAACATTTGGTGAAGTTACAGCATCTGGAACTGAAGCGGTTCCAGGGGCTTCTGGTTCAAAGTTAGGTCCTGTTTTTCCTGGTCATACTACAACCGTAGGGGGGCAGCTTAAACTAAATGTAGGGGTACATAAAGCCCGTTACATCATGGTTATTGATCTCCAACACGACTATTTTGATCCGACTGAACTACAGGTCTTTGAAGCGGTCTCGCCTTTCGTACGTGCCTTTACCAATGGCGGATTTGAGCAAGGTTATACTGGTTCTACTTTCGCTCAAACTAGGGAAAATACCGTGCCTGGCTGGAGTGCGACTGAAGCTGTGGCTATGGCAGCGGCACCAAATCCTTCAACATCACCTATAGATGGAAGTTTTATCGAGCTATGGAACGGCCCGGGTATGGGTGTTCCAGCCAGGCAAGGTACTTTTTTTGCAGAATTAAATGCTTTTACCAATGGCATGCTTGAACAGCGACCCATTTGTGTATTGAACGGAGAAACCTTCACATGGTCGTTTGCACATAGGGGTAGAGATGGTGTAGATGGGATGGCCTTAAGGATTAATGATGTAGATGTTGCTAGTTTTCGGGATAACAACGCCACCGCAGGAACGCATACGGGAACTGTTTCGACCCCAGCCACTACCACAATTACTTCTACGGTGACTGATGCGAACGGATGGACCCAATATACTGGTACCTGGCGAAATACCACTGGTTCCGTACAAAAGGTAACTTACGGCTACCGGGCTATAAGTACTGCCAGTGCAGGAATAGGTGGTGGCAACTTTTTAGATAACGTCAGTCTTACCTCCTTATCTACGCTTGTATCCTTAAGCACTGCAACGGCTACCGGTCCAGAAACCACGCCAACGGCAAACTTACCCCGGTTATTGCTCACTGGTACAACTACAGTTGCCACCACAGTACAACTTATAGTAGGTGGTAGCGCCACTAGGGGAACAGATTATACCACTACCCCAGCTACAGGCAACATTACTGTTAACATTCCTGCAGGAACTTACGATGGTACTGCAACTACCGCAATTAGCCTGGCATCTTACATCCAGATACTTACTGATCTGATTTCTCCAGAAAGTGATGAAACGATTACTTTAACACTTACCAATCCCTCTAATGGTTTAGCGTTAGGCGAAACAACCAATTGTACGAATGGCCAGGTCACATCAACATATACAATAACAGATTCTTGTGTACCTGCAACAATTACAGGCCCCACAACTGGTTGTGTGGGTGGCGCAGGTACACAACTAACAGGTTCAAATACTCCCGCCACAACGAATCCCTGGGTCTCATCAAATATAGCCGTTGCCACCGTAAGCAATACAGGCTTAGTTACAGGCCTTTCTGCTGGGACAACCACGATAACTTATACGAATAGCACCGGCTGTACCGCCAGCACTACGATAACCATCAATGCAGCCCCAACCATTACAGGAACGGCGAGTGCATGTGTAAATGGTACCACTCAACTTTCAGGATCTGGTACTGCCGCAACAACAACTCCATGGGCTTCTTCGAATACGGCAGTTGCCACGGTGAGCAATACAGGGCTGGTAACTGGTATTGCCGCTGGAACAGCAACAATTACCTATACCAATAGCAATGGTTGTAGTTCAACAAGTAGTGTAACCATTAATGGTTTGCCAACTACTCCAACGGCAACTGCTGTTCAGCCTACTTGTAGCACTGCAACGGGGAGTATTACGGTTACTGCTCCGACAGGATCTGGATTAACTTACAGCATAGATGGCACGAATTATCAGGCTTCTACAAGTTTTACCGGCCTGGCATCAGGTACCTATTCGGTAACGGTAAAAAATAGTGATGGTTGTATTTCCAGT
>NZ_BMDJ01000002.1 GCF_014635725.1 Pedobacter mendelii | reverse complement strand
AAAATAGGAAAACAATATTTGCAAGTTAGAACCAGAAGATTAGCTTTGTAAAGCTGTGCACTCTTGTTGCCGTTTTCTGTGCACTCTTAATTGCCAATTCTTGTGCAGTGTTATTTCCCGATTACATTATTCATTTAAATGACATACTTTAAAAGTTGATTTCGCAAAAGTTTCTTCAAGTCCTAGTATTAATAATAATTCACTACAAGTTTAAATACTCTGATAGTATTCTCAATTTCTCTTTAATAGTTGATACATCATTTGTGCCATATTGGGACAACCTATCAAATTCCAAAAGATCAAAATCAGCACCTTCATAATTTTTTTCTGCAGTCAATCTATTATTCCTGACTAAATCATCAAAATTTTGCAGATCTATTCTACTTATCGTCACATTTTTTTCCAATGCTTTTTTAAACAATAAATAATAAACGACCATTATCCCTTGAGTTCTTAAGAGGTGGTCTTGATTTATAAAAGTTTGTGACATTGAATCAACAACATTTTTTACAGTATCTCTAAAGCTGTTTACTAGAGCTGTATGCCCAGTTTTGTATCTTTTAGACATCGAATCTAGATAAACTTTCTTCGTATCTATCAATTTTCCATTTTCATGGTGAGAAGCTTCAACTAATAAATATCTTGCTGCTATTTCGAAATGTTGGTACCTATTATTTTGAAATTTTACTTTTTGAGTAAACAATTTCAAGTTAGAAATTTCGCGTATTACTCTAACCATATCTCCTCCAAAAGCATTTCTTTTTTCTGCTGAATTCAGTGGTGCTGCTTCATTTAATCTGGAGAACATGTCTTCGATTAAATCAAAATCATCAGTAAGGACACAAATTATTGGTAAAACAAATGAATCAAATTTTATTTTAAGTTTTGGATATTCTTGTGCAATATCATTGTAACTCATTCCAGCAATTTTTATAGATTCATCGTCTTGATAATCAAAATCTCCAGAGAGCTTAAAATCATTATTAATGAAAGACCAAATTGCTTCTAATCTTTGCTTTCCATCAATAATAGAATAGGTTCTGCCAATTTTAGCCCTTTCTTCTCTCGAAAATTGATGAAAATAAATTTTTGGAATATCATAATTATTAATGATAGAATCAATTAAGAGTTGTTTTTTTTCTGGTGTCCAGATACCACCATTTCTTTGATATTCAGGGGAAGTTTCTATTTCATCTCTTTCTGAATAAATTCTCAAAATAGTACTATGTTGAAGTGGGAACGTTTCTATATAACTCATGATAATTTCTTTTTAAGGATTTCGCCAATACTTGATAATTCTGGGAATAATGAAAATTTATTTACACTAAGTAAATCTAACTCTTTTCTTAACAAAGATTTGGACACTTTTGGGATTAAGTATTTAATAATTTCTTTGTTAGAACAAAATTCATCAAGTGGTTTTTTATCTAAGTGGTGGATTGTAAATACACCTAATTGAGCCTGTATTCTTGAATTATTTCTTGTCGCTATTGTTGCAACAGGCGACATTTCTAATTTTTTGTTAGAATTTACGTTTTGTATGTTATAATTAGTAAGATACTCGTCATCAAAGGAGGGAATGTAATTTTTTTCAGTTGTTTTTATATTTGCCAATTTATTTAATTCAATTGGTTTCAGCATCCACAAAGCACTGTCTTTATCATCATGTTCCTCATCGGAAATTGCAAAATAAAGTGACGTTAGCGGACTTTCAGACCAATCTAATAATCTGGTTGGAACTCCATAATGTTGCATTAAAAAAAGCCAGTCAAAGTCATCTTTTGGCGATGTGTCTATTAATAATGATGCTGATTGTTTAAATCTAGTTAGTAAAGATGTTTCTGAGACTTCAGTTGTATACCGAAAAAGACCAGGTGTTAGTTGCCAATCAAAACAATCCTGACCTCTAAACCAAACATCTTCACTATATGTTCCAATATCCTCTTTTAAAATTGTGATGAGTTCACTAAGTGAATTTATTTCTTTATTCATAATTTGGTTTATTATTTGTTTAGTGCCTAGAAGTAGGTATTGCTAATTAATAAACCTAATATCTAATTGCATTGCAGAGCATTTATTGCATTAAAGCTTTAATTTTCAATTATAATTGTGATTGAAATTTTAGCTTTACATTGAGAAGTGATGAGCGTATATATTCAAATTTGTTGTGAGTTAGCTGAAAGGGCATTTCTTCGTTAATTTAATTTTGAGAGTTAATAAATTTAACTAACATTTACTAGAATTCCTAAAATGTAGACAAAGAAGTTTTTTAAATGATTTTATCCGTTTATCTCCGACTAATTAAAATAAAAACCTCATCTTTATAATGCATCGACAGTTGGAGCAATCCAACGAAATATTTCATTTATAATAAAGCCCAGGCAATCTGGTGTAAGTCCAGCTGATATTCGGTTTTCCGACTGTTGATGCGGTGACCTTGGGCTATTTTTTAACTTTTTAATTTTTTCTAAAATGCATCAACAGAAAAATCAGAAACCTACTTCCATTCCGAAGTACGACCCAACCCAAATCAAAAAAGCAGATAGCCACTGTAGTTGCGGTGCTTGCTATGTGCCAAAAGCGAAAATGCCTGATGGAGTTCGTTGTCTAAAAGTCTACTACAAATATGTGAATGGAAACCAAATTCCTGTCATCTTATTGCAGGGCGAGTGGATTCGCAAACTCGGGTTTGAAGTTGAAGACCATGTAATTATTCACGAAAAGAAAGGCAAGTTGATTATTGACCTTGAAAAGGAATAGCCACTTTCAAAAAACTGTCGGGGTTGTAAAAATGCCGGCAGTTTGTGTATGAAATTTGAACGGTATGCGCCTGCTAGGTATGCGCCCAGTATTACTGCTAACGTTTTGCAGCTTGGCGAAGTGGCGGAATTCGAAGCACATATTTTCTATTTTGCACAAAATTTCAATTGAAAAACTGAACTTGAATTTAGCACTAAATCCCCACTATTGCCAAACCGATGTTAGCTGCAGACTTTTTTATATGCGTTTTCAATAGTTTCTGTAAATGGACTTCTAACTATTTGTCCTGTTTCCCGATTTCGCCAACCTTTTTCATTGTCATTCCATTTTTTTAATTCTTTTAAACTATATTCAATCTTTGTGCTTTTAGCATTCATTAAAGGAAAATAGCTTTTTATAAAATCTTCAATATTATTACTGATTTCTCCTTCAGTTTCTCCAATTTCCAAAAGAATAGGAAGTACAGCAAAGCGATTTTCTAAATTATAAATTTCATTTTCGCTAAAATCAGCTTTGTAATAATCAGGACACAATAATCCATTGGTAAATAATTCTACTTGAAAGGAAGTCCAATTTTTAACGTCATTTTTCAAATCCGTCCAATCACTTTCGTCAAAATCAAATAAGATGCGATGAATATCTTCGAACCCATTCCCTTCAGTCCAAAAATCGCTATCAACATTTTCATTTTTCAAAATGAACGAATAAAGTTCTAAAACCAAATTATTAGATGATTTAGTAAAAGAAGTTTCTTGGTATTTTTCCTTAAATATTTCAAAGTCTTTTTGTAACATTTATTTAGCGTTTGGTTTTTCAAAGTTTGCTGCTAACGTTTTGCAGGTTTAAGAATTTGCGGAGTTGCTTTTAGAAACCCTATCGTTCGGCACTAAATTTAGCGAAAAGCGCTATAAGTAGCCAAATTTAACTTTTAATAAACCTAAAAGCTGTCCAAATGATAGCTGATAAAGTACCCAGAATTAAAATTATTCTCCCTTGTTTTCTGTCTTGTTCGGAATAGCTATAGACTTGTTCCCCATTGGGCAGTGTTTTTTTATGTGAAAAGAGATGCCAACCAATGAATATTGCTATAAGTCCACCAAAGATTGCGAATACGTAACCAGCTACTATTGAAAGTTTTTGATTTTTTTCAGGTTTAGCTAACTCTTCAATTCTTTTCTCTTTCAAGGCGTTGATAGTTTCGGTATCTATTTTGTGTCCTCTGTCTTGAAGTATTTTTTGCGCCAAAAGATAATCATACTTGCTCCATTCGTCGCTTTTCAACAATATATCTCTTAATTCTTCATCAGTAAAATTAAATAGGTAGTGGTTTTGGTCGACTGCACTTACGTCTTTAGCAGATATTGCTGTCAATACCTTGTCTGCTTTTTCAAAGTCACTACTTTTTATCTTTACCAAGTATTCATTATTCGTTTGATTGTTTGCACTTGGCGAAGGTGGCGATTTTCACCACAAATCTTGATGCGGAGAACCAAACTTTGATTAACTACAAATGTGTCTGTGGAGCACTGAACCGCCACTTATGCCAAAAGCCTGTTATGGCTCGTTTTTCTTTCCATCGTCAGTTTTTAAACTTGTCTTTTAGTTTTGTCCACCAACTTTTTGGTTGTTGCTCTCCTGTCAAATTACTTATTGCAGTCTTTAATTTTTGTTCGTTATCTGCTGTTGCCGGAATAATTCCAAAATTGCCCATTTTGTCGTTATTTTCGTAAACTGCGTTCCAACCACGTTTACCATTTTCTAAGAACTCTTCCAAGTCAACTGGCTCATACTTTGGTGTCAAAACTTCAAAGTCGTCAAACCAAATTCTTAGGTCAATATGTCTGTTTCCTCCTTCCTGAAAAAGGTTAATAGTGTTTGTTAGTCCAATATTGTCGCCTGTTAAGTAGTCAAAACTTAAGCGGTCTTTCCAAGTATCAAAATCTTTGTCACCACAATTAATAAAGTCCCAACCATAAATCGAAAGTCCTTTAAAGCTGTGGATAATCTCTAAAATATTTTCTGGTTCAAATTTTTCAACTTCAGCGTTTTTGTCGTCCCAATGTCCATTGCGTAAAGAAGCAACAAATCGTCCAACTTGCTTGAAAATGAATAAAAGTCGATTGTCTTCGGGAACATTTCCGTCCTTGTCCATAGTAACCAACGCAAATGAGCAAGCAACCAAATTTTTCTCCTTGTCAAACTCAACTCCAAGTAAGGTCGCTTCATTTAGTGCAAGTCCAATTCTATGTCTTAATTCTTCGTCAATTTGCATTGGTCGTGTCGTCTTTTAAAATGAGCCATAACGGTTAAGTGTTTATGAAGTTGTGGCATTTGAAAAACGTCAGTTTCAATTAACCACAAAAGCAAAATAATGATTTAAAGTTGAATGCTTAACGTCCAGCCACAATTTTATAAACACAATGTTAGCAGCCGTTTTTAGGTCTTGGAAATGATTTTTTTGATTGTGCCAACTAGTGTTTTGTTGTCAAGGTTTTGCTTTAATTTATTAAAATCAACTACAAAAAAGTCTAATTTGTCTTTTCGTTTTTCAGCAGGAACAGCAATATGGAATCCTAATCTTTTCATTAAATTTTCTCCTTCAATTGAACCTCCAATCCCGCAATAAACTGTATCGATTAAATTTGATGCTAGATTTGAGACAATTTTTTCAAAATTCCATCCAATTAATATTAAGGCATTTTTATCTGATATGCTTCCGTCTTCGGATTTAGAAAGTAGTCCTTCAACATAGATATACCTACATTTATTTTTTTCTTCGTCAGTATTGCCCAAAACATCATTAGCTGTCAGTTCGCTTTCTAAAATGCTTCCTGCCTTAAGCCTATTATACGCATCTTCTGTTAAAGGCAATAAATTTATGTTTGCTCTGACATCGCCAGCATCGTCTTTAACTATAAAAAATGTGAACGGATTTTTTTGCCAAATAGGTTTTTTAAAATCCATTTCGTTAATTGGGCAACTATAATTTGCTCTTGCAAGAGCAACGATTTGTTCTAGCTCACTTTCGACTTGCACTTGACCTACATCGTAGTTGAAATGCGGAATTAAAAAGTAATCGTCAAGGTTTCTTAATGGTGTTTTCTTTTGTCGTTTAGTAATTATAAAATAAGCTAAAAAACAAATGATACAAAATATCAGCACAAACTCGTTTATCTTTTCGTCTTTAACTACGACTTGAAATAATTGAAAGAAACCACTTGCAATCCCTAAAAATCCAATAAGGTCTTGCGTCAAAGTATTTTTGTCTATTTTGAATAGTCTCATAATTAAATGGCTTCTAACGTTTTGAAAATTTGTGCAGAAATGGCATTACTTGCAGAACCATTGTCGTACCGCACTAAATTAAGTAAATAACTGATTAATTAACCTAAACCACCGTCAGCCATTTTTGTGCAAATTTGCTGTTATAGCTAGTGTTATATTCCATCTTACAGCACATTGCTTTTATCCAAATTACATTGTTCGCAAAGAGTTTCAAGATTTTCAATTACTGTTTCACCTCCTTTACTCCAAGGATTAATATGGTCAACGTGTAATATGATGTTGGGGTCTTTTGCTGGGGCACGACCACATTTTCTACAAGAAAAAAAGTCTCTTTTAAGTACAGTAAATCGAAGTCTTAAATTTATTCCTCTCGGTGTGCGTTTGATTTTTATTTCTTTTTTGGTTTCTTTTAGGTTACTGATTTTTTCTTTATTTAGTTCTATGAATTGAGGTTCAATATTTTCGTCTACACTTTCAGAATTTACATACTCTATAAATTTTTCTAATGCCAATCGCCAAGAACCGAATTTATTTTCATAAGAACTTATGTTGTATTTTGAAAGGGGCTTTACGACTTCTGCATATTTTGGCTGTCTGCCATAGTGTGTCCATAAGTCAAGAATGTTTTGTAAATATTCCTCTATTGAAGTATTGTAATTACGTCCTATTTCAAGTTTAGCTTTTTTCTTCGCATTATTCCAACCTCCAAAACGTTTTTGAATAGTTGCGCTTCCATATTTCCCATATGTTTCATAGTCTGAGATAGTAAATTTTGGATTGTCCAATTTTTTAGCAACACTAATTAAATCATTAATTAGCAATTCAGTTTTCAAGGCGGTTTCTCCGTATTCTATTCCGTGAATACTTTTTTCAGTTTCGAGACCTGCGTTCTTCAAAACGGTTTCCCAACTTCCAAATCGTTTTTTTGCTGTCTGATAATTATATTGAGAGCCATTAGCTTTACAATATTCTCTCATTTTGAGTGAATGCTTTTCTAAATTATTTGCAACTGTTCTCAAGTCATTGATGATTTCAATGTCAGAAATTTGCTTTCGTAAATCAGTCAACTCGAATTTCATTGTTGGTCGTCTTTGGGCATTAGCTATAACTTACATATAGGTCTGACTTTATCATCCTTATCCACCCAAATTTGGGCGTATTGGCCTGATAACCATCATCCATTATTTTTTTAAAAGTATTAAAAATGTCGTTATAAATCATCAAATAGACTTTTTATATGCTGAATGTTTGGTGCTTACGTGTGTGTAAATTTCAGTTGTTTTGGAGCTGTTATGCCCCAACAACTCTTGTATATACCTCAGGTCGGTGCCATTCTCCAATAAATGGGTAGCATAACTGTGTCGCAACCAATGCAAAGTTACTGGTTTAATTATTTTCGCTTTGCTTAACGCCTGCTTCAGTACACTTTGCAAACTTTTCTCCGAATATAAATTTTCTGTTTTTTGCCCTTCGAAAAGCCAAACTTTTGGATGGTACAACTTATAGTATTCTCTTAACATTTCTAAAATTTTTAGCGAAAGGGGCACAATGCGGTCTTTCTTCCCTTTAGATTGTTTGATAAATATAAGATTACGCTTCGAGTCGATATCAGTAGGTTTAAGATGCAATAATTCACTTCGCCGTAAGCCACAACTGTAAATTAAACTAAGCATAGTTTTGTGTTTAATATTTGTTAAAGCTTCTAAAATTAGTTTTATTTCTTCCTTGCTTAGTACATTTGGTAATTTATGTTCAGGCCGTGGTCGATGTATTTTTTCTACAACCATACTTTTATCCTGTATAGAATTAAAATAGAGTTTAATGGCATTAACAATCTGGTTTTGATAAGAGGATGATAATTTATTTCGACCAATAAAATCGTTATTTTATGTAATCACATCTGCATTCGTTAATTCATTAGCTGGTTTTGGATTAAAAAACATCAAAAAACTACGTAACGCTTCACTATAAGTTTTAATAGTGCTTAAACTATACCGCTTTGACATTAAAAAATTTTTGAAATCCTTAATTTGCAAAACAACCTCCGCAGGCGTTGTAATTAAGTCAAATTCATCTAATTTAAAACGTTTTAGGTTTTCTTCCGTTGCTGGTAAATGCCAAACCTTCAAGCTTGAACTCCATTTTGCACCTTTAATTTTTTTAATGCGCTCAATTAAATCAGTTCACTTTTCAAAATAAACAGCTATTCTATCTAAACGACTATGCTTAATCAGCTTCGCTTCTCAATTTATCTTATCCATTATTTCTCCTCACGTTTTATCAATAAAACTTCTTCATTTTCTAATAGGAGATAGCCATACTCATAACAAAAAACATAAATTGTTCCTTTTTGGGTGGCGTAGGTGTGGGTATGGTAATTAAAGTCGAAACCTTTACGAAGCAAAATTTCACGTTTAACTTTAATCTTTCCTTCTGGATTTTTATTTCGTAAAATATCTCTATTCTTTTTTAAAACCCGATTAACTTCATTTAAAAAGCTATTGTCATCAGCCTTTTGGCGGTTATTGTAATTATTTCGACATTGATCGTCGCAAAATTTTTTATCGGCTCTGCCCCTAAGCAAGCCATTACAATCTAAACAGAAACGGTCCATAATTATTGATTTAATTATGGGATGATTAATTAAAACTACTGAATATTTAGAAATTGAACAAATTTTAAAAGGCTTTTTTGAGCAATGACGGCAACTTATCCGTTTTTAAACGTTTATAAGCGACTATAAATATTTATTATCCGAATAAGTTTTGTTACCCGTTGCAACTTTGTTCTGTCGATAGTCATGGTGGCTATTGGTCGTTAAAAATTAGAAAAATTAATTTATTAGATCATGGAAAACGTAACAAACAAAGTAGTACTAAGCGGATTTGCAGGTGCTGATGCAGCAGTTAAAGATTTATCGGGAACACAGAAACTGGCAAAGGTAAGATTAGCTGTCAACGATTATTACAAAAATGCTTCGGGTGAGGAAGTGAAAAACACGCAGTGGTTTACCTTAACCTTTTGGAATGCCAAAGCAGATTTTGCTGAAGCGCAAATTAAAAAAGGAACACGTTTAACTATTGAAGGCAGATTAGTGAATAACATCTATGAAGGTAAAGATGGAAGTAAGCATTATACTGTAGACATTGTGGTAACGGAGGTTTCTATAGCAGCGTTGGAAGTTGTGAATTAGTGGGAATAAAATTCTGAATTATTTTGATGCTCATAAGATGTCGTCAAATAAAGCAGAATTGTTAACAGCCTGGGCTTGCCGAAATTTAATAATGTCGGAAAAATAATCTTTCGGCGAGCTCAGGATTTACAGCACGTTGTTTATTTTCTGTTTTACGCAAACAACCTGGCAATTTAGCCGTGTTGAATCTGCATGCCCAGCATATCAACAATGCGGAGATCTTAAAGCGTATTAAAATAATTTATCAGGCATTCACCATTCCTGATGTCTTAAAAATCACCTGCTTTATCTTACTGCTTGAGGTAGGTATGAACACTTGCGCACATGAAATGTATTTCTACTTGTTATAAGTTTTTCTTTTTGAGAGTCGAACCGTGTATTGTCTGCTCATTCGGATAGGCATAAATCTTCAAGCCCGTAACAAAGTTTCGTATCAGTATTGTATTACAAATTCCTTTTCATAAATCCCGGTTACAACTTCGCAGAAATTCCTGCATAGTAATTTCTTCCCGCTGCTGGATTAAAATATCGGTTATTTGCAGCGTTTAAGTCATTCCCCAAGCTGTAATTTTCGTTAAGGAGATTATTTATACCTGAAAATATTTCCAGTTTTGCTTTGCCGATTTTTAAATTTCTTAAGCCTGCCTTAGCTTCAATCAAATTATACCGCTTCGCGTAAACTGTGTTTGCATCGTTCAATGGAATGGTAGAAGTGTAATTATGTTGCCAAAATAAATAAAATTCTTTTTTAAATAAGAATTCAATGCTGCTAACCAAAACATTTTCTGGTACGCCGGTAAGTTTGTTGCCCGAATAATTCACACTTCCACTTATAAAATTTTCAAAACGGTAATGGCTGTAAGTGTAACTGCTCCTTAACTGTAAACCATTTAAAAAACCATTTTGGTTTTGAATTAACCAAAGTGCAGCTTCCGTTTCAATTCCTTTCTGCCTGGTTCCGCCCGCATTAATAAAGTATTCTGTATCGTTGGCATTTAAGCGCCTTACAATCGCATCTTTAAGTTCATATTGGAAAATATTTCCATTTGCGTAAAAGCGATTATTCTTGGTTTTGTACCTTAAACCGAATTCATAATTCCAGCCCTTTTCTGCCTGTAGGCTATTGTTAATATTGTTGTCTGATGAACGAATCTCGGCAAGGGTAGGAGGAGAGTAGCCTTTACTTACCGATGCACGTACAGAAATTTCTGGATTCAATAAATAGGAAAGTGCAATTTTAGGCATCAGCTGTGCGGTAAATTTTCTCTCTTGAGCTGCAATTACTACGGGAAAAAAGCTTTCATACTGGTAGTTAAAAAAGTTAATACTCGATGCCATTTCAACTAATAATTTACTGCTGATATCAAAATTCAAACGAAGAAAAGCAAAATCCTGATTGGCTTTTAAATCATCATAAGCAAGCATTGCCGAAGGATTACCTGCATTATTATTAAAGTTTTTTACCTGTGTTCTTGTTCCCGAACTTTCTAAACCGCCTTGTACATTCCACTTAAAGTTTTCATTGCTTTGCGAAAATTCTAAAAACGTTCTCAAACCCAAAGTGCTTTCATTACGCTTTTCGTAATTGGTAATAAAGGGATTCTTAAAATCGGTATATGAGGTAAATAAGGCAATTACATGCCTGAAATTTTTATCGATTTGATAAGTGTTCGATAAGCCTGCAAAAATGGTTTTATTATAAATCGCAGCTTGTTGGGTTATGGCTCCGGGAATTGTAGGAGTTGCTGGTCTGGCCAGTTTTGGGTCTTGCGCCAATTGAACTGATGTTAAACCTCCTGGCGTTTTATAAGCTAAATCGCTATAGAAAATAAATGCTTTCAAAAATCCGGAGGGATTATAATTCCATTGTTGTGTGGTTTGGAAATATTTCCGATCCGTAGCACTGTTTTGCCTGTAACCATCACTTTTCTGATAACCTTGTGTAACACTGAAGCTATAATTTTTAAAGCTTCGCTGAATATTTGCAGTTTGATGGAACAAACCATAAGAACCGCCACTTATTGAAGCTTCGATTTTATTTTGGTTATCAGGTGAATTTATTAGAATTGCACCTCCGGTATTTGCACCAAAAATACTTGCTTCAGGTCCTTTGTAAATTTCAATCGAACCTAAAGAGGCAACATCTAAAAGATTCAAATACGTGTTTCCACCTGCATCAGTTAATGGGAAATCATCAATATAAATTTTTATGTTTCTAATACCAAAAGGCGATCTTAATAAGCTGCCACGTAATGATAACCGGTAACTGCCAGGAGAACGTTCTTCCATTCTTACACCAGGAACGGTGTTGAAAATGCTTACAGGAGAATTGTTTTGCTGGTTGCGGATTAAATTACTATCGACCAGGCTAACCGCAGATACCGAACGTAAAAGTGGTACGGCGTTATAATAACCTTTTATTACAACCTCGTTAAGGTTTTTTGTAGAATCTGTTTGAGAAATTTGTGCAGCGACAGTTAAGACCAAGCACGTAAAAATTAGAGTAAACGTTGATTTCAATAGAGATTTATTAAACGTATTTAAAACAAATTCGCAGGTTAAGGGATAAAATTACAAATAACCTGCGAATCTGTGGCAAGCTAAAAACTATTTAGCTGAAACTTTCCAGATGATACCGCTAACATCATCGGCAACTAATAATGCACCATCAGGCGTTAAGGTTACACCAACAGGGCGACCATAAACATCACCTTTATCGGCATCGGCAATAAATCCGGTTAAAAAATCTTCGGGCTTGCCTGTTGGTTTACCATTTTTAAATGGCACAAATGCAACTTTATATCCTGCCAATGCAGAACGGTTCCACGAACCATGTTGACCAATAAAAGCTCCTCCATGGTATTTTGTAGGGAATTTTGTTGCTTTATAAAATGCTAAACCTAATGATGCAGTATGCGAACCAACAGGTACATCGGGTACAATTGCTTTTTTTACGAGTTCAGGATTTTTACCTTTCATACGAGGGTCTTCATTTTGTCCGTAATAAGAGAATGGCCATCCGTAAAATGCACCCTGTTTAACACTAGTAATATAATCTGGTACGAGCTCATCGCCTAAACCATCACGTTCGTTTACCGCTGTCCACAACATATTTGTTCCAGGTGCCCAATCTATTCCCACAGGATTACGTAAGCCGCTAGCATAAATTTTTTCTCCCGTTCCATCCGGATTAATTTCTAAGATATTTGCCCTTCGAACTTCATTTTCCATTCCGTTTTCGCCAACATTACTGCCAGAGCCAACGGTTACATAAATCTTGCTCTTGTTTGTGTTTGTAATCAGATTACGTGTCCAATGATTATTATAGCCGCCTGCTGGCAGGCTTAATATTTTTTTTCCTTGGCCGGTAATTTTGGTATCCCCTGTTTTATAAGGGTATTGAAAAAGCCCATCGGTATTGGCTACATAAAATTTATCGCCAATAATTGTCATTCCATAAGGCTGTTTTAACCCGGTTAAAAATGTTGTTACGGTTTCAGCTTTTCCATCTTTATCCGCATCGCGATAAAGTAAAATGGTATTTGCACTTTTTCCTGGCACTTCCGATTTTGATTTCCCTGTAACCGCACCCGCAACCGCTTCAGCAGCACTTCTTTCAGAATTTGTAAGTACAACTAAAATATCACCATTTGGCGTTACAAACATATTTCTCGGACTTTTTATACCAGAAGCAAATCTGGTTACTTCAAAGCCTTCGGGTGCTATTGGTGTTTTACCTTCAGGCCAGTTAATAACTTTACTGAATTTGCTTTTTGCTGCTTTTTCATCGGGGGCAGGCAGGTTTAATTCGGCTGTATAAGTTTCTATGGTAGTATCACTTGCTAAACTATCAGTATCTCTTTTCGAGTTTGAATTGGATTGGCAGCCAGCTAACAGGGCTGATGAAAATAGTACCGTGTATAAAATTTCTTTTTTCATAAGATGACAGAATTGACAATAGGTTGATTAATTAATAATTACAACACTATAAAGCAGAAATATGTTTGAACCTGTATATAATCTAACTTTTAAGGATTTTTATTTTTTCTGTATCGAATTCTTCCTGGGATAATATGCCTGCATCCATAAGTTCCTTTAAATCCAATAAGGCTTGCTTTTTTGAAGTAAAGTTTTCTATTGCAGGTTCAGGGGTTATTTCTGCACCAACCTGGCTTTGCGATGTTTGTTTAAATGAACTTGAGGGACTGGCTTTTAAAAGTAATTCTGTAATTTCATTAAAGCCTTTAATGTTGGAGTAATCAATGGCTTTCTGTTCTTTTACATTAACAATAGATGGATTTGCGGCATTTTCTAAAAGAAATTTAACGATATCTTTCTTGCCATTTGCAGCAGCGTAATGTAAAGCTGTATTACCGCTTTCATCTTGGATATTAACATTTGCACCCTTTTCTAAAAGTAATTTTAGCATGCTTAAGTGACCACTTTTAGCTGCTACATGCAACATGCTTTCACCGCCATAGTTATAAGAAATATCGAATGAGAAACCCGCAGAAACCGAAAGGTTATTTGCCGTTTCTACCCATTCCAGGTAAGAGTACATTGAATCATCATTTCCGGATAGGGGTTTGGAATAATTAACCTCAACACCATTTTCTAAAAACAATTCTACAATTTCTTTCTGGTTTTGGCTACAGGCGTACCAAACGGGCGATAATCCATTTTTCGAGGATACAAAAACATCTGCACCTTTTTCAACCAAAAGTTTGGTGAGCATTCGATTAGCATCGAAGCAGGTTATTAGTAATGCAGATTCTCCTTGGTGATTAATATGATTTATAAGTCCGCCATTATTTAGAATTAATTCAACCATCGGTGTATTTTTAGATTTTGCCGCTAACAACAAAGGCGAATCACCTTGCTTATTGGTGGTATTTACATTGGCTCCATTGTTAATTAATTTTTGAATAATTTCCTTATTTCTCCATCCCGATGCAACAAGCAGTGGGGTTTCGGCCTGGTTATTTTCAACATCAACGGCTAAGCCAGCTTCGAGCAATTTTTCCAATACTTCTGTTTGTCCGTTTTGCGCAGTTAAATGGAGCAAGCTGTTTCCCTTATTATCTTTAATATTTACGTTGGCGCCTTGTGTAATTAAATAAAGTGCGGTTTGTTTTTGTTTTTGCAAACAAGCAAAATAAATTGGTGTCTCTCCAGCATGGTCTTCATAATCTATATCGGCACCTGCATCTGCCAGCATTTTAACAAGGTCTAAATAACCCTGATGTGCCGCATAGTGCAAGGCCGTTCGTCCTTTTTCATCAGTATATTTTACATCTACCTCCTGGTTTGCCAATAAAAGTTCTGCTATTTTTCTTTTGCCGCTTTCGCAGGCAATTATAAAAGACATCGACATATTTTTTAATTTAGATGTTAAGACTGTTTCATTAATAATTCAACCGTTTTGATTTTCAGGTTATCGTCAGATGCCAACATCAGCGCCGTTTTATCCTGATCGTTTGTTATAGAAATTTCTGCACCGTTTTCTATCAGAAGCTTTACTTTTCGATAGATTTCTTTGGCTTTTTCAGCTTCATAATTTACGTTATAGGCACAAACTTTATGCAATAAGGTATTGCCATGGCTATCTTTTTGATTTACATCAACTTTTCCCGAATCAAGAACCGTTTCCAGAATATCTGCTGATTTTTCGGCAATTAAATCCAAAGGTGTACTTTCTCTACCGTAGTACATATTTGTTTGATAAATATCGGCACCATCTTCGATGAGTTTACGAAGCATTTCCAGCCCTTTTTCCGAACTGTAGAACATTCTGACATATTCAAATAATAAACTCACCTGATCTTTATTTAAAATATCAAAATCGGGACTCGCATAATTCCTTAGTTTAGTGTACATATCTAAATCCTGCTTATGGGCTACAGCATAAAAAAAGCTGAATTATCGTCTTTATCTAAATCGTTAGGGTTGGCACCATGCGCTAACAACAGGTCTAAATATTCTTTTTTGTTAAATTCAATTGCAGTAATTAAAGGTGTTTTTTGGACAACATTTGGTGCATTCACATCTAAACCTTCATTAATTAAAAGTTCGAGATAGGCTAATGAAAGGTCCGGCTTCATCAAATTGGTTTTTATCACCAGATGAATAAAATTTTCTTCTGTATTATTTTTAAAATTTACATCACAACCTGCATCTATTAAAACTTTAATTTTTTCTATGCTGGCGCCTTTCTCAAAAAAGTAGCCAAGCAGGGTTTTAGAAGCAACTTCATCATTAAGGTTGTCAAAATGGGTAATGAATTTATTTAAGAACTGAATGGCCTCTTCGTCATCACCAAGGTTTCTGATAAGGCTTTGAAAAATACTTTTATCAAAGCTGTCGAATTCGTAAATATCGGTCTCGATGGTGTTATCTTTAGCCATCAAATGGAGGATTTCGTATTGTTTTTCCTTGAACAGGTTATCGAAAATTTGGGCTTTTTGATGTTCCTGTAAGCTTTTAGATAGCTTAAAACCTTCGGTTATCAATGTTTTTGCTTCCGTATAATTTTTGCTGTATAAAGTTTGTTCTAAGTTCTGCTCGCTCATATTGTATATGCTTTATGCTTTTTATAATTAACCAGTTTGCTCGTTTTAATAACGTAAAAAGGAAAGAGATGTTTATTTAACCTCACAAAAATATATTTATTGGCACCTCAAAAACCATAAATAACATTGCGGTGTTCCTTAAGTCAATCGATTATTTTATCTTTAGACGATTTTAAAAAAAGAGGGATTTTAATCAGAAATCTTATTGTTTCATTTAAATTATTAGTAAAAAATCAAATATAATATGTCAAATACATCAAAAATCATCTACACCAAAACAGATGAAGCGCCAATGCTGGCTACCTATTCGTTGTTACCTATTGTGCAGGCTTTTACTGCATCAGCAGGTATTGATGTAGAAACCAGGGATATTTCTTTAGCGGGAAGAATTTTGGCAAACTTTCCTGAATATTTAAAAGACGAACAAAAAATCGGCGATGCTTTAGCAGAATTGGGCGGATTGGCAACAACACCAGAAGCAAACATTATAAAATTACCAAATATTTCAGCATCTATCCCACAGTTGGTTGGTGCAATTACCGAACTACAATCACAAGGGTTTGATATTCCAAACTATCCTGATAATGCACAAAGTGATGAAGAAAAAGCAATCAAAGCTAAATATGCAAAAGTTTTAGGTTCGGCTGTTAACCCAGTTTTACGTGAAGGTAATTCGGATAGAAGAGCGCCTAAAGCGGTTAAAAATTATGCTAAAACCAATCCACATTCAATGGGCAAATGGTCTGCAGATTCTAAAACAAAAGTAGCCAGCATGAGTGAAGGCGATTTTTACGGTTCTGAAAAATCAGTTACACTTTCAGAAGCAAGTCAGTTTAAAATTGAATTTGTAGCTGAAGATGGTTCAGTAAAAGAATTGAAAGGTTTAGCGCCATTAAAAGCAGGAGAGGTTATTGATAGTTCTGCGTTGAGCTTATCGGCTTTAAAAACTTTTGTAGCCAAAGAAATTGAAGAAGCAAAAGCTGAGGGTGTTTTATTATCAGCGCATTTAAAAGCAACGATGATGAAAGTATCTGACCCATTAATTTTCGGAGCGATTGTAGAGGTTTACTTTGCTGATGTTTTTACAAAATACGCTGATTTATTTGCAGCATTAAATGTTGACACCAGCAATGGTTTAGGAGATGTTTATGCTAAAATTACTGGCAACCCTAAGCAAGCTGAAGTTGAGGCTGCACTGGCCGATGCGATTGCAAACGGGCCGGCTTTAGCCATGGTAAATTCTGATAGAGGCATTACCAACTTACATGTACCTTCTGATGTAATTGTCGATGCATCGATGCCGGCAATGATTCGTACATCAGGACAAATGTGGAACAAAGAAGGTAAGCCACAAGATACCATCGCTTTAATTCCAGATCGTTGTTACGCTGGTGTTTACACGGCAACAATCGATGATTGTAAGGCACATGGTGCTTTTGATGTTACCACGATGGGTTCTGTGCCGAATGTTGGTTTAATGGCCCAGAAAGCTGAAGAATATGGTTCACACGATAAAACTTTCCAGGCTGCGGCTAACGGAATAATTCGTGTAGCAGATGCGGATGGTAAAGTTTTCTTCGATCAAAAAGTTGAAAAAGGAGATATCTTCCGTATGTGCCAAACCAAAGATGACCCAATTCAGGATTGGGTTAAGCTTGCGGTTAACAGAGCTCGTTTATCTGAAACACCAGCCATTTTCTGGTTAGATGAAAACAGGGCACACGATAGAGAAATCATTACGAAGGTGAATAAATATTTAAAAGACCATGATACTAATGGTTTAGACATCCGCATTCTTGCACCAATCGAAGCAACTAAATTTACTTTAGAGCGCATTCGTAAAGGTGAAGATACCATTTCTGTAACCGGTAATGTATTGCGTGATTACTTAACAGATTTATTTCCAATTTTAGAACTAGGAACTTCAGCGAAAATGCTTTCTATTGTTCCTTTAATGAATGGTGGCGGTTTATTCGAAACCGGTGCCGGTGGTTCTGCTCCAAAACACATTGAACAATTTATTGAAGAGGGTTATTTACGTTGGGATTCATTAGGTGAGTTTTTAGCGCTACAGGCTTCATTAGAACATTTATCGCAAACCCAAAATAATGCAAAAGCACAAACTTTGGCTGATGCGTTAGATGAAGCAAACGCTAAATTTTTGGCAACTGATAAATCTCCGGGACGTAAATTAGAAACAATTGACAACCGTGGTTCTCACTTCTATTTAGCTTTATACTGGGCAGAAGCTTTGGCTGCACAAACAAAAGATGTGGAATTGCAAGCGAGATTTGCGCCGCTGGCAAAAGTCTTAGCTGAAAATGAAACGAAGATTAATGAGGAATTAATCGGTGCTCAAGGCAAGCCTCAAAACATTGGGGGCTATTATAATCCTAACGATGAATTAACTGAAAAAGCCATGCGTCCAAGTGCAACTTTAAATAATACATTGGCTTCTTTGTAAGCGAATAATAATAAGTTAAAACCCCCAATCGAATTTGATTTCGGTTGGGGGTTTTTGATTTTTAAGAAGGTAAATCTTTTTATTACTAAAACTTTAACTTGATAAAAATTTCTATTTTAAAAAATTAACAATCCTAGCCAAATCCAAATAAAGGGAATAAAAGTTAAAATTGCCTGAAAAAAGAACTCAATGGAAGTAGCTTGTTCTGTTTCTTCATCTGCACCAAATTTTGTGTGAAAAAAAAGATGACGGTTGTAACGCCTTAAAATTATGGTGTCAAACCATTTATATAAGATAAACACAGTAATTGGACTTATAGATGCGAAGCACTGGATTTTTTCATTCTTAGATAGGTTTGCACTAAAATGTAATATTGAAAAGCAGACAATCAGCACGCAAATAATAAGTAGAATAAAATAGATTCTACTATTACGTAAAAATTTATGAGCGGGAGGATATACAAAGGTAAAGATCCAGCTAGAAAAAATAATTGCAATAATTATATGATATTTAAATCTGCTTTTAGCTGTAGACCTTTTAACCAGTCAATTTAATAAAAACTTTATTTTCTGTTGGAATAAGATTTATAACAGCCATAAAATTATTTATTTTATACAAATGCGTTTAGATAAGCAGATTCAATACTGCTTATTTTATACAAAAATGTTTGAATAAGGGATTTGTTTAAATTTTACATATTTATTTTACAGTTAGGTGAATTTAATAAATATGCCCATTTTTACAAACAGACTTAGAAGTTTACGGATTAGCGACAAGCCAGACTTTTGCCAACATGGTGCGTAGCGATGAAACTGCAATATTGCAAACGTGATATTAGCTGTTAATATATTAATTGTTAATTAAATCTCCACTTTTCCAATAATCATCAGCAATGTAGAGATTTGATAAAACGTCTTTGAAAACTTTTTATAGATCTAATAATCTTCGAATAAAAACCATCTTCCCATCCGTTTGTTATATCTTCAAATTAAAAAAGGAGATACCATTATGGATACTAACGAAAATAAAGGCTCGCAAGATAAAATACACAGCACCACAGAAAACATCGAAATCAATAAAGAAAACTTATCTTTTGATGAGCATAAACAAAGCTATGAGCTGGATGTAAAAGGAACCGATAAAGATTACGACCACCCGATGGGTTATGAAACGGTTGCTGCCGGAGCAAAAGATGATGATTCTACCTACGATGAAGCCAATCCGTATGTAGGCGACGAATACGCACGAAATGAAGAAATTGCAGATGACAATTTAGAAGAGTTAGGTATGCACGTAGATAATGGCGAAAGCGTGAAGTTAAATCCTGAAGATGAAATTTTAGCCCGCACACCTGAAGATAATCGAGATGATTTAGATGAAGAAGGTTATCCAATTAATGATGAACCTAATGCAGTTTAGCAATTTTCAGTTTTCAGTTGGCATTAAGGTGTTAACTGAAAACTGGCAACTGAGAACTTTCAACTGACTAAGGATTAATATCTAAATTAAAGCGTTTGCGCAATTCGTCTAATTTTGGATTTTTATTAACCAGATAGTCGTATTTTTCTCTATTCCCGTACAATCTGTTTTCAATCTTTCGTTCCATCAATTTATAAGTAACTTCGAGGCCAAAATTCCTCAACTCATTTCTTAAATAATTAAGCAGTTCTACTGATTCCTTCTGCACAAATTTTTCCTGTGTCTTACTTTCAACAGAAATTTCAATTACTTCAGGATTAAGGAGAGTAGGTGCAAAATTATTTAAAATAGTAAAAAGATTAATTTTATCGGCTGCTTTAAGCATTTGAATATAATTGTTCCAAACTTCTAATAGCCTTTCATAATTAAAAGGTTCTCTTGCTTCGCCGGTAACTTTTTTCAGACCGGAATCTTCTTCCACATTCGCCACACGCTCCAAATCGTTAAGAGAAGGAATAAGTGTACTCGCTGCATTGGCTTTTGGAATGTTAATGCTTATAGAAGTTGCAGAAGAAAGCGGATTAACTCTTGGTATTTCTTTTGAATGGTTTTCGCTTTCGGTTTTAGTCTTTAGTCTTTCTGCTTCTGAATTGTATTCGCCTTCAGCTTTATTCTTTAGGTTTTCTGTTTGTGGAGTAGCTTCGCTTTTGGCTTTATTCTTTATGCTTTCCACTTTTTCAGCTACGACATTAGTTTTTTTTTTATCCTGATCTTCGTCAGTTGCTGTATTACTAAGGCTTAAAGGCTGTTGGGCTAAATGGACGACCGACCTGATGTGGCACATTTTAATCAATGCCAGCTCAACCTGTAATCGTTGGTTTTTAGAGTTTTTATAATTTAAATCGCAGCTATTGGCAAGGTTTAATGCTGTTAACAAGAATGATAATTCTGTTTGGCGGCACTGTTCCAGGTATTTTTGCTTAATATTTTCGCTAACTTCTAATAATTTAATTGTTGCAGCATCTTTGCCAACCAATAAATTACGGAAATGTGAAGCTAAGCCATTAATAAAGTTGTTTCCATCAAAACCATTATTCAAAATCTCATCAAATAAAAGCAAAGTGTTACTAACTTCTGCGGCGATTAAATGGGAGGTAAGTTTGAAAAAGTAATCGTAATCTAAAATATTCAGGTTATCAATTACGGCTTTATACGTAATGTTCTTATTGGCGTAACTTGCAATCTGATCGAACATGGAAAGCGCATCACGCAAACCGCCATCTGCTTTCTGGGCGATAATGTGTAAACCGTCTGCTTCAAAAGCGATGTTTTCTCTTTGAGCGATTGCTGCTAAATGGCTCGAAATGTCCTCAACCTGTATGCGGTTGAAATCAAAAATTTGGCAGCGAGATAAAATCGTTGGCAAAATTTTATGCTTCTCCGTCGTAGCAAGAATAAAAATCGCATAAGATGGGGGTTCTTCTAAGGTTTTCAGAAAAGCATTAAATGCATTTGCTGAAAGCATGTGCACCTCATCAATAATATAGATTTTATATTTTCCGGCTTGTGGCGGTATTCTAACCTGCTCAATTAAACTACGGATATCATCAACAGAGTTGTTAGATGCTGCATCTAATTCGTGAATGTTAAAAGAGTGACCTGTTTGGAAAGATACACAGTTTTCGCACTGCCCGCAAGCTTCCATTTCTGTTGTAGGATTGGTACAGTTAATGGTTTTTGCCAGGATACGGGCACAAGTTGTTTTACCAACGCCACGCGGACCGCAGAATAAAAATGCCTGCGCTAACTGGTTGTTTTTTATGGCGTTTTTTAAAGTGCCTGTAATATGCTGCTGACCAACTACGGTTTCGAACGTTGCCGGGCGATATTTACGGGCAGAAACAATAAAATTTTCCATCGGCACGAAAATAGGAAAAATTTATGGAGTTGGAATGCCATAAATTTGGAATGTTGAAAAGTTGAATACGCTAACCTTTTCATGCTAATTTGTAACATTTTTTAATTGAATTGGTCTGATATTAAATACTGAAAGTTAGCTACAGCAATTTATTTCATCCTTTTCAAATGAGAAAGTTATTTTTAATCACTGCCCTTTTATTTTCCTTAAATACCTTAACAATGGCTCAGGTAGACACCATAAATGCCGAAAATCATAAGTTAATCCTGAATAATTTAAAAGAGGGAAAAAGCAGTTATCTGGTTTACATGACTGATTCTCTTGAATCAAAACGGACAGTTGGCGACATCTGGGAGAGGACAATTTCTTTTGGTGAAAAAAATAAAAATGATGTGGTAGAATTCGGCTGGAAATGGATCCATAACGATTCATTATTTGCCTCAATAATTAATATTTGCGATAGAAAAACACTGGCTCCCATTTACCATTATGCCAGCTATAAACGCCGGGGTATTTTTGCTTATGATTATAAAAATGGTTTTATGCAGCCGGCCGACACCGTAAAAAATAATGAGGCAATAAAAAAGGCTCCGGTTAAATTAGATATCCCAATTATTTCATGGGAGCAAGATTTAGAAACATATCCTTTACTGCCAATTAAAAGAGTTGGTCAACAGTTCGACATTTCTTTTTTTGATCCTAATGAGAAATCGGCAACCTACCATCGTTACGAAGTAACCGGCAAAGAAGATTTAAAATTGAATAAAGACATATCTGTAAAGTGCTGGTTACTTAAAATTAATTATAGTAAAGATAGTTATGCTATCTTCTGGCTAACAGAAAAATCGAAAGATGTCATTAAAATGAAGGAATATTATAAAGGTAACTATAGGATAAAAGTTAAACAGTATTAAGTAGATTCAGTTATAAATCAAAGCTTCTTGCATTAGCATTCACACCTGCATGAGCATTACGACTTTACTAATTTGCGCTTGTGCTCGTTTGTAGCGGGCATATTATTTAGTAAGGCTGGCAATTTAAAAGCAGTAAATAGAAGCATTTATATCTCAATATCTATTTAATAACAGCTTTCAGTTCTTGCCGATATTGCGAGGCACTTTTTCCGGTAAATTCTTTAAATAATTTGTTGAAATGACTGAAGTTGTTAAAGCCGCTTTCAAAACAAATATTGGAAATACTCATTGGTTTCTCGGCTAAGAGTTTTGATGCATGCACAATACGATATTCGTTTACAAATTTGGTAAAAGTTTTCTTGGTTATCTTTTTAAAATAACGACAAAATGAAGGAACAGTCATACTTGCCATTTCAGCAACTTTTTCCAAACTAATTTCTTCCAAGAAATGATCTTTAACATAATTAAACACCATGTTAATACGATCGTTATCCTGAATTTGCATTTCCATCGAAAAACCCGAAGCGTTTAAAATTTTATAATCTACAGATTTTTCGAGCTCTTTTAAAACACCTAGTAAACTCACTAATCTTTCAAATGGCTGTTGATTTTCCATTTTTTCGATTTTACTGCCAACTGCTTTTATGGTTTCAGCACCAAAAGCGATTCCGCCTTTTGCCTTATCAAACAGATCGAATATAGGTTTTATTTCTTTAAGAAGTAAAAAATCGCCGCCTAAAAAGTCGGGTTTCATTTGAATTACAGTCTCGTTTTTATTACCTGTATTGGTATCGGTAAAACCGCAATGTGGTAAATTACTGCCAATTAAAATTAAGTCGCCTTCTGTATAATAAGAAACATGACTGCCGATTTGTCTTTTCCCCGATCCACCATTCACAAAAACCATTTCAATTTCTGGATGATAGTGCCAGAGATGGGCTTTGTTGTTTGCATTTTCATCATATTTCGAATAGTAAAAAGAACTACCGAAGGAAGGTTCAACAATTTCAAAACTTGGCTTAATTTTTTTCATATTCTGAACAAAAATATTAAAAAAAAATATGCTTTATTGTTTATATAATCTATTTTTTAGTATTTAAGGGTTAATATAGCATATTTATTGGAACATATTGAATCATCTATGTGCCTGAAACAGTGGTAATTTAGCATTATCAAATAATTACTAACCCCCTTAAAATTATTGATTATGAAAAATTTACTAAAAATCAGCCTGATTGCAGCAACAATGTTCACTGCTTCTGCAACATATGCAAACGACGATGTTTACACACTTAAAGTAAAAAGTGAGGATAACAAAACTATTCGATTTACAATTGATGAAGCTTCTGATATTAGCTTATCTATAACAGAATTAAATAATCAGGTTTTGTTTGAAGAAAATATTCACGCTACGGGTGCTTCATCTAAAAGTTACGATTTAAATGCGCTTCCAGATGGTGAATATATGCTTAATGTAGAATCTGATTCTAAGCTTGCCGCATATAAAATAGTAATTGCTAATAATAAAGCTGTTGTTTCAGCTCCAAAAATTACGGAACTTTTAAAGCCGGTTTTCAATCAAGATAAATCCATGTTGACCCTTTCGTTAGATAATGCTGATAAAGGCCCAATCGAGGTTCAAATTTTAAATGAATACAATGATGAAGTTTATAATGAAACCTTCACCGATAAATCTAAATTGGTTAAAAAGTTTAACATTGCTAAAACTTTTGGTAAAGAATTAACTTTTATAGTTAAAGGTAAAAATCAGGAAGTTTTCAAAACCATCGCCATTCGTTAATTTAATTAAATATTAAAATTTAAGGCTGTCTGAAAAGATGGCCTTTTTTATGCCGTTAAATTTGCGGTTAGGTATTAAAGTGAGCGATAACTATCGAACAAAATAAGCAGTAAGCTATAATATTTCAGTGCTGCTCTAAGGTGTTTAAGCGCTATGGTTAGCTGGTTTTCGACTGTTCTTTTTGAAATGTTTAATAAAGTTGCTATTTCTTTAATACTTAGGTTATCTTTTCTGCTCATGATGTATATTTCCCGGCAGCGGTTTGGAAGCGATTCGAGCAGTGCTGAAATGTTTGTATTAAACTCCTCTTCTCGAATTTTCTGCTCGCCCAGATTAGCGTTTTGAAAATTCAAGGCTGCAGGTAACATTTTTTCGTTTTCAAAGTAATTCGCTACGTAGCTAATCGGAATAGCTTTTAAAACACGGCTCTTTCTTATTCCGTGATAACTTGCAGCAGTTACTACATAATTTTGAAAGCTATCGATGTTTAGTTGCTTTCTTTTCGTCCAGATGTTTACAAAAATATCGTGTGAAATTTCTAGCGCCAACTCACGATCCTTAACATACCTGAAGGCAACTGCATAAACTTTTGCCCAATGCCGTTCAAATAGCTCATTAAAAGCATTCACGTCATCGAGCAAAATTTTATGAAATAATTCTAAGTCTGTAAGTTTGGTTATTGTCATAGAATGGTTACAATAAATCTAGGATTTAAAAATCAGAATAAAAAATCTCTTTGCTGTGTATTAAGCGGTATTTATGATTTTATTTTTCAATTTATTTATATTGTATGTGTGTGCCTTGCAATTATGGTATCTATGTAATTAAGAGCCAGATTAAACTTAATGCAGCCAACATGAAAGAAGAACAATATCTTTTACTTTGCGAGAAATACTTCAATGGAGAATGTAGCCCTGGCGAGTTGTCGCTGATAGCTTTATATCAAAAAAAACATGGCCTAAACAATATCATCTTTGAAAAGCAAAATCAGGCAGAGGTGCGTGAGGAATTGTTTAATCGTATACAAGATAGCATCGTGCAAAATGTGCCTAAGCGTATTTGGTTTCATTCGTCGGCATTTAAGTTAGCTGCTTCTTTAGCTGCGGCATTAATTGTTTTTTTCTATTTAACGAACGGACCCTTAAAGCATGAAGTTAAAGTTAAATTAGCTGTAGCCAAAGTGATTAAAAATAAAATTGATGATGTTCCTCCAGGTTCGGCTAATGCCATCTTAACGCTAGCCGATGGAAAAAATATCAAGCTTGATGATCAGCAAAATGGGTTATTAAGCCAACAGAAGCATGTTGCAATCTCTAAATCGGGAATGGGAATTATACTTACTGCTAAGAATATTGGTGCTAATGAAAATGATTTAACACTTAATAAAATTACAATTCCTAGAGCAGGGAAATATAATATTACACTGTCTGACGGAACAAAAATCTGGCTGAACTCCAGTTCGTCACTTAGTTTTCCAACAGTGTTTTCTGGTAAAGAACGTAAAGTAAGGCTAACAGGTGAAGCTTACTTTGAAGTAGCAAAAAATAAAAAAATGCCCTTTATTATTGATGTAAATGGAAAACAAGAGGTTGAAGTACTTGGAACACATTTTAACATCACAGCTTTCGAGGATGATAAGGATATTACAACGGCACTTATTGAAGGATCGGTGAGGGTAAATGCTAAAACGAAACAGGTACTTATTAAACCTGGAGAAATGGTTGTTAATAATCTTCAGAATAATTTGAGTATTCGGAAGGCAGACCTGGATGAAATTATGGCATGGAAGAACGATATGTTTATTTTCAGTAATGAAAATATTGCCTCGGTAATGAAAAAAATATCCAGATGGTACGATGTTGAAGTTTCTTATAAAGGAGATATGACCAATATAAATATCGATGGAAATTATTCGCGTTCTAAAGGGCTTAAAAGTTTACTTAAAAATATTAAATTACTAGATAAAGTTGATTTTCAAATCAAGGAAAGGAGGATTACCGTTATCGCAAAATAAATGCTAAAAAATGCCAAAAACCGGAAGTGTTGAGACCACCTCCGGAATTGATAGTCGTATAGACTATGTGGATTAAAACAATCATTTCCAAACAATAACTATTAAATCCTAACCAAATGTATAAAAATTTTACTGCACTTAAGAGTGAGGGCATCCCATGCTGTAGGCGAAAAATCCATTTAATTATGAAGCTCACGACCATCCTGATTTTATCACTGTTTTTCCAGGTGCGTGCATCAACTTTCGCTCAAAAAGTAACTATTGATGTAAAGAATGCACCCGTAAGAGAAGTGCTGAATCAGCTAACAAAACAAACAGGTTATAATTTTATTTGCGATGCTACAGTAATGAGTAGTGCTGCTCCTGTTACAATAAAGTTAAGGGATGCAGCTTTAAATAAAGTACTCGATGCTTGTTTTAAAGAGCAACCGGTTGAACTGATATATGGAGATGACGCTACAATTGTAATTAAGAAAAAAATAAGAACTGAAATAATCATTCCGCAACAGGTTAGTATAAGCGGTGTTGTTAGTGACACAAAGGGTTCAACAATGCCCGGTGTTAGTATTCTTGTTAAGGGTACTAAAACAGGAACAACAACTGATGCTAATGGAGCGTATGCAATTAAAGCGCCTGCAAATAATAATATTCTTGTTTTTTCTTCCGTAGGTTACGTAAGCCAGGAAGTTTCTATTGCCGGAAGAACTGTTATCAACGTTATGCTCGCTGAAGTACAACAATCATTAGGCGATGTAGTGGTAGTTGGTTATGGATCGCAATCTCGCAGCACTGTTACGGCTTCAATTACCAAAGTTGAAGGCAAAAATATCGGTAATCAGCCTGTTGGCACACCAGGCGAAGCATTAGCCGGATTGGCAGCCGGCGTACAGGTGCAATCTGATCAGGGTGGGAAACCTGGGGCTGCACCAACCATCAGGATTCGTGGAGTAAGTTCTTTGAGTTCTTCTAATGAGCCTTTGTATGTAGTTGATGGTTATCCACTTGAAACCGGAGCAAATTTTAATTTGATTAATCCAAGTGATATTGAATCGATTGAGGTTCTTAAAGATGCGGCTTCTGCTGCGATTTATGGCTCAAGAGCAGCTAATGGAGTCGTTTTAGTAACCACTAAAAGAGGTAAAGCCGGAAAAACTGTATTTTCAGTTTCGGCCTACACTGGTGTACAGGAAGTAGATAGATACATTGATGTGTTGTCAAAAGATCAATATGTGCAACAGGTAAAAGCACTGAGTCGTATTAAAAATTTACAATACCCGGCTATTTTAGATGGTGATATTTCTAATTTGCCTGATGTAGATTGGCAAAAGGAAATTTTTAGAACAGCACCCATCAGAAGTTTTGAGTTTAATGCGGCTGGAGGTAGTGAAAAAGTTCGTTTTAGTGCTTCTGCCGGTATTTTTAAGCAAAAAGGAGTATTAATCGGAACAGAATACACGCGTTACAACACCCGTTTAAATCTTGATGCAGACATCGTTAAAAACGTAAAGTTTGGATTCTCAATTTCCCCATCCTATTCAGAAACCTACAGGCAGCCATCTTCTGGTCAGGCAAGTGGTGCAGGGGCAAATCCAAACGATTATATTATCGGAGTGCCCGGACTAGTTGCTGATTTGAATTTGCCAAGTCCATTAAATCAGGCCTTAACTTTTCAGCCTATTGTACCCGTATATCGTGCAAATGGAGATTTTGCACAGCCTTATGATCGTGAACTGAACTACAACCTTTCGCCAACTGCAGTATTTTCGGCATCTAATTTTTATAATCCGGTAGGCATTTTGAGTTCATCAATTAATCGTTCAAGAGCTTTTAGAACCTTAAGTAATGCATTTTTAGAATATGCACCAATAGATGGCTTAAAACTAAAAACATACATTGGGGCAACTTTAGAAAATGAGCAGGTACATGGGTATATCCCAGGTTCAATGGCCTATAGTTCTGCACCAACAGCATCTAATTCCAGTCCGCTGTTAGCGGGTGTTTTCGCTTCTGATAACGTGAGGAATAGTTTTGACTGGGTTTGGGAAAATACGGCAACTTATGATAAACAAATTGGAAAACATCATTTTAATTTGTTAGGCTTGTTTTCTGCACAGAAATATGAATCGCAAATTAATTATACGGCAGGCTTACCCGGAACATTTATCACCACTTCGGTTCAAAGTCCTTTAGCCTCTCCAAATACAGTTGGTACCGAACTTTTTGATGCCAATACGTTTGTTTCTTATGCGGGTAGATTTACTTATGATTATAATAAGAAATACTTGTTTACTGCTGCTGTACGTCAGGATGGTTCTTCCCGTTTCGGATTAAACAATAAGTTTGCGGTTTTTCCATCATTCTCATTAGGATGGCGTTTAACCGAAGAGCCATTTATAAAAGAAACATTATCAAAAATTGGTATAAATGAATTTAAACTAAGAGGAGGTTACGGCCGTACCGGAAATGCAAATATCGGAAGTTTTACTTATGTAAATTCAATTGCATTAAACCGGAATTATGCGTTTGGTAATACCAGAATTTTTGGTACACAACAAATTGGGTTTGCTAATCCTGATTTAACCTGGGAAAAAAATGACCAAACCAGTATCGGTACGGATATCGGACTATTGCAAAATAAAATCGTGCTAACTTTCGATTACTTTGTAAGAAACTCAAATGGGATGTTGCTAAATAAAGCATTGCCATTGGCTATTGGTTATACTTCATCGTTGCAATCGAGTGTTTATAACTCATCCTATCAGGCTAACTTAGGTAAGTTACAAAATAAAGGCTTTGAATTTACAGCAAACACTAATTTTAAGCTTGGCAAAGTAATCTGGAATACGAATGCCAACTTCTCTACCTACAAAACTAAAGTGCTGGATTTAGGTGGACCTAGTGCTTTGCCTGCCGTGCAAGCCATTAATGGCTGGAACAATGTTTATCAGGTTAAGGTGGGCGATCCGCTGGGTATTATGTATGGTTATGAAATTGCAGGTGTATTCAGGAATGTAAATGATTTGGCTAATAATCCTAAAGTTACTTCTGGTAATAATATTGGCGATTATATGATTAAAGATCAAAACGGCGATGGTAAAATTGATGTAAATGACGTTACAGCATTAGGGCACGGTTTGCCTGATTTTACTTACGGCCTGACAAATACCTTTCAATATGAAAATTTTGATTTGAGCATATTGCTTCAGGGTGTTCAAGGTGTAAACATCATAAATGGAAATAACAGGCAAACAATAACAGGTAACAATAACCAAAACTCATTAAGTAAATATTTTAATAACTATTTTGATCCCGCAAATCCAACACGAGATGTTTTGTATGCCAGTCCAATTGCTACAGGTGCGCTTCCGGGTCCTGCACTTTCTAGTTTAAGTGTAGAAAATGGTTCCTATCTGCGTGTTAGAAATATTACTTTAGGTTATCGTTTAAGCGAAAATGTATTGCATAAAGTTTCATTAAAATCGGCCAGACTTTATGTAACTGCTCAGAACCCATTCTTGATTACCAAATATTCAGGTTACAACCCCGAAGCAAATATTATGGGAGGTTCTGCTATCACGCCAGGTGTAGATCAAGGAACTTACCCTACAGCCCGCACTATTATCGTAGGTATCAATTTTGGATTTTAATAGCCCTAAATAAAGATTATGAAAACTAAAAAAATAATTATATGCAGTATATCCATGCTAATGTTAAGTTTGGCTATTACTTCTTGTAAAAAATCCTTTGTCGAAATCACGCCAAAGGGTATTATACCGGTTAACACTTTTTACAATACCGAGATAGATATCAAATCAGCCTTAACTGGCGCGTACAGTAGTCTTCGGCCAATTTATAATGAGCAGTATGGCTTCGGAGAACTTCCTTCGGATAATGCCCAGACTTATGGGGAAAGCGAGGTGTTGTATGGCGAACAGGATAAACTAACATGGACAGCTGTATCTACCAATTTGCAGAATGCCTGGGCAAGGTTCTATGCTACTATCGCTTATTCAAATATAGTACTCGATCATGTAAATACACCGGTAATGACTGCCGCTAACCGTAACGGTTATATTGGCCAGGCGAAATTTATTAGGGCTCTAATGTATTTTAATTTGGTAAGAATGTATGGAGGTGTACCGCTGGTGCTTAATGAAATTACCTCTGAAACACAGGCTTATACATATAACCGAACATCGGATCAGGAAGTGTATGCGCAGATTGAAAAAGATTTAACTGAAGCTGCTGCGGTATTGCCAGCCAGCTACAGCGGAGCAGATATTGGTCGTGCAACCAGTATTGCGGCTAATGCACTTTTGGGGAAAGTGCTGATGTTTCAGAAAAAGTTTACGCAAGCAGAGCCAGTTTTGGCTGGTGTGGCTGCAACAGTTGGTACTTTGCTCCCTTATGATCAGGTTTTTGGCTTTGGAAAGGATAATAACAAGGATATTATTTTCGCAGTGCAATACCTGGGAGGTGGTTTTGGTGAGGGTAATACTTTTGCCAGAAGCTTTGTTCCACAACCTTCGGGTACAACAATTACTGCTGTAACAGGTAACAGTAATAATAGCGGTACAAAGGATTTATATGATACTTTTGAACCAGGAGACAATCGTTTAAATACCGCAATTGGAGTTTACAGCGCCGGTACTTTGGTTTACTACTATGCAAAAAAGTTTGTTTATCAGAGCGTTGGTGCCAATAGTGAAGGAGATAATGATTGGCCTATTCTTCGTTATGCTGATGTTGTTTTACTGTATGCAGAGGCACTAAACGAGAATGGAAAAACACCAGAGGCACTAACACAGCTTAATCTTGTACGTACCAGATCTAATCTTGCTCCAAAACTTGGCTTGTCACAGACTGATACACGGACAACGATTTATCACGAGAGAAGGGTAGAGCTTTGTTTTGAAGGCGAGCGCTGGTTTGATTTGAACAGGTGGGGAATTATGGTTACTACAATGCAGGCACATAAAACCAATTATCCCTCGGTTAATGGACAAATTGGAAATATTGTGAGTACTTTGGCATTATACCCAATCCCAAATCGCGAAAGGCAGTTAAACCCTAAATTGACTCAAAATCCGGGTTACTAAAATATAATATTGCAGTTGTTAAACCACCTAAGACATCTTACAAAATTTAAGGCCTGAAAAAATACCTGTAGATTATTTATTACTGGTATAGCTAAGGTGGCTTAGGTGGTTTTTAATATAATGACTTATTAATGTAATTAATGTTGCGCAGCTAATCTGGCTTTGTGTTTTAGTATTTTAGCTGAATTTAATTACATGCCTTTTTTCTAATTAAAGGTTTGATTTTAAGAAATATATTATTACTTTTGCATCCCCGTAATATACCTCGGGACTAAAATAAATAAATTTATATAACAATGAATCAGTACGAAACTGTTATCGTTCTAACCCCGTTGTTATCAGAAGAAGTTGCGAAAGAGGCATTAGCTAAATTCAAAGCTATTCTTACTGATGGCGGTGCCGAAATTGTCCATGAAGACAATTGGGGTTTGAGAAAATTAGCGTATCCGATCGCTAAAAAATCTAACGGATTTTTCAACTTAACCGAGTATAGTGCTCCGGGTGACTTGATTGCTAAATTAGAATTACAATTAAAACGTGATGAGCGTGTGCTTCGTTTTTTAACCATCAGGTTAGATAAACATGCAGTTGCTTACAACGCTAAAAAACGCAGCGGTGCGTTTAACAAAAAAACTAAGGAGGTTGCAGCGTAATGGCAAGAGAACAAATACAATACGTAACTGCCCCTAAAGTAGAGGATAACCGTAAAAAATATTGCCGTTTCAGAAAAAACGGGATTAAATACATTGATTACAAAGACGCAAACTTTTTGTTAAAATTTATTAACGATCAAGGTAAATTATTACCACGCCGTTTAACTGGTACTTCGTTAAAATTTCAACGTAAAGTGGCTCAGGCTGTTAAACGTGCTCGTCACATCGGTTTGTTACCATTCGTTGCTGACCAATTAAAATAGGAGGATTTGATATGGAAATTATTTTAAAACAAGATATTAAATCATTAGGCGAGAAAGACGATATCGTTACGGTAAAACCAGGTTATGGTCGTAACTATTTAATTCCGCAAGGATTTGCATCTTTAGCTACAGCTTCTGCGAAGAAAGTTTTAGCTGAGAACTTAAAGCAAGCTGCTTTTAAACAAGATAAAATTAAGAAGGATGCTGAAGGTATTGCTGAGCGTTTAACTGATGTTAAACTTTCTATCGGTGCTAAAGCGGGCGAAAGTGGAAAAATATTTGGTGCTGTTAACACTATCCAAATTGCTGAAGCATTAAAAGCGCAAGGCTTTGATGTTGACCGTCGCCGTATTACTTTCGAAACTGAACCGAAATTTGTTGGTGAATATATTGCTAACTTAAACTTACACAAAGAAGTGAAAGTTCAGGTTCCTTTCGAAGTAGTTGCTGAATAAGCAATTCTTTAATCATAAAAAAAGTCCTTTCAGAAACTGAAAGGACTTTTTTTGTGATGTAAAATGTAAGGATGGGAGATGGACGAGTTTCAAGGGAAGTTAATTCAATCCATCTTCCATTTTCCATCCCACCATCTTCCATCTTTTTTATCCCTTCGGTGTGGTAGGTCTGATTTCTATTTTACTTGGTAATGTTCTGGCTGGCATAGCAAGTAAATCAACTATTAATTTACCCATATCTTCAGGTTGTATTTTCCAGGCATCATCTTCTGTATTTGGGCTATGATCGTTAAAATGGCTAGCAACTGAACCTGGCATTATGGTGCTAACTTTTACACCATATTTTCTTAAATCGAGCATTACAGATTGAGTGAATCCGGTTAAACCAAATTTACTTGCGTTATATGCAGAACCACCTGCAAAAAAGTTTGTGCCTGCCAAACTTGATATCGTAAAAATAGTTCCTTTGGTTTTTTTAATTTCCTCAACTGATGCCTTAATGCTGTAAAATACACCCGTTAAGTTCGTGTCAATTATTTCATTCCAAGATTCTACATCCAATTCATCAACCGGGGCAAAATGACCAACTCCTGCGTTTGCAATTAAAACATCTAACCGTCCCCATTTTTCTATTATCAGATTTATTGCATCCTGTTGTGATTTATAATCTTTAACATCCGCTTCAATGGCTAATACATCGCCATGTGCCACCAAAACTGATGCGGCTAAATTTGCTGCGTTTATTGTTCTACTTGTAATCGCAACTTGATATCCGTTTTTTAACAATGCTTCGGCAATACCGAAACCAATACCTTTGCTTCCGCCTGTAATTAGGGCTACTTTTGTGCTCATAATAATTCTTTTTTTATTTAACATTCAAAAGGCAAATATGTTTAATATTCGTTTGAATAGGATTTATCAATTGTAATTAACTCCATTTGAAATTACCGGAAGATTAACATTTTATTACCTTTACGGGATGGCTAAAACCCGAACTTCGAAAGTTAAAACTAAAGCAAAACACCCATTAATAAAAAAGATAACGAACATTGCTACAAAAGTATTTATTTACTTTTTGCTGGTTTCAGTGTTTTGGGTTATTGCACTTCGGTTTATAAATCCGCCGATTACGCTGCTTATGGTTTTGCGAAATATAGAACGTAAGGCTGATGGAAAAGCATTTAAAACGGAAAAAAAATGGGTTAAGTTTGAAGACATGTCTGATAACATGAAACGAGCTGCTGTTTCTGCAGAAGATCAATTATTTTTAAAACATATCGGGTTTGATTTTAAATCTATTGAGAAAGCTTTTTCAAATAATGCGAATGGAAAAAAGATAAAAGGTGGGAGTACAATCTCTCAGCAAACAGCCAAAAATGTTTTCCTTTGGCCAGGACGTTCATGGATAAGAAAAGGATTTGAAGCTTATTTTACTTTGCTTATAGAGATGTTGTGGAGTAAAGAACGCATTCTAGAAGTTTATCTTAATGTAATAGAAATGGGTGATGGAATTTACGGGGCTGAAGCAGCCGCCCATGAATATTATGGAAAATCATGTGTTAAATTAACCCGAAATCAGGCTGCATTAATTGCTGCATGTTTTCCAAATCCAAGAAGATGGTCGCCAAAAAATGCAACACCATACATCAGACATCGCCAATACCTTATTTTAAGAAATATGAGAAGGTTAGGGCCGTTAGATTTTTAAAAGGATGGAAGATGTAAAACGGGACATGGGTGATGGCAATGTAAGACGGTAAGCTGTAATTGTAAAAATTGAATGCACAGGTCATTTTACCTCATCCATATTACATCACTAGTCATGATCTCTATTCCATTTAACTTTTAATTCACCCTTTTCTTCAAAAGCTTTTAAGTGTAAAACGATACCTCGCATTCTAGCGTCGCGTTTTTGTTTTCTGTCTAGGTTTTCATCCCCTTTTGGGTTTCTTAAAGGAATATCCATTTCGATATTGGTTCCAGCTGTTAAACCATAAATTCCTTTAACATTTAGGTTTAAAACACTTGAATTAATTTGCATCGGACTGATTTCTATCTTATCTCCTCTAACGGTTAATGTGCCATCTAGATTCGGGATTTCAATATTTGATAAATTACGATTTGCAAAAGCAAGTTTACCTACTTTTTCCAATGGTTCGAAATTAACTAAAGCAGCGTTTTTAAGGTTAAAAATAACCTTCCCATTTATCGATCTTGGAAGGATTTTTCCTGCTTGCGATATTCTGCCTGATATATTTACCGTTGATGATAAATAACCTTTCAGGTTTTTATTGGTAATGCTGTTTTGTCCAAAATTATCAAAAGAGTAAAAGAAATCTTTAACACTTACATGGCTAATCTTTGAGCTTAGTTTGAAATTGTTAGAGTTTGGTTCTTGAATAATCGTGCCATTTAGATTGAGTAAGCCACCTGCATGAGCTACACTTATCTTATTGAAATAAATGCCTTCTCCCCGAAGTGCAATATCTGCATCTAAATTTTTCGCGGTAAACTTATCATAAATAGCTTTATCAACAACCAAACGAATATTCATTTTCGATACTTCTAAAACATTGCTTAACTGTTTTGAAGCCGTTTTCGTTGGGCCAGTTGATGTAGCTTTTTTCTGTGCAGCTCTTGGACCTAAGAATGGTAAAAACTCATTAAGGTAAAGCTGTGGGCTATACATTTTAAGGTTTACAACTATTTTATCCGGATCAGTATAATATAAATTAGCAAAATTAGCAATATCACAATCTACATTTAATTCACTTTTGCCTAACTGAAAATGACCATTTTTTATAGATAAATTATTCTGATCGAAATTGATGTTCAAAGCACTTTTAACCAAATGTAATTTGCGTGGGATGTATAAAATATCTGCATCGGCTATTTGAATTTTACCAGAAAAAACTGGTTTAGTGAAACGGAAATTATCAATATCAGCTTTGCAATATAAACTTAAATTGGCCGTGCCATTTTTAAATTCGAAATCGTTTGTACCAATAGAGTTGTTAAGATTGGATAATGGGAATTGCGACGTAACCAATCCTGAAGCAATAGGACGAGCCAGGTTATTTACTGTAAATAAATCAATTTTTAAAGGCGCATTAAAATAATTAGCTGTTAATTTTACAAATTTTATAGATGAGTTTTCATCGCCGATCATCCCTCCAACAGTATCTTGATTGGTAAAAGAGCCATCAAAATTGCAAGCAGTTAGCGTTCCGGCTGGTATGGTTACAACGTTATCTCTTACTTTTATTCCTACTTTTATTAAAGGGTCTTTGTGAATCGGGTTTCCATCATCAATAATGTTACCGCGGATTGATACTGGTTTTTCAATTCCGAATTTTAGTAATTTACTAGAAATATTTGGTGCCAGTAGTAAAGCCACATCTTTGTATAAAATATCATCAACAGCAATGCTAATCGCAAAACCTCCCGACTTTTCTTTCAAATTAATTTTGGCTCCGATGGTAAAAGGATATTTGCCGATATCAAGTCTTTTAGGCTCGATTGTAACTTCTTCGGTTTCATTGCTGTAATGAAATGATAAAGTTCCTTTTAAGATTTTATCCTTTAAAAAACTTCCTCTTTTGGTGTTAAATGAAAAGCTTTTAACCAATGTGTTTAACTTCATCGTTCCAACCCAACCAGAATCAGGATAATTAATTTTTCCGTTCACTTCGTTAATTGCGAAATCGAAAAGTTTGTTTTTCTGCTGATTATCTACAACAAAATTTACATTATTAAAATCTATCTTCTTAACTTCTAATGCCGCGGAGTTACCTTTTTCAGGTTCAACATTTTTACTCTTTTTCCTAAATAAATTGGTGTTACTATAACCATTACTATCGGTAAAAAGATAAACAGAAGCGTTATTAATTGTAATTTTGTTAATTTTTGTATTGCCAGCAATTAATGAAAAAACGTTTAATGAAATATCAATATCCTCTGCTTTTAGTAGTTCGTGTTTATGAATATTGACTAAGCTATCTTTAAGCGAAACATTTTTTAACGATACAGAAATTCCGGGAAAACCTCTTAACAAGGTTGGTTCCATATCAGACGCAGTTACCTGACCGTTCAGATTTTTATTCGCCTGCTCTAATATCGATGCAAGAATTTCTTTCTTATTTCTATTGATATAAAATGCACCAGCAAGCCAGGTTAGAATAATAAGAATAACAAGTACTGATAAGACTTTTAGGGAGATTTTGAGCCAGCGCTTCATACACTTTGTTTGATTTAAACAATATAATGTTTTTTGTTAGCTAATTGTTTGATTGATAGCGAAAAATTAGCTCTATTAGCGCTAAAAGTTTTAGGAAAGGCTTCAAGGTGGCCTATCGTTAATGCTTTTTTTTGGTTAACAATTCTTTATTTATTTGATTTTAAAAACTTATCGTTTAGCTTGCTAAAGCTGATAAAAAATCAGTTTCGCAAAGACTAACCCGCGAAACGTAATTGCGAACCGAAGCGTTTGGCTTATAATAAATGTGCAAAAACCGTAGAGTGCCAACTGTTTTTAAAAGGTACTTCCCATTTGGTTTCGAATTCTTGCAGGTTTTGAACCATATTATTAAAAACAATAGTATCAGGGGTTACATTTTTTATATTTACAAGTGTTTCAAAGTCTTCCTTACTCTGTACATGAACTTCTTCATCAATTTTATAGGCAATGTTAAAGCGGTCAAATAAGTCAACATTATGAGTTTGCTCAATATCCTTAATTATTCGTACCGAACTGTCAATTGAGCAACCAGTAACATTTGCCTGACTTTCATCAACAGTAAGAATAATAAAATATCCATACCTGATTTCGGCTTTTGCCATTAGTTCGTTACCATGTGCCTTCCATTGGCTGGTAAATGCCTCAAGTTTTTTTAAAATTACATCTTCTTCAGCAGAAGTGAATTTTCTATTGCTTTGGTATATCCAAACTCTGGATTGTGGAGAAAAAATCATAAACAAATTTATCAATTTAATTAACTTGTTATCATCAAACTGCTTTCCCTATGAAAAAGTTTACATTCTGCTTGAAATTACTTTTAATTCCTGCCTTTTGTTTGTTTTTGACAGCTTTTTCCCTCAATGATACGTTGGAAGATTATACTTCATTTTTACAAAAAAGCTTTAGCGACCACTATGATTTTAGTCAGGAAAATACTGTAGTGAAGAAGTATGAACTGAATGTTACCAACAACGGTTTTTGCAGATATAAACGGTATTTTAATAATGGTAAAATAGAATATTTTGCTTTTAAACTAGCTAAGTTTAAGGATTTGGATTATTACGGAACAACCACATCAGGTCAGTTATATTTAAGAACAAAAAATGATGATGTTATTGTTCAAACGTACAATGATAAAAAAGGTGATGTAGATTCGATGGGAACTTGTGTAGTTATTCCATTAAAAAATATTGAGGCTGAAGATTTAAATCTTATTCGGGATAACCTAACAAAAATTACGAAACCATAAAATTGTATTCTACAATCCATTAGCTCTAGCGGTAATTTCCGCTATGTCCATTACCTTAACTTCTTGCTCTTTATCTTTTAACTTAATGCCATCGCTTAGCATGGTCATACAGAATGGACAACCTGCCGCAATTACCTGTGGGTTAGTTTGTAAGGCTTCATCAATGCGTTCTACATTAATGTCTTTATTTCCTTTTTCGGGTTCTTTAAACATTTGTGCACCACCTGCACCACAACATAAGCCATTACTTTTGCAACGTTTCATTTCAACAAGCTGTGCATCAAGCACTTCAAGCGCTTTTCTAGGTGCTTCGTAAATGCCGTTTGCTCTCCCGAGATAACACGGATCGTGATATGTTATTTTGCGGCCTTTAAAACTTTCTCCGCCTTCAGCTTTGAGTTTTCCTTCGTTAATTAAATCCTGAATTAATTGTGTATGATGAATAACCTCGTAAGTTCCACCTAAACCAGGGTATTCATTTTTAATGGTATTAAAGCAGTGTGGGCAGCCAGTTACAATTTTCTTGATGTTGTAAGCATTTAGAACCTCAATGTTTGTCATTGCCTGCATCTGGAAAAGAAACTCATTACCAGCTCTTTTTGCCGGATCGCCTGTACAACTTTCTTCTGTACCCAATACGGCATATTTCATGCTTACATGATGTAAGATTTTACAAATGTCGCGGGTTATTTTTTGTGCCCGTTCATCGTAACTTCCTGCACAACCTACCCAAAATAAGATTTCTGGTTCTTCACCTGCAGCCATTAATTCGGCCATCGTTGGCACTTTAAATTCCATATTGTAGTATCAAGTATTTAGTATCAAGTATCGGGTATTTAGTATCGGGTACCAAGATGCGTGTTCGATTGTTTAAATTATATTTTTTTGTTTGAAAAGGTGTAAATGTATAAATTGGCTAACTGTTTAATTAGCTACCTGTTAGCAATAAATTATAAACTGTCAATTTCCCTCTGCCCAATTGAATCTATCGGCAGGGGAGTATTTCCAAGGTGCCTGGTTATTTTCAATATTTCCCATCATGGCATTAACGCTTGCCGGTGCCTGCGATTCTTCCATCACTGCATAACGTCGTAATTCCATAATAATTTGTAACGGATCGATGTTCACAGGACAGGCCTCTACACAGGCATTGCAACTGGTACAAGCCCAAATTTCCTCTCTTGTAATGTAATCGTCTAAGAGAGATTTTCCGTCCTGATGTTCTGCGCCATGTTTATCTATGTTTTTACCAACTTCAGTGATGCGGTCGCGGGTATCCATCATTATTTTTCTGGGCGACAATAATTTTCCAGTAATATTTGCCGGGCAAACCGAAGTGCAACGTCCGCATTCTGTACAGGTGTAGGCATTCATAAGGTTAACCCACGATAAATCCTTAACATCCTTGGCACCGAATTTTCCAGGTTCGGTTTCGGCCGGAATAAAAGAAGGATCAAGCATGGCTTTAACCTCATTGGTTACAGAGGCCATATTTGTAAACTCTCCTATAGGCTCCAGGTTGGAAAAATATGTGTTGGGAAAGGCAAATAAAATATGAAAATGTTTGGAGTGGGGCAGGTAGTTTAAAAATGCCAGAATACCTGCAATGTGAAACCACCAACAACTCCGTTCCAGTATAATTAAGGCGCTTTCATGGTTTGGTAACAAGTCCATTAAATATTGACTTACAGGAAATGAACCTGCGCTGATGTAGTGCGTTGCTCCTAAAGTCTGAAGTTTTGCGTCTGCAGCATTCATTAATAAAAAAGCAGTCATCAACAAAATTTCCGTTACCAGAATATAATTTGCATCCGATTTTGGCCATGCTGTCATTTCAATACCGCTAAAACGCTTTAATTTCATAACGTTTCTTCTAACCATAAAAGCTACGCAAGCCAACCAAACTGTTAAAGCCAGAATTTCGAATGACCCGATTAAAAAGTCATACAATCCTCCTAAACCATGAAAAATACGATGTGTGCCGAAAAGGCCATCAATCATAATTTCCAAAACCTCAATATTAATAATTACAAAACCCACATAAACAAAGAAGTGAAGAAAAGCAGGGATTGGGCGAACTACCATTTTAGATTGGCCAAATGCAACTCGCATCATGGTCATAAACCTTTTTTGAGGTTGATCACTGCGATCTACATCCTTTCCCAAACGTATGTTGCGTGTAATTTTCCGAAAATTAACGGTGAACAGCGCAACGGCTGCGAGCGTTAGTATAAGAAATAAGATTTGGCTTACCATATATTATAGCTTTGTACCGCTAAATTAGGATATTTATTTTGAATAAATTACTATGCATGCATAAAAAAAAATATAAAATTGATTGTTTGTATTCATTCTAAATTTTATAGTAGATTATTGTCCGAAATGATTGTAAAATTAATTAATTGATTATCAGCCTTACAGATGCTATTTTGAAAAAAAATTTTAGTTTTAAAAAAAGAACGCTACATTTGCAATCCCAAATAGGGGGTGCCATAGCTCAGTCGGTAGAGCAAAGGACTGAAAATCCTTGTGTCCCTGGTTCGAATCCAGGTGGCACCACTTTAGTGGACAAGTTAGATAATTCTAAACTTGTCCATTTTTTTTGCTCTAACGCTTAGTTCATTACAGAATAAATTTGGAATACAAAAACGCCTCAACAGGAAAAGTTAGGTGAAAAAATAATTTCTTTCTATTATATTTTTTAATAATACAGATTTACATACCAATCCAAGTAAATTAATGTTCATTATTATTTCCAATAAATCAAGAACATTAAATATACAGATAGGAAAAAAGGGCATAATTTCTCCATAACTTCGGAATTTATAATTGTAATCCTTATCCGGAACAAATCTGTTCATTACCTAATACTTTGCAGACTTAACAATAGCTTAACCTGGATTATATAATTTAGTATTTTAAAAAATACTGATATGCCAAAAGTTTTATTGTTAATTATCGGCTGGATAGGGGTAGTTTTATGCACTCTGGGCTATTTTTTATTAAGTATGAAGGTGATTCGCGCAGAGTCCTGGATTTTTCAGCTACTTAATATTATGGGTGGCTTGTGTCTTACGGTTACAGCCCTGGATACGAGCGATTTGCCCAATGCAGCGGCTAATCTTCTATGGATGTTTATTGGTGTTTTTGCACTCGGTAAGCATCTACGGAGTAGCAGAACTAACAAGAGCTAGTTGCGGAATTCCTAAAGTTTCATAAGCCTTTTTTTTGTAGTAGTCCAGCCGCTCGGCATAAGCCTTGTCATCGTTTTCTAACGAGAGGTAAAAATAAGCACCATCTACCAAGACGAAAATGAAATCTGCCATGGTCTGAGGATCTGGAATTGCTGTTAATGCTCTGGCATTACACTGTTCAATCATCTTAGCTAGTCCGAAACGTAAGGAGTCAAGAATCACCTTGTACTTGGTCTTGATTTTTTTCTCACGGAAGGCCAGAGCATAAAACGTATAAAATAAACCATCGTCAAATAGCAGGTTCCACTTCTTTGAAAATAACATTTCTACCGTGTTCTGCAAGTCTTCCAATGTAGCTTGATCCTTATGCTTAATCGTGTAAATCAGTAAATATCTGTCTAAAATGTGGTCGATCAATGCGTATGTTAAATCTTCTTTAGTTTGGAAATAATGTATAATTAAGCTCGGGTTAATATCCATTACTTTTGCAATCTTCGCAATTGAGGTATTCTCATAACCTTCTTTTTTTGCAACCTTATAGAATATCTTAATTATTTCTTGTTGTCTTGTTTCCTTAAGACTTTTTCTGCCCATGTGTTCGCGTTTGTTGTATTGATTTCAACAAACTACTTAAAAGAAATTCACATCTGCAAATTTATTATAGATTGACTGTACGTTCAATTAATTTTTTAATTTCCTGTTAACTTCGTCTTAATATGATATTATCAATTTAGCCCCCGTCAAAACAGGACCAATCTAATCCAATTACTAATATCAAAGAAATGAAAAAAAAGCTACTCTGGACGTTTTTCATGATGCTAACTTCGGCAAGTATCTTTGCTCAAGGGATCACCGTTAAAGGCGTAATCACTGATGAGAAGAGTGGGGAAACGATTCCCGCCGTAAACATTAATGTGAAGGGAACAAACTTACGTCTCGCTACAAATAGCAACGGAGCCTACACTATTAATGATCTCAAATCTACCGCAGTTCTGGTCTTCTCTTACATAGGGTACAAACAACAGGAAATTAGCGTAGGCGGGCGTACAAAAATTGATGTGTCTATGGCAGCGGACTATGCCAACCTCGACGAGATTGTTGTGGTAGGATTCGGTACAAAGAAAAAAATTAACATCGCAGGCGCGATAGACCAAATCTCTGGTAAGGAACTCGAATCACGTCCGGTAACTAATGCGCTTGCCGGTTTACAGGGCTTGAGTCCGGGTCTTAACATTACCTATGCTGGGGGAACGCCTGGCGCATTGCCAAACATCAACATAAGGGGATATACTTCAATTAATGGAGGCTCTCCACTAATTGTTATAGATGGGATCCCTGCAACAAGTGCCGACGATATGATGCGTTTAACGCCATCTGACATCACTTCTTTTACGATTTTACGTGATGCCGCCTCTGCCGCGATTTATGGTGCAAGAGCTTCTTTTGGCGTTATTCTGATTACGACCAGGCAAGGTACGGCAGGCCATAACGTGATAAGTTATAATTCTTTTACTGCCTGGGGTAAGCCGACTTTATTGCCTGAACCGGTAACAGATCCTTATATTTTCTCTAGAGTGCTGGAAACATCTACTGACAATACCCCATGGGACTATGTTAACTATTCTGATGAATACTACAGGTGGGCAAGGGAGCGATCTGATAACCCAGCTATCGCTGACACTCGTTTAAATCCTACTGACCCAACAAAATGGCAATATATGGGTAACAACGACTGGTACGGTTATTTCTTTAATAATGCCAGTGTCTCAAAGAGTCATACACTCACCTTATCAGGGGGTGCAACAGTAAACGAAAAGCCGCTGACTTATTACTTATCAACAGACTACACTAAAGATAATGGTTTGAATAAGCTTACTCCTGATTATTGGGATCGTTACGGATTGAGGTCCAGAGTAGGTTTCTCACCAGTATCTTGGTTAAAAGTGGATAATAACACGAACATCTACGAGACCAAGCGTGCTCTACCAAATTCGAATATTACCGACCTTTATTATTTAATGCCTACTGATGTAGCCGTAAATCCTGATGGTACCTGGGCCAATTCGGCTGCTGGAAAACTTGCAGCCAGACTTGTAGACGGCGGTAACCGTACACAAACCATGTTCGGTTTCCAGAATATCACGAGTGCTACAGCTTTATTTTTAAATGGAGATCTGCAGGTGAATGGCGATGCCTCTTTCAAACGTGAGTTATGGAAAACACATAGCGATACCAAAAAATACAAGATCGGATATGGACCAAATGACATCCGTGAAGAAGGCGGACTAGGATCTGTTGCGGAAAGTAATGGGTATTTGTATAACAACGCATTTAACTTATATACTACCTATCGAAAAACCATCGGCGACCATGCTATTAGTGCGATGATAGGTTTCAATAGCGAGAATTATAACTACTCGACCGTTAATGCTGGTAGAGATGTCCTGATTTCCTCTTCCCTGCCATACTTATCACTAACCAGTGGTGCGGCAACGGCTAGTGCAGGTTATTCTGCTTATGCAACTAACTCTGCTTTCTTCAGACTAAATTATACCTATAAAAGCAGGTATATTCTGGAAGCTACAGGAAGATATGATGGGTCATCCCGTTTCCCGGTTCAAAAACGATGGGGATTCTTTCCTTCGGGTTCTGTAGCCTGGATTGCTAGTCAGGAAGAATTCTTCAAACCGCTTGCACCTGTATTGTCAACTTTTAAATTAAGAGCTTCTTATGGCGAACTGGGTAACCAGAACGTTGGTGATTTCGCCTATATTCAATCCCTGGCAACAGGTGGCTCGGGTTACCTGATTGGAGGTGCCGGACAAAATCAGGTCATTACCGGAGCGCCAGGTTTAAATGTTGATCCACAGACTTATTCATGGGAGCGTGTATCAACCCTAAACATGGGTACTGATATTGGTTTACTAAATGATAAGCTGTCTTTTACTTTTGACTATTATATCCGTGATACCAAAGGCATGCTTACTGCTGGTCAGGAGTTGCCGGGGGTATTGGGTACGGCTGTGCCTCGCCAGAATGCTGCCGACCTACGTACAAAAGGCTGGGAACTGTCTGTTAACTATAAAGATAATTTTAATTTGGGTTCTTCTCCATTTAACTTCAGCACAAAAATATTTCTGGCTGATTCTAAGTCTAAAATCACCAGATTCAAAAATGACCAGGGTTTGTTCTCTAGCTTCCGCGAAGGACAAGCGATCGGAGAGATCTGGGGACTGGAAAATGACGGTGTATTTCGTAGTGCAGCGGAGATCGCTGCACTGGATGAATCTGCTATTATTCCATGGGGTGCGCTTTCTATTGTTGAAGGCTGGCCGAAGTACAAGGATCTCGATGGCAATAAGAAAATTGAGCGTGGCCTGAGTATTAAGGATCCTAAAGATTTGAAAGTGATTGGAAACACAACTGATCGCTATACGGTTGGTGCCAATCTGAATATGGATTGGAATGGGTTCGATCTGAGTATTTTTCTTCAGGGGGTATTGAAAAGAGATTTCTACCCGCACAATTACTTGTTCTGGGGGCCTTTTCAGCAGCCTTATGCCAATGTATACCCATGGAATCTAGACTACTATCGCGGCGCAGCAGACTCGCCTGAGCGCCGTGCCCAGCATTCTGCTTCATACATCGCAGCAGGGCTTGCTGATGCGAATCCAAACGCTCAGTACCCGGTGCTGCAATCATGGCTTGCTGATGCTAATTATGGTTCAGGTTTAGATATTCCTCAGACAAAATATCTTTTAAATGGTGCCTACCTTAGGATTAAAAATGTTTCAATCGGTTACACTTTCCCCGTAAAATGGACTAAAAAGTTTAGTGTAACTCGCCTACGAATCTTCGCTACCGGAGATAATTTATATGAGTTCTCAACAATTAAGAAATTCATCGATCCGGAAGCAGTCAATGCAGGCGCGAGCGCTATGGCCTACCCATACCAGCGCCGCTATGCGTTTGGCGTAAATCTGGATTTTTAACAACAGTTACCTCACAAAAAAAAAATCATATGAAAAAGTATCTATATATCTTAAGTATTTTAGTAGGTAGTGTACTTGCTGCTTGTAAAAAAGGTGAATTGGATCGGTTTCCTCAAACATCCATTTCTCCAAACCTTTTCTTTAACACTGAAGAGGATCTCACCCTGTATGTAAACGGACTACTTTCGCAACCAAGCCGTAGCACTTATTTGAATGATCAAAGTACAGATAATGTATCAACTACAGCCGCAGTAGAAGTTAAAAACATTATGCTAGGTAGCGCTAATGCACAGAACATAGTCGCGGGATGGGATTGGAGCAGGTTGCGGAACATCAACTATTTCCTGTTAAACTACCAGAAAGCTGGCGTTACCACGGCAGTTAAAAATCATTATGCAGGACTGGCTCGTTATTACCGTGCAGATTTTTATCTGGATAAAATGAAACGCTTTTCTGATATACCATGGTATTCTGGTACCCTGGATCCAAATGATGAGGCCTTATTCAAAGGTTGTGATCCCCGTGCACTAATAGCTGATAGCATCATGGCAGATCTTGATTTTGCTTATAAAAATGTTCGCGAAACGGTACCAATTGGAACACCTGGGAAATGGGCTGTGGCTACACTTTATGCACGCGCAGCTTTATATGAAGGAACTTACCGCAAATACCATGATGAGCTTAACTTGGCAGCCACGGCAAATGCCTTTTTACAAACTGCTGCAAGGGTATCTGGTGAGATTATTGCTTCAAAAAAATATACGATATACAATACCGGTAAGCCTGATCAGGACTATGGAACGTTATTTTCCAGTCAGGATTTGACCGCTAACCCAGAAGTAATTCTTACAAATATCTTCGATTTGTCAAAGGGTAAGGGGCAAAATGTCAATTCAACTGTTTTTGGAGATTACGAGCAGGCACCCGCGAAGGATTTGATGCAGGCATATCTGATGAAAGATGGCACGCGTTTTAACAGTATTGCCAATTATGCACAAATGGGCTATGTGGATGAGTTTAAAAACCGCGATGCGAGGATGTCGCAAACTATAGTTTACCCTGGATGGATAAGGGTACCTGATCTAACGCCTTATATCCAGCGGTTAAACAAAAACTTTACCGGCTATCATCAACTTAAAGGCTACGTGAACAGCACCGATAACAATACCATTAATGGTGTAGATTTTCCGGTGTACCGCTATGCAGAAGTTCTATTGATCTATGCAGAAGCACTAGCAGAATTGGGTACCTTAACCCAGATGCAGCTTGATCAATCGATAAACTTATTGAGAAGAAGGGCGGGTCTTCCTGATTTGAACATTGGAATAGCTAATGGTAATCCTGATATTTTGTTACAACAACAATTTCCTAATGTAATATCGAATGCGGGGGTTACACTAGAGATAAGACGTGAGCGTAGGGTTGAATTTGCATTTGAAAATACTAGGTTTGATGACCTGATGCGTTGGAAAGCAGGGAAATTATTGACGAGAAGTCCTGAAGGTATGTATTTCAAAGGACTTGGTAAATATGATATGACAGGCGACGGTATTGAAGATATTATTCTGATTGATCGTACTGCAACTATTCCTGCTGAAGCATCCAAAGAGAAAAACTCCATAGGCGTAGTATTAATCTATTACCGCGCAGGAGCCATCGGCACTGATGCAACAGTTTACTTAAAGAATGGAAATAACGGTGGAAATATCGTAACAGAAAGTGTCGTGCGTATATTTGAGGAACCAAAGTTTTACTATCGCCCAATTCCGCAACAACAGATTGCTTTGAATCCGAACTTGAAACAAATTTTTGGCTGGTAGTAAGATGGAATTACACAGAAGAGTTTTACTGAAGTCGGCCGGACTCGTAGCAACACTTGTTGCCACAAGCGGCCTCTCTGCTTTGGCTGCAGATCCTAAAAAGAAGGTAGCATTAAGCGTGGCACACATTACCGATGTACACATCCGTGCAGGTGATAAGGCTCCTGAACGCTTTAAAAGATGCCTGAAGCAGATCATTAGCAAACATAAGCCTGATTTCTTTTTAAATGGTGGCGACTCGATTAATGATGCTTCATATGATAATGTATTGCGTGAACAGGTTATTGAGCAATGGGCTATCTGGGACGATTGTATTAAAGAGTTGAATGAGTATGAAATGCACAGCTGCATTGGTAACCATGATAGTTGGTGGAAAGCACCTTCAAATGCCGATAAAATGTATGGTAAGGATTACGTTGTTAAACGCCTGAAAATCCCGTATCGCTATTATACTTTTTCAAAAAAGAATTGGCATTTCATTATACTGGATGGTAATAATAGTAAGATTTCACTTGATGAGGGACAATATTACTGGTTAGAACAAGAACTGGAAAATCTGCCTAAAAATACACCGACTGTTATAATGTCTCACTACCCAATTCTTGGCACTACCCAAGTGCTTGTTGGCGGCGGTCATTCAGATTTTAAAAAGCTGAAGGACCTTTTTTACAAACACAGGGATAAGGTGAAAGTGTGCTTAAGCGGACACAATCATTTATCGGACCACACAACCTATAATGATGTTTTGTATTGCTGCAATGGTGCTATGAGTGGCTTCTGGTGGGGTAAAGGCGATGCGGAGTCTGCTGGTCTAGGCTATTACCTGGAAACGCCACCCGGATATGCGATGCTAAAACTGTATGAGGATGGAACGGTGGAGAACACATATTACCCGCATTCCTTTTAAATTTAAATGAAGAAAAACGATGATCTTAAATAGAATTATTTTTACTGCTTGCGTCGCTTTATCAATAAGCACATCGGCGCAACAAAAGACACAGCGAGTTAAAAAAGTAGTTTATGTCATTGCTGACGGTATTTCTGCTGATGCCCTGGAGCGGGAGAATCTTCCTAATTTTAAAAAGATCATTACGGCGGGGTCGTACTCGCGTATGCATGTTGGCGGAGATAAAGGAACTTATAACGAAACGCCAACTATATCGGCCGTAGGCTACAATAGCTTGCTTACAGGCACTTGGGTAAATAAGCATAATGTTCCTGATAATGCGATCAAGGATCCTAACTATAATTACCCAACAATCTTCAGGTTGTTTAAGGAGCAGTATCCTGCAAAGAAAACAGCTATCTTTTCGAGCTGGACTGACAACCGCACCAAGCTTCTGGGTGATGGTCTGGAAGCAACGGGTAAATTTAAGCCAGATTATGTTTTCGATGGTTATGAGCTAGATACAGTGCATTTTAAACACGACAAGCTTTCTGCCTATATGCATCAGATTGATGAAGAAGTTGTAAAAAACGCAGCCAATACCATTAAAACTAATGCGCCTGATCTTTCTTGGGTGTATCTGGAGTATACTGATGATATGGGACACCGTTATGGAGACAGCCCGGAATACAGTAAAGCGATAGCGATGCTGGATGTACAGATAGGCAAGATCTGGGACGAGATCAGCTATAGAGAGCAGAAATTTAAAGAAGACTGGTTAATTGTAATCACCACCGATCACGGCCGGGACGAAAAAACCGGTCGAGGGCATGGAGGTCAGTCAGATAGGCAGCGTTCTACCTGGATGGTATGTAATTACAAGAATTTAAATACCTACGGACAGTTTTTCGACCTTGGCATTGTAGATATTATGCCCTCCATAGCGTACTACCTTGAGGTGAGATTACCTGAAAGCCTGGCGAGAGAAGTTGATGGCACCACTTTCATCGGCTCCGTGTCTGTAACAGGTTTAAAGGTTAATTATACGCAGGGTAAACTTGACATCAGCTGGAAAGCGCTGGAGAAAAAAGGGAAGGCGAAAATATGGGTAGCGACAACCAACGATTTCAAAAACGGGGGAAAAGACAAATACAAATTGCTAGCCAAAATTGATCTGGCTCAACAACACTACCTTGCAGATGTGAAAAGCTACCCTTCAACATTTTATAAAGTTGTTGTTGAGACAGCAGAAAACAGTATCAACAAATGGATTAGCGTTAAATAAAAGAATTTTCTTAATTGTATTCCATGATTTGACTGATTAAAGCATTTTTCTTTTCAAGGCAAGAATAGTGCGCACAACATTTGTTTTATAATAGCTGCCGAACTCAATCCCTGATTTCATCTATTGTATATATCAATACAATGAATTTGAACGGGTAAACTGTAGGTAGTTGGGAAAATTTGGGAAACTTTCAAAAGCCTTTCAGCAATGAGAGGCTTTTTAGTTTTAAAAGCTTTTAAAGCATGAAAAAATTTTAAAAAGTGTTATTGTATTTGACAAAAAGAATATTACATTTGCAATCCCAAACGGGAGGTGCCATAGCTCAGTCGGTAGAGCAAAGGACTGAAAATCCTTGTGTCCCTGGTTCGAATCCAGGTGGCACCACTTCAAAAAGCCTTTCAGAAATGAGAGGCTTTTTTCATTTCTGTATTTCGTTTATTTAAATCCGATAGGTTTATTTTCTAATAAATTTTTGTTAAGCAACTATTTTTCAGCAAGTTATTTTTGCCTTCTGGAAAAACTTTGGCTAGATTTGATCCATAATCTATTCATTATTCAGTTCTGCTTGCCATCTCATGGCTTTTTCTATCAACAAATAATGCTTCGCTTGCATTTTGCAAGTCTGTTCCTAAATAGATCCTTTAACGAAAACTGATGTTTAATTGAGTATGTTTCTTTCCCGAAAGTAACAGACCATATTTTTTCTGGTGAAGCGTTAATTTCTTTTTTAAGTTCCATTTTGTTCATGGCAACTAGGTTTTAAGTTTTCTTTACCAAATCATATTAATGACAATTAGGTTGTAACGAAAAATTAGAGGTACTCGTAGGTTTTTTTAAAATGAAATAATTCAAAATAAACGTTTGATTAGCACTTTTTATAAAGTTTCATTTTTTTTGGTAAACAGCATTTAGTTATAATCTTTAGCATTAGTTGTTATTTCGACTAAATGTTACATTTCATCTACTTTATTGATTTGAAGTTAATTTATTATCTATTTTTATTTGAATAAAGAATAAACGAATAACAAATGTTAATGTAGATTAATAATGAATCTATTTTATACAACTATAACTCTATTTAAAACATTTCTGTTGGTAGAAGGACTGAAATATCTGTGACGATATCAACCCTTGATGTTACAGCAAAAGCCTTTCAGCGATGAAAGGTTTTTTTGTTTTTAAATGTTAAATATTTCCCATTTATCGATACATTTCAAATAAATATGAAAATATAAACCTATTTTAGTTTATCTATTTTTTGTAAATATTTTTTTGAGTAAACTTTTACAATTAAATAAGCGTATATACTATTATACAAATTTGATTATCACCCTATTATGGTAAAAACATATATTAAATTCTTATCAATTGTTTTGGTTTCTTCTGTTTCTGTAATTTCAGGATGCAAAAAATCGGAAACAGCTCCCGAGGTGGTTCCTGGTACACCAGTTACTATAAGTACACGAGATGAACTTACTAAAGATTCTATATTTTTATATGCTAAAGAATTGTATTATTGGAATACCTCATTACCAACTTACGAAGTCTTTAAGCCACGAAGTTTTAGTTCTAATGAAACAGAATTATATGCACTTACGCAGTATTCTTTAAACCCGGCAAACGGCCAGCCTTATGAATTTGTAAACAATAGTACAACACCTAAGTATTCATTTTTTGATTATGGTACCACCGGCAAAACGGCATCCTTAAGGGCTGATGTAAACGGTACGGAAACAGATTATGGATTTTCTATTTTATATAACACCACTACCGATTTACGTGTGAAATATGTTTATCCAAACTCTCCGGCAAGTCAACAAGGTTTAACCAGAGGCTGTAAACTTACCTCTATAAATGGAAGAACTGGTTTATCTTATTCATCGGCTAACGTTACTTTTTTAAACGATGCACTATTTGGTACTAATGCTTCAGTGAGTTTAACCTTTACTGATTTAACTGGAGCCAGCAAAACGGTAACGGTTACTAGGACAACTTATACCGTTAATCCAATTTTATTTACAAATATCTATACTGCCGGAACTAAAAAGGTTGGTTACATTGTGTTTAATAGCTTTACCAATAATGCTTCAGCTGCAATAAATACAGCATTTGCAAACTTTGCAAGTCAGGGTGTTACAGAGTTGATTGTAGATTTAAGGTATAATGGTGGTGGTTATGTAAGTACCGCAACGCAAATGATTAACATCTTAAGTCCTGCCGCACAAACGGGGAATGTTATGTATACCACATACTATAATTCATTTTTACAAAATTTAACTAATACACAACGAAAAGCTTCTATTTTAGCGCATCAACCCTTAACTGATGATCAGGGCAAGCTTCAAACTTTTACAACAGGTGTTAATGGTAAATATGCAACCTATGCAGATTTGAATTATGCTTCTTCATCCACAGATAACATAGAAAAATTTGCCAAATCAGGTACATTAAATCTAAATCGTGTATATTTTATAGTAACAGGCTCAACGGCATCAGCAAGCGAATTAACTGTAAATAGTTTAAAGCCAGTTATGGACGTTAAATTAATCGGCACTACTACCTATGGTAAACCTGTTGGGTTTTTCCCGATAAGAATTGATAAAGTTGATATGTACATTCCTGAATTTGAAACAAAAAATCAATCTGGAACAGGTGGTTATTATTCAGGTTTAACGGTAGATAAAGAAGCCTTTGAAGATTTAACCAAAGCTTGGGGCGATGAGAGTGAAACTTTATTGGCGTATGCTTTATTATATGCAAAAACAGGAAGTTTTGTAACTACACCAGCTAAAACCGGAAGTTTAAGTGCGCAAAGTACAACAATGTCTGCCAGATTATCCGTCTCGGAGATTAAACTTGTTTCCGATCGGTTAGATGAAAATAGTTTTAAAGGAATGGTTAAAGAATCCCATAAAAAGTTTTAAATATAAAAGGGTGACAAAAGGTATATTTGATACAAGTTTTTAAAAAAAGGGGTATTAACAAATACATTAAGAATTTTAATGCATTAATAGCCCTTTTTTTAAATATCTATAACAAAATCTTACTGCTAATATCTTTATTTATGGTAATGTAACCTGGATATTTAATCGGTGTGTTACCAATCATAATTGTGGGTTTAATTTTGATCGTTAACAAACCTAACTTTTCATCACTTTTAGAACCTTTTTGAGCTGCCTTTATAATATCATTTAAAACATTTCCATTTGATATTAAACCATAAATGTTACTGCCAATTTGTACAGGAACCATAACGGTTTGTCCTTGTGGAATGCTAACAGCCTGATTTACGATGCCTTCGGCTAAATCGGTATTGTTAACAAGTATTTTATATTCAAACTGATTAATTGCTGCCAGATTTGATGATGGATTTGTAATCTCTAAATTAAGATTTGCCCTCAAAGGAATATCTTTTCTGAGTAAACCCAATGCAACGCCCGGTAAACTGGCCAGATTAAAATCCTGCTGATCGATTAATCTTTTTAAATCAGTTCCTGCCAGCGTAATTTGGTTAACATTTTTAATTTTATAAGTGCAGGCTTCTAGCGCCTTAATTTGTTGAGCTTGCTTATTAATGCCACATCCAAACATTGAGATGGTTAAAAGGCAAAGCAATAGTTTCTTTTTCATGTTAGTCATAACGCCAAATTAGTAAAACTATTTTAGTTCGAAAATAATTAACCAATCCTTAAGGACTAACCGTTTCGATTTCATCTCCTTTATCATTTTCACTTTTTGGCTGAGGTTTTTCTTTAGTCTCTTCTTTTTCTACTTTATCAGCAGGTTCCTGTTCAGGTTCAGTGTTTTTAACTTCCTGGTTTTCTACTTTAGTTGTTGTACTTTCTTCTGATTCAGTTGAAGGGATTATCGTTTCAATTTGAGATTGCGCATCATCTGATGGTTTTGGATGTGGCTTTTGTTTTTCTGTATTGTTCTCTTGATTTTCCATAAAGTTCTTTTGTACTATAAAGGCTTTTGAAATGCCTTTTGTTTTGCATTAAATCAAAACTTTAAGGAAATGGTGTTTAATCAGGCATTTTTTAAAAAGATGGTTTCAATTACATTGGCCAGGTCATCACATTTATCGGTCGTTTTTTCCAGCCTGCTTAAAATTTCCGATTCCCTGATTAAAGAAATAGCATCCAGTTCATTATCAAACAACAAAGAAATAGCCTGCTCGTAAAGTCGGTCTGCTTTGCTTTCCAGCTGACCAACATTATGGCAGATATCTACAATAAGCTGTTTGTTTTTAAAATGTTTTATTTCTTTTATAGCTTTCGCTAGTTCACCGCACATTTTTGCGATAATTTCTGCCAGCTTTAACATAGCTTCATTTGAAGTATCAAGTTGATAAAGCTCCATATTAAGTACTGTGGCCAGAATATCATCTGCAATATCATCAATTTTAGTTGCCAACGCATGTACATCTTGTTTATCAAAAGGTACAATGAAACTTTTATTTAATTCTTCATAAATTTTATCAGTTGCTTTATCACCAACAAGTTCTAAAGCCTTTATCTCTTTTGCAAGTTTTAATTTACCATCTTTATCTTTAGAGCGAATAAAAAGGACCAGAGCTTCAGAAATATTGAACAGGTTTACGGCACCTTCTTCAAAAAGGGGTTGAAATGTTTTATCCTTTGGTATAAATAAGCTAAATATTTGATTCATGTCTTCAATTAAAATATTAGTAAATGTACCTTTGGTGTATTAAGCTAACATCAAATATGTATTATATTGTTTGCTTTCAATATTTTTATCAGCATGAGCATTCAAATCAGAAAAATAGAAGAAAAAGATAATCAGGAGTTAGCAGATTTAATCCGCGTAATTTTCAGGGAATTTAAAATTGATAAACCAGGCACAGTTTATACCGATCCGACGACGGATTATTTATCTGAAGTTTTTAAGAAGGAAGGTTCTGTTTATTGGCTAGCCGAAGAAGATGGCGTGCTGCTTGGCGGTTGCGGCATTTACCCAACAGATGGTTTACCAGAAAGCTGTGTAGAATTGGTTAAGTTTTACCTGTCTGCAGCTTCACGAGGAAAAGGAATTGGTAAAATGCTGATGCAAAAAAGTATTGAGTCTGCCCAGCATTTCGGTTACAACAAAGTTTACCTAGAATCTTTTCCTGAACTTTCTACAGCAATTGGCATGTATGAAAACGCAGGGTTTAAAAAACTCGAATCGCCACTAGGAAATTCGGGCCATTTTGCCTGCAATGTGTGGATGTTGCTTATACTATAATTTTAATATCGAAAAATGAACCGTTGGGATAATTTAACTGCAGTTTGGAATAACAAAATATGCAAACAGAAATGCTTTATATAGTTTTATCACATGAAGAAAACTAAAATTGTGTTCATACATTTAATTTGCTGGCTAGTTGTGCTAGCTTACTTTTATGGAGAAGTTTTAATTAAAGGCATAACTTTAAGACATGTAGCGTTTGATATATCAATGAATTTTATACAAATAGTGGAGTTTTATATATGCTATTTATGGGTTTATCCTTCATTCTTAAAACGCGGAAAGATTATACAACTTATCTGCGCCATCCTGCTAACAATTGCCTTATTTATCGGAATGAGATATGCTATAGAACAAGTATTATATTTAAAATGGTTTGGGATGATGAATTATTCGGGTGATACGCCTATTTCCAAATATATTTCTGAAAATATTTACTATAGTCTAGCTTTTCTCGTTATTCCAGCAGCAGTATACAGTATTCAGCAGAACTATAAAAACGAAATTGCCACTCGTAAGCTGAAGGATGAAGTGGTAAAGTCGGAGCTTGCATTTTTAAAATCGCAGATAAACCCACACTTTTTGTATAATACCTTAAACTATGTTTATTCGTTGGCTATTCCGGTTTCTGATAAATTGGCAAATGCAGTTTTAAGATTGTCAGATTTAATGCGTTATACTTTAAACGAAAGTTCTGATGGGATGGTTAGTTTAGCAAAGGAAATTAATTACCTTGAAAGTTATATAGAACTTTTTAAAATGCGCTTTGAGCCAAAATTTTATGTCGATTTTACTACTGAAGGCATTCTGTATCAAAAGATTGCTGCCCTGGTTTTAATTCCTTTTGTAGAAAATGCCTTTAAACATGGTGTTGTAAATGATAAAAACCAACCTGTTCGAATTAGGTTAAAAGTTTTAAATAAACGATTGAGTTTTGAAGTTAGTAATAAAATTAGCCATGCACAGAAAGACCATTCGAGTGGTGTTGGTCTAATAAATATTCACCGAAGATTAGATTTAATTTATCCTGAAAAGCATGAGTTACTAATTTCAAATAACGGAAATACTTATAAAACAACATTAATATTAAATTTATGATTCGCTGCCTTGCTGTTGATGATGAGGCTTATGCTTCTGATATTATTGCCACATTTATTAACAAAACACCTTTTTTAGAATTGGTTGGTACAACAACTAATGCTTTCGAGGCATTGAGTATGGTACAAGAAGGAAAGGTTGATTTGGTTTTTCTAGATATTCAGATGCCTGAATTAACAGGCATTCAGTTTTTAAAAATTTGTGGCGATAAGTGTAAAGTAATTTTAACAACGGCCTACCCGGAATATGCTTTAGATGGTTTTGATTTAGATGTTGTAGATTATCTTTTAAAACCAATTTCGTACGAAAGGTTTTATAAGGCAGCACAAAAAGCACAACAAACTATATCGCCAACACAGCAAGAAGTTGCTCAACAAACCAATCAAACCAGCGATTTTATTTTCATAAAAGGCGATACCAAGAATAAATTTATCAAGGTAAATTACAATGAGATTTTATATATAGAGGGTTTAAAAAACTATGTTTCAGTTTACACTGCCAATCAACGAATTGTAACTTATCAGGCCTTGCGAGAGCTGGAAACGCAGTTGCCACACCCGCCGTTTTATAGGGTTCATAAATCTTATATTATTTCACTCGAAAAAATTAAAATGATTGATGGAAATATACTTTACATTGGTGAACAATCAATCCCGATAGGTGATACATACCGTGAAGAATTTTTCAAAATTGTTCGGGAGAAGAAGTGATCAGCTGACAGTTTTCAGTTGACAATCAAACAATATTTTTAACTTTGTCGCTTTATAAACCAGACATTATTATGCAAGAAACTAATTCACTAAATCAAGTTGCCGAATTTCACACAACATTTAAACATCCAATATTAGAATCCCCTGTTATACCTTCAAAACAACGTGCAAACCTTCGCATTTCGCTTTTGGCAGAAGAATTAAAGGAATTACAGGAGGCAGTTGAAAACGATGATTTAGTTGAAGTTGCCGATGCGCTTTGCGATTTGCAATACGTTTTAGCGGGTGCAATTCACGAATTTGGATTGGGCAAAAAATTTAAAACTTTGTTTGATGAAGTTCACCGTTCGAACATGAGTAAGGCTTGTAAAACTGTAGAAGAAGCCGAACAAACCATTCAATTTTATTTGGATAAAGACAAAACTGAATCTTACTATAAAGAAGTTGATGGGTTGTTTTTGGTTTTCAGAAAGTCTGATGATAAAACTTTGAAATCGGTGAACTATTCTCCTGCAGATTTAAAAAGCTTATTAGTTTAATTTAAAATTAAGAGATTGAAAAGGCTTAAGAAAATTATTAATGAGCTTAAAATCTCTACCGATATTAAGCATGAGGATGCTCCAAATCTAATTCGTGAGTTTATTTTTTATTCTCCGAAAATACCTTTGAGGTTGCATCAGGAACAACTTTTAACATCATCTAAGCAGTTTAAGCTAAACGTAACAGACACTTATTTTACAGGTGGCGAACTTATAATTAATTGTTTTAGTTGGGGAAATGGGAAAATCAAAATTTTGCTCACACATGGTTGGGCATCAAAAGCGGCAGATTTTTTTGAGCTGATTATTGAACTGCAAAAAATTGAAGATGTAGAAATTATCGCCTTCGATGCACCTGGAAATGGAAGTTCCGAATCTGACTTCTCCAATCTGATGCTATATGCAGAATCAGTAAAATCGATAACAGCAAATCATGCAGTTCCCGATTTTATCATCGGCCACTCTTTAGGTGGTATGGCCAATGTAATTGCCATTCAGGAGGCAGAAATAAACCCCAAATTATTAATTAGCATTGCACCTTTAATCAGGTTAAAAGAAAACTTTGAGCAAAGCATGGATTTAGTTAATATCAGTGTATCGGCTAAGGAAAATTTCTTTAAAAATTTTAATGCCGAATTTCCTGTTAATGTAGATTATTTCAATCTAACTGAACTCTATAAATTAAATGGTAAAATTAATCATTTTTTGGCCTATGATAAAGAAGACCACATTTCACCTTATGTCTATTTAACAGAATTTCTTGATAAACACCGTTCGGTTATCTCCAAAGCTTACAAAGATGCTGGGCACTATAAAATTTTGAAATCGACAGAAGTAATGGCTGATGTTATTGCAAATATTAAATTGGCCATCTAATTTGTTAATTTATAATCTTATTATATTGCTATAAATGAATGAAGAAAACTCAAGGTTAGAAGCGAATGCAATAAATCCTTACGATTATATATTAAAGGATTTTAATCTCAAGAACCTGAGTAATTTATTTATTCTTAAACATCTTAATCAACAAATTCATACCGATACAAAAGGATTTTTTAATATTTATCCCGAGCAGATTGAAATAGATTTTGGTGCTTTCAGTTATGAATCATCTGGTTTGCCTTTTCCAATTATTCAGGTTCAACAGCAGGTAAATGCCGTTAAAATTTCCTGTCGTTGCGATGCACCTAAAAACAAACTTTGCGAACATCAGGCACAGGTTTTATATAATATTTTACAACGTGAGGATTTATTGATTTTCTTTGATGAAAACCTTCGCAAACAGAAACTTACAAAAGTTGCTGTTGACTATGGACTGGAAAATGAAAAAAATCTTGATGCGCTTTTTAGTCTTAAAATAGAGCAAAACTCTTTAACAATAAAACCAAAAATTGCTGCTTTACAGGCTTTTAATACCGAAGCCAGGCAAAATCTTGAGGCCGCTTTACTGCCTGAGCAGAATAGAATAACCTCATCATTAAAGCAAGATAATCATAGTTTGATTTTAGTTTTAGGTCAGCATCGATATTACAATAATTTAAATATTGAGCTGTTTGAGGCTAAAACAACCAAAAGTGGTAAAGCGAAAAATCCTTTTAAAACGATTAACCCTGCAGATTTAATTTTTAAAACAGAAGATACCTCAGAGCTTAAATATTATAGTGGAATAGCGAAATTTCAAAATAATTTTGCCACCGAACAAATGGATTTGGAATTGGCTGCTTTAAAAGCAATTGCTAAAAATCCCTTAAATATTCCGGTCTACCTGCACGATAGTAAGGTTTCTGCAACCATTCAGGCATCCTCCATAATTCCTGTTCAGCTTTATATTCTTGATGTTGATTTACGTCTTAATGTAAATCAGAAAGATGATTTTTTTGAGATTAGTGGCAGGTTAATTATAAATGGAAATTCATATTCCCTTGATAATCTTTTTATCAGGTACAATTATTTTGTTCAACTTAAAGATCAGCTTTATTTACTAGCAAGAGCAGATGTGGTTAAAGCAATTGGTTTTTTTATCAAACAAAGTAATCGTTTGGTTATCCACAAAAGTAAATATCCCGAATTTCAGAAAAATATACTCATCCAGCTTGAAGGTAATATTCATGTAGATTATTCTTACCTGAAACCCGCAACGCCTAAACAAATCGAAGAAAAGGGCTTCGATTTGGAAAATGAAAAGCTGGTTTACCTTTCCGAATCTGAAGATTTTATTTTGATTACTCCAGTGATGCGCTACGGTAATTTGGAAATCCCGGTCTTATCAAAAAAGAAAATTCAGGCACAAGATAAATTAGGAAATCTGTTTACACTACATCGTGATGAGGAAGCAGAATTACAATTTATAGGAGAAATTATAAAGCAGCATCCCTTTTTTTACGAGCAGGAAACCAACGATTCTTTTTATTTGCACCGAAAACGATTTTTGGAGGAATTATGGTTTCTTGATGCTTTTGAATCCTGGAGGAGCAAGGATATTCATATTTTAGGTTTCAATCAGCTAAAGAATAATAAGTTAAATCAGAATAAAGCTGAAATTAATATTGAAGTTTTAAGCGGAACAGATTGGTTCGAAACCAAAGTTGAGGTAAAGTTTGGTAAACAAAAAGTTGCACTGAAACACCTCCATAAATCCATCAGAAACAAAAGTAAGTTTGTTACGCTTGATGACGGTACACAAGGTATTTTGCCTGAAGAATGGATTAACAGATTTACAGATTATTTTAGCGCAGGTGAAATTGTTGATGATAATTTACTAACTCACAAAATAAAATATGCTTCGATAAACGATTTATACGAAGATGCCTTGCTCAATGGTGAGGTGCAGAATGAACTTAAAAACTTTAAGCAGAAATTTGAAGGAATTGATGCTGTACAGAAGGTCGAAATTCCAAAAACGTTAAAAGCAACACTCCGCCATTACCAAAAAGATGGTTTAAACAGATTGAATTTTCTGGATGATTTTAACTTCGGTTCGATACTGGCTGATGATATGGGGCTTGGGAAAACCATCCAGATTCTGGCATTTATTTTGACCCAGCGAGAAAAAGTTAAGCACAATGTCAATCTGGTTGTTGTTCCAGCTTCTTTAATTTTTAACTGGAAAGCAGAAGTAGAAAAGTTTGCGCCATCTATAAAAGTAAAGACAATTTATGGTGCCGAAAGGGTTAAAAATATTGATGATTTCAATCAATTTGAAATCATTTTAACTTCCTACGGAACATTGCTTTCTGACGTTCGTTTCTTAAAAGACTATCGTTTCAATTATATTTTCTTAGATGAATCGCAAAATATTAAAAACCCTGAATCGCAGCGTTACAAAACCGTTAGAATGTTACAATCCAGGAATAAGGTTGCACTTACAGGAACGCCTGTAGAAAATAATACTTTCGATTTATACGGACAATTATCCTTTGCCTGTCCGGGTTTATTTGGGAGTAAGCAACAATTTGCCGATTTATATTCTACCCCGATTGATCAATTTAAGGATAGTAGGCGAGCAACAGAATTACAGAAAAAGATTCGTCCGTTTGTTTTAAGAAGAACAAAAGAGCAGGTTGCAAAAGAATTGCCAGATAAAACTGAAATTATTTTGTACTGCGAAATGGGAGAGGAGCAGCGCGAGGTTTACGAGGCAAATAAAAAAGAAATTCAGGATTATATTTTAGGTAAAACTGAAAATGAATTGCCTAAAAGTTCAATGCACGTTTTAAAAAGTATTACCAGGTTAAGACAAATTTGTAATTCTGCAGCTTTGTTGGCTGATGGAAAATCTTATTTGCAGGCTTCATCAAAAATTGATGTTTTAATGGAACAAATTGAATCCAAAGCTGGTAATCATAAAATATTAGTGTTTTCACAGTTTGTAACTATGCTAGATTTAATTAAGAAACAACTGGAAAGAAAAGGTTTAAAATATGAGTATTTAACCGGACAAACTAAAAAAAGACAGGAAGTAGTGCAATCATTTCAAAACAATGATGATATTCCTGTTTTCTTAATCAGTTTAAAAGCAGGTGGAATTGGCTTAAACCTAACTGCAGCAGATTATGTTTTTTTAGTCGATCCATGGTGGAATCCAGCAGTAGAAAATCAGGCGATAGATAGAGTTTATCGCATTGGTCAGCATAAAAACGTAATGGCTGTTCGGTTAATTTGCCCGGATACAATCGAAGAAAAAATTATGAGACTGCAGGCTGTTAAAAAGGATTTGGTAAAAGATTTGATTCAGAGTGAAGGCGGTATATTTAAGAATTTAACAAAGAAGGAGTTGCTGGGCTTATTGAGTTAGAAATCATTTTTTCATCGTGGGAAGACTTTTTCAGCCGATGAAGTAATCTTCACGATATAGATTTTTCCAGCAGATTGAAATGTTTAATTAAATCATCATTTCAAATTCATATTCCAAAAACTCAGAAACATTTAAACTCTCTACAATTTTCCAACTTGTTTTTTCATTAAGAAATTCTGGTTCTATTAACCCTGATTCTCTAGCAGCTTTGGTATAAAAATCTTTTTTCGATGGATGAGCTGTTGAGCAAGCATTGTAAATTCTCCCAAAAGCTTGATGCTCTAAAATGGATACTGCAATACCTACAGCATCGCTTTGATGTATTAAATTAACAGGAGCTAAACCATTTGGAATATTACGCTTTCCAGCAAAAAATCTTCCAGGATTTCTTCCAGGACCAATTAATCCCGCGAAGCGTATAACGGTATAATTATTTGGCAGAAAATCTGTTAAAATTTGCTCTGATGCTAAAACAACTTTTCCAGAATCAGTATCGGGTTTTGTTTCGCTATTTTCATTAACGATTTTGTTGTCTTCACCATAAACGCTGGTCGAACTAATTAAAATAACCTGTTTAGCTTTTCCTTTCGAAGCTTCTAAAATCAATTTAATCTTATTTGGGAAGTTTTGCAGCTCAGTCGAGTTCCTTTTTGGCGGGATGCAGATAAACAATGCATCTGCTTCAAAAAAAGTTTTATCTGCAGAAACGGTTTCCGAAGTAAAATTGATTAAGTAAGGATTGATGTTATTTTCACTTAGCGATTGAAGCTTTTCAGTTGTGGTGGTTGAGCCATTAACCGAATAGCCTGTTGCAAAAAGCTGTTTAGCTAAAGCCAAGCCAAACCAGCCACAACCTAAAATAGAAATAGTTTTCTCTTTGCAGTTTTTAATTTTCAATTTTCAGTTCTCAATTCGCAAATAACAATTAAACAATTCGGCAATTAACAATTATCCCTTTTCTAAATTATAGCATGCCCTGCAACGTGGTTCGTAGCTTTCTTTTTCACCAAGTAAAACAGTAGATTCATCGGCAACGGTTCTATAACTGTATAATGCTGGGTTTCCGCAACAAACACAAACTGCATTCACTTTGGTAACGTGTTCGGCAATAGCCATAAGGGCGGGCATTGGTCCAAAAGGTTTGCCGGCGAAATCCATATCTAAGCCAGCAACTATAACTCTAATGCCTTTCATGGCCAGTTTATTGCAAACATCAGGCAATTCATTATCAAAAAACTGGGCTTCATCAATACCTACAACCTGTGTATTTGTACCCAATAATAAAATTGCCGAAGCATTATCAACAGGTGTAGAATTTATTGAATTTAAATCGTGAGATACCACTGCACTTTCATGGTAACGTGTATCAGTACGTGGTTTAAAAATCTCGACATTTAGTTTAGCAATCTGTGCTCTCTTCAATCTGCGAATCAATTCTTCCGTTTTTCCTGAAAACATAGAGCCACATACAACTTCTATACTTCCTGAAAATTCGCCTCTTCTTCTAAAATTTTGTTCGCTAAATAACATGCTCAACTTTTAATTTTCCGTGTCGTTCTATAATTTTAAACCGAACAAATATCATAATTATGTGTTATTTTTGAATACTTAGTTACCAACATAAATCACCAAAAAAATCGTTTAATTATTTATGATGAACCAGCAAGATATTTTCAGAAAGATAGGTAGTATTTTAAACGAACTTAATGAGCAGTACCAATTTCTGGCTCAAAATCCTGAAAAGTTAAATGAATTAGAATTGGAACTTTTTCTGGCTAATGCGGATTTTCTTTCAGACCATGTAAAAATTGTAAAAAAGCTAAATATACTCATCACTGAAGAACACCCTGTTGAAACTAATGCTGGTTTACTTTTAGAGGAGCAGAATACGATTGTTTTGCCAGAAATAACACAAAGTTATAAGCAGGAAGAAGAAACTCACGAATCGATAGAACTGGAAGAAATTGCTACTGCTGAAGAGGAGGAAGAGAGAATCGATATGAAGCCTGAAGAGGAAATAAACGAAGAAGAGGTGATTCATGAAGAAGCGGCTGAAAAGATTTTAGAACATAACTTTTTTAAGCCTGACCAAGATTCTAATAGCTTTGAATTTGTTTTGGGTAATCATGGTGGTGATGATAGATTTGATTACGAAGAAAAATCTGCTAATGAAATTTTTGACAGGCCACTGAGCAGAGAAGAAGAGGAAATAATAGCGCAGAAAAAAAGAATTCACGAAAAGGAACAAGAACCTGAAAAAGCAGAACCAGTTGCAGCCGATGAAGATGAAATCGGGCCTGAACCTTTTTTAATTTCGCATGAAGAAGATGCCGTTAATCATCATGAATTGGAAACCCTTTTTTCACAAACAGAATCAAAACCTGTTGAAAGTATACAGCCTGATTTCGATGAAGATATAATTTCTCCACCGGTTGAAGAGCGCCCTGCTTTTATTCCAGAAGCTGTTCCTGTTAAACCTATATTGGAGCCAATTTCAGATAAACCTGCACCATCTCTGAATGATTTGCTTGCGAAAACAAATAGTTCACAAAATGAACCAATTAAGGCACCAATTTCTGATTTAAAGCAATCCATCAATCTAAATGAAAAGTTACTTTTTATAAAGGATTTATTCAGCGGTTATAATATGGCATATTCTGAAGCACTTGATATAGTAAACAAAATGCCAAACTTTGAATCTGCAGATAGTTTTCTGCAAAATAATTATGCAGTTAAAAATAACTGGGCTACAAAGCAAACTACTGTAGATCAGTTTTACGAATTGTTGAACAGAAGGTTTAGTTAGTATTCGGTTGCCGGTTTTCAGTTTCCTGTTGTTAGTTGACTGTTTGCAAACTTAAATTCATGATGGGAGCTATAAACAATAATTATTTTGATTTAGACAGGCAACCCGCAACAGAAAAGGCAACAGAACTTAAATAAAGCCCATTCTATTCGAATCGAGTTTCAGAAAGATAAATAGTAATATCGTAAAACTCCACAAAGATGAGCCTCCATAACTTATAAAAGGAAGCGGAATACCAATAACCGGGATAATTCCAATCGTCATGCCAATATTAATAAATATGTGAAAGAATAGTATGCAGGCAACACTGTAACCATACACCCGTGAGAAAGTAGATCTTTGCCTTTCTGCAAGATTAATAAGTCTTAGCAAGAGGAAAATATATAAGCCAATTACAACAGAACAACCTAAAAAACCCCATTCTTCGCCAATGGTAGAAAAAATAAAGTCTGTGCTTTGGGCAGGAACATAACCATATTTGGTTTGCGTGCCTTGTAAAAACCCTCTACCTGTGGCCTGACCAGAACCAATTGCTATTTGTGATTGGATTACATTGTATCCAGCGCCTTTGTTATCTGTTTTAAGACCTAACATCAGCTCGATGCGATTACGCTGATGCTGCTGAAGTACTTTTTCGTAAGCTATTTTAACTACAAAAAGATAACCAATAGCAATTAATGTAACAAAAACTGTTGTGATGATTAACTTCTGCTTGCGCTTGTTGGCATAAATGAAAAGTCCGCTAATGGTTAATATAATTGCAATCAGGATGGAAACAGGTACCAGAAAATCAGCAACAAAGAGTACAATCATTCCGAGAAAAATTAGCAGGAAGTAACCTGATAAACCTTCCCGATATAATGGGAACATGAAAGCCAGGAAAACTAAAGCAGATCCCGTATCGGGTTGCATCATAATTAATACTAAAGGAGCGGCTACTATGATACCGACAATAAAAATTGATTTAAAATCTCTGAATTTTGGACTGAAAGTACTTACATATCTTGCAATTAATAATGCCGTACCGAATTTAGCAAATTCTGATGGTTGAAGTCTGAACGATCCAATTGGAATCCAGGCTTGATTACCACCAACATTCCTTCCGATGAATAGTACTGCTATCAATAAAATTAATGTTATTCCATAAATAAAAGGTGCAAAAACATTAAAAAGTCTTCCATCAAATAATAATAAGGATAAGCCTAAAACCAAGCCAGATATTACATAAATAAATTGCTTGCCATAGCTGCTAGAAAAATCGAAAGCTGCAGAATTGTCAGGATGAGGAATAGAAGCGTAAATATTAGCAAAGCCAATTATACAAAGTAGGATATAAATTAAAACCGTAATCCAATCTACATTAAAGAAAAATCTGTTGCCTTGTTGTTGAATCATTTTTTATTAGGGTCGGATTTTATCGTAATTGTTGGTTTTTTTACTAATTGGGCAGAAATGGGTCTTTTTGCTGTTGCCGCTTTTAATCTCAAACTATCATTAATACGTTTGAGGGAATCTGTTTTCCTGATAATTAAGCTGTCTGCTTTAGTGAGTTTGAGTTTCTTACTTTTATCAATAAGCAGCGGCAAAAGATTTTGATTTTTCATCCATTCTACTTGCGCTACTCGGTTACCACTTACTGCACCATTTAAATATTTTTCTACCATATAACTGGCAATAGGTGCGGCATAAGTACTTCCGAAACCTGCATTTTCTACAATTACAGCAATTGCTATTTTTGGGTTATCTCTTGGTGCAAAACCAATAAAAACAGAGTGATTTTTACCTCTGCTATTCTGAACTGTTCCTGTTTTTCCGCACATTATAATATCTGGAATACGGGATAAGACAGCCGTTCCCCAAGCGCTGTTTACTGCTTCTTGCATACCATCAATTACTGGCTCAAAATATTTTTCATCAACGCCAACGTAATTTTTGGTTACATACTCTTTTTTTACCAATAGCTTATCGCCCATGGCTTTAATTAGATGTGGCCTTATATAGTAGCCTCTGTTTGCAATAATTGCCATTGCATTGGCAATTTGCAAAGGTGTTGCTGTTATCTCTCCCTGCCCAATAGCCTGAGAAATTACGGTTGTGTAACCCCATCTTTTGCCATAAATTTTATCGTAATGATCGGCATTATAAAAATATCCCTTCTTTTCAAATGGTAAATCGATATCTAACTTACTTCCAAAACCAAACTTTGCAACTTTATCACGCCAATCCTGATAAGTTTGGCGCTGGTTTTTCATTCCGTTTTTAGTTATCAGTTTTTGAAAAACATGGCAGAAATAAGTGTTACAACTTCTGGCAATACCTCTGCGCATGCTAATATTTCCATCAACGTGCTCACATTTTACCTTATGATTCCCAGCCATGTAATAGCCAGGACAATTAAAAGTCATGTTTGGATCAATTACGCCTTCCTGTAAACCGATCAATGCATCAATGGGTTTAAAGGATGAACCGGGAGGATAATATCCCTGAATTGGTCTTACCATTGAAGGACGATAAGGATTTCCAATAAGGTCCATGTAATTATTCCCCTGGCTTTTGCCAACCAAAAGATTTGGGTCATAACCAGGGCTACTTATCATTGCAAGAATTTCTCCGGATGAGGGTTCAATTGCCACAACAGCACCAACCTTATTTGTCATTAGTTCTTCTCCAAGTTTTTGAACCTGAATGTCTATTCCAGAAATTAATCTTTCACCTGAGATCGCATTTATATCATATTTTCCATCAGCATAACTTCCCTGAGGTATGTTCTTTGCATCATAAACCGTGTTAACAACACCTTTTTCGCCTCGTAAAAATTCTTCGTAAGACCTTTCAAGGCCGCTTTTTCCAATGTAATCACCAGAACGATAATAGCCATCAGATTTATCAATATCATCCTGATTAACTTCTTTTACGTAACCAAATAATTGTCCGCCTACGCTATCCGGATAGTGGCGAATGGTTCTGTCTTGAGTTGAAAAACCTGGAAAACGATACATGATTTCCTGCAGCCTTGCATAGCTTTGAACAGAAATTTGTTTTGAAAACGGGGTAGACTGATAATTAGATTTTAGCCTGGCTTTTCGCATATTCTTGCGGATATCATCTACAGAAATATCAAGTGCATTTGCGAGGGCAAGTGTATCAAAGGATTTAACTTCATTTGGGATAACCATTAAATCGTAAACAGGTTCATTTTGAACAATAACCCTCATTTTACGGTCGAGGATGGCTCCACGGGCAGGGTATTTAAATTTTTTCTTAAGTACATTACTTTCAGCAGCAACAAAAGCTTTATCGCTAATAATCTGGATATAAAATAGTTTTGCCAGCAAAATGATGGCAATAACTATAAATAAGCCTTGAATAATATACTTGCGATTAAATAATTGCTCCATTAGCGAGATGTTCTTTTGTAGAAAATAAACTCTATCAATAAAATTAAGAGAAGCGTAAAGATACAACTTAAGCCGCATCTCATTAAGGTATAACCAATTTCTGTTAACCTGAATGTTTCTAAAAAGAACAGAACAAAATGATGGGTTATTACGCATAGAAAGGCGTATAATGCAAACCATTGAAAACCCATATAGCCTAAAGATGGTTCTGGATCATCGATGGCATCTTTATTTAAACTAATTGAAATAAAGGATATTCTTACAAAAGCCAAAACTACACAGGCCGTTGCATGAACGCCCATGGTATCATAAAATGTATCTAAAGTTAAGCCTGTTCCGAAGGCTAATAGATACAATAAAATATTTGGTATTCCGAAAGGAAGGAGAAGCAAAAACAACACGTAAATAAAAGGTGTAGACAAATCATAGAAGCCCATGTTTTTAAGCAAAAATATTTGCACAAAAAGAAGGATAAACCACCTGATTATATTTATTATTATAATTCTGCTACTCATTTTGGCTTAACTGGGTTTTCTAGAAGTTCTTGTTCTTTAGCCAATTTATCCTTTATAACATATACATATTGTAAAGTACCGAAATCATTAAATAAACTTAACTCGGCTGATAAAAAATTATCATTTGTTGCAATATTTGTCTTGGTGAGTTTACCAACTAAAATACCTGCAGGAAATTTTGCAAAACCCGATGTTACTACAGTATCTCCAATACTCATTTTAATATGGTTTGGCACTTCCTTTATAAATGCTTTTCGAATATCGAAATTATTATCGCCCCAAACCAAAGAACCCAATGCATTATCTTTTTTAATTACAACACTTATTTTTGTGTCTTTATGTAGTAATGATTGAATGGTGGCTAAATGCGTGGAAACATCACGGATAAAGCCTACAACTCCTTTTTGTGGAGATATTACAGCCATTCCGATTTCTATTCCATCAATTGTTCCTTTATTAATCGTCATTACGTTATTTCGTAATGTGATTGAATTTTTAACAACCTTCGCAGCTAAATAAGTATATTGTTGATTTGTTACCGTATCAATAAACTGAACTTCTTTTGTAGAATCTACAGTGGTAAGCGCTAATAGTTTTGTTTTCAGTTTAGCGTTTTCAGCAGCAAGACTATCATTAACTACGCCTAAATTTAAATATCTTTTAAAAACGTTTAATCTTTCATAAGCGGTTCCAACCACTTCATTTGTAGAGTTTAATGTTGCGCTGCGCTGGTAGGCATTATTTTTAATGGTAAGGTAAATGCCAATTAAAAAAAAGATAAAAAACAAGAAAAATGCGTTGTATCTGCTTATGAAAATCCAAAGGTTACGCATGCACGTGATAAGTTATAAGTAATACGTTATAAGTTACAAGACTTAAAACTTATAACTTACAACGTACGACTCGGTTTATTGCATTAAAAATTTATAAGTTCCGATGTTTTTAAGGGCTATACCGGTTCCGCGAACAACCGCACGTAAAGGGTCTTCAGCTACGTGGACTGGTAATTTTGTTTTAGCTGCAACACGTTTATCCAAGCCTCTTAACAATGCACCACCACCGGTTAAGTAAATACCAGTTTGGTAAATATCTGCAGAAAGCTCTGGTGGTGTAATCTCTAAAGCTTTTAAAATTGCTTCTTCAATTTTTGAGATAGACTTATCTAAACAGTGTGCAATTTCAGTATATGAAACTGTAATCTGTTTTGGTACACCAGTCATTAAATCGCGGCCCTGAACAGCAAAATCTGCAGGAGCATCCTGTAATTCAGGTAAGGCTGCACCAACTTCAATCTTAATTTTTTCAGCTGTACGGTCTCCAATCATAATGTTGTGTTGGCGACGGATGTAATTCACAATATCCGAATCGAAATTATCTCCCGCAACGCGGATAGATTGATCGCAAACGATACCCGACAATGCAATTACTGCAATTTCAGTTGTGCCACCGCCAATATCGATAATCATATTACCCATCGGTTCTTCAACATCAATCCCAATACCAACCGCAGCCGCCATTGGTTCATGAATTAAATAAACTTCTTTAGCACCAGCAATTTCTGCGGAGTCGCGTACTGCACGTTTCTCAACCTCGGTAATGCCTGATGGGATACAAATTACCATCCTTAAAGATGGAAACATCCAGCCTTTACCGCCATTTAGCATGCGGATCATGCCTTTAATCATTGCCTCGGCAGCGTTGAAATCGGCGATAACACCATCTTTTAATGGCCTGACAGTTTTAATATTATCATGGGTTTTACCCTCCATTTGCATCGCCTGGCGGCCAATGGCGATAACTTTATTTGTAGTACGATCGAATGCTACGATTGATGGTTCATCTACAACCACTTTGTCGTTATGTATAATTAGGGTGTTCGCTGTGCCCAAATCGATGGCAACTTCTTGCGTAAACCAGTTAAATAATCCCATGTATTAGGTTTGTTTTCTTTATTTTGTTAAATCTATACTATTCCTAATGTAAAAATAGCTTTTTTATTGTTTAGTCAGTTAGTTTGTTGGTTAGTTTTATAGTTGTTTAGTTTTTAACCAATCAATCAAACACCTAATCAACCAAACAACCAACTAGTGTTTAAAATGTCTAACACCGGTTGTAACCATAGCTATTCCTTTTTCGTTTGCTTTTTCAACAGAATCAGCATCTTTAATAGATCCTCCGGGTTGTAGAACCGCTGTAATTCCAGCATCAGCAGCAATTTCAACACAATCAGGGAAAGGGAAGAAAGCATCGGATGCCATAACACTTCCTTTAATGCTGAATCCGAAAGCGGCCGCTTTTTCAATCGCCTGTCTTAAAGCATCAACACGAGAAGTTTGACCAACTCCGCTTGCGATTAAAACGTCATCCTTAACCAAAACAATGGTATTGGATTTAGTATGTTTTACAATTTTATTAGCGAAGTATAAATCTTTTAGCTCTTGCTCAGTTGGTGCTTTTTCTGTAACTGTTGTCATTTGCTCAGGGCCTTCGATAATTAAATCCTTATCCTGTTCAATAACCCCATTTAATAAAGTTTTGAATTGTTTTTTACTCAATTCTACATGGTTACGCTGTAAAATAACGCGGTTTTTCTTTTTGCTGAATAATTCAACAGCTTCACGCTGATAAGAAGGTGCAATTAAAACCTCGAAAAATAAGTTGTTAATTTCATGGGCAGTTTCTAAATCAACCTCAACGTTTGTAATTAAAACACCGCCGAAAGCCGAAACCGGATCGCAGGCTAAGGCATCAATCCATGCTTGTTTAACAGTTGGTCGAGATGCAATACCGCAAGCATTAGTGTGTTTTAAAATCGCAAAAGTAGGGTCTTCGAATTCATCAATTAATGCCACCGCAGCATCAACATCTACCAGGTTGTTATATGAAAGTTCTTTGCCGTTTAGCTTGGTGAACATGGCATCTAAATCGCCATAAAATATACCACCCTGATGAGGGTTTTCGCCATATCGCAAAGTTTTGGCTGTGTTCACGCTTTGTTTAAAAACATCAAGCGGTTCTTCTGTGTTGAAGTAATTAAAAATTGCAGTGTCGTAATGAGAGGAAGTGTGGAAAGCGATTTTAGCATAAGTTTTTCGTTGAGCTAAAGTTGTTTCGCCATTTTGTGCTTCTAATTGAGCTTGCAGCGTAGGGTAATCATTTTTTGATGCAATAATAACCACATCATTAAAGTTTTTAGCCGCTGCACGAATTAATGAAATGCCACCAATGTCGATCTTTTCGATAATTTCTTCAGCAGTTCCACCTGCCTTAACAGTTTCCTCGAATGGATATAAATCAACAATTACCAAATCAATTTCGGGAATTTCGTATTCAGCAATTTGCTGCTTATCGCCTGCTAAGCCTCTGCGGTTCAAAATACCACCAAATACTTTTGGGTGAAGCGTTTTAACTCGGCCACCTAAAATAGAAGGGTAGCCGGTTAAATCCTCAACAGCGGTAACTGGCAGATTTAAATCTTTAATAAATTGTTCTGTACCACCGGTAGAAAACAGCTGTACGCCCTGAGCGGCTAATAATTTTACCAATGGCGCTAAACCATCTTTATAATATACTGAAATTAAAGCATTTTTAATCTTAATCGAGTCACTCATTCTACTGTAAATTTTGAGCCGCAAAGGTAGTAAAATAGGGTGGTTTTTTTGTTATGTTAACAGTAAAAAAACGATTCGCTAAGCTGGTTGTCATCGCAGCCATTTGTTCGGCTCACCGCCGCCGAGGGGCTCCTTCTTTTTTCTTGATAAAAAAGAAGCAAAAAATCAAGGCTTGGAACTGATGTTGGCTATCCTCGTTGAAACTTACATTGCGGCAGCGCAAGCACCCGATGCAGAATCGGGCAAGGGTGTGCTGCCTTGGTTTCTGCTAGCATTAAAATTTCTGCAAAAGCTTTAACGTTTTCTCCTTCCATCATCTGTGCCGGATAGCCGTGGTAATCTATTTATTTAAAGGCCTCCGCTCTGGCTTTGTTCGGCTCACCGCCGCCGAGGGGCTCCTTCTTTTTTCTTGATAAAAAAGAAGCAAAAAATCAAGGCTTGGAACTGATGTCGGCTATCCTCGTCGAAACTTTCATTGCGGCAGCGCAAGCACCCGATGAAAAATCGGGCAGGACGCGCTGCCTTGTGCAGCAGTATTTTAACGTCAGTGCAAAAGTTTCAACGGGCAACCCTTCCATCAGCTCCTATGCCGGATAGCAGGGTGCAAAAACTTGTCTAATCCCAAAGTCGTTATTCTCGCGTATGTGGCAATCTCTCTTTCAGTGGAGTATTCCATTCAGCAAACCTCATCCATCAAAACCTCATCCTCAGCTTGACTGGGGATCTTTTAGATCTAGATTCTTTGGATGCTTTTTCGCCTCATTGGCGGCGGCCTAGTCCTTTTCTCTTGAAAGAAAAGTACCAAAAGTTCAAGGCTTGGATCTGATATCGGCTATCCTCGTTGAAACTTACATTGCGGCAGCGCAAGCACCCGATGAAAAATCGGGCAGGACGCGCTGCCTTGTGCAGCAGTATTTTAACGTCAGTGCAAAAGTTTCAACGGGCTACCCTTCCATCAGCTCCTATGCCGGATAGCAGGGTGCAAAAACTTGTCTAATCCCAAAGTCGTCATTCTCGCGTATGCGGGAATCTTAATGCAAAAGCTTTAACTTTTTACCCCTCCATAATCTCCTATGCCGGGTTCATATTGCAGGGGTTATAAGTTTCCTTGCTCGAACCCTTTTCCTTCGGGGCAGGTGTTCCGGTAGGTGGATTGGTGTTTTTAAACCATATGAGTTCGTCCTTTGACAAGCTCAGGGTTACAACCTGAAATAGGTTAGAAAAAAGGCGATGATCTCCAAAAATTGTGATTGCTTGCTGCGGTAGGCATTCGAGAAACGCTTACAGGCCAATAATACTGTCTATTTCTTTATCTTCTTCACCAAGCTCTCTATTATTCTTGGATAATGTAAATGTTCCAGCTGCTGACCTTTAAACTTAACCATTTCTAAATTATCGTTCTTGTCGATTTTATATTTAGCCTGGTAAATGTATTCGCCTTCATCATAATGTTCATCCACATAATGTATGGTTATACCACCTTCTGTTTCGCCTGCTGCAATTACTGCATTATGAACATGGTCTCCGTACATACCTTTACCACCAAATTTTGGTAAAATAGCCGGATGGATATTTACGATTCTTCCGGGATAAGCATCAATTAGATTTTTTGGGATAAGCCATAAAAAACCAGCGAGAACTATAAAATCAACATCAAGGTTTTTTAATAAATCAATAACCTCATCTGTTTCATAGAATTCGTGTTTATCAAAAATATGGCTTGGAATTTCAAAATTATCGGCTCTTTGCAAAACATAAGCATCTGCATTATTGGTTAATACTAAAGAAATTTCTGTATCGGTACTCCGTTTAAAATGCTCCATGAGTTTTTGGGCATTAGAGCCCGAACCCGAAGCAAAGATGGCTATTCGTTTTTTCACTCAAAATTCGTTTTCTCCAAAAATAACATTTTTAGGCAGCTATTCTTATAGATACTGTTTTTTATACTATATAATTTGTTTATGCTAAATGATTAAATTTATTTTATTTTTGAACTGTAAACTAAGAGCTAAAAAAAATCGATAAAAAAATTAAAAGTGTTTTGTAATTTAAAAACATTAATCCTATATTTGCAACCCGAATTATAGGAAACGATTAAGAAAAAATAAAGGCTAAATTAAAATGGCAAATCATAAATCTTCATTAAAAAGAATTAGAGCAAACGCTACAAAACGTTTACGTAACAGATATCAGGCAAAAACTACACGTACTTTTATTAAAAGGTTACGTGCAGCAGAAGATAAAAAAACTGCTTCAGATTTATTGCCTAAAGTAATTTCTATGCTAGATCGTTTAGCAAAGAAAAATGTTATCCACAAAAACAAGGCAGCTAACAATAAATCTAAATTAACGAAATTCGTTAATGGTTTAAGCTAATTTTTTACGATATTAGTAAAAGGCATCCCAACCAAAAGTTGGGATGCCTTTTTTTTATCCGAAAAAATGGCAGATTACGAACAAAAAATCGGTATTAAGCTTTGGGCTGAAGAAGACCGACCAAGAGAAAAACTTTTACTAAACGGACGCAGGCATTTAACTGATGCCGAACTTATTGCAATTCTTATCGGTTCGGGCAATAGGAATGAAACAGCCGTTGATTTAAGTAAACGAATTCTAAGTTTCTATGATAACAACTTAACAAAATTAGGCAGAGCATCTATTACAGATTTATCTAAATTTAAAGGTATTGGTGAGGCGAAGGCAGTTTCTATTGTTGCAGCCCTTGAGCTTGGTTTAAGACGTAAGGAAAGTATAGAAGATGAAGTTATTCAAGTAACGGCATCAAGCGATGTTTATAAATACCTGTATCGTACCTTTGCAAACCTTAATCACGAAGAATTCTGGATACTTCTATTAAACAGGTCTAACAAAATTATTGGTAAATATCTTATTAGTAAAGGTGGGCAGGCCGCAACCTTTGCCGACCCGAAGATTATTTTTAAAGTAGCAATAGAAAATAATGCTGCAAATCTTGTTTTAGCTCACAATCATCCTTCAGGAAATTTAAAGCCGAGTGATAGTGATAATAAGTTAACAAGAGATATGGTGGCTTCAGGAACAATGCTGGGTTTATTAGTGGTTGATCACTTAATTTTTACGGATAATGCGTATTATAGCTATAAAGATGAAGGTTTAATGTAATTGTATTGTAGAACAATAAAACAATTGTTACTTAACGTTAAATCAATATTGGAGTTAAACAATTTTGTAATTTGGCCAAATGAAAATCTTTTTAAATTTTATAATCTGTTTATTTTTAGCTGTAGGTTCTTTTGCTCAAAAGAAAGAAACGCCCATTAATATTATTACTTACAATATTCGATATAATAACCCTAGTGATGGTATTAATGCCTGGCCCAACCGTAAAGATAATGTTAAGGCTTTGGCTAAATTTTACGATGCAGATATTCTGTGTGTGCAAGAAGCACTAGCCGATCAGTTTGATGCATTAAGCGAGGATACTAATTTTGCATTTGAAGGCGTTGGACGTGATGATGGTAAGCGTAAAGGCGAATTCTCAGCCATATTTTATGATAAAACAAGATTTTTGAAAAAGGATGGAGGCACATTTTGGTTATCAGAAACGCCGGATGTACCTTCCAAAGGTTGGGATGCTGTTTTGCCAAGAATTTGTAGTTGGGTAAGGCTTTACGATAAAACAAATAAAAAAGATTTTCTTGTTTTTAATACACATTATGATCATGTTGGTGTAAAAGCAAGAATTGAATCAGCAAAACTAATTAAGAAAAAAATACAGGAAATTGCACCAAAGTTACCAGTAGTTTATACTGGCGATTTAAATGTTACGCCTGAAACGGAAGCCATTTCTACTATAAAATCTTTTCTGCAGGATGCAAAAGAAATTACCATAGAGCCACCTTATGGCCCCTCAGGCACATTTAACAATTTTGATTTCAATAGTGAATTGAAAAACAGAATTGATTATATTTTTGTAAACAAGGGATTTAAAGTTGAGAAATTTGCCGTGCTAAGCGATAGTAAAGACAGAAGATATTTTTCTGATCATTTACCTGTTTTTGTAAGACTTTTCTTTAATTAATCATTATTATTGAATACCAACCGCCTCTTCCCATTTCAGTTTAAGCTTTTTGGTGATTACTATCATTACCATTACATTTTTGAAACACTTGCATTCATAATTGGTGTTCGATTATATTACTATCTTAAAAAGGGAATTAAAGACCCAATTTCTGATGAAAATCGCTTGTGGATTATGCTTGGTGCCATGCTTGGTGCGTTGATTGGCTCGAGGATTATTGCAGTTCTCGAAACGCCTGCTACTTTAAATCAGATTACTTTTTTTACCCTTTATCAAAGTAAAACCATTGTAGGCGGCTTACTTGGTGGCTTGTTTGGCGTAGAGCTGATAAAGAAAATTATAGGTGTCAAAATTGCCTCTGGTGATTTGTACGTTATTCCGATTATCGCAGCGCTATTTATCGGCCGTATTGGTTGTTTTTCGATGGGAATTGACGAGCCAACTTACGGAATACCCACAAACTTTTTTACAGGAATGGATTTAGGTGATGGAATTAAAAGGCACCCGATTATGCTCTACGAAATGTCGTTTTTAATTCTGCTCTTATTGCTATTCAGGTTAATTAAACGAAAAGATATGCTAAACGGCGATCGTTTTAAGCTTTTAATGGTTTTATATTTTTTATTCCGTTTTCTTGTAGAATTTATTAAGCCTTATCAACCATTATTCCTACATTTAAGTAGTATTCATTGGTCGGCATTGTTTATTTTTCTATATTATTATAAATTTATAAGTAGAACATTGAATGTTGCTTTCATTGAAAAAGGAAAAGAATATGGCTAATACAAGAGATTATATTTATTACGATTATACAAAAAGCCTTTGCCCGGAATGTCTTATGCTTTGCGATGCAAAAATTGTTTTTCAGGATGCAAAGGTTTTTATGCTTAAGCATTGTAAAACACATGGCGATAGCAAAGTAATGATTGCTGATGATGTTGAGTATTATAAGCAAATCAGAAATTACAATAAACAGTCAGAGATGCCGCTTAAGTTTAATACAAAAGTGCACTATGGTTGTCCTTATGACTGTGGTTTGTGTACAGACCATGAGCAGCACTCTTGTTTAACCGTTATCGAAGTTACAGATAGGTGTAACCTTGCCTGTCCCACTTGCTATGCAATGTCATCACCGCATTATGGCAGGCACAGAACACTTGAGGAAATTGAAAAAATGATGGATGTTGTTGTTGCCAATGAAGGTGAGCCAGATGTGGTGCAATTATCTGGCGGTGAGCCAACTGTACATCCTGACTTTTTTGCAATTCTGGATTTGGCAAAAACGAAACCCATTAAGCATTTAATGGTAAACACTAATGGAATTAGAATTGCCAAGGATATTAATTTTGTAGAAAAGCTTGCATCATATATGCCCGACTTTGAAATTTACCTGCAGTTTGACAGTTTTAGTGCTGAAGTACTAACTAAATTAAGAGGGGAAGATTTAACAGAAGTACGTAAAAAAGCAATTGATAATCTTAACCATTTTAATGTATCCACAACGCTCGTTGTTACTTTACAAAATGGATTGAATGATGGCGAAATAGGGAAAATTATTGAATATGCAACAAAGCAAAAATGCGTTCGGGGAGTAACTTTTCAGCCAACGCAGGTAGCAGGAAGAAATGATGATTATAATGACCAGGCTGGTAGAATTACATTGACTGAGGTTCGCAGAAAAATTTATGAACAATACCCAATCTTTACACCTCAAGATTTGATTCCGGTTCCATGTAATCCAGATGCCCTTTGTATGGCTTATGCTTTAAAAATTGGCGATGAGGTTATTCCAATGACACATCTTATCAATCCAGAGGATTTATTAAATAACTCTAAAAATACCATTGTTTTTGAGCATGATGAAAAATTAAAGGAACACATGCTTAATTTATTCAGCACAGGCGTTTCAGTAGATTGTGCAGAAGATACTTTCGGAGAATTGATGTGTTGCTTGCCAAGGGTTAAATCTGACAACTTAAGTTATGATAATCTTTTTCGTATTATTATAATGAATTTTATGGATCCACTTGATTTTGATGTACGTGCTGTAAAAAAATCATGTGTACATATTGTAAGCGATAAGTACAAAATTGTTCCCTTTGAAACGATGAATATCTTTTACCGGGATAATAAAATTGATGCCATCAGAGCGAAATTAAATATGAATTAATATGCTAATCGGTTTTTTAATACTTTACTGTTTTGCCGCTATCGTTTTATTTGTTGTTGGAATTATCATGATGATCGTCGCATCTTCAAATAATACGCCTGTAAAACCTGGCTTAAGGTTGCTTATCATATCGGTAATTATGGTGGTGATAGGTTTTGGCGCCTGTGCTGTTCTTTTAGCAAATGGTTAGCGATGGAAATTTTTATTGTTTATTGGCTGTTGGTTGCCGTACTATTCATCATTGGTATTGTTCAGCTTATTATAAAGTCTGTAAAAAACCAACCGATAAAACCTGCTTTAAAATTAATTATTGCATCGGTAATTTTGGTGGTTATTGGCGCTGGAGCATGTGCTATAATGCTTTCTAATCTAAGTATTGGTCATTAGGCTAAATGGGATCTTCATTTCGAGCATGGACCTAGAACGACGAAAAGCTTAGCGATGGTAGATCTTCTCACGAGCTACACACAGATACTCGAATATTCTTTTCTGCGTAGATCACCGTAATCTGCTGGAGATAATATTGTGGCACTTTATGATTGACATCATTCAGCTGATTATAGGAGGTAAGAAAATTAGATTTTTCCCGCAGATATTCGCAGTTCTTTTTCTGCGTAAATCACCGTAATTTGCGGGAAATAATAATGTTAGGATGTAATTTCTTCCAAAAAGATTTTGATGTCAGGAAGTTTGTTGATTATGATATCCCAAACGATATCGTAATCAACCCCGAAATAATCATGAATAAGTTTATTACGTGTATTTATTATTTTTCTCTATTCAATATATGGGTATTTAGAGCGAAACTCATCATCTATCTTTGAGCTAGCCTCACCAATAATTTCAAGACTTCTAATTATTGCTCTGGATAGAACTGGGTCAGTAGTTACTTCCTCTTTGCTTTTTGAACTTGACTGCTCAAGAATGAAATTAATTTCATCCAACATATGTTTAATTAATTCATGATTAGAAGCTAACATATTTGGTTTGTTTTAAAATATGAGGTCCAATATGTTTGTTTAGAGATTGTGGTGTAACCAATTCCACCTTTCTATTGAGTAGTTCTTCAAGATAAAATGACAAATCAATAAAATTATCAAAGTTTTTCTTTGATGGTTCAAACTCGACAAGAAAGTCTACATCGCTATCATCATTAACTTTGTCAGTCGAAAAGGACCCAAAAACACCTAGTTTCTCTACCCCAAATGATTTGATTTTTTCTGCATTCAGTTGAAGTTGTGTAAACAGAACCGCCTTTGAATTTACCTTAACTGCCATAAACAAATATAGTCTTAATAAATAAATTATAAATCATTCATTGTTTTTCAATTTTGAAAAGCTTTCATCATTAAATATTATCTTTGCATTTTATAAGTTTTCGGGAAATGGATTGTTACATAGTGTGTCTCAAATCTGTTATCTTAAATCTCAAACCTCAATAAATGAAAATATCATATAATTGGCTTAAGCAATTCGTTAAAATAGATAAAACGCCTGCAGAACTTTCTTTAATCTTAACCAATGTTGGTTTAGAGGTAGAAAGTGTTGATAAAGTTCAGCCTGTTATCGGCGGCTTAGAGGGTTTGGTTATTGGCGAAGTTTTAACTTGTGTACAACATCCAAATGCCGATCGTTTGAGGATAACAACAGTAAATGTAGGTGCTAAGGAAAACCTTCAAATCGTTTGTGGTGCGCCAAATGTTGCCGCCGGACAAAAAGTTGTAGTTGCAACTGTTGGAACAACCGTTTTTCCTTTAGAGGGTGAACCTTTTAAAATTAAAGAATCGAAAATAAGAGGAGAAGCATCCCAAGGAATGATTTGCGCTGAAGATGAAATCGGTTTAGGGAAATCTCACGATGGCATTATGATTCTACCTGCAGAAACCCAAATTGGGATTTTAGCAAAAGAACATTTTAAAATGGATGATGATTTCGTTTTTGAAATCGGATTAACACCAAACCGTGCTGATGCGGCATCGCATTTGGGTGTTGCAAGAGATTTAGCTGCATATTTTAGAAGTGAATATGAAATGCCTGATTTAGCCTCATTCAAAGTTGATAATGAAAATTTAGTTATCCCTGTTGAGGTTGAAGATGTTGACGCTTGTCCGCGTTATAGCAGCATAACCATTTCTGGTGTTGCTGTACAAGAATCTCCAGATTGGTTAAAGGATAAATTAAAGGTGATTGGTTTAAGACCGATTAATAATGTTGTAGATGTTACCAATTTTGTGTTGCATGGTTTAGGTCAGCCTTTACATGCGTTCGATGCAGATAAAATTGCAGGTGGAAAGGTAATTGTGAAAAAAGTAGCAGAAGGTACCCCATTTGTAACGCTTGATGAAGTTGAACGTAAATTAAGTGCCGAAGATTTAATGATTTGCAACGCTGAAGCACCAATGTGTATTGCCGGTGTTTTTGGTGGTAAAACTTCGGGTGTTGATGCCAATACAAAAAATATATTTTTAGAAAGTGCTTATTTCAATTCGGTTTCGGTTCGTAAAACATCGAAACGACACGGTTTAAAAACGGATGCATCTTTCCGTTTTGAGCGAGGTACTGATCCAGAAATTACCGTTACTGCGCTAAAGTATGCATCGATTTTAATTAAGGAATTAGCCGGTGGCGAAATCTCCTCATCAGTTTCTGATATATATCCAAGCCATATTAAGCCTTTTGAGTTCGAAGTAAGTTATACTAATATTAATAAACTGATTGGTGCAAATATCCCTTCTGCAGAGATTAAACATATAATTACAGCTTTAGGTATTTCAGCAACCAACACATCCGATGATACTTTGGCTTTACGAGTGCCATCTTTTAAAGTTGACGTGACCCGCGAATGCGATATTACGGAAGAGGTTTTGCGTATTTACGGTTATAACAACATTGCAATTCCATCAAAAATTAATGCATCACTTTCTTACACTTCAAAACCAGACAAAGAAAACACGCAGAATGTAATTGCGGATATGCTTACCGCTAATGGCTACGCAGAAATTTGGTGCAATTCATTAACCAAGTCTACTTATTCAAAAAATTTAGATGAAGCCATATTTATTTTAAATCCTTTAAGCAGCGATTTAAATGTAATGCGACAAAGTTTGTTAATGCCAGCTTTAGAAAGCGTTGCATATAATCAAAACCGTAAAAATGCCGATGTCAAATTTTATGAATATGGCAAAACATATCATTTGATTAATGAGCGGTATGTAGAACGCCCAAGGTTATTGCTTTTAATTTCAGGTGCTAAAGAAAGTGAGCAGTGGAACCAAAATACCAAATCGACCACTTTTTATAATTTGAAAGCTGCGGTTGATGCAGTAATTTCCCGTTTAGGAATCGCATCTTATCAAACTGATGTGCTGCAGGATGATAACTTTGCCTATGGTATTAAATATTTTAGAGGGGATAAAACATTGGTTAGTTTTGGGGCAGCATGTAAAGCCGACCGCAAGCAGGCAGATGTAAATGCAGAAGTTTTTTATGCTGATTTTGATTGGGCTGCACTGCTTGATATTGTTAGAAAAAATAAAATTGTAAATAAGGAAGTTTCAAAATATCCACAGGTTAGAAGAGATCTTTCTATGCTAATAGATAAGGATGTAACTTTCGATATTTTAAAAGGAATTGCATTTAAAACCGACAAAAAATTAATTAAAGAAGTTGGTGTTTTCGATGTTTATGAAGGAGATAAATTACCGGAAGGAAAAAAATCGTATGCTTTAAATTTTATCTTGCAGGATGAGGAGCAAACCTTAACCGATAAGCAAATTGAAAATACAATGTCGAAACTAATTGCCAATTTAATCGGTCAGGCAGGTGCAGAAATTAGGAAATAAAATTTAAATTCGTATTTTTAGAAATAAATTCATGGCTTCTGTTGCAGATCAATTAGATAAGGTATTACAAAAAACGGCTCGCGTAATCGAGTTATGTAATGCTTTGCAGGAAGAAAATGATTTATTAAAGCTTGAAAATCAATCGTTAAAAGTTGCGCTTGATACTTCAAAAAGCAAGCATACTGATCTGGAGGAAAAACTTAAGGTTACTAAAATTGCAAAAAGTATTGAGGGCGCAAGCGAGAAGTCGCTTGACATTAAACAAAAAATTAACGATTTTGTGCGGGAGATTGATAAAAGTATCGCATTGCTAAAAAAATAGGTGATGGGAAAAAATCAGAAACTAAGCTAAAAATGGGAGAAATCTCGATTAAAATAACCATTTCCGACCGTATTTATCCGTTAAAGGTAAATGTGGAAGAGGAAGAGATTGTGAGACGGGCAGCAAAAATGATTAATGAGCGCATAAAAGATTATCAGGATAATTATGCGGTTAGAGATAAGCAAGATCTTCTTTCTATGGCAGTATTGCATTATGCAACTGCGGTATTAAGAACAGAAAATAAGGTGCAAAACCAAGATACTGCTGTTGCTGATAAAGTTGAAGAATTGGATGTTTTATTAAACGATTTCTTTTCAAAATAAGGTACGTTCTTTTTAAGTATTCGTCATTAAGGCGCAAGCCATAATCTGATTATATGGTGCTGAAATGAATTCAGCATGACGGAAACTTAATATAAATTAGCATAAAAACATAGCCGCGGCTAGTTTTTTGAGTTTCAAATTTTATAAAACTTAACACTTCAATATCTATGGGGTTAAGAGGGCGTATTTCATCTGCTATGGCACCTGAAAATGGCTTAAATCCCAATTATGCTTAGTTGAGGTTTAAAATGTATGAGACTTTAAAAAATTAGTTGCGGTTTTTTACTTAAAAAACAAAATGGAAATATTAGGATACGTGTTCGCCTTAATCGCTGGTTTAGCTATCGGGATTGTGGTTGGTAGATTCCTGTTACGTAGCTTGCTTAAACAACAAGAGGTTGCGGCACAGAGTAAAGTGAAGAAAATTTTAAAAGACGCAGAAAATAATGCTGAAATTTTAAAAAAGAATAAACTTTTAGAGGCGAAAGAGAAATTTTTGCAAATGAAAGCAGAGCATGAGCAAGAAGTGAATGCTAAAAATAATAACATTAACCAGCGTGAAAATACCATGAAGCAGAAAGAGCAATCGGTAAATCAACGCATGGAAAACTTTAATAAAAAAGAAGCCGAACTTGATAAGCAAAAGGTTCATTTAGAAAAGCAAACTGAATTAGCAGTTAAAAAGCAAGAAGATGTTGAGGTTTTAAAAAACCAACATTTAACTCAATTGGAAACCATTGCAGGTTTATCTGCTGAAGAAGCAAAAAATCAATTGGTAGAAAACCTTAAAGAAGTAGCTCGTACGCAAGCTATGATACAAATTAAGGATATTGTAGACGAAGCCAAATTAACCGCAAGTAAAGAAGCTAAAAAAGTTGTAATTCAAACTATACAACGTACAGCTACAGAAGCAGCAATTGAAAACTCGGTTTCTATTTTTCATATTGAAAGTGATGAAATTAAAGGACGCGTAATTGGTAGAGAGGGTAGAAATATCCGTGCTTTAGAAGCGGCAACAGGCATCGAAATCATTGTTGATGATACGCCTGAAGCAATTATCCTATCAGGTTTTGACCCGGTAAGAAGAGAAATTGCCCGTTTGGCTTTACACCGTTTGGTTACAGATGGCCGTATTCATCCGGCTCGTATTGAGGAAATTGTAGCCAAAACTAAAAAGCAAATAGAAGACGAGATTGTAGAAATAGGAGAGCGTACTGTTATTGATTTAGGTATTCATGGTTTGCACCCTGAGCTGATTCGTATGGTTGGGCGTATGCGTTATCGTTCATCTTACGGACAAAATCTTTTACATCACTCGCGTGAGGTGGCTAATTTCTGTGCAACAATGGCAGCAGAGTTGGGCTTAAATGCGAAGATGGCAAAGCGTGCCGGCTTATTACACGATATAGGCAAAGTGCCTGATGATAATCCTGAATTGCCACACGCAATTTTAGGTATGCAATTGGCAGAAAAATATAAAGAACATCCTGAAATTTGTAACGCGATTGGTGCCCACCATGATGAAATTGAAATGACTTCGATGATTTCGCCAATCATTCAGGCATGTGATGCGATATCAGGTGCTCGTCCGGGTGCACGTAGAGAAGTTGTTGAAAGCTATATTAAACGTTTAAAAGATTTAGAAGAACTGGCACTCTCTTATCCAGGTGTTGAAAAAACTTTTGCAATTCAGGCTGGTAGAGAACTACGCGTGATTGTAGAAAGCGAAAGAATTACAGATGCTCAGGCAGAATTATTAGCGGCTGATATTTCAACCCGTATTCAAACAGAAATGACGTATCCTGGGCAAATTAAGGTTACGGTAATCAGGGAAACTCGTTCAGTAGCTTTTGCGAAGTAAATAAAACACAAACCTTATAGGTTTTCAAAACTTATAGGGTTTCGAAATGAATAAAATTTAAAGAGATTATCTAATAAATCAATTTCTTAGGGTCTTGTCACGTTGAGCTTGTCGAAACGCCCCAAAAGGTAGTTTTAAAAGTCCTTCGACAGGCTCAGGATGACATTTCGTATTTATGAGACAGCCTCTTTTTTTATTTTTACATAAATGAGTGAGCAAACTATGAAAACAGAAACTAAACGTCCGGTTGATTTATATTTTGATAAATATCAGGAAAGCCACAATAATGAAACCAACGAAATTCTTCACTGGATTTGTGTGCCGCTTATTATTTTCAGTTTATTGGGCTTAGTTTGGTCTATTCCTTTTCCTTATATCGGTTTTTTAGGAAAATATAATGGTTTTGTAAACTGGGCATCATTCTTAATTGCTTTTTCTGTTTATTATTATTACCGTCTTTCGCCTGTACTTTCTTACATGATGTTATTGCTTATTATTGTAATGAGTTGGGGAATTGTATCATTAGAGCAATTGGAAAAAAGCGGTGGTCCGGCGTTATGGCTAATTTGTGTAATCATTTTTGTAGCCTCATGGATTGGTCAATTTATCGGGCATAAAATTGAAGGAAAAAAGCCATCTTTTTTGGATGATGTTAAATTCCTGTTAATAGGTCCGATATGGTTATTGCACTTTATCTGCAATAAAGTAGGTATTAAATACTAAACCAAGATTTGATCACATTAAATTAACTTTTAGCTAAACAAAGCTTAATTAACATCTAACATACAGCTAACATTGTGGTAATAGCTTTGCCTAAAATTAAATAGAGGCAAATTGAACTTACTCACTACTTTTAAGGGCGCAGCATTAACGATGCTCGTTTTATTTTTAAGCATAGCATCTTATGCGCAAACCGGTAAAATTTCAGGTATTGTATCTGATAAAAAAACAGGAGAAACTTTAATTGGTGTATCCGTAAAAATCGCTGGTACTAATAAAGGTATTTCAACTGACGTTGATGGAAGGTATTCTATTGGAGGGTTAGCAAATGGAAAATATACCATTCAGGTTTCTTACGTTGGTTATTCTACCAAAGAAGTAAGTGATGTTGATGTAACGGGCGGAAATGCGGTGAGCTTGAATGTAATATTAGAGGAAGCATCTTCACAAAAATTACAGGATGTAGTAATCAGAGCAACATTTAAACAAGAATCTGTTAACTCGCTTTACGCACAGCAAAAAAACAGTTCGGTTATTTCGGATGGTATTTCTAGTGATCAGATTAAAAAGTCTCCTGATAGAAATACTTCAGACGTTCTAAAAAGAGTAAGTGGAGCGACTATTCAGGATAATAAATTTGTAATTGTGCGTGGTTTAAGTGATCGTTATAATACAGCAACGCTTGATAATTCAACTTTGCCAAGTACTGAGGCAAATAAAAAGGCTTTCTCTTTCGATATTGTTCCTTCTAATTTAGTTGATAAAATCACAATTAGTAAAACAGCAACTCCAGATTTACCTGCAGATTTTGCCGGTGGTGCTGTTCAGATTGTTACTAAAGATATTCCGGAGCAAAACTTTCTTTCATTTGGCATAGGTTATGGCTATAACAGCCAATCTACCTTTAAAGATTTTTTAGCAACAAAGAAAAATGCAGTAAACTATTTAGGTTTTGAAGATGGTTCTAAACAACTGGCTGAAAACTTTCCAACTAGCGAACAGGTTGCTCAAGGAACGCTATCAAATTCAAAAAATGTTGCGGCTCTAAAATCATTGCCAAATGATTTATCAGTAAGAAATAGAAGCGCATTACCTACGCAAAATTACCAGCTTAGCTTAGGTAGAGTTAAGCATTTTGAGAATGGAAATACTTTTGGTGCTTTAATTTCCGGAACTTACAGAAACTCGCAAACAATAAATCAAGATGTTGAACGTAATTTTTACGTTTACAACTATACAGATAATCAATATAAATTCTCGACTAACTTAGGTGGTTTAGCAAACTTTGCATATACTTTTGGAAAGAATAAGATTAGCTTTAAAAATATCTATAACAGAAATTATGATGATACTTATGCCGTAAGAACAGGTATAAAAGACGGAAACTCTTTAAATCAGTTTTATGCATATGATATTATGCAAAAATCACTTTTCAAAACAACTTTAGAAGGTGATCATCAGATTGGTGAAGGAAACAATAAATTGAAATGGACTGCTTCATACAGTAACATTGGGAATAACCAACCGAATCAATTAAAAATTAATTACACAAAACCATTAGCTGCCCAAAACGATCCTAGTGTTTTGTATCAGGCAAATATTACGTCTTTAGGTAAAGATAATACCAGATTATTTTCAGATTTGAACGAAGATATTTACGCTGGCGATGTTAATTATAGCACACCATTTAAATTATTCGATGCATCTACAACGTTTAAGGTTGGTTTAGGTTCTCAGTACCGCGATCGTAAGTTCACAGCTCGTTTTATTGGTGCAGAGTTAATTACAAATAATCCGGATTTGCAGACGCAAATTAGAAGCCTGCCAGTTGATCAGATATTCTCTCAGTCATTGTTCGAGTCAGGTGTTTATAGATTAGCTGAAGTTGGTGGTGAATTGGATAGTTATGCTGCAAATTCGTTTACAAATTATGGGTATTTAATGCTTGATCAAAAGTTTGGTGAAAAACTCAGAGCCGTATACGGAGTAAGGGTAGAAAGTTATAATGTAAAGGTTATGAGTATAAGTAAAACTTATGTTGATGATTCTCAAGTTGATATTTTACCCTCTTTAAATTTAACTTATAGCCTAACGGATAAAGCAAATTTACGAGCATCTTACTATCGTACACTTGCAAGACCGGAATTTAGAGAGCTATCACTTTCATCCTATTACGATTATGAATTATTGGGTAACATTACTGGGAATCCGAATTTGAAAAGATCACTTATTGATAATGCCGATATCAGATATGAAATTTATCCGGAAGCTGGTCAGTTATTTTCGATATCAGCATTTTACAAGCATTTTACAAATGCCATTGAATCTTATCGTTACGATGTTTTATCAACACCAGATGTTTCTTTTTTTAATACACCAAAAGCTTACACATACGGCTTGGAGCTAGAGGCCAGGAAGAATTTAAATTTTGTTAGTGGTAGTAATTTCTTTAAAAATACTACTGCATACTTTAACCTATCATTAATAAAATCTAAGGTTACAAATCCTACAGATCAGAATTATATAGATAAAACCCGCCCAATGGTTGGTCAATCTCCTTATGTAATCAATGCCGGTTTACAGCATAGTGCTTTAGATAACAAGCTTAATTTTAATATTCTTTATAATAAAATCGGAAGAAGAATTGTACAGGCAAGTGGTATCAATTTCCCAAGTACATGGGAAAACCCAAGAGATGTTCTTGATTTGCAGGTAAGCTATAAAGTTCTTAAAACTAAAGGTGAAATTAAGTTAAATGCTGGTGATATATTGAATCAAAGAAGTTTAATTTATTTCGATTATAATGGCGATAAAAAATATAATGGTAGCGTAGGTAACGGTGGAGATGAAACCTTTTCGTCTTACAAGCCAGGAACAAACATATCGCTATCTTTCAATTATACTTTCTAGTCATTAACAATTTAGTAACAAGATATTAATCCTAAGGAAAAATTAAAAGTCTCTATTTGTAAAAAAAATATTAAAACAAAAAAAAATGAAAAACCAATTCATACTACTTGCCTTATCAGTAGTTTTATTTTCAACTTCTTGTAAGAAGAACATTATTGTTGAAGGACCTTCAACAGAAACTCCCGGTGGTTCAACTGCAAATGTTGTTGAGGTTACTGGCGAAATTTCTGCAAGTACCACTTGGTCTGCAAGTAAAATATATTTATTAAAAGGATTTGTATTTGTTAGTAATGGCGCAACTTTAACTATCGAGCCAGGAACAATTATTAAAGGAGATAAAGCTACAAAGGGAACATTAATTGTAACTCGTGGTTCGAAAATTAATGCAACAGGTACAGTTGATAAACCTATCGTATTTACTTCGGCTTTAGCAGCTGGTGCTCGTACTCAAGGCGATTGGGGTGGTGTTATCCTTCTCGGTAAAGCACCTGTTAATCAAGGTACAGATGTTAAGATTGAAGGTGGTTTAGTTCAGCCTACAGGAAAAGACGAGAAAGCGTACATCTATTACGGTGGTGCAGATGCTGCAGATAATTCAGGTACTATGAAATATGTGCGTATTGAATTTGCAGGTATAGCTTATTCTGTTGATAATGAGATTAATGGATTAACAATGGGTGGTGTTGGTAATGGCACAACGCTTGATTATATTCAAATTTATCGCTCTGGTGATGATGCGTTCGAATGGTTCGGCGGAACTGTAAATGCAAAACACTTATTGGCAATTGGCACTTGGGATGATGATTTCGATACCGATTTCGGTTATTCTGGTAATGTTCAGTTCGCTTTAGCACAACGCGTGTCAACGGTTGCCGATCAGTCTCAATCTAACGGTTTTGAATCCGATAATAACGCAACAGGTACGGATCAAACTCCTAAAACATCTGCTATTTTCTCTAATGTAACTGTTTTAGGTCCGATTAAAGCTACTGGTGGTTCTTTTAATGCTAATTACTACCATGGCGCTCAAATTCGTCGTAACTCTTCAATCAGTATTTTAAATTCAGTTATTTCTGGTTTCCCAATCGGATTATATATTGATGATACTAAAGTTGTAACTGCAAATTCTACATCCGCTAACTTCACAAGCGGAAATATGGTAATTGCAAATAACTTAATTTATGGCACAAAAACTACAGAAGTGATTGTAAGCAATGCAGCCGCGGCTGCTGCAATCGAAGCAAAATTACGTTTAGATAATACATTTGCACAAACATCCTTCGCTTCGGCACTTTTGGTTAATCCATATTTATACTTCAGTGATTTTGGTTCAGGTGCAACATTGGGTACTGCAAGTTTCTTAGTTGCCGCTAACTCGGCAGCTGCTACTGGTGCAGCATTTACAAATGCAAAAGTTTCAGGTTCTTTCTTTACGCAAGTTGCTTATAAAGGTGCTTTCGGTACAGATAACTGGGCTTCGGGTTGGGCAGAAGTTGATGCCCAAACTTTAGTATATACAACTCCAGGAGCAGTTAAATAAACAGAATAATAATTTTATTATATATGCAAAAAGCCGGGCATTTCGCTCCGGCTTTTTGCATATATACAGTTTTTTATTCAACCAACTCTTTAACAGGGGCTTTTGCTTTCTTAATAACTTCCTTTTTAGTTGGAACTACCTCTTCTTTAATAAAAGGTGTAATCGAATCACTTTTATCAGAAATGGTTATCTTTTTTGAAAGCTGTTTTGCAAACCGTTCGATTACTTTATCTGCTTTTTTTGATTTACCAACGCTTTTCACAATTTCGTTAAATGAGTCAGCTAATTTTAATTCTAACTCTTTACGTATTTTTTTGCTTGTCGAGTGTTTTTTCGACTTAGATTTATTCTTCTTCATTTTACTACTTGTGGATTTTTCCAAAGATAAAATATCGGTAAGTTAAATTAATATTATTATTATGTTAACAATATTGCGAATGTTAACAACCAAATTATTTAGCGTTACCTTTAATTAGTTAAAAGAACAAGTGTATGGATATCGATTATTTTATAATTGCAGGTGTAGTTGTTGTTTTATTTGTATTGCTTTTTCTTTTTCTGAGAAGGAATAAAAAAGATGAAAAAGAATTTGAAGAGGATGTTATTCAGGAAGAGTTGAACCCTGAAAAGCATAAAGAAGATAAATTTTAAATATTTTCTTAAATTATAGAACCTTTAGCTATACTTCCGCCCATATCCAATGCACTTTGAAACTCATCGAGGTATTGTAAAAGGTGCCTTTCTGCAGTTGCAAAAGAAGTAAAAGATGCTGATGGCTCGTGTGCATCAGCACTATTGTGGTTTTTGTAATATAAACTCGTTTGGAACACAAAAATATCTTGTTTGTTAATTGGAGACATAATTCGTGCTTTAACCGGGTTTGAATGTATCTCTGTAAAATACTCTTTCAAAACGTTGTAAATTGTTGGCTGCATAAGTAGTGATTTATTTATCCGATTTTAACAGAGAATAAAAATAGCTTAAATACAGCTACTTCAATGGTGTTATTGATTTAATAACATTTAGTTAACAATAAATTAACAGTATATTAATTCCTGCTTATCACTTTATCGGCTGGTAATCATACACAATTTTATAGGTTATATTTTTCAATTGAGCAGAAAGCTGCCCGATTTTTAAATTCTGAGGCTGAGGAGTTGGTTCACAAAAAGCATATTTCTTGCCATTGTAAATTAAAAAATCTCCTTTAAATGGTTTGTCAAAACCTACAGCCATAGTTAAATGTGTGGGGTATAAAAGTGCAACCATTGGCAGGTTGTAAATTTCTTTTACCAGATAAAAAAACAGTGCTGCCCTATCATCGCAATCGCTGTATTTATTTAAGAGCGTTTCTTCTGGTGATAAACGCTTTTCTTTCCCAAAATTATCCTGGTCACTTTCATATAGAAATGCATACCTGGTAAATCTCATTAAATAATCAACGCCTTTTTTTTGATTCATTCCATGCAAATTGTTTCTAAGCATGGGTATTAGCGAACTATAAGTTTCTCTACTTAACGGGATATTAAAATATGATTCGAAATCTACGCCTGGATAGTTGGCGAAAATTGACTCAACATTATTGTTAACTTTTAATTTAAAGTGATACGTTTTTTGCTTGTAGCTGAAATCTACATCTTTATCAATATAACTGTCTGGCTTAAAGTCCGGCATTCTAGTAACTTTATACGAAAAAGCATTTATAGCTTCTGGAATTGAAATATTAACGGGTTTGTAAGTATTAGCCTGCTTAAATAATTTTCCATAATCATGGTAGTTTAAACACATATATTTCTTGCCGTCAATAATGAAAAAGGGAATATCACTAATATCTTCGTCATTTCTTACGTAAAAAATAATTTGTCCGTTGCCAATGGCTAACCTGGCATCGTAACCACATTTGTTTATTAAAAACCATTTATATAAAGTATAGCGGGTATAATTTTCTGCTTTAGGGCTTATTTGTTCGGCAGTTTTACGAATAAGCTGATAGTAAATCCAGTCGTTTAGTTTATATTTTTCTTTATATGTTGTTAAAGCTGAAATTAAGGGTTTATAATTTCCATTGTTAACATCTTTGTAAAATTTTTTTATGCTTTCCGTAGAAATATCTTGAGATGCATTTGTAATAATTGAAGAATCTGCAATGAAATTGAAAGTGCCGTTATAAAATTCAAATGAATGATTCTGAGCTTTCATTTCTGTAAATGCAAACATCAGGCAAAAGCATAAAGTTGCGATTGAAGAATATTTATTAGCTGCTATTTTCAATTTAATATATTTGGTAATATTAAATTTACTTATAATTAATAATAAATCAACAATTTCTTTATGTAAAGATGCTATGATTAGTTAATGCAGAGGTAACAGTAAAATTTAATTTGGTCTTTTTTTATCTCCAAGTGCATATAGGCTTATTCTCAAGAATTTTAGGAGCGAAATATTGCATTCTTTTAAAGGGATTTGACTCGGGATAATTGGTTTGCCAATTTTAATTTTAAGCACATGACCGTTTTTATTAAACAGTTCTGAAATCAATTTTGCGGTTTGCAAGGAAGGATGTATAAGTTTTAACAAGCTAAAAAATAATCCATTATTACCATGGAAATAAACCGGTAGGATTGGCACGTTGGCTTTAGAAATTATTTTACCAACAACCGGATGCCACTCTCTATCTGTAATTTTGCGGGTTTTTATTTTAAAGGAAGAAACCTCTCCGGCAGGAAAAATTGCAACTGGTACTCCATCTTTCAAGGTTTTTAAAGTTATTTTTAATCCGCTGATGCTGGATGAATCCTGAACTTTTTCAAAAGGATTAACGGCGATAATACATTTTTCGAGATTGGGTATTTTCTTTAATAAAAAATTACCCATAAACATGGTATCGGGGCGATGTTTAGCGAGTGTACTTAATAAGGCCAATGATTCTATAGCACCATAAGGATGGTTTGCAATGGCTATGAATGCACCGTTAGCCGGTATATTTTTTATTTCATTTTCATCAATCTCTATTTTAATTCCTAATGTATCTATCAAATAGTTGGCAAATGGGGCACCCTCAAGGTTATCGGCATCTCTAATTATCGAGTTAAAGTTGTCGATTTTCATTACTTTCATTAAAAAAGATGTAAGCCCTGGTATCGGAACATTGCAAAGTCCGGTTGCTTTGGAAAAATCTGCCTTGGATATAAGTGTCATAGAGAATTTTTAAACTTGAGGATATTTTCAGGTTGTAATGTTTTAATCAACTAAATACAAGAAGGGGGGCTTTGTTGTTTTTTATAAAAGCCACACAACGCTCATACGGAGTACCTAAAGATAAAAGAATAATGTTAACTGCAAAATATTATCGTAATGAAAGTATGCCTTATTAGCCTAAATAACTTAAAATTAAATATTTATAAGCGTATAATAAACAGTTGCAATTAAGGTATAAATGAGTAAATTACCTGAATGGCTGAAGGAATTGTGTTGTTGTTTAATAAGTTGAAAGGTTTCGGTTTTATTCTGTCTGACTTAAAAGAGTTTCATTTTAGGGAATCGAACGTTAAAGGTGTAATTTTTACCTTTGATTTAGTAACATTTGATGTGCAGAATACACTAAATGGGCAGGAAGCTTACAATATAAAAAAATTAATAAGGTAGTAGATAAGAAATAGAAAACATAATTTATCTGTTTCAAAGTGCCTTTATTCATTTTGATATTAAATTAAAATCTACTTAAGAATTGCAAAATGAGATTTAATAATTTAAATCAGATATTGTAGGCACTTTCATAAATAGTTATTATTAAAAAATTAAATAGATTTTATAACATTTTATTAATGTTGAGATAATGCGCTAACCTCATATTTGCATCATAAATATTTGGTTAGTATTTATAAAGTTAGGTTAGTTGATACGAAAAAACCCGAATGGATATTCGGGTTTTTCTATTAAAGGTTTTTACCTAATTTTTCCAGCATTTCTGGTGGTATATTATGCGTATCTACTAGTAAAAAGCCATCAAGGCAATCAGAAAATTTGGGGTCTATGTTAAAAGAGATAATCTTTGCATTCAAATTCATATACTGCCTTAATAAAACAGGCACTTTAATGTGCGAATTTTCAATATCGCCAATAATGCTATCTAAATCTTTAAAGGAGTCGCTACTATCTACCAAAGTATCTGTAGAAATGGGCAACAAATCTGCTTTGAATTTATTTCTCGGCCTAACATATTTGGCCATTTCATAATCGAAGTGGTTTTTGGTAATATAATCTACAATTAAGGCTTTGCTAAATTTTGAAAAATTATTGCTAATGCTTACCGGCCCAAACATGTACCGATATTGAGGGTTATCAATCAAGTATTTTAAAATTCCTTTCCAAAGTAAAAATAGGGGAAGGGGTTTACCTTGATATTCTTTTCTAATCCAAGAACGCCCAAGTTCAATGCCTTGCCTTAACATTGGGTAAAACTGATCTTTTATTTTAAACAATTCTGACAAGTAAAAACCACGGCGGCCCATGCTTTCTAAAATCTCATCTCCTTTACCAATTCTATACGCACCAACAATATTTTCTAAATCTTTATCCCATATAAAAAGATGGTTGTAGTAGATATCATAGTTATCTAAATCGATTTTTTTGTTGGTTCCTTCGCCAACCTCACGAAAAGTAATTTCTCGCAAGCGACCAATTTCTCTTAAAATATTAGGTATTTTTAAGGTTGGAACAATGTAAACTTCATAATTTTTTTCAGTCCAAACTTTAAAATCTTCTAATGTGGTTACTTCCTCTTTTATTAATATTCTGGAAGTTTCTTCTATTATTTCAGCAGGTTTCTTTTTAATCTTAAATAACTTTAGCGGATTAAAAAGTTTCTTTTCTGTATCCAGGCCAACACCTAAAGCATAGGTACGGGCTCTTAAAAAGTCCATTAGCTTATTGCTGCTGTTCATGTGCGAAATCTCATCGAGTGCAATTGATTTCCCAATTCTTACTCTAATGGTTCTACCATGTTTATTCAGGAATTCTGATGGCAACTTTGCAGTACGTAGCGTTGGATGGATAAAACTTAAAATGTTAAATAAAACCCCATTATTGCCATGAAAATAAATTGGAACAACAGGTACTTTAGCTTTTGCAATTAATTTGCCAACCACCGGATGCCACATTCTATCGGTTACTTGCTGTGCATCTAATTTAAATGTAGAAACTTCGCCAGCAGGGAAAATTCCAATTGGTATGCCACTTCTAAGTAAATCGAAAGTTGTTTTCAAGCCGCTAATGCTTGATGAATGCTGAACGTTTTCGAATGGATTTACAGCGACAAAAAATTCATCAAGATTGGGAATTTTTTTTAAGATAAAGTTTACCATAACCTTTGCATCGGGGCGAACTGTACATAAAAGTTTAACTAAAGCCAGGCCTTCTACACCACCGTAAGGATGGTTTGCTATCGCAATAAATGGTCCGGTTTTGGGTATGCTGTTTAGTTCATCTTCATCAAAATCTATGGTTACACCAATGGTTTCTAAAATCTTATCTACAAACTCTAAACCTTTAAAGTGCTGATTTTGGGAGAAAACATCGTTAATGTCATTCAGTTTCATGATTTCCATCATCAAACCTGCTAATCCTGGAACACCCAATTTATCTATCTTCGTCGCCTTTGCAAATTCTGAGGTAGTAATAATCTTCATAAAAAATAATTAGCTTGTTGAAACGCCAAACAGCAAGTGTTTTGCAATTCCAAAAATAAGATTTATATTTATAATACACATGTAATATCATATAATGAGAATTTGGCTCAACAAATACTTTGGTTTCAGTAAAGGCGAATTCAATGGACTAGTACTTTTAATCGTCATTATTGCAATATTAAAATCTTCTCCCATAATATACAACTATTACAAGCCTGTAGAAAAAGATAACCCAAACTTATTGGCTTCAATTGGAAAGATAAAAATTACAGATCAAGATCAGGATAATTATCATATCACTCGTGATATAATAGAGCGTTCTAACAGTAAACCTGTAGCAAAATTATTTAAATTTGATCCTAATACGATTGATGTAGAAGATTGGCAAACGCTTGGTTTATCTCTAAAACAATCTCAATCCATTATAAATTACCGAAATAAAGGAGGTAAGTTTTATAAAGGAGAAGACTTGCAACGGATGTATACTATTTCACCAGAAATGTATAAAAAGCTTTTGCCTTATGTTGAGATAGAAAGTGAAAATTTAAACTTTTCTAAAAAGGTTTTTGAATACGAGAAAAAAGAATATGTTAAAAAGGCATTAGTTGTTGTAGAAATTAATCGGGCAGACTCTGCAGGGTTGGATCAAATAAAAGGTATAGGGCCTGCTTTTGCATCAAGAATTATAAAATACCGTGAACGTTTAGGCGGCTTTTATAAAAAGGAACAGCTTATGGAAGTTTATGGTTTGGATTCCGTAAGGTATAATGAGATAAAAGATCAGGTTTCGGTTAATGCTGGGGCTTTAAGAATAATAAATATCAATGCTGCCGATTTCAATACTTTAAAAACCTTACCTTATTTGTCGTACAAGCAAATTAATGCCATTATTCAGTATAGAAAACAGCATGGTAGTTATAATAGCTCAAATGATTTAAAGAAAGTTGCGATTCTTACACCACAAGTTGTAGATAAAATACTTCCATATCTATCTTTTTAAGAAATAATATTCAATCAAGAATGCAATTATTGAATTTGCATTAAATCTTCATTTGGCGCTCAAACTCACTCCATTAAGGTTTAATCAGATATTTACTTAAAATAAAATTAATATTCTTTTTTTGAAGTTTATCAATGTTTAAAATTAAGATTCAAAAGAATTGAACCAAATACCATTTCGTTCTGCAATTTGACAAACATTTATTGGTAAATAACTATGAAATAAATGTTTATCATTGCCACTTCTAACCATAAAAAATAAATAATTAATGAGCGTGAGTTATAATTTTTCAGAGACTGAAACCCAGGTAAATGTTAAGGCGATGGTAAAGGATTTTGCCGAAAAACACATTCGTCCGAATATAATGGAATGGGATGAAGCACAAACTTTCCCAATAGAATTGTTTAAACAATTGGGAGAACTTGGGCTAATGGGTGTTTTAGTACCAGAAGAATATGGTGGCTCAGGTTTGGGCTACCAGGAATATGTTGATGTTATTGTTGAAGTTTCAAGAGTTTGTGGTTCAATCGGACTATCCTTAGCAGCTCACAATTCTTTATGTACCGGGCACATTTTAGCTTTTGGTAATGAAGAACAAAAGCGAAAATGGTTACCGAAATTAGCAACCGCAGAATGGATAGGTGCCTGGGGATTAACCGAAGCAAATACAGGTTCTGATGCTTTAAGAATGATGACAACTGCCGTTGAAGATGGTGATGATTATATAATTAACGGTGCAAAAAACTGGATAACACATGGGAAAAGTGGCGATGTTGCTGTTGTTATGGTGCGTACTGGCGAGCAGGGAAGCTCAAAAGGAATATCTGCTATCGTAGTAGAGCGTGGCACGCCAGGTTTTTCTGCCGGAAAAAAAGAAAATAAGTTAGGTATGCGAGCATCAGAAACCACTGAAATGATTTTTGATAATTGCCGTGTACCAAAGGCAAATTTGCTTGGAAATGTTGGCGAAGGTTTTAAGCAGGCTATGAAAGTTTTAGATGGTGGAAGAATTTCGATTGCTGCATTAGGTTTAGGTATTGCTAAGGGTGCTTTTGATGCTGCGGTATCGTATTCAAAACAACGTCAGCAGTTCGGGCAACCAATCTCTAGCTTTCAGGCCATTAGTTTTAAGCTTGCAGATATGGCTACTGATATTGAAGCAGCAGAATTGTTGATACGCCAGGCAGCAGATTTGAAAAACAGGCATTTGCCCATGACTAAAGAGTCGGCAATGGCTAAGTACTTTTCATCGGAAGTTGCTGTACGGGTATCAACCGAAGCCGTTCAAATTTTTGGAGGTTATGGTTATACAAAAGATTTTCCTGTAGAAAAATTTTATCGCGATAGTAAATTATGTACAATAGGAGAGGGTACTTCTGAAATACAAAAGATTGTAATTGCAAGAGAAATATTATCAAGGTAGAGTATTTTAAGGTAAAAGGTTTAGGGCTTTATGCATTAACTTTCTACCTTAAACCTTCCGCCTTCTACCTTATTAAAAACCAAATATATTATGAGTAATCCGGAAGGTTTAAATACCTCCGGATTTTTTTGTTAATTTTTACAAAGCTTATTGAGTATGTAATTGTTTTTCTTAACGAACAACTTTACTGAGGTAAATCTTTTGTAGAAATAACACTATCTACAACATATACAGAAAATCCTCTCCACGGAAGTGTATTTTTGTATTCTTTGTAGTGTAATTCGTAAAACTTACCACTGTTTGCCATCATTTTCTCAGCAATTTCTTTGCTTCCGATAGAAAATTCGAACTCATTATTTTGAAGTGTTCCTGTTTGGCGAGATTTTATACCACTTTGAATTAGCTTTCCTTCATAGGTTTTAAACATATAGCCTTTTTTTACAACATAATTTAATTCGCCTGCTTTAACGCCTTCGCCAAAAACGAAAAAGTACCTGTAATAAGCCAGACCTGCAATGATTAATATTGCAATTACTATAATAATTGAGGTTATTTTTTTTCCTGCTGTCATTGTATGCTTTTTTAATATTTAAAAGTAATAAAACAATAGTGAAAGTTCTTTTAAAAAAAAATAAAATTAAATATTTTATGAGATTCTGTATAAGTAGCGTTACGAAATTAATTTTATTTAATAATCTTATTAATATCAATAACCTAAGTTTTTTATTTATTTTTTATGTTAAAAATTAAATTTATGAGTAATTGTCTAGTTTTTTCATGTTTAAATTTAAGTTTATTCTAAATTATCTAGAATTTATAATGTTTTTTATGATTTTTTGGTATAATAAATTATATTTTTATTTAATAACTAATATAATAGGTTGTTTTTAATGTAAAAATTATATATAATTTATATTTTATATTCTTTTTTTGGTTTTATTTTTTGTTTTTTTAGATAATCAAAACTAAAACAAACTATTTTAAATTTTTTTTGGCGATTTTATGTTGATAATTTAAGTTTTATCAATTTATTCTGCTTGATATCTTTAAAATTTTTAAAAAAATCAGACCCTGGGTGAATTTTTCTCGTAGTTAGGCTTTTTTTTTAGAGCTTATTGTTGATTTTTTTTAGGATTGATCTTTTATAGAACACAATTTCCTCATTTATAATTAATCATAATCCTAAAACTAAAAAGTATGAAAGAAAAACTACTCGTTTTGTTCCTTCTGGCTGTGCTGAGCTTCTCAGTACAAGCGCAACAGAAGAAGATTACAGGAAAGGTAACCTCAATAAAAGATGGGCTTCCAATTCCTGGAGTTTCTGTTGTTGTTCCAGGGGCGAGAATTGTGGCTCAAACCGGGCCCGATGGTATTTATTCGATATCTGTTCCTAATGAAGCTAAATCCCTTATTTTTCGTTTCATTGGCTTTACCGCAAAAACAGTTTCAATTAATTCTTCTATTGTGAATGCAGCATTAGAAGAAGAAAGTAATTCGCTAACAGATGTCATTGTTACGGGTTACTCTACCTTTAAAAAAGCTGATAACATAGGTTCAATATCTACTATTTCAGGTAAAGAATTTGAAAACAAGGCTATTCAAAGTTTTGACCAGGCGCTGGGTGGAAAGGCCGCCGGTGTTCAGATAACAATTCCAAATGGTGTATTAAATAATCCTCCGGTAATTCGTATTCGTGGTACAAACTCTATCTCATTGAGTTCATATCCTTTAATTATTGTTGATGGGGTTGCTACCTATACGGGAGATGTAAGTGGTTCAAGTGCACCTGGTAATGCGTTGTCCAGCATCAATCCTAATGATATTGAACGGTTAGAGGTTTTAAAAGATGCTGCTGCATCTGCAATTTATGGAAGTAGAGGCGCCAATGGTGTTATTGTAATTACTACCAAAAAAGGTAAGCCAGGTAAAGCAGTTGTATCCTATGATGCATGGGTAAGTTCAACAGAAGCCAGGCGCTTACCAATACTTTTGGATGCTTATCAATATACTGATTTAAAAAATGAAGGTTTGAGAAATGCAGGTACTTATGATATTACAAACCCAAATTTAGCTAGCCGAAGGTATTTTGCATTATCAAATGATGCCGCTGGAAATGTAATTAATACAAATTGGTATGATTATATTTATAGGACTGGCTTTTCACACAATAACTCTTTAAGTATTTCTGGTGGAAGTGAATCTACAAATTATTATTTATCTGGAAGTTACACAAACCAGCAAGGTATTGTAACCAATAATAATTACAACAGAAAAGCCGCCTTATTCAAAGTAGATCATAGAGAAGGAAAAATATTTGTTGTAGGCGGTAAAATATCTTACTCTAATGAGGAAAATTTATCTGCAACTTCTACAGGATCTCTTGCAGGTGAAGCATTTGGTACAGGTGGTTTAGGTCGTTTAGCGATTGTTACGGCACCAAATGTTTCTCCTTATAATAATGATGGGTCTTATAGTGTATTTAATGCAACTACGATTGGAAGGGGTGCAAATGTAGGTTCTGATGTAGGTTTTTATAATCCTGCTGCAGTATTGAATTTAGATCGCTCAAATAATGAGATCAATCATATCCAGTCTAACATTTATTTACAAGCGAATATAACACCCTGGTTATTTGCGAAATCAGTTTATGGTATTGATTATATTTTCTCTGACAATGATTCCTTTGCCAATCCTATAAATGGTGGTTCTGCAGCCGCTGGTGGTTCTGCGGCTGAAAGTTTAAATAAAAATAAAAGATGGGTTTTAACAAATACCATTCAGGCGGATAAAACTTTTGGCGAAAAACATAATTTTTCTTTACTATTGGGTAACGAGCAACAAAGAAGTACATCTTTAGGTTTTGGAGCCAGTAGAACTACCTTGTCCGATCCTGCTTTTAATGTGTTTGCTGCAGGATATGCCACCCCTGCAGTAAATGTTGCCAATATGGGTGAAAATTATTTGGTTTCATTTTTTAGTGGCTTAACTTATAATTATAATAAAAAATATTATGTAAATGCAAACATTCGTCAGGATGAATATTCTGCATTTGGAGCTGATAATAAGAAAGGTGTTTTTTATGGTGTTGCTTTAGGCTGGGAAATTGCACAAGAAAAATTCTGGTCGAAATTAGGCTTAGATAAAACCTTCACAAGTTTCAAAATCCGAGGTTCATACGGTACAGTTGGTAATACAAATGGTTTAGGAAACTTAGCCTCATATTCATTCTACTCAACCGGCTTATATAACGGAGCATCTACATTGGTTCCGAGTCAAACGGGAAACGATCAAATTGGATGGGAGGAAAGCAAGAAGCTAGATTTAGGTTTCAATTTTGGTATTCTTAATGATAGAATTACTGTGGAAGCTGCTTATTATAAAAACAAGCTTGATGGTTTAATTTATAACGTGCCACAGGTTCCTTCTGCGGGTTTACCTAGTACCCCTCAGCTTAACATTGCTTCCATGTACAATAAAGGTTTTGAGTTTGCTATCACTGCAGATGCTGTTCGTACACAAGATTTTAGCTGGTCTCCATCATTTAATATTTCGTATAATAAAAATGAAGTTCTTTCACTATCAGATGGTTTAACACAGTTTATTCAGGCAACTTCGAGTTTAGAATCTGCAAGTATTTCTAAAGTTGGTGGTCCTCTTGGTATGATATATGCCGTACAAACTGCTGGTGTAGACCCTGCAACTGGAAGACGTATTTTTATTGAAAAATCTACCGGAAAAAAAGTGCTTTATCAACAAGTTGCACCGGCTGGTCAATTCAGATATTCTTACGAGGACGGTACTGAGGCAAAAAACGGAATATCTCTAAATAATGATGGTATTCCTTATAGAAATACGCAACCAAAATTTTCTGGAGGTTTTGATAATACATTTAGATATAAACAGTTTGACTTAGGCTTAACTTTTACTTACCAACTCGGTTTTTACATTTATTATGGAACTAATTCTGGATTAAGAGATCAGCGTTTCTGGAATAATTCTACTGATATGTTGAGAAGGTGGACTACTCCTGGACAAGAAACAGATATTCCAAAAATTGTAAATGGAGATAACGTATCAAACGGATCATCTTTTCCAATTGATGTAAATGTTTTCAAAGGCGACTTTTTGAAATTGAGAAGTGCAACTTTCGGTTATACATTTCCTAAAAATATTGTATCAAGATTAAAACTATCCAGTGCCAGATTATATGTTAGCGGTAACAATTTAATCATCCTTACCAAATATCCTGGTTCTGATCCTGAAGTTTCGTCTAATGGTAACTCAATCGGAGGAAACGCTTCACAAGGTGTTGAAAGAAATTCTGTAGGCAATGGAAGGGCTTTTACCGCAGGTTTATCTGTTAAGTTTTAACGAACAAGAAAGAATTATGAAAAAGAAAATATTATATTTTACTTGCATCACAATAGGTTTATTAACCAGTTGTAAGAAAGAATTACTAACGCCTGAATCGCAAACTGCGGTTGCAACTTTAGATTACGCTCAGTTTTCTACTGTTGGAAGAATTCAGGGGCAAGTTTTAGGTTTATATGCAGGATTAAGGGCTGGAGATTTTTATGGCAGCAGGTATCTTGTTTACAATGATTTAAGAGCAGATAACTTCCTGGCTCAAAGCAGTAACTCTGTAACGGCTTACCAAACCTATAATTATACCTTAGGTAATGGTGCGCAAGAAGTAACAGATTTTTGGGCTTCTGCTTACAGCACCATTAATCGATGTAACCTATTTATTGAGGGTATGGCTGCTAAAGGAACTTCTGTAATTGGAGATGCAATAGCAAAGAATTATATAGCAGAAGCCAAGCTTGTAAGAGCGATTAGTTATTATAGTTTGCTACAACTTTATGCCAGGCCTTATTATGATGGACAAGGTTCGAAACCAGGTTTGCCTTTACGTTTAACCGGGAATTCTGTTGCTGGAAATTACGATTTAGCCAGAAGTTCTACTAGTGTTATTTATACACAAATTTTAAAAGACCTGAACGAAGCAGAAGTTGATCTTCCACTAAATTATGGAACCGTAGCAGTAACCAATACAACACGTGGTCATCGCAATACGGCTATTGCTTTTAAAACGCGGGTTTATTTAACTATGCAACGATATGCAGATGTTATAACAGAGGCAAATAAGATAGTTAGTGCATCTGCACCATTTGTTGCTAGTACAGGTGTTCCGTTGGCGCTGCAAAGCGACGTTACAAATGTTTTCAAAACACCTTACACTACAAGCGAATCTATTCTTTCTATGCCATTTGTTACTGGTACGGAAGCAGCAGGAGGTCAAAGTGCATTGGGCTCGTACTATTTCGGTGTAAAATTATACTCTTTAAACCCTGATGGAATAATTGGCGACGCAACGATTAAAGCAGTTGATAAAAGGCGATCTTTTATTACCATTTCAGGAAACTTACCTTATTTATCTAAATTTCCAACGCTAGCGGCTGCGGGATATGCCGATTATGTTCCTGTAATCAGGTATGCTGAAGTACTATTAAATTTAGGTGAGGCCCGTGCCAGAAGCACAAACTCACTTGATGCACAAAGTGTAGCATTACTTAACGCAGTTAGAACAAGATCTGATGCAACTACTGTATTTACTGCAGCAAGTTTTGCATCTCCTCAAGCACTATTTGATGCTTTTCTAAAAGAAAGAAATATCGAATTTTTAGGAGAAGGTTTGCGTAGTCCTGATTTGCTACGACTAGGACTAACAATACCTGGAAAGGGAAATGTTCCGTCTGTTGCACCAACATCTACTCAATACATTTGGCCAATTTCTGGAACCGAGCTGTTATACAATAAGTTAATGACTGATAACTAAATTGACTTAATTTCATAAAAACGCCCCAATAAAAATGAGGGCGTTTTTATGTTAGAAAAAAAGCTAATAGCCCTTTGCATATTTTTTTTGTAAAAACCTTTCTCATTTTTAATATTTTACTTACATTTGCATCCCTTACAATAAGGACAAATTAAAAAACCACGAGAGGAGGTATTTCAGCGTTATGATTATTATTAACATTAAAGACGGCGAATCATTAGATAAAGCCCTTAAACGTTTCAAGAAAAAGTTTGAGAAAACAGGTGTATTGAGAGAATTACGTAGCCGTCAGGCATACGAGAAAAAATCTGTAGCCCGTCGTACTGAAATTAAACATGCTGTTTACATTCAAAACATGAATTTAGATACAACTGTATAGTTGTTTACTATATAAATTTAATTAATGCCTTCAGGATTTTTTCTGAGGGCATTTTTTTATGTAAAATTTTCAGTTAATAATTTCTTAATATTAAAACTATTAGTAACTTCATTCTCAATGCAGGATTAATATATACTAAATGTTGTTGAATAGTTTTCTAACATATTTATCACACGAGAAACGTTTTTCTCCGCATACTATAACTTCTTATCAAACCGATTTGACTCAGTTTGAAGAATATATCAACGCAACTTTCGAATCAGATTTCCTGGTAATTAAACATCCCCACATTCGAAGTTACATGGTGGATTTAATGGAGCAAAAATTATCAGAAAGTACTATTAACCGTAAAATATCAGCATTAAGAAGCTTCTATAAATTTTTACTTCGAGCGCATAAAATTTCTCAAAACCCAATGCTTTTAATTAAAGCGCCTAAAATTCCTAAGCGCTTACCTACTTTTGTCGAATCGCATAAGTTGGATATTCTTTTAGATTCTCCTGATCACTTTAATGATAGTTTTAGTTCAGTCAGGGATAATTTAATAATCGAATTGCTATTTGGCACCGGAATGCGATTAACCGAACTTCTTCAGTTAAAAGAAGCTGATATTGATGGGTATTCAGGCACAATTAAAGTTTTAGGAAAAAGAAACAAGGAACGAATTATCCCTATAAATAAACAGCTTATTAATCAGTTAAATAACTATATTGAGAAAAAAAAGTTGCAAAGCTTTGATAACAATTTGCTCCAATTAATCGTTACCAATACTGGTTCAGCGGCATATCCAAAGTTGATATATCGTATTGTACGTTCTTATTTAAGTATTGTTTCTAGTAATGATAAAAAAAGCCCGCACGTATTACGCCATAGCTATGCAACCAGTTTGCTTAATGCAGGTGCTGATTTAAATGCCATTAAAGAACTTTTAGGCCATGCAAGTTTGGCTGCAACACAGGTTTACACACACAATTCAATCGAAAGATTAAAAACAGTTTATAAACAAGCCCATCCAAAGGCGTAAAAAAAGGAGGAAAAATGAAAATCGGAGTTCAATCAATCCACTTCAGTGCAGACAGTAAGTTGTTAGATTTTATACAGAAGAAGGCAAATAAGCTCGATCAGTTTTTTGACCAGATTATTAGTGGTGAAGTGTATTTAAAGTTAGAGAATGTAGAAGATGAGGTCAACAAAATAAGCGAGATAAAGCTGATTGTGCCGGGAGGAACTTTATTCGCTAAAGAACAATGTAAATCATTTGAAGAGGCTACAGACCTTGCAATTGAATCGTTAAGGAAGCAAATCACCAAGCATAAAGAAAAAACCAGAAAAAAAATTAGCGAGCAGAAAATAATATTAATCGAAAGCGAAATATCTGATTACTAAGCAACTATTTTTTTTAAATTTGTATAAAAAATTAGCGGGTCTGTAGGCTCGCTAATTTTTTTTTAATTTTATTTTGAATAGAAATATAAATGTGTAGATTTGCATTCCAATTCGGAAAGGGGGTTACCCTAAATAAAGGAATGGATAGTTCTGTGAAAGTATAATATTTTATAAAATACGCATTCAATTGTTTGAAAAACCAATTTTTAAACATAGAGTATAAAAATAAAAGCCTCCTTAGCTCAGCTGGTAGAGCAACTGACTTGTAATCAGTAGGTCATTGGTTCGATTCCGATAGGAGGCTCTTTTTATTGAAAAGTGTTCGCATTTTAAGATAAAGTTGGGGAGATTCCAGAGCGGCCAAATGGGACAGACTGTAACTCTGTTATCGCAAGATTTCGAAGGTTCGAATCCTTCTCTCCCCACGAATTAATGTAAGAATGATTAAATTTTGAATGACAGAATGATTACATTCACTCATTATATAATTCACTCAATCAATCATTAAAAAGCGGAAGTAGCTCAGTTGGTAGAGCGATAGCCTTCCAAGCTATAGGTCGCGAGTTCGAACCTCGTCTTCCGCTCTTGGTAGTTCATTAGTAAATTGGTTCAATGGTTTATTATTAGACTAATGAACATATGAACGAGTGAACTAATGAGCTTTAAAAAAAGCCGACTTAGCTCAGCGGTAGAGCACTTCCTTGGTAAGGAAGAGGTCATGGGTTCAATTCCCATAGTTGGCTCAGGTAAAATAAACTTTGTTAAATCTGTTATTTACAGAATGGACAAGGTTTTTTGTGTTGCATTGCAATAAAAAAATAAATAGAAATAATAAAAAGTTAACCTACTAATTAGTTATAAATAAAATGGCAAAAGAAAAATTTGACCGTAGTAAACCGCACTTAAACATCGGTACAATCGGTCACGTCGATCACGGTAAAACAACTTTAACAGCAGCTATTACAAAAGTTTTGGCTGATGCAGGTTTATCTGAGGCACGTTCATTCGATTCAATTGACTCAGCTCCTGAGGAAAAAGAAAGAGGTATTACAATTAATACTGCGCACGTTGAGTATTCAACTGCAAACCGTCACTACGCACACGTAGATTGTCCAGGTCACGCGGATTATGTTAAAAACATGGTTACAGGTGCGGCTCAAATGGATGGTGCTATTATCGTTGTTGCTGCTACTGATGGTCCAATGCCACAAACTCGTGAGCACATCTTATTGGCTCGTCAGGTTGGTGTACCTTCATTAGTTGTATTCATGAACAAAGTGGATATGGTTGATGATCCTGAATTATTAGAATTAGTAGAAATGGAAGTTCGTGAATTATTATCGTTCTACGATTTCCCTGGTGATGATATTCCTGTTATTCAAGGTTCTGCTTTAGGTGGCTTGAACGGTGATGCTAAATGGGTTGGAAAAATCATGGAGTTAATGGATGCTGTAGATAGCTATATTCCAATTCCTCCACGTTTAACTGAACTTCCTTTCTTAATGCCTGTTGAAGATGTATTCTCGATCACTGGTCGTGGTACTGTTGCAACTGGTCGTATTGAGCGTGGTGTAATCAACTCAGGTGATCCGGTTGAAATCTTAGGTATGGGTGCTGAGAACTTAAAATCTACAGTTACTGGTGTTGAGATGTTCCGTAAAATTTTAGATTACGGTGAAGCTGGTGATAACGTTGGTTTATTATTACGTGGTATTGAGAAAACTGATATCCGTCGTGGTATGGTAATCTGTAAACCAGGTTCAGTAACTCCACACACTGATTTCAAAGCTGAGATCTATGTATTATCAAAAGCAGAAGGTGGTCGTCACACTCCATTCTTCAACAAATACCGTCCACAATTCTATTTCCGTACAACAGATGTTACTGGTGAAATTTCATTAGCTGAAGGTACTGAGATGGTAATGCCAGGTGATAACGTTACAATTTCGGTGAAATTGATCAACGCAATCGCAATGGAAAAAGGTCTACGTTTCGCAATCCGTGAGGGTGGTAGAACTGTAGGTGCTGGCCAGGTAACTGAAATAGTAAAATAAAAATAAGGAAAGCTTAAGGCAAAAAGCTAAAAGTTTTCCTGAATTAAGTTATAAGCATAAAGCAACAGGTTTAACCCATTAGCTTTATGCTTTTAACTTCTACACGGGAATAGTTCAATGGTAGAATAGAGGTCTCCAAAACCTTTGATCAGGGTTCGAATCCTTGTTCCCGTGCTTAAATAATGATTGATTTTTGAATGAATGAATGATTGAATTTGAAAGACTATCTTCAGATATTATCATTCACACATTTTCTCATTCTCTCATTCAATAATTTTGATATGGCTAAAGTAGTTCAGTTTATAAAAGAATCGTATGATGAAATGACCCAGAAGGTTACATGGCCTACCTGGGGAGAACTTCAAAACTCGGCGGTACTTGTTTTAGTAGCCTCTTTAATTATTGCATTAATCATTTTTGCAATGGATAAAGGTTCAGTTTTCGTTTTAGATACTTTTTACAAATCACTTTCTAACTAATATACTAATGAGCGATCTTTTAAAGTGGTATGTTGTAAGAGCAGTAAGCGGTAAAGAAAAAAAGGTAAAACAGTACATTGATGCTGAAATTAGTCGTTTAGGTTTTTCACATTTGGTTCCTCAGGTTTTAATACCTATGGAAAAATATTACCAAATGAAAGACGGAAAGAAAATTGCAAAAGAACGTAATTTTTATCCTGGATACGTATTGATTGAGGCAACTTTAGATGGTGAATTAGAACACATTATAAAAGGAATAAATAGTGTTATCGGATTTTTAGGCGATAAAGCCGGTAATCCAATCCCAATGCGCCAGGCAGAAGTTAACCGTATTTTAGGTAAGGTTGATGAAATGAGTGAGCAAGGTGAGATGATGAATGTTCCTTTCTACGTTGGCGAAAACATTAAAGTTATGGATGGACCTTTCAATGGTTTTACTGGTGTTATTGAAGAAGTTAACGAAGAGAAGAAAAAATTAAAAGTTATGGTTAAGATTTTCGGTCGTAAAACACCATTGGAACTTAATTATATGCAGGTAGAAAAAGAGTAGATAGATTTACGATTTTAATATTATAACAAAAAAAGCTTTCCTCAAAAGGGAAAGCTTTTTTGCGTTTGGCCTGATTTACTTTGTAGTATAAGTAAAATTGAAATGTATAATTTATTCTTATTTTGTCTTTTTTATTTTTACATTCGCTTACTTCATCTCTCAAATAATTATTAATTACTAAAATCTAAATTAACAAAATGAGGAAAACCTACGCCTTGTTGAAGCAGAATGTGCTAGCTTTAACTTTATTATTTGCGGTATCTATTACTATTTATTCTTGTAAAAAAGATTCGAATAGACAGGAAACTATTTCACAGTCTGATCTGGTGGTGTTGCAAAGCTGGTTTAAACTGAATGCTACTGTTTTTAGTTCGAGTAGATTTAAAACCATGAGTCCTAATTGGGAAAATATTTTTATTAACAATCAGCCAGATCAAACAGTTTATGAGATCACTTTAAATAACCCGGATCAAATTTTCCAAACTAGTAAAACTCTAGATAAGGGAAGCGAGAAAATGTATAGAAACAAAAATGACATCCGGTTACTAATTTTTAAAGATAAAAGAACAAATCATATCTTATATGGTGCTTATTTATCCATAATTAATGAAGCAAGCTCATCCAATATTAATTTAATTAAGTATAAGGCTTACCAAAACTTAACTGGTAAAATTTTATATTATAATATTGACGGCAGTTTTGCAAATGGCTGGAATTACATTAATGGTGCTGTTAAAAATCAAATATCATTAAGTAATGAAGCAGCTTATATAAATTCAAATTTCGATAAACTTGCTCAACTCTCAAATGATAATTATGGGAATGGCAGGTTGCAAAAAGAATCTTCTGATCCTTGTTTAACAGGAATACCTGATTACGGGATTAGTTGTGTCGGTACAGATGCATATATGCAATGCTCGTATTATATAACTGGCTACACTTACATTAACAATTGTGGAGGAGGTGGTGGATTGATTGGAGATACTGGAGGTTATACGCCCACGCCAATAGGTCAACCACATAATGGGGGGGGTGGTGGAAACAGTAATAATTCAAATAGAGATATTATTGATAGTGTTCAAAATCCATGCATAAAAGCACAGCTAGCGCTTGCAAAAAGTGCAAAAACAACAATAAGAAATATGTTGAATAACGAATTTGGGACAAATAACTTCAATGAACGAGACATTTTTTTCTATGATATTACAACTTTACCTGATACGACTGCCGGTACTACACATGGTAATAGTGCATATTCGTTCATTATTAACTTAAATAAAAATACATTGCCACAAAGATCAAAGGAATATATTTTATCTACAATATATCATGAAGTCTTGCACGCTTATATGGATACCCAAATCGGAAAGGATTCTTCGGGTAAATATTTAATATCTAATCAGCATGAAACCATGGCAAATAATTATATATTATTGATGACTGGAGCACTAAAAATTGCTTTTCCAAATCTTGGTGATAGAGATGCCTGGGCATTATCTTGGGGAGGTTTAGAAGAAACTCCATTTTATACAACAATGCTCTCAGTCACTGAGCAAGCAGAAATCCAAAATCTGAATGAAAGGCACAAAAAAGCAACTGATGCAAATTTGAGACATGGTACTTATTGTAATTAGAATAATATGAAACGAATAATTATTTGTATATGTTTTCTATTAAGTTTTGTAAACATATGTTTTTCTCAACAATCAAATATGGATGAATCGATGCCCATATCTATTATATCTTCAAAACAGAAAGAAGATATAAGAATTTCAATTCTGAAAAGATTGGATAAATATATAAAGAGTAAAACGTTATTTAGTAAGCCAAAAAATAGTGTTTTTTTATTTTCACTTGGTCTTTCTGTTGATTCATTAGGTAATGTTGACAATGTTTTTTTTTCAAACGATAGCTTAAGAAATACATCTGAGATTTTAGTTGTCAATGATAATTTAATAGGCGACTTAAAAAAAATGCAAGTTGATAATTTAGTTTATAAAAATAAGATATTGATTTTTTCTGTCCTTTTTAAAAGACCCGAAGATGATAAAATTTCTAATTTTAATGAATTTCTAACTAGCTTTTCATCATTGTGGCCTGCAATTAATCCCAATATAAAACGTGAAGTATTGTTATTACAGCCGTTTATAAATGATTTCTTTGATCCGGTAAATTAAATAATATCCTGTTTGAGAAGCATTTTTGAATTAAATTTAGCTTATTCAGCAATAGCTCGAAGTATGTTGATGCTTGAAAATAAAGTTTAACTACATTAATAAATTTTGCCTAATCTATTGTGCATCTGCAAGATTATTCAAATTAACGAAGAGAAGAAAAAATTAAAAGTTATGGTTAAGATTTTTGGACGTAAAACACCATTGGAACTTAGTTATATGCAGGTAGAAAAAGAGTAATTAGATTTACGATTGAAGATTCACGAATTTCGATTTAAAAATATAAAAACCTCCGGAACGTATTTCCGGAGGTTTTTTTTATAAAAATAATATATTTATACTTTATGCAAAGACATTACCTAAACCTCAAAGTAGTTTTAATCATCGTAGTTTGTTTTCTTTTTTATGGGTGTAAAAAGGATGAAAGTTATGAACAGGAAATTATCAGAAATTCAAAAGCGAAATTTTTAAAAGAATTTAAAAATTTGTATCATCGTAAAGATTATTTAGCAATTGTAAATTGGACTAATTACCAATTATTAGAAAATGCCTATGATAAAATTTATATATTTCCATTTAATAATGAAAGTTATGGAGTAAATTCATATTACTATTATAGTATCGATTCAGATAATAACACAAATGCTTTTGTTCGTATAGCTACGGCAGTACTCAATTATGATGATATTATAGGAAATACAAAAGTTAGGCCAGATAGTCAATCCAGATTTACTCAGTAGGTAAGTTTAGAATCTCTGAATTTAGTATTTCGGGTAAGAAAGGTAGATTAATGTCATTAAATGGGGGTATTCGTGATAATGCGATTAGCTTAGGCGGTTGGGAGGGAATTTCTTACTGTAATAACTGTCATAATGGAATTCCTCTGAATGATGTAATTATCAGGCCCGATAATCCTACTGGTAGTCCGTTTTGGAATCCTTGGGGAGACTCTCCACCATCGCCAGGTGGGGGTATAGGTAACTCAAGTAATGTAGGTAATTTTATTATAGATAAGTCAACACAAGATAAATATCCTAAATTTACTGATTTAATAAAGCGATTAGAAAGTTTTGTCGCCAATGATAAAAAAGTTTTGGATGCTTTAATAAAGTGGTCTGGTTATAATCGGGAGCAAATATTAGAAAAGGTAAAGTTTGGTCAAGGACCAACAATTGTTGTTAAAGAATTGACAGGTAAATATGGTTATTTTGATAGAGCAGAAAATCCTAATGTGATAAATATTGATGCAAGTTGGGTAAGAGGCTTAGAGGCTGCTAATTTACTTGAAACACAGGAGGCAACAGGCTTTTTTCTCGCAGTTACAGCTTTGCATGAATTTGTACATCAGTCACGTGCTGCAAACGGATTAGATCGTAACTACGAATATGGCTATGGCTTTGAGCAGTCTGCTTTTGGTTTAATAATTGAAAACGATGGTGTAGCACCTTATAATTATAGATTTAGGCTTTATAAAAAATGAGAAAATTAGTCATATTAGATATTTGTTTTTGCCTTATAAATATAATGCTTTACTGTTCGTGTAAGGGGTACGAAACTAAAAACCTAAATAATAGGGATTCAGTTTTAATAGTAAATGAAGCATTAAACCATATTTTAAGACAAAATATTCTCCCTAAAGAGTATTATAATCAAGCTTTACAACTTATTAAACCCAAAGGATTTAAGCAGGATGTTAAAATAATGATTAATGGAAAAGAGTGTATAATATTAGCAGAGGATAGTAATGTAAAGGATGTTTTAAATAATATGAATATTTATAACCCTCCTCCATTAGTAGAGATACCATTATTAGAATTGAGAAGGGGATTAATATATATGGAAATAATTTTTAGAGCAACAGGACACAGTTTTCTATTAAAAATAAAAAAGGATAAAATTGGAAGATTTAATATCGTTGAAATAAATGAAAAAACTATTTGAGTAATTATAAATAATATAGCGTTAGAATTATTTTACTTCTTCTGTTGCAATAAAATAATATTATCCATATCTTTGCAGTCCTTTTGGTTTTGTATAGAACCGTCTAGGGAATTAAATGTTACATGCTTCCAATATTTAACATTGAGTTTTAAATAAACAAAAAACACAAAATGGCAAAAGAAGTCAGTGCAATGATCAAATTACAGATCAAAGGCGGAGCTGCAAATCCATCGCCACCAGTAGGGCCTGCATTAGGTGCTAAAGGTGTTAACATCATGGAGTTTTGCAAACAATACAACGCTCGTACCCAAGATAAAGCAGGTAAAGTATTGCCGGTTGTAATTACTGTTTATGCTGATAAGTCATTCGATTTCATCATCAAAACCCCTCCAGTAGCCATTCAGTTAAAAGATGCTACTAAATTACAGAGTGGTTCTGCTGAGCCAAACCGTAAAAAAGTTGGATCGGTGACCTGGGACCAGATTAAAGTTATTGCTGAAGATAAAATGCCTGATTTAAATGCATTTACAATCGAATCTGCAATGAGTATGGTTGCCGGTACAGCACGCAGTATGGGAATCACCGTTTCTGGTGACGCACCCTGGAATAATTAATTAAAAACAGTTTACAACAGTGGCGAAATTAACTAAAAATCAAAAAAAGGCACATGCTAAAATAGAAGCTGGTAAAGCTTATACTTTACAGGCTGCTGCTGCTTTGGTAAAAGAAATCACTACTACTAAATTCGATGCGTCAGTTGATATTGATGTTTCTTTAGGTGTAGATCCACGTAAGGCCAATCAAATGGTTCGTGGTATTGCTACTTTACCACACGGTACAGGTAAAACTGTACGTGTTTTAGCTTTAGTAACTCCTGATAAGGAAGAAGAAGCAAAAGCAGCCGGCGCAGACTTCGTAGGTTTAGACGAATATGTGGCTAAAATTGAAGGTGGTTGGACCGATGTAGACATTATTATCACTACACCAGCTTGTATGGCTAAGGTAGGTAAATTAGGCCGTGTTTTAGGTCCAAGGAACTTAATGCCGAATCCAAAATCAGGTACAGTAACTAACGATGTTGGTAAAGCTGTAACTGAGGTTAAAGCAGGTAAAATTGATTTTAAAGTAGACAAAAGCGGTATTATACACGCTTCAATAGGGAAAGTATCATTCCCGGCAGATAAAATTTATGAAAATGCAATGGAGATTATCTCTGTTATTTCTAAATTAAAACCATCTGCTGCAAAAGGAACTTATTTTAAAAGCATTCACGTGTCTTCTACAATGAGTCCTGGAATTGCAATTGAAACCAAATCAGTAGCGGGGATTTAATCATGAACAGAGAAGAAAAAAACGAAGTAGTTGCAGAACTACAAGGACAAATGCAAGAGTATGGCAATTTTTATATTGCTGATACCTCTAGCCTTTCTGTTGAGCAGATAAACAACATCCGTCGCAAATGTTTTGAAGATGATATCATTATGAAAGTTGCTAAAAACACTTTAATTCGCAAAGCGATTGAAGGTTTAGATGGCGATGCATCAGAGATATACGAAGCCCTAAAAGGCTCTTCATCATTATTGTTCTCAAAAACAGCTAATGCTCCGGCTAAGTTGATTAAAGCTTTGAGAAGAACATCTGATAAACCATTGCTTAAGGCAGCATATATAGATTCATCAGTATACGTTGGTGATGACCAATTGAATAACTTAGTAAGCTTAAAATCGAGAGAAGAGCTTATTGGAGATATCGTTGGTTTATTACAATCGCCTGCTAAGAATGTTATATCTGCACTTAAATCAAGTGGTGGAAAAATTGCAGGAATTGTTAAAACTCTACAAGAAAGAGAAGGTTAACGAACACCTTAAGTTCGCAATTAAACAAAATTATTTTACGTAAATTTTTAAAATCTTAATAAAATGGCAGATTTAAAATCGTTTGCTGAGCAATTAGTAAACTTAACCGTTAAAGAAGTTAACGAATTAGCTCAAATCTTAAAAGACGAGTATGGTATCGAGCCTGCAGCTGCTGCTGTAGTTGCTGGTCCTGCTGCTGGTGGTGATGCACCTGCTGCTGCTGCAGAAAAAACATCTTTCGATGTAATTCTTAAAGAAGCTGGTGGCGCTAAATTAGCAGTTGTTAAACTTGTAAAAGACTTAACAGGTCTTGGTTTGAAAGAAGCAAAAGACTTAGTTGATGGAGCACCAAAAGAATTAAAAACTGGTGTTACTAAAGACGAAGCAGAAGCTCTTAAAAAACAATTAGAAGAAGCTGGAGCAGTAGTTGAAATTAAGTAATCACTTAATTTAGCTATGCTAAAAAAGTATTAGACACCGACTGAAAATGTCGGTGTCTTTACCTGTTTATAAACACCTCATTTTGCTTGGTTAATGAGAATGTTTCAAACCCGAACCAAACAAATAGTTTATTCTTAAACTAAAATCTTTTAGTCCATTGGCAAAGACAGTCGAACAAAGAGTAAATTTTGCAACTAGTAAGCACATTATAGACTATCCGGATTTTCTGGATGTGCAATTGCAATCATTCAGAGAATTTTTCCAGATAGACACCACATCAGACGATCGCTCTAGCGAAGGTTTGTTTAAAGTGTTTGCTGAAAACTTTCCAATAACAGATTCAAGAAATATCTTCGTATTGGAGTTTCTTGATTATTTTGTTGATCCGCCACGTTACGATATACACGAGTGTATTGAGCGTGGATTAACCTACAATGTTCCATTAAAAGCAAAGCTTAAGCTTTCTTGTAACGATGTTGAACATGAAGATTTTGAAACCATTATTCAGGATGTGTACTTAGGTACTATCCCGTATATGACACCAAAAGGTACATTTGTTATTAACGGTGCAGAACGTGTTATCGTTTCGCAATTACATCGTTCTCCGGGTGTGTTCTTCGGCCAAAGCCGTCACACTAATGGAACAAAATTGTATTCTGCCCGTGTTATTCCTTTCAAAGGTTCATGGATTGAGTTTGCTACAGACGTTAATAACGTCATGTATGCTTACATCGATCGTAAGAAAAAATTCCCGGTTACCACTTTATTACGTGCTATTGGTTACGATTCTGATAAAGATATCTTAGAGCTTTTCGATCTTGCTGACGAAGTAAAAGTTAGTAAGTCGGGTTTAAAGAAATACATTGGTCGTAAACTGGCGGCAAGAGTATTGAAGAAATGGGTTGAAGATTTTGTAGATGAAGATACAGGTGAGGTAGTTTCTATCGACCGTAATGAAGTGATTCTTGAAAGAGAAACCGTTTTAGAAGACGAACACATTGATATGGTTATTGAGGCTGGCGTAAAAAGCATCATCTTATCAAAAGAAGATGGCGCAAGTCAGGCTGATTATACCATTATATATAATACATTACAAAAAGATACATCAAACTCAGAAAAAGAGGCTGTTGAAAACATCTATCGTGCTTTGCGTAACGCAGAACCACCTGATGAGGAAACAGCTCGTGGTATCATTGATCGTTTATTCTTTTCAGATAAACGTTACGATTTAGGTGATGTTGGTCGTTACCGCATCAACCGTAAATTGAAAATGAATACCCCTGATGAGGTTAAAGTTTTAACAAAAGCGGATATTATCGCCATTGTTAAATATCTGATCAAGTTGATCAACTCAAAAGAAGAAGTGGATGATATTGATCACTTATCTAACCGTCGTGTACGTACGGTAGGTGAGCAGTTGTACGCACAATTTGGTGTTGGTTTGGCCCGTATGGCCAGAACAATCCGTGAGCGTATGAACATTCGTGATAACGAGGTGTTTACACCAACTGATTTAATTAACGCCCGTACGTTATCATCAGTTATTAACTCTTTCTTTGGTACCAATCAGTTATCTCAGTTCATGGACCAAACGAATCCATTAGCAGAGATTACGCATAAACGTCGTTTATCAGCTTTAGGCCCAGGTGGTTTATCACGGGAGCGTGCTGGTTTCGAAGTTCGTGATGTGCATTATACTCACTATGGTCGTTTATGTACAATTGAAACGCCAGAGGGACCAAACATTGGTTTAATTTCATCACTTTGTGTGCATGCGAAAATCAATAATTTAGGTTTCATCGAAACACCCTACAAACGTGTTGAAGATGGTAAAGTAGTTGTTGATTCGGATGTTATTTATTTATCTGCAGAAGATGAAGATGGTAAAACCATTGCTCAAGCTAATGCAGAATATGATGATAAAGGTGTATTTACCACGCCACGTGTTAAAGCACGTTACGAGGGTGACTTCCCGATTATTGAGCCTGAGAAATTAGACTTAATGGATGTTGCACCAAACCAGATTACTTCAATAGCTGCTTCGTTAATTCCGTTCTTAGAACATGATGATGCAAACAGGGCTTTGATGGGATCGAATATGCAACGTCAGGCTGTACCATTATTACGTCCTGAAGCACCAATCGTTGGTACAGGTTTAGAAGGTCGCGTTGCACGTGATTCAAGAACTTTAATCAATGCTGAAGGTAATGGTATTGTAGAGTATGTTGATGCTAATGAAATCACTATTAAATATGATCGTAACGAAGATGATCGTTTAGTTTCATTTGAAGGTGATAGCAAAACTTACCGTTTAATTAAGTTCAAAAAAACCAATCAGAATACTTGTATCAACTTAAAACCAATTGTTAAAAAAGGTCAGAAAGTTACTAAAGGACAAGTACTTTGCGAAGGTTATGCAACTCAAAACGGTGAATTAGCATTGGGTAGAAACTTGAAAGTGGCTTTCATGCCTTGGCAAGGTTTCAACTTTGAGGATGCGATTGTTATTAACGAGCGTATTGTTCGTGATGACATTTTCACTTCATTACATATTGAAGAGTTTGAATTAGAAGTACGCGATACTAAACGTGGGGAAGAGGAATTAACACCGGATATCCCTAATGTTTCTGAAGAGGCTACTAAAGACCTTGATGAAAATGGTATTATCCGTGTAGGTGCTGATGTAAAAGAAGGTGATATTTTAATTGGTAAGATTACTCCAAAAGGAGAATCTGATCCATCACCTGAAGAGAAATTACTACGAGCAATTTTTGGTGATAAAGCAGGTGATGTTAAAGATGCGTCTTTAAAAACTCCTCCTTCAATCCAAGGTGTAGTAATTGATACTAAATTATTCAGTCGTGCTAAGAAAACTACAAAAGCTGAAGAAAAATCGGCAATTGAGAAATTAGACAAAGGATATACAAATATCACTGAGAAATTAAAAGCAGAATTAGTAGATAAATTATTCACTATTGTAAACGGAAAAACATCTCAGGGTGTATTCAACATTTACAAGGAATTATTGGTTGCTAAAGGCGCTAAATTTACTCAGAAAATTTTAGCAGATCTTGAGTTTGCTCACATTAGCCCTAACAAATGGACTACTGATGATGACAAAAACGAGATGATTAAATTATTGCTTCACAACTACGGTATCCGTGTTAACGAAGAACTTGGTGCTTACAAACGCGATAAATTTGCGATTAGTGTGGGTGATGAGCTTCCATCGGGTATTGTACAAATGGCAAAAGTTTATGTTGCTAAAAAACGTAAATTAAAAGTAGGTGATAAAATGGCGGGTCGCCACGGTAATAAAGGTATTGTTGCACGTATTGTACGTGATGAAGATATGCCTTTCTTGGCTGATGGTACTCCGGTTGATATCGTGTTGAACCCATTGGGTGTACCTTCACGTATGAACCTTGGCCAGATTTATGAAACTATTTTGGCATGGGCAGGTCAGGAATTAGGTGTTAAATTTGCAACTCCAATTTTTGATGGTGCTACCCATACCGAGGTAGAAGAATGGATTGCTAAAGCAGGAGTTCCTGCTTCAGGTAAAACTTACTTATACAATGGTTTAACTGGTGAGCGTTTCGATCAGACTACAACAGTAGGTATTATCTACATGTTGAAATTAGGTCACATGGTTGATGATAAAATGCATGCTCGTTCAATCGGACCATACTCATTAATTACACAACAGCCATTGGGTGGTAAAGCTCAATTCGGTGGTCAGCGTTTTGGCGAGATGGAGGTTTGGGCATTAGAGGCATTCGGTGCTGCTAATATTCTTCAAGAGATATTAACCGTTAAATCGGATGATGTTATCGGAAGAGCCAAAACTTACGAAGCCATTGTTAAAGGTGAAAACCTACCAACGCCAGGTGTACCAGAATCATTTAATGTATTGGTACATGAGTTACGCGGTTTAGGTTTAGATATTACGTTAGATTAACTAAGCTGAAAGCTGAAAGCTGAAAGCAAAAAGATGAAAGCTTAACTGCACAGTCTTTAGCTTTAAGCTTTAAGCTTTGAGCTTTAACCTTATACAAGAGATATGTCTTACAAAAAGGATAATAAATTAAAAAGCAATTTCACATCAATCACGATAAGCTTATCGTCTCCGGAAATTATTTTGGAACGTTCGAGCGGTGAGGTGTTGAAACCGGAAACCATTAACTACCGTACTTACAAACCTGAACGTGATGGTTTGTTTTGCGAGCGTATTTTTGGTCCGGTAAAAGATTACGAATGTCATTGCGGTAAATATAAACGTATCCGTTATAAGGGTATCGTTTGTGATCGTTGTGGTGTTGAAGTAACAGAAAAGAAAGTACGTAGAGAGCGTATGGGGCACATCGCTTTGGTGGTTCCAGTAGCGCACATCTGGTATTTCCGTTCATTACCAAACAAAATCGGTTATTTATTAGGTTTACCTACTAAAAAATTAGATTTAATTATCTATTACGAGCGTTACGCAGTTATTCAATCTGGCGTAATGGAAGAAGAAGGCATCAAGTACATGGATTTCTTAACTGAAGAAGAGTACTTAGATATCTTAGATAAATTACCTAAAGAAAACCAATATTTAGATGATAAAGATCCTAACAAATTCATCGCCAAAATGGGTGCTGAAGCATTAGAAGATCTTTTAAAACGTATTAACTTAGATACTTTATCCTACGATTTACGTCACCAGGCTGCTAATGAAACTTCTCAACAACGTAAAAATGAGGCTTTAAAACGTCTTCAGGTTGTTGAAGCTTTCCGTGGTGCTAATACACGTATTGAGAATCGCCCTGAATGGATGATTGTTAAAATTGTTCCGGTTATTCCACCAGAATTACGTCCTTTAGTTCCATTAGAAGGTGGTCGTTTCGCAACTTCAGATTTAAATGATTTATACCGTCGTGTAATTATCCGTAACAACCGTTTAAAACGTTTGATTGAGATTAAAGCACCAGAGGTAATTTTACGTAACGAAAAACGTATGTTGCAGGAAGCTGTAGATTCGTTATTCGATAACTCTCGTAAAGTTAATGCGGTTAAAACTGAAGGTAACCGTGCTTTGAAATCACTTTCAGATATCTTGAAAGGTAAACAAGGTCGTTTCCGTCAGAATTTATTAGGTAAGCGTGTGGATTATTCAGCTCGTTCGGTAATTGTTGTAGGGCCTAGCCTTAAATTACACGAGTGTGGTATTCCTAAAGATATGGCTGCTGAGCTTTACAAACCGTTTATCATTCGTAAGATGATTGAACGTGGTGTGGTAAAAACAGTTAAATCTGCAAAGAAAATCGTTGATAGAAAAGATCCATTAGTTTGGGATATCTTAGAAAATGTATTGAAAGGTCACCCGGTATTATTAAACCGTGCACCTACCTTACACAGACTAGGTATTCAGGCTTTCCAACCAAAATTAATTGAAGGAAAAGCAATCCAGTTACATCCATTAGTTTGTACTGCATTCAATGCCGATTTTGATGGTGACCAGATGGCTGTCCACTTACCGTTAGGTAACGCAGCAATTTTGGAAGCCCAAGTATTAATGTTGGCAGCACACAATATATTAAACCCTGCAAACGGTACTCCAATTACTGTACCATCGCAGGATATGGTTTTGGGTCTTTATTACATTACTAAAGGCCGTAGAACTGATGACACCAGAGTTGTAAAAGGACAAGATTCTAATTTCTATTCTCCGGAAGAAGTAATTATTGCTTATAACGAGAAAGAATTAGACTTACATGCGTTTATCAAAGTTAGGGTAAATGTTAAACAAGCCGATGGTTCTATCGTTAACAAATTAACTGAAACCACTGTTGGTAGAGTGTTATTCAACCAAATGGTTCCTGAAGAAGTTGGTTATATCAACGAATTATTAACCAAAAAATCTTTAAGAGATATTATTGGTGAAGTAGTTAAAATGACAGGTATGGCTCGTTCATCTCAGTTCTTAGATGATATCAAAGAATTAGGATTCCGTATGGCATTCCAAGGAGGTTTATCGTTCAATTTACAAGACGTTAATATTCCTGTAGAGAAACATACATTATTAGAACAAGCAGCAGCTGAAGTTGAAGAAGTGAGAAACAACTATAACATGGGTTTCATCACAAACAACGAGCGTTACAATCAGATTATCGATATTTGGACTCGTATCAACAACAGGTTAACTACTTTCGTTATGACTCAGTTATCATCAGATAACCAAGGTTTTAACTCAGTTTACATGATGCTTGATTCTGGTGCACGTGGTTCTAAGGAGCAGATTCGTCAGCTTTGCGGAATGCGTGGTTTGATGGCGAAGCCTCAAAAATCAGGTTCAGGTGGTGATATTATTGAAAACCCAATCTTATCAAACTTTAAAGAAGGTTTATCGGTACTAGAATACTTTATCTCTACTCACGGTGCTCGTAAAGGTTTGGCAGATACGGCGTTAAAAACAGCTGATGCTGGTTACTTAACTCGTCGTTTACATGATGTTGCACAAGATATGATTGTTAACTCGGTTGATTGTGGTACTTTAAGAGGTATGTACACTACTGCGTTGAAAGATCAGGAAGATATTGTTGAGCCATTATACGACAGGATTTTAGGGCGTACTTCATTGCACGATGTTTATAATCCTTTGGATAATACATTATTAGTAAGTGCTGGTGAAGACATTAACGAAGATGTTGCAAAATTAATCGAAGAGTCTCCTTTAGAAGGTATCGAAATTCGTTCGGTATTAACTTGTGAGAATAAGAGAGGTGTTTGTGCATTATGTTATGGTCGTAACTTAGCATCTGGAAAACGTGTTCAAAGAGGAGAGGCAGTTGGTGTAATTGCAGCTCAATCAATCGGTGAGCCAGGTACACAGTTAACACTTCGTACATTCCACGTGGGTGGTACTGCATCAAACATTGCTGCAGAATCAAACATTGTAGCTAAGTTTGATGGTGTTATTGAGTTCGAAAATATTCGTACTGTTGATACTAAGACCGAAGAAGGAATAGTTCAGGTAGTATTAGGTCGTTCTGGTGAGTTCAAAATTGTTGAACCAGGAACCGGGCGTATTATTGTAACCAATAACATTCCTTACGGAGCATTTTTATTCGTAAAAGAAGGTGATAAATTATCAAAAGGTGATAAAATCTGTTCATGGGATCCGTACAATGCGGTTATTCTTTCAGAATTTGCTGGTAAAGCGCAATTTGATGCAATTATCGAAGGTGTTACCTTCCGTGAAGAATCAGATGAGCAAACTGGTCACCGTGAAAAAGTTATTATCGATACACGTGATAAAACTAAAAACCCTTCTGTTCAAATCGTTGATAAAAAAGGTGAATTCATCAAAGGTTATAACATTCCAGTTGGTGCTCACGTTTCAGTTGATGAAGGCGAAGCAATCCAAACTGGTCAGATTATTGCTAAAATTCCTCGTGCAACTGGTAAAACCCGAGATATTACAGGTGGTTTACCACGTGTAACGGAATTATTTGAGGCTCGTAATCCATCTAACCCGGCTGTTGTAACTGAGATTGATGGTGTGGTAACTTTAGGTGGTGTTAAACGTGGTAATCGTGAGATTACAATCGAATCTAAAGATGGTGAAGTTAAAAAATACCTAGTTCCTTTGTCTAAACACATCCTAGTACAGGATAATGACTTTGTGAAGGCAGGTATGCCTTTATCAGATGGTTCAATTTCTCCAGCAGATATCTTATCAATTAAAGGCCCTGCAGCGGTTCAAGAATACTTAGTAAATGGTATTCAAGAGGTTTACCGTTTACAAGGTGTAAAAATTAATGATAAGCACTTCGAGGTAATTGTGCACCAGATGATGCAGAAAGTTCACATTGAAGATCCAGGTGACACTATTTTCTTAGAAAACAATGCCGTTGACCGTTGGGATTTTGCTGACGAGAACGATGCAATGTACGACAAGAAAGTTGTTGAAGATTCAGGTGATTCAAACGATTTCAAACCTGGACAAATTGTTTCGTTACGTAGATTAAGAGATGAAAATTCTCAATTGAAACGTAAAGATTTAAAACAAATCACGGTTAGAGATGCAAGACCAGCTACAGCAAGTTCTATCTTACAAGGTATTACTCGTGCATCATTAGGTACTAAATCGTTCATTTCTGCGGCTTCGTTCCAGGAAACTACGAAAGTATTAAATGAGGCTGCTATTGCAGGTAAACGCGATAATATGTTAGGCTTGAAAGAAAACGTAATTGTTGGTCACTTAATTCCTTCGGGAACAGGTGTACGTGGTTACGAAAGAATCATCGTTGGTTCTCAAGAAGAGTACGATAAATTATTAGCTTCTAAACAAGAAGAAGTAGAAGCATAATTTTTTAATACATTTAAAATTTAGTCCTTCACCCAAAGTGGAGGACTTTTTTGTTTGGAATAGATTTTGTAATTTTATTAAAAATATTACCGCATGAGCGTTACAGAAATTCAACTTTTCAAATTCTTAAATTGAAACCTGGCGAACGGGATGCTGAAGAGTTAGTTTCATTTGTAAAGGAAGAAGTTAGAATAGAATTTGATAACAAAAGAGAGATTTTGGCTACTAAAGAGGATATTGCTAATATAAAGGAATATATCTTACAAGTAAAATCTGAACTTTCAAAATCATTTTACTTGGTAGGTCTTATTCAATTTTTAGCCATAGTTGGTTCAGTAATTGGTATTATTAATTTTATGATTAAATAGAACTACAAAACAATTTATTATAGAAGATTACATTTACTTCCGCTAATACATAGCGGAATTTTTTATTTTTGACACATTATGGAAGAACAACAAAACGAAAATCAATTAAATATCGAGCTATCAGAAGAAATTGCTGAAGGAATTTTCTCAAACCTTGCAATTATTACGCATTCAAACACCGAATTCGTTTTAGATTTTATACGCGTAATGCCGGGTTTACCAAAAGCTAAAGTAAAATCAAGAATTATTTTAACACCTGAACACGCCAAGCGTTTGTTAACTGCTTTAGAAGATAATATTCTAAAATTCGAAGCTGTTAATGGGCGTATAAAAACAAATGATGAGCCACCTTTTCCTATGGGTTTTGGCGGGCCAACTGCACAGGCATAATTTTCTTGCAACAAAACAAACAAATATTTGATTGCTATGTAAGCATAATATATATTTGTACGATAACCATATATAATGAAAAAAATTTTATTAAGCGTATTACTATCCGCCCCATTATGGGTTTTAGGGCAGGGTTTCCAGGTTAACTTACAAGGACAGAAACAGATTGGTATGGCTGGAGCAGGTTCTGCACTTGCTTTAGATGAGGCTTCTGTGTTTTTTAATCCTGGTGCAGTTAGTTTCTTAGAGAAAAACTCTATTTCCGCAGGCGTTAATCCATTATTATTCAAATCAGCTTTTCAGCGTACAGGTTCAAATGTAACAGAAGAGGTAAAAAACAAAATTGCTCCTCCATTTGAGTTTTATGCCGTATGGGGTCCAAAATCTAACAAATGGAAATTAGGCTTAGGTGTTTATACGCCCTTCGGAGGATTGGTAGATTGGGGGGATAATTGGTCAGGAAAATATGCTTTAACTTCTTTAAATTTAAAGGCTATATATTTCCAGCCAACATTAAGTGTAAAAATTACAGATAGAATTGGTATTGGAGCTGGTTTTGTTTACAATCACGGAGATGTTAATCTTCAACGGGCTTTACCCGTAAACTTCCCTGATGGTCATTCTGGTCATGTAACTTTAGAAGGTACCGGAAGTGGTTACGGATGGAATGCCGGTATTTACATTAACACCTTAAGCAATATCACTTTTGCTGTAGTTCATAAATCAAAAGTAAATACTAAACTTAATGATGGAACTGCAACTTTTGATGTTCCTCAATCGTTAAAAACTTCTTTTCCTGACGGAAATACATTTAATGCAGAACTACCATTGCCATCTACTACAACTTTGGGTATAGGCGTTCCACTTTCTCAAAGTACAACATTAGCTTTTGATGCAAGTTGGGTGCAATGGAGAGTTTATAAAGAACTTGCATTTGATTATGCAATAAATACATCCGCGTTAGCTGATACAAAATCTGCTCGTAATTATCGTGATGGTTCTTCATTTAAATTAGGTATTAATCATCAGGCATCAGATAAGTTCGCTTTAAGAGCCGGTGTTGGTTATGCATTTACTCCTGTTCAGAATGGTTATGTAACGCCTGAGGCACCCGATGCAGATCGTTATATTTTAAGTGCTGGCGCAGGTTATTCTTTTACTTCTAAATTTGAAGTTAATGCATCGTTCTTTTTTGAAGATGTTAAATCGCGTAAACAAAAAAATATTGAAACGGGCTTAGATGGTACTTTCAAAACTTTGGTTTATGCACCGGGTATTTCATTAACTTATAAATGGTAGGAGAATCACACATGAAAAAATATATATTAAATAGTTTTTTAGCCGCTGTTGTACTTTTTGCAGCATCTTGTAAACCTGAAATTGACACAGTTGTAGGTAATTCAGCAGGACAAGCAAATTTTAGCAAATACATCGCAGTTGGTAATTCATTAACATCGGGTTTTGCTGATGGTGGTTTATACCTTGAAGGACAAAAAGTTGCTTATCCAAACCTTATTGCGGCACAGATGACTACTGTTGGAGGTGGAAGTTTTACTTCTCCATTTTTTACAGATGCTCAAGCAAATGGTTCTGGGTATTTAACATTATCAGCGCTTGTAAATGGAAGTCCAACTTTAATACCTGTAACCAATAATCTTGCAGTTAGAGATGCATCAGGAAGGTTAACAAAATACACCGGAGAGGTTCAAAACTTAGGTATACCTGGTATGCGTGTTGATTTGGCATTTGCTGCTCCATTTGGTGCTGCAAACCCTTACCTAGAGCGTTTATTAACAGATACACAGGTTGGAACGGTAAGTTACTTCCAGTTTATTCAAGGTAGAAGCCATACTTTCTTTTCATTGTGGTTGGGTAATAACGATGCTTTAGGTTATGCAACAAATGGTGGTGTGACAACAGATGCAACAAATGTTTTAACTGACAAATCTACTTTTGCATTATTGTATTCAAACTTGGTTAATGCGTTAACCGCAGGCGGACAAAAAGGTGTTGTAGCAACCATTCCCGATGTAACCTCAATTCCTTATTTTAATACGGTTACGGTTGCAGCTTTACTAAATGCAGCTAAAGCAATTAACCCTGCTGCTGCTGCAATTTATATCCAAACAGGAGCAGGAGCGGTAAGGACTGCAACTGCGGAAGATTTAATTCGATTGCCATTTCAATCTGCAGGTTTATTTGGTGTTCCAAATGCTTCAGGTTTGCCTTATGGTTTACACCCTTTAAATCCGATAGCAAACAATTGGGTTTTAGATAAAGACGAAATTATTAAGGTGAAAGATTACGTTATAAGTTATAACAGTACTATTAAGTCTTTAGCAGATAGTAAAGGATTAGCTATTGCAGACACTTATTCCTACTTAAATCAAGTTAAAACAGGTCTTGTTATTCAAGGTGTTGGAATTAATTCAGCATTTATAACTGGTGGTGCTTTCTCTTTAGATGGTGTTCATTTAACGCCACGTGGAAACGCAGTTATTGCTAATGTATTTATTGATGCCATTAATGGAAAGTACGGTTCGAACATTCCTACGGTTGATATTACGCAGTACAGAGGAGTTAAATTTCCTAACTAAAAATTATTTTCAAAATTGAAAAGGCCTTGATTATTTCAGGGCCTTTTTCATTTAAATATTTTTATCAATTAATTCAATAACCTTCTCAACTTCATCAGGTTCAAACCAGGTAATTTCTTCATCTCGCCTAAACCAGGTTAATTGCCGTTTTGCAAATCTTCTTGTATTCTGTTTAATGGATGAAACGGCATCAGCAAAGGAAGCTTTTTCATCTAAATAATCAAATAATTCACTGTAGCCAACAGTATTTAGGGCATTGTATTTTCGATATTGCACTAATGATTTTACCTCCTCCAGCAATCCTTGGTTTACCATATCATCAACCCGTTGATTAATTCTATCATAAAGCTTTGCTCTATCTGTGTTAAGACCAATTTTTATGATTTGGAACGGTCTTTCTTTTTTCGTTGCAGAAAGCATAGATGATAGTTTTTTCCCTGTAGAAAGAAATACTTCCAATCCTCTAATCATACGCTGCGGATTGTTCTGATCTACTTTATCAAAATACTCTGGGTCATAACTTTTTAGCTGAGTTTGAATTGCATCTAAACCTTCTTCTTCAAATTGCTTATTTAGTTTTGCTCTGATTTCAAGGTCAATTTCTGGCATTTCATCTAAACCATTAATTACTGCATTAATGTAAAGGCCTGAGCCACCAACCATTATTGCAACATCATGATTAACGAAGATTTGACCGATAATTTTTAATGCTTCTATTTCAAAATCACCTGTGCTAAAAAGTTCTTCTACGCTGTGAGAATTAATAAAATGATGTTTTACAGCTGCTAATTCGTTTGTATTAGGTTTGGCAGTTCCGATTTCCATTTCCTTAAAAAACTGACGAGAATCTGCAGAAATAATTTCTGTGTTGAAATGCCTAGCCACCTCAATCGCCAAAACAGTTTTGCCTATTGCTGTTGGACCAACGATAATAATTAGAGTTTTGGATTTTTGGCTTTCTGGCATAAGGTTAAGGTATAAAAAAACTGTCGAATGTTAAATCCGACAGTTCCTGTTTTAAGCTAAAAATAAATTTTAGTAATCGTCTTTATGGGTGTCTTCTTCGAAACCTTCAGTATCTGAAAATTCATCTCCAAATTCATCTGCTGATTCAGTTTCGTCATCCTCTTCCCGCTCTTCTTCATTAATACCCATTTCTCCCATTGCCTCTAACTCATCAGTATCTTCAGGAACAAAATTTAATTCATTAAGAAAATCAAATTCACCTGGTACTACAACTCCTGGATCAACTGCTTGAGGACTATTTTGAAGAATAATTTTTGGAGCCTCACCTGAACTTCTTGCTAAAAAAGGGTACTCAATATGAGGATCAGCATCTAAAATAATTTTGATAAGCTCGACATGGAAATCAAAAGGGCGGTCAAAATTATAAGTGTAATAAAATTTTTGATGAGGGTCTTCTATAAAACCACTGAGCTTAGAGTTTTCCATTAAAACCACACGGTCTTTTTTACGCTCACTTGGTAAATAAGCAATTTCATCCCCTTTTAACCAGTTATCTGTACTTACATAAAACGATGAAGATTTTTCTGCATTGTATCCTGTAGACTTATGAATCGCTTTATGTAGGTCTTCAAATGTTTGGTTGGATTTAATGTCGATCTCTCTCACTACATCGTCAAAATCTTCGAAAGTAATTTTAAATTTATAAATTGCCATTATAGTTAATTGGTGCTGTAAAAATAAAGTTAATTTGTTTATCGCAGAACATCAAATGATACAAAAAGTTGTTTTTTGATTACAAATTATTTATTAACAGGATTTAATCCCATTTGTTTTGCCATATTCAGCATAAAAATAAACGCTTCGGTGTAGTCATTTGTTATTTCACCATCCAAAATTGCCTCACGGATTGCACTTTTTATGATACCAACTTCTTTTCCCGCATCAATTGCAAAGGTATTCATAATATCAATGCCAGAAATGGGTGGTTGCCAATTTCTAATTTTATCTCGTTCTTCCACATCCTTTAGTTTTTGTTTAACCAGTTCAAAATTACTGCGGTATTTTGTTTTCTTATATTCATTTTTGGTGGTAATATCGGCATTGCAAAGCAACATTAAGCTTTCAATTTCTTCGCCTGCATCAAAGAGTAAGCGACGAACGGCTGAATCTGTTACGATGTCCTGAGCTAAAACTATAGGTCTTAAATGTAGTTGTACCAGCTTTTGCACAAATTTCATCTTCTCATTCAGTGGCAACTTCAATTGTGTAAAAATTTTAGGCACCATTCTGGCACCTTTATCTTCATGGCCATGAAATGTCCAGCCGTGTCCCTCTTCGAAACGTTTTGTAGCAGGTTTGGCAATGTCGTGTAAAATTGCAGCCCAACGTAACCATAAATCATCAGTAACCGCACAAATGTTATCTAAAACTTCAAGTGTGTGGTAAAAATTATCTTTATGGCCTTTACCTTTAATCACATCGACACCATAAAGTTGTGCCATTTGAGGAAAAATTATGTGTAGTAAGCCGGTATCGAAAAGCAGTTTAAAGCCAATTGAAGGTTTTTGCGATAATATGATTTTGTTTAATTCATCAGTGATTCGCTCTTTTGATACAATATTAATGCGCTCTTTTTGGGTTTTAATTGCATTTATTGCCGCCTCATCAATTGTAAAATTTAATTGCGATGCAAATCTAATTGCCCGCATCATTCGAAGCGGATCATCCGAAAAGGTTACTTCAGGATTAAGCGGCGTTCGAATTATTTTCTTTTCTAAATCTTGAATGCCATCGAAGGGATCTAAAAGTTGACCAAAATTGTTCGCGTTTAAATTAATGGCAAGTGCATTTATGGTAAAATCTCTGCGAAGTTGGTCATCTTCTAGGGTTCCATCTTCAACAATTGGTTTTCTTGATTCTAAGCGATAGGATTCTTTTCTCGCACCAACAAATTCAATCTCTAAATCTTGAAATTTAATGTTAGCAGTACCGAAATTTTTAAATACAGCAACTTTTGTATTTAGTTTCTTTCCGACAGCTTCTGCATAATCTATCCCACTACCAACAACCACAACATCAATATCCTTTGATGATCGATTAAGAAATAGATCGCGAACAAATCCTCCGATAACGTAAGCTTCAGTTTGGTTTTTATCGGCAATAGCAGATAAAGTTTTAAAAATTGGGTTTTGTAAATGTTGTTGCATTAATTTTATTGAGGCTATTTACTCAAATTGGTAGTGTTTTTGTTTTATAAAACTGCAGATCAATGAAAATCTTCTACCAAACTGAAATGCAAAAATAGCAAAATTACTTACGAATAAATTCAAATTGGCCACCAGGTGAGAGTTTCATAATTGTTGATGGTTTTCTTATGGTACGGTCTTCCTGTTCAAAATCTACAATGTAATCAACAGCTTCGGTGATTTGAGTACTTATATCATCAAAGTTTTTAGGTGATGGTTCACCACTTATATTTGCCGATGTAGATACAATTGGCTTACGAAATCGTTGGATAAGCGCTGTACAGAAATCATGTTTCACAACCCTAATCCCAACGCTTCCATCTTCGTTTATTACATTGGCAGCTAAGTTTTTGGCACCTGAAAATATTACAGTAAGCGGGTTTTCTGCATATTCAATTAAATCATAAGCCACTTCCGGAACCTCGTCAATGTAGCTTTGAATCTTGTTATCATTATCTAGAAGAATTATTAAACTTTTCTCCCTTGGCCGATTTTTAATTTCCAATAATTTATCTACCGCATCTGGGTTAGTTGCATCACATCCTAAGCCCCAAATGGTGTCGGTAGGATATAAGATTACACCACCAGATTTAAGCATTTCTAAAGCTTTATTAATTTCATCTTTAAGCATAGCACAAAGGTAGTTTTTAAAATTATATGTTAAATCTCTTAATGGCTCTAATATTTAACATTTGACATAAAACAAAGGCTTTTTCCAAGCGTTTAAGATTAACTATCTTAGTGTAAAAATGAATACTTTATTTCACTTTCAAATTAAAAATTGGTATTTTTATATAGGTTATTAAACACAAAACACATTGTAAATGAAAACATTCCAAAAACTATTGATGCTATTTACAGTAGTAATTGCATTAGCAGGGTGTTCATCACTCCGCACCGCATCCGATTTTGATAAGGATGTTGATTTAAGCAGCTATAAAACTTATAATTTTTATGATAAGGGGATAGCAAAGGTTAAGCTGAATAATCTTGATAAAAGAAGGTTAATGGCAGCAGTAGAATCTCAAATGAATGCCAAAGGTTTCACCAAATCTACCAGTCCGGATTTACTTGTTAATTTAGTAGTTGTTGCCCGTGAAAGAACAGATTTTTACGGTCCTGGCTATTACGGTGGCTGGGGTTGGGGTGGCTGGGGCGGCTCTAACTTCGCTAATCAATACATTGAAGGAACAATTATTATCGATTTCTTAGATCCTGCAAAAAAAAAATTGTTCTGGCATGGTCAAGGTTCTGGATTTAATTTAGATAGCTTTAACAAAAGAGAAGAGCGTTTAAATACTGGAGTAAAAGAAATTTTAGCCCAGTATCCAACTAAAACGATGGCTACAAAATAGTATTACCTTAGAATATTCTTATAACAATTCATTAATTGTTGAGTTACTAAAGGGCTGTTGAATTTTTGAACAAATTCCAGCCCTTTTTTTTTCATCTCTTTTTGTATAATAGGTGATGCCAGAACTTTATTTATTTCTAAAGCTAATTCAATCTTATTATTTGGATTAACGTATATGCTATCTGGTCCGCCGGCTTCTTCCAAGCAAGATCCGGTTGCTGCAACTGTAGGAATGCCTGAATACAAAGCCTCAATAATTGGAATACCGAAACCTTCATAAAATGATGGATAAACAAATAAGTTTGCCATTTGATAAATTCCAGGCAAATCTGCAAAAGGAATGTTTTCAAGAAAAATAATTCTCTTTCTTAATCCGAGTTTATCAATTTCTTTTTCAACGCTTCTGAAATAGCTTGTCTGCCTGCCGATAACAACCAATTTATAATCTTCATCAACATCTTTTAATGCCTGAACGATTAGCTTTAAATTTTTTCTTTCTTCAATGGTTCCTACATTAAGAATAAATTTCTCGGGCAGTTTATACTTTGATTTAATTCTACTTAAGGTTGCTGTATCAAAAGGTTTTTTAAAACTATCATCGCAGCTTTGATAAATGACTTCAATCTTATCTGCGTTAACGCCATATAATTCGACTATATCTGCTTTGGTTTTGTCACTTATGGCAATAATTTTATCAGCTCTTTTGCAAGCCGATTTACTTTTCCATTGGTAAAGTTTTCTGTCTATAAAGTTGTAATACTGGGGATAGCGAAGGAAAATTAAATCGTGAATGGTTACTACAGACTTAATTCTGGTATGCTGAATGGCAAAAGGAATTTCGTGACTTAAACCATGATAAAGCTGTACTTCATCTTTAACTAAATCTTTTAAAATATTTAGGCTTCTCCATAAAAAGCTCCCACTTTGAGGAAGTTTTAAGGTAATTTTTTCGTTAGATAAAAATGAATCAATTTGTTTGGCAGATTTTACTTTTGGCGAATAAACCAAATATTCATTTTCAGGAAATTGCCTAGCCAAAGCTTCTATTAAAGAGCGGCTATAATTGCCCAAACCCGTTAAATTATTTGCTGCCCGCTTACCATCAAAACCGATTTTTATATTAAAGCTTAAAGCCGAAAGACCAAAGCTTGATTGCTCAAGTTTAGGGCTTTCGGCTTTTGTAATTTGCTCTTCGCTTTCAGCTTTCACCTGTATGCTTTTAGCTTAAACAGCTACATTATTTTCCCTCAACGCATCGTTAAGTGATGTTTTCTTATCTGTACTTTCTTTACGTTTGCCAATAATTAAAGCACATGGAACTTGATAATCGCCAGCCGGGAATTTTTTGGTATAACTACCAGGAATTACAACAGAACGAGCAGGCACAATACCTTTATATTCAACAGGTGTTGGTCCGGTTACATCAATAATTTTGGTTGAAGCTGTTAATACAACATTAGCACCTAAGACTACTTCTTTTTCTAATTTAACGCCTTCAACAACAATTGCTCTAGAGCCTAAGAAACAATCATCCTCTATAATAACAGGAGCGGCTTGAACCGGTTCTAAAACACCGCCAATGCCAACACCACCGCTTAAATGTACACGCTTACCAATTTGCGCACATGAGCCTACAGTAGCCCAGGTATCTACCATCGTACCTTCATCAACATAAGCGCCAATATTTACATAAGATGGCATCATAATTACGCCCTTAGCCAAAAACGAACCATAACGGGCACTTGCCATTGGTACAACACGCACACCGGTAGTTTTATAATCGGTTTTTAAATCCATTTTATCGTGGTAAACAAAAGGACCGCTTTTAATTTCTTTCATCTCACGAATCGGGAAGTATAATATTACGGCTTTTTTTACCCACTCATTAATGCCCCAAGAGTTTAAAACAGGTTCAGCAACACGAATTTCACCTTTATCTAATCCCATAATTACGGCTTCGATGGCTTCACAATAATTGCTATATTTTAAAAGGGTTCTATCTTCCCAAGCGGCTTCAATTAATTTCTTTAAATCTGAATACATGTTGTTTTTAAATTTTATGCAAAATAACTTAAAATTTTTGGTTTTTTAGTTTTTTAGGTGTTTGGTTTTTTGAGTTATGGTTGCTTAACTTTGGTTTTTAATCTTTTTGAATTTTCTAAAAAACATAACAATTTACGATTAGTTTAATTACAATATACCAAATAACCAACCACTAATGACAGAAACAGAAAAACTTAGAATAGATAAATATTTGTGGGCAATCAGGTTATTTAAAACCAGAAGCTTAGCTACAGATGCTTGCAAAGCAGGGAGAATAAAATTCAAAGGCCAAAACATCAAACCATCTGCTGTTGTTAAAGTTGGTGATGTGTATTCTGTATCTAAAGGAATTGAAAAAAAAATTATTGAAGTTTTAGAACTTTCTTACAACAGAACAGACTCGCCAACAGCCTTGAGCAAATACAAAGATTTAACACCTGTAGAAGAAACTCATGCTTTTAAATCAATGTTCCATTCTCCTAATTTAAAAAGAGATAGAGGTACAGGCCGACCAACCAAAAAGGATAGAAGAGAAACAGACGATTTAATAGGAGGTTTATTTGAAGATAAGGATGATTAGTTTTGGTTTCCAGTTTTCAGTCTTCAATTTTGAGCTTATGATTTTCAGTTATTTTTATAGATTGAATATTGAAATACCTCATTCTGTAGCTCATCATTGCGGTTTTTCCTAATTTTTCTATCAGTTTGTAATTTGCAACTGCACCAACTGCCGCACCGATAAAAGGTAGCATCTGAGCAAGTTTAGCTAAATCAATATAATCTCTATATTGTTGTTGAAAAGTTAACCAATCAAACTCATCAATATTAGTTGGGAGTTTATGTGCTTTATTATCCCAATCTTCCATTTTTAAATAAATATTTTTGCTTTCTTCTTTGCTCGAAAAAGCCAATTGAAAAATATGCAAAATAAATAAGCGTTCGCGATAATCTTTTACTTCATACCCATATACGGCAGCAATATCAAAAAGCATTTTCATTTTTATTCCCAGTAATAAAGGGAAATCTGCAAGGCTCATTAAAAAACCTCCTGCACCGGTAATCCCGCCTTCTGCAGCGCCAGTTTTCTTATAATTTTCAATTTTTTGCTTAATTAATGCTTCGCGATGCATTAATGTTAAATTTGTAAAAGGTTTTGATGTGGTAAAAGTAGAACCAAAAAGAACCGCTTTAACCATTTGCTTAATTGCAGTGGTTATAGCATTATGAATTTTATCAGGAATGTAGCTATTAATTTTCTTTTGAACTTTATCTGTAACTTTATTAAAAAGAGATGGCTTTTTTAAGGTTTTATATTTCCAAAATTCCAGTTCATGGATAATTTTTTGCTCGTAGGTCATGCCGGTTTTTTATAATCAGACGCTTTATAGATAGCAAATGTTTCAATGTTATCTAATAATCTCTTCGCATTGGCGATGTTTCCCATAGTTTAAAGGCTTCCATTGCGTCATCTCTCATCATTTGAACCACTGGTAATGTTCTTTTGTCCATAGGTTTATCAAGTTCTTCATAAATAAATTTATCATCAAAACCAATATGTGCGGCATCTGCTTTGGTATTGGCATAATAAATGGTTTCAATCCTCGACCAATAAATTGCACCTAAGCACATTGGGCATGGCTCGCAACTCGTATAAATTACACATCCGCTTAAATCGAAAGTATTTAGGGCAGTACAAGCCAATCTTATTGCCGAAACTTCTGCGTGTGCGGTTGGGTCGTTTGTGGTTGTAACTTTATTAGCTGATTTTGCTATAACCTTTCCATCCTTAACAATTACAGCACCAAAAGGGCCTCCAATGCATTCGCTTACGTTTTTTACTGACAGTTCAACTGCCATGCGCATAAAATCTTCGTGTTGTTGCTTAATCTCCATAATTAAATGTTAAAACAAAAAAAATGCCCTGATTGTTCAGAGCATTTTTTAGAAATCATATTAAAAATTATTTTTTTGCGTAATCTGCATTTAAGCCTTTAATCACTTCAGAAGTTACATCTAAACTTTCATCTGCAAATAAAATGGCACTGTTGCCTTTTGAGTAAGTTAAAACCATTTTATAACCTTTTCCTTTTGCATAACCTTTTAAATAACCAGCAACTTTATCATATAATTTTTCATTTTCTGCAGCTTGCTCGTTTTGCAAAGCGCCACCCGCATTTTGCTGGTAAGTTTGTAATTCTTGTTGTTTACGACCTAAACGCTCTTCGGTAGATTTACGAACATCTGCTGCTAAGGTACCTGCAGTTTGTTGGTATTGAGCAACTTCTCTTTGAAAAGCCTGTGTTTTGGCTTGCATATCTGCCTGTGCATTTTTCGATTTACCTTCGAATTTAACTTTAAGATCTTTGTAATAATCGTATTTAGTTAATAAAGAATCTGAATTTACAAATACAATTTTTTCATTTGCAGAAACAGCTGCAGTACTATCTGTTTTTTTAGTTTCAGTTGTTTTAGTGTCTTTGTTTTGGCATGCAGAAAATGCAGTAATTAAAGCTGCAGTAGCAAATAAACCAAAGGTTTTAAAGGTTCTTCTTTCCATTCTAGTTTAATAAATTTTAGCAAAGATAAAAATGATAATTAAGTATGCAATAAATACTTTTAGGTCATAAACTTTTCTATAGTAATTGTTTACAGTTTAAGTTAACGAAGCTTTACACTTATAGATTATTTGAAAAGCAGATACTGTAGTTCATTTTAAAGGTAATCCCGCCAGCCGCTTTACTTCGCATTTCAGCCAAAGGCTGATGCTACGTGTTCGCTCTTGTCGGGTTTAGGTGGCGCAGCCCATGCTAAAATTTGCAGTTGCAGGGAGCAGAATTAACCTAAAAGCGAAAGATTTAGTTATTTAAACCCGATTGAAATGAAAAGCGCCCGATTCTTCATCGGGCCTTGTAATGGAAAGCGGGACTAACATCTAATTGAAACACAGGTTTTGCTTTCCAAAACATCATTTAAACTGCCATGAAGGCTATTTATGGCTAGTTAGTGTTGGTTCCAAAACTTATCCACATATTAGTTTTATTGCCGAAATTTCCGTATTTTTGATACTTATTGTTTTTAATTAAAATATGAGCGAAGAACAGGATTTAAAGTCAAATTATTCGGCAGATAATATACAGGTTTTAGAAGGTTTGGAAGCGGTGCGTAAGCGCCCTTCGATGTATATAGGTGATACTGGTGTAAAAGGTTTGCATCATTTGGTTTATGAGGTTGTAGATAACTCAATTGATGAGGCTTTGGCCGGTCATGCGGATACAATCGATGTAAGAATTTTAGAAGGAAACTCGATTAGAGTTGAAGATAACGGTCGTGGTATTCCAACCGGAATTAACACAAAAGAAAATAAATCGGCATTAGAAATTGTAATGACGGTTTTACACGCTGGTGGTAAATTTGATAAAGATACTTATAAAGTTTCTGGTGGTTTGCATGGTGTTGGGGTAAGTTGCGTTAACGCATTATCTACGCATTTAATAGCTGAAGTGCACCGTGAAGGTAAAATTTGGATGCAGGAATATAACATTGGTAAACCTTTGTATGATGTAAAGGAAACTGGTGTTACGGATAAAAGAGGTACGATTGTAACTTTTACCCCCGATGCTACAATTTTCACACAAACAACTGAATACAAATACGATACATTAGCTGGTCGGTTACGCGAATTGGCCTTTTTAAATAAAGGAATTAAATTAACGTTAACTGATGAACGTGAAAAACTTGACGATGGAACTTTCTTTTCGGAAGTTTTCCAATCTGAAGGTGGCCTAAAAGAATTTGTTTCGTTTTTAGATGGAACCCGTGCATCTTTTTTACCTGAACCGATTTATATCGATGGTATTAAGAATGGTGTACCAGTAGAACTGGCTTTTCAGTACAATGATAGTTACTCAGAAAATGTACACTCTTATGTAAACAACATTAATACGCATGAAGGCGGTACACACATTGCAGGTTTCCGTAGAGGTTTAACGCGTACTTTAAAAAGTTATGCAGATAAATCCGGGCTGTTAAAAAACCTAAAAATGGAAATCACAGGTGATGACTTTAGAGAAGGTTTAACGGCTGTGGTTTCGGTTAAGGTTCAGGAGCCTCAATTTGAAGGACAAACTAAAACCAAATTGGGTAATACCGAAGTTATGGGTGCGGTTGATATTGCTGTTGGCGAAGCATTAGGAGCTTATTTGGAAGAAAATCCGAAAGAAGCTAAAATGATTGTTAATAAAGTTATTTTAGCTGCTACCGCTCGTGCTGCTGCTCGTAAAGCACGCGAAATGGTTCAACGTAAAAGTGTAATGGGTGGTTCGGGTTTACCTGGTAAACTTGCCGATTGTGCTGATAGCGATCCCGTAAAATGTGAGATATACTTGGTAGAGGGTGACTCGGCGGGTGGAACAGCAAAACAAGGTCGCGATAGAAACATTCAAGCGATTTTACCTTTAAAAGGTAAAATTTTGAACGTTGAAAAGGCAATGGAACATAAAATTTACGAGAACGACGAGATTAAGAACATGTTTACAGCAATCGGTGTGAGTATTGGCACACCTGAAGATGATAAAGCTTTGAACATGACGAAATTACGTTATCATAAAATCGTAATCATGACGGATGCTGATATTGATGGTTCTCACATTACAACCTTAATTTTAACATTCTTCTATCGTTATATGCGTGCATTAATCGAGGCCGGTTATGTTTATATTGCATCGCCTCCACTTTACCAGGTTAAAAAAGGTAAAGATTTCGAATATTGCTGGAATGATACAGAGCGTGATGCTGCTGTACAACGCATTAAAGGTAATGGTAAAGAAGATAGTGTTCACATTCAACGTTATAAGGGTTTGGGTGAAATGAACGCTGAACAGCTTTGGGATACGACATTAAATCCTGCTACCCGTACTTTATTACAAGCTACAATTGAAAGTGCAGCGGAATGCGATCATACATTTTCTATGTTAATGGGCGATGAGGTTGCACCACGTAGAGAGTTTATTGAACGTAATGCAAAATATGCTAAAATTGATGCTTAACTCCTAAATCTCCCAAAAGGGACTTTAAAACAAAAAACGAAGCTGTCTCATAAATCAATTTATCTTTGCATCTTGTCACGTTGAGCTTGTCGAAACGCCCTAAAAGGCAGTTTTGCAAGTCCTTCGACAGGATCAGGGTTACATCTGTTATTTTTGAGACAGGCTAGTTTTTTGTTTTGAATTTTAACTGAGCAAAAATAAGAGCCTAATGAAATTAATCATAGGCTCTTTCATTATTATTAACTTGCGCCAATGTGTTCTTCATCCGAATAACAGTAATGTGGCTTAACTAACCAGTCCAAAAATGGACTTCAACTAAAAATCTATAAAATTATAGAATGTAATATGACCCAACTGGAGCCAATTCCGTTTGAGGTTTATCCTCGTATAATTTGTTATCATCCAACATCTGGCATAAATCTCTTTCTATCGTTCTGCATATTGTGGTTGTTGGCGTATCCGTTGGTTTATTCTCAAAAGGATCCTGTAGGTGAACAGCCATTTTCTCAACCAGTAAAAAGAATGCAGCAATTGCAACAACTAGCGGAACTTCCATGTATCCAAAATACTCTATTAAGCCAAAGGGCAATAAAACGATAAACAAATGAATAGACATGTTTATGTATTTGCTGTAGGTAACCGGAAATACAGTATTTTTAATTCTTTCAGAACCGCCCATGTGGTTACAAAGTGCTGATATTGTTTTGTCGATTTCAATTTGCTGATATTTATTAATCCAGCCTTCCTGCAACGCTTTCTTTAAATCCATTCCGTGTAACTCCAATAAGCTGGTGGTAACATTTTTACGTTTTTTAATAAAAGCTATTTCTTCAGGATTTAAGTATTCTTCCAATCCTTTTCTCGGACTAAAACCCCTTAATGCTTGGCTAAGTGCATAACACCAGGCAATTTGGCGTTTAATAAATTTCGCTTTAAACTGCTCTATTTCTTCCTGATTGTATGGGTTATCTACAAATGATAAAATTTGGCGGGAAATAGATCTGGAATCATTAACGATTGCTCCCCATAAAATTCTGGCTTCCCACCATCTATCATAGGCTTGGTTAGATCGGAAGGCGAGTAAAAGAGATATAATTGTGCCTAATAAAGCAGGTACAGCAACAGGAATTGAAATGCGTGTAACATGAAAATTCTGATAGAGTACAACAATACCTACTGAATAAGCAATGACAAAAAGCAATTCTTTCTTAATTTTTCCGAATATATAAGTTAGGGGAACATTATTTCGTAACAGCATGATATATAATTTTGGAGATGATTAATTACACATTTACTTCTTGTAATTGTGCTTCGTGAATTTTAGTATCAATAAGGTTTTCAGATTGATGAACAGTTAAAACATTTAAGTTAAGTAATTCGCAACCTGAACGCTCTGTTAAATATTTTGGATCGATACTAAACTTATTTATTGGAGTAAACTTGTAGTCTTTTAAATAAGCGATGGCGTTTACATCAAAAGCTTCTATAAAGTTTTTAAAGGCTGCCACAGTGCTTCCATAAAAATATTCTATACCGATGGTTTGTATTTTATCGTGGTATTGATTTTTGTATTCATCAATTTTTAAATAAAACTCGTCGCTAACGTTTTCATAATCACGGCTGCGGCGGCTAAGCATTAGCATATCTGTAATAGAATCTGAAAGTTTAAAAGCATGAACAAAAATTAAATTTAATTTTTCGCCAGTTTGGTTTTGAACAATGGCATCGATTACTTTAATGCTTTCTAAATTAAAGTCGGTTGGAATTAATATTGTTTTCATAACCTGATGTTTTTTAAATAAATTGATTAAATTATTTATACAAGTTTAGGCTGATGATATTATAGCGAAATAAGAATGAGATTAAAATTAGATTAGAATTTAAAGAGCAAGGAAGAGGAAGATGGGATATGGAAGATGGAACAAACAAAGAGCAAGGATAAGAATCTGTTTTAAAGGTGTAACTAAAAACCTAAAAAACCAATAAACCAAAAATCCAACTAAATAACCAACCAACTAACAAACCAAAAACCTAATTTCAACCTTTAATAGGTAATATAATTTTTATTTCTGTACCAATTCCTTCTTGTGATTTTATGGCGATACTGCCTCTGTGCAATCGAATAATATTTAATGATAATGGTAAACCTACACCATAACCTTTAAACTGATTGGTGTTTGATGCACGATAGAAAGGTTCAAAAATATGCTGAATGTCAGTTTCTGGTATTCCAATTCCCTGGTCGTTAACAGCTATTGAGAGTAAATTTGTTTTACTTTCAAGGGTAATGGTAACGGTTTTATAATCAGAGTATTTGCAGGCGTTGCTTACTATATTTGTGATGGCGAGTTTGATTAAATTTTTATTAACTCTGAGTGTGATCAACTCCTCATCTTCGGGTAAAGTGCTAAAATCAATTTCTATTTTACTACCGGGATGAACCTGATTTACAGAGTCTTTAATTTCCCAGATCAATTCATCCATTCTAACCTGTTCCCAGGGTTGGTTTTTTCCATTGAAACCAGATTGAGCTAAGCCTAATAAACTTGTTAATATGTTATTTAGTCTTTCAGATTCATCTTTAATTTTTAGCAATGCATTATGCTGTTTTTCCGAATCATCCTTGGCTTTCATTGCCAGTTCTACTTCGCCGCTAATAATTGTCAAGGGGGTTCTTAGTTCATGCGAGGCATTACTAATAAAATTATTTTGTGTTTCGAATGCAGTTTCCAAACGATTAAGCATATTGTTAAAGGTTTGCGCTAGTTGAGACATTTCATCGCTGCCATTTTTAACATCCAAACGCAAATGAAGATTTTCTGCTTTAATTTTTTTTACGCTTTTTATAATATTTCGTAAAGGCATAAGCATATAATCAGAAAATTTCCAACCTACAATAAAAGATAAAATTACAGATAGAAAAAAACCAATAATAAGAATTTTCTGTAAATCTTTTAATTCACGAAAACCAAATGGATCGTTTGCTGATACAATTACAATATAGCCCTTTTGCGAATTTTTAAAGAATTTACCTGCATAAAAGTGATTATCAACGCGATAGCGGGCTATAGAGCCAGAATTTATCCTGTTGTAAAAACTTTTAGGTAAAATTCTATCAACTTTAATTTCAGGCTTTCCTGCTTCAATTATGTATTCTCTTTCTGCTGGTAAACGCTCAAGATATTGATTGCGCATTTTTGCATAAACATCATTGTTATCATCCTCATAAAGCTTTAGTTGCGCCGCAATATTTACCCTTGCCTCTAAACGTTTGTAAAAATCTTCAAAGGCAAAATCGTTAGAAAAATACCAAACAAAACCACTTAAAAGCGAGATGATAATCGCAGATAAAATGACAAAAAGTAAGGTTATTTTCTTGGCAATCTCCATTACTTTTCTTTTAAAACGTAACCCATTCCAACTGCCGTATGGATAAGTTTCTGTTCTGAATTTTTATCTATTTTTTTTCTAAGATAGTTTACATAAACATCAACAACATTTGTTCCGAGATTGAAATCAATATCCCATACACTTTCTAAAATATCAATTCGCGATAAGATTTTAGATTTATTCTTGGCCATAAATTCGAGCAATCGATATTCTGTAGCGGTTAATACAATATCATGCTGATTCCGTTTAACAGTTTTAGCACTCAGGTTTATCTGTAAATCTGCAACTGTGATTATCTGATCGAAAGAAATTTTGCCACTGTATCTTCTTAATAAAGTTCTAATCCTTGCAAAAAGTTCAGCAAATTTGAATGGTTTTATGAGGTAATCGTCTGCTCCGTTATCTAATCCGTTAACAATGTTTTCTGTTGTTCCTAAAGCGGTTAACATTATTATTGGTGTATTTGGCTTTTGCTCTTTTATAATTTTACAAAGCTCCAAACCATTTATGCCTGGTAGCATAATATCCAGCATAATCAAATCGAATTCATTTTCCATAGCCATTTGTTTGCCTATCAAACCATCTGGAGCTACACTTACCGTAAAACCTTCTTCGGTTAAACCTCTCGAAACTACAGAGACAACGCTGGGCTCATCTTCTACAAGTAATAAATTCATCTGTTGGCAAATAATCTAAAAAACAGGAGATTTCAAAATCTTAATTTAAGAAAACTCAATTTAACTGTTTTTTTAACGCAATGCCGACATAATTGTTTGTTTATCAATATATCCAAAAAAATAAAAGTCTATATCATAAATCAATTTATCTTTGAATCTTGCTACGTTGAACTTGTCTAAACGCCACAAAATGCAGTTTTTGCAAATCCTTCGGCAGGCTCAGGATGACATTTCGTATTATGATACAGCCTCTTTAAAATAAAGTATTAGAATTAAATTTCTTTTTCAGATTTTTCTTTCAAACTGGCTAAACCACTTTCAAAATCTTTTCCTATCATTTTATCCATTCCACCCATTACTAGACACATCCATTTGCTTATCAGATTGTTTTCGCCGCTCATTGTCCAGGTAACTTTATTTGTACTTCCATCTGGTGTAATATTAAATTTTGTATCAGCATGACTTTCGAAAGGTTCTTTAAAAAATAAATCAATATCAACTTGTTTATTTGGCTCTACCTTTAGAATTTTCATTTCGCCCGAACCGGTTTCTTTTCCTATCCATGCATATATGTGACCCGGTTGACCAGCAGTTCCTGAAAATGTAGTTTTGGCTGTAGGTTCCATTTTAGCCCAAGGGTTCCATTTGTAAAATTCGTTAAAGTTTGCAATATTTTTATAGATAACGCTATCGGGTGCGTTAATCAATATAGTTCTGTTTACCGAGTAAGTTTTTGGCAGAAACATACCACCCACAAGGATTATTATTGCCAGTACGACAATAATTCCAAATAAAATTTTTAAGAATTTCATAATTTGATTAGTTTGGTTCATTAAATTTAACAAGAAACCTCTTTATTTCAAAATGTTAATTGATTGGAGTCAACAACATTTATTTATATAATTTTAGTACAAGCTTATCATAATTGATTACGGCTTTGTACTTCATCAAAATATCACCACCAATGATCCCAGAAATTGGTGGGTGTCCAAATTGCTGGTAAGTTTCTGTAACCGATTGCAAATCAAAAGCAACAGTTTGGTAATTCTTTATTTTTAACGAGCCTATTTTAACTTCTGGAATGGTGGCCTGGATAGTTGTAGTAGTTGTAAAGAGTGTAGCCGCATTTATCTCATCCGATACGTGTAAAGTTTCGGAAAGATGCTGCTCTATCAAAGATTTATCGAAAACACTTCGTGATGCTCCGGTATCTAATACAACAAAATGCTTTTGCTTAAAAACAACAATTTCTACCAAAACATGGAAACCGTCGTCTTGTAAGTTTATAAGTTTTAATGGAATTGAAATTGACTTCATTTAACGATTTTTACCACCTAAGGCACCTTATTTTTAGGTTTATATGATGGTTAATTTACTTTTACTACTTGATATTATGAGGTTTTTCTTAGGTGTTTAAGGTGGTTAAATTTTATTATTGGTGCTCAAGATGATTAATTTTATTAAACCAATTTCATATCAGCTAATACGCTATTCATGTTTCTAACAGCATCAGCACTTTTATTAAATGCCGTTTGCTCGTCATCGGTTAAATTAAAATCGATAATTTTTTCCCAGCCGTTACGGCCAATAATTACCGGAACGCCTAAACAAATATCTTGCTGACCGTATTCGCCTTCTAATGAAACGCAGCAGGTAAATAATTTTTTCTCATCGCGTAAAATTGCTTCAACAAGCGCTGCCCCAGCTGCTCCAGGAGCATACCATGCCGATGTACCGATTAATCCGGTTAAAGTAGCACCACCAACCATGGTATCTGCCGCAACTTTATCAAGTGTGGCTTTATCCAATAAGTTGCTCACTGGTAAGCTTTGATAAGTTGCTAAACGCGTTAAAGGAATCATGGTTGTATCGCCATGACCACCAATAACAAAACCTTGTAAATCGCTCGGATTGCAATCTAAAGCCTTTGATAAATAAAATTTAAAACGAGAACTATCTAATGTGCCACCCATACCAATAATCCGGTTTTTAGGTAGACCCAAAGATTTCAAAGCCAAATAAGTCATCGTATCCATTGGATTACTAATCACTATTATTATCGCTTCAGGAGAGTATTTCAAAATATTTTCGGCAACGCCTTTTACAATACCGGCATTAATTCCGATAAGTTCTTCACGAGTCATTCCGGGTTTACGCGGTAAGCCTGAAGTAATTACCACAACATTAGAGCCTGCAGTTTTACTATAGTCGTTGGTAACACCAGTTATCTTTGTATCGAAACCTAATAGGGTAGCCGTTTGCATCATATCTATGGCTTTACCTTCGGCAAAACCTTCTTTAATATCTAACAAAACAAGCTCATTCGCAAGTTCTTTACGTGCAATATTATCTGCACAAGTTGCGCCTACAGCGCCTGCTCCTACAACCGTTACTTTCATATTTCTAAATTTTATGGTTTGCTGTTAATTACCAATCGAAGGTATAAATAAATATAAGGTTTAAAAATCCTTTTCAAAACTTTATAATTTTTAAAATGTTATTAAACGAAACAAATTTATGAATCTAAACAAATTCAAGCTTCTGCACTTACTTACGCTTCTTATTGTGAGTTGTTTTTTCTTTTCATTTACAGGGCTAGATTTGCATAAATCAATTTCCAGCTTCGACTCTGAAAATAAAGCAATTGCTAAAATAAATTTTAAAAAGTTTCAAGGTAAATGGTATTCATTAACAAGTATACCCACTGCTTTGGACAAAAAATGGCGTAAAACTGTTGAGAATTATACATTAAAGGAAGGATATTTTGAAGTATTTACAACCTATTACAAAACAGGAAATACGGAAGAGAAATCGATAAAATCTAAATTATTTTTTTACGATGGTTTACCTGATGGAGAGATGAAAGCGCAGTTTCTTTGGCCTTTCAAAATAGGTTATCGGGTAATTGAATTACCAGATGATTACAGTTATGTTGTTATTGGCCACCCAGATAAAAAATATTTGTTTATAATGGCCAGAAAGCCCGAAATTGATAAAAAATTGATGAGTGCTATTGTTGATAGATGTAAACAAAAAGGGTATGAGGTTGATAAACTCGTAAGCCAGGAACACTAATAGTTGGCAAAATTACTTAAATTAAAAAAACACATACAACAAACCATGGAAAATAAGCCAATAATCAATATCGACTTTAAAGCCTTCGAGGGAAAGTGGTATTCTCTATATTCTATCCCAACCTTATTAGATAAACATTGGAAACAGACAACTGAAACCTATACTTTAGTTGGTGGCGACCATTTTGATGTTTACACTACCTATCACAAAGAAGGAAAACCGGAAGAAAAATCGATTACATCTAAATTGTTTTTTGATGAAAAAAAACCAGATGGTGATATGAAGGCACAATTTCTATGGCCTTTTAAAATTGGATACTGGATAATCGAACTTGCCGATGATTACAGCTATGTTGTGGTTGGACATCCGGATGGGAAATACCTTTTTATTATGACCCGCGAGCCTAAAATGGAATCGGATTTATTGGTTGATATTATTGAGAGATGCCGCGAAAAAGGTTATGATGTTAGTGAATTGGTGAGTCAGGAACATTTTTAACCAATCGTATAGCATTTGTCATTTTAAATGCTAACCCATTTTTCGGCATAGAAATAGATGGCACTTACACACAAATAAATTTATAATAATGAAAGTATTAATGGTATTAACTTCCCATAGTGAATTGGGAAATACAGGTGAAAAAACAGGTTTTTGGATTGAAGAGTTTGCTGCTCCTTATTATGTTATGGCAGATGCAGGTGTAGAAATTACAATAGCTTCGCCAAAAGGAGGGCAACCACCAATTGACCCAAAAAGTGATGCGCCTGATGCACAAACCGATGCAACCAAAAGATTTAAAGCTGATGAGGAACTAAAAACAAAACTTTCAGATACAGTTAAATTAGATGACGTTAACGAAGCTGATTTTGATGCCGTATTTTATCCAGGAGGTCATGGACCGTTATGGGATTTAGCAAACGATGAAAGATCTATTTCACTTATTGAATCATTTTATAATGCCGAAAAACCTGTTGCTTTTGTATGTCACGCTCCAGGTGTGCTTATTAAAGTTAAAGACCAAAATGGCGATCCTTTAGTAAAGGGAAAAGAAGTTACCGGATTCTCAAACACAGAAGAAGAAGCGGTAAAATTGACAGATGTTGTGCCTTTTTTATTGGAAGATGAATTTAAAAAGCTTGGTGGGCACTACAGCAAAGGTGCTGACTGGAGTTCGTATGTTAAAAAAGATGGACTTTTAATTACTGGTCAAAACCCGGGTTCATCAGAAGAAGCGGCAGAAGTGCTTTTGAAAGCTTTGGAAGATTAAGAATAAAATTTATTTCTTTATAAAAAAGCCGAAAACACGTAAAGTATTTCGGCTTTTTTATTAAATAATTTTGAGCAAGGTATCAAGTTCTTTATCCGAAATGTGTGATTGCTCTGATTTATCATAAATCGAGATTAGGAAATCTTTTTTTTAACAATTTGTATGTGTGTTATCACTTTAGCCCCACCAGATTTTCTCTTACCTTTTGATGTGATTGAAATACAAATCTTATAACAATTGTTGCCAAGAGACTTTCCTTATTCGGGATTCTCTCTTAATGATATTATTAATTCTAAAAATTCCTTTTTTTAGTTATGTAAATTTTTTAGCTGAGTTGTTTTCAAAGAAGTGAGTAAGTTCAATATTATAGATCATTTAAAAGTTCTTCAGCATATTTTAGATTTAATTTTCCTTGTTTCGTGAGTTCAACTTCTTCAACCGAAGATTTTAGTTCACTAATAAATTGAGCTTTTTTTATGCTGATTGCTTCTGCCTTTACAAAAGTTAAATTGTTTAACAGTTCCATTACAAAATCAGCTTTATTATCTCCTTTTTTTGTTGATAAAATCCTGACAACATCAACCTTCAAATTTCCTATTTTTGAAAAGCCACTAATATTCTGCAGCGGTTAATTTTTACAATAATATATGTACTTAATTTTTGATACGGAAACTACAGGTTTGCCTCGTAATTACAATGCTCCAATTACCGATACCGATAACTGGCCGCGTTGTATTCAAATTGCATGGCAACTACACGATGAGATGGGGCGGATGGTTGAGCATCAGGATTATTTAGTTAAGCCAGAGGGATTTAATATTCCGTATGATGCGGAGCGTATTCATGGTATTTCGACGGAATTAGCTGAAGAGCAAGGTGTATCGCTTGCCGAAGTATTGGAGAAATTCAATATCGCTTTATCAAAATCTAAATTTATTGTAGGGCAAAATGTTGGTTTTGATGTAAATATTATGGGTTGTGAGTTTCATCGTTTTGGCGTTGAAAACCACATGGCCGGAATGCCTGTTTTAGATACCTGTACGGAAATTACTGCAAGCTTGCTGAAACTACCGGGCGGTAGAGGTGGTAAATTTAAGCTGCCAACATTAACCGAACTTCACTCATATTTATTCGGTATTCCGTTTAAGGAGGCACACAATGCAACTGCCGATGTAGAAGCAACTACGCGTTGTTTCCTTGAATTAATTAAAAAGGAAGTTTTTACTAAAGAAGAATTACTCGTTGATGCAGAATACTTCCCTCGCTTTAGAGAAATAAATCCTGCATCTATTCCAAGTTTTGGAATTAACCATGTTAATTTAAAGTCTGCTTCTGATGAAATTCGTAAACGCCTTCAGAAAGCAGAAGGCGGTGGTGTCTCTAAACAAGAACTTGCAGAGAATAAACAAGAACTTGCTGCGGCAACGTTTGTTCATTTACACAATCATACTCAATTTTCGGTTTTACAAAGTACCATCAGCATTCCTGACTTAGTTAAAGCGGCAGCGGCACAAAAAATGCCTGCGGTTGCAATGACCGACCATGCAAATATGATGGGTGCTTTTCATTTTGTTTCAAACGTTTTAAATCATAATAAAGCTGCAGAAGCAAAAAATGCGATAGCTATTGAAGCTGGAGAGCGACCAACTGAAGTTGTAATGACACCAATTATTGGTGTAGAATTTTTTGTTTGTGATGATCACCTAAACAGAACTGCGAAAGACAATGGTTACCAAATGGTGCTGTTGGCAAAGAACAAAAAAGGTTATCACAATCTGGCTAAAATGTCTTCCATTGCTTACACAAAGGGGTTTTATTATGTTCCGCGTATTGATAGGCAAGTAATTGAGCAATACAAAGATGATATTATTGTTTTATCTGGTAACCTTTCTGGTGAGATTTCTAACAAAATCTTAAACATGGGCGAAAACCAAGCAGAAGAAGCTTTGCTTTGGTGGAAAGAACAGTTTGGAGAAGATTTTTATGTGGAGGTAATGCGCCATAATCAGGAAGATGAAGACAGGGTAAATACTTCTTTAATTTCGCTCGCTAAAAAACACGATGTAAAACTCATTGCAACAAATAATACCTATTACATCAATAAAAAAGATGCAAATGCGCACGATATTTTGCTTTGCGTAAAAGATGGTGAAAAACAGGCAACACCAATTGGTCGCGGCCGCGGCTACCGTTATGGCTTGCCCAATCAGGAATATTATTTCAAATCTCCTGATGAAATGAAAGCACTATTTGCCGATTTGCCTGAAGCAATTTTAAACATTCAGGAAATTGTAGATAAGATTGAAAGTTATCAACTTGCCCGCGAAGTTTTACTTCCCAAGTTTGATATTCCTGAGGAGTTTCTAGTTGCTGAAGATGAAGTTGATGGTGGAAAACGAGGCGAAAATAAGTTTTTACGTCACCTAACTTACGAAGGAGCGAAAAAGCGTTATGGCAAACCTACATCCGAGGTAATCGATAGGTTGGATTTTGAATTGGCTACGATTGAAAAAACAGGTTACCCTGGCTATTTCTTAATTGTACAGGATTTTATTGCCGAAGCCAGAAGGAGAGATGTTTCCGTTGGTCCAGGTCGTGGTTCTGCTGCAGGTTCTGTAGTTGCTTATTGCTTATGGATTACCAATATCGATCCGCTCAAATATGACCTCCTTTTTGAGCGTTTCCTAAATCCCGATCGTGTTTCCATGCCCGATATCGACATCGATTTTGATGATGAGGGTCGCGGGCGTGTAATGGAGTACGTTATCAATAAATATGGTTCCAGTCAGGTTGCGCAAATTATTACCTATGGAACGATGGCTGCGAAATCATCCATACGCGATACGGCCAGGGTTTTAGATTTACCACTTTTTGAAGCAGACAAAATTGCTAAGCTGATTCCGAATATGAAACTTGCAAAAATCTTTACCCTCGATGAAAAGAGTTTAAAAGATGCTTTGCGCCCAGATGAATACGAACGGGTTCAGGAATTAAAAGCAATGGGCCTTATGAAAGATTTAAGTGCCGAAACTATACAACAGGCTCAGGTTTTAGAGGGTTCATTAAGAAATACAGGCATCCATGCTTGCGGTGTAATTATTACGCCAAGTGATATTACCAATTTCGTTCCTGTTGCCACAGCTAAAGATTCTGATTTGTATGTGACCCAGTTTGATAACTCGGTTGTGGAAAGTGCTGGTTTATTAAAAATGGACTTTCTGGGCTTAAAAACCCTCACACTGATAAAAGATACGGTTAAACTGGTTAAGAAAAGACATGATATCCTACTCGACCCGGATAATTTCCCGATTGATGACGTATTGACTTATGAACTTTTCCAGCGTGGCGAAACTATTGGCATTTTTCAGTACGAGAGTCCGGGTATGCAGAAATACATGAAGGAACTAAAGCCTACAGTTTTTGACGATTTAATTGCCATGAATGCATTATATCGCCCTGGGCCAATGGAGTACATACCTAGCTTTGTTAAGCGTAAAAATGGAGAAGAAGAAATCAAATACGATTTAGATGCCTGCGAAGAATACCTGAAAGAAACTTACGGTATCACCGTTTATCAAGAGCAGGTGATGCTTTTATCGCAAAAATTGGCAGGTTTTACCAAAGGTGAGGCCGATGTTTTGCGTAAAGCAATGGGTAAAAAACAGAAAGATGTTCTGGATAAAATGAAACCTAAGTTTGTAAAACAAGCCGCTGAAAAAGGACATGATGCAACAACTTTAGAAAAAATTTGGAAAGATTGGGAAGCTTTTGCGTCTTACGCTTTTAATAAGTCGCACTCTACCTGTTATGCCTGGATTGCTTATCAGACGGCTTATTTAAAAGCACATTATCCGGCAGAGTACATGGCTGCGGTGCTTTCTAACAACATGAGTGATATTAAACAGGTGGCTTTCTTTATGGAAGAATGCCGCCAGATGGGCGTGGTTGTTCTCGGACCAGATGTTAACGAATCAGACCTTAAATTTTCTGTTAATGTTAAAGGCGAAGTTCGTTTCGGCATGTCGGCCGTTAAAGGTGTTGGAGAAAAGGCGGTTGAAAGTATTATCGAAGAACGCCTTGAGAAAGGCCCTTACACAACGGTTTACGATTTCGCAAAACGTTCAAATACCCGGATTGTAAATAAAAAAGCTTACGAAAGTTTTGTTTACAGTGGTGCTTTTGATGCATTTGGTGGTCACAGAGCACAATATTTTTACATCGGACCGAATGATAAAATGAATGGTATTGAAAAGATTATCAAATACGCCAACGATTTTCAGAATAACGAAAGTACATCTCAAGCTTCGCTGTTTGGTGGCTCAAAAGCAGATATGATTTTAGAACCAACACTTCCAGTTTCGCCTGAATGGGCATTGATGGATAGGCTAAAATATGAAAAAGATGCTATTGGAATTTTTCTTTCAGGTCATCCACTTGATAATTATAAACTAGAACTTGATAAATTTTGTACGCATGGCGTAAAGCAATTGAGTATAATTAATAAGGTACGTATGGGTGATACCAATGAAGAGGTATTAGCCGAATTTGAAAAATTAAAAAATCGAGAACTTTGCGTTGGTGGTTTGGTGGTTGCTGCATCGCAGCGAATAACCAAAACAGGTAAGCCCTTCGGTACATTTGTTTTTGAAGATTATGATGATGCTTCTGAAATGGCTTTATTTGGTGAGGATTTTCTAAAGTTTAAGTCATTTTTAACTGAAGGTTATTTTTTGCAAATAAGAGGAAGGGTGGGAGAGCGTTTCGGCAAAAAAGGCGACTGGGAGTTTAAAATTACATCCATTAATTTAATGTCTGAGCTGAGAGATAAATTAACCAAAAGCCTTACCATTCAGGTACCTATAGAAAGGGTAAATGATGATTTGATGCGTCAGATTGAAGTGATATTAGCAGACAATAAGGCAAACTCAGAACAGCAAAACTGTCAACTTAACTTCGCCGTTTTTGATAGCGAAAAACAAATAATGCTAGATTTAACATCCAAGAATTTAAAAATTAACCCTAATAATAAGTTCTTAGAACAATTGATTGGTTTGAATGTTGTAAATTACAAGTTGAACTAGGTTTAATCTTCATTGCGAGGAGGAATGACGAAGCAATCTATTTAGTTGGAAAGATTGCTCGGTTAAAATTATATTGATGTTTTGTATGAAAGATTGCTTTGTTGGCGGAAAAAGCCTCCTCGTAATGACGACATATGATTTAAGTGATAATAGTTAAATTAAGTTAGAAGACTATTTTATGCTTAGCCTTCATTGTTATTAGGAGCGAAAAAGCAATCTATTTAGCATAAAAATAGAACTTTATTAACTGAAAAAGCAAATAACGGCTTATGGTAACAATTTGCCATATAGGAAAGATTGCTTATTGACTCGAAGTGACAGCGTATAATTTTGACTTTATAAAGTCAATGTCAAATTGGCATTACACTATCGCTGGCATTACAATTGAATACATATATTTGAACATAAAAAAATAATTATGGCATTAGAAATCACAGATGCAAACTTCGAGGAGCTTGTATTAAAATCAGATAAACCCGTGTTGGTAGATTTTTGGGCAGAATGGTGTGGCCCTTGTCGCATGGTTGGTCCTGTAGTAGAAGAAATAGCAAAAGAGTATGATGGTAAAGCTATCGTTGGTAAAGTTAACGTAGATAACAATCCTCAAATTTCAATGCAATTTGGTATTCGTAACATTCCTGCTTTATTATATTTCAAAGATGGTCAGGTTGTTGACAAACAAGTTGGTGCGGTTCCGAAATCTGTTTTAGCAGAAAAATTAAATAAGCAATTAGCTTAAATTTAAGCTTAAAGCCTAGTGGCTTGTAATATATTTAAAACCCGGATTCAATTTTAAATTCGGGTTTTTTATTGCGAAAATAATTTTGTTTCTTTATTAAAAACTCTAATCATTTCTATGAACCTATTAACTCACAAAACATTAGGTCTAGCATTTGCAGGATTATCAATTAGTTTGATGCTTACCAATGCTGCTTCTGCACAAAACCCAGTTGAAACCAATCAACCTTCTGCCGATTATAAACCTGCCTTTGAAGGGCAAACTCGAATAGCGAGCGTAAAAACAACAGCAATTTTTGATGTTTCTGTTTTAAACGATAAACTTGAAAATCCATGGGCGATTTCCGTTTTGCCAAATGGAGGCTTTTTAATCACTCAAAAAAAAGGAACCATGGTTATTCTTGGTGTTGATGGTAAATTAAGTAAAACCATTACAGGTTTACCTAAGGTAGATCCGTCTGGACAAGGTGGCTTGTTAGATGTAACTTTAGACCCTGATTTTGCCAAAAACAGAATGGTATATTTTGCATATTCTGAACCTCAGGCTAATGGTGCTTTATTGGCCATTGCAAAGGGTAAATTAGCTGCAAATGAAACTGCATTGGAAAATCAAACGGTAATTTACCGTGCAACACCTTCTTATAAAGATAAACTTCAATACGGTTCAAGAATCGTTTTTGATAAAAATGGCGACTTATTTGTGAGTACGGGAGAGCGCTCGGGAGCTGATATTCGTATCCAGGCGCAATACCTAAATTCATCATTAGGAAAAATTCTTCACTTAACTACAGATGGAAAGCCAATTCCAAACGGGCCTTTTGCAGGTAAGGCGGATGCAAGACCTGAAATATACGCGTTAGGATTGCGTAACCCGGATGGTTTGGCCATTAATCCTCAAACTGGAGATTTATGGGAAGCTGAATTTGGTCCAAAAGGTGGCGATGAGGTAAACCTAATTAAGCCGGGCAAAAACTATGGCTGGCCAATTATTACCTATGGTGTAGAGTATAGCGGTAAAAAGGTTGGAGATGGTATTCAGCAAAAAGATGGTATGGAACAGCCTGTTTATTTCTGGAATCCAAGTATTTCGCCTGGATGTATTGCTTTTTATAATAGCACTGTTATTCCTGAATGGAAAGGAAATCTTTTTGTAGGTGGTTTAGGTGGCTCCCACATCATCCGTTTGGTTATTAAAGACAATAAAGTTGTTGGCGAAGAAAGATTGCTTGAAGGAATGGGAGAACGTTTCCGTGATATGGTAGAAAAAGATGGTGCTTTATATACTGTAACGGATAATGGAAAGCTGTATAAGATTGCAAAGAAATAAGTTACTCGTTTAAATATACTAATCCCGAATCATTTACCGATTTCGGGATTTTTTGTTTGCTAATTTTTATGTTCATTCTTTTTTTGAAAATGTTCGCTCTGTTTTTCATTACATTTTTAGTCCTGCTATCCGTTTTAGATCCGATGAAAAATCGGAGGCTGCCACTACCATCTGGTTTATTAACCATTGATATGTACTCTACTTGTGCCACCTAAACCCGACAAAGTGGAAAACCCGGAAGCCAATTTTTCTTTGGCTAAGGATTTGGAACGATGGCGGGAATGAAGAAACCAAAAAGCTACTGTAACTGCTTTCAAAATATTTTTTTGAACATATAAATACAATTCTAACCGCATATAATTAGCGAATCTTTTACTAGCTTTACGATATGCAGGTTGTAAACTACGAAAACGAAACAAGCTATGGTAATTTAGAATTGCTCGCTCAACAAGTTGTAGAGGGTTTTATTACAGGTTTACACAAAAGTCCATTTCATGGGTTCTCAGTAGAATTTGCAGAGCATCGCCAATATAATGCTGGCGATAATGTAAAAAATATTGATTGGAAATTATATGCAAAAACTGATAAACTATACAGCAAACGCTTTGAAGAAGAAACCAATCTGCGTTGCCAATTTGTAATTGATGTTTCTTCATCGATGTATTTTCCTGAACCAAAAAATAACAAACTTACTTTTTCGATTCAAGCTACAGCTTCTTTAATGTATCTTTTAAAGAAACAAAGAGATGCTTTTGGCTTAAGTTTATTTACAGAAGAAATTTTATTGAGTTCGCCTGCAAAATCTACAACTGTTCATCAGAAGTATCTTTTTAACCAGTTGGAAGAGCTCCTGCAAAAACCGAAAGTAAATGCGAAAACCAATTTAAGCGAAGCTTTACACCAAGTGGCAGAATTGATTCATAAACGCTCATTGGTAATAATCTTTAGTGATTTATTTAATACGCAAACCAGTTCTGAAAAAACTGATGCACTTTTTGATGCACTTCAGCACTTAAAATTTAATAAACATGAGGTTGTAGTTTTTAATGTATTTGATAAATCAAAAGAAGTTGATTTTAATTTTGAGAACAGGCCGTATCAATTCATAGATATGGAAACCGGAGAAATGATTAAGGTGCATACTAATCAGGTGAAAGAAAACTATACTGCTGCGGTTTCAACTTATCGGCAGCAAATTACTTTAAAATGTGCTCAATATAAAATAGATTTAATCGATGCCGATATGAATGAAGGGTTTTATCCGGTTTTGCAGTCTTATTTAATTAAGCGCCAAAAGTTAGGTTAAACTTTATAACAAACAACTGGTATTTAGGGTTGTTTAAATAGTACAATAATTTTTAAACTATACATCATGTTAGAAAAAGGCGCATTAGCACCAGATTTCGAGTTAAATGCTACTCCTGACCAAAAAATAAAACTAAAAGATTTTAGAGGAAAAAACGTAATTCTTGCTTTTTATCCTGCAGATTGGAGTCCTGTTTGTAGCGACCAAATGGCACTTTACAACGAAATGCTGAAATACTTTAATAAATACGACGCCCAAATTTTTGGAATTTCTGTAGATAGTGTTTGGTGCCATTTAGCGTTTTCGGGTGATAGAAAGCTTCATTTCCCACTTTTAGCAGATTTTGAACCAAAAGGAAAAGTATCAAAAGCTTATGGAGTTTACGATGAACAAATTGGTGAAAGCAAAAGAGCCCTTTTTGTAATCAATAAAGAAGGTAAAATTGCTTGGAATTATTTATCGCCAACTGCAGTTAATCCAGGGGCAGATGGAATTTTGGATGCCCTAGAAGAACTTTCTAAAAAATAGAATTTATGAGTACGTTAAAACCTGAAGTATCAGCTAAAGATCATGTTGAAGGTGGAAAGTCCGCATCAATAGAAATTGTAGAATTCGGCGATTACCAATGCCCATACTGTGGTGATGCTTTTCCCCTGATTCAAGAAATACAAGATACTTTCGGCGACCAGATAAAGTTTGTTTTTCGAAATTTCCCTTTGCAGGAAGTGCACCAATATGCTTTATCTGCTGCATTGGCTGCCGAAGCGGCTGCATTACAAGGTAAATTTTGGGAAATGCATGATGCCCTTTACGAAAACCAACATCGGATTGGTGACGACTTATTCATTGAATTAGCCAAAACCATTGGACTTGATTTGGATAAATTTAAAAAAGATGCTGTTTCTGTTGAAATTCAGCAACGCATTGATGATGATTTTGAAAGTGGCATTCGTAGCGGTGTAAACGGAACACCATCTTTTTATGTAAACGGAACCAAGTTTGATGGTGACGCATCAAATTTGTATCAAATGCTGAAAGAAAGTACGGCGTAATAACTTATAAAAAAACCTCATGTATTTTGCAATACATGAGGTATCAGATAAGGGTAACCGGAAAACTAAAAAACTAATTATGAGTTTTTAGAATTTAACAAAACGGAAATCGCTTCTTGTGTTTTGTTATTTCAAAGGTGCATTTCAATTATGAAGTTTTAGTGAAGAAAGTTTATTTTTCCTACCGTTGCCAAAAATGAATTTTTCTTTTTAGAGTCAGAATCGAATCCAAATAAAATATAAGTTGAGTTTTCTGAAACAATACCATACAATCCTTTATTAATATTACATCATTTAACCATTCCGATTAAATTTTAAAATTATTTTATGAGTAAAAATGTTGCAGAGCAATTGGTTGAAATGCTAGTTGAAGTTGGTGTAAAAAGAATTTATGCTGTTACAGGAGATAGCCTTAATTACTTTAATGATGCCGTAAGAAGAAATGGTAAAATTAAATGGATACATGTTCGAAATGAAGAAGTAGGCGCTTTTGCTGCTGCTGCTGAATCAGAACTTGACGGTATTGCATGCTGTGCAGGAAGCTGCGGTCCTGGACACGTACACTTAATAAACGGTTTGTATGATGCACATCGCTCTCACGTTCCACTAATTGCAATTGCTTCGACAATTCCGACTAGTGAATTTGGAACGGAATTTTTTCAGGAGACCAATACAATTAAGCTATTCGACGATTGTAGTTATTACAATCAGGTTGCAACCACCGCTGAGCAGGCACCAAGAATGTTTCAAACTGCTATACAACATGCTATACATAAAAAAGGGGTAGCTGTTTTTGGTTTGCCAGGCGACGTTTCGGAAATGGATGCCGTAGAAAGTGCTACTTCTATGCAGTTGTTTAGAAATAAACCTGTAATTCGCCCATCTGATAATGAATTAAAAGAATTATCTACGCTCTTAAATTCTGAGAAGAAGATTATGCTTTATTGTGGCATTGGTGCTGCTGAAGCACATGATGAAGTTGTAGAACTTGCAGCAAAACTAAAAGCACCTGTAGGTTTTTCATTTCGTGGTAAAATGGGTATTCAATATAATAATCCTTATGAAGTAGGCATGACAGGTTTATTAGGCCAGCCATCAGGTTATCATGCCATGCATGAAGCAGATGTAGTGGTCCTCCTTGGAACAGATTTTCCATATATAAACTTCATGCCCGTAAAAAATAAAATCATTCAGATAGATGAAAGTCCGGAGCGTTTAGGAAGAAGAGCAAAGCTTACTCAAGGCTTGTGCGGGGATATTTCTGATTCAATAAAAGCATTATTGCCTTTGTTGGAAGAAAAGAAGGATGATAAATTCTTGAAATCTCAGCTGGAATTTTATCAAAAAGTTAAAGAAAATCAGCAGGTTTATGTTAAAGATAGGGGCGTGGAAAATAAAATACAACCCGAATTTGTAGCTGATACGATAAATAGATTGGCTAAAACAGATGCAATTTTTACTGTTGATACTGGAATGTGTTGCGTTTGGGGTGCAAGATTTATTGATGGAACCGGTGAAAGAAAGATGCTCGGATCATTTAATCATGGCTCTATGGCGAATGCTATGCCAATGGCAATTGGGGCGGCTCTAGCTCATCCTGAAAAACAAGTAATAGCATTATGTGGTGATGGTGGACTATCGATGCTACTTGGTGATTTGGCTACGATTAAACAATATAATCTTCCTATAAAGCTTATCGTTTTTAACAACCGTGCTTTGGGAATGGTAAAATTAGAAATGGAGGTTGATGGTTTACCTGATAGTGAAACGGATATGATAAACCCTGATTTTGCTTTAGTTGCACAAGCGATGGGTTTTAAAGGAATAACCGTTTCTCAACCAGATGATGTTGAAAATGCAATTGCTAATGCTTTTACAGAAAATGGACCAATACTTTTAAATATTATGACGAATCCAAATGCTTTAGCCATGCCTCCGAAAATTGAGTGGGCACAGATAAAAGGCATGACAGAATCAATGGCAAAATTAATGTTGGGTGGAAAAATGACTGAGGTTTTAGATACGATTAAGTCAAATTATAAACATTTGGGAGAGGTGTTGTAAACAATATCTATATATAAATTTCGTCATTGCGAGGCAAGAAGCAATTTTAAAACGTTTTGTGTATCAATAGTGCTTTAAATAAGATTGCTTCATGCCTCACAATGACGAGTTTTTTGAATATTCTTAGAGCCTGTTTAAATTTATATTGTGAAAATGTTTATCGCTTATTTTTTGAGCGAAACAAGGCAAATGTTGCAGAGATAGCCAAGCGTATCTCGAAATATTTAACGATGTTGCAGCCGAAAAGAAGCATAAACAAATTATTAGATAAATTTTAAACAGGCTCTTAAATGGATAAAATAATTATAAGTTTCCTCTCAGTTCTTGTTCACGTTCCAAAGATTCAAATAATGCTTTAAAGTTACCTGCTCCAAAGCTTTGTGCTCCTTTACGTTGTATAATTTCGAAAAACAAAGTTGGCCTGTCTTCAATCGGTTTTGTGAAGATTTGTAATAAATAACCTTCCTCATCACAATCAACCAATATACCTAAATCTTCAAGGATTTTAATTTCTTCATCGATTTCACCTACGCGTTGGGGCATCATGTTATAATATGCTTCCGGTGGTGCGCTTAAAAATTCTACGCCACGAGATTTTAACTCTTTTACTGTTTTAACAATATCTTTTGTTGCAACAGCAATGTGCTGTACGCCTTCGCCTTCATAGTATTCTAAATATTCTTCAATCTGCGATTTCTTCTTACCTTCTGCAGGTTCATTAATCGGGAATTTTGAAAAACCGTTGCCATTGCTCATTACTTTACTCATCAACGCAGAATATTCGGTGTTGATTTGCTTATCATCGAATGATAAAATATTTACGAAACCCATCACATCTTCATACCATTTTACGGCTTCATTCATTCGGTTCCAACCAACATTACCAACACAATGGTCGATATACAAAAGTCCTGCATCACTTGGTTTATATTCGCTTTCCCAATCGCGGAAGCCTGGCATAAAAGTTCCTTTATAGTTTTTGCGTTCTACAAACATGTGAATGGTTTCACCATAAGTATAAATTCCACTCGTCTTAACTTCGCCAAATTCATCAGTTAATGTTTTTGGTTCCATATATGGCTTTGCACCACGTTTGGTAGTTTCATCGAAGGCGCTGTATGCATCATCAACCCAAAGCGCTAAAACCTTAACACCGTCTCCATGTTTTTTTACATGTTCAGAAATCGGATGGTCAGATTTTAGTGCAGTCGTTAAAATCAATCTGATTTTGCCTTGTTGCAAAACATAAGAAGCTTTATCGCGAACACCAGTTTCGGGACCAGCATAGGCCAGGCTTTGAAAACCAAATGCGGTTTTGTAATAATGAGCAGCTTGTTTCGCATTACCCACGTAAAATTCTATATAATCTGTTCCATTAATCGGCAGAAAATCTTGTGCTTTAGATATTTTTTCTGCAAATGTTAGTGTTTCCATTTTCTTTAGTGTAAAATTTTTATTATCAAGATGTTATCTGTAATTTTTGTGCATTGTGATCGAACTCCGATCTCCCGAATAATTTTATTCAATATTGACCTGCCAGCTTTTGTGATAATTTTCATCCTCAATATCTAATGCTTCCTGCGTAAGCATTAACGGCTTAAAAGGATCAATCATTACAGCTAATTCATCCGTTTTTTCTTTACCAATTGATTTTTCTACTGTTCCGGGATGTGGTCCATGAGGGATGCCTCCAGGGTGTAATGTAATTTGACCTTTTACTACGCTTTTACGACTCATAAAATCACCATCAACATAATACAAAACTTCATCACTATCAACATTACTGTGGTTATATGGAGCCGGAATAGAATCAGGATGGTAATCATATTTACGTGGTACAAAAGAGCAGACAACAAAATTATGCCCTTCGAAAGTTTGATGTACTGGAGGTGGCTGATGTAACCTGCCTGTTATTGGTTCAAAATCGTGTATGGAAAAGGCATAAGGATAATGATAACCGTCCCAGCCTACATAATCAAAAGGATGTGTTCCATAAGTGTAGGGATAGATTAGGCCCTGTTTCTTTATCAATACTTTAAAATCGCCGTATTCATCATGTGTTTGCAGGTTTTCAGGTAACCTCAAGTCGCGTTCGCAATAGGGCGAGTGTTCCATCAGTTGCCCATATTGATTTAGATATCTTTTCGGCGGTCTTAGCGGACTAAAACTTTCTACAATAAACAATCGGTTTTGTTCATTATCGAATTCCATTTGGTAAATTGTACCTCTTGGGATGATGAGGTAATCACCATAAGCAAATTTAATTTCGCCGAAACCGGTTTTTAATTTTCCTGAGCCTTCATGCACAAAAATCATTTCATCAGCCTGGCTGTTTTTATAGAAATAATCGGTCATCGATTTTCGTGGAGCAGCTAAAACGATGTGTAAATCGCTATTTACTAAAACAGGTTTTCGACTTGCCAAATAATCATCTTCAGGTTTAATTTTGAAGCCAATTAAACTAGTATGTTTGAGGTGTTTCTCTCGTGCAATTTTTGGCTCAACACTGTAAGGTTCACCTAAATGTTTAACAATTGTTGGTGGATGGCAGTGATAAACAAGTGAGTAAAGGCTCGAAAAACCTTCGGTTGATACCAATTCTTCTGCATATAGTTTTCCATCAGGTTTACGAAAAACCGTATGTCGCTTTGCAGGAATTTGCCCCAATTTATGATATACAGGCATAATTAGTTATGTTATGGTTAGAGAGAAAAAATCATTAAGAAATAAACAATTAAAACGTAAATGCGTTTCAATTAAATAGAATTTAGAGAGATTTTACAGAGAATATTGAGCCATGATCAATTTCGACAGCATTTTATAACGGCGTGCAGCAATTGCATCGTTTACAAGGTTGATATGTAATGCTTTTAAAATCATGGATTTGATGTTGCTAATGTAAGGATTTTATTTTGAAGATAAAATTTTTAGAGCCTGTTTGAATTTATATTGTGAAAATGTTTATCGTTTATTTTTTGAGCGAAACAAGGCAAATGTTGCAGAGATAGCCAGACTATCTCGAAATATTTATCAATGTTGCAGCCGAAAAAAAGCATAAACAAATTATTAGATAAATTTTAAACAGCCTCTTAGATTTTCAATAAAAATTAATTTATAGTTTTAATTCTTTAGCTAATCATTAGCTTTACCACGATATTTTAACCAAATTATATGAACCCGATATAATTAAAAAATTTTATTTAATTATTAAAGGCTCCGTCTTACTGCTAAAAATAAAATTTAAAAAAGATGAAATTAGTATCCTATAGAACCGAAGAAAGAGAGCATCTTGGCGTTTATATAAATGGCCACATTCATAACTTAAATAGTTGTGATAAATTGCTTCCTGATAATATGAATGAATTTTTGCAAGGTGGTGAAGTGTTAATGGAAAGAGCAAAAAAAATAGATGGGCAAATAAAAAATGGAAGTTTTGAAGCGAAAGAAGAAATATTTTATGAAATTTTAGCACCTGTTCCGCATCCAACAAGTTGTAGAGATGGTTATGCTTTCAGGCAACACGTTGCCGCTGCTCGCCGCAACCGGAAAGTTGACATGATTCCTCAATTTGACGAATACCCGATTTTTTATTTTACCAACCATAATGCGATCCAGGGAACTGGTGACATTGAATGTATGCCAGATCATTTCGAAAAGCTCGATTTTGAGTTAGAACTTGCTATCGTAATCGGTAAAAAAGGAAGAAATGTTAAAGCTGTAGAAGCTGATGAATATATTGCTGGCTATATGGTGATGAATGATATGAGTGCCAGAACTTTACAAATGGAAGAAATGTTGTTAAATCTCGGCCCTGCAAAAGGAAAAGATTTTTCTACAGTTATTGGTCCCTGGTTGGTAACCGCTGATGAATTAGAGCAATATAAAGTTGCAGCAAAAACTGGTCATACCGGCAATGCTTATAATTTAAAAATGACTTGTCGAGTAAATGGAATTGAGGTATCTAAAGGTAATGCCGCAGATATGGACTGGACATTTGCTGAAATTATTGAACGCTGTGCTTACGGTGTCGATATTTTGCCAGGTGATGTAATCGGCTCAGGAACTGTTGGTACTGGATGTTTTTTAGAATTAAACGGTACAGGTTTATTAAACGATCCGAATTATAAAACCCAATGGCTGCAACCTGGTGATGTAGTTGAGATGGAAATTACAGGTTTGGGCGCATTAACAAATACAATTAAAAAAGCCGATACTGATTTTTCGATTTTAGGCTTGAAAAAAGGTGAAAATTAGTTAAAATGTTAATGTTGTTGTAATGTTGAAATTACCCGTAAAATTAATAGTTGACTTGAATAATTAATAGTGATTATTTTTTAAATATGGATTTCTGCGATGGCGAAAATCCAAAAGTTTGAGGATTTAGAGATTTGGCAATTGGCGAAGCAAGTTAGAGTTGAGGCTTATCGAATTTCTGATTTGGATCCTATCAAATCAGATTTTGGCTTGAAAGATCAATTTGGAAGAGCAGCTATGTCGATTTCTGACAACGTTGCTGAAGGTTTTGAATATAATAATAATCCTGATTTTGTAAGGTTTTTAACCTATGCTAAAGGATCGTCGGGTGAATTTAGAAATAAACTAATCATTTTAGAAGAGACCAAAAAAAATTTCAAGAAACGACTTTAAATTTCTTTTATGAAAAATGTGCTGAATTTTCAGCCAAAACCAAACGATTTATAGATTATTTGAGAGACTTTGAAAAAAAAAGAAAAACCTTAAATAAATAACGAATTATTAAAACTTTAAAACCATTAACACTTGTTAACCTTAAAAACATCCGATTTATCTGCTGTTCAACTGCAAGATTATTTGCAATATGCTATTGCACCCAGACCAATTTGCTTTGCATCAACAATAGACGCAGAAGGAAATATTAATTTAAGTCCATTCAGTTTTTTTAATATGTTTAGTACCAAGCCTCCAATTTGTGTGTTTTCACCATCAAGAAGAGTGCGCGATAATACAACGAAACATACTTTAGAAAATGTACTTCAGGTTAAAGAATGTGTAATTAATATTGTTAATTACGATATGGTACAACAGATGAGTTTGGCCAGTACGGAGTATGCAAAAGGGATAAATGAATTTGAGAAAGCAGGCTTTACTATGCTAAAATCGGATTTGGTTCAGCCGCCAAGAGTTGCAGAAGCCCCTGTACAGTTTGAGTGTGTAATTAACCAGGTAATCTCATTGGGCGATAATCATGGTGCAGGAAATCTTATTCTGGCCGAAATAAAACTGATTCATATTAACGAGAATATTTTAGATGAAAATGGTAAAATTGATCAGGAGAAAATTGACGTGGTTGCCCGTTTAGGTGGCGATTGGTATTGTAGAATTACCAATAACAACCTGTTTAAAGTGGCAAAACCCCTTGCTAAATTGGGTATCGGTGTAGACCGTTTACCACATTCTGTCCGTTTTTCGAAAGTATTAACCGGTAATGATTTAGGTATGTTAGGTAACATAGAAAGCCTACCAAAAGATGAAGAAATTGATTTAACAATTCAGTTGCCCGAAGTTAAAGAGGTTTTTGATGCAACTATAGGTGATGCGGCTAATAGAGAAAGAGAACTTCATGAATTGGCGCATCGCTTTCTGGAAGAAGGAAATGTAGAACTTGCTTTAAAGATAGTTTTGCTTTAATTTTAATAAGCTAAAAATTTATTATGCATACAATTGTAGGTGTCGATCAATATATCGCTGATTCTCCCGAGTTTGCGATTCCGATTTTAGAACATTTGAGAAACTTAGTTCATCGGGCTGATGCCCGTATTGAAGAGAAAATTAAGTGGAGTATGCCATTCTTTGATTTTAAAGGAACAGTTTGCCATTTTGCTGCTTTTAAAAATCACTGCGCTTTTGGTTTTTGGAAAGCATCTTTAATGACTGATGAATACAATATTTTTAAAGAAAGAAAAGAGGCGATGGGTTGGTTGGGACAAATTAGATCTTTCAATGATTTACCTGAAGATGATGTTTTAATAGCTTATGTTCAGCAAGCGATTCAATTAAATGAAGATGGCATAAGCTTGCCCGCTAAAAAGAAATCGACCCAAAAAACTTTAGAAATTCCGGAATATTTTATTGATGCTTTGCAACAAGATCCTTCGGCGTTAGCTATTTTCCAGAATTTTAGTAATTCTAATAAAAAGGAATATGTGTTGTGGCTAGAAGATGCCAAAACGGAATCAACAAAATTAAAAAGATTGGAAACAGCTGTTGAATGGATTGCAGAGGGTAAAACAAGAATGTGGAAATATAAAAAGTAAATTTATAAAATGCTTACAATTTTCATAAAACGGTTTTTATAGTGCCCATTAAATTCTGTAATGGTTACGCTATGTGCTTTACCCGATGATGCGTGGATAAACTTTATTCCTGATTCATCGATTGAATAAACAATACCAACGTGGCCTATTCTTCTAACTTTTGAATTACTCCCGGTAAATATTAAAACATCGCCAACTTTTGCATTTTCAATACTTGTTTCTTTTCCTGTTCCACTAAACTCTCTTGAAGAACGTGGAACTTTAAAGCCAAAGTTACTAAATACATAACTCACAAATCCAGAACAATCGAAGCCAACTTTAGGATTACTTGTTGCGTATCGATAGGGAATACCTAACATACTTTTTGCAAAATCGATAAGGCTTGAAGAATTTGTAGAACCCGTTAATTTAGTGGGTTCTAACGATGTTTTAGGTAAATTAGCAACCAGTTTTTTAACTAAATCCTGGTATTGGATTGGTAATGTTGTTTGGGCTTTTCCTGCGGTTGCAGACAAAATGAAAAACGAAATTATGACTAATATTTTCTTCATATGTAGAAGCCAAAGATATAATTTTTTTTTAAATCAAATTAAATTGTTGAAAATAAGCTGAAATAAAGAAGCCCTGACTCAGGTCAAGGCTCTAAAATATTTAAAATTATTTATTAAATGTTTGGGAACATTGTTTGTGCTTTTTCTCCAATAAAAGGAATCGGTTTTTTCTGTGCTTGAATCGCTCCAATTAAACCAATTAACCAAAGTATAAATAAGACTACATATAAAATAGAAAATAAATAATATAGTGTTGCTGAGGCAGTACTTATTAGTACAATTCTTTGAACGATGTTTAAGCCAATATAAATCAGATTTATTAAAAGGGATTGCCTTAAATGAAAGCTTCCTAATGATGTTTTTTTGTCTTTATATAATGCGAAGTAAGCGATTAGCCAGCCAATAATTGTGATATAGCTGACAATGCTGGCCGTTTTGCCATCTTCTGAAGCAAATGGTGCTTGTTGAAAAGATTGATTAGTTTCCATACTGATTTTTTAAGTTTAAATTTTAGATAAATAATTATTGAAAGTATTATAGGTAAAAAAGATTATTATGGCGTATTAACTGCGACAGGTAAAATTTTTCCATTAAAGAATTTATGCCCTGTCTTAGCAAAGTCTGCTACATATTTGCCCATTTCAAATGCCATAACCGGACTTTTATAGCCTGGAAAGGCAGTTTCTAGCATTTCTGTTTGTGCTGAACCTAAAGCGAGGCAATTAACTTTAATTCCTGTTTCTGCCAATTCGAAAGCCAAACATTCTGTTAAAGTATGTAGCGCAGCTTTGCTTGCCGAGTATGCGGATAAACCTGGAAATTTGAGGCTTCCCTGAAAACCACCCATACTGCCAATATTTACAATGTGGCTTCCGGCTTGCATTAAGGGTAAGGTGTTTTGTATCATTCTGAAATGAGCAATAACATTGCTTTGCAGCATTTCACCCAAATCTTCTTCAGTAGTTTCTAAAAATGGTTTATTTATTAAAGCACCAGCATTGTTAATCAGTATATCTATAGTTCCTAATCGTTCCTTTAAAAAAGGAGTTAATGCTGCATAATCATCATTTACGATGTCAAATTCTACAGGCAATATGGTGCAATCAGGATTAATGCCTTTAGCAATCTCTAAGAGTTTTCGTAATTTATCTGCCGAACGGGCAATGGCCACAATTTTATTATCTTTTTGTAAGCTTAGTTCTAAAGCTGTTTCAAATCCAATTCCGCTGCTGGCACCAGTGATTATAATGTTCATTTGTAATTTTTTTGAAAAAGATTCTTAATAGCCTGAATCTTTTGGCAAATTTACTATTCTATTACCAATTGACTAACCGGATTTTTAATTACATGTAAGCCATCGTTAATGAGTTTCGTATAATCTGGCTCTCTCCCTGCTTTAATTTCCAGATATACAAGTAATTCCTTTTCAAGTTTATGATAGATTTTTTTGTGATAAACCAATTCTAAAATCTCCAAAGCACAAAGCCAATCTTTTCTATGATTTAATTTAAGTTGTTCAAAAATATTTTCTAGTTGTTCTAATCCTTCCCTGCTTTCTCTTATTTCCCTAACTGTTTTATATAAATTATGCAATTGAAGCGTTTTATCATCGTAAATAACTTTGTGTGTTTTAGCAGTACTGATTAAAGTAATTTCTTCATAAGCATCCTTATCTGCAGCGCCATTAAAAACAGAAACGATTTTCTCGCCAATGGCCATATCATATATGCCCCACTCTGGTTTGAATAAAATATTTCCATTATTTTCTGTTACAGAACAATCTGTAAAAGCAATTAGCAGAATTTTATTATTTTCGATAATTATATCTTTTACACGGCCTTTAACTTTAATCCCGCTTTCAAAAAGAAGCGTAGTTTGTTCTCCTAAACTAATATTTAATGCTTTAAGTTCAGTAACCGTATAATCTTCAAATGCTTTTGCTTTGTTTTTTAATTTACCCACGGGTGATGAAAAGCCATCTTTGTGATAATCTTTTCCATGTCCGGGTAGTTGCTTTCCGTTAATTGCCAAAGCAGATGGACCCATTGTTTTTATAAAAGTAACATCGTCAGCAGCGCTAATACCAATATCTGTAAAAACACCGCTAACCTGTAAGCCTGAACTGTAAACAGCTGTAGCAACGTTTTTGCAATCAATTGCTTTCATGATGCTTTCTGTACCGCCTCTTCTGAAAGCCATTGTATTTGCAAATTCCTCTAAAACATCAATCAGGTTTTGGAAAGTTTCCGTTACAAAAAGTTGCGGTTGGGTTTTTGTAATATCATAAGGATAATTTACCGTATACATATTGTACCAAAGCTTTTCTACTTCTTTTTGCATACAAGAAGCACTTTCACCAATTGAAGAGAGTAAACCGGCACCATAAATTTTTGGATTTTCTAGGGTTCCGATTAAGCCGTACTCAACAGTCCACCAATGTAAACGGCCTAGTAAAGCCATTTCAGATGGTTCACCCATATTTTCGCTTATGTATCGCAATTCTTTTTCAGCTTTTGCAATTTGCATTTCGTCTGAATTGATTGCCTCCTTTAAAATCGAAAGTTTTCTAATGGCTTCATAAAGTTCAAAATCTTTAGCTGAAAACATGGCTTTAGCACCAATAGAACCAAAATAGCTTAGATAATTATTATAATCTTTATCAGCGATAATAGGCGCATGGCCTGCGCTTTCGTGAATAATGTCTGGAGCAGGTGTGTATTCAATATGATTAATCTGACGGATATCTGCAGCGATAACCAAAACACGATAAGCCTGGTATTCCATAAATGCTGCAGGCGGAATAAAGCCATCAACAGTTACTGCTCCCCAACCAATTTCTCCCAAATTATCGTTCATGGTTTGTAAATCAGGGATATATTCAATACTTAAGCCTGCACTTTTTAGTCCCTTTATATATGGGTAATAAGCAACATTTTTAAGATAACTATAATTTTGGCGCATAACGTAACGCCAAACTGCTTGATCTACAGGTGTATATTTCTCGTAATTTTGGGCAACAATAAATTGCTTCAAATGCTTTGGTAATTTAGCTACCTGGGCATTATTAAAATCATTAAAATCGCTCATTCGGTATTATAAAAAGTTAGTCGCTGGCTAAGTTAGGTGGTTGCATTTACCTAAGCAAGAAAGCCGCTCGATAAATTAACAGGCAGACGTAAATTAAGTTTTATTCGTTATGATGCAAGTAATTAGTTTGCAAAATTTTATTAAAAGGTTCTTCAGCTTTTTATGGGCAAATTCATTCGGGCTGTTCGCTAAATCTTTTTCGCAAGAAAAATGCTCAAAAGGATATCGCTACCATCCCGTTTAGATATTTAAGGCTATACAAATTATAACCATAATCATTAACAGCAATCAAGCTTTATAATGTTTCAATTTAAGCCATTCGAATTCAACTTAAGTAAAACTATTTAGCTTTAATTTTCTTTACGCTAAAAGTAAAGTAATGCTGATATAAATAGCTAAAACCGGCAATCAGCACAGATATGACTACTTTGGATATGGTTGGATAAATACCTAATATTTCTATAAAAAACTTTTGCATTGCAAAGGTTAATAAAATATTTACGAGGTTTAAGTTTAAAAATCTTAATAGCTGAATATGCGCTTTAACCTCGCTATGTGTGAAAATAACATATCTGTTAAGTAAAAAGCTATATGGTATAACCACTAAAAAATCTACTGCTAATGCTGCTGTTTCCCTTTTTAAAGTGAAGAATGTAAAATCAATATCTTCGACATGGAAAAGATGATGGAAAGCAAGATAATAAACGATATTTCCTAAAAGCCATGTACTGCCACCTGTTGCTAAATACCTAAAATTATGTTGAGAAATAAATCTTCTAAAAGGAGGGTAGAAAAAGTCTATAAAGGCTAAAATCGCTTTGCGCATTTGCGTACTATTTTTTAGGCAATTGTATGAAGTTCGAAAATTGCTTCACACTTAAAAAAGTGTAAAGTTAATCTGCAAATATAAATTTTTATATACTTATTAAGGTTTGATTATAATAAAAAATTCTCAGTTATTCGACTGAGAATTTTATAAAATATATTTTGTTAATTGTTTGTTGCCTTTTCGGTTATATCTGAATTAACCATGCCTTCCATACCTTTATCTAAATTTAAGTCTAAACCCTTTACAATGCCTAAACCTAAATTCATATCTGCTCTAAACCAATGGCATAGTTGTCGGTTAACAATTTCATCTTTTTTAACTCCATTTATACCGCCCATTGCGCTTACAATATTTGCAATTGTATTCTTCTTAGCTTGTTGATCCATTAAGCGAAAAAGATTTCCTGGTTGTGAGTAATGGTCGTTTTCACCTGTTCATTTCTATCATATTGATCTGCCAAAAGAGAATCTAAAGGCCATACTGGTTGTTTATAGCTTTCATCAACCTCAATATCATCAAAACTGTTGGGGAAATAATTTGGGTTAGAACTACCGTTTCCATTAATTGCCATTAAGCCATCACGCTGGTAATTATTTGTCATAAATGGACAACGATTCACTGGAATTTGCTCATAATTGACACCTAAACGATAACGTTGTGCATCAGGATAAGATAAAATTCTACCTTGCAACATTTATATCAGGCGAATACAAAATTCCATCTACAACATTTGCGGGTGCAAAAGCTACCTGCTCTACATGTGTAAAATAATTATCTGGGTTTTCGTTTAATTCAAGTTCTCCAACTTCAATCAATGGATAATCGGCATGTGGCTAAACTTTAGTTAAATCGAAGGGATTTAAGTGATAAGTTTTATCATTTTCAAATGGCATTATCTGAATTTTTAAAGTCCATTTAGGGAAATCACCTTTTTCAATAGATTCAAATAAATCTCGTTGCGAATGGTCAGGAGCTTGAGATTTCATATCAACTGCTTTATCATTCGTGAAATTTTGAATGCCTTGTTTAGTTTTGAAATGAAATTTTACATAAAACCGTTCATCTTTATCGTTATACAATTATCGTTAACAATGAAAATGTATGGCTTCCAAAACCATCCATGTGGCGATATCAAAATTAAAACCTGATGCAAACTTTCAGGATTTAAGCTCCAGAAACCCCACATCATGGTCGGGCTTTTCATATTGGTTTGTGGATCTCGTTTTTGAGTATGGATAAAATCACCAAATTTTTTCGGGTTTTTTACAAAAAATACTGGTGTATTATTTCTAAATAAATCCCCTTTACCATCTTCAGTATAAAATTTTAGCGCAAAGCCACAATGATATACTCTCATGCTGTCTTCGTTATTTGCATAAGGAGTGCCGGAAGTACTTGTTAGTTTTTTTTAGCTTATTGTTTATATATTGTATTATTTGAGATTTTGAAAATGAAATTGATAAATAAATCAACCATTATTATTTATTCTAACATAGATGTTGTTGATATGTTTTCTATATAACCTTAATTTTCAATTTAATAATTTTAAGGATTACTAGTATAAAATGTAGGTTGCGCGACAAAATCTAATACGGCACACCAAGTATATGAAGGATGAGGTTGAATGCTAACTCCAACTGTATTTAACCTGTACTTTTGATCGAGTAAGTTAAACCTATGACCAAGAGAAGGAACTCCACAATCCAAAAGCAAATGGCAAACAATATCCAAACTGTTTGAATAGCCAAAGTCTATATTCTCGCTCATTGGTTTATTTGGAAAGTATTTAGATAAGCGTTGGCTAAATTTGTTACCGTTGCTACTTTCATGTGTATCTAAATTATTTTTGTTCAAATCTATAGCGTGCCCACGGCTTAAAGAGCTTAATCTTTGATCAGGATAAAATAACGGTAAATTTTTAGCAACCGTAATGTGTTTCAGTAATGATAAATAGTAGGGATTGGTTTTTGTAAGTTTTAATTCATTATAATTTCTGTACCTTTTTACTTTTGAGTTGTAATTATTTATGTAATCTTCTAAAAATGTGTAGTAAAATTTCTCTCCATCAATTCTAATGAGATTAATATAAAGAATAATATTTTTCTCTTCATTGCTTAGGTAATTTGAATTAGCTGCAGTATTTGCTTTTTTAAATTCGGCATCTGTCCAGGTTTGGGCAAACATTCTGCAGCCAAGCATCATAAAAAAAATTAAACAATAAAAGGGGCGATTCATGTTTGGTATTTCAAGGTAAACGCAAGTTGGATTTATTTATTTTCAGTTTTAGAAATTTAACATCAAATATTTTGGTAAGCAATTAGTTACAGCATTTTGCTAATTGTAGATTTTTATAATATGTAGATTTAACTTTCTTTTAAAATATGAAAAAACTAATCATCCTGTTTTACATTTTAGTGTTGTCAATTTCCTCAAAAGCACAAATTGATACGGCAACCTTCAGAACAATTTTTAATCAGATTAAAAGAGAATTTGCTCCTGATAAGCGGTCGGTTTATTTTAATGTTCAAATTAAAGGCGATAGTATTTTAGTTGAAAGTACATCACCGCAAGCTTTAATTGCTTTAGATAAGCAAGCAAAAGACGTTGAAGGTTTTGTTAAAGTAAACTCCTTACTGCCTGCACAAAATTTAAAAGGCATGGAATACGGGGTGGCAAATTTATCTGTTAGTAATAATCGTTCGGCACCACAAAATTCTGCAGAAATGCTTACCCAAATGATTTTAGGTACCCCTGTACAAGTTTTGAAAAAACAGGGAGGTTATTATTTGGTCAAAACACCCGATGGTTATTTGTCTTACACAGATGGTATCGCCGTTAGTTTAATGAATAAGCAAGATTTTGAAGACTGGAAAGCTTCGAAAAGATTAATTTATATTGCAGATTTCGGTCATGCTTTTAGCAGAGCCAATGTAAATTCAATTCGTGTTTCTGATTTGGTTAAAGGAAATATACTTCAGGTTTTATCAGAAGAAAAGGGCTTTTATAAAATTATTTTTCCTGATAAGCGAATAGGATACATCAAGAAAAATGAAACCAAATTCTTCTCAGAATGGGAGAAAAAACCAAATCCAACTGCTGAAGCGATTCTTGAAACTGCCAAAACACTAATAGGAGTACCTTATTTATGGGGAGGAACTTCGGTTAAAGGTGTCGATTGCAGTGGCTTTACCAAAACAAGCTATTTTTTAAATGGGATTATTATACCAAGAGATGCATCTCAGCAAGCACTCATTGGTTCTGCCGTTGATGTTTTGGAATCCGATTCTATAAGCGTTGAAAAGTGCCTTAAAAACTTGCAGCCTGGTGATTTGTTATTTTTCTCCGCTGCAAAAAGCCGTGGTGTTAATGGAGGAAGAGTTTCACATACCGCAATATACATGGGTAAAGGAGAGTTTATTCAATCTGCAGGAATGGTAAAAATTAGTAGTTTGGTTCCATCCGCCAGTAATTATGATGAACATCAAAGTAAAACTTTAGTAAGCGCCAGAAAATTTTTAACCGAAATTGGGCAGACTGAAATTACAAGGGTTGATAAACATGAATGGTATGGAAAATGATTTTTACAGTTTGTAATTGCCAGGTGCGAAGCAATCTAATTAGAGATATTGCTTCATACCTTGCAATGACGGCAACTGTTAAACGGACAATCGCTTACAAAAACATACCTCCAGATGCTTCGATGCGTTGTCCATTTATCCAACGAGCTTCTTCTGTACAAAGAAACGCTACAACTCCTCCAATATCATCTGGTAAACCAACTCGGCCTAAAGCCGTTTGCGATGCAATCATTTTATTTAATTGCTCATTATCACGGACAGCACCTCCCCCAAAATCAGTTTCTATTGCGCCGGGAGCTACAATATTTACATTAATACCTCTAACACCTAACTCTTTTGCCTGATAACGCGTTAATACTTCCATTGCGCCTTTCATAGATGCATAAGCTGCATAGCCCGGCAAAGCGAAACGAGCCAAGCCGCTTGATACATTCACAATTCCACCACCATCATTTATCAGTGGTAATGCTTTTTGCGTTAAAAAGAATACGCCTTTAAATTGAATGTTTACCAAAGTATCGAACTGTTCTTCAGTAGTATCAGCAAAAGATGCATGGATTCCAATTCCTGCATTATTTACTAAATAATCAAATTTATCAGCATTGAAAACGGATTTTAAAGTTGATTTTACTTCTTCAAAAAAAGTGTCGAAAGTTTTGCCGTTGGCTACATCTAATTGTAATGCAGTAGCATTAACGCCAATTTCTATTAGTTCATTAACCGTTTCATCTGCATCTTCTTTCTTTGATTGATAAGTTAAAATAACATCTAAACCTTTTTTTGCCAAATGTATAGCTGCATTTTTACCTAAACCACGACTACCACCCGTTACCAGTACAATTTTATTTCTTTTTTCCATTTTCTTTTAATTTGATAAACAAAGTTAAATGCAAATTTGATTTAAAAATGGTGAGTACTTAAGTTTTATATAGTAACAATTTCCTTTTTCTGTACCAGCGATTGAAAATAAGCTTCCAGATATTGCTTAGGCTTTGGGCCAGAAAAATATTTAAAGAATTTGGTAAAGTTGGATGGGTTGTAAGTTAAAATCCTGGCAATTTCAGAAATCGGTGGACTCACGTTGCGCAACATCGATTTAGAAATCTCCATTAAACGCTCTTCGAAAAAATAACAAGACGAATGGCCTGTAGCAGATTTAATTGTATTACTAAAATGAGTTGGGTGTACGTGTAAGATTGATGCAAAATCCCGTACCTCAAACATTTTGGTTGCTCTGCCTCAAACAATATCATTAAGATGCTTATCAAGCTCGTTTAAATAATCTGCTGCAATTTTATGTCTGCGGGCAAAGAATTTTTGAGGTAATTTCCTATCATCTAATTACAGATTTATACACTTTGGTTGAATAAAATTTTAATCGATTCATAAAAAAATAACCGCAGGCTTTTAACCTGCGGCTAAATATTATATACCCAGCTTAGTTATCTTTAGATGTTTAAGGTGGTCAAACCTTATGCTAATAAATTTCTCCAGCTAACCGCCTTACCAACAATATCACCTAAATCTGCAATTGCAACACGCTCTTGTTCCATACTATCGCGATGGCGAATTGTAACCGTGTTATCCTCTAAACTTTGGTGGTCAATAGTTAAGCAAAAAGGCGTGCCAATTGCATCCTGACGGCGGTAACGTTTGCCAATTGCATCTTTTTCTTCATAAATACAGTTGAAATCAAATTTCAAAGTATCCATGATTTCGCGAGCTTTTTCTGGTAAACCATCTTTTTTTGTTAAAGGGAAAACAGCGACTTTATATGGTGCCAAAGCAGGATGTAAACGTAACAAAGTGCGACTGTCCTGTTTATCTTCGGTACTTAAATCTTGCTCTTCAAAAGAATTTATCATGGTTAATAAGAACATACGATCTAAACCAATTGAAGTTTCAATAACGTAAGGTACATAGTTTCCGTAAGGCTTACCATCTTCATTTAAATCGTTATCGAAATACTGCAATTTCTTACCCGAAAACTCCTGATGTTGTGTTAAATCGAAATCGGTTCTACTGTGAATACCTTCAACTTCTTTAAATCCGAATGGGAATTCGAATTCAATATCCGTTGCTGCATTAGCATAGTGCGCTAATTTAACGTGGTCGTGGTAGCGGTATTTCTCCGGAGGAGTTCCTAAAGCTTTATGCCATTTCAAACGAGCTTCTTTCCAGTATTCAAACCATTTTTTGTCTTCACCCGGGCGAACGAAAAATTGCATTTCCATTTGCTCAAACTCACGCATACGCATAATGAACTGACGGGCAATCACTTCATTTCTGAATGCTTTGCCAATCTGCGCAATACCGAAAGGAATTTTCATTCTTCCCGATTTTTGAACGTTTAAAAAGTTAACGAAAATACCCTGCGCCGTTTCCGGGCGAAGATAAACTTCATCGCTGCCTTCGGCCATAGCACCAAATTGCGTGCTAAACATCAGGTTAAATTGGCGAACATCTGTCCAGTTTGATGTTTTAGAAATCGGACAAATTACTTTATAATCAACAATTAAATCTTTTAGTAGAGCCAAGTTTTCTGATTTTAGCGCCAGGTTCATTTCAACCTCAAGAGCCAATCCTTTTTTAACAAATTTCCAGCTTACCTCGTCAACGAAAGGAAATTTATTAGAGTCTAAAATTCCTTCTTCATCTTTAAAACTTGGCACCCAACTTGCTTGTCCCTCATCACTTAAGCCTAATATTTCTTGTTGAAATTCCTCAAACTTAGCTTTGTTTTCTGCGCTGAAATTTATTAGTTCTGAATATAATTCATCAATTTTATTTTCTAACAACTGGTCGGCACGGTAACGTTTTTTCGAATCCTTATTATCAATCATTGGGTCGTTAAAACCATCTACGTGTCCGCTGGCTTTCCAAACTTTTGGGTGCATAAAAATTGCAGAATCAATACCTACGATGTTTTCATGCATTTGTACCATGGCTTTCCACCAATAAGTTTTAATGTTGTTTTTAAGTTCAGCACCCAACTGGCCATAATCATAAACGGCACTTAAGCCATCATATATTTCGCTACTTTGGAACACAAAACCGTATTCTTTAGCGTGTGATATTACATTTTTAAATTGTTCGTCGTTATTCTTTTGAGCCATAATGGAGGCAAAGATAATAAAAAGGTGGAGGGTTTAAAGGTATAAGGTTGAAGGTTTTTGAGCAGGGTTTAAAGGTATTAGATTTTGGGCTAAGCGCAATGAGCTTAGATGTTCTTATGTTCCATAAATGGTTCAAAATTTTTTGAAAATCAATAACAGTAATTCTTCGGCTTCAATAGTCCCGCTGTACGCTTTACTTCGTTGCACTCCGTGTTCGCTGCCATCGGGTTTAGATTGCAAAAACAGAATCGCTATTTAACACTTGTAACCCATTTTCCAAATTACATCTTACATCTTCCATTTTTTCCTATTTTTGAATCATGAAATTTTATCACCTACTTTTCTTTGCATTAATTGCAGTTTTTTCATCCTGCAAACAAGAAGAAAAAGTTCATCATTATATTAAATTTAATAAAACTGAAGAATTGTATCAGTTTTTACAATGGTCGCCAGAAAATCGTTTTCCATTAATAAGTGCGCACAGGGGCGGCCCAATGCCGGGTTTTCCAGAAAACTGTATCGAAACTTTTGATAATGCCACAACTTACAATCCTGTAATTATAGAGTTTGATATTGCTTATAGCAAAGATTCAGTAATGGTTATCATGCATGATGATAAATTGGATAGAACATCAACAGGAAAAGGAGCGATTGGCAATTATACTTATGAAGAGCTAAAAGCTTTCAACTTAAAAGATAATGATGGCAAAACAACTAAATTTAAAATCCCAACTTTAGATAGCGTTTTAAGTTGGAGTAAGGGAAAAGTTTTGTTAACCATCGATTTAAAAAAAGGTGTTTCTTACGCCAAAGTGATTGAAAAGGTGAAACAATATAGTGTAGAAAGCAATTCTATTATTATTACCTACACGGCAAATCAAGCTCAAGAAGTTAATCGCTTAGCACCAGATTTAATGATTTCTGCTTCGCTTCAGAAGAAATCTGAATTAAAACGACTTAACAGTTTAGGAGTGCCGAACGATAGAATTGTTGCTTTTGTAGGTGTAAGTGCTCCTGAAAAGGATTTTTATAAATATCTTCATGATAAAAGAATTACTACCATTTTAGGTACAATGGGCAACATTGATAACAGTGCAATTGCGAGTCCGGCGAGAAATATTTACTATCATTTGGTAAATAATGGTGCAGATATTTTATCATCAGATAACATAGGTCAGGCAGCAGAGCAATTGGATAAATTCAGGTATAATAAGAAGATAACTTCAGAACATATAAATTAGATTGCTTCGTGCCTCGCAATGACGGTCGACTTAAAAAAACTTTGCGCAAAACTTAGTGTTCTTTGCGGTTAATAAAACAGTATGAGTATTTCAGTTAAAAACCTATCTAAACATTACGATAAGCAAAAGGCAGTCGATTCGATTAGTTTCGAGGCAAAGGCTGGCCGAATTTTGGGTTTCTTAGGGCCAAACGGTGCCGGAAAATCGACAACCATGCGTATGCTTACTGGTTATTTAGAGCCAACTTCTGGTGGTGCAGAAATCTCAAACTATAATATTTCTACTCAAGCCATCGAGGCGAAAAAGCACATTGGCTATCTTCCTGAAAATACGCCTCTTTATGCCGAAATGTATGTTAAAGAATTTTTAAACTTTGCGGGGCAAACGTATAGGCTTAAAAATCTATCAAATCGTATTGATGAAGTTATTAAAATGGTGGGTTTAACACCAGAAAAACATAAGAAAATTGGAATGCTTTCTAAAGGTTATCGCCAAAGGGTTGGTTTAGCTCAAGCAATTATTCATAATCCTGAGGTTTTAATTTTAGATGAACCAACCTCAGGATTAGACCCAAATCAGTTGGTAGATATCAGAGCTTTGATAAAAGAGCTTGGTAAAAATAAAACCGTAGTAATCTCTACGCACATTATGCAGGAAGTTGAAGCGATTTGCGATGATATCATCATCATTAATAAAGGTAAAATTGTAGCTAATGATACACTTGAAGGCATTAAAAAAGCTCATCAAAATAGTACACTAGAAGATATTTTTAGAAAACTTACAGCATAAACCGATGTTAAAAACACACTGTAAATTTATTTTATTATTAATGGTTTTATTTTTATCAATTTTTGCTAAAGCACAAAATGCAAAGATTGGCTTAGGTGCAGATGCTGGTTTTCCTTCAGGTAATTTTTCAGGTGTTTCTTCAATTGGTGTAGGTGCGTCTTTAAAAGCTGAGTTTCCCATCGCATCAGAATTTGCCATTACGGTGAATGGCGGCTTCATTAACTTTTTTGGTAAACGTAATTACTTATTAAATATTCAGGATTTAACTTATGCACCAGTAAAAGGCGGTTTAAAATATAATATAAGCGAAACATTTTATGCTGAAGGGCAATTGGGTGCTGCTTTATCTTTAAATAATAAACAAAAAACTCTTTTTGCTTGGTCGCCAGGCTTAGGCAACTTATTTAAGCTCTCGGGTAAAAACATGATTGATTTAAGTATCAGATATGAAGGCTGGACAGGAAAGAACGAAAATCTAATATTTTTAAATACCTCTAATACAAAAGGATTTTTAGGAATTCGATTTGCTTATGTGTTTATGCTATAGACTATAATAGTTTTATATTATACTTTCATTAGATCAAGTAAAAGCTACATAGTTGTCAAATGTAATTTGTAATTTTCTGCAACTGAAAACTATTTATGTAAAATACATTAATTACTGCATTATTTGTAGCTGTAACGACAGTTTCATTTGCATAATCAAAACAAATGAAAGTTGGCAGTAAAGCTGGAGTGAGTCTTCCTGTAATGTCATCATCAAGCGATGCTCAGGTTTATTACAGTCCTCCAGAATATGATTTCAAAACAAATACTTCTTTTTATTTAGGTAGCACTGTTGATTTTTCCCGTTTCAGCAACATTTTCTATCCAGGCTGGCTTAACATTAATTGGGAAAGGTGGGAAGGCGGCTTTAGTGATTCAAAACTTACAAACCAAGTTTTTTCTGTAGGAGTTGGATTTGCATTATACAATTAATTTTTTTAAGCTAATAACTGCATTTAAATATGCCCGAATATTTAATTATCTTCGGCAATTAATATCGTATGTACGCAGTATTTAAACGCGAATTATTTAGTTTTTTAAGTTCAATGGTTGCTTATATTACCATTGGTATTTTTCTTTTAGTTTCGAGCCTTTTACTTTGGTTTTTTCCTGGTACTTCCTTATTGGATTATGGCTACGCAGAACTTAGTGGTTTTTTTAACCTTGTTCCATATCTTTTTATGTTCCTGATCCCTGCGATTACCATGCGCTCATTCGCTGAAGAAAAGAGGGAAGGAACTTATGAACTGCTGATTACAAAACCTGTAACACTTTGGCAAATTTTAACAGCTAAATATTTAGCTTGCCTTATATTGGTTCTATTTGCACTTATTCCAACATTGGTTTATTATTATTCCATTTCAAAATTGGGTTATCCCGAAGGGAACATAGATTCAGGTGCAGTAATTGGTTCTTATTTAGGATTATTTTTATTGGGTGCTGCCTTTACATCAATTGGTATATTTGCTTCTGCATTAACTAAAAATCAGGTTATCGCATTCGCAATTTCAGCAGCTTTGTGTGCCTTTGCTTATTTAGGATTTGACTATTCTAGTCAAATTTTCGCCATGCAAAATTTCGAAACTACAATAGCTTCTTTCGGTATTAACCAGCATTATCAATCCATTAGTCGTGGCGTTTTAGATACCAGAGATTTAATTTATTTCATCAGCTTTTGCACGCTCTTTTTATTGTTTACCAAATTAGCAATAGGAGGCAAACGATAATGAAGAATAAATGGATTGCAAAAGTTTCTGTTTTATTGGTCTTGGTTGTATTAAATATTGGCGGTAAATATCTATTTCATCGTTTTGACTTTACTACAGATAAGCGATTTACACTAAATGATAAAACTAAAAAGCTTCTTCACGGTACTCATAAACCAGTAATAATTACTGTATTCTTGAATGGCGAATTACCTGCGGCATTTAAGCGTTTACAGTCTTCAGTTAAAGATTTATTGACTGATTATAAAGCGTATTCTGAGGCCGATTTTAAGATAATATTTGTAGATCCTTTAGCTGGATTAAATTCGGCAGACCAAGATACGGTTATAAATAATCTATACCAGCAAGGTATAGAAGCTACTAATTTAAGCGTGAAAACAGAAAGTGGATTAACACAGAAATTGGTTTTTCCAATGGCGATGGTTGAAAGTGATGGTAAGCAAATGCCTGTTAAACTTTTCCAAAATTTAGATGCAGGTGGAAGCTATGAAGACAACATTAATCGTTCGATAGAAAATTTAGAATATACTTTTACATCGGGCATTAAAAAGGTAATTAATGGAAATAATCCTAGAATTGGTTTTACCGAGGCAAATGGCGAGCCTTCTGATTTACAGCTTTATGATGCCATGCATACACTTGCGAATAGCTACGAAGTTGGCCGCGTTGATTTAAATACAATTGATAAAGCTGGTTTAGATAAACTGAAAATGATGGTTGTTGTAAAGCCACAAATTCCTTTTTCGGAAACTGAAAAATATAAAATAAACTATTTTGTGATGAACGGAGGTCGAGTGCTTTGGAGCATCGATCAGGTTTCTGCAGAATTGGATAGTCTTCGTGGAATGGGAAGTCAAATGGTTTTAAATAAAAACTTAAATCTTGATGATATGCTTTTTATCTATGGCGCAAGAATTAATTACAATATTATTGCCGATAAAAATGCAGCAGAAATTCCTGTTTCTACGGGAAATGTTGGTGGCCAGGCCCAAATTCAACTCGTTCCATGGATTTATTACCCGATTTTATTACCCGATACAGCTGCAAGTTTGGTTAAGAATTTAGATGGTATTAAGGCCGAGTTTCCAAGTACAGTAGATACTATTGGCTCAAAAGGGGTTAAGAAAACTTACATCTTAACTACCTCTAACTTTAATAAGATTTTTAATGTTCCAAAGTTGTTTTCTTTACAAATGGTTGCAGAACAACCTGATCCGAAAACTTTTCAAAATCCGCTACAGAGTGCAGGAGTATTGCTCGAAGGGAATTTCCAGTCCGTTTTTGCAGGCAGACCCTTACCTTTAGGAATAAGTTCGGCCTTTACAAAAGTTGAGGTAAGTAAATTATCTAAAATGGTGGTAATTGGCGACGGCGATATTTTTAAAAATCAGATTATTGCTAAAGATAATTCGCCTTTACCTTTGGGTTTCGACAGATATACACAGCGAACTTACGGAAACAAGGCTTTATTGCTAAATATCGCTGATTACTTTACAGATGATGATAATTTAATTGTTTTGCGTAATAAAGAGGTTAAAATCAGATTATTAGATAAAGGAAAGGTTAAAATTGAAAAAACTAAATGGCAAATCATAAATATTGTTGTACCCTTGCTATTGTTAATATCCTTTGCGATTTTTCAACATTATTACCGCAAGTACAGGTACGCTAAATAATTTTTATATTTTTGAAGAAGACTAATTGATATTATGAGATTTATTGTATCCACATCAACTTTATTAAAACACCTGCAAACTGTTAATGGTGCATCAAGCAGCAGCACAGTTTTACCCATATTAGAAAACTTTCTTTTCGAAATTAAAGATAGTAATTTAACCATTTCAGCTACTGATTTGCAAACCAGTATGACAACAGCTTTAGCTGTAGAATCTAAAGAAGAAGGCAAAGTAGCAGTTCCTTCTAAAATTTTATTAGATACCCTTAAAACTTTACCAGATCAGCCAATTGCTTTTAATATTGATGATACTACATTTGCAATCGAAATTAGTGCAGGAGATGGTAAATATAAACTGAGTGGCGAAAATGGTGATGATTTCCCAAAAATTCCTGTTGTAGAAAATGCATCATCAGTAAATTTACCAGCTTCGGTTTTAACAGAAGCAATTACAAAAACAATTTTTGCAGTTAGTAATGATGAACTTCGGCCTGCAATGACGGGTGTTTATTGTCAGCTATCGCCTCAGCATATAACTTTTGTTGCAACTGATGCGCACAAATTGGTCCGTTATCGCCGTATGGATAGCAAAGCTGATAAAGCAACATCATTTATTTTACCGAAAAAAGCTTTAACACTTTTAAAGGCTGCATTACCTTCAACTGATATTAATGTATCGGTTGATTACAATGCTACAAGTGCTTTCTTTAAATTTGAAAATATAAATTTAGTGTGTCGTTTAATAGACGAGCGTTATCCTGATTATGAGGCAGTTATTCCTCAGAATAATCCAAATAAATTGGTAATAGACAGAAGCTTATTTTTAAATACCCTACGTCGTGTTGTAATTTTTGCAAATAAAACTACACATCAGGTTCGGTTAAAAATTAATGGAAGCGAATTAAATATCTCATCAGAAGATTTAGATTTTGCAAACGAAGCACATGAGCGCTTAAGCTGTCAATACGATGGAGAAGACTTAGAAATAGGCTTTAATGCCCGTTTCTTAATTGAAATGCTTAGCAACTTAAGTGGCGATGAAGTTACTTTAGAACTTTCTACTCCAAACAGAGCAGGCTTATTAATTCCTCAAACTAACGATGAAAACGAAGATGTTTTAATGTTGGTTATGCCAGTAATGTTGAATAATAGTTATTAGGCTACTAATTTTTTAGTTTTCATAGAAAAATGGCTTGGTTTTTGACCAAGCCATTTTGTTTACTACCAAATACAGCTACCTATGAAAATCTTTACAAAACGTGTCTCAAACGCTTTCCTGCCTATTATATTTATTTTTAGCCTAACTCTAATTTCTTGTAGCAAGAACGAACCCGATGTTATTGTGCAAGGCCAAGCCAAGATTAAGCTTATTAATGCCGTTGAACCCGAAATAAAACAAGAAGTTTTTATGGATAATGAAAAGCTAACAACCGCTCCATTGGCGTTTGGAGAAACTAGCGGCTACATTAAAATTCTTTCAGGCAACAGAAATTTAAGTTACGTTGGAAGCAATAATATGAATACAAATACCAGCCTAAATTTTACGCCATCCATCACATATAGTGCATTTTTAGTGTCAGATAGAAATGGTAATAAGCAAATTATAAATTATAACTTGAGTAACGCAGACTTATCAACCGCAAAGGTTAGGTTTATTAACTTAACGCCATTTTTTGCTGCTGGTATAAACGTTAGCATACAGGCAGGTTCTCCATTTATAAATGCATTATTATTTAAAGAAGATTCCAATTATTTTAATGTTGATGGGGGTGCTGCTTTAAGGTGTAATGTTGTAGGCTCGGGTTCGGTAAAAACCATTTCAGCATCTGATTTATTACCAGGCAAAATCTATACCATTTGGTTTAGCGGACTTACAGCGGCAACTTTAGAACCCCATATTATTTTAGATAATTAGTTAAGCATATATTCGTTTATCATTAACTTACAAAGTTTATCTTTGTTGATAAGTTATTATCTACAGGTATGAAAATTAAACCTTCACATTTTCTTAAAACATTCTTATTCATAGGAATTATTTGTTTAATGATGTCTTGCGTAAAAAATGATAATTTCGATCTTGATACTAAAGTTCGCTTTTTTAATGTTGTAGACCAGGCGGCTCAAGATTTTTATTTGAGTGGTACTCGGTTATCAACAGGTATATCTTATGGAAATAATAGCTCATATATTGTGGCTGCGGGTGATAAAGAATATCAAATTATTGCAAAGAATGCAGGTATGCAATTAGGAAACGATACATTGAAATATACTTTAGACGTGGGTAAAAACTATTCAGTTTATTACATAAAAACATCAGCAAAAGACTCAGTTTTGAAAGTTTATGAAGATGATTTGACTCCAGATACATCGAAATCGCGGCTGTTTTTTATCAATGTTGGTTACACATTAAGTTCTAGAGTAAGTATTAGAAATGAGGACTCTAAAATAATAAATACAACATTGGGTAATGGTGAAAAATCAGGGTACATTATTATTCCAACCGGTAAAAATTCTAAATTATATTTTAACCTTACTGATTCTACCGGAGTGATAGATACAATTTCATATACAAACTTTTACAAAGGTAAAACATATACAATTCTTATCGATGGCGTTAATAAGGGTACAAGTACCGGAAAACTTAGAGAACGTTTAATTGTCAATAATTAATTAAAATCGACTAATAAATCTGGAATAGTCTTCTAATCAATTTGATATTCCTATTTTTGGCCAAAATTATATAAATGGAATTATTACAACAACTTTGGGATTTTATTGCCCACATAGATGTTCACTTAGCAGAAATCATTCGCGATTACCAAACTTGGACTTACCTTATTTTATTCTTAATTATTTTTGCTGAAACCGGCTTTGTGGTTACGCCATTTTTACCTGGTGATTCTTTGCTTTTCGCAGCAGGCGCACTAATTGCTGGTGGTAATACAGGCTTAAACATTTGGTTAATGCTGCTCATATTGATCGTTGCTGCCATCGCCGGGAATACACTAAATTATAAGCTGGGTACTGTTTTGGGTTCTGGTGTATTTAAAGAAGATAATAAAATTTTAAAGCTGAAATATTATCATCAATCTCATGAGTTTTTTGAGAAACATGGTGGTAAAGCAATTATGCTAAGCAGGTTTCTCCCAATTTTTAGAACCATTGCACCATTTGTGGCAGGTATTGCAAAAATGCCATTTGGCAAATTTACGTATTACAATATCATTGGTGGTGTGGCATGGATTGTCGCATTATTGCTAGGAGGTTACCTGTTAGGACAAATTCCTATCATCAAAAATAACTTTGAATTGGTTATACTTTTTATTGCTGTTGTAACTTTCGTACCCGCAATTTGGGCAGCAGTTAAAAGCAGAATGGAACCAAAAAAGATAGAAGAAATTATTGAAGGTGATTCCAAAAGGTAGTTAAATTTCTCTTCCAATAACTATACCCTTTTGATATTTATTTTCTGCATCATTATTTTCTTTCTTTTCTTTGGAATCTAAATCAGTTATAATAAGATTTTTTAGTTCGGGCTGACCAGCATCAACCCACGCAGAATACCAAAAAGAGCCTATTTCAATTATGGCAGATCGCATTTGTTTCTCCACCATGCGATTCATTTTGTCATGGTAGATTTTAGAATACTCGACAGAATATTGTTTTAGAACTATATTATTTCTTTCGCTAAAACTATATTTTTTATCGGATGGAAATGATGCGGCTAATTTAGCTTCGAAAGTTAAAACTGTATCAACAAGGCTGTGCGTATGTTTAACAATTTTCCAGGCTTCTTTCAATGGATTTTCAATATAATTAGCTTTACCAACAATGAAATTATAACTGGTAGAAAACAATTCAGGTAAACGACTTTCCCAAAATGCATGGATGCCAACCTGGTTTGTTAGTTGTCCATTGTGATTGGATGTGGTGTGCAAAGGAACGTGTGCATCGCCAATATAATGACCTAAATCTGCAGAATACTTTAAAATTTTAATCGAATCTCTGTTTGTAAATGCCTTTACTAAACTATAGTAAGTCCGCTGAATTTGCCAGGGAATAATGCCATTGGCATTTAAATGTTTTTGCCCATATTTGGCTAAAGCATCATTGTATTTTTCAGGGATGCTATCGATAGATTTTTCATAATTTTCTACATCTAAATAATGCATTAGTGCTTCTAAAGTATCAGCATATCTGCGTTTGTCTGGGTCGACAGCGTGTTCGGTGATGTATTTAATGTTCTTTTTGTAGAAACCAATCATACCTGACGGCAATGTAAAAATAGCCAGATTATTAATTCTTTGGTGTGCAAAGAATCCCCATGATGTACAAAAAAAGAGTGGGATGATTAACGCAACTAAAATCGCTAATCTTTTCATAATGTAAGTTAGTAAATCTTTTAATGATTTTTATACATTTTATATTTACTCAGCATGCCACCCAAAATAGAAATCGGAGCAAAAATGGCTATTGCTAAAATTTGTGTCCAATGGTTGCCGGTTGATTTAAAAATAGAAAATACTGCAAAACTTGCAATAATTGTGGCGAGAATATAATTTACATTCAGTTTTTGAGCTTTTGAAAAGAATTGAGTTACATACCCTGCAAAAATTGAAAATAAAACACCATAAATTGCCGTGAAAATTATGAAGAAATTTGTGGCATCAGCATGTGGCTTTTGCCCTGAAATTTTGAAAAGCAATAGCGATGATATAACAAAAATTGCATAACCAATAACAACACTTAAAATTTTTCTAATCATTTTAATTATACTCTAAATTGATTTAAATGATGGTCTAAATGTTTATAAAACATATTATTCCATTCGACTTTATTTAGTTTACCAAAAGAGTGAGAGTCTTTTCCGTCAAAATGACTTTCACCTAACTGCTGTGTTTTATTGATATAGTTGATTAATCTTTGTTTCTCTTTCTCAAATTCTTTTTCATCTGTAATTACAAACGATTGCGCAGTTCGACTATTTTTTTTATAAGGCTTTTCGCTTACCACGATGTTTTTTACAAACGCTTTCATCACCAATTTCATAAAAGCATTTGGCTTTGGATGTTTATTATCGTAAACCAGTTCATAGCTTACGTTGCAATGCGCTAACATTTGCGAAACATTCATTTTACCCCAAAATTGAGGCGAAGTAGGAATTAGTTTATTAATTCTTTCGATTACTTCGCTAGTTACTGCGGGTTGGAAAATATTTTTCATAGATTGTTTTTTATGATTTACAATAACATTAATTCCTCAACATTTTAAATGAAAACCAACCTAATAATGCTATAATAACTGCCATTAAAACCCAAAGCCAAGCCTTGTTTTCAAATATTGGTTTCTTGATTATAATTGAATAAGCGGGGTTTTTTTGTTCTTCACTAAGAGCTACAAAAGTTAAATTTGAAGGGATTTTACTCTCAAATTTCTCAATTTCGTAGCTTGGTGTTACAGCTTTTTCATTTCCATAATATAAAGCATAAGCATATTTTGGATTATCGAATCGGGCTATAATTTCGTAAACATTACCTTTAAGATCCAATTTACTCAAGCGTAAAGGTTTATTATCGTTATTTTGAATTGTAATTTTTAATCTTGATGTAATGGTATTTGGGAAGTTATATTCAGGTTTTTCTAATGAGCTAATTGTTCCCAAATAAAGATTTGCGTAGTTGTATTGGATGCCTTTATCAGTTTTAAAACTATCGGTTACATACTCAATTTTAATCGAGCGATAAAAATCGAAATCGCTTTGCGCATTTAGTTTTAAATAAGAGAGCGGAATGGGATTTTCTAAAGCAATTTCTATAACAGTTTCTTTATTGGTCGCATCATTTTTTAACTGGAATGTTTTATATTTTACATCCTCATAAGTTCCCTTTACTGTATCAGTTTTCGAAATTTTTGCAGACAATAATTCAGGTTGAACAGTGCTTTTCAAAGCAATTCTAAAATACTGAAATTTAGAATCAGGAAAACTCAATTTGGTAAACTTATAATCAGTGTAATTGTTTTTGATGGAAAGAATCCTATAATTTTTCAGAATTGAAAACCATTCAAGATTGTTGTTACTGCCCTCAAGCGTTACCTGCCAATCGAAATTATCTTGCTTAAAAGCTAAATTAATCTGATTGATGGTATTGGTTGTATCAGATTGAAATGTATAATAGTAGTTACTCAGATTTGAGCTTTGATTTATCTGTTTAAATGTAATATTTTTCGAAGTAACCTTATCGGCTCGTTGTTTTAATAGATAGGGAACTTCTATAGTATCCTTTCCATTTACACCAAAAATCCTTAAATCTTTGAAATCAATATTTGCATTTTTATACAATTGATTGGGCAGTTTCATACTGTGCCAAGCCGAATTTACATTTGTTATATCTCGTTTAAATTTATAAGAATTGGTTTGTGCTTTCGTGACAGCAGCGCTTACTAAAAGCAATAAAAATAGGTTAATCTTCAACTTTAACATCATCAATAATTAAATGTTTATACTTGTTATAAAGGAAAGAAATGATGAGTAAAAGCACACCTAGCGATACAAAAACAATGGTTTTTGCTATCGTACCTAAAGAATAAATGTCGTAAAAGAAAAGCTTAATTAAGGTGATGCCGAATAAAGCCATCGCACCAATGCGCAGATGCTTTTTGTTTTTGCCCAAGCCTATACTTATTAAAAATAGCGAATAAACGCCCCAAAGGATGCTCAAGCCCAATTTATAACTTTCCTGAGTGCTTGATAACTCCAAAATGTTAATTAGCTCACTGCTGATAACCCATAAAATAGAAATATACAGCAGATAATCGAACATGGTTTTAAAGTCTTTTTTAAGCAGTCCAGATTTCTGTAATTGATAACATTGAACAATCAGCAGTGCAAAAAAGATCATTGAAATATATCTGATACCAATGTTGAAAGAACTGATGCTGAAATATTTGTTGTATGGAAATAAATAATGGTCTCTAAGTAAGCTTAAAGTGTAAAGTCCGTGTGTTAAGAATAACACCACAACCAATAAATTAATAATCAAATTTGTAATTGCAAGCTCGCCGTTCTTCAATTTTTTAGTATTGAAATAAGTTATTGCTGAAGCAAAAAACAAAGTGTAGATATAAATCCAGGCAGTTTTCAGCGTGTCGTAATTGTAATTGAATTCATAAGTTGCGTAATCTGATTTAACCTGCGGGTGAAGACTAATTCTTGTCGATTGCATCAGGTTATCGAAGTATTTTGAAATCTCTAATCTAAAGGTTACATACACTGTTAAAAGTAGAATTGATGGGATGGCATAACTTAAAATTTGCCTCATCCATGGCCATTCGGCAGGCTTTTCTGTTTCCTTTTTGCTGATGCTAAACATCCAGATAAAACTTCCGATGAAAATAGAAGCCGTTAAAAAACCAACATTTAGTACCGGTGTGATGGTTGAATCATTTCCATAATAATCGTAATAGCTCGTCCAATCTTGTAGCAAACTAATAAATGCTAGAAATATTAGTGGAAAGGACAGTTTTTCATAAATCGCGATGCTTTTAACCCGAGCCAAATAAAACAACACAGCGGCCTCAACCGTCCAGAAAATAGTTACCCAACCACCATTAAGTTGAACAGGAATGGCAATAGTAATGAAGGTAATCACCATGGCTAAAATCAGGTAAAACAGATTTCTATCGGCGAGTTCTTTTTTATAGATAATTAAACTTACCAAAAAGTGAATAACGGCATTGGCGAGTGTAAATAAACCTAAAAACTCAACACTATTTTTGTTATCGGCAAGGATAAAATAACCGATTCCATAGTAAACAAATGAATTTAAAAGCAAGATTACCACATCGCTAAAGCCAAAAATTTCTTTACGTGTAATCTTGTAAGCTAAATTTGTAATGTAAAATGTGAGGAAGAATAGGGTCGAAAAGAATAAGGATAATTCAAAGAATTTATTATCAGAGCCTAAATCCATTCGCCACGACGCAAAAATTAACCAGGTTAATCCAAATGATGCATAAAACAGAGGTTTCCAGTATTTCTTCAAACTTAAAATTAATATTCCGATGTTAATTATGGCCATATACGTAAACAATACGCCAACTTTTCCTGAACCATCGCTCAGTAGAAATGGAACTGCATAAGCACCAACCAAGCCAATGTGAGCGATAACCTGTTTGTTATATTTTATAGCAGCTACTACTGTAAAAGATGTAAAAACAACCATTAATAAAAATGCTAAAACTTGCGGAATGAGCGAATAAAAATCGTAGGCAGCATAGGTAATAAAGTACATGATGGCAATTGCACCACTGACTAGAACCGCCGAAAAATTTTCGTATTTTTCTTTTAGTTTGATGGCAAAGGCCATTAAGCCTGCACCAATGGCATAACCTAAAACTATTCTGGTTAGAGGACTAACCATATCGTGGTCGATAGCGTATTTTGCACCAATACCAACTCCGAGAATTAAAATCAGTATTCCGATTTTGCTGATTAGATTTTCCCCGATAAACTTTTCGAAATCAGATTTAACTATGTTCTCACGCTTAAACTTATCTGCAAAATTGCTTTGCGGTTGGTTTGCTCGCGGTGGAAATGGATTTGGAACAGGGTTTGGAGTTGAGATGTTTTGAAAAACCGCATTTGGAGGCGTATTTCTCGGTGGAGGTGTAATTACAACTTGAGGTGCCTTTTGCTCTTTAATAATGTAATCCGTTCCAAATTGTAGCACTTCGACCTGTTTTTTTAAAGCATTTATTTCTGCCTCAAACCCTTGCTGTCTAAGTAATAAATTCTCCAGCTTAATTAATAGCAGGTTTAATTGTTCGGAATTATCCATTCTATATTTTGTAATGCGTAATTTGCGTTATTAAATATAGCAATGAATTATATAAGGTTAAGAATTAATCTATAGTTCAAAAAATAAACTCCTGCTAATTTTTAATTACCTCTATCTTTTTTGTTTTGGTATTAGCAAACCAAGCTTGTAAAACTATCATTTTTCTCTTCACATCAATTGCCTCAAAAGGGTTTTTTCCTGCCTTTTTATGTTTGGCAATTGCGCTATCAGCGTCTGCTTTGTAATTCTGTTGCCCCATTGTTCTTACAACTGCAATAATCGATTTTTTTTCAAGGCCTGTTGTGTCAATTCCATCGAGTTCATCCTTATCTAAAACGCCAACAGAGGTGCCCTTGTCGGGCAAATTTTTTGCGAAATCGCTATAATTATAAAGTGTATCCAGTATTACATGTTTAATTCTTTTTCCCTCATTAAAAAATTCATTAAAAACCACAATATTATCGTCATTACCATATACATCAAGTAATTCAAAATAATGGTGATTTATACTATCTAATGTTTTAGATTGAAAAATTGAATACTCCTTTGCAGCCCACTCAGTATTATTTTCGTCTAAATTATTAGTGTAATAAAATGTGTTTGGCGTAAAAGTGCTTAAACTCTGCTGCTTAAATTCTGCAGCATTTTTTTCTTCTTCATTATCCTTATTATTATTTGGGCTTGTGCAGGCATAAAAAAGAGTCAAACAGATTATCAAAAGGTAAATTTTCATGTTGTTTTTTTTAACCAAATTAGTAAAATTGTTGGATTGATTTTTTAAAAATTAGTAGAAAAACCAGGTTTTCAGAAGCAAGCTTCCTATTTTAGCTTTGATGACGTTGCGTTTAATTAAGTTCTTTACAATAGTCTTAATTCAATAAATTCGTTCAAAAATCATAATTATCTTTCCTGATACCAGCTGAACTAGGAATGAAAATGTTGTATGAATGATAGCTTTTATGATTGCACTAGGCTGTATTACGTTTTCAAATTATTGGCGATATTATTGCTTAAGCGCTTTCCTTACTTCTGGAGTAATTTTATTTCCGAAGATTTCTATAGATTTCATCATTGCAGCGTGAGATGGCCCGCCAACATCCATGTGAGCAGAGAAACGAGTTAAACCAAAATTTTCTTCCATCGCTAGAATCTTATCTACTGATTCATTTGCATCACCAATAATTAAGGCACCATTAATATTTCTTCCAGCCTCAAATTGATTTCTTTGAAAAGGTGCCCAACCACGGGTTTTTCCAATTCTATTCATTTGTGCAGAATACAACGGGAAATAATAATCTGAAATTTTCTGACTGTTTTCGCTGAATAATGAATGCATGTGAACGCCAACTTCAAATTTATTCATATCATGGCCATAAGCCTGATAAACTTTTTTGTAGTAATCAAAAAGTGGTTTGAATTGAGTTGGTTGTCCACCGATGATGGCAAACATCACTGGTAAACCTAATCTTCCTGCTCGTTCTACCGATTCTGGCGTTCCGCCAACAGCCACCCAGATTTTTAAATTATCGTTAACAGCACGAGGTAAAACTTCCTGATTAACCAATTCAGGACGGAATTTACCCTTCCAACTGATTTTTGGTTCTTTGTTGATTTTTAAAAGTAGCTCTAATTTTTCTTCATAAAGCTCGTCGTAATCTTGAAGATTATAACCAAACAGAGGAAAAGATTCGATGAAACTTCCGCGACCAGCCATTAACTCTGCTCTGCCGTTGGAAATTAAATCTATTGTAGCAAAATTTTGATAAAGCTTTACAGGGTCTGAAGAACTTAGAACTGAAACTGCGCTGCTTAACTTAATGTTTTTAGTTACTGTTGCGGCTGCGGCTAAAATAATTTCTGGACTCGAAACTGCATAATCAGGGCGATGGTGTTCGCCAATTCCATAGAAATCTAATCCTACTTCGTCCATCAATTTAATTTCTTCTATAATTTCCTGAAGCCTTTGTTGTGCTGGTTGAATTTCTCCCTTTGCATTGATTTGCAAATCGCCAAACATGCCAATACCTAATTCCATATTGCTAAAATTTATAAAGCAAAGCTAAGAGGTTAGCAGGACAGAATTTTTGATGTATGGTAAGAAATGAGTTTGTAATTCGATTACCTGAATTAATGGTCAATTAAAAAAACAAGTTTGCAGTTAATAGCAAATTATAATTTTGCATAATAGAGCTTAAGTTTTGTAGGTGTACCTGAGTAAAATAAACCCGATTGCCGTGGATGCCGATTTTTTCTACCGGCGGAAACAAAAGCGGGGCTATCGGAACCGATTAGCTGTGACAGTACTTTCCAAATATTTTTATTTAATTTTCACCATATAAGAAATATAAGTTCGTATAAGCTCAATAGCCTACATATAACTATTATCTCAGCCTCAATCTTAACCTCAGCCTCAACCTCCTTACTCTATCTTTTTCCCCTTCATAGCTGTCGATATTGCTGCATCCATTACACGTTCTGCAAAAGGACGGGTAAATTCGTTTAGCTCATCCGCTTTTTTCAAAATTGTATCTTTTTCTTCGCTAGCTAAAGCTGTTTTTAAAGCTTCAATATGCGTTTTCGTTTCAGCGATTTCCTCTTCCGTTAAATGCTCTGCATGTTTTTCGATGAAACGTTCGGCCGTGTAAAGCAATTGTTCGCCCTCGCTTCTGGCTTCGATTAACATCCGTTGTTCTACATCGCTTTTGGCGTGAGTAATGCTATCAATCAGCATTTTTTCTACCGTGTCATCGCTCAAACCGTAGCTTGGCGTAATCTCGATTTCTTGTTTCACGCCAGAGCGCAACTCAATGGCCTGAACGGTTAAAATACCATCGGCATTTAACAAAAAGTTAATATCAACTTTAGGTAAACCCGCAGGCATCGCCGGAATGCCTTTTAAATCGAATTCAGCAAGCTTGCGGTTTTCTTTAACCAAATCGCGTTCGCCCTGGTAAACCGAGATTTTCATGTTCACCTGGCCATCAATAGAAGTGGTATACTGGCGACCAGCTTTAGTGGGCACCTTGCTGTTTCGGGCGATAATCACATTCATTAAGCCGCCCATAGTTTCGATACCAAGGGAAAGTGGCGTAACATCAAGCAATAAAATGTCGGAACGATTTCCAGCCAAAACATCAGCCTGAATGGCGGCGCCAAGTGCTACCACTTCATCAGGATTGATGTTGTCTTGTGGTATTTTGCCAAAGAAATTTTCTACCTCTTGCTTAACAAAAGGTGTACGTGTAGAACCACCAACCAAAATCACTTCGTCAATATCTGAAGGGGTTAAATCGGCATCTTTCAATGCATTTTTGCAAGCCGCAATGGTTTCCTCAACCTTTGCTGAAATGAGTTGTTCGAAAGTTTGCTTATCTAGTGTGCACCAAATTTCGCCAACTTTTTCATTGTATAAATTTTGTGTTGATAATGCTTTTTTAGCAGCCTCGGCTTGTAAACGCAAGGTTTGCATCAAAATATTATCTTCGGCAACTGTTTTAATATCTAAATTGTTTTTCTCAATCCAGTGGTTTAAAATGGCTCTGTCGAAATCATCGCCACCTAAATAAGTGTTTCCGTTTGTCGCCAAAACTTCGAAAATTCCATTCTGAATTTGAAGAATAGAAACATCAAAAGTACCACCTCCTAAATCGTAAACGGCAATCGTTTTCTGTTGAGATGGATCTAAACCGATTCCGTAAGCCAAACTTGCAGCGGTTGGTTCGTTCACAATGCGCATTACATCTAAACCCGCAAGTTTTCCTGCATCGCGTGTTGCTTGTCGCTGACTATCGTTAAAATACGCCGGAACGGTGATTACAGCTCTGTTAACGGGTGTTTTTAGAGCATGTTCCGCTCTTGCTTTAAGTTCTTTTAAAATTTCAGCTGATAGTTCTATTGGCGTGTAAAAACGGTCGCCTGCCTGAATTTTTACTAAGGCATCGGTATCATCATCAATAATTTTGTAAGAGAAAATGTCTTTATGTTCAGCAACATCTTTGTAAGAGCGACCCAATAATCTTTTAACCGAGAAAATGGTGTTTGCAGGGTCGGTGGTTAAGAATTCTTTGGCCTCATTACCTACAATCGCTTCATTTTGGTTGTTGAAATAGACTACTGATGGTACCAATAAACCTTTTCCGGCATCGTTTATTACTTGCGGGTTTTTGTCGGGATTGATGAATGCCACTAAACTGTTGGTGGTGCCTAAATCGATTCCGACTATAATTTCTTCCTTTTGAAACGAACCTGTAGCAAGGTTAATTGATATTTTTGCCATGGGGCGAATTTACACAATTGTTGTTCTAAAATTGTTGGAATGTTGTAAAGTTGAAACGTTTTAAAGATTGATATGATTTGGAAACGAACGGTTCGGTAATTCTTGGGGAAGTGCAGTCCTGCTGTCCCTACAAGCCCGAAGAAACCTGTGAAACAAGCTAGCATACAATTAAGAAAATATAGAAAGATGCTTAAATCGGGGCTTTTCGTACCATCAGGTTTATGATGAGCGGGAAACGTTTACAGCTAGCTTTTTTAGACTTGCCAATGTGGGAAAATGAAAGCTCTTCGTTTCAATATTAAACTTTGCGGTTTTGCCACTATCGCAAAGCAATAGTTAACGATTGCTTTATTAGTTAATAAGCTAAATTTTCGTTGTTCATTTCTACATTGAAATTCACTTTAGCACCTAATGCATCAAATACTTTTAAAATAGTTTCAAATCTTGCATTTTTTACGCTGTTCTCAATTTTAGAAATTTGCGCTTTTTGTACGCCAACAAGTTCTCCTAATTGTTCTTGCGTTAAATTCCTCCGTTGTCTTGCCTGCTTAATCGCTTGGCCTAATAAATCAATTCTTAACTCATTTTCAAATGCTTCTCTTTTGTCCGTTCCACGTTTGCCAATATGTTTATCAATCATGGTATCGATTGAAACTGTTTTGAATGTATTTGCCATAATTACTTCTTTTTAATTTTGTTCTCTAAATAGAGTTTTCTAATTTCTTCCGCTTTCTTAATTTCTTTTGATGGCGTTTTCTGTGTCTTTTTTAAAATTCCGTGTGTTGCTACAACTAAGGTTTCCTTACCGTCAATTTTATCCCAAAACGAAAATAGCCGGTATGCTTTATTGTTATACAAAGTGCGAAATTCCCAAATGGAGTCATTTAGTTTTTTAAAAAGCTCATTATCATTAACGAATTGAGATTTTTTTATGTTATAGTAAATTTTTTCTCTCGGTTTTTCGTCAAGGTTTTCTAAAAACTCAATTGCTTCTGGTAATAACTCAATGTCAAAATTTGGCTTCATTCGCAATTTTTGTTAAAGGTAGAAATTTCCCAATTAGGAAACAATTGTTTTATTTAATTTTCTTTTACTTTTTAGATATTGGTTGTGGATAGGCTGATAACGTTTTGAAAATTTGCGCAGAAATGGCATTGCTTGCAGAACCATTTTCAGCCCGCACCAAATTAAATAAATAACAGATGAACTTATTTAAACCACCGTCAGCCATTTTTGAACAAATTTGCTGTTATGCGAAGATTTAATTTATTTCTAATAATTCAGGATTTGTTAAATTGTATGTTTGATTTTGTCTGGTTAGCTTTTGTTTGTATTTAATTCCGTCTTCATTTTCATAAATAAGTTCAACGTCAAATGGAACTTGATTTGAATTAAAATAAGTTTTACTTAAGTCGGAGTAGCCTGTAATTTCTAATTTTTTATTATTGTCAATTTCTTTCGATTTCTCAAGTATATTAAATTTAGCTAACTCATTGTCAACTTGTATTATTTCAATATTCTTTGCGGTATTTCCTTTATTAAGAAGAGATACTTGAAATCTTTCAGGACTTGACATCCCACCAGAAAAAGTGAAGTGTGGCTTAATCTTCGAAAGTCTTTCAAGTCGTTGTAATTCAACCTGATTTTCGGTTGTAACTTTATTTTGTAAGAACTGCTCATTTATAATTTCGAGATGTTTTTTAGCAATGTCATTTGCATCTCTCATATGTTCAGTTTGAAACTGAAATTCAGAAGTTTGTCGTGATAATTCTTGAATTTCGTCGGTCATTTTATTAACGACATCATTCTGCGATTTGGCCAAACTTTCCAATGAGTTTACCTGTTTTTCAAGATTTTTATCTTTTCTAAAAAGCTGAAATATTCCAAAAATAATTGCTGGAATACCTAATAAAGTCCCTATTGCACTAATCCAATCTGTGATAGTTGGTTCATTCATCGTTTCTCGGTTTAAATTTGCGTATAACTCGTAAATATAAGCAACTTTATTACGCCAATACAGCTAATGTAAATGGGTATATGCGAATATTTTATAATAATTTATTCGATGCAGTTTTATTCTTCTCCTCAATCCATAACGACATATACTTTGTGCTTTGCAGCGTATGATGATTCAAAATTTGCCCAAAAAAGTTCTCTTGGCGATGTTGTATCAAACCCGAAAATAATTCTTCAACTTTCAATAAAAAATCATTAGCAAAATAATCCCAGCTATAACGCTCGTTGACAATACGAATACCATTTTGTTGCGCAGAAAGCCACAATTCTTTATCCTGATAAAGTTCTGCGGCCTTTTCAACCAAAAAATCTAAATCATCTTCAATAAAACCATTCCATTCTAAATTGCCTTTCATCGCTTCTGCACCTACTGAAGTGGTTACAGATGGCGTACCAACCTGCATGGCATCAATAAATTTACCCTTAATACCAGCGCCAAACTGAATAGGAGCGAGCAGTATTCTATGTTTGGCAATGGTTTCTTGAGCATTTTCGGCTCTTCCTTTTATAAAGAATTTTTCATTCTTGTTTTCCAATTGTAAAACCTTTTGCGAAGCGTAAGCACCATAAATGTTTAGGCTGGCATTTGGGAGTTTTTTTCGTAATAAAGGCCAAACTTTGGTTTTTAAAACCTGTACAGTATTCCAGTTGGGCTCGTGAAGAAAATTTCCAATAAAAATGAAATCAGCTCGTTCCTCAAAAGGAATCCAGTTTTTACTGGCTCGTACTGTAATTTCTTTTTCGAGAAATGGTAAATAATAAAGCAAGGAAGCATCAATTTTAAACTGCGCTGTTAATATTTTCATTTCTATTTCAGAGATGATTAAAGATAAATCGCAACGTAAAATCGAGGCAATTTCTCGCTTAGCGGTATCATTAAATAAATCTAAACTTAGTTGCTTTTTGGTGCTATGCTCACGAGCACTTCTCAAAAAATGTAAATCTTCGGTATCTAAAATTCGTAAGGCATTTGGGCATTCTTGCTGTACCCTCCAACCATATTGTTCTTCAACCATAAAACGGTCGAACAGTACAATTTCGGGGTTTAAATTTTTTAGAAAAGTATTAAAGCTTTCGTTGTTTAGCTTAATTTCTTGTTCTACAACGTTTTTCCCCTTAAAATCATAACTGAAATTGCTTTTCGATGCGGCACAAGCAAAAGTAATTTCATAATCTCTGCTTAAAAACAAATCGACCAATTGAATCATTCTGGTTCCTGCTGCAGATGAGGTAGGTTCGGGCCAAACGAATCCAATAATTAGTAGTTTCTTAGCGTTCATGATTTGATTTTCTGCAAAATAAAGGTTTTTTATTGTTCAAATATTTTCCTGCATATTTAAAATGATAATATGTGCATATTTAAGTGAATTTTTAAAAGCTATCACAGAATTAAACGACTTTAAACCTACGGTTTTGCAGTTTTTACTGGAAATGTTTTAATTTTGTAGCCATGCTCTCAGCCTCAACCTTAGCCTTAACCTCAAAATGCTTGGATTAAAATTATTAACAGACCCACGTTGGGCAGATATTGCTGAATCGAATTTAGAAGAGATTTTATCCGACCATGCCTGGTGCGAGCAAAAAGCCGCATCAAATGCCATTACTTTAATCACTCAAAATTCTGAATACCAGGATTTGGTTGATGAATTAACGGCCATAGCGATAGAAGAGATGCAGCATTTCCAAATGGTAATTAATATCATCAAAGAACGTGGTTATACATTGAGCCGCGAACGTAAAGATGATTATGTAGGCCGATTGGTAAAATTCAGTAAAAAAGATGGCAGCAGAAACCAAGCTTTTATTGATAGACTTTTATTTGCAGCAATGATTGAGGCCAGAAGTTGTGAACGTTTTCGTGTACTTTCGCTAAATATTAAAGATGAAGAACTGGCTAAATTTTACCACGAATTAATGGTTTCTGAAGCTGGCCATTATACCACTTTCTTAAACTTTGCTCGTAAATACAGTACAGATGTTGATGTGGATAAACGCTGGAAAGAGTGGCTGGATTTTGAGGGCGAATTAATTCAAAGTTTTGGAACAAAAGAGGCGATACACGGATAAGTGTTGCCGGTTACGTGTTTCCTGTTGCGGGTTTGGGTGTCGCCAATTATAACATGGCATTAGTTTTTATCAATGGAATTAAGCACTTAATTTACGCCCCTCCAAGCAACAGATAACACCCAACTCACAACTGATGTTTATGCATATTCCACAGCCAAATTACAATATCCTGATAGCTGTCAATTCCTTTTTTCTGGTTATTCAATTTTAAGAAACTATCAAAAGCGGCATCCATATAGCCAAACATTTCGCCGTTATATTTTCTCCAAAATTCCTTTTCAGTTTTAAAGTCAGCTAAAACACCTGGAGCTAATTTATCGTGTAGTATTTTGTAATCATCTGGCGATTTCATTCTGACCTCGAACAAAATATACCTCAACATTTCATAGTTAGCTGAATATTGGTAATTCACATCAGGACTATTACTTGCTGTTAGGTAACCCAAAAGGTTGGCTTCATCTTCGTATGCAATGCCTAATTGGTGGGCAATTTCATGGCAAGAAACATAAGGCTTAACGAAATCAGGAAGATTCATATTCATGTTTGCTTCGCCAGTAAGCGGTGCGTAATAACCCTCAATACCTACTTTACTGATTATCCAAGGATTCAAAACTGCTTTTAAACAAGGATTCTGATAGCTAAATAATGAGTTTTTCTTTGCCATTAAATTGTATGCAGCAGCCGAATTTGTTTCTAATTCTTTAATCGTGTAAGCTGGTATTTTGCTTTGTTTTAGCTTTAAATCATTAGTTTTTTTAACAAAATAATCGCCCAGTAAAACCAATTCTTTAACGGTGTATTTATCGTTTCCAATGCCTAATTCTTCACTTACACTTGGCCGACTGTAGTTTAAGCCCCAAACAATTTTGAAAACTACGTAAAGAATTAGAACGAAATTTAAAACCTGTAATGGAACAGTAATTCGATGTTGCTTAGTTAAAGTTTTTCGTCGTTTGTAAAACCTGATGATTTTATAAAGTACGTATGCTATAATTAAAGCATAAATAATATCGCCAATGGCAAATGGAAAAATGGAAGAAATGAATCTTAAAGCTGAAGAAATGTAAGGATAGAAACCTATAGAATAATATTTTTGAACAGCCGATGGGAATAAGCCAAAAAGGAAAATAAGTATGGCAATGCCGACTGTAATAATTGATTTTGTAAATATTGACCTGTTTATCATTAACTATTATAATGACCTTTTAGAGAATAAATATTTAGAACATTTTCTATTACATCGTAAATGATTCTATGTTCTTCGTTAATTCTTCTTGACCATTGACCAGATAAACCATATTTAAGTGGTTCTGGCTTTCCAATGCCCATGTAAGGATTTTCTTGAATGGCTGTGATTAATTGTTCTATCTTTTTTTGAATGGCTTTATTCCCTGATTTTTTCCAATATTCAAAATCATCAATGGCTTGTTCATGTAATTCTATTTGCATACCAATAGCTTTAAATTAAATTGGGATGCAATAAATCAAGGATGCTTAACGGTTTATTTCCACATGTTCTGAAGATCGATTTTTCGACCAGGCTTACCAGATTTTCTAGCATTAACACCTTTTAGAACTTTCTCTACAAACTTAGGATTATATGGACGTTCTTCTGTTTCAAAATCAATTTTCAAAGCTTTCATAACTGCTTTTAATGCAGTTGCTTGTTCTTCGTTTTGTGGGTGTGCGATTAAAGTTTCCATTATACTATTTCTTAATAAACAAATATAACAAATCTATCTCGCAAAAGTTAGTCGCTTGCCAATCTGGTCTGTGGTAAATTTGCCTTTTTGATAAGCTAAATTGCCTGATACAAAAGTGTGTGTAACGCTTGCCTGAAATGTATCGCCATCAAACGGACTCCAGCCGCATTTATAGAAATTATTAAGCTTGGTTACTTTCCACGAGTCTTTTAAATCGACCAAAACTAAATCTGCCCAATAACCCTCACGGATGAAACCACGTTTCTCAATATCGAAGCAGATGGCTAAATTGTGCGCTGTTTTCTCCACTATTTTTTCTAGCGAGATTTTACCTTGCAAATGCATCTCCAATAACGCGGGTAGAGCATGTTGTACCAATGGTCCGCCGGATGGGGCTTGGGCGTAAGGCTGATTTTTTTCTTCTAAAGTATGTGGTGCATGGTCCGTTGCGATAACATCAATATTATCATTTAAAACACCAGCAAGAATGCCAATTTGGTCTGCTTCAGTTTTTACAGCCGGATTCCATTTAATAAAATTGCCTTTTGTTGCGTAATCTTTATCATTAAACCAAAGGTGATGAACGCAAGCTTCGGCAGTAATTTTTTTATCTTTTAGTGGAGTTGTATTATCGAATAAAGCAATTTCTTTTGCAGTAGAAATATGCAAAATATGCAAACGCGTTTGATAGCGCTTAGCCAATTCAACAGCCAATGATGAAGATTTGTAACAAGCCTCGGCATTGCGAATTAAAGGATGCATATCGATGGTTAAATCATCGCCGTATTTAGCTTTAAATTCTGCAAGGTTGTGGCGAATTGTTGCTTCATCTTCGCAATGTGTAGCCACCAAAATCGGTGCTTTGCTAAAAATATTTTCTAAGGTTTTTTCGTTATCAACCAACATATTTCCAGTTGATGAACCCATGAAAACTTTAATGCCACAAACGTTTTTAGGGTCGGTTTTTAAAACTTCTTCGATATTATCGTTGCTGGCTCCCATGTAAAAAGAATAATTTGCCAACGACATTTCAGCAGCAATGTTGTATTTATCTTTTAGCAAATCTTGTGTTAAGGTATTCGGAACCGTATTAGGCATTTCCATAAAAGATGTAATTCCACCAGCAACAGCCGCCATACTTTCGGTAAAAATATCAGCTTTATGTGTTAAACCAGGCTCTCGGAAATGAACCTGGTCATCAATCATTCCTGGTAAAAGGTATTGTCCCTCGGCGTTAATTTCCTGTACACCATTGGCAGAAAGATTTCGACCAATTTTGGTAATAAATCCATCTTTAATTAATACATCGGCAACAATTTTTTGTCCCTCGTTTACAATTGTAGCGGCTTTTATCAGGTAAGCATTCATGGTTTCAAAGGTAGTAAATTAGTATTAAGTAGGTAGAAATTAGTATCAAGTATCAAGTATTGAGTATCAAGAAGCGAGTATCAAGTATCAAGTTTGGGTGAAAGAGGTTGAAGTTTGATCGAGGTTAAGGTTGAGATCGAGATTAAGGTATTTGGTTTGGGAGTATGAATTATAAGTTTTGGGCAGATGAAAGGTGGAAAGGATGTTTATTTTACTGTTTTATGTTAATTAAACCTGACAGGAGCGAGCACGTAGAGGTAACCCTTGCGGTTACCATCGGAGTAAAGCGGATGGCAGGGCTGCTGTAACCCAAGAATTACTGGAATTGCTTTTCAAAAAAAAATGAAACCATATAAGGAACTTAAGAACATTTAAGTTTTTAGTGCTTTAGCTTTGGTCTTTAAGCTTTTAGCCTTTCGGCTTAAAAAACATATCTTTGTGCGCTATGGCAAAATCGTTCGAAGAATTTAAGTTAAACAGGCAAATTTTAAATGCAGTTGCCGATGCAGGTTATACCATTGCCACACCGATACAGGAAAAAGCAATTGCTCCAGTATTATCTGGGCAGGATATTTTTGGTATTGCGGAAACTGGTACAGGAAAAACTGCGGCTTTTGTTTTGCCGATTTTAATGCAATTGAAATATGCTCAAGGCGAAAATCCGAGGGCGTTGATTTTATCGCCAACCCGCGAGCTAGCCATGCAAATTGCTGAACAAGTAAAATTATTTTCTACTTATACCGATTTACGCTCGCTGGTAATTTTCGGTGGAATTGGTCCAAAAACACAAAAAGAACAAATAGCGAAAGGCGTAGATATTTTAATTGCCACGCCTGGAAGATTCTTAGATTTATATTTGGCAGGCGATATCAATACTCAAAATTTAAAGTTTTTGGTATTGGATGAGGCCGATAAAATGATGGATATGGGTTTTATTGGTTCGATTCATAGAATTTTAGAAATCGTACCACGCAAACGCCAGAATTTACTGTTTTCGGCAACGATGAGCGATTTAGTGCAAAAAATCGCTGGCGATTTCTTAAATAATCCACTCGTTATTCAGGCATCTGAACAGGCTACGCCAGCAGCAAATGTTACACAAACGTTGTATTACCTTCCTAATTTTAAAACTAAAATAAACTTATTGCAGCACTTATTAAAAAATGACGAGACTTTTAACCGCCTTATTATTTTTTGTAAAACTAAAACTGTCGCAGATAACATTTACAGTTTTATCGAACGTAGATATGGCGCTGCAAATGTTCGAGTTATACATGCAAACAAAGGACAGAATACCAGAATTAACTCAATAAATAGCTTTAAAGAGGGCAATATTCGCGTTTTAGTGGCAACTGATGTTGCGAGTAGAGGAATTGATGTAAGTGATGTGAGCCATGTAATTAACTTTGATGTACCAATTATCATTGAAGATTATGTACATAGAATCGGACGGACAGGTAGGGCTTTTGCCAAAGGCGATGCCATAACTTTTGCCACTGATGCCGAGAAATATTATATCCGTAAAATTGAAAAGCTAATTCGCCAGTATATTCCTGTAGCTGAAATTCCTGAGGGTGTTTTTATTGATGAAACGCCTTATGAAGAACGCCAGCACATTGCCAAAGAGATTGACATGCAGAAACGTAAGGAAGACCCTGATTTTCAAGGAGCTTTCCACGAGAAAAAACATGCTGCTGCGATAGAGAAAAAGGTTAGGGAAAAAGCAAAAGCTAAAGCAGGTAAAGTGATTAAGAGTTTCAAAAAAGGGAAAAAATTCGATAAAAAAAAGTAAGCTAATGAACTTAAGGATTACGCCTTTAAATATAATTGGTGCCGTTGGTTTAGGCTTGGCGGCTTTTAATATTTTAAGTCCGAAAGATAATGCACCTCGCCATATTGATATTAGTGGTTTTTATCTGTTGATTTTAGGTTGCTTAATCATTGTTACTTTTATCACCGACTTAATTTTCCGTTTTACGCTTAAAGACCTTAAAAGAATTTGGATTGTGGAAATGGCGTTCATCGTTTTTGCAGTAATTTTGATGGTAATATTACAAAAAGTAGTGTAAGTCAAAGTTAAATTGTTTGTTAAAATAAGCATCTTTGCAACCGTAAAAATAACCGCTAGTGTGTAATCATTTCATCGGTTGAATCAATTTTTAAAAATGAGACAAGAAAAAATAACAATAACCGTTGAGTTAGATGATGCTAATAACCCAGAAAACCTGCTTTGGGAAAGTACTGATGCTGGAAGTATTGATAAAGTGCCTGTAAAAGCAATGATTTTGGCGCTTTGGGATCATAACTACAAAAACTCAATGCGCTTAGACCTTTGGACAAAAGATATGCCTGTTGATGAAATGAAACGTTTTTTCTATGAAACTTTACAAACCATGGGCGATACTTTTTTAAAAGCGACAAATGAAACTTTAATTGTTGAAGATTTACGAGATTACTGTGCTCACTTTGCCGATAAAATGGGTATTGTTGAGGGACAGTAATGGTTCATTAGTCCGAAGTCCGAAGTCCGAAAAAATATGGTTAGGTAAGTTAGCTGTAAACTATTGTTAATTAAGAAATATTATTAATCAAAATCTGTGTAATCTTGAAATCAGTGTAATCAATCCGCAGGAAAAATCATTTCATTATGTTAGTATTAAATAAATTTTTTGCTTGGGTTGGAATTTTACTTTGTGTAATTTCAGGTTTCTGCCCGATGTTAAAAGTGCCGATTAAAGGGAATTGGAATCTATATCAATCAGATGCACGGTTATTCCTGATTACTTATGCTATTATTGCAATTTCAGTTCTAATTCTCTTTATTAGGAAAGTTGGAGCATTTTGTTTCATGAGTTTCGTAATGGTAATTTGGTATGTTTTAGCAATTGTTGCTGTTTATTTTACATCAAATAATTACACTAAATATGGTTTTGCTAATAAATTAATCGGTAAGGTTGTTCATTTCCAATGGGGATGGATTGTGCTTTTAGTAGGTGTTTTGTTTATGCTTTTCAGCGTTAAACGGGGTGAAAAAATAAAGGCTCAAACCACTAGCCTCTAAACTGGGCAGTAAGCTTAGCTACTTCGTATCCTTTTGCCTTACAACGGGAAATAATTTCATCATGCGTTTTCTTTGGCATGGTTTGACTACGGCTCATGATGAATAAAAATTTACGGTCTGGATGACCTACAACAACATAAGAATAATCATCTGCAAGTTCGATAATCCAGTAATCAACCTTTATTGGCCAAATAAATTGCGCTTGTAATTCGCCATTATTTCCCTCATCTGATGGAAACATTTTAGAGTTTCGCGAATAAATTTTTTCGTCTTTAGGTTTTTTATAAGTGGTTAATACATCGTAAAAACCATCTTTATTTAAGGTGTATCTTGTTGTTGTTTCTCTGCTTCCTTTATCAAAAATTGTAGGAATTGAGTAAAGCGAATACCATGTTCCTGAGTATTTTTTTAAATCTAATTTAGCCACTGGTGCATTTTTTTCCATCGGCAAATAGCTTGAAAGCATTAAAAGTATTGAGCAAATCGTTTTCATAACATCAATAGGTTTTAATGTTATTTACGCAAATCGAATTAAATCGGTTTTAGCGATTAATCAGCCTCAAAATAATCTTCTGCGTCTTCTTCCAGCGGGATATAAATTCGTTCCCATTCATTACCATCTAAAATTTTCCAGGTATGGCCATCGCCAGCGGTATCTGCGGCAATTAAGATAATGCCAGGTTCGACAATAAAACTCTCGCCGTTGCTTACGGTAAATTTCAATTTTCCTTTAAGCGTGATAACATATTGCCTGCGTGGAGCAGTATGAGGACTGTTCTCTAAAGAAACATCTGTTTGAGCAAAGAAATAATTGGCATTAATATGCTGTCTGATTGGAATTCTTCCTGTTTCAAAATCACACCTCCCATCTACAATGTTGATTAAACGAATGGCTTTTAAGTAATTGGGTGTATCGGCTTTATCTAATGTTGTATTCATGCTAAAATTTTAATTCTGTTTGTCCTCTGTGAGAAATTTCCCGTTCATGTTGTAATAACCATTGCTTTCGCCATAAACCACCGGCGTAGCCCACTAACTTCCCATCGCTGCCAATTACCCTATGACAAGGAACTACAATGGCAATATTGTTTTTGCCATTAGCTGCTGCAATCGCTCGAATAGCCAATGGATTGTGCGCTGAAAACTTCGCATAAGATGTCGTTTCACCATAAGGAATACTAAACAAGTTTTGCCAAACCTCTTGCTGAAATTCAGTTCCTTTCTGCTTCATCGGGAAATCGAAATTCTTTAAATTGCCTTTAAAGTAGGCTTCTAGTTGCTTAGAAACTTCTAAAGTGAGTTCATTTTCCGTTAATCCCTCAATATCCTTATCGGAAAAGGTTACGGCATAAACGAAATCATCATCAGCAATGATGGTTATTTTGCCAACAGGCGATTCGATAACTGATGCATAGTTCATATTTTTTACCACAGATGTTTACAGATAAACACAGATTTAGGATTATAAAAATAACTTAAAACTTTATCTGTGTTCATTCTTTTTTATCTCCCGAAAACTCGGGACAAGTTATGGTAAATTATTTTCAGTGTATTCTGTGTTTCCGTGGCAATCTAATCTGCGGCTAAAGCTTTAAAACAAAATTACAACAATCCAACAATTTACACTCACAATATTTATCAATAAAAGTATCTTTGTGGTTATGCAACTGGCCAAAGAGGTTAAATATTTAATCCATAAGGAAGTACTATTAGAGTGGCGCTCAAAATATACCATCAACGGTGTTTTATTATATGTGGTTTCTACAATTTTTACCTGCTACCTTTCTTTCGTAAGTCTAAATGAGAAAGAAAAATTAATCTGGAATGCTCTGTTCTGGATTATTATGCTTTTTGCTTCTATTAATGGTGTTTCAAAAAGCTTTCTCCAAGAAACCAAAGGGCAACAATTATATAGCTATATTTTATCGAGTCCTGCTGCTGTCCTAATTTCAAAAACCGTTTATAATACCTTACTGATGTTGGTTTTAACGACTGTAGCACTAGGGTTTTATATAATGGTTTTTAGTGACTATACACCACCCGATTTACTTTTATATTACGTTGCAGTTGTGATGGGCAGCATCAGTTTTTCAACGGTTTTTACCATGGTTTCGGCCATTGCAAGTAAAGCGGGGAACGGCGGAATGTTGATGGCGATTTTGAGCTTTCCAATCATTATTCCAGTACTGATATTGTTAATTAAATTAGCTAAAAATGCTGTCGACGGCTTGCCATGGGAGAATAGTTACGATGAAATAGGCATGTTATTGGTTGTGAATGTGCTTACTGTAGCAACCTCTTTATTGTTATTTCCTTACCTTTGGAGAGATTAAATGGAATGATTGAATTATAGAATGATAGATTGATTGAATTTCTATAGCTAGTAAAATGAGTGAATTATAGAATGATAGATTGAGAGAATTTGAATTTCTAGAGCTTTAGAAATGATTGAATTTTGAATGATAGATTGAGTGAATGGAATGCAATCAATCAAAATTCAATCATTCAAAATTAAAATATAAAATGGTTGGTTATTGGAATTGAGGGTAAACATTCACTCATTCAAAATTATATACGTATGAATAAAACTTGGTGGAAAATTTTTGGTTCAGTGCTTGTAATTTATACTGCAATTGCAGGTTTATTGCTTGGTGTTCCGCGTTTGCCTATTTTAAATGAATCTATCAGGAATTTGTATTTCCATGTACCCATGTGGTTTGCAATGATTGTATTGTTTTCTATCTCTGTTTTTTACAGCATAAAATCTTTAAGTTCTAAAAGTGAAATTGATGATATGAAAGCTGTTGAGAGTGTAAATGCAGGCATCATTTTCGGTCTATTAGGCTTAGTAACTGGTGCCATTTGGGCAAAATACACATGGGGCCAATTCTGGAGTTTCGACCCAAAACAAAATTTCGCAGCCATTTCCATACTGCTTTATTTTGCCTATTTAATTCTCCGTAATTCGATAGATGAAGAGCAGAAAAGAGCAAAAATATCGGCCATTTATAACATTTTTGCATTCCCGATGATGGTTGTTTTACTTTTTGTTTTGCCACGTTTAAAAGATTCTTTACATCCGGGCAACGGTGGTAACCCTGGTTTTAACAGTTACGATTTGGATAGCAGAATGCGTATGGTATTTTACCCTGCATGTTTAGGCTGGATATTAATCGGCTACTGGGTTTACAGCATCCGTTTCAGAATACGTTCAATAGAAAACAAACAACAAGCGAACTAGGGTTATATAAGCTGAAAGACTAAAGCTAAAAGACTAAAGGTGAAGCGCCAATGTTTAAAGAAAAAAACAAAAAAATAAAATGAAAAAGATACTTTTCTCTATAATATTAATGTTTGCAACTGTACAATTATTCGCACAAGATAATGGTGTAGAAATGGCCGATAAGTTGCGTAGCGACGGTAAAATTTACGTTGTGGTTACTTGTATCGTTATAATTCTGGTTGGTTTATTGGCTTACCTTTTCTCAATAGATAAAAGATTAAAAAAAATCGAAAAAGAAAAACCGACTAAAAACTAAGTTTAAACTGTTTAAAGCTATCTTTCTTATTAAAAATGGTAGGTGTTGGCTTTACACTAAGTGTTTTTTCATTTGGATATATGCATTTTTTTTAGGCAATTTTGCGGCATACTAAATTCATAAAAAATAAATAATGGCTAATCTAGCAGACGAGAACAAGTTTTTTGCAGATGTATGCAAGAACTTTGACAGTGCGGCTCAATTCACCAATCATCCGGAGGGTTTATTGAACCAGATTAAAGCGTGTAACAGTGTGTATCGTTTCCAATTTCCAATTCGCCGCGGAAACGGTTTTGAAGTTATTGATGCATGGCGTGTAGAACACTCGCATCACATGAGTCCAACAAAAGGTGGTATTCGCTACAGCGAAATGGTTAATGAAGATGAAGTTATGGCGCTTGCAGCTTTAATGACATACAAATGTGCCATCGTAAATGTCCCTTTCGGCGGTGCAAAAGGTGGTATCAAAATCAATACTAAACAATATAGTGTTGCCGAGTTAGAAACCATTACTCGTCGTTATACAACAGAATTAATTAAGAAAAACTTTATCGGTCCTGGTATCGATGTTCCTGCACCTGATTATGGTTCTGGTGAACGAGAAATGAGCTGGATTGCAGATACTTACATGACCATGAATCCTGGTCAGCTGGATGCTTTAGGTTGTGTAACCGGTAAACCAATAGCTTTACATGGTATCCGCGGACGAAAAGAAGCTACTGGCCGCGGTGTTGCTTATGCAGTACGCGAATGTGTAGATGTTGTTGAAGATATGGCAAAAATAGGCTTAAAAGCTGGCTTAGGTGATAAAAGAGTAATTGTTCAAGGTTTGGGTAATGTGGGTTATCACTCTGCAAAATTTCTTGCTGAATTTGGTGCAACCATAGTTGGTCTTTGTGAGTTTGAGGGTGCAATTTATAATTCCAACGGCTTAAATGTTGATGAGGTTTTTGCACACCGCAAAAATACAGGCTCAATTTTAGGATTCCCTGGTGCTACGGATTTTAAAAACTCGATGGAGGGTTTAGAGCAAGAATGCGATATTTTAGTTCCGGCGGCTTTAGAAAATCAGTTTACAGAACTTAATATACGTAACATAAAAGCAAAAATTATTGCCGAAGGGGCAAACGGACCAACAACTCCAGAAGCGGAAGCAATTTTTACCGAAATGGGTGGTATCATTATTCCTGATATGTATTGCAATGCCGGTGGTGTTACGGTTTCATATTTTGAATGGTTAAAAAACCTTTCGCACGTAGCATTCGGGCGTATGGAAAACCGTTATGCGGCCAATTCAAACGCCAACTTAATTGCTACTTTAGAAAACTTAACGGGTAAAACAATTCTTCCAGAGCATCGCTTAATGATTGTTAAAGGCGCTTCGGAAATGGAATTGGTAAACTCAGGTTTAGAAGATACTATGATTCATTCTTACCATGAAATTCGTGAAACATTGAAAATTAAACCTGCAACTCAAACTTTGAGAACAGCTGCTTTTGTTAATTCAATTGATAAAATTGCCGTTTCTTATATGAATTTAGGTGTTTGGCCTTAATAAGGTTGAAGGAATAAAGGTGAAAGGTTTAAGGCTTTTCCCCTCAATAGATAAATAATAAAATCCTTGTAGATGTAAAGTCTGCAAGGATTTTTTTTTGGAAATGAACGGTCCTGTTTTAATAGGGGTGGGTTGGCCCCGCTTTTCATTACAAGACCAATAAAATATTGGGGCTTTTCATTTCAATCGGGTTTAGGTACAAGGTTTTGTTTAGCATGTTTCCTAAGTCAAAGTAAATGGCTGAAAGTTATTGAGCTAAATTAATCTGAAGATGTAATGCTTAATTCCTCTAAATCGAGACGCCATTCTTCTTTTCTAATAATGTCATCATCAAAATCTTTATTACTTTTCAAATGGTGTAGTTCATCACGCTGAACTTTAATTAAATCAACCATAATTTCATGGTAAGCTTTTAAATCCTGCTTATCAATATCCCCTTTTTTAAATGCTTGTATGGTGTCTTTTTTCTCGGCAAGCGAATGTTGAAGTTCAGATTTTAAGTTAACCATCAATTCATTGTGCGTACATTGATATTGATAGTCGGCTTTTAGTTTATCTAATGAAAGGTCGATAAGTTTCAGCTTAATTTGATTCGTCTGTTCCTGCTCACTAAGCTTATGTTTCATTTCAGGTATTTTCAATAATTTCACAACCAATGGCAAGGTTAATCCCTGAAGCACAAGCGTAATAAATATGACAACAAAAGTGATGAAAAGAATAAGGTTTCTTAGTGGAAATGGAATCTGCCCTGAAATCATCACCGGAATGGAAAGCGCAGCAGCCAAAGAAACCACACCCCGCATGCCTGCGTAAACAATTACCATGGAAGAGTGCCAAGTCATACCTTGGTAGCGAACCCTGGTTTTCTTATTAAAAAAACTAGTAATTCTAGCCGTTGAAAATAGCCATAAAAAGCGTACGAGCAATGCCAAGAACGTAATTCCAATACCATAACCAATCGCTTTTGAAATTGGATATTCGGCGCCTAAACCATTTACAATATCTGGTAATGCCAAGCCGATTAAAATAAACACAACACCGTTTAGCATAAATGTAATCGCAGACCAAACGGATACTGCTTTTACCCGCGAATTTGAAGTTAGAATTATATGAGATTGGCTAGAAAGCAATAAACCTCCGGAAACTACAGCCATTACTCCCGATGTTTTAAAATGTTCGGCAACAATGTACATGAAATATGGTGTAAGTAAGGTAAGTACAGTATCAATGTTTTCTGTAGTTGGTAACCAACGATGTATTACGTAAAATATTCCTCCAATTGCCAAACCAACTACAATACCGCCTATTGCAACCGTTAAAAAATCTACCATAGCAATTTGCATTACGAAGGTTCCGGTAACAACAGTTGCCAAAGCAAACTTAAATACAATTAAACTGGATGCATCATTAACTAAACTTTCACCCTCTAAAAGTGCCGTAACCATTTTTGGAATTTTTACGCCCTTAAGCACAGCTGCGGCTGCTACTGCATCAGGTGGCGAAATAATCCCACCCAATAAAAATCCGAGTGCTAAAGTAAAACCAGGAATAAAAGCTACAGACGCATATGCAACAGCAACTGAAGTAATAAATACCAATCCAACAGCCATTAAAAAGATAGCACCTTTGTATTCCCAAAAATTTTTCCATGAGGTAAACCATGCAGATTCATAAAGCAATGGCGGTAAAAACAATAAAAAAACAATCTCGGGGTCTATTGTAATGTGTGGAATTCCTGGAATGAAACCAATGATTAGACCAGAAATTACAAGAAATATGGGATAGGAAATTCTCAATTTTTGACCCACCATAACCAAAAGGGTTACGCCGAGTAATAAAATGAGAATTAAAATAAGATTATCGTGCAACATTCTAAGTAGTATTGGTTAGTATAGTTCGAGAAATGTTTATTATAAATATATTAAGAAATTCGATTTATGTAGTGATTTAAATCCTACCTAAAAGTTTTTTAATAATTGATAAAGAGCATTGATGTTTTTGTTAACCAATTCAAGTTTACCATCTACCTTTATTTTATCATTACCTGTAAATTTTCCATTGGCGTTCAATTGAGTTAAATTTTTGGTATAATTGCTGAAAATCGGAATGTTATTTTGCTTATTCAATTTAATAAAATCGACCATTAATGAAGCGAAATTATCTGTAGCAATTTTTTTGTTGTTGACTGGTTCAGGTTTTTTAGTAGCGAAAACAAGTTGTTTATCATCGCCACCAATGAATACTTTGTAGAGTGGAAAGATTGCTTTGTTCACCAATCCACTATCTGTGTTAATGATGTTTTGCTGGCTTAAATATTTTTTTAATCCGTTTGCATCGGCATCAATACTCAAAAGAATATTCGGAACATCTCGTTTTTGCATGGTTACTTTTTCAACCTTTTCAAAATCATCGTTGTATTCATAAGTAATCACCGAATCAGTTTGTTGGGTGGAGTTTATCCACTCAAAATCTAAACGTCCTCTATAATACTTCAATAAACTATCTCGCTGTAAATTGAAATTCTTGAGCTTTAAAGTTTTATCATTATCTGCTTTAAAATCTGCATTTATATAAAATTTGATTGCACTGGTTTCATTAAACGGCATCTGCGCTGGTGTAGTAGTTTGTACAATTCCCTTAGATGAAAACTCATGTATAAAGTTTATTGCGCCATCTTCAAAATCAACCGAACCCGTTAATTCTTTTGCCGCGTAAGCAATATGGTTTGTAGCACTTTTTAGCGTATTAAATCTGCTGTCTCCAACTTTGATAAAATCCTTTTCATTTAATATATCAATTAAAATAGGTTCAAATTCATCTATTTGTGTAGAGAAAGCTATGGCTGCATACTCTTCATTAAAAAGTATAGTAAAATTTTTCAGGTTGTTTGTTGCTAAGTTCAATCCCGATGTTTTGGTGATATTTAGTTTTAAGTTATTTTTTAAGAAATTGGAAAATTCTTGAAAATCATTAATGGCTAATTTGGAAAATAGGGCTGTTTTAGGTTTATCTGCGATAGTATAAAGGTAAATACTGGCTGGTATTTTTAAACCTAAATCGAATTTTGAATTTTTGTTTATTTTATTTATTCCATCCGATTTTAGATAGAAACTAAGGTTTGAAATCATATTTGCTGCCACACTCTTGTAAATTTCATCAACACTAATTTTAACCAAAGAAGTAGCATTTTTAGGAATAGAGACAACGTTGGCTTTGTATTGCCGGTATTTAAAAGTGACTACAAAAAAAATAAGCAGCGATAAAACTATCACTGCCATTATTTTTAAAAATTTCTTCATGGTTTATTTTTAACACATATTTTTACAAAACACAGATTCTAAACATTTAAAATCTGTGCTCATCCCTTTTATCTGTGGTTAATTATTGAATTATTTGGAAGCATTTTCTATCAATGAAAATAAATATTTCAATGCATTCTCATGGCCGTTTGGTATTTCTGCGCTTATATCTGCAGATACAATATTTCCTTTAATTGGGTTCGATTTCATGTATATGTTACCCATTTTACCTAAGGTTTCGTTAAACTTTTTAGCTGTTTCCTCACCACCAATTTCTTCATTTGGTACTTTGCCCACTAAGTTTTTTGCATTGAATAAAAAGCTAAAATTGTTTTTGGCTAAAAGTGTTTTATGTGTTTTGCTTATCGACGTGTTGAAACTACCGTTGCTGATGCTTTCCAATTCAGTTATAGAATTTCCGAAAAATACAATCCCATCTTTTATCATAAAGTAAATATCAATCGGACTTTTCTTTTCCTCTATTTTATAAATGTTATTATTAACGGTTACATAGTTTTTATTGATTCCGTACTTGATTAACTTATTCATTAAACGGTTGTCTTCTGATGAAAACATGAATAAGAAATCTGGTAATGTTTCTTTCTTGGTTTTAGTTACCTCTTTACGGTTATAATCATCATCGTATTCATAGCTTGTGTAAGTAACTTCTTTACTATTTAACCCATTTATAACAAACAAAGCATCACCTTTAACTACTTTGCTAACAGCTTCTTCATCCAATAAAAGTGAAAATAAATCCGTTCCTAATTCAATTTCTTCGTCCATTCTAGCACCAAGAAAAGCGCCATAAGTTTGTTTCATTAGTTTAGGAAATTCTTCCAGATAAGCTTTGGTATCGATAGAATAGCCCATAAAACCAATTGCTTTTTCACTGTCGATGTATTTCAAAAAGTTTTTGTTCAACTTTCTGTTCATAATTTTTTTGTAGGCATCTGCTTGGTCTTTTGCCAATTCTAATCCCGTAGAAATGCGGAAACTTGTCTTATCCATAAAAAGCTTAGCGTTTAAGCTTCCATAGCCTTTCATTAAACCAGTTTTGCCATAGGTGCCAAATTCTGGTGCTATGGAGTTGTAAACATCTTGCAGACTTGAAACCCATAGCTCTGCAATGGCTTTGCTATCTAAACTTGTGGTGTACGATTTATTACTCTCAATTGATTCGTAATTTGAATTAAAAATTTTATCGGCTTGTGCTGTCATCCAAACAAAAGCCAATTGTTTTTTCTTGGCATCTTGTTCAGCCCGCTCTTTTTGGTAACCATCGTACATTTCATCACCGTATGCTGAAGAAGGAGGAGTTACCATATATGTTGAATCAGGTTCTGTTATAACGACACTATTAGCAACTAACTCTTCTTCTACTGCTTTATTTTTTTTGGGTTTTACAATAACTTTTCTCTTCGTCGATTTTTTCTTGCTAATGTTCTTTTTTGTCGTTATCTTTTTAATAGGAGTTTTTTTCTGAATTTTAACTTTAACTAAGGGGGGATCAAACCCTTGTCCGTCCATTGGTTCTGGCGTAGCCATGTATGTTGAATCTACAGCTACGGGAGTAACAACAGCGGTACTGTCTATAATTGTATCATTATTCCATTGAGAACCATAGCCGACATCTTTAATTCCATAAAGAGCTGATTTTGCAGAATCAGCAAAAAATGAAGTTTTAATGCTTCCGGTAACAAAATACATCATACTGTTGTTCCACTTAATAATGCTTAGGCTATCGGGTAAAACCATTGTTCTGATATCGCCTTCGGTTTTAAACTTCTTGTCTTTATCATTTATCAGGTTTTCGAATTTTGCGGCATCTTTTAAAGGGATAAGAAAACAGTTGTATGTAATACTGTCGCTTAATTGATTGAAGTAGTACATGTTTTTCTCTAGATTGATACCAAAATCTTCAATACTTGTAAAATTTTTATCGAGCGATTTTGAAGTTTCGGTAAGTAGTTTTTTGCCTACAAAAGATTCGTTAAAATCTTTTACAAACATCAACTTGAAAACGTTGTCACCTTTAATGGTAGCAACTGTAAAGGCATTGGATGGAATTTTCTTCACTAAGTCCTGAGCATAATTTAGCTTGACCAAAAATAGGAGAGTGATTGCAATTAGAATTTTTTTCATTTTATTTAGATAGTTGTATTTGATTGGAAACATTAATTTTTCCATTTATTAAATCCATAATGCTACTTTTCAGCATCACAGCTTTTTTAGATTTTGATAAGTTAGATGCAGGATTGGTTGTGTTTGTTACCGGTGATTCAAAACGATATATGCTGGTATAAGTTGCACCATTAAAAACAGCTTTGTCTTTACTTTTTAATTTATTAAATTCTGTTTTTGTTGTACTTAGCGCCTGGTACTTTCTGATAAAAGTTTTTGTAGTTTTAATATAACTGTAAGAGGAGGTATTGGTAGCCTTTATTTTTTGCTGAGTTAAGATATTTTTAGTGATATTGTTGATATTAGAAACATCTTTAAATGAAAAGCTAATTGTAGCAATGTAGTTATTAAAGTCGCTGGTACTTTTTACATTCGAAATTCCTTGCGATTTTTTGAGATATGCAACCGCTTCGCTTAGCTCTTGCTGAATTTTCAATTTGCTGGGTACTTTGTAGCCTTGAACACTATCTAAGAGCATTATCGATGCTACTTTCGTTTTACTCTGGCTAAGGTTTATGGTAAGTGCAACATCACCAGTTCCATCGTTTCTTAGAGAAATTTCTTCAACAACTTCAAAACAAGAGCTTAATATTGGTATTAAAACTATAAATAACAAAAGCTTGTAGAACTGTTTAAGGTTCATATTAGTTCAATTAAATTTTTACTGGGATGTAAAACAGAAAATGATTATTTAACGCATCAAACATAATAATTTAACTGCGGTTTTTTATAGTATTGACGGCATATTCGATAAAATATTTAGAACAGTTATAAATAGTTTAGATAATCATTTTTATATCTGTTGAACAATCAGCTAATTGTCAATATAAAGACAAGAAAAATGTAAAAGAATGTTCGCTAAGCCTATTTTTCTATCTTTGTTTCCAGCTTTTAAATCAATATAAGAAATGAAAAAAAGTGCTATAATAGGACTAATTACAATTGCGATTTCAATAGGAATTTTATTTAGCTTAAATGCGAATACTGATACTTATTCAAATTTTAAAGAAGCATCTGCTTCCGAAAAAGAAGAACATGTAATGGGTTATTGGGATAAATCTCAAGGTACTTATTATGATGCTGTTAAAGATGCAAATCATTTTTCGTTCCACATGAAAGATGAAAAAGGAGAAATTCGTGAAGTAATTTACAGTGGAACAAAACCCCAAGATTTCGAAAAATCAGAAAAACTGGTTCTTATCGGTAAAATGGATAAAGACAAATTCTACGCTTCAAAAATTTTAATGAAATGCCCTTCTAAATATAATGATAACCTCGTCGAAATAAATAAAGATGGTAAGGTTGATGAAGTAGGAAAGTACGGCGAGAAAAAAATATAAAAATTTAATGGATATTCAATTTGTAGGCGAAAACCTGTTGCCGGGTAAAATCGGACAGTTTTTTATTGTGTTGGCGTTTAGTGCATCGTTACTTTCAACTATTGCATATTTTTATGCCAGTCGCGAAAAAAATTTAGAAGATAAATCATGGCGTAACCTCGGTCGAATTGGATTTCTTGTAAACTGGGTGAGTATTATCGGTATTGGTGTAACACTTTTTTACCTGATTCTTGGCCACTACAACGAATATAGTTACGTTTATTGGCACTCATCAAAAGAATTGCCCATTTATTATATTGTTTCTGCCTTTTGGGAAGGGCAGGAAGGTAGTTTCTGGCTTTGGGCTTTCTGGCAATCTTTTTTAGGTGCGCTATTAATTTGGAAAGCAAAAACATGGGAACGCCCGGTTATGACTGTCGTGGCATTCTCGCAGGTGTTTTTAACTTCAATGATGTTGGGAGTAGAAATTTTTGGCGAGCGTATTGGAAGTTCTCCATTTATTCTTTTGAGAGATTCTCTTGATTTAAAATCGATGGCTCCTGTTGTTTTCGCCAACCCTGAAAACTTTGCAAATTATTTGAAGTTTATTACCGATGGCAGAGGATTAAACCCACTGTTGCAAAATTATTGGATGGTTATTCATCCGCCAACACTCTTCTTAGGTTTTGCCAGTATGGTTGTTCCGTTTGCTTACGGAATAGCAGGACTATGGCAAAAAAGATATAAGGAATGGATTAAACCTGCTATGCCTTGGACGCTTTTTGCGGTTATGGTTTTAGGAACAGGAATTATAATGGGTTCTTTCTGGGCATATGAAGCACTAAATTTTGGTGGTTTCTGGGCTTGGGATCCTGTAGAAAATGCATCATTAATTCCATGGTTAACCTTAATCGGAGCCGTTCACGTGATGATTGCTTATAAAAATACTGGCCATGCTTATTTCACAGCAATTGCATTAGTTTTCTTAAGTTTTCTTTTAGTGCTTTATGCATCATTTTTAACCAGAAGTGGAATTTTAGGCGATACATCTGTTCACTCATTTACCGATATGGGTATGTTTGGACACTTGATATTGTATAACGTTGTTTTTGCAGTTTTAGCGATTTACTTAATCGTTAAAAGGTGGAAAGAATTACCCATCACAACTAAAGATGAAGAAACTTATTCTCGCGAATTCTGGATGTTTATTGGCGCACTGGTTGTAACCATTGCCTGTATTCAGGTCATATTTTCTACATCGGTACCTGTATTTAATAAAGCCTTCGGAACTAAATTTTCTCCACCAATAGATGCAGTAAAATATTATAATCAATGGCAAGCGCCTTTTGCCGTGTTAATTACGTTAATTTCCGGCTTTTCTCAATACTTAAAATATAAACGTACCGATCCAAGAAAATTTTACAGCAGCTTGGTTTCTGCTATTTTATTCGCAATTGTTTTAACAGGTGCTTTAGTATATGTTACAGGTATTTATACCAACACAATGTATATTTTGATGACTTTCAGTTGCCTGTTTGCAATAATATCAAATTCAAATGTTCTGTATCAGGCTTTTGGTGGTAAGGCAAAACTTGCAGGTTCTGCAATTGCGCACATTGGGTTTGCATTTTTAATTTTAGGTGCTTTAATTTCAGCGGCTACAAATAAACCAATCTCTATTAACGCAAATAATTTTATTCCGGTTAAGGATTTCGAAAAAACTGAAAAGCCTGGTGAAAATATTATGTTATATAAAAACGAGCCTAAAAAAATGGGTAAGTATACTGTAACTTATGTAAGTGATACTACTCAGGCTCCAAATACCATTTACGAACTCAATTTTAAAGTTTATAATGACGAAGGGAAGCTAAAAGAAGATTTTAATTTGCACCCTCACGTTCAGGATAATGAAAAGATGGGCTTAATTGCTTCACCTGATACAAAGCATTATTTAACTTACGATGTGTATACACACATTACCAGTGCTGCAATAAAGAAAACTGATCATGATGATCATGAAGGGCATTCTGACGATGAAAATTACAAAGCACCGCGAATTGTAAAGGTTTCGGCAGGAGATACAATTCGCACCTCAAGTGGAATTGTAACTGTAAAAGCTTTAAATAATAAGCCAACGGCTAAAGATTTAGCTTTATCAAAAGGTGATTTTGCAGTTGGGTTGCCATTAGAAATTAATTCTAGTGGTAAAATTTATAATACTGAACCAATTTTCTTAATTAAAGGAAATAATACTTTCGATTTTGCACGCAAGGTTGATGAGCTGGATTTAAAATTCCGTTTCTCAAGAGTATTACCCGATGAGAAAAAGGTTGAATTACAGATTTTTGAAAAACCACAGCAGGCAAAAGATTGGATTGTATTTAAGGCAATTGAATTTCCTTACATCAATTTATATTGGGCTGGTACAATTATAATGGTTATCGGTTTTTTATTGTCGATTGTTAGAAGACGTAAAGAAGCTAAAACTGCATAAAATAATGAAGATTGTTTTATTAGGTTCGGGTAATGTTGCCACTCATCTCGCAAGTGCTTTAAAAACTGCAGGCGAAGAGATTGTGCAGGTATTCAGTCCTAGTTTAATAAATGCCAAGCTACTTGCTGAAAAAGTAAATGCTGAACCTGTAGATGATCTTTCAAAAATAAATAAGCTCGCTGATTTGTATATCATTTCTGTTAAGGATGATGCAATAGCGAAAGTTGCCGGAAGCTTGAAAACGATCGATGGCCTCGTCGTCCATACATCAGGTACTACAGATATTAATGTACTTTCTTCAATATTAAAAAATGCAGGTGTTTTTTATCCTTTGCAAACATTTTCAAAAAGTAAAGTGGTTAATTTTGCAGTAATTCCACTTTGTTTAGAAGCTACGGATGCTAAGCATCTTGAAATATTGAAAGTTCTGGCACGTAAAATAAGCCATAAAGTTTATGAAATGGGTGGAGAAAAAAGAAAAGTATTGCATCTTGCTGCGGTTTTTGCCTGTAACTTTACCAATCATTTATATTCGTTGGCAAATCAAATTTTAATCGCTAATGATTTAGATTTTGATATCATCAGGCCTTTAATTGCAGAAACAGCTGATAAAATTTTAATAGATTTACCAGAAAATGTGCAAACAGGGCCTGCAGTAAGAAGCGATGAAAGTACTATAGAAAAGCATTTAACAATGCTGGCAGACCTGCCTGAATTGCAGGAAATTTATCAAACCTTGAGCAGCAGCATTAAATTATCTCATAAATAGTATAAATGCCGCTTGTCTTATTACTTTTGCATAATAATTATGAGCATTTTTAAACTTAAAATAAATTTTGAAGAAGCAGATCACGAATCAATAGAACTACCTATTGCTGCGGGAGAATCTGTTTTAGATGTTTGCCTTGATAACGGAATAGAATTGCAGCACAACTGCGGTGGTGTTTGCGGTTGTAGTACCTGCCACGTTTACGTAACAAAGGGTATGAATAATATTGAAGAAATTTCTGATAAAGAAGAAGATTTCATCGATAGAGCTGTTCGACCAAAAATTACTTCTCGATTAGGTTGCCAGTGCGTAGTTATAGATGGCGATATTGAAGTCACCATTCCTGATCAGTCAGATTTTATGGGGCATTAAAAAATCCAATGTCTTTAGTCTTAAGATATTGAGCACTAAAACCTTTTTAACATTTCAACTTTAAAAATTTCCAACTTAAAAAACATGAATAACGATAAATTTGCTTTACCCTTTTATTGGAACGATTATGAAGACATCGCAATGTCTTTGTATGAGAAATTTGGCGACGAGTTTGGTGAAACTAAAATATACAGAATCCGTTTTACAGAATTATTAGAGTGGGTTTTGGCATTGCCGAACTTTAAAGGTACCCGCGAAGAAAGTAATGAAGGACACTTGGAGCAAATTCAAACCGCATGGTGCTACGAGTGGAGAGATAATCAAGATTGAGGTTGAGGCTAAGATTGAGGTTGAGGTCAAGATTGAGGTTGAGGCTAAGATTAGGTTGAGGCGAAGATTGAGGTTGAGGTTAAGATTGAGGTTGAGGTTAAGATTGAGGTTGAGACTAAGATTGAGATCAAGGTTGATTGCGATTTGTTGAAGATAAGATATGGATATATACATTTGGTTTACTTTGAGTAAGAATCTTACAATCTTTAATCGATAAATTATAACACATAACTTACCACATATTACTGATAACGCCTAAACATAACCCAATAACATATATCTTGCAATGCACATGTTTCTCCAAAAGCTAAAAAACATAACAACTTTTATTTTCGATGTTGATGGCGTTTTAACAGATGGGTCTGTTCAGGTTATGGATAACGGACAATCGTTGCGCACTTTTAACATTAAAGATGGTTATGCAATGCAATTGGCTGTTAAACTAGGCTATAACGTTTGTATTATTTCTGGCGGCGATGGAATTGCGATGGCTAAACGCTTTCATAATTTAGGCATCAAAGATGTTTTTTTGGCTGCAGGGGATAAGGTAGAAATATTCAATCAATATATTGCAGATAAGACTATTGCAGCTTCAGAAGTTCTTTACATGGGAGATGATATCCCTGATTTAAAGGTTATGAAATTAGTTGGATTACCAACTTGCCCTGCTGATGCTGTAGAAGAAATTAAAGCAATATCTAAATTCATTTCTCCTTACAACGGTGGTAAAACCGCCGTTCGGGATATCATAGAAAAAGTTATGAAAGTTCAAGGTATGTGGCACGACGAAAGTCCAAGTGCTTCCGATTCTGGTAAATAGATCACAACAAATTTTTTCTTAATTAATTACAAATCATTTAATTGCAACTGCAACAGTTAAGTTACAATTTGTGATTAAACTTTTAATCTTTTTTTAATTCAAATAGGTCTAAAAATTCAACCAATAAAAGAATAAATAGATGAAAATCTAAATATTCGAGACAACTAAAAACAAAAACATGAAAAAATTAATGATGATTTGTGCGTTGCTATTCTCTGTAATAACATACGCAAGTGCACAACAAGGTGGCGGTCGTATGGGCGGTACACCAGAAGAAAGAGCAAAAAGAAGTACTGATCAATTGGTAGAAAAGTTAAAACTTACTGAAGATCAAAAAACAAAAGTAATGGCGATTTATACTGCTCAAAATGCAGAAATGACCAAAGCTAGAGAAGCAGCTGGAGATGATATGTCTGGCATGAGAGAAAAAATGACAAAAATGAATGCTGAAACCAATACTAAAATTGAAGCAGTGTTAACCGAAGAGCAAAAACCAGCTTTTAAAACGATGTTAGAAGAACGTAAAAAAGCAATGGAAGCCCGTATGAATGGTGGCGGCCAATAATCGATTTTATACAATAATATTTTTAATAACAAAAGCGGCTTTATGTCGCTTTTGTTATTTTAGCAGAAATTTTTAAAAATGCTACTTAATACACCAATTATACTTGCTTCAAAATCTCCACGCAGGCAAGAACTTTTAAAGTTGATGGGCTTGAACTTCAAAGTCGAATTGAAAGATGTTGATGAAAGTTATCCAGAAGGTTTAAATCCAGCAGAAATTTCGGTTTATATTTCAGAAAAAAAGGCTAAATCGTTTAAGGCTGAAAATGAAATTGTTATAACTGCCGATACAATAGTTGCAATCGATGGAGAAATTTTGGGTAAGCCAAATGATAGATTACATGCGCAACAGATGTTGCAGAAGTTGTCTGGCTCAGCACATGAGGTTTATACAGGTGTAACCATTGTAAAGGGCAGCAAATTATATTCTTTTTATGATGTAACGGAAGTTATTTGCAGAGTAGTAACTAGCGAAGAAATTGATTTTTACATAGATAATTACAAACCATACGATAAAGCAGGAAGTTATGGTGTGCAAGATTGGTGGGGCGTTGTAGTTGTAGAGAAGATTAATGGTTCTTACACAAATGTAATGGGATTGCCCACAGAAAAACTTTATAATGAATTACAAAAATTTATTTAATACTCATCACTTTGTGGAATTTCCGTAGTTGCGTCATCATGATTTAAAATAATAATTATGAAAACCACACAATTTGAAGTAAAAATACAAGAACCATGTTTGCAAAATTGGGACGAGATGGAAAGCCAAAACCAGGATAAGTTTTGTGTTTCTTGCAATAAATGGGTGATAGATTTTTCAAACTACAGCAATGCTGAAATTATTAGCACGCTAGCCAATTCAAAAACCGAAATTTGCGGAAGATTGTCTCAAAATCAACTTAATCAATTAAACTACTATTTGATAGCTGCTCCTGCAAATAGAGATTGGATGAAGTATTTAGGTGTTCTAGCCATTGGAGCCAGTATCTTTATTCAGGATGTAAATGCTGCTGTACCTGTAAAGTATCCTAATGCAATTTCATTATCTGAGGTAAAACCCAATTTAAAAGATGAGAAACCATCACTTAATCGGGTGTTTTATGGATATGTTTTTTTTGGAGATAATAAACCTGCTGCGGGATTAAAATTGCAGATTAAGAATACCAACTATTCGGCAGTAACTGATAAAAATGGTCGCTACGAGTTTAAACTGAATGATAACTTCGATCGTAAATCAAATGTTGTAATCATCAAGGAATCTGATTATGTTACGGAACTAAAATTAAATTTTAATACCTCAAAGCAACAAAATTATTATCCAGCAAAGATGCAATCGATGATTTTAGGGAGGATGATGTATGTGCCAAAGAAATCTTAATAATTTTACAACAAGCTAGCCAATACGCCCATTTTTAAATCATAGTTTGATAAAGTTAATTGATTGATTTTCAATCTGCCCATGATATAATTTGCCAAAAGTGCTGCAACGACGCACATGTCAATTCGTAAAGGAATCATACCGGGCATCGCAGCTCTATCATCATGCGTTGAGTTAATCAATTTTATTGTAGTTTCTATATATTCATCAAAGTTAAATTCGTAAGTTTTAACTGTTGTTATATCTTCAGAATGATTATTTTTTCTAATGATTAGTTCTGCAAAAGTTTCAAAGGCACCTGCCGATCCAATTAGCATTTTAGGCTGATGAAGCTCACAAATTTCGAACAAATCTATAAGCTGATTTTGAACCTTTGCAAGAATTAAGTTTTTCTCATCATCGCTAATTGGGTCTGACTTAAAATATTGTTGCATTAGCCGTGCTGCACCAATGTTGTAACTTTTTTTCCAGATTAACTTTTCTGTATCACAAAGTATAAATTCAATGCTTCCGCCACCAATATCCATAATTAAGGATGTATTTTGAATGGCACCGCTTAACTTTACACCTTTGTAAATTAACCCCGCTTCTTTATCACCAGTAATTATTTCAATATCGATATTTGCGATTTCTTTAGCTTTCGAAACAAAATCTTTTCCATTTTCTGCACTTCTAATTGCTGATGTTGCAGTTGCTTTTACTTTATCAACATTGTGCTTTTCAATTATACTACTAAAATCTTTCAAAGTATTTATTCCTCTTTCAAAAGCAGCAGGAATAATAATGTTATCATTAATTCTGCCCTCACCTAATTTTACTGGTACATTTGTTTTATAAAGAATGTTAAAACCCTTAGCTGTAGATTCAGCAATAAGTAAATGGAAAGTATTTGTTCCTAAATCAATAACCGCAAAGCGCATATTTATATTTTTGTAAATAAATATCGAGGAAAAATTTTTAATATCCATGCAAACAATCGCCATCTCTTACTCACATATATTACATCAGCTTTATGCTCAATAGCTTTTACAATTTGCTTTGCAGCTTTTCTTACAGGTGTAACCCAAAATAAATTATTGCCTTTTGCCATTGCTGTATCAACATAACCTGGTCTTATGTCAAGAATGTTGATTGGTATTTTGAATTTCTTAGCTTTTCTAGATAGACCTTCGAGATAGTTTATTTGATAGGCTTTAGAGGCACTGTAAGCCGGAGCCTTTTCGTTACCCCGAAGACCGGCAACAGAAGTTATTGCTGCAATTTGACCATGACCTTGTTTTTTAAAATAATCAAATGTCCATGTAATAACATTGGTAAATGAACTAACATTTGTTTTAATGGTATCCTGCTCAATTAAATTATCAAGATTTTCATTTATTTCGCCAAAACCCGCACTGTAAATTAATATGTCGAATCCGCCGAGTCTATTAATCAAGTCAGTTAAATTCTCAATTAAATTGAGTTCATCATTTATATCAAAGCAGGAACCAAATATTTTCTCAGGATTTAAATTCTCGATTTCATTTATCAGGATTTGTCTTTTACCAGTTATGCCAACAATATACCCTAAAGAAGACATTTGAATTGCTAATGCCTTGCCAATGCCTGAAGTTGCACCAATGATAATAATCTTTTTCAAAATATTTTGGTTGAGATTGTTAAAACCAAGTTACAAAAAGCAGGTTAAAACCACGTGTAATATAAAATATAACAACCTGACTAATAATTTATTACAAAATCTTTAGTGATTTTTGCTACGCTCAGGAGTTGTGTATTTTAGTTTTTATACCAAAACCATTTCACCATTTCTTTAAAACTTGCTTTTTTGCCATACATTAAAATACCCACGCGATAAATTCTTGCTGCAAACCAAACTGTACCAATGAAACCAATTATAAGAATTCCCATCGACAATACTAACTCCCAACCTGGAACGCCATAAGGTAAACGTACAACCATAGCGATAGGAGAGGTGAATGGAATTATAGAAAGCCAGAAAGCAATGCTCCCATAAGGATCGTTTGTAACAACACTTAAGGATAGTGCATACCCTAAAAGGAGTGGCATCATCACCGGCATCATAAACTGCTGCGTTTCGGTTTCACTATCTACTGCTGAGCCAATTGCTGCATATAGCGCGCTGTAAAAAAGGTAACCTCCTAAAAAGTAAAAAATGAATACTGTGATAATTTTACCAATATCAAGGTTTTCAAGGCTTTTCTGAACATTTCCTAGCGGTCCATCATTTATTGCTGCTGCCTGAATTTGTTGTGCGCCAGGTTTGCCTGTCGAAATCTTCGAACTCGAAGCTATCATTTTTCTCGCATCTTGTTTGCTTACAAAAACACTAACTGTTAGGGCTGATATTGAAAAAGTAAGTATAATCCATAATAAAAATTGAGTTAAACCAACCATCGCTATTCCGATAATTTTTCCCATCATTAGCTGAAATGGTTTAACAGACGAAATCATAATTTCTATAATTCTACTGGTTTTTTCTTCAATTACGCCACGCATTACCTGTACACCATAAAGCATAATAAACATAAACATCATCACACCTGCAACGAATGCAATTATTGTACTTGCGCCTGCACTGCTATTTTCTTCTTTACCACTATCACCAATTTTCTTCGTGCCGATAATTACTTTACTTTTAAGATTATCCAAATCGGCTTGCGAAATTCCCGATTTTTTGAGTTTGTAATCTCTGATTAAATCTTCAATAGAATCAGAAATTTTTCCATCAAGAGATAAGCCTGCTTGTTTTGTTCCAATTAGTTCTATGCCTTTTGGTGTTTCAATATCAAAATCAGGAATATATAAAATATAGTCGTATTTGCTCCTAGTCAGGCTTTTCTTTAAACTTTCAAATGATTTATCAACGTAATCGTATGTTATGTTTTTATTAGATATTAGCTTTTCAGTTAATGTTTTATTTTGATTAATTACAGCAATGGTATCGGTTTTATCATTAATACCTTTTATGGAGAAGTAAATTATAAGCCCATAAAATCCTGCAATAATTAACGGCGTTAAAAAAGTCATTATAATGAACGATTTTTTTTTAACCCTTGATAAATATTCTCTTCTTATAATTAGTAAAATCTTATTCATACCTTATTTTTTAACACGTTCAATAAAAATATCGTTCATACTGGGTATAACCTCTTCCAAATGATTTATACGCACTTCAGGAAGCATTAATCCTAAAACATCGTTAACAGAATTACCTTCTTTCAGCTTAAATTTTAAACTTTTACCTTCTTTAATTTCTGTGTATTCTATTATATCAAAGAATTTTGAATTACTAAAATCGGCTTCTCCTTTATATTCAATTCTGTAGGTATTGTTTCTATAACTTGCTTTAATATCATCTACGGATCCATCTAAAATCTTTTTAGATTTATCAATAAGAGCAATATTATCACACAATTCTTCTACGCTTTCCATTCTATGCGTAGAGAATATAAAAGTTGTTCCTTTTGCATTTAATTCAAGAATTTCATTTTTTATTAAATCGGCATTTACAGGGTCGAAACCGGAGAAAGGCTCATCAAGAATAATTAATTCGGGATTGTGCAAAATGGTTGCAACAAATTGTACCTTTTGCTGCATGCCCTTACTTAAATCTTCTACTTTTTTATTCCACCAACTACCCATATCTAATTTTTCAAACCAGAATTTTATCCGCTTAGTTGCTTCAGCTGTGTTTAATCCTTTAAGTTTTGAGAGGTAGAGTACCTGTTCGCCAATTTCCATTTTTTTATATAATCCGCGTTCTTCTGGTAAATAACCAATTTGATTGATGTGATTTGAGTTAAGTTTTTTACCATTGAAGATAACTTCACCACTATCAGGAGCGGTAATTTGAGTTATAATTCTAATTAAAGAAGTTTTGCCTGCACCATTGGGTCCTAAAAGACCGAAGATTTTACCTTTTTCAACTTCCAAACTCACATCGTCGAGCGCACGATGGTTTGCGTATTGTTTAACAATATTTTTTACGCTAAGCATAGTTAAAGTTTTAGTTGTTTATTAGTCGTAAAAAAGTACTAAAGGTTACAGAAAATAAAAGGTTTTTCTATAGTATATGCAAAAGTACATAGCTTGCCGCTCCTCTTTTAATGTTTTTGTTATCCTTAAGTAAGTTATAGTAACTTTTTGTTTGTGAGTTGTTTATAAATAATAAAAAATTTATTTGCTCTTTTTAAAAAAAGATTTTGTGTAATAAAAAAAGTAAAATTACTGATATAAATAACTGATTAGTAGTTACTTGTTTTTTTTTGTACTGATCAAATAAATGATTTGTCAGATTTTTGATTTATCTGTTTTGTAATCAACGTTTAATAATTTACTTTCAATTGCATTTAAAATATAAAAACAATCGATAACTCGGTTAAAAACTAAATTCTAGCTAAGAATTAATCTTTAACATATAAAAATATGAATCAAAATAATTTAAGTGGAGTTTATGTAACGGAAGATAATATTCGCTTGGGTTATGATGCATTCGTTACTCAATTAATGCCTGGCAAGATGAATTTCTTAAGGAAATTTTTTGCTCGTTCTGCGAGGGAGAGAAATCCAGGTAAAATGGTTTCAATGAAATACCCTCACTTTAATAAACCTGAGCAACAGCTTATTGAAAGGTTTGGCGGAATTGCTTTTGATAAACAGATTGATGTTGCACAAATTATTGGTGAAAATAGATGGAGCCTTGATATGATTAATTGCGAAATTAATTTTGGCGACGATCTTGTTTTCCCATTTCAAATTCTTGGTTCTTTTTCTAGGTCATCCCAAAGTTGGCTTTGGGCTTGGGCAAACATTGAGGCGGATATGGCTAATGATTCATTACAACACGCCTTTAAACTAAAAAAATATGGTGATGATAATGGAATAGAGTTTTTAAAGGCAGGTAATTTTAAGGCTTCGAATATGGATTTACACTTAATAGGCTTAACTGCTTCTGGTATGATGAATGCCAGCGGTTACTATATTGCTGATTATGGAAAGGGTGCTATTGTTTTTACTTTTAAAAGTGATGTTATAGATAAAGCAGCCAAAAATCAACATGAAAGAATCTTCACTGTTTTTAATCAGTTAATTTCTGATTTTGATGTAGACCACAAAGCGGCTTTAAAATTCTATTTAGAAGCAAAAGGCTATAAAACCTCTGTTGAGAAGTATAAAATTAAAGGCTTGATGGGTTCTAATAAAATTATTGGTGAATTTGATAAAGACAATACATTAACCAAATTAAGTGGCTAGCATAGCCTATGGGAGAAAACAAAAAAACCGATGCATTAGTATCGGTTTTTTTGTTTAATAATTTAATTTAAACTTATTATTCGAAATATTCTTTCATTCTATCGAAAAAGCTTTTCTCATTTTTACCTGGTTGCGGTTTAAAATTGGCAGAATCACGTAATTTTTCTAAAATAGTTCGCTCTTCACTGCTTAAAGCTTTCGGTGTCCAAACATTGATGTGAATAATCTCATCCCCTCTGTGGTATGAATTTACTTCAGGTAAACCTTTTCCTTTTAAGCGTAAAAGTTTTCCGCTTTGTGTACCTGGGTCAATTTTTATTTTTGCTTTACCGTCTATCGTTGGTACTTCAATACTAATACCCAAAGCAGCATCTGCAAAACTTAAATGTAAATCGTAAACTATGTTATTGCCTTCGCGTTTTAAAGTTTCATGAGCATTTTCTTCAATTAAAATAATCAAATCGCCGGGAACGCCTCCGTTTGGAGCTGCATTTCCTTTTCCACTCATGCTTAATTGCATACCTTCACTCACTCCTGCAGGAATGTTAATTGTAATGGTTTCTTCGCCACGCACAACACCATCTCCATGGCAAACCGTACACTTAGCCGTAATTTGCTGGCCACTGCCATTACAAGTAGGACAGGTAGATGCAGTTTGCATTTGCCCTAAAATTGTATTGGTAACCCGACGAACTTGTCCGCTGCCACCACAAGTACCACATGTACTTACTGATGATTTATCTTTTGCGCCCGTTCCATCGCATGTTTTGCAGGCAATTAGTTTATTTACTTTTATTTTCTTCTCAGCACCGTGAGCAATTTCCTCTAAAGTTAATTTAACTTTTATACGAAGATTTGAGCCTTTAGCTACACGACGACCACCACGTTGTTGACCTCCGCCTCCGCCGCCAAAAAAGCTTTCGAATGGATTATGACCACCAAAAATATCTCCAAAATTGCTGAAAATATCATCCATGTTCATATTTCCGCCACCATAGCCTCCAGATGCACTGCTGCCAACTCCTGCATGACCAAATTGGTCGTAACGTTGTTTTTTCTCCGCATTGCTTAACACTTCGTAAGCTTCGGCAGCTTCTTTAAACATATCTTCTGCAGCCTTATCTCCCGGATTTTTATCAGGGTGATATTTAATGGCCATTTTACGATAAGCTTTCTTAATCTCATCAGCCGGGGCGCTTTTCGTTACGCCTAATACATCATAATAGTCTCTTTTACTCATCTCTATTTATAGAATGATTGAATTTTTGAAGGATCGAATTAGAGAATATAATAACCATTCAATCAATCAACTCATTTTCATATTCAAAATTAGTTTAACTGGTATCTTTTTATTTACTAATTATTTTAATGATGGAATTTTGAAGGATTGAATTAGAGCATGTACTAATCATTCAATCAATTATTCATTTTCACATTCAAAATTAGTTTACTCCAGTATCTTTTTATTTACTAATTATTTTAATGATTGAATTCTGAAGGATTGAGTTAGAGCACATACTAATCATTCAATCAATCACTCATTTTCACATTCAAAATTAGTTTAACTGGTATCTTTTTATTTACTAATTATTTTAATGATTGAATTCTGAAGGATTGAGTTAGAGCATATACTAATCATTCAATCAATCACTCATTTTCACATTCAAAATTAGTTTAACTGGTATCTTTTTATTTACTAATTATTTTAATGATTGAATTCTGAAGGATTGAGTTAGAGCATATACTAGTCATTCAATCAATCACTCATTTTTACATTCAAAATTAGTTTACGCTCCTACTACTACTTTTGCAAAGCGGATAACGTTATCATTTAAGGTATAGCCTTTTTCAACTTCATCAATCACTTTACCTTTTAGCACATCTGTTGGTGCAGGAATATTGGTAATTGCTTCGTGGAAATCAGTGTTAAAATCTTTGTTAATGCTTTCTACATCTTTCAGACCTTTTTGAGCCAATGTATTTTTTAGTTTTGTGCTAACCAATAAAATACCTTCTTTAACAGGCGCAACATCTGTAGCGGTTTCCATTGCTTTTAATGCTCTGTCGAAATCATCTAATACAGGTAAAAGAGATATAATTACATCTTTACCAGCAGTTTGTAGCAACTCAACACGTTCTTTTTGAGTACGGCGTTTATAATTGTCAAACTCAGCGTATAAGCGTAAATATTTATCATTAAGTTGTTGAACTTCATTTTGAAGTTTTTCTTCAGCAGATTGCTCTTCAGCTTGCTCTAAGTTTTCCGGGGCATCAGTATTTTCTGAATTCTGGGCTTCAGTATTTTCTGATGGATTTTCAGTATTCATTATATTTTCTTCTATATCGTTATTTTTCTTCTTATTAAACATAATATTCAGGCTGAATTTTTTCTATTATGCGCAACTATTTTGCCATAAACCTAAATCAGCCAAGCTGGCAGAGTTATTTGAATTTACCTGAACAGATTGACAGCAGATGTACGATTGCAGATTTTTGATTTACGATTTTGGCAGAAAGTGTTAGCCATTAGATTTAGCTATTTTGACAATCTGAAATCTAAAGTTATAACTAGCTAAACTATTTGTGCATCTTCATGAACAATTCCACTTTCACATTTAATAATTCTGGACGGGAACTTTCTAATCATTTGATAATCGTGTGTGGCCATTAAAATAGCTGTTCCATTTTGGCTAATCTGTTTTAGAAGGGTTACAATTTCTTCTGATGTCTCCGGGTCAAGATTACCTGTTGGTTCATCAGCAAGAATAATTTCAGGATCGTTAAGTAAAGCCCTTGCAATTACAATACGTTGTTGTTCTCCACCTGAAATTTCATGAGGCATTTTTTTAATTTTTGAACGTAAACCAACTTTATCCAGTACATCTTTAATGCGCTCATTAATAAGATTTGCGTCCTTCCAGCCTGTTGCTTTCAAAACGAATTCGAGGTTTTTTTCTATCGTTCGATCTGTTAGTAACTGGAAATCCTGAAAAACAACACCTAATTTGCGACGTAAAAAAGGAACCTGACTTTCTTTTAAATTTTTTAAATCAAAGCCCACAATATCTCCGTTTCCATTTCCGATGTGCAAATCGCCATATAATATTTTAAGCAGACTACTTTTTCCAGAACCTGTTTGACCAATCAAAAACACAAATTCGCCTTTCTCTATATGTAAATTTACGTTTGATAATACTAAGTGTTTTTGTTGAAAAACATCAACATTGCTTAAATGAATTACTGCGTTTTCTGCCATGTTATATTTCTAATTTAGCAATTTGCCCAAAAGGCAAATCTTTTACCATTTCCATGATGTATTCTTGTTTGTCTCCTAAACCTAATTTATCAAGCGATTTATCAGGTCTATCTACTCTAAAATAAGCAAGCAAAGTAAACTTGTCATCTCTAAGCTGAACATAATCTGGAATTTTGGCGATGCCTTTAACTTTAATGATATACATTGTGCCCAAAAATAGCTATTTAAGCTGAAAGCTGAAAGGTAAAAAACCAAAGAGTATATGCAATGTGATTTGATTTACGAGATAAGATAATATCTGATTGATGTATTTTCTGATTAGGAAATTTAGCTCCCACAAAATAGATATTGCTATACTAAGCCATTCAAAAATTCAACGGTATTAACATCATCAGCATAATCCCACAGTTTTGGATGTTGGCCTTCTCCAAATCCGAATGTTTTAGTTTTGATAGAAGCTTTCGTAATTATGCATTGAATTTGTTGTGCTTTTTCATTTAGCTTTTCTTCAATATCGTTAGTGTTCAAATACTCTTCGTAAAAAAGAACGGCAAGTGGCGAAGTTAAACTTTCATCTTCCTTTAAGAGTAAAAAGCCATTGTCGAAATGCTTAGCTGCATTTACCAGATAAATAGATTTATTGTAATCGTAGTTATTATTATACTTAAAATGATTGATTATTGGTTGGTAGCTTTCTATGCCTTCATAAAATTTAGCAATATCGTAACCTTTTGGGAAATAAAGTTTAGATACATTTCTGCAGCCTAAACCAAAATAATCAAACACGTCTGCACCTAAATTTTGTATATCTTCAAATGATTCAGAACCATCTAAAACTGCGACACTATTTCTATTTTTTCTGATGATGTTTGGAACTTTGCTAAAGTAATAATCGAAGTATCTTGATGAATTATTACTTCCGGTGGCAATTATGGCATCAAAATCTTTTAATCGTTCTACATATTCTATTCTATCCCTAAAGCCATTTTCAATATTTGTAAGTTCGGTAATTATGGCTTTAATCAATTTATCATCAGAAGAAGATAGTTTTATTAATGCAATATTTCCTGTCGCCAGCACAGTTAAAACATCGTGCAAACCAACCATTGGTATATTTCCGGCTAAAATTAAGCCCACTTTTTTTGGTGAAATGCTAAACTTAACTGACTGAAACCAGTAATTTAAATCGTTTTCATTAAGCATTTCAGCAAATGAAGAAACAGATTTTTTTATATTTTCTGGCGTAAACCAGGCATTACTATTTTGTGCAGCAAACATGGTGTTTTCTAGTTTATCAGTAGGATTGGTAAGAAAGTTGCCTAACTGTTTAAAGGCGATTATTACTTTTTCTTGTGTTAAAACTGACATATTTAGAATTATTATTAAATGATTAAGTGCTATATTTGCAGCGCAAAGGTAAACTAAGCAAAAGAATTAGACGAAAACATGGCGATTAAAATAACAGATGAGTGTATAAATTGCGGGGCTTGCGAACCGGAATGCCCTAATAATGCAATATACGATGCCGGTACTGCTTGGCGTTTTTCTGACGGAACAAATTTGAATGGTACTATAGATTTTGGAAATCAACAAATAGAAGCTGATGCTGCGCAAGAAGCAGTTTCTGATGAAGTTTATTATATCGTGTCAGATAAGTGTACGGAGTGTAAAGGATTTCACGACGAGCCTCAATGTGCTGCAGTTTGCCCGGTAGATTGTTGTGTTGATGATGAAGATATCCGTGAAACAGAAGAGGAATTATTAACCAAAAAAGCTTGGTTACACCAAGAAAATTAATTTACTAATTAGCATTTTTAAAATATTAAAGTCCTGATGTGAATCGGGACTTTATTTTTTACAGTTAATTAATGGCTTTATAAATTATCGATTGAAATTTTTCTGCAATTTCGCCGTGTGAAAATGGCCACTGCTGAACATAAATTTGAGCAACAATTTTCTTTTTTGGATCTACCCAGAAATTTGAACCAAAGAAACCTCCCCAACTGTAGGAGCCGACACTTTTACCAAATTTCTTCGCTCCTTTGTCAGTCACAAATTCAAATCCTAAGCCAAAAGTATTATCTCCAAAAGGAATACTTCCTATTTGGTTGGTAGTCATTAAATTAACACTGTTTTCCGAAAGAATTCTTTTCCCATTATACGTGCCACCATTCAGCAACATTTGCAGAAAAACCCCATAATCTTTTGATGTGGAAACTAAGCCCGCCCCGCCAGCGAAATAACCATTTTTATTAATTGGATAATTAATTGTTGCTCCTGGAAAAGTACCATCTTTCCAAACTTTTACCTGATGTGTTTTTTCATCTTCTGTGTAAACTGTGGATAATCTATTGTGTTTATCTTTAGGAAGTGCGAAATACGTATCAACCATATTAAGTGGCACAAAAATTCGCTGCTTAAAAAAGCTATCTAAGCTCAAACCCGAAGTTACCTCAACTAGTCTGCCTAAAACATCCATGCTTAGGCTGTAATGCCAGCTTTCCCCAGGTTGATTTGCAAGCGGTAGGGTTCCCAATCTATTAATTTCTGTTTCTAAAAGTTTTTTATGAATAACGAAGCCCGCTTCAACACCCGCTTTAGCATAAATGGCATTCATTTCAGGCGATCCAATTTGGGCGTAGCCAAGCCCGGAAGTATGGGTAAGTAATTCTCTGATGGTAATTTCGTGATTTGCTGGTTTTGTAGTATAGCTCGAATCAGAAGGATTAAACTTATCTAATACTTTTGGATTTTTAAAGGCCGGGATGTAATTCGAAATCGGATCATCCAATTTAAATTTACCCTCATCAAATAAAATCATCACAGCAGTACAAGTAACAGCCTTAGTTTGCGAGGCAATTCTTAAAATATCATTGGTTTTAAAAGGTCTGTTTAAATTGTTGCCTAATGATTTATTATACACAGTTTTACCATCAACAGCTATGTTTGCGGTAATACCTTTAATCCATCCTTTGCTTAAATACTCCTTAAATAAAGCATCTATTTTTGAAAGTTCAACAAGTGAAACTTTTTGTTGTGTGGTTTGCGAAACCGCCGAATTCCAAATAAGAAAAGCAATGAGGATAGTTGAATGTATAATCTTTTTCATGAACGATATTGGTTAGTCGATATCGCTTTTATTTGGTATAATTAGCACCGGGCAAGCCGATTTTCTGGCTACATGTTCCGCAACACTTCCCATTAAAAAATGATATAAACCTGTTCTTCCATAAGTACCAATTACGATTAAATCAGAACCCCATTCATCAGATTGCTGAATTATACCATGAGCTGCAGTATCAACCACACTTAGGTAGGTGGTTTTAATTCCGCCAGAAAATTTATTTTCCATTTCTTTTAAGAGCACATGGCTATTTTCGTCGCTATTATCATAAGTCTCTAAAAAAACAGGTGCAAGGGTTAAATCAGGATTAACATTGGCAGGAATTGGCTCAATTATGTTAACCAACGCAACTTCTGCATCGAATTTGACTGCAATTTCATATCCGGCTTTCGCAGCTTTTTCTGAGCAGGTACTGTTATCAACAGCAATTAAAATTTTCTTAAAGTTCATAGCGAAGAGATTAAAATGTAAACATTATAAAATTAACAAATTTGTGCGCAAAATGTTAGTCAATGAATGTAATTTGTTAGTTTTACTAAATCTTTTACCAGCATATTTAAATGGAAAATCAATACGGTATTTGCAGAGTTGCAGTCGCACCTTTAAGGGCAAGCGCATCAGATAAAGCAGAAATTGTTTCGCAGCTACTTTTTGGCGAACATGTTGAAATTATCCAGAAAGAAGAGCGCTGGTGGTTAATCCAAAATGGTTATGATGGCTACGAAGGTTGGATGGATTTTAGGCAGCTGGCTCCTGTAACACAGCAGGAATTTATAGAAATGCAAGATTGTAAATGCCTATCACCTTTGAATTTCGATAATACTTTAACTGCTGCTGATGGAAGTTTCTATCATTTAAGTCCGTCCAGCAACCTGCCATATTTAGCCGATGGATATTGTTATGCTGGTAAGGAAAAGTTCAAATTAAATTTTATTCCTCACGATAGTTTGAAAGCCGATTTCAAAGCAGAAGTTGAATCTACAGCTAAATTTTTTCAAAATATTCCGTATCTGTGGGGAGGTAGAAATTTGTTCGGTTTAGATTGTTCTGGCTTTGTACAAACTGTTTTTAAAATGCTTAACATTAAATTAAACAGAGATGCATCACAGCAAGCCGAGCAAGGAGAATTAGTAGGTTTTTTAGCTGAATGTAAGGCTGGTGATGTTGCTTTTTTCGATAATACGGAAGGTAAGATTACCCATGTTGGTATTATGCTGAGCAACAACGAAATTATTCATTCATCAGGAAAGGTAAGAATAGACCCTGTAGATGATGAAGGTATATACAATAAAGAGTTAGGAAAATACACACATAAACTAAGAATTATAAAGCGTTTTGTGGAGTGACTGAATTAATTCTCCATCTCCCAAACTATAACTTTCCTGTCATCTCCTGTAGAGATTAAATACTTGCCATCATTACTCCAGATTATTTTATTGATTGAGTGCGCATGTCCAGACTCACTTTTCTCTAAACTTAAAATTTTATACAATTTAAAGTTTTCTGCATCCCAAATTTTAATGCTTTTATCTTGACTACTCGTTGCAAAATAAGGTAGTGTAAGGTGGAAGGAGATGTCGTAAATGGTAAACATGTGCGCTGGTATGGTTTGGAACAACTCATGGTTTGGTAGATTCCAGATTTTTAATTGCGCATCTCTACTTCCAGAAATTAAATATTTTCCTTCCGGATGGTAGGCGAGCGAAGTAACAGGTAAAGAGTGACTTTCTAACGTTTGCTTTAAACTATAATCGTTTAAATTGTAAATTCTAATTAAATGGTCTTTACAACCAAGTGCAATTTCTTTTTCATCTCGGGAAATTGCTATCGTTCTTACGGTATCGTATGCAGCCTGAAAACGGTAAATTTCTGTAAAATCAGTTAACGACCAAACTGCAACCGTACCATCTTCGCCAGTTGTAATCAACTCATTTTTTGATATCACGGTTTTGATGTCGAAAATTGGCTTCAAGTGTGCATTTACCCGAATAACAATTTTTTCTTTATGTAAATCGTAAACACTAAATGCACCACTGCGTTCTCCAACAAATAAAAAATTATCAAAATGGTGCAAGCAATACACAGAACTTTGAACAGGCATTTTAACCTTCAGAAAAGCCATATCCGCTAACGACCATTCTACAACGCCTTTATCATTTCCGGCGCTATAGAATGTTTCGCCTCCCTCAGAATTGGTTAAAGCATAAACAGGATTTTGATGACCAGAAAGGGTTTTTAAGTGTTTGAGCATTGGATTGAGGATTGAGGTTGAGGTTGAGAGATTGAGGTTAAGGCTGAGACTGAGACTGAGGTTGAGGCCAAGACCAAGATTGAGGCTGAGATTGAGTTGTAAGCAGCCTGCCTCAATCTTAACCTTAACCTTGACTTCAACCTCAATCTCAGTCTTAGCCTTAACCTCAACCTACTTATGTCTTTTCTCTAAATTTTTTGCAATGTCTTGAATGGATAAACCTTTTTCTTTTAGCAAGAATAGCAGATGAAACACAAGGTCTGATGCCTCTCCAATTAGTTCTTCCTCACTTTCCGCCAATGCAGCAATTACGGTTTCTACGCCTTCTTCACCAACTTTTTGTGCAATTTTATTTAAACCTTTTTTGCGCATTTTGTTGATGTAAGAACCTTCAACAGGATTTGCATATCTATCATCAATGATGTTCTCCAATTCAAAAATGAAGTTTTGATTAAATTCTGTTTTGAAACAGCTGCGGCTACCAGTATGGCAAGTTGGTCCGACAGCATCGGCTTTAATTAGGATTGTGTCGTTATCGCAATCAACAAAAAGTTCTTTAACGTAGAGAAAATTGTTGCTGGTTTCTCCTTTAGTCCAAAGGCGATTTTTAGAGCGTGAAAAAAAAGTAACCTTACCCTCAGCTTGCGTTTTCTCTAATGCTTCTGCATTCATATAACCCAGCATTAAAACCTCTAAAGTTTTATAATCCTGGATGATTACAGGCAATAAGCCAGCTGTTTTATCCCAATCAAGAGAAAATGTATTGATATTCATTTTTTTATCTTTTCAGTCATTGAGAGGTACGAAGCAATCTTTCCTGCAAAATAGATTGCTTCGTACTTCGCAATGACGAGTGTAAATTTAAATTCTTACAGGAATTTGATTTCTGTTTAATTCCTGTTTCAAATCTGGTATTAGAATTTCGCCGTAATGAAACACAGATGCTGCTAATGCGGCATCAACATTTGCTTTTTGAAATACTTCTGTAAAATGTTCCATGTTTCCAGCTCCGCCAGATGCAATAATTGGAATATTTATCATTTGATTTATTTTGTGAAGTAAACCACAATCAAAACCTGCCTTGGTGCCATCATGGTCCATAGAGGTTAATAAAATTTCTCCAGCACCTAAATCTTCGGCTTGTTTAATCCAGTTTTCGGTTTCTAGTTCGATAATTAATCGGCCACCGTTTAAGTGAACCATATTTCTACCATCAACAAATTTAGTATCAACGGCTAAAACTACAAACTGAACACCAAAAGCCTTTGCTAGTTCTTCAATCAATTTTGGGTTACGAACAGCAGCCGAATTAATACTAATTTTATCTGCACCTGCATTTAGTAAAGCTTCTGCATCAGCAAGTTCGGTAATGCCACCACCAATTGTGAAAGGAATATTCAATTGACGGGCAACTGATTTAACCATTTCAATCATCGTTTTACGCCGCTCATGTGTAGCCGTGATGTCTAAAAATACCAGTTCATCTGCGCCTTGCTGTGCATATTGAGCAGCTAATTCTACCGGGTCGCCTGCATCGCGTAAATCAACAAAATTTACACCTTTTACCGTGCGACCGTCTTTAACATCGAGGCAGGGAATTATTCTTTTACTCAGCATTTGTTTGGGTTTCGTCATTGCGAGGCACGATTATCCTAAATAGTTCGCTAGGCGCATCGTCACACTGAATTTATTTCAGGGTCTTATATGTATTAAAGATGCTGAAATAAATTCAGCATGACGACCGATTAACAATACTTCAATTATTATTCAAATTGTTGGGTTAAATCGAACTTAACATCCTCAAATTCCACTCTTTAATCTCTTCGATGGTAATTCTATCTTCGTAAATTGCTTTTCCAACTACAACACTTCTAATTGGATATTTAGCCAATTCGTAAATATCTTCCATAGAACTCACGCCACCTGATGCAATCAATTTTATCATTGGAGAGTGTTCGAGTAGTTTTTTGTACAATTCTACAGCAGCACCACCTAATTTACCATCCTTACTAATATCGGTACATAAAAAACGGAAGAATCCTAAGGCCAGGCATTTATCAACATAGTCCATCAATTTGATTGGCGAACTTTCCATCCAACCAGAATATTTAATTACCTCGTCTAGCACATCGATGGCAATTACAATGCGATTTGCATAGTCTTCTTTTTTGGCAAAAGTCTCGCTTAATTCTTGTAAGAAATCAGGATTCGTAATCGCTTGGGTACCTACAATTACACGATGGATTCCTGCATCAAGCAAATTCGTTACCTGATCAATCGTACGAATTCCTCCTCCATACTGCACTTTCATTTCAGTTTTCTTAATGATTTCGAAAAGTGATTTTTGATTACTGAAATCACCTTTAGCACCATTCAAATCAATAATATGGATGAAATCGGTTCCATTTGAACGGTACTTTTCTATCATATCGGCAATAGAAACATCATATTCAGTTTTCTGGTTATAGTCGCCCTCGCGTAGGCGAACAACCTTTCCATCCAAAATATCAATAGCAGGAATTATATACATTTCTTAAGTTATAAATTAAAGGTTGAAAGTTAAAAGTTACTTTTTAATTTCTAAAGCTCAACGGAGATTTGAAAAATTTTTTAATATCTGTTCTCCAGCTTTTCCAGATTTTTCTGGGTGGAACTGAACGCCATAAAAGTTATCTTTTTGTATCGCTGCTGAAAACTTTAATCCGTAATGAGCAGAGGCGATGTCAAAAGTAGGGTTATATTCAATAAAGTACGAATGCACAAAGTAAAATTGTGTATTATCTTCAACACCTTCAAACAGCGAATTGTTTTTCGGATTAACAGCGTTCCAGCCCATGTGTGGGATTTTGATATTCAGCGACTTATCGAATTTTTTCGTTTTCACAGGCACGATACTCAAAAGCGCTGCATCTCCCTCTTCCGAATGTTCAGTAATCAATTGCATACCAACACAAATTCCCAAAACGGGTTTTTTTAAAGCTTTTATAGCATCAATTAATCCGGTGTGCTTTAATTTTTCCATCGCCGTACCAGCATGCCCAACGCCAGGGATAATGATGTGGCTGTATTTTTCTAAGTCTGATTCGGTGTTTACCATGCCATATTGCACATTTAAACGCTCTAAAGCTGCGGTTAATGAGAAGATATTGCCAGCGCCATAATTTACTATTCCAATCATTTTAGTATTAGTATCGAGTATTTAGTATCAAGTATTAGTATCAAGTATTAGTATCAAGTATTTAGTATCAAGTATCAAGACAATAAGCCTATTAATTAGCTGTTATTAAAATTCCTTTTATAAAATTTGAAAACGAATGTTAGTTTTCCAAAGGTTCTGCAGTCCCGCTATTCGTTTCAAGGCCCGATGAAGAATCGGTCGCTTTCCACTGCTATCGGGTTTATTTAACAAAGTACCTACATCAAGGCCTATCCCAATCATCCATCATCCCTCTTACATTTTACAAAAGCCCTTTTGTGCTTGGCAAAACCATTTTCTCCGCATCACGCTTAATCGCCATTTTAATTGCTTTTGCGAAAGCTTTAAAGATAGCCTCAATTTTATGATGTTCATTATCACCTTCAGCTTTGATGTTTAGATTGCATTTTGCTGCATCACTAAACGATTTGAAGAAGTGATAGAACATTTCTGTAGGCATATCGCCAACTTTTTCGCGTTTAAATTCTGCATCCCACACAATCCAGTTTCTTCCGCCGAAATCTATCGCAACTTGCGCTAAACAATCATCCATAGGCAAGCAAAACCCGTAACGTTCAATACCTAGTTTGTTGCCTAAGCCTTTAGCAAAAGCCTCGCCAAGGGCAATTCCAGTGTCTTCTATCGTGTGGTGTTCGTCTATATGTAAATCGCCTTTGGCTATGATTTCTAAATCAACACTTCCATGTCTGGCAATTTGGTCTAGCATGTGGTCAAAAAAGTTTAAGCCCGTTTCGATTTTAGCTTTGCCGGTTCCATCTAAATCTAAATTTATGGTAATGTCGGTTTCATTGGTTTTACGCACATGGTTAATTTTCCTAATTCCTGCCTTAAGCAAGTTGTAAATATCTTCCCATTTTTTAGTTTCTAAAACAATAACATCAAGCAAGGTTTCATGTTTGTCTAGCGCTTCAGTGGAACCTAATGCATCATTCTGACGAAGGAAAATAGCTTTTGCACCTAAGTTTTTAGCCAAAACAACATCGTTTAACCTGTCTCCAATGACGTATGAATTTTTTAAATCGTAATCGCTACTGAAATATTTTGTTAGCAAAGCTGTACCCGGTTTACGAGTAGGAGCATTGTCTTTCGCAAAAGTTCTGTCGATAACTATTTCGCTAAAGTTTACACCTTCACCAGCAAAAGTATCTAACATAAAATTGTGGATGGGCCAAAAATTTTCCTCCGGATTTGATAATGTTCCTAATCCATCCTGATTGGTAACCATTACCAATTCGTAATCCATTTCTGCCGCAATTTTAGAAAGATAATATAACGAGCGTGGATAAAATTTTAGCTTGGCAAAACTATCAACTTGTTCATCATCTGGTTCGATATTTAAAGTTCCGTCGCGGTCTATAAATAATACTTTCTTCATTTATTTAGAAATTTTTCAGAATGGTTATCAATTTATCATTTTCTTCAATCGTTCCTACAGTTATCCTTAAACAACCCTCGCACAAAATTACTTTTGAGCGGTCGCGAACAATGATTCCCTCTTCCACTAATGTATCGTAAATTTTTGTTGCATCGGTTAAGGCAACTAAAATAAAATTCGCATCCGAAGGATACACTTTTGTAACGATATTTAAGTTGCTTAACTGGTCAGCTAGTCGCTCTCTTTCTGATACAGATTCTTTAATCCATGCGTTAACTTGTTCGATGTTTTTTAATGCCTCAAAAGCTAAGTCTTGAGTAGCCTGATTGATATTATAAGGCGGCTTAATTTTATTCAAAACATCGATAACTTTTGTTGATGAAAATGCCATCCCCAAACGTAAAGCAGCAAGGCCCCAAGCCTTAGAAAAAGTTTGCAAAACAACCAGGTTTCCATATTCAGTTAACTCCTGAATAAAGGTCTTTTGTTTAGCATAATTTATGTAGGCCTCATCAATAACAATGATACCTTTAAAGTTGGCTAAAATGGTTTCAATATCTGTTCTATTTATCGAATTTCCGGTTGGATTATTTGGGGAACAAATGAAAATTAATTTCGTGTTTTTATCAATCGTTTCTGCGATTTTTTCGAGGTCTAATTGGAAGTTCGGAAGTAGATTTACTTTTCGAATTTCTACATCATTTATATTCGCAGATACTTCGTACATGCCATAAGTTGGGGGCAAAATAATTACATTATCTTTTCCCGGATTACAAAAGGCACGAAACAACAAATCAATTGCCTCATCACTACCATTTCCAAGGAAAGTATTTTCAATTGGTACACCTTTAATTTTACTAATGGCATCCTTTAAATCTAACTGTAAAGGGTCTGGGTAGCGATTGTAATTTGCGGGTAGGGGAGAACCGTAACTGTTCTCATTGGCATCTAAAAATATAGATGCCTGACCTTTAAACTCATCTCTGGCGGTAGAGTATGGTTTAAGGCTTCTTATATTTTCTCTTACTAATTCGTTAATATCCATTTTTAATGGGTTTTTAGTTTTTTGGTTGTTTAGTTTTTGGTTTATTGATTTTAGTTTTTGTCGGATGTTGCAATAAGTACCTTGCTTACACTCTAACCAACTAGTAAACCAATTAACAAACTAACTATCTTAATCTAATCGTAACCGCATTTTTGTGTGCATCCAAACCTTCAGCTGCGGCGAGTACTTCTACTGTTGGTCCAATGTTTTTTAATCCATTGGTTGATAAGTGTTGAAAGGTTATCTTTTTAAGAAATGAATCAATTGATACACCCGAATAGGCTTTAGCAAAGCCACTTGTAGGTAAAGTGTGATTAGTTCCTGATGCATAATCGCCTGCACTTTCCGGAGTAAGGTTTCCTAAGAATATCGAACCTGCATTGATTATCAGTGGGATAAGGTGCTCAAATTTTTCTGTCGCTAAAATTAAGTGTTCAGGCGCATATTCATTTGAAAACTCCATTGCTACGCTCAAATCATTAACTAAAACAGCATAAGAATTTTCGATTGCTTTAGCTGCTATTTCCTTTCTTGGTAGGATAGCTAACTGATTTTCAATTTCTAAAAGTGTTTCTTCTATTATTTCAATAGATGTAGAGACCAAAATTGCCTGACTATCAATTCCATGTTCTGCTTGTGCAAGTAAGTCGGCGGCTACAAATGACGGATTGGCAGTCTCGTCAGCAACCACCAAAACCTCAGATGGCCCTGCAGGCATATCAATCGCCACCTTGTTTTGAACCATAGTTTTTGCTGTGGTTACATAACGGTTGCCTGGACCGAAAATCTTATAAACTTGAGGCACAGTTTCCGTTCCGAAAGCCATGGCGGCTACGGCTTGTGCACCTCCAATTAAGTAAATTTTCTCTATGCCTAAAAGCACAGCGCAATAAGCTAGGTAGCAGTTGGTTTTGCCATCACTTTGAGGTGGAGAACAAACCACTATATCTTTGCAACCAGCAATAATAGCTGGGGTAGCCAGCATTAAAAAAGTGCTTGGTAAAACTGCTGTTCCGCCTGGAATATAAAGGCCAACTTTTTGAATAGCTCTCGATTCTCGCCAGCAAACTACGCCAGGCATGGTTTCTATTTTATCTTCAGTTTTTAATTGAGACTGATGAAATGTTTTTATGTTATGATAAGCCGTTTCAATTGCTTTTTTAGCATCAGCCGGAATGGTAGATGCAATACTTTTTAATTCCTCAGCATCTAAAAAAAGTTTTTCTAACTCGACTTTATCGAATGCTTTTGCGAAATTAAGGAGTGCTTTATCGCCATCATTTTTTACAGTTTTTATGATGTCTGTAACACGTTCTTCAACCAATTTATCATCTTCAATTTGCCTCGAACACAGTTCTTCAATTTTTGATTTAGATAAATCTTTATAATTATAGACTTTCAATGTGTTATAATTTAAAATTAACTAATAGTTAATATGAATTTATAGGTTTTTAACTAATTTAAGTGATAATTTTTTCGATTGGCATAACCAGAATTCCTTCTGCGCCAGCTGCTTTTAAGCTGTTAATTTTATCCCAAAAATCTTCTTCGGCAATTACAGAATGTACAGCAACCCAGTTCGGTTCGAAGAGCGGAACTACCGTTGGACTTTTAACTCCCGGCAACAAATCAACAACTTTTTGTAAGTTATCTTTCGATACATTTAATACAACATACTTATTAGATTTTGCACTTAAAACGGAGCGGATTCTTTGTAATAATTCTGCAACTTCTGGGTTGTCCAATATTGATTTATTTCCGATTAAAATTGCTTCCGATTGCATCACATCAGCGAACGGTTTTAGTCCATTACTTTTCAATGTTCCGCCTGTAGAAACGATGTCGAAAATGGCGTCACTTAAACCTAAACCCGGGCCAATTTCTACCGAACCAGAGATGGTTCTGATATCAGATTTTATACCCTTTTCTGTTAAAAATTTTTCAAGAATTATAGGGTAGGATGTGGCGATTGCTTTGCCATTTAAGTCTTCCAGTTTTTGGATATCACTACCGGTTTGAATAGCAATTTTTAAGGTGCATTTTCCAAAGCCTAGCCTCTGTAGATATTCTACCCCAGCTTGCGTTTCGGTAATTACATTTTCCCCAACTATACCCAAATCGGCAATGCCATCTTGTACGTATTCTGGAATGTCATCATCACGAAGAAAAAGAATTTCTAATGGAAAATTTTGAACAGTTGATATTAAAGAACTCTTATAGTTTTCGAAAGAAAGACCACAATTTTTTAATATTTCTACGGATTTTTCGTTTAACCTACCCGATTTTTGGATAGCGATTTTTAGTGTTTTCAAAGTATTGAATATAGAATGAACAAGAAATAATTTTTCGGAAAAAAAGTTTTGAATACAAAACAAACATATCATATCGCCTATTGGCGATGGTGCAAATGTAAGTGATGTTTCAAAGTTAAATTCATAAATTATTTATGCCAGTATCAATACGTTAGCTGATATGCGGTGGCAAATATAGTGTTTGAAACCGTAAATCAAAAAATAATGGCACTTAATTTGTCTTAATGCTGAAATTAAATTGCAATAAACTTATTTTGTGCTAAATTTTTACGTGTTGAAGAATTCTCGTTTTCTGGTAGTCCCATTTATTTTATGTATTTCCGCTTGCGGCTGGTTTAAAAGTCCGCCAGAGATTGGCAAAGTTTTGGCTGAACATTTTAACAATAAAATTTACAAAGATTTCGATACCGTAGCATATGACAGTGTTTTCGTCAAAACGATAGATAGTCTTTCTGATAATTTTATTAATCCTAAAACGATTAAAGCCTTTTATGCAGCAAATATAAATGCGCCAAAGCTGGTTACAAAGTTTTATGTGAATGGCCAACTAGATTCACTTACAAATTATCTGGAAAATAGTACGGCTCATGGCTTTAATCCTAAAATTTTTAAAACTGATGAGATAAAAAATTTACTTCAGGAACTCTCTACCAACAAATTTAAAAATGTTGAGGAAAGTTACCCAATAATTGCTAAGCTGGAAATACTCAGTGCTAATGCCTATTTAAATTATTCCAACTTTTTGAAATTTGGTCTTGTAAATCCTCGTAATATTTTTTCAAGATATTATATTAGAGTTAAACGACCAGATAGTTTAGGTATGACAAATTTACTGGGTTCTGTAAGTTTGTTGGATACATTGAGAGCCATTCAGCCAAAATTGGCTCAATATAAAGGTTTACAAAGCGCATATTTAAAAGCTAATTCTGAGGCTGAAAAAAGAACTTTGTTATTAAATATGGAGCGTTTCCGTTGGAAAATGCCCGAAACCGGAGATAATTATATTCAGGTAAATATTGCTGATTTTAAACTTACATGGTTCGATAAACAAGATACTGTAATTTCTATGAAAGTTTGCGTTGGTGGAAAGCGTGAGGATGGTTACGAAGAAAAGATGAAAGCCTTCGTTAAATCAGGAAATTTGGATGATAAGCCTAAAAATCATGAAACGCCATTGTTATTTAGTAAAATTAATTCGATACAGGCAAATCCGATTTGGAACATTCCGGTAAGTATTGCACAAAGCGAAATCTATTGGATGGCTAGAAAAGACCGTTATTATTTATCAAACAGTAACATTAATGTTTATTATAAAGATAAATTAATCGGCGAACCTGATACCATAAATTGGAACCGCTATTCGAGAGATAAACTTCCCTTTAAATTTAAGCAAGGTTCTGGAGGTGGAAATGCTTTGGGTAAGTTCAAATTTATTTTTGATAATGGTTCAAGTATTTATCTGCACGATACAAATAATAAAAATGGTTTTAATTTAAATAACAGGGCAATTAGCCATGGTTGTGTGCGTGTTGAAAAACCATTGGAATTTGCCGAAAAACTATTGAACGACAACTATACTTATGATAAATTAAGGGTTGAAGTAGATATGCTGCCAGTTGATACCACGCACATGAACTGGTACCGCAAACGCATGGCTAAAAAAGCTGACACCTTAAAGTCTTTTCAGTTGAAACCGGCTTGGTTTGGCCCGAAGAAAGCCGTGCCACTTTTAATTACTTATTTTACGGCTTGGGCGCAAAACGACAAAATAGAATATCGTCCTGATGTTTATGCCATGGATGAAAAACTTTGGACGGCCATGAAGAAATTTAGATAGAAGCTGTAGATTTGTCAAATGCAAGATAACATTACTTTTAACCATCAAGCTGATATCGTAAATAGTGCCATTAGGTTTATTAACTCGTGGTTTAAACAATCTAAGTCCATTACTGAAGAATTGAATGATTTTTTTATCCTTCCGGGAAATAAAGTAATTGGCAAAGATGTTATTATTAGTAGGTTGAAAGGTATTTTTGGTAAATCTGATGAATATGTTGGCGGAAGATATGATATTATCGACGTAAATTTTGAATTGCTGAGTGATGAAAAAGGAATGGGCTTTGTGGAAGGTGTTGCAGGTTATCGTGATGTTATTCAAAAGCAATCCAAAATTAAGAGTGGTCCATTTAAACTTTATTTTGCACTTCAAAATAGTGCATGGAAAATAGTGAATATAGAATTTCCGGGCTTTGAATATTAGAACGAGTTTATTACAATTGAAATTCGCCGCTTTACATAATTTTTCTATCTTTGATTTTTAATGAATTTCCTTTATCCGGGCTTTCTTTTCGCACTACTAACGGTTGCCATTCCGGTTATTATTCATTTATTCAATTTTAGGAAATTTAAAAAAGTTTATTTCTCTAACGTTCAGCTTTTAAAAGAGGTAGAACAACAAAATTCATCAAAAGAGAAAATAAAGAATCTCCTTATTCTTTTATCCAGAATTTTGGCGATAATCTTTTTAGTGCTCGCTTTTGCACAACCTTACATTCCTTTAAACAATCAAAAAGCAACAGCTTTAAATAATGCAGTAAGTATTTACATCGATAATTCTTACAGCATGGAGGCCGTTAATAAAGATGGAAGTTTACTTGATGAGGCTAAACGCAGAGCTAAAGAATTGGTTAAAGGATTTGGAATTAACGATAGATTTCAGCTGTTAACAAACGATTTTGAGGGAAAGCATCAACGTTTGTTAAGCGAAGAAGAATTTTTGAAAGCTTTAGATGATGTTAAAATTTCAGCCGCAACCAGAAATCTACAACAGATTTTAAACCGGCAAGGAAATGTTTTAACCGGTTCGGCAAATCAATATAGTTTCCTGATTAGCGATTTTCAAAAAAACATCGCCACGAATAAAAAGCTAGAAACCAAACCGGACATCCAATATTCTTCCTTGAAATTAAATGCAACAACTTTATCTAATATTGCTGTAGACAGCATTTGGACACTTTCTCCAAATCATCAGCCCGGGGCAAATGAAAAGCTTGTGGTTCAGGTGAAAAATTATTCTGAAGAGGATGCGGTAAATATTCCACTAAAATTAACCATTAACAATCAACAGAAGGCCCTAAGTTCAGTTACTATTCGGTCAGGGAAATTCAAAAGAGATACATTAAATTTTTCCGGCCTGGCCGTCGGTTGGCAAAAGGGGGTTATCAGCATTAAAGATTTCCCAGTAACTTTTGATGATTCTCTCTCTTTCAGCTTTAAAGTAGATTCAAGTTTTCCTGTACTCAGTATTAATGGACCGAATGCTGGAAATTACATCAAAGCACTTTTCGCTGCTGATAACTATTATAAACTAACAGAAAACAGCGAAAGCAGCATTAACTACAGCAGTTTTGCCGATTTTGGCTTAATCGTTTTAAATGGATTAAAAAATCCATCTTCAGGTTTAGCACAACAACTAAAAACGTATTTAAAAACTGGCGGTTCAGTCGTAATATTTCCCGATTTAGATTCGGATATTCAGGTTTACAACTCCTTTTTAAGCGGATTATCGCTCCCGCAAATACAAAGCTTAAATACTACGGCAGCAAGAGTAGATAAGATAGATTTGCAACATCCAATTTTTAAAACAGTTTTCGAAGAAATTCCAAAGAATTTAGATTTACCATCAGTTAATCGTTATTTCAATTTTATTGAAAGTAATTCTTCAAACAAGGAATCAATTATGGCTTTACCTGGAGGAAAAACTTATTTTTCTAAGTTCGGCATAGGTAATGGGCAAATTTATCTATCAGCTACGGGTTTGAGCGATAAAGATGGAAATCTAGCTCGCCATCCTTTTTTTGTTCCTTTAATGTATCGCTTAACATTAAACAGTGGAAATGAAGATGCATTGTATTACACCTTGAGCACAGATAATATTTTAGCAAGCAAACGGATTTCTTTGGGTAAAAACCAAAGTTTAAAACTTATCTCAAAAAACTTCGAAGCTATTCCCGAAGTACGTCAGGCAGATGGAAAAACACTTATTTACACAGCCGACCAGATTAAAGCTGCAGGATTTTATAATTTAAACCTGGCAGATTCCTTACTTGCTGTTTATAGTTTTAATAATGGTAGGTCAGAATCTGATATGCATTACTTAACTAAAAGTGAACTTAATAATTTGGTAGAAAATGGAAACTTCAAAATATACGATACAGATAAAGATGCAGTTAAATTAGTTTCAGGAGCTAATAAAATTGGACAGACTTTATGGAAACTTTGTCTAATTTTGTCGCTGATTTTTATTGCAGCAGAAATTCTGCTCATCCTATTTTTTAATAACACAAAAAAAACAATATGAATCTCCTTGTAAAGCATGTAACCATTGCCGATCCGCAAAGTAAATTTAATAAAGAGCAGTACGATGTTAGGGTAGTTGATGGAAAAATTAAAAGCATTGGTAATTTATCGGCAGAAAAAGGCGAAACTGTTTTTGATGCCGAAGGTGCCTTTTTAGCACCAGGATTTTTCGATTTAAATTGTGTTGCAGGCGATCCAGGTTTCGAAACCAAAGAAGATATTGAAACTTTAACCGAAACTGCCAAAGCAGGTGGCTTTACAGGTTTAGCTTTGTTGCCACAAGCAAATCCTGTGGTTCAATCAAAATCTCAGGTAGAATACATCATTAATAAGGCAAAAAATAATTTAGTAGATGTTTATCCTGTTGGCGCAATCAGTCAAAATCGCGAAGCAAAAGAAATTGCCGAACTTTTTGATATGAAGCAGGCCGGCGCTGTTGCTTTCTCTGATGGAGATAGCGCTTTGCAAGATGATGGTTTTATGAGTCGTGCTTTACAATATGCCAAGGGTTTTGATGCACTTTTGATGGTTTACCCAGAAAATAAATCTATTGCTGGCAAAGCACAGATTAATGAGAGCAAGAACTCGGTTTTGCTGGGTATGAAAGGCTTGCCACCTCTTGCCGAAGAAATGCATATTGCCCGTGATATTTTTTTGGCAACTTACAACGAAACCAAAATTCACATCAGCAATATTTCTACAGCAGGTTCTGTTGCATTAATTCGCAAAGCGAAGAAAGATGGTGTTCAAATCTCTTGTGATGTTACGGCACATCATTTAGTTTTTACTGAAGAACTTTTATCAGATTTTGATACTAATTACAAAGTTAAACCCCCTTTGCGCAGCAAAGCAGATATTAAGGCTTTAATCGCAGGTTTAAAAGATGGAACTATAGATGTTATAACTTCGCAACATCGCCCTGAAGAGATAGAATTTAAAAACGTTGAATTCGAAATTGCACATTATGGAATCATTGCTTTGCAAACAGTTCTTCCATTATTAATAAAAGCAGGATTGGATGCAAACCTTATTGCAGAAAAATTAAGCATCAACCCAAGGAAATTACTAAATTTAAATATTCCATTAATTGAAGAAGGAGCGGTGGCAAACTTTACCATTTTTAATCCTAACGAAAAATGGTTGTATAGTGCTGAAAGTAATCATTCAAAATCGGCTAACAGCCCATTATTGGGTGCCGAATTAACCGGGAAAGTAACCTTAGTTTTTAACAATAATCAATATCAAAAGAGCTAAAAGACTAAAGCAGAAAGATTGAAATATTTGCCTCATCTTGATACTAAATAATTGGTACTAAATACTTGATACTTGGTACTTGATACTAAATACTTGATACTAATAAAAATGGATAGTAGAGTAAAAAAAGCGTTAAGCGCATCAATTACTAAATATGCTGAAACAGAAAATGTTGATGCAGCTAATTTTCAAAAAGAGCTAATTGCCGCTTATGAGTTAGATTTAAATTTCTTAGATAAAGCAGCCGCTTTCGATGATGTTTTCGATTCAAATCCAAAGTTTGAAGAGTTGAGAGAAATCTTCTTCGATTTATTGATGGTTAATTTCTTTAGCAGTGATGTTCAGAAATTAGAAGATGATTATTTAGAAAGCGATGAATGGGCCAAAATTGAAGAAGAAACAATTGATAGAGGAACAGAACTTTTAAACTTGCTGCTTTACATTAAAGAATGTAAGGATGAAGATTTAGACCCTGAATTAGGCGATTTCTTAAAAGAATTTTTGCTGGTTGAGGATGATGAATTTCAAGATGAATTTGAGATTTATGAGGAGTTAATCAGTAATCAGCAACTAGCAGAAGGCAGTATAGAAGAAATTTGTAAAACTGCTGAAACTTTAAATGTTAGCGAAGAAATGAAAGATTTATTTGTGCCGTTTATGGCTTTTTTCCTGGATACGGAGGGAAGTGCAGAAACAACAAAAGAATTAATTCAGTTTAGCCGTAACAAATCGTTCGATTCTGCTACTTATATATTGATAACAACTATTAATAACTAAAACTTAATTCAATCAAACAAGATGGACAAGAGCACCTTAATTACCAAACTATCTCTTAAATATGGTTTTATTCTTGCAGCAGTTTCAATTGTGATTTCCTTAACGCTGTATTTTATAAATCCTGTAATGCTTTACACCAATTTCGCATTACCTTTTGTTATTTTAATCATTTTTATTGCCCTGCTTGTTTTTGTAGGAATTAATATCCGTAAAGAGATTGGAGGCTATTGGACATTTGGAGAAGCTTTTAAATCATTTTTAATTATTGCATTAATTTTAGCATTTACTTCTGTTTTGTATAATGTTGTACTGATGACGTTGATAGACCCAGATTTGCCGTCTAAAGCTGCTTCAGCAATTGAAGAATCGCAAAGAAGCATGATGGAGAAATTCGGAATGGGGGCAGATCAAATAGATGAAGCAATGGCAAAGGCAGGTAATATGCAAGAAAAACTTGCTCCAACTTTTAAAAATTCATTTACAAGTTTTGGTGTTTCATTAGCTTTGTATGGTGTTTTGTCTTTAATACTTGCTGCGATTCTAAAGAAAAAAGAACCTGTAACTTTCAATACATTACCTGAGCAAGAAGCTTAAAAACAAAACATAAGAATTTTCTACGCGTAAGTTTTATCATTTAATTTGATGAAATTTGCACGTTTTAATTTAAAAGCAGATATAATTTAGTCTTGATTCTTGATACTTGGATCTTAATACTAATGCTTAATACTCAAATCTTGATACTCATAAATGGATATATCAGTAGTAATACCCTTATATAACGAAGATGAATCGCTTCCGGAATTAACGACCTGGATTGCGAAAGTAATGGCAGAGCATAACTTCAGCTACGAAATTATTTTGGTTGATGATGGCAGTACGGATAACTCCTGGACGGTTATTGAATCTTTAAAACTGCAAAATAATGCAATTAGGGGTATCAAATTCAGAAGAAATTATGGTAAGTCGGCCGCACTTAATGTGGGCTTTGAAGCAACAGAGGGTGATATAATCATTACCATGGATGCAGATTTACAGGATAGTCCTGATGAAATACCTGAATTATACCGTCGAATTAAGGAAGAAAAACTCGATTTAATTTCGGGTTGGAAAAAGAAACGCTACGACCCGATTACCAAAACCATTCCTACTAAATTATTTAATGCCGCCACCCGTAAAATGAGCGGAATCGAATTAAATGATTTTAATTGCGGCTTAAAAGCTTATAGAAGTGATGTTGTAAAAACCATCGAAGTTTATGGCGAAATGCATCGTTACATCCCGGTAATTGCAAAATGGGCGGGTTTTACTAAAATTGAAGAGCAGATTGTAGAGCATAGGGCACGTAAATATGGCACAACAAAATTTGGTTTCAGTAGGTTTATAAACGGCTTTTTAGATTTACTTTCGATATTTTTTGTCGGTAAATTCGGTAAACGCCCTATGCACTTCTTCGGCTCATTGGGTGTTTTAAGCTTTCTTGTTGGAACTTTTATGGCTTTGTGGATGATTTTCATAAAGCTTTACCATATTGCCGCACATATTCCATATAAAAGAGAAATCACCGACCAGCCGCTATTTTACATCGCTTTAGTTGCAATTGTGGTTGGTTCGCAAATGTTTTTAACCGGTTTTGTAGCAGAGTTGGTTACACGTAACGCACCAGAAAGAAATCAATATTTGATAGAAAAGAGGGTGTAAGCTAAATGGTTTAGGGCGTAAGGTTTGTACGCTCAAAACCCTATGCCTTTTACCTTCTACCCTTTACCCTCTAAAACATGTTTTTCTCCATCATAATTCCGCTTTACAATCGTCCGCAAGAAATTAACGAACTTTTGTACACCTTAACAAAACAAACCTATTTACAGTTTGAGGTTTTGGTTATCGAAGATGGCTCCAAAGAAGATGCTAAAGAAATTGTAGAAAGCTATTCCAATAAACTCGATATAAAATACTTCTATAAAGAAAATGAGGGGCAAGGTTTTACACGGAATTATGGCTTTGAAAGAGCTACAGGAGATTATTTTGTAATTTTCGATTCTGATTGTTTAATTCCTGCAGATTATCTTGAAATTGTTAAAAACTATCTTTATGAACACGATTTAGATGCTTATGGCGGTCCTGATGCTGCTCATGAAAGTTTTACTCCTGTTCAAAAAGCAATAAGTTATGCCATGACTTCTCCATTTACAACCGGGGGTATTCGAGGTAATAAAAAACATGTTGGTCAGTTTCATCCACGCAGTTTTAATATGGGTGTTTCCCGAGAGGTTTGGGAAAAAGTTGGTGGTTTTATTTTAACCAGGTTGGGTGAAGATATTGAATATAGCATTCGAATTCACGAGAACGGTTTCAAAATTGGTTTAATTCCTAATGCTAAAGTTTACCATAAAAGGCGGACAAGTTTTGGCCAGTTTTACAAGCAGCTTCATTTTTTTGGCAGGGCGAGAATCAATATTTATATACACTTTCCTAAAGAGTTAAAATTGGTTCACTTTTTCCCTGCAGCTTTTACAGTTGGATTTATTTTTACTGCCCTCTGTAATATATTTTATTGGCCTTTAGGAATTGTTGGTAATTTTATACTGCTAATGTTCTTTTTGTTGATATTTTTTCACTCCTGGTCGGTAAATAAATCTATAAAAGTTGCATTTTTGAGCATTATATCTTCATTCATCCAACTAACCGCTTATGGTTTAGGGTTTATACAGGATTTATTTAAAAGAGTGGTATTTAAACAACAATGATAAATTATCTAAAAGAAAGCACATTTGCTGTTAATGATGTAATTCAGAAAGCCTGGGTTATTACAAAAAAACACTATTTCTCTATAGCTACTTTGTGTTTTTTAATGTTTATAACAGCGAGCGCATCGAGTTTAATGGCTTTTTTTATAAAAGATGTGAGTAAATTTTTAAGCATTGCAATGGTATTCATTTTCATAATGCTTTATTTTACTATTAATCTCTCTCTTTTTAAATACATTTTTCATTTGATGGATGATGAGTTAAACGATGTTAAAATTGTTGATACTTTACCAACTCGACAACAAATTATACGCTTTTTAGTTGCTACATTATACTTTGTTGGCTGTATTTTCGGCGTGTATTTAATAGTAATTTTAATTGCGTTTCCTTTTATTTACACTGGTTTAGATGTAACTATTGTCAAAAATGTTGCAATTTCTGTAGGTATAATTGCAATTTTCATCACTTGGTTAAGGATTTCATTTTTCCCTTTCTTTATTATTGATAAGAATTGTAAGCCTTTCGAGTCTATAAAATTAAGTCTTGCTACAACCAAAGGTAATTTCACTAAAATATTATTGCTTTTGGTAATTTTGGGTGGCGGTTATTTAATTTACCTATTGCTAAACTATTTACAATGGCCTCTCGTTGCATTTATCGTAAATATTTTAAGTTCATTCATAATTGTACCCCTATCCAGCGTTGCTTTAACCGTAGCTTATCGTAAAATTTCTGGGGAATATCAAGGAGATGAACATCCTGATATCTTGCATAATATCGTTTAACAGCTTAAACGCTTAAAGTGGATTTTAGACATTGTTTAATGTTATGCATCCAATAAATAAAGAATTAAACATTAACATTAGAAAGGAGAAAATCCTTTAGGGATTTATTTATGGGTTTAAAAGCTATATTAAGTAAACCTTTTGCTGCCTTTGCAGTTTGGCAGATAAGCAAGTGGAAGAATAATGCCGTTGCGGCTCAGCAAAAAATTCTTTTAAAACTTGTTAATGAAGCAGCGCAAACCGCCTTTGGGAAAGACCATCATTTTAAGGAAATAAAAAACTATTCCGATTTCAAAAATAACGTTCCTGTTCAGGATTACGAAGGTTTGAAGCCATATGTAGATAGAGTTGTTGCAGGCGAGGCTGATGTACTTTGGAAAGGAAAACCGCTGTATTTTGCAAAAACCTCTGGTACAACATCGGGTGTAAAGTACATTCCGCTTTCTAAAGAATCCATGCCCGAACACATAAAGGCAGCTCGAAATGCTATTTTAACTTATATCAACGAAACCGGTAAAACAGACTTTGTAAACGGTAAAATGATTTTTTTACAGGGCAGTCCGGTTTTGAATGTCAAAAACGGGATTAACGTTGGCCGGCTTTCCGGAATTGTGGCGCACCATGTTCCAAAATACTTGCAGAAAAACCGTTTACCATCTTATGAAACCAACATAATCGAAGATTGGGAAGAAAAAGTTGATGCCATTGTTGAGGAAACCATTCATGAAGACATGACATTGATTTCAGGTATTCCGCCTTGGGTTCAAATGTATTTTGATAAACTTACAGAAAAATCAGGTGGGAAAAAGATTGCTGAGGTTTTTAAAAACTTTAGTCTGTTTATTTATGGGGGCGTAAATTTCGAACCATATAGGGCAAAAATCGAACAGAGCATTGGTAAGAAAATAGATTCTATTGAAACTTATCCTGCTTCAGAGGGTTTTATTGCTTATCAGGATTCTCAAAAAGATAAGGGACTGTTATTATTGGCTGATGCAGGTATTTTTTATGAATTTATCCCAGCTGATGAATACCATAATGAAAATCGGACAAGATTATCGCTTGGTGAAATTGAATTGAACACTAATTACGCATTGGTTTTAAATACAAATGCTGGTTTATGGGGATATAGTATTGGTGATACAGTAAAATTTGTATCTAAGAATCCTTATAAAATTGTAGTTACTGGTCGTATCAAGCATTTTATATCAGCTTTTGGCGAGCATGTTATTGGCGAGGAAGTTGAGCATGCACTTTTATCTGTAGCAAATGAAGAAGGTGTAGAGATTACAGAATTTACTGTTGCGCCTCAAGTTAATCCTGAAAAAGGAAGACTGCCTTACCATGAGTGGTTTATAGAGTTTTCTTTGGCTCCGAAAGATATTAATACTTTCAGTAAAAAGGTAGACCAGGCTTTGCAAAAGAAAAATATTTATTACTTTGATTTGATTGAGGGAAACATCCTTCAACCACTAATTATACGTATTTTGAAAAAAGATGCTTTTGTAAATTATATGAAAAGTGAAGGGAAGCTGGGTGGGCAGAATAAAGTGCCGAGGTTAAGTAATGACAGGAAACTGGCTGATGGATTAGTGGATTATATTGTTTAATTGTTTATTGTTATATTGTTTGCATGATTCCCTGTTGCAACTTTAAATGATAAAAAACGGAACAAAATTATTTGCAATTGAATCAGATAACAGCTTACAAAAAATCATTTCATCTAAGTAATTTGATATGGGAACTTAGGTCGAACCGGGATAGTTTTGCGAAGCACACAGTAGGTCAGCAATATGTTAGGGCTATTGATTCGATATCCGCAAACCTGGCTGAAGGCTTTGGGAGATATCATAAGAAAGATAAAATAATTTTTACTATTATAGCTTTGGGTCGGTAAAAGAGTGCCTGGATTGGAATGAGAAAGCCAGGGATAGAAAATTAATTGACAACGAAACATACATAAAGATTTTTTCAATTCTGGAAATCCTGCCAAAAGAAATTCATCAACTGATAAAATTTACAAACGAAAAGCTAAAGATTTAATTGAGCTCAGAATTTATTTTATCATGAATATAAAATAGCTCAATAATTTTAAACATTAGAGAAAGAAATAATTGTGCAGTATAGCAATTATATAATTCTTTTAATAAGAGAGGAAGAACAGCAATTGGACAATATAACATTACGACAATCTATAAAAAATATAACCATATTAGGTTCAACAGGAAGTATAGGTACACAGGCGCTTGAAGTTATTCGGGATAACTCTTCTATTTTCAAGGTATGTGTTTTGTCTGCACTGAAAAATGCTGAACTATTGATTCAGCAGGCGAAAGAATTTAAACCCGAAGTTGTAGTAATTTGCGATGAATCTCAATATTTATATGTAAAAGATGCATTGTCATCTTATGATATTAAAGTTTTAGCCGGAGAAGAAGCACTAACTGAAGTTGCCGTTCATCCGCAAAGTGATGTTGTATTAACAGCACTAATGGGGTCGGTAGGTTTAAAGCCGACAATTGCGGCAATAAAAGCAGGTAAAAATATCGCTCTTGCAAATAAGGAAACTTTAGTTGTTGCTGGCGAATTGGTAACCCAGTTAGCGGCTATTTATAATGTTAAAATTCTTCCGGTAGATTCAGAACACTCGGCAATTTTTCAATGTTTGGTAGGCGAGGAGCAAAATGAAATTGAGAAAATTTATCTTACTGCTTCGGGTGGTCCGTTTTTAGGAAAAAACCTTGTTTACTTATCAACTGTAAAAAAGGAGCAGGCCTTAAAACACCCAAACTGGGTGATGGGCGCTAAAATTACTATCGATTCTGCATCTTTAATGAACAAAGGTTTAGAAGTTATCGAAGCCAAGTGGTTGTTTAATCTTGATGTTGAGCAGATTGATGTAATTGTTCATCCTCAATCCGTAATTCACTCTATTGTACAGTTTACTGATGGTTCTATGAAAGCACAAATGGGTGTGCCGGATATGAAATTACCTATACAGTATGCTTTAAATTATCCCGACAGGCTAAAAAACAATTTTAAGCGTTTTAATTTTCTGGACTACCCGAGTTTTAGTTTCCAAAAGGCAGACCTAGAAACTTTCAGGAACTTAAGCTTGGCATTTAAATCATTACGAAGAGGGGGAAACATGCCTTGCATTTTAAATGCGGCAAATGAAATTGTTGTAGAAGCATTTTTGAAAGATAAGATAGGTTTTCTACAAATGAGTGATGTAATAGAAACATGTATGGATAAGATTGATTTCATTGAAAAACCACAATTAACTGATTATTTAGAAACTGACAAACATAGCCGTATCTTAGCGGCCGAATTAGTAACAAAAAGTATAATTTAACATCTAACTTAAAAATTTTATAATAGCATATGAATGGATTGATTATGGCGGGGCAACTGCTGCTCGGATTGTCTTTATTGGTAATATTACACGAATTAGGGCATTTTCTGGCGGCCAGGGCATTTGGGATTAAAGTAGAAAAGTTTTATTTGTTTTTTGATGCCTGGGGTTTTAAACTTTTCAGTTTCAAAAGGGGAGATGTAGAATATGGAGTGGGTTGGTTACCATTGGGTGGCTATGTTAAAATTGCCGGAATGATTGATGAAAGTATGGATACGGAGCAATTGGCTCAGCCTGCGCAACCTTGGGAATTCCGTTCTAAACCAGCTTGGCAACGTTTAATCGTAATGTTGGGTGGTATTATCGTGAACATAATTGTTGGTATTTTCATTTTCTGGATATTAACATTTAAATATGGCGAAACCTTTACGCCAAATAGTGCTGTGGTTAATGGTATTCAGGTTGGTAAAGTCGCAGCTGATATCGGTTTAAAAAACGGCGATAAAATTTTGGCGATTAATGGTAATAAGGTTATTCGTTTCGAAGAGCTAAAAAGCTCGAAAGTTTTAATGGGTAATTCTTTGTTAACGGTTATCCGTGGAGATAAAACCATAGAAATAAGAGTACCTGATGATTTTTTGAATAAGGTTGCTGATGGTAAAAGCCTTTTTGTAGAGCCTCGTTTAAAAACTATTGTAGATAGTGTACTTGCTGGCTATGGTGTTGAAAAGGCTGGAATTAAAGTGGGTGATAGAATAACAATGGTTGATGGAGTTCCAGTAAAATATCAGGATGAAGTTAAGCCTCTGGCGCTAAAGAAAAAGGGACAAAATATTGCTGTAACTGTTGATCGTAATGGACAACCTTTAAAATTTAATGTTAAGGTAGATACAGCTGGTGCCATTGGTTTTTATGGTCATTTTAATGAAATTCAGCGCAAAACCATTAATTATGACTTTTTTGCTGCATTGCCAATTGGTGCAAACATGGCCTGGAGCACTTTTATGGATAATGCGAAAGGCATTGGTAAAATGATTACCGGTAAAGTGAGTGCCCGTAACATAAGCAGTCCGATTGGTATTGCAAAGGTTTATGGCAGTACTTTTGATTGGGTTAAATTCTGGACTTTAACCGGATTAATCTCTATGGCCTTAGCTTTTATGAATTTATTACCTATTCCGGGTTTAGATGGTGGACATGTGGTGTTCCTTTTAATTGAAATGGTGCAACGCAAGCCTGTAAGTGAAAAAGTTTTGGAGAAAGCGCAAATAGCAGGCTTTGTTATTTTGATTAGCTTGATGGTGTTTGCATTTGGTAATGATATTTTAAAAATATTCGGTAAGTAAAACGAATTTTATATAATTGCCGCAGATGAAAGAATAAATTTTCTACCATCTGCGGCTTTTTTGATGAATACTTATGACTGGTCAAACAACATTTCCTAATTATTTCGAATTTTACGAATTGCCAGTAGAGTTCCATCCAGATTTAAATGCTGTAAAAGCAAAATTCTATGCTTTTAGTAAGAAGTTTCACCCTGATTTTTATGCCAATGAAAGTGATGATAAGCAACAGGAAGTTTTAGACTTATCAACTTTGAATAATAAAGCTTACCAGGTTTTAAGCCATCCTACAAAAAGATTAAGGTACGTTTTAGAATTGAAAGGCATAGTAGAAACTGATGAAGGTTATCAACTACCTCAATCCTTTTTAATGGAAATGATGGATGTAAATGAGGCACTGATGGATTTGGAATTTGAACCGGATGCAAAAAAGCTGGCAAAGGTGAAAGAAGATGTTAATTATATAGAACAGCAATTGAATGATGACCTGAATGAACTTACCAAGCAGTTTGATGAAAATCCTGCTGAATCTGAAAGTTTGCTTGGCTCTATTAAAGATATTTTCTATCGTCAGAAATACATCAACAGAATTAGGGAGCGGCTTCCTAAGGGTTAGCTTTTTATCATGATAGCCAAATTCTTTAAAGTTTATTTTGAAAGCTATGCTGGCATAGCATATGCCTTAACAGGCGATCATCATGCAATAGGACTGGGCGCAACTATAGCCAGGGGTGCTATGGTTTATCCATAATTTCTGGCTCATACTTCTATCCTCCAACAGCCAATTGTAAAATCATTTTTTAGTTTTTGATGAGTCGCTTGTTAACGGTACTTTCGAAAAAAAACAATCAGATACATGAGTTCTCTTTCTATTTTTCGCAAGGTTGCCGTTGCCGAAGGCATATCTTACCTGCTTTTATTATTTGTGGCCATGCCGCTTAAATATTGGGCTGGATTACCTTTATATGTTAAGTATACTGGTTGGGTGCATGGGCTACTGTTTGTACTTTATGCAGCAACTTTAGTTTTAGCCTGGCAGGAACAAAAATGGAAATTTGGTAAAGCTGTTTTAATTTTCTTGGCCTCACTTTTACCCTTTATGCCATTCGTTGTGGACAAAAAATTAAAAGATGAGCGGGCATTATAATTCAATCGCAATGGGTTAAAATCTATTTTAAAATAATTTTGTGATATAGCCTTTCGTTATGTGTAATGTAACTCCTTCCAATACATGTTCTTATGGTTGTGCGGGTCTCAAATACCAGCGGGGGAAAGTGCCAGTCTGTATCTGGGTATAGCTCCTTTTTAAGCAATTAAAGATGAGTTTTAAGTTAATTTATTAAGCAATTGTATATATTATTTTTTCTATTTATGGCGGGATATTAATAGAGAAAGCTATTTTTACACTACCATCAATTTCATTGGGGCTTTGAAGAAACACTATGTTTAAATCTATTCAAATTGCACTAGGTTTCAATTCTGTAAAAAATAAAACCATTTGGAGCGATCTAATCGGTAGTAGAGCTTCATTCTCATTGGAAAGCAGAATTTTCCATTCAATTAGTGCAGGATTAATTTTTCTTTCGGCCATTTATTTTCTTTATAATCTATATGCAGGTTTGTATGTAGGCGCTTTATCGGCGTTGTTATTAGGTATATTTTTTACCTATCAATACTATTACTCAAGATTTAAGGCAAAACCGCATAGCACATTTTTTTTTGCTATTGCAGGCATTTTAATTTTCGGGATTAATTATTTCACTAACTCAGGTATAAATGGTTCGACAGATTTAATATGGCCAGCTTATTTGCTAGTTTTGCTGGCAATTTCTCCATACTACGAACATTTGAGGTGGCTTATTATCTACATTACCTGTTTTTTATGCGTTCATTTATTGGAGTTTTATTATCCTGGTTTGGTACAAAATCCTTTTACAGCAGGCCATGGCCAGTTTATAGATAGGATTACAGCCTTTCCGTTACCAGTTTTAGTCATTTATATTATTATCAGATTTATAAGAAAGAGTTATGATAATGAAAGGCAAGCTGCAGTAGAAAAAGCTTTAGCCTTGGAGGAAAGTAAAGCGCAAATTTTAGCACAAAAGGAGCAGTTGGAGCAAAGTAATAGTGAAAAGAACAAGTTAATGTCTATCATTTCCCATGATTTAAGAACACCTTTAGTAAATATTCAAACTTATTTAGGGTTGTTAAACAATAGGAAGATTGAAAGTAAAGACAGACTAATGTTAGAATCATCATTACTACAATCTACCAATGGAGCAGTAGAAATGTTATCTAATTTGCTGCATTGGTATAAAACGCAAATGGAAGGCCTTAACATCAACTTGCGAGAAATTAATTTGTTAATGGCTTTACAAAGTACCTTGGATATGGGCCAGTTATATGCGTCAAAAAAAGAAATTTTGTTTATCCATCATATTCCATTGGCTATTAATGTAACGGCCGATGCTGATATTTTACAGCTAGTGGTACGAAACATAATTACCAATGCTATAAAATTTACGCCGCAGGGCGGAAAAATTCAAGTAAATGCCGAGCTGATTTTAAACGAATGTAAAATTACCATAAATGATAATGGAAAAGGAATTGCTCCAGAAAAACAAGAAAAAATCTTTTCTATTAATGCAGAATCTACTTATGGTACCAATAATGAAAAAGGTGTTGGCTTAGGGCTTATGTTATGCAAAGAATTTATAGAAAAACTGGGTGGTAAAATAGAATTTGAAAGCAACTTAGCGCAAGGTTCAAGTTTTTTTGTTTACATCCCTACTTCGCACAAAACATAAATCAATACTAATTTCGCCAATTTAAAATTGACAATTGTTTAATTTAAATCCTTTGTTAAAATCAAATTTAGCTACAGAGCGGCATCATCTTTCATCATTTTATATTCAATAAGAAATTAGTTGCCTTAAAACCTGGAATTCCAATGTTAAAGTGGATATTTAGTTAAGCGGCAATATTTTTTATCTAAGATTTCTATTGAGTTTTTGCGCCAATCGAAGATGAACGGAGAACAGGTTAGACTTCCTGAAAAAACCAGGGGCAGATATCCTTAATAGTTTGAGGGGTAAATTACCTGGAGGTGCCAAATTAGCCTACTAAGAAATGTATGCTATTATTTTACCTAAAACCGGAGCATTATGAGCAATTTGAAGTTATATTTTAGCATCTCTATGCGTTTAATGCCATTGGTTGCAGATAGAAAATAAAAAATGAAACGTCATTATAAATTGAAAAGCAAAGGTTTAACAGCTATTTTAAAATAATTTTGTGATTTAGCCTTTCGTTACATACATTTGCAACCCCGCACAATAAGAATGCCCAGTTGGCGGAATTGGTAGACGCGCTGGTCTCAAACACCTGTGGGAAACCGTGCCGGTTCGACTCCGGCACTGGGTACTGACCGGAATCGAACACATCGATTCCGGTTTTTTTAAGCCCTTTTTGTGCTTAAATGCGATTTAAACTTTGTTTAAAGTATTACCGCTGAACTCAATAATTTTTGAATATTATAAGCAGGCATTCTTTGAACCAACTTATTGCACTTTTATTTGTATCGATCGGCATAATACAAATTCCTCTGTTTATATACGGTTAATAGCACTCAATGCAGATAATGTTCATGCCAAGGAGCGGTTGAAGTTATTAACGGAAAAATAATTGAGGCTATAAGAACTATAAAATATGAAACCGTTAAACAAGACATAATTCTTAATAAATGCGCAGATAACAGTATTGGCTTTTACTTTTTCCTTCCAGAGTTTTAGTACAGCCTGGTGAATGGTATACTGAATTTCGCACCCCAAAGGTGATCATTGTCCATCTGATAACTTTTAAAACGCCTGTCCTGATAATAAGGTTCTATATTTATGGTGCTTCCACCCGACTTGTCCTTGAAAGATAGAATAATACCCGTCTGAGCTGACTGGATCCAGCCTGTTTTTTTATCTTCAATATTTGAAATCAATCCGTTGTAGCCCAGGGTGAAATGGATCCCAAACCCGATATATTTCTTGAATGGAAAAAGAACGATAACATCGGCACCAACGTTAGGTAACAGTTTCTTATTTACCTCATCTTTGGCTAGTATAAATACGTTTTGAGTTTTAGACTTGACGAGCACCGAATCGGAGAGTGGATCAAATTTATTCCATTCTGAAGTTGATAATATTTCCGAAAAGGAATCTTTTATCATTCCTTGGGCATACAGGCTTCCATAAAAATTCCATCCCGTATTTAATGCAAAATAGTAGTTTCCGGAAAGCAGTACCGCAGGTGTATAAATAATTTTAGTAATGGGCTGTGAGTAGGTTGCGGCGGTTCCTTTGACTATGTATTTTGCATTATTGAATGACAGTGGGGTAGTTGTTAATTTTAACCAGCCAAACCTTTTTGCCGTGAAACTATTTTTCACCAGCAGCTTTTCATATTTGGCGACCGAATCTAGCCAGGCTTTCTCGATATCCTTGGTGTCGTCAAACTGAGGATTGTTCAAAGATAAAACCCTGTTTTGTTTGGTAGAAATGTATTTTTGGATAAACTGAACTTCAAGATCGTCGTAAAGTTCTGTATAAGAGGCGTTCACGGGTTTGTTGCCTTTGCTGCCACGCGGTCCATCGGAAAAATAATAGCCTTTGTCAAAAACCCATGTTACGCTATGGCTCAAGGCTACCGTCCTCCATTCTTTAAAATCCAGTATGTTTGTTTTACTGACTGTTCCGGCAAAATCAAATGAGTTGATGAATCTGAATTTCGATTCAACTAGATTAGGATTATTTATTACGATAGGTGAGAAAGTAAATGTTGAGGTGGCAGAATTTATATTCAAGGCAGCGAATTTTGATACCGTTGCCGAATTATCTAGTCCTGTTAGCGTAGCAAAGTCTGTTCTGGTAAGGTTCTTCCAGCTATACCAGGAGATAAGCATTTTTGGATTTCCAATAGGATTTATACGGTGTTTTCTGCTGCCATCAATAGATTTCACAATTGGGTCTGCACCGTACTGAGTTAACAGTCCCTGAAGGGTTGGGGTTTGAGAACTAACACTGCCATATGCAAAAGCCATAAGCAATATCATCAGGTATTTTTTCATATTTGAGAGGTTAAAGGGATTAGTTTGTTTATACCATTAAAAAGGTTTTTTAATTGTTGGAATTCCATCGGCATCTTTGCCCTGAATATTTAGTCCCGGATCAATAGCGTCCGCTCAACATAATGTAGATCAGTTTGATCGTAGTAAGATTCGAACCATTTTTTCGCTTCAGAACCATCTTTCAAGTTCAATACCTTTTCGCTATCTGAACTTTCCAAAGCTTCTTCCTTACGGTTTCTCCAATGATAATGGTCAATCAGGCGTATAGCCTCTATGGCAAATGCAGTTACGACATCTTTGTCTCTTATCTCTAATAAGTTGTCCCCGTTTTTTTGCTCAGGACCAAATGCAAGGTTACTTGATCCGCAGTAAACTACCGGGTTCTCGCCCTTAAAATCAACAACTACAAATTTATGATGTATGTTATGCCCGGGGATCTTTGCAACCGCTCTGAAAGGTTTGGGAAGATCTGTTTTCGTCCCAATACCACTAACTTTTACGCCCTTTCTGCTGCCGGGAACATAAAGGATAACATCATCTGTTTCATCTGTTATTCCGTAGCTGAAGACCTTATCGCTGGTAATCTGACTCTTCAATGCATCTAAAATTGAACTGTTGCTGGAATCGATCATTACAGCAAAAAGAACATCACTTTTAGCATTAAGAATTCGGTCCGTAATTTCCTTAAAAAACATTAGCGTCTTCGCCTGGCTGTGCGGAGAGAAACGAATAGTCATATCAGGCACCCAGTCCTTTTTAAAGATATGATCACTCATCGCATATGTAGATTCATTGAATGCTTTCATAAGACCCTTTGAGTTTGATGCCCAGAATACCTTGCTGTATATTTCCGCAACTTCAGGATCATTGAAAATCAGGACATGATTTGCATTGACATATAATCCATTTGTTGTGAAATTGGTAGAACCTGTCAAAACCTTTACAGCCTGATTCTTCTTAACGTCCCTTTGAATAAAGACCTTTGAATGCGCCTGGCTTGCAAAATGTCCCCTGAAAATAGTTGATTGTTTGTGCATTTTCTTTTTGAACAACTTTTCAAATTTCATTTCCCAGCAATCTTCCTCAATATGGTTTGGATAATCATCCAATATAATATCTATTCTTCCCTGCTCTGCAAGGTCTATCAGCAAACCAATGATGGTTGGCTCATTTAAGTCATACGCAAAAACTTCCAGGCGTAACTCTGTATTTTTGACAACTTCCCCGAGAAATTCAATGATCCTGTCTTTCGCCTGCCACCCCAAATAATTATGCTGTTCCCTAAAGGTGTAAGGCGTATCTATTTCTTCTTTGTCCACTTTGTTCCACCTCACGGCCGAGCCTGAAATCTTATCGATATCAAAAATCAAATCTGATTTATTCGGTCGCAACTTTGACTCGTTTCCGAAATAATAGGTGTAGGCCTGGGAGCTAATGAATGCCCGGGTAAAGCCCAATTTTAAATTTCCTTTTTCAAATGGCGATACTGCAATTTTTACAATGACGCTAAGAGAGTCATCAATGGGAATCAGGATGTCTTTCTCAAGATATCTTGGAGATACTGTATATATATATTCGCCGAATTCTGGGTTTTCAGTATAGGTCAAACCAGAGGGCGCGTGAACCCACCTGAATTTTTGATATGGCGAGTAAAGACTGGAAAATTTTTCCTGATCCGAAATTTGGTTCTTAACAAGAATCGAATCTTTAAAAGAAAGCCGGTTGGTCAGATAATATGATTTTTTTGATGTTTGAACATGTACCGTGAAACCGACAAATGTTCCTGTAGGGATTTCTTTCATGTCGAATGCCAACAGAGTCATGGCATCCCCCTTAAGGCATTTTACCTCAAGTTGGCTTTTATTTTGTTTAGACATAGAGCGTTATTGTTTGATTATCAGAAACTAAGATAGCGATTTTATCTTTTTGGGCCTCTCTTCTTAATTTCTTTTTATTTATTAATTGATAATTATCATCTAAAACTTTAAGGAATAAATATTTGTTTTTGGAAATATTTATCGATAATTGATTATGAGAGATCTATTGTACTACCCGGGGTTCGAATCGAAAAATGAGGATTGGCTTAAATTCGCTTTGATTTATATTGATAAGCTAAATCCAATAGTGCCAGTTAGTGGCGATAATCAAAAATCTCCGTTATATAAAAAATTAACTAATGAAACTGACCTGATTCATCAATATAGACCAAGTTTTGATGACGGATATCTGTCAACTCTAGATGCAATTGATTTCACAGAGAGGATCTTCCGCAGGCCTGAGAGTTTCGATATGGTTTTTAATCACGTCAATCCTCTTAGGCAATGGCAGAACAAAGACAATTACACGTTTGAACTTTACGAAGAAAAATTTAGTGGGGAATGGAGGTTTTTTTGTCTGGAAACAGGTTTGGCCATTGAATCGAACAGGGGAATAATGCTTGACGAGTCATTTGGGAATTTTTATATGACCATTCTTGCCAATACGATCGGGGATGCTAGCGGTAAGCAGATTATTACCGATAGGTCAGATCTTGATAGGATGGGACTTTTACTAAAGGCTAAAGGACCAAAGATCGCCAAGGAAATTGAAATGGCCCATGCTATTGTCGAGATAAAACTACCTAAACTCATTTCTCAAATTTCTATTGATGATCTCATCAAACTCCGTAACTCTACTAACTTCAAAACCCAACAAAAAGCTTTTCACGCGACTCTTGAAAGCTTTTGCGCTGGAGTTGAATCAGGAGATACTGCGAATTCTTATATTGAAAAATATGATAAGGCCAGTAAGGATATTTTTGAAACGATAGTTTCTGCAGGCTTTGATGTAGCTACCTTTGCACTCGGAACACAGATAGCTTTTTCAAATCCCGAATTTTCAAACACTGATGTCCTTAAGACTTTTCTACTTGCCGGAGGTGTTTACATAAAATCAAAAATGAATCTTAGTAAGACATGGAAAAATACAGCCGACCATCGTAACTCAAGAAAATTTCTACAAAATCTTTCTCAAATAGATTAGTAAATGTTGCTTTTATAGCAATGAAGAAGTTATCTGATTAATGGACGTAGCTCCCTGCACTTTTATCCATCAAGTTCTCGCTCATTTTTGTCTATACAAAACCCGTAACCATCTCATTGTTCATGGCTTCTTTCAATTAACGATTTAATTCAAATCTAATTTCCGGAGAGATTGGGTCGAATGGCTGCGGGGTTATCCTCCTTAAATTCAAATACATTGCTGATTTAATAAACTTACCTCAATGAATGTTTAAATGAATATTGTTGCTAGTTCCACAGTTGCAGTATTTATAACTTATATTTATTTTTACCTCTTAATATCTAATGTCAATGCCTCAAAAATACCCTACAAGAAGCTTTAGGCTTCTTGCAATTCGTCCGCTTGCGGGATGTTCGGAAAAGTTTTTAAAAATACTTTCTGAAAATCATATCTATCGTTTTTATAATTCAGCAAAATTCCTGAATCAGAAAGGAAAAAAAATCACCGGTGCAGGCAGCGTTTACGCGATTGAACATTTTATCAAGATGCCCCGAGGTTTGTTTGATGCTGATAGTGCTGATGGTCAGCACTTCAATATTAGTATTTCGGCAATTGCGGGAAAAAATGGCGCAGGTAAAAGTAGTGTCGTTGAATTGCTCTTTGCTACCATCTATTGTTTTTCAGTAAATGATGAAATCCTGGAACCAAACCGCGCTTCCATTCTAAAACATTCTACTGATATGGAAGAAGAAATATCCATAATCAGGAAAAATATGGAAGATCTGCAAGCAACAGTTCCAAAAATTCTTAGTGACACCTCAACTCTTCTAAAAGAAGTCAGCTCTGTTCAGAAGGCATTTGCTGAAGTTAAAAATAAGTTCTACAATTATCAGGAAAAGGAAGAACAGCTAAGCAAGAGACTTTCTTATCTAGAAAGCGAGCTTATCCACAATAGTCAGCGACTTGAGGATATTGATGCCTTCACAAGCGGGCTAAAGGTCGAACTCTATTATCACCTAGACGGGGTTAATTACTGTCTTCGGATTGGTGGACATGAAGACGCGACCATTTCACTCAATGTTATTCCAGAACATATAGAAGCCCACTCGAAGGAGGAAAAGCTGACCAAATCCACCAAGAAGGAGCTCCTGGAGCATTTTTTTTACACTATTGCTGTAAATTATTCTCATTACGCGCTCAACGCCAATGTCATGGGAGACTGGATAAATTCGCTATTTCATAAAAATGATGCCTACAAGACGCCTGTTGTTATCAATCCTATGCGTATTAAAGGAAATTTCAATATTAATGATGAAACAATTCTCACTAAAAATCGCTTTGTAGCTAATACCCTAACAGAATATCATTACTCACAAAGCCCTGTTAAGGTAACAGATAGTCAAAATGTCTACCGCATTCGTTTTACTCTGAATATCCCTAAAATAAAAAGACTTAGGGAACGCTTGTCAACAAACATTAAACAGATTTCCGGAGACGAGCGATCTTCAAATATGATTATCGGCCTTTTAGCACGCTACTTTCCAGGTTATGAACTGATAGATATTTTCAACATAAATTTTCCTTTAAAGAAGGAACTCTTGGATTATATCGTCAATAAGGTGGATAGGATCTCTGAACTCTATCCTGGTTTCGAAGACGGTTACCAGTTCGGTCCCGATGCTCCAATGTTGCTGTCAGATAAATTCCTCGATAAGATTGTTGCAGATCGTACACATGTGACATTCAAACTACGGCAGGCAATCAATTATATAAGAAAAAAGACCAATGGTGAGCAGGATAACAGATTTAAATTTGACGATAGGACACTCGATAAAATGGAAAAAGCCTTTTTTGAATACAGTCCCAAACAGCTTTTGGAATGGGCTTCGCCAGAAAACATCGCAGATATTATATCGTTCTTACCACCTTCAATCTTTAAAATCGAGATTATTCTGAAAGATAAAAAAACGCTTCGCACTTCTTCTTTTGGTGAACTCAGTTCGGGGGAACAGCAACTCATTCATACGCTCCAGTCAGTAATATACCACATGAACAATATTCAGTCTGCACACAGGGGAGGGGAAGAAAGAATTAAATACGGTGCTGTTAATATTATATATGATGAAATCGAACTATATTTTCATCCTGAATATCAGCGAAGGTTTATTGCAGAACTTTTAAGGACCCTAAAGCAACTTCACGTTAAAGGTAAGTCAAGAATAAATTCAATAAACATACTTTTTTTAACCCATTCGCCATTTATACTCTCCGATATTCCCAGGGAAAATATCCTTTTGCTTGAAAAAGACCCTCAAACAGGAAAGTCTGTGGCTGCAGCCAATATTGGGGAGACATTTGCGGCAAATATTCACGATTTGCTGGCCAACAACTTTTTTCTTGATGGGACACTTATCGGAATGTTTGCCGAATTACGAATCAAAGCCCTCATAAAAAAGATAAAAAGGGGGAAAAACAGATTGGATGAGAATGACTTTAAACTTATAGATATGATTGGAGATACCTATCTGCGTTTCGGTTTCAAGAAATTTATTGAATAAAAATGATCAAATTAAGTTTACTCTCTGAGTGCAAGCAGTTAAATAGCTATTTTATAAAAGTTGGTTCATTAGTTATCAAGCGGTTAAAGAATCTCAAACGCTCAATACAGCATATACAAAATATAGGTCTTTCTGAGGATGAACCAGATTTTGTAGGTTACAAACTGACGACACAGACGCTCGTAAAGCTTCAGGTAAGCGGACTCAAGAGCAAGCCCAATCCATTTAACAAAGAAACCTATGTGGCAACTGTTCAACAACATTTTAGCGTGGCACAGAAGTTTGGGATAAATAACCTTGATGTTGTGGTTAACTTTGTCGATAGGCTGCTGGATAATGATGCAGAAAACCTGAAATATTTGCTATTATGTCCACCCCAGCTGCTTAGTACAAAAAACAAGGAATTGTTGCAGGAGCTTAATGGAGAAAATTCCGTGCCATTCCAAATTATGCAAATAGCTTTCGACTATGAGACTTGCACCGATATCGCTGTAGCCATAAAAAAATTTTTCCGTAAGCACAACCTGACTGACTACTGTCCCTACTGCAATATGGGAGATACAATTTACATTGAGACTGAAAAACAAGACCCTGCGACCGTTCACCAATTGGATCATTTTTTTGGGAAAGCCGGCAATGCACTCCTGGGCTACTCATTGTATAATCTTGTTCCTGCAGATGTTCATTGCAACGGGGCGATCGGTAAGGGCCAGATACCTTTTGACGACGTATATCATTTGAATCCATATCAGTCTGGTATTGGCAAAGGCTTGACCTTTCGAACTATTCGCTTAGGAGATATTATCACTGGTACTGAACTTGTTGTTTCAGGAAAAAAGGGGGATGAAATGTTCGATAAGTTACTTGGCAAAGGTGGAAAAGTAAACGAAGCTTCGAAATCCGGCAACATCAATGTCTTCAAACTCAAGGCGAAGTATAATGGAAAAACATATCTAAAAAAGGCAAACTTGTCAGCACTGAAAATAAGTAAACAGGCAGGCCATATAAAAACAGATAGCGAGTTTTTTGAACTCATGAACAAGGATGTTAGATGGAAAGCACACAAAGAATGGTTTGAGCACGAAGTGGAAACCTACTTTGAAGAAAATGATTTTGGTTCAGAGCGTTTCTCTAAGGCAATCCGCGACCTGCACGATGAGATTTTTTTAAAAGATACAAGGCCAGAAAATCAATGGATACGTGACTTTATCGCCGCAGGGAAATAGATCAAGGTTGTACCGTGTTTTTAAGGAATCTCCATGTATTTAACATGATAAAATGATTTCTTTCTTGTTTGTTAGATTTTCTGAATATTTTGGCGGAAAAAAGATGACCAGTATAGAACGTGACTATTATTTTAGATGCCAGTATCAGGCAGGTAAGTTGTGCATTTCTACGATCAGGACCTCAAACCAATTTATCTCTGCCAAGGACATGCTTACCTGCCTGGCGGAACTTGCTGTTAAGGTTCGTAATGAAGTTGATGCCACAACAGGAGGAAGGGTGGCCTTGCAGGTGCTTAATATTTTTAAAGATATAATTAAGAACACGGATTATGAACGTTTTGGGACAGGCGGCTCAGTGTCAAGGTTTCTTGATCCAAAATCCAAGTACAAAGAGAACCGGACGGAAAGGGTAGACGTTGAATTTTTTGGGAAAGGAGGAAGAGATGATTATAGCAATCCGCAAATTTCAAGATTCATCCACCTTTGGAAGAAAACCAAATTTAAAAAATCGAGGAACAGGAAAAATAAAAAATAACCTTAATTAACTTCAGCTCCTATCCATTTACCATGGTCAATATTTCATTTTCCTTATTCCATTAAGAATTGATTTTACGGTAACTATACTCAAGGTGTTGTTGGTTGTCTGGTGGTTTCGCTAAAAGTGGCCACTGGTTTTCATCCATCGTGACCATCTTTTTTGGCCTATGTTGGCCACTTTCAAGGCAAATACAGTAATCAAAATAGGCCGAAAAAGATTTTACTAACAATATTAACATTGAAATGGTGTAGTGTTTTTTTCAAAATCTTAAAGCCCTATATGATCTCGGTTATCTAGGACTATTATACGATTTTTAGGCTACAAATCTAATTCGGTAGGATCAATACCCAATTGGATAAACCAGAATGGATTGACCCCGTCCCACCAGAAATAAATTTGTTATAAAGTATTACTTGTCAATTGATTAGTAATTTGGCGCAAAGGGGTTAATCAGATCGGTTTATCCACACTAACAACCAAAAATATCGATATTTGATATACAACTTCCATGGCCTACCTCGAGGGCACGTAGCTGAGATCCGATATTACCGCAAGGACAAAGGAGGAAAGGAGATTTTAGTAGCAGGACGAGCAATTGGTAACATTGGCAGATATGGATCTACAAGAGAAAACGTGTATGACAACGACCCCTTAAGTTATTTTGTTCCCGAAGATAACAAAGAAGAATTTATTGCACTAGATCTAGGGAAAGGAAATGAATCAACAGTTACTAAAATTAAATATTGGCCAAGAAATGATGATAATAGTGTAAAAGCTTTGAAAGTTTACTCACTTTATTATTGGGATGATGTTTGGAAGAAGATATCAGAATCTAAAGCAAATCAGGATAAGAAAATAGTTTTTAAAGACGTAACTGGCAATTCGCTTTTACTATTGAAAGAAAATAATCGTGGATTAGAAAATAGAATATTTACATATAAAAATGATAAGCAAATATTCTGGTAATTGAAATTTATTCGATTTTTACATTTATTCTTTCGTTTTGTGAGACTGTAAAGTTCATATTAATTGATTTAGTTACACACTAAATATTTCGAATAGCAGCCTAAAAAATATCATTATATTAGCAAGCTAAATGCTCATCGAAGATAAAAAGACGCTGGAAGTAATTAACCGTTATGGGATAGAAATCATTTCTCAACCTGAAATGGAAAGAGATTCTTTTATCTCTGCCGAACCACTCTTAAATTTCCTTATTGCCATGCATAGTAATGTGGAGCATGCGGGAAAATTAGTCAACCTAGTCTATATAGCCAATAATCAGCACTTCGCTTATTTCCTGATCTCGAATACTCCGGGTACCGATAATATTGAATATTACCCCGTTTTTAGTCAGGAAGAATATACCGGTTCAGGTCATCTAGTGCTTCCCACAGCGGATATGCTTTCTATAGCCATGTTATGGCAAGCTAAACGGCTCTACTGGATACAGCGGAGTATTGAGGTTGAAGATGGACAGGGCATTATCAGGCTAATCAATGATGATCAGTCCACTGTATTAATTATTGAAAAACCAGTGGCCATGAATTGGCCAGACTGCCATGGAAGTATTGGAGAATACTACGCAGTGTCCTCCTTCCCGGCGCAGCAACGCAAAACCTTAACACGGCAACTGGATGAGGTATTGATTTCTGGCTCAAACAGTAAAGTACTGGAAAGTATCGAGGCGTTTCTGAAACTTTTTGAAAACGGTAGGTATAACATTCATCTCGGTAAAATCAGAGATGAGGACGTAGATGATATTATATTTGACAGGGACAGCAAGACATGGCCTGAAGATAAGGAATGGTTTGCGGCCAACTTTTTTCCATACCATAATGGCTGGATTTACCTCGCTACCCGCACTGAAGACAGCATCAATATCGACAGGGTGGCATTCTACGAGGATCTGATCCGCAAAGGACTTAGGCCAAGAGTTATCGTATACATCCATTACCTAAACCATGACTATAGTTCGAGCAATTATTATATCATAGACGGGCATCATAAATTTAAAGCCTACAATAATCTTAAGATTGACCCTGCCGCAGTATATATCAGTAAAGATTGTTACGAGGAAAAAATGAGTAACGAGATGTTATCAGCAGCGCTGAGTATCCTTAATCCGAATGCTTTCAGGCATTATTTACGAAATTATTCTGAGGAGAATCTATCTGCATTATTGCCTATTGAAGTTACCAACGAACTGGATAAATTGCTAAGGACCGAGAAAGATATTGATACCGGTATCATTGCAAACATCAGGAAAGCCTATACTGATCCTTTGATAAAGAAATGGGCTGAAGAGCGGCTTTCAATCTTGCAGACCAACAAATATATCGGTAAAGGTTTTTATCTATCTTTCCTTCAAACGTTGCCACAAAATAGCTATACGGTCTGGAGTCATTTCCCGATTAATAGCAACAAAGATTTTGAGCATTGGAAAGAAGTCTTCCTCGAAGGAAAGCCCTTGAACAAAGAAATGGAAGATAAACTAAGGCACCGCGCCGCTCAATTATCAGAATCCTATAATCGGTACCCACCCGATAACCCTAGCACCTACCACAGCTCCCATGATACTGAATCCTATTTCAATGGCAGGGAAATACTGATTGTAATAGCTATTTTAGTATTATTAATACAATTGATAATCAGGGGATGCTAATTTTATCAATTGCCAAACGCTGAAACAGGATTTTCTTTGCGGGTAGCATAAAATTTATTTTAATTGATTTTGAATAAATCTTGTCTCATAATCTTCGTTTTTTGAGACATATATAGACTTACTAATTATTGAAAAACTCTTCAACACCCGAATCAATAGCTATTGTTAATAGTAAAGATAAAATCTTCAATGCTTAGTTTAAATTCCGAATTATCTGCTGGATGGAATCATCCTTTCTTTCAAGGGTACCGGTGAACGTTTTTTGCATCTTTGTTGAAAGAAAAACCGAAGAAAATTGCTCATAATGATAATTAAAGAGTGCCTCATCCAGATTTTGGCTGCCAACCTTGTAGATCATTCGGCCTAGAACAATCCGCTTTTCATAGTCTAAAACCAGTACATTTGCCGATAACTTTAAATTAATCCTGTTGACTAATTCACCTATTCTATCTACCTTAAGTTTTGGGATCGGGTAAGGATTAAACTTCCCACTGAAAATAACCAGTCTGGAACCGCTATTATACTCCAATCCGATCTGGAAGTTTGCGAGTGTTCCATCAGAGCGTCTTAAGCCAAATGAGAATAACTTTGTTTCATCGTTATAGAAAAAAGTAAATTTCTGACGCAGGAGAAGCTGGTTTATCTCATCCTGGATGCGCGTGTAAAATTCACCATCTGTTTCGTTTTCAAGAGGCTCATTGTCGTCCGTTGAAGTCGGGGCTACATATTTATTCCATAGTATATAACCTATAGTTAGCGTCCAAAGGATGGTTAGAGTTAGCTGGTCAAATATCATAACGTACTGAGATACTTCTTTAAGGATTAATGCTTCAATGATAGAGAAATTCCTGAATTTAACTTAATGCTATCCATAATAATTGCAAATGATAGTCCATCTTTAATGTTGCATAATCAGTTTTGGAGAGTACAGAAATTATTTAGATGGGTCCAGATGAAAATCAACGCTCTTGCTTGGTGTTTTTTTTGGTAAATTGAAATAGAACTGCCCTGATGGGTTGGCTTGTAAAGATTAACTAAAGACGAGTAGAGACCCTTTATTCTAATTGCTTTAAAGACGGTTGGTTTCAAAAACATCAAATAGGATTACATATTCTTATTAAGAACCTCTTGGTTGCATCTATGTCTGGTGGCAGACAAGTATTTACTTCAATAGGAGCAATCGTTAGTTCTTTAACCTTTGCTAAATAATCATTAATTAACTTTTCGTTTATTGAGTATAAGCAACTCTTGCATCTTATTTACCTATTCCGAAAAGACATCCACTCTTGCAATAGCTTTTTCATATCAGAAAAAGAAATTGTGACACTTTTATCAATTATTATATTTGGGGGCACTATGTGGATTTCATCATTGTCGCTTGCAGCGTCCGCATCTAGTGCGAAAAACTCTTCATAATATTTTCCATCTTCAGCATCGACTATGATTTCGATTAATCCTTCACATTCATTTTGAGACATACTTGAAAGCTTGGAAGCCAATCGAGCATACTCCTGCTTGGGAAATTTCGTACCACAGTAATAATATAGCGAAAACCAGTTTCTCTTTTTCTCAAAAATTAAATCGAATTTTTGTCTAATTAACATTCTTATAGATAAACTTATTGTTATTAAATCAACTATTTATAAAAATACTTAAAATTTGGAAATCAAAGCCAGAATGCCTATAATATTCGTTTTCTAAGACATTTTTTCTATCTGTCTGAACTAGCGCCTACAAACTTACAGCTAAAAAAAAATGTACAGTAGGGGATGGATGACTTCCTTAATTTAAAATATCGGACATGATGGATAAACCTCGATAAATTGACCCCGCCTTACCAGCAATAGATTGTTGTGAGTTTTTGATTTGCTTTATATTTGTACATTGGCGAGAGCGGGTCAAATGTACTGATGTGTCCAAGCACGGTGAACAAGTTGCTCAAACAAAAGAATCTTTCAATGGTTTAGATTACAAATATCCATAATCAAACCCATGAAAAAGCTGTACCAATCCCAGATTTTCCTATTGGCTTTTGTCGTCATGACTATGCTCTTTATCACTCCGAATTTTGCACAGTCGCAAACCGCCATGAATATCAAGGCCTATTCGGACTTTAAAAAGGCAGATGCGGAATTAAATGTCGTATACCAAAAGATCCTGAAAAGCTATTCCAGGGAAACTACTTTCATTAAAAAATTCAGGAATGCACAGCGGCTCTGGATCCAACTTCGTGATGCAGAACTGGCCGCAAAATACCTTAACAGCGGAACCTATGGTTCGGTGGCACCTATGTGCGAATCGATATACCTAGAAACGCTGACTAAAGTCCGGATTAAATTTTTAAATATATGGGTTACCGGAACCGAAGAAGGTGAAGTTTGTCTGGGCTCGGTCAGGATGAAATCTTAGCACATTCTTCTCTTTCAACGATGCATTAATTAATACTATCAATTCCCTATACTTTTACCCAACACCAATAACAATGACTTATTATCAGCTCCTAAAACGATTCTTTAGTCTAATCTTACTGATCAGTATATTCACTTGCTGTAAGAAAAAGGAAGATCAACCCCGACCTGAAATAGATGTGCCGCCGGTAGTTACAGGTAAGTTATACGGATCGTCTTTTACGGCAAAAGTTATACTGGAGCGCTATACAAAATTTGGTATGAACAACTACCGCCCCGAAGACTTGTTCAGTATATACATAGCAGGAGATGGATCCAAAACCTGTAGTTCACCATTGAGTGATTTTTCGATACGCCTGACGGTGCCTAAAAAGACAGGCACTTTTTCGGGCAATGATACCTATATCCTAGTTAATGATCCGGGCGATCCAAGCGGTCAGAATGGTTCATTATTCTCTTCAGAACAAACCATTATCACCATCAGTTCCATCACAGGGGATAAGGTGATAGGCCAAGTTAATGTGAAATGGCCGGAACAGAATATTGATTTTAAAGGGCACTTCGAAGCTTACTACTGCAAATAAGATGAGAGATGTTTTCTAACATATTAATGTAAATATCATCCATTTTTGCTTTGCAGAATCTGGCTTAAATGTATTTCCATTAAAATCGCTTGTAAAATATTGTGTGGCTGAACCGCCTGGCCCACCTGGGTTAATGTTCACTAAAAGAACCCGGTGATTTTCACCATTAAGTTCAAGCGGAAATATGTCAGGACATTCCCAAACGCCACCATGGGCACCAGCTTTTCACCAAACTCACTCTCCTTCATCAATTTTTTAAATCGGGAGAGGAATAAAATGTAATCCGGTCTTTCGTAGCTAAGGTGAAATTGAATTACTAGAACGTTCGTTTTTTGAGACGCATCATTTATAATATAAAATTAATTAGCATATAAAATTCCAAATCTTTATTCATATTTTATTTCTCACTTAAATTAATGTATGTAATAAAGTATTTATGACTACTTTATTATTATTGTTGTGTAAAAAAAATACATTGTAATAAAATGGATTTTAGATTAGACGGCGGTCAACAGGTATTTTAATTACATTACTTATTTTAATTAGATCGTGGTATCCGGGGAATAGAGGGTCCAAAAGTATGTTATACTCTGATCGATTGACCGCCGACTTAACTTTAATTCCCAATAATTTATGCTCGGAAAATAGTTGATCTCCTAATACTTTACATGCTAAATTATCCGTATTGAGCCAATCTTTTGGATAGTCAGAGTCGGGAATTCGATATATTAAATCTTCTTTGGTAACACTAATTTCTATAATGTATAAATCCTCTGGAGTTTCCTCCAGATCAAAATGTACAAGGTTTTCCAAAAATGCCAAGGATGAGTTTTCGGAGGTGTAAAGTACATAAGTCCCTTTATCATTCCATCGTCCACCTGCCCGGAAGGCCCCCATTCCGGATAAGTTTTTAATTCTTTTCTCGGATTTTACAATTCTGTAGACATGCATCTATGAGTAAACTCCTTCCTCTATGCGTGTCAAGACATCTTCGATCATACCTATTCCTGTCGGTGTGGAAAAAAGAGATAAGGGGGTTTCGCCGTGAAGTGCGTTGTTGGGTTTAGAAAGCCATCTTTGGACTTTTTCTTTATCGTCAAATACTTGATAAGTATGCTCCAGAACCCTTGCAACTTCAATTACCATAGATGATGTTCTTATATCGAGTTTATCGTCAGCTTGTTTTCTTTCAAGCGTTTTTATTGATAAATTCAATATATCTTCCACAAAGCTTTTTTTGGACATTCCCGTAAAACTGATTACCGATTCCGCCGAAGCCTTACTTATGCCAGCCCTTGAGAGTAAGATAAGGTCGTAATAATTTTTAATCGAAATACCTAGCGATAATGCCCCACCAAGTAGGTCGCTAATTCCGGGTTTGTGTATTTTTTTGTGAACCAAATTCATATTACGACATTTTTATCAAAAGTAAATATTTTTGTCGCAATATCCAATTCTTAAATTGCCTATGATATTGAATTGGATAGATTGCTTTATTTCGTTCGTTTTTTGAGACATTTTTTTCTTGGCCATATGGCGCAAGGAAATTACCAATCAGAGAAGGATATACCACAGGGAATGGTTAGCTCTTTTCTAAGACATTCGCAGTTTTTCGGACGCTTAAATACATAAAAAAACATAAGCTATATTCTAGTTTCCTATAATATTAATAGCTTTAAGGCTTAAACAAAATATATTATGAAATTAAAAAAATTAACACTCTCGTCGATCTTATTCATAGCGATGGGGCTCAATTCCAATGCACAAGACGCGATAACTTGGAGTACATTCCGAAATAGGTAGTAACGTTGCCGATACCGTTGCATTAGGGGACTATTTGCCTCTTAAATATAACGAAGTTTATGTGGAATCTATTATTGAATTGCCAAACGTATCTAAAACGGAACTTTTTTCGCGTGCCAAACTAGCAATTCAGAAAACATTTACAAGCAGTAAAATGGGCACATCAAATTATGATTCTGAAGCAGGAATATGTATTATAAATAATTTTTATGATATCAGTGATATGACCACATTGAGTGCCTTGGGATCTAATCCAAGTACGGATCAATATTATTTCAATGCATTGCTATCTATAGTAGTTAAAGACGTAATATTTTTTGCTGTTTAAAAATCACTTCAACTTTTTGATCAAGTTCCTGATTCTTTATATTCATTCGCTTCTCAGGAGATGAGTTAGGTCCGCAAGATATGGCGCTTATTGAAACAGCCATCAAAAGTAGTAAAGTTCTCATATATGCTTTTTCAACTATTAGTTGCTTGTATTTTTAAAAACTTACACAAGGAGCAGAATATTTTTTGATAGACGATCAGGTGCCCACCTACTTTCTCCACTATTATCAAAATACGGTGATTGTCAGAAATGGTCGCTAAAGCTTAAATTAATACATCCATATAAATTTGGCAGTTAGACAGCCGCAGACTATTTTTCTGATAACTTCAAATTTTTGGTTCAATTTAAAACCGAACAAGCTAACCAAAAGAAAAAATTAGTCTTACATATTAACTGCAAACTTATCGTGACTACAAGACTTTAAATATTTGTAAGTCTCTTTGCTAATCCAGAAATCCTTTTCGCTCATTAATATTAGTCTTTCGCTAACTGCTTAAAAAAGAGTCTTTTCTATTTTGCCTATTTGCTTTCTGAATCCCTGAAAACAATGGCATCATGGTAAAATCCTTACTGATTTTAAAAAACTATATTTTTATACTGCCTGTTCTAATTTTCTTCCAAGAGCTACAGGCGCAAGATTTCTCCAACCTTAAGAAATTAAAACCATTTACATATTCGGGAGCAGTGGAAGCCAGGGGTATTTTTTACAGTGCCAGCGGAATTTCCAATCGTCGGGCACCTTTTACTTACCTACTCACCGGAAGCCCAAGCTTCCAGATTTACAACCTTCAGGTGCCGCTTTCTTTTAGCTTTTCTCAATCTGACCGTTCTTTCAGTCAACCTTTTAACCAGTTCGGCATGAGCCCAACATACAAATGGCTTACTGTTCACGCCGGATACCGCAATGTTTCTTTTTCACCGTACACCTTGGGTGGCCACACCATATTGGGTACAGGTTTTGAGCTCAATCCAGGTAAGCTTCGTGTTGGTTTTATGTACGGACGTTTGAACCGTGCCACAACTATCGATACCACTTCTCAATCGCTCATCCCTTTTTCATTTACCCGTAAAGGATATGCAGCCCGTTTAGGTTATGGCTCTAGTAACAATTTTTTTGAGTTGAGTTATCTTAGTGCGAAGGATGACGACCAGAAACCTGAAAATCTACCATCCAATTTGGATATTATTAGTCCGGCGCAGAATAATGTACTCGGTTATTCCTTTAAATTTACTTTCTTCAAAAATCTATTCTTAGAAAGTGCCGGTGCCGTAAGTTTATACACCAAGGATATCCGTTCGCCCATCAGCCTAGATGGTCTTAATAATAAAGTGCTGGATCAGGCCAAAAAGTTTTTCGACATCAATGGCACCTCAGAATATTATACCGCTTTATCGGGTTCCATCGGTTATAAGGTTAAAAAATTTGGCCTGAAAGTAAATTACAAACGCATCGACCCAGATTTTAAAACGATGGGCGCTTATTATTTCAATTCCGATCTGGAAAATTGGACCGTTAGCCCAAATGCTATTTTTCTGAAAGGCAAAATTCGCATAAACGGTAGTATAGGTTTTCAACATGATAACCTTAAAAAACAAAAGATGGCACAAAATAAGCGCCTTATCGCTTCCTCGAATGCCAGTTTCGAAATTACCAAGGCCCTTGGCGTTGATGTAATCTATACGAATTTTTCCGACAACCAAAAACCGCAGACCGCAATTTTTGCCGATTCGCTGCGAATCGTACAGACCACGCAGACCATCGGCTTTATGCCACGCTATTTTCTAACTGATCCCGAAACAACACATATAATTTCGGCAGCTATAAATTTCAGTAAGCTCAATGATTTTAATAATTATTTTAGTGCTACAGCTGCTTCCAGGAACATTACAACCAGTCAATACTTTTTGAATTACAGCATCACCTTTTTGAAGAAACAAATGACCTTATATGCCAACATCAATCAAACAAATTTGAAAGGTTCAAATCTCGACAATAGCTTTACAGGCTTCACATTGGGTGGAAACACGCCTTTGCTCAAACAAAAATTGATGGCTGGTTTGAACGGTACTTTTACCAGCGCAAACAACAATCTAACCGGCGATAGTTTTATCGTAAATGCCTCAGGTAACCTGGGTTATGCAATCACTAAAAAACAGCGGCTCTCTTTTAATATGTTCCTTACCAATAATAAGAGCAGTGCGATTAACCTTTTACAATCCAATTTTACCGAAACCCGTGCAGAATTGAGTTACCAATTTAAATTCTAATCTTATGAAAATTCGATTTACGCTAAAACATTATCTGATCCTTGCCTTCCTGATGCTCCACCTGGGGGCTTTAGCACAAATCAGTGTATCTATCCAGATTTTGCCACCCTATCCGACTAAGTTTACCGACTATGCATCGCGGCCGCAAATGATGGTGATCGCCGTAAGGGCTGATCCAAGAAATACAAGGCCGTATAAAGTTCAGTTGCGTGGAACGGTTACCGGCGACAACGGTATTGTGATCCGCGTAAAACAGAATTACCGGAGTGGAAGCCCCATTGAAATGGCTCCTGGTGAAACCAAAATGCTGAATGGCACCAATATCTCTGATTTTTTTGAATATACGCAACTTGAGTATACCGGCATCACGCAGGATGATTTCATCAATAAAGGTGGTTTGCCAGAAGGTTCGTACCAATTGTGTATCCGCGCTTATGATTACGATACCAATGAGCCTATTAGTTCTGACCTAACGGGTTGCAGCAACTATTTTACGATTAGCAGCCTCGAACCACCAACCATTATAAGTCCAATGGATGAAGCCGAAGTAACCAACCCATTGGGTCTGATTTTTCGCTGGAATACGCCTGTAGGTACCCCGCCATCGATCCGGTATAAGATCCGGATGGTGGAAATGCTGGGCAATCAAAATCCGAATGATGCGATAATGACAGCCAGGGAACCTTATTTTTTTGCAGAAGAAACATCAATTAACTTTTATCAATACCAACCCAAAGACCAGGCCTTAACACCGGGTCGAAAATATGCCTTGATGGTTGAGGCTTACGATCTAACCAATCAGGCTGTATTCCGGAACCAGGGGAGGAGTGAAGTAACTTCCTTTACCTATTTAGGTCAGAATACTATTGCAGCGGTTGTTCCGGAGGTAGTACCAAATGCACCGCAAAATGCTAATGTTACCGGTGTGCCGAATTGTAGTTGTAAAGAGATTGTACCCAGCGGCACGATCAATAATGCTGCGGTTAATTCGTCATCTGAGATCACGGTCGGAAAATACAAAATGAAGATCTTTGAACTAAAAAATACCAATGGTGTGTTAAGTGGCAAAGGCACTGTTCCTTTACCTTTTATCGGCGACATCCCTGGTTTAAAAGTAAGGGTAGAATTCTCTGACCTGAATGTAAACGCACAATTGCAGATGATTAGTGGCAAGGTTGATGGTATTTTATCCGCCAGCGGTATGTCGCTTATCCCGACTGCCGATCCACCCGAAGTGCCTACCATTAGCATGAGCAAGGATCAGGTAACCAACTTGGGTTCGTTTTTCGATACGAACAAGGATCAGTTGTTATCTTCCATTAAGCAAGTGCCTTCAACCTTTGGGTTTGAGTTGCCTTTGGGATTAGATGAAGGCCCGGTTACCATTGGTGTAATGGGCATTCACTTCAGGGCCGATCAGGCCTGGTTTGAGGCCGCTACGGTGATCCAGATCCCGGATGGCAATACCCGAGTTGCATTGAGTGCTAAAGGCATTTGTTTGGATGGTTTAAGCTTTTGTAAGGAGGCTACACTATACCTCGCTGAAGATCTTAACATTGAGGCGCTGGGTTTATCCCTGAAAAAATCAAGTGGTATACCCGCATCAGGTACTTTTGTAACTTTCGAAAAGGGGAAATTCACCAACCTGCACATTAAAGCAGAATATACTTTTCCAAAAGCATTACTAGTTTCTGCAACAGGAAACAATGAGGTGAAGGCCACCATCGAAGCCGATGCCAAACAAGGCTGGAGCAACTGGATGGCCTACATTGATTTAGAACCTTTTCATATCGCAGGTTTAGCGGATTTCAAATTTTCCATGAAAGATGGAAATGACGTGCAGCAAAAAATTGTATATGATCATTCAACTCAGGAGAATGACCCTAAAATGCCACCACGTATTGAGGGTTCAAATGGTGATTTTATTGATACTTCCAGTCCAACATGGACCGGCTTTTATATTCCATTGCTTAACGTAGAACTTCCATCCATCATCAAACGGACAGATAGCAAGCCAATTGTTATTGCTGCAACCAACCTGATTTTCGACGGTGGTATTTCCGGAAGGGTTCAAACGCTAACGGCGCCATTAACGCTTGGAGATGGCAGTTTAGGCGGCTGGTTCTTCTCTGTTGATAATATTGGGATCAATTTCTTTAAAAGTAAACTTACCAGTGGCAGCATGGTTGGTAAATTAATGTTGCCCGCTTCAGGTGATCAAACAGCTGAAACGAGGAACCAACTTGAGTACAGTACAACACTAACTGCTCCGGCGGGGCAAGGTTTATCTTTTCAATTTACAGTTAAAACAAAAAATGACCTGGAGTTCTCTGCCTTATGGGCACACGCCCGGATAGATAATGGGTCGAACATCCTGATCTCGGCAGGGAGCAATGGCTTTAAAGCAGAGGCAACCATACACGGTGAACTCACGGTTGATGCTGAAATTCCGCATCTGGATGATATTACCCTGGGTTATATGCGCTTTCAGAATATGAAATTTTCAACTGAAGGCACCTTGTTTTCCCCTGGTAATTTTGACATGGGTGTTGGAAGCCCACCAGCTAACAGTGCGGTATTCCCCGATGAACCCATGTATGGCATGATTGGTGGGCCACGTTATTCCTATGCAGAGGAAGATGGCTATAATTCATCTATATTCAGCGGTCAGCAGAGCCTGATGGGCTTTAACTTCTCTGTAACAAGCGTTGATCCCTACTTTAGCAATGGGCAGGCAGGTTTTCATATCCTTACCCATATGGAATTGGTAAATGGGGTAAATTTCATTCCGAAGGCCGACCTGGGTTTTAGTTTTTATGCCAATACCAATGCAGGTGGTGGTTTAAGGAAATGGTGGAAAAAACTGGATGGTAGTTTAGATCTTGTACACCTGGAGGCCAATGCCAACTTAGCAGGAATGAAACTTGAAGGGGAAATCAACTATTTTAATAGTCCCGGACCGGATGGAGCAGTTGATCGTGGCTTGTCGGGTGGTTTAACGGTTACCTTACCGGGATTTCAGCAATCATTCGCAATGAAAGGCCTGTTTGGCAGCCGAAAAGCAACATCAGGTAATTTCCAGTTTTTCTATGTAGATGCTATGCTTGATCTCGGCAAAGGTGGAATTCCAATGTTTCCGGGTACCACTTTATACGGTTTTGCCGGGGGTGCCTATTATAACATGGTTCGGGGCACAGCAACAGCTACATACAATAAAGAAGGCGAAAGCAATACCAGTACTGATTATTCTTCTATAAAAAGCTTTTCAGGGATTGAATACAAACCCCGAAACGATGATGGTAGTTCATTTGGATTCATAGCCGGAATCTATTTTGGCTTACAGAGCCGCAATATATTGGAAGGCCGTTTGTCTTTGAATATGGAATTCCAAAATGGTGCCTTAAACCTGATCGCTATTGATGGAGATGGAAATGTAATGAATAATGGAGGACCAACCTTTGATGACCGTACAGCAAGTGCGATGGGTAAGGTGCATATTGGTACTGAAATTCTTTTTAGGGAAGGCGATTTCTGGAAATTTGATATGTTGATGAATTTCAGTCTAAAATACCCGCCGTCCACCGCAATTTTCTCCGCAACAGGTGCGGGAGAGTTTTCCATAGAAAATATGCTTGCCGGTGGTGGTACTGTTGCCAAAGGCGACCCAAGTGTACATTGGTTCTTAAAAATAGGCAGACCATGGGATCAGGGCGATCCGCTGGAAGCCAAGTTTGACGCCAAGTTATTTTCCATCGGTGCCAAGTCGTATTTTCAGTTTGGCAACGCCGAGATCGATAATATCCCTAAGGTACCACCATTGATCACGGCGATTATGTCAGGTGCCAAAAAGGAGAAAAATGGTGGCCAGATGAAAGGGGATCCTGCCCCAACCCTGGATCTTAATCCAGAAAATAAACGGTCGGGCGGAACGAGCGATTCTGGTATGATCACCGGCGCGACGGTTGAATTTAGTGCCCACCCGAGTTTTGCAATTTTTTATGCATATCTGGATGCGGCAATGGGCGCAGATTTAAGCCTTAAGTTTTTTGATAAGGATGCCGGGCAATCGCCTTGTGCAGGCTCAAATGCCAGTTGGTATGCCTATGGACAAGCTTATGTGGGTGCAAGCGCAGGCTGCGGCGTAAGGGTAAACGTTTTCGGATTTAAAGGGGAAATAGAATTTTTACAGGCCGGGATTGCGGCATTGGTAACGGCCGGTGCACCCGATCCAATGTTCTTATATGGTGAACTTGGCGGTTATTTTTCGGTTATGGACGGCTTGATAGATGGTAATTTTAATATTCCCTTTAAGGTGGGTAGCCTGTGCACGGAACAAGCAAATAACGACCGGCTGGATCTGATTGCAACTTTAAATCCAGGGAAAAACGGCGGACTGCAGAACACTTTAATGCGGCCATCAGTTTCTTTCAATTTCCCAATCACAAGCGATTTTATCGTACCAATAGTTGATCCCAACACCACGAAAACTTCATATAGACTGTTCCGTTTTGGAAAAGAAGATGTAACGGTTAAATTAAATGGTGGAAGTCAAAGCTTTAGCAGCAATCAGTTTGTATATCCTTGGGGAACAGATAAACTAGTAAGCGGACGGCGTAATGATAGCAAAGTATATTCGCTTCACATGGGGAGTGGCGATGATATTTCCTCCCTGCTTCCGGATACAAAATATACATTTGAAGTAAACGCAACGTTGAAAAAATTCAATATGCCCGGCGTTCTTTTTGAAAGTCAGGCTGCGCTGGATCCAATGAAAAACAGCAAGGCCTTCGATGTTTTGTTCCAGCCGGTGCTGAATGATAATGGATCCGTATATGTAGATAAGGATACTTCTACTTTTACAACCGATAAAGGTCCAAAAACGATTCCCATCTGGAATGTGCAAGAATTGATGCCTTACCACAGGCAACAGGCTTTCCCGATCAATGCCCTTAACCAGGTAGAAACTGATGGCGGCTTTGGATACATCCGGATGCTTGTTGGTATGACCGAGCAGGGTTTTGATCTGAAAGTTAGCAATCCGAAACCCTTTGTTAGGGTAGTGAATTTAAGCGCAGGAAATGTGAAATCATTGGATATCCCGGTAACCATATTGGAAGGCGGTAAATTATGGCGGTTTCCTTTAACTTCACTACCACAATCGGCAGATGTTGCTTTAAAGGTTTATCTTAAAGGCGATGCGATCGATGCGCCGGATAATCCAAATTCGACAACCATTTTAAAGGCAAGGACGAGTACGATAAATTTGATCTATAAAATAAACGACCGTGCATTGGTAATGAATGCTTTAGCTATGAAGAGCAATGAACAGGAACTTTTGGCCTGGTACTTTAAAACTGGCGCCACTACCGATTACCGAACCAAGTTTAACAGCATGAAAATCACCAAATTGATTGTTGGTGGTGCTGAAGCTACACTCAGCAATTCAAAAGAAGTGAATCTTCAAAACTTCAACTGGGCACCAGATGTTGCCACCAAAACGATGAAGGTGCTGAATGTACAATATGAATTTAAAGCCTCGGAGCCTTTCAACCTGCTCGATGGTAATGATGTGCTCAGAAATGTCATCCTGCCAAGTTCTACTACCATCCCTGCCACACGTACATGGATCGGTATGATGGCACGAAGCGGTTTAAATTCTTATAACAGCAACATTGATCAAACCCGGATGTCTCAGCTGTATAAAGATTTTAGCACAACGGCTTTCGGACCGGGCAAAAATTTAACCTGGTCGTTTCAAACAGCAGCCTGGACACCTTCTGCCGGTGGGATCAACACTTCAATGGTAAATGGGTATCCATCACAAACCCCATTAATGCAGCCAAACCTATACGAAATTAACTTTAAGAACAACAATTATGGATATGAGCCAGCCACGACAACCCAGGGAGCTTCGGGGAATAACCCTACTCCAAATAATAGCAATTCAATTGCTGGCCGAGTGGTAAGCCAGGTTTCAATCGGTAAATACAACGGGCAAATTAACCTCCCTGGTTTTGCAACTGCGGGCACAGCGGCAAGCTCCGGTACAGTTGATTACTACGAAAGTATCAGTGTGCATGCTTTGTCTGGTGTAGGTGTGGTGGTTGCAAGCAATAATGCTCTTCAAGGTATTCTTCAAGCCAAAAAAGACCTTGGATATCCTGCAGATGCCATATCATACCTGCCAGGCTTCGGCTTGGCAATGGATAACTTCCAGAAGAGTTTGGGTTCGGGTGCTCAAAATATTGTTGGTTCTTCCGGATTAACCGTACCGAAAATAAATGTAAACGTTCCTAAAATTAATGGTATCAGATAATGATCATTTTAAAACTATGAAATACTTCCTAATCCTTTTAAGTATGCTGTGTTTCTCCAAGGCGGCAGAAAGCCAGACAAAAACAACAAAACCGGTTGATGAGCGGATCAAGTCTGATCTGATTCTTAAAGCAAAGGGATACAACGATAAGATTGTTTTACGCTGGGGCATCAACAATTCCATTGCCTGGCCATTTCTGCAGCAAGCAGGCGTGTGGATCGATCGTGCGGTGCTTGATGAAAATAATAAACTGACCGATCAGCAATGGATACGGGTAAATAAGACACCTGTTAAACCTTGGTCGGCGGCTGAGTTTCAGAAGCCCGGCGTGCTGAATATGAGCGATAAATACATGATGATGGCTGCCCAGGCCCTGTACGGAAATATGGGGGTTTCGGTTAAATCCGATACGGATTTAGACAGTATCCGGCTGGCTTCCATGGTTTACAACAACAACTTCACTATGGCCATGCTGGCTGCCGATCTCTCTCCATCTGCCGCAACAGCGATGGGTTTTAGATACGAAGATCCGATTAAAGTGAAGCCAAAATATAAATATACCTACCGGGTATATCCTGCTGCGAGTCATCCGGCTTTTAGTGTAGATACCGCATATTATATTTATGCCGGTTATTTAAAAGATGAAGTATATGCGCCGAGGTCGGTACAGGCCAGGGGCAAGGACCAGGCGATTGAAATTTACTGGCCCAAAAAAGATCTGTACAACAACTACACCTCTTACAATATTGAACGATCTATTGATGGAAAAAGCTTTAGGCGTCTAAATAAACTTCCACTGGCCTACAGTAAATCCGATACGACCACTAAAGATTTTGTTTTTTCCGATTCTGTGGCCAATTACAAAAAGTGGTTTTACCGGGTCAACGGGATCGATGCATTTGGCGATACGAGCTATTATTGCCCCACTGTTTCTGCAACTGCCATGAACCAAGATGCGCCACCGGCCGGGCACCTTACGGCTCAAACGGTTGCAAACGGCAGTGTTATCCTGCAATGGAGCCAGGCAGAAATAAAGGGCAGGCCATTAAAAGGTTTTGTAATCAGGAGAGGCAGAAACCGTGAAGTGCTGGACGAGGCTGCGCATAAGGAAATTCTTCCTAATGGCACCACTACCTTTACCGATAAACCAGGCAAGCTCGAAGGCGGCGTATATTATCAGCTCATTTCCATTGATACAGCCGGGAACTATGCTTTTTCCAACATTCCTTTTGTTTTTGCGAGCGATTCCATTCCACCAAAGGCCCCACTGGGTTTGAAGGGGATCGTGGATCGATCGGGAAAAGTTAAGGTAAGCTGGAATTTGGATTATACAGATAATGTATATGCCTACCGGATATTTGTTTCAAATAATCCTACCAGTACTTTTTCTCCGGTTACCGCCGATCTGGTGCGTGATACCACATTTACCGATAGCATTAGCTTTACTTTATTGAACCGGAAACTTTATTATAAAGTGGTTGCACTGGATGGCAATAATAATCACAGTAACTTTTCAGAAGTTCTGGAATTGATCAGGCCCAAAAAGAATCCTTCACCTGCTCCGGTGATTTCCGGTTTCAATGTAACTAAGAAAGCGATAAATTTTACATTCGGCTTCCCGCCGGATGATGAAATTATGGGTGTACAGATTCTTCGCCGTTTATCTGGTGATACCACCTGGAAGCCTTTAGCCAAACTTGGTAAACTGGCCACATCTTATAGTGACTCAACGGCTGTTGCCGGAACAAATTATGAATATGGTATACAAACCATTGATGTATTTCAAATGTCCTCCTTAACGAGTTTTCCGTTAAGTGCATCTGCTAGGGCAGTAGATCATCAAAGTGCTGTATCGGCCTTAACGGCTAAACAGGACGATAAAAAAGGGATTCGTTTAAATTGGACACTAACAGGTGATAAACCAGTGTTTTATATTGTGTACAAAGATGGCGGTAAAGGCCTGGTTCAATATAAATCAGCCGATGCGGCTACATTGTTTTTTGTAGACAATCAAACTGCTGTGGCCGGATCGAAATATGGCGTTCAGGCAGTATATCCGGACCAAAGTAAATCGGGTATCGCTATGGTAACTGTGCAGCCTTAAAATAAAGAGAATTTAAATCAATTTTTGAATAATAGGGGAAGTGTAAGTATGGCGGGAAATTTCCTGCCATCTTATTTTACAAAAAGATCAGGCTTCAACTGTTTCCGGCACTTCTTCAGCCACAAACAATAAGGGTAAGGTTATCACGGCAATAGTGCCCTGATGGTCTTTATTTTCTGCTACCGAAAAACCAGCCACCTTTGTTTTGTACTGGAGATTGATCATCTCTACCCGTTCATGGATGGATTCTATGCCAATCGATTTTTCTTTAACGCCCTGCATCCTGTTTGCTTTAGAGCTTTTGGTTAGCCCGATCCCATTGTCTTCAACGGTGATCTTTAGCCGGTTGTTTTCCTTTTCCAACCGGATTTTTAGTTGCTTGTCTGAGTTTTCTGATGGAATTAATCCATGGTAAATCGCATTTTCAATCAAGGGCTGAATGAGCATAGGTGGCAGGAGCAAATTCGAAAGCTGCAAATCTTCAGGTTGAATAAATTCATGTTGAAAAGTGTTGTTGTAACGAAGGGCTTGCAATTCGGTATAAAGGATTAGTGCTTTCCATTCTTTATCGGCTGTGACTAAACTTTTGATCGAATTCTCGAGGATCAAGCGGCTTAATGACGCAAATTTTTGTACCAGGCGCGACGCTGTTTTTTTATCATTTTCCATGATATAAGATTCAATGGAGTTCAATACATTGAAAATGAAATGAGGGTTCATTTGTGCACGAATGGCTTTTAACTCACTTTCTGAAAGTTGATGCTGATACGTTAGTTCCCTTGATTGTTGTTCGGATTGTTGTAGTTGCAAGGTGTTCTTATACCTCAGCTGTCGAATACGGTAAAGATTTAGCAAGTAAATGGAAACTGAAATCACGACCACGATAGATAAAATTCCATAGAGCCAAAATTGGTTCATTCTTAATTTATTGAGTTGCTGCTCCTGCGATAAGACTTTTAATTTTCCGGCTTGCAGCTTCTCTTTATTGGTTGAAATGATCAACTTCTTTTCTTTTTCCTGGGTCTGTAGTTTTTCATTCTGCAACTGGATGGCTTGCAGGTCGCGGAGTTGAATGCCTTTTTGAATTTCAGCATTGTTTAAGGCGAGCTGAAGTTGTTGCTGCTTCAGTTTTTCATTGAAGAGTAATTGTTGTTGTTTGTAGGTGCTTTCCTTTTTATCGAAATCATACTGGATGCCCAATCGCGTAAACTCCTTCGTTTTTTGATCATTGATAATGCTGTCTTTCAAGGTGGAATATTGCCTGTAATACGAAAGCGAACTGTCGGGCATTTTTCGTTTTTCATAAATCCGGCTCAAGGTTTCGCTGGCATCGCGCTGCACTTCCAGAATGTTTAATTTTTTGGCGATTTGCAGCGACGATAATCCGTACGAGGTTGCTTTTGTCAGGTTGTTTTTTTTAAAATAAATTTCTGCCACATTATTCATGTTGTAGCTGATGCTTTTGGTATTACTCAATACTTTGTTTAATTCAATCGCCTTTAATCCGGAGGCGAGTGCCAGATCATTTTCACCAACTTTGCTGTAATGTTCGCTCAAATTTCCGTGTTCCCTGGCCGAACCGATCTTATCATCTATAGAATCGCTAAGCGCAACTGCTCTTTGGCCATATTGAAGTGCTTTACGAAAATTTTGCTGTTTGGAATATATTACCGCCATATTGCCCAGCATATTGGCCTGGCCGTTGGTATTATTTAACCGTTTAAAAATGGCATAACTTTTCTGAACGTGCTCCAGGGCCTTATCATAATCTTTCATTTCACTGTAAATAAGGCCGATATTGGCATATACTGCAGTAGCATCACTTTCCATTTTTGGCAGATGCTCCAATAATCTGGCGGCCTGCTGGTAATAATTAAGGGCCTCCGGGAAATTTGAATAGGCCATATAGATCATCCCGATACTGGCCAAGTCGCCAGGTAAACCAGGTTTATTATCACTCTGTTTATCCATCTGATAGGCCTTTTGCAAAGAACTGAGGGCTTTTGGGAAATCAGAAAGGTAATACAAGGTAATTCCCTTCAAACGATAAGCGCTAGAGATCACGTTTTTATCAACAACCTTCGGATTAAAGGATAAGATCCTGTCGATCAGTTGCAGGCTCTTTTTAGGGTTGCTATAAATGTACTGGGTGCTGAGGGTGTACAACAAGACTGCTTTTTTATTGTCGTCAGGCAGATAAAGCGAAATCTTTTTATTCAAGGTGTCGATGGCTGGCGTTTGGGCAGCAACTTTTGAAGTTCTTGCAAAACACATTGCCAGCAAAAACAACCAAACCTTTATTTTAAAATACTTCATGATCATAAATGCCATTCATTAGGTAGCTAAAGATATTCATTTCGACTTAAAGATCAATGCTTTATCCCATCCGCTTCACTCATTCAAATCGGGTTTTTACACAGTTAAGGCTACCATTCAATCATTGGTCTGAAATAGCATGTCTGACGGTTCTACATTAGCATCATGATTTAAGGGAATACCCCAAATCTTTTATCTACCTAAAAAGAAAAACATGAAAAAATTATTCCTAATCCCGGTTTTCCTAATGCTGATCGTATTCTCCTGTAAGAAGAATAGCGCAGAAGATGGCAAAGAAGTGGTATCCGGAAATGTAAAACAAGTAACGGAAACGGTTAACGGTAGTACATACCGGATTTTCACTAAAGTTGGTACAACCACCTTTAAAGGTATTTTGGTGATGGGCAGCGGGAATGACGAGAGCAATCCATCAGTTGGCAGCTTGGATGGTGCAGCTGAAGCTGATATCTGTTCTAAAGCGGCGGATAACGGTTATGCTGCGGCCATCGTTCAGTACCGCAAAACACCTGGTAATGCGAATTGGAACACCAGCGCCAAAATGGTGGGGGAAGATTACAATCAATGTATCCTGGCCATCTCTTCAAAATATGGGGTGGATAAAAACAAAGCCGTTGTAGGTGGTTATTCTTATGCTTCCTTTATGCTCCTGACAGATAATTCACAAAGCAATACCCTCACCTATGTAAAAGGAATATTAGCGGCTTGTGGTGCTGCAGGAACTTGGAATGCACAGAATTTCAAGATTCCGGTCTACAGCATCAGTTGCAGTGGCAACAATGAAGGTGATTATTCGGGCAAGGCCCTTTATGATCAGATTCCGGCCAATTCTGCAGTTAAAGCAAAAAGCGAAGGAGTAACAGATGGTGGCTGCAATACGCATTGTGGCGGTAGCTGGACCGATAAAATGTACAGCAAAATGGTAGCCTGGCTAAATTAACGTGCGCACAGAAACTTATTTTTTTAACATTAAAACCTAAGAAATGAAAACATTAAAAAAACTTTTAACCTATTTGCCTCTCTTTGCATTGATGATCACTTTTGCTTCTTGCAAAAAGAATACAGATGAGGTAATGCCTACCGAAAGCATGGACATGACCAAGTTTTACATTGCGGGCAAGTACAACACTACCTTTAATGGAACTGCAGTGAGCATCCCATACATCCTTACTTTTGATCCACTGGCCCAAACCGTGCTCACCTACGGCATCGTATCCAACCGAAACGGGAATTATGTTTATGACAACGGAACCCTAACCATTACCTGGAATGCAAATTCGAAAGATGTTTTTAAGATTAGCAATGGAAACATCACTTCTTATGAAGGTAATGCGTTCTCTTCCTATAAGCTTCAGAATATCCCTGAAACCAACCTCTTAAGTGGAAACACCTACAATGGATCTTTAAAAGCTCCGGGAAGCACAATTTTTCTGCTCACCAAACTTAAGTTTTCCGCAACACAGTATGGCGAAGGTTCATTCGGAGATCCAACCATTAATAAAGATTATACCCTTATCAAAAACGTTGCAGCAACCAGCAACACCGGTGCAAACGGTACACTAAGTTTCTTTCTTCTTTTAGATGGAAAACTGGAAGTTTCGCGTTTTACACCAACTAATGTCAATGGATCTGGAAATTTAACTACAGGAACTTTACAATAAAATCTGAAACATCATGAAAAAGCTAATAACTTTTATGCTCTTGTTCCTAATCTCCTTTGGGGGACTGGTTCAGGCGCAGACAAAAAAAACAACCAAAGCGAAAACCCCTGCAAAGAAAACGACGAGCACCACAGCTACAAAAAAAGTAGAAATACAGCCTAAGGCAGAACAACCATTACTTAAAACGCCAGTGTCAACCAAAAAAAACTTTGCTGCCGGAACTCAGGGTTATAAAACGGCAATTGGCCTAAAAATACTTTACGGCATCGGAATTACTGGCAAACATTTCTTTACCTCGAACCATGCTTTTGAAGCTATTGTAAAATATCGCAATTTTACGGGTGTAGCTTCCGATATCTCCCTAACAGCACTTTATGAATACCATGGTCTTTTCAATCAATTGGAAGGTTTGCGGTGGTATGGTGGTGGTGGCGCCTTTGTAGGAAATTTTGCTTTCAAAGAAGAATTTAACTGGGGAGATCAGCAATCTAATATCTACTATGCCGTTTGCGGTGTTTTAGGGCTTGAATACAAGCTGAAAAACATACCAATTGCAATTAGCGCCGATTGGCAACCAGGTTATATGATCAAAGATACCTATAATGATAGCGGCTTTGGAGCAGATAATGGTGGCTTTGGCATTAAGTATACTTTTTGAAAGAAGAGACATGAAAAAATTATTCCTATTGATAATCGTCATGATCATCCGCGTTCAATAAAATGCGCAGTCAAGACCTCATATTCCTCAAACATAGTTGCAGAAGGCCGTAGAGAAAATAAAGATCCCCTTTCCCCAGTCGCCCACGGCTCATAACATTGGCGGCTGGGAAAAAGGACCCAGCAAATGGATGGCCTGTAAAAAGGCCCAATCAATTTTAAGGCAGGCCTGTTGGTTTTGGAACGGAAACAAAATGGAGTGGTGCGCTACATCGCTGTCGAAAATAGGTTTAAAGCATCAGGCACCATAATATTCTCATCAAATAGTACGGACCAGCAGTAGGTCACAATGGCAGGCAAAACATCTTTGTGAAGAAAAATGAAACGCACAAAGCAATTTTCATTATTAAAGAACCTGATTTTGGAACACAAGCTATTTTGCAAATGAGAGATTTTAAGCCTTACAAACAGGGCATCATACACTGATAGGCCTATACCAATTCGTCTAATACCTGTCTACTTGTAATGCCGGAATTAAAAAACGAAATTAGATAAAAATCTATCAACATGTTAAAAGCTGTTATACTCGATGATGAAACCAGGGGAAGTAAGCTATTGAGCCGTAAGCTGGAGAGTTTTGCAAGCATGCTCGAAATTACGGCCGTATTTAATGATCCAATGAAAGCAATTTTATCTATCGGTGATCTGGAGCCAGATGTACTCTTCCTTGATGTAGAAATGCCCGGATTGAATGGATTTCAGTTTTTAGAAAAGTTAGGTTCCTTTAATTTCGAAGTGATCTTTACTACAGCCTATGATCATTATACTTTAGATGCACTAAGATTAAGTGCTTTAGATTATTTGTTAAAACCAGTTGACGAAGATGAACTTTCCAATGCCATCGTTCGTCTAGACAAAAAGGTAAAAGATAAAGCGGTTTTAAAATTAAATAAACCAAAGAAAACACTCAACAATCGCATGGCCGTAACTACTGCAGAGGGAGTTTACCTGATCGATCGAACGAATATTGTACGTGTTGAAGCTATGAGCAATTACAGCATATTCATCCTCGCTGATGGTAAAAAAATTGTAGTATCCAAAACCCTTAAAGAATATGAAAGCATGTTGGATGATGAGCATTTTATGCGGATTAACCGCTCTGCGATTGTCAACCTAGATTATGTTGTCAAATATCGTAAAGGGGATGGTGGTACCCTTGAATTTTCCGATGGCGCAGAAGTTGAAGTCTCTGCAATGCGCAAGGAAGAACTAGTGAGAAGATTATTTTAAACCTACAATATCTTAATTTGCCGAACACTTCTTTTTAACCAAATTTAGTATATGTAGTCGGTAGTCCAGAGAATCCCCATAGTAAGCTTCACCAGGTAAATAATGAATGATCCAATTTTACCAAAAAAAACTGTACAAAACAGATAAATCCTAAAAAGACCCTTAGAAAAGCTTTTCATCCAATGTCACAAAATTTTAGACAAGAACTGCAGAATCGTTTGAGGTTCGTTTCTGCTACCTTCTCAGATCTAGCCAACTTTAAATCTTCCGGACACCGTTCAACAACAAAAAAGCTAAAATAGGTAAGATCTCATGATACCAATCCTTAAAAGTTAATTGGATAGTTCTGCCCTAAATGACTCGGTATTTAAAGTGCTCTTTAATCTAAATGAGGATGAACGGATTTGCAGAAGCTCTATTTCTGAGCGCCTCTCCAAAATCGACCCCGAATATTTTAAACAGATATATGAATGTATTGATGACCAGTTTTCGGCACTATACTCGGTAAAGGAAAAGGGCAAGTAAATCTTATTAGTGTCGACAGTTCAGTGGTAAGTGAGACAGTAGGAAAGTTGATTACAAAAGGAAAAAGTCAGATTGTATAAAGGAATTATCAAAATCTATTTTTTCTATTGATTGCTATTCACTAATTTTATTGTGAACGGCAGATAAGCCAATTATTTAACCAAATAAAAATTACGTGAATTTAAATGGCTCTTTGTTTACAGGTATGAAGCATACTGACGTAAATATTCAAATCAATCTCAGGTACATTGTGCACAAATATTTCCATGGTTATGGATATTCTATACCTATCTAAACATCTATTTTTTAAAAGCTTCTTCATAAGTTCAACAGATGTAAAGCATATTGCTTTAATCAGAACACTTTCAATTTGCTCACAAACCAATGCATCGGCAAACTAATCAAAAAGTAGTAATGAATTATAACAGTACAAATTCCAGGCAGCATTTTGAAATTCTTGATGGCCTGCGGGGTATTGCGGCAGTTTTCGTAGTTGCTTTTCATTTTATGGAAATGACAATTTCAGATTACAGTAAAATTATTATCGGACACAGTTTTTTGGCTGTAGACTTTTTTTTCTGTTTATCGGGATTTGTTATAGCTTATAGCTATGACGGTCGCATCAAAAAGCTGGGCACATTAAGCTTTTTAAAATTAAGATTGATTAGGTTGCACCCTTTGGTAGTTTTGGGAACTTTACTGGGGCTGTTGGCACTGTTATTTGATCCATTTACAGATCAAGGGAAATTACCGGGTTATAGCGAAATTATACCAATGGCTACCACCTCTGTTTTTTTGTTGCCTTTTCCTGTGCTGGCTGCACGGGGATTTGCACTTTTTGCATTAAATGCGCCTGCATGGTCACTTTTTTGGGAGTATATTGCAAATGTTTTTTATGCCATAGTGCTGTCTCGTATCAGTCGTAAGTACTTATCTACAATGCTATTGATTTCAGCAGCCTTGGTTGGATGGGTTATTTTGAAATCTGGCTCCTTAACCGGTGGATGGAATTATGAAACCTTCTGGGATGGTGGAGCCCGTGTAAGTTATTCTTTTATAGCAGGAGTTTTGGTCTACAGGTTTAATTGGATAATAAAGAATAAATTCGGATTTATGGGTATAACTGTACTACTTATTTTGGCTTTTATTATTCCGTTTTCAGTATGGAACTGGATTTCAGAACCCATTGTAGTATTATTATACTTTCCGCTACTGGTGGGGCTAGGAGCAGGAGCAACATTAACACCAAACCTTAAAAAACTATGTAATTTCTCAGGTAATATCTCTTATCCTCTTTACATGACTCACTATTCGGTAATCTGGATATTTTTAAATTTTTATAGCCATTATAAACCCATTACCCACATCAACCTTTTTATAACATTTAGTGTTTTTGTTTTGATTGGATTCGCCTATCTGGTACTGGTATTTTACGACATTCCCGTAAGAACGTATCTGAAAAGAAAAATTTCTTGAATTATGCAAGCCAAAAATACTTTTAAGAATGGTGCAGAGGATGATTTTAGTACTGTATTTGCAATGGAGACGTAGCACATTACTGATTCTATAAATCAGCCCGAATTTCCATCAAAAGTATTGGTTCCCGAATAGGTATATAAAACCTCATCTATTTATGCTTACAGCAGGTAATAAGCGTCTCGCTTTTGCTTAAAATTAGTTATCGGTTTTTAAAATTTAATTGATATTCAATTGATTGTTTTTTTTGAATATATTAGTACCAGCGGGACGCTTTCGAAAGATGGATAGTAGGTTTTGTAAATGAGGGGTGGTATTAGAAATATAATTATTACCACAGATTATAGTGCAGGTATAGGATTAATTGAAATTGAGTATTTATGATGGTATTATAAAATTCATTCATATTTCTTTCATAAAACCATAAGAAATTTTATTACGTAATTTATGTATGCTTTTGAAACGTTCCATTACATCAGTTTTTATTTTGTTTTTTCTATTGATAACAATATTAGCCGATGCTCAGCAAAAAACAATCAACGGGCCTGATTATATTAAGTTATCGCAAGACTTTCTATATGCAGCTAAAACAGGCGATAGTACCGCTGCTTTTATTGATAGCTTAAAAAGTGCCGATCAAAACGGTTTAGCACTACAGCTAAACAACGAGTATAAAAAACTGGCATTTTGGTTAAATCTTTATAACGGATTTACCCAAGTTATATTAAAGAAAGATCCGGATCAGTATAAAACCCGCGGTTCCTTTTTTTCCAGTAAACAAATCAATGTTGCGGGGCATCAACTAAGTCTTGACCTAATAGAGCATGGTATATTGCGACGGAGTAAGGTTAAATGGGCTGAAGGTTTTTTAGGTAAGTTTTTTCCTTCTGGATTTGAAAAGCAATTTCGTGTTGAAAAATTGGATTACCGTATCCATTTTGCTTTAAACTGCGGAGCTAAAAGCTGTCCGCCAATTGCTTTCTATGAGCCCGAACAATTGGATAAGCAGTTAAATGTGGCAGTTAAAACCTACTTAAAAGGTGAGGTAATTTACAATAAAGTGCAAAATGCAGTTGAGGTTCCGGCCTTGATGGGCTGGTTCCGTCATGATTTCGGAGGGAAAAAAGGCATGTTGGAAGTATTAATAAAAAATAAGATCATCCCCGAAGGGATTAAACCAACAATCCGTTTTAAAAAGTACGACTGGAGTTTATATCTGAACAATTATAAATCTGAAAACAATGGCTGATCATTATTACAATGCCGAAGACCTCGGTAAATTTGGGAACATCGGTGAATACCAAAAGGACATGGCCGATAAGTTTTTTTCCTATTATGGCGAAGTATTTAAGGATGGGGCACTGACGGCGAAGGAAAAATCATTAATTGCTTTGGCGGTGGCTCATGCGGTACAATGCCCTTATTGTATTGATGCCTACAGTAGCGATGCCTATGAAAAAGGCTTTAGCGAAGCACAGATGATGGAAGCGGTGCACGTGGCATCGGCCATTAAAGGTGGTGCGGTATTGGTACATGGCGTGCAAATGATGAACAAGGTGAAAAAAATTAGTATGTAATGATCAAATCCTTAAAAGTTCTGCAAAACCCTTTAGCTAATAGTTCATACCAACTGGATATATTAGAGCACAATTCTACGCAAAAACATACTTCGTTCAAAGAGAAAGTTGCGGACATAGGTATGTTTCCACTGTTGGCCAGTGGTGTAGATATTTTCCAGGTAAACATGGGTAAAATGTGTAACCAGGTTTGCAAACATTGCCATGTTGATGCAGGACCCGATCGTAAAGAGATAATGACGCAAGATACCATGCAGCTTTGCTTGAATGTGTTAGCCAAATCTCCAATTAAAATAGTTGACTTAACAGGTGGTGCCCCTGAACTAAACCCTGATTTTAGATGGTTTGTAGAACAGATTAAGGCTTTAGGGAAGCACATAATTGTGCGCTGTAACCTCACAATTATCTTAGCCAATAAGCGTTTTCATGATCTGCCAGAATTTTTTAAACGACATCAGATAGAAGTAGTTTCCTCTTTACCTAGTTTTACGCAGGACAGGACGGATAAGCAACGTGGTGATGGCGTTTTTGATGATTCTATTAAAGCACTTCAAATGCTGAACGCTGTTGGGTACGGGATGGCCGATACCGGGCTAACCCTAAATTTGGTTTATAATCCGGCAGGTGCTTTTTTACCGCCATCGCAGGATGCTTTGGAGAAGGAATACAAGTTTGAATTGATGAAAAATTATAACATCAGTTTCAATAACCTTTTTGCTATTACCAACATGCCTATCAGCCGTTATCTGGATTATCTGTTGACGACTGGTAATTATGATAATTATCTGGAAAAGCTGATTGGTGCTTTTAACCCGGCTGCAGTTAAAAATGTGATGTGCCGCAACACCATTTCTGTAGGGTGGGACGGTTACCTTTACGATTGTGATTTTAACCAAATGCTTGACTTGAAAGTTATCCCGAATACCTCGCAGCATATAGCAGATTTTGATTTGAGTTTATTGCAAAACCGCGAGATCATTTTAAAACAACATTGCTACGGCTGTACCGCGGGTGCTGGTTCAAGTTGTGGCGGTGCAGTTGCTGAATAAATATAGACCGAATGAAAAAATACCTGGCAGAGTTTATGGGTACCTACATTATGGTTTTTTGCGGTACAGGTGCGGTTGTTATAGATGAGCAGGTACATACCGTTACCCATTTAGGAGTAGCAATTACTTTTGGTCTTGTGGTGATGAGTATGATCTATGCGTTAGGTAGTGTTTCAGGTGCGCACATGAACCCGGCAGTAAGTATCGCATTTACCCTGGCTAAACGCTTTCCGGCTAAATGCCTTATTCCTTATATTATTAGTCAGTTTACTGGTGCAACACTTGCTAGTTTAACTTTAAAATACCTTTTTCCACTAAATACAGATTTGGGCTGGACAGTGCCTTCCGGGTCAAATTCACAGTCATTTATATTGGAATTCATACTTACCTTTATTTTAATGCTTGTAATTATAAATGTAGCCACTGGAAGTAAAGAACAAGGCATGTTTGCGGGTCTTGCCATAGGAGGTGTTGTTTTATTCGAGGCGCTTTTTGCAGGGCCTATATCTGGTGCTTCTATGAACCCTGCCCGGTCTTTTGGCCCTGCTCTTATTACTGGAAATTTAAACACCTTATGGATTTACATATTAGCGCCTGTTGCAGGAGCGGCACTCGCTGTGTTGTGCTGGATGTACTTTTTTAAACAATCTCCGCAGCTTAAAGAAAAGCATGATGAGTAATTTTAATAAAGTAACGAGGACAGCACTCATCATATTTGTACGGCATCCGGAGTTAGGTAAAGTTAAAACCCGCCTGGCAAAAGGGATAGGTGATGAAAAAGCGTTGGCGGTTTACAATTTATTATTGAGCCATACCCAGCAGATCACTATTCCTATTAATTGCTATAAATTTATTTATTACACCGATCAGGTGATAGAAAATGATATTTGGACTTTCCCTGGTTATACCAAAAGACAGCAATTTGGGGCTGATTTAGGCGCAAGGATATCCAATTCTTTCAAAGAATTATTTGATCAGGGTTTTAAACGGGTAATGATTATTGGCAGCGATTGTTATCAGTTACAAACAGCCATAATTGAACAAGCGATGGCTAGGTTGGCAGTTAATGACGTAGTTATAGGCCCCACTTTCGATGGCGGGTATTACCTGTTGGGTTTAAATCGTTACGTGCCGGAGTTATTTAGGGATAAAGCCTGGAGTACAGACCAGGTAACTAAAGAAACCATAGCAACCGTAAACCAGCTGGAATTAACTTACAGCTTAATGCAAAAGTTGCATGATGTAGACGAGGCGGCAGACCTAAACTTAAACGGGATAGATATTTAGCGGTAATGAAGCATCTCCTTATATTTCAAAGCCATGCTTTCTTGACTTGCCCCATTTAGATACATTCTTACAATGGTATAGTTAGCCTTTTGAACGTTAAACCATCCATTGGTATCATACTTTCTGGCAGAGATAAGTACTGGCTTTTTGATGATCTTATATTTTCCCAGCTTCCTTGCCCGTGCACAAAATTCAAACTCTTCCATTATCTTCATCGTTCCGTCAAAACCACCAGTTTGCTGAAATAGTTTTGTCGTAATAAATAGCGTTTGATCTCCACCCATACCTCCAAAGGTATCTAAACGGCTCAGAAAAGCGTTAAGTTTAAGCAACCAAGATTTACTATTATAAGTAGAAAGATACCTGCCCATATCAAAGCCGGCTTCAATAGCATCTATAATATCAGTTATGTAGGTTTCCGGTGGTAAAGTATCTGCATGGACAAAATAGAGTAGATCGCCTTTAGCGATTGATGCGCCAAAATTCATTTGTGCTGCACGGCCCTTTTGAGGGGAGACCACACTTATTGCACCAGCTTGTTTGGCACATAAAGGTGTATCGTCGGTACTGCCGCCATCAACAACAATAATCTCTTGTAAATTATTACTGCCAAATCGGATTAAATATTTGGTTAGTTTGCCGATATGCTCGGCTTCATTGAAAACAGGAATTATTATGCTTACTTTCATGGATGGTTCTTCCTAATCTGCTCAGGTGAAATCTACGTATATAAAATCAGTACTTGATAAAAATTATAAAAGTCATGACAAATAAACTCTTATATATCATCGGTTTTTACTTGCTGTTATCGTTCAATTTACAAGCACAGCAGGTTAAGCTCATTAAAGTTTCACAATTAGAAAGCCGTATTAAACAAGGTAAGGATACTACTTACGTGATTAACTTTTGGGCAACCTGGTGCAAACCTTGTGTAAAAGAATTACCTGAATTTGAAAAGTTTAAAATGGCGGTAAAAGGTAAACCGGTAAAGGTTATCCTAATTAGCACCGACCTTAAATCCAAGCTGGAAAGCGGTGTGCAGCCTTTTGTAAAAGCCCACCACTTAACCGGCGAAGTGTATTTGCTTAATGAGGCGCCAAACTCTTACAATGAAAAAATAAGTGCTGATTGGTCTGGTGCGCTACCGGGAACCCTCATTGTTAAAAATGGCAAAAAGAAGTTTCACGAAGCGAGTTATACTTATGATGAATTGGTGGCAGCTGTTAAACAGGTTGATTAAGCCAATCAAGCGTTTTACTTACTCCTTCTCTTAAAGGAATTATGGTATAACCTATTTCCTGCTCGGCCTTTTCAGAGCTAACGATCCATTGCTTATTATATTTGCGAACAAAAGGAGGGGTAATCATTGGCTTTTTTCCTAATAAATGCGCCAATATTAACTGTATTCGAGATAGAAACAGCATAACAGGTAAAGGAACATTATACATTTTCCTTTTAATACCAGTAAGTTCATCTACCATGCTGAAAAATTCATTGTAGGTAGCATTTATACCACCCAGCAAATAACGTTCACCGGATTTAGCTTTTTCCATAGCAGCTATCAGTCCGTTTATCGTATCATCGATATAAACGTAGTTGCCTATGCTTTTTCCGTTACATGGTTTGATCTTCCAATGGCCGCTGATATACATTTTCATCAAACGGGTAAAGCCATTACTTTCGGTTAATAATCCGGGGCCATACACCCGGCTGGGGTTGACAATAATACCCCGGATACCTTTAGGAATATAGGCCTTAAGCAGTTTTTCAGCATCCACTTTGCTTTGCTCATATAGCGTCTCCAGTTTGGGGTCAGGGTTGGTTAATTCACACACGGGTTTTCCATCCATTGAATCTCCTACAACCCCGGCAGTAGAGGTGAAAAGTACATCGGTAATACCCAAGTGCAAACAAGTATCTAAAACGTTTTGAAGCCCTTTTACATTTATGATATGAAAGCGCTGCGGATCTTTATGCCATACCGATGCCAAGGCTGCGAGGTGGTAAACTTGCTTGCAACCAGCCATTGCAGTTAACAGAGAATCAGGTTCTAAAATATCTCCGGTAAATAACAGGATATTTGGATGATTCAATAACGATCTTCCTTTTTGCTCATTACGTACCAGCGCGTGTATGGTATGCCCATTAGCTGCCAATTGTAAAGCCAGTTTTTGCCCTAGATAACCAGTAACACCTGTGATAAATATTTTCATAGGCTGAGTTAATTAGCAACAGCCACCACCGTCATAAAACCAGGTAGAGTTTGAGATAAAAATATCATCATGTTTCAATGCGGCTAAATTCCCGGCCGTTTTATCGCATACTGCTAAAGGTTGGTTAGGCATCAAAACGTGACCTTTTTCATCATCAAAATATTCTTTTTCTCCATAATAGATTGCCGCTTTCCCGGTAAATATACAAGGGCCGTCGGCAGGCATTGGGTCTTTAATGGCGCAAACCTCCACACTTTCAATATAAAGCAATTCATCAGTTGGGTATTGACCAGGAGCTAAAATGCGGTAGGGTCTTTTAGCCCTTATTTCTATGGTACCGAAGCCGATGTCGGTTATGCTTTTGATATAATCACTTAATGTCAGCGAGCCAGTAAGGCATAAGGCACGTAACCTATCGTCATTACGTAAGGCTTCATTCATAGGCTGGTCGCAGATCGGATCAGACATCACCAATCTGCCGCCAGGCTTTAGCACCCGGTATATTTCGGCTAATGCTTTTTTGAGGTCATTTTCTTTAAAAATATTAAAAAGGCAATTTTGACCTGCTACATCTATGGAATTATCCGCTACAGGTAAAGCTAAAGCAGAACCTTTTCGCAGATCAATAAACTCCTTTTTGAACCAGGGATTTAACTTTTCCGCTTCCAGTAAATTGTTGGCACAGCTTTGCAGCATTTCTTCCACAATATCAACGCCTATAACACCCCGGTCATTTCTGTTAAAATAGGAAAATTGCAAAAGCTCCATACCACCACCAACGCCAACATAAAGTATAGTTGGTTCATTAACTAGATCATTGGCACTTACTATAGCACCACAGCCGTAATTCATTTCCTGCATTATCTTGGGTATTTCCAAGCCAGGAAAGGCGTTCATGGGTGTTGTAGTACAACAAAGGCCAACATCAGGTTTTAACGCGGCGTTGCGATATACGTTTTCCGTTTCATCAAGATAGCTACCCATTTTCTTAAATTTATAGTAAATATACGTTGTTTATTAAACGACGGCTTTTTAAATTGATAAAAAACCGAACCATCTTCCAACTAATGAACCAGGAAATAGTGTCAATTGCCTCGGGGACAAATAACCAAAGCAAAGAGTTAATTTTAATATATTAAAAGTACATTGAAGTCTTATAGTATCAAAATTTAGGATTTCGCAGCCAGATAAGCCAGCTAGGAATCACTTTCAGTTTAAACATTAAGATTAACCTTCTTTCCTGTTTTGGCAGCAAGGTAAATGGCTTCAATAATTTTTAGATCTTTCAATCCTTCCTCACCGTTAACAGGTACTACTGGCTTGTTATCTTCAAAAATAATAGTTGCCATTTCATCCATTTGTACAGTTTGATGAGTGGTTATGGGCTGTGTGAGTTCACTTTTGTGCGTTCTACCCTTAATAGGGCCATAACCGGTAGAGGGTTGCATTTCTGCAAACCCATTATCGCCACTCATAAAAAATCTATCCAGGTAGTTGATGTTATAGCTAGATAAGCAGGATGCTACTGCACCGCTTGGAAAACCAAACTGAAATTGTATGGTTTCATCTACACCTTCTTTAAACTTTAATGGGTCGGTTTTGGTTTCCTGTGCCGTTACCCAGATTGGCTCTTCGCCTACCATGTATCTTGCTCCGTTAATGGCATAGATGCCAATATCCATCATTGCTCCACCGCCCGCAAGTGCTTTGTTTAATCGCCACTGATTAGGATCGCCTGCCTTAAAACCACATTGCGCCTGAAAAAACATAATCTTACCAAATTCTCCTGCTTTTCTCATTCTGATCACCTCCAACGTGCGGGGCTCAAAATGCATTCTGTAGCCAATTAATAACTTTACATTTGCTTTTTTGCAAGCATCAATCATTTCCTGTGCTTCTTTTGGATTTAAGGCCATTGGTTTCTCGCATATCGCATGTTTGCCGGCTTTTGCCACACGGATAACCTGACTGTGGTGCAATGCATTCGGCGTTATCACGTAAATCGCATCTATATCTTTATTATTTTTTACCTGATCGAAGTTCTCATAGTTATAGCAATTCTTTTCCGGGATGTTGTATTTCGTTTGCCATTCTTTAATTTTTGAAGGCGTACCACTAATAACACCGACCAATTTGGCTTTGGTGCATGCTTTCATGGCTTCAGCTACACGGGTGCCATAGCCACCTAATCCCATGATGGCTACACGGAGCACCTTGCCATCGTAAGGCTGTTCGAAATGGTTTGGAGTATCTGCAAACGATGCTACGGAACCTAACTGCAGCATTAATGCTGAAACACCCATTTTTTGTAGAAAATCTCTTCTGCTATTCATATTTGAACTTTTGCTGTGTATCGAATTTAGTAAAACACTAAGCAATTCTTAGAATCACACGGTTTGTATTGCTAATTAACTGATTTACATCATGTAATTTAACAATAAGTTTTTCTATTTAGTTTTTGCGATGCGATTTTCCATTCTGTTTGAATGATAATGGAATCGAATTTTTCATAAAATCAACCTTATTGCCAGGATTATGAAGTTTTATTGCTATCCAATTATATTGCAAAGGCATCATTAAAACAAATTCTTAGTTTGCAAGGTTGATATGTAAAACCCATAACAATGAAAGCAATCTGGAACAATGAAATTATAGCAGAAAGTGATGATACAATTGTAATTGAAAACAATCATTATTTTCCTGCGTCATCCATAAAAAAAGATTTTTTTTTGGATTCTAACAAACATACCACTTGTCCGTGGAAAGGTGAAGCTTCGTATTATACATTAGTAGTTGATGGAGAAAAAAACAAGGATGCGGCATGGTTTTATCCAAATCCTAAAGATGCTGCCAGAGAGATTAAAGATTACGTTGCTTTTTGGAAGGGCGTAAAAGTTGAATAATCAAAAATTTTAATAGCAATATTAAAATCAGAAGCCCCTTAACATTTCAAGTTAAGGGGCTTCTTTTTGTTAAAACTATCCAATCATTTAAAAAAGTGCATTTATCGTGGCTAACACATGCATCTAAAGATTTTCCAAACTTTCTATCTATTCTAATGGTTTTAAGATTAGTTCAAACCATGAATTATGAAAAACAATTTGAATTTTTTAAAATTGAGCGTTAGCCTTTCATTGCTTTTTGCTGTATCTACTACGTCACTAAAAGCATATTCTAATGCGATAAAATCTATAACTATTCAAGATAGTTTAGGTTCTTCAATGTTTTTACAACAGGCTGCAATCTTAACCAATGAAGCACTTTTAACATCTAAAATTGCTGCGGATAGGGCAAATAATAGCCAGTTGAAAAGTTTAGGACAACAAATGGTAGATAAAAATATTCAGTTGACGGATGAACTTCGTAAGCTGGGTAAAATTAAAAATGTTAATGCCGTTAATACTAGTCCTCAAAGCGGACTAAGACCAGATGGGCGTATAGATTCGGCACCTATAAATCTGCAAGATACTTCTAGGCTTAATAATGCAACAGGTGAAGCTGTGGGTTCATCTAAAACTGCTAATTCAACACCTACCGATGATGTTGATGTGGCTAAAGAAATTGTTATGCTTAAGGGTTTAAATGGTTCAGCCTTTGATAAGGCATATCAAACAATTGCCGTAAATAATCAGACTAAATTAGTGGCAATATTACAGAAGGGTACTATGTCAACCGATATTGAGATTAAAAAATTTGCTAAAAAAGCGTTAACAATTACTAAATCAAATTTAAAAAAGTTAGAAAAAATGAGTTTGTAATAGCAATATTCTAAACCTTAAGTTTTAGCAATTGTAAATATTTCCATCGAAGTATTGCGACCTTTAAGCAAATGCTCGCCTATCGAGGTTATGTTGAATAAATCAGATATTTCCAGTTCCTGAATAAGATTTTTTGAGATTAAAATATCTACATTAAACTGGTTACAGAGTGCTTGTATTCTTGCGGAAACATTTAGAACATCTCCAGAAAAAATAATCTCTTTCTTTAACGAGCCAATTTCTCCAGCTGTAACTTTCCCTATATGTAAGCCAGCCTTAAATTCGGGCACAATGCCAAAAGTATCGCTATAAATTTGTGATTGTTTTGCCATTAATGACTTCATGGCGAAAAAACATTCGATGCAATTGTTGTTTTTTATTCCATCTTTAAGTTTCCAGCTTACAATCATTTCATCACCAGCGTATTGATAAATTATTCCACCATAATCAATCACAGCATTCGAGAGATCAAAGAAGTATTCCTTAAGCATTTCAAAATATCTTAAATGGCCAAGATTCTGTGCTATTGTTGTTGATGATTTCATATCTAGAAACATAAATATCCGCTCTTCTTCTATTGGATGATGATATTTTCCTAGAAAGAAATTGCTTAATGTTCCAGGACCGATACTGTCGTTAAATTCAGCATAGAATTGAGTGATTATGATTATTGACGCTATATAGAGCAAAATACCAACTAACGAGTAATTGGTGAGAAATGTCCAAACCGGAACAAATAAATTTAATGTTTGGTTATTTCTTTGAACGATTGTAGCATTTATAAGTAAAGCTATGGTGAGGAAAATGATTACAATTGCCAGATAAATAATCGATTTAAGGACTATCTTTCTCGTAAAGCTTTTTCTAATAAACCATCTACTAAAAAAACGAATCTCTAATACCCCTGTAATCAAACCCATTATTAGTCCTGATATGGATAGTGTTAAAATATTTCTTAAAAAGTTATATTCAATGCCAGTGGAAGGATAATAATCTAGATTTCCAAGAATGCCAACCTCTAATGCTGCATAAATCAAGCTAAAAATAAACCATAGTATCCCGAAAGGAACGACTCGATTAATATTTCTTCGGGTTTTAGGTGAGAGCATAAATCAATAGGTTTATCAATAATAGTATTTATTATAGAAATACCAATGCGAAGTATAAGGGTAAATTCCAGAATCACTATAAATAATAATTTCTTAACATCATTATAACTGAATACCTGCAATTATATGATAGGTTTGATGGTATCGAACGAAGGAATGGTCTGGTTAATTGGTTCGTAATTTAGACAATCCATCAACTTGTATTTCAATATAAATCCTGTGATTATATTTGTTTAACTTACTAAAATAATAATCGATGAATGCCCTAATAATCGATAATAATTATATCGCCAGTTGCATGGAGAGGATGATCAAATTGTTCCTTACCAAAATGCATGTGTGAAATCGGCCGAACTATTAAAAAATGGTAAGCTAATTATCTATCCCGGATTTCCTCATGGAATGCCAACTACAGAAGCTGCAACCATTAACAAAGAACTTTTAGCTTTTATTGAATCTTAATCAGTAGCTTATAAATATTTTATCGCGTAGAAATACTAATAAACTTCAATATGAGCTGAATGGGTATAAAACATTTAAATTTTTTATACCCATTATTTATAATTTTTAATTTAACCAGGTGCAAGATGGCTTTATTGCTATTTAGATGATGAAATGGTGGAATATTAGAAGTTGATTGTATTTAATATCAACAGTTTCTTTATTACCTCAAAATCTTGCGCATCATGATATCAGTTTGTATATCATCGCCCATTTTAAAAACATGTTTATCAAAAGCTAGAAATCCGTTTTTTTCATAGAATTTAATTGCTCTTGGATTTTCTTCCCAAACGCCCAGCCAAATCGATTTTAAACCTTTTTGATGCGCTACTTCCAAAGCTTTATCATACAGCAATTGACCAATTTTTTTCCATGATAACTCGCTTTAACATAAATCCGTTCAATTTCTAAAGCAAAGGGATCCTGAAGCTCCGTCTGAGCTTTTCCAATATTAACTTTCAAATAACCGATTGGTACATTATTATCCCATGCTATAAAAAACATCGATTCTTTATTTGAAAGTTCGTCTATTATTTTCTCATCACTAAAACTTTCTGACAGATATGTTTCCATGTTCTCTCCGGTGTTACTCTATGCAAATGTTTCAAAAAAGGTGTCCTTACCGATTAACTGTAGGGATTTATAATCCTCAACAGAGGTCGGAGTGATACTATGAGTTTCCATACTTAGTTACTAAACCTCAAATTTAAAATTAGAAAGAACATTTTTAATAAATTAATATTTTCTAATAATCTATAATATTTAAGAAATTGTTAACATCGAGTTGGTAAGAATGATGCATTTAAGAATTATTGAAACTTACAATGCAAAATGCTTAACAGAAATTCCTTTAGGGAATGAAAACTTTGAGTAGTTTTTTCTTGTTATAAGTCCAAGAAATAAACAAATGAAGAATATATTTTTAATATACATTTTGCTTTTATTTAGTAAATCGCTCTTGGCTCAAGATAATAAAAGCAAACCTTATACTCTCTTTCACCCTGTTCCAAAAGCTACTGTCCGGGAAATGGAAACAGACAGACCAGGTATTACAGAATCTCCAATAACGATTGATGCTGGTCATCTTCAATATGAAAGTGATTTGTTTAGATTAGAGAGACAGCAGAGCGATGAAGCTTTAACCAATACTTTTCTTTTTAATCAGTCAAACCTAAAACTAGGACTTACGAACTCAACAGCTCTTCAACTTGTAGTTCAAAGTTATACCTATCAAACAGAAAAGTCAGGTGATGGAACAATAGAACGTGCTCAAGGATTTGGCGATATCACCTTGCGCATTAAGCAAAACCTGTTAGGAAATGATAAAGGGAATTTTGCAATCGCAGTATTGCCTTACATTAAATTTCCGACCTCGAAAGTGGAAAAAGAAAACCGATATGAGGGAGGTCTTATCATACCAATGGCTTTAAAGCTGCCTAATGAATGGAAACTTGGCATCCAAATGGAGGTTGACAGATTGCAGAATACTGAGGATGCCGGGCTACATACAGAACTTCTTCAGTCCCTTTCCATCGAACATGACCTAGTAAAACACCTTAGCGGCAGTGCTGAAACCTATTATAGTTATGACTTAGCACATCACCACTGGAATAATTTTTTAAATGCAGCACTACAACTTGAACTTGCAAAAAACGTTAAGGTTGATGGAGGCTTAAACTATGGAATTCAGCACGATGCCATGAAAAGTTATTTCTTAGGTTTGTCATTTAGACTTTAGAAAATAGAACTATAAGTAATATCAGAGATAATTTATCATAAGATCAATCATTTGCTTTTTATCAATTTGCTAAAAGTGGATAAAGTTGTTTTGCAACCTAAAACAAAGTTAAAGCGCAGTTTGAATCAGTTTGTCAATCTCGTTATTAAATGATTCAACAAAGTCCGTATAATATTTTCCGGTTGCTGGTCCGCTATAACCGGTATGGATTTGCGCTACCTCTCCTTTTTTATTAATAATTATCATGGTAGGGAAAGAGATAAAATTCTTGAGTCCTGGAAGCGATTCGGCAACCTGTGTTTTATCTGGTGTACCAGCAATAACCTGGTCATACTTTATGTTGAATTTCTCCCGAAATCTTGTAAGCGCCTTTCTAACATAGGCCGAATCAAGCTGCCTTTCATAATGTATGCCAATCACTTCAATGCCACGGTCGCGATTTTTTTCATACCAGGGTGCAATAAAAGAAGCTTCATCAACACAGTTTGGGCACCAGGTTCCGGTAATGGTTAATATAACCACTTTGTTTTTGTATTTCTCATCAGTTAACGAAATCTTTTTTCCATTAACATCTGGAAGTGAAAATGACAATGTTTGATATCCATCTTTTAAAAAGGTAAGTTTTGTTGCATCAGGTAGTGCAGCATTTTTATTTTTATTACCGTCAAAATTAGTGTCTCCTCTGGCACTTATTATCGCTCCAGATAGGGTTCCATCATCTGCAAATGAACCTTTATAATAGGAGGGATTAGAACCAATAAAGCTCGATAGGTAAAAATTTCGACCATCTACAATGCCTTCCAAGTACCTGGAATCGCCAGTTATACGTAAAAATGTCCCAGTTAATTTGTTACCTGTTTGCTTGAACAGTCCAACCGCTTTTTCATCCTTTCCATCTTTGGATTTAAAGCTGATGTCATATTTTCCAGAGAAATCTGCAGCAGGAGTTTTGCCACTTTCTTTAAATCTGTAACTATCTTTTCTATTTGCTGATAGAGATATTGGTTTGCCAGTTTTATCTTGTTTTCTAAGCACTCCAACTAGTGAATCATTTTGAATTTTAAAAGCAAGTTCGTTGTCAAATTGGTCAAGCTTAATCAAAAGTGAATCATCTTTTTGAATCACCCATCCACCATCAAAATGTTCTTCCGCATTAATAAAGGATAGAAATGGTTTATCATCTTTTTGTTTTACCTCGAAATTGAAAGGAACTTCCGTGCCAGGTTTAATTAAAAATATGCCTCTCCAATTTCCAATAGCAGAAAATTTGCTTGCAGCATTTATTGTGGACTTTGGACCATTAGATTTTAAGTTCGCCTCTTGCGCACTGGCTTGAAGTTTAAAAAGTGATGCAAAAATTAGTAAGGATATAGAAGTAATTTTCATGGATGTATTCTTGGGAATGTCAAAGGTAGTTATCATTTCATCCTTAAAAAAATTAATTCAATAAAATCTATAGAATTTATAGACTATTGAATTTAAATATTATCTTTGCGCCAGTTGTTTTGAAATACTTATCAAGAAAGGTGGAGGGAATGGCCCTGTGAAACCTTAGCAACCAGTCTATAAAAGATATGGTGCTAATTCCATCCCAAATTATATGGGTTAGTTAAGTCAGTTGAATGCGAAATTATTAAAATAATATATGAGAGCACTCCTGATTTACAGGTGTGCTTTTTTTGTTTAGTACAATCTAATGTTATAGAATATTTAACTTTTAAAAATAAATAATATGAAAAAATCTAACGAGCCAAATTCTATCTATTGCTGTAAATCAGCCATCCATTAACACACTTATTTTATATGGATAAACCCATCACAAGCATCAATTGATGCTATGAATTTTTAAAAACCAGTCTTCAATTTTAAATGTAAAATGCGCCAAAAAAGGCGATATGGGATTGTTTTGCCCAAATTTTTGCAAATTTTTTAACTAATTATTTTTTATTTCTATGTACAAAATTTTTAAGCGACTCATTATTTTAATTTTGCTTTTGCTCCCCGCAATTGTTGATGCTCAAAACGTTTCCATTACGGGTACGGTGAAAAGTTCAACAGGAGAAACCCTCCCGGGTGTATCTGTATTATTAAAGGGAACAAAACAAGCTGTAACCACTAATAATGCAGGCAGTTTTAACATCACTGTTGCGGGTAAAGGCATTCTGATTTTCTCCTATATCGGATTCTCATCTAAAGAGGTTGAGGTATCGGAAAGCAATAAAATTGTAGAGGTTGTTTTAACGGAACAAAATAATGCCTTAAACGAAGTTGTGGTTACAGCGCTTGGCATTTCGCGACAAAAGAAATCTCTAGGTTACGCCGTTCAGGAATTAAAAGGAGAGAATTTTACTGAAGCCAGAGAAACCAATCTGGTAAATGCCCTTGCTGGTAAAGTTGCTGGTGTTCGGGTTACCAACAGTCAGGGCGATATGGGTTCATCAAGGGTGGTTATCCGTGGTGAAACCTCAATTTCTGGCAATAACCAACCGCTTTTTGTTGTAGATGGTATTCCGGTAGATAACTCTCAACTTAATTCGGCAGGAGCGAGAGATTACGCAAATACAATTTCTGATATCAATACTAACGATATCGAATCGATAAGTGTTCTTAAAGGGCCAAATGCTGCGGCTTTGTATGGTTCCAGGGCAGCGGCCGGGGTAATCATTATCAAAACCAAATCTGGTAAAAGCCAAAAAGGTCTTGGCGTATCCTTTAACTCCAATGCGGTAATAGAAGGTTTATTAACGCTTCCGAAATATCAGGATGTTTTCGGTCAGGGCTCTGAAGGAAAGTTTAGTTATGTGGATGGTAAGGGCGCAGGTATAAACGATGGCGTAGATGAAAGCTGGGGTCCAAGGATGGATGGGCGGCTGATTCCACAGTTTTTTTCTAAAGGCGTTGCTGTACCTTTTGTAGCCAATCCAGATAATGTTCGCGATTTTTTTCAAACAGGTTACGCTCTTTCTAATGGCATTGCGATAGAAAACGCGAGCGAGAAGTTTGATTACAGGCTATCTTATAATAATTTAAAACAGGTTGGTGTGGTACCAAATTCGGGGCAGGATAAAAATTCATTTGCTTTAAACACAACTTTAAGGGTTACTCCGAAATTAACGCTTACCGCAAATGCAAATTATAGCAAGCTTGGGTCGGATAACCTTCCGGGTACAGGCGGATCGAGGTCAACAAGTACCATGCTGCAATTTACCTGGTTCGGCCGGCAAGTTGATATCAATCAGCTCAAAAATTATCTTGATGAAAATGGTAACACTTTTAATTGGAACAATAGTTATTACAGTAATCCGTATTGGGTAGCTTATGAAAATACAGTTTCGCAAAATAGGAACAGGCTTATTGGAAGCATCGGCTTAAATTATAAAATTATCGATGGACTGAACTTCAATTTTCGTTCTGGAACAGATTATTATAACGACCGGCGTAAAATAAAAGTTGCTTATGGAACTAACGGCACCCCATTCGGATCCTATACCGAAAGTGCATTTACCGTAAACGAAAATAATACTGATGCAACGCTAAGTTACACCAAACAATTAAACGATGATTTTAGTCTGGAAGCGTTATTAGGAAGCAATATCCGTTCGAGATATATAGAGCAAAATGATCAGAGTGCCCCAAGGTTAGCTGTGGCCAAGTTGTACACATTGAACAATTCAAGAGATCCACTTACATCATCCAACAATTACAGTAAATTAAAATCTTACAGTGGATACGTGTCCGCTCAACTCGGATATAGAAACTATCTGTTTGTAAATGTTACGGCCCGTAACGACTGGTCTTCAACGTTGCCAGCGCAGAATAGATCATATTTTTACCCTTCATTTAATGGTAGTATCGTGCTTACTGAAGCTTTTGATATCAAAAGTGAAGTGTTAGATTATGCCAAAATCCGCGGAGGCTGGTCTAAAGTTGGTAAAGATGCCGACCCTTATCGGTTAATCAATACTTATTCCTTTAGCGCACCATTTGGCAGCAATCCTCAACTTACTGCATCAACAACAGATTTAAATGCTGATTTAAAGCCAGAAACAACAACTTCATCCGAATTGGGAGCAGAAGGGGTTTTGTTTAAGAAACGCCTTCGGTTTGATCTGAGTGTTTACAATACCAATAGTTATGATCAGATTTTAAGTGTTGATGTAAGCCAAAGTACGGGTTTCCGTTCTAAATTGCTTAATGCAGGAAAAATTAACAATAAGGGAATAGAAATTCAATTGGGTTTAACGCCAATAAAGAAGCAATTCACCTGGGATATTGATGTAAACTATGCGGCTAACAGAAGTAAGGTTATAGAATTGGATAAAGCAGGTTTACTGCAAAACTATGTGGTTGCTACCAGTTCTGCGCAGGTTATTGCAGCAGTTGGGCAACCCTATGGAACCCTTTTTGGAAATGCATTTTTAAGGGATAACAATGGAAATATTGTGGTTAATGCAACTGGCGCTCCCCAAACTGACCCTACAAAAAGGGTGTTGGGCAAATATACGCCTGATTGGATTGGAGGAATATCAAACACATTTAGCTACAAAGGGGTAAGCCTGGGTGTTTTAATCGATGCGAGCTTCGGTGGCTCCATTTACAATGGTACCTATTCAACCGGAACATATACAGGCGTTTTGGCGTCAACCTTACCAGGAAGAGCCGCAGAATTTGGTGGCATATCTTATTACTATCCAGGAAATGTAAAAGCCAATGGTGCGGTAAGGCTTTCTACTGGAACTGCCGCCCCGCAGGGTGTAACGGTTTATGATGACGGGATCATATTTGATGGTGTTACAGCAGATGGCAAACGGAACGATAAAATAATTTCTGCACAAACCTATTACAAATCTTTTCGCACCATTGATGAGGCTAATATTTTTGATGCCTCTTACGTAAAATTACGCGAGGTAAAGCTAAGCTATAACTTGCCTTCAACTTGGGTTCGTCAATTAAAACTTCAAGGCGTTTCGGTTGCTTTGGTCGGAAGGAACCTAGCCATACTACATCGTAATGTAGAAGATATCGATCCTGAAGTGGCTTTTAATACAGGCAACGGACAAGGACTGGAAAGCCTTTCAAATCCTACAACCCGAACTTTTGGCATTAACCTGAACATTAAATTTTAATCACACATGAAAAATAATTTTATTTATATACTGATTTTATTTGCCGTTTTGTCTGGTTCTTGCAGTAAAGAGCTTGATGAGGTAAACATCAACCCGAACGCGACAGAGAATGCTCAGCCCGACTATTTGCTGACAGCTGCAATAAAGAATACGACAGATGCCTACTGGGGTACAACCAACAATATGAACTCCAGTTTGTTATTTGCGCAACATTGGGCCAAAATTCAATACACCGAAGAAGATAGATTTATTTACTCCAACAGTAGTTTTACCTCACTTTGGTCTACCTTGTATTCACAAAGTATTAACGGCTTTAATAAAATTATAGAGATAGGTAACAGCACTTCAAATTCTAACTACATAGGTGTGGCGCTAACGCTGAGATCTTGGTCATTCCTGCTGCTTACAGATGCTTATGGAGATATTCCATATACCCAGGCCGGTAAACTAAATGAATTTATTACCCCGAAATACGATAAACAAAGAGATGTATATTTTGGCCTGTTGGACGATTTAAAGGCTGCGAAAATTGCGCTTGATCCTGCAGGGAAGAGCATTGCAGGCGATATCATCTACAATGGGAATATTACTAGATGGAAAAAATTTGCTAATGCCTTGCGATTAAGAATCGCCTTAAGAATTGCAGATAAGGAGCCTGCAAAAGCTAAACAGGTTTTAGATGAAATAAAAGCTGACGGTGATGCCTATTTTAGCGATAACACCGATATAGCGCAACTAATATATCAGATATCGCCTCAACAAAACCCGGTAAGCGCACAGTTTGATACGCGTGATGATTACCGCATTAGCAAAACGATTGTAGACAAATTGTTTACGCTCAATGATCCACGCTTGCCAATTTTTGCAAGTAAAACCCAAACTGCTACACCAGAAGAGTATGTAGGTGTACCTAACGGATTAACCAATTCGGAAGCCAGCAACCTGGGTTTTGCGAAAACATCCAAACCTGGCGTTTACTTTCTTGCTCCACAATCGCCTGCTGTGATTTACAGTTATGCCGAACTATTGTTTAATAGGGCAGAGGCGGCTGCCCGTGGATTGACTACTGAAGATGCCTCGCTTTTATATAGGCAAGCGATAACAGCTTCTTTAAAACAATACGGCATTTCAGATGCGCTGGTAACCAATTATCTTTCCCAGTCAGCGGTTCAGTATGATGCAACAAATTATAAAAAATCAATTGGTGAGCAAAAATGGATTAGCCTTTTTGGTCAGGGTTTAGAAGCCTGGACAGAACAACGAAGATTGGATTATCCTAAGTTAACGGTTTCTGTAAACACAGTATTAAATGGTCAGATTCCGGTCCGGTTCATATATCCAGGCACTGAGCAATCTTTAAATGCACAAAGTTATAGAGATGCGGTAGCTAGCCAGGGCGCTGATTTACTTACAACAAAATTGTGGTTTGATGCTTTTTAGGTAGTAATTTGAATAACTAAGCAGTTTTTTAATGTTAAAATTGCTTAGTTATTTGCTAAAAACTATGTTATAAATAAAGCCTTTTAACAAATCTACCTTTAAATCCTATAGCTACCATAATATTACAATCCACTAAAGGCCAATAATTCAATACAGTAAAGTTTGGACATGAAGTAATGTTTTAATACTTTTAGGGTTACCTTAACCAAATTTAATGTACCCTATTTCATCCTTTCACTCTTATCGTGTAAAATATATTGGAATTAAATGTACATTAATTTTGTTGATTTTAATTTGCTACGGGCAAATGACCCATGCGCAACAAGCTGTGCGAATTCAGAATGATTCACCACATACAATGCTTTCGTTTGGTCAGATTGATGTTTTGGAAGATGCTAAAGCTAACTTGAATTTTAGCCAAGTAATAAGTAAAGAATTCCAGTATAAATTCCGTTCAAATACCCTTAGAATTCCTAAAAATGATAATCCACAGTCAGCTTATTGGTATCGATTTAAAATCAAGCATAATCAGGAGCGCTCAAAACAATGGATACTGGAGTTTTTTGATCAGTCAATAAGCGAGCTAACATTATTTGCACCTGATGGATCTGGGAAATACAAAGCAAATTATTATGGTACCAATTATAATTTCTCGAAAAGAGGATACGACCACAAAAATTTTATTTATGACCTAAATAACCACACTAATCAAACCCTCACATATTATCTCCGGATCAAATCACCGCATTCAGTGAGCACGATTATTGTTTTGCGGGATCTTAGGTGGTTTGTCAGCTACGCGCTGGGAGAATATCTGTTGTTTGGGCTTTTTTATGGGATGATAGCGGTATTTTGCCTATATAACCTTCTAATGTACTTTGCTGTAAAGGGAAAACAATATTTGTTTTATGTGCTGTATAACTTAAGTATCGGTATGTATGAAATGTGTAATGATGGTATAGCCTTTCAATACCTGTGGCCAACAAATCCTCATATCAATGTTTATGGATTTGGCATTTCCCTTTTTTTAAGCAGCATTTTCGGGTTATTATTTACCAGTAATTTTTTATATCTGAAGTCAAAATCACCATTTTTTTATAAGTTGGTGATACTTACTATTGTTCTAAGAAGTATTTTCTTTATCGCCTGTCTGATTTATACCCCTTTATTTAATTTTAAAATAATCGAATTTATTCCGCTGCTGGTTGCATTTAGCGCCGGAATTTCCGTACTCTCATCTGGCTATAAGCCGGCCAGCTTTTTAGTAATTGGTTATGGATTTCTGGTTGCAGGTTTTGTGCTCAAAATCTTACTGCTTTTAAAGTGGATTCCTTACGGTACCCTTACCTATTATAGTCTAAGTATCTGCTTTGTTGTTGAAATGATATTGGTTTCCTTCGCAATAGGTAATGCGATACGTACCCTCCGAAAGAAAAAAAGCAGAGTACAAAAAAGGATTATTGAACAGCTTAGAATAAATGATGATTTACACCAGAACCTAAATGAGCAATTGCAGGTGCTTGTCGATGAACGTACGCAGGAAATTCAGCAAAAGACTTTTACCATCGAAAAACAAAACGCAGAGATCTCGGTGATGAACCGTTTGCTGAAAAAAGATATTTCTGAACTTCATCTTAATATAGAGAAAGTTACACGTGCAAGAGTTATGCAAAAGGGTTTGGATTTTGAAGAATTCAGCAGGATATATCCAGATAAGGATAGTTGTTTTAGATACCTTTCCGAATTGAAATGGAGTCATGGATATGCCTGCAGAAGGTGTCAGAACACGCAACACTCTGCTGGTCAAACCGCATTCAGCAGAAGATGTACCAAGTGTGGTTATGATGAATCGGCAATTGCCAACACCATCCTGCAAAATTCAAAGATTCCCATAAACAAGGCACTGTATATGTTTATCCTTATTTATACGTCTAAGGGTACCATCTCTTCCTATAAATTATCCGAGATTTTAAACATTCGTCAAAGCACTTGCTGGACCTATAATTCGAAAATGCAAAAGCTTTTACTTGATAAAAAAGCTTTGCTTAAAAAAAATTCAGATGGAGATTGGGGAAAGCTGCTTTTGGATCCATCAGTTGCATAATCCTCTCTGTTGACATTTCAAGCTGCATACTTTCTAGTTTGTAATACTGATTAGTTGATTATTAGAATTCAAGAAAATCCTTTTCATACCGAGGTTTAAGGTTGAATTCCATATCAAACAAATGATATAGAAGGCAGCATCTCCAGTTTATTTAATATAAGATAAGTTTTGTTAGCCTTATCGGCCTTAACGTGTCTATTCAGATCTTAATACAATATTCGATTGTATATTTTTCTCCAGCATTTTGTCCTCTTTCCTCGTACTGTTTTTAAATTCCAGTTGATAGTTGAGCAAATCAAGTCAACCAGCTATGCTTGTTTTTTTGCATGATTGATATAGCATAAGCACTCCAAAAACGGCATAGAACTGATAGGCTGAAAAAAAATTACCAAATAATAAATGTTGCTCAGCCGTATTAATCAAAATTAAGCATAGTTGAAATGGAACGTATAGAGTGCTTTTTTTAGGAGATACCATTGTTGCTATACCGCATTATAAATTTGTATAACTATCTATTTTATAGGTAGTTATGATTTATTTTTGTTTGGAAAATGGAATATTTAGAATAGGTTTGTATCATCCAATTATTCTAAACCAAATATAAGATGAGAAAAACCATTACCCTACTAATTGCATTGGTTTGCTTTGTATTTACGCTATGTTTTGGACAGAGCATATCTATAAAAGGAACTGTAAAAGACAAAACCGGGGCAGGCATGCCGGGCATTTCGGTAAAAGTTAAAAATGCTCAAATTGCAGTATCTACAGGAGCTAACGGAAGTTTTTTGATAGCTGTTCCACCTAATGCAACACTTGTTTTTTCTGCTGTAGGATTTACCACGCAAGAGATTTCAGTTGGCCAGAGAACAAGCATTTCTGTTACCTTGGCTGAAGAATCCAGAAGCCTAACTGATGTTGTTGTAATAGGCTATGGTACCACAACAAAACGCGACGCTACCGGTGCCATTTCCAGCGTTAAAGCAACCCAGCTTGAAAATGAAAATCCACAAAGTATAGCAGATGTATTGAAAGGTAATATTCCAGGCCTGTCTGTTGGATTGAGTTCGAGTGCCAAGGGTGGCGGAGACTTGTTGGTAAGGGGGAAGTCGACCTTAAGTGCAGGAACCTCACCACTTATTGTTTTGGATGGTGTAATTTACAATGGGCAGCTTGCTGATATTAATCCAAATGATATTGATGGAATAGACGTTTTAAAAGATGCAAGTTCTCTTGCGGTTTACGGCGCTAAAGCTGCAACAGGAGTTATTGCAATAACGACCAAAAAGGGTAGAGGTGAATCGCCAACCATTACTTTTAATACCAATGTTGGTCTTGCCCAGGTTGCTAAAAACATGCGGCCTTACCAGGATGAAGCATTTTTAGCATGGAGAGGTGATGTGTTGCGCAGCGGCGCCACAACCCCAGATTATTTGTATACCGATCCTAGAAATCTTCCTGAAGGCGTTAACCTCACCCAATGGTTGAATGGGCAAACTGGCGATCCAGTTGACTTATGGCTTAACAGACTTGGCCTTGTTGCAAATGAGAAGGCAAATTATCTGGCCGGAAAAACAGTTAACTGGTATGATGATATCTTTAGAACTGGTTTCCGTCAGGATCATACCCTTTCTTTAAGTGGTAAGAAGCAAGAAATTACCTACTATATGTCTTTAAACTACCAGAAAAACCAAAATGTTATAGAAGGTGGTGATTATACCGCAATCAGGGGAAGGATAAATCTTGAAGGCGAAGCAGCCAAATGGTTAACCCTGGGTATGAATGTCCAATTCGCCGATAGAGATGAAGCCAGAACAGGAGATGGATCAACCGAGGCAGACTGGACGCAGATATTAAACTTGTCACCTTACGGGGATAAATTCCTTCCAAACGGACAATTGAGGCGCATTCCAACAGATGATAGCGGTTTGAATGCCAGAAACCCTTTTTTAAGTATGACATACAATGAACGCATGAATAAGCAGAATACAATTTTTGCAAGCGTTTATGGCCGTGTAAAATTACCTTTCGGAATTACCTATCAATTGAATTTTAGTCCAGGTCTGGATTTCTACAGAACGTTCGATTATCGATCTTCCAGAAATCCGGATGTCGTAACTCCAGGAGGATCTGCAACACGTGCCAACGAAACACGCTACAACTGGCAAGTGGATAATCTACTTAAATGGAACAAAACCTTCGCCAACATTCATAACGTGGATGTTACGCTATTGGCAAATGCTGAAAAATACCAGACCTGGTGGACACAAGCTTCAAATGAAGGCTTCGTTCCCAGTGATGTATTAAGTTATCATAACCTTTCAAGCGGAATCAAACCCGTAACAAATAGTGAAGATAAAGTATACACAGGAGATGCATTGATGGCAAGAATAAATTATAGTTTGTTGAGCCGTTATATATTAACCCTTTCGGTTCGTAGAGATGGTTATTCTGTTTTTGGTGTAAACTTCAAGCGGGCTACATTCCCGGCAGCAGCATTAGCATGGGTATTTACAGATGAAGCCTTTATGAAAAATCAGAAATGGTTAGGCTACGGTAAGCTTCGTCTGTCGTATGGTATAAATGGTAACCGCGATTTACGTAACCCTGATAATGGAACCGTTGATCCCTATGCTGCACTTGCTCAGTTAACAAGTGGTAAATACCAAACCGTAAACGGTAGTGGTGCTGCCTCAGATGTGAACACGGTTCAGATTGGAGCGAAAATGGCCAATTCAGACTTAAAGTGGGAAGAAACCACTGCAATGAACGCCGGTTTGGATTTTTCAATTTTTAACGATCGCATTAGCGGCTCCATTGATGCCTATAACAAGAAAACAAGTGATTTATTGGTTAGACAGACACTGCCGAATGTGAGTGGCTATTCTAATGTTTATTCAAACCTTGCCCGTATCAATAATCGTGGAGGAGAGCTGAACCTGAATAGTAAAAATCTTGTTGATGGTCCTGTTAAATGGAATACCAATTTCAATTTTTCCTTCAACAGAAATAAAATTGTTGCCCTTGCTTTGCCAACGGATGACCCTGGAAATGGATGGTTTATAGGTAAAGATATCGACATCATATGGGATTATAACATTCAGGGCGTGTGGCAGCAAAGTGAATTGGCCGAAGCGGCAAAATTTACAAAGGCAGCCATTAAACCCGGCGATTTTAAACTGGAAGATGTTGATGGAGATTATGCCTATTCTGATAATGATAAAAAGTTTTTAGGTTACCGTACACCACGCTATTTCTTCGCGATGCGAAATGAATTCAATATTTTCAAAAATTTTGATTTTTCATTTCAATTGCTTGCCAACTGGGGGCAGCTTAAACAATACAATTCGGCAAAAAACCAACCTGGTAGCGTAGGCTTTGCCCGCTCATCATCGTATGTTTTGCCATATTGGACGCCCGCAAACCCAATAAACGATTACGCCAGACTAAATTCTGGTTCGAGCGGTACAAGCTACAATGTGTATTGGGATAATTCTTTCATACGCTTAAACACCGTAGCCGTATCGTATTCGGTACCATCAAATTTGCTTACCAAGCTTCGTGTAAAAAGCGCTAAAATTTATGCCAATGTAAATAATGCAGGCTACTATGCACCAACATGGACATTCTGGGATCCGCAAAATAATGGTCCTACGCCAAGATACTACACTTTAGGTCTTAATGTTAATTTATAACTTAAATGAAAATGAAAAAAATAAATCAAAATATATCCATCCTATTTGCTTTTGCTGCATTATTGGGCTTTGCAGGATGTAAAAAAGCATACCTGGATTCAGAACAACTCTCCGCTTATGCACCAGAGAATTTAAACAACCTTACCGCAATGAAAGCCGCACTTAATGGTCTTGGATTGGCAACGCGAAGAGAGTTTTTTGGCGATTCTGCTCCACTACTAACGGAATCGATTTTTTCAGATGTTGCTGTAGATGGAACAACCGATAAAAACACGCCTGCTCAGGATTTAATCTCCAGAATTACTCCGGATGCGAATCTTAATAGTGATGACTTCAACAAAATCGGTTGGTACTGGGATAATGAATTTGTCGCGGTACGCCAAGCCAACACCATCATTTCAAACATTGATAAACCAACATATGCGTCTGAAGCTGAAAAAAATCTGATTTTAGGTTCAGCATATTTCTACCGGGCATATTATTACTACAGGCTTGTTCATCAGTTTGGTGATGTACCATTGCTTTTAAACGATTTGGAATTTCCAAAAGCGAATTTTTATTCCACAAAGAGAGAAGTAATCCTGGGTAAAATGAAAACAGACCTTGAATTTGCACAAACCTGGGTTACCGATGGAGGCAATAAGGGCGATGTAACCAAAGGTGCTGTTAGCCATTTGCTCACTAAAGTTAACCTGGCACTTGGTAAATTTGATGATGCAATTGCTTCAGCTTCTAATGTAATTGCAGGTGGAAAATACGGTATGATGACCACCAGATTTGGAAGCACCGCTTCTGATTTAACAAAAAATGTGATTTGGGATTTGCACCGAATGGATAATAAATCGCTTACTACCAATAGAGAAGCATTGTTTTTAGTGATTGATAGAGAAGCTTTTGCCGGTTTTACAGCCCTGGGTTCACAACTGATGAGAAACACCGTTCCGGCATGGCATTTTGCGAACGTAAAAACACCATCAGGAGCGACTGCAATTGTCGATTTGGTTACTGCAGAAATTCCACTGACCAGAATGTACGGTAGAGGAATTGGCCGCTACCGCGGCACCCCTTACAGCACAAAATACATCTGGACGGATAATACCGATTACCGACATGCAAAAGGCATGTGGATGGATATGACAGATTTAGTGTACAATAACCCGGCATTGAAAACCTCAACAAATGCTGCGGATAGAGCCTTATATGGTCAGCCTTTGCAAATGTATTCGGATGCAAATATCAAACAACGTTTTACAAATGGTGCACTTGATACCATTCGTCACTGGTTTGGATGGCCACATTATAAGGTGTTTATCAATTCGACCAATGCTTTAGCAAATGACCCATACTGGACACCGCCACGCGGAACAAATACCGATTGGTACGTATTTCGTTTGGCAGAAACCTATTTACTTAGGGCAGAAGCTTACTATTGGAAGGGTGAACTTGGATTGGCTATGGCAGACTTGAACGTAGTGAGAAGCCGGGCCAATGCAACGCTGTTTACCAATGCCTCACAAATAACTATAGGAACTATTTTAGATGAACGTGCCCGTGAATTGTATTGGGAAGAGCCTCGTAAAACAGAACTTACCCGCATTGCATACATTTTTGCACAAACTGGTAAGCCTGCCTATAATGGTAAGAGTTATAGCCTTGCTACTTTTTCTGATAATAATTTTATGTACGACAGGATTATAGAAAAAAATGATTTTTATAAAAACCAGGTGCCAACATTACAAGGTGTAAACTACAAAATTGCACCTTACCACGTATTATGGCCTGTTCCGGCAAGTGCGCAGCGATTTAATACGGAAGGAAGAATCAATCAGAATAAGGGCTATGCAGGATATGATCAGAATGTACCTGCATTGGATAAATTACCTTAAAATACGATAAAGACCATGCTAAGTTGTACATGGTTTTGGTTAGAATGGGCAGTCCCTTAAGCAAGTACTGCTTTTTTACCTGATCCGAAGTAATGAAAATATTAAAAAACCTAATAACCCAATTTAGAAACTAAACTAAAAATATTCCATTCCGGCTGTCCAGGATAGCAATGCATTAATAAGAAATATCTAACCAGATTTAAACCTAAACCAAAATTACAATGAGTATTAAAATTATGACATCTAAATTAATTGGCATGGCCATGTTAATTTTTTTCAGCGCTATTTTAGGGTGTTCGAAAGATTCTTCTGAAACAAACCAAAACATTGTGCCGGTTGAGAAACTTTTGGTAAATAAAAGTATGGCAGTGGCTGCAGTGCAAGCTTATCCAAGCAACATCAATACCAGTTTTAATCACCCTGATGGTGCATATTCATATAATGAAGCAAGTAGCGATTTTGGTATGGCTGCGCTTACCGGCTGGAATGAAGACCGTGCATACATTTCAGGGGGCTGGGCCAGGGCAACCTTGGCTCCAAACGCTGTTTCAAATGGATTAATTGCTGGTGCAGATTTGTCCGATGGTTCTGCATATGAGGCCACATTTAAGGTTCGTTTTCACAGTCAATTCGATTGGAGTAGGGGAGGAAAAGTTGGCTTTGGATTTCTTATAGGGGAAGGCAACACTGGCTGTGATATTCCCACCGATGGAAATGGAGGAAGTTTGCGTTTAATGTGGTATAATAATGGTAACAGGGTTTATTTTCAACCCTATGTGTATCATAGAGATATGGCTGGTCCATGTGGAGACACTTTCGGAAAATCTTATCCAACAAGCGGAAGCCTTGTTAAAGGAGAGACCTATACCGTACACCTTTATGTGAAAAGTAATACCGGATCAACTAAAAATGGCTGGGTACAAGTGCTTATAAATGGAGCAACAGTACTAGACCAATCCATTCGCTGGACTACAAATGATGCGCAGCGCTTAATCAAGCGACTATCCTTCCATAATTTTAGGGGTGGTAAAGACGTCGCTGTGTGGGGTTCTAGTCAGACCAGTTACATTTACTTTGATGATTTAGTGGTAAACAAAATTCAATAGCATTTTGGTGGTAAAGCTTGATGGTCACGACAAAATCATAGAAAAACAATAAGTCGGATGAAATGCCGACTATTAATAAAAAAATAAGATAGAACGGGATCTGATTAATTAAGAAGGGTGAAACTTGAGATGTTGAACTGCAAGCAGCCCAGGCTGGCAACATGAAGTTTGAACAAGATAAAAATAATTAGATTAAAGGATACGAATAAAAATATGTTGAAGCACAAATCACTTTTATGGATATGGTTAGTCATTATTTCTGGTTACAATTGTGCTGCACAGCGCACAGGAAGGGAAACTATAAGTTTAAATGACCAATGGGAATTTCAAAAACCAGATGCTCAAATAGAAAAAATTATCCTGCCGCATACCTGGAATGACAAAGATGTGTTGGATGATGTTCCTGGATATTACCGTGGTGTTGGTGTTTACAAGAGAAAATTAAAACTTGATGATTCGGTAAAAGAAAGAGCAGTCTTTCTGGTTTTTAATGGCGTTGCGCAAGAATCTGAAGTGTTCATCAATGGTAAATCTGCCGGGAAACACATTGGGAGCTACACTAAATTTATCGTTCCGATTTCTGCATTTCTAAATTATAAAGAGGATTTGGTAGAAGTAAGGGTGAATAACCGTTTTAACGAAGATATTCCTCCACTAACTGCCGATTTTACCTTTTTTGGTGGAATCTATCGAAATGTAAGTTTGCTTATTACTAGTCCCATTCATTTTTCTCAAAAAGAAAATGGAAGCTCAGGGATTTTCATCACCACCCCAGCGGTTTCAGCCTTATCAGCAAGTGTTCGGGTGAATAGTGTTGTAGAAAATTCATCCTCTTTTGATAAGAAGATTAAAATAATCAATAGCATCTATAATGCAAACGGAGGACAGGTAACATCAGGGTCATCAACAATATCACTGATAAGAGGAGAAAAAAAATCTATTGTTCAGGATATAAAGTCTATTAAAAATCCTTCCCTTTGGTCGCCAAAAAATCCTTACTTGTATCGGGTTGTAACCAAGATTGTTGATGTTAAAACAAGTGAAGTAATCGATCAGGTTTCTAATCCCTTAGGTTTTCGCTGGTTCAGATTCGATGCAAATGAAGGTTTTTTCCTGAATGGCGAATCAATGAAGCTAATGGGCGCTAGTCGCCACCAGGATTATGATAATTTAGGTAATGCTACACCTGATGCACTTCAGATAAAGGATGTAGAATTGCTAAAAGCCATGGGAGGGAATTTTTTACGGGTAGCACACTATCCTCAGGATCCGCTGATTCTGGAAGCTTGCGACAGACTGGGTATTTTAGCCTCAGTAGAAATTCCGGTTGTTAATACCATTACCGAATCCGAAGCCTTCACCAACAACTGTTTGAACATGCAAACAGAGATGATCGCCCAGAATTTCAACCACCCCAGTGTGGTCATCTGGGCATATATGAACGAAATTTTGCTGCGTCTGAAGTTTTCAAATGATAAACCCCGACAGCAGATTTATTTTGATCACGTTCGAGAACTCGCCCAAAAGCTGGATAGTTTGACAAGGAAACTAGACCCATCTCGTTATACTTTACTGATAAACCATGGGGCATGGGATATTTATAACAAAGTTGGTTTAACTAAAATCCCAATGATTGTTGGCTGGAATTTATATTCAGGCTGGTACTCCGGCGCACCTGAAGATTTTGCTAAATTTTTAGACAAACACCATAAAGAACTTCCAAATACGCCTTTTATGGTTACTGAATACGGCGCAGATGCTGATCCCCGGATTAGAACAAACCAGCCGGTTCGCTTTGATAAAAGCGTTGAATATGCGCTGAAATTTCATCAGGTTTATTTAAACGCCATGTTAAGCAGGCCATTTGTAGCCGGAGGGATGGCCTGGAATTTAGCAGATTTTAATTCGGAAACCCGCGAAGAAACCATGCCTCATATCAACAATAAAGGTTTGCTTACCATTGCACGTCAGCCTAAAGATACGTACTTTTTATACCAGGGTTATTTACTCCAAAAACCATATTTAAAAATTGCTTCATCGCAATGGAAAGAACGAACTGCCTTAGCCGATTCTGGAAAATTGCTGAGTATGCAGAATATACAGGTGGCTACCAATTTGAAGTCGGCTGAATTGTATTTGAATGGAAAAAGCTTGGGCGTAAAAGAAGCGTTAGATCACATTATTGAATGGAAAGTGCCGTTTGCAGATGGCATAAACCAGATTAGAGTTGTTTCTGGTGACCAGAGTGATCAGGCAGATATTCATTTTCAATTGCAGCCATTTCAGTTTAGTGATCAGATTCCATTTAAAGATATGAATGTCCTTTTAGGTGCTAAACGATATTATATTGATAATCAAACGCATGAAATTTGGATGCCAGATCAGATCTATAAAAAAGGATCCTGGGGATATGTCGGTGGAGAACCTTTTAAAGGTACAAATAACAGAATCAGTTACGGGAGCGACAAAAACATACTAGGAACCGAAAATGATCCGGTTTACCAAACACAGCAGGTTGGCATTAAGCAATTTAAATTTGATGTTCCGGATGGCGAATATGATATATCACTTCACTTCGCTGAATTGGTTGGTGGAGAGACTAAAGAAGCTCTGGCTTACAACCTGGATAACAATCATAAAACCGAAGCGGTAGAAAACAGAGTTTTCAGCGTGAGCATTAATGAAACACCCTTTATGGAAAATATTAACCTGGCGGAAGATTTTGGTTACACCAGAGCAGTTCAAAAGAAAACAAGGATTACTGTAACCAGTGGAAAAGGAATTACGATTGATTTTAATGCAATTGAGGGAAAACCTATATTAAATGCTATTCAGCTGAAAAAGGTTTACTAGTAAATTTAAGCTTTTTGGAATCCAATTGATTAGATGGTTTATGCATTGCCAGCCAGCAAAAAAAATGCAATTTATTTATTTTTAGGTATGAAAAAAATAGCCAAATATCTTCTTGTTCTTAGTTTCTTGCTGTCATCCAATATCGCATTTGCACAAAAATCAATCCGGTTAAATGCTGGTTGGGAATTTCTTAAACAGGATTTAGGAGGTATCTGGGAAGCTGTCCGTCCTGTAGGATTGGGTAATCCTGAATCCGTTCCATTATGGGAAAATGTAAATTTACCACATTGCGTTAATGCTACAGATGCGGTAGATCCTGATGTGAATTATTATCAAGGACCCGCCTGGTACCGCACCAAGCTCAAAATCGAGAATCCTTATCAAAATGGTAGAACCATTTTGCATTTCGAAGGGGCTGGTCAAAAAACAGAAGTTTATGTATATACTACAAAAGTTGCAACTCATGTAGGTGGTTACGATGAATGGACAGTTGACATTACAGATGCGGTTGCCGCATTTCAAAAAGAGGAAGTTTACCAAAAGCAGTTTAAAGGGCAAGTGCCGGTTTCTATCCGTACGGATAATTCAAGAGATTTGGAAATGATTCCTTCAGATTTATCTGATTTTAATGTTTATGGAGGGATTTACCGCTATTTAAATCTGGTTTATGTACCACCATTATCAGTAGATAAAATGTTTGCTAAAGCCGAAGTGGATGCGCAGGGAAAATTGGGTAAATTAAATGTGAGCGGAAGATTTTACAATCCTACAGGCTTAAAAAATGCTACTATCCATCTTAAATTAATCGACCCAAAAGGAAAGGTTGTTGCACAGCAGGAAAAAAAGATTAACAATTTAAATGGCGATACGGAGTTATGGAGCTTGGAAGTCAGTAAACCGCTATTATGGTCGACCGATAAACCCTTACAGTATCGCTTGCAATATGATCTCGTTTCATCCACAGGCAGTTATAAGAGTGAAGATAAAATAGGTTTTAGAAATATCAATTTTGTAGAGAAAGGTCCTTTCAATCTAAATGGAAATCGTTTGCTTTTGCGTGGTACTCATCGGCACGAAGACCATGCAGGCGTTGCGGCAGCAATGAGCGAGGAAATGATTCGCACGGAGATGCAGATGATGAAGGATATGGGCGTGAATTTTATCCGATTGGGGCATTATCAGCAATCGAGAATTGTGTTAAACCTTTGCGATAGTTTGGGCATTTTGGTTTGGGAAGAAATCCCATGGTGTCGGGGTGGCTTAGGTGGTGAAACTTATAAACAACAAACCAGAAACATGCTTACAAACATGATTGACCAACATTATAACCATCCTTCCATTATTATCTGGGGCTTGGGAAACGAAAACGATTGGCCGGGAGATTTTGCTGAATTTGATAAAGAAAAAATCAGAACGTTTATGAAAGAACTTAATGGACGCTCCCATAAATTGGATTCATCCAGGTACACTGCAATCCGGCGATGCGATTTTTGTGCCGATATCGTTGATGTATATTCTCCATCCATCTGGGCGGGTTGGTACCGTGGTGCCTATACCGATTATAAAAAGGTTTCTGAAGATGAATTTTCAAAGGTTAAACGCTTTTTACATGTGGAATGGGGAGGGGATAGCCATGCCATGCGCCATTCAGAAAATCCTGATAAAGCCCTAAGTAAAATTAAAATAGGTGACAGCGCTGATGAGCGGGCAGGTGACGCTTCATTATTTGGAGGTGCCGCAAGAATATCCAAAGATGGCGATTGGAGTGAATCCTACATCACCAATTTAATTGATTGGCACCTTAAAGAACAGGAAAATATGCCTTGGCTAAGTGGCTCGGCATACTGGCCATTCAAAGATTTTTCTACACCTGTTCGTCCTGATAATCCAGTGCCTTACATGAACCAAAAAGGAGTTGTAGAAAGAGATTTCACTAAAAAGGAGGCTTATTATGTTTTTCAATCGTATTGGACTGATAAACCAATGGTTCATATTTATGGACATAGCTGGCCAGTACGCTGGGGTGATGAGGGAGAGGAAAAAATGGTAAAAGTTTATGCTAACTGTACGGAAGCAGAAATATTTCTGAACGGAAAAAGCTTTGGGATAAAGAAAAGAAACAGCCAGGATTTTCCCGCTGCGGGTTTACGTTGGAACCTTCCTTTTCTTAAAGGAGAAAATACAGTTAAAGTAATAGCTAAAAAAGGTAAGGTTATAGTAACCGATGAAATAAGATTTAACTATCAAACAGAGAAATGGACTAAACCCACTAAAATGACCTTAACTAAAATAAATGAGGAGGCAGATGTTGCAACCCTGGAGGTTAAGCTTTTTGATGAAGCTGGCATACAGTGCCTTGATGCAATAAACTGGATAAATTTTGGTTTAATGGGTGATGGGAAATTAATTGATGATTTGGGAACATCTTCCGGATCGAGGAAAGTGCAGGCTTACAATGGCAGGGCAATTATCAAAGTAAAATTAAATAAAGGCAAAAGTGTAGCTTCTGTAAAATCTGACGGCATTCCAACTGTTTTCATAACCTTGTAGATCATGAAAAAGATATCAATAATTTTAATCTCAACTTTTTTTTATCTAGCATTAAGTTCATTTTCTAATACCATTATAGATTTGGAAAATGTACCTGCAGATTTCAAAAAGAAAGCGAGCATTTTACTTACAAAGCAAATTTTAAACCAGGCAAAATGGGCAATGGAACAAGAGCCTATTACCATTACGGCATCATCTTCGCCTAGAAGTGCTGGTGGCAAACATGATTTTTTTTCGGAAGCAGATTACTTCTGGCCCGACCCCAAAAATCCGGATGGACCCTACATCAACCGAGATGGATTAACAAACCCGGATAATTTTGTTGCGCATAGGAAGGCTATGATTCGTTTCAGTAAAATCATCGGTGCATTAGTTTCTGCGTATAAAATTACAGCTGATGAAAAATATGTTAAACATGCCCTAAAACATTTTCAGGCCTTGTTTATCAATCCTGAAACGTTGATGAATCCAAACCTACTTTTCGCTCAAGCGGTAAAAGGCAAATTTACCGGACGTAATTATGGTATTATCGATACCATTCATTTAATGGAGGTTGCGCAAGGAGCTCTGGTGATGGAAAACGCAAAAGCATTTGATAAAGCAAGCTTAAAAGGAATTAAGAAATGGTTTGCCGATTATATAATTTGGCTGAACACTTCAAAACCAGGCATACAGGAAAAAACAGTTAAAAATAATCATGCCACATGCTGGGCGATGCAAGTGGCATCTTTCGCTAAATTATGTAAAAACGAGGCTATGCTGGATTCGTTGCGCATTAGCTATAAAACCATCTTATTGCCCAATCAAATGGGTACAGATGGAAGTTTTCCATTGGAAACAGTCAGAACGAAACCCTATGGATATTCCATCTTTAATCTGGATGCCATGACAATGCTTTGCCAGATTTTATCTACGCCTAAAGATAATTTATGGAAATTTGAAACAGCAGATGGAAAATCAATTAGAAAAGGTTTGGATTATCTTTATCCTTATATTTCAGATAAAAATAAATGGCCTTTAAAAGCTGATGTAATGTATTGGGAAAACTGGCCTGTTGCACAGCCCTTTTTAATTTTTGGAGCAGTTCAGTTCAATCAGCATGAATGGTATTCCACCTGGGAAAAACTAGACCATGCACCTCAAGTAGAAGAAGTCATTAGGAATTTACCCATTCGCAACCCTTTAATATGGTTATAAATATGAATTTAAAAATTAAGATAACGTTATGTTGTATGGTATTAGCTGGCTCAGCAAATGCTCAAAAAGTTAACGTTAAAGAAGCTTTTGCTGCAGCAGCAAAACAAACTGATGTTTTGGTTAAAAATGTTGATTCAGCCCGTTTGTTAAAACCCAACCTAGTATCTCCAAGAACCGTTGAAAAAGGACAGTTTAAAATGGTGGTTTCAAGAGATTGGACAAGTGGGTTTTTTCCGGCAGAACTGTGGTATTTTTATGAATACACAAAAGATAAAAAGTGGCTTAATCTTGCCAAAAAATATACTGCAGATATCAAGAAAGAACAATACAATCGCGGTACTCACGATTTGGGTTTTATGATTTACTGCCCGTTTGGAAATGGCTATCGCTTAACAAAAGATACTGCCTACAAAGCAGTTATCATTCAGGCGGCTAAATCGCTTTCTACCAGATTTAACAAAACTGCAGGTGTGCTAAAATCATGGGATCATAATGGTGATAAATGGAAATATCCGGTAATTATTGATAATATGATGAATCTTGAATTGCTGTTTGAAGCGACCAAAATGACGGGTGATTCATCCTTTTATAAAATAGCGGTTTCTCATGCAGATAATACTATTAAAAACCACTTCCGAACAGATTTTAGTTCTTATCACGTAGTTGATTATGATACACTTAAGGCTGGGAATATACTTCAGAAAATAACTGCACAGGGTTATGCAAACGAATCGGCATGGGCCCGTGGACAGGCTTGGGCCTTATATGGATACACACTATGTTTTCGCGAAACAAAAAACAATAAATACTTATCTCAGGCAGATGGAATAGCAGGTTTCATATTAAACAATAAAATTACACCGGCAGACGGTATTCCGTATTGGGATTACAACGACCCTGGTATTCCAAATGTTCCTAGAGATGCTTCCGCTGCAGCAATCACCGCTTCTGCACTTTATGAGCTCGCAAAATATAGTGAAAATGGAAAAAAGTATAAAGCTGCAGCTGATAAAATTTTATACAACCTCAACACAAAATATACCAGTACAATTGGTGATAACTTTGGCTTTATTCTGGAGCATAGTACCGGGCATCTTCCGGCAAAATCAGAAATTGATGTGCCTATAAATTATGCTGATTATTATTATCTTGAAGCGCTTTTGAGGAGTAAGTAATATGAGGAAGCTATTGGCTTTCGCCGGATTGTGCTTACTATTTTTGGTTGCAATGCGACAAGAAATGATACCCCAACACATACATTATCAAGAAATACATTAAGCATATAAACATTTAACGCACAATGAAAAAAAATATAAGTCTCCTATTGGTTTTTGCGACCACATTTGCTGCAATGGCACAGAACAAAAAAACTGCAGCAGTAACCAGTAAATCCCCTCAGGGATATGTGATTGGAAATAAAAAAGTTGTAGTTTACACCACAGCTAACAAATCTGACTATCGCATTAGCAAAACTGAAACATTAAGTTTCGTAGAAAATAGACAGCCCTTTGAAACGGAACCAACAATTTTCGTAGATCCGAACATCAGATATCAAACTTTGGTAGGCATCGGCGGAGCATTGACTGATGCCTCTGCAGAAACCTTTGCCAAACTTTCCAAGAAAAACCAACAAGAATTGCTTACTGCCTATTACGATAAAGATAAAGGTATAGGTTACACCTTGGCCCGTACAAATATTGCGAGCTGTGATTTCTCCAGCGGAAGCTATACTTATGTGCAGGATAATGACAAAGATTTAAAAACCTTTAGCGTTGCTCACGATAAGGAGTTTAAAATTCCCTTAATTAAAATGGCAACTGCGGCTGCCGGGGGTAAATTATCATTATATGTAAGTCCTTGGTCGCCACCTGCCTGGATGAAGGACAATAACAGTCTGATTAATGGAGGGCACTTATTACCCGAATATCGCCAGAGTTGGGCGAATCATTATGTTAAATTTATTAAAACTTACGAAGCGATGGGTATTCCAGTTTGGGGTCTATCGGTTCAAAACGAGCCGATGGCTAAACAGAGATGGGAATCCTGTGTTTACACAGCAGAAGAAGAGCGTGATTTTATAAAAAACTTCTTAGGTCCTACACTGCAAAAATCAGGTCTATCTTCTAAGAAATTGATTGCCTGGGATCATAACCGCGATCAAATCTTTCAAAGAGCAACTACCATTTTAAATGATAAAGATGCTGCGAAATACGTTTGGGGTATTGGCTTCCACTGGTATGAAACCTGGACCGGAAGTGACATGCAGTTTGGAAATGTTCGGCAAACACATGAAGCCTTTCCGGATAAGGCGCTAATTTTTACAGAGGGATGTAAAGAGAAGTATGATGTAAAAAAGGTAGATGATTGGACTTTAGGTGAGCGCTATGGCTATTCGATGATCAATGACTTCAATGCCGGAACTGTAGCATGGACGGACTGGAATATTCTTTTAGATGAAAACGGTGGACCAAACCATGTAGGGAATTTTTGTTTTGCCCCGGTTCATGCCGATACCAAGAAGGATAAACTAATCTACACCAATGCATACTATTACATGGGGCATTTTTCAAAATTCATTCGTCCCGGAGCTAGAAGAATTGCCACAGCATCCAGTCGTGACTTATTGCAAACAACCTCTTTTTTGAATACAGATGGAAAACTTATTGTCGTTGTGATGAATCAATCAGATGAAAAAATTAAGTATAGTCTATGGATAAAAGGTCAGGCAGCCACAACCACCAGCTTGCCGCATTCGATTGCCACGTTAGTTGTTGAATAGGCTGATTTAGGACTTGGTTTAGATTTTGAATGGTGAATAGTTTTTGTGTCTATTTTTTGTCCATTGTTTCCAGATTTGACAGAAGTTAGCTTTGGCTAAAAAGCTAAGCATTAATGGAAAAAAAATTAGGATCGGGGGGGTATGAATAAATAGAATAGAAAAACCAGTTGGTAATCACATTATTTCGAACAGTATTTCTTAAAGGATTGCCTGTTAAAAAACTGCCATAGTAGAAAATTCGAGATGTTACAAATTCGCTAATAGAACCGGAATTTCGCATACGGTAACCACGAAACTGCTCAATGGAGACAATTTTATAATTTTTTTTTAAAAAAATACAGATAGAACGGGGTAATATGTTCTCTTTATAAAACATTTACGCTTTCGCCTGTTAAATCAATGTTGGCTTGTGTCTTTAAATTGCCACAGTACATTGATAATTTTCCAGGATCCATTTAGTTTAACAATGTGCAGGTAGTCTATCCATTGGTCAGCAATTAATTTTACAGAAGCGGTTCGTTCAGAAACATCAAGCAATTTTACTTCTTTCTTAGGCGAAGGAGGAAATTTATCATTGTTTTTATTATAGCTTTCGGCCAGCAAAACCATAGATTCTGTTGTGGTTTCCCGAATGTAGTCTTTTCCTGTTGCCTTATCTTTCCAAAATGTTCTCTTTACCATTCTGGGATGAAGGGCATGTTCCATTTGTGCAGGGTTTGGTTTGTGTTGCGATTCGATATAATCGATTGCTGACTGCCTTATTTCTATGCTATCTTGCTTGGTTTGCGAAAAAATAGCGTTACTGATTAAAATAAATATCAGGATAAAAAAATAGCGTTTTGTAGTCATTCTGTTTTTAGTTTCAAAAATGTTTAAGGATTCTGGTCTTTTACTCATAGCTTGGAATTTAATTTACTGCAGGTGAGGTGTTTAATACTGCCGGAAGAATATATTTTTCCAATATCTGATCTGCTTGTTGATGGGCAAACGAAGTTCCGTAGGCTGATGCGTTAACCACTACTACCAGGTCTATCTGCTTAAAGATGTAAATCTTATTACCGCCATTTCCGGAGCTGTACCAGGCTTCCAGATTTTCACCATTAATTTTAAAGATCTTATTCCAGAAAAGAAACCCATAAAAACCTGGCCTATCCGCAGGAAGGTTTTGCAAATGGCGGAACGATTTGTTTACCCACGATTTTGGAACGATTTGTTCACCTTTCCAGAGGCCTCCATTGCAGTAAAGTTGCCCGAATTTGGCAAAATCTAGTGCTTTTAGCCGTAAGCCTCCACCGGTGAATGGCTTGCCCATTGGTGTTCTTGCCCATTGGAGCGAGTCAATTCCCAATGGATCAAATAATTTCTTTTTCGCATAGGGTTCCAAACCACCTGGTATTACCTTATCCATAATGTCTCCAAGAAGCATTGTACCAACAGTGAAATAAGACCATTGTTTTCCATTCTGCTTATCTACTGCCATGGGCAGATCCAGCGCAAATTTGACGTAATCGGCAGTAGGATACATATGCTCTTCATTACCGGGAGATTCCATCACATCATCATTTCCATCAAAAGCAGCGCTCATTGTTAAGAGATCAATTAGCTTTACACTATCTTTTTTCGCTGATGGATGTTCGAATTGCTCTAAGTTATAAAACTCACCCAATTTCTGCTGCTCGGATTTAAGGTATCCATCTCTAATGGCCAAGCCGAGCAAAGTGCCCGTAAAGGATTTGCTAACTGAGCGTGGATCGTGAAGGCTTTCTCTGGAAGATCCATTAAAATACTCTTCCAATAATAAGGCTCCCTTTTTAACCACAACAATCGAATTGATTTTTTTATATGATTGATCGAGGATTTTTGTGTTAAGCTGTACGATCAATTCCTGATTATACTTACCTGAATATAATGGCCAACCGCTTTCTGGCTTAATTGGTTGGGGTCTAATTAACTTTGCATCAATGGGAGGAAGGATTCTGGTTACGATAATATCGGCTCCTAGCAAAATTGGAGAGTATACTCTATGTCCCGAATCGATATAGACCCCGATTTGTATGGTCAGTTTTTTTGGTGCCTGTCCGAACAAACTTATACCCGAATTGATCATAAATCGATCCCACATATTCAGGCTCCACAGCCCTGATCTGTTCCCGCTGATTAGGACTACCGAAAGCGGCTTTCCAACCATTTTATCCTCTAAGAGAATGGCACCAGGATGTAAATCTTCCTTGTAAACGGGTTTACCGTCTATCAAAAAAGAAAACCGAAAATTTCCGATTTTTAATGCAGAATCTATGGGAAGGCCGGGTGCCAGCTTTTCGAGTTCTTCAGCAAGTGAGTTTCCGGTATTGAGCTTTAGGTAAAGGTCTTGATTACTCCCAATATTATAACTCGCAATTGCGGAATTTTTTGATAAGGTATCAGTTAAATTAGGCCGATGATCAAAAAATTCCAGGGTTTTTAATTGAGCGTTTGCGGTAAAGCAAAGGCTGATGGATGCGGTAAATACGGTTAAAAATAAAAATTGTTTCATAAGGAAATATTACCCGACAAGGTTAGCTTTTTTGCATGCTAAAAAATAGTACAGAATTAACATCTAACAAATCATCTCATTTTCACTTTAGATAATGCTGATATTGGTGCGGGGTAAATCGAAACGCTTCTTTGAAACAACGTATAAGATGGGTCTGGTCGTAAAAGCCACATTCAAAAGCAATCTGTGTGGCTGATTTTTTTCCTGCATGGAGTTCTGCGGCTGCACGGCAAACTCTGATGCTCCTGATGTACGCTCCAAGGTTACATCCAAAATATTTTGGAAAATATCTGGATAGATGAACCGGGTGTATGCCAATTGCACTTGACAAAGATTTCAAAGAATGACTTGATTGAGGACTGTCATTAAGCATTTGGGTGAGTTTATCAATCCATACTGGAGGTTGTTTGTATTTGCGATAATCCGAAAGACCAAAAAGCCTATCAACTGCACTAAGTGCAAGTGAATGAAGGGATAGTGGCGAAGTATCATCGGGATTTCTAGTAGAAATTAAGATTTGATGGAAAAGCGATTTTACCAAGGGATTAATTACTTCAAGGCTACCTTCAACCATATTTTTACCAGCGAATTCTGATAGCCATTTCGGAGACAATTCCAGATGCATTCCTCTAGTATAGCCTTTAGGCTTCACATTGTAATGCAGTTCTTGGCAATTATGGAAAAGTAAGGTGCCCGGAACGCACTTATGTTGATCATTTTTATTTATTTCGGAAACCTTGCCAGCGATTAGGAAAGTAAAGTAAGCATTATCATGATAGTGCCAATCGACGAATTCATGTGTATATTCTGTGTTGGTGATGATTAGCCCATCTATTCTGATGGTTTGATCGGTATTGCCAAAAAAGTTTCCCGATGTGAGCTTTTCCATTAATGATTTTAGCTTTAAGACGCAAAAAGTAGGTTATCGTTACAGCCAACAAAGTTTTCGCCAGTTCTTCAGATACAAGTAGTTCTCATCGCTGGCGCATGCGTGCCGCGTGCAAATAATGAATGCATGAAAAGAAAAAATATAGAATTAGCCGTAGATTATAATGGAGTAAAGAATTAATTGAAATTGAGTATTTAGATGGTTTAGTTGAAGTAAATGTACACGCGGCACACTTGCACCAGCAATGTGGCGATTTTTAATGCTTTGTTGCTACAACTTCTGAATTTCTACAGAATGTTACCTTAGATTTGTTTATGGTGCTACCCAATGGATTAAACTTAATCTAATGCTATGGAAATACAAAAAAGGTATTTACCTGAAAGTTTACTGTTATATGCGATAGCAGTTATTGTTTTCATCCGCATTCTATCAATATTTATATTGGGACCAATGCCTCAGGATGCCTATTATTACCTCTACAGTCAGCATCCATCGCTTTCATATTTCGATCATCCACCTGCAATTGCAGTCCTTTTGGGGTTTTTCACATGGCTTTTTGGTTCTAATGTTTTGGCGATAAAACTAGGGGATTCAATCCTAACCATAGGAACTGTTTTGCTTTTCTATAAGCTTGCCCTCGAATTTTATTCCAAAGGGCAAGCGATCCGCTCAACAATAATTCTGTTGTCTACGCTCATGGTTAGCATACTGTCCCTGGTTTCTACACCCGATACACCCCTAATTTTTTTCTGGACACTGTCGCTTTTTACACTTTACAGGGCTATAAAGCTTGATAAAAAGATTTACTGGATATTTGGCGGGATTGCCATGGGGCTGGCATTTGACAGTAAGTATACTGCCGTTTTCCTACCCTTTGGATTATTGTCATTTTTGGTGCTATCCGCTTTTCATCGCAGACTTCTTGCTACGGTTTGGCCATGGCTTTCCTGTATAATTATGATCCTATTTTCTGCGCCTGTCATTATCTGGAATTTTCAGAATCAATTTGCTTCCTTTGTCTTTCAGGGGGGGGAGCGCATTGGACAAATATCAGCATTTTCAATAAAGCCCAGATTCATATTTGGACTACTTGGCCATCAGCTTGCGCTATTAATGCCGATACTTTATATCACCCTTTTCTACGGCCTGGTCTCACTTGTGAAAAAATACCGTAAAAAAACTGTTGAACTGCCTGAAAATGATCTTTTTCTACTTAGTTTTTTTCTGCCGGTTTTTCTGCTGTTTCTTTTGATCTCGCCTATTTACTGGATCAAGATCAACTGGATGATGCCAGCCTATATTTCCGGAATACTCTGGGCGAATAACTATTTAAATGAAAAATGGTTTAAATGGCAAATAGTACTTTCTATAATCGTTCACTTAGTGCTGATTGTAGAGGTTGTGTTTTATCTTTTTCCTGTAAGATCAGATGACACCTGGATAGGGTGGGGAGAACTTTCCGAAAAGGTATTGATTATCAAAAAGGAGCAGCATGCAGATTTTGTGTTTTCAGCAGATGGGTATAAGACCTCAGCTGAACTGAATTTATATAGTAAAAGTTTTATATATGGACAGAATGTGCTTGGAGAGCCTGCACTGGAATTTGATTTTTTGGGAACTGACCTGAATAAATTAAGCGGACAGGATGCAATCTTCATCGATTCAGACCCCGATTTTAAGGATCTTGGAATGGATTACGTCATCCCTAAAAAGCTTATGCGGTATTTTAGCTCGGTTCAGCAGCTGCCACCGATTATTATTAAAAGAAACAACAGGGCGATAAGAAAATTTCTCATTTATTTATGCAAAGATTACCATCGTCCCTTTCAAAAGAAATCTAACAAGCCAATTTATTAACCCTGAAAAATCATTCCTGTAGAAAAGGCAGTTTTTAGCAAAGGTTTATTATTTATTTTCTTTTTCTTTTTTATTGGTCCTGCAGTTAAAGCTGAACGTATTTTACCGGCATACTGTATACTAGGTAAATGGATAGCAAAGGAGAAAAATCTAATTGTATTGGTATACCGCCAAGATAATAGTTATAGATTAAGGATATTATGGTTCAGTGATCTTGATGACTTTTCCAGGCGAATGGCCAACAGTACCGATTACCATAATCCCGACCTGGCTCTTTGCAAAAGGAAGCTCATCGGAATGGATGTTGCAGGTGTACGAATATTTCACGGCATAAGGACAGCAGGTTCTATGGCAGGAGGAGATGTAAAGTATAGCCATGCTTAAATGGCGTGTCCGTTAGCTATTTTCTATAAAATTAAGTGTGAGGGAAATATATGTTATGTTACTCAACTACAGAATTACTACATAATTGCATTATAGTTTTGATTAAAAATAAAGACTATGAAAAAGCTTTTAGGAATTTTTTTATTGATGTGTGGTACACTTACCATAACAATGGCGCAGAAATTATCAATAGGAAAAGTGCCGTCTGCAGTTAAAACGACTTTCGTTAAAAATCATCCCGGTGTTAAAGCAAACTGGGAAATGGAGAAAACAAATTTCGAGGCTGGTTTTAACCTAAACGGCAAAGAAACTTCCGAGGTTTATTCTACAGCCGGCTCTCTACTAGAAACAGAGGTTTCGATTCAATCAAGCGAACTTCCTGCAGCTGTGTTGGCTAAACTCAAAGGCATGAAAATTTCCGAAGTAGCAAAAATTACCAAGGCCGATGGTAAAGTAAATTACGAGGCTGAAGTAAAAGGTAAAGATCTGTTGTTTGATGCGAATGGAAATGCTATAAAACCTTAGTATGGCGAAGTCAATAAACTTAATGTTGCTGTTTATCGCGGCAACACTTTCTTCATTTGCCCAAAATGCAGACTCTTTAAAAAATATCATTACATCAGATTCGCTGGGTAAGTGGTACACAGGTAATCCTGTACCAAAAACGAAATTTAAAGTGGCAACATTTATTGCCCCGGCAGTTCTTATGGGCTATGGTTTTGCTGCAGTTTATGATAAGGGTGCACTCAAACAGCTTGACTTGAGCACTAAGGCTGAACTGCAGGAAGATCATCCACTCTTTGCAGCGCATGTAGATGATTACCTGCAGTTTGCGCCTGCGGCAGCGGTGTATGCATTAAATCTTTCCGGGATAAAAGGAAAACACAATCTCTTCGATGCAACTATGCTTTACGTAACCTCTGCGGCGATTATGGGGGTATCTACTCATTTTGTTAAGCAAGGTGTGGGCAGGGAAAGACCTAACGGAAATGACGAAAATTCTTTTCCTTCGGGGCATACTGCTTCTGCTTTTATGGCTGCAGAATTTTTGCATCAGGAGTACAAAGATGTAAATCCCTGGATTGGCTATGCAGGCTATTTTGTTGCAACCGCAACCGGTACACTCCGAATGTACAATAATAAACATTGGTTTAGTGATGTGGTGGCTGGTGCCGGATTTGGAATTGCCTCAACAAAAATTGCTTACCTGGTTTATCCTTATATGAAACAGATTTTTAATAAGAAAAAGGATAGCAAATTTACTTTGATGCCTTTTTATCAACCGGGTGCATCGGGCTTGATGCTTTCAGGGAAGCTATAAAATCTGTTCAGGGCAAAATTCTGAAAAGCTGGTTTTGCAGAACTGAGTATTCAATTTAATTACAGCTTACAACAAAATCATAAAAGCTTTATCTGGCCTGAATTAATTTTTAGCAAATGAAAATGAAATTTAAATATTTTCTTCTTTTTGCACTCTTCTGTTCTTCTGTTTTTGTAAAAGCACAGGAGAGAATTAAAAATCTTGATTTTTATCTTAACGAGGCCAAAATATCAAGTCCAGTGCTTAAGGATTTAGAGAATCAACTTAAATCTGCTGGTATTGATAGTCTTATTGCCCGGGCGACAGCAAAGCCGCAGATTACCGGGACATTGAATGGGCTTTACGCACCCATTATTCGCGGCTATGGATATGATGAAGTCCTTAGCAATGGCCAATCGTTAGATGCATTGCTAAATTTAAACTATGATTTATTGAATAAAAAACGCATAAATAATCAGTTGAAAAGCGTAAAGCTGCAAAGTGACTCTATTAAGTATGCTGCTCAAATGTTTACTTTCGATTTGAACCGCTCTATTGCCGACCAATATATTATTGCTTTTGCCAGTCAGGATCAGGTCGATTTTAACAGTGAAGTAGTTCGCTTATTGCGAAAGGAGGAAGCTTTGCTCAAAACTTTAACAAGAAGCAATATCTATAAACAATCAGAATACTTAGCTTTTTTGGTAACATTCAGGCAACAAGAACTTGCCCTGATTCAAGGGGAATTGCAGTTTAAAAACGACTTGGCTGTCCTCAACTATCTATCGGGAATTAAGGATACTGCTATAGTTCGCCTTGAGGAGCCGAAACTCAAATCTGACAGACTAATTATCGAAATGAGTTTTTTCAAACGAAAATTTGAACTTGACAGTCTTAGAAACGACAACCAGAAGAGTTACTTAGATCTTAATTACAAGCCCAAGTTAGGTGTATATGTAAATGGAGGGTACAGCTCATCACTGGTACTTCAGCCTTATAAAAACTTTGGTACAAGTGCCGGCCTTACTTTTTCTGTTCCGATTTATGATGGAAATCAGAAAAAAATGCAGTACAGCAAACTCAGCCTGGCATCTGAAACGATAAACAATTATCGTGGTTTTTTTAGCAAGCAACAGCAGCAACAACTCAATCTTATCCGCCAGCAAATTGCCCAAACAGATGCCTTTTTTGGAAAAATTAATGAACAGATAAGGTTTAGCAAAGGATTAATTGATGTAGATGCCAAACTAATGCATACGGGAGATTTACGTATTGCGGATTTTATAATTGCCATAAATAACTACATGTCTGCCCAAAACTTGTTCAGGCAAATCACCATTAACCGCTTAAAGCTTATCAATCAATACAATTATTGGAACCGATAATGAAGAAACACCCAAAATTGATTTATGGTATCCTGACTACTTTAATATCACTTTCATCCTGCAATAGCCCCGAGCCAGAAACTACGGAAGATACTCCATCCACCGTTACGCCTGTTCAGGTAACGCATATAGCTGATAGTTCACTATCGGAGTATGTTGAACTTTCAGCAGTATCGGCTTATTTAGAGAAAAGCTTTGTTAAAGCAAACATCAATGGTTATATCGAAAAAACCAGTGTAGAAACCGGTCAAAAAGTTATTAGTGGCCAAAATCTTTTTTCTCTGATTACAAAAGAGGCCAGGTCGATTGGTAATACGGTAAATAGTCTCGACCCAGGGTTTAAGTTTTCGGGTATTTCAACTATTCGGGCAGCAAAGGGAGGGATTGTTGTTCAGGTTAATCATCAGAAAGGAGATTACGTGCAGGATGGAGAGGCTTTAGCAATAATCAGCAACAGAAACAGTCTGGTTTTTCTTTTGGATTTGCCTTATGAGCTGAATAACATCATCAGGCAAAATGGAAACTTAACGGTACTATTACCTGATGGAACCGCCTTACCAGGTTCCATTTCCGGTACCATGCCCTCCGTTGATTCTCTGGCTCAAACGCAGCGTTACATTATTAAAGTGCCCTCGGGAAAAGATATTCCGGAGGGATTGATTGGCAAGGTTAGGTTGAGCAAGGTAAGTCATACCAATGCTCAAGTGCTACCCAAATCGGCGGTACTTGCTAACGAAACTGAGGATGAATTCTGGGTGATGACACTCATTAATGATTCTACAGCAGTAAAGATTAACGTCAAAAAAGGTATTGAGAACAATAATATAACAGAAGTGTTGAGCCCTAAATTTTCAAAAACCGATAGAATTATCACTTCCGGAAATTATGGACTTGCAGACACCGCTAAGGTAAAAATTGAGAAATAGCAATGAAAAACTATTTTATTTCCCATAAAAATCCAATTCTGGCGGTGCTGGTTATCATCATTGTTGGCGGTGTTTATTCTTTTCAGCAGTTGAAAACAGGGCTATTTCCTGAAATCACTTTTCCCAAGATTAAAATCATAGCAGATGCAGAACTGCAGCCAGTAGATAAAATGGTGGTTACGGTAACCCGTCCTTTAGAAAATGCTGTAAAACAGGTTCCAAATCTGCAGTTGGTTCGAAGTACAACCAGCAGGGGCAGTTGCGAATTATCTGCATTCATGAATCCGGGAGCGGATATCAACTTATCTCAGCAGCAGATAGAATCTCAGATTGCTAAAATAATTGCAAGCCTTCCTGCCGGGGTAAACATCTCAGTTGAGAAGATGAATCCATCGATTTTGCCTGTCAGCGGATATAGTTTAGAAAGTCATAACTATTCCTCTGCAGCACTGAAAAAAATCGCTACTTATACCGTAAAGCCCTTTCTTTCTCAGGTTTCCGGTGTGTCTGAAATTCGTATAATCGGAGGGAAAAATAAGGAATTTTGGCTGGAACTGGATGTGCAGAAGATGCAAACATTGGGCATATCGCCTGACCAAATTAGCAATGCGCTTTCTCAAACCAATTTTATTAAATCAAATGGTTATTTAGCAGACCATAATTACCTGTATCTTTCAGTTACCGATGCAACCGTAAAAACCAAAGGCGACCTCGAAGAATTGGTATTGGCCAGAAAGGGAAACCGCACCATAAAGATTAGTGATATTGCAAAGGTTAGTATACAACAAAGTGTTGAATATACCAGAATAAATGCTAACGGAAAAGATGGAATTCTAATTGCTGTTATCAAGCAACCCAATGCAAACCTGGTTGATCTTTCTAGCCAAATGGCAGCGAAAGTTAATCGGCTTAAAAATATTCTTCCACCAGGCATCGCCATTAGACCCTATTATGTGCAAGCCGATTTTGTTAACGAATCAATAAAAAGTGTTGGTGATAGTTTATGGATTGGTTTGGCTTTAGCCATTATTGTGGCCATTATATTTCTTCGTTCACTTAAAGCTAGTGTAACTATACTCATTACAATACCGGTTACGCTGTGTTTAACCGTAATTGTGCTTTACTTTATCGGCTACTCTTTAAATATTATGACTTTGGGTGCGATAGCTGCAGCAATCGGACTCTTAATTGACGATGCAATTGTGGTTGTAGAACAAATTCATCGTACACACGAAGAACATCCCGATGAACCAACCGCTCCTTTACTTGGACGGGCTATTCATTATCTTTTTCCTGCAATGCTTGGCTCATCCATAAGTACCATCGTAATTTTTATACCCTTTGTGCTCATGACTGGTGTTGCCGGTTCTTACTTTCAGGTGATGACCAATACGATGATAATTACCCTGGTATGTTCCTTTTTTGTAACCTGGATTGGTCTGCCAGTTATTTATTTGCTTTTAACTAAAGATTCATACAACAACACATCGGGCAATAGGTCGGCTTTTCATGAAGTTAAGTCTCAAAACTGGGTGCGTTACTTCATCGTACGTCCATACATCAGCTTTATTTTTATACTGATGTTAATGGCCTCCATTGCAGTCGTTTTTCCGCATTTACAAACAGGATTTTTACCTGAAATGGATGAAGGCAGTATTGTTTTGGATTATGCATCACCTCCGGGAACCTCGCTTGAGGAAACCGACAGAATGCTAAGGGAAGTGGAAAAGGAAATTGTTAAGATTCCCGATGTTCAGGCTTATTCCAGAAGAACGGGTACTCAAATGGGTTTTTTTATTACCGAGCCAAATACAGGCGATTACCTCATTCAGCTAAAACCTAACCGAACAAAAAGTACAGATGAGGTTATCTCGGATATCAGAACTTATATTGAAGGCACTCAACCTGCACTTAAAGTGGATTTTGGTCAGGTTATTGGCGATATGTTAGGCGATTTAATGAGTTCTACACAGCCTATAGAAATTAAGATCTTTGGTAATGATCAACAAAAACTGCAGGCACTCTCTAGGCAGGTGGCCGAACTGGTTTCTAAAGTGAGCGGAACGGCCGATGTTTTTGATGGTATTGTACTTTCTGGACCTACTGTAAATGTTCAGCCAAATTTTGCAATGCTGGCCCAATATGGCATAACACCAGCATCGTTTCAGTTGCAGGTTCAAACTGCCATGCAGGGAAATGTTATAGGCGATTTGTACGATAAGCAACAGCTTTCTCCAATAAGAATGGTTTATCCGGGCAGCAGGAAATTTAGTATTTCTGATATTTCAAGAATGAAGATTTTTTTGCCCGATGGCATTGCAATTCCAATTCAAAGCCTTGCTAAAGTTGAGCTTAAATTAGGTAGTGCCGAAGTGGAGCGGGAAAGTCTTCAAACCATTGGCGCAATTACAGCAAGGTTAGATAACAGAGATTTGGGAGGTGTGATGAAAGATATTCAAACAGCGGTTAAATCAAAAGTAAACCTCCCATCAGGTTATCATATAGAATATGGTGGCGAATATAAAGAACAGCAGCAATCGTTTTCTGAACTGTTAACCATCCTTATCGCATCCAGTTTGCTTGTTTTTAGTGTTATATTATTTCTTTTCAAGGATTTCAAAATTGCCTTTTTAATCCTGATGATTTCTGTTCTGGGGATATCAGGTAGTTATTTTGCGCTTTTTATAACAGGCACCCCACTAAATGTTGGAAGCTATACTGGTCTGATTATGATTGTTGGCATTATTGGTGAAAATGCAATTTTTACGTTTTTACAATTTAAGGAATCTTTGCACGATAAGGATGTAGATGATGCCATCACTTTTGCCATTTCAACACGTTTAAGGCCTAAATTGATGACAGCGCTTGGGGCGATTATTGCATTGATGCCATTAGCATTAGGTATTGGTGCCGGGGCACAGCTTCACCAGCCATTGGCCATTGCTGTAATTGGTGGGTTTATTGTTGCATTACCATTGTTGCTCATTGCGCTACCAAGTTTTATCCGTAAGTTTTATTCAGAAAATTCTTTAAAAATTCAACTCAAAAAATAAGATGAAAAAGAAAATTTTAACTATGGTTTTTATGTTGGCAGCTGGCCTTTCCGTAAATGCACAAAAGAAAATGGGCCTTCGTTTATTGGCTACACATATTATTGGGGCTAGCGGTGGATGGGATTATTTAACTATCGATGAGAAAAATAACAATCTGTTTGTTTCTCACGGAAGTCAGGTAAATGTTTTGAATAAAAGCACCGGTGATTCGGTTGGCGTTATCCATAATACGCCGGGGGTACATGGAATTGCCATTGTAAATGCTTTGGGTAAAGGATATATCACAAATGGCAAATCTGCAACCTGCACTGTTTTCGATTTAAAAAACCTTACCGTTAGGTCTCAAATAAATGTTGGGGAGAACCCTGATGCAATATTTTATGATGATTATAGTAAGAAGGTATTTGTATTCAACGGAAAAAGTCATGATGCCACTGTTATCGACCCGCAAACAGATAAAGTTGTAGCAACTATTTCACTAGGTGGAAAACCAGAGGCCGGTGTGTCTGATGGAAAAGGAAAAATTTATGTAAACATTGAAGACATCAATGAAATTGTTTGTTTTAATAGCAAAACCTTTAAAATAACGACTCGATACAAGCTCACTGGTGGTGAAGAGCCGTCTGGATTGGCTATTGACCGAGCCACTTCTAGATTATTTACCGTTTGTTCGAATAAGGTTATGCTTGTTTTGGATGCGAAAACGGGTAAGCATATTGCCAAATTACCAATTGGCGATGGTGCAGACGGTGTAGTTTTCGATGCAGCAACAAAGCTTGCCTATGCCTCTAACGGAGAGGGAACAATTACCGTAGTGCGAGAAGTATCAGCAGATAAGTTTGTGGTAGAAAAAACCGTTAAATCTGAACCAGGAGCGAGGACTGTTGTGCTTGATAAGCTTACACATCACCTTTTTCTGCCAACAGCAAACTTTGAAAAAAGTGCTGTTGAAGGACAGCGACCTAAAATGATTTCTGGCACTTTTAAAGTTTTGGAGTTTGGCAAGTAGGTATTTATGAATCATTTAGACATGTATCTCGTCCCATCTAGCGCAAGCGTCTCGCTTGTGCTTAAATGGTAATAGCTTTTGGTTTCAAAGGCCAATTGATATTCTATTAATAATTAGTTTTTTAATATATTTTTAGTCATAAGCACGTGCGCCATAGGAGGAGAAAGGAACAATTCTTTCTGTTTTTATACTGAGAGCCTGTTTAAAATTTATCTAATAATTTGCTTATACTTCTTTTCGGCTGCAACATCGTTAAATATTTCGAGATAGGTTGACTATCTCTGCAACATTTGGCTTGTTTCGCTCAAAAAATAAGCGATAAACATTTTCACAATATAAATTTAAACAGGCTCTTACAATCCGATGAAGAACCAGCCGGGTATTTTATGCGTAAATGAAATTACCTGAGCCGCTTAGATAAAATATTCCTCCGGCTTTTGTAAGGATTTAAATTATTTAACGACAAAAAGATATGAGAAATTTAAAATTATTAAGCATACTATTCCTGGGGCTGGCATTTAATGCCTGTGGTCAGAATAAATCCTCAGATAAAGAAGCATTATCAAGAGATATTAAAAAATATCCACAGGCAAAAACAGCAGCTTATTGGAAGCAGGTACTCTCTGCGCAGGCCTACGACATCATGGTGAACAGTGGAACGGAAACGCCATATAAAAACCCCTTTTGGAATAACCACAAAAAAGGGATTTATGTTAGTGCCGCTACTGGAAAACCACTATTCAGTTCGGACACTAAATTTGAATCAGGCACAGGCTGGCCTAGTTTTTTTAAGCCCATTGATGCCAAAGCAATTAAAATTGTAAGCGATACATCAGACGGCATGGTTAGAGATGAAGTTGTAGAGGCAAGCACAGGCCTCCATTTGGGGCATGTATTTGATGATGGGCCACAACCCACCGGGCAGCGTTACTGCATGAATTCTTATGCGTTGAAGTTTATTCCATCAAAATAATTGGAGAATCATGAAAATATATAAATTATGTCTGGTTGCATTGGTTTTCTTTGGATCATGCACGGACGCACAAACGAAAAAGAATCAGCAGGCCTTCGCGGATTTACCCAAACCAAAGGCAAATGAGAAAGTGGCAACTTTTGCAGGCGGATGTTTCTGGGCACTGGCCGAAGGTATGAGCGAATTGAAAGGCGTGGATAAAGTAGTATCCGGCTATTCAGGGGGAACTGTAAAAAATCCGACCTATGAAGAGGTATGTTCAGATAATACAGGTCATGCAGAGTCTGTCGAGGTTTATTATAACCCTGAGGTAATCAGCTATAGCCAGCTCACCGAGGCATTTTTTTATGCCCATGATCCAACGACACTGAACAGGCAGGGGCCAGATGAAGGAGAAGATTATCGCTCAGTTGCATTTTACCGTAACGCTGAAGAAAAGAAGATATTGGAAGAAGTAATGGCTAAGGTAAATGCCGGTCATCATTATAACGATAAAATCGTAACGCAGGTTGTCCCCTTTAAAATATTTTATCCTGCAGAAAATTACCACCAAGGCTATTACAGGCTAAATCCTAACAATGGCTATATTCAAGGTGTTTCAATGCCTAAAGTCTTAAAGCTCAGGAAAAGCATGAATGCTTTGATAAAGCCTGAATTCAAAGATAAAATCTAATTACCTGGGGAATTTTTTATTCCCCATTTTTTATAAACCCGAATAGTAGTCATATCCTTGTTCCGCCCAATAATCTCTTGGACGCTGGTCGCTGAAAGACATTACACCGATTCTTTTAAGGTTTTTGATGCCGTATTTTACCGGAATAATTAACCTTAAAGGTGCGCCATGATCATTGGTTATCGGTTTTCCATTCATCTCGTAAGCCAAAATTGTTTGGGGATGAAGTACGCTATCCCTCTCAAGCCCGATATAATACTCCCCATTTGGGGTTTCCAACCCCATATAATTTTTTTCGACAAGTGCATCAAGTTTGTAATGCAATAAAAAATCAGTCAGTTTTACACCTGCCCAGTGCTGTATCTGATCCCATCCCTCAACACATTTAAAATCAAAAATGATTTCCGTTTTTGGTAATGCCTTGATTTCTTCAATACCGATTTTTAATGATTTGCTCTGACTGATTTTAACTTCCAGCTTCCAATTCTTAATGTCGAAATCCTCATCATCCTCAATGCCAATCAGACTATTAACTCTTATTGTCTTTGCCGCTCTTTCTTTTGGATAGGTTTTAACCAGGTGATTATTGCTAAAGAAATTACGGAAGAAAAGTTCTGTCTTGTTTAGCGCCCTTCTCAGTGGTGCCCGGGTACCTCCCGTAATGCCAGCATTTTCTTCAGGTGAGTTAAGCAGCCATTTCCAGCCTGCTGCCGCTCCACCACCCAAGGCAAAGAACGCACCAAATGAAATAAAATTCCTTCGCTTTATTTTTTGCTCGATGGTTAGTGGTTTTTTAATTTTCTTTTGCTCCGTTGGTTTCATTTTCTGCGTGGTTTGCTGTTAGTGTTTTTTCATCTCGGATTTGTGGTTCGGTTTCTATTACCTCGAAACCAGAGACGACAGACCGGAAATTGTTCCATCCGGCAAGTACCACCTGCAGGATATGTATGACAAAGAAAAGGACATAACCAATGGTTAAGGCAAAATGGATAATCCTTGCAAAATGATAGCCGCCGCAAAGCCAGCAAAGCCAATAAAGTTGTACAGGTTTATAAATTGCCAGTCCAGTAATTACTGAACCTACACCCATTAAAATAATTGCGCTGTAGGCAATCCTTTGCGCCGCATTGTATTTTTTTTGGGGCGGAATGGTTTTTCTGATATGCAGGTCATGCAAAAGTACTTGCCATGCTTCTTTGAATGAGTTTCTTTTAGGAACAAGTTCCCGCCATGCGCCGGAAAATATAGTGTAAGCAATGTAAAGCAGTCCGTTGATGAAAAAGAACCACATAAAAAGAAAGTGGAAAGCCATACCCTCGGCAAGTCGCTGGGGGATGTGAAAATAGGTATAAAACCATTCGGGAAAAAATTTGATCAGGGTAAAACCGAAAATCGAAATTCCGTATGCATCATTTGCCCAATAAATAAATAAGCCACTCCAGATCATTACTGTTAGTACCGGGAAGTTTACCCAGTGTGTCCAGCGCATTAGAAATGCGTGCTTTTCCTTGATTTCTTTCATCGAAATATTTTATATCATTAACGAAAATCTGCCCTTAAAAGATCTGACCTTCCAAGCCTTAAAATTTAAGCTTTGCCGCTGCGGTTATCTGTCCTGTTTTTTCATTTTGTAATAAGGCGATGATTTCGGCACTGCCTTGCTGTATTCCTTTTGCTGGAAGGAAATTTACACTTCCTTTATCTTTTCCATTTAGGCTGAAATTTTCCAGACTGCGCACTATCTGCACATGCGAAAGTGTTCTTCCTTTATTTTCTCCGCGTTCAATTTTATTGCTTGCATTTGGGGTGATGATGGCGACAAGTAGATTGTAGCCCAAGGTTGGCTGGTTGATTTGATAATCGATAATGTTTTGCCCACTTTGTAACGAAAGGGAGATTGCAAGTTTTGTCTTGCCTGCTTCAGAAAGCGAAGACGTAATTGCGCCCCGTAGTGTTTTTTCTTCCGAACCGACAAATTCCTTACTACCGTTGATTACAATCTGCGGCGTATAAACGCTGCTTAAGTTTAACCATTTTGCATATTGATTTTGCCTTTGGGAAAATATGCGATTGCTAAAGGTGTCTTTCCAGCCAAGACGATCCCAATAATCGACATGATAGGCCAGGATGTAAACAGGTCTGTCTTGATTTTCCTTTTCTATTCTGGCAACCAATGCATCAGCTGGCGGACAGCTTGAGCAGCCTTCTGAAGTAAAAAGTTCTACTACCGCAAAACCGCTCGGAGCCGATTCCTTGCGCTTAGTAGCGAAGGCAATACTTATCGTACATATTGAAATTAAGATCAATGCTATTTTTCTGGACATAAGTTTATTTTTTTATCATTGGTCGCTCTTCCGGTGGATTCCTTACAAAAAACTAAAAGAAAATGTAAGGAATTATTTTTTCAGCGACTAAGCGCTTAAGTACTATATTTATACAATGTAATAAAAAAAATGGAACAGGAAAAGACCGCAATAAATAGTCCTTTAAAGAGCGATCCTGTAACCTGGGTTGAAAAGTATGCTGATTACTTATACCGCTTTGCATTTTCCAGGCTCCGCGATGAGGAGATAGCAAGGGATCTGGTTCAGGATACTTTTCTGGCTGCACTTCAGCAGGTTTCCAGGTTTGAGGGAAAAAGCAGCGAGAAAACATGGCTCACTGGCATCCTTAAAAACAAGGTTGCCGATTTCTACCGTAGGCAGGCATCAAAAGGTATTACCACAATCAGAACTGCTGAAACAGAACAGCAAAATTTCTTTGATGCAGATAACGGACACTGGAATACACAGCATTATCCCAAGGCTTTTGGATTGGACGAAAACAACCCGCTATTGTTAAAGGAACTTGGCGGTATTTTAAACACTTGCCTCAAAAAACTACCTGCATTATGGTTTTCTGTATTTTCAATGAAACATATGGATGACCTTGCATCGGAAAAAATCTGCATGGAACTTAAACTGACAGATGCTAATTTCTGGGTAATTATGCACCGGACAAAACTTAATCTGAGGGCCTGCCTTCAAAAACACTGGAACTAATATGACAGGAGCACTTAAAAAAATAATATATAATTGTAAACAGGCTACTTTCCTTATCGAAAAAAGAACATTGGGGAAAATTACGGCGGCGGAGGCACTACAGTTGCAGGTTCATCTGGCAGGCTGTTCAATGTGCAGAACCTATCAAAAGCAAAGTATGCTTATCATCCGCCTATTTACCGGTTTTCCATCCGATAAAATCAGACTGGATGATGCCTTTAAAGTGAAGCTTCAGCAACGGATTGAAAAAGAAATGAATAAAAATTGATTTTTATTGTAAGGAGTTCTCTGGATAGGCGACGAATAGGGAAACAAAAACACAATAACATGAAAAATCAAATCTTAAAATCGGCAGGTAAGCTTTTTCTTACTGCTTTGGTAATTGTAAGTCTATCTTCATCAGGTTTTGCAAATGTTCCACAACAGGAAAAGGAAAAAATGTCAAAAATGAAACAGGACAAAATGGGCAAAAAGAAAATGGATAAGATGGAGAAAAGTAAAATGTCGAAAATGAAAACAGATTCGATGAAAAAAGCTAAAATGGAGAAATCTAAAATGTCTGACAGTAAAATGTCAAAAGGAAAAATGTAGAAAACAGGCAGGAAAGTATTTTCTTTCCTGCCAATATTTTAATATAAATGAAAAGAATTATACTAATTTTTGCCCTGTTCATTTTGCTGGGTTTTAATGCAAATGCACAAAAAGGATTATCAGCAGGTACTAAAGCCCCTTCCTTTAGCGGGGTAGATCAAAATGGGAAAAAAATAAATTTGCAGGGCTTATTAAAGGAACACAAGTCGGTTGTACTCTTCTTCTACAGGGGTCAGTGGTGTCCATACTGCAATAAGCACATCAAAGAACTTCAGGATTCTTTGCAATTGCTTACCGGCAAAAATGCTTATGTAATTGGGGTTACACCTGAAACGAGCGATAACATTGCGAAAACAATAAAAAAAACGAGTGCAGGTTTCTCCATTATTCAGGATAAGGATGATAATATAATGAAGGCATACGGTGTAAACTTTATGATGGATGATGCAACCTTTACCAAATACAAGGGCTACGGAATTGATCTGGAAGCGAATAACGGCAATAGTCGGCACACATTACCCGTTCCGGCAACTTATATCATTGACCGTTCTGGGAAGATCAAATATGTGCATTTTGATCCCAATTATCAGAAAAGAGCATCTGTAAAATTATTATCGGCCGAGCTTTAGTAGAGTTAGAAATTTAAAGGAACTAAACTTACTCCTATTGTTAATTACAATGCCCCGAGCCTTTTTAAATTCAACTGTATGCAAAAAAGCCTGCCAATTATAAGATTTGCAGGCTTTTTGTTTGGCTTACATACCATTTATGCGGAGAGTGGTGGAAGTGAACACAAACCAAAATCCGCGTTCAAAATAATCTAAGCTGCCAGATAGTGACATGCTTTTATAATCAAAGAATCTCAAGAATACCTACTGATTTTGTCCTTAAAGTTTAGAAACATCGTATATTATGTAGTCTTAAATTGCCATGGCTCCAACTAATGAAACATACGCTTAAAAGAGTAAAAAAGATATGGACTCTCCAGTCAATACGTAAAATCTTGGAAAATGTTTTAGACTATTCTTGTTCCACTCCATCGCAGCAGGTGACCACTATAAAAGGAACATAGTTCTGAACTTACAACACCGTAACGGGATATTTTCAAAATGTCAGAAATGTTCCGAACGAGGAGCATAAATTTAAAAGTATCATATAAAAAGCAGGTATGCAGCGTGTTCAAATAATATTTAACTAATGCCTGGACTTTGCAAGCTTTGGGAAAAATTAACCCCAATTAGGCCGGTGATGAAAATCCATCGGCCTAATTCTTCGTATTCTCCTGGGAGAAACTCCGCGTTTAGGTGAGGTTAAACCATATCCTATGCCAATCTGTTAATTCAATGGGAGTCAGACTACCTCTCAAATGAAATTTTGCATGAAGATACGCTTGGCATTAATTTGTAACTTTAAATAACATTGAACTTAAATCATAATTATGGAAGAGGTATTCAGGCAACTCAAAATTCTAAAAGTTTATTCAGGTGTGCTCACCCTTGTTGTTATCATTTTTATTATGCTTTCTTTAAAAACGAAAACGCAAGGAGATTTTGAAATGCTAAATGCTGAAAGAATCAACATTGTACAAAGCGATGGAAAAATCAGGATGGTTTTAAGTAATAAGGATAGACAACATCCTGGAAGAATGGATGGTAAAGATTTGCAGGCACGCGACAGACCTGCGGGTTTACTTTTTTTTAATGATGAAGGTGATGAATGCGGAGGCATAGGGTATAATGGCAGCAAAAAAGACGCTGCAATGTTCTTTACCATGGATCAATATAAGAATGATCAGATTTTGATGTTGAGCTATGATCAGGACAATACATCAAAACCGAACACTAAAACTTATGGTTTAACGCTTAACGATCGGGACGATTTTTCTTTCAAAAATCAAATCAGATATTTCGATTCATTAAAAAAGCTTAACGATACCAGTGCTTATGCAGACGGTGTTAGAAAATACAAATCCGCAGGTCATTTAAATCAACGCATGTTTATTGGTAAAAACAAATCAGGAGATGTGGGATTATTTTTAGCGGATGCCAAAGGCAAGCCACGCTTAAAGATTTTTATAAACAAAGACAATCAGCCCGTTATTCAGAAATTGGATGAACATGGAAATATAGTAGATAGTAAATGATTTTAAAAAAAATGAGCTTTCAGTGAATAAGGTAAGAGATTTCAACTGTTTCATTGTGAAAGTCTCTATCCAATAAAAAAAGACGTTTTTTTATGAAAGATTTAGATAGGTCTTTTCAAATCCCACTAGCTTATGCTGACTGATGGGCATCTCAGTTTTGAAAACAAAAAAAGCTAATCGGTTGCTGCTAATCATAAATTAAATTGCAAAACATCAATTTAAACGCTCTGTGTACATCGTTAGATGCAACGTAACGCATCTGATATTCTTTTTACAAACACAGAAAAACAAGTCCTAACATTAAATGGATCATAATAAGATGGATGATGAAAATTGCCATATTATTACTTTATATGTAATAATACAATTTGATTTAGCTAAACGTTAACCAGAAAATAGTCACTTATCACTTTGAGAAATGATCAAAGCAATGAGTTGATTTCTAATATAATTAAACTATAAAAGTTTTTTTTTAAGTCGATCTGCTTTGGAATCGCTTGGTTAACGCTTCCTGAATTTCCAGAAAAATGGAGAGTGTGGTCTATGGAATGTACCTTTTTTATTCTAAATGCTTACCTTAGTGAAAGAAAGATTCTTCCATGCCCATTCCAAACAATTTTAGCGATAATGAATTGTATAACTTGCTAAAGCAGGATAGTGAGGAAGCTTTTAACCTTTTGTACAGCAGGTATTGGAAAAAAATGTTGTTTAAGGCCATGCTAAAACTTCAGTCTGAGGCGGACGCTGAAGAAGTTGTACAGGATGCTTTTATCGATATTTGGAAAAGCAGGCACACTATACAGATTCAAAATACTTTTCATACTTATATTGCTGCAATTATCAGGTATAAGGTTATGGCTAAAATTGCAAATAGAAATAAAGTGATTCACTATGGCGTAGCAGACATTCATGAGCTCCATGTTGTTGATAATTCTACCCAGCATTGGCTTAATTTCATCGATTTACGCTCAGAAATAGAAGCAAATATATCGGCATTACCAGAAAAATGCCAGCTTGTTTTCAGGATGAGCCGCGAAGCTGGTTTAAGTGATAAGCAAATAGCAGATAATTTGGGGCTTTCGCAAAAAACCATTGAAGCCCATATTAGTAAAGCGCTAAAGGCTTTACGTACATCAATAGGCCAATTACTCGGTACTTTTTTGTCTTTACTGGTGTTATTTAAAATATTTTAATAAAAAAATATAAAACCACTAAGGGTAATGCAATAGAATTACACACTATGTAATAAAAAAGCGTGCCCGATGAAACAGCAATTAAGCAAAGAAGAACTAGCACAACTCGCAGATAAATGGCTTGTAGGGGTAATAACACCCGAAGAACAGGCTTTGCTTGATAATTGGTATAATACCGATGATGTGCAAGAACTTAACTGGTTAGGTACTGATGATTCAGAAGAGCAACTTCGTGATAGATTATTTACCCAAATCAAAAATGGGCAATTTATACAAGAACAAAATTACAGCAGGTGGTGGATTGCGGCAGCAGCTATGATTACACTAACTGTTGGTGTATATATTTCAATTAAATCGGTAAATCAAACCTCAAAAAATATAAGCTATGCCACTGATATTTCTCCAGGTGGTAACAAGGCCTTTTTAACCTTAGCTGATGGAAAGAAAATAAGTTTGAACGATGCCAAAAAAGGAATACTTGCGGAACAGGATGGCATTAAAATAAAAAAGGCCTCGGATGGAGAACTCATTTACGTTTCGATTGCATCTAATGTAAAAAAAGCCAGTGAAAACACTTTTAATACCATTGAAACACCAAAAGGCGGTCAGTGGCAGGTAAGCCTACCCGATGGAACCAAAGTATGGCTTAACGCAGCATCATCTTTAAAATATCCGGCTTCTTTTGCTGCTGCTTCTGTTCGAAGGGTAGAATTGAAGGGCGAGGCTTATTTTGAGGTGGCTAAAGATAAAAAACATCCTTTTATTGTAAAAACAGCAACTCAGGATATACGTGTTTTGGGTACACATTTCAACATCAACAGTTATGCTGATGAGCAATTTACCAAAACAACTTTGCTTGAAGGTAGCGTTAGTATTGCTACTTCAATATCAAAAAAGGATACATCAGTAAATCCTCAGGTTTTAAAACCCGGTCAACAGGCGTTAAACGATGGAACTACTATAAGGCTTAGCGAAGTAGACACTGAATTATCTATAGCCTGGAAAAACAACAAATTTATTTTTGAAAACGACGATATCCATTACATTATGCGAATGGTAGAGCGCTGGTATAATGTTGAGGTTGTTTATGATGGTGAAATCCCTAAAGATAAATTCGGTGGTGCAATATCGAGGTTTGGCAATGTATCAGAAGTATTAAAGTCATTACAACTAACCGGAAAAGTTCATTTTGAAATTACAGGAAGGAGGATTACTGTGCGTAAATAAATACGATACCAGTAATGCAAATAAAAACCAGAAGTGCTATAACACTCCTGGCCTTAAGTTTGGCATTACATCAATAAAAAAGAAATCTTATCAATTAACCAGCTGTATGCTTTTGGCTTCGAAACACAAGGCATTGCAGCAATAAACCAAACCAAACAAACTTAGCGAAAATTGCTTGCAAAAGCAATTTCAATGGTCTATTGTCGACCTGCCAAGGATGTTTACAAACGACAACAAAATGTATAAAATTTATGCAAAGAACAGAGGGGTGCTTAAAAAGTATGCCCGTAAAACCATGCTAATTATGCGATTAACTACCGTTATTATTCTAGCAACTATAATGCAGCTTAGTGCAGCAACCTTTGCGCAGAAAATTAGTCTTTCAAAATCAAATGCCCCTTTAAAAACGGTTTTAAAAGAAATAAGGCTGCAGAGCGGTTACGATTTTGTGTATACCGAAAGCCTTTTAAATGCTTCAAAGCCTGTAAACATAACGGTAAATAAGGAAAACCTGGAAAAGGTGTTAAACCAGGTATTTGCTAACCAGCCGCTAACTTATACCATAAACAAGAATACAATTACCCTTAAAGAAAAGGAAAAGGGTTTAATGGAAAGTATCATAACCATTTTTGCTAAATATGATATTAAAGGAACCATAACCGATGAGAATGGAAAACCATTAGCAGGTGCAACAATTCAACTAAATGGTAGTGATAGTAAAACAATCCTTACAATTTCTGATGAATATGGAGACTTTAAGTTTTCTAACCTTGCTGAAGGTACTTATGGCTTAACTGCAAGTTATCTGGGTTATATAACGCAGAAATTTAGTGTAAGCTTAAATGGGAAGGATCTAAAGTTTAATATTAAACTATTGAGTGCTAGTAAAGAGCTGCAAACCGTTAGCGTTGTAAATACCGGTTACCAGCAGCTTTCTGCCGAAAGAGCCACGGGATCCTTTGATTTAATTAAAAAAAGCCAGATCGAAAAACCAAATCAAAGTCTTGCACAAAGGTTAATTGGTGCCGTTGCTGGTATGCAGGTAAAACAAGACGTGGATGGTACGCCAAGCATTCAGATTCGTGGGCAAACCACACTTTATGCAAATGATGGAAATAATGAACCACTGGTTGTAGTAGATGGTTTTGCAATTCGAAACACGAGTTTAAATTATTTTAATTCCGTTAATCCCAATGATATTGAAAGTGTAACCGTATTAAAAGATGCAGCGGCCTCGTCTATATGGGGCGCACGTGCCGCAAATGGGGTAATTGTAATTACTACAAAACAGGGAGGCAAAAATGCTCCGCTTAAAATAGAATTATCTGCCTTTACACAATTCTCGCCAAAATTTAATGTTGGCTATGCAACCGGACATGCATCGTCTGCAGAGACCGTTGAATACGAAAAACTCGCTTTCAATAAATGGGGTGCTTTTCCAAATTCGGGTTCATTTTATGAAAATTACAGAACATCTGAAGCATCAGTTGCTTTAAATGAAAACCAACTTGGCTATTTGACCGATGAGCAACTTAATAATAGGTTGGCACAATTGAAAACAATGGATAATCGTGGCCAGATTTCTGATTATTTGTTAGCTAATCCAACAACAACACAATATAACCTTACGCTTTCTGGTGGTACTGGGCGAATGAATAATTTCGCGTCTATTTTGGCCGAACAAAATCAGGGTAATTTTAAAGGTAGTGAGAACAAAAAGTACTCATTTAATTACAGAACTACTGCGAATGTGTTTAAGTGGCTTGATGTTTACTTATCAACCAGCTTAACTTATCAGAAAAATAAAAACAATGGCATTGGTTTGTACTATATCCAATCGCTATCTCCTTATGAAATGCTGAAAAACCCGGATGGATCACTAACAGATATTCATCAATATTACCAGCCCATTCTCGATAGGTTGGTGCCGCTTTCAAAATTTCCATATTCATTTTCTTATAATCCCATTCAGGAAATTGAAAACCAAAACATTACCGCTAACAACATTACTGCCCGCTTACAGGGTGGGCTTACCTTTAAGATTCTACCGGGTTTAACTGTTGATTCAAAAGTACAATACGAAAACTTAAGTATAATTAATAAAGCTTACCGTAACGAACAAACCTTTTATGTACGGGATTTAGTAAATACCAGTTCGAGTTGGGATCAGACACTTAATGGAGCAGTAACCCCAAATTTGCCATTGGGTGGTATATTGGGGCAGGAACGCAACACCCTTGAAACCTATAATTTTAGAAACCAGGTAAACTATACTAAGATGTTTGCTGAAAAACATGAAATTAATGTGGTTGCCGGCGTAGAGCTTAATAATGCGGTTGCAGAAAGCTATTCTAATCCTACAACATACGGTTATAATGAAAATACGCTGAATGTAGGTAATTTTCCTAACGGACCTACTGGTACCACCAATTGGTTTGGCTACGGAAACTATTTTAATTATACAAACAGCTTTGGTTATTCTACACGCCGCTTTTTCTCTTTGTTTGCCAATGCATCGTACACGTATTTAAATAAATATACGGTTTCGGGCAGTTACCGTACAGACGCATCAAACCTGATTAGTAAAGAACCCAAATACCGCTATTCGCCATTTTATTCTATGGGTTTGGGCTACGATTTAACGAAAGAATCGTTTATGAAAAACATTGGCTGGTTGAATCGTTTAAACCTGCGTGCCACTTATGGATATACCGGTAATGTAGATAATCTTACAAGTCCTTACACATTAATTAATTATTCTACTAGGGCTAATGATTATACTAAAGATTATACCGCAAGCATAGCCGATAATGGAAACCCAACACTTACCTGGGAGAAAACGGGTACGATTAACCTCGGTATCGATTACGCAATATTAAACAACAGGTTATATGGTAAAATTGATGTTTACAGCAAAAAAGGAAAAGATCTTTTGGCTCAAATAGCCATTCCATCGGTAAATGGAGCATCCGTACAGCGGTTTAATAATGCTGAAATGACCAATAAAGGGATAGAGCTTACTTTAGGAACGATGATTCCGATTAAAGGAAATGATATTGTTTGGAATGGCAGTTTCAACGCCTCATTAAATAGAAGTAAAATTACCAAACTCTTTAACCCGAACAGCCCGGCTTATGCGCTGGTGTCAACAGGTCAGGGTTCTTACAGGGAAGGCTATGATCCGAATACAGCTTGGGCTTTTGAATATGCAGGGCTTGAAAATGGCAATCCGGTTGTTGAAGGGCCAAATGGTACAAAACTCCAGCTTTCGAATTTTCCATCAATTGATGGGCTAGGTTTTCTTAAAAATGCAGGTACCATTAATCCTCCATATATTTTAGGGATGACCAACTCCTTTAAGTTTTATGATTTCAATGTGTCTTTTATCGTAATTGCAAAATTTGGAGCTGTATTTAAAGGGCAATACTTTAATTATCCGCAATCGGGTGGGGTAACTTTGCCAAACAGTAAGCTTTCTAATGTACTCAGCGGCGATCCTGCTACTATGCTCACACTACCTTCAAACCCGAATGATTACAGCTACGGCAGCTGGATTGGTTATTATCCATATTTAAGCTACAACTATCTAAATGCTAATTTGGCCAGGTTGCAGGAAGTAAACCTAAGTTATAGTCTGCCAAAACGTTTAACATCAAAAATAAATGTTCAAAACGTACAGCTAACCATTCAGGGTAATAATCTCTATACAGTGTTGGCCAACAGCACAGGCGAAGATCCTGAATATCCTATTGGAACCATTAGGCCACGTGCACAATACACTTTTGGTATTAAAGTAGAATTATAATTAAACCATTATGAAATCAAGCAAAAAATTGTTAATTGCCATTTGGATGGTTTTAACAACCTTAATCATATCGAATACTTCTTGTAATAAATTTTTGGATGCAAAGCCATCAAAAGGTACTTCAATAGAGTTACGTACAACTGATGACTTAAACGCACTACTTAATAACTTTGGAACATTTAACAATGAAAGCAACAATGCGGTAATCTACGGAACAGACGACAACGGCTTATCTGTTGATTTATATGATGCACAGCCTTTTGTTTTTTCTTCGATAGCCGTTCAGTATTCTGTATGGGATATTAATTATTTGGCGCAAACCGACCAATCTAATTTTAGTGGCCCTAACTTTTGGAGCAATGAATACATCAAAATCTTTAATGCAAATGTAGTATTGGCTAACATAGATGCAGTAAGCGGTTCGGCGGCTGATAAGGCGGCACTGAAGGCTGATGCACATTTTATAAGAGCCTATAGTTACTGGGAATTGGCAAATACCTATTGTTTGCCTTATACGAATGCAAATCGGAATGAACCTGGTTTGCCTATTAAAATAACGCCAGATTACAATCCGGTAACCCGCCAAAGCCTTGAAGCAACTTATCAGCAAATAGAGGCTGATTTGACAGAAGCACTTAAAACGACTGTACCACTGTTGCAAAATGGGGTTGCCCGAAATTGGCGGGCTAACTCGGCAGCAGTAAATGGCTTTGCAGCACGTTATTATCTAAATCGCAATGATTACGCTAATGCCCTAAAATATGCCAATGCTTCGCTAACCTTGTATAATGTTTTAATTGATTACAATACGGGTATGAGGTATGGTACACCAACAAGCACAACCATTAATACCGGAACACCAAATGAGCAAACGGTAACCCTGAATTTTCCTTACACGCATGATAGAAATACTGCCTTTGACCCGGCAGATGCCTTAGGGTGGAAAGAGTTTCTGTATTATAGATTATTAAACAATGCAGATAGATGGTATATTCCAAGTGAGGCACTAATTAGCTTGTACGATAAGAATAATGATCTTCGATATAAATACCATTACGTTCAAAATTACTCTTACAAAAGAGGTTTAAATAACCCGGCATTAAGTTACCCTGGTTATGTGTTTTTTTATGAGGATAATATGCCTGAAGGACCAACGGTTGCCGAAATGGTTTTAATTAAGGCAGAATGTTTGGCCAGAACCGGTGATGTTGCAGGTGCTATGGCAGCTGTAAACCAATTGTACAGTAAGCGTACTTTAACTGGCACAGCAGCACTTGCGGCCAATGCACAAGACCAGGCCATTACTGTTATTTTGCAAGAAAGACGAAGGGAAATGCCTTTTAGTCAACGCTGGTTCGATATCCGCAGATTTAACAATAATGGTTATGCAAATGATGATGTTCCGGTAATTAGCCGCGTATTTTATCCATATACAACTACCAGTGTATTGAATACGGAACCATTAAAAACCTATTCTTTAAGAGCGAATTCAAGGCGTTTTGCTTCGCCATTACCGCAAAGTGATATTACCAATAGTAATGGTTCTATTCTTCAAAATACCTATTAATTAATTCTTCAATTGATTTGCTTATCCGGTTTTTTAAAGATCGGGTAAGCATCAATTATGTTTAAATCTCCTATAAAATAATAATGAAAACATTGATAAGTATCCTAACCATTTTGCTTCCTTTTACTTTAAGGGCGCAGGTTAATAATAATTACACAATTGAAGGAAAAACAAATCAACCCGCAACTTTTACCCTTCAATACACTTTAGATGGTAAATCCCTAAAAAATACCGCTGAAACAAAAAATGGTGAAATAAAACTCACCGGAAGCATAGATGGTAAAGTGCAGGCCAATTTAATGATTAGTCCAAAGGAAACAGAGAACCTAAAAAATGGCCTGATGGCTACAATGGTACGTTTTTGGCTCGAACCCGGTAACATTAAAATAGAAAATCTGGATTCGCTACAAAAAGGCTTACGATTTTCAGGTACAGCACTTAATGATGAAACCAATGAATTAAGCCGCGAAAAAGCAGCCTTGGTTGGTTTAAAAGAAGGAAAAGAACAAGATGATGCCATAAAAGAGGTTGTTGTAAAATTTATAAAAGCACATCCTAATTCGTTGGTTAGTTTTATGGAACTCGATTATACATTATCTCGCGGAATACCCGAACTTACGCTTGTAGAGCCTTTATTTAACAGCCTGTCTGCAGCTATAAAATCTTCTCCAATGGGACTGGATTATCAGAAAAAACTGATTAAATGGAGAACTGTTGATATTGAATCTATAGCTCCGGATTTTATACAGCCTGATCAATTTGGGAAAACCGTAAAACTTTCTGATTATAAGAGTAAATATGTATTGATAGATTTTTGGGCCTCCTGGTGCCACCCCTGCCGGGATGAAAATCCAAATCTGGTTAGCCAATATAACCTGTATAAAAACAGCAATTTTACCATCCTAAGTATTTCATTAGATGAAAGAAAAGAAGACTGGCTGAAGGCAATTAAAGAGGATAAATTACCATGGAAACAGGTTTCTGATCTGAAAAGAAACAATGAAGCCAAAGTGAAATATGGCGTTCAATCTATACCTGATAATTTTCTGGTTAATCCCGATGGAAAAATAATAGCCAAAAACCTTCGGGGAGAAGCACTTAATAAAAAACTGGCAGAAGTTTTTGCGAAATAACCAATAAAATAATTGTCAAACGATTTTTATTTCGGAAAGAGCTATCGCCTCCGAAGAATTAAACCACACAATAATGCAAAATAAAATATCACTTAAAATACAAATTACTGCTATCCTAATTGTGATTTGTGCTTTGTGCACGAATGCTCAAACCCAAATCAGGAAGGCATCCTTAAAACCAACAGAAAAAAATGTAGCATCTGCAACGGAAACCTTGCCGCTTGATCCCAACGTTAAAACCGGTAAACTTAGTAATGGGTTTACGTATTTTATCAGAAGAAATATACACCCAAAAAACAGGGTTATTATGTATCTGGCGAACAAAGTAGGTTCGTTAATGGAAAATTACGACCAGCAGGGATTGGCGCATTTTATGGAACACATGAACTTTAATGGAACTAAAAATTTCCCTAAAAACGAGCTGGTAGATTACCTGCAAAAATCGGGCGTTAGGTTTGGAGCTGATATTAATGCTTACACCAGTTTTGATGAAACCGTTTATCAATTGCCGCTACCAAGCGATAAGCCTGAAATTCTGCATAATGGTATTCAAATTATGCGTGATTGGGCTAAAGGTGCTACGCTAAATCCTTTAGAAATTAATAAAGAACGCGGAGTGGTTTTGGAGGAGAAAAGATTAGGAAAAGGCGCCTCGCAGAGGATGCAGCAAAAGATTTTTCCGGTATTGTTTAATCAATCGCGTTATGGACAGCGCTTACCTATTGGATTGGATACTGTATTGAATAATTTTAAACCAGCAACATTAAACCAATTTTACAACGATTGGTACAGGCCTAACTTACAGGCGCTTATTGTAGTTGGCGATATTAATGTAGCTGATATAGAAAAAGAAATTAAACTAAAGTTCTCTAACCTTAAAAACCCCGAACGGGAGCGTGTTAGAACAAAATATAAGATAAATTTAACCAATCGTAATCACTTTATAACAGCAACCGATCCGGAAGAAACTTCAACCCAGATTCAGATAATGATTAAACGAGAGGCATTGGTTGTTAAAACAAAAAAAGATTATCAAAATTACATCAGCCGGAAATTGTTTAACTCGATGTTAAGTAATCGTTTTCAGGAACTTATGCAGCAAAAACAGCCACCTTTTATTGCCGGTAATGCAGTTATAGGTGCGTTTATAGGCAACATAGATGCTTTTAATATTAATGTAGCCGCCAATCCGGGAGCATTAGAAAAAGGCTTTAAAGCTGCATGGCGGGAAATTGTTAGGCTAAATCGCGATGGCTTTACCAAAACAGAATTTGATAAAACTAAAGCAGACTATTTAAAAAATATTGAAAATACATACAGGCAAAAGAATACGAATTACTCAGACCTTTATGTTGGTGAATATTTAGATTATTTTTTACGTAGCAGTGCTGCTCCAGGCATGGAATGGGAGTACAGTTTTACAAAACTTATTATGCCTAAAATTACATTGGCAGATTTAAATGCCTTATTCAAAGAATTTAATTCGGATAAAAACAGGGATATTATTATTACGGCACCCGAAAAAGATAAAGCTTCTTTACCTGATGAAAACAGCATAAATGATTGGATGAAATCGGTTCAGGAGGAGGAAATTCCATCCTATAAAGATTCTTTCACCGAAAAACCTTTGCTAGATAAAAAACCAATACCCGGTAAAATTGTAAAACAAACAGAATTAAAGGAAATCAATGCCACTGAGCTGGTTTTAAGTAACGGTACTAAAGTAATATTAAAGTCTACAAAATTTAGTGATAACGATATATTGGTTAAAGCGGTTGCACCAGGTGGTTCTTCCCTTTACAGCGATGCTGATTATGAATCTGCAAATTTAGCAGCCTATCTTATTACAAGTTCAGGCTTGGGCTCTTATGATTACAATCAATTAAACAAGTATCTTGCCGGAAGTACAATTGCATCCAGTCCTTACATCTCAGATTATAATCAAGGCTTCCAGGCTGCGGCATCTCCTGCAGATCTTGAAACACTCTTGCAGATGTTTTATTTATACTTTACCAACCCTAAGAAAGATTCAACAGCTTTTGAAAAATTTATTTCCCAATCTAAAGGCAGTTTAGCCAACAGAAAAGATAATCCCGAAAATACTTATTATGATACCATAAGTACGATGATGGGGAACTATAGCTCGAGAAGAACGCCGCCAAGTATAGAAAAATTAAATCAAGTTGATCTGGATAAAAGTTATAAAATATTCAGACAAGTTTTTTCAGATGCATCAAATTTCACCTTCACTTTTGTTGGCGATTTCGACATCAACAAAATAAAACCATTAATTGAAACTTACCTTGGTGCTTTGCCAACTACAAATAAACATGAAAAAGCTAAAGATCTGGGTATTCACCCGCCTTCCGGAAAGATTACAAAAATTATTTCGGCAGGTTTAGAACCAAAAGCCACAGTAAGACTAACCTTTAGCGGCGACTATGATTTTGGATATGAAAATAATTTAAATATGGATGCCATAGCCGAAGTGCTGCAAATTAAACTTATTGAACGTTTGAGAGAAGAAGAGAGTGGGGTATATGCGCCTTCGGTAAGCATCAAGTATGCCAAAATACCATCAGAACGCTACAGTTTGAGCATTTCACTGGGTTGTGCACCTGTAAACGTAGATAAACTTATTGCCTCTACTCTTGATGAAATCAAGAAGTTAAAAACAGCTGGTCCTTCAATTATAAATGTAGAAAAGTTCAAGGCTGAAAAAATCAGAAACCATGAAACTCATCTTCGAGCAAATGATTTTTGGTCAGAATACCTCGATCAGCAAGCTTTAAATATGGATGATATGAGTGAAATTGTAAAATTTGATGACCTAATGAAAAGGATTAATCCTGAAAATATTAAAAACGCAGCCCAAAAATATTTGAATGAAAATAATTTAATACGCATTATTTTAATGCCAGAAAAATCTAAATTTTAAACGAATTTTCTTCATGAATAGCTGTTTGCCTTGTTATGGACCGCTATTGGTAACTTGCCAGCTAGGGCACTTTGTTTTACTACTCAGTAGTAAGCATAAATACGTTAGACCAATTTATTGAATCAAGTTAGTGATGATGATACTTAAGCCCGATGGATGTCGGGCTGAGTATTTTTTGTTTAAGGTAAAAGTTATGTTTAGCAAGCCAGTTAAAAAGGAGGTAATCGCTTGCTGTTTAAGTCAGTATTCGATTTTCGAATATTTCAGTGCCATAACTAAAAATTATAAGTACCTTGTTATTTCCTATTAAATTATATTTTACCATTAAGAACTGTAATTTAATAAACGGATAAGACCAGTATTTCTAAAACCAAATATGCTTTCGCTCTACTAACCAAATGTTGTATTCATTAAAAATGAAGAGATTCTCTTTTTTTATCGTCATTATGAGTTCGATATTCTGTGGTGTAATGGCGCAGCAAAGTCAGTATCAGTTTTCTCACTTAAATGTTAGTAAGGGTTTGTCCAATAATCAGGTAACCACTATTTTTAAAGATAGCCGGGGATTTGTTTGGTTCGGCACGGCAGCCGGCATAAACAGATATGATGGTTCAAAGTTTAAAAGTTACACCCATCATTTTAATGATACTACTTCACTAGATGATAATTATGTATTAAATATATTGGAAGGCCCTGAAGGCAAGCTCTGGATAAAAACCAAATTGGGGCTAAATATTTATGACCCATCGACGGAAAAATTTTCAAAAAACCTGATCGCTTCCCTAAAAAATATAAGCATTCCCGCTACTAAAATATCAGATCTTTTTAAAATAAATAATTGGGCCTATGCCTTTACTGTGCCTGAAATGGGTTTTTATCTACTCAACTCCAAACATAAAGCCATACATGTTTACCACAAGAATGGAGATGCCACGAGCATCATCAGTAGCGCAATCAGCAGTATAAACGGTGATTCGAAAGGTTATATATGGATTATGCATAAAAACGGCACCTTAGAACAGTTTAATCCTGTTTTAAACAGGGTTGTTTCCCGTATAACCATCTTGAAGGTGCCCGGCTTGGCCGGGCTAAACTACACTATTTTTGTTGATCGTAAAGATCGGCTTTGGTTATACTGCACAGGGATAGATAATGGGATATATTTATTTGATGCGAATAAGAAAGTGCTTAAACATTTCGATAAAGATTCAGCAGAGGGGAGGTTAAATTCAAAAATTGTTAATAGTATCACTCAAGATGATGAAGGCTTAATGTGGATTGCCACTGATCATGGTGGAATTACCTTGCTAAATGAAAATACCTTAAAAAGTCATTTCCTTGTGAATAATGAGGGCAATAGCAAAAGTTTGACCCAAAATAGTGTGCTTTCAATTTATAAGGATAATCTTGGTATTATCTGGGCGGGTACCTATAAAAAAGGGGTTAATTATTACCACAAGAATATCCTTAAATTTCCCAGTATTCATCATTTTATCAATGATGGAAAAAGCCTGCCTTATGAAGACGTAAATAAATTTATTGAAGATGATAAAGGAAATTTATGGATAGGTACTAATGGTGGTGGATTGATTTACTATAACCGTGGGCTAGGTACATTTAAACAATATAAGCACAATACTTCTGATCAAAATAGTATAAGCAACGATGTGGTGGTAAGCTTATATATCGATCATGATAAAAAACTATGGATAGGTACTTATTTTGGAGGACTTGATTGTTTTGATGGTAAAACTTTTATCCATAATAGACACAGTGATAAAGATCCTTTCAGTTTATCAGACGATCGGGTATGGTCTATCATGGAAGACAGTCAAAAAAGATTTTGGGTTGGTACTTTAGCAGGAGGTGTAAATCAGCTGGATCGAACCACCAACAAATTTTACCGTTACAAATACCAGGGTAGAAACGGAATAAGTTCAACATACGCGTCCTCAATTGTAGAAGATAAAAAAGGCAATATTTGGATTGGAACATCTCAGGGGATTAATGTAATACAGAAATCAGGTGAAATCGTTCACTATATACATCAAGAAAAGGGTGCGCCAGGTTTACTAGCTAATACCATAAATAACTTATTTATTGATAGCCGGGGATGGGTTTGGGCAGCGACAGCAGAGGGCTTAAGCATGTTAAATCCTGCTACCGGCAAATTTAAAAACTTTACGAAAGAAGATGGCTTGCCAGATAATAACATAAGGGATATTCTGGAAGATAATTCCAAAAATATGTGGATAAGCACAACAAACGGTTTATCAAACATCACGTTTTCGAAGTTACAAAAGGGTATAATCTACAGATTTTCTAATTATGATGAAGCAGATGGTTTGCAGGGCCTTGATTTTAATGAAAGGGCATCTTATAAAACAAGTAAAGGTGAGCTGATTTTTGGAGGCGCAAATGGATTTAATCTATTTTATCCTGAAAAGATTACGCCCGTTAATAATATGCCTGATATTGTATTGACTGATTTTCTGCTATTTAATAAGAATATTAATCCTGGCCAACTGGTTAATAATCATATTATTCTTTCAAAATCCATAAATGAAACCAAAGAGATTTCTTTAAGCTACAACGAAAATGTTTTTACAATTGAATTTGCTGCTTTAGAATATTTTAACCCTGAAAAAATAAAAATCCATTATTTGCTTGAAGGCTATGACAAGTCATGGCTTACAACCGATAATAAGATTAGGAAAGTAACCTATACTAACCTCGATCATGGAGATTATACATTTAAAATATTTGCTATTAATGATAAAGGCAAGCGAGGCAAGCTTTTAACGCTTCATATAATTGTAGCTCCACCACTATGGAAAACAGGTTGGGCATATGCTTTATACGCAATGCTACTTGCGGGGGTGCTTTATTTTATGAGAAGGCGGGGTATTGATAAAATCAAAGCTGAATTTCTACTTAAACAGGAACGGGAACAGGCAAATAGCCTGCATGAACTCGATATGATGAAAATAAAGTTTTTCACAAATGTTAGCCACGAATTTAGAACCCCACTTTCGCTCATACTTGCCCCTGTTGACAAAATTTTAGGTCAGATTGATGACCCTAACCATAGACAACAACTACAGTTGATTAGCCGGAATGCCAAACGATTACTAAATCTGGTTAACCAATTGCTAGATTTTAGGAAAATGGAGGTACAAGAACTAAAACTGCATGCCAAAAATGGTGATATTATTAAATTCATTAGGGAGGTAACACTGTCATTTACTGATGTTGCAGAAAAAAATAACATCAGCTTTGTTTTTGATTCTGACATCGAATTGTTAGAAACAAAATTCGATCACGATAAAATCGAGCGCATATTATTTAATCTGCTTTCTAACGCATTCAAATTCACCCCCCAAACCGGACATGTAAGTGTGCTGTTGAGCATGCAAACGAATAAGTCACGGCGCGAAAAATGGCTGGAAATTACGGTTATTGATACAGGTATTGGGATTCCAATGGAAAAACAAGAGAAAATTTTTGACCGTTTCTTCCAGCATCAAACACCCGAATCAATAGTTAATCAGGGCAGTGGTATAGGCTTATCCATCACAAAGGAATTTGTGAAGCTGCACAACGGCGAAATGATCGTAAAAAGTCAGGTAGGCGAAGGAAGTAGTTTTATCTTTCGGTTACCGATTAAGGTTCGCCAAATTATCAATACAAACGGTACAGAAGTGCCTGGTGAACAGCAGTGTACTTTGGCACCAAAAACCACAAAACAACCAACTTTGCTACTGGTTGAGGATCATGATGATTTCAGGTTCTTTTTAAAAGACAGCTTAAAAGAACACTTCCATGTGATTGAGGCCAATAATGGTAAGCAAGGATGGCAAAAGGCACTGGCTTTACAGCCCGACTTAATTGTAAGCGATATTAGTATGCCAGAAATGAACGGAATAGATTTAAGCCAAAAGCTTAAAAATGATGTTCGCACGACCCATATTCCGGTTATTTTATTAACCGCCCTAACCGGTGAAGAACAGCAGCTGAGGGGCTTATCTACCGGTGCGGCAGATTATTTAACTAAACCATTCAATTTAGAAATATTGCTTTCAAAGCTTAAAAATATTTTGCTCCAGCAGGATTTGATGCGTAGAACTTATAAGAAACATGTAGCAATCAACCCGGGAGATGTTGAAATAGAATCTCCTGATGAATTGTTTGTACAAAAAGCATTGCAGGTGATCGAAAAAAATATCGGTAACACTGAATTTTCGGTAGAAGAGCTAAGTAGCGAAATGTGTATGAGCCGGGTTACACTCTATAAAAAAACATTGGTGTTGACTGGCAAAAGCCCGGTCGATTTGATTAGAACAGTTCGTTTAAAACGGGCGGCTCAGCTGTTGTCCAATGGCTATTTAACCGTATCGCAGGTATGCTATAAGGTTGGCTTTAAAAGTCAAAAATATTTTACAAAGTCCTTCAAAGCAGAATTCGATGTGTTGCCTTCATCCTATTCGGGTATTTATAAAGAAGAAGAAAACCTTAAATAGTGTGCTAATTAAGATTCAGAATTCTAAAAAAAGCAAAAAACGCACCTTTAAAGGGCGTTTTTTGTGCTTAAAAGGCATTTCTTATGTATTGGTTAACATTTGTACCCCTAAAAATATACATTGCAATATTTTCATTACACTATGTTTATTCCCAATAAACAAGCAGTGTAAACCGGATACTAAACTGGTAGCGGTTTACCAATAACCAAATATAACTTTAACCCCATATCCGATAAGTCTTACCGAATACCTGTGACTGATTTTTTTTAATGGCAATTAGTGCGTCATAAAATTAGCCTTTGTAAGAGTTACCTGATTGGATGAAAGCATCAAATCAAATTATTAAAACAACTTAATTAATGCACATGAAGAAATAAATTTTACCAACGACTTATAAACTAAGCAGTATAGTGCTGATGACGTGTATCGCATCATGCTAAATACTGCCTTTAGCTCCTAACCAAATAAAAACCAAATAATGTATGTATGAGAAATAAATCTTTACTCAAAGAAATTGCTATAATAATATCTATTTGTGCAAGCTCGCTGATTGCGGTTGCCCAAAAAAAGGGAAAGATTGTAGTAAAAAACGACAGCTCGTTAACTAAAATCGATCCGCTCATCCTCAATAAGGTGAATTTTCCTTTAAATATTGCTGTGTTGCCTGAAAATACCACCTCTTCTACCCAGGCCGTATACACATCAAGTCTTGTTAAACAGCCGGTTTCTAATGTTCTTAATGCCTTGACAGGTCGTTTAGCTGGATTAAACACGCAGCAGATTACTGGCCAACCTGGCTTTGATGGGGTTGTGCTTTCATTGCGTGGCCGCACGCCAATCGTTTTGATAGATGGCATACCGAGGCAACTCACCTCAACTGATTTAGAGGGTATAGAATCTGTTACGGTATTAAAAGATGCTATGGCTACGGCAATGCTGGGTGTTAGAGGAGCAAATGGTGCTGTTTTAATCACAACAAAAAATGGCGTGCGTGGCGTTCAGCAGATCTCCCTAACCGTACAATCGGCTTTTCAAAAGCCATTGAGTCTGCTTAAGCCGCTGAATTCATTTGATTACGCAACACTGCGTAATGAAGCCGTTGCAAACGAGTTGCGTGTTAACCCAAACTTTAATACTGGATTAAGATTTAGCGATGCAGATTTGACAGCTTACCAAAGTCATTCCGACCCTGTTGGCCATCCGGATGTTAACTGGTACAATCAGATACTAAAATCATCAGCACCTTTAAACAGGTATAGTTTAAATGTTTCTGGTGGAAATAAAACCGTTCGGTATTTTACTGAAGTTGAGCATTTGTACCAAGATGGGCTATTAAAAACAAGCGACATTAATACGTACAACACTAACCAATATTTTAGCCGGTACCTAATTAGATCTAATGTGGATATCGATATTACAAAAAATGTTTCTGCGGGAATTCATGTTTTTGGAAGTATAGCAAATGAAAACGAGCCTGGCGTAACCACAGCAACGCTATTCAACTCATTTTTAACGACGCCGAATAATGCTTACAACATTTACAATGCCAATGGAAGTTACGGAGGTAATACTACTTTCAGGAATAACCTCCAAGGGCAAGCCTTCAGTTCCGGGTATCAGCAGAATTATTCACGTAACCTTATTGCCGATTTTTATGTAAAAAGAACCCTGGATGAGGTTACCCCAGGGTTGTATGTAAAAGCTTCTGTTGCCTACACCTCAAGCCTTTCCGAAAACATTAACCGAAGTAAGCCAGTAATCGCTTATCAGCAAACGATATCCAATACGGGTGATGTCAGTTATGGTCCCGCGTTAACCCCAACAAGTGCACAGATAAACACTAATTTAATTAGCGGAACAACAGGGTTAGACGGTTTGGGGCAATTCAGGCAAAATTATTTCGAATTATCTACGGGCTGGAACCGCACTTTTAATAATGCTCATGATTTTAATGTTGCTGTTTTAGCAAATAGCGACAGCAAAAGCGATGGTGCAAATTTACCCTATACCATACAGGGAATTTCCGCTCGTGCAAGCTACACTTACAAGAAAAAATATATCGCTGAATTTGCAGAAGCATACAATGGTTCAAATTACTATTTAACCGACAATCATTTTAAATATGGTTTTTTTCCGGTTTTTGGTTTAGCTTGGAACATAGCCAACGAAGACTTTATACAGCGTTTGAGTTGGGTTAATACATTAAAGCTTTCTGCTAATTTTGGTAGAACGGGCAATGATAATCCTGGCTACTTTGTTTACTTGCAACGTTATAACAATGCTGCCGCACCTTATTTTGGCACCTCAAATGGTGCAAATACAAGTTTAGCCGAGGGTACTTTGGCCAATCCAAACATTACCTATGAAAAGGCTGATAAGTTTAACATTAGTTTACAGGCTTCAGTATTAAACAACAGGCTAGGGTTTACGGTCGATTATTATTATAATAAATTTTCGGATCTCTTAATTCAACGCGGTCAAAATACTTCGTTAATTGGTAATTCGTATCCCAATGAGAATATTGGGCGTAATCAATACAGTGGTATGGAGTTTCAGCTTTCGTGGCAAAACCCAAAATCTGGTGATTTCAGTTATTATGCCTCGTTTAACGCCGGTTTTCAGCAATCAAAAGTGTTGTATGCAAATGAAGTCGCCCAGCCTTATGACTATATGCAACGTACCGGACAAAAGGTTGGACAGGCTTTCGGTTACGTAGCGGAAGGCTTTTTCCAAGATCAGGCAGATGTTAACAATGCTAAACAAAATGGTGTAGGTGTGGTAACCGGTTATATCGCTCAACCCGGAGATATAAAATACCAGGATCAAAACAAGGATGGTTTAATTAATCAGTTCGATCAGGTGCCAATAGGCCCAAAAGGCCCGTATATCACATATGGTGCAGACCTTGGTTTTAAATATAAAAACTTCGATATGAGCTTCCTTTTTCAAGGTGCAGCCAATTACAATGTTTACTTGAATGGCAACAGCTATTGGGAATTTCAAAACAATGGTTTCGGTCAAGCCTATGAACAGCAATTGGGAAGATTTACATCAACCAATACTGCTGGTGCAACTTACCCCAGGTTAAGCATAGGCAACAATAGCAATAACCAAACCTTTTCCACATTTTGGTACCGCAAAGCTGATTTTATTCGATTAAAAAATCTTCAGGTTGCCTATACTTTGCCTATTAAATATGCAAAAGCTGTAAAACTAAGTTCGGTAAAACTGTTTGCCAACGGCGTTAACTTGTTTACGGTTACCAGTCTTAAAGGAGGATTAGACCCAGAGGTATATAACGGCTTATATCCGATACAGCGGGTATTTAACTTTGGTATTACCGCAAAGCTTTAATATTAAATAATTAAGATCATGAAAAAAACAATATATATAAGCTTTTTATTCTTTTTTATGATAACGGTTATGCCGTCATGTAAAAAGGTAGAAAATCAACCAAGAGATTTAAACACGCTTGATCTTGTATTTGATTCGCAGGATTTAAATGCAACATTGGCTCAACAATTTTTAAATAACATCTATAATTATTTACCTACAGGTTTTAATCGCATTAGTGGAGATTTTTTGGATGCAGCATCTGGTGATGCGATATCTTCGCTTGCCAACACCCCGATATCTTATTATAATAACGGATTGGTTTCTTCGACAACAAATCCCGACGGCTATTTTAGCAATAGTTATAACGGGATTCATCAAATTAACATCTTTCTGGCGAATATAGATAAGGTGCCTGTTCCAACGGCCAATCCAACACGTACCATCACCTGGAAAGCAGAAGCTAGATTTATTAGGGCATTTCTGTACTTCGAATTACTGAAAAGATACGGTGGTGTGCCTTTAATAGGCGATAAAATCAATGGATTAAATGATAATCTCCAGCTCTCACGAAATACCTTTGCCGAATGTGTTACCTACATTACGACAGAATGCGATGCGGTTAAAGGGCAGTTAAATTTAGAGCCTATTTCTGCTACCAATCTTGGGCGTATACCCCGTGGTGCGGCGATAGCTTTGAAGAACCGGTTGTATTTATATGCTGCGAGCCCTTTGTTCAATGGTGGTGGATTTGAAAGTGATGCTACCCTTAAAGTTTTAACAGGTTATCCTAACAACGATCCAACACGTTGGCAAAATGTAATTGCCTCAGCAGAGGAGCTAATTAATCTTGGCGTTTATTCTCTTGTACAATCAGGTAATGCGGGTTACGTGAATATTTTTTCTCAAAAACAAAATTCAGAGGTTATTTTAGCCAAACAGCAGATTAATGATTTTACGCTTGAAACGGTTAATGCGCCAGTAGGTTATACGGTAAACAATACGCAAAGCGCCGGGCGTACCAGCCCAACACAGGATTTCGTAGAAGCTTTCCCGACCATCAGCGGCCTGCCCATTACCGATCCACTATCGGGTTATAATGCTGCGGCACCCTATAGTAATCGCGATCCTCGCTTTAACGCCATCATTTTTTATAATGGAAGTGCCTGGCTAAACCGTAGTGGTGGTGTGCAGACTTTTGATGGTGGTTTAGACAGACCAAATATTACGTCTGTTAATCAAACCAAAACCGGTTATTACCTGCGTAAGTTTCTGGCCGATAACTCGACCAGCAGCTCTTACTCGGCACAAAGTCACAACTTTGTTTATTTCAGGTATGCGGAAATCCTTCTTAATTATGCCGAAGCGCTAAATGAAGTTGGCCGAACAGAAGATGCCGTACAACAACTGATTCTGATTAGAAAACGTGCTGGTATTCAGGCAGGTTCAGGTTCAAGATATGGCATCGCCACAGGCGTGAATCAGGCAGGTTTACGTACCCTTATGCAACAGGTGGATCGACGCATAGAACTTTCTTTTGAAGAACATCGTTTTTGGGATCTCCGTAGGTGGAAAATTGCACCAACAGAACTTAATAAAACTTTGCGAGGTATACAGATTACCAAAAATGCCAACGGAACTTATACATACCAAACAGTGCCTGTTACCACGATAACCTTTCAGGAAAAGCTATATCACATGCCGATTCCATATAATGAAACGGTTACCGATGCAAACCTTAAACAAAATTCGGGATGGTAATGATTTTTAAAAAAATTGTAAACTATTATACAATGAAAAAACTCAGATTATTAAGTTTTACACTGACATTATGCTTTATAGCATTATTTGCCAATGCGCAAAACAGGCAAATCCAAGGTACCGTTCGCGATTTGCAAGGTGTAATTCCTGGTGCTACCGTAATAGAAAAAGGAGCAGTACCTGTTAATGGCGTGGCAACAACTGTAGACGGAAAATTCACAATTACTTTAAAAGGAAAAAGCCAGATACTTATTATCAGAAGTCAGAGCTATGTTACTAAAGAAGTAGAGGTTACAGGTTCAACTATTAACGTAACTTTGGAATCCAAAACACAGGATTTAAATGAGGTTGTTGTTGTGGGTTACGGAGCTGTTCAAAAGAAAACGCTAACGGGTGCGCAAAGTGCGGTATCGGGTGCCGATATTCGGCAAAATCCATCTGCCAGTTTGCAAAATACTTTAGCTGGTCGTTTAACTGGATTTATATCCCAACAAACTACTGGTCAGCCAGGGTCAGATGGTGCTAATTTCCTGGTACGTGGTGTAAGTTCGCTTAACGGCAATAATAATCCATTAATTATTGTGGATGATATTGAATTTAATTATGATCAGTTTAGAAATATCGATCCCAATGAAGTTGAGTCTGTTACTGTACTAAAGGATGCCTCGCAAACTGCTGTTTACGGCATCAAGGGCGCCAACGGAGTAGTGGTTGTTACAACACGTCGTGGTAAAAGCGGCAAGCCGCGTATGTCTTTTCGTAACGATTTTGGCGTATCACAACCAACTAAGTTGCCTACCTATCTTGATGCATACAATACTGCACTTTTAGTTAACCAAGCAAATACTAATGATGGCGTTACCCCTCGATGGACGGCTGCTGATCTTGCCCTTTTCCAGAATGGTCAGGACCCTTATGGGCACCCTAATATTAACTGGCGTGATGAGCTATTTAAAAAATTCGCCAAACAGTACAAAAGCACGTTTGATCTGCAGGGCGGCACTGAAAATGTAAAATACTTTGTGTCATTGAGCTATATTAATCAAGGTGGTTTAACCAAAGATTTTAGCGAAGACCAAGGGTACAACGGTAACTATTTTAATCATCGCTACAACTATCGTTCTAACCTTGATATAAAGGCCAATAAAAACCTCGACATACAAATCAATGCTTACGGCAATATTGGTCAGGTAAATGTACCATCGGTATACTATCCTTCAACCAATGGTAATAAAAATGATGTGTTTGGCGAATATGGAAGTTTCCTGGCACTATCACCTTATGCCTATCCGATAAAAAATCCTGACGGGAGTTGGGGGTATTCAAATTACCAATCCAATGTAACAAATTACATTACCCCAAATATTATCCAACGGTTAACCCTTGATGGTTATAACCGAACAAATTTAAATAATATGGTACTATCTGGGCAAGCTAATGAAAAACTCGACTTTATTACCAAGGGCTTAAGTGCGAGAGGTTTGCTTGCGTATACAAGTAATTACAGCAATACTATCGGTTTAACACGGGTAAACTTACCGTCTTATATTTACAATCCAACCAATAGTACTTACACCCCTGCTTTTGCTAATATATACAGGCTGGAGCGATTGGGAACAGCTTATAATGGAGGTAGTACGCAGCGTAGAGTAACTGCTCAGGCTTCGTTAAATTATGATCGCAGTTTTGGCAGCCATCACATTAACTCTTTGCTGTTGTACAATCTATCTAGTTACAACGCCAGTTTGCCGGTCACAAATATCAATTATGATAATTACAACTTTGTTCCGAGTGTAACTCTGGGTACTACTGCCCGAGTTACCTATGATTTTAAGCAAAAATATATCGTTACGCTAAGCGGTGCATATAATGGCACCGACAGGTTCCAGAAACATTATGGGTTTTTTCCAGCCGTTTCTGCTGCGTACAATATTGCAGAAGAATCATTTATGAAAAACAACGTCAAATTTATTGATGTTCTTAAATTCAGGGCTTCTTATGGTTTGATTGGGTCTGATTTATTAGGTTCAGGCCAAACTTATGTGTACTTACAAAGCTATTTGCCGAGCGGTGGCAATCAGGCAATATCGTTTGGTGAAACTAATGGCGCTACTTTGCCTGCAAATAACGGCCTACAAGAAGGTACGCTGCCAAACCCGGCGGTTACCTGGGAAAAAAGCAAGCAACTGAATATTGGTGCTGATTTTGCGCTATTTAATAAAATTAACGGAGCGGTAGATGTATTTAATAATGATCGGTATGATCAGTTAATTCAGCGTGGAACGGTGTCTGCCATATTTGGCCAATCGCTGCCACCTGTAAATTTAGGAAAAACAAATACCCGTGGTTTTGAAGTTGAATTAAACTATCATGATAAAATAGGTAAAGATTTTACTTTTAACGCCAGAGGAACGTTTTCGAAAGTAAAGAGTAAGATCATATTTCAGGATGAGCCATCTACGCTGTATCCATGGCAATATTACACCGGACATCCGCTTGGTGCACAGGCCAGGTACCATTTCCTTGGTTTCTACAATGCGGCAGATATTGCAAATCCGGCTGTTGCAAAGGCTTCTGCAGGTGTTACCAAAGCTGGAGATTTAAAATATGAAGATTTAAATAAAGATGGATTTATAGATGGAAAAGATCAGGCGGTTTCTGATCTTACAAATACACCTATAAATAATTTCGGGGCACAATTAGGTTTTGCTTATAAAGGTTTTAGTATGAGTGCATTATTTCAGGGGGCAACGGGCTTTGTTATTTCGGGTTCTGAGGAAGCAATAAGGGCTTTTTCAGCAAATTTACAACCGATACATCAACAAGCATGGACACCAGAACTGGGCGATAATGCGAAATACCCATATTTAACAACTACCCGAACCATAAGTGATCCATCAAGTGCTTCCGATTTCTGGACCATTTCCGGTAATTATTTGCGATTAAGAACAGCAGAATTCGCTTATTCATTTCCTGCAAAATTTGTGAGCAAAATCGGATTACAAAGTTTGCGCATTTACCTAAGTGGAAATAACTTATACACCTGGTCTGATGCTTATAAAAAATACGCCTTAGATCCTGAAGCAACTTATGGCACCACCCAACAAAACTATCCGCCACAACGCATCTATAATATCGGCTTAAACATTACATTATAATTAAAAATTGATTATGAAATATCTTTTCAGTATTTTAACAATGGTCATTCTTTTTACAGCTTGTAAAAAAGGGTCAGTATTGGATAATAAGTCCAATAATGCATTAAATGAGCAAACTGTCTTTTCTGACAGCGTAAACACCATAAGCTTTTTAACCCGTATTTATGACGATGAGGGCTTTGCTTTTTTCAAAACAAGGTGGGAAAATGGCGGAACGGAACAGGCGACCGACGATTCGGAGTTTAGTTTGTCAAATCCGGCACGTAGACCAACCATATATTACTCCTCTAATTATACTGCGGATGGCGTTCCCGGTTTTGCAGAAGTGTGGTCTCTTCCGTGGACAAATATAAGAAGCTGCAATTTATTGTTAACAAAACTGCCTACAACACCATTGGCTGCATCTACACAAAAAAGGGTTGCTGCCGAAGCCAGGTTTTTACGTGCCTGGTATTACTATAATTTGTTAATTAATTTCGGCGGGGTACCTATTATCAAAGATCAGGTCTTTGATATTAACGATTTTGTTAACATCCCCCGCAACAGTTTCGGTGATTGTGTAAAATATGTTTCAGATGAACTGGATGCCGCTGCCACCATATTACCCGTAAGTTGGTCGGGGAATGATTATGGCAGGGTAACTAAAGGTGCTGCGCTGGCGGTAAAAGCGAAATTATTACTATTTGCTGCAAGTCCACTTTTTAATGGAAACAGTTATCCCGGGCTGGCCACTGATCCTACACGTACGGATGCTGCCGGATATGCAACCTATAGTGTCAGCCGATGGCAAGCTGCTGCTGATGCTGCTAAAGCTGTTATGAATACGAACACCTATGCACTCGTTACGGACAACAATACCGCGCCGGGCTATGGTTTTTACAACATGTTTTTACAACGTATAAACAGTGAATATATTTTTTATCACAATCGTTTCGCGAATAAGGATTTCGAGATATTTTATCTGCCTAGTACCCGTAATGGGAGTAAATATGGTACGCCAACCCAAACTTTGGTTGATGCTTTCCCTATGGCTAATGGAAAGGCCATTACCGATCCCACCTCAGGGTATGATGAAAACAATCCATACGTAAACCGTGATCCCAGGTTCGGTTATTCCATCATTTATAACGGAGCTACGTATTTTAATTTAGCCACAAATTCTAATACGCAAGTATTTACTTATGTAGGAGCACCTACAGATGGCTTTGTATACAATGCTTCTACCACAGGCCCAACCGGATATTACTCCCGTAAGATGTGCGATGCCACCTTAGCGGCCAATAGTCCGGGAAATACAAACAGAGGTTGGCCCTTGCTACGTTATGCGGATATTTTGCTGATTTATGCTGAAGCCATTAATGAAACTGGCCAAACTGCTTTGGCTTATCCTGTTTTGAAACAATTGCGAGCTAGGGCAGGAATTGCTCCGGGTACGGATGGCAACTATGGTATAAACCCGAACATGGATGTTGTTGCGATGAGGGCCTTTGTTCAAAACGAAAGACACATTGAACTGATGTATGAAAATACACGCTGGGACGATGTAAGACGATGGAAAATTGCCCTTACCACACAAAACGGAAGGAATAAGTTGATGCAGATTACGAAAAATGCGAATGGAACCTATAGTTATAAGGTAGTTTTATCATTTTATCTACATGCGTTTGCTGAAAGAAATTATCTGTTGCCAATTCAAACTAGTGAGATTAGGAAAGCACCTGCAATGGTGCAAAATCCCGGATGGTAGCAAAGCGTCCTGTTCTGTAATGAGTTTTCGGTAATGGCTGTTGGAACAAAAATATAACCGCCATTGCCATTATGCAAAGAATAAGGCCTGCAATAAATTCCTAAGGCTTATGCCAAAAAAAGCAATTAAATTTATGGTTGAGCAGGCTGATTTGGCTTGCTTATTCTAATTAAATAATTAAACAGGGTAAAAATGATGAAAAAGCGAATAAAATGTGCTTTATTGGGTGGTTTGGTATTACTGCTGATCCATAGCGCATCGGCACAGCTTCAAGGCGTGAAGTTGTTGAATTCGCCCATAGATATAAGCGTTGATTTTAAAGATTTTGAAAATACCTATTACCTTGCAGATAGCCTAAGCAATTTCGATCCTAGTACAGGAAGCGGAAAAATTACCTACAAACGTTTTCAATATGCCTCACGTATGGCATTTAACAACATGCTCGCCGTTTTGCAACAAGTGCCCGCGAACGAATTTCCCAAAACAGAATACGAGCAGTCGCCAGAACTGCCATTCCGTATTGAGTTTGTGTCTGCACGTACTTTGCGCATACGCATGTCGTCCGGTTTTCAGGTCAAGCCAGATCAAGCATCCTTAATGCTTGTTAATGGTTCTGCGCCAATAGATAAAGATGACTGGAAATATGCTAAAATAAATGGCGGACACCGGTATACCAGTAAATTTGGCTCGGTAACTATTCTAACGCAGCCCTGGCACGTAGAGCTTCGAGATGCAGCAGGTAAGCTGCTAACAAAAACCATTCATCATAAGGATAATGCAGATGCGACATTTACGCCGGTTTTACCATTTTCTTATGTTAGAAGGGCTAGTGATTATTCGAGGAGCATGGCCGCTGCTTTTGCCTTATCACCAGGAGAAAAAATATTTGGTTGTGGCGAATCCTTTACTTCATTTGATAAGCGGGGGCAAAAGGTTGTGTTGTGGGCCGATGATGCCAATGGGGTTCAAAACGAAACCATGTACAAGCCTATTCCTTTTTTTATGAGTAATCGCGGCTACGGCATGTTTATGCATACATCAACACCAATAACGTGTGATTTTGGTAAATATTTTAGCGGTGTGAATTCTTTGATGATAGGCGATGATGCGCTAGATCTGTTTGTTTTTCTGGGTGAACCAAAGGACGTTTTAAATGAATATACTAATTTAACTGGCAAAGCCGCTATGCCGCCACTTTGGTCTTTTGGATTTTGGATGAGTCGGATCACATATACTTCCGAGCAGGATGGGAGAGATGTGGCGGCAAAGCTGCGTGAAAATAAAATTCCTGCGGATGTAATCCACTACGATACAGGTTGGTTTACAACAGACTGGCGCACGGATTATAAATTTGCTGCGGATCGTTTTAAGGACCCTGCTAAGCTAATGTCTGACCTCAAAAAAAATGGTTTTCATGTTTCGCTTTGGCAGTTGCCCTATTTTACGCCAAAAAATATATTGTTTAATGAATTGGTTAGCAAAGATCTGGTGGTTAAAGACGGGAAAGGTAATCTTCCTTACGAAGATGCTATACTTGATTTTTCAAATCCAGCTACCGTAAAGTGGTATCAGGACAAAATTGCTGGGTTATTAACACTAGGAGTGGGTGCCATTAAAGTCGATTTTGGTGAGGCTGCGCCCAATAATGGTCTTTATTACTCTGGCCGGTCGGGTTTTTATGAACATAACCTGTATCCGTTGCGTTATAACAAGGCGGTAGCCGATATTACTAAACAAATAAATGGAGAAAATATCATCTGGGCACGTAGTGCCTGGGCTGGTAGCCAGCGTTATCCATTACACTGGGGAGGCGATGCCGCAAACACCAACACCGCGATGGCTGCAGAACTTAGGGGCGGGCTTTCGTTCGGCCTTTCCGGATTTGCTTTTTGGAGCCATGATATTGGCGGCTTTGTATTAAAAACACCCGAAAATCTTTATGCGCGCTGGGCAGCATTTGGCTTACTTTCATCACATAGCCGCAGTCATGGTGCACCTCCAAAAGAGCCATGGGCGTACAGCCCTGATTTTTTAAATACATTCAGGATTACAGACGAGATGCGTTACAAGCTTATGCCCTACATTTATGCACAGGCTAAAGATTGTACTGAACGTGGCTTACCCATGGTTAGAGCCTTATTTGTAGAATACCCTAACGATCCGGGTTCGTGGCTGGTTGATGATCAATACCTGTTTGGATCGGATATGCTGGTTGCACCGCTATTTGAGGACGTTAAGGAGCGGAATGTTTACCTGCCACCAGGCGAATGGATTGATTATCAATCTGGGACAGTTTATCAAAATGGCTGGCATCTAATTAAATCGGGCCAGGTAAAGGCAATTATTTTAGTTAGATCTGGAGCAATTATTCCGCATATTAAACTCGCACAATCGACCATGCAGATGGATTGGTCTTCCCTTCAGCTAATTACTTATTCGCCAAAAGGAAAAAAGGCAGTGGGTATGGTCTGTTTACCGTCTGATAATAAACTCCATCAAATTACCTCATCTGATAAAAACATCTTAAATGATCCCTATCAGGGAAAGGTTAAATGGATAATTAAACCTTATTCACAAAATCTGCTAAAGTAATGCGTTTTAACTTCGTCAAAAAAAATCACTATTGGTTATTTATCTTATTGGTGCCGTTTAATGGCAGCAACCTGTTTGCTCAGGTACAATATTCTTTTTTTAATAATATGCTTCCGGTCGAAAAGCGAATCGATAATATTTTATCGCTGATGACACTAGCGGAAAAAATCAATTGTCTTGGTACAAACCCAACTGTGGCTCGTTTAGGTATTAAAGGCACCGGACATAGCGAAGGGCTACACGGTTTGGCAACTGGCATACCTGGTAATTGGGGCGGGAAAACACCCGTAGCAACGACTACCTTTCCACAAGCTATTGGGCTGGCAGAAACCTGGAGTCCTGAATTGGTGAAGCAGGCCGCGAGTATTGAAGGCTATGAGGCGCGCTACCTGACCCAAAGTGATCGTTATAAAAAAGCCGGGCTTGTAATCAGGGCACCAAATGCAGATTTAGGGCGAGATCCTAGGTGGGGGCGAACAGAAGAATGTTATGGCGAAGATGCTTTCTTTAATGGTACCATGGTTGTTGCTTATGTAAGAGGTTTGCAAGGTGACGATCCAAATTATTGGCAGACTGCATCTCTAATGAAACACTTTCTGGCAAACAGTAATGAAAACAGCAGAGACAGCAGCCAAGCCAATTTTGATGAACGGTTGCTTCGCGAATATTATTCGGTGCCATTTCGGATGGGGGTAGTCGAGGGTGGTTCAAGGGCATTTATGGCTTCTTATAATGGTGTAAATGGCATCCCACAAACTGTTAGTCCGATGCTTAAAAATCTTGCCGTTAAGGAGTGGGGGCAAGATGGGATTATCTGTACGGATGGAGGTGCCTATACTTTATTAATGACTGCACATCATTATTATAAAACACCGGAAGAAACTGCTACAGCCTGCATCAAAGCTGGGATAAATCAGTTTTTAGATGCTTATAAACCAGGTATACAAGCCGCACTTGATAAAGGAATGTTAACTGAAGCCGACATTAACGGCGCTTTAAGAGGTGTTTTTAGGGTAATGATAAAATTAGGTCAGCTAGATGCACCGAGCCTTGTGAGCTATGCTCAAAACAAAAATGGACCAGAACCCTGGTTGATAGAAAAAAACCGGGAATTTGTTAATCTGATCACACAAAAGTCTATTGTACTTTTGAAAAACAGTAAAGGTTTACTACCAATTGATAGAAATAAAATAAAATCAATTGCGGTTGTGGGGCCAAGATCTGGCGAGGTGTATGAAGATTGGTATAGTGGAAGTCCATCTTATTCGGTGAGTCCGGTAGCGGGTATAAAGCAAATGTCAGGAGGTAATATCACCATCAGTCATTCTACTAATGATAATCTGGCCGTAAGTTTGGCAAAATCAGCTGAGCTGGCCATTGTTTGTATTGGTAATAATCCATCCGGAAATCTGGGTTGGAAAAAAGTAGATGGCCCTACCGAAGGCCGCGAAGCGGTTGATAGGGAAGACATTAACCTGGATGCCTCGCAGCAGATGCTGATTGAAAAAGTTTATCAGGCCAATCCCAATACCATTGTTGTACTCATCAGCAGTTTTCCTTATGCAATAAACTGGGCTGATGCCAACATACCAGCTATTATTCACCTTACACATAATAGTCAAGCATTGGGTATTGCCCTTGCCAGCACTTTATTTGGCGATGTAAATCCAGGGGGAAGACTGGTTCAGACCTGGCCAAAATCAATAGTGGATCTGCCACCAATGATGGACTATAATATCCGCAATGGACGTACCTATATGTATACAAAAGCGGAACCACTATACCCTTTCGGTTACGGGTTAAGCTATACCACTTTTAAATACGCCAACCTAAAAACCAGTAAACTTAAGCTCAGCGATAATGAAACCCTAATGGTAAGCGTTGATGTGACCAATACCGGTAGCCGTGAAGGTGATGAGGTAGTTCAACTTTATGTACAGCACTTGCAGTCGAAAGTTGACCGGCCGATGAAAGAACTTAAAAGCTATCAGCGTATAACACTTAAGCCAAATGAAACCCGATCGGTAAATTTACCACTTAAAGCTTCAGCGCTGGCTTATTGGGACATAAAATCACAAAAATTTATCGTTGAAAAAGACAAATTAGTGCTACTTATAGGCAGTTCATCTAGCGATATTAAGGCGAGAAAATCGATCGTCGTCCATTAAACTGAAATGAACCTGAATAGGTTTGGTCGTGATGAATTTAAACTAATCCATACTGAATGGAAGGAATTGCCCGTGGTGTAGGGTAAGGAAATCGGTTCTGAAAGTAGCGTTTGTATAGGCCGGCATCAATAGAAAAGCAATTAAAAAAATAGAATTTGAGTATTTAGTTTCATTTCTTATTTTAGTGGCTCGTTTTTTGCAAAATAATAAAATCAATTTGTTAAACCATTTGACTGGATTTTCCCGTCAATAATAAAGTACAATTATGGAAAAGTTTGAAAAAGTAAAAGAAGTTATTGCGAATATCGAAGCAGATGCTGCAAAATTTTATGATGGTGGAAATGCAGCAGCTGGTACCAGAGTACGTAAGGCTATGCAAGACCTTAAAGTTTTAGCTTCTGATATCAGAAAAGAAGTAACTGAAAAGAAAAACAGTGCAAAATAAAATAACCCAAGTTTCGGGAAATTTTGAATGCCCTGGCAAAACTGCCAGGGCATTTCTTTTAAATGTCTAAGTTTTGTTCGATAATGGTTATGCAAGAATATTTTTTTATTCAACAGATCTGTGAACAGTGTTGAAGACTTCAATTTGTTTATCCAAAATGATTTTAAATTGTCAAAAGCTCCATTCGGATTTTGGATATCTTCCGGCAAAATGCTAATCTAAATACATTCGGATTATCCGGAACAAATTTGCCTACCTTAAATGAAAGGCTTAAAACTAAGTTACGTATAAAGCAGGCATTGCTAATCGGCACCTTCCATTTTCATAACTCTGGACATGATGTCGTCAAATTAAACACTTTGATATGGTTTCTCTACAGGAATTGAAATACATGACTGACCAGATTACAAAAATTGATTTGGATATAATCTTTGTGGAATGAGGTTACCATGATCAGAAAGGCTAGGCGCTTTAATACAATTTATATAAAGCGGATTGTGATGATGCCTTATCAGCTAAAAATAAAAAGTCCTTCACGAAATCGTAAATGACTTTTTTGGAACTGCCCGGCCTCGAACCAGCGCGAAAAAAAAGAATTCTTTCGTGGTTTTTAAGTTTTTGTATATCAGTAATTTGAATATGCCTTTTTTTAAGTATTTATATTTATAAAAGCCACATCAAAATTTTGTATCCTAGAATTTAAGCAGTCTCTTGAATTTCTTTGACAGCATTATTTAGTGCAACCAATAAAGAATCTTTGTATTTGATGAAATTATCTTGGCGGTCTGCCTCTTCACTCAATTTTAGTGTCCGTTTAAGTGTTTTCACTTTTTGAAGTTCATTTTGATAGAGTTCATTAAATATTTCCGGGTTCTTATTTTTTAATATTCTAATCGAATGCGAATATTGTTCAAATATATCTGTAATAATAGCAAGGCTTTTATCATCGTAAATTGTTAAACCACTCACTTTTACCGAGAGCTTTTCAAGCTTTCCTCTTTCTTTTGCATAACCCATATCTTTGCGAAGATACAGTTTTTATGTATGACTTAATATTGCAAGCAAATAATCGAAAATGGAGGTTACAATCAGAATTTATTTTACTTAGTTTATCTTAATCTGTTCTCCATCGATTAATTCTACCTGTTTGCCCATTTTTTTCTGAATCACGCCAAAATGATCTAGTTCGTCAGCGTTGACCAGTGAAATCGCGTCGCCTTTGGCATCAGCACGTCCGGTTCTTCCAATACGGTGGATGTAATCTTTTGGCGATCGAGGTAATTCATAATTAATTACAAAGGGAAGAAAGCTGATGTCAATTCCTCTTGCCATTAAATCGGTAGCCACCAGTACCCTAAGCTTGCCAGATTTAAAGTGTGCTAATGATTCTGTTCTTGAACCTTGGCTTTTTTTACTGTGAATGGCTTTTGCTTCGATGTTGTTTTTCTTTAACTTATTTACAATTGCATCTACCTGATGTACAGAAGATGCAAATATCAATACCTGTTTCATTTGGTAATGATTGATTAGATAACGCAAAAATGGGCCTTTCCGCTCGTTTGAAACAATATAGGCAACCTGTTTTATCGAAGCAAGCGAATTTTCTTCCCCTTCAATTTTGATGACTTCAGGTGTTTTAAGTAAAAGTTGATGTATATGCTGTATATCGTTGCTTAGTGTTGCCGAGAATAAAATATTCTGACGTTTTTCAGGTAGAAGACTAATGATTTTATTCATTTCTTCTTTGAAACCTAAGTTCAACATTTTATCAGCTTCATCAAGTACCAAAGTTTCAATTGCAGAGAGGTGCACCGCATTTGAATTTAGTAATTCTAATAACCTGCCTGGTGTGGCAACAAGTATACTTACACCTTGAAGCGCCATCATTTGTGGATTAATGGATACTCCACCATATACCGCCAAAATTTTGACTGGTTGCAAAAGATTCTTGCTAAAAGTTTTAAAAATATCCTTTACTTGCTCCGCCAGTTCACGTGTTGGTACCAGAACCAATACATTTGCCTGGCGATTTTTAACTAATAGAGTTTGCTGCAAGTTCATAAGAATAGGCAAAACATACCCTGCTGTTTTGCCCGAACCAGTTTTGGCTATGCCTAAAACATCTTGCTTATCTAAAATTGCAGGGATAGATTTTTCTTGAATTGCAGTAGGTTCTGTAAAGTTTTGATCTACCAAGTTTTTTAATAAAGCACTCGACAGGCCTAATGAACTAAAAAGCATATGACTATATTTTACTGTAAAAGTAAATAAAATCATTGTGAAGTTATGGGAAGTACCAATAGGTTTTTTTGCTCCTGTTCAAATGTCATCTGATAGATGCATTGCTGCGATATCATCCCATCCAGCCTTTCTTCATCGAGCAGTTTCGGATAAAGAATTTTTGAGGTAATTTTTATAAGTATTTCATTGATCATTTCGATTTCCAGGGGATGCAGTGTAATGCAGATGAGCGAAATGTTTTTGGTGAGCATGTTCAGAGATGCCTGGGGATTCCAGCATATCACCCAAAATGGCATCTGCTGGATTAATGTCTTCCCATGCTGATTGCTGGCTTCCATTTTGAGTTTGAAAAAGGGTTTTTAAACATGGGTGGCAGTGCAGATCAAAGTATTACATAGTTTATTTATTATAGTTAAGTGAGCCAATGGCCTGGTTTTGTTTATAATTGTTGAATATAATGGTTGTTGTTCATAGGGTAAAGTAGTTGTTGGGTAGGTTTAGGTTATAAAAGACAGAGTTGTACAGGGGTCGGATGAGTTTGGGATAAATAATTGAATTATAGAAAATTAATCTGTATAAAATATCAGTAAAATCGATTTCCAGTTGGTCTATTAAAGGGGCAGATCAGCGCTGATGGTGCTTCTATAAAAGCATAGATTACCTCATAGTTTGCGATAAAGCGATTCAGAACACGGCGCTGATTCCAAAGTGATCATGTAAATTAAATTCTGAGAAGAATTGTTTCGTAAAAAGGGTAGGAATGATGAGATTGCTTTAAAATTCTAGATTAGATAATTATATTAAATTAATCAGTAAATTACCATTAATTCAAAGAAAGCATAGCAGATAATTTACATAATCTCAGAAAGCACTCATACAACCGTTTCTCACGAAACCCAGCATCTACAACAGTGGAAATTTGCAGCTATTTTATTGAAAAGTAAGATATAAGTATTTACTGCTATTTTCGTGGATAATCATTTTTTTGAAAAAATATTTGTGTATGCGAAATATTTGTTTACTTTTGTGTCCGACATTAATGTAAAACAATTATGTTATCAAAAGAAATAGGTAATACAGATACTGAAACTCAAATCAAAATAGCAGCAAAAAGTGTTTTTTTGAAGAAGGGCTTAGCAGGGGCACGGATGCAGGAGATTGCTGATGTAGCAGGTATTGGGCGTACTGCACTTCATTATTATTTTCGACGTAAAGAGCAATTATTTCAGGTTGTATTAAAAGATGCTTTTCGTGACTTGGCCAAGCGTACCGAGATGCTTCATAATAGTGATTATTCTAGCCTAGAAAAAATGGAGGCCTATGTAGATGGCTATTTTGAAAAAGCCTTAGCTGAGCCAGAGTTGGATATATTCATGCTTAATGAATTTAATAACAATCCGGAAGTGATGAAAGATATTTTAATCAGTGAAGCAAGTGGAAGTCCTTTTAATATCCTTTTAAAAGGCATTGAAACATCTGTTAAAAATGGCGAAATGAAAGGTGCGCCTAAACAAATATTAATAACCTTGATATCCATGTGCGTCTTTTCATTTGCAGGCAGGGGCATGATACAGAATGTACTTTTTTTAACTGATGAACAGTATATGGATCTAATGAAAGAACGGAAAATTTACATGAAGGATTTTTTGAAAATTGCGTTTAAACCGTAGTTTTTTTTTGGAGTGTAATCGACAAAATAGTCAAATATTAAAATCAAACTAAAATGAAAATTAAAAATATAAGGTTAGCCATGGGATTGGTAATTATATGTGTCTTTAATTTAAATATCCGGGCACAGGCACAGGAAATACTTACCCTTAAGCAATGTATTGATAAAGCCCTACAACAAAGCCTTCAGTTAACAGCAGATGGTTATAGCCTGGAGAAAACTAAAGCAGGCGTTAAACAACAATACAGTGCTTTATTACCAACTATTAGTGGTGAAGGTTCGTATCAATACGCCTTCCAGGTATCAACTTCTGTCATTCCCGCAGGCGCTTTTGGCGGCCCCCAAGGCACGTATTCAGCCGTTGAGTTTGGGGTGCCTCAAACCAAGTCTGCCGTCGTTACCTTAAAACAAAATATTTATAATCCAGCTTCCATGATTGCATTAAAAGCAGCAAAAGTATCTGTAAATCTAAGTCAGCTACAGGTCACTGCAAGTAAGGAAGACCTGATTTACAATATATCAGCTACTTATTATAATATTCAATCGGTTATCAAGCAAACGGAGTTGAGCAAGCAAACACTCGCCAATACGGAAGCTTTACTGGCCAGTACGCAGGAACAGCTCAAAGCCGGCTTGGCTACCCAGACCGACGTAGACAGGCTTACCGTAACCAGGGATAATGATAAAGCGAATATCCAAAGCCAGGAAAACAGCAAAGAGAAGTATTATAATATGCTCAAAACGCTGATGAACCTCCCGCTCAGTATCGAAATCGCTGTGCTGGCTTTTGTAGACAATGAGGCTGATGCAGCAATTTTACAAGTACAATCACTTAACGGAACTTTAAAGACCAATTATTTGCAGGTTATAGAAAATATTAAAATCTCTAAACTTGAAGAGCGAAAAATAAAGGCTGGTTATCTGCCAACCCTGTCATTAAACGGCGCATATGGCTTATATGGTTACTCTACAAGCGCAGACCCCTTTAATACCATCAACAATAAATTTTACCCCAATTCTTACGTCGGGGTAAAATTGAGTATCCCGATTTTTGATGGCTTCAATATTAAATACCAGGCGAAACAAAAATATTATGAGGTTAAAAGATACGAAGTGCAGGCTCAGCAAACCATGCAGCAAAACAATAAGGAAATGGCAGATGCCTATGCCGACCTGAAAAGCAACTTTATTACATACCAAAACCAGCAACGCAACCTTTTATTGGCGCAAAAGGTGATGAAGGATATCAATGCCCAGTATAAGAGCGGTTTGGTAAAAGTAAGCGATTTCATCAATACCAATAGCGATCTGCAAACCGCACAAACCAATTTTGTAAACGCCCTTATCAATATTAAACAGGCTGAACTCGACCTCAGGAAAGCGCAGGGAACCTTATTAAAAAACCAAAACTAAAGCCCTATTCATAATCTCATAAAAATGAAAAAATTATCTAAGATCATTGTCATTACCGTCCTTGTAGGCATTGTGGTATTCACGGTATTCAAACTACTATCAAACAAAAAAGAAGTGGAGGCGCGGGTTTATCGCCCGGCTGTTAATACAAAAGCTATTGTACAGGCCGATACAATTAAAGGCGCAGAATTTAAAATTGCAACACCTTTTTTAGGCTCCTTTTCGCCGAGTAGAGAGGTGAGCATTGCTTCAGAAACCTCAGGCAAAGTAATATCTGTTGGCATAAAGGAAGGCAGCGTGGTACAAGCTGGTAGCTTGGTTGCCCACCTGGACGATGGGATATTGCGTGCCCAACTCAGTTCTGCAATGGTAAGCCTTCGTAACAATCAAAACACTTTGAAACGTTATGAGGCAGCATCTACAGGCGTTACGCAGTTACAAATGGATAACGCACGTACCCAGGTGCTTACTAGCCAAGCCCAGATAGAGCAGCTAACCAGGCAAATTAAACAGTACACAATTAAAGCGCCATTTACCGGGGTTATCACTACCAGAAATTTCGACTTGGGCGCAATTGTGTCACCTGGTAACCCCATGGCTACCCTGATAGATATTTCCATGTTGAAACTGGAAGTTAGCGTACCGGAAAAGTATATCCCGCAATTTAAAGAGGGGATGGAAATGGACGTTAAAACAGATGTTTATACGGATGCGGTATTCAAGGGAAAGGTTAATTATATATCAAGCGATGCCGATGTTTCCCATAATTATACTGTGAAATTTTTAGTTGTTAATAAAACGGAAACCCCGCTGCGCTCGGGCATGTATGGAAATGTAATCATGGGCAGTTCCCCTTTACTGAATGCCATCAGCATCCCACGTTCGGCCTTGTTAGGTTCTACCCAAAAGCCACAGGTGTATGTAGCAGAAAATGGTATAGCCAGGTTGCGCAACATTGAGATTGGTGTAAGTAATGATACTCGGATGCAGGTAACCAAAGGTTTGAAGATAAACGATATCGTAATTATCGGCGGGCTGGTTAACCTTGCAGACGGCACTAGAGTGGAAATAAGATAACCGGTGACTACCAATAAATAACCCGATAAAATAAAATTAAAACTACTAAAATGACATTAACCGAAATAGCTATCAAAAGGCCTTCGCTCATTATCGTGATATTTTCGGTATTGATAGGCGGCGGATTATTTTGTTACAAACAATTAAGTTACGAGCTGCTTCCCGATATATCTAACCCTATTTTGGTGGTAACCACCAATTACCCTGGTGCTGCGCCTGCTAATATTGAGCAAACCGTAACCAAAAAAATTGAAGACCAGTTAAGCGCTGTAGACGGGCTAAAAAGCATTACCTCGCAATCGTTAGAGGGGGTTTCAATCATTACTGCCGAATTTGTAAGCGGTACCAATATCGATCAGAAACAGCAGGATGTACAACGTAAAATAAATAATATAAAGAGCGATATGCCAACCGATGTAAAAGAATCAAGCATCAGTAAGGTAACACCAAGCGACCAGCCCATCATTCAACTCATGGCCACTTCATCGCTGGATAATGCTGCTTTTTATGATATCGTTAAAAACCAAGTGAACCCGCTTTTTCAGCAAATAACAGGTGTTGGCGAGATAACCCTTATTGGCGGGCAGGAGCGCGAAATACAGGTAAATATTAATAAGGACAAACTGGATTATTATGGCCTTTCTATTTTAAATGTCACTACAGCGGTTGCCAATGGCAACCAAGAACTGCCGGCGGGAAAAATAAAATCCGAAAGCATCGGTCAAATGACCGTGCGCTTGTCCGGTAATTACAACTCGGTGTCGCAACTGAATAACCTGGTGGTAAGTCTGCCCGTTTCAGGCAGCCCTATAAAATTAAGCGATATAGCCAGTGTAGCCGATGTAACTAAGGACCCTTCCAGCGTGTTCCGCTATAACGGCCAAAACGGGATAGGACTGCTTATTAAAAAGCAAGGCGATGCCAACGCGGTTGATATTAGTGAGAAGGTTAAAGAAAAAATCAAGCTTATTGAAAAAAGATATGCTGCAAACGGTGTAAAATTCATTGTTGCCGATGATACAGCTGATTATACGCTTGAGGCAGCTAATGGCGTGGTAGACGACTTGATCCTCGCTGTGATCCTGGTCGCTATCATCATGCTATTATTTCTGCACAGTATTCGTGATTCGCTGATCGTATTAGTGGCTATACCCACATCCCTTATTTCTACTTTTATTGCACTGTACCTGTTTGGCTACACATTGAATTTAATGACATTGCTTGGCTTGTCACTAGTGATCGGTATCCTCGTAGATGACAGTATAGTGGTATTGGAAAATATACACAGGCACCTCTCAATGGGTAAGGATAAAGTTACCGCCGCATTGGATGGACGTAGCGAAATCGGCTTTTCAGCTATTGCCATTACAATGGTTGATGTGGTTGTATTTGGCCCCTTGTGTCTTATTCAAAACAGCATCGGCTCTATCCTGCGCTCTTATTCTGCTACCATCGTGGTAGCGACCTTAATGAGTCTTTTTGTTTGCTTTACACTTACGCCGTGGTTAGCCTCGCGCTTTGGCAGAGTATCCATATTAGATAACCGTAAACTGCTGGATAAACCACTTATTCTGTTTGAAAAACTTATTACAGGATTAACAAATTGGTATATGAATGCCCTGAAATGGGTTCTTGCCAATAAACTCATCATGGGGGGGATGGTGATATGCCTTTTTGCTGCAGTGGTCTGGGTGATGAAATTAGGGGTTATCGGAAGTGAATTTGTCGCCCCGACAGATAAGGGCCAGTTCAGGATGGCTTTGGAGTTTGATAAAAATTCAACGGTTAAACAAAGCAACCTGCGCAGTAACGCTATTGAGCGTTATCTGCGCAAGCAGCCTGATGTGATTACTGTTTCGAGTAATGTTGCCGGCTCAAGCACTACCTCGCTGGTGGCTGGTGTTGGTTCTGATTATAAATCGGAACTAACGGTAACGCTGGTTGATAAAAAAGACCGCAACCTTCCCACTGAAAAATTAATGCTGAAGAAAAGTCTTGATATTGCGCAGCACTTCGCAGGTGTAAAGATCAGCCCTACTATGGTTAGTATGATCAACAGCGGCGCACCGATACAATTGGTATTAAATGGAGAAAATACCCCGCAATTAATGGCTGCTGCCAATGAATTAAAGCAGCGTATCAAGCTTATGCCTGGTGCAATTAACGTAGCGTTAAGCGTGGAAGATGGTAATCCGGAAGTAGAAGTAAATATCGACCGCGAAAAAATGAGCCAGTTAGGCTTAAATATTAACATGGTTGGTGCGGTGCTCCAAAATTCATTCGCTGGTAATGATGATGCTAAATATCGTGTGGGTAATAACGAATACGATATCAAAGTAAAGTTTGACGAATTTGATAAGCATAGCGTGGAGGACGTAAAAGGTATGAATTTCAGCAATACATCTGGTAAGTTAATCAAACTAACACAATTTGCCGATGTATCGCAAGGCAGCGGTCCAAGCGTATTGGAACGAAAGGATCGCCGTACTTCTGTCACAGTAAAAAGTGATGTTTTAGGGATTACATCAGGTGTGATTGCCGATAACATCAAGCAATCACTGTTGGAAAAACCACTGCCTGAGGGTATTGACCTCCGCTGGGGTGGCGATGTGGAACGCCAGGGCGATTCCTTTGGTGCCATGGGTGTAGCGATAGTAGCCGCTGTGATATTGATGTACCTGGTTATGGTGGCGTTGTATGATAACTTTGTCTATCCTTTTGTGGTACTGTTCTCCCTCCCGGTTGCCTTCATCGGTGTGTTTTTAGCTTTGGCATTAACGAAATCTTCCATGAGTATCTTTACTATTCTAGGAATGATTATGCTGCTCGGTCTGGTAGCTAAAAATGCGATCCTGATAGTAGATTTTGCCAATCACCGTAAAGAGCATGGAGATACAACCTGGCAAGCCCTGATAGAAGCAGGTAAGGAGCGGTTAAGGCCTATTCTGATGACCACAACTGCAATGGTTATTGGTATGATACCTATAGCCATATCAACTGCACCCGGAAGCGAATGGAAAAACGGCCTGGCCTGGGTGATCATTGGCGGTCTGACATCCAGCCTTTGTTTGACTGTTTTTGTAGTGCCAACGGTATACTATTGCGTTGATCGCATCGGCGAAAAATTCAGGCTACGGTTTCCTAAAAAAGAAGTTTTGCAGTCTGCCATAGCCACTAAAGGCGGACATTAATTATTATAAAATTCATCCTTGCCGGCAAGGTTTTGCATTGCCGGCAAGTTAACATCAAATTAGTTTCCAGCGTCTAAGATTCCGCTACCTGCTTTTACAGCAGATACCTGTCTATAGCATACATGATGAACTTTTTTACCTCATCTTTCCGAAAATAAGGGTTACAGCCTAACACCATAGCATAATAATATAAATGAAATTAAAGGAGGGAAAACAAAAAGAATTTAATAATCAAATTTGAAAAAATTGGCCTCGCTATTTGATAACAGTAGTTGACTTAGTACAAAACAAACATTCATAAAATTTTCATATTTAACCTCTGCAAAAAACCTCACCATAAGTAAATTTAAAATGAAAACAATAATCATAATTGGCAGTATTCTGCTATTTTATATCCACGTAGAAGCCCAAACTTTAGATTCTATAAAAAGGGAAACAAAGGAATTTATCACAGATAAGTTCCCAACAACCCGGCCCATTGATGTTCAGTTTGAACAATTTGGATCAAGAAACTTCGATTCCAAGCTTTTTGGAGAAAGTTTCCAGCGTGGCAAAATAGACAACGAATCCCGTTTAAGAATAGCGTTAAATATTCCCGTATTTAAAACCAGAAAATATGTCATCACTACATCCTTAAGATATAAATACAATCACTACGATTTTAATGATGTAACACCCTCAGGTTTATATGGTCTTACAAATCAGCGAAGCGAAATGAGTTTTCATTACCTCTCCGCTGCGGGTAGTTTTACCTACTTCTCCAAGCTGTTTGGGAAACCCGTAATTTATAATGCAACATTGAACGTAGACGGAGACGAAAACGGCATACAAAGGGTGAAAGGATTGTTTGCGGCAGCTCTTGTTTTGAAGCGCAGCCAAAATACCTTAATCACCGTAGGCCTTCTTGGACTGATTGACCGCACGGCAATTTCACCCATATTACCATCGTTTTCATGGAAACAAAGTTTCAGTAATTCGCAGTGGAGCCTGGATTTAATTTTGCCGAGGCATTTGAAGGTTCAAAGGCCGCTTTTTAAAAATGGCAGACTGTCATTAGGTAGCGAACTGTTGGGTGAAGGTTTTTATGTTAAGCCGGGACAATTCTTCCTGCCGGGAACCTATGAATATACACAATTGGAGATAAAATCGGGTGCAACGTACGAACATGCACTCGGCAGCAAGCTGATACTTACTTTAAAGGGTGGAATAGCAAATACATTGGTAGCAAGGCTTTACCAGAAGAATGCAGCATTCTCTGATTATGTTTATGAAAATACACAGGATGGGGTTGGCTATTTCAATATAGGGATATCATTTAACCCATTTAAAGCCAATAAGGGCGGCCGTAAATAATTAATATCATATTTAATACCCGAAATGAGCGCAAATTTAAAAACGATTGATGTATTCGAAACAGAATACATCAATCTCTCCGAACAATTACGCGAGGAACTGGAATCGAAAATTGAAAATCTATATGCTAAAACCCGCTTTGTCAAGTATACGCATGTTCGAAATTTCAGTTACAAGAGCACGACGAAAGTGGATTTTTTATGCGGATATCTCATCGGTAGACCTATCCCTGGGTACGTGTTATCTAGCAAAATAGTAAAGGGGATTAAAACCTGGCTCAATATGTATTATGATGACCGTATTTCGGTGATACATAAATTCAGAACATATTATCAAGTAGCCACCCCGTATTTAAAACAGGGCGAAAAACCGGTTTTAGGTATCGTATTTTGTAAGTTTTTAATAAACGAGTTGCTCACTATATTGTCAGAAAGCCGTTGGAAAAGCTTAACCAATAATACCAATTAAATTGTTAAAAATAGTACAAATTTCTAGGACGAGGATAGCTGGAATCAGGTATGGAGACACTAAATAAGATTGCCGAAAAGGCGGCCGAACTTTTCCTTGAAAACGGGATTAGATCAGTCAATATTGACGATTTAGCTGCTCATTTGAGCATGGCAAAAGAAACGATCTATAAATTCTTCAAAAACAAAAATGCATTAGTAGAGCATTTTATCGTTAAGGAAACTGACGGCAATATCAATAGTTTTACCATACTGTCAAATACAACAAACGACCCGATAATTAAACTATTTTTTATAATGGTATTTGCGCAAAAATTGTTTTTTAGGTTAAATCCAGCGATTATTTACGCACTGGAGAAAGATCATTATCAATCCTATCTGATAGTGAAGCAACATAAAGAAACCTTTATTTTCAATGCTTTAAAACACAGTATCGAAAAAGGGATTAAGCATCATTTATACAAGGATGATTTTAGCGTAAATGTTATGACCAGATTTTTTCTAGAAAGCCTGGTCGTTATTTCTGATCACGAATCTTTAAAAGACCTTGAGGCTGCCGATCACGAAAATCTATTGGGGCATATGATATGTGGAATAGCGACCCCGACCGGGTTAGAAAAAATACATTTGTACAAAAGCCAGCATAAGTTCACCTCATATGTGCAAACCCTAAAGCAGCCTTACTGGGAAGATTAGTTTGATGGGCAGGCTATTTTATGATCATCAGGAATAAGTTGTACATTTTACATCATTAAGAAAATAAAATGAAAAAAATAATCATAATTGGCGATTCAAAGAAAATGTGAACATGTAATACAGAAAAAAAGCTGTATGCTTGGTATACGGCATAATGTAAGCAATCCAACACGTATCTCTGGCCTTCCATACAAAGATCTATGAATCCATAAATCTTTATTAACCATTTTCTAATCTCTTCCTCTTTTTTCTCATTGAATTTTTTTACATACCTGCACAATCATAAATGAACCTCCGGTCAAGTGGATATTTCTTAGAAAACCTGCATAGGGTAGTTCGGTTTGCTATACAAAATACCTCATTTCGTATAATTTGCTGCTCATTTGGTATAAAAATTAAATGTAAAAAAAGCCATTGATTTACTTTCGATTAAAATTATAAGGAATGTTTAAATACTTTTTAATACCGTTGTTTTCCATATTTACAGTTTTCGTAGCTCATGCCCAGAAAAAGTATACGTTAAGTGGTACAATTAAAGATGCATCAACCGGTGAAACCTTGATTGGTGCATCCGTTAGGATTCAGGAACTCCCTTCGGCTGGCATTTCAACCAACAATTATGGCTTTTACTCGCTAACCATACCAGAGGGCAGTTATCTGGTAACCTGGTCCTACATTGGTTATGAGCCGAGCACTAAAAAAGTGGAGCTTAGAAAAAATCAGAGCGTTAACATTTCACTCGGCTCTAAGGCAAATCTGGATGAGATTGTTATCCTGTCAAACAAAAAAAATAATGATAATGTTGCCTCGCCCCAAATGGGACTTGAAAAACTAAATATGACCCAGATTAACCAGGTGCCTGTAGTTCTTGGCGAAAGGGATATCCTTAAAACGATTACCTTATTACCCGGGATTAAGACATCAGGAGAAGGCAACACCGGATTTTATGTGCGTGGTGGAGGTTCTGACCAGAACCTGATCTTACTGGATGAAGCAACTGTTTACAATGCTTCCCACCTGCTTGGGTTTTTCTCTACTTTTAACTCTGATGCGATTAAGGATGTAAGCATTTACAAAGGCGGCATGCCGGCCGAATATGGGGGGCGGTTATCATCTGTACTTGATGTTAAGATGAACGACGGAAACAATCAGGATTTTACAGTACAAGGTGGGATTGGTCTTGTGGCTTCACGGTTAAAGCTGGAAGGGCCAATTGTAAAGGGAAAAGGATCTTTTATGATTAGTGCCCGCAGAACCTATGCAGATATCTTTCTAAAGGCATCTTCCGATTCATCTATCAACAAAAGTACTTTGTATTTTTATGATATTAATGCCAAAGCAAATTACCATTTTAATGATAAAAATGCCATTTATCTATCTGGATATTTCGGGAAAGATGTTTTAGGCTTAGCAGATATTTTCGGAACAAATTGGGGAAATTCGACAGGTACAATACGTTTTAACCACGTGTTCAGTAGTAAACTATTTTCAAATACATCTCTTATCTATAGTAATTACAACTATGTTGTAGAAAGCCTTCAAAGTAACGATGGCTTTAAGGCAACTTCAAAAATTACAGACCTTAACCTTAAACAGGATTTTAGCTACTATACAGGTAGTAAGCACACGTTAAAGTTTGGTCTTAATGTACTCAGACATGACATTGCGCCCGGTGATATATCTACAACCGGATCAGCCTCAAGTTTCAATGAGAAACATATTGAACACAGATACGGCTATGAAAGTGCTGCTTATGTAAGCGATGAATGGAAATTAAATAACCGTTTAACCATTTTATATGGTTTACGGCTGAGTTCGATGTTCCTGGTTGGCCCCGGCACATTCAAAACTTACGATGTTCAGGGAAATATTGCCAGTGTGGCAACTTATGAATCAGGTGATTTGGTTAAGGATTACTGGAATCTCGAACCGCGCCTTAGCGCAAGTTATTCACTTAACGAACAAAGTTCGGTCAAAGCATCGTATAATAGAAATACACAGAATATCCACTTGTTAAGCAACTCTACCAGCAGTACGCCTACTGATTTATATGTAATGAGTAGCAACAACATTAAACCCGAAATTGCCGACCAAATAGCTGTAGGTTATTTCCGGAATTTTAGTGATAACACTTATGAGTTTTCTGCTGAAGTATATTATAAAGCATTGCAAAACCAGATAGACTACAAAGATGGTGCACAGCTTTTAGTTAACCAGGATGTAGAATCTTTATTGAATTACGGAACAGGGAGAGCGTATGGAATGGAATTGTTTTTGAAGAAAAAATATGGAAAATTTAACGGCTGGGTAGGCTATACCTTATCTAAAACAGAACGTAAATTTGCAGAGATCAACAATGGCAGTTATTATCCCGCCAGGCAAGATCGCACACATGATGTATCACTCGTTGGAATTTACCAGTTAAATAAAAGGTGGTCTTTTTCGAGCAGTTTCATTTATCGAACGGGGAACGCGGTAACGTATCCAACCGGTAAATATAATTCAGGCGGTAATACTGTATTCTCCTATTCTGAAAGAAACGGATACCGACAACCCTCAACAAACAGGCTCGATGTGGGCGCTACCCTTGAAGGTAAGGAACACAAGCGGTTTCATTCCAGCTGGACCTTCAGTATTTATAATGTGTATGGTAGTAGAGACCCTTACAGCATCACTTTCAGAGATAGTGAAGATATCCCTAATACAACTGAAACTGTTCAAACCAGCATTTTCGCCATCCCAATCCCGTCTGTTACCTGGAATTTTAAATTTTAAAAAAAAACATGAAAAAATATTCTATCTATACACTGGTGGCGGTTGCCATGATATTCCTGTCGTCATGCGAGAAGGTGATTAATTTAAACCTCGGTGATGAAAGCGGAAAGCTGGTGATCGAGGCAAACATTAATAATACTCCAGGACAGCAGATAGTAAAACTAAGCAAGAATGTACCCGTCTCCAATACCAATAATTATCCACCCGTTTCTGGCGCACAGGTTTCAATCCGTGATCAGAATGGAACAAAATACGATTTTATAGAGGGGCCTTTAGGTACGTATGTTGTTTACAATGCATCAGGAAACCCTGGCATTACTTATACCATGAACGTATTGTTGAACGGTAAAACCTATGCCGCAACATCTAAAATGCCCGAAATAGTAATACTAGACTCTTTATCATTTAAAAAAAATGATTTCGGAGATGATGGCACCCAACAGATCAGCGTTCATTACGCCGACCCGAAAGGTATAGCCAATCAATACCGTTTTTTGATGTTTGTAAATGATGTACAGGTAAAAGATATACTGGTAAGCGATGATGACTTTACAGATGGAAACAAAATCGTACAGGAGTTGCGGCAGCGAGACATTGATATTTATATTGGTGATAAAGTTCGTGTTGAAATGCAATGTATTGATAAACCAGTACACACTTATTTTTTTTCGCTGGCAAGTCAGAGTGGCAATGGAGCAGGTGGTGGTGTTACCCCTTCAGATCCACCTACAAATATCAGTCCGGTTAGTTTAGGCTATTTCAGCGCCTACACTACATCAACAAAAACCATTATTCTTAAATAATTAGTGACTGAGCCTATCGAAGGACTTGTAAATACTATATTTTAGGGGATTTCGACAGGCTCAACTTGGCAGATTTGAAGATAAAAACTATCATGATCCAGCTTCAACTTTTTAGCAAAAAAAAATATTTAACACATTTGTTAATTTCTTAAAATGGAACCAACAAAAATAGATGGTGTAAATGAAGGGAATGACCGTTTGCTGCAGTTTATCACACATAAAAAGTTTCGTGTTTACAGGCATTTGGCACTCATCTTACTATTGATTACGTTTTTGTTAAACGCAAAGGATGCACTCACTGAACCAGCTAATACTTATATTAAAATCTTAATTTTCTTTATTTTCTTGTCGCTCTTTTACATTAACATATATTACCTCATCCCCAGGTTTATATTCAGGGAACGTTATTTTGCCTACAGTTTTTGGGTTGCAGGCTTATTGGCGATTACAATGTCGGTTGTTTTTATTTCGCACCATTACCTTCAGCACCTCAGATCCAATAAGTTCGAAAGTTTATCCAATATTTCCACAGCAGTGGTATTCTCGGTTTCATTTTGTACAACCATTGCGGCTATTGTAGCGGTAAAACTTTTTCAGCGTTCCATTGTGATGTCGCAAAGGCTTAATGCCCTCGAAACGGCTACCATGCAGTCGGAACTCGAACAGTTAAAGAACCAGATTAATCCCCATTTCCTGTTTAATACCCTTAACAATGTTAATGTGTTAACCCAAACCGATCCCGCAAAAGCTTCTCAGATCCTCATCAGGCTAAGCGACCTGTTGCATTATCAACTTTACGACAGTACGATGAACAAAGTATTGCTTACTGCCGACATCCGTTTTATAGAAGACTTTCTTAACCTTGAAAAAATAAGGCGAGATGTATTTGACTTTGATATAACTTTGAACGGCGACCTGAGCGGCGTACTGGTACCACCATTATTATTTATTACTTTTGTTGAAAATGCAGTTAAGCATAACCTCGATGCCGTTAACCCATCTTATGTATATATCTCCTTTGAACTTGAGGACAATGTGCTTTATTTTAACTGCCTGAACTCTAAACCCGCAACAGCAGCTCCTTTGAATCGGAAAGGAGGTTTGGGGCTGGTAAATGTTAAGCGAAGAATGGAATTGCTCTTTCCTGATGCCCACTTTCTATCTATTGATGATAAAAAAGACCAGTTTAACGTTGAATTAAAATTAAATATATGAATTGCATTGTAGTTGACGATGAGCCGCTGGCTCGCGGGGCCATCCAACTTTACCTCAGGGCAAATCCTGATATAAAACTACTGAAAAGCTTCGCAAGTGCGGATGCTGCCGCAGATTTTTTGAAAACAAGCGAGGCTGACCTGATATTTCTTGATATCCGTATGCCAGGTTTAAATGGAATTGATTTTTCCAAAACTGTTTCCAAAAATACCCTGATTATTTTTACCACTGCCTATGCCGAATACGCACTTGATGGATTTGAAGTGGAAGCCATTGATTACCTCCTCAAGCCATTCAATCAGGAGCGTTTTAACAAGGCCGTAAACAAAGCTTTTGATTATAGTGCTTTGCTCAAATCTGCTGAAAGAAACCATCCTGTTGAAAGCACTTTTGATGACTATTTCTTTGTAAAAGCCGAACGCAAATTTGTTAAGATATATTTTAAAGATATCTTATTTATAGAAGGCCTTAAGGATTACGTTGTATTGAATACAACAAACGATCGTGTAATTACAGCCATGAACATTAAAACCATTCATGACCAGCTACCTCAGGAGAGTTTCATAAGGGTCAGTAAATCGAATATTATAAATATTCAGCAAGTGGATTCGTTTAATAATAATGTGGTATTTATCAAGGAAAACGAAGTGCCTATAGGTAACGCTTACAGGACATACTTTTTTGAAGAATTTGTAGCAAAAAAGACAATAGGCAGGCAATCAAATTAAGGTACTGATGAAGCTCAAATATTTAACTGGACTTCTTTAAAGCCTGTAATTGATTAAATAGTGTTCGTCTATTAATCATCAACTTGGATATTCTCCACAGATAAAATCATATTAATAAAAAGCATTAAATTAATTGCCATTTATTTGATAACACTTAAACAAGTCTGCCCCTAAGTGTCGCAGTAACCAAAAATTCGCCCGCCTACAACATTTGCTTTGGCTATGCACCAGTAAACGTAGATAAACTTATTTATTGCCTTTACTCTTGATGAAATCAACAAGTTAAAAACAGCTGGTCATTCAATTATAAATGTAGAAAAGTTCAAGGCTGAAAAAGTCAGAAACCATGAAACTCATCCTAAGGTGAATGATTTTTGGTCAGAATACCTCGATCAGCAAGCTTTAAATATGGATGATATGATTGAAATTGTAAAATTTGATGACCTAATGAAAAGGATTAATCCTAAAATATTAAAAACGCAGCCTAAAAATTATTTTTTCACCACTAATGATTCTCTTTTTTAGCACCTTGTTTAAAGCGACTTATTGTAGGTGTTATCTATAATTGCATAAAATTTTTGATCGCGTTAGTAAAGAATAGGTTATAGTGTCTATCTATTCGTATGTTGATTTTTTAATCCCTGCAAAATGGGGTGTATAGTTTTCTATCTTATTTAAGGCGATAAGAAAAGAGACGATTTACCCTAAATAACACTTTCAAACATAAAACAAAAATTAATAGCTTTACAGCCATTAACAAATATGTTTTATTCACCATTTATAAAAATAATGATAAAAAAAGCAAATGTATTTTTTTTAATTGCGGCCATAAACTTGGTCTCAATTGTTTTATTCGGGTTTAACCTAAAAAACAATAAAGTTCCCCTTCGGGTAGGAATAATTGGCCTTACCCATACGCATGTTCATGGTATATTGAGTCGTAAGGATAAAGGCGATATAAAAATTGTAGGTATTGTTGAGCCGAATAAAGAACTGGCGAAACGGTATATGGACCAATACGGTATGTCTATGGATCTGGTATTCAACAGCACTGAAGAAATGCTGAACAAAGCCAATCCAGAAGCTGTTTATGCATTCAACACTATTTATCAGCATCTCGAAACCGTAGAAGCATGTGCGCCTAGAGGCATACACGTTATGGTTGAAAAACCCCTTGCTGTAAGTTTGGCGCATGCAAAAAAAATGGAAGCCCTTGCCATGAAATATAAAATACAATTATTAACCAATTATGAAACTACCTGGTATCCTTCTAATGAAAAAAGTTATGAAATGCTTAATGAAAATGCACTTGGCGATGTTCGCAAAATCGTTGTTCACGATGGGCATAAGGGACCAAAAGAAATTGGTGTAAATAAAGAGTTTTTGGATTGGTTAACCGATCCGGTTCAGAATGGTGGTGGTGTAATTACTGATTTCGGCTGTTATGGCGCAAACCTTATGACTTGGTTAATGAACGGCGAACGACCTCAATCAGTGATGGCCGTAAGCCAGCAGATCAAACCCGAAATTTACCCTAAAGTAGATGATGAAGCAACTTTTATTTTAACTTATCCTAAAGCACAAGGTATCATACAGGCATCATGGAATTGGCCATTTGCCAGAAAAGATATGGAAGTATATGGAACCAAAGGGTATGTAATTGCAGAAAATGGAAAAAAAATCCGTTTTCGCTTAGATGAAAAAAAAGTTGAGGAATCTCTTGACCTTGCAGATAAAAAACCTCCTTATGATGATCCTTATGGATACTTTGCTGCAGTTGTTAAAGGAACAATTAAGCCAGCGCCTTTTGATCTTTCTTCACTGGAAAACAATATGGTTGTTATGGAAATTCTTGATGCCGGTATCCGAAGTGCAAAAAGCGGTAAACGGATATACCTGAAATAGCAGCATAATATTCATAATTAATAAAGCTATTGTGCAATCAAAAATCTTTTTTTAGAGCCAGTTTAAATTTATATTGTGAAAATGTTTATCACTTATTTTTTTAGCAAAAAAATTCAAACGTTGTAAAGATAGCCAGCCTATCTCTAAATATTTAATGATGTTGCAGCCGAAGAGAAGCATAAATAAATTATTAGATAAATTTTAAATAGGCTCTTAGTTTTTTTATTTGTTTTAAGTTATTAAGAATAGGCTATAGTTTAAACATTATAAGAACTGAAAAAAACATTTTGGCAATTAAAACATTAATTTTTGGTGCTGTGATGTCAAAAAAACTAACTGCGAATTGGCTTTAAGATACCTGAAAATAATATAGAAACTTGTAGAATAAATTCATCATGAAGATGGGGCTAGGTTACCAAATTATATACAGTTTATTTTGCAGAATTAACTTTTTTTATATTTCGGTTCCATGACATTAATTTGTTTTCTCCTTTTCGCTTTTTTTGTGCAATATCATCCTGATTAGCTTCGTACTTTTTCTGTTTTGTAGATGTAATACAATAAGAACAAGATTTAGGTTTATGTACGCGTTCGTTCTTCTTAATTTAAATTTAAAGCATCATTTTTTAAATCCCTAGAGGCAAAGGTTCTCCTCTATTATTAGCAGTTACACTCAATTTTCTGTATTTGACGATATTAATAGGCGTGAATGTTTTATAAATTATTATTGTTAGATAATTTTAGTTTTTTTGCTGAATTACAGGATTTTGTTTTTTAAAGGCTGAATAAGCTTGATGGTAATTATATCTGCTGTCGCCTTCTGGCATGAAGCTTTTAAAGAAATTAGTTGTTCTAATCAACGTGAGTTTATACCTGGGCAATTCCGGGGCGCTAATACCGAGCATATCTGCAATTTCGAATCCTAATAAATACCGCATTAAACCCAAAATATCATTATTACTCACTTTTCTTTTGTTCAGGGTAAGAATATGGTCTATAAGCGATTTTGTAAGTTCTTGCCCATGTTTTGAGGTTTCGAACTGACGGTTTTTAATTGACAAATCGAGCTGAGTAGCCATTTTTCCATTTTCTGGTAATAAATCCTCATTAAGTCCGGTAAAATACCCTACAACTTTCCAAATATGAAGAAATGCAATCTGTTCATTATTGCTTATGCTTATCCCCAATTTTCGCAAGCCCCGAACAACGATTAGGGAAAAAGATAGGTTAGTTCCTGCCATATCTTCCTGGTTTACAGGGGTTCCCCAGGAATTGTTCCATTTACCGCTCTGGAGTGTGTAAAAACGAACTGCAGCATGCATAATCCTCACTTTCAAAATACTGCTAAATGCATTTCCACCTTCACTGAAAGCACTTGGCCCCATAACTTCCCAAACAAAAACTGCCGTATCATAAAGGCGTTTGGTGGTATGTTTTCTTATCCGTTCGGATAGATACAAAACCATTGCTCCGTTAGCAGCAGTATAGCAATAGGGTAGAGACAACAGGCCGAGTAAACTCATTATATTCTGTGAATTCTTAGCAAAAAAAGCAGACCCATTTTTGATTAATTCAGGATTTGCCCACACCGGGAGCTGACTTGCATCATTTATGAAATCAAAACCAGGAAACATTGAGCTTAATTGTGCTATTCCCGAATCGCTGGTTAGCCATTGCTGCAGCTTTAATTTTCGTTCATCATCAGAGAAAACATATTTTATAAATTCATCCGCTGGCTGATCCCCCAACTGCCTTTTAATATTTAAAAAATCGTCGTTAAAATTTTTATTTGCTGTCATTATTTTATCATGGTGTTTATAATTGCCTCAGCTGCGATTCTTCCACTTTTCATTGCCGCATTAATCGATCCGTTTAAAAGATAGTCTCCACATAAAAAATCCTTTTCGTTTAATCTAATTGCATTAAGATCTACGTTATTGTTCACCTGATCATCATCAGGTAAGGCATAATTTATATGATACGTTTTCAGGTGCTTCCATTTCATTGCATCAGGGTACCAAAATTTTAGTTCTGTTAAAACCTTTTGTTGAAGTTCTTCTTCGTTCGTACTTGAATGATCTCCTATCAGTGATAAAGATATTAGTGCATTGCCATTTTTAGAATATTTAGGGGAGACTTGGTTCATAACTGCAATATTGTTAACCAATTTGCCAGGTAATGCATTCAAAGCTATTATCGGTGCTTTGAATGGCTCACGCGCTGCAACGAAATACATATTGGTAACGGAATTAAATTTTTTAACAATATTTTTATTTGGAATGGGAATGCTTAACTGATCGGTGGCAAACAGAAAAAAGTCGGCAGTATAAGAAATTCCTGTTGTTGTTATTGCCATGCCTGATTCTACTGTTGAAATTCTAGTGTTAAGTAGAATTTCTTTTTCAGAAAGGCATTCAGCCAGCTGTTTCGGTATCATGCCCATTCCCATGGAAGGAATTGCTGCATTCCCTTCGCTAAACATTTTAAATACAAATTCAAACATCCGGCTTGAAGTGGTTAGCTTATCTTCTAAAAAAATGCCTGTAAAAAAAGGAAGGAAAAACTTGCTGATTATTAAGCTGCTAAATCCTTTTTTTTGCAGGTAATTATAGGTTGTGATTTCTTCCTCTTCAAAAATTGCTTCTATAGATTTCGAAGCTAAATAAATCTTTAATTTTAGCATGCGTAATTTATCAGAGAATGTTCCTGCAGATGAACTTAAGGTACTAAAAAGCGTACTTGGTTGTCTTAATGGATCGCCGATTTTGTTGGTGCCGCTTTTATCTAATATTAAAGCACCTGCATCGAAATTGCAAAGTTCGAGAGCCTTGTAATCTAAAAGTTTTTTAGTTTCGGGGTAAGCAGTTAATAGTACCTGAAAGCCACGATCTAAAAGAAAACCATCAACCTCATCTGTTCTAACACGCCCACCTATCGCATCAGAAGCCTCAATAACAAGAACAGATTTTCCTGCATTTTTCAGCACTTTAGCGGCGGTTAAGCCGGCCAGGCCAGCACCAATTATAATCACTTCTGCATTCTTTTTCATTGGTTACTTTAGATTTGATTTTCATTTAAAAGATGTGGCTCTACTCCGGGTTTAGCATAAGCCAGCTGTCCTGCAAGTTGTGGAATAAAATAAGTATCCAATCCGGCAACGGTCATCGTTTCGGCCTTGATGTGGTCAACGGTTCCATCTGCTGTAATTAATTTAGCATCAGTTAGTATCTCTACAACTTCGCCTATCACAATGGTGGTGCCATTAAGCTTCATCTCAATTAATTCACGAAGCTCAAGCCCGATGCTAATGGTTGACTGTTTAACAAATGGTGCTTTAAACCCATCAACGTATTCTTTGCTGAAACCACAAGTTTCGAATTCGGAAATCCCGGATGGATAACTGGCACTAGTTTGATGTGCCCACATATACCATTCTGGCAACACATTATTCAAACTGAATTGTTTTGTTGTGATGATATTTCTTAGCGAATCGTTATGTTCTCTTTGCGGTCTGATAACAAAGCCCAATAATGGCGGACTTGCTCCAAGGTGAAATGTTGAACTAATTACACATAGATTGCAAATATTATCTTTATTTACAGTACCTAAAAGGTTTAGTGACCGGTAACCGATAAGACTATTGATTAAATTTATTCGATGTTGCTTATCGAATTCCTTTATCATATCACTATTAATTTTTATCATTTTAAACTATTTTCAAATTATTTAAGAAATATCGTTTTGCAGATCATTTCGGTTTTGCTAAACAGGTTTCTCGCTAATTAATATCTATTAATGATGAAGAACCTAAGTATCCTCTGATAGGTTTAAATGCCATTTGTGCGGATAACTTGAACCATGTTAACTACCAGATTTTTAGCAGTTGCATTTTTAACAATTACAGTTGTTTAATGTTTTTAAGGTAATCTGCGTTGGGACGGTAAGTTAATCAACATTTTTCTTTGTGTTATATTTAATTTGTAAGCTTTTTAGTTCAAAAGTTTTTAGACTAAATGTAACAATGGTTGCTTGTAAATTATTTATTGTATTTTTATCAATATTGTATACGCTTTAAAACAATTTTTACTAAATCATGCCTTCCTATAATAAGTGTACGGATAATGAACTGGCAGGCTTTTTAAAGTCTGGTGATAGGCTTGCCTATGAAGAGATTTATCACCGTTATAAATTTATTTTGCATAATCATGCCTGGAATAAGTTTAGAAATAAACAAGAAGCAGAAGATGCTTTACAGGAAGTATTTACGAAATTATGGGATAAACGATTTTTGCTTGAAGCAAATGTAAATCTCTCTGGTTATTTATATGCTTCTGTTAGAAATTATTTTTTGAATTTTATAGCCAGAAAGGATATTCAAGGCCGTTATGTATCCCATATACAAAAATTTACAGAAGAGCAAAATGTATTAACTGATCATCGCATTCGTGAAAATCAGCTTAGAGAGCTTATTGAAAAAGAAATCGAATCACTTCCTGCCAGAATGCGTGAAGTTTTTGAAATGAGCAGGAAAGAACACTTAACACATAAAGAAATTGCTGCCCGGTTAGGCACAAGTGAAGAAACGATTAAAAAGCAAATATCATCTGTACTTAAAATAATGAGAGCTAAATTTGGTGTTATTGTTTATTTAGCTTTTTTATTTCATCGATATTAGATTATTTTTAGTTTAATTTAATTTATTTCGATTTAAAATACCCCCTTCGGTATCTAAAGTTTGTCTTACTGTTATTAAGTCTGAAAAACAGCTCATCAAATAATGGACAAACAAGAAATTACACATATACTGGATAAATTTAAAGCCGGAAAAGCTAGCGATGAAGAAGTTGCTTTGCTCGAAAGCTGGTATTTAAAGTTTGAAACATCCGAATCTGAAATTTTAAGCGAGGAAGAACGTTTAGATACTTTTCAAAGGGTTGGTGCAAATCTAAACATCAATTCGAAAGGTAAAAAGGCTATAGCCCTTTGGCAAAGCATTTCTATAGCAGCAGTTTTATTTTTAATGGTTTCTATAGGTTTGATTTTGTTTAAAAATCAGCCGGTTAATGATGCACAAATTGTTCAAAATGATGTTGCGCCTGGAGGTAATAATGCATTCTTAACGCTAACCAATGGAAAGAGAATTGATCTTTCAAAAGCTGAAAATGGAGAAATTGCTGAGCAAGCAGGTATAAAAGTATCTAAGCTGGCAAATGGTCAGTTAATATATAAAATTTCTAGCTCGGCGACTAAACTTTCAGTTGTAAACTACAACACCATTGAAACACCAAGAGGAGGAACTTATATGGTTATTTTGCCAGACGGATCAAAAGTATGGCTGAATGCTGAATCCTCGCTTAATTATCCAACTGCATTCGAGGAAAAAAAGCAGAGAAAGGTTCACCTTAAAGGCGAGGCTTATTTTGAAGTAGCACATGATGCTTCAAGTCCTTTTATGGTAGAAACCGACAACCAAACTGTTGAAGTTTTAGGTACTCATTTCAACGTAAATGCTTATAACGATGAACAGAGTGTTAGCACAACTTTGCTGCAGGGTAGTGTTAGGATAAATGCAGGTTTAGCCCATTTGCTGATAAAGCCAGGTCAGCAATCTGTTTTAACTCAGCAGAAATTAAAGGTACTGCCGGCAGATGTAGATGATGTAATTGCCTGGAAAAATGGACTTTTTCAATTCAGTGATGAAAATCTTGAAAGTGTTATGCGTAAAATTTCCCGCTGGTACGATGTAGAGATTGAATATACAGATGAAAATATAAAGGAAATACCTCTTACAGGTATAATAACACATTTTACTAAAGTTTCAAAAGTACTCAGAATGCTCGAACTTACTAAACAGGTTCGTTTTAAAATTGAGGGCAAAAAAATTATTGTTTCAAAATAAATCAACAACCAATAACTATTTATTCATTATTAACCAATTTTTATGAAGTAAGAAAGAACAACCTAAACCAAACAAAAAAAATAGAACAAAACGAAAAATCGGAAGCGTTCGTACCGCCCCCGATTTACTTTGTCCGTTTTATTGAATACGATAAACGTATTCAAATAGAGAATTAAACAATATTTATTTTTAAAAACCGACTATCAAATGTATAAAAAATTTACAAAATTTTTTTGTACGCCCTCTGGCTATACGTATAAATTTCTGCTGGTTATGAAACTGACAACTATTTTGCTCCTTTCTGCTTTATTACAAGTTAGTGCTGCAAGTTTTGCTCAGAAAGTAACCTATGTTAAAAAGAATACAACATTAAAACAGGTATTTTCAGAAATATATAAGCAAACAGGATATAGCGTATTATTTTCAGGTGCAAGAATAAAAAGCAACAAAATTATAAATGCTAATTTTAAAGACGCAACCCTAGATGAAGTATTAAAAAAATCTATCGAAAATCAATTTCTGGAGTACACAATCGAAGAAAAAACAATTGTAATTAGAGATTTAGATAAAATTCCACAAAATAAGCTCACGGTTGATGTTGCCATAGATACAACTATAACAATAATCGGAAGGGTATTGAATGAAAATGGAATGCCTTTGCCTGGAGCATCCATTTTATTTGAAGTTGCAAGTGGTATTTCCTCATCAAGTTTTGCTGGTTCGGATGGTAGATTTAATCTGGCAGCTACAGTTAAAACAGTTAAAAAACCCATAAAGCTTACCATCAGTTATATAGGTTATGAAAGTGTTTCTTTTCGCTCGGTAAAAAATGATTTAGGAGATATCAGACTTATTCCGAAGGCAAATGATTTGGAAGAAGTTAAAATTGTTATTGGTTATGGCACAACAACCAAAAGAACAAGTACAGGTAACTATTCGATGATAACTAGCGAAGATATCGAAAAGCAACCAGTTGTTAATGTACTTCAGGCTTTGCAAGGAATGGTGCCAGGTTTAACAGTTAACCAGGCTAGCGGTTTTGCAAGTGCATCTTTCAATGTTAAACTGAGGGGGCAAAATACAATTGCTGCCAATATTGGAGATGGTATTAATAACCTTAGTGAGCCATTATTTATATTGGATGGTGTGCCGATAATATCTTCAGGTAATTCGACGAATTTGAATTTTGGCGTTAACAAGGGCGGGTTAAGAGGGCCAAGTGAAGGGCAAAGTCCATTGTATGGCATCAATCCGGCTGATATAGAAAGTATATCCATTTTAAAAGATGCCGATGCAACTGCAATATATGGTGCCCGAGGCGCAAACGGAGTGGTACTAATTACAACAAAAAAGGGAAAGGCAGGTGTAACAACGGTTACCGCAAATGTATATTCAGGATTGAGTTTGCAAACCAGAAAATTGGATTTAATGAACACAGCCGAATACCTTGAAATGAGAAACAGGGCATTTGTTAATGATAACATTATACCAACAACTGGTAATGCTTACGACCTTAAAACATGGGATCAAACCAAGGATACCGATTGGCAGAAAGAATTACTTGGTACCGCTCATACAACAGATGCACAATTAAGTCTTTCTGGTGGCGATGAAAAGACAACATATAGGATAAGCGGTGGATTTAATAGTGCCTCACCTCCTTTTAAAGGTGATTATACAGAAAGGCGTTCATCCAGCTCGCTCGCATTAACCAATGTGGCATTTAATAATAAACTACATACCACAGTTACAGTAAACTTTTCTTCAACAAACAGTAACTTACCTGCAAGTGATTTAACCAGATTAATTTTTCTGGCACCAAATGCACCGGATTTGCTCAATGCAAATGGCAACTTAAATTTTGCTGCATATCCATCTTTTGGTTTTCCATCAGATGCAATAGCGCTAAAAAGAGTTTATTCTGCAAAAACTAAAAACCTGATTAGTAACCTTTCTTTAAAATACAATATAATCCCTGGCTTGGATTTTAGTTCTTCGTTTGGCTACAACATCAGTAAACAAGATCAACTTCAAACAGCTCCCTACGGCTCTTTTGATCCAAACTCAACCTCTACCGCTTTCTCCATCTTCGGAAATAACGATAGCCAATCATGGATAATTGAACCCAATTTAACTTATCAAAAAACCTTTGGGAAACACAATTTATCTACGCTGTTAGGTACTACATTTCAAGATACAGAAATAGAGGGAAACAGTATTACCGCAAATGGCTACGCAGATAATGCATTTTTGAGTTCATTAGCCTCAGCATCAACATATAGTAATCCGATTACTTTTTACACAAACACAAAATTTGAATCTGTTTTTGCCAGAATTAGCTACAACTACGATCAAAAGTATTTATTGAATTTAAACGGAAGACGGGATGGTTCTTCACGTTTTGCGGATGGTAAAAAGTTCGGAAATTTTGGTTCTGTTGGTGCAGCGTGGGTATTTTCTCAAGAAGAATTTATAAAAAATAAGCTAAGCTTTCTTTCTTTCGGGAAAATAAGAGCATCATACGGCTTAGTTGGTGGAGATAATTTGAGGGATTATCAATATCTGTCGAGCTTAACAACAGGGCAAAATACTTATCAAAGTACAACAGCATTTCAGTTAAGCAGGTTGGCCAATGATCAGTTCAGCTGGACAACCAATAAAAAGCTGGAAGCTGCCATTGCCTTAGGTTTTTTAAAGGATAGAATTACAACAGAGTTTTCTTGGTACCGCAATCGTTCTGGTAATCAACTTGTAAGTTCTCCATTACCAATTACTACAGGATTTACATCAATTGTAGAGAATTTGCCAGCAGTTGTTGAAAATAAAGGGGTGGAATTTACCTTACAAACACAGAATATAAAAGGCAAAAATTTTAGCTGGAGAACTGATTTTAATATTTCCAGAAACAGGAATAAACTCGTTTCATTTCCTGGTCTGGAAACTTCAACTTATGCTGGAAGATATGCAATAGGCAGATCGATTAATAGTTTGGGCCTTTATCAATATACAGGTGTTGATGCAGCCAATGGTCAATACACTTTTGCCGATGTTAATGGAAATGGCGTTGTAGATTTATTCGGTATTACTGACTTTGTTTATAAAGACAATACCCCTTCTTATTTTGGAGGATTAAGCAATAATTTCAATTATAAAGGTGTTCAGCTAAGTTTCTTTTTCACATTTACTAAACAAATGGGGATATTAAGACTATCTAATGTAGCACCTGGAGCACTTGGTAGCGGACTTGGAAATCAACTGATTTTAGCTGAACAATTAACCGGTAAGCCAGCCCTTGAAAATTTAACCACTAACGGATTCCGTAATGATAGATTTGCTTATTACGCTTCGGATGAGGTATTTGTAGATGCATCATACATCAGGTTACAAAATCTATTGCTTGCCTATAATTTACCATCTTCTTTACTACAAAAAGCGAAGCTGAAAAATCTAAAAGTTTATGTACAAGGTGAAAATTTATTAACCATTACCGGCTATAGGGGTACTGATCCGGCATCACCTGGTTCATTCTCCCTTCCCCCAAGAAAAATAATCACAGCAGGAATTCAAATCACACTTTAACATGAAACAGAAATTAATCATTATAAGTATACTCGTGGTAGGAATCACCACTATATTGAGCTGTAAAAAGTTTGTAGATGTAGATCCTCCAAAGACGGAAATTTTAACATCAGAGGCTTTTCTACAAGACAAATCAGCAACATCTGCTGTTCTAGGCATTTACGCTAACATGGTAAATGATAATAATTTCATCAATAGTGGTATTACTATCTATTCGGGTGTAGCTGCAGATGAATTTGCATCTGCTCAAGACCCTGAAGGACTCCAGTTTGAAAAGAATCAAATATTACCAACAAGTTCAATTATAAATTCGATGTGGACTGGCGCTTACAGAAATTTAGCGCAAATTAACACCTGCATAACTGGTTTAGAAGCCTCAAATACACTAACTCCAGCTGTGAAAGCACAATTACTTGGCGAGGCTAAGTTTAGTAGGGCTTATACTAATTTTTATCTGGTAAATCTGTTTGGTAATGTACCATTGGTTACCGGACTCGACTACAAACAAAATGCAATAATTGCTCAAAGTAATTCTACTGATGTTCATAAAGCTATTATCGCCGATTTATTAGATGCACAATCTCAACTAAGCAATACATATCCAACGAGTGGTAAAGTAAGACCAAATAAACTGGCGGCGACTGCCTTACTTGCAAGGGCTTATTTATATGTTAATGATTATGCAAATGCCGAAATTCAGGCATCCGCGGTTATTTCATCAGGAACTTATGGCCCATTGCCAACTTTAACCAACACATTTTTAAGGGGTAGTATTGAAACAATTTGGCAATTATTGCCGCTTAGTAATTATTCTGCTACGCAAGAAGGTTATATTTTTTTAAGACAGGCCACAACTGGTGGTGGTTATTATTTTACAAGTGATTTGTTAAATAGCTTTGAAACTGGCGACAATAGAAAAACGGCCTGGATTGGCACAGCAACTGCTTCGGGTGTAACTTATAATTATCCGTTTAAGTATAAAGATGTTGGCCAATACTTACCTGCAACGGTAACTGAAAACTATATTATGTTGCGCTTAAGCGAGCAATATTTAATCAGAGCAGAGGCGAGGGCACAGCAAGGTAATTTAACCAATGCTTTAAGCGATATAAATGTTATTCGCAGCCGTGCCGGATTACCCAACTTCAATACTACGGATAAGGTTACTTTGCTTACCGCAATTGCAAACGAAAACAGGCATGAATTTTTTGCAGAATGGGGACATCGCTGGTTGGATTTGAAGCGTACCGGAACTGTTAATGCCGTATTATCTGCAAAGAAACCAACCTGGAAAGCAAGTGCAGCACTTTTCCCTATACCCCAATCTGAAATTATTGTAAACAAAAGTTTAGTTCAGAACCCGGGATATTAATTATAAACATAAAGACACTGCTGGAGCGAATATTTTAAATTCGCCCAACCGTGTTATGCTTAAATTTCTTATGAACAACCCAATATTAAAAATCGAAAATTTGTCTCACAAGTACAGTCGTGCCTGGGCAATCCAAAATATTAACCTTGAAATTCGTCAAACCGGGATATTGGGTTTGCTTGGCTCTAATGGCGCAGGAAAATCAACAACGATGAACATTATGTGTGGGGTACTGAACCAAACAGAGGGTAAAGTATTAATTGATGGCATAGATATGCGATTAGACCCGGAAACTGCGAAAATGAAGATTGGTTTTCTGCCGCAAAACCCACCGCTATACATGGATCTTACGGTTGATGAATATTTAACCCATTGTGCATGGTTGCGCTTAATGGAAAAGCAAACAATAAAACCAGCACTCGAAGAGGTGAAAGAGCGTTGTGGTATTGCACATTTTAGCAACAGGCTGATCAGTAACCTTTCCGGAGGATACCGTCAGCGCGTTGGCATTGCCCAATCAATAATCCACCGCCCTCAGTTGGTGGTTTTGGATGAGCCGACTAATGGACTCGATCCAAACCAGATTATTGAAGTTCGTGCATTGATAAAAGAAATTGCTTTAGATAGGGCTGTAATATTTTCCTCTCACATCCTTTCCGAAGTGCAATTACTTTGCAAAGATATTGTGATGATTGAAGGTGGAGAAATTGTTTTCACCGATTCTATACAAGCCTTTAATAACTATGTAGAGCCACACAGTTCACTGGTAACATTAGCCAACCCACCGGAAAAAAGCGAGGTTATGAAAATAGCTGGCGTAACCAGTGTCGATTACCTGACCAATAACCAGCTACGGATATTTTTCAATAAAGCAGAAGGTATAACCGAACGTATTGTTGAAACAAGTGTGAAAAATGGCTGGCGCCTTACTGAAATTAATCTGGATAAAACTTCGGTAGATGAAATTTTTGCTCAATTATCAAACAAATCCAAATTTAAATGAAAACAACCTTAAAAATAGCTAAACTCGAACTTAGTATCCTGTTTTATTCACCCATTGCGTGGTTCTTATCCGTCGTTTTTGTTTTCCAATGCGGATTATTTTATACTTCTATTATCGAAACACACCTAACCAATCAGGAAATAGGTGGTGGTATGTTACGTAGTCTTAATTATTTAACTTCAGGTGTATTTGGTATGCAGAGAGGTTTGTATGGAGATGTACTAAAAAAAGTTTATTTGTATTTACCCTTGCTTACCATGGGTGTTATCAGCAGGGAAATTAGTAGCGGTACAATCAAACTGCTTTATTCGTCGCCTGTTAAGATTTCTCAAATTATTTTTGGCAAGTTCATGGCCTTAATGACGTATAATCTGATACTCATCTTTATCCTGCTAATTTTTGTATTTACAGGCATTTTAAACATTAAGCAAATTGATATCGGGCTTGTTTTTACCGGATTATTAGCCGTTTACCTTTTGCTGTGTACGTATGCGGCCATTGGTTTGTTTATGTCGTGCTTAAGTAGTTATCAAATTGTTGCAGCCATTAGCACCTTAGTTGTTTTTGCAATATTAGCTTATGTTGGCACAATTTGGCAAAGTAGTGCTTTTTTTAGGGAGATTAGTTATTTCCTTTCCATTAACGGCCGGGCAGAAAAAATTATTTATGGTTTAATCAATACTAAAGATGTGGCTTACTTTATCATTATCATAGCCTTGTTTCTTGGCTTCAGTATGATCAAACTTCAGTCTGCAAGGACACCTAAATCAGAGATTTTATTTACCATAGGGCAGTATTTGGGCTTAACGATAATCGCTTTCCTACTCGGATATATTACTTCGTTGCCAAGTTTTATTGCTTATTACGATCCAACTGTTAATGAAACGCAAACGCTTACTCCAACTACTCAAAAAGTATTGAAAGAACTGGGCGATGCGCCACTTGAAGTAACATCATACATTAACCTGGTTGATCAGCGTTTTGGGATGGGAAACCCTGCCAGCAGAAACTACGATCGGGAGCGTTGGGAACCTTATTTGAGGTTTAAACCAAACATTTCCTTTAAATATGTTTACTATTATGATGAACCCAGTAAAGATCAAACTTTAAGTAAATTTTACCCCGGGAAAACATTAAAGGAAATTGCACAACAAAGCGCAAAATCGTGGAAACTGGATTTTAACGATTTCAAATCGCCGGCAGAGATTAGAAAAATCATTAACCTGGTACCAGAACAAAACCGTTACGTAATGCAATTGAAATATAAAGATCGCACTACTTTTTTACGTTTGTTCGATGATCAGATTCAGTTTCCAACGGAGACTGAAACCAGTGCGGCATTGAAGCGTTTAACAGTTAAGCTACCAAAAATATTGTTTGTTGTAGGGCAGTTTGAAAGGAGTAAAGAAAAACTGGGCGATAGAGACTACGGCTTTTTTGTAAGCATGATTACCAATAGGAATGCGATGGTTAACCAGGGTTTCGATACAGATACCATTAACCTGGCCAGGCAGGATATTCCCAATGATATCACATTATTGGTCATCGCTGATCCTAAAATTTCGTTTAAGGGCGAGGCTTTGGAAAAAATACATAAATACATCGAAAAGGGTGGTAACTTATTTGTCGCCGGCGAACCCGGAAAACAAGCTGTTGTAAATCCAATCATCAAACCTTTGGGTGTTAGCCTGATGGAGGGGATGCTGGTTCAAAAAAGTGATGATGCTGCACCTGAATTTTTAAAAGCCAAGCTAACCAGGTACAGCGCAAGTTTGTCAACAAACCTGAATTTCAATTTTAAGGAAAATATACAAGTGCGGATGCCAGGTAGTTCGGCTTTACTTTATGAAAAAAATTCGGCATTTACCATTAAACCTTTATTAATTTCAGATCAAAAAACATCCTGGTTAACAAAAAAACAAATCATATCAGATTCAACAACCCTTAAGTTCTCTTCGGCAAATGGTGATGTAAGTGGGGCATTCCCTGTAGCTTTATCCCTTCAAAGAAATGTTCAGGGGAAAGAGCAGCGTATCATTGTATCGGGTGATGCGGATTTTCTAAGCTCGGCCGAAGTGAGGGGCTGGGGTTCTGCTAACCGAGATCTTTATATGCCGCTAACAGGTTGGTTTACCAATGGCCAATTTCCAATTGATACTTCCAGGCCATTATCACAAGATAAACGGTTAAATCTTACAGCTGGAGGATTAACCGCATTGAAAGTTATGTATTTGGGTTTATTTCCTGGCTTAATTGTGCTGATTGGAACAGTTCTTCTTATCAAACGTAAAAGAAAATAGGTAAAATTTAGATTTAGTTAATGATAGCGGTTAGGGTGGATGCTCTGCCGCTTAATTAAAATTTAGCTTAGTAGGATTATCAGGTGGCCGCACTAACAGATGCGGGATATAGATGTATTAGTTATGACAGAAGAGGTTTCGGGAAATCTGATAAACCATTAACCGGTTATGATTATGACACCCTTGCCATGCAGGCAACATTGAATTCTACATTAGGTTGTGCTACAGTATTTTCATCAACAGATCTTCGAAGCGATATGGCTTCTATAAATGTGCCTGTATTTGTTATCCATGGAGATGAAGATCAAACCGTTCCAATCAAAGCAACCGGAGAGCAGGCAGCAGCTATGATTACCAATGCTGAATATATTGTTTATCAGGGTGAGCCACATGGGCTTTTTATTACATCAAAAGATCAGTTGAATGCTGATTTGATTAGTAAATAATATTTAATAAACTACGCTTATTTTACTAAACTAATTAGAGGTTGTATCGTAAATAAGATATATTCTGAATATTTTCAATAATTGCCATTTAAGCATTTTATTAAGTTCCAGCTCAGAAAATCTGGAGATAAATTGATTTATGATACCGCCTATTTACTATTAAATATATTTTGATTTGTAGTTAAGCAATAATATTATGCACTAAATATCAAATTAACATTATTTTTTTCTGCAGCCTCAATTGGTGCATAATCTGATAAAATAAATGCTTTTCCTTTTTTAATACATACATCATGCTCAAAATGAACTGAAGGTTTACCATCTGCAGTTTTAACCGTCCATCCGTCTTTTTCGATAAATACATCTTTTTTTCCAAGATTAATCATCGGTTCGATGGCTAATACAAGGTTTTCTTTAAGTAGTAATCCAGATCCTCGTTTTCCATAATTAGGTACTTGTGGGTCTTCATGCATGCTTTTTCCTAATCCATGGCCTACGAAATCTCTTACCACGCTAAAACCCTGCTTTTCATTATGATTTTGAATAGCAAAACCAATATCTCCTAATCGTTTACCAACAATTGCTTCTTCTATCCCTATAAAAAGTGATTCTTTTGTTGTTTTAACAAGCTTTAAAACTTCTTCGCTCGCATCACCAATTACGAACGTGTAGGCATGGTCGCCGTGATATTCATTTTTAATTACGCCAACATCAACGGTAATAATATCGCCATCTTTTAACGTTTCACTACCAGGAAAGCCATGTACAACTACATCATTAACCGAAGTAATAATATGATGGGGGAAGCCATTATAATTATAGAATGATGGTACTGCACCATTATCTAAAATAAATTCATTCGCTAATTTGTCAATTTCGATAGTAGCTAAACCCGGGCGTAGTATTTTAGCGATTTCTGAAAGAGTTTCGCTTACCAAAAGTGCACTGATTCGCATCAGTTCTACTTGTTCATCAGTTTTGTAAAAAATCATTGGTGCAAAACTACTAATAAGTTTTTAAAAGCTTTTATAGTTGAATGGTTAGAAATATTTTTGGTAACTCTTACTGAAATGGGACAAGTTAATTTTTAGGATTGAAGGTTATTAGATAATATTTGTCATCAATATCTTTAACCTCCATATTTAGATGTTTAAGCATTGCTTTAATCACCATTAACAGATTTCGATTTGAGGTATCCAAATCACAATTTCTAGTCATAATGCAATCATTGAAAATACAAAATTTTTCTATAACAGCGTTGTCATCATTAAACGCAAAAATAATTGAGTTAAGAGCCTTTGTAAATTCATCACCTTTCAGGTCATTTCTGTTGGCTATTAATTGCAAACAAATGTCCCTTTTGAATTTTATTCTCTCATGTTTAATAAAAAATCTATTTGATATAATCACCCCAACTAAGCCTGATGCTAATGAAGTTACTACTATAAATAAAACATTTAGTGTTTCCATCTAAATAAAATTTCGCTATGAATTAAAAATAAGGTACATAAATCAACAGTTCTAATTTATCTTAAAGCTAAAAAGTATTAATATGAAAAAATTAGGACGAATAGAAGTAGAAAAAGAATGGAATAGAATTTATGATACATTTGTAGCAGAAATGCAAACGTTATATAAGAAAACTAAAAATAATGATGCATTTATCATACGAACAGATGCTGGACAGAGCATTGGAACATTAGATATTTATTTTGAAAAGAAATAGCTTTTTTTTTAAAATGGTTCTCCCGTTATTTCAGAATGATTATCTGATACTTCCGTAGCAAATAATCTTTCTATAGTTGCACTACACCTCACAGCAGCATTTAATAACTCCCCTTTTGCTTGTTCAGGAGTTATATCCTGTTTAAAAAGGCAGGTATTTGGTAAATAATGAGATATAGAATTAATATCATAGGTATCATAATAACCTATTTCTTTCATCGCATCTTTTACAGCCTTGTTTTTGCTGTCACCAATATATGGTGTTTTAATGTCATAAGTAATGAGAACAGTCATATTTATTTAATTTAGAAATACCAATATAGTGATTTCTATAAAAAAAATAAGTAATTCAACAAAAAAGGTTCAACGTTTATTCTGAACCTTTTCCTTTATCCTCTTTTTGTTGTTTAGGTTTAATTCCTAAACTCACTTTTACTAAATCTTCAAAAGAAGAATTTATGACTATTTTTTCATTATACTTTTCTTCAAGTTGCTTTTCTTTTTCCTCTCTATTCTTGCCCTTCTTCTTTGACATGATATTATGCAGCTATATCTCGATATGTAATTTGTCCTTGATAAGATAATTTTATAGATTGCTCTAATCGTTCTTTATCAGATAATTTCCTAGTATTATATCTGAAACTAATCTCATCACAATAAGCCTGTAAATGTTTTCTGCTCATGTAATGGTGTGTTCCCATGTAACCCCTTTTTACCCACGTCCAGAATCCTTCCATTCTATTCGTGTTATAAGTATTGGTTACAGCAAATTTGTAATCGCCATTCTCATTATGTTTAACTCTTATGTGATTATAATGTTTATTTAAACCAATATAAGATTTATAAGCATCTGAAACAAAGGTAGCACCTTCTTCAACATTTTCCTTTACAATTTTCTGTAAAGTATTAGCTTCTGTATCTTTAACTACAAATGTACGTACAGTACCTTCATTAGTAACAAGTCCTAAAACTGGGACTTTATCTTTAGCTGCTCTACCTTGAACTCCTTTGTACTTTTTATCAGCATGTCTATTTTTATTTTTTCCACCTACAAAAGTTTCATCAGCTTGAACATGAGAAGTTAATTTATCGTGAGTCATCACCATAAACATGTTTCTGATTTTTCTCAACATAAACCAAGCGGTTTTATCAGAAACACCAATCATTTTAGCGAGTTGCAAAGATGAGATACCCTTTTTAAAAGATGTAGTTAGATACATTGCCGACAACCATGTACGAAGACTTACTTTGGTATGCCTGTAAATTGTTCCAGAAGTTACGGTGAATTTTTTGTGGCAATGCTTATCTGAACATTTATATCCACGATTAGTTTTATAGGCGTTGGTGCAACCACAATGTGGGCAAGAAGGTGTATCACCCCATAGATGATATTCTAAATATTTAACACAAATTTGTTCATCTTTAAAATAATCTAAAAATTGAGAGTAAGATTTAAATTCATTAAACATGACACAAATATAGCAAAACTTTTAGGAAATTCAAAATAAAATTTATAAAGTTTTCCTGTATTTATGCAAAAATGCACAACTTATCGCAGCAAAACGAACTTTGTAAGTTTTCGTATTATTACACATATTAAATAGTAATGACATTTTATAAATGATTTATCCTATTTTAGATTAAATTTATTTGGAAAATTAATTCTATGGCTAGAAATAGCAATCAATCTTATTTTGGCATTATAGTAATTGGAGTCGAGAAATTTATCATGTCGATGATAGGCTTTTTAGGTTTTATTATAGTTGCCACTTTTTTTGTTGTAAAATTCTATTGTAGGCAGGAATTTTTGGAGGAACTACACACTAAAGAGAGGGAATGTGATAGTTCAAAGGCGGCACTACAATCAAAAATTGATGCTTATGAAAACACTAAAAATATCGTTACTAAAGATGAACTAAAACAGTTTGAAGAAAATTTAATTAAAACTATAAGCAATGGAAAGAAATAAAAAGATGAGCAAAGCGAAGCTCATTGAGCTTATTACATTCCTTATATTTATTGGTTTTTTTATTTATTTCGGAATTTCAGTAATAAACGATTATGAAGATAGAATTACAAGGAGAGACCAAACGATTGACAGTCTGCAAAACGAAAACATTAAAACCTATAATTTTTATTCAAAGAAACTGGATTCAATTGTAACAATTGACAAAAAATATTCATACGTTCGAGGTAACAAAGAAGTAAGTATAGCATCTATTGTAAAATCTGCCAATGTGTGGTTCAATGAGAGAGAAAGATTTAAGTTAGAACGGGATGCTTATAAAGCTGATTTGATTAATGCTAATAAGGATTATAACCTTTTACACGAACAATATAATCAGCTAGTCAAAAATTATAACGAAGCCATTAGTAAAGCAAATTCTAATATAAAGGGTCTTAATTCTACTATTGATAAATATCACCCATATAAATATCAAGAATTAGACGCTTTTCGGTCTCAAATAGCGAAATACTATGGTATTGAATATAAGGTTACTAAAAATGTCGATTCTACGGTCACAATTCATCTTATTGGTAATTCGAAAATTGACACTGCACTAAGTATTTATGAGAATTTGAAGCATGATAAAAACTTCCGTATTGATAAAAAGAAAAAGACAATTGACTAATTTTAACCCCTTTACACATCTTCTAATATTCGACAAGATTCAATATATCTATTATTGAATCTTGGAAGCTATATAGATATCTGTCTTATCTTGGGTCGCAAATCATCCTTCTTACCCAATTCCTCTGCTAAAAAGGTATCAATTTGCTTCTCGCCAGATTTAGTAAGCCACCGGCATTCAACCTCATTAATGTGCATATATCTGTCAATGACTACCATCATAATCAAAGTATTGCTTAAATGATAAACCGTATCGCCAATTGCGAAATCTTCTATTTTATATTTCCCCATTTTGTTTATTGAATATTGGTGACAGTTCTCGTGATAAAGCTCCAAACGTAGCTTCAATCATACCCCTTGTGAAGGGTATATAAACTAATCCATGTATATTACTTGGAAGACTAGTGTTTTCTTCATATAACAAACATACATTTCTGAAACCGTATTTTCCCTGAAAAAATCCGATTTCATGCATTACATTTTCTCTTGCTCTAGGCTTATCTTCACCTTGCTCATCATCGCCAGTCATAACTATAATAGCATATCTGCATTTATCAGATTCCTCACCCAACTTTTGCATGATAGTTCGTCCTTGATTAGCTTCCTGGGCTAACTCTAAAGTTTTATAATTCAGCGTTTTTTCGAGATATGCCTGTAACTTATACCATTCAGTACTTTTTCCATGACTAATAAAAATTCTATTTGGCTTATCAATTGTAGTTTCTCCTATTCGACTATTGCTTCTAACTTCAAAAATGTAAGATAAATCTTCCTTAATAGTCCTTAAATAGGAAGATTCTATATACCCTCTTCTTTGACCATCATTAAGGGTATATTGAGCAGTTGGTATTTTTCTCACAGGAAGTTCAGAATATAATTCTGGAATCTCTTTAATCAATTTAGCCCGCAAGAAAATATATAGATTATAATATTCAATGACAATATCAGAATCGTAAGAAAGATTCCTTCTGGATAAAGTTAAACTAACTTTTTTATCTAATCCTGCTAACTTGGCAAATGTTATAGATGAATTATTCATTAAAGCAATATATGCTTTTTCTAATATTATTTTCTAACAGTAACATTATGGTTAAGATTTTTTAAATAGCATTTATAAGTTTTTCATTATGGGCGATATTTATAATCATGAAGAACATGAAAGGATTAAAAGAATTTAATGAAACTTTAAAATCTTTTTTAAAGACTAGAAATTTTGGTGATGGATTTAACATGGATTATAGTAGACATGATGACCCACAAAGGTTTTTCATTTGGGTTCAGGTTCATTTAGATTCACTTGGAATAGAATCAGCAAGATTTGATTTGATTGATGGAGAAATTGTTGTTTCGGATATAAAATATGAATCCACGCTAGGAACAGGAAAATTTGATTTTCCTTACGAAATTAAATACAATTCAGATATACACCAACCACAAAATATCATCGAAATTAAGGTAAACTACGACCCTACTGGATGCGTTTAACGTTCTCTTTTAAATCCATGTCCAAATCTGTTGACTCACCATTGTTTTCAAATGAGCAGTATTGATTTTTGATGTGGTCAAAAATCACAAACAGTTTTTTATTAAAAGTAGAATAATACACTTGATAGCCTAATATCACTTTATACTTAATCAGTTTTGGTGGTTTCTCGGGTTTACATTTATTATTGACCAAGCGAAAATTGTTTACGTATTGATAATTAATCATTCTTCTAAAAGTTTATCGATTGATATATTCAATGCATTTGAAATCGCATAAGCTGTACTAATCGTACAATTGACTTTTCCTCGTTCCACGGTGCTGATTGCACCTAATTCTACATCACAAAGACCAGCCAGTTCATTCATGGTTAACCCCTTGGCTGTGCGGTATTTTCGCACGTTATAACCAAATCGAATAATGATTTGATTGTTCCTTGGATTTTTGGTCGCCATAGAAACAAAAATATTTATATCATATTTTGAAACATGCACGACATGTCATACTTTTGAATAATAAACTATTTAAACAAATCTGTATGAAGAAAATTCTATTTGCTCTTGCTCTCATTGGTATTATATCCTGCAAGAAATCCAATTCAAACTCTAATGGAACACAACCTGAGCCTAAGCCAATTGTATTACACAAAGTAGGCGATAGCTTTGGTGGAGGTATCATAATTAGGGTTATCAGTGAAACTGGTGAACATGGAACTATTGTTTCGCCACAAGACCAAACTACAAGTGGATGTCAATGGGCTGTTGTTGGTAAATCTGGAAAACCTGATGTAGTGGGTGCTAATGGTGCATTAATTAACACCAACAAAATATTAGCATTTTATGGAAATAATGCAAATATCGCTGCTAAAATTGCCAAAGATTATAAAGGTGGTGGTTATTCAGATTGGTGTCTCCCAATGAATGTTGATTTACAAGCGATGTATAAAAACAGAAACTTACTTGGTTCTTATACTAGTCAATATTGGAGTTGTCAGGAAGGTGCAGACCTTAATCCATCATCATCTCCATATTTCTATAGCATGATATATGGAAACTCCTTAACTGGCTCGGGTGGTGCAGTAATTAATGTTAGAGCAGTTAGAGAATACTAATTATAAAGCTATGGAAAATACAGAACAACAGAAAACATATAAATCCTGCGCCATTGTACTTTTATTATTTCTATCTATTTGGGGTGGATGTTACTATATGATGGGGACCAGTGCCGATTGTATCAAAACGTTACCAGATGGTGCGGTAAGGTGCGAATGTGATTTTAAATCCAGTGATGATTGGCAAAGATTTAAAGAAGATACTCATGGAGCATGGGAAGCAGTTGTATTAGATGAAGACCCTTGTAGAAAATAAAACAAATGATAAAGCCCTTGATTCATCATCAAGGGCAGTCATAAATTTTTCATAAAATAAAATTAAACATCAAACTAAATAGACTACTTCTTCTTTGGAGTAGGGTATTTAATCTTTTCTACTTCTGTAGTTCTGGGGTGTTTAATTGTTTCCTTAATAGGAACAAATTGTCCATTACCAGAATCTCTACCAACTTTTCTTACAGTTGCCATGGCATATTGTATAATTTCAGAGTTTATTCTCTGCAAGTACAAATATACATTCAGCTAATATATTTAGTTATATGAATTTATTAACATTCTATCGGTCAATACATTACTAACAATCATAGTAATGTCATAAGCCACCTAAAATTTTTTTAACTCATTGTTAAACAGCTATTTTAAAAATTAAAAGAGTGTTAACAAGTTATTTTAATTAGCTATTAATCAATACTTTACGGTTTCCCGTAATTATTGAAAATCCTGATAGTTACAAAACCATAATCTTTAAACCACAATTAGATAAAATTAACCTATCTTTAGATAACATAATCTAATAAAATGAATTTAAACTATCCAGACCCAGAAGAAAATCCAATTCCATCAGATGATAATGACTCTGGTTGGACAAGTATTCCTTCGGATGAACATGATTATATCGTAAAAGGTGATACGGAACCGAAAGGAATGTGCTTAGATGAAGACTAACACTAAATAAGTCAATAAAAATATTGCTGGTATGGCTGCTAGGATATATATACCATTCCTATAAATCAACCACTTTTTATTATTTATTATCATATTTTCTTCTATTCGTGTTTGATACCTTTCTATTTCGGAAGATAGTATAAATACGACTCTTTTTTCATCAGGTATATTCTTTTGGAAAAAATGGTCAACAAAAATTTTACGGGGTTGAGAACCTAATGCCATATAGGTTGTAGGTTTAATATTTTTTACCAAATAAATCCCACCTAAAATAAGGTATAAAATTAAAAACCAAACAGTATCACATATATTATTCTTTCCAAAACCTTCATCAATTTTAGAAATATTAAACCCAACCAATCCAGTTAAAATAGTAATTAAAAGAGCCAAAAGTGTGTTTGTTCTTTCAATTATGGTTTTATGAGCATCGATAACATCTACAAGAAATTTTTCTGCCTGTTCAAATATAAATCTTGCATCTTCTAATGTAAGCTTCTTTTTATTTTCAATATTTGCAACCCATGTTTGAGTTATTTCTGCCATAACTATTATTTTTATAAAAAACAATATAGTTATACCAGACCAGATATTCTATTACTTGAAATTTAATAATTACGGTATATCTTTATTTTGTCCCATTTCAGTAAGAGTTACCTTATTTTTTATTAAAATAACAAAAGCACTAAAAATTATGCACATCAATTTCGAACTTAAAAACAAAATAATTATTTTTATTAACGTTAATAATACGTTTATTGGTTTTAATCGGTTCCACTTCAATAAAAGTTGTATATTCGTTTATACCAAATATCTTCCTCTCTTATTATTTTATGCCTTTTGCTCACAAGATTTTAATTGGTTTTGCAACATATTTATGCCTGAGCGTAAGTTTCTGCTTTTCACAATTTCCAGTCTCAATAAAATATCTTGGCGTAGAAAGTGGTCTTTCTAACAATACGGTAAATTCACTTTATTTAGATAGTTTTGGGTTTATGTGGATGGGTACTTATGATGGCCTTAACCGATACGATGGCTACAATTTTAAGGTTTTCAGAAACAGCCATAATATCGAAAATTCTTTGATAAATAACCACATTACAGTTTTAAATGGAGATAATCAGAATAGAATTTGGATTGGTACTCAAAAGGGTATATGCTACTACAGTTACGCAGATTCGAAATTTCATAAATTGCTATTCTATGAAAACGGAAAGCAAAATACATTAACGGCATCAGTTAATTCCATCGCAATTAATCAAACCGGGTTGGTATATATATCAACAGATGAAAGTGGGCTTTTTGAATTTAAAAAAGGAACCAATATTGCCAATAAAATAATATTTAAGAAAAATAAAGATTATAATATAAAAGCGCTTTGTTTAGCTAAAGACGGAACATTATGGCTTTATATTAAAGATTTTGGCTTGTGCAGATACAATTCTGCAAAGGGTACAATGAAGCTTGTTAAGCCAGAATTAAAAAATGTAAGTAAAATTATCAGTGGTGAGGATAATATATTATGGATTGGTACCGAAAAAGGCCTTTATAAATATGATATTCTGGCTAATGCTTTAAATAAGCCTGAAGAATACCCAAATAGCGATAACATAATGAATTTGTTGCTGGACAGGCATAAGAAACTATGGATATCTACTGATGGCTCGGGGATTTATGTTTTTGATACTCAAAATAAAAAAATAAATCATTTATCGGCAGGTAAAGAGAAAGGTTTGCTCAGCAGTAATTCTGTGGCACAGGTTTACGAAGATAAAGAATCTAGAAAATGGATTGCTACTTTAAGAGGCGGTATAAATTTAATTGACCAGCAGAGTACGCAATTTCGAACCATTAAAAATGATGCAATAAAAAGTAATTCGTTAGTCAATAATTTTGTGCTTTCATTTAGCGAAGATGAAAATCAAAATATATGGATTGGAACAGATGGAGGAGGCTTAAGTCATTGGAATCGGAAACAGAATACATTTACTAATTATGTAAAAACTAACGATCCTACTTCACTTAAAAGTAACTTTATAACCAGTATTTTAAATGATGCGGAAAATAATATCTGGATTTCGAGTTTTAGCGGAGGTATCGATCGGTTTGATAAAAGAACTCAAAAATTCATTCACTACAACTGTTACAACAACATTAAAGGAGTAGAAGAAGCCAATATATGGAAGCTTTTTCAGGATAAAGATAAAAACTTGTGGGCAGGAACAACAAGAGGTGGAGCGCTTTACAAATACAATAAGCAAAGTGATAAATTTGATCTTTTTGATAATAACCTTAAAGATATTCATGCATTATTTCAGGATGGGGAAGGTAATTTTTGGGCAGGTAACTATACTCAATTAATTAAAATAGACCCCGTTAACAAGTTGCATGAATTTATAGAAGTTAATTTAGCCATAAGAACAATTAATCAAGACTCGAAGAAACGTTTATGGATAGGTACTGAAGGCGGTGGATTACTACAGTTTGATACAAGAACTAAAAAAATTAAAAAATATACCGAACGTGATGGATTGCCAAGCAGCTCAATTCTAAATATTTTAATCGATTCAAAAGATAATCTTTGGTGCAGCACCTATAACGGCTTATCTAAATTTGATATAAAAGAAAAAACTTTTAAAAATTACTTTACATCTGATGGTTTACAAAGTAATCAATTTAATTATAACGCGGCCTTAAAACTTAAAGATGGCGCATTTTTATTTGGTGGGATTAACGGGTTTAACCTATTTTATCCTGATAGCATAAAGGAAAATAAACGTATCCCAAAAATTGTGCTTACCGATTTCAGGATTAATAATATTCCGCTTGATCTGGATTCAAATTATAAAAACATATCAATCGTTAATCTGCAAAAAATTTCTGTTCCTTATAATTCTTCGATAACCATTAATTATGCCGCCATAGAATTTTCATTTCAAGAACAGATTTCTTATTCTTATTATTTAGAAGGATGGGATAGAGGTTGGAATGATGTAAATAAACTTACTACCGCATATTATTCTAGATTAAACGAGGGCGAATATAAGTTGCATATAAAAAGTACCGATACAGAGGGCTCCTGGAGTAATAATGAAAAGGTAATTATAATTAAAATTCTGCCTCCATGGTATCGAAGCTGGTGGGCATACGTAATTTATCTAATTGTATTTTCGGTAGGCTATTATGTTTTGCAAACTTATAGAAACAGACAGCGCAATCTTAAACACGAAGTTGAACTCACGAATCTAAAAATGGAGCGTGAAAAAGATTTAAATGAAAAGAAACTTAATTTTTTTACCAATATATCTCACGAATTAAGAACACCGCTGACGTTAATTGTAAACCCAATAAAGGATATTCTAAATAATAAAGAAGCAGGACAAGAAAAAAATGATTTAAATGTTGTTTATCGAAATTCTAGACGATTGCTTAGTTTGGTAGATCAATTGTTGCTTTTCAGAACAACAGAAAGTGAAAATGATATTTTGAATATAGTTAAAATTAACATTTATAAATTTTCTAAAGAGATTTTTCTCTGCTTTGGCTACCTGGCAAAAAATAATAATATTGAATATAGTTTTGAATGTGATAATGAAGAAGTAAACATTTATGCAGATAGAGATAAACTTGAAATTGTATTTTTTAATCTTTTATCAAATGCACTGAAATTTACGCCAAATGGTGGTTTTGTTAAGTTTAAAATAACAACACTTGATAGTCAGATAAAAATTGAGGTGAGTGATAGCGGACCAGGTATTCCCGATGGTGTTGGAGAAAAACTTTTCGATAAATTTTATAAAGTATTAAATAAAACCTCTTTGAAAATGGGTTTTGGAATCGGGCTTTATTTGGTTAAAAACTTTGTTGAATTACATAAAGGTAAAATTTACTTCTTATCTAATCATGGCTCAGGGACAAGCTTTTTTATCGAAATGCCTTTTGGTGAACCTTTAGAATTTGTTGATAATAAGGAAATGGAAAATGAACTCACCTATGTAAATGAATTGATTGCAAAGGAAGAGTTAGAAGAGGATTTAGCAGAAAAAGATAATATTGGAAATCTGGAGCTTTTAATATCTGATTTACATTCTATTCTTGTTGTAGATGATAATACTGAAATTGTAGATTACATTAACCAGATTTTTAAAGATAATTTTAAGATTTACAAAGCAGCTAATGGCGTTGAAGGTTTGAATACTTGCAAAGAATTTTTACCAGACGTTGTTATTTCTGATGTAAATATGGATGGACTTAATGGTATCGAGCTTTGTAGAGCCATTAAAGAAGATTCAGCTTTAAGCCATATTCCTGTTATTTTGTTAACAGCAGATCCGAATGATGAAATTAGATTAAAGGGTATAGAAGTTGGTGCTTATGATTTTATAAGTAAACCTTTTGATAAAGAGCTTTTTACTGCTAAAATCAATGGAATCATCAGAAACAGAACAAATCTGCAATCGTACTTTTATAATGAAATTACACTTAAATCTGATGCACATAAAGTTTCTCAGGAGGATAGCGGTTTCTTGCAGAAATGCATTAACATTATTGAAAGTAATTTAACAGAAGATAGCTTTAGTGTAAAAACGCTAGCTTCAGATTTAGGTATGAGCCATTCTAACTTGTATAAAAAAATTAAATCTACTTCGGGTCAATCTATAAATAGTTTTATTCGTTTTATAAGGTTAAGGAAAGCGGCTGAATTACTTATAAATACAAATCTTAACATTAACGAAGCCGCTTTTAGGGTTGGTATTAATGATATAAAGTATTTTAGAGAGCAGTTTCAAAAGCTATTTAAATTAACGCCATCTGAATTTGTAAAAAAACACCGCAGAACTTTTCATAAATATTACAACATCAATGCTCTGAATTAAACTTTTTTGCAACAATTAAATTGAAATCCTATTTAAATCATAAAAATGGTAAAACAATTAAAAGCATATAGCTTAGTTATACTTCTTTTCAATATTTACAGTAAGGCAAAAGCGCAGGAGAATATTATTGTTTCAAAAGGTAACCCTATAATAGCAGATAAATACACAGCTGATCCTGCTGCATTCGTTTATGGCGATTCAGTTTATCTATATACTGGGCGTGATGTAGCGCCGAAGACAAAAAATAGTTATGAAATGCACGAGTGGCTTTGTTACTCGTCAGCAGATATGATAACATGGAAAGTGCACAAATCACTGCTAAATGTAAAAGATTTTGCTTGGGATAAAGATGATGCCTGGGCTTCACAAGTAATAGAGCGAGATGGTAAATTTTATTGGTCTGTGGCCGTTTAACATGCAACAGTTAGTGGTAAATCAATTGGGGTTGCAGTATCTGATAATCCAAGAGGGCCATTTAAAGATACTTTGAGTAAGGCTTTACTGAAGGTGTAATAAAAATTAAATAACAAAATGATTTTCCAGTTTTCATTTTGTATGTTGTTTAGAAAATAAATTGAACAATTTCTTAAAAAAAAATCTAATTGTCCGCTGAATTATGTGGTTAGTTAGTATAATCGTATATCAATATCAAATCGTCCCCCTTCAAATATGATTTTCCCCCCTAAGCAAGTCTGTACAATTTCAGTACTTCGGTTAACCAAATATAAAAAATTGATTAATCCGAATTTCAAAACTAATTCTACTACCAGATATATTTTATTTTTATGTCTATCAGTGCTATTGGTTAATTTTACCTATGCACAGGAAAAAGAAATTACCACAATAGCCGAAAATGGCTGGGCAAAAAATTCCGTTAATGCTGTTGTTTTTCGTAAAAATTCATTGGTAACATTTAAAAATTACCAATATGCTGCTTATTATGATGCCGAACAATTTGTTGTTTTAGCAAAGCGAGCAACCGGAGCAAAGGTTTGGCAGTCCAAAAGAACACAATATACGGGTGATGCAACCGATGCACATAAATCGATAAGTATAATTATTGATGGTTCTGGTTTTTTGCATGTAGCCTGGGGTCAACATAATAACAGTTTAAATTACGCTAAAGGCATTTCTGTTGGTTCACTTGAGTTAGGTGAAAAATTATCAATGGTTGCTGAAAAAGAAAATAAAGTTAGTTACCCTGAATTTTATAAACTTCCAACTGGAGATTTACTTTTCTTTTATCGTGATGGTGGTTCGGGAAATGGTAATTTAATGATTAACCGTTATTCTGTTAAAAAAAAATCGTGGCAACGCATTCAGGATGGAATGATTGATGGTGAAGGAAAACGAAATGCTTACTGGCAGGTTGCAATTGATAAATCAGGTGCGCTTCATTTATCATGGGTTTGGAGAGAAAGCCCTGATGTAGCCAGTAACCATGATCTTTGTTATGCAAAATCTTTAGATGGCGGTTTAACCTGGCAAAAATCTACAGGAGAAAAATATCGTTTACCAATTATCGAATCAAATGCAGAATACGCTTTAAAAATTCCTCAAAAAAGTGAATTAATAAATCAAACATCAATGTATGCTGATGCATGTGGAAATGTATTTATTGCAGGTTATTGGAGAGATGTTCCTGATACAGTTCCGCAATATCATATTGTTTTTAATGATGGGCAAAGCTGGAAAGTAAATAACTTATCTTTCAGGAAAACAGCATTTAGTTTAAGTGGAGGCGGAACTAAGAAAATTCCGATTTCCCGACCGCAAATTATTGTTTGGCCAAATAATAAAAGGTATGCAGCCGGAATTTTGTTTAGAGATGCCGAAAGAGGCAATAAAGCTTCTATTGCCATAAATCAAGACATAAAAACAAATAAATGGCAAATTGAAGATTTAACAACGGAAAGTGCTGGCGATTGGGAGCCAAGTTACGATACCGAACTTTGGAAGGATAGAACAATTTTGAACCTTTACCTGCAAAATGTAATACAGGTAGATGGAGAAGGAAAAGCCGAATCTAAACCAACTGCGGTTAAAGTATTACAATGGAAACCGAAATTAAAAAATTAGAATGAAAAATTTTGGAATACAAAACCTGCTTAAAACAACTTGTTGTTTCTTGTTTTGGTTAAACCTGGCTTCAAATCAACTACTTGCTCAAGATAGTGTGGCTGGAAAAAATAAAAATGATGGCTATCTTTTTGTTTACTTCACCGGAAATGATAAAAAAGAAGAAGCAATACATTATGCCATAAGTAAAAATGGATATTCTTTTAATGCATTAAATAACGATGAGCCTGTTATATCATCAGAAAAAATAAGTTCTACTGGAGGTGTTCGCGATCCTCACATATTACGCGGTGCGGATGGTAAAACATTTTATATGGTTGTAACCGATATGGTTTCGGCCAAAGGATGGGATTCTAACCGGGCAATGGTTTTGCTAAAATCGACAGACTTAATCAACTGGTCTTCATCTATAATTAATATCCAAAAGAGATTTCCGGGTAATGAAAACTTACTGCGTGTTTGGGCACCTCAAACCATTTACGATAATGTAAAGCAAAAATATATGGTTTACTGGTCTATGAAACATGGAAAAGACCCCGACAAAATTTACTACGCCTATGCAAATGCAGATTTTACCGATTTGGAAACCGAACCAGAACAACTATTTTTTAGCCCTACAAATGGTTCTTGTATTGATGGCGATATCATTTACCATAACGGGAAATACAACCTCTTTTTCAAAACGGAAGGTAATGGCAATGGCATTAAAAAAGCCGTTTCGGATAAACTTACAGAGGGTTATGTATTACAGGATAAATATTTACAACAAACTACAGAAGCCGTTGAAGGTGCAGGTGTTTTTAAACTAAATAATAGTAGTGATTATATTCTTATGTATGATGTTTACATGAAAGGTAAATATCAGTTTACACGTAGTAAAGACTTAGAAAATTTTCAGGTAGTTGATCAGGCTGTTTCTATGGATTTCCACCCTCGGCATGGAACTGTTTTGCCTATTAACCAATTAGAAATGAAAAGTTTAGTGTCAAAGTGGTATACTGTTGAATCGGTTTTAAAATCGCCGCAATCTAAGTACATCAAAAAGAATAATATCGTTTTGGATAGTGCAGCTAAAAAGCTTTTTCTTCCTGTAGATTATGAAACAGACCTAAAAGATTTCGACCCTGAATTTCCAAGTTTTTCTGGGGTTAGTATAATGCCAAATGGAAAATCAGATTTTTCAAAAGGACCTAAAAAAATCTCAGTCAGCATTGCTGGAAAACCTGCTAAAACCTATGAAGTTAATTCAGGAATAAATAATAATCCGGTTTTAAAAGGTTATTATGCAGATCCGGAGATTTTATATGCCAATAAAACAAAAAAATATTACCTATATCCAACAAGCGACGGATTTACTGGATGGAGCGGAACCTATTTTAAAACTTTTTCATCTACAGATTTAGTAAACTGGAAAGATGAAGGTGTAGTATTAGATTTGGTAAAAGATGTAAGTTGGGGAAAAAGAAATGCCTGGGCACCTACAATTGCTGAAAAGATCATTAATGGAAAGTATAAATATTTCTATTACTTCACGTCTGCGCAGAAAATCGGTGTAGCATTTTCTGATAATCCTGCTGGGCCGTTTAAAGATAGCGGTAAAGCACTAATCGATAAAAAACCTTTAGGTATTAAAGGCGGTCAAGAAATCGATCCAGATGTTTTTACCGATCCAAAAACAGGGAAAAGCTATTTGTATTGGGGCAATAGCTATATGGCTGTTGCGGCTTTAAATCAGGATATGGTTTCCATTGATACCAATTCTATAAAAGTGATAACCATAAATAAAGATTTCCGTGAAGGTACAGAGGTATTTTATCGCAATGGCAAATACTATTTCTTATGGTCTGAAGATGATACTCGTAGTGAAAACTATCGTGTTCGGTATGGTTATTCTGATTCACCAACAGGAAAAATATCTATTCCTGAAAATAACCTGATTTTAGCTAAAGATACTCAGAATGGTATTTATGGAACCGGACATAATAGTGTAATTCAGATTCCTGGTAAAGATGAATGGTATATAGTTTACCATCGCTTTACCCTACCGGAAGGCATTACAATGGGTAGTGCTGCCGGTTATAATCGCGAAGTTTGTATCGATAAACTGGAATTCAATAAAGATGGAAGCATTAAAAAAGTAACACCAACACTAACCGGAATTAAACCTGTTAAATAATGAAGAATAAAACTTATATCAGTATTTGGATGCTACTTTTTATCGCAATCAATTTAAATGCGCAGAAACTACCATCAAAAAAAGAAGTCCTTAGCATTATTGATAAAGCGAATACCTATTGGCAAGCCAGTAATAAACCCGAAGTTCGTTCCTTTTGGGATAATGCGGCGTATCACACTGGAAATATGGAAGTAGTTACACTTACAAAAAATGAAACTTATCGCAAATATTCTGAAGATTGGGCTATTCACAATAAATGGATGGGTGCAAAATCTACAGATAAAAGCCAATGGAAATATAAATATGGCGAAACAGACGAGCATGTTTTATTTGGTGATTGGCAAATATGTTTTCAAACATATATCGATTTATACCACTTAATGCCCGAAGATTATAAAATTGCCAGAGCAAAAGAGGTAATGGAATATGAGATGAGTACTGCTCAAAGCGATTACTGGTGGTGGGCAGACGGTTTGTATATGGTAATGCCAGTAATGACAAAACTGTATAAAACAACTGGTAACACTAAATATTTAGATAAACTTTACGAGTATTTTACGTATGCCAATAGCATTATGTATGATGAGGAGGCTAAACTTTATTATCGTGATGCGAAGTATGTTTATCCGCAGCATAAAAGTTCAAATGGTAAAAAAGATTTCTGGGCCAGGGGCGATGGATGGGTGTTTGCTGGCTTAGCCAAGGTGCTTAAAGATTTGCCGAAAAATGATAAACACAGGCAGGAATATTTATCTAAATACAAAGGTATGGCTGAGGCTATTTTAAAAAGTCAGCAGGAGGAAGGCTACTGGACACGTAGCATGCTTGATGCTGAACATGCACCTGGTAGGGAAACCAGTGGAACGGCCTTTTTTACCTATGGCCTATTATGGGGAATTAACAATGGCTACCTGAATAAAAAAACTTATTTGCCTTCGGCATTAAAAGGTTGGAACTATTTAACCAAAACTGCATTGCAAGAAAGCGGTAAAGTTGGCTATGTGCAACCAATTGGCGAAAAAGCAATTCCAGGGCAAATTGTAGATGCAAACTCGACTGCAAACTTTGGGGTTGGTGCTTTCCTTTTGGCGAACTGCGAAATGTACAGGTACTTAAAAAAATAACCGAACTAAAATACTCATGAATATCCCTATAAAAAAATTATCGCTTACCGTATTGATGCTTGCATGCTTTTCAATAGCTGTATTTGCTCAGCAAAAGAAGACCAATAAAAAGACAGCAGTTTTAAGCGATAGACAATTCTGGCTGCAACAGATGGATAAAATGGTGAAACCGGTTTTGTATAATCTCGCAAAAGATAGTCTACGCATAAATATGCCAAAGGTTACCTCAATCCATATTGATAACAAAGAGCATAGAATTAAAGTTCAGTATGTTGAGGTTTTAGGTCGGGTTTTAAGCGGAATTGCACCCTGGTTACAGTTAGAAGGTGGAGATGCTGCTGAAGTTGCCTTAAGAAATAAATACAGACAGTGGGTAATTCAAGGTTTAAAAAATTCTTTGGATTCGAACGCAAAAGATTTTATGAACTATGATATTGGCGGTCAGCAGTTGGTAGATGCTTCTTATGTGGCATTGGCTTTTGTACGTGCGCCATGGTTATGGGAAAATCTTGATAAAAAACATCAGGAATTAATGATGAAATCTATAGTAACCACAAGAAGATTTAAGCCCGTGTTTTCGAACTGGTTATTGTTCTCCGCGATGAATGAAGCATTTTTAGCCAAATTCGGTTACCCCTGGGATTCCATGCGTGTTGACTATGCCTTACAACAAATGGAGCAATGGTATGTGGGCGACGGTATGTATAAAGATGGCAGCACTTATGCTTTTGATTACTACAATAGCTATGTTATTCATCCATATCTGGCAACGATATCAAGCATCATTGGTACAAAAACTAAGGATTACAACAACATGTTCGAAAAGATTAAAAAACGCAACGAACGTTATGCAATCATTCAAGAAAGATTAATAAATACGGATGGAACATATCCCGCAACTGGTCGTTCAATTGTATATCGTGGCGGCGCATTTCACCATCTGGCAGATATGGCTTTTAGAAAAGCTTTGCCAAAACAACTAAGTCCGGAGCAGGTTCGCTGTGCATTAACTGCTGTAATAAAAAAGACTTTAGAAAATACAACAACTTATAAAAATGGTTGGTTAACTATCGGTTTATATGGCGCTCAACCCGATTTAGGAGACTTTTACAATAACCAAGGTAGCCCTTATATATGTACTAACATTTTCTTGCCTTTAGGCCTACCATCTACAGATGCTTTTTGGGCAAATCCTCCAACAAAGTGGAGTTCACAAAAAATCTGGGCTGGCGAAGATTTCCCTAATGACCATAGTGCTGATTTAAGATAATTTAACTTTTCGGTTTTTACAATATCAAGTATTTTTTAATTAAATAAATAAACTTACTTTTTAAGTTTAAAATTTGCGACTTATTAATAAAAATTGTCTTTAAATATCTATTTCTGCTATAAAATAACAATTTATCCCCTATTAATTACCGTATTACCCCTCATAGGAAGTACTTTAATTATAGTTATTTGTTTTAACCAAATTTTAAAAAGCTTATGAGCAATAACCAAAACAGTAGGTTTATTTTATCTAACATGATATTATAAAGCAAATCGAAAGCACGAAACTAAATAAACTAACCAACGCCTTTTTACAGGCTTAACTTAACTAACCAAATTTGATATGATTAAAAATTTACTATTAAAGATTTTACACAAATCTTTAGCTACCCCAATTTCTATTTCTTACAGTTTCAAGTAAGCAGGAAAGCAAACTTTTTTTACGAAAAACTTAATTACAAGTTAATCTTGATTGAGCAACTGTATTGCTGCTAAATCAACAAGTCACAATCAATTTCATTTGATGTTATGCATGCTTACACCAAACTAAGCGTGTAATATACTGATGTAACTAACCTTTATAACTGATTATGAGTGAAAAAAAAATATTTAAGAATTTTAGGCTGTTCTTGGCCTTGTTATGCCTGAGCTACCCAGGTTTCGCAAATCAGGCTCCACAGCCCTCAAAACAAGACACTAGCCAGGTGAAGCTGATCAAGTTTCTTGTTTTAGATGAAAATGATATTCCCGTAAAAGGCGTAAGCCTTAATAACTTACGAATTAGTTCATCTGTTCAAACCGATAGTTTAGGTATGGCTCAATTAACCGGAACGATAAACGATGAAATTCAAGTTAGCCTTAATGAAACTTTCCTGAGAAAGTACTTAGTTGGTGCAAATCAATCGCAGATTATTCGTGTGAATGGAAAAAATCTGATGGTGATGCAACAGAAAGCAGTTGTATTAACAAATGATATCCTTATTTCGCCAAACATGACTACCGGATCTACCCAGTCTGTGTACAACTCCGATTTGGTGAAGTTCCCGGTAACCAGTATAAAAAATGCTTTGCCTGGAAGATTAACTGGTTTATACACTAATCAAACTACGGGAAGACCTTCAGTTGATGAAGCAAACGTACTTTTAAGGGGACAAAATCCAATTGTTTTAGTAGATGGAATTCCTAGAGATTTAACGAGGATAGATTTAGAAGAGATAGAATCGATAACTGTACTTAAGGATGCTGTTTCTACAGCTATGCTAGGCTTACGTTCTTCCGGTGGTGTTATAGCGATTACAACAAAAAAAGGAATAGTGGGAACTCAACAGATTACGTTAACCGCTCAAAATGGCTTACAAAGTAGCCTTAAAACACCAAAAACTTTAGATGCTTACAATTACGCTTTGTTGTATAATGAGGCTAGAGTTAACAGTGGTGATCTGCCAGTATATACACCGACAGACATAGAGGCTTTTCGAACAGGTTCTGATCCTATTGGACATCCAAATGTAAACTGGCAAGACGAAATTTTAAAAGAAAATACAAAATTTATGCGTTACGACTTGACCTTTAGGGGAGGAGGATCCGTTGCACGTTATTATGTTGGCGTTCAATATCAAAAACTAGGTGGCCAACTGGTAGAGAGTGACATAAATGCATATTCAACTAATAGTAGCATTAGTAACTATACAATCAGGTCTAATGTTGATATCAATTTAACTCCAAAAACTATACTTGGACTACATCTCTTTGGTAAAATTTCGAATAGCAATCATCCAGGGAATTTTGGTACAGATAATATTTTTAATTCAATATTGAACACACCAAACAACGCTTATCCAATTTTCAATGAAAATGGAAGTTACGGGGGAACAACTCAATTTCAGAATAATATTTACGCACAAACAGTAAGTTCTGGTTATAGTTTAAATTACCGGAGAGATATTATTACCGACTTAACACTTCGCAGAAGTTTAGATGAGGTTACTCCAGGGCTATGGGCGCAAGCTTTAGTATCATTTTATTCTGGAGTTTCGGAAAATACAAACCGATCTAAATCTTTTGCGGTTTATAAACAAACTGGAACGGGCGTAGCAGCTACCTATCAAATGTTTGGTACCAATGGAACTCAAGGTAACTCCACTGGAACAGATTTTCAAAATAGACAATCCTATCTAGAAGGTGCAATCGGCTATAAACGTAGTTTCGGTTTAAATAATTTTGATGCTCAAGTTAGGGTAACAAGTGATAATGTAAATAGTGGCAGTGAGTTGGGGTTAAATTATTATGGAGGTTCTGGTCGTGTATCCTACAATTTCGATGAACGTTACACTGCTGAATTTGTGGTAGGGCTTAACAAAACAAACAGGTATCCATCAAGCACACCAATGGGGTTTTTCCCAGCAGCAGGTTTGAGCTGGAACATTACGAAGGAAAAATTTATGCCGAAACTTTCCTGGTTAAATGATCTGAAATTGTTCGCGAGTTATGGAAGGACAGGTAACGATGCCTCAGGATATTTTGTATTTCAACAGTTTTATGTTGGTAGTCCTAGTTCCTATTTCTTTGGAACAAGTGTAGCGAGTAATGCTGCTTTGCGTCAGGATGTGTTGGCAAATCCAAACGTAACTTGGGAAAAAGGCGATAAGTTTAACTTAGGTATAAAAACTAATTTATTTAATAATAAGCTATTCATTCAGGCTGAATATTTCAATAATAAATATTCTGACTTGCTAACTTCTGCAAACTTGTCAACTATTGTAGGTACATCGATTCGTAACCTCAACGTCGGCGTAAATCGTTACAATGGCTTTGAATTACAAATGAATTGGCAACAATCGTTTGGTAAATTCAGTTATTTCTTATCGGGTAATGTCAGTACTTTACAATCTAAAGTTGTTTTTCAGAATGAAGTGTTCAGACAATTTGATTATCAAAGTCGCACAGGGTTACCGGTGGGTACACCATTCGGTTATATTGCTGATGGTTTATTCCAGTCGCAAACCGAAATCAATGCATCTGCTAAAATTGCGGGTTATTCGCCAGTACCTGGAGATATAAAATATAAAGATCTAAACAGTGATGGTATTATTGACCAATTTGACCAAGCTAAGTTAGGTACAGATAATCCGTTAGTTTATTATGGTGCTACAGTTGGTTTTTCTTATGGAGGCTTGGATTTAAGCGTTTTACTTCAGGGTGTGGCCAATAGAAACCTGTTGTTGACTGGTAACAGTGAATGGGAATTTCAAAATGGAGGATTTGGACAAGCTTACGAACATAATTTAAACCGTTGGACACCAGCGACTGCCGCTACAGCAACTTACCCAAGAGTAACTGTGGGCAACAATTTCAATAATAATATTGTGTCGTCATTTTGGATGCACAGTGGAAATTATTTGCGCCTTAAAAATGTAGAGCTGGGTTATACAATTGCATCAAAGTTTACTGAAAAACTTAAAGTATCGTCAATTCGGGTGTTTGTTAATGGAACTAATTTATTAACAACTTCAGCGTTTGATCGGGTAGATCCAGAAACGTATGGAGGTGTCTATCCTATTCAGCGTGTAGTAAACGGTGGTTTAAGTGTTAAATTTTAATCGTTAAATAAATGAAAGCGAGAATAATGATTTTCATGATTGCCCTGATATGTATGGCAGCGTGCAAGAAATATGAACAAACACCTCTACAGGGATTGAAAAAAAATAATGTTTATGATCCATTGGATAAAAATGGTGATTATGCAAGACAAGTACTGTCCGATTTATATACTTCACTGCCAGATGGCTTTAATCGTGTTAAAGTCGACGGTGATGTCGTAGCGGGAGATTTTTTAGATGCAGGAAGTGATGATGCATTACCATCAAGATTAAATAAGGTTGTAGAATATTTTACTAACGGCCGATTAAATTCAACCAATAATCCTGATGACAACTGGGAGAATGCCTATCGTTCCATAAGAGCGGCTAATGATTTTCTGGCAAATGTTGATGTGGTTCCTGTTGATGCAAATGCGCCAAACACAATTCAGTATTGGAAAGCAGAAGCGCGCTTTATCAGGGCAATGAATTATTTCGAAATGATTAAACGTTACGGAGGCGTTCCTCTAATAGGCGATAAAATATTAACCCCTGATGATAACTTGCAAATTCCCCGCAATACGTTTGCACAGTGTGTTGATTATATTGTTAGCGAGTGCGATGCAATTAAAACGCTGTTGCGTTTGGAACCAGTGGTAGATACCGACCTTGGAAGAATTACACGTGGTTGTGCTTTTGCCTTAAAAGCCAGAGTACTATTGTATGCAGCTAGTCCGCTATATAATGGCGGTGGTATTTCTAGCGATCCAGTAAAGAAAGCACTAGCTGGTTACACAACATATGACGCTACAAGATGGACAACAGCTTTAAATGCGACACAGGATCTAATTAATTTAAATGCTTACTCATTGGTATCTACATTTAACGGCGTATTTCTGGCAAGAAAAAATACAGAAATCATTTTGGCGAAACAACGTGCTAAAACATTTGATATAGAAACCAATAATGCCCCAATGGGTTATACTACGCCTTTGAGTAATGGTTTTACAAGTCCGACGCAGGAACTTGTAGATGCTTTTCCGATGGCAAATGGTTTAAGTATTACCGATCCGGCATCCGGATATATTGCAAGCAATCCGTACGTTGGCCGTGACAAAAGATTGGATAACACGGTTTTCTACAATGGAATGAAGTGGCTGAATACGAGGAACGTAGAAACGTTTGAGGGTGGAAGAGATAAACCAGGAGGGGTTACCGTGCAAACCAGAACTGGCTATTATGCGAAAAAATTTATGGCTGATTTCTCTACTGCTACAGCCTACAGCACGCAAGATCATAACTTTCCAATCTTCAGATATGGAGGTGTATTACTTGATTATGCCGAGTGTTTAAATGAAGCAGGTAGAACAACAGATGCTTATGCGCCACTTCGTAGCTTACGCGCCAGAGCTGGGATTGTAGTTGGAACGGGAAGCTATGGAATCGCTAATGGCATGACTCAAGAACAAATGCGTACGTTCATTCAGAACGAACGCAGAATAGAAATGGCTTTTGAAGAGCAACGTTTCTGGGATATTCGCAGATGGAAAATAGCAGGTCAACTGCTTAATGGTGCGCTGCATGGAAATAAAATTACCAATACTACACCAGGAACTTTAACCTATACACCCTTTACGGTGGTAAACACCACGTTTAGCCCGAAGTTCTATATAATGCCGATTCCATACGCTGAAATTGTCAGAAATAGGAATTTGGTACAGAATGAAGGTTGGTAAGTATTCGTCAATAAATTAGAACTGAAATTATTTATGAAAAAATATATATTCCTTTTCGCATTTACCATCTTATCGAAGATGCTCTTTGCACAAAATGTTAATATACAAGGACAGGTTACTGATAACGATGGCGGAATACCTGGAGCAAGTATCTTAGAAAAAGATGTGCCTGGAAACGGAGCGTCTACAGGAGTGGATGGTAGATTTACCATCACAATGCGTGGACAAAGCAAAATTTTAATCGTTAAAGCCTTGGGATTTCTTACAAAAGAGGTCAATGTTGGTCAAGCAACAAAAATCACCATAACGCTGGAAGCAGACGTAAAAGGTTTGGATGAAGTGGTGGTTATCGGCTATGGAACTACGAAGAAAGCAACACTTACCGGAGCAATCAGTTCCGTATCTGGTGCAGACATTAGGAGAAATCCATCAGCCAGTTTGCAAAACACATTGGCGGGCCGTTTACCAGGTTTTAGCTCACAGCAAACCAGTGGACAGCCTGGTTCTGATGGCGCAACATTCTTTATTCGCGGTACGGGATCTTATACAGGCTCAAATCAGCCACTCATTATCGTGGATGATATTGAGTTTACGTATGCACAGTTTGCACGTTTAGATGCCAATGAAATTGAGAGCGTAAGTATTTTAAAAGATGCTTCTACAACAGCAGTTTATGGCATAAAAGGCGCCAATGGTGTAGTTTTAGTAACCACACGTCGTGGTGTTGTTGGGCCGCCTGCCATCACTTTTCGTAGCGAATATGCTATATCTCAACCAACAAGGTTGCCTAAGTTTTTAAATTCTTATGAATCGGCTCTATTATACAATCAAGCATTAATCAATGATGGAGCATCACCAACAGCACCAGGAAATAAATTTTTCAGTGCTTCAGATCTTGAGCATTACCGTACCGGTGACGATCCTTATGGGTTTCCTGATGTAAATTGGAAAAAAGTATTGTTTCGTGATTATAGTTACCAGTTGCGTACCAACTTTGATATTAGTGGTGGTAACGATGTGATTAAGTACTTTGCATCTTTAGGCATGGTTAATCAAAATGGTATTCTCAATGATTTTGGTAAAGATGAAGACATTAACAATAATTTCTACTACAAGAGGTATAATTATCGTTCAAACTTAGACATCAAGGCTACAAAAACACTAAATGTTAAAATAGATTTGTTTGGTAATATCGGTGAAAGAAACAATCCGGTTATTCCGAACATCAATGGTATAACAAACGTTTTCTACTTTTATAACAGTTACTTAACCTTATCGCCTCTTGCTTATCCAATTTATAATCCAGATGGAAGTTATGGCTATAGTAATAGGCAACCAGACAGATACAGTTCTCCAAACCTGGTACAGGCGTTAAGTTTAGGTGGTTACAGCAGGGATTTCGAAAATAACATGAATGTAAATGCTTCGGCGACGCAACGTCTGGATTTTTTGACGAAAGGCCTATCCATTAGAGGTGCAATTGCTTACGGAAGCACCTATACGTATACGAGAGGCTTATCTAGAGGAACATTTCCGTCTTTCATATACAATTCAACAACAGGGACATATACACCTAGAGATGCCAATGTTTTCAGAGTTGGGCCCTATACGCTAAACTATAGTCCTGGTGCAACTACAAGAACTATTAACCCCCAAGCTTCACTAAATTACGACCGTACTTTTGGTTCACACCACTTTACCGGTTTGGCGTTATACAATAATCGTAGCTTTTTTGGGTTGAGGGACCCAAATAATACCAATAGAATATTGAACTTTATTCCGGTACCAACCAGTGGATTTTCTGGACGTATTGGGTATGATTATAAAGGGAAATATTTAGCGGATTTTAACGTCGGGTATAATAAATCGGAAGTTTTTGCAGATGGAAAGAAATACGGGTTTTTTCCCGCAGGTTCAGTTGGATATAACATATCAGAAGAGCAGTTTTTTAAAGATCATGTGAAATTTGTTGATCGATTAAAACTTAGAGCATCCTATGGTTTAGTAGGTACTGATGATATAGGAAATTTTGCATACGCTTATTTACAAACGTACAATAATAGCGGAAGTGCTTCCTTCGGTAACTCACATAATGCCTATACATCGATTTATGAGGGACGTTTAGCTAATGGGGATGTAACTTGGGAAAAGGTTAAAAAGCTAAATTTGGGTGCTGATATCAGTCTTTTCAAAGGTCGTATTACAGGTAGTGTAGACGTTTTTAACGAAGATAGATTCGATATCCTTACCAATAGAGGAACCGTATCATTTGTATTTGGTCAGTCGCTTCCACCTGTTAATTTAGGTAAAACTAATAATAAAGGTTATGAAGTAGAAATGGCATACAACGATAAAGTTGGAAAAGACTTCACTTACAGAGTAGGCGGAAATGTTTCCGTTGCAAAAAATAAGATTACTTTCCAAGATGAGGCATTGCCGCTTTTTCCATATCAAAAATATACAGGTAATGCAATTAACACCCCAAAGCAATATACTTTTCTAGGGTTTTACAAAGATGCTACTGATGTAACTAGTAGTGCTAAACCACTCAATGGCGCTAAACCCGGAGATATTAAATACGCAGATTTAAATGGCGATGGTGCCATAACAGATGCCGACCAATCTTATTTCGATTACTCTAATACCCCAAATACAATACTTGGAATAAATTTAAGTGCAAATTACAAAACCCTAAGTTTAAATGTACTTTTTCAGGGGGCATTGAATTTTAACGTGGCGGGAGTTCGTGAATCAATCCAGGCATTTGGATCAAACCTTCAGGCAATTCACCAACAAAGCTGGACACCAGAACTTGGCGATAATGCGAAATATCCAATTCTATCAACCTCACCAAACTCCATTTCAATCCCAACTTCACCATCCAATTTTTGGAATGTTAGAGGCGACTATGTAAGGTTAAAGTCTGTTGAGTTAAGCTACGGAATTCCGCAAGCTTGGGTAAATAAAGTTCACTTAAAAGGGGCTAGAATTTACGTAAATGGAACTAATTTAATTACCTGGACAAAACTTGGTTCATTGTACGAATATGATCCAGAAATATCGAATAATAATTCCAACACCAATTATCCGCCAGAAAGGCTCTATAATTTAGGTTTATCTGTAACTTTTTAAGCAATAGACAATGAAAAAATATTTTTTAATCATCCTCGCTTTAATAGGGTTATTCTCCTGTAAAAAAGCAACGAGTTATCTTGATCAAGCAAATGCAGGACAAGACGCAACTGTAGTATTCAGCGACAGTGTGAGAACATTAGGGTTCTTAAATGGAATTTATGCAGGCCGCGGATTTTCTTTTAACAAAGGTCGTTGGGATAGTCATGGAAATTTAGATGAAGCGACTGATGATGGAGAGTATCGGTATAGTGGCGCGGGCCAACAAGCTGTGATCATCTATTCGGGTAACGTTAGTCCGTTAAATATTGTTAAGGGAACCAGTACCGATATGTATGTTCAGCCTTATCTGGAAATCCGTGCAGTAAATTTATTGTTATCTAAACTATCAACAACACCACTTCATCCCTCAACACAAAGGCTAGTTGCCGCTGAAGCCAGATTTCTAAGGGCATGGTATTATCATTATTTAATTAGAACATTTGGTGGCATAGCTTTAATAGGGGATAAAGTTTATGATAAAGACGATATTATTGATATTCCTAGAAATACTTGGAAGGAATGTGTTGACTACATCGTTAGCGAATGTGATGCAACTGCAGCAATATTACCTTTAGATCAATTGGATCAAGATTATGGTCGAATTACCAAAGGAATGTGCCTCGCATTAAAATCGAGGGTTCTTTTAACCGCTGCAAGTCCGTTATTTAATGGTGGTGGTATTGTAAAAACCGGAGCAATCGCTTCTATAATTGCTTATCCAACTTTCGATGCTACACGTTGGACAGCTGCAGCCAACGCAGCAAAAGCGGTAATTGATATGAACAAATATAATTTGGTAATTGATAATACAACTGCTCCAGGTTTTGGGTTCTATAAATCTTTTCTTGCAAGAAAAAATGAAGAATTGATATTTACATTAACCCAAGCACCCAACAAAGATTTCGAAGGGCATTTTGGGCCGCCATCTCGCTCTGGAGGTTTTAATACACAGCCTACGCAAAATATTGTAGATGCATTTGACATGAGAAACGGGAAACAGATTACCGATCCAACTTCCGGATATAATCCAGCTAATCCATACATCAATCGTGATCCAAGGTTTGCATATACGATTATCTATAATGGCTCTTTGTATGCAAATAATGCAGGCGCACAAACTCCAGTTTTTACTTATTCGAATGCTCCAGGTGATGGAACTGGAATTGGTACAAATACAGGTTATTACGGAAGAAAAATGTGTGATGTAAATGTTGCATTCGGAGGCTCAGCTAACGTAGATAGAGGTTATCCGTTGATCAGATATGGTGAAATTATATTAAACTATGCAGAAGCGTTGAATGAAATGGGACAAATTACAGAAGCAACGACTTATCTTCTTAAACTAAGAGATCGTGCTGGTATTTTGCCAGGAACTGACGCTCGTTATGGAATTAAATCGGGCATTACTCAAGATGAACTTCGTTTAGTTATTCAAAAAGAACGCCGTACTGAAATGGCTTTCGAAGACATGAGGTTCTTTGATGAACGTCGTTGGAAAATTGCAGAGGTAACTGAAAATCAATTCAATAAAATAATGTTGATTTCACCTAAAACTGGAACTACTTCAACATCTACCGATCCAACTACTTATAATTATGCAATAGGTAATTCAATTCGTAGACATAATTTCCGGCCAGCAAATTATTTAATGCCTATTCCACAAAGTGAGATTTTAAAACTGCCTTCTTATTTACAAAACCCCGGTTATTAATAATATATTGGTTAGTTTTTCGGGTCGTCTTCGGATGGCCCGATTATTAATTTAAACACAATTGCTATCTTACAGTCTTAATTCAAAAAATATATATTTAAGTGTTATGTACAATCGTTTATCTCTTTTCGTTGGTCTTATTTTCATTAGTTGCTTAGCAAGTAATCAGGTTTTTGCGCAAGAATCCTATCAGGATTTTACACCGGGTAAAATCTGGAAAGATAATAATGGTATTCACATTAACGCTCATGGAGGTGGTATTGTTTATAGTAAAGGCGTTTATTATTGGTTTGGGGAGCATAAAATAGAAGGCGAAAAGGGAAATACAGCACAATTAGGTGTGCATTGTTATTCATCAAAAGATTTATACAACTGGAAAGATGAAGGGATTGCACTTTCAGTTTCTGAAGATTTAAAAAGTGATATTGCAAAGGGCTGCATTTTAGAACGTCCGAAAGTAGTTTACAATAAAAAAACCAAAAAATTTGTGATGTGGTTCCATCTTGAACTTTTGGGTAAAGGTTATGCAGCAGCCCGTACAGGTGTAGCCACCGCCGATAAAGCAACCGGGCCTTATACATTTATTAAAAGTTATCGTCCAAATCCAGGTATATTGCCTTTTTATGCTTCCGGAACACCTGAAAATGAAAAAGTAAACTGCGAAAGACCTGCAAATAAAAGTGACGGCTTCTTCTGTCGCGATTTACCTGGTGGACAAATGGCCAGAGACATGACGATTTTTGTTGACGATGATGGTAAAGCTTATCATATATTTTCTTCGGAAGAAAATTTCACATTACACCTTGCAGAATTAACACCAGATTACTTAGGCCACACAGGAAAGTTCATCAGGATTTACGTTGGGCAGCAAACCGAAGCACCAGCTTTATTTAAAAAAGATGGAATTTATTATATGATTGGTTCTGGATGTACAGGTTGGGCACCAAACCCAGCAAGGTGGTTTAAAGCAAAATCTATTTTTGGTCCATGGGAATATATGGGTAATCCATGTGTTGGTTCTGGTGCCGATAAAACCTTCGGCGGCCAAAGTACTTACGTACTTCCGGCCCCAGGAAAAAAGAATGCATTTATTTTTATGGCCGATAAATGGGAACCTAAAAATGCAATTGATGGTCGTTATTTATGGCTTCCAATTCAATTTGTAGATAATAAATTAAAAATCGAGTGGTCAGATAAATGGAATCTGAATTTCTTTAAATAAGAAAATAAAAATTAAAAAGGGACAAAGTTTATCTGCGTAATAAATATGCATTAGTAGATTCTTTTGTCGAAAAAAAGCCTTTAATCATCTACCCAAAATTAAAAATGAAAAAAAATCTAATACTCATAATTTGCTTTTGCTTTGCATTAAATGGTTTTAGTCAGCAAATTAAGCATACTTTCGAACTTGGTAAAAACAACTTTCTACTAGATGGAAAGCCATTTCAAATTATCTCCGGAGAAATTCATTATCCACGTGTACCAAAAGAAGCCTGGCGAGACCGTATGAAAATGGCTAAAGCCATGGGTTTAAATACCATTGGTACTTATGTTTTTTGGAATTTGCACGAGCCTCAAAAGGGCAAATTCGATTTTTCTGGAAATAACAACATTGCAGAATTCGTGAAAATTGCTAAAGAAGAGGGGCTATGGGTGATTTTAAGACCAAGCCCTTATGTGTGCGCCGAGTGGGAATTTGGTGGCTACCCATATTGGTTACAAACAGAAAAAGGTTTGGTGGTTCGCAGTAAAGAATCGCAATACCTTGAAGAATACAAAAAATACATTAATGAAGTTGGTAAGCAGTTGGCACCACTTCAAGTAAACCACGGCGGTAATGTACTTATGGTTCAGGTAGAAAATGAGTATGGTTCTTATGCAGCTGATAAAGAATATTTAGATATTAACCGAAAAATGTTCATTGCCGCGGGTTTTGATGGGTTATTATACACTTGCGACCCTGAAGCTGATATTAAAGGTGGCTATTTATCTGGCTTATTACCCGCAATAAATGGTCAGGATAATCCTGAAAGGGTTAAAAGCATGATTAATAAATATCACGATGGAAAAGGCCCTTATTTTATCGCAGAATGGTATCCGGCTTGGTTCGATTGGTGGGGAACACCACATCATACGGTTCCGGCAGAAAAATATACTGGTAAATTAGATTCTGTTCTAGCTGCGGGTATTTCTATCAATATGTATATGTTCCACGGTGGCACAACGAGAGCATTTATGAATGGTGCAAATTATAAAGATACTTCGCCTTATGAACCTCAAATAAGCAGTTACGATTACGATGCGCCATTAAATGAAGCTGGAAACTCAACTGAAAAATTTAGACAATTTAGGGAAGTAATTGGGAAATACCTTCCAAAAGGTAAAAGCTTGCCACCAATTCCAGCGGATAAACCAGCTATTGCGGTAAAACCATTTAAGCTAACTAATAAAATCAATTTATTTAATGCTTTACCAACTGCGGTTAAAAATGAAACCCCATTAACTTTTGAAGATTTAAAACAAGATTATGGATATGTGTTGTACCGAACTAAAATAGCAGGAGGAAGGAAAGGTTTGCTTCAGGTTAAGCAGTTAAGAGATTACGCTTTGGTGTTTATTAATCAAAAAAGAGTTGGCGTTCTAGATAGAAGAACACTTTTAGATAGCCTGGAATTACAATTACCCGAAGGAGAAGTTCAGCTTGATATTTTTGTAGAGAATATGGGTAGAATTAACTTTGGTAAATATCTGCTGGAAAACAAAAAAGGAATAACAGAAAAGGTTTTATTTCGGGGTGAAGAATTAAAAAACTGGGAAATGTTTAGTTTTCCATTTAATGATATTTCTGCCGTTACCTCAAAGGTTTCACCTTTACAGAAAACAGTAGATGGTCCGGTTGTTCAAAGTGGCACCTTTAATATTTCAAAAGTTGGCGATACCTATTTAAACATGACAAATTGGGGTAAAGGTGTTGTTTGGGTTAACGGGCGCAATTTAGGTAAATATTGGGGCATTGGTCCGCAACAAACACTTTACCTTCCTAAAGAATGGTTAAAAGTAGGCAAGAACGAAATTTCTGTTTTAGAATTATTAAAACCTCAGCAAGATATTTTAGAAGCAATTGCCACTCCAATTTTAAATAAGTTATCGAATTAATCGATTCCAAATGAAAAGTAATATATTTCTTCTATTTATTTTTTTTACTTTACTAATTGCAAATTCATTAAACGCCCGGCAATTCGAAAAAAAATATTCGAAAGAAGGTTATAAACTGGTTTGGTCTGATGAATTTAAAAAAGATGGGTTTCCTGATGCTTCAAACTGGACTTATGAAAAAGGTTTTGTTCGAAATGAAGAGTTGCAATGGTATCAGCCTGAAAATGCTTTCTGTAAAAATGGTTTCCTTATTATTGAAGCCCGAAAAGAGCAAAAACCTAATCCATTGTTTGAAGAAGGTAGCAACAACTGGCGTAAAAAACCGAATAACATAGAATATACATCTGCTTGTTTAATAACCAAAGATTTGCGAAGTTTTCAATATGGGAGGTTTGAAATGCGTGGTCGTATTGATATTTCGGATGGACTTTGGCCCGCTTTCTGGACACTTGGCGAAAAAGGCAATTGGCCCGCAAATGGTGAAATTGATATTATGGAATATTATCGTGGAAAATTACTGGCTAATATCGCTTCGCTTGGCACCAGTAAAAAACCAAAGTGGTTTAGCAATACGAAATCAACAGAAGAACTTGGGGGTAAGAAATGGGCTGCAAAGTTCCATATTTGGAGAATGGATTGGGATAGCGAAGCCATAAGTTTATATGTTGATGGTTTACTTCTAAATAAAACGACTTTGAAACAATTGAAAAATGATGATGGTACGGGTATCAATCCTTTTATGCAAAAACATTACATACTTTTAGATTTAGCGATGGGTGGTTTAAATGGTGGCGATTTAAAGGATACTAAATTTCCGAACCGGATGGAAGTAGACTACGTTAGGGTTTATCAAAAATAATTTAAATAAGCATGGTAAGGATAGCATTTAAAATGAAATTGTTTTCAGGTTACGAAAAGGAATACATAAAAAGGCATGATAAAATCTGGCCAGAATTAGTTGAATTACTAAGCGATACAGGAATAATGGACTATTCAATCTTTTATGATGAAACAACCAACGATTTATTTGCTGTTTTAAAGATGGCAAACCCTAAACTTATGGATAATTTACCGGCTCAACCCATTATGCAAAAGTGGTGGGCATTTATGGGCGATATTATGGAAAGCAATTCGGATAATTCACCAATTTCGATTCCACTAAAGGAAGTATTTTATTTACCTTAACTTGCAGTTTGTATTATTTTAATATTTTAGAATATGAAATACGCTATTTTATTACTCCTGCTGATCGGTAAAATTACATACGCTCAAAATCTTCAGGATTATAAAATAAATCCTATACAATTTAATAAAGTAAAACTGGCAGATAAATTTTGGCTTCCCCGAATTGAGACCAATAAAAATGTAACCATTCCTACTTCCTTTGCCCGTTGCGAAAATACTGGGAGAATTAAAAATTTTGAAATGGCTGCTGCTAAAAAAGGTAAGTTTTGCACAACTTATGTTTTTGATGATACCGATATTTATAAAACCATTGAAGGGGCATCATATTCATTGGCCGTTTATCCAGATGCTAAGTTAGATAATTACATAGATTCTTTAATTGTTGTCATTGCCAATGCTCAGGAGCCAGATGGTTATCTTTATACTGCCCGAACCATTAATCCTGAAAATCCACCTTCATGGTCAGGGAAAGAAAGATGGATTAATGAAGCGAACATGAGCCACGAATTATATAATGCTGGCCATTTGATAGAGGCTGCTGTAGCACATTATCAATCTACCGGGAAAAAGAATTTTCTAAATATTGCCATTAAAAATGCTAATCTGTTGGTAGCAACATTTGGAGAAAATAAGCGAAGTGTAGCACCTGGGCATGAAATTGTTGAGATGGCATTGGTAAGATTATATAGAATAACAGCTAATGAAAGTTATTTAAAACTGGCGAAATTCTTTATTGACCAGCGTGGAAAAAAGAAATATGATATTCAGGATAATAATCCTTGGAAAAATGGAAAATATTGGCAGGATAACGAAACTGTTATTGAACAAAATGAAGCTGTAGGACATGCGGTTAGAGCAATGTATTTGTATTCAGGAATGGCAGATGTGGCAGCATTAACAGGAGATCCAGGATATATAAAAGCCATCGACAAAATTTGGGATAATATGTGCAGTAAAAAAATGTACGTACAAGGTGGAATAGGTGCTGTGCCTGATGGAGAGCGCTTTGGGAATGATTATGAATTACCAAATGCAACAGCTTACAATGAAACTTGCGCAGCAGTTGGAAATGTGTACTGGAACCAGCGTATGTTTTTACTCCATGGCGATTCTAAATATATTGATGTGTTAGAGAAAATATTATATAATGCTTTACTTTCTGGTGTTGGTTTAGATGGGAAATCGTTTTTCTACACTAATGCTATGCAAATTATTGATGGTGTTAGCCATAAAGATGCAGAAGCAACAAGATCGGGTTGGTTTGAATGTTCATGCTGCCCTACCAACATCTCAAGATTTTTGCCTTCTCTGCCCGGGTATATTTATGCGCAGATGAATGATCAGATTTATATAAACCTATTTGTAGCGAGCATTACAGAATTAGAAATCAACAAAGAAAAAATTAAGATCACTCAAAATAATAACTATCCTTGGGATGGAAACTTAAATATAGCTGTCGATCCGGAACGTACGCTAAAGTTTAGCCTTAACTTGCGCTTACCCGGCTGGGTAAGAAATGAAGCAATACCGTCTGATTTATATAAATATGAAGAAAGTGGTAAGACGGGTTTTAAAGTAATGGTTAATGGCATAAATGTCAATTATCATGTAAAAAAGGGTTACGTAGTAATTAATCGCCAATGGAAAAAGGGAGATGCCGTAAAATTTGTACTGCCTATGCAATTAAAAAAAATTATTGCTAAAAAAAATCTTGTAGAGAACCAAGGAAAGATAAGCTTACAACGTGGGCCGATAATTTTTTGTGGCGAATCTGTTGACAATGTGGCAGCAATATCATCCATAAGGATTCCATCAACAGCTCAGTTTACAGGAGATTTTCATTCTGAAATTTTGAATGGAGTTATCAAACTTAAAGCGCCTGTTATCAGCCTCAAAGCTAATGGTGCTGAAAATAGAGTCCAACTTACTGTTATTCCATATTATGCATGGGCAAACCGAGGAAAAGGAGAGATGAGCGTGTGGTTTCCGGAAATGACAAAATAAAAATTAATTTTTGGTTAATAACTCAAAAATTGAAATTCTATCACGTCTTTGGCAAAAATAGCCATTGTTTGAATATCGTAAGCAATTCTTTGATTTGCGTAATATTTATTTAACAATTGGCTGTTATTTTTGTTGAAGTATAGTAAATTAAAATTATTATGATAACAACAAAAGGATATGCGGCACAAACTGCCGAAACAGACCTGGCACCTTGGAACTTTGAACGTAGAGAAGTAGGACCACATGATGTACAGTTCGAAATACTTTTCTGTGGCGTTTGCCACTCTGATCTTCATCAGATTAAAAATGATTGGTTCCCTGGTATTTTTCCAATGGTTCCAGGTCATGAAATTGTTGGTCGCGTGGTTAAAGTTGGCGACCATGTTAAGAAATTTAAAGTTGGCGATCTTGCTGGTACAGGTTGTATGGTAGATTCTTGCCAAGTGTGCGAAAATTGTAAGCAGGATTTAGAGCAATATTGTTTAGAAGGAAATACCCAAACTTATAATGGTTTAGAAAGGGATGGTAAAACGCCTACCTATGGTGGATACTCAGATAGTATTGTTGTTAGAGAAGAATTTGTTCTCAACATTTCTGATAAATTAGATTTGGCAGCTGTTGCTCCACTTCTATGTGCAGGAATTACAACATATTCGCCATTACGTCATTGGAAGGTAGGAAAAGGCCATAAATTAGCAGTATTAGGATTAGGCGGCTTAGGGCATATGGCTGTTAAATTTGGAGTTGCATTTGGTGCAGAAGTAACCGTATTGAGTACTTCGCCTAAGAAAGAAGAAGATTCAAAAAAACTCGGTGCTCACCATTTTGTTGTAACAACTGATCCAGCACAAATAAAAGCAGCAAAAGGAACATTCGATTTTATTTTGGATACTGTTTCTGCAGAGCATGATTTCAATATGTACCTTTCTTTACTTAGAACCAACGGAACGCATATTTGTGTAGGTGTACCACCAAAACCTGCAGAAATTGCTGCATTTAGTCTACTTGGTGGAAGAAAAAGTTTGGCTGGTTCTGGTATTGGCGGAATTAAAGAAACTCAAGAGATGCTGGATTTCTGTGCAGATAATAATATCGTTTCAGAAATTGAGATGATTGATATGAAAGATATTCACAATGCATACGATCGCATGCAAAAAGGTGATGTCCGTTATAGATTCGTGATTGATATGGCAACTTTATAAAATTTTCTCGAATATCAATAAAAAATGGCTGCTAAAAACATGTTTTAGTGGCCATTTTTTTTAGCTTATTATTTAAAAAAAATATGATAGGATGGAATAATTTGAATAAAAATATTCTTAGGGGAGAACCAACACTTAATTTAATCCGTAAGTACAATTATAAACTATAAAGAGATGTTAAATACAACAATTGCCGCCCTTCTTGGAGGCCCTGAAATGATTTTAGTAGCCTTAGCTGTGCTTTTACTTTTTGGTGGAAAGAAAATCCCTGAATTGATGAAAGGACTTGGAAAAGGAATAAAAGAATTTAAAAACGGTCAGGATGGTTCTGATGAACCAGAAGTTCAAAAAGAAGCAAAACCTGTATCAACACTGTAAAAAAGGTTTCTTTTTATATTAAACCGATTCTCGAATATTATTTTTTGTGGATTCGACCAATATTTTAATTTTGGTATTTTATATAAATGATACTATAAAATATATTCTTAATTAGCTATTAATCGGCGAAGTAACTATTAATTTTTTACTACGCCCGATTTTTACTCATCTATTTTTTAATGTGTTTTAAGTTAGACAAAACATAGTTAATCTATCTAAATATTTACTTTCTGTGCCTCCATCTAAAAACGTTTAGCTACTGATGAACAACTCTCAAAGTTGCAATGGTAAATCCAAATACAATATAGCTAAGTTTCGAGGTATTTAATTCATTTTTTTCTTTTTAGATAGATTTTAAGTTAGTAATAAATTTTTTATAATCTGTTGATTAACTTATATTTATACTAATTCTGATGCTGTTTTCAGAATTTTAATCATCCCTGATTAATTGCTCATGAAAAGAATAATAGTCTGTTGCGATGGGACATGGAACAGTCCTGGCGATACCGAAGACGGAGAACCTATAAAAACTAATGTGCAGAAACTTTTTGAAAGTGTTTGCAATGTTGATGAAAAAGGTGTTATCCAAATCAAACATTATATAGAAGGTGTTGGCACATCAGGCAGTAGATTCCGGCAAATTCTGGATGGTGCAACCGGACGAGGTTTGGATCATAATATTTTAAGTGCCTACAAATTTCTGGTTTGGAATTATATAAAAGGTGATGAAATCTACTTATTTGGTTTTAGCCGTGGTGCATATACGGCACGGAGTGTTGCTGGCCTTATTCGAAACTGTGGAATAATCAGAAATGATGATTTGGGTTTAATTAATGAAGCATACCATCATTATAGAAATCGAAAAGATCCAGGTTGGGCTCCAAACGGTAAAAATGCTACAGATTTTCGTAAAAAATATAGTACTGAAAGTATAATTAAGTTTATAGGTGTTTGGGATACTGTTGGTTCATTAGGCATTCCTTTAAGTATTTTCAGAATTTTTAATAGTAATAAGTATAAATTTCATGATACAACATTAAGCAGTTTTGTTGATTATGCCTATCATGGATTAGCTATTGATGAACGCCGCAAAAGTTTTAAGCCCACATTATGGAATGAAAGCCGATACGCGTCTTCTAGAAAAGTGCCGCAGATTATGGAGCAGCGCTGGTTTACCGGTGTGCATTCGAGCGTTGGTGGTGGCTATCCCGATGCAAGGTTAAGTGATATTGCTTTGAGTTGGATGCTGGAAAAAGCTATGGATACAGATTTGGGAATTGATAAAAAGTATGTTTCAGACTATTTAAGTCAAAGTATTGATGGAAAAATATATAATTCATTTGTATTTCCTTTCAACTGCTTCGGGCCATTAAAGCGAATAATCAGCTCACGAAATGAATATAACGCCTCAATTGACCCAACAGCAATCAAACGGTGGAATAGAGATGAAAGATATCGACCTGAAAATCTTCGTCACGTAGTAGAGCAAATAGAAAAAACAGGTAAATGGCCAAAATAACTTTAAAATGAAAAGAATCTGTGTATTGGCAAAATTCGAAGATAAATTAATTTATAACACAGTCTCTTTTCCTTTTGAGTTAAACTTTCTAACTTATAATACTCTGATTTTAATATTTCTCCATTGGCTTGAACCAGGATGCTCTTGTAAAGCAATTTTGCCTTTAGCAACTTTAGCAAAATTAGCGAAAGCTTTATCTTTAAACTTGCTGTTTTCCACTAATTTATTCCATTCCTCGGTACCAATTTGCCCGTCAAAAGTTTTTATTCCGTTAAGGTAAAAAGTTAAATGTCCTTTGTTTTGGATTAACCTAACCATGTTCCATTCGCCAACAGGTTTTGGCTTAGAAATGGTTGCATCTCCAGACATATCATATAAGCAACCTGCAAGGTGATTTTCTTTTTTATTATCAGCAGCATCAACATTATCTAAAACCTGCATTTCAGGTCCTGTTAAATAAGTAGCACGATATTGCGGATCTTCCTGAATGTCGAAAATAATACCACTATTTCCACCTTTTGATATTTTCCACTCCAGGTTTAGTTCATAGTTTTCATAAACCTCATTTGTAACAATATCACCGCCACCATTTTTTGGTTTAGTTGGATCAAAAACAATTGCTCCATCCTGAACAGTCCATTTTGAGCCAACAGTATCTCTTAAATAAGTATGCCATCCTTTGGTAGTTTTGCCATCAAATAATAGTTTCCAACCTTTTTTTAACTCCTTTTTGGTTAAAGTATTTGGCGTTTGCGCCATACTTACGCTGCAAAATATTACAAATACCGCAAAAATAATTAGTGTTCTTCTCATCCGTTTTTATTTTTTTGTTTCTAAAGTAATAAATAGTTTTTGAATTTATCACATTATGATAATTGCGTTGAAACTGTTACAAATCGATTTAGTAGTCATTTTTAGCCAATTAATGCAGAAGTCACTTTTTGATATATTAGTTTGTCATCAATAGGTTTGTTCATGTAGTCATTTGCTCCCAACATAAAAACTCTATCTTTTGTTTCTTTGGTTATATCTGCTGTGATAACAATAATTGGTATATTGATTTTATTATTGCCAATTTTATTATTTCTTATAGCCATTATCGCTTCATAACCATCCATAACAGGCATCTGCAAATCCATCAATATAAGGTCAAAATTTTTATTTTTCATCAATTCGAGACATTCTGCGCCATCGTTCGCTAAACTTACTACTGTATTTTTCCAATCTTCAAGTATCATCTGAATAATCATTTGATTCATCGGATTATCTTCAACAATTAATATTTCCTTTCCAAATAAATCATAATCGCTTTCAGAATATATGCTTAATGGCCTTTCCTTTTTGATTATTACTGGATAATTTATTGAAATTTCACAGATTGTACCCTCATTTAGCTTGCTTTTGATGTTGATTTTACCCTTATGTAAATCGACTAAAGATTTAACAATACTTAAACCGATCCCAAATCCCCCAAATTTACGTTTATTATCTAGGCTAGTTTGTGAAAACAAATCAAATATTGATTCTAATTTTTGTGTAGGAATTCCAACTCCTGTATCCGATATAATAATAGATAAATTAAGAGTATCATTCTCCAACGTAAATTTAATTTCGAAAGATATCTCACCATTTTGCGTAAATTTTATAGCATTACCTAAAACATTGTAAACAATTTGCTGCAGTCTTATCGGGTCGCCCAGCACTAAAGTATCCGAATCCAGAGATGTACGAAAATTAAATGATAAGCCTTTCTCTTCAATTTGTCTTTTCGATCCGAGTGCAAGTTTACTTAAGATTTCTAAAGGTTTAAACTCTGATTTTTCTAGTTCTATTTGTCCTTTTTCTATTTTTGAAAAATCAAGAATGTCATTTATAGAAGATATTAAACCATAAGAAGTATATTTGATTACTTCGCAGTTTGCTCTGAATTTTGAATCCTTACTTTCATTTTCCATTACACCAGCTAAACCCAAAATCACATTCAGAGGTGTTCGTAATTCATGGCTCATATTCGATAAAAAATAAGATTTTATATCATTCATTTCTTGCGATTTTTGAAGAGCAATGAATTGAAGTTCTTCTTCTTTTGTTTTAAGTAAACGAATTCTATTTGCCATAGAAAGTGACAACGCAATGATTTCCAAAGCTATACCTGGTTTTGTAATATTATCAATAGAAAAACGGTCATCAAAAACTCCAAAATTCATTAAAATGGCAAGGATGATGCAAAAGAATAGAATGGCAATTCCTGCAGTATAAAATAAATCAATAGATTGTTTTCTTTTTAAAATAAAAAAAATTGCCATTAAAATTAGCAACATGCCAACAAATGTGAGAATATTTACTATAGGGTAAGAATATTTTAAAAAATCTGGAATAATTATAATGCCTATCAATACTAAAGCTAAAAGGAAATACAATATTCTGAATAATCTATATGATGTGTAGTTTTTTACTTTGAGATCTAATATAATTTCACTGTATTTGCCAAAAAAATAGCAGCTAAGAATCGCAAAAATGATCACCGCATGTCTGTTTATCCAAGAGTTATCCTTACCAATATATTGATGATAAAAGCCATCTAAAGCAAATTGGCAAAGGCCAACGAAAATTACGTATATAGCATAGTAGAGAAAAGAACGCTCTTTTATTGCAAAATAAAAGAAGAAATAAGTAATTGCAATTATGGATAAGATGCCATAAAAAAAACCCATCACGAGTTGGTCTGTATATGTAGTTTTTAGTAATTGTTCCTGGCTAATTAACCGAAGAGGAAGATTGTTTTTCTCTCCATCATTTTTAATTTCTATGTAGGCAGTTTTGGTTTCACCTGGGTCAAGTTCAATTTTAAAAATAGTTTTTCGAGAAACAACTGTTCTCATATTAAAATCTAAATTGTCTCCGTTAAATTGCTTTTGTATTTTTCCGTTTTTATTAATCAGGTATAAATTCGTGTTATTAGTAACAGGTTCTGCGGTTTCTAAATAATATAATATTGGTGTAGATAGTTCGTTTTTTATAGCAAACGTTAGCCAATAATTATTGCTGGTAAAACCTAAGCTAGAAAGCTTGCCGCTCTGTTTCTTAAATTTTATCTTATTTTTGTTGGTAAGTATCTGTTGGATAGATAAGTTTTTAGTGCCTACATCTGCTAAAGAAGCATATTGAAGGATAGAAATTTCTTCTTGAAGTTTTTTTTGTTTAAAGATATATTGAGTTTTTGCTGAATAAAAGCAAAATAGAAATCCAGTTACAATGAGTAAAGTTTTCAAAAAGAGTAGGATTAACTTTGGTTATTTTAACTATTTATGTGGTGAGAGTATTTATAGTTTTCTATTTGAAATTTTTTACTAAATAACCTAAGTTCTAAACATTTTCTTTTTGCAGCAATGCAGGAATTGTTTTAAGAATTAATTTTATATCATTAACAAAACTTTGGTTTTTGGCATAAGTGTTATCAAGCATTAAGCGCTCCTCTTCGCTCATATCACCTTTACCGCGTTTCTCTACCTGCCATAAACCTGTAATTCCGGCGGGAGCAGCAAAACGTAATACATATTTATCAGTAGTTAACTTTTCTGCTTCGTATAAAGGAAGCGGTCTGTTACCAACGATACTCATATCGCCAATAATAACATTCCAAAGTTGTGGTAATTCATCAATACTGGTATTTCTTATAAAATTACCCACTTTGGTAATTCTTGGATCGTTTTTAATTTTAAAAAATGCAGAACCTGAGCTTGCCATTTTCGAATACTTAAAATCTTTTTCGCACCATTGAATATTATCTGCATAAAGTGGGTATTGGCATTTTCCTTCAGTAGCACATTGGCTGCAATGGCTTTCTTTTATCGTTTCTTTAACCTCTTTATTTCCGGCATCAATATCATATTGATTTAAATGTTTTAAATCTTTAATTCGCTGATCGGCATTAACAAACATTGATCTGAATTTGTAAAATTTAAATACCTTAAAACCTGTTCCTGCTCTTAATGAATAATAAAAAACAGGACCCTTTGATTCTAGCTTAATCAGAATATATATAATTAAAAACAGAGGAGAAAACATAAACAAAGCTATACCTGCAAAAAATACATCAAATGCCCGTTTGGCAAAACCAATATTTTTTAATTGCCGTACTTCAGATTTTATGTTATCTTTTAATTGATCCCAGTTATCGATTAAAAAATTTACTCTTTTTTCTATTCGTGTTGTTTTTAATGGAATTCGGAACACGTCAGAAACCCCAGAAGAAAGTGCAAGTTTTCTTAAGTTGGGATTAAAATAATTTACAACAAGAAAGAAAGGAACTAATGGGAGTTCTTTCTTTTTTAAGGTTTCTACAAGCGCCAGTCCTGCGGGTGCCATTATTTCACTGTAAGAAATTATAGCAACAATATTAAGATTTTGATCTGCCCATGCAGATGCCATCTTCATTCCATTTTCGAAATGAGCAACTTCTTTATTTCCGAAATTACAATCTGCAAACATATTTGAGAAAGTATTTTCAAAACCTACCAACGCAATTATTGGTGCACCATGAGTAGCATAAATTTTTTCACTCATATTAAGCTGTCAATTTACCCATTCTTCTTAAAACTACTCTAATTCTGGCTTCAAGTTCTGCAGGATTAAATGGTTTTACAATAAAGTCATCAGCACCTGCATCTAAACACTTAATTCTTTTGTCAGAACTTTCTTCACCAGAAAGAATTATAATTGGTATAGAATTGAAAAAATCGCTCACTTTTACTTGTTCGATTAATTCCAAGCCACTAAGTTTTGGGGTGTTTAAATCAGCAATAACTAAATCGGGGATGTTTCCATTTTGTAAAAAAGATAAAGCATCCATTCCGTTAGATCTCATTTCGATAGTGTATGTAGAGCTTAAAATTTCTTCAAGTATAGCCTGCATAAAAACATCATCTTCAACGATTAGAATTTTAATTATTCTTGTGCCTGATAGATTCATTTTTGGGATGTGGTTTTAAAAATATGCATTGTACTAACCTAAAAACACGTAGAAGGATTTTGGTGAAAAAAATTGATTGTAATATACAGAATGTAATCACTTTAAAAAGTTTTCTAATAAATTTAAATACAGATACTTAATAAAGGCCTTTGGTGAAACTTAATGATCGAAAGTTGCAAAGATTTTTTAAACCGTAATTTAAGCGTCCGAACAAAGGTGGGTTTCATTTATTTGTTGAGTTTAATAAATACTAAATCTCGCCTAAAATATCGCTATGGTCGTTCAAACACACCTAAAGTAATTGTGTGCACAATTCTCATTAAGAAATAAATTTTAGATAATGACATTTGTGCAATTATAGTAAAAAGCCTTCTAATTACAAACTCATTTTAGGGAATTTAATGTTAATTTTTTTTTTATTTGATGAAAATTAGTATTGCATCTTAAATTTCAATTATTTCAAAGCTAATCTGATATTTTTTTTGACAAAACATACAAAACATTAATTGCAAGGTTAATGTTAGCTTTAAATAAAAAAGCTAATATATATTTTTAAAAATTAAACACATATCTTTAATTTTTAGTTAGGTACGTAACATTTTTTTTTTCATAAGAATAAAAAAAAATAGCTTTAGCAAAAAACCTTTTAAATCATGTAAAAGGTTAAATTATTAACTAAATATTAAACTCTCTTCAAAGGTTAAAAACTTTGAATAACTAAATTATCATTTAAAATATGAGCAAATCCTTGTTTTTATTTAATCAAAATCAATTAAATCGTTTATTACCATTTTATATTTTAATTAATAGTGACTTAATTGTTAAATCGAGTGGGACTAATTTCGAACAATTAAGTTTAGAAATTGATAACAAGCATTTTACCTCAAATTTTAAAGTAGAAAACTTTGAGGATGATTTAATCACTTTTGATTTCTTAAAATTTAATAAAAAGGAAACTACGAATATCTTTATTAAATCAGATTCAAATAAATCTATTGTTGGTTATTTCGAGTTTTTAGAAGAAGATAACCTTATATTATTTGCAGGGAAAAATATTACAGAGCAATTTATAACTGAAAAATCGAATAATCAGCTTTCAATCCGTGCACAGCAAAAGCAACTTCTTATTTTATCTCAAATTGCTGAGGTTAATACCAATACCGTAATTATAACTGATAGTAATGATGAAATTACCTGGGTTAATCAGAGTTTTACCGAATTAACGGGTTATTCTTTTGATGAAGCAATTGGGAAAAAGCCAGAACATTTGCTTCATGGGGCAGGTACAAATCAGAAAACTTTAAATTATTTAAACGAACAGGTTCAAAATGGTCAATCTTTTAATGCCGATATATATAACTATTCAAAATCGGGCAAACCTTATTGGGGGAAAATAAAAGGTCAGCCGGTTCATAATCAAGAAGGAGAAATAACAGGTTTTTTTGCATTGATAGAGGATATTACAAACGAAAAAGAAGTACAAGAGCAGTTAAAGGATTCAGAAAACCGATTTAGAATAGCACTCGAAAAAATAGGGAATGTTTGGGAGCATGATTTTACAACAGGAAAAACTTTTTTTTCTAAAACTAATAATGAATTTTGGGGCTATGACGAAGATGAACTGGAACGAAAAGAATTAAATTGGTGGGATAGTGTCCATAAAGATGATTTTCATTTGTTACTTAAAAATTTTAAAGATTATAGAAGAGGTAAAATAGATTCTCATAATGAAGAATACCGAATAATACATAAAAATGGAGATGTAAAATGGGTATTAGACAGGGGTGTGGTTATTGAGAAAGATGAAGATGGTAGACCACTTCGAATTGTTGGCACACATACAGATGTAACGCCAATTAAGCATACCGCTCAGGAATTAGAACAAAGAGTGAAACAATTTAAATCTCTTTCAGAAAATATACCGGGTGTAATTTATGAATACGAGTACAGAGAAGATGGTACAGATGGTTTAAGATATATCAGCCCGGCTATTGTGCGTGTTTTTGGAATAACTCCAGATGAATTTTGGAATCAGAAATATATTGCTCCCGAAGACCAGGAAAGAATTAATCAGAAGCAACAGCATAGCAAGAATACATTAGAGCCATTTTATGATGAATCTGAAATCACAATTCCCGGATTAAGTACCAGATGGTATGCTGTACATTCATCTTATTCTTATACTGATCAGAATAATGCTAAAGTTTTTACCGGTTTCATGTCTGATATTACGGAGCGAAAAGCCATAGAAGAATCTTTAAGAATTAATGAAGAGAAATACCGGAGCATTTTAGCAAATATGAAACTTGGCTTGCTAGAAGTTGATAATGATGGCAAAATTACATACGCTAATAATAGTTTTTGCTACATGAGCGGTTATACAATGCCCGAATTGATAGGGAAGTATACCGATAAATTATTTCTTTCGGAAGAAAGGTCTGAAGCTGATCGTGAAAAATGGAGAAATAGAGAAAAAGGTCTTGGTGATGCTTATGAAGTTGAAACTAAGGATAAAAAGGGTAATAAAAAATGGTGGTTAATTAGTGGAGCACCACGTTATAATGATAAAGCAGAGCTAGTGGGTTCCATTGGTATACACCTCGATATTACAGATCAGAAGGTTCAGGAGACTGATCTTGTTGAGGCAAGAATAGAGGCTGAACAATCGGCCCATTCAAAGGAGATTTTTCTGGCAAATATGAGTCATGAAATTAGAACGCCAATGAATGCAATTATGAGCATGTCTAATCAACTCGCTAAAACTAATCTCGAACCTCAGCAGGAGTTTTATCTTGAGACTATCCATACGGCATCAAAAAATTTACTTGTTATTATCAATGATATACTTGATTTATCAAAAATTGATGCCGGAAAATTAAGTTTGGAAAATATTGGGTTTAATCTAATTGATGTTCTTCAAAATGCAATGCAAGTTATTACCCACAAAGGTGAAGAAAAAGGCTTAGACCTCAATAATTTCTATTTTGATGGTAACATTGCCAAGGTTTTAATGGGAGATCCCTATCGGTTAAATCAAGTTTTACTTAATCTGATGACTAATGCGGTCAAATTTACTGAAAAAGGTTCTGTAGATTTAATTTGCAAGGTGATTACTGATAAGCCAAATTCACAAGTAATTCATTTATCGGTTGTTGATACGGGAATTGGAATGGAAGAATCTTTTGTAAAGCATTTGTTTGAAAAGTTTAGTCAGGAATATGAATCTGTTAGTCGTAAATATGGTGGTACTGGTTTAGGTATGAGTATTTGCAAAGAGCTTGTAGAGCAAATGGGCGGGCAGATTTTTGTTGAAAGTAAAAAGGGTATTGGTTCTACCATATCATTTGTTATCGAATTTCAAAAAGGCGTATCAGAAGATATGCCTGAAAAAACTGAAACCAAATTTAGCGAAGATTTTCTTGTAGGTAAAAAAGTTCTGGTTACAGATGATAATGATTTAAATCGTCTTGTTGCATCAATTCTTCTTTTAGATTATGGAGCAACTGTAATGGTTGCTGAAAATGGAGAAACTGCGATTGATATGATCTCCAAAGAGAATTTCGACATTATTTTAATGGATATTCAAATGCCTGTGATGAATGGATATGAAACCACCAGAAAGATAAGGAAAATGGGAAATACAATTCCTATAATTGCATTAACTGCATCGGCCATTAAAGGTGAACGCGAAAAATGTTTGGCTTGCGGAATGAATGATTATATAACCAAACCAATTAATGAAGAGGAATTTTTAAATACAATAGATAAATGGATTATTACAGAGCAAGAAAGCGAGGAAGATAATGATATGGCAGAAGCAATCGAAGGAGAAGAGCTTTATAATTTATCAGGCTTAAGAACCATAAGTAAGGGTAGGGAGGCATTTGTAAAAAAAATGGTAGATATGTTTTGTGAACAAACTCCAATAACCGTAAAAGAAATGATTGATGCTTATCATGCCAATGATTTGGAGCAGATGGGAGCAATTGCACATAAGTTGAAATCAAATATTGATAATTTAAACATTACATCACTTCAAAAAATTATTAGAGATATTGAAAACATAGGCAGGGAAAGATTAGAAGATCCCTCATTACCAACTGCTTTGAAAGATACTGAAACTATTATTTTAAAAGTTGTAAATGAACTAAAAAAAGAATTTCCTGATGAGGTATAAACTAAAAAATTAAAAAACTTAAATTAAGTTAAATATCAATAATTAAGGCCATCTACTAAGGATGACCTTAATTATTTATGCTTCGTCTGATAGTATGGAATCTATTTTTTCGAGTTCGTCAGTGCTGAAATTAACATTGTCTAAAGCTTTAATGGAATCCGTAATTTGTTCTGGCTTACTTGCTCCAATTAAAACAGAAGTTACGCGTTCATCTTTAAGTAACCAGGCAATTGCCATTTGTGCCAGTTTTTGATTTCTTGATTTCGCAACATCATTAAGTTTAGCGATTATCGAGAGTTTTTCAGGCGTTAAGTTGCTTTCATTCAAAAATACACCACTTGTCGCTACTCTCGAATCTGATGGAATGCCATTCAAATATTTATCCGTTAGTAAACCTTGTGCCAGTGGAGAAAAGGGAATACAGCCAACTTCATTTTCTTTTAAAACATCCATTAACCCATCTTCAACCCAACGCTCAAACATCGAATATTTAGGCTGATGAATTAAACAAGCAGTACCCATTTCCTTTAATATTTTAAATGCTTTTTCAGCATCATTTGCTTGATAATTTGAAATTCCGACATATAATGCCTTCCCTTGCTGAACAATTAAACTTAATGCAGCCATAGTTTCTTCTAACGGCGTATCCGGATCAGGGCGATGGTGATAAAAAATATCAACATAATCTAGTTGCATGCGTTTTAAACTCTGGTCTAAACTAGAAACCAAATATTTTTTCGAACCCCATTCGCCGTAAGGCCCGTCCCACATTTTGTAACCTGCTTTAGATGATATTATCATTTCATCGCGATAGCTTTTAAAGTTTTCTTTTAAGATTTTACCAAAAGTTTCTTCTGCTGAGCCCGGCGGCGGGCCATAATTATTTGCTAAATCAAAATGTGTAATTCCCTTACTAAATGCAGTTGCAATTAAATTTTTACTGTTTTCGTAAACATTTACATGCCCGAAGTTGTGCCACAAACCAAGTGATAGAGCAGGTAATTTTAAACCGCTATTGCCGCAACGGCGATAAATCATCGATTCGTATCGGTTTGTTAAATCTATATTATTCATAAATTTTTATTAACTGGATATTTGGGCGTAAATTAAGATAATTATCTTTTGAATCGAGACAAATTTAAAATGTGAATACGAAGCCAGCCAATAGATAAACTTTCCCCAATATTTATTCTTTCCTTTTCAACTCTATAACCGTAATTTCTGGCCATATACCAATGCGGCCAGAGAAGCCTAAAAATCCAAAGCCCCTGTTAATATTTAAAAATCTGCTATTTTCTGATTTCAATCCTGCCCAATGTTTATACCTATATTTCACAGGACTCCATTTTATACCAAAAGCTTCAATTCCAAATTGCATACCATGAGTATGCCCTGCAAGTGTGAGCTGAATTTTTGAAGGAAATTGTTTCACCTGTGCATCCCAATGAGATGGATCGTGAGAGAGTAAGATTTTGAAATCATTTGTTTGTGTATTTTGAAGTGCTTTCTTCAAATCACCTCGTTCACCAAAACCTACACCCCAGTTTTCTACACCTGCAAGAATTATTGTTTGTCCGTTTTTATTAATTTGAACATGCTCATCAAGTAATAATTTAAATCCTAAATCAGCATGATAATTTTTTAATTGTTGTAAGTTTCTAATTTTTTCAACTTCTGTAGGCCACTTAACGTAGTCACCATAATCATGGTTGCCTAAAACTGAAAACTGTCCAAATGGTGATTTAATTTGAGAGAAATGCCCGATATAAGGTACAATTTCGGAAGAAGCATTGTTAACTAAATCTCCTGTGAAAACAAATAAATCACTTTTTTGAGCATTAATTAAATCAATACCTTTTTGTACCGCCTTTGGATTAGTAAAACTTCCTGCGTGTACATCTGATATCTGAGTAAGGGTAAAACCATCAAAACTCTCAGGTAAATCATCAAAATATATTGTATGTTTTATTACCCTGTATGCGTATTTTCCATGAGTAATTCCATAAATAAATAAAATAACCGTTAAACAAAACATAATTAGTGCAAAGTCTACCCAATAAGTACTTCTTACTAACCAATTAAATCCTTCGGGCTGAAAATTAGATATTATTCCTAAAATTAAACGATAGATATCGCCAATTAAAAGAAATATGGCAAAAATTAGTTCTGCAACAAATACAATTAAAAATAAATGACTGGCAATTTGAAAATATTTATCCATACCACCGCTTCCTTGAACCCTTTGTATGGCTAAAATTAGCAAAGCGATTATAATCGTTATAAATGTCCAGAATACTGGCGGTAAAATTTTTGAGCTAATTATTGTTGTTAATCCTGATAAAATATATGCATTAAGAAACATAAATAATGCAGCAACGATTATGATTGGTAAAAGGTTGAATCTTCTTTTCATTAATTAAATTATAATACTTTTTGTAAAAGTATGTTTAATAGAGAGATAAAAAACATGGAAGTTTTATGAAGGGTTTTTTTGACTATTTTCTGATTATTGATTTATTTTCTTTTTTGAGAACTTAATCATAAATTTTCTTAAATGATCAAATACAAATGGATCGGCTAGAAAACCTTTCATGTAGGCATTAAAAAATTTGCATTAAAATTTTCCAACTATATTGCTGTAAGGTTTAGTTAACCTGTTAAAGCCTTATTTTATATATTACATTCTTTTATTAGCTTTGTATGAATATGCTATCAAAAAAGACTAAGTACGCCATTAAAGCACTCGTTGCGCTTGGCAAAAATGTAGAAAAACCGCCTATGCAGATCTCAAAAATTGCAGAGGAGGAGCATATTCCTAAAAAATTTCTCGAACAAATTCTTTTAGATTTAAGAAATGCTGGCTTTTTATATAGTAAAAAAGGTGCCGGTGGAGGTTATAGTCTAAATAAAAAGCCTGAAGAAATTCTATTGGTTCAGGTAATGCGTGTTACTGATGGGCCGATTGCAATGGTTCCATGTGCAAGTTTAAATTTTTATCATAAATGTGATGAATGTGTGGACGAAAAAACCTGTGGTATAAGAAGTGCATTTATCGATGTTAGAGATGCTACTCTTAAAGTTTTAAGCGAAACTAGCATTGCCGATGTTATTGGTCGTGAAGATACTTTGAAGCTGGGTATCGAAAGAATTTAATAGATTTCCTTTTAAATTCTTTAATTGAATATAATAATTTTTAATAAAAATTACTACTATTCCTATATACTTTATATATTTGGCAGATGAACTTCATTTTTATATTTATCCAAATTTGTAGCCGAATGATTTACTATTGTTGCAAAACAACTTAGAAGAGGATATTGAATAATTTATAAGTATAAAATATTTAATGCTTTTCGGTAATAGAAGGGCATTTTTAGAATAAAGCTAACAACACAATATGCAAAGTTTCAGAACAGAACTCGAAAACAATATTGTCGAGCAGGACATTATCGATTTAGAGCATAAAATTAAAGCTTTTCGCGATGGAACCATTCACGACGAGAAATTTAGAAGTTTACGCTTAGCCCGTGGTGTTTACGGACAAAGACAACCAGGTGTGCAAATGATTCGCATTAAACTGCCATTTGGAAAGGTAACTTTTAAACAATTATTGCGCATTGCTGATATCGCAGATGAGTATGGAAGTGGAAATTTGCACTTGACCACCCGTCAGGATATTCAGTTGCATTATGTAAGTTTAGACAGAACTCCAGAGCTTTGGGCAAAACTAGAGCAAGATGATATTACGCTTCGTGAGGCTTGCGGAAATACAGTTCGTAACGTAACGGCATCGCCAAATTCTGGTATTGATAAAGATGAACCTTTTGATGTTTCGCCTTATGCACATGCCGTTTTCAAATACTTTTTGCGTAACCCAATTTGCCAGGAAATGGGCAGAAAGATTAAAATTTCTTTTTCATCAAGCGATAAGGATACGGCTTTTAGTTACATACACGATTTAGGTTTTATTCCAAAAATTAACGAGAATGGCGAACGTGGCTTTAAGGTTTTATTTGCTGGTGGTTTAGGTGCTCAGCCATTTTTAGCGAGTCCTATTCATGATTTTTTACCTGAAAATCAATTAATTCCTTTTACCGAATCTGTTTTGCGTGTTTTCGACCGTTATGGCGAACGTACCAATAGAAACAAAGCCCGACTAAAATATTTGGTTCAGAAATTAGGTTTAGAAGAGGTTTTACGTTTGGTGGCTGAAGAGCGCATTGCGAACAAAGTAAAAACTTTTGTAATCGACAGAGATACCGTTCCTCAACCGACGTTACCTTTGGAGCAAGAATATGCAGAGGTTGAAATACTGAACGAAATGCATTATAAACACTGGTTTGCAACAAACGTTGTCGAACAGAAGCAGGATGATTTTTATTCCGTTTACGTAAAGGTTCAGGTTGGTGATATTAAAACCGATAAAGCTCGTGCTTTTGTCGATGCCATTAAACCTTACGTTGCCGATGAAATCAGAATTACACAAAACCAAGGTTTGCTTTTGAAGTTTGTTCGTAAGGAAGCTCTGCCGTCATTATATGTTTCATTAAATAAAATAGGCTTTACAACAGCTGGTTTTGATAGTTTAGCAGATATAACAACTTGCCCTGGAACAGATACTTGTAATTTAGGAATCTCAAATTCAATGACTTTAGCCGAAGTTTTGGAAGATGTGATTTACACTGATTTTCCTGAGTTTATTTACGAGAAAAACATCAAGATAAAAATCAGTGGTTGTATGAATTCTTGCGGACAACATGGTTTAGCTGAAATTGGTTTTCACGGAAGTTCGGTAAAAGCAGATGGGAAAGTTGTTCCGGCAGTTCAGGTTATGCTTGGCGGCGGAACAGTTGGAAACGGTGTTGGTAGAGTTGCAGAACGCGTAATTAAAGTGCCATCCAAAAGGGCAACGAGTGTTTTGCACTTCATTCTAAATGATTTCAAAGAAAATAATAAAGAGAATGAAAACTTCCATCAATATTATGATAGAAAAGGTAAAGACCATTTTTATCAACTTTTAAAACCACTTGCAGATTTAACCAACCTACAGCAAGAAGAATTTGTAGATTGGGGCCATGTGGAGCAATTTGCGACTGCCATTGGTGTTGGCGAATGCGCCGGAGTTGTGATTGATTTAGTAGCGACTCTACTTTTAGAGGCTGATGAGAAATTTGGTTGGGCTAAACAAAATTTAGATAAAGGCACTTACGCTGATGCGATTTACCACACGTATAGCACTTTCGTTAGCGCTGCAAAATCCTTGCTTTTAGATAAAAGCATAAATAGTAGCACACAGGTTGGCATAATCAGGGAGTTTGATAATCATATAGAAACTGGCGAATTTAACTTACCGACAAATTTTTCAGATTTGGTTCTTCAAATCAATAAAAACGAGCCAACAGCAGAATTCGCAGCAAAATATTTTAATGAAGCTGAAGCATTTTTAAATCAGATTAAGGAAAAAAGGAATGAGAGAATTAGACATTGATAGAATGAGTGATTGTTAGGTAGAAATGATAGAATGAGTGTTGGAGTGAATTATAGAATGAGGATTTTTAAAGCAGAAATGATAGAATGAGTGTTTGAGTGAATTATAGAATGAGGATTTTTAAAGCAGAAATGATAGAATGAATGTTTGAGAGAATTATAGAATGTTTGGGAATCGCTATAAAAAACATTCACTCATTCAAAATTCAATAATTAGGAATCTCTATAAAAAACATTCACTCATCCAATCATTCAATAATTAAAAAACTATGGTTAATCAAAATAAAGAATCAAGAATAACCCTTTTAGGTGCTGGTCCGGGCGACCCGGATTTACTTACCTTAAAAGGTGTTAAAGCTTTACAAACTGCAGATGTTGTGTTATATGATGCTTTAACGAATGAGGCATTATTGGAACATGCTCCTGCTGAAGCCATTAAAGTTTACGTTGGAAAACGTTCTGGCGAGCATTCATATCCGCAAGAAACCATCAACAAATTAATGATTGATTATGCCTTAAACTACGGTCATGTGGTGCGCCTAAAAGGGGGCGATCCATTTGTATTTGGCAGAGGATATGAAGAGTTGGATTATGCAGCATCTTATAGTATTCCGGTAGATGTAATACCAGGTATTTCCAGTTCAATCGGTGTTCCAGCTTTGCAACAAATTCCGGTAACACATCGCGGTTTGAGCGAAAGTTTCTGGGTAATTACAGGTACAACTACTTCTGGCGAAGTTTCTAATGATATTTATCAGGCGGCAGAATCGAATGCTACAGTTTTAGTGTTGATGGGGCTGAAAAAACTATCTAAAATTATCGAAATCTTTAAAGCAGCGGGCCGACACAATTTGCCGGCAGCAGTAATTCAAAATGGTTCATCAGCAGATGAAAAGCTAGTTGTTGGCTTGGTTGAAACTATTGAAAGTTTGGTTAGGCAAGAAAACGTTAAAGCACCAGCACTTTTAATATTTGGTGAGGTCGTTTCTTTACATCCATCATTTAAGAATTTAGTAAAACAATATGCAAGTATTGCCTAACCAATCCAGTAGTGAAGAAACTTTCTCTGAAGAAGAGAAAGGTAATCAGCTTTTTCCAGTTTTTGTAAAGCTGAATAAGTTGCGTACATTATTAATTGGTGCAGGAAATATTGGTTTGGAAAAACTAACGGCAATTGTTAATAACAGCCATCAGGCTAAAATTACCATTGTTGCTGAAATCGTTTCTACGGAGATTTATGCACTTATTGCAAACTATCCTCAAATAAAAGTGAAGCAGAAAAGTTTTGATGTCTCCGATTTGGAAGATATCGATATTGTTTTTGCCGCAACCAATAACAATATTTTAAACGAAGAAATCAGGGTAGTTACATATGAAAAAGGTTTGCTCATTAATGTAGCCGATAAACCTGATTTGTGCGATTTCTATTTAGGTTCTATCGTACAGAAAGGTGATTTGAAAATTGCAATTTCTACAAACGGTAAATCGCCAACCATCGCAAAGCGATTAAAGCAGATTTTGAACGAAGGAATTCCGGCAGAACTGGATGAAACTTTGCAAAACATGAATGCCTTGCGCCAAACCTTAAATGGCGATTTTTCTGCAAAAGTTAAAAAGCTTAATAAGGTTACCAAAAGCTTAATTAATCCGCGTAAAAGCTTTGCAGAACGAAATATTAAATGGTTAATTTGGATTGCAGCAGTTTTGCTTATTAGCACTATTGGTTTCTCTTTATGGAATACCGAACCTGAATTTCAGACTTTTTTAATTAACATCGACCCATTATTTTACTGGTTTTTAGGTGCAGGATTTGTATTCGCATTAATAGATGGCGCAATTGGGATGTCGTATGGCGTTACTACTGCATCTTTCTCATTGGCGATGGGTTTACCACCTGCATCAGCAAGTATGGCTATCCATATTTCGGAAGTAATGAGTAATGGAATTGCAGGTTGGATGCACTACCGAATGGGTAACGTAAATTGGAAATTATTCAAGATTTTAATTATTCCAGCAATTATAGGCGCAGTTTTAGGTGCCTATATTTTATCTTCATTAGAACATTACAGTGCTTATGTTAAGCCTGTAGTAGCAGTTTATACGCTGTTTTTGGGGGCTGTAATTTTGATGAAGGCATTCAACATCAAAAGAAAAAAAGCACACGAGAAGATTAAAAAAATTGGCTTACTTGGTTTTGTTGGTGGTTTTATCGATGCCGCTTTCGGTGGTGGCTGGGGCTCAATCGTATTATCAAGTTTAATTGCAGGTGGTCGCCATCCACTATTTTCTTTGGGAACAGTAAAAATTAGTAGGTTTTTTATTGCAACCTTAAGTTCTTTAACATTTTTTACGATGTTAGGAGGCAAACATTGGGAAGCTGTTTTAGGCTTAATAATTGGTAGTGCTATAGCTTCTCCAATTGCGGCAAGAGTTTCCAACAAAATTTCTGCAAAAACCATTATGGTTGCCGTTGGAATTATCGTAATGATTGTAAGTTTGCGCAGTGTAATTATGTTTATTTTAAAATTAATTTAGATGGTGAATTTAGCAGAAATACAGGCAGAATTATCTGGATTAAATGTGGTAGATAAACTTAAATATTTAGCAGAAAAGTACGCCGATAACATTATCTTTTCTACGAGTTTTGGTTGGGAAGACCAAGCCATTACGCATTTAATTTTCGACAATAATATTCCAATTAAGGTATTTACACTGGAAACTGGTCGGCTTTTTCCAGAAACATATTATGTTTGGAACCGTACTTTGGAAGTTTATAACCAACCGATTTATGCTTATTATCCTCAGAACGAATTATTGCAGGATATGGTGAATATTAAAGGGCCAAATAGTTTTTACGAATCAGTAGAAAATAGAAAGGAATGCTGTTATATCCGTAAAATTGAACCCTTAAAAAGGGCGTTAAAAGGGAACGAAATTTGGGTAACGGGAATTAGGGCTGATCAGAGCGCAAACCGTGAAGATATGCATGATTTAGAGTGGGATGAAGGAAATCAGTTGGTTAAATTCCATCCGATTTTCAACTGGACTTTAGATGATGTGAAAAATTACATTAATGATAATAACATTGTTTACAACACTTTACATGATAAAGGTTTCCCTAGTATTGGTTGTGCACCGTGTACAAGAGCAGTAAAAACTGGCGAAGATTTCAGAGCCGGAAGATGGTGGTGGGAAGACCAAAGTAAAAAAGAGTGTGGTTTGCATACTACAGAAGTTGAGGAAGGAAAGGTTGAAGGTGCATAAAGACCAAAGTTGAAAGACTAAAGACCAAAGCGAGATGCATAGGCACTTTATAATTCCCCTCTTTTAGAGGGGTGCCAGCAGGGCTGGGTGTTTTTAGAAAATAAAACCTCAACTTTTGAAAGGAAGAATTATAACGCGGACAATCCTATCCTTCTCCTTGAAGATAGGGAATGAACGGGAGAGGGCTTTAACCTTAAGGGTAGAGGGAATGCAGAACATAAGATAAAGCTTACACTTTGATTGGGTGAGGTAAACAACAACAAATGATATAAAAATTGGATATTTGAAAGAATAGACTATCGAAAGTCAATTTTTTCATTCAAAATTCAATCAATCAAAACTTAATAAATGAGTACATATAATTTTGATTATTTAGATGAACTAGAGGCCGAGGCAATTCACATTTTGCGTGAAGTGGCTGGTCAGTTTGAAAAACCTGCCTTATTATTTTCGGGTGGTAAGGATTCAATTACTTTGGTTCGTTTGGCAGAGAAAGCCTTTCGCCCTGGGAAATTTCCTTTTCCATTGGTACACATTGATACAGGTCATAATTTCGAAGAAACCATTACCTATCGCGATAAAATGGTAGAAAGAATCGGAGAGCGATTAATTATTGGCTCCGTTCAAGAATCTATTGACCAAGGAAAAGTGGTTGAGCAGAAAGGTAAAAATGCCAGCAGAAATGCTTTGCAAACGATTACACTTTTAGATACCATTGCAAAATACGAATTTGATGCTTGTATTGGTGGTGCCCGAAGAGATGAGGAAAAAGCCAGAGCAAAAGAACGCATATTTTCTGTTCGTGACGAATTTGGGCAGTGGGATCCCAAACGCCAACGCCCTGAACTTTGGAACATTTATAACGGAAAAATTCATAAAGGAGAAAATGTTCGTGTATTCCCAATCAGCAACTGGACGGAGTTGGATGTTTGGAATTACATCCGCAGAGAAAATATCGAATTACCAAGTATTTATTTCTCACATGAGCGTGAAGTGATTACCAGAAATGGTCAATTAATGGCAGCTTCACCATTTTTGAACATGGATAATGAAGATGTGGTGTTTCGTAAGCAAGTTCGTTTCCGTACCGTTGGTGATATGTCTTGCACGGCCGCAGTAGAATCTGAAGCCACTTTAATTGACGATATTATTTCTGAAATCAGCGAATCAAAAATCTCAGAGCGTGGTGCACGTATGGATGATAAAGTTTCTGAGGCCGCAATGGAGGATAGGAAAAAGGGAGGATATTTTTAGGGGAGTAGCAAGTAGTTAGTATAAAATAGCGATTATCAAGTATCAAGACTTGATGTTAAATCCTACAATACTTCCTTCTAAACTTAAAAATGTAATGCTAAGTATAATTATCAAAGTTGAATGACTGCAATTTGTCTTGATACTTGATGCTTTTATCTTAATACTATAACAACATGAACATATTAAAATTTTTCACAGCAGGCAGCGTAGATGATGGTAAGAGTACCTTAATCGGCCGTTTGCTATACGATACAGATTCCATTTTAGCCGACCAGTTAGAAGCCTTACAAAACTCTAACCGTAAAAATGATGATGGAACGATAGATTTGGCAATATTAACAGATGGTTTAAGAGCGGAGCGAGAGCAAGGTATTACTATTGATGTAGCTTACAAATACTTCCAAACGGAAAAACGTAAATTTATTATTGCAGATACCCCTGGGCATATTCAGTACACTAGAAACATGGTTACCGGTGCATCTACGGCAAATTTGGCTATCATTTTAGTTGATGCAAGAAATGGCGTTGTAGAGCAAACTATTCGACATTCTTACTTGGTTTCTTTGTTGGGCATCAAGCATATTGTAGTTTGTATCAATAAAATGGATATGGTTGATTATAGCGAAGAAGTTTATAATTCAATCATCGATAGATACAAAATTTTGGCACAACAACTAAAACTTGTAGATGTAAATTATATTCCGGTTAGTGCACTAAAAGGTGATAATATCGTTCAAAACTCTGAGCGTATGAATTGGTACAATGGTGAAAGTTTACTTCACTTTTTAGAAAAAGTTGATACTGATAATTTAGATAAATCTCAGTTGGCTCGCATGCCTGTGCAATGGGTTATTCGCCCTCAAACAGAAGAGCTTCATGACTACCGTGGTTATGCTGGTCGTGTATTAAGTGGAACTTTTAACCTTAATGATAAGATTACGATTCTACCATCAGGTGCAAGTTCGACTATCGAAAAAATTGAGTTTTTCGATCGATCGCCAAATACAGCTCATGCTGGCCAATCGGTTACCATTCATTTGAAAGATGACGTAGACATCAGTCGTGGTGATACAATTGTAAATGCATCCGCTTTGCCACAGGAATCAAAATTAATCGAGGTAGATTTATGCTGGATGGATGGACGTGCTTTGGATACCTCGATAATGTATTTAATTCAGCATAATAGTAAAGTAACAAAATGTAAAATCAATGAAATTTTGTATAAAATTGATATTAATACTTTAGAAAAGCATCCTGCAGATGAATTCAAATTAAATGACATTGGTCGAGTGATTATAAAAACAGCAGATCCTTTGGCTTTTGATTTATATGATGATAACCGTTCAAATGGTTCGGCTATTTTAATTGATAGTCGGACGAATTTAACAGTTGGAGCGCTTATGTTTAGGGCGGCAGTTGAATAAAGTAAAATGTTAGATGTGTGATGGACGATGTTTTTGGCCAAATTCTAAAGAACCATAACCAAATATCATAATGAAAACTCTAAAATTAGAGGGAAAGTAATTTCAGCGGGGCATCGGTAATGATAGCCCCGTTTTTCATTTTCTACATTATTTTGATAGTATTGTTTCTAAAATTGGATTTACATCTGGCTTAGCCAACGTTGTAAGTCCTCGTTCTACTGTAATTTTACTTATGGAATTCATTAAAACATTTCATCGTATTTCTATATTTACATTTAAAGGACATAAAATTTAAATCATGAAGAATAAAATTATTAGCCTCGCTTTTGCAGCAATTCCACTTATTTATGCTTGTAATTCATCGGATAAGAAAGCAGATACCACCAAAGCAGATTCTGTTTTGAATGAGAAATGCTACGCTGCATCTTTTGAAAAAGATAGTGCAGCCATGATTGTAAAAACAATGGCATCGGGTAAAGTTACGGGTTCGTTGCTGATAAAATATAGTGAAAAGCCGCAAAACAATGGCAAAATTGATGGCAAGTTTCATGGCGATACGCTTTTAGTAGATTACCGATTTAATACCGGTGTTGATACAACTAAAGCATTTACAAATCCGCTGGCATTTTTAAAGAAAGATGGAAAATTGATAATGGGGGTTGCGCAAATAGAAACTACTTTAGGTCGGTCGTATTTTGTAAAAGGCAAACCGATTAATTATGATGCTGGGAAATTTACCTTTAGTGAGGTTCCCTGTAAGTAATTTTTTGGCAAAATGATTAATTCCTAATTCTATTGGGAATCCTAATGCGTTTTTGCGTTCGCATTAAAATTTTTACCTTAGTATGAAGAAGATTAAATGAACAGTCTTAGTGTTTCGCTAAGACTGTTTATTTATTTGGTCTTTCAATTCAATAATGGTTTTCATTGTGTTCGAAGTGAGATGCTAAAATAAATCAAAATTACGAGGCGGTGAGGAGTTTTTTGTAGTAATTTATTTTAAAATAAATTACTACAATTTCTATAGACTTTGTATATTTGAATAATTAATAAAAATTATCACGAACTAAATTTTCAGTCATGATTTTAAGTAAAGTAGAAAAAGCGAACATACAACCAAGAATTACGCTAATAGGAGCAGGTCCAGGCGACCCGGATTTATTTAGTTTAAAAGGTGTTAAAGCATTAAAAACAGCCGATGTTGTTTTGTATGATGCAAATGTGAACGAAGCTTTACTTTGTCATGCTCCAGATGGTATTCCAAAGGTTTATGTGGGCAAACGTACTGATGATGAGGATTTTTCTCAAGATGGAGTGAATAAGCTAATTATAGATTATGCTTTAAATTATGGTCATGTGGTGCGTTTGAAAAGTGGAGATCCATTTTTCTTCGCTAAAGGTTATGAAGAAATTGATGCTGCAGAATCTTACAGCATCCCTACAGAAATTATTCCAGGCATTTCCAGTGCAACTGGTGCGCCGAGTTTGCAAAAAATCCCAATGATTTATAAAGATCTTAGTGAAAGCTTTTGGGCGGTAAGCGGAACAAATTCGAAAGGTGAAATTTCTGAAGATTTATATATTGCCGCTAAAACTAAAGCAACTATTGTAGTGCTTAATGGAATTGAAAAGGTAAAAGAGATTGCATCAATTTTTCAAGGCGAAAATAAAGGTTTACTACCTGTAGCGGTTATTCAAAATGGTTCTTCTCCTGATGAAAAAATTGCTATTGGTATTGTAGATACGATTGCAGAAGTTGTTGAAGATAAAAAAATACAAGCTCCTGCACTTTTGGTATTTGGAGATGTGGTTTCACTGCACCCGCAGTTCCAGCCAATCAGAGATTTTTATGAAATAATTGCTGAAGAATATTAGAGCCTGTTTAAAATTTATCTAATAATTTGTTTATGCTTTTTTTCGGGCACAACATCGATCAATAATTCGAGATAGGCTAGCTATCTCTGCAACATTTGCCTTGTTTCGCTCAAAAAATAAGCAATAAACATTTTTCAAAATATAATTTAAATTGGCTCTTAAAGGGTTAAACTAAATTATATTTGTTTTGTTGTTTAAACCGCTGACGAAAGTTTAGCGGTTTTTTGCGTTTAGCAAGAGAATACTTTGTAGCTAGGCCTGATTGAAACAGCAGCCACCAATTTTTCTATTGGTGCTACAGTGTAAGGCAGGCTGTAATAGGGCAAAAAGTGATGAACTTTCACTTTCAAAAAAAAATTTCCAACCAAACTTATCGACTTTCCAATTCAGCGGAAATCTTTTACATCTACGGGAAAACATACCCCTAAAAATAATTTTTCTAATATTTCCAAATCAGAAAACAATTACTAACTTAACAGAGTTATCTACACCAAATATTTAATGGAAATTTTACATATAAGTGCCGAATGTTATCCTGTTGCGAAAGTTGGCGGTTTAGCTGACGTAGTAGGAGCCTTACCAAAATATCAAAATAAAATCGGTCATATCGCTAAGGTGGTGGTGCCTGCGTATGAAACTAAGTTTGTTCGTGAGAATGAGTTTGATGTTGCTTATGACGCATGGGCTAATTATGGAAATAACCACTTTCAATTTCGTGTTTTAAAAGAGAAAACTAATAAACTTGGTTTTGACTTATACATCATTCACATTCAGGGTTTAACGGATAGACCAAATGTATACGGGTACCAAGACGATACGGAAAGATTTGTGGCTTTCCAAATTGCCGTTTTAGATTGGATTGTACAGTGGGAGCATCGTCCTGATGTAATTCACTGCCATGACCACCACACGGGTTTAATTCCATTTATGGTTTCCAACTCAATAAAATATACTCCAATCCGCACAGTTCCTACGGTTTTAACCATTCATAATGCACAGTATCAAGGCCAGTTTGGTTGGGAAAAGTTATACTACATTCCTGCTTTCGATTTATGGAAAGGCGGACTTTTAGGTTGGGATGATGCCATAAATCCGCTCGCTTCTGCCATAAAATGTGCCTGGAAAGTAACTACAGTTTCGCCGAGTTATTTAGGCGAAATGATGGGCAACGCTCGCGGATTAGAAAGCTTACTCCGACAAGAAAGTTGGAAATCAGTTGGGATTTTAAACGGAATTGATACTGAAGTTTGGGACCCAGAAACAGACCCAATGCTTGTAAAAAGTTACAATTTAAAAACAATAGAAGCAGGAAAATTAGCAAACAAAAAGGCGTTGTGCGATGTTTTTCAATTAGATTCTTCTAAACCACTTTTTACTTTTATAGGTAGGTTAGTTGATGAAAAAGGCGCTGATTTGCTTCCCGATATCTTTAATACTGCATTACAACAACATGGCGATAATATCAATGTGTTGGTTTTAGGTTCTGGTGATAATTGGGTAGAGGGTAGATTAAATCAATTGAAAGATATTTTTAGAGGAAAGTACAATGCTTATATTGGCTACAATGAGCAGGTTTCGCATGAAATGTATGCAGCTGCAGATTTTCTTTTAATGCCGTCAAGAGTAGAACCCTGTGGTTTAAACCAACTTTATGCGCTCAGATACGGAACCGTTCCTATTGTTCGTAGAGTTGGTGGTTTAAAAGATACCGTTATTGATATTGGCGATGGTGGTTTTGGAATATGCCACGACCAAACCAGCATTTGGGATGTTACCCAAGCCATAAATCGTGCTGTTGAATTACATAAAAATAAAAAAGCTTTCAAAGCTGTGCGTAAAACGATGATGAAAATTGATCATTCGTGGGATAAAGCAGCATTGAATTACATAGAATTATACCAAATATTAAAATAAGCTTAACATGACTGACAAAGTTTTAGGCGTTATCCTTGGCGGTGGCCAAGGCTCTAGATTATCGCCATTAACACAAACACGCTCAAAACCTGCTGTTCCAATTGCAGGAAAGTATCGGTTAGTAGACATCCCAATTTCTAACTGCCTTAATTCTGGCATCCACCGTATGTTTGTGTTAACACAGTTTAATTCAGCATCCCTAAACAAGCACATTAAAAATACTTATCACTTTAGCCATTTTAGTACTGCTTTTGTAGATATTTTAGCAGCTGAGCAAACGGTACAAAATGCCGGTTGGTTTCAGGGAACGGCAGATGCAGTTCGTCAATGCATGCACCATATTGTTTCGCATGAGTTTGATTACATCTTAATTTTATCTGGCGACCAGTTGTACCAGATGGATTTTAAAGACATGATTGAAAAACACATCGAGGCTAATGCAGAAATTACCATTGCAACAATCCCGGTAACAGCCAAAGATGCTACTGATTTCGGTATCTTAAAAGCAGATGAAGAAAACATGATTACTTCTTTTATCGAAAAACCAAAAACAGGTTTGGAAGATTGGGTTTCTGATACTGGTGCTGAAATGCAAGGTGAAGGACGTAACTTCTTAGCATCGATGGGTATTTATGTTTTCAATCGTGAGTATCTAATCAATATTTTGAATGAGAACGAAGAGGAAAAAGATTTTGGTAAAGAAATTTTACCAAGGGCTATCGAACAAAGCAGAGTTTTAAGCTATCAGTACGAAGGTTACTGGACTGATATTGGTAATATTTCATCGTTTTTTGAAGCTAATTTAGGCTTAACTGATGAAATTCCGAAGTTTAATATGTTTGATAGTAACCACACTATTTTTACTCGGGCAAGAATGCTGCCGCCATCAAAAATTTCTGGTACAACCTTAGAAAAGGCAATTATTGCAGAGGGTTGCATTATACAAGCAAGTAGAATTGAACACGCTGTATTAGGTATTCGTGCCCGTATTGGCAAGCATACCGTAGTTACCAATACCTATGTAATGGGAAGCGATCGTTATCAAACTCTTGAAGAAATTCAATCTGAAACCAGTAAAGGAAATTCACTAATTGGAATCGGAGACCGTTGCTACATTAACAATGCTATAATCGATAAAAATTGCCGAATTGGTAACGATGTAAAAATCAATGGCGGTACACATTTGGAAGATGGAGATTTTGAACTATATGCCGTTAAAGATGGTATTGTTGTAATTAAAAAGGGCGCTGTTTTACCAAGTGGAACAGTAATTTAAAATAAATTTATCATTAACTAAGCCAGTTTCGTTATCGAAGCTGGCTTTTTTGTGATGAAATTTTTGTGATCAACATTAGTAAATTTAAACGTTTTTTGGAAGTCAATGTTCAGCATTTCATTGCCGATTGCAGCCCTGCTTTTCGTTGCAAGCCTTCGCTGCGCTAAGGGCTTTTCACTTCAATCAGGCTTAATAACAAGGGATAGTTTATACCAATGATATTATATTAAAAGATAGATTTTATATGGGTTAGAACCATCTACCTTCGTTTCCCGCTCTTCAAGGAGAAGGCTTAATGAATTAACCCAAGCTTTGAGCTTTCATAAGGTGAGGTTTTTAACTTCAATCAGGCCTATTTAACAAAGGTCTTTTTCCTGGGCAATGCTTTAAAATTCATTAAAAATAGATTTTTGCCAACATTTTTGATACAGGCTTGTTAGTGTAGTAAATAAATTAAAAATAGCTTATGTCCGAAAAACATCTGTATCAAACAGGAATTATAGGGAACTGTGCATTTATAGCACACGTAAATAAAAACACAGATGTATCTTGGCTTTGCTGGCCACGTTTTGATAGTTCTTTTATTTTTGGTAGTCTGTTGGATAATAAAAAGGGTGGAGAATTTTCAATTCTTCCTCAAGGCAAATTTTCATCAAATCAATACTACATCGAAAATACAAATGTATTAAGAACCGAAATTACAGCAGAAGATGGTAGATATCGCATTACCGATTTTGCACCTCGTTTTCGCCTTTACGAAAGATATTTTAAACCTTTAATGTTCATCAGAAAAATTGAACCGCTAGAAGGTAATCCAAGAATAACAATCAAATGTGAACCTGTTTGCGATTACGGAAAGGAAGAAATGCGAGCCACCAGGGGGAGTAATCATATAGATTATGCTGGCTGCGATGAAAATATTAGATTAAGTACGAATGTATCTACAAACTATATTTTAGATGAAAAGGCTTTTGTTTTAAATGAGGCAAAATACCTTATTATGACTTATGGACATAATTTAGAGGCTCCTGTAGTAAGTACTGCCGAAAATTTTCTTAGGGAAACAATAGGGTATTGGCGTTTGTGGATTAAACATTCATCTATCGCAGGATTTTACCAACCATTTGTAATTCGTTCGGCTTTGGTTTTAAAAATCCACCAATATGAAGATACAGGCGCATTTATCGCGGCGAGTACAACGAGTTTGCCAGAATCTCCAGGAAGTACCAGAAACTGGGATTATCGTTATTGTTGGTTGCGAGATTCTCATTATGTGCTAACCTCATTAAACCACATCGGTCATTTTGAAGAAATGGAGAAATATTTTAATTATCTATCTGATATTTCTCATAATGAAGATACGCGTTATCAACCACTTTATGGCATTGCAGGTGAACGTGAAATCACAGAAAAAACTTTAGACCATTTGGAAGGTTACAAAGGCGAACAGCCTGTAAGAATTGGTAACCAAGCCTATGAGCATATCCAAAATGATATTTATGGTCAGGTTCTGATATCGATGCTGCCACTATATACCGATCATCGTTTTGTATTCTCTGAGCGTAGTGATTCAGTAAAATGGATTGAAAGTGTTTTATCAAAAATTGAAAGAACAATTGATGAAAAGGATGCTGGAATTTGGGAATTTAGAAACATGGCCAATGTACATTGTTACAGTAATTTGTTTCAATGGGCAGGTGCTCAGGCAGCTTTAAAAATGGCTAAAACAATTGGTAATCAGGATTTTGAAAATAGAGCTCAAGTTTTAATTGATAAAGCTGCGGCGCACATTGAGGCTTGTTACGACCCAGAGAGAAAAGTTTATACGAATGCAGTTGGTAGCTCGCATTTAGATGCAAGTACTTTACAATTGATTATGATGAATTACCTCGACCCATCATCGGATAGAGCTAAAGACCATTTAATTGCCCTTGAAAAAGAACTGAAAACAGAAGATGGCCTGTTTTATCGCTACATTCATGCCGATGATTTTGGAAAGCCGAAAACGACCTTTCTAATTTGTGCTTTTTGGTATGTAGAGGCTCTTGCTTGCGTTGGCAGAACTGATGAGGCAATTCAAGAGTTTGAAAATATTATTAAATATTGTAATCACTTACTGCTTTTTAGTGAGGATGTTGATGCCAAAACCGGAAGCCAGTGGGGTAATTTCCCGCAAGCGTATAGCCATGTTGGCTTGATGAATGCGGCATATCGAATAGCGATAAAATTGGATAGACCGATTTTTTTATAATTAATATGAGCCTATTATTTTGTAAAAGCTGATAGGTTTCTAAATTTATCTCCCACAGATTTAAGAAAATTTGCGCAGAATAAATCATTGACAATTATTTATACGTTTTGTCATCCTTGTCGAAGTATTTAATTGTGGGTCTTCGACAAGTTCAGACTGATAGATAATTTTATATACGTTTTGTTATTCTGAGCTTGTCGAAGTACTTTACTGTGTATCTTTGACAAGCTTATACTGACGACCATATTTTTAAAGATGATTAGAATTGGAGTATTATTATTTAACTACTGAATCTGCCAAACTCCATAGTAATTTCCTTACTTCTTTAAAATCATTCAGGTAATATTTTGCCTCTGAAATATTGTTTCCAACTTTAATGGTAAAAGCATCGTTTGGTAAAGCTTTAAAAATATCCTCATCTGTATGGTCATCGCCTAAGGCTAAAATAAAATCAGGATTCTTATCGTAAAGCCAGTTTAGCGCTGCTTTCCCCTTATTTACTTCCATGTTTTTAAATTCAATAACCTTATTTCCCGGCATAAGTTGCAAACCTTTATCAGCAGCCAAAATTTTTAAATGACTTATAATTTCATTTGCCCGCAAATCGCCTAACCCTTGCTCTGCTTTGCGATAATGCCAAACTAATGAATAACTTTTTTCTTCGATAAAGGAACCAGGGGTTCTGTCTGTGTAGGTTTCCAAAATGGATTTCATTTCTTGTTTCCATTGGTCGGTAAGTAAGGGCAAACAATTCCATTTACCACCATAGGCTTTTTGCCAGGCACCATGTTCAGCAATTAAATCAACCTTTAAATGCCCAAACCAACTTTCAAGCGTTTCATTCCTTCTTCCGCTTATAATTACCACTTTGTTCGAATCATCCTTAGTTAGTTTTTCAAGCAAACTGTAAAGTTCGTCGTCTGGCGATGCATCATCAATATTTCCTGCGAAATCTACCAGTGTTCCATCATAATCAAGAAATAGAACACGACTGGATGTTTTATGGTATCGTTCAATAATATTTTCGTTTATTAAATTAACCGCATGTTTTGCTAGTAATGAGTTTTGAGAATTTTTCACTTCGTTAAGTCTTAAAATAAAATTATTAACCCAATGTTTAACATTGAATTTTTCTACTACTTCTCGCATGGCTTTCATGCGTGTTTCCTGTTCTTCTAAAGGCATTTTTAAGGCCACAACAATAGCCTCCATTATATCTCCCAGGTTATTTGGGTTTACAATTACTGCATCAGTTAATTCTTTAGATGCGCCAGCCATTTCACTTAGAATGAGCACACCATCATTGTTGTTTCTGCTTGCCACATATTCTTTACTCACTAAATTCATACCATCACGCATTGGCGTAACCAGGCAAATATCTGCGGTTGCATACAGTGCAGACAAAACTTCGATTGGAAACGAGCGGTAGAAATAATTAATTGGAATCCAGTTTACTGAACGATATCGGGCATTTAAGTTACCTACAAATTGGTCTATCTGCTCCCTTAAATCACGGTACTGCGGAACGGTATCTCTCGATGGAACCACAATCATATACAACTCAAATTTGCCAATATATTCCGGGTGAATCTGTAGTAGTAGTTCAATTGCTTTCAGTCGTTCTAGAATTCCTTTGCTATAATCCAATCTATCAATAGATAAAATTACTTTCATATTTTCTTTCCCTGTTCTGAAATCTTCAATCTCTTTCTGAACTTCATCTTTTGAAGTAAGGTTAGAAAATTTATCAAAATCTATTCCCATTGGGAAAGCCTCTACAACGATTTGCCTATCGTTACTGCTTAATATATTTGCTGATGAATTTACAGGCAACAGTCTTGTTGTAGTGCTTAAGAAATGACGAACATCATCGTATGTATGGAAACCAATTAAGTCGGCACCCAACATGCCATTTAATAATTCATCACGCCAGGGTATTAACCTGAATATTTCATAAGATGGGAAGGGGATATGCTGGAAAAAGCCAATGGTTGATTGCTGAAGTTTGTTACGTAAAATGCCTGGTAAAAGTAGTAGTTGGTAATCTTGAATCCATATTTTATCTTTTTGAGAAAGTACTTTTAACGCTGCTTTTGCAAACTTTTCATTTACCGATTTGTAGCAATCCCAATAGCTTTGTTCGTAATGTGCATAGGTAACGAGGTAGTGGAAAACCGGCCACAAAACTTCATTAGAAAAGCCCTCGTAATAAAGATTGATTTCATCTTGAGTTAGAAAAACTGGATAGAGGTTAAGTTTGGCAAGTTTATCTATTACCTCTTGTTGTCTTTCTTCAGGAACTTCAATTCCTGACCAGCCAATCCAGATGGAGTTGCCATTTTTGTACACATCTCCCAGACCAGTTGCAAGGCCGCCCTCGCTTGGAATAAAGGTGTACTCATTATTGTTTTCGATGATTTTAACGGGTAGTCGGTTCGAAATTATAACTGTTTTCATGCTTGTATTTGATGTATCCACATAAATAAAAGCGCTTTAAACAGTTTTTGTTTGAATTTTGTTTTAAAAGCACATTGAAATGATTTTATACAAAGCAAAAAAACTACTGAAATTAAACGTTAACATTCAAACTTATCTAAAGTAAAAACTACACATAATTAAATAATAAAGAGAAAGTTGTTTGCTCATTTGGTACAGAGATTACTTCAATACTACCGCGATGCATTTTCATAATATTCCTGCTGATGGTTAAGCCGATACCCGAACCATTTTTGCGGGTGGTGTAAAATGGAACGAAAATTTTCTCCAAATCGGAAGATTCAATTCCCTTTCCATTATCGGTTACATCGATATAAAGTTTAGTATGCTCTAATCGATAATTCACCGAAATATGGGGGCTTTCTTTTTCTTCTACAGAATAAATACTGTTGGTAATAAGGTTGATTAAAACCTGTTCAATCAGTTTTAAATCAAGCTGCACCGTTATTTTAGAAGAAGTCTGTTCTACATCCAAAACCACATTTTTAACCTTGGCAAATGGTTGCATCAATACTTTAATGTGCTTTAATATTTCGCCAATAGTATGCGATTCTAAGTTTGGTGTTGGCAATTCGGCAATTAGGCGATAATCTTTCACGAAATCTAGCAATCCTGATGAACGTCGTTTAATGGTTTGAAGTGCTGTTTTTAAATCCTCCATTTCATCACTATTTAAATTCTGTTTATCACTAACCATGCTGTTAATCGTATCAGATAATGAACTGATGGGGGTGATGGAATTTAATATCTCATGAGAAATAACACCAATTAACCGATTCCAAGCCTCCGTTTCTTTTTGCTCAATCTCATCTTTAATGTTCTGAAAACTGATGATGGTATAATTTTTTCCATAAAGGTTTAGCGGAATAACTTCTGTAGAAAGTTGTATAAGTTTATCCTGAATTTTAAGTTCGAGAAATCTTTTTCCGCCAGCAGATATTTGGTCAATTTCAGTAGAAAAATCAGGTAAATGTTGTTTTAAACGATGCCAGTACTTATAAGCCGGAACCCCCAATAAATTTGATGCCGCCTGATTAAAAAATGCTATTTCCTCATTATGCTGTTCTGTTTTTGTATTATTCACAACGATTACTCCAACGGGAACTTGCTCTAAAATGGTTTTAATCAGCTGAAACATTGCCTCTTGTTCTAATCTTATCTGCTTATGCACTTGAAGAATATCGCCAAACGAATCGTAAAGTTCGGGGAAACTGCCTTTTGTTGCTTTGTTTTTAAAATTTAGAGTATGATCTCGAGTTTTTACAGCCAAAATAAAGCGCTTAATATCAGAACGAATTTCATTAATGTAATAATAAAGCGAAATAATCGAACCTAATAAAATTAAGCTTACACCAATAATGGTAAACCAAAGTTGGGTGTTTTGGATTAAGTAAAATAGGAGGTAGGCTAGCAAATTGATAACCAGCAACCGAAAAATTAAACGAAAAGTAAAGCGTTTGTAGAACATGTTTATAAGCTAAAAGCTTAAAGTGAAAAGTCCAAAGCTTTCTGCTTTAGTCTTTCTGCTTTGAGCTTAAATTCCAAATTTCTCGATTCTCCTGTATAAGGCGGCCCGGGTTAAACCTAGCTCTGCGGCTGCCTTTGATATATTTCCTTTGTGCTTGTCGATGGCTTTTTGCACCATCATTTTTTCCATATCGCCAAGTGCCATTTCATCGGGCATTGATGTATTTTGTGCAAATCGCTGCGGACTCAACTGCAAATCTTCTTCTGTAATTTCTTTACCATCGCTCATAATAACTGCACGTTCTAAAACATGCTGTAGCTCGCGAACGTTGCCTGGCCATTTATAATTCAAAAGCATATCTTCGGCTTTAGCGCTCAAACTTCGGTTTTCTTTGTGATATTTTGAACTAAAAACCTGCATAAAATGATTGGCTAATAGCAAAATATCTGTTCCACGTTTTCGTAAAGGTGGTAATAAAAGTTCGACTGTGTTGATTCGGAACAGCAAATCCTGCCTGAATGTATTTTTATCCACCATTTCGTTCAATGGCATATTTGTGGCCGTAATTAAACGAACATTAATTTTTCTTTCCCGGCTTTCACCCAATCGCGTAACCGTTCGGTTTTGTAAAACACTTAATAGTTTTGCTTGTAGTGGTAATGTTAAATTTCCAATTTCATCTAAGAAAATTGTTCCACCATCGGCCAGTTCAAATCGGCCAGGTTTATCCTCTTTTGCATCGGTAAATGCACCTTTTGCATAGCCAAAAAGCTCACTTTCAAAAAGATTTTCATTTAATGAGCCTAAGTCAACATGCATAAAAACCTGATTTTGACGCTGCGAATTTCCATGAATTTCGTAAGCAAAAACCTGTTTTCCAGTTCCGTTTTCGCCTAATATTAGCACATTGGCATCAGTTGGCGCAACTTTTAATAAGGTGTTTTGTAGCTGTTTAATTCCCTCTGCTTTGCCTACAATGTTTTCGAAGCCTCGAGTCATATCTTTTTGCAGAGATGAGTGGATTTTTTCCAGTTTTTTTACCTTTCTATTCGATTCGCGAAGTTTAGATGCGGTAGAAATGGTTGCAAAAAGTTTTTCGTTTTCCCATGGTTTTAGTATGAAATCTGTCGCTCCTTTTTTAATCGCTTTAACAGCAAGTTCAACATTACCAAAGGCCGTCATTAGAATTACCACATAATCTTTATCGATTGATAAAATGTGTTCTAACCAATAAATTCCCTCTCTGCCGTCGCTTGCACCTTTTTGATAGTTCATATCCAAAAGGATAATATCAACTTCGTTTTTACTCAACAGTACGTTAATTTCTTTAGGCGATTTGCAGGTAATTACTTGCTTAACCTGCTGTTTTAAAAACAATCTGGCACTTAAAAGAATATCGTCATCATCATCGATGATTAAAACTGTTGCATCTAACATATATTTTTTTATAAATTAACTTCACCCTATAAAAAGTGGTGGTATTTGTTATTGTGTTCTATCTTAAATTTATAGCCTCACTCTATCAATGGTAGCGTTTATTGTTTTTATGTGCAATCCCTTTCCTTAAAGAGAGGGAAATTACGTTTAGTGGTTTAAACCTAAATCTTTAACCTCTATGCTTTCTCTACTCTTTGCCCCATCTCTTTAAGGAGAGGGGATGAAGGGGTAAGGTTCTTTCACCAAAAATAATCAAACTGTCCGCTCTCGCACATCAACTGTTCGATAACGAACATAAAATTTTTTATATAATACTTAAATAATTGATTTTAAATTGTTTAAGTATACATCAAGCTTTTGGCACAAGCTTGGTTATTAATCAAACCGAACAGTACAACCAAACAATGGATAAAAAAATAGAGAAGAAAAGATTTAGCACCAAAACCTTAATTATAATGGGGGGGGCAATTGTTTTTGTAGCAGTTGTGATTTATGGCTATACTTTATCACTTAAGAAAACATATAGTGCCGATGCTGACAAATTAACCATTAGCAAAGTTGAATACGGTGATTTTGAAGATGTAGTTTTATTAAATGCCAGCGTTGTTCCATTAACTTCAGTAATTGTGAGTTCATCAGAAGGTGGAACAGTTGCGGAAATATTTACCGAAAATGGCGCATCCGTTGTTAAAGGTACACCATTGTTAAGAATTTCTAACTCAAATGCAATGTTAAGTTATACTTCAAGTCAAACTGCTGCGACGGAGCAGATTAATCAATTGCGTAAATCGAGATTGGATTTGGAACAAAATCAAAGAGTTTTAAATCAGGATGTTTTAGATGTTGAAAATAGCCTAAGAACTGCTACTCGCCAATATCGTTTAGATAGTACATTACTCACCAAGAAAGTAATTACCCAACAGGAGTTTAATAAGTCAAGTCAGGATTACGAATATTATCAAGGCAAACTTAAAATCGTTCGACAGGCGATTAAACAAGAGAACCAAAGCAGAAAGATGCAATTATCTCAAATTGACCAATCCATGAGGCAAATGAACGAAAGTTTGGAAATGATTCGAAAAAATATAGAAAACATGACCCTCAAAGCACCAGTTTCGGGCAAGCTTTCTTCTTACGACCCGGTAATTGGTAAATCTTATAATTCTAATGAAATGATTGGTAAAATCGATGTATTGCAAGGTTACAAATTGCAGGCAGGCGTTGATGAATATTACATTAATCGCGTTAAAGAAGGGCAAACGGCCAGTTGCGAATTTAATGGCAAAACTTACAATTTAACGGTTAGCAAGGTTATACCAGAGGTTACTGCTGGTCAGTTCCAAGTAGAAATGGTTTTTAAAGCACCAGCACCTGAAGGCTTACGTCGTGGTTTATCCTTACAAACTAAACTAACTCTATCTGATAACAGCAAGTCATTGCTTTTGGCTCAGGGACAGTTTTTTCAAAGTACAGGCGGTTCGTGGGTGTTTGTGGTAAATAATGGCAAAGCAACTAAGAAAAACGTCAAAATTGGAAGAAAAAATTACCTGTATTATGAGATATTGGATGGTTTGCAAAAAGGCGATGAAGTTATCACATCTTCTTACGACCAATTTAATCAATATGACCAGGTGGAGATAAGTAAGTAAGGTGAAAGGTGAAAGGTGAAAGGTGAAAGGTGAAAGGTGAAAGGTGAAAGGTGAAAGGTGAAAGGTGAAAGGTGAAAGGTGAAAGGTGAAAGGTGAAAGGTGTTAAAAAAAAATAGGGATACAAATTAGCAAAAATATATCAGGTCTTGATACTCGATACTAAATACTTGATACTAAAAAAATCGATACTAAAAAAGCTATGATAAAAATAGAAAATCTGGAAAAAATTTATAAAACTGAAGAAGTAGAAACTACAGCGCTAAATGGCATCAATTTTCATGTAAAAGAAGGCGAATTCGTTTCCATCATGGGTCCTTCGGGTTGTGGAAAATCTACTTTGTTAAATGTTATGGGCTTATTAGATAAACCCGAAAGTGGAAGTTATAAGTTTATAGATACAGAACTTTTGACTTTGAATGACAGAGAACGTTCTAATTTCCGTAAAAGAAACATGGGATTTGTTTTCCAGAATTTCAATTTAATTGATGAACTTACTGTTTTCGAAAACATCGAATTGCCGTTGATTTATAACAAAATTCCGGCATCGGAGCGCAAAACGCTTGTTAACGAAATCATAGAAAGAATGAATATTGTAAACCGTAGTGGTCACTTCCCACAACAATTATCGGGTGGACAACAACAACGTGTTGCCGTTGCCAGAGCTTTGGTTACTAAACCGAAATTGGTTTTGGCCGATGAGCCTACTGGTAATTTGGATAGCTCGCATGGTAATGAAGTAATGGAACTGCTTTGCGAGTTAAACGAAACGGGAACCACGATTGTAATGGTGACGCACTCCAGCCACGATGCAAGTTTTTCTAACAGAATTATCAACCTGAAAGATGGTCATGTGGTTTCAGAAAAGATAAATAAGAGAAGAAACGAGGAACTGATATAGAAAGAGGTTTAAGGTAAAAGGTTTGAGGCGTAAGGTAAGCGCCAAAACCCTACAACCATTAGAAAAATAGTTTTAGTTAATGATAAGCCAACCGAATCTTCCCGGATGGGAAGATTCGGAAAAGGCACTTAAAAAAGCTGAAAGACTAAAGCTGAAAGACCAAAGCAACTTGTAAGGTCTTGATACTAAATACTTGATACTAAAATATGTTCAAACTCAACCTAAAAATCGCTTTGCGAAACCTTTGGAGAAATAAAGGTTATACAATATTAAATATTTTTGGACTTGCTGTAGGATTGGCCGGTTTCATTATGATTTTGCTTTTTGCAAATTATGAAAGAAGTTATGATACCTGGAATCCCCAAGCGGCAGAAATATACCGAGTTTCTATAAGATGGGCACCTGGCGAGGAGGAATATTCTTCAAGTCCTGCCGAACTTGCCCCTGCTTTAAAAGAGACATTGCCAGAGATAGAGGGCTACGGTCGGTTTTATGTTTGGGATATGTACCAAAGATTGATTAGCAATGGTAAAAATGAGGTTTATTTTGATCATTTTATAGGTGTAGATAGTACTTGGTTTAACCTGTTTCCGTATAAATTTATTTACGGTGAGGCAAATACTTCACTTTTGTCAAAAGATCAAATTGTATTAAGCAGTAAAACCAGTGAAAAAATTTTTGGCAAGGTAAATCCTGTTGGTAAAAGTGTTGTGATTAATACCAATAAAACTTACATTGTTAGTGGCGTTTATCGCGAGCCAAATACACCGGAGCACATGGATAACGATGGTTTCTTGAAAAAATCTTCTGCTGGAGATGGGTGGGGCAATGGAAATTTCTACACTTATCTGAAAGTGATAAAGGGGACTGATAAAGCGCAGTTTGAAAAGAAACTTAACCAGGCATTTCTTAAATTACCCATCCTTAAAGAGCAGAGTTGGCTAAAAAGTGCTCAGATTTATCTTACACCAGTAAGTTCAATTTATCTGCACGCTACAGCATCACAAGATCCAGCAAAAAGGGGAAATCCGGCTATTGTTACAATTTTAGTTTTGTTTTCAACACTATTGCTAATCATTGCCTGCATTAATTTTACTAATTTTTCTGTAGCAAAATCTGCTAAACGTGCAAAAGAAACAGGAGTACGTAAGGTTTTGGGAGCCGGACGAAGCAATCTTATTTCCTATTTTTTAACAGAAACTACCATCCAATGTATTTGTGCTTTATTAATTGCTTTTGCACTTTCAGAAGCATTTATGCCGGTTTTAAATAATCTAATGAATACCAATTTATCGCTTTTCAATTATGTTCGACCAGTGCAGTTAATTGTACAGATTTCGTCAGTTATGTTATTGGTTATTGTATTGTCTGGTGGTTATGCCGCTTTCTTTTTATCTAATTACGAGCCTGTAAAAGTCTTAAAAGGCAATTTTTCTCGAAGTGTAGGAAGTTTGTGGATGCGTAAAACATTGATCTCTATTCAATTTGTTGTGGCAATTGTGTTTATGGTTGCCTTAATTATCATTAAACAACAAGTTAACTATATTAAAAACCAGGATATTGGTTTTAAAAAGGATCATGTAATGGTATTTAAAATTAGAAAGGGCGACAGTAGAAAGAATTTTGCACAGTTAAAACAGCGATTGCTCAAAATAGATGGCGTAAAAGAAATAAGCAGGGTTAATTATTATCCCGGTGTTAAAGCAATGCAGGTTGTTGGTAGAGAATTTGAAGGAAAAAGTGTACAGAATCTAAGTATGGTTACGGTAGATTTTGATTATTTTGAAGTAATAGGTATGCCCGCTAAAGCAGGTAGAACATTCTTAAATCAATATACCACAGATAGTATAGGTATTGTTGTAAATGAATCTGCTGTTAAAAAATATGGTTTACAAAAGCTGGTGGGAAGTAAATGGATTGATAACAGAACCATAATTGGCGTAGTTAAAGATCATGTTCAAAAAGGAATGGAAACTGCGGCAGAACCTACTGCATTTGTTATTGAAGGTCGAAATACCAATGTAGCAGATAATGTGATCTTAAAAGTTGATGATAAAAATATAGCTCAAGTGGTTAGTGGTATTCAAAAAACATGGGAATCTATTGAACCGTTTCCATTTCAATATACTTGGCTAGATCAGAGTTTTGCAAACGTATACATACAATACGTAAGGTTAGATAAGTTATTTAACATTTTCACTTATGTTACGCTTTCTATAGCGATGCTTGGCCTTTTTGCATTGGCATCTTTTTCCGTTCAGGAACGTACCAAAGAAATTGGTGTAAGAAAAGTACTGGGGGCAGAAACAGGCGATATCCTAAAAATGTTAAATAGGAGCTTCTTGTCATTAATAATTATCGCCAATTTAATTGCGATTCCTATCGGTTATATCTTGTCAAGTAATTGGTTATCTGGATTTGCTTACCGTACGTCAATTACCATTTGGCCATTTGTTGTGGCTATGCTTATCTCAGTTATAGTTACCATTATTACAGTAAGCTTGCAAGCGTATAAAACGGCAAAAGCAAACCCTGTAGATGCTTTGAAATACGAATAATAGCCCACCCAAGCTCCCTGCATGGGAGGAGTTGTACGACGCTTTACTTACGCAAAAAAAATGATAGTAGGAATGAAAATAATTAATCACAAACTAAAAGTCCTTCCTTCTGGGGAGGATTTAGGAGGGGCTTATGTTTAAATTGAACCTAAAAATCGCTTTGCGAAACCTTTGGAAGAACAAGGGGTTTTCACTGATAAATATTGGTGGTTTAGCCATTGGCTTAGCCAGCTGTATGGTTTTGCTCTTGTACGTAGCTTATGAGTGGAGCTATGATAAGCAATTTAAGAACAGTGATAAAACCTATGTAGTATATCAAAATTCTGCTGCAAACGGTAAGATTTTTAGTTTTGCTTGGACCCCAAATGTTATGGCTGATGAAGTTGCAGCTAATATTCCAGGTGTGAAATATGCAGCACATGCCAGTTATCCAAGTCGGAAGTTAATTACAGTTGGCGACAATAAGATAAGTGCTAATCTAAATTTTGCGGATCCAAAATTTTTGAAAATATTCGATTACAAATTTATGAAAGGTAACCCAGAACGAGCGCTGAGAGATGTAAATACCATAATCCTTACAGAGTCTTTGGCGAAAAAACTTTTTGGAAATGAAGACCCAATAAACAAAACCATTAAGCTTGAGAACCAAGACGTTCTCAAAGTTGAAGCTGTAATTGAAGATGTGCCTGCAAATAACAGCATCACTTTTGAATGCCTAGCACCTTGGGCACTTTTTATTAAACGAGAAGCCTGGGCGAAAGATCCAAATTGGGGAAATAATATGTGCTTAACCGTTGTTCAACTTAAAGATAATGAGTTTTTGGATGGTGCAAATACCGATATGAAAGGCATTTACAAACGCAATCAACAAGGTAATAATGCCGAGGCACTTTTGTTTCCATTGACCAAATGGCATTTGTACGATGATTTTCAAAACGGAAAATCGGTTGGTGGCAAAATAGAGCAGCTTAAAATATTCTTATTGCTAGCCTTTTGTATCCTTTTAATTGCCTGTGTAAATTTTATGAATTTATCTACTGCCCGCTCCGAGCGTAGAGCAAAAGAAGTTGGTATACGCAAGGCGATAGGCTCAACAAGAAAATCTTTAATTGGGCAGTTCTTTCTAGAATCAGTTTTTATTACTCTGCTTTCAGGTGTTTTTGCTTTTATTCTAGTTGAAGTAAGCTTGCCGTATTTTAATAATTTATTGAATATAAAACTGCAAATTGATTACAACAGCGTCACTTTCTGGGGTACATTTTTAGGCTTAATAATTTTTACGGGATTAATGGCCGGAAGTTATCCTGCATTATACCTGTCGTCCTTCGAACCAATTAAAGTACTAAAAGGATTAAAAATTAAATCAGATTCTTCAGTATCCATTAGAAAGGTTTTGGTAGTAGTTCAATTTGTTTTTGCGGCTTGTTTAATTATCTGTACAGCCGTAATTTATCAGCAACTTTCTTATGTCAAAAATAAGCCAATAGGTTACAATAAATCAAACCTAGTTCAAATTGCGGTTCAGGGTAAAATGGGTAACAGAAGTAAGTTAGAATTACTAAAAACTCAAATGTTAAAATCAGGTGCAGCAACAGGAGTAACATTTTTTAGCAAAGACATTACCGAAAATGGAAATAATACTACAGATGTGCATTGGCAAGGCAAAACGAAAGGCGAATCTATTTTATTCAACAATAGAGGAATTGGCAATGATTTTATCGAAACCATCGGAACAGAATTAACAGCTGGAAGGACACTTGAAACAGTATCAAAAAAAGATAGCAATAGCATTATGCTAAATGAGGCCGCCGTGAAGATGATGAATCTCAAGAATCCCATTGGTGCTAAAATTCGATATTGGGATGTAGAAAAGATAAATGTTGGTGTGGTTAAAGATTTTGTTGTAGAAAGTGCTTATCAAAAAGTTGCTCCAATGATATTTTATCCGAGTTACATGGATGATGTTCAGGTGATTATTGTCCGTTTAAATCCCAATCAAAATATTAGTTCTTCACTCGAAAGTATAGATAACTTAATCAAACAAATAGAGCCAGATTACCCGGTTAACCGCAAATTTGTTGATGAATCTTTTGAAGTCAAATTCCAAAATGAAAAACTTCTAGGTACACTATCTAACTGGTTTGGTGGTTTTGCCATCTTTATTTCTTGCCTGGGTTTATTGGGCTTAGCACTTTTCATGGCAGAGCAACGCAAAAAGGAAATCAGCATCCGTAAAGTTTTGGGTGCAAGCACAGCAAATATTCTTACGCTTTTAAATAAAGATTTTATAAAACTGGTGGCGATTGCCAATCTCATCGCATTTCCGTTGGCTTATATCATCATTAATAAATGGCTATCCGCTTTCGAATACCGCGTTTCGATTTCGGCTTTGCCATTTATTATCGCCATCGGATTATCGGTTTTGATTGCCGTTTTAACGGTTAGTGTTCAGTCGTTAAAAGTGGCAAAAGCAAATCCTGTTGATGCACTTAAATATGAATAAAAAGCTGAAAGCTTGAAGACCAAAGCTTAAAGCGATTTGCAAGGGGCTTTAGTCTTTCTGCTTTTCGCTTTCAGCTCTTGATACTAAATACTTGATACTACCATGTTCAAATTAAACTTAAAAATCGCTTTGCGAAACCTTTGGAAAAACAGAGGGATTACAGCTATTAATGTTGGTGGTTTGGCTATTGCATTAGCTGCTTTTATTTTGGTAACGATGTATTTTACCTACGAAACTAGTTTTGATAAGTCGAACCCGAATTATGAAAATATTTACGTTGTAGGCAGAATTTATCCAGAATTTAAAACCAACTACACATCGCCGCCTTTCGCAAAAGCCATCAAGCAAAATTTTCCTGAAGTTGAATTAGCAGGAATTACTAAAGGTGGCTTTTTTGAATTGGTTATTAAAAAAGATAAAAACACAGTTTTTGCCAAAAACTTTATGCAGGCAGATTATAATGCTGCAAAGATTCTCAATCTTAAACCAAATAATGGATTAGAAAAACCTGCCGGAGATGTTGAAGGGCTTTCTTATTTAAGTAGTGAAAATATGAAAGCTCTATTTCCAAATAAGAAAGACAATAAACCTGAAATGGTGGGTATTGGGGCTAGCAACTCTGGTATAACAAGTAGAATCGACGGAGGGATAAAAAAAGATTTGCATTCGAACATAATTTTTGATGGAATTTCTATCCGAAATGAATTAGGAAAAGGAGAGAATTATGGATACAATAACTATACGACATATATTCAGGTAAAACCAGGAGCTGATATTGGCAATCTCGAACAAAAAATAACCAATTTGTATAGAGCTGAACTTTTAAAAGGCGAAACCGATAAAAAAACAATAGAAGAAATCAAAAACGTATCTACATTTTTAGACCCACTTTCTAATCTACATTTAAGGCCAAAAGCAGGTAACGATGCGCCTTACAAAATATTAATTGCCCTATCCGTTTTGGGAACTTTGATTTTGGTTATCGCTTGCATCAATTTTACAAATTTGAGTATAGCTCAAGCTACTAAAAGAGCTAAGGAAGTTGGCGTTAAAAAAGTAATGGGTGCTTATCGTTTCCAGTTAACATCGCAGTTTTTGGTCGAAATTTTTATGCAATGCTTTTCTGCAACAATTTTGGCTTTAATTTTAGCGGAATTAATTTTGCCCAATTTCAATAACCTTTTTCAACTTAATTTATCTATTTGGCATATTGATAACCCTTTATTTTGGCAGTTGCCTTTAGTTTTATTGTCAATTACATTAATTGCAGGTATTTATCCGGCGATGGTTTTATCTGGTTTTAAACCCTCACTTGTACTAAAGGGCAACTTTTCTACAAGTAAGCAAAGCTCCTGGTTACGTAATGGTCTGTTAGTTTTTCAATTTAGCGTAGCTGTTATTTTCATTATTGGATTATTCATTATCAATTCTCAATTGAAATATATGCGGAGCCAGGATTTAGGTTTTACGGCTAATCAAGTGGTTTACATAAAAAATATTATGCTTTTTAATAAGCCAGAGGTTTTTGAACCAGTAAGAGAGAGGTTTTTAAAAATTCCTGGTGTTAAGCTCGCAACAGTAGCTACAGATGTACCTAATGGAGCTGAAAATGGAAGTAATGGATACACCACCAATGGTTTACAAGCAAACATTGATTTTGTTGATGTGGACTTCGATTATTTTGAAACCCTTGATATTAAGTTAAAGGATGGTCGTTTTTTTTCATCTTCATTTAAAACAGATACAGCGAATGCAGCTGTAATAAATGAAAGTGCTGTAGCAAAGTATGGATTGAAAAATCCCGTAGGGAAAACGATTAGGGGCTGCAATATAGATTATAAAATAGTTGGTGTTGCTAAGGATTTTAAAGCTCAAGGTTTTGAAAGTGCCATTCAGCCAACCATTTATGCGATTAAAAATCCATGTGGAAATTACAAAACGCAAATCATGCTAAAAATAGAGGAAAATAAAATGGCTGATGCATTAATTGCTTTGAAAGCACAATGGCCAGAAATAAACCCTAAAGATGGCGAAGATTTTCGTTATGAATTTTTGGATGAGCTTTATGGTAAGCTTTTTAAGAAACAAGAGCAATTACAATCGGTATTTTTTGCTGCGGCTTTGCTCACCATTTTCATTGCTGTTTTAGGTTTGTTTGCATTTGCTAAATACATTACCAACGGCAGAATTAAAGAAATCGCCGTTCGTAAAATACTGGGGGCTAGTGATGTTCAGATTTTTAAACTGATTAACCGTTCGTTTTTTATAATGGTTATCGTTGCCAATCTTATTTCCTGGCCGGTAGCTTACATCCTTACAAAGAAATGGCTGGAAACTTTTGCATACCGGATTGATTTACCGCTGTTACCGTTCGTTAGTAGTGCATTAATTACCATTACATTAACTGTAATAACCGTAAGCATTCAGGCAAAAAAGGCCGTTAAAGCTAATCCAGTTGATGCACTTAAATATGAATAAGCTTAAAGCGTTGGGAAATTCTTGATACCTGATACTTACTACTTGATACTAAATACTTGATACTAAGAAAATGTTCAAATTAAACTTAAAAATCGCTTGGCGAAACCTTTGGAAGAACAAAGGATTTACGTTGATTAACATTGGCGGTCTGGCCATTGGTATGGCATGCTGTTTAATGTTGTTACTGTACGTAAACTACGAGTGGAGCTACGATAAACAATTTAAAAATCTTGATAAAATATACTTCGCAAAGTTAAAATTAAAATTCAATGGAGAACTGGCGACAACAGGTGCCGTTCCCTATAAATTGGCTAAATCAGTTTTAGAAGAGATTCCGGGTATAGAAAATGCCGCAAGAATATCCATGGGGAATGGTCAAAAATTATTCAGTCATAACGAAACTAAATTTAAACTCCATTCAATTTTCGTAGATAAATCCTTTATTAAAATATTGAGTTATAAATTTCTTTATGGTAATTCGGCAACAGCGCTTAATGAGCCTGGATCTGTTTTAATTACATCAGCAACAGCGAAAAAGTTGTTTGGAAGTGAAAATGTTGTTGGCCAAAGTATCAAATGGGATAATCAGAAAGAACTTAAAATATCGGCGGTGGTTGCGGATTTGCCAAAAAATCAAACTATACAATTTGATATTTTGCAGCCTTGGACTTTTTTGGAACAAATAGATCCAGAAATTCCGATTACTGGCTGGGGAAGTATAGATTGTGCTACAATATTCCAATTAAAGGATAATGTTGTGCTAAATGATGTCAACAAAAAATTGAAGAATTTCATAGTTACTAAAAAACCCGACATAAAGCCTTATGTATACGAACCATTCCTTTTTCCTTTAAGTAAATCACATTTGTGGGATGAATTTAAAAATGGAGAAGTTATTTGGGGCAGAATAGACCAGGTTAGGTTATTTGCATTTTTGGGTCTTTGTGTGCTGCTCATAGCATGCATTAATTACATGAACTTATCTACGGCCAGGTCGGAAAAAAGAGCGAGAGAAGTAGGGGTTAGAAAAGCGTTAGGCTCCTCAAGGAATTCTCTAATGGGGCAGTTTATTTTGGAGTCTATTATCTTATCGTTTGTGGCAGTGCTAATTGCATTTGTATTGTTAGAGGTTTTTCTACCTTATTTTAATAATTTACTAGATATCAAAATCCTAATCAACTATGGCTCCTACACCTTTTGGGGTGTTTTGGTAAGTTTAGCACTCATTACAGGTTTTTTAGCAGGTAGTTATCCGGCATTTTACCTATCATCTTTTATTCCTGTAAAAGTTTTGAAGGGTTTTAAAGGTAGTTCCGGTTCACTAAGCATTCGGAGGGTGTTGGTTATTCTTCAGTTTAGCCTTTCAATTTGCATGATTATATCTGCTATTGTGGTATATAGCCAAATTCAATACCTCAAAAATAAGCCCTTGGGTTTTAATCAAAATAACCTGGTTCAACTGGATTTAGAAGGTGAATTAAGAAGTCATTCGCGACTTGAAGCATTTAAAAATAATTTATTAAAAAATGGTGCAGTGGTTTCTGCCTCAGAATTTGCTAGCGATTTTACTGGAGGTGGTTCCATTACTGGTGATGTAGTTTGGCCCGGTAAGGCGGCGAATGATAATTCGATTATAAGTTACAGAAGCACGGGCTTTGACTATACCAATACCATAGGAGCCAAGGTTATTGCCGGTAGAGATTTGTCAGCTAAATTCCCTGCAGATACAGTTACTTCAGTTTTATTAAATGAAACTGCTGTAAAGCGTATGAGTTTAAAAAACCCTGTTGGAACAATTTTATCCTGGGGTAATAACCCAGGTTTAAAAGTGGTGGGTATCGTACAGGATTATTTTAATGAAAGCTTAGGGATGGTCGTTGAACCTACTATCTTTTATTATAATGTTAAACAGAGTTCAATTTTATTACTGCGGTTAAACCCAAACCAATCTTTAGGCAGTTCAATCCAAGCTATAAAAGATATCAGTCAGCAATTTAATCCGGCCTATCCGCCTCAACTTACTTTTGTAAATGATGGTATGAAAGAGAAGTTGCAAAGTGAAAAATTATTAAGTGTACTATCTAATCTATTCGGTGGCTTTGCCATCTTTATTTCTTGTTTGGGTTTACTTGGTTTGGCTCTTTATATGGCCGAACAAAGAAGTAAGGAAATCAGTATTCGTAAAGTTTTAGGGGCTAATTTATCTGATATCTTAGTACTGCTAAACAGGGATTTTATGAAATTGGTTATTATTTCAAATGTCGTTGCAATTCCTGTAGCCTACCTGTTGGTTAACCATTGGCTTCAGAAGTACGATTATAAAATTACTATAACTATTTGGCCTTTTTTAATAGCGCTTTTGGCCTCAGTTATTATTGCCGTGTTAACGGTAAGCTTGCAAACTTTTAAAGTAGCTAAAGCAAATGCGGTTGATGCACTTAAATATGAATAAGCTTAAAGCGTTGGGAAATTCTTGATACCTGATACTTACTACTTGATACTACGAAAATGTTCAAATTAAACTTAAAAATCGCTTTGCGAAACCTTTGGAAGAACAAAACTTCCTCTTTCATTAATGTAATTGGTTTAGCTATTGGTTTAGCAGCTTGCTTAATGTTGCTATTGTACGTTTCTTACGAATGGAATTTCGATAAACAGGCGAAAAAATCAAAAGATGTGTATATTGTTATGACGCACATAACCGACGATTTTGGGAAAGATATTTTTACTTTTGATGGTACCCCAACTTCGCTTTCTTCAACAATTAGTTCTGGGATACCAGAAATTGAATTTGTATCGAGAGTAAGTTATGATCAAAATCTTTTAATAGCAAACGGAGAAAATAGTTTTAAGAAAACAGCAAAATTCGCTGATGCTGATTTTATTAAAATGTATGATTTTGAATTTCTTTCAGGAGACGAGAAAACAGCTCTACTAAAACCAGGTTCTGTTATTCTCACCCAAAGCATGGCGCAAACTTTATTTGGAACTACACAGGTAATAGATCGAACCGTTCGTTTCCAAGATAAAACTGATTTAAAAATTACTGGGGTTGTAAAAGATGCACCAAGTAATAGTTCTAATAAATTCGATTACCTATTGCCATGGTCTGAATATGGAAAAGTAGATAAAGCTGCCGATGATTTGAGTTGGGGAAATTATAGTTTTAATACACTTGTTAGACTTACGGAAAACGCCAATATTCTAGATGTAGATAATAAAATGGATAGGCTCGTAAAAGGTAAAGCCAAATGGAACCACTCTCCATTTTTTCTATTTCCATTAAGTAAATTACATTTATTTGGCAAATTTGAAAACGGAAAAAGCGTTGGTGGAGATATAGATCAGATTTGGCTTTTTATGGGCTTGGCATTTGGAATTCTACTAATTGCCTGTATCAATTTCATGAATATGGCTACGGCTAAATCAGAAAAGAGAGCTAAAGAAGTTGGAATAAAAAAGACGATTGGCGCTACCCGCAAATCCTTAATACTTCAATTTCTAACAGAATCTATGGTATTAACTCTTTTGAGTATATTTATTGCCATTATTTTGGTTGAGGGTGCTCTTCCAACTTTTGGTAACTTGCTCAACATTTCCTTAAATATATCTTTTGTTGAAATCAAAAGTTGGTTGGCAATTTTAGGGATAGTTTTTTTTACAGGATTAATTGCAGGGAGCTACCCTGCGTTTTATTTATCGTCATTTAATCCCATTCAAACATTAAAGCGTAAAATTAAAAGCCGAGGGTTTCTATCTATCAATTTGCGACAAGTTTTAATAATAGGCCAGTTTTGTTTTGCCATCATGCTCATTATCTCTACAATTGTTATATACAAACAAATTCAATTTATAAAAGATAAGCCTGTCGGTATTGATGTTAATGCCTTGGTTGATATGCCTTTGGAAGGTGAATTAAAAGAAAAATTTGATTTATTAAAAACTAATCTACTGAATTCTGGTGCCGTTTCATCCGTCGCTCAATCATCAATAAGCCTGCTCCACCATGGTAGAAATTTTAGTGGTTTAGAATGGCAGGGAATGTCGAAAGCACAAAATTCTATTTTATTCAATCAGGTGGGGACAGCTTACGATTTTATAAAAACATCTGGACTAAAGCTGATCAGTGGAAGAGATTTTTCTCCTCAATATTCTTCCGATACGGTTTCTGTATTAATTAGTTCAGCTGCGGCAAAAATTATGGAATTAAAGAATCCAATTGGCTCCGTTCTGAAATTTAATAAAACAGATGTTACTGTGATTGGAGTTTTTGAAGATTATGCATGGGATTCTCCTTATAATGCCAACAACCCAATGATTGTTTATTTTAATAAGGACAACAGTGAAAACGTAACGATGAGGTTGAATCCCAAGCAAAGTTTGCAAGAAAATGTTTCCGTTATTGAAAAAATCACGAAAGAAATCAATCCCGCTTATCCTGTTCAATTGAACTTTGTAAGTTCATCTTATGATAAATTGCTACGAAAAGAAAAAACTTTAGGTATTCTTTCTAATCTTTTCGGCGGACTAGCAATTTTCGTATCCTGCTTGGGTCTTTTTGGACTAGTAGCTTACAGTGCCGAGCAGCGTACAAAAGAATTCGGTGTGCGTAAAGTGCTTGGTGCATCGGTAGCAAGTTTAATGCAATTGTTGTCGCTTTCTTTTATTAAAATGATTGGCGTTGCCATTGTAATCGCTATTCCAATAAGTTATTATGCTATGGGAAAATGGTTAAATAATTTTGAATTCCATACCGAGATAACTTGGTGGATTATGCCATTAGCCGCAATCAGTACATTATTAATGGCTTTAATTACCGTAAGTTTTCAAGCTTACAAAACTGCTAAAGCAAACCCTGTTGATGCGCTTAAATATGAATAAAGCTGAAAGCCTAAAGACCAAAGCAAAAAGCTGATGTCTTGATACTCGATACTAAATACTTGATACTACGAAAATGTTCAAACTCAACCTAAAAATCGCCTGGCGAAACCTTTGGAAAAACAAGGGTTACACATTCATTAATATTCTAGGGCTTTCCATAGGGATGGCCAGTTGTATTCTGATTTTTATTTTTATCCGCTATCAAATGAGTTTTGATGAGGGTTTTAAAAATGAAAATAGAATTTACAGGGTTGTTTCAAGCTGGGCATATAACGATGGCAATCAATTTTTTTCTCAAGGCGTACCCTTACCACTAACACCTGCAATGAGAAATGATTTCTCTCCTTACATCGAAAAAATTTCGGCAATAGAAAACAGTGTTGGGTTAATAAAAATTAACAATGTTGCTGGAAAAGAGCAGTTAAAGGCGATAGAAAATGTATTTTACGTAGAACCTGATTTCTTCGAGATATTTAATTACAATTGGTTATCTGGAAATTACGCATCATTAAAGAATCCGAATAGTGTTGTGCTTTCAAAAGAGATGGCGGAAAAGTTTTTTGGCAATTGGAAAAATGCGTTAGGTAAAAATATAAATTATGAGGGTAATTTAAACTATACGGTAACAGGCATAATTGATGATGTGGCAGAAAACAATTCGGTGCCATTAAAAATAATGCTTTCTTACAAATCATTTAAAGATAGAAATCTAGAAAAATGGGGTTCTGTTGGCTCCAATTCAGAAAGCTATTTCAAATTAAAGCCTAATGTTAATATCGAAACCCTTAATGGTCCTTTAAAATCATTTCTTAAAAAATATTATACGGAGAAAGCACCTGGTAAAGAGGGACACATATTCCAACCATTGAGCGATATTCATTACAACGATAAATTTGGCAATTTTTCGGGCAGGATTATGCCCATTAAACAGCTTTATGGATTAGGTGTAATTGGTTTTTTCCTAATAATAACGGCATCAATAAACTTTATCAACCTCGCCACTGCGCAAGCAATAAGTCGCTCAAAAGAAGTTGGCGTTCGTAAAGTGATGGGTAGCCAGAGAAGCCAGCTGGTTACTCAGTTTTTAACTGAAACTTTAACTATTGTACTCATTTCAGTGTTAATAGGGAGTGTTTTAACAGAAATTGCTTTGCCGGGAATGCAGAGTCTGTTCGATGCTAAAATATCGTTCAGTATTTTTCAGCACCCAATTATTTTAGTTTTTATGCTTTTGCTTGTCGTATTTGTCAGTTTACTTGCAGGCTTTTATCCGGCAATCGTAATGTCGGGCTTTAACCCGGCGCTGGCCATAAAAAACAAGATTTCTGCAAATACTGGTGGTTTAGGTTTAAGAAAAATTTTAGTTGTGGTTCAGTTTACCATTACAGTAACACTGATTATCGGAACTTTGGTTATTCTTCAGCAAATGAAGTATATCCGAGAGCAACCTCTGGGCTTTAACCCAACGGCAATTGCAATGGTCGATTTACTTAACGATAGCCTTAAAACACAACGTTTCGCTACTTTTAAAACTCAATTAAAACAAGTTCCTGGCATTAAAGAAGTAAGCTTTTGTCGCACAGCACCATCTTCTCAAAATAATAACGGAAGTACTTTTTCATACAATGGAGGTAAAGACGCGGATTTTCAGGTAAATACAAAAAATGCTGATGAAGATTATTTAAAAACTTTCGATTTAAAACTCGTCGCAGGAAGAAACCTGGTAAAATCAGATACTACGAACGAGTATATGGTAAATGAAACCTTACTGAAAAAATTGAACATTAGAAATCCAAATGAGGCCATTGGCAAAATGATTTCAATGGGCGACATGAAAGCACCAATCGTTGGCGTTATACAAGATTTTAAGAACAAAAGTTTACATGAAACTATCGACCCGATTTTAATTGGTTCATTAAAACCCAGGTACTTTTATGCAGCCATAAAATTAAACTCAAAGCAGATAACGGGTACTATGAAAGTAGTTGAAGAAATCTGGCAGAATACTTTTCCTGAATCGGTTTACAATCAATCATTTTTGGATGATCAGATTAATGCTTACTACCAGGGTGAAAAAATTATGGGTACACTGTTTAAAGTTTTCGCAGGTGTAATTATCTTCATTTCCTTCATCGGTTTATTCGGGTTAATTTCTTTCGTAGCCACACAAAGAACCAAAGAAGTTGCCATCAGAAAGGTTCTTGGCGCTTCAACCATCGAATTGGTAAAAATGCTTAATGGTTCTTTCTTAGTAATGGTTTTTATAGCCAATCTAGTTGCCTGGCCATTGGCTTATTTGTTCGTTTCAAAATGGCTTAATGGTTTTGCCTATAGAATTGAAATTAGCATTTGGCCATTCGCTTTAGCGATGCTAATTTCAATGGCCATCACTTTGATAACAGTCTCCATTCGCTCTTACAAAGCTGCGGTTGCCAATACAATTGATGCACTTAAATATGAATAAAGCGGAAAGCTCAAAGACTAAAGCGAAAAGCCGGTATTTTGATACTTGATACTGACTACTGATATAAGTTGAAAGACTAAAAACCAAAGCAAAAAGCTGATGTCTTGATACTCGATACTAAATACTTGATACTACGAAAATGTTCAAACTAAACTTAAAAATCGCCTGGCGAAACCTTTGGAAAAACAAGGTTTATGCAGCCATTAACATTGGTGGATTAGCACTTGGATTAACGGCCTTTGTATTAATGCTTTTATATATCAATCATGAAGAAAGCTATGATACCTGGTCCCCGGATTTGAAGAACGTTTATCAAATCAGAGAGAAACATGATTTCTTTACACCCGATAATAAGGAGCATTGGAATGAAATATCGAACAGCAGAATAGCTAATTTGATAAGGACTAAGTTGCCTCAGGCGTTTGCCGTAACCAAAGTAGATAATGATTGGGATTTTAGCAGTGTTTACTCTTTAAAAATTGATAATGCCAACCCGGTTGTCATTAACAAAATCAAAGATTCTGATAGTAGTTTCTTTCATGTATTTCCATATCATTTCTTACAAGGAAGTGCAGATAAGGCATTAGAAAATAAGAATACAATTGTTTTAAAAGAAAGCCTGGCAATTAAGCTGTTCGGAACAACAAAAGTATTGGGGAAAACGGTTAATGTAGTGAGGTGGAGAAGTGATAAAGGTTCTCCATTAACAATTACGGGCATTGTTGCCGACCCTAAAACGCCGCAAAGTTTAAGTTTTAATGCCATTACCAGAACGGGAGATAAAGATAAAGATCCCGAAAATCCAACAAATAATAATTACTGCTTTCTTTACGCAAAACTGAATAAATTAAGTGATACACTTGTAATAAATCAAACTTTACAGAAGTTATATATCGACCTTAAAAAAAATCTTTTAGGTGGACAGAAGCAGCGTTATAACGACCTTTATAAGGATGGTAAATTACCCGGTTTAAAATTAATTCCGATAGAAACAGTACATTCAACACCGCCATATAAAATGAATTGGTTTGAAAAATTGAAACCTGTTATCGCTATTTCTGCTTTTCTACTCTTAATCTCTGTCATAAACTTTATTAATCTTGCAACAGCACAATCAGTACAAAGAGCTAAAGAAGTTGGTGTAAAAAAAGTATTAGGTTGTTACAAAAGGCAACTAACCTGGCAATTCTTAATCGAATCGGCGTTACAAAGCATCATTTCACTCTTTCTTTGCATTATCTTAATTGAAGTTGTTTTACCAGCATTTAATAGTCAATTTAATGTAGATTTAAGTTTTTGGCATAATGCACAATTACTTACAATGATTGCCCAATTGGCAGGATTATTTGTTTTAGTAACCTTGCTCGCAGGTTTATATCCGGCCTGGGTTTTATCAAATTATAACCCGGTTTCTGTACTAAAAGGCAATTATGAAAATGTATTACGAGGCATTGCTTTGCGTAATGTTTTGGTGGTGTTTCAGTTTGTAATTTCTGTTACGTTTATTATTTCAATCGGCATTATGCAAATGCAATCGCGGTTTATGAGTAATAAAGATTTAGGATTTGAGAGAGGGAATCTGATAAACATAAAATCAAATTACGAGGATAATTTTGCTGAGCGATTGAAGAAAATTCCGGGCATAGAGTACGTGGCTACTACAACTCAGGTAATGGGAAATACGTTTAATGTGCCTGAAGAGGTAAAATATAAAGGAAATTCTATAAATCTAAATACAGTTACTGTTACCATGGATGCTCTGCCTGCATTAGGTGTCAAAGTAATTCAAGGAAGAATTTTTTCTAAAGAATTTAAGCAGGACACCGTTAATACAGTTGTTTTAAACGAAGCAGCAGCCAATTTATTTGGTAAAAATATTATTGGTCAAACCTATGGGAAAGTAGATTGGGAGGGTAAAACAAATATTTTTCAAATCGTTGGTATAATTAAAAACTATCATAATGAAGGTTTCGATAAATCGGTTCTGCCAACAGTTTACAAAGTAACAAGCCTAGGTGGAACATCGAATACTAATAATTTGTTAGTTCGCTTCAATACTTCACAATACAAAGATTTAATTAATAAAATTGAAAAGCAATGGAAAGTATTGTATCCGAATTTTCCGATGGAATATACCTCTTTGGATGATGTATTTTCGAAAAGCTTAGAAGATAACGATCGATTTATGAATATGATAATCCTCTTTAGTATCGTTTCCGTTTCCTTATCGCTTTTAGGTTTATTTGCACTTTCTACTTTTGTGGCCAAACGCAGAACAAAAGAAATTGCGGTTAGAAAGGTACTTGGTGCTTCGAATATTCAAATTGTGAACCTGTTAAATAAATCTTTTTTGATATTGGTTATTGTTGCGAATTTAATAAGCTGGCCAATAGCATACATTATAATAAAAAAGTGGCTCGACGGCTTTGCTTATCGGATAGATATGCCAGTTTTTCCTTTCTTTATTGCTACATTAATTTCCATAATTATAGCAGTTTTAACGGTAAGTATCCAAGCAAGAAAAGCAGCCGTTACCAATCCTGTTAATGCACTCAAATATGAATAAAGCTTAAAGACCAAAGCAAAAAGCGAGTGTCTTGATACTCGATACTAACTAATTGATACTGATATAAGCTAAAAGAATAAAGCGATTTCCTAATATCTTGATACTTGGTACTAACTACTTGATATTAAAGACTCGATACTAAATACTTGATACTAAAATGATAGAACTTAAAAACATCGAAAAATATTATTCGAGCAAAGGCATTAAACATTATGTTTTGCGCCATGTAACCACAACCATTAAACAGGGCGAATTTGTTTCGATTATGGGGCCATCAGGCTCAGGAAAATCTACCTTGCTGAATATTTTAGGCATGCTGGAAGAACCTACTTATGGCACTTTTGAATTTTTGGGCGAAGATGTAACTAGCCTTAATGAACGTAAGCGAATTGAACTTTACCGCAATCACATCGGCTTTGTATTTCAGGCTTATCATTTAATTGATGAAATGACAGTTTACGAAAATATAGAAGCACCATTACTTTACAAAAAGGTTGGCAGTTCGGAAAGAGCAAGTAGAATTGCCAATTTATTGGATAAGTTTAATATTGTAGCAAAGAAAGATTTGTTTCCAAATCAGCTTTCTGGTGGGCAACAGCAATTGGTTGGTATTGCAAGAGCCTTAGCTACACAACCCTCAATTATTTTGGCTGATGAACCAACCGGAAATTTGCAATCGGCACAAGCAGAAGAAATCATGCAACTTTTTCAAAAACTAAATAAAGAAGAAGGGATAACAATAATCCAGGTTACACATTCAGAAAAAAATGCTACCTATGGTAATCGAATTTTAAATATTCAGGATGGCGTGATAAAGGAAGATAGCCCAACCCAAGCTCCCCAGATGGGAGGAGTAGTATAGTTTTATGCCATGAAATAAACAATGATAGTTGCAGCAATTAAATTTTTAATCACAAAAACAAAGCCCTTCCTTCTGGGGAGGGTTGGGAGGGGCTTATGTTCAAACTAAATTTAAAAATCGCTTGGCGTAATTTGTTTAAAAACAAAGTTTATGCAGCTATTAACATTGGTGGCTTGGCTATTGGTTTAACAGCTTTTGTGCTGTTGATTTTATTCGTTAATCACGAAACCAGCTACGATAAATGGAGCCCGGATTTAAAGAATATTTATCAATTAAGAGAATATCATGATTATTCTACACCAGATAATCAGCCACATTGGATGCAAGTTAACGATTCAAGAATGGCCGCTTTGGTTCGAGATAAGATTCCTCAGTTTAAATATGTAACAAGGATAGATCAAGATTGGGGTGATGGTTTTTCAGTAAAATTAGCGAATGCAGATCCAGCTATTGTTGATCATTTTAGAGATACTGATTCATTATTCTTTAAAGTTTTTCCTTATCAATTTTTGCAAGGTGATAGGTTTACGGCTATAAATAAACCAAATACAATTGTTTTAAAGCAAAGCTTAGCCGTCAAATTATTTGGTACAGTAAAGGTTTTAAACAAAACTATTAAGCTATTAATGTGGCGTGATGATCCAGGGACTTTAATGACCATTACTGGTGTAGTTGCAGATGTTAATATGCCAGAAAGCGTAAAATTTAATGCGATAATCCACACAGGCAACATAGACAAAGACCCTGAACAAATTAATAATTTTAGGCACTGTGAAATCTATGCTTCCGCTAGCGGGAAAATAGATATCACACAAGTGAATAGAACACTGCACAAGATTTATGTCGATTATAAAAAAGCATCTTTCGTTAAAAGAAAAATTACTTATGCCGATTATTATAAAAATGGTAAAAAGCCAGGTTTAAAGATTATACCGTTGCAGAAAGTTTATGCAACTCCATCATTTGATGTAAGCTGGGTTGATAGAATAAAACCGATTGTTGCAATCTCTATTTTTCTGTTATTGGTGTCTGTGATCAACTTTGTTAATTTAGCAACTGCACAATCTGTTCAAAGAGCTAAGGAAGTAGGCGTTAAAAAAGTATTAGGTGCTTACAAAAAGCAATTGGTTACACAGTTTTTGCTTGAATCTGCTTTGCAAACATTAGCTGCCTTATTTATTTGCATTATTTTAGTAGAAGTTTTACTGCCAGTTTTCAGTAATCATTTCGATGTTAAATTAAGCTTTTGGCGAAGTGAGCAACTTTTAAACATAAGTTTTCAATTATTAGGATTGTTCGTTTTAATTACATTTATGGCTGGGTTTTATCCAGCTTGGATATTGTCTAAATACAATCCTGTTAAAGTGTTAAAAGGGAATTACGAAAGTGGTTTTAAAGGCATCGCCATGCGTAATGGATTAGTTGTGCTTCAATTTATTATTGCGGTTACTTTAATTATAGGTATCGGCGTAATGTACCAACAAACCAATTTTGTAGCCAATAAAGATTTAGGTTTTAATAGAGATAAACTGGTAAATATTTCTACATATTACAGAGATGGGGATTTAATTGGCGAACGAATTAAGAAAATTACTGGTGTAAAATATGTGGCTACAACCACGCAACTTATGGGTAATACTTTTAATGTACCCAGTGAAATTACATACAATAATCAAGAACATAGTGTAAATACCGTTACCGTAACTATGGATGCTTTGCCAGCTTTAGGCGTGCAGGTATTAAGTGGTCGGATTTTCTCGCTAGAATATAAAAAAGATACCGTTAATACTGCGGTTTTAAATGAAACAGCGGCTAAATTATTAGGTAAAAACTTAGTAGGTAAGCAGTTTAAAGAAGGTGAAAATTCATTTCAGATTGTAGGTGTAATTAAAGATTATAATAATGAAGGTTTCGATAAAGCTGTTTTGCCAACCGTTTATAGGGTTACGCATTTAGGCGGAATGGCTAGTACCAATAATTTACTGGTCAGATTTGATAGTGATAATTATAAACCTGCTTTAATGGCAGTAGAGGCAGAATGGAAAAAGATTTATCCAGATTTTCCAATGATTTATACTTCAGTAGAAGATGCTTTTCAAAAATCGATGGAAGCGACACATAAACAGATGCAAATAATCGTTTTGTTCAGCGTTATATCGGTGGTACTTTCCTTATTGGGTTTATTCGCCTTATCTACCTTTATGGCAAAACGCAGAACTAAAGAAATTGCAATACGAAAAATATTGGGCGCATCAAATCTCGAAATCATCAATATGCTTAACCGTTCATTTTTAATTTTAGTGATTTTAGCCAATTTAATCAGCTGGCCAATTGCTTTTATCATCACCAAAAAATGGCTCGGAGGTTTTGCTTACCGCATAGATATGCCTTTTTGGCCTTTTGCAATCGCAACCATCACTTCGGTAATTATTGCGGTATTTACTGTGAGCTTGCAAGCCAGAAAAGCTGCAGTAAATAATCCGGTAGATGCTTTGAAATACGAATAAAAAAAAAGGAGGGAAGGCAGAAGGTAATCAGGTAGAAGGATTAAATCACCAGACCTTCAACCTTTCTACCCTCAGTCTTAAACCTTATCTTTGCTACATGCAAAAGTCTTTTATCGATCAAATGGGACGGGAAGTTAAATTCAATTTCCCACCAAAAAGAATTATTTCTCTTGTGCCATCTCAAACAGAGTTATTATTCGATTTGGGTCTGGATAAAGAAATTATCGGATTAACGAAGTTTTGTATTCATCCGATAGAGAAATTTGCTGAAAGAACCAAAGTTGGAGGAACAAAAAAACTAAACATTGAATTAATTAAAGATTTAAAGCCCGATTTAATTATTGGTAATAAAGAAGAAAATACGCAAAGTGATATAGAAGAATTGGCCGAAAATTGTCCGGTATGGATGAGCGATATATTCACATTAGATGATGCCATGAAAACCATAACCGAAATAGGAGAATTGGTTGATCGGTCGCCTGAAGCATCGTATCTTAATCACTTAATTGCAGCAGGTTTTACCGATTTAAAAACTTTAGCCATTCAAAATAGCATCGATAAGCGGGTTGCTTACCTAATTTGGCGCAAACCCTATATGGCTGTAGGTAAAAATACTTTTATTGATAATGTTCTAGTAACCAATGGTATGACTAATGTAATTAATCAGGAGCGTTATCCTGAAGTTACCTTAGCAGAACTGGAAACGACAAACTGTGAACTGATTCTCCTTTCATCAGAACCTTACCCTTTTAAAGAAAAACATATTGAAGAAATACAAATGGCAATCCCCGACGTTAAAGTGATGCTCGTTGATGGAGAAATGTTTAGTTGGTACGGTAGCCGATTAGTAAAAGCAGTTCAATATTTTTTCGAGTTTCAGAAAGAACTTTATTAGTTTTTGTTGGTTTTGATTTTGTAGATTGTACAATATATTAAATCATCTCAATATAATGCTATGAAAAAATTAATCATATTAAGTTTCCTGTCCATCATGTTATCTGCGTGCAATATGATGAGAAAGATACCTGATGGCGATCCCATTACCCTTACTGGTATGATTTCAAAGATTGGTATGACAACCTTTCAGTATGGTACACATACGATAACAACAAATGGGAAATTATATGCACTAAAAAGCTCATCACTCGTGCTGGATACTTATATTGATAAGCAGGCAATTGTTAAGGGCGTAAAAGTTTCTGGCTATCCTTTAGAGGGTGGACCTGAACTTGTAGAAGTTATTACCGTAGTTATGAATTAAAAGAAATTAAACTTGAAATCTTTCTCGTTTAAAATTAACTACTTAGCTTTTTGATTGAAAATAATTAAGAAAATATTTTATTTCCTTTTTGATAATTCATTCTAATTTCTATCTTTGCAATCCAAAATAAATCCTAATTGCGGATGTGGCGTAATTGGTAGCCGCACCAGACTTAGGATCTGGCGCTTCACGGCGTGGGGGTTCGAGTCCCTTCATCCGCACTATAAATGAAGCCGTTTCGATTTCAAATCGGAACGGTTTTATTTTTTATTGATTTGATTAAAAAATATAAATCGATATGGGTTTGAGCCTGTCTCATTCTCATGTCTCAATACTCATAGCTAAAAATGAATATTACACAGGAAAAAACCGGCAACTTAAATGCTGTTGTAAAAATCAAAATCGCACCTGCAGATTATACTGGCAAAGTTGATAAAGCAATTAAAGAGCAAGCTAAAAAAGCGCAATTACCTGGTTTCCGTAAAGGAATGGTGCCGGCATCGCACATTAAAAGAATGTACGGTAAAAGTATTTTAGTAGAAGAGGTTAATAATTTGTTAAATGATACTTTAACAAATTATATTGCTGAGCAGAAATTGGAAATTTTAGGTCAACCTTTACCTAAAATGGACGATTCAAGAGATTTCAAATGGGATAATACAGATGATTTTGAATTTGATTACGAATTGGGTTTAGCACCTGCATTTGAAGTTAACATTTCATCGAAAGATAAATTTACTCAATATGTTGTTAAAGCAGATACAGAAACTTTAGAAAGTCGTATAAAAAATATCCGTCGTAGCTATGGTAAAATGTCAAACCCAGAGGTTTCTGCTGATGATGACGTTTTATACACCGAGTTAACTCAACTTTCTCCTGATGGTTCTATTTTTGAAGAAGGCATTACAAGTACTGCAACAATTCGTTTAGATCAGATTAAAGACAAAAAAATTCTTAAATCGTTAATTGGTCTAAAGAAAGATGACGAAGTAACTATCGATATTCAAAAAGCATTAGAAGATGCAGCGGTAATTGCCAAAGCATTAAATATTTCTGAGGAAGATGCTTCTGAATTAAAATCAAATTTTAAATTGTCAGTTAAAAATGTTAACCGTTTGGAGGAAGCAGATTTAAACCAAGAGTTTTTTGATAAATTATTTGGCGAAGGTACTGTAACTGACGAAGTTGGATTCAGAGAAAAAATTACTGAAGAAGTAGAAAGTATGTTTAAGCAAGATGCTGAGCGTCAATTATCAAATGATATTTATGAGCAGCTTTTACAAAAGCATAACTTCGAATTGCCAGATGAATTTTTACGTCGCTGGTTAAAAGCAACTAACGAAAAATTAACCGATGAAGAATTGGCTGAAGGTTATGATGATTTCGCTAAAAACCTTAAATGGACTTTAATCGAAAACAAAATCATTAAAGATAACAGCATCGAGATTAAATATGAAGATGTAGTTCAGGCGGCTAAAGCAAAGTTAGATGCTCAATTCAGAATGTACAGCCCAAGTCCGCTTCCTGAAGATCAACTGGCTCAATATGCAGTTCAGTTTTTGCAGGAGAAAGAAAATGCTAACCGTACTTTTGAAGAAGTAAAAGCTTTAAAAACTTTCGAACAAATCAAAACGATTGTTACTTTAGAAGATAAAGCAATTGATTACGACAAGTTTATTGCTTTAGACAAGAAGTAGAATCAAATTTGGCTGACCAAATGTCAGTCTCCACAATATAATAAAACAAGAGCAACTCAAAGGGTTGCTCTTGTTTTATATAAACTTTCTAATAAACTTTAAACTATTTTTTTTGTTAATTTGCTGGTTTATGGCCTATTACGCGTTTTGTTAATAGTGATATTCTCAATTTGTTTTATCTTTAAAAAGCAAGATTTTTATTTCTATCACAGATTTGCTTCACATTAGTATATATTTAAATAAATTGGCATGGAAATTAACCAACAATAGAAAATAATAGTTAGAATTACAGTCGATTGGTTTTAAACATTCAGCTTTAAATGCCAAACGCTTAACCCTAATCAAAGATATGAACATAGATTCACAAGAATTCAGGAAATTTGCCGTTAAACATCAGGGTATTGGCGGTTTACATGTAGATAAATTTATTGCACAGGCTAATTTGTCGCCACAATCGATGACGCCTTATATTATAGAAGAACGGCAGTTGAACGTTGCTCAAATGGATGTTTTTTCGAGATTAATGATGGATCGTATTATCTTTTTAGGTGATGCAATTTATGATCAGAATGCTAATATTATTCAAGCTCAATTGTTGTTTTTACAATCAACAGATGCGGATAGAGACATTCAGATTTATATTAATTCTCCAGGAGGTTCGGTATATGCTGGTTTGGGTATTTATGATACAATGCAATATATCCAGCCCGATGTTGCAACAATTTGTACTGGTATGGCCGCATCAATGGGTGCAGTTTTATTGGTTGCAGGTGCAAAAGGTAAACGCTCAGCTTTACCACACTCAAGAGTAATGATTCACCAACCATCCGGAGGCGCACAAGGTGTTGCATCGGATATGGAAATCAACTTAAGAGAAATGTTAAAATTGAAAAAAGAACTTTACGATATTATTTCAGAGCACTCTGGTCAAACTTACGATTGGGTAGAGAAAGCATCAGATCGCGATTACTGGATGAGTTCAGAAGAAGCAAAAGGTTTTGGTATGATTGATGAAGTTTTATCGAGAAACTCAAAAAAAGATGGCGAAACAAAATAAAGAATCACGTTGCTCATTCTGCCATTCCGGTAAGCATGAAACTTTAATGTTAATTGAAGGTATGGATGCATTTATCTGCGATAAATGTATTACTCAAGCCAATCAATTGCTTGCTCAGGAATTGGGTACAAAAAATAGTAAAGGCATTCAATCTTCGCTTAACTTATTAAAACCATTAGAAATTAAGCAACATCTAGATCAATACGTTATCGGTCAGGATGATGCTAAAAAAGTTTTATCGGTAGCAGTTTACAATCATTACAAACGCTTAAATCAAAAAATCGATAAAGATGAGATAGAGATTGAGAAATCAAATATCATGTTGGTTGGCGAAACAGGAACAGGTAAAACACTTTTGGCTAAAACCATTGCTAAAATTTTGCATGTACCTTTTTGTATTTGTGATGCAACTGTTTTAACGGAGGCTGGTTACGTAGGTGAGGATGTTGAAAGTATTTTAACACGCTTATTGCAAGCTGCCGACTATGATGTTGCATCTGCAGAACGTGGCATTGTTTACATTGATGAGGTTGACAAAGTGGCTCGCAAAAGCGATAACCCATCGATTACACGTGATGTATCTGGTGAAGGTGTTCAGCAGGCCTTGTTGAAGATTTTAGAAGGAACTATTGTTAACGTACCACCACAAGGAGGAAGAAAACATCCTGATCAGAAAATGATTCCGGTTAATACAAACAATATATTGTTTATATGTGGTGGAGCATTTGATGGTATTGAACGTAAAATTGCAAATCGTTTGCGCACACAGGTAGTTGGTTACAAGGTGAAAAAAGATGAAGCTATTTTAGATCTAAAAAATCTTTATAAATATATCACGCCTCAAGATTTAAAATCATTTGGATTAATCCCTGAATTAATTGGACGTATCCCTGTACTTTCGCATTTAAATCCTTTGGATAAGGAATCTTTGAGAAATATACTAACAGCGCCTAAAAATTCATTGATTAAGCAATATGAAAAGCTTTTTGCTTATGAAGATGTTAAACTAGTTTTTGAAGATGATGTTTTAGATTTTATTGTTGATAAAGCAATGGAATATAAGTTAGGTGCTCGTGGTTTACGCTCAATTTGTGAAGCGATTATGCTTGATGCAATGTTTGATACGCCGACGCAGAAGGATGTGAAGGAGTTGCACATTAATCTCGATTACGCGATAGAGAAATTTGAGAAGGCCGACTTTAAGAAGTTACAAGCTGCATAAAAAATCAAATCCTTTCGCTAAAACGAGAGGATTTTTTGTAAATACGCTTAGCGCTTGGCGCTCGGCGCTAAAACTATTGATATGAATGAAGAAAAAGACGTAAAAAAAGACGAAAAGATTGTAGAGAAAGCGAAGAAAATAAAAGAAGTTGAAACCCCTGTAAAATCAGGGCTAAAATCAAAAGATGAAATTGTTAAAAATTGGTTACCTCGTTATACTGGAAGATCATTAGACCAATTTGGTGATTATATTTTGCTTACTAACTTCAGTAAATATTTAACAATGTTTTCTGAGTGGAATGATAATGCGCCAATTATGGGTCTTGATAAACCAATGCAGAGTGTAACAGCTAATGGCATTACCCTAATTAATTTCGGCATGGGTAGTCCGCTTGCAGCAACCATGATGGATTTACTTACAGCCATAATGCCGAAAGCAGTTTTGTTTTTAGGAAAATGTGGTGGTTTAAAAAAGAAAAATCAATTGGGAGATTTAATTTTGCCTATCGCAGCAATAAGAGGAGAAGGAACATCAAACGATTATCTGCCTGCAGAAGTACCTGCGCTACCTGCTTTTGCCTTGCAGAAAGCAATTTCTACAACCATTCGCGATCATGGTAGAGACTACTGGACAGGAACTTGTTACACAACCAACAGAAGAGTTTGGGAACATGACAAAGAATTTAAACGGTACTTAAAAACTTTACGGGCAATGGCTGTTGATATGGAAACTGCAACAATTTTTACAACTGCTTTTGCAAATAAAATTCCTGCAGGTGCATTGCTTTTGGTTTCCGATCAGCCAATGATTCCTGAAGGCGTTAAAACTGCTGAAAGTGATAGTAGCGTTACCGAAAAATATGTTGAAACACATTTGAGAATTGGAATTGATTCACTAAAGCAGTTAATTAATAACGGTTTAACTGTTAAACATTTGTTGTTCTAATTTACGCCGTTCTTACTGAGAACGACGGAGCAATCTTTATGCTATAAAAAGTATTTGTATTAACAGATCAGCATAGGCTGGTCTGTTAATACAAATTTTAATTTTTATAATCAGGCAAATAGCCATGCAATATTAAATCATCAGTATTTTGTATTTGATAATTGCAGCCATTGTGAAGGAGTATAATCCTATCAGAGACATCAAGTATTGATCTGTAATAATGATCCGTTATTAGGAAGCCTTTAATTGGCTTTAGGTTTTTGATGTGTTGTTTTAGCTCATCAACTAATAACGGTGCTAATTGAGAAAAGGGTTCATCTAAAAGGATAAATTCCGCATCACTGTAAATAATTATCAATGCTTCTAATAACCTGCTTTCACCACCAGAAAATTCCCTGAATTTCTTGTTTAAATTATCGGCGATAAACTTAATTTTAAGTAACTCTTTTTTGTAGGTATTGCAGAATATTTCAATTGCGACCGCAACAGTTAATTTATTGGGTATAAAATTATCCTGAGGGAGATATGAAATATTACTTGATAAATAACCTTTTGAAATTAGCTCATTATCAAGCTTTAAATATTTATAATCTGCTTTGATGGATCCAAATATAATTTTTAATAAGGTTGATTTTCCACTACCATTTCTGCCTAATAAACCAACGACTTCGCCAACTTTACAATTGATGAAAACACCATTTAATATTGCTTGTTGATTAAACTTGTGGGCAACACTGTCAATAGAAAGTTCCTGCATATTAAACATAAAGTTATAGTCAAAATTAGAATTACAATATCGTAAAGAATAATATTGCCTAATATTTTACGGAAACCTAGTCCCATATTTTTGTAGAAATAGAGATGTTTTTTCAGGAAAAAGCGTTCGATAACAATCGAAAAAGCCCATCCAATTGGTTTCATAAATATTGCCATTACATAAGGTGCAGGCTTTTCGAAACCATCGATTACGAAAAATATGCTAATAACTAAACTCAGCAAAATATTCCATAGCATGATTGGTTTATAAACCAGCATAGATTTTTTGAGGAGGATAATCGACATTTTTAAATATATAGAAAAAACTTAAAATGCATTAAACAAAAAAAGAACCTACTAATTGTCGATTCTTTAAATATTACGGATATCACGAAAGTAATAAAAATTAGCCCAAATATGATTTTAAGATTTTGCTTCTTGAAGTATGACGTAAGCGTTGAAGTGCTTTATCCTTAATTTGTCTCACACGCTCGCGGGTTAAATTAAATTTTTCTCCAATTTCTTCTAAAGAAAGCGGATGATTAGAGCCTAAACCGAAGAATAAAACGATAATTTCTCTTTCTCTTTCTGTTAAAGTAGATAAAGAACGTTTAATCTCTTCTGATAATGACTCGTTAATTAATGAACTATCAGTATTTGGCTCATGATTTTCCAATACATCCAACAACGTATTTTCTTCGCCCTGAACAAATGGTGCATCCATAGAAACATGACGACCAGAGTTACTCAAGGTGTCAGATATTTTATCAACTGTAGTTTCTAAAATCTCCGCCAATTCTTCAGGAGAAGGCTCACGTTCGTATTCTTGCTCTAATTTGGAGAAAGCCTTGCTGATTTTGCTTAATGAACCAACCTGGTTTAAAGGTAAGCGTACAATACGACTTTGCTCAGCGATAGCTTGCAAAATAGATTGACGAATCCACCAAACCGCATAAGAAATGAATTTGAAACCTTTTGTTTCATCAAAACGTTTCGCGGCTTTAATTAAACCTAAGTTTCCTTCGTTAATTAAATCACCTAAAGTTAAACCTTGATTTTGATACTGTTTTGCTACAGAAACAACGAAACGTAGATTGGTTTTAGTCAATCGCTCTAATGCAGCCTGATCGCCTTCACGAATTTTCCTTGCTAAAATTACTTCCTCTTCTGCTGTTATTAAATCTACTTTACCAATTTCATGTAAGTATTTATCTAAAGATTGACTTTCACGGTTGGTAATGGATTGCGTTATCTTGAGTTGTCTCATTTATACGTATTGTGTGCTCTTAAATTATTTGAGTGTGCAAAGCTACGAAATTGTACCGCAATTTGAAAGGATAAAATGCTGAAAATGTAGGTGTTTGCACAAGTATTATACAGTTTTACTTACAACAAAAATCATTCCAATAAAGTTTTTGACATATTTTCTTTTTAATAATGGTTTATAGCTGTTAATCAAAATATATTTATTGAATTACAATAAATATATTTTGATTTGTAATAAAAAATATTTTATGTTTGTGTTGCAAATAATTAAATAAATATGACTTTTATAAAATATCTGCTTTGGAAGTTAAAAAACACAAGTTCCAATTATTGGTTGCTTTTAGGATTGCGAATCTTTGTAAGATTATTGGGGGTTACAACAATGTTTTATTTTTTGGATGTCTTAAGGTTCCCAATTGATAGTGGCACAAAATATCTTTATACCTTCATCTCAACACTATTCTATTTATTGTTTTTTATTTTTTTAGATTGGTATCTGAAAGTGTTCTCAAACGAAGAACTAAAAGATAAAGGGGTAAAATGGCTAAATATTTTAAAGTGGATGCCTTTGCTTTTTTGCTTTTCACTTGTTTACTTAACTGTTCAATCGAATAGTTTTTCCTGGCCTGAAAATGCATCATCTAAAATTATTTACAGCTATTCAAAAGTTTGGCCTGCCATTTTTGTTCCAAACTTAAGCTTTATCATTATTACAACATTAGTATTCTACAGTTCTGCAATTTTAAATAGGAATATGGAATTGAAACAAGAAAATGATTTAACGATATAAATATGGAACTTAAAAAAGCTAATAAAATGAAAGTCTCTTTAAAGATTTATACTGCAATTTTTGGATTGTTAACATACCTAATAATAAATATATCAAATATGATTTCTTAATGATTGTTAATTTTTTTAAAATATATGGCTCTTTTCCACGCTTAATTTTGCCTGGTTTACTTATTTAATTTTTATCAGATAGTTTTGCTTCGGGGTATTTTATAAAACAAGAAAACGATTTAACCATTTAACTTTATACCTGAATCATTCAATGCCCATAATTATAAATTTAGATGTAATGCTTGCCCGTCGCAAAATGTCGCTTACCGAATTAAGTGAGCGTGTGGGGATTACGATGTCTAATTTATCTATTTTAAAAACGGGTAAAGCAAAGGCAATCCGTTTAGAAACTCTAGAGGCAATTTGCAAAGTCTTAGATTGTCAGCCTGGCGATATCCTTGAATTTCGGGGAGAGTAACTTACGAAGTCTAAAAGGGCTGAAGCGTGGGAAGGACTTCGTAAGTTTAGCGATGATTTTTTTGCCGAAGCACGACAAACCCATGTTAATAAACATGATAGAACGGAAAGCCCACAGCGCAGCGAGGACTTGAAGAGATAGCAGGACTATCGTCTGCTATTAACACTGAACCCCTTACATTTCAAAAAAAATGACCACTTAAGGCACCTTAGTCCATTTAGGTCAAATTGTTATTAGATTTAGATTTATCGGGTTTTCTGGTAATGATAGTTTAAAGAACACCACTTCATGCGGACACCCCTCTAAAAGAGGGGAATAAAAAAAACCTTCCAGTTAAACTGAAAGGTTTTTATACTTTATGATATGCTTTAAGCTTTAATCTTTCTGCTTTAAGCTTATTATACTTGACCAGCCAAAACTTTAGTCACTAAGTCAGCAGCCTCTTTTAAAGCGATTGCTGAGTAAACTTTAAGTCCTGATTCATCAATTAATTTTTTAGCTTCAACAGCATTTGTGCCTTGCAAGCGACAAATAATTGGAACTGGAATATCGCCAATTTCCTGGTAAGCATCTATTACACCTTGCGCAACACGGTCGCAACGAACAATACCACCGAAAATATTAATTAATATAGCTTTAACATTTTTATCCTTCAAAATAATATTGAAAGCAGCTTTAACCGTTTGAGCATTTGCAGTTCCACCCACGTCTAAAAAGTTAGCAGGCTCGCCACCGGCAAGTTTAATAATATCCATGGTAGCCATTGCTAAACCAGCACCATTAACCATACAACCAACGTTACCATCAAGGTTAACAAAGTTTAAGTTACTTGCACTTGCCTCAACTTCCATTGGGTCTTCTTCCATTGTATCACGCATTGCCGCATAATCAGGATGACGGAACAAGGCATTTTCATCTAAATCAACCTTAGCATCAACAGCAATAATTTTATCATCACTTGTTTTTAATACCGGGTTAATTTCAAACATTGCAGAATCAGTTGCATCGTAAGCCTTATATAAAGCGGTTATAAACTTAACCATTTCTTTATGTGCCACACCGCTTAAGCCCAATTTAAAAGCAATTTTACGAGCCTGGAAACCTTGTAAGCCAACTTTAGGATCAATATCTTCTTTGAAGATTAAGTGTGGTGTATGTTCAGCAACTTCTTCAATATCCATACCGCCTTCGGTACTATACATTATAATATTACGGCCAGCAGCACGATCCAACAATACCGAAACATAAAATTCTTTAGTTTCTGAAGCACCTGGATAATAAACATCCTGAGCAACTAAAATCTTACTCACTAATTTACCTTCTGGTCCGGTTTGAGGGGTAACCAATTGCATACCAATAATATCGGTTGCACGTTGTTTAACTTCCTCTAAGTTTTTTGCCAATTTTACGCCGCCACCTTTACCGCGACCACCTGCATGGATTTGCGCTTTAATTACAACCCAATCAGAATTGTAATCAATTTTCAGTTGCTTAGCAGCCTCAACAGCTTGCTCCGGAGTATCGGCAACAATTCCTTCTTGAACGTTAACACCGAAACTTTTTAATATTTGTTTACCCTGGTATTCGTGAATATTCATTTGCTACAAAATTTGCCCAAAGCTACAATTTCAAACCCTTTAAACAAATAGCAAATGCCGATTTTTTCGAGAAAATGAACGTTTTATGTTAATCGGGAAATACAGCCCCGCTAACGCTGCAATCTTTTTATTTGTAGCGTTGATGATTTTAGAAAGAAAGTTATCAACACTTAAAAACAAATAAAAAGTATTTCCGCTTTTATCGGGTTTATTTTATAAAGATATTAGTTCTTGGCAAACTGGTTCCCTGCATTTGTTTATAAAACTTTTTTTGCTAATTCCGTTACTTCTTTTTTAAATGCTTTATCTAAAATCGGTTTTGCTGCAGTTCCTGATTTTAAATTATAAATGAAATATTCAACCTCGTCTTTCTCATTAAATTCTTTATCTCCGTTATCATCTTTTATCAAATCCATTAAAATTAAATCGTGCTTAACATCAATTTTCCAATTGAGTAAACTGAAATTTTCTGGCGAAAGTTGAATAAATGATTTTCCTTCAAGATTTGAGATAAAAAGTTTTTTAGGGTCTTTTGAAGTTAGTTTTTTATCAGCATCGAAGTCTGAATTAGTAATTTCGTAATAAATAAAGCTATCTGACAATGTAGCAGAATTATTCGGGCCATTTTCAGTATTGCCAATTCTGAAACTATTAATCACCAGTTTATCTTTTGTTAATAATTCACTTTTGCCTGTGTTAACATTGTAAAAAATAAGATTCCAATAGTTTGTTTCGCCTGAACGACTTTTATAACTGTCATATTCGCCATCGTTTAAGTTTAGTGGATATAAAATCACATCATTTTTACCAATAATAATGGATGTGGCATATTTTATTTTTGGTTCTGTATTAATTTCAACTGTTTTTGTTTCATCAATAGAGATAGTTTTACTATCATCATTGCAGGCAGAAATTAATATTATCAGGCATGTAAAAGGTGTATAGATTAGCTTTTTCATTCTCATTAATTTAGTTATGATTTTAATAATATGTCATTGTTTAACTTTTGCTTTCCCGATGTAAATTGAATTGGGAAGAAACTAAATCTTATAAAATTTCTAAAGCAAAAGGTGATTATAAATGATTTTTATTGGCTTTTTTTAATTTCCAGCCATTGGCGTTTTGAAGATACCGACAGCCAATTCTACCCATATTAGAAACAAAGCTAGAAGAATGACGAAAATAATATGGCTTTCAAGTTACCGTGTTTTACATTTCTAATCACAAGTTCTATGGCTAAACCTGTGCTTAATAATAATCCGCCTGCTGCTGCAAAATCTATTAAAGTCCAATTTACTTCATTCGTAAACTGCATCGCAATTAGCGGAATGCTTAAAATTATTACTGTTACAATTAAAATTATGGTAATTCTTAGTTTAGAATTGATAAATGTTTCTTTATTTTTCATGATAATATTTTATTTAATGTGCATTTTCTTTTTAAATGGAATGGCTTCGATTTAACTCAATAATTGAAGGTTTTTGCCTTTCTTCCTGATTATACAAAACAGATTTACCGGCAACTTTACCAAGCTTAAATTTCATTTTATTAAAATACCTCGAAAAGTTAAGTCTGCCTGCGTTAAACAATTTTTTATGCGCAAACCACACAACCAAACTTGTGCAAATGAAAAAACAGGAATATGCATGATAAGCTACAAACTTCGAAATTGAATTTTTCTGGCTGAAAATGATGTATAGTCTTTCTTTTTGAAAAGTAATGTGAGCGGCTTCATCAATTAAAATATCTGTACAAATTTGTTTTAATAAAGTGCATTGAGTTGCATCTTTTAGTGCCTGATAAAAAATTTGTGCAGCACTTTTTACTGTGATAACCGCAATTGTCCAAAGTTCCATGTTGGTATTGTAGTACCTTATTTTTCTGAACATCGTATCGCCCCAATCTTTTTTTATTCGGCGTTCTTTAATTAAATCGAGGTATTTGCCTAAATTATTACCGTGCTTTTGCTCTTCTTTAATAAAAAGTTTTACAGCATAAGGGTATTCGTTATCATTTATTTCAGTTGCATATTTTCCTGCAGCATGAATTAAATGCTCACCTTCAGATGTTTCGCCCAGTTGCCAGGCTTGTAACGATTTTAAAATATTGTTTCGCTCAAGTTTTGTAATATTTGGCTCTAATTCCCAATTAACACGTTTAATTGATGAGTTTTTGGTGAAATAATTTGTCCAAGAGGTTGATGAATGTATTTTCATATTGTTCATTTTAGGTGTGGTTCATTAATCTGTAAATCAAAAATCTTATCAATAACGTTACTCAAAACAAACCATGATAATGATATGATTGCCAGAATCATGGCTACAATTTTATGATGTCTTTTCATCTTACGTACCATTTAATCCAAAATATTCTGCAGTTTTCCAATCTTGCAAGTTCCAAGATAGCCAGCTTACTTTTTCATGCCGCTCTTTAAAATGGCCAATGCGTTGGTAGAGTTGTTGCTGATAAAAAGCTGAGGTTTCCGGACTGGCGTAGGTTCTGTCATTCGTATCAGTATCCTCAGTAAAATGTAGTTTTGCTCTATTTTTATCCAAAACGGGTAAGGTTTTATCCGACAAGGAAAGTAGATATTTTGCATCTAATGATATTTTATCACTTTGTGCCAAATTGTATTTTGCAATTAAAACATCCCAATTTATGGTGCTGAAAGCGAGCAATAAAACAAACCAGATATTGCCGTTAATTTTTAGCAAGTAGAAAAAAGTTTTCTGTTTCGCAACCTTTATATATACTGTTGTTAAGCCAATTATACAAAGTATGGCAAATACCAAAACCCCAATTCTTTTGTGTGTTAGGCCATAAAATTCGATATAGTAGCCATCACGAATAAATACTGAAATAATAAGAATGAAGTTTTGAATCATCCAGGCGAAGGCCAGTATTCTTAATGTTTTACTTTTGCTATAAAAATTCAGGTTTCCACGGAAAAAGTAAATAATTACAGCTAAAGCCATGGCAATACTGAAGATAAGGGCATTGGTGCCGTCATGTAAATCGGCAGAAAAATTACCGGACGGTTTATAACCAAACCATAACATTATAATATCAATCAAGTTTAAGAGTAGTAGTAACATATTTAAAGCAGCGAAAGAAATTAATGCCGTTATAAATTCTGTTTTAAGGGCTAATTTTCGGGTTAATAGATTGAAGCTAAATACCCGAATAAACTCATGCCAAACTGTTTTCTGATTCTGGTTTCTTCTGATTCTTAATAGCTGCTCTTTACAATTTGCCTCGGTATTTTGAATACTTTTATCAAAAAATGCTAATATTAAACCGCTTGTTAAAATCAATCCTAAACAGAAATGCAGGAAACGAATAAAGCTTAAATCTTTAAAAATGAAACCAAATATTTTGTCTACAAAATTGGAAATGTTGTTAAGGAAAGCCTCTGCATAATGCGCAAAAACACTACTTGCCGCAGAGTACAGGCAGGTAAATACAGTTACAATTACGATAGGGATAAAAACGTACTTAATTATTTTAAAAAGCGGCTTTAAATTAAAGTTACCGATAGATACTTCGCTCAAATTCCTGATTGCATTGAACGTAACAGTTATCATTTGCAAAATGGCTGCGGCAAAAGCTGTAAAAATTGTCCTTATCTGTTGGTTGCGGCTAAAACCGATAAACAGTAATAAGCTTATGTAATAGCTTACTAATGTTAAATCAGAATTGTTGATTACTACCAAAATGGCAGCTAAAAGATGGGCTAAACCATAAATTTTAAATTTTAAACTTTTAACAACTTCAGGATTGAGGTAAGCAATTATCAGCAAATAGGTGCTGTAAATAAGTAAGTTGAGCGCTAATCTTTCTTTCCAAAAAAGAAGGTTGAATAGCAAACCGCCCAATAAGGCAGATAGAAGCAGAAGGTTGGATTTATTTTTCATTTTAAGCTATTTGGGCTACAATAAGAAAATAAGTAAATGCGATTGGAAGGTTAAGCAATACATATAAAATGGTTAACCAGGTTTTTTTTCGATTTCCGCTGTAAGCTACAGTTGCAAAAAGCAATGCAGATAAAACTGCGATATTTATAAAAAAAGCGATTTCCAAATACACTAGCCCAAAGCCGATAAGAACACCAGCTTTGGTGGCGAGGTAAATCAATAGAAGCAATGTTCCAATAGAAAAGGAAAAAATTGCTGATTTCTTTCCGATGTTGATAATTAAAAGTTCAGTTGTCATGGTAATCGTTATTTTTAAAAGTGCTTTGTGTTTCAAAGTAAATTGTTAAAAAAAATATATTAAAGTTTATTTATCATTTTTTCAAGCGCATTTAAATGTGCTTGAAAAGCTTGTTTGCCTAATGCGGTAATAGAATAGGTGGTGCTGGTTTTTCTGCCTATAAAACCTTTGTGCACTTTTATAAATTCGGCTTGTTCTAAAGTATTCAGGTGCGAGGCCAGGTTACCATCCGTTAATTCTAACATCTGTTTCAAATCGTTAAAGCTAATTTCATCATTTACAACAAGCATAGACATTACACCTAACCTAATTCGGCTATCGAATATTTTATTTAAATCTGCTATTGGGTTTTTCATATTATTTGCCTTTCTCGTATTTAAAATACATTAAAAGCCCGTAAATAATATGCAGTACGCCAAAGCCGAAAGCCCAAAATATCAATCCGTAACCAATATAAAATAGAGAAATAAGCCCTAAAATAACCTCACAATATCCTAAATAACGGATGTCGCTATAAGTGTATTTACTTGCATTAATTAAAGCTAAACCATAAAATATTAAACAAGTTGGTGCAATAATACTGTAGGTGTTGGGGTGGTTAAATAACAATGCAATAATAAATAAGCCACCTGTAGCGAGTGGAACAAAAAGATTTAATAAAAGCGATTTAGAAGTTTTATCCCAAATTGGAAGATTATTACGTTGGCTTTTCCTGTAAGTAAAAAGAATTCCGCCAGCTATTGCTACAACTAAAGTTATTAAAGCTAATTTAATGAGATTGTATTCTAAATTAATTTCGCCTTCAATGCCATAAGTATAGCCTCTGCCGTTAATAAATTTATCTATCTCATCGTAGGCAAAATATGCACCAATTAGCGCAATAATTCCTGCAAAAACGCCCGATAAGCCACTCAGAGAGATGAATCTTGATGACCTGTCCATCATTTGCCTGATGTCTTTTAATGCATTTAGTTGTTCTTCAGAATTGCTCATTTTGAAAGTGCTTTGTTTTTCAAAGTTAAATAAGAAAATGATAACTGCAAATTTTATTTTGTTTTTTTTATCATCGATTGATTATAGCCCAAAGCTACATGCTCAAATAATAAGGGCACAGACAATTACCCATCAGTATTAATCGTAAACAATTTCATTACACGATGGTTAACCTTTTTTATTAAATTTGAACCATGCTAAAAGCCACAGGTGTAAGAAAATCGTACGGAAATCTACAAATATTAAAAGGTGTAAATTTTGAAGTGCAAAAGGGAGAAATAGTAAGCATTATCGGTCCATCTGGTGCAGGAAAAAGTACATTGCTTCATATTTTAGGTACACTTGATAAACCTGATGATGGATCTGTAGAACTTAAAGGAACAATTATAAGTAAGCTAAGTGGTGAATTATTGAGTTCTTTTAGAAACCAAAATATTGGTTTTGTATTTCAATTTCACCATTTACTGCCAGAATTTAGTGCGATAGAAAATATTTGTATTCCTGCTTTTATCGCTAAAACAAGTAAAAAGCAGGCAGAAGCAAGAGCTTTAGAATTATTAGATTTATTTGGACTAAAAGATAGGGCAAATCATAAACCTAATCAGCTATCTGGTGGAGAGCAGCAAAGAATAGCTATTGCCAGAGCATTAATCAATAATCCATCCATTATTCTGGCAGATGAACCTTCAGGAAATTTAGATTCTGAAAATGCAGCGGCATTGCATCAGCTTTTTGTTAGCCTTCGGGATAACTTTCAGCAAACATTCATTATCGTAACACATAATGAGCATTTAGCAAAAACGAGCGACCGAATCGTGACAATGAAAGACGGATTAATTGTATAGGAGCAGGATTAAGAAGATTAAGGGACTTTCAAGATTATGATATTGAATATGAAATTAAAAAGATTTCAATATTTTGTATAATTCTACTTAATTCGTTAACTCATTTATTCAAAATTCAATCAATTTAAAAATTTGAAAATACTTATTACAGGCGGTAACAACGCTAAAACGATGAAGCTTTTAAAAGCATTTCCAAGCCATTTTGTATTGTTGGCAGATTATGGAGATGTACCAGGAATAATTACAGAAAACTATGCTTTTTCTTCTTTAGGGAAGTTAAATAAAGATAGTATAGCACATATTTTATTAAACTTTTGCATTACGGAATCAATAGATACAATTATTCCTTTACACCATTTTGAAATAGAGCCAATTGCAAAGTCGGCCGTTTTGTTTAGCGAATATGGTATTGAAGTGTTGCTTCCGCATTTTGAGCAGTTAAATAATTACCTGTTTTCAGAGCAAGGTTTAAACACCGAATTGAATGTTTTTGTAAAAGGAGAATGTGTTTTTTCGACGAAAACTAATTCTACGGGAAATAACTCATCAGTGTTAAATGGCGTTTTCGTTTTAGATAATTCAAACAATTTTAAACTTTTTACGATATAGTATGAGCGCTTATCAATTGGCAAAAGATAAACAGATATTTATTTTCGAACTAGATGATGTTTTGTTTCCTGCTAAAGATTATTTATTGCAGGTTTACTATTTATTTTCTCAATTTATTGAGTACAGCGAGCAAAAAAATGCTCAATCTATTTTGGATTTCATGCGTTTGGAGTATGGAAATACTGGAACAGATGCGCTTTTTCAAAAAACAGCCAAAAAATTTGAACTTAAAGAAAGCTATCAATATAATTTCGATTTATTGCACCAGAATGCCCGCTTGCCACTAAAGTTATTGCTTTACAAAAATATGTTAGATTTTTTGCAGGAATTAGTGATGGAAAGAAAGAAAATATTTATCGTTACAGCAGGTAATCCGGAGCAACAATTAAATAAAATAAAGCAGACAGAATGGAATGGTTTAGAAAAGTACCTGACAGTTTTCTTTACAGATGAACTCAAACAACCCAAATCAGAAATTTTTCAGAACATCTTAAATCACAACAATTTATCTGCTGAAGATGCGTTAGTTTTTGGTGCAAATAAATTTGATGAGCAACAATCTAAATTAATTAATTTGACGTATATTGTGTCACTAGAAACTTACAAAAAATATGACTAAAAATTTTGTTGCACAAAAATTATTTCTGTGCGTTTTAATTGCTGCGATAGGGTTATCAACATCATGTAAAAAATCATCTGTCGCGCCGGATGGTGGAACTACAACAACTCCAGGTACGCCAGGCACCAGAACTGAATTAACAAAAGACTCAATTTATTTATATGCCCAGCAAACTTATTTTTGGAATATAGGAATGCCAAGTTATTCAACCTTTAATCCAAGGCAGTATAGTTCTAACGAGGCTGTTCTTGCAGCAATAAAGGCTTTACCCAGTACTGGAGGGAAAGATAAATATTCATTTATAGATGATGGCGCAGTAGCTACCCAATTGGGCGGTGTAAGTGGAGATTTCGGTTTTTCGATTTTCTTTAATTCTACCAATGATTTGAGAATAAAATATGTTTATGATGCTTCTCCTGCTTCTGCACAAGGACTAAAAAGAGGATATCAAATTACTAAAGTTAACGGAAGCACAAATATAAATACATCTGATGCAAGTATTAACGCAATTGTAGATGCTATATTTGGAACAGCAGCAACTGTTTCTTTAACAGTTGTTATGCCTAACGGAATATCGAAAGATGTTGTTGTAACACGCGGCTCTTACAATATTAACCCTATTCTATATACAAACACTTACACAGTTGGCACAAAAAAAGTAGGTTATATCGTATTTAATAGTTTCACAACTAACTCAACAACACTTTTAGACGCAGCTTTTACCAAGTTTGCTGCTGATGGAGTAAATGAATTAGTTGTAGATTTACGCTATAATGGTGGCGGATCCGTTGCCACTTCAGAAGCTTTTACCAATTTAGTGGCTCCTGTAGCCCAAAATGGTAAGGTAATGTATACCACTTATTGGACGCAGACCATGCAAGATGAGAAGGCGACAATTCTTCAAAATCAAAAGTTCTATGCTAAAGGAAACGATGGCGTAACTCGTTTGTACTCTTATTTTGATTATTCTTACAAGCCAACTGCTGCTGCAGGAAATCAAGAGGTTTTTGCAAAACGAGGTACGCTTAACAACCTTTCTAGAGTGTATTTTTTGGTAACTTCTGGAACTGCATCTGCTAGCGAATTATTAATTAATAATTTAAAACCAGTAATGGATGTGAAATTAATTGGTAAAAAAACTTTTGGTAAACCAGTAGGGTTCTTTTCAATTCACATTGATAAAAGTGATTTGTATATTCCCCAGTTTCAAACTAAAAATCAATTAAATCAAGGCGAGTATTTTGATGGAATTACGGTTGATAAAGATATAACAGATGATGTTACGAAAGAATTTGGAGATCCTACAGAAAGGCTTTTAGCCCAGGCATTAAATTATTCGGCAACTGGTGCTTTTACATCTTATTTAAAAGATAATACGTTAAGTAGCACATCGCCATTATCTAAAACGCAGGTCGAAGATTTAACGGGTAAAATGGACCATGAATTTAAAGGAATGATTGAAACTAGAAAGTTAAAATTAAACAAATAAACCAAACAATACATTTATAAGCCGGTATTTAACTCATACCGGCTTTTTTATTTTAGTTTTGTGTAAAATGACTTTATAAAGGTTGCTTTTTTTCTAAAATTTTAATAAGCTTGTTTAACATTAATCGTTAAAGAGATATTATGCCAGTAGAAATTGTAGAAAAAGAACATATAAGCTATTTAAATATCATAAATGCAAAAGAAGACCATACTTTAGAATTAAAAACGAAACTTGATGAAGCTCAAAGACTTGGGAACGAGTTTAAATCTAAAGCTATAATTACTTTTAACACTACAATTGGGCCGAAACGTGTTGATACAACAGTTTGGGCTGTTACCGAGAAATACATTCAACTCAAAAATAATATCCATATTCCACTTAAAAGTTTAATAGATATCGATTTTTAGGTTGCTTTTAAGGAAATAAATCATCCCGAATTTATTAACCTTAGCCTGAAAATTAATGAGTACGCTTCACAAAATTGCTTTAACTTTTATAAAATCTATTGGTCCAGTAAGTGCTAAAAATCTACTGGCTTATTGTGGAAGTGCGGAATCGGTTTTCTCAGCCAGCAAAAATCAGCTTCTGCAAATTCCAGGTATTGGCGAAAAAACTGTTGAAGCTATTTTAAATACTGATGCTATAAAAAGGGCTTCAGAAGAACTGAAATTTATAGAAAAGCATGGTATTGAAATACTTTTCTTTTCAGATGATAATTATCCAAAACGTTTAAAAAATTGTTTTGATTCTCCGATTTTGCTTTATTTCAAAGGCAATGCCAACTTAAATCATCCACGGATTATCAGTATTGTTGGAACCCGAAATGCAACTGAATATGGTAAAAATTTATGTAAGCAACTTTGCGAAGTTTTAGCTCCTTATAATGTGTTAATTGTGAGTGGTTTAGCGTATGGAATTGATGTTACAGCTCATAAAGAATGTATTGTAAATAATATCCCAACGGTTGGTGTTTTAGGCCATGGCTTAGATAGACTTTATCCACAGATACATAAAACAGTATCGCAAAAAATGGTTTTAAATGGTGGTTTGCTTTCTGAATTTCCAACTTTAACCAATCCAGATAGACAAAATTTTCCGCAACGTAATCGAATTATTGCAGGCATTGCAGATGCAACTATTGTTGTTGAGGCATCATTAAAAGGTGGAGCTTTAATCACTGCAGAAATTGCCAATTCTTATAATAAAGATGTTTATGCTTTTCCCGGAAGAACAAATGATATTTTCTCTGAAGGTTGTAACTTCCTGATAAAAACGAATAGGGCAGGGCTTATTAACAATGCTAAAGATTTAATTTATTATTTGGGTTGGGATGATGAAGTAAAAGAAAAGAAAAAACAAGCGCAAACTACATTGCAACTCAATCTAACTGTAAATGAGCAAAAGGTTGTCAATACTTTACAAAACGGTCAACTTTCTATTGATGAACTTTGTATTTCATTGAATATTCAACAAAGCAAACTAGCCATAGTAATTCTTACTTTAGAGATGCAGGGGATTATTGTTTCGTTACCGGGTAAAGTATATAAACTTGCATAAAAGGAATATCTGAGCGCAGATTCTCTTAAATGATTATCTTATTAATTTTTATTATTTCTGGAAATTATAATTGATTTTTAATTTGCGAATCTGCGGCTAAGAAAGAAAAATCTAAAACCCATATTGCGTTTCACCCAATAATCAATCTATAATCCCTATCATTATAATAGATTAAGCAATAAAATTCTATAAAACTTTCATTTTCAAAATTATGTTTCAAATAAAATATAGTTTGTGAAATACTTAATGCCTTTGCTTAATTTTGTTGCATGTGGTATAATAATATTTTAGAAACCATTGGCAATACGCCATTGGTAAAATTAAACACGATAACAAAGGGAGTTCCTGGAACAATATTGGCAAAAATAGAAACGACTAATCCAGGCAACTCAATTAAAGACCGTATGGCGGTTAAAATGATTGATGACGCAGAGAGAAGTGGTAAATTAAAACCAGGAGGAACCATAATCGAAGGAACATCAGGAAATACAGGAATGGGATTGGCTATGGCCGCTATTGTTAAAGGTTATAAATGTATTTTCACCACAACGGATAAACAATCGAAAGAAAAGGTTGATGCTTTACGTGCTTTTGGTGCTGAAGTAATTGTTTGTCCAACAAATGTTGAGCCTGAAGACCCACGTTCTTATTATTCGGTTTCATCTCGTTTAGAGCGTGAGGTTCCTAATTCTTGGAAACCAAATCAATATGATAATTTAGCCAATTCGCAGGCTCATTACGAGCAAACTGGTCCTGAAATTTGGGAACAAACAGAAGGTAAAATAACACATTTAGTTGTTGGTGTTGGAACGGGCGGAACGATTTCTGGAACTGGAAAATATTTAAAAGAAAAGAATCCAAATATTCAAATTTGGGGAATAGATACTTACGGTTCGGTTTTTAAAAAATACAAAGAGACTGGTATTTTTGATAAGGATGAAATTTATCCTTACATCACCGAGGGAATTGGAGAGGACTTCTTACCAGCAAACGTAAATTTTGATGTAATTGATTTATTCGAAAAAGTAACCGATAAAGATGCAGCCTTAATGACTCGCGACATTGCCCGTAAAGAGGGCATTTTTGTGGGGAATTCTGCTGGTGCGGCAATTGGTGGTCTAATTCAACTGAAAGATAAGCTAAAACCGGAAGATGTTGTTGTGGTTATCTTCCACGATCATGGAAGCAGGTACATGGGTAAAATGTATAATGAAGATTGGTTACGCGAACGTGGATTTTTGCAAGATGAAAAACTAACTGCTAAATTAATTTTGGCTAAAAAAGAAGCAGCTGAAATTGTAACTCTTGATGCAACTAAGTCTGTTTTAGAGGCTATAAATACAATAAAATCGATGAATATTTCTCAAATTCCGGTAACCCAACAAGGTATGATTGTTGGTAAAATTGCAGAGAGTGATATCCTTACCGCCTTACTTGAAAATCCAGGTTTGAAATCTGCACCAATTTCGGAAATTATGACGGCAACTTTTCCTTTCGTTGATTTGAATACTTCGATTGATAAAATTTCATCATTGATTAATAAAGAAAATTCTGCAGTGCTAGTAGAAGATGAATCAGGAAAAATCGAAATCATCACGCAGTACGATATTATAAACGCGATTTCGGGCTAAGTACGGAAAATTGGAAATGTGTAATAGGATTTAATTTTTGGTTATTTGTTTTTCTAAAACGGTTGTCATTGTGAGTTAAGAAGCAATCTTAATGCTTTGTTTTCAAACAGTTACAGATATAAGAAATTACTTCCTGCCTCGCAATGAAGTGAAACTATAAAAAACGCCCGAGTAAATTCTTACCCGGGCGTTTCTATGTCATGCTATTTTTGCTTTAGTCTTTGGTCTTTCAGCTTTAGACTTAAACTAGTGGCTTGGTGCATCAGCATTTACACGCTTAATTTGCGCACCTAAAGCACGCAAACGTGTGTCAATGTCCTGGTAACCACGCTCAATCTGTTCGATGTTGTAAATAGTCGATTTACCCTCTGCAGAAAGCGCCGCAATTAACAAAGAAACTCCGGCTCTAATATCAGGAGAAGTCATGCTGATACCGCGAAGTTTATATTTTTTATCGATACCATTAACCGTAGCACGGTGCGGGTCGCAAAGAATAATTTGAGCACCCATGTCGATTAATTTATCAACGAAGAACAAACGACTCTCGAACATTTTTTGGTGGATTAAAACGTTTCCTTTAGCTTGGGTGGCTACTACCAAAACAATACTTAATAAATCTGGTGTAAAACCAGGCCAAGGTGAATCGGCAATTGTTAAAATCGAACCATCAATAAAAGTATCAATTTCGTAATGCTTTTGCGATGGAACATAAATATCATCGCCTCTGCGTTCTAATTTAATGCCGAGTTTTTTAAAAACTTCAGGAATTACACCAAGCTCATCATAACAAACGTTTTTAATCGTAATTTCAGATTCAGTCATAGCTGCCATCCCAATGAAAGATCCAATCTCAATCATATCGGGCAACATTCTGTGTTCTGTTCCACTTAAAACTTTAACACCCTCAATGGTTAATAAGTTAGAGCCAATACCAGAAATTTTTGCACCCATGCGATTAAGCATTTTGCAGAGTTGCTGTAAATAAGGCTCACAGGCAGCGTTATAAATTGTGGTTGTTCCTTTTGCCAAAACAGCTGCCATAACAATGTTAGCCGTTCCAGTTACTGATGCCTCATCTAATAGAATATAAGCACCTTTTAAGTTTGTCGCATCAACGTTAAAGAAAGCTTTTTTGCTATCATAAACAAATTTTGCACCTAACTTTTCGAAACCAATAAAGTGCGTATCCAATCTTCTGCGGCCAATTTTATCGCCACCTGGCTTTGGAATAGCAGCTCTTCCAAAACGAGCTAAAAGTGGGCCAACAATCATAATCGAACCACGTAAACCACCACCTTTGGCTTTAAAAATTTCCGATTCAAAGAAGTTTAAATCTATGTTTTTAGCCTCAAAAGTGTAAGTGTCCTTGTCGAGGCGCTCAATAGTAACACCCAAATCGCCCAGCAACTCAATCAGTTTATTTACATCCTTAATATCAGGAATATTGCTTATAGTTACTTTTTTTTCGGTCAGCAATACAGCCGATAGAATTTGTAATGCCTCGTTTTTGGCACCTTGAGGAGTAATTTCGCCCTTTAATTTAATTCCGCCTGTTATTTCAAATGCGTTCATATATTTTTAGTATTTAGTAATTAGTATCAAGTATCAAGATTGAGTGGATATTTAAAATGTGCCTTTCACCTTTTGCCTTTTACCTTTCCTTTAATATTTAGGTTTGTTGTTATTATTCGGTCTGCGATTATTGTTGTTATTATTATTCTGACGGTTTTTGCCGTTATTATTGTTGTTATTTGTTCTTCCTCGGTTGTTGTTATTCTGCCGAGGATTTTGCGCTCTAAACTCCACCTTCGCCAGATTAACACCCTCATCAAGTGAAAGCAATCCGCCAGAAAGATATTTTAAATCTTTAATTATGGTATCATCACTAACGTTATCCTTGTTCCAGGTAACATATGCCATTTTCATAAAATTTGCAATACCTTGAACCATTAATTTTTTCTGCTCGGGGTTTTGCTCTCCCATTGCTTTTTCAATCAAATTCTCAACCGTTTTGCCATAATGTTTGTAGGTAATTCTTTGTTGTGGATAAGGCAAAGGCTGTGGCTTTTTAAAAGCATTTTCGGGCAAAGGCTTAGGGTAAGGACTTTCTACATCAATCTGATAGCCAGAAATAATGTGTAAATGATCCCAAAGTTTGTGCTTAAAATCAGCAACATCACGTAAGTGTGGTTGTAAAAATCCCATCAGGTCAATAACTGCCTGAGCATATTTATTACGTTCTTCAATGGTTGGTAATTCGCAAATATACTTCACCATATTCTGAACGTTTCGGCCATATTCCGATAAAATCAAATGGCTACGCGTAGTATTATAATCAAAATTCATGTACAGATAATTTAATGAATAAATTTTCCGGCGATACGAATTATGAAATAACCAGAGGAGATGAGGTTATGAATTCACCGAAATGTCTATTGCCGGACTTTCGTTATTTATATTGTTTCAAAGATAGTTAAATTTACGATTTTAGCATTATGAAATTCGTTTTTTCTGGAACATAATTTCAGTAATTCTTGTGGTTTGTAGGATGAAAATTTTTCTGTGAATTCTGTGTTTCCGTGGCAAAAAATCTAAATTTCATCGCTATTCTTCGGGTAATCAAAAAAAACCAGTTCTCCGGTTCCTTTACTCACCATTTTCCACGAATCTAAGTTGAAAGACATTAACACCATTCCAGCAGTAGGGATATTATAAATGTCAGCACTACTTAACTCATTGGCTAAATCTGTAAAACCAGGATTATGCCCAAATATAATTATTATGTCGGCCGAATCATCAAAACCATTTACCACTTTTAAAAGCGTATTGGTATTGGCCTCGTAAATAGATTCTTCATATTGAATATCATCAACTTGAAAAGCCTCCGCAAAATGTTTTGCAGTAGATTTAGCCCGCTTTGCCGGACTGCTTACCATCAAATCAAACTTGAAACCTCTATTTAATAATCGCTCTGCCATCTCAGCAGCATTTTCTTTACCACGTTTATTCAATGGTCGGTCGAAATCTTTTAAATCTAAATTTCCCCAATCTGATTTTCCGTGTCGAACCAAAAGTAATTGCTTAGCCATTTAGTTTTTCTTTAATTTTATTTACAATCGTTTCAGGTTTAATTAAATCCATGCAACTTTCAACACCGCATAAGCATGGTTTGTTTCCGTAAATAGAATTGGGTCGGGCATGATTATCAATTTGTATGCAATCATTTTCCGATTGACCATAACCTAAAAAACCTGCATAAGGATGCGTTGGCCCCCAAACTGAAATTACAGGAACACCCACTAACGATGCCATGTGCATTCCCGCTGAATCCATGCTGAGCATTAAATCTAGATTTGAAATAATAGCAAGTTCTTCATTCAGATTAAAATTTCCTATTATATTATTTGTGTTTGCATATGCTTTAGCCCATTTTTCGGCAGTTAACTGCTCGGTTTTTCCTCCTCCGAAAATAAAAAGTTTATAACCCAATGAGCTTAGCAAAGAAATTACTTCTTCCATTTTTTCTAATGGATAAATTTTATAAATGTGCTGCGCAAAAGGGGAGATACCTAATTTTTTGATTTCTTTATCTTGAGACAACTTTTCGGCTTTAGCAGGGATTTCTTGTGGAAATTTTTTTAGCTGATGATTCAACTTAATATTGAAGTCTAATTCTCGAAAAACATCGGCATAGCGTTCTACCGTTTGGCGTAAGGGTTTAAAAATTTTATTTGCGGAACGAGTTAAAGCTTTTTTCTCAGCTCTTCCTTTATCAATACGTTTAATTTTAATTCCAGCCAAACGAAAAAAAGTTGAAATTACTCGGCTACGTAAATTATCATGCAAGTCGGCAATTGCAGTTGGTTTATATCTTTTAAGTTCTTGATAAAGCCCATACAATCCATAAATTCCTTTGTGAATGTTTTTGGGTTGAATGGCATGAAAAACCAAGTTCGGAATTCCATCAAAAAATGGTTTAAAAGCTTCACGACTCACCATTATAATTTCCGCAGATGGATTTTGTTCGGAAAATTCTTTTAAAACAGAAGCAACCATTGCTACATCGCCCATAGCCGAAAAACGTAAAACGATGATTTTTTCTTTTGACATGGCTTTAAGCTTTGGTCTTCTTGCTTTTACGATTTGTTGTATAACACCGGGTTTAAACTCGGGTCGTTATACATTTTCATTTGTTTATACACTTTCATGTATTTCTTACCAGCTTCGATATCAGCGATTAACTCATCAATACTCTGAGATAAATCATCGCGTTGCGCTAACAATACATTCAATTTAGCCAGGCACTGCTCACGGTGTTCGGGAGTTGCCGTTTCACGTTCAGCCTCTTCTTTCATGTGGTAAATTTTCAAGGCTAAAATAGATAGTCTGTCAAGTGCCCAAGCCGGACTTTCGGTATTAATTTTAGCATCTGGCATAGCCTTTATGTTTTTGTAAAGATTTAGGAAATAGCCATCAATAAACTCTACCATATCCGTACGAACCTGGTTTTGAGCATCGATACGCCTTTTCCAACTTAATCCTTCAGCAGCATCAATTTGTGGATTGCGAACAACGTCTTCCATATGCCACTGTGCAGTATCAATCCAGTTTTTAACGTAAAAAAGATGCTCTAGCGTTTCCGCATCGTATGGATTTTTAACAGTATAGTCTATATCATCAAACTTATGGTAGTCTGCAATTACTTGATTAAATATGCGGTTGGCAATTTCACTTATCATGGGAGCAAAGATATTAAAAGATTACACAGATTTTTCCTTCGGGGTAATTACACAGATTAAAGGATTGCACAGATTTTTAATAATAATTAAAACTTTTTATTGAGAATGGACTTTCCCTCAACCCTCAACCCTCAACCCTCAACCCTAAACCTTTTTACCATTAAAGTACTCCGTTATTTCTTCCAACGAAAAAGCATTTAAACACTTATCAGCGCTTAAGCCACCTTTACGAGCCACTAAAATACCGTATTTCATATCATGGAAGCCCTCAGTTCGATGCGCATCAGGATTTACAGAAAGTAAAACGCCATTTTCAAGTGCGTAACGATGCCAACGCCAATCTAAATCCAAACGCAAAGGATTTGCATTGATTTCTATAACCACGTTATTTGCGGCACAAGCATCAATAATTTTTTTATAATCTATCGGATAGCCAGCTCTACTTAACAACAAACGACCAGTTGGATGACCCAAAATTGTTGTATATGGATTCTCGATAGCTTTTAATAAACGGGCAGTTGCTTTAGCCTCATCCATGCGTAAATTGCTATGCACAGATGCCACCACAAAATCGAAAGTTTTTAATACATCATCAGAATAATCTAATGAGCCGTCACTCAAAATATCACTTTCAATTCCTTTGAAAATTTTAAACGGAGCTAGTTTTTTATTTAATTCATCAATTTCTTGGTGTTGTCCATAAACTCGTTGTTCATTTAATCCTTTCGCATAAACTGCTGTTTTGGAATGGTCGCAAATGCCTAAATATTGCAAATTCAATGTATCCTTGCAGTACACTGCCATTTGTTCGAGGGTATGAACACCGTCGCTCCAGGTAGAGTGATTATGCAAACTGCCTTTTAAATCATTGTACTTGATCAGCGTTGGAAGTTTATGCTCTTTAGCCAGTTCAATTTCATCAAAACCTTCACGAAGTTCAGGTTCGATAAAAGCTAATCCAGCTTTGCTGTAAATTTCATTTTCATTTGCGAAAGGACCGTTGCCAGCCAATTTAAGGACTTTATCAACATGTTCGATATTACCAGTTTTTTTAAACCATTCCAGGTAAAAATCAGCTTTATTAACTACAAAAATTTTGATTCTCAAACCAGTATCTGTTGTGGTTATAAATGCATCTTCCCCAGCGATTAATGATAGTGGTTTAAAAGAAGATAAGTTTAATTGAACTTCTTCAACATGTTTTGCACCGATTACAAGTTCTAACTCATCTATTATTTCACAAGCTCGGCGATATTGCCCTGCCAAACCTAATAATGAATCTTTATCAACACTAATTAACCATTCAGAAATTTGGTCTTTTAATGTATTTGCAAATCCCTCTACTTGTGCATATAAAAATCTTCCATTAGCAGCCAACTTAAACTCAATGGCATTTTTAATTTCCTCCTGAGTTTTTAAGCCAAAACCTTTTGCCTCAATTAAGCGATTTTCGTTACAGGCATAATATAATTCGCCAATGCTTTCAATTTCCAGTGTACGCCAAATAATCAATATTTTCTTTGGTCCGATTCCTTTGATGCCGAGCATTTCAATAACACCCTCAGGTGTTTGCTGAATAATATCGTTTAGTTCTTTGAGTTCGCCCGTTTGTAGGAGCTCAATAATTTTTGCTGCTAAACCCTTTCCGATTCCATCAATTTTATCAATTTCTTCAAATGGCTTATCCTTTAATGCAAATGGCAATTTATCAACCTTAAAATAAGCGTTGGCTATCGATTTAACTTTAAAAGGATTTTCTTCATGCAATTCCATTAATTGCGATAAGAGGCGTAAAGTACGGGCGATGGTTTTATTTTCCATAATCTGTAAAATTAGGAAACAAGATGTGGTTTGAAGAATGAAGTAGGTAAAGATGTAAAATGGAAAATGTAAGATGGGGAATGAAAAATGGAAAATGTAAGACGGAAAATGTAAGATGGACGATGGTTTGATTCCATTTCCCATCTTACATTTTCCATAAAATCCTATTTAATAACCGCCTCAAACGGCATTCTTGCCTGGATACCAGAACTTGCCATAACTTTTTTCATTTGCTGATAAAGCATGTAGTTATCACCTAATTCTTGTTTGGTATAATAAGTTTTAATTTTATCTGTGCTTTCTTCCAATAAAGATTTTAGCGGGTCGATTACATCAGGATACTCTACAATTTTATATTCTTTAAGTTTAGCTTTTTTTGCGGCTGATTTTATTGCATCGTTAAAACTCCCAATTCTGTCGGCTAAACCAATTTGAACAGCATCGGTTCCAATCCATACATGGCCGCCACCAATGCTGTCTATGTAAGCTTTACTTTTCTTTCTTCCATCGGCTACGCGACTAATAAAACCGCTATAAATTCTATTCAATTCATTTTGAATAATAAATCTTTCACCTTCTGTCATGGGGCGATTAGTCGCCATGATATCAGCATATTTACCAGTTTTAACACCATCAAAGGTAATCCCAAGTTTATTTGTCATTAGGTTTTGAAAATTTGGGATTATACCAAAAACACCAATAGAGCCAGTAATTGTATTTGGCTGAACAAAAATACTATCAGCTGCACAACCTATATAATAACCGCCAGAAGCGGCAACATCACCAAAAGATGCAATAACCGGTTTTTCTTTTTTGGTCAAAACAATTTCTCTCCAAATTACATCCGAAGCTAAAGCACTGCCACCTGGAGAATTTACCCGTAGTACAATTGCTTTAATATCATCATCCAATCTTGCCTTGCGGATAGCTCTTGATATCCTTTCAGAACCAATTTGATTATCAGAACCTTCACCACCAGTTATTTCTCCATTAGCATAAATTATGGCTACTTTATCTTTTCCTGAACCTGTGGTACTATTATTTTTTGCGTAATCATTTATAGAAACAGAGCTAATATTTTGTTTTTTGGTTTTGCCTGATAAAGCCTTAAGTTCTTCGAGAATTTCATCCTTATATTTCAGCCCATCAATCATTTTAAAGTTAACCGCATCTTTAGGCTCTCTGATTTTATAGCTATCAGCAATGCTGTAAAGGCTATTTTTCTGAATATCTCTGCTTTTGGCAATATCAGTTAAAAATGTATTATATAATCCACCAACGTAAGCAGTAACCTGTTTACGGTTATAATCGCTCATTTTATCCAAAATGTAAGGCTCAACTGCGCTTTTATAATTTCCAACACGAATAACCTGCATCTCAACACCAACTTTTTCTAAGGTTCCTTTAAAGAAAGTTAATTCAGAGCTAAAGCCTTTAAATTCAAGGGCACCTTCTGGATTTAGATATATTTTATCAGCTGCTGAAGCTAAGTAATAAGCACCTTGGGTATATACTTCGCTGTAAGCTAAAATTTTCTTGTGAGATTTTTTAAAATCTATTAGTGCATTTCTAACCTCACGCATAGTTGCGAAACCTGCATTTGGACTGCTAACATTTAAATAAATGCATTTAATGTTGTCATCCGTTTTTGCCCTTTGAATTGATTTTAAAAGGTCGTTTAAACCAATTCCATCCTTTTCTTCCCCACCAACAATCGGTAAATTTCCAAATGGATTTTTAGGTGTACGTTCGGTAACTGCCTGGTCTAAATTTAAAAATAGGACTGAATTATTACCAACGGTAACCGTTTTATCATCATCTATTGATGAAATAGCTGCAGCAATAACTATAAAGCAGATGAAAAATACAATTACAATAGATAGGAAAAAACCTAGCATTGATGCAAATAGGTACTTAAAAAAATCTCTCATTTAAATGTTTTAATTTTGTGCAGTAAAGATATAAAAATACAAGGGCTTAATATGGCATTAGAGCACACAATTGCTTATTTGTTACTCGGAGGAAACCTAGGTGACAGAAAGAAAAATCTGGAATTGGCAATTCAACTGTTAAATGATGAAGCAGGGGAAGTTATATCTGTTTCATCTATCTATGAAACAGCGGCATGGGGTAAAGAAGATCAGCCTGATTTTTTAAATCAAGCGATTAGTTTAAGCACTAATTTTACTGCATTAGAATTGCTGGATAAGGCATTGGAAATTGAGCAAAAGTTAGGAAGAATTAGAAAGGAAAAGTGGGGTGAAAGATTAATAGATATTGATTTGATTTTGTTTGGAGAGGAAATTATTAATGTTGAAGGAAAGCTTCATATTCCACATCCTCATATGCAAAACAGAAGATTTGTTATGAAACCATTAGCAGAAATTGCTCCTAATGTTATACATCCTGTTTTTGGTAAAACCATTTTAGAAATCGCTGAAAATATTTTAGATAATTTGGAGGTAAACAAATTGTAAATAGCTAGATTTGCTTATGCAAGATAATAGAGATAATCATCCCTTAGATTTATCCTATCTTAAAGAAATGGCTGGTCATGATCCAGAATTCATGATTGAAGTTTTTGAAATTTTCATTGAACAGACACCATTTTATATGGCAGAACTTGAAAATGCTTTATCCATTAAAGATTGGAAAAAAGTGGCTGATTTTGCCCATAAAATAAAGCCAACTTTTGCCTACATAGGCAGGGGCGATGTTAAAGATTTTGTTGATTATATTGAAACAAGTTCCAAATCTGAAGAAAATCTAGACCTTATTCCCAAAAAGGTTATAACGCTTCAATTACTTCTGGATAAAATTTATCTGCAAATTGATGGTGCAATTAAAGAACTGCGACCTTAACGTAATATTGGATAATTTTATTTAGTCAGGATTTTACCTGTTATTCTAAAATGAATTATTGATAAAATGATATAAATAACCAATACAAAAGGAATTGCGGTAAATTGTAATACTCCAATAAGTATTGCAGCTAAAATCAGAAAGAAGAATTTTATTTTATTTTTGGCCCAGCTTAAGTTACTAAATTTTAAAGAAAAGATTTTAATCTCACTTACCAATAAGAAACTAGTAATTGCTGTTATCGAAATTAATAAAATACTAGAACCAATTACTTGAGGATAATCTGAAGCAATAAACGGTAACGAGCAAATGAAAAGTGTGTTCATTGGTGTATTTAGGCCAATAAAATCTTCTGTTTGCCTGTCATCATTGTTAAATTTGGCTAAACGTAATGCCGAAAAAATGGTGATGAAAAACCCTAAATAAGGGAGATATTCTGAAGTATAGTCGCTCACTTTTAACAACTGAAACATAATAATACCTGGTAAAAAACCAAAGCTTACCATATCTGCTAAAGAATCTAAATCCTTTCCAATAGCCGATTTTACTTTTAATAATCGGGCAATCATTCCATCAAAGAAATCAAAAATTCCAGAAAGAATTACGAAGTATGCCGCAGTTTGTAAATCGCCTTTAAATGCAAAAACGATTCCAATACAACCAGAAAATAGATTTGCACAGGTAATCGCATTAGGGATATGCCTTTTCATATAATGGAAAATGGGAGATGGGAGATGGGAGATGGAAGGGATACCCTAACCATTTGCCATCTTCCATCTTACCTATTATTAGCTGTTCATCGAAATTAAGAATTCTTCGTTACTTTTTGTACCTTTTATTTGTGATTGTACGAATTCCATAGCTTCCTGACTGTTCATATCTGCAAGGTGGTTACGTAAAATCCAAACACGTTGTAAAGTATCTCTATCCAATAATAAATCATCGCGACGTGTACTTGAAGCGGTAATATCAATTGCAGGGAAGATACGTTTGTTTGATAATTTACGGTCTAACTGTAACTCCATGTTACCAGTACCTTTAAATTCTTCGAAGATTACTTCATCCATTTTAGAACCTGTATCTGTTAACGCAGTTGCTAAAATAGTTAATGAACCACCATTTTCAATGTTACGGGCCGCGCCAAAGAAACGTTTAGGTTTATGGAGAGCGTTTGCATCAACACCACCCGATAAAATTTTGCCTGATGCGGGAGCTGTTGTGTTGTATGCTCTAGCTAAACGTGTTATCGAATCTAAAAGGATAACAACATCGTGCCCACTTTCTACTAAACGCTTTGATTTTTCTAAAACAATATTGGCAATTTTAACATGTCGTTCTGCCGGCTCATCAAAAGTAGAGGCAATAACCTCTGCTCTTACACTACGAGCCATATCTGTAACCTCTTCCGGACGTTCATCAATTAGAAGGATAATTAAATAAACTTCGGGATGGTTTTTTGCAATTGCATTTGCAACTTCCTTAAGTAAATTAGTTTTACCCGTTTTAGGCTGAGCTACAATTAAACCACGCTGACCTTTACCAATTGGGGTAAACAAATCCATAATACGGGTAGAATAATTATTATTATCCGTAAATAAATTTAATTTTTCAGTTGGGAAAAGTGGGGTTAAGTAATCGAAAGGTACACGGTCGCGAACTTCTGCAGGAATTCTGCCATTAATTGTTTCTACACGAACCAACGGGAAATATTTTTCACCTTCTTTTGGCGGACGAATGCTTCCTTTTACAGTATCGCCAGTTTTTAAGCCGAAAAGTTTAATTTGAGACTGAGAAACGTAGATATCATCAGGCGAAGTTAAGTAGTTATAATCTGCAGAGCGTAAGAAACCATAACCATCGGGCATAATTTCTAAAACACCCTCATTCGTTATAACATTATCAAAATCGAGATTAGAGTAACTGTTTTCGTTTTTGTGATGATTGCCACCACCAGGCTGTTTTTGTTGACGATTATCCTCTCGTTGGGGTTTTTCTTTTTGCTCTGGCCTTTGCTTCGGAGCAACAGTTATGGGCTCGGCACTTTCCTCAATCAAAGCTGAAATGGGTTTGCTACTTCCTTCCTCCGATTCGATAATTCTATCTGGTTGTATTTCAGGTTGTTGTTGCTGATGTTGAGGTTCATCAAATAAAGTAACAGAATCTCTTCTCCTTTCAATTGGAGCTACAGGTTCGTCTTTACTTAATCGAGCTCTTTTTTTAACTGGTTTATCTGCTATAACAGCTTCAGCTACAACTTTCGGAGTTTTTTCTGCCTTGGTTACTTTAGCTTTTGAAACCGGAGTTGGAGCAACAGCTTCAACGTTTTCCTGTTCGCTGTAAGGGTCTGCACCCGATTTAGCAGCGGTTATAATTTCTTGCTGGTGTAAAAGTACTTCAACAAGGTCAATTTTTCTTAGAGAATCGGCAGCTTCTATGCCATAGGTTTTTGCAAGCTCACGTAATTCTGATGTAAGCTTATCATTTAATTCTGTTTTACTGAACATTCTAAATATATATGTTTCAAGAAATTTTTCATTTGTTTATAACGGACGTTTCCTGTTATAAATGTGCACAGGCCTAAATATTTGTGTATTGTAAGCCGAGCTTTTAATTGTATATAAATTCTTATGGCTATAAAACTTAAGTGAGTTGGTTATTTGAAATACTCAAAATGTTTCATAAATGTTTATAAGCTGAATAAAAGCGATAAATCGGTTTCAAAAAATGGTAACAAAAAACAAGTCTTGATAAATTTTTTCTGGGATATTCAGATAAACGATTGAGAAATTATATTGCAATTTTATGTATTTGAAACGTAAACTGCAAACAAAAGTTTAAAATGTTTATAAAAATATTTAATGTGGGGATTATTTTATGTTTCTAAAACTTAAAAAACCTCATATTTGCATCAAACAAGCCACTATATGACCAAAGAACAACTTTTCGGGCAGATACAAAAAAAACGTTCATTTTTATGTGTTGGATTGGATTCTTCGTTGGATAAAATTCCAAAACACTTATTAAAGTACGAAAATCCAATTTTGGAGTTCAACAAACAAATTATTGATGCAACAAAAGATTTGTGTGTAGCTTATAAACCGAACACCGCATTTTATGAGTGTTATGGTAAAAAAGGGTGGGAAACTTTAATCGAAACCTGGAAGTATATTCCGAAGGATATTTTTTCAATAGCTGATGCAAAACGGGGCGATATTGGAAATACCTCGGCGATGTATGCAGAAACTTTTTTTAATGAGCAATCATCAGAAATGAGTTTTGATTCGGTTACCGTTGCGCCATACATGGGTAGTGATTCTGTTATGCCGTTTTTAACTTTTAAAAATAAGTGGGTTATCCTCTTAGCATTAACTTCTAATTCTGGTCATGCTGATTTTCAATTACAACAAATAGGTGAGGATAAGCTTTTCGAAAAAGTATTGAAAACTTCCCAGCAATGGGCTACAGATAAACAAATGATGTATGTGGTTGGCGCAACTCGCGGTGCGGCTTTTAGCGATGTGCGTAAGTTGGCTCCAAATCATTTTCTTTTGGTTCCTGGTGTTGGCGCTCAGGGTGGCGATTTACAGGAAGTTTGTAAATACGGACTCAATTCGCAATGCGGATTATTAATTAATTCATCCCGAGGAATTATTTACGCTGGCCAAGGCGAAGATTTCGCAGAGAAAGCAAGGGAAGAGGCGCTGAAGCTGCAGAAAGAAATGGAGGGAATTTTGGTTGGAGCTAATTTGGTTTAGCCATAGATTCTCAGATTTCTTTGCATTCAAATATTATTACAGCTGCAGAATCACAGATTTCTACGGAATATTGATTGTAAATTTCCGTGTATTTAGTGTTTCCGTGGCAAAATATTTCTTTTTTTCTTCGCGTAAAGCTTAGTGTCCTTTGCGGTTAAAACTAACCAACTATGAAATCTAAAATAGATTTAAAACTTATACTTGCTTTAACAGGCGTTGCACTGATTTGGGGAACAACCTATTTAGGCATTCGAGTTGCTGTAGAAAGTATCCCGGCCTGGTACGTAACAGCGATCCGCCAAACAATTGCATCCCTTATTATTTTAGTTATTCTGATAAAGCAAAAAGAATTAAAATGGATTGGCTGGTCGAGTTTTAAAAGACAGATTTTGCTTTCTATTTTAATGGTAGTTATAGCGAACGGCATGACAACCGTTGCCGAAAAAACTATTCCAAGTGGGTTAACATCCTTAATAAATGCAACTTCTCCATTATTGGTTTTTTTAGGTTGTGTGTTTTTGGGTATCCAGAAACCCAGTTTGAAAGGTTTTATCGGCGTGTTTATCGGTTTCTTAGGTATTGTTTTTATTTTCAGAGATGGCATTAGTGATTTGATGGAACCCAATTATCGTAATGGAATTTTATCCTTAGTTATTGCCGTTTCTGGCTGGACAATTGGAACCATATATTCTAAAAAGCATAGTGGAAAGCCGCAATATATTTTCTTAAATCTTTTCTATCAGTTTGTGTTCTCCGCAATTGTTCAATTTGGTTTAGCTTTAATTTTTTATGGCAAAGCAGCTATAAGTTCGTGGAAAACAGAAAGTATTTTTGCGTCGGTTTACCTGGCAATATTTGGTTCAGTGTTGGGTTATTTTTGCTATCATTACGCCCTTAAAAAAGTCTCCGCTTCAGAAGTTTCAATTCTGACTTATTTCAATACCGTAATAGCTATATTTTTGGGCTGGTTAATTTTAAACGAAAAAGTTGATGTTGATTTAATTGTAGCAACAGTTTTTATTATAACAGGGGTTTTTATTACCAATTATAAGAAGAAAACAGTAGAAGTTTAGTGTTTGTAAATCATCGTCCTGAATTTTTTATATAGTGCTGTATTTTTATTTTCATCAAAGAGGGTTACGCCGTCTAGCTCAGAATCTGAGGAAATAAATTCAGTATAAAAAATTTTATAAAGCTTTTAGGAATATTTCATTACCTTCAATAATGAATTTTCCGGAAGATTTTCTTCATTATGTGTGGCAATTCAGGTCGTTTGATAACAACGACTTGAAGACTGCTGATGGAGAAAGTTTGAAAATTATTCATCAGGGGTTTCTGAATAAAAATGCCGGGCCTGATTTTAATAATGCTAAAATACAGATTAGTGGAACCATTTGGGCCGGGAATATAGAAATTCACCTCAAATCTTCCGATTGGTTGAAACACAATCATCAAAGTGATGCCAGTTATGAAAACGTAATTCTTCATGTGGTTTATGAGAACGATGCTGAAATAAAAAGGATTGATGGGTCTGTTTTGCCTGTTTTGGAATTAAAGAATCGTATTGCTGCAGATTTAATTCTCAAATATGAAAATTTATTTCTAACACTAACTGATTTTCCTTGTAGCGCTCAAATTCAAACCGTTGATAAATTAATTATTGATTCTTTTTTATCGAGAACACTAATTGAACGGTTTGAAAAAAAGACGCAAGCCGTAATTGAAACACTTAATGAATTGAATGGAAATTGGGATGAAACTTTCTATCGTTTTATGGCTCGGAATTTTGGTTTTAAGGTAAATGCTTTGCCTTTTGAGCTTTTTGCAAAAGCAATTCCACAGCCAATTTACAGTAAGCATAAGGATAATGCGCAACAAATAGAGGCCTTAGTTTTCGGTTCGGCTGGTTTTTTAAATGATAAGTTTAAGGAGGAATATCCAGCAAAGCTGAAACAAGAATTTGAATTTTTACAGAAGAAATATAATATCAAACCGATTGAAGTTTCCATGTGGAAATTTATGAGGATGCGTCCGCAAAACTTTCCAACCATTCGATTAGCACAATTTGCAGCTTTAATCATCAAAGCAAATCACATGTTCTCTAAAATTATGGAAATAAGCGGCGTTGTTGAACTCCGTGGATTGTTTGAAAACTTGCCAGTAAATGATTATTGGAAAACACATTATCATTTCAAAAAAGACACGGTAAGCGTAAGTACACAAATCGGTAAAACATCAGTCGATAATATTTTATTAAATACAGTAGCATTATTTTTATTTGCTTACGGAAAACATACTGGAACGCAATTTTACATCAGCAGAGCTATAAGATTATTGGAAAGCTTGCCACCGGAGGAAAATGCGATTACAGATAAATTTAACAAGGCGGGCGTAAATATGGACAATGCTTTCATCTCACAAGGTATTTTACAGTTGAAAAAACAATATTGCGACGAGAAAAAATGTTTATCTTGTAATATTGGTATTAAAATTTTGAAGCATGCATAAAATCTCTATTTAAATTTCGTCAAACTTTCTACCCTTTAATTGGTTTATCCATTATGGAATTTCCACATGAACTTAAAGAACTTTATCCCGATAAAATTATCGAAGTTAGAGGTAATGCTGATGCTTTAACTGTGATTTTGAATGCTGGAGTAGATATAGAAAAGTTTAAAAACGAGTTGAAGAAAAAGTATTCAGCTTTGGAAGACCCACAAACGCTGTTCATAAAACATGAGAATAAGCAGGATTTCGAGAAGCTGGTTTTGGAGTAAAAGCTTTAAAATTGCATTGCAAATTTTTGTTTAAGTGTTTTAATTGAATATTTTAGCTAAATTAGGGTTTGAAAAACGATTAATTGTTTTGTAAATGTGGTTTAAATCAGCTTAAAATGTTTCAAAAAATCATAGTCTATTTCGAACAACAGAGTTTTGGTGTTTCTACTTATTTGGCAAACAAGTTAAATATGAGTACAGCGAAAGTTCGCCTCTTTTTTATTTATTCCTCTTTTCTGGCAGTAGGTTTTCCGATATTATTCTATTTTTTGGCAGCAGTTGTTTTGGATATTAGAACCTACATGAAAAAAATGCGGTTAAGGATTTGGGAATAGTTCAGTTGACAGTTAGTAGTTTGCAGTTGTGAAAAGCAAAACTAGAATCTGAGAATTGGTAACTGTTTAATCTTCCCTTAAAATCTCTGCAATTTCATTAAAGCCTTTTTCTGCAGCTAAATCTGCAGGTAGTTTTCCACCTTCCATGCGTAAATTTACTTCTGCGCCATGTTCTAACAGTAGAATTATCAATTCTATATTTCCCAGTTGTGCTGCGGTGTGTAATGGAGCCAAACCTGCTTTCTGACAAACATTCGGATAGGCGCCGTTATCTAATAGGATTTTTGTAATGTTAATATTGTTTGCTGCCACAGCCGAATGAATTGGGAAAACATTGAATCCATTTTTTGATGCCAAGTTTACATCAGCGCCTTTTAAAACTAAGAATTTTACTAAATCTTCATGGCCGAAGTAGCAAGCTAAACCTAAAGGCGTAAAACCATCTTCCGAAAATTCATTAATTTCATTAGGGTTTTGAAAAATTAATAAAGTAGCTGAATCAAATTTGCCAACCGCACAAGCTTCAAATAATGTCAATTCATCTGTAAATTCTGCAATTAAATTGGCTATATCTTGCTTTTTGTAATAGCAAGCTAACAATAATGGCGAAATACGATGTGAGGTATTGGTATTGGCCAATTTAGGATTTTGAACCAAAATTTCTTTTACTGCATTTAAATTTCCTGCCTCAATTTGTTCTTCGAGCTGCGCTATATCCATGTGATGAATTTTATTTCAAATAATCGATTTAAATTAACAAAAAATTAATAGCGTTTAGAAATTTTTACCTAAAAATACAGAAGGGTACTGCCATTTAAAAATTTGTTTACAATCTGTTGATTGAAATCAAGGGTAATTAGATTGGCAGGTTGTAAAAACTGGTTTTTACTTTATTGAAGAGGACTAGCTGCTATTTAGCTCGATTCCGCCTAAAATGACGGGAAGAAAAAATCGTCTTTTCGAGCGCAGCCAAGAAATCTTTATGAAAGAAATAAAGTTCGGATTTTAAATTTTTCCAGCCTGTTGGTATTTGAGCCATTGGAAATTTTTACCGCATTATATTCTTTTTCAATGTAATAGGGAAAGAAATCAGTCTAGGTTTGTTTTTGTTTACCGAAAGACCAGACAATCATAGGCATCAGCCTAATGTGAAAGCATACATTTACCACCTTCCTGGCACCCATGCTTTATTAGGTTATTGCTTTCTCTATAATTTTCTTGTAATGGATAGCAGTGCTGGATTAGCTAAAATAAGAGTGCCTGCATTTTCAAAAAAAAATCCTGTTTCACCTCTCCAGGCAAAACAGGACAAAACCTAAAACAAAATCCGTTTCATTTGACAAAACGTAACAACTTTTGTGTCGTTAAAATAATAGACAGATTTTTCAGTTTAAGGTTTAATCCTTGTCGAAAAAATTTATTTAACTTAAGGCAACTTATAAAACGGAATGGATACAAAATATATTTTAATTTCCTCTGTGTTATTTTTTTTAAAGGAATGGGAGAGAACGATTAAATTGTTCATAATGACAACAATTATGAAGTGTTATGATTTTTTTTTGAAGGCTTTAATGAATGCTGCGCAGTTTTATCTAAGTTTGTTAACTAATATTTTACTATTAAATAAAAATGGCGTTAAAGGGAAACCAGTTTAAAACCAACACATTCAGAGATAAGGGTGCTGAAAATGCTTCAAGCAGATTATCATCTAGTCGCCAGCCGAAAGAGAAAAGAGAATATTTGCCAAATTTCGACTTGCAGGATGGCCGTGCAATAAAAATTATAGGTCTGTTTTTTGTTATACTTTCACTTTATTTTTTAATCGCCTTTACATCGTACTTATTTACCTGGCAAGATGACCAGAGTTATGTAATTGATGCAAACGGCGGTTGGGGGAATTTATTTAAAACTGCTGAAGAGCTTAAAGATTCTGGAGTTTTGGTACCTGTGGTACAAAACTGGTTAGGTAAATTCGGTGCTTTGCTATCGCACCAGTTTATATACGAGTGGTTCGGAATCGCTTCTTTTTTATTCGTTTTAGCATTCTTTATTATTGGCTATAGATTATTGTTCAAAGTTAAAATCCTTTCCATTTCAAAAACATTAGGCTACAGCTTTTTTTTCTTGCTATTTATTTCATTAACCCTCGGTTTTGCACATAGTTTTTGGTCTGAATCGCCACATTACATTGAGGGGGAGTTTGGTTATTGGAGCAATAAATTGTTGGTTGCGCAAATTGGTGCTGCTGGTGTGGCTGGATTAATTGCATTTGCAGGATTAACCATTTTAATTATCGCTTATAACATCGATTTCAAATTTCCAGAACGTAAGGAAAAGGAAGTTTACCTAGATAACGAAACACCGGATTATGTAAATGAAGTCAGGGAGAAATTTGTGCATAATCGTTCAGTTGATGAACCATCAGAACCGATTGAGTTCCCTCTACGCGACAAGCCACCTGTAAATAACGAACGCAGACAGCAAAACGTAGTTATACAACCAAGTCGTTACGAGGGAAATGATGAAAAGGAAGATGTGATTGCGCCAGTGGCTTTATCGCCTTTGGCTACGAATTTGCCTTTAGCAACTTCGGCTGCAGCAATGCCTTTAACGGTTGAGCCAACAATTGATGAAGAAGAAAAGCAACCAAGCTTTACCATTCAAAAAACCGAAGAAGAAAAAAAATCGGAAGATTTAGTGGAACAATTTGGTAATTACGACGAAAAACTGGATTTAGCAGGTTACAAATATCCAACCATTGATTTATTAGAGAATTATGGTACTAACAAAATTTCGGTTAATGCCGAGGAATTAGAGGCCAATAAAAATAAAATTGTTGAAACGCTTAATCACTACAATATAGAAATTGATAAGATTAAGGCTACGATTGGTCCAACTGTTACACTTTACGAAATTATTCCTGCCCCTGGAGTTCGGATTTCGAAAATTAAAAACCTAGAAGATGATATTGCGCTTTCTTTAGCGGCTTTGGGTATTCGTATTATTGCACCAATGCCCGGAAAGGGAACAATTGGTATTGAGGTGCCAAATCAACACCCTGAAATGGTGCCGATGAGAAGCATTTTAAATACCGAGAAGTGGACTCAAAATACCATGGATTTACCAATTGCTTTGGGTAAAACCATTAGTAATGAGGTCTTTATTGCCGATTTAGCTAAAATGCCGCATTTGTTGGTTGCAGGTGCAACCGGACAGGGTAAATCGGTTGGTATTAACGCAATTCTGGTTTCACTATTATTTAAAAAACATCCGGCGCAGCTAAAGTTTGTATTGGTTGATCCGAAAAAAGTTGAGTTAACTTTATTTAATAGAATTGAGCGACATTTCCTAGCTAAATTACCTGGAGAGGCCGACGCGATTATTACTGATACTAAAAAGGTGGTTAATACTTTAAACTCTTTATGTATCGAAATGGATCAGCGTTACGATTTATTAAAGGATGCGCAGGTTAGAAACTTAAAAGAGTATAACGATAAATTCATCAAGCGTAAATTAAACCCAAATAACGGGCATCGATTTTTACCTTTTATTGTATTGGTGGTTGATGAGTTTGCCGATTTAATGATGACAGCAGGTAAAGAAGTTGAGGCACCGATTGCCCGTTTAGCACAATTGGCCCGTGCCATTGGAATTCACCTGGTTTTGGCCACTCAGCGTCCGTCGGTTAATATTATTACCGGTACAATTAAGGCGAACTTCCCTGCGAGGTTGGCATTTAGGGTTTTATCTAAAATTGACTCCAGGACGATTTTAGATAGCGGTGGTGCAGACCAGTTGATTGGTCGCGGAGATATGCTTTTATCTACAGGTAGCGACTTAATCAGGCTACAGTGTGCTTTCGTTGATACACCTGAGGTGGATAGAATTTCTGAATACATTGGCAACCAACGGGGCTACTCTGATGCTTATCAACTGCCGGAATACGTTGATGAGGCAGGAGAGGGAAGCAAGGCAGATTTCGACCCAAATGAGCGGGATAAGTTTTTTGAGGATGCTGCAAGACTGATAGTTATGCATCAGCAGGGTTCTACATCATTAATACAGCGTAAATTGAAGTTGGGTTACAACAGAGCCGGTAGAATTATCGATCAACTAGAAGCTGCGGGTATTGTTGGTCCTTTTGAGGGCAGTAAAGCCCGTGAAGTTTTATATCCTGATGAATATTCTTTGGAACAGTTCTTGAATAGCATGAATAGCAAAGATTAGATTAAACTAATAGGAAAAAATCTACTCTAATGATTCAAAGGAAAATTTAAAAAAGAAAAGATGAAGAAATTAATTTCAGCATTACTGGTTGTAGTTGCTTTTACAACATCAACCTATGCTCAAACTGATGCGAAAGCTAAAGCAATTTTAGCTGATGTGAGTAAAAAATATAAATCGTATAATATTGTTAAAACCGATTTTACTTTCACTTTAGATAATCCAAAAGCTAAGGTTAAAGAAACACAACAAGGCACTTTATATGTTAAAGCCAACTCTAATAAATACAAGGTAGCCATGACCAATCAAGAGTTGTTTAGCGATGGCAAAAGCCAATGGACTTATCTAAAAAAGGATAAAGAAGTGCAGGTAAGTAATGTAGATAATAGTGGTGATGCAATTAATCCCGCTAAAATATTTACGGTTTACGAGAAAGGTTTTAAATATGTTTATACAGGCGAAGAAAAAGCTGGTGCCAAAACTTATCAAATGATAGATTTAACGCCTACTGATGCTAAAAAGTCAATATTTAAAGTTCGTTTAAGTATAGATAAAGCTGCTAAACAAATTGCAAACGTTGTGCTGTTTGACAAAAATGGAAATAAATACACTTACAATGTGAAAACCTTTTTACCTAATGTAAATGTACCTGAAACTACTTTTGCATTTGATGCCAAGAAATATCCAGGTGTTGAAGTGGTAGATTTAAGATAATTTTCTTCCCGCTTCGCGGAATAAGATTTTTAGAGGGTTCAGTTGGAAACAGCTGAACCTTTTTTTTAAACTATTTTTATGCTAACCTGTTGCAAAGCGTCAAGCTACGAAGTAAATTCATTTCAGCATCTTAAATTATCAGTAACTCAGTTTTTTTGATGAGCAACAGATAAGAGATAAACCATATCAGAAATATAAAACTATTTAAGCCCGATATGATTGTTTGTAAGTTGACTTTTGCTTAAGTGCATAAGGTGGTAAAAAAATCATCCTTGTGTTTATGAATGCTGCTCATATTTCTCTAAGTTTGTTCTAATGTCGTTGCCACTAACAAACCATACTTTAGAAAAATTAGAGCAATTGCTTTTTGCAATGGGTTTTAAGGTTCGTTACGAGAAGGGAAGCTTTAAAACAGGTTCTTGCCTGCTTGAGCATAATAAAATCATCGTGGTCAATAAATTTTCCAACTTAGAAGGAAAAATTGCTGCTTTAGTTAATTTGGTTAAGCAAACTACAGCAGATGAAAATATGCTCGACGATAAACAAAGACAATTTTTTCAATCTTTACAGCAAACTGAATTATTTTAATGCAGATACAAACAGCATACACCTATAGAAAGGAAAGTTTTTTACAATGACAGTTACTTTTTTAGGCACCGGTACATCGCAGGGTGTTCCTGTAATTGCATGTAATTGCGAAGTTTGTCAATCAACAGATAAAAGGGATAACCGATTAAGAACTTCAATTTTAATCGAAACTGATGATAAAACAATAGTTGTAGATAGCGGTCCTGATTTTCGTTGCCAGCTTTTACGGGAAAAGGTAAAAGATTTAGATGCAGTTTTATTTACCCACGAACACAAAGATCATATAGCAGGTTTAGATGATATTCGCCCTTTTAATTATTTATTGCATAAGGTAATTGATGTTTATGCTACCGAACGAGTACAAACGGCTTTAAAACGGGAATTTCATTATATTTTCGCTGAAACCAAATATCATGGCTTGCCACAAATCAATCTTCATACTGTACATAACGGAGCAGATTTTAAGATTGGCGAAAGCACTATAATTCCTATTGAAATCATGCATCATTTGCTGCCCATTACCGGATATAGAATAGGAGGTTTTACTTATATAACAGATGCTAAAACCATTTCTGATGAATCTTTTGAAAAAATTAAAGGTACAAAAGTATTGGTTATTAATGCCTTGCAAATAGAACCTCATATTTCTCATTTCACTTTAAATGAGGCTATAGCATTTGCTCAGCAAGTAGGAGCGCAAACAACTTATCTTACACACATCAGTCATAATTTGGGTTTACATGATGATGTGGAAAAAGATTTACCATCGAATATAAAGTTGGCTTATGATGGTTTAAAAATTGAATTGTAAAACGCTGTTTCCAAACTCCAAAATTAAATTATATTTGCAACATAAAAGCTCAGGTGGCGAAATTGGTAGACGCACCAGCTTGAGGGGCTGGCGCCTGTATGGGTGTGGGAGTTCGAATCTCCTCTTGAGTACCACTTAAAATAGCTAACAATCATATTGTTAGCTATTTTTGTTTTAAAAATCGTTGTGTTTAAACCTTATCTGGTCAATTTTTTAGCTTTCTGATTTTGTAATATTTTGATCCTCAAGTGCTTATAATTGATTTTTTTCATGGTTTTTACATCAGTTTTTTATATCGTTTTAGCCTACAGTTCTTTAAGATTTCTATTGTTTTTAATCAAAATTAATTGATGGTGATACCTCTAAGCTTCAACTTTAGAACACCTTTGTTCATTTTTGGAATCGGATTTTAAAATTTTATATTCCATGGCAAAGATCTTTTATTGATTAGCTGAATTTACGATCTATTTGCCTAACTGTTCATTTTTTAGTTTTTTTTAAAGCCGACTTTATCAGGCTTAAAGCGCTTTTCCCAGAAAGCGCCCTTTTTATACCGCTTCTGCCGTTATGTATCAAAAACATTTTGGTTGATTGAATTAATGTATGAATTTGATAACCAAATAATTAAACATAACAAAAAACCGGTATGATTTTAAAAATAAAGTAAGCAACATAAAAATAAAATTAATGTCCTTTATCAGGATGATTTATCGATTATGAAAACTTATACAACTTTACTTTTTACAATTATTAGCTTTTTTAACATTTATTGTTTTGGACAGTTAAAAATCCAAGGGCAAATCAATGATACAACAAAACGACCTATTGCCAATGTTTCACTAAATCTTATGAGAGATACCAATGTCCTTAAAACAACTTTTTCTGATATGAATGGTGAATTTATTTTCAATGCTGTTAATTCTGGGCAATATATTATTAGTGCAAGTTTTCTTGGAAGGGAAGAGATACGTACCAGCCTAAAAGTATATAGAGATACTACCATATTATTATACCTTCAAAAAAGTACGGATGTAATTCTTAAAGGTGTAACAATAACCGCTAGTAAACCATTATTGGAAAGAAAGATTGATAGAATTGTATTTAATGTCAGCAATTCTATAGCTGCCAAAGGAACAGACTTGACGCAGGCGCTTGCTTTAACACCTATGCTTCGAATAGATGGCAATGGAGTGTCTATTTCGGGAAAAAGTGGAGTTTCAGTAATGATAAATGAAAGAATTGTAAACATAGGTGGTGCAGATCTTGTCAACTATTTAAAATCACTCAGATCCGATGACGTTGAAAAGATCGAAGTATTGACTACTCCACCAGCGAAATACGAGGCACAAGGCAATAGCGGCATGATCAATATTGTTCTTAAAAGCAATCCAAATTTGGGATGGAGTGGCGACATAAGCTCTACCTATGCTCAAACGACTTTTCCTGCAAATGCAAATAGCTTGAATCTAAATTTTCAATCCAAAAAAATTGCCATTTCAGGGAAGTTTAGGCAGAACTATAGAAAAACCAGACCAACAGAAGAGTTCGATGTAATAGGTGAAAACTCTATCTTAAGCAGCGACAAACGCCAGGATATACAGCGAGGGGTCGGCTTGAACCTTTCCATGGATTACAAGGCCACTGATAAAGCAAATTTTGGCCTAATCTACGACATTGGGAAAACAAGTTATAAGATGCAAATTGAAAATTCCTCGGTTTACAAAACAGCTCAAACCATTGATTCAGTGTTAAATACCTATTCTAATCATTTCAATCCATCTTTGTCTCAGACTCTAAATGTATATTATGACCAGAAACTGGATAAAAAAGGGAAAAAGCTAAGCTCAGGTTTTAATTATTTTTCAACCGATCCAGAGACGAAAGTGGATTTCTCTACATTTTCAAACCGTAATGGAATGGCAGAGCAAGTCAGGAATACAAGCGGCCTGAATTATATTATATGGTCTGCACAAAGCGATCTCACCCTACCTTATAAATGGGCTTCTATGGAAGCTGGCCTTAAATTCACGAATTTTGAAAACGACTCCGATGTAGGATATTTTAATTTACTTAACGGGAATTTTATATTGGATCCTACAAAAGCTAACGTATTTCAATATTCAGAACAGAACCTTGCAGCTTACTATAGTATCCAAAGCGACTTTGGTAAGAAGTGGTCAGCCAAAGCAGGGTTGAGATATGAATATTCTATTATCGATGGCTATTCACCAACTACAGGGGAAAAAACTAATCGGAAATATGGAAGACTATTCCCTTCTGTCTATCTAAGTTATAAAATAAATCAAAATAATACCTTATCTGCAACTTATTCTAAAAGGATAAATAGACCAAACTTTCGTGCACTTAATCCATTCCGGTGGTATACAAATCCATATACTTATTCCACAGGAAATCCCACGTTACAACCCTCATATAACCATAATTCCGAAGTTGCCTATTTATATAAGGACATGTTTTCTCTAACACTTTATTTGCAGAAACTAGTTGACGGTTATGGTCGTATTGTTACAGTCAATGAGGCGTTAAAAATTGTTGATTACCGGAATTATCTAACTCAATATAGCAGTGGATTGGAAGCAACATTTGCCATTAAATTTTTCCCTTGGTGGGAGAACCGCGAATTTGTTAGTTTGAATTTTGTTAAAGCAAAATCTACCATTCAGGATGTACTGCTAGAAGATGGTGCTGCTGTATACTATAATATTTTTAACAGTTTTAAGATTAATAAAACCTTTAGTGGAACCTTCAATTTCTGGCACTCCTTGCCTGCCACCCAGGGAAATGTTTACAGCGAAGGAAGAAGTTTTCTTTCTATTGGACTCAGAGCTTCACTATTAGATGGTAAATTGCAACTTAACGCATCAGCAGAAGATATTTTGAAAGGGACAGTTAGTAGGGGCAAAGTGTATTACAATACTTTCACACAGTATTATAACAACTATTATGATAGCAGAAGATTTAGTCTAACAGCGAGTTACAGCTTTGGGAAAGCTAAAGTAAAAGGAAATAGAAAACAAGTCACCTTTAAAGAAACGCAGAGAGTAAATTAAAGATCCCTTAAGAAAAATACATAGGTATATAAAGAAATTGTAGCGCGACAATAGGCGTATCTCGAAAAGCCTGAAAAGAGTAGAGACTAGATTAAAAACAAATATCATGAAAAAAATTAATCTAGATCCACTAGTTGACAAACTAAAATGTTTGACCCCATCTCACCAATTTAAAGGACCATATAAATTGTTTGGAAATTAAATGGACGGAGATTTTATCTTTTTGGTGAGATGGGGGGTCAATGGGATCCGGTTTATCCAGGCAACAACATTTTAAGGTCTATCTTTTTGAATTACATCCATATTCAATTAATTCTGAAAATCTGTCAAATTTAAAAGCTAATAGTACAGCATGAGCCACATTCCTTATTCTGAACATATAATTTGTAGTCTTTTTAAATTGGAATCAAGAAAGTCCGCAACATTATCGCTTTTCACCCGTATTAATGGTTAACTTCAAAATATTCCGTTGGAGCGCCTAAACCTAATTTCAATACTTGTGGTAACTTACCATTGATATCTTTAAACCCATATTTGACAGCCGCTTCAGCGCCAATAATTACGGAGCCGGACATTTCGATCAAATCAGGATCTGAGTAAACATGCTTAATCACCAGTCCCGTAAACTCTGGCGTTTCAAAATTTTCCATCATCTTTTCGCCACCTTCCATTTTGGAAATTAACGAAACTGCAAATTCAGTAGCCGTAGGGCCTGGCCAAACAGAAATTACTGAAACACCAAAAGGCTTAAAATCAATTGCCATATCCCAGGTCAATTTATCTAATCCCGCTTTTGTGGCACCATAAGCTGGGTCAAGATGATAGGATACCGCTCCATAGTAAGAGATGTTTACAATCAAACCTTTTTTTGATTTTAGCAGCAGTGGTGCTGCATAATAACTGCTTACATAAGCAGAACGTAATCCCACGGTAATTTGGTCGGCAAGCTGGAGGCTTTTCGTCCAAAAAGGTGGCGGGTAAAGAATATCGTTGGCTAAAGAAGTTACGTTGTTCACCAGAATATCAATGTAACCCGTTTCTTTCTTTATTTTTTCGAAAGCCGCCGCAACATCATCATCATTTGCGTGATCACAATAAATGGCGTGTCCGATACCGCCGGCATTTGTAACCGCCTCAGCGGTTTCTTCAATTGATCCCGATAATTTATTTGGTGATTTTTGGGGTCTGCCGGTAATAAAAACCGTAGCGCCTAATTTACCCAAAGCAATTGCAATACCTTTTCCAATTCCTCTGCTGCCGCCGGTTACCAATACAATCTTACCCTTTAATGCTAACTCATTTTCCATTATGCTATTTATTTTATATGCCAAAACTATCAATATATTGATATACTTTTACAATCAGTATACTAAAGTATATCAGTGATGATGAAGGATAAAAAACAAAGTGACGAAGAATGTTTGCAAGATATGCGGCATATTCAAGATACATTGTACGTAATAAGCGGTAAATGGAAGCTTCCAATTATTATGTCGATAAATAATGGGAATAATCGTTTTAGAGAAATTGCCCGAAGCATTCCGAAAATTACGTTAAGAATGCTCTCCAAAGAGTTAAAAGAATTGGAAATGAACAAGCTTATTGTCCGGACCGTTTCTGATGGTTCATCAATCCTTATAACCTATGAGCTTACCGCATACAGTAAAACATTAGCGCCATTAATTGAAGAAATGAAAAACTGGGGAAAGAACCATAAAGCGGTTATAACAGAAAGAGCGGCTGTGTAGGTTGTAAAGGCGTTCAAAATAACAGATTAACAAAATGTACATTTGGAAGTGCAGTTTTCTGGTGATTTTCCAGAAGGTAAAATTGGAGGAACATTTGAATTTAAAAACGGCAAAATCTCTTTTGTCAGGGCGAACTTAATTCAATAAATACACATAAAGAAAATTTTGACGAGATTATCCTTAGATCTCTGGAAATAAGAAAAAATCCCACGAACTGGAGATAATGAATCATGGAGGCGAGTGGACTGTGAAAGAAGATGCTTTGGCTTACCTAACTGTCGCAACAGCAAAGCTGGCCGAAAGCCGGTTTGAGGTAGAATTGCAACATAAACTTGCCGGAAATATTTGGTGGTTGATTGTATTGGCAGAAAGGTCTGGGATTGATATAAAATATGCAGTTGATAAATTTTTCACCAAAATAGATGTTGAATTAAAGTAGGTATCCTGATCTCTCTAAGATTTTCTTACTAACTGAAAGTTAACATAAGCGGGTCCGTATGGCACAAAACAGCAGTGAAAACATCAATAAAATTATTGCTTCCCCGTGATCTTTTGGCGATGCATTTGTCCCCATTCATACATGTTTAATATTAGTTTGTTGAGCGAAACACTATATGGTGTTAGTTGATATTCGACAGTAATTGGTCTCGTATCTAATACCGTTCTGCTTACCAAGCCATTCATTTCAAGTTCTTTTAGTTCTTTGGATAGAATCCGAGGTGATATTTCTGCTTCCCTGGCAAGTTCGCGAAATTTAAATTTGCCGCCCCTCAAAATAGAGATTAAGACCAACTTCCATTTGCCTCCAACTATATCCATAGTATCCTTAAGCGTTAGCCATGCCTTCCTGCATTCTTCATCGGTGGCAGGCTTGAGACAACGATCTTTATTCATCATTAGATGGTATCCTTTATGTAACCCATAGCAAAGGTATAAGATTACATTAATATTTTTGTCGAATCAATTACATTATTACAAGTATAAAATATGGATACTATAACAAAAAATACGCTTGCAGAACGTTTATTTCGTTTGCACCTTGCTAAGTTTACCAACCCAGATATGACTCGCGAAGCCTATGCTGATTTATTCACGGAAGATGCAGTTCAGCAGTTTCCGTATGCACCTGCACCTTATGCTAAAGAAGTAGCAGGTCGCGATGCCATCGCAGAATACATATCGAATGTTGTTAATGGGGCTACTGACTGGGACTTTAAGAACTTTGTGTTCAGCACTACATCTGATCCGGAAACGATATTTGTAGAATTTGAAGGTAGTGCTAATGTTATTGCTACAGGCAAGCCTTACCATCAGCTCTATATTGGTCGAATTACACTCAAGGAAGGTAAAATTTCATGCTATCGTGAGTTTTGGAATCCTGTGTGGATTATTGATGCATTTATGTAGATAGTAGGTATTTTATGTTCAACTATCGGTTAGTGTTTCAGTGAGCGAACTTAACTTAGTTCAGTTTATTGGGACACCAACCAGTAGCGAAAAAATTACTATTGGTATCATTTGATACGGAAATTAGGGTAATGACTATGAAAGATAATAAACTCGGAAAATTGATTTTAAAAAGCAGATTATAATCAAATAATTATACAAGAAAAAAACTATATCTACCTAAATAGAAATTAGAGTAAGTATAATCTAAATAAATAATTCTAAAACTTTTCGTAATCTCTGGGCATAGGTTGTGCTGAATAAAAGCCGTAAACCATTAAACAAAGTGAAATGAAATAGAAAGATCCAACAATTAATAAGAATGTGCTCATGGTGTAATTATTTGGTTAATGCTAATATAACGTTAATTTAATGAGAATTATTCTATAATCAGAATTATTTTTAATCTTGTCAGGAAGATTATATCAATTAATTGAAAACATTGTTTAATTAGGTTTTTACTGGATAATTTTATCTTGATTGAAATTTATCTCTGTATTGGGATGGTGTCATACCAACAGTTTTTCTAAATATTTTTCTGAAAGCTTTCGGGTCGTTATATCCAGAATTAAAAATTACCTCTGTCATTTGCTGAGCGGTTTGCTCTAGTAATTTTTTTGCTGCTTCTACACGTGTTTGCTGCAAGTATTCAATTGGAGTTATACCAATTACTTGTTTAAATCGTCTAACTTGTTTCTTCTGCTGGAAGGAATATCTCTTATCATTTCCTCAATAGTTGCAACATCCTGATAGTTATTTTCAATTTTTTCTTGTGCTGAAGCAACTATTTCATCATTATGAAGTTTTGAAGGTTGAAAAGAACTAAAATAAGATTGATTATGCCTGTCCATATCTATAGCAAATATTTTTGCAGTTTTAATGGCAAGTTCTTTACCGCAATGGATTTGAAGTAAGTAAAGTAACAGGTGAAATGTTGAGGTTGCGCCCCCACTTGTAAATAATCTGCCATCTTGAGTAACTGTTTTATCTGGCTTTAATTGAACTGATGGAAATGCGATAGCAAATGCCGGGCAGGCATCTACATGTGTCGTTGCTACTTTGCCATCCAATAATCCGGTTGCGGCTAATAAAAAGGCACCAGTACAAAATGTAGCTATCTCCGCCTCGGCATTATTTTGTTTAATTAGCCATGGAATATAAGCGCTATTCAGTTTGATTGTTTTATTAATATCTTCTGTTGTAAAAGAAGGTATAAGGACAAGATTATAACATTTTTCGTTATCAATATTATTGGTATTATAAGCTTTAAAAAAGTGATCTACATTATTATTTAAGGTTAATAGTGTAATATCAAAAGGCTTATCAAGCCCTTTAATAATTTGAAATTTATTGGCTATTTCAAAAACTTCCAATATAGCTGCAACACTTAGTAGTTTATAATCTTCAGGTATTAAAACGCCAATTTTTATCATTTGGTCAGATTTTTATACTAGTAAATATATAAAATTTGTCTTAAATCACCCCAAATGTTGGCTTTAATAGCAAGTTAGATTTATGCGTAAACAGCGTAAATTTAATTTATTAATTAAACAGGTATAAAATATCAAGTTATGGCAACAGTAAACACTTATTTAAATTTTAACGGAAACACGGAAGAGGCATTTAACTTTTATAAATCTATATTTGGGGGTGATTTTCTTACCGTTCAACGATATAAAGACATGCCGGGATGTGATGGTATGAAAACTGATGATTTGGATAAGTTAATGCACATCGCGCTGCCAATTGGAGGTAATTTATTAATGGGGACAGATGTTACACATCCGATGCCTAATGTAACTTATGGTACAGGTGTTTCACTTTCGGTAGATGCGGAAAGTGAGGAGGAAGCACACAATATGTTTAATGGTTTAGCACGAGGAGGTAAAGCTACCATGCCGCTGGATAAAATGTTTTGGAATGCATTATTTGGTATGTTAACAGATAAATTCGGCATTCAATGGATGATAAATTACGATTACAACAAATAGTAATTTTAATTAACAACAATAAAAGTTTCGACTTATCTCTTGCTTTTACTATTTTTAAACAACCAAACTAAAATTAAATCCAATTATGAAAATCGCAATTATTATTGTTCGTGTTTTACTTGGGGCAATGTACCTTTTTGCTTCAATTAGCTATTTTGCAAAATATATGCCCGAACAACCTCAAATGTCGGCCGATCAGACTACTTTTATGGCAGGTGTTACAGCGTCGGTATACCTTATGCCCTTAATTAAAGTTACCGAATTAGTTGCCGGTGTATTGCTTTTAATTGGTCGAACCGCGCCTCTGGCCGCAATCATCATTTTTCCTATCACCTTAAATATTTTCTTTTATCATGCCTTTTTGGGACCTAAAGAATTACCAATGGTAGTTATAATGCTCATTTTTAATTTATTTCTATTTTACGCGTATCGCCAAAAATACTTGCCAATCGTTTCAAAGTAATTTTTTGATATTTTAAAACTTTCTCTTACTTTTTCTATTTATTATGTTTGCATAGAAAATGCAAATTACTATCTTTAAAAACACTAAATAGAAATCAATTATGAGAAAAATCCAGTTATTAATGCTGCTATTTGTAGCGATAAGTTTTAGTGCAATTGCACAAAGCAAGGACGCAGTTGTTGGAAAATGGTTAAATCCATCAGGTGAAGGCCAGATAGAAATTTACAAAAAAGGCGATAAGTATTATGGAAAACTCGCATGGTTAAAAGAACCTAATTCAAATGGTAAGCCAAAAACAGATGCTAAAAATCCAAAGGCAAGTTTACAAAACAGACCTTTGTTAAACTTAGAAATTTTAAAAGATTTTATTTTCGAAGATGGTAAATGGACCGACGGTACAATTTACGACCCTAAGAGCGGAAAAACTTACAGTTGTAATATATCTTTAAAAGGTAATGATGTGATGAATGTTAGAGGTTATATCGGAATTTCATTACTCGGTCGTTCTGAAACTTTTAAAAGAGTAAAATAGATAATAAATATGAAGAAATTAATTTGGTGCCTAGTATTGGCACCTTTTTTTTGCACTGCTCAGACCTATTTTTTAAAACCATTAAATGAAAACACAAAAACAAGTATAAGGGGTTTAAGTGTTGTAACCGATAAAATTGCATGGGTAAGCGGAAGTAATGGTTCAGTTGGCAGAACCATTGATGGTGGAAAAACCTGGAGTTGGATAAATCCAAAAGGGTATGAGAAATTAGATTTTCGGGATGTTGAGGCCTTTAATGAAAAAGAAGCAATTGTTGTAAATGCAGGTGCTCCGGCTTATATTTTGAAAACGACAGATGGTGGTGCAAACTGGACGGAAACCTATAAGAATGTAGATAGTGCAATATTTTTGGATGGTTTGGGATTTTGGGATAACAGCAAAGCCATAATTTTCGGTGATCCAATTAATAACAAAATGCAATTGCTTAAAACAGTAGATGCTGGAAAGACCTGGATAGATATTTCAACAAATTTAAAATTACCATTGGCAAAAGGTGAAGCAGGCTTTGCCGCAAGCGGAACAACAATAAAAACATTACCTGGCGGAAAAGTTTGGGTAGCAAGTGGCGGTACTGTTTCTAATATTTATTACTCTGCAGATTATGGTTTGAAATGGCAAATTTTTGAATGCCCAATTTGGCAAGGTGAGAATAGTACCGGGCCGTTTTCTATAGATTTTTATGATGCGAAGATTGGTGTAGCCGTTGGGGGAAATTATGTGAAGGATAAAGATAACAGTAATAATATAGTTTTAACTAATGATGGTGGTAAAACATGGACTAAACCTCAAACACCAGTTTCCGGTTATCGGTCAGCAGTTGCATACATCAGTAAAAAAGTGGTTATTGCTACAGGAACTTCAGGTACCGATATTTCTACAGATGGTGGCGAAAACTGGAAGCATATTTCTGACATCAGCTTTAATTCTGTTCAGAAAGCAAAGAAAGGTAATGTGGTTTTGCTTGCTGGAAATAAAGGCCTTATTTATCAATTAGAAGTTAATTAATATATACGCCAGTCAGTCTTAAATTTTCTCTACAAAAATGGGGGTTTCTGTTACTTCGATTTGAAGTTTACCGTTTTTTATATTTACTTTTTTATTAAGCATATTTTCTTTACCTGCTTGTAAGGTATGGATAATGGCATGTTTAGCTGAACCTAAATTTAACTGATATTTAACTTTTCTTCCTTTTTGATCAGGAACGGTTAAAACATAGATTTCTTTTTTTTTGAGCTTATATAAATCAACCAACGGTTCATTACTTAATGTTTTGAAATAAAAATAGTCTCCAAGTATTTTTTTTGTCTGCAGCATATAATCTGCAGATGGCCGCTTAGTTCCATTCTCGTTAACAAAACCTGAAGAACTATATTGTACTGGGTTATTTATGCCTCCTGCATCATCAAGCATGTAAAACATACATCTAGAAATACCATGCCTTGCATATAAAAGCGATGTCCGTAAATTCCAATCTGCCTGGGTAATCAAAGAAGATTTTGATAATATTGGAATTGCAGATTGTGGAGTTTTACCAACATCATATCCAGTTTCAGTAACCCAAACAGGTATATCTTTGGCGTTTTTATTTCGCATTTCTATAAACTTATCTGCCATTGCACCAATTTCTGATAATTCTGGGGCAACGCCTTTCGTTGCTTTTCCATTATTAACAAATGCATCATTTGCATATAAATGATAATTGATAACGTCAAAGCATAAATTTACAGTTCCATCAGGTTTAAGGCCTCTGTTTTTCTTGCACCATGAAATCATTTTCTCCACAAATTCTGGTTTTGCATCACCCAATCCGCCCATTACGACATTCATATTTGGGTCGGCGGCTTTTACGCCTACATTCTTTCCTAGTTTGCCTTTATGCCCATCATAAAATGCCGATAAGTTTGCTGCATATTCTTCTGCAGTTTGCTGTGCTTTTTTTCCTGCCCACCATTTGTCAGGCTCGTTATTGCATTCAACATATTTAATAAGGTTTAAGCCTATTTTTACGCTGTTCAAATCATCACCCATCCATCTTGGAGCTGTATTAACGGTTACTAATGCCGGCTCTATGTTTTTGTTAGAACCATATCGGGCAGCAAACTGAAAACCCATTTTCGCTTGTGCTAAGTATGATTCTGGATTGCTTTTATCATAGCCAAATGGAAGAGGAGTATTGTCAGCACCTTGTTGTTCTTTTGGATAAGTTTTTAAAAACCAACTGGGAACGTTTTTGATGCAAGCTAAAACATCAATGTTATCTTTTTTTAAACTGGTGTACATTAAATCATAGTAAGAACCACCAGAATGTGTCGGATTAAATGTATATTTTCCTTCTTCGGATTCCATCCTGTCCCAATCCAGATAATGCCTTATACCACCGAACGAATTGATAATTGCCATTTTGCGTCCGCTAATCACATTAGATTGATTTTGCTCTACAAAATCCCATTCAAATGCGTTCACACCCAGATAATTTTTGAAGGTAACTGCGGATGGTTTAGTTGGTTGATGGTTTAAATCAACCTTGTCGGGCTTATAACTTCTCGTGCAAGCACATAGCACAAAAAGAATTATAAACGCAGAGGCGGTATTTTTCATTATAGATTATTAGTTAAGGAAGATTATTAACTCAATTTGCTTTTAAACAAATCAATTGTTCTTCCCCATGCTAATTTTGCTGCGGCTTCATTATATCTGGTTGGAGATGTGTTGTTATTGAAAGCATGATTAACACCATCGTAAATAAAAATTTTATAATCCACACTAGCTGCTTTTAAGGCTGCATCATAAGCTGGAATACCTGCATTTATACGTTCATCCAAACCGCCATAATGCATCATAATACTCGCTTTTATTTTAGCAACATCTGCAACATTTGGTTGTGCGCCATAATAAGCAACAGCGACTTGTAATTTTGGATCGTTTACGGCAAGTTTGTTCGACATTCCGCCACCCCAACAAAAACCAACGCAACCCACTTTCCCATTTCCTCCTTTAATTTTACGAAGATATTCAAGGCCTTTTAAGTAATTCTGTAGATTCTTTTCAGGATCTAATTTCCCAATTAACTCACGACCTTTATCCTCATCAGTTGGCGTACCACCCAGCGGAGATAACGCATCAACACCTAAAGCAATAAATCCTTCTGCCGCAACTCCTTTGGTAACATCAATAATATGAGGGTTTAATCCTCTGTTTTCATGAATTACCAATACCGAACCTAAGTTTTTCTTGCCTTTTGGTTTTGCTAAAATAGCTCTCATATCGCCCTCAATACCAGGGAAAGTGATTTCTTCTGAAGTAATGTCATCGCTTAAAAATTCTGAAGCTGATGCATAACTGTTTTCCAATAATGGTAAAATGGTTACTGCCAATGCTGTGCTTCCTGCAAGGATAGCAAGCTTTTTCATAAATTCTTTTCTGCTAAGCTGACTGTGTGTGTACTTATCGTACAGGTTAATAATTTTCTGGTCCATGGAGATGAAAGTTTTAAGTGGTTAGCTAAGATAACATTCTGATTTTGAAATTAAAACAAAGGTTTTGTAACGTTAGTGCATCTAAAATTTGCAGTACATTTCTACCCATTTTTTAATTAATTCAATTCGATGCTTAACATATCTTGGCGTTAAAAATGAATTTGACCAATCATCATAATTATCGTAAAAGAATTTAAGGAAGTAAATATGAAAAGTGATTCCCAAATATGGTATTGCTTTTATTTCATCATCGGTTAAATTTCTAACGGTTTTATAAGCATTTAAGAAAGTGTTAAAATCTTTTTCAGCTTGTTGAACTGTTAGCATATTATTTACTACATGAAAAAAGAAATGATTAAGGAAAGACATTAAATCATTAACCAAATAGCCTTCTCCTGCAAAATCAAAATCAAAAAAAGTGATTTTTCCAGCTAGATCAAAATGGAAATTTTTTGGAAATAAGTCGTAATGACAATAGCCATAGCTGAAATTTGAAATATCAAATTCATCAAATTTTTTAATCACTTTGTTCGAAACCTCTACGAGATATTGATATTCTTCTACCATTTCAAAAAAATGAGGTTTCAAGGTTTTCAATGGTTCCAAAAGTGTTGTTTCAAACGTCAAAATCGGTCTTGCATTTTTAAGCTTCATAGATGAGCTTGTGGTATGTATTTTTGCAATATTCTTACCAATTTGCACCAGGTGGCTTTCATTTAAATCGTGGATAACTCTTCCTTCTGCATAAGAAAATAGGATGCCATTTCTGATGCCTTCAATTGCATTAAATTGTTGTATTTGTTTCCCTGAAATAGCTGCAATCGGATAAGAAACTGAATGTCCATTTTGTTTTAGTATATTAAGCAGCTCAACCTCAGCTTCAATTTCACTAAATTTTCGGTGTGCATCCCGATAAATCTTGAATATGAATTTTTGATTTTCATTTTCTAAAATATAGGTATCGCTCACATTTCTAATTAATAATTTGCAGCTAAAGCCTTTTAAGCCATAAGCTTCGGCAATATATTTATTTAGTGCGTTAGCAGACAGTGTAGAATATTGTGCTGGGAAAATAGCTTGCATAACAGAAAAACAAATATGAATTATCAAAAGTAAAATTTTAAAAGGCTTTTCTGATATTAATTAACACTACCTTACCAAGGATTTTGCAAAAGGTAAAATCCTAATCAACCCCCCACTGGAAAAAATCTTCAATGCATTAATCGATAGTTTTATTGATGATGAAGTAGGCATTACAGAAAGTTTTTTAAATTTAAAACTAGCAGCCCATTTAAGAGATAATATCGCCGAATTGTATAAGGATAATTTATTACTCTCCGCAGGAATAGGTAACAACCCGATTGTTACCCAAAATAAACTGGTAAGGAGTGACATAATTTATTGGTTAGACAGAAAGCATAACAATCAATATGAAAATGATTTTTTTGATTTGATGGACAGTTTCATACTTCACTTAAATCAAACCTGCTATACTGGCATTACAGGATACGAGTTTCATTACACTATGTATCAGAAAGGCAGCTTTTATAAAAAGCATTACGATCAGTTTAAAAATAACGGCAGCAGAAAATACTCCATGATAATTTATTTAAATATAGGATGGAAACTTGGCGATGGTGGAGAACTGTGTATTTATAAAAAAGGGATAGCTCAAAATATTTCGCCTGTAAATTGCAAAAGTGTGTTTTTTAAAAGCGATAAACTGGAACATGAAGTTTTAACAACAAATGTTGTTAGAATGAGTATTACTGGCTGGTTAAAAGTAAATTAATTTCTGAAAGATTTAGGTGTACAATCCATTTGGCGTTTAAAAAAAATGTTAAAGTTTGCAGGATATTCGAAACCTAAACAATAACCTATTTGCCCTATGTTCCATTCGGTATGTTTTAGCAAAGCGACAGCTTCTGTAGTTATGCGTTTAGAAATATGCTCGGAAGTGGTTTTTCCTGTAACTTCTTTTACAGCATGATTTAAATGATTTACATGGACCAAAAGTCTTAAGGCAAAATCATGTGCGGTTTTTAACTCTAATACATGTTCTGTTGAGCCAATTGGGAATTGCCTTTCTAATAATTCTATAAACTGTGCTGTTAAACGAGCTGAAGCATTATTAAGTTTAAAAATATTTTCCTTAGGTATTATTTTTAGTGCTTCATGAGCAATAAGCTGTACATAATTTCTTAACAAATCATACTTATGAATGTAATCACCATCCATTTCTTTTGCCATTTTACAGAAAATCTCCTTTATACTTTCTTCTTTTTGTTTATCTATATGAATTACAGGATTATCATTTATTTTCAGCAACAAAGATTCTCTTAAATTTTCGTTACGATGATGAATAAAATTGTCTGTAAACAAACAGAAATAACCATTAGGTTTTGGCGATGTACTTTCCCATGAATAAGGAATATTTGGATTAGTAAAAAGTAAAGCCCTATCTCTTATTTCTATTTGCTTATCGGAATAATGCAAAATTCCATTCCCAATAATTAAAGAAATTTTATAAAAATCTCGCCTGCTAAATGCAGAAGGCATATTTGTACAAACTACAGAGCGATTGAAAACATTAAAGTGACCGATATCATTTATTAAACCTAAACTTGGTGTTGGAATTTCGGGACGTATGATTTTAAGTCGATTGTAAAAATCTTCGAGCGTTTCATTTCTTGTTAATGCATTAAATTCCTGACTTTTTGCCAACATGATAATAGTTCCTTAAACTAAGTTAGGGTTTAATGACCATTCCTTCGTGCATTTCTTCTGTAGGTTCTGCAATTAATTTGTCACCTTCGTTTAAGTTTCCAAATATTTCCACTTTTTCATCAGTTTCTCTTCCTTTTTTTACAGCTTTATTTTTTTCGATTTTTAGCACATACAAACCCTCACTAGTATCTAATAATGCTTTTTTAGCGATGATGAAAGTGTTTGCATTTGCAGGAAGCGGAATATTAATTTCGGCTACCATTTCTGGTAATAATCTTTTAGCCGCATTAGGAACATCCATTTCAATGCGTTCAGAGCGCAAACGTAAATCCAATGCTCCGGATAAGCGTTTAACCTTTGCTTTAAAAGTTTGACTTGGAAGCGATTTTACGGTAAAAGTAACTTCATCTCCCTGTTTTAAATATCCTGTATAAACTTCTGGTATGGAAACCGCCAAACGCAAATTTTTCTGATCCTGAAGTGTAAATAATGGTAACTCTGAACCTTTGCCCGAAGGCCCAACATAAGCGCCTAAGTTTACGTTCCTCGAAGAAATAATTCCATTAAAAGGGGCTCTGATTTCCAAATAATTCTGTATTGAGCCAACCTCTTTATATGATGCTTTGGCAGCCTGGAATTGTGCTAAATCAGAATTTTTTTTTGCCATTGCCTGGTCTAAATCATTGGTAGAAATGGTTCCTGCTTGAGTATTTAACTTGAATGAGCTTATAAAAAACAGTAAAATAGTAAAATAAAGAAGCGATATACGAGGCATAGTGTAGAATTTACACCACAAATGTAAATTATGATTACAATATCTGAGTATTTAAGTCAAACCAATTATTATGCGAATCAAATAATAATCGAATTGTTACTTAAGAATGAGTAAGCTTTCAACAAAATAAAAATACCCTGATTAATAAGGAGATTTTAAAAAGATTATTTTTTTGGAATTAGTTTGTCTCGGTGTACTTTTTAAAATTATGTAAAATTGCCTGCCAGCCGCCTTTCTGCATTTCAATTGGATTTACACTTTCCGGGTCGAATGTTTCAGTGATTTTAGTTGAATCAGCATCAGCTTCAAAAACTATTTTAACTTTTCTACCATCGCCAAGCACGTATTCAATTAGTTTGTACATATCAACTGAAGTATAAATTCCACCGAAGTCAAAACTCATACTTCCATCTTTTGCTGCCATTGTTGTCGAAAATTTTCCGCCCTTGCGTAAATCATTTTCTGCATGAGGTACATGCCATTCTGGAGATGCAAAAGCCCAATTCTTAATGTGTACCGGATTGTTCCAAAATTCCCAAGCTTTTTCTACAGGAGTATTTACAGTTGTTTCAATTGTAATTGGGGCTGTGTTCTCTAATGCCATATATGATTGATTTTTATATGATAAAGATATAGGAAGATTTTAAAAATCAAAAAGGCTAAATGAGACAAGTTTAGGGTTTATTTTGTACATCATTTTCAATACCCAAAACACAATTTACACAGATAATGGGATTTCAAAATAAAAGGTAGAGCCTTTTCCAACTTCGCTTTCCACACCGATTTTTCCGTTATGTCTTTCAATTATTTCAGCACTAAGATAAAGACCAATTCCAAAACCGGATACCGTATGATGTTTCCCTACGCGGTAATATCTATCGAAAAGTTTTTCTAAATCTTCCTTATCAATACCAATACCGTGATCTATTACACTTACCAAAGCACTATTCTCAGTTATTTCACATTTAACATCAATCCTGGTACCCGATGCAGAATATTTGACCGCATTACTTAATAAATTAGATACCACACTTCCAATTTTATCTCGGTCGGCATTTATTAGAACAGGTTCGCTGATGCTTAAAATTATCTGATGTGAAAATTGCACAATATCGCTTTCATCAATTAACTCAACAAGTAATTCATCTAATTGAAAATTACTTTTTTCGATTAAAAGCTTGCCAGATTCGAGACGTGAAACATTAAGAAAGCCATTAATCATGGTTGTCATTTTTCTAACCTGATTATATGCCCTATTTAAAGCATTTAGTGCATAACTATCATCATTCTTTTTAGCTCTTGATTGTAGCACCTGTATGAAACCACTTATAGCTGTTAATGGTGTTTTAAGCTCGTGACTCACCATTCCAATGAAATCATTTTTTCTTAATTCATCTTTTTTAAGCTCTGTAATATCCACATTCGAACTTATATATCCCATAAAAACTCCGTCGGTATTAAAACGAGGGTTTCCATTTGCTAAAAGCCATCTGTATTCGCCATCTATTGCAAGTAATCGAAATTCAGCTTTAAAAGGTTCTTTTTTCTCAAAAGCAGAAATGTAAATATTTACATAACGGTCTTTATCTTCAGGATGAATTAAATCTGCCCAGCCTAATTCCAATAATTCTGACATAGAGCGCCCGGTAAGTCTTACCCATGCGTTATTAAAATAAGTTGCATTACTTGTTGCATCTCCTACAGCAATAAAAACGTCGGTTGCTTCAGCCATGTTTCTGAACCTATCTTCGCTTTCTTCAATGACTAATCTATGCTTAACTTCTACGGTTATATCCATAATAACACCTAAAAATCTTGCATCTCTAAGTTTTGTTTTAGGAACGCTTTTACCAACAACTCTAACCCATTTTCTATTTCCTGAAGAGCTTTGAATAATTGGGTATTGAACATCGAAAGGTATAAGTTTAGCTAAGGCATCAGCCCGGGCTTTCTCAATTATCGGCAAATATTCAGGAACAACAGTTTTTATTACATCTGCCCATAAAATCTCTTCGTTTAAAGGTAAACCATAGAATTCTCTGGCTTTTTTAGAAATATTAAATTTTCCAGTTGAGGGTTCTATGCTGTAAATTCCTAAATTTCCGGAAGCTAAGGCAAGATTTAAATTTTCTTCAGTTTCCGCAAGTATTTCATTTTTTAAAAACAAGCTTTCTTGTGCCTCTTGTAATTCTTCGTTAGTAGTTGCCAGTTCCTCATTGGTAGCCGATAATTCTTCGTTAGATGCAGCTAACTCTTCAGTTATTGCCTGCAATTCTGATTTACTTTCTTCAAGCTGTATTAAATTTTCAACTTGAGATGTAATGTCATTAACTGTTGCTAATATATATTCAACTTTTCCATCGGTTCCAAATATGGGGTCATAAGAAAAATCGACATAAATAAGCTTTATTTCTCCAGTTGGCATAGAAATATCTACCGGAACCTGTAGCATGGCTACGGGTTGTCCTGTATTAAAAACATTAGCTAAAAGTTTTGGAAAACGCTGATACGCTAATTCAGGAAAAACGTCAGTTATCTTTCTGCCAACCACGTCTTTTAAATCGCGTTGCCAGATAAGAAGCATTTTAGGGTTAGGTAGTTGAATAATTAAATCTTCGCCCTTTAACAAAGTCATTGCAACATTTGCTGTTGATATAATATTTTGTAGTAGTAAACGACTATATTCAAGATCTTTTGTTCGTTCTTCAATTCTATTCTCTAAAGCTAAATTTAAAGTTTGAAGATCTTTTCTTGAAGTAGTTAGTGCTTCATTTGTACTTAATAAATCTTCCAGATTTGTCTGAAGTTCTTCATTTGATGCAGCAAGTTCTTCGTGCGTATTGGATAATTCTCGGCTTAAAACTTGTTCTCTTTCAATATATTTATTGATGGTATTACTGCCTGAAACTTGATCGGAAACATTTAAGGTTTTGATGAGTAAAAATTCAGCATTTCCATTTTTATCAACAATTGGCTCTATCTCTAATTGCCACCAACTAGGCTCTATCGATTTCGCATTTGATGAAGGTATATCATAAGAAAAAGGTGGAAGAATAATTTTTTGAAGTGTTTCTATCGCACGAATCAAACCATCGTTTAAAGTGCTGGATCCGGGGTTGTTGTTATCTTTAGGAAAAGCTACCCACAAAGATTGACCTTTAACATCTCTGTTTACGGTATATGTTGCTTCCTTGTACGCATCATTATAGGTTATTATCGTAAATTCAGGATTGTTCGCTTCAAGTATAACTCTTGGAACATCATCATTAAAAAGTGACTTAAATAGGGATGATTCTAAAAAATTCATTCAGAGATACTTCTTCAATATTAAATTCTTGCGAATATAACAAGTTCAATTAAATTATTGTTTTATGAAAGCGTTTTTACGAAAAATTATGCTTGTAGGTTATATTCTTGAAGGAACTTACTACAGCGTTTCCAGTAACTAAAAAATGAAGAATATTCTCCTACAACTTCAGGAAACATCCAATCGTAGCTATCCTTTATACCAGGGTAATGCCCAAAAGCAACATGTTCTTTGGAAATAAATGCTTCGCTTAAAGAGAGATTGCTTTGATTATACAAGGATTTTATTGCAGAAATTTCTCCATTGTAAATCTGGATATCAGGTATGTTTTTAGCAAGAGCGATAATAAAATTAATTACTTTTTCGCTAACCGGATAACTGTAGAAATGAGAAGGCTCTAACAAGAGAATTCGGTTCACATTTTCGTTTTTTCTCCATTCAGGATCCATGTTATAGCTATTATAAATTATCGTTGGTCGTGTTATATCAATAATAGGTAGTGAGGTTGTGGGCAAAACTGTTTTTAATGGTAAATTGATTCTTTCTATAAGCTCATCAGGAACCTGCATTTGGTTTATTTCTTCGTAAGGCCTATCCATAAATGTATTTCGTTGCTCTGTTTCTGTATATCGGTTAATATTCTCTTGGTTGCAGTAATATTTTTTAGATGAAAAAGCACCTGCAACCCATTGCCAGCTGCAGTTATTGCTTGCTATATCTCCATCTAATAAATGATAATACAGCCATTTGGACGATTTAAGCCAATGCGTTTTTGCGATATTGCATGCAATTGAGGCTACATACATTCTGGTATGATTGTGCATATATCCTAAATCATATAGTCTTTTTATTTGGTTATCGATAGTTGTTATGCCTGTATTTGCATTTACTATAGCTTTAACCAGATCATGGTGTAGCACATCTGGTTGCACTTGTTTTAAATCCTGCCAGATATCATCTTTTTTTACCTCCCACAGTCGCTGGTAATATTCTCGCCAAGCCAATTCCTGCAAAAATTTTTCTATTTTTTCTGGAGCATAGCCTTTGCTAAGTGCTTCTTGCTGAACCTGTTTTAAGCTTATAACACCTCTTGAAATATAGGGCGACAGGTAACTAACTGCGCCACCTATAAAATTCCTGGTTCTGGAATACAGTAGCGGGTCAACATGCTTTATCCGTTCTAATATTAAACCGTAATCTGTAGCAAATTCAATTTCCGGCATTACCTATCGTTTAGAAATCTTATTACTGGTTATGGTTCTTTGCTGTGCACTCTTAAATCGGGTTACATTTATATTTCTCAATGCAGCGTGTTTTGTAAGCCTTTTTCCGGTTCTTTTTCTCCACATTTTAAAACTGCTGGCCTTCATCTCTCTGCGCATAAGTGCAATCACTTCTGTATGTTTTAATCCAAACTGCATTTCGATAGCTTCAAATGTTGTACGGTCTTCCCAGGCCATTTCTATAACCCTATCAATTTCGATTATTGATAATATTCTTTCATTCATAGTTTTTTAGGTTAATTTCTGGCTGTCAAGGATTATTAATCCTGTATCAGTGAATAGCTGTTTCATTTTAAATTAATAAGAAATTATTTTTTAGCGTTAATATGTCTACTGTTTTGATTTGCTGTTTTTTCTGCATTTATCACTACAGTATTTTACATCAATCCAAACTTTAGCCCATTTTTTTCGCCAATTAAAAGGTCTGTTGCAAACCATGCAGATTTTTGATGGAAAGTTTTCTTTTTTTTCTGTTTTCATTTTTACTGAAATTCAGATACCTAATTTAAAAATTTTAGGCTGATGGATTAATCAGTTCTAAATTAAAATACTGACCGTTTTTTATCTTTAATTTGATTTAATTTTTTCAGATTTGCTAAAACTTTCCGGCAGATTGTACAGCGTGAAAATCCTCAAGCTTAAGCATTAAGGTAATTAATTCCATCTTTTCTACATAAGAAAGTGGCTCGGTAACATTGGCTGAGGCAAGTTTTATGTTCTCCATATTTTCCTTTAGGTGTTGTAATCCCTTTGGTGTTATGTGTATAATTTTGCTCCTTTTATCGCTATCAACAGATTGCTGCTCTATCAGCCCTTTGGAAAGTAGTCTATTGATAATTAAGGTGCCGACTGGTTTTTCGTGGATATTCTGTTTAATGAGTGCCGTTTTGCTCATACTGCCGCCAGAGACCAGATTAATTAAGTATATAAATTCATCTGGTGTAGAGAACATAGTATCGGCAATTGCAGCCTTAGAATGTATTTTGGAGTACCTGTATAAATGAACCAATGAAGTATTGATCACACTATCTGCAGAGCGTCCATTTGCTTTGCCCTCCCAATTTGGTTCTTTAACTGATTTTTTTAAATCACTTTTGATATGCCCATTAAGCCAATTTTGGAAATCAAAGATATCTTCAGTTGGGTGCTCTGAACTATTTTCGTATGTTTTTACCAATGTCACAAGTTCATTGATTAGGTTATACAGCATGGTTATTGGGTTTTATTTTTAGATCAATTAATTTAGGTTTTGCCATTGTTGTATATGAAATATTATGGCTATAGATTTGTCCTTAAATTACCCATGCCACCATCTACAGGTATAACTTGCCCAGTTATCCAACTGCTTTCGTCAGATAGTAGAAATGCTATAGCAGCGCTTATATCTTTTGGCTCACCATATTTTCCAAGTGGATGTCTCTTTGCCGATGCTTCCATTTTATCTGGGGTATTGAGTAGTTTTGAAGCAAGTGGAGTATTGGTAAGAGATGGCGCAACTACATTAACCCTGATTTGATTGCTGCTTAGTTCGGCCGCAAGCGATATGGCAAGTCCTTCGAGTGCAGCTTTAGAAGCCGCAATGCTAGCGTGAAAGCCCATACCTGTTTTCGCCGCAACAGAGCTGATTAGCACAACTGATGCTGATGTCGCATTCTTTAATGATTTTAGTGTTTGCTGTATAGATAGCGCTGCGCCAACAACATTTAATCGGAAATCATCTATAAAGTCGCTTTCACTAACTCTTGAAAACGGTTTTAAGTTAATGTTTCCAACGCTATATACAATGCCGTGTAGTTCATCCGGTACAAAAGAAGACAAACTTTCGGTGTTTTCCATAACATTAATCTCCAGATAGTTTACGGATGCTGGCCAGTTATCTGAACTAGTTCTTGACGCGGTAAAAACATTAGCACCTTCCTTACTTAGTAATTGTATAAGATCGAGGCCTATGCCCGAACTGCCTCCAATTACAAGAATATTTTTATTTTGGAATCTCATTGCCCTATATATCTTAAAAATTCGTTTCTAGTATCTACATTCTTAAATTTCCCGCTAAATGATGTAGTTATCGTAGAGCTGCCTATATCCTGAATACCACGGGAAGAAACACAGTGGTGGTTGGCATCAATCATTACCGCTACATCATCTGTTTCCATTACCCGCTTAATTTCTTCCGCAATCTGAATAGTAAGCCTTTCTTGTACCTGGGGTCTTCTTGAGTAATATTGAACTATGCGGTTAAGTTTTGATAAGCCAATTACTTTTCCCTTACTTATGTAGGCTACATGTGCTTTTCCTGTAATTGGAACAAAGTGATGTTCGCAATTACTAAAAACTGCTATATTCTTTTCAACCAACATTTCGCTATAACGATAATGGTTATCGAAAAGAGTAGGGACGGGCTTGTTTGCTGGATTTAAGCCACTAAATATTTCCTTTACATACATTTTTGCAATTCTATCCGGGGTGCCTTTCAAACTGTCATCAGTCAGGTCAAGTCCTAGAATATTAAGTATGCTTGTAAAATGATCGGATATTAGCGATATCTTGCTTTCATCATCCATTTCGAATGCATTTGACTTTAAAGGCGTTCTAAAGTTTTCAGCATCAATCTCGTAATCTGCTAGGTTGTGTTCTGGCATATATGTATTTAGTATATTTTTATACTAATTTATGATATTAAAGTTTATTAATATACTAAATAGGTTAATCTGCATTTAAATTGTATTAATTTGAAAGTGTAATGACACAGGAAGAGTACAACAATTCTTTTTTTAGGATCTTATTAAAATATATTCAGAATATAAGCTCTTAATAAAATTACCATTAAACTTGATTTAGAATTCTACTTTTAACTGGTCTGAATTTGGGAAGCGCAAAATACCTACCATTTTCGTTCCGTCCATTTTTTATCCAAACATTTTATACTATGCCTTTATGTATGTATTTGATGCAAAACGGATAGCCACTATGGCAAGTGCAGATTAGAAGATTTTTATCATGGTTATTATTTTGTTATGTAGACATTTACGCATAAATTAAAAAGAGGCAGTTTTTTAAACAGATTAAATTTCAAGTAATTTATTGATTTAAAGGTATTTTGAATTGTATTTCAAGAATTTACAGTTATTTTTTTATTTATGGAATAAAGATGGTTAAGTTCTAGGTCTCGGCAGCTCTGAAGCCCTAAAACCTTAAACCGATGGTAAGCTAACCCTCATGTATGTAGGGTTAGCTAGGAAGAAAACTAATTAGTTTTGTTAGATATTTGATAACAAGATATCCTACTGGTTGTTGCTTACAAAGGCTTGAATTAATTTTTAATTAGGCTCCCAGTCTTAAAATACGCCTGATGCGACCAAATCGCTTTTCCCGTTTAATGCTTTTTTCTGCCACTAAGGGTGAGGAGACTAACTTCCCGCCTTTTAGGGTAGCGCCAATGACGATCCCGCTGGATATCAGCACAAAGTTTTTTATGATATATTGACCCAAAAGGGTTGGTACGAATAATGAATGATTGAAGGTTTCGTGTGGAAAGAATAATAGGGGAAGAAATGTTCCAGCCATCTGAAGATAGAGTAGAATTAGTGTCAGCCTCAGCCAGGCTTTGGAAATTAGTCCAAGACCAATAACGCATTCCCATACCGCCAAAACTGGCATTGACACTTCTGGCTTAACCCAACCTAAGCTTAGCTTAAGGATTGTTCTTCCTGCGATCTCTTCGGCAGAACTTGCCCCAGGAAAGAACTTGAGAAAGCCAAACCAGATGAAGATGATGCCCAAGCAAATGCGAAGTATATTCATCCCATTTCTTGCCTTCCAAGCAATTATTCTCTTTTCCGATAGTCTTTTGATGCCCAGCATATCCTTAGGTTTGATATAATAGACATACGAATAGGGTATCAAGGCGGTTTAGTCCCAATTGTTGTAATTTAGATTAATCCCACTTATTATATTGAGTCTTAAAATTGGTAAGACAGTACAGATTATTAAGTAAAATATCATAGTGAATGCAACATGTATTTGAATTTAAAGAAAACACTATCTGTAGCTTATTGAACAAACCAATTATTTTGACCTGGTTGCGCCAATTTTCAATAATTTGTAAGCTCTTAAATAAAAGGGTGTTATGAGTAAAATATTTTTGGTGAGATGAGTCAATTGACGGCGGTTTATCCTATAACGTCTTGAATTTCAAAGAAAAAGGGTTGCTCTTTTTGGAACAACCCTCTTCAAAAATGGGTACAATTCCCATTCGTACTCGGGGCGGGAATCGAACCCGCACGCCTTTGAAAGCACAGGATTTTAAGTCCTGCGTGTCTACCAGTTCCACCACCCGAGCATCAGTCTACCCGAATTATCGGTAGATTAATGTTTAAAATAAATGCCTTTCGGTAGGAAAGGCATTTAGAGCGAAAGACGAGATTCGAACTCGCGACCCCGACCTTGGCAAGGTCGTGCTCTACCAACTGAGCTACTTTCGCATTATTAATACAATCGCTGTATTCCCTTTGGGGTTGCAAATATAGAAAATTAAGATTTTGTTTCAAAGATTATTTTAAAATTTTTTTTAAGACGGTTTTAGCACATGGCTACTGTAAAAACAAAGAAAGCATCGCTTAAATCTGGTTATTGGAGCTGGGGTTCTTTCTGAAACAACTTTTGTGATATAATAAGAGCCTATTTAAAATTTATCTAATAATTTGTTTATGCTTCTTAATGGCTGTAACATCGTTAAATATTTCGAGATGGGTTGGCTATCTCTGCAACATTTGCCTTGTTTCGCTCAAAAAATAAGCGATAAACATTTTCACAATATAAATTTAAACAGGCTCTAAGTTTTTTGATGCCATCAAAGGACAAACTATCTACAAGCTAATTCTTAAATAATTATTTCATAGATAGTTATATTTATTACATTATTTTGGAAGTATGGGTGGATTTATTTTATTTACCCTTGTGCTTATAGATTTTAAGAAAGCTTCCAACGCATTCTGCTCAGGCAAGGTAAGATTTAATTTTTGTAGCATAGCCGATTTTGGTGTTTTCAGAGAATCAGGAACTTTCAGTGCCCTTTGTTCGGCTATTGGATTACCAAGATTGTAAAATTCTATTACATCTTTTAGCGATGGAAAATTACCGTGATGCATCCAAGGGCCTGTAATGTTAGTTTCTCTTAAAGATGGCGTTCTAAAAGCACCTACATCTTTTAATTTTTTAGTCACGTTATACAAACCCAGATCTTCAAACTTAGAACCTAATAAAGCCTGTCCATCATTATGAAATTTGTTATCGCTAAATAATGACGTGTTATGGCAATTAATACAGCGTGCTTTTGTTCTAAACAAGTGTAAGCCCAAAACTTCTTCGTCTTTTAAAATAGCCTTGTTTCCTTTTACAAAAGCATCAAATCTACTATTAGTGCTCACAATTCCACGTTCAAAAGTAGCTATTGCTTGCTGAATCCGATCTAAATTAACGTTTTCTGAACCAAATGCACTTGCAAATAACGGTTTATAGCCATCAATTTTACTGATGTTTTCTACCATTAAAGATAAATCTTGATTCATTTCTACGTGATCTTTTACCGGGAAACCCGACTGATGTTCTAAGCTTGTAGCTCTTCCATCCCAAAATAGTTTTTGATAAAAAGCTGTATTTAAAATCGTCATGGCATTTCTTTTCCCATTTTGGCGGTCATGGCCGTAAGCTACTCGTTTGCCATCGCCCCAGCCCAACTCCGGATCGTGACAAGATGCACAGGCAATCTGCTTAGAAACTGACATTCGTGGATCAAAGAAAAGTAGTTTTCCCAGTTTTTCTTTTTCAGCGGAGTAGGGGTTGTTTGCTGGATAAACCGGACGACCAAGGTAACCAATATCTTTAAAGTCTGGTTTTGCCTCATTATCTAAGTTTGGTTTTGGCCATTTAGATACATCACTACTATAAATTTCTCTAAGTTGAGCAATGGTATATTCTTTATCCTGCAAAAACGCTGTTGTAATAATAAATGCGATTAACACAGAAAAAATTATGGTAATTCTTTTCATTCTTTTATAAAGCTATGGCTGTAGGACTCAATTTGTAAGCAAATGTTTTAGTTGTGCCGCCAATTGCAGCTTCATTAAAAGTGATGGAAAGGTCTATAATTTTTGTAACCTCGCTATATGTTCCTGAACCACTTATTCCGATTTTAAATGTACTTGCATCGGCTTTGGTTAATACAACATCCTGTGTTTTAACTTTTACAACACCTGTTTTTGCTCCAATGTAATCTGGAAGAAATTGGAGTACCTGATCAACATTTATCTTAACTGTTCTAATATTTGTTGTGCCAGTTTGCGTGGAATATAACCTTACCATATCAAACATGGGTACGCCGCTATCGGGAACATTTGGATTGGTAAAGCCTAAAAAGGTAGGGTCTGTAGCAGAAGTGGTAGAAAAGTGACTAGCAATTCTATTTGTCCAGGCATTACTAACTGGATCGAAACGATAAACAAACATTTGGTAAAATGCAACATTTGACTGAAAAGTTGCCATCGCACTTGATGATGGGATGCTTGCAGGTTGATCTGGATAAAGATCTGCTTTATCTTGTGGTTGATCTTTTTTACATCCGGTTGCAAGAACAATTGCCGTTAAGAAAATGAATAGCTTTTTCATGTATTATAAATTAATAACCTTGATTTTGAACAATTGAAGAATTTGCAATGACGGTATTTGCTGGCAAAGGCATAACCAATCTAAAATCATCAGCATTGATATTGCAGGAAACAGCATTGCAATCAGTTCTTACAATATTTTTTTTACGGCGAGCAAGATCAAACAATAAGTTTCCTTCAAAGGCTAACTCTTTTCTTCGCTCTAGTAAAATAGCGTCTACCAAATCTGATTTAATTGTGCTGTTTAAAGTGGTTGCAGAGGCATCTCCACGTTTTCTAATCAAATTCAAATCAGCATTTGCAATGGTGAAATCGGGTGTAGCTTTTTCAACAGCTGCCTCAGCCCTGATTAGATATAATTCTGATAATCTAAGTACTTTAATTGGCGTTTGGTTGGTTGAGCCATTTGCATATTTCTTTGTAAAAAAATAGGTTGTTCCGCTTATTACGATGCTATTAAACATGGTTGCAGTTCTTCTTACATCTGTTGCTGAATACAAAGAAGTGATGTCGGCTGTTGCTGCATACTGCCTGTAAGTTGTGTTGGTAATATCGTAATAACCACCCAGCCCAGTACTAGAGAATGCGGTTTCAATAGCAATTTCAAAAATCGATTCGCTTGAAGGTACACGTCCGGTCCAACTGGCAACATAATTTACGTTGCTAATTAGGCTGTATTGATTACTTTTTATTAATTCATCGGCAGTGCTAAACGCCTTATCCCAATTATTTGTATTTAAGTAAACTTTGGCTAAAAGTGCTTGAGCGGAAGCTTTTGTGAAATAATTTTGCTTGTAACCACCACTTAAAATACCACCGTTGTTGTTATCGAAGGTATTTATGGCATCCAATAAATCGTTTACGATGGCTTGGTAGGTTTGAGCTACAGAAACTCTAACTGGTGCCGGATCTCCATATAGTTGTGGTTTCAAGTTTACCACAATTCCGGTATGAGATCCATCCGTAGTTGCGCTAAAGGGTTTTGCGAATGCCCGAACCAAATCGAAATGTATAAGTGCTCTTAAACATTTTGCTTCCGCAATTATTTTAGCCTTATCCAAATCAGATCCTGTAGCGGTTGTGGTATAAGAAATAATGTTGTTTACGTTATTCAATTCGGCATATAAACTTGCATAAGTAGCACTCATTGAAGATAAAAGTGGCGTTTGACTAGCATTATAAATATCTTCCAGTCGGTTATTAACGGTTTTACTGTATTTAATGTTTCCTCCCAAAAGATCGGGATAGACCATACTGTTTTTTAGATAATGATCTTCACTTAAAAGATCGTGATAAGCGCCTGCCAAAGCTGTTTTTGCACCTTGCGTATCTTTAAAAAGATCGGCTATCGAAATCCTATCCGTTGGTTCTTTGTCTAAAATTTTTTCGCAAGAACTGAACATGAATACAATCATGAACAGAAATATTGTTGAGTTTAATCTTTTCATATTCTAATATCTTATAAGCCAATTCTTATACCTGCGGTAAATGCACTCGTTTCTGGTGTGGTAAACCTCATTTCAGCAATTCCATTTCTGCCTTTTGTACCTGCATCTTTGTACACGTAAAATAGATTTGTAGCATTTACAAAAATCGACAGGTTTTGAAGATGAAGTCTACTTAATGTTTTCTCCTCGAATTTGTAGTTAAGCGATACATTAGATAGTTTCAGGTAGCTCACATCGTAAATGTAGCGTGAGGAGTTAGATACTATATTTCTGTTGATGAGCAGTTGAGGAATATCAGTTATATCGCCTGGCTTTTGCCATCTATCGACTAAATTAACGCTTTGGTTGCGGTTTTGTAAGTTTCTTCCATCTGCTTCATTAATGTAATAAATCAATTTATCTTCCCCGTAACTGTATAATATGTTGAAAGAGAAATTAAATCGGTATACATTAAAAGAATTAATTAATCCACCTTGAAATTGAGGTAAACGATCTCCTAGAACTGAAGTTGAAGATATTGGAAGTGCATTAATTTCTGAGGCGGTGCTTAATTTTCCATTGATACCGTAAAACATTTCCATACCGGTTTGAGGATCTACACCTGCCCATTGGTAACCATATATTGCGCTGGTACTATTCCCTTCGCGGAGTGCAGCAGCATCGTCGGCAGAACTGTATGTTGCCCCAGTACCTTTATTGTATGAAATCAGCTTGTTTTTGTTGGCTCCAAAATTATAGGCTAAATTCCAGCTAAAGTTTTTATCGGTCACAATTTGGCTACTAATCGTTAATTCGAAACCTCTGTTTCTTGTTGTACTGGTATTGGCGGAAATGCTTTGAAAACCAGTTTCGTAAGGCACTAGCGAACTTGATATTAAATCAGTAATTCTATTGTTATAGTATTCTGCAATAACATCAACCTTTCCAAAGAGATTAAAATCTAATCCGAGGTTAAATTTGTAGTTTTTTTCCCATCCTAAATCAGGGTTAGGTGCCGCAGTACCATCTGGAGTGGCTACGATATTACCATTATAAACTGTAGAAGAGCCTGAGCCAAAACTATATAATCCCTTTGCAGAATAGTTTCCTATTCTGGAATTTCCGGTAGAGCCGTATGTTACTCTTAGTTTTAAGAAAGTAAGTATCTTGTTATCCAATAAAAAGTTTTCTTTCGAAATAATCCAGCTTGCGCCAACCGAACCATTAAGTGCCACTTGCTTATCTCCACCAAAAATAGACGATTTATCAATTCTTGCATTTAAGTTTAGGTAGTATTTCTTTGCAAAATCATATCCCAATGAAGAATAATAAGATACGGTAGCGTTTTCAGAATTTGATGAGGCAGATGTTGTTGTGCCTGCAGCGCTTAGTACGCGTAGCCTATCGAAAGTAAAATTGTTTCCTGAACCTCTTAAAAGGTCAGTTATCTTGTTTTCAACCTGCGTACCTACTAAAAAGTTAAATGAATGATGTTTAAAAGTACGATCGTAAGTGGCTTGTACAAATCCAATATAACTATTATAAACTCTATCATAAATTTGCAATCTACCATTGGCCGTTCTACCAGTGGCGTTAAGTGCAGAGTAGTATTGTAATTGTTTGTTTTGATACACATTTGCGCCCAGCGTGCCAGAAACTGAAAGGTGATTGGTGATTTTATAACTGCCGTTAATATTTCCTATAAAATCAAATCCTTTATCTCTATCTTCATTTTGTTCAAAAACTGCTAAGGGATTAGGTACGCCCAAAAAATCTGTAAAAGTGCCATTGGTGTAAGGTTCTAAATTTGGAGGTAAGGTAACGGCACCATAATCAGATAAAGAACTGCTTCTGCTAAAAGTTGGACTAAGGTTAATACCAACTTTAAATTTATCGCTAAACTCATGATCTACTCTTAATCGGCCATAAATTTTCTTTAAATCGTTGGTTAAAGTACTAGATTGTTGGTTACGGTAGCCACCGGAAAAACGAAAAGTAGTTGTTCCACTTCCGCCAGATACCTCTAAACCATAATTTTGATAAAGTGCGTTTCGCTGTGTAAGGTCAAACCAATCGGTATTGGTAGTTTTGCTACCCGAAATCTGCGATGCCTCGGTTGCACTACGTCCACCGTTTATATACGCCTCCCTTAGCAAACTGTAGTATTGTGGCCCGCTTAACCATTTATATTGATTAATAAAAGTAGCTACACCAGCATCGGCACTTAGATTAACGACCGTTTTACCAGCTTTACCGTTTTTTGTGGTGATAATAATTACGCCATTAGCACCATTGGCACCGTAAAGTGCTGATGCTGTAGCATCTTTTAAAATGGAAATACTTTTGATATCATCTGGATTAACATTTGATAATGGATTAAGATAACTTTCTCCGTTAAAGTTAATACTCTCATCTCCGCGTTGCTGTTCGTACATGGGTACACCATCTATTACAAACAATGGTTGTGTGGAAGTAGTTCTTGATGCCCCAATTGTGGGAAGCGAACCAAGACCTCGGATGTTGATTTTAATTGGCGTATTAAGTTCTGTAGTGGTTTCTACCTGTACACCTGCAACTAAGCCTTCCAGCATTTTATCAAAGCTTTCTATTGGTCGGTTGGTTTGAAGACGCTCTGCATTAACCTGAGAAATACTTCCTACTACATCTTCGCGTCGTTTATCTTTGGTATAAGAGCCTGTTACCACAACCTCATTCATTCCAAGTGGCTCTGTTTCTAAATTAATATTGAAGAAAACCTGGTTGCCTATGTTAATTTCCTGAGTTTTCATCCCCAAGAAACTGAATACCAATATTGTTTTATCTATTTTATCGGTGTTTACCCTATAAATAAATTCTCCGTTATTATTCGTAATAGCTCCTTGCTTAGTTCCTTTTACAAAAATATTTGCGCCTGGTATTGGTGTTCCTGTTTCTTTATCTCTTACTGTTCCAGTTATACTACGTGTTGGTTTGTCTACTTTTTTTGGCGCTTTTCTGATAGAAATTGAGTTTCCGATTATTCCAAACTCCAGATTTTGTTGATCGGAGATAATATTTAAAATTGAAGTTAAACTCCCTTCTGCTTTTAGTGATATTTTTTGACTAAGATTAATAATATTTTGATCGTAGCTAAACTTATATATGGTTTGTTTTTCGATAATTTTCAGTAATTCAGAAATAGGTTTTTCTTGTATATTAACCTTTATGTTTATGCTACTTGGGTCTTTTTGCTGTGCAAAGGCACCGAGATTAAAAAGCATGAAACAGGCTATAACACAGAGATGTTTGCATAAAAGTTTCTTCATTTTTTTTGTTTAAGTTTTATAGTTTGATTGGTTTGTTCATAAGTGATATTTTCGGCAAAACAGATGCTTTTTATGATGGTAATATAATCTGCTTTTTCAAACTCACCAGAGTAATTCCAGTCTTTCATGTTAGATTGATCTATGAGTTTGATTCCATAGCTATTTTTTAGCTTTTCTGCAATAGTTTTAAAGTTGGCATTGCGAAAAATAATTTGGCCGGTTCTCCAAGATGTAACTTCATGCTGATCAAAGCCGGTGCGGATGAGTGTCTTGTTTTTGGTAAAAAATGTAGCCATTTCGGATGGTCTTAGTAACATTTTATCTCTACCGGCATTTGCAGAAATTTCTATGCTACCTTCAATTAATGCAACGCTAACATCGGGTTTTGTGCCATAGGCAGAAACATTAAATTTTGTACCTAAAACCACTGTTTTAGTACCATTGGCATTAACAGTAAATGGCCTTGATTTATCTTTACTTACTTCAAAAAATGCCTCACCGATTAAAAAAACTTCTCTTTTTTTACTGCCAAAAACTTTAGGTAATTTAATGGTGCTGTTAGCATTCAGGGTTATTTTCGTTCCATCGCTTAAATCTAAAATAGAGATTTTTCCATAGCCATTATGTTTGGTTACATAGGTTATTGTTTCAGTATTAGGGTAAAAATATAATACAGCAAAAAATAAGGCCATAAGAATCGCTACCGAACTGAACAAAATGAAAGACTTGCTAAAATTGAATTCCTTTTTTCTTAGGAATTTTTCCGATTTTTTGCTAGTTAAAAAGTTATCAAAACGGATTGCCTCAAAATGCAACTCATCTTCCGGTAATCGAAGATACATTAGCGCTAATATTTGTTCAGCATTAAAAATCTCATCAATTTTTTCGGGATGACGACTAATCCAATTTTCCCAGAAATTTATGGACGATTCTTCTGTTTTTAGATAATAGGCAATAAAAGACTCATCTGCAGCAAAATCTTCGGCTTGAAATAGGTTATAATTCACGAGAAATAATTTTAAAAGAAAAATTAAAAATTGTTTTTAGCTAATGATATTCTACTAGAGTAAAATACAAGCCTTTTTTACCAGATTTTTTTATTTTTTTTTCAAAATGTCTTTTATTTATTTTTAAGAGCACCTTTTAAGCTGCATATTGCTCCATATACGTGATTATAAACTGTTCTAGGTTTTAATTTCAATTGGATGGAGATAGCCTGATAACTTAGATTTTCATAAAACTTAAGAGATATAATCTCTCTTTGTGTAGGGGTTAGCTTGTTAACTGCATCCCATATTTTTAATCTTCTATTTTCTAAAAATTGAGATTCGATTAGCAATTGCTCATAAGAAAGCACACTATATTGAAGTCCTTCATTAATGTTTTCTATATTTTCGGTTCGGCTGCTATCTTTAATTTCTTTAAAAATACGATTGCGGACACATGTTCTTAGATAAGCTTTTATGTATTCAATATCTCCAACTTTATTTCTGTTTTCCCAGAGTTCGCAGAAAATTTCATGAAGACAGTCTTTAATTTTTTCTTTATCAGAAAGAATTCTAAACGCATACGCATACAAGTCCTGATAGCACTCTCGGTAGAGTATTTTCATAGCTTCGGCATCTCCATTCTGAATATCTTTCCAAATAGTATTTTGCATTCGTTAATCAAATAATTAAAAACGACATCAAGGAGCGCTGGGTGTGTCGATTTATTGTAGGATGGTTAATCCCTTTTCAATCTGAAATTTGTTTTGGATGGACTAAGATACAATCATATCAGAATAAACTTGCATTGACCTCTATATTTTTAGGAATTTTTGAACATCAGCATTTTTTAATTCGCGAGGTATTCAAACATCACATCATCTATTCGGAAGGTGCATCTCGAACACTTTCTATAAAACCAATATTTGAGCATACCGTATTAAAATTCAAAGAAAAGGGTTGCTCTTTTTGGAGCAACCCTTTTCAAAAATGGGGGCAATTCCCATCTGTACTCACGAAGATACAAATTTCCAATCATTTCATAGAAGATTTAGAAATTTTAATGCGTTTAATCGCTTAGATCAACACTTTAATAAATGGCGATGGGAAGAATATCCAATCATTTTGATTAGAACTAAATATTACTTTCGCAAAGTAAAAGAATGGTTTGATGTAGCAATATTTTATTCCACTATCGCAAAAAGCCATAAAAAGATATTAAAGTAACCTAATCCTTTTTGGTTAAATCAGGCTCATAATGATATAAAAACTTCTGTTATTGATTCACTTTCCAATAGGCATCACTTCCCGATTTTCTTTCATCCGTAGCCCTTACCACTAAAGTATCCCCATCTTGTATCTCTCCAAAAATTTCAATTCCTTTTTCCGTACTCATTCCCTGTCTTACATCTACCCATTCAGTTTTGCCGTTTTTAACAGTTATTACAAATTTCCTTTCCTGGTTGGTAGCAATAGCACCAGGGCTAACAACAAAAGAAGGAATGTTCCTTTGAAGATTAAGTTTTACATAAGCAAAACTTCCGGCCTTCAATTCATTATCAGTATTGTTGAAGCGATATTCCCAAGTTTCCGTCCTGTTCTTTGGATCAATGGCACCGCTCTTTCTAACTAACTGTGCGGCAAAACTTTTATTGGGATTGCTTTGAACCCTGAATTTTACCTCTTTATCAGCTGTCCCGGCAGATACATACAGTTCTGGAACAGCTACCCTTAACCTTAATGTGCTTGTATTCTGCACGGTAAATATTGGTGCAGTTTGCCCAACCAAAGCTCCCCGGTCAGCATTCCTTGCGGTAACAACTCCGTTAAATGGAGCTTTGATAACCAGGTAACCAGCCACTTCCCTGTACGATTGTGCCAAGCTTTTCGCACTTTGATAGGCGGCACTATCAGCCAGTTTCTGGTTACGGCTTTTTTCCAGATCCACAGGTGCAACAATACCGGCCGTTTTCGCCTGTGACGCTCGATTTAAGCGTTCATAAACATCCTTACTGGACTGATACCTGGAATGTGCAGAGGAGAGTGCCGACTGATATTCCGCAGATTTAGTTCTCACCTCCGGTGCATCAATAACAGCGAGGGTCTGCCCTTGTCTTACCTTATCTCCAATATCTACCCGGATATCTTTGATGTAACCTTCTACCTTGGCGGTCAGGTCTGCTGTTTCGTATGGTAACAGTTCGGCGGGAAGCTCAATGGATTTATTGACAGCTGAGCTTGCTAAAATAAACACCGGTACAGTGTCTGTAACTTCAGCTGAAGCATTATTTTGTGAAGATTTCTTTTGGGTACATGCACTAAAGCATAGGATAACTATTGATAGCTTAAATATTGACTTGATCATCTTATGTGTTCAGTTAATTTTTTTGAGAATTGAATTCAGGATCCTGGGGATCCAGCGATATAACTTTATAAGTTCTGTTACCGGCGGCCCATTGGTATACGGCTGGCAGAAAGAACAGAACACTAATGGTGGAAGTAATTAATCCGCCTATCACCGCTATGCCGAGCGGTGCAATCTGCCCTCCACCTAAAGCCATCGGGATCATCCCAGCAATCATTGCCATACTTGTCATTAGAATAGGGCGAAGACGTGTCTCAGCTGAAAGCAAATGCGGGTTTTCTGTATTGCCATTTTTTCTTAGCACTTCGGCATTGGTCACAAACAGTACAGCATTGGCAATTGCCACGCCTACGGCCATAATTGTTCCCATGTAAGACTGGATATTCATGGATTGTCCTGTTAACAATAGTAACAATAAAGCTCCCGCAATTACGGCAGGAATAACTGCCAGCATCACCGTAGCAATACGGAAGGACTGGAAAAACACCGCCATTAGTAAAAATATAACCACCATCGCCACCAATAACCCGAACTGCAAACTGCTCAATGTTTGTGAAAGCAATTCGGGCTGACCTCTTAACAGTATTTTTGCGCCTTTAGGTAAGCTTGAGCGCATTTTTTCGACAATTTTTTCTGTTTGCTTAAATGCAGATCCCAGGTCTTTGTCATGAACGTTTGCAGTAACCGTGATATATCTTTGCTGATTTAAACGGTCATATTCTCCCGGCATGGCAATTTTTTTCCAGGATGCAACTTCGTTTAATAAATGGCTGGTTCCATTCCCCGAGCCTACAGGTATCATCTCTATCTGCGAAGTAGAATTCATCCTATACTCTGGATACTGAACCTGTACAATATAGGCGGTACCTGTTGTTTTGTCCAGCCAATAACCTGGCGACATGAAGCGCGTACTGGAGGTTGCCGCTACTATTGACCGTGTGATCTGTTCAGATGTTAAATTAAGCTGCCCTGCCTTAACCCTGTCTACATCTATTTTTATGGCGGGATAATCCAGCGGTGTTGCAACCTGTACATCACGCATATAGGGCAATGCGGATAATTCACTAACCATTTTTTTGGCTGTAACTTTTCCCTGTTCCAGGTTCTTGTTCACTACGGCGATCTCTATTGGATTAGTTGTCCCCATATTTAAAACCTGGCTGGCAATATCTCCGGGCTCAAAAGAAATTACAGCTTTAGGCAGTTCTTTTTTAACCAGCGCCCTTAATTGTTCTTTGAAATCTTCTATGCCAATGGATCCTTTATTCAATTTTATCTTGGTAACACTTTCATGCGGGCCGCCTGTCCAGAGATAAATATAATTTACAGGGAAACTGGATGGTTGGGTGCCGACAAATGCAGAGGTTATTTCTATATTTTCCTTACCAGCTATTTTTGAAGAGAGTTCCAATAATTTCCTTGTGGCATCTTCTGTCCGCTCCAGCCTTGTTCCAACCGGCAGCCTTAACCGTACCTGGGTTTGTCCGGTGTCCACAGCAGGAAAAAGTTCGGTACCAATTGAAAGAAAGAAAATAATCACAAAACCAGTGGATACCAAAGAAAATAATAGTGTGATCAGTCCGGTTTTTTTGGAAATACGGGTAATAGTTCCCGTATAACTTATTTTTAACCGCTCAAAACGGTTATTTGAACTTGATTGAGGAAGATGGCCTTTCATCATCCAGTTGCTTAGTACAGGCACGAAGGTTTGGGACAGGAAGAATGAGGCGATCATGGCAAAACCCACCGCCAACGATAGCGGCATAAACATCGCCCTTGGTACCCCATTCATAAATAGGGAAGGAACAAATACGGCCAGGATACTTAGAAGGATCAATAATTTTGGCGTTGCAATCTCTTTACAAGCATCGGCTATGGCCTGCCGCTTATCTTTTCCCATTTCCAGATGCCGGTGTATGTTTTCTATGGTAACCGTAGCTTCATCAACCAGAATTCCAACTGATAGGGCGAGTCCGCCCAAAGTCATGATATTTATGGTCTGTCCGAACAGGTACAGCACCGTAGCTGAGCACAATAAGGCCAGGGGAATGGTCATAACTACAATTAAAGCCCCTCTTCTGTCTCCTAAAAACAGTAGTACCATTAAGCCCGTTAAAATCGCACCCAGGCCACCTTCAAATAATAAGCTTTTTAAAGCACTGATTACATAGCCAGACTGGTCAAACTCGTAAGAAACTTTAATGTCTTCGGGTATAGCGGCCTGCATATCCGGCAGCGAAGCTTTCACCAGTTTAACTACATCCCAGGTGGAAGCATCAGCTCGCTTGGTTACCGGGATATAAACTGAACGCTTGCCATTCACCAGTGCATAGCTGGTGGTTACATCCGAGCCAATACTTACTGTGGCTATGTCCTTTATGTATACCGATGTGCCGCTTCCTTTTTGTAACGGGGTGTTTTCCAGATCCTGCAGGTTTTCAATCACGCTGTTTTGCGGGGTAAGATAAGTACTGTCTCCGATGCGTACATTTCCCGCCGGAGAAATCGTATTTGAAGTGGCCAGGGACTGCATCACCTGCCCTGGCGATAACTGGTAATTACGTATTTTATCAGGATCCACATTAATGATTACCGTTTTATTATTTCCGCCGAAAGGCGGTGGTGCAGATACACCCGGAAGGGTTGAAAACATTGGCCTTACCTTAAACAGGGCAAGATCTGAAATTTCGCCCAACGACTTGGTTTCTGAACTGAATACCAACTGGCCAACCGGGACGCTTCCTGCATCAAAGCGGGTAATAAATGGGGGAACCGTGCCCGGCGGCATAAATGCCCTCGAACGGTTTACATAACCTACCACTTCTGCCATTGCTTGTGCCATATCCGTTCCCTCATTAAATTCAATTTTAATGAGGGCTGCACCCTGTATGGATTTGGAGTCAACGTATTTTACTCCCGTGATATACAAAAAGTGGTATTCGTAATAGGAGGTAACAAAACCCTCCATCTGCTCCGGAGAAAGCCCTCCATAGGGCTGGGCGACATACACCGTAGGTAAGCCTAAAGTTGGGAAAATGTCTATTTTGCTGTTTCTGATAGAGATGTAAGAAAAAAAAGCGATACCAAGAACGGCAACAAGAACGGTAATAGGATGCCTTAATGCGGATATAATAAGTTTCATATTCTGGTTATCTGTTATAAAATAAATTTAGGTCTCCCTTTGCCACGCTTATATCCAGCAATGAACGCTGAATAATTAATTTGGCACTTGTATCATTGATCTCTGCCTGCTGCAATTCAAATTGTGCTTGTGTCAACCGGGTAAAATCTACCAGGCCGGCGTCATAACTGACCCTCAAACTATTATATGCCGCCAGGGCACTTTTCAACCGGATTGCCGTATTCTTTGAAACCGCAACATTAGATTGGTACTTTTGCAGCGCCATATCAGCCTGTTTATTTAAATCAAGTTTTACCTGACCCATTCTAAATTCATCTGCCTTTAAAAGTTCCTGATATTGCTTCTTTTTACTGCTTAACTGATGAAACTGAAGAAGAGGGAAACTCAATTGAACACCAACACCTATATTACTGCGGCTTAAATTAAAGCCTTCAGATTTGTTGATGTTGTTATTCACATCAATTCCTGATCCCCTGCCATAAACATTGCCCCAAAAATCCAGTTTTGGCCGCCATGTTTTTTTTACTTCGTCAAGCAGCGATGCTGTGACCTCTTTTTGTGCTGAAGCGGATTGGTAATAGGGATGGCCGGAGATGTTGACCGCCGTATCAATAGCTGTGTTCATCGCCTGAAAAGAGGTGTCCGTAAGAACCAGATTACCACCTCTTTCAGTATTTCCTATTAGACTGGAAAGCTCAATGAGTTTTTGTTTGTAATTATTTTGGGTTTGCAGGAGGTCTATCGCTGCCTGGGCAATGGAGCTTTGTAACTGAAGTGTATCAATACCTGGTCTTAACCCATTCTTCGCCAGTTCCAATGATTGGTCAAGGCTAGATTGATATCTGTTTATATTTGCCTGATTGGCAACTATGATCTGTTTAAAATAAATGGCATCCAGGTAGGCATTAACTGCCAAAAACTCATATTTAAAAGCCTGCTCATTGTAATCAGCGTTAGCTAATTTATATTGTGCAGTAGCTCTTTCGATAGCAGCGCCCCGCTGTCCGAAAGTAACAGGCCTCCACATCAGCAATGCGGTGGCTGCAGAACCCGGCACCAAATTAATATCATTATTTACGGATGGCGGGCCGCTTATAGGCATGATCAAACTTGGATAGCTCATGCCTGTGATATTATTGAACGTTGCCAGGTTAGCCTGATAAGCAACCGTCAGGTCGGGCATCAGACTCCGTTTTTCAAAAGCTATCAAATTTTTACTGGCTTCAATTTCTGATCTGGCAGCATTTAACCGGGGCAGATTGTCCTTGACCAAAGCGGAAACATCTTTTATAGCTAACTGCGTTTGAGCGTAACTCATTGAACATGCCATTAAAGTTAAAAAGCCGATCCCGAGCGTACATAGATATCTGGTTCCTGATGCCATTGTATGAGTTGAAATTATTGCGGTTATATATTCCAGTAAAGAAGGCCAGTAAAAATCCAATCTTACGGTATATTTGAAAATAGTGTGGTATTAAAAGAGATTTACCCGATAATTTTGAGGGGTAATAGTAGTAAATCTTTTGAAATATTTAATAAAATGTGAGGGGTCATTAAAGCTAAGGATAAACGCAATCTCAGCTACCGTATTGTCTGTGTAAATCAATAAACGTTTTGCTTCATTAATGATAAATTCTGATAAAACAGTTGACGCGGATGAATTGATCTCTTTCTTACAAGCCAGGTTTAAATTTTGGGGCGAGGTATTCAGCTTACCCGCATAATAAGCTACACTATTTTTCAAAGTTTTTTCCTGGCTCAGGAGCTCACGAAAATTATGGTAAAGGCCTTTTTCTATTATCCTGTTATTTGTATATGGATGCTCGCCTTCAGATAAAATTTTAGCCAGTAAAGCCTTCAATAATCCTTCGATAAGGGCATTTGAAGAATTATCCTCTATCGTACCTTCATCGATCAGTATTTCGAATAATTTGTTGATGGAGCCGGTTTGTTTAATATGTAATACAGCGGTCTTGCTTAACTGGTATAACAGTGATTTTATTTCCTTATCTATACTTTGGTCAATTAATCTTTTCTTGATAATTACTACATAGCCTTCAGGTTCCGAAGCCAGCTCCCAATAATGAATTTGCTCTTTACGGACAAAAAAAACACTATTCGGAACAACCTCATAACGCTGAGAATCTATGTAATGAAAACCGCTCCCTTTAGAAAGGTAAATAATTTCAAAATAGCTGTTATGTTTATGTGGCGTTGTAACCCTGACCTCTTTTTTAAAAGAAGAGGCTTTTAGAACTTTATCATCCTGTATTTTGTTCTTAATACTAATTGGGCTATTCATCAAACATACTTCATGTTACAATATTGATTCATTGCTGAGACTAAAAAGTTTGTCTTTAGTTTAATTGCTATTTTAAATACCATATATATTGCAAATATACCACCCGTTTAGGTGACTATGGTATAATTTTATCAATCCTTATTTATCGATACATCATCATGAAAAATATTTTCAAAACGTCAGCTATTTTTATTGGAGCATTGCGTATGCTCGTTGGCCTTATATTCCTTTCTGAAGGTATTCAGAAATTTATAAGACCCGAAGAAGTTGGATCCGGAAGATTTGCCAAAATAGGATTTGAAAATCCTGAGTTTTGGGCACATTTTACCGGGGCTTTTGAAATTCTTTGCGGCACCCTTGTTATACTGGGTTTATTGATACGTATGGCTGTTATTCCATTGATCATCATTATGGCAGTTGCCTTTATTGAAACCAAATGGCCAATATTAATAGGGAAAGACTTTTGGTCTTTTGCTCATGAATACCGTACAGATTTATTGGTGACAGTTCTTCTGATCTATCTGCTTGTTTACGGAGCTGGCGTTAATTCTTTGGACTATAAAATCTACAAATCAAAATATCAGTTATGAAAACATTAGAAAATGAATTTTCCAAAGATGGTAACTCCAACAGGCGTAATTTTCTTGAAAAGACCTTAAAGATCGCAGCAATTACAGGCGTTGGTGGAATAACCATTCTTTCGGCATGTAAAGAAAAAGGGGATGAAGAAAAAGAAGTTTCCCCACCCGAAGATCTGATGCAGGAACATGGTTTATTAAACCGCGTACTACTCATTTATGATACTTGCAGGATACATTTGACAGATAAAAAATCATTTCCCAAAGAAGCCTTATATAACTCGGCAAATATTATCAGAACCTTTGTAGAGGATTATCATGAAAAACAGGAAGAGAATTATCTTTTCCCAAGATTTAAAAAAGCAAATCAGTTAACTGATTTGGTTCAGACTTTACTTGCTCAACATAATGCCGGACGTAACATCACCAGTAAGATTATGCAGTTAGGCAAAACGAAAACTCTATCAGCGGGCGAAAATCAAAACCTGATACAGTTGCTCGGTGATTTCAATACAATGTACCGTCCTCATGAAGCAAGAGAGGACACTGTTTTGTTTCCCGCTTTCAGGAAAATAGTTTCAAAGCATGAATATGACAGCTTGGGCGAAGATTTTGAGAAAAATGAACATAAAATTTTTGGTGAAGATGGTTTTGATACGATGGTTAATAAAGTAGCAGATATCGAAAAGCAATTAGGTATTTATGATTTAGCCCAGTTTACGCCAACGGTATAATACACCATGTCTGAAATTCTTTCAAATGATCTTGTAATCTACATCATTGTTTTTTTTGCAGGGATAGTTGCCTATATCATTTCTACTTTATCGGGTGGTGGCGGTTCTCTATTGCTGGTGCCGGTTATCAGCCTATTGATCGGCGGAAAATCAACGGCACCAGTCATCAACCTTGGCAATCTTATCGGAGAACCTGTGAGGATTATTCTGTTCTGGAAAAGCATTCATTGGAAGATCGTTAAATATTATGTTCCTCCAGCGGTTGTCGGTACGATCTTAAGCGCATGGATTTTCAGCAGTCTTAATGTTGAATGGCTGCAGATCGTAGTTGGGATTTTTCTTATCAGCAGCGTTTTTCAATATCGCTTTGGAAAAAGTGAACGTTCGTTTAAAATGTCCTTGAAAGCTTTTATGCCACTTGGATTTAGTGTGGCCTTCTTTTCAACTCTCATTGGCGCTACAGGCCCGGTCTTGAATCCCTTTTATTTAAATTATGGTTTGGAAAAAGAAAAGATGATTGCAACAAAAACAATCAATTCTTTTTTTGTCGGTTTGGTACAAGTTTCAAGTTATACCGCATTAGGTTCCTTAACAGGAAATCTCTGGCTGTATGGCTTAGTATTAGGATTAGGTGCTTCAGTTGGCAATTGGATCGGAAAAAGATTTCTAAAGAAGCTATCCGGTGAAGCCTTTCGCAAATGGGTAATTGTGATTATGGTAATAAGTGGCGTATTGATGTTAGTGAAACAGCTTGGCAAAATTTTGTAATCCATTAATACTAAAAAAAATTAAGTAAATTGTTTGTCCAAAATGGCAATCAGTTCGTCAATGTCGAATGGTTTTGTCAATACATCATCGGCACATATTTCCTTTATAGCCATTGAGTTGGGATGAGTTGATAGAACAATAACAGGTATATCTTTTGTATTTTCCGTTTCTTTAATTATAAGGCACATTTTTGTGCCTTCTTTAGTTGGTTTTATAATGTCCAACAATATACCGTCTGGCATCAATGTTAAAATCTCCTGTAAGATGTCTTCATCCGATTTTGATGTGATCGCTATATATCCAGCCTCTGTTAAAATTAATGATACTATATCCTGGATATATTGATCTCTTTCTATAATAAGGATTTTTTTTTTCATTTTTCCAAAGTTTATTGTAGTTAGACCTATGTCGTTAACTGTTTACATTTAAAAGTAACATTAAAAACAGTTAACAGATTAAATAAACAATATCTATCACCAACCAGTTCAGCATTTTTAAGTTAATTAATAAGTAAAAATCCTTTTAATATTTATTTTTGGGAGATATAAAATGACTTTGAATGACATAAAAGGCACTTAAGCCGCTGAAAAAAGCCCTTTATATACCCAATATTAACGGGTATATAGGGGCTATTAGTCTATATAGAGAAACTTAATTAAGTGCTGTTAGACCATGTATCGCAAATTCTTCGCAAAGGCTAAATGTAGTTTGAGACCGTTGCAAACCTGTGCCATACATGATACTTTTAAATTTACTTTCATCATCCTTATAGTTTCTCACATTTTGGAAATATCCAGTAACAGCATTATAAGCACCATACAAAGTGCCTTTTGTGGTGGCTTCCTGTTGTGTACTTGCAGTTAGAGCATATTCCATTACACTACTTACTATGTTATTATAGGCTGTTGAAAATTCATCAACGTTGCCACTTTGTACATTTAAAAATGTTTCTCTGTTCGGTGCCATTGCTAATTGCACCAGCCGTTTTACAGAAGTATCTGTTATTCTGATTTTTGACCAATGATTAAAAACTTCTTCCAATTCATTTGCTAAAATATTAGTTATCCCCAAAAGCTGATGGGCTTGTTTCAATCTATCCTGTGCGCTTGCGGTATGCCGTATTTTAATACTGTTGCTATGATTGCGCAAAGCTGCATTAAGTGTATTTGCGCAAACTATACGAACTGGCGTAAATGCTGCCGTAATACTTCCATAACCATCATGGGAGGTAGTTAAAAACAAATATTTTTCTATACAATCATCCCTGCCGATGCGAATGTAATCAGGTAATTTTGCGGTTATAAAAATGCGTTCACCCTTACCTAATGCGCCCGCTGTTTCATATAACACACCATCTTTTGCGCCTACAATGCTATCAAAGAATGAAAACGCGTCTATGTTTTGTACTATATTATAGTCCTTGCCCACCACACCCAAAACCTGTTCCGTATCAGTTCTCATAGTTGCATAAAAGTCTGGTACTTCTATTTCGGGTATAATCAAATCTACTTCACTATTACCATTAAAATTTTCTGTGTCATAAGTGAATAATGGGCGTTTTTCTACCTGATAGTCTAATCCGGCATATTTTATTGCTTCTGCACTGGTCGGATAATCTTCTATAATTTGACCTAAGCTGTGCCACGCTTTTTGCTTCACGCTAAAAAAGCTATGTTTTTCGGTTTGCTGATTATAATTAATGTTGTGCGCCATGATCTGTGTTTTTTAAGTTTCTTACTCTTGTTAATAATATTTCCGTCTCCATTACTTTTACTTTTGGTGTGTCATTTAGCGAAAAGGTCGCCTGTGTTTCCACCTCGTTTACTGTGTCGGATATGTTTTGATGGTTTGATTGCACTGTAACCTGTACCATCAAATAAAGGGTTTGATATTTCATGTTTTGAGACTTTATAATTGTTCGTAAATTCCTGTAATTGTTGCCAATACGCATCAGGGTTATCTTCTCGGAATTGTTCTGCGTAGCCTTGCCAATAAATTTGGTCAAGGTGTTCTATAAATACTTCTTCCATAATTTTAACTGATTGAAATAACTGCCCCTGCATATTGCAAGGGCAGTTATTAGTTATGCGGGAATTGTTATACCTGCTTCGATTTCTGCTAAACGGTCAACGCACATGCGGTTTACAAACTGTGCTACTGCCTGAATGATTACAGGGTTTTTTGTGCTGAACTTTCTCCGTTCATCATCTTCAATAGTTAGTACGCAACCCTGAAAATGGTTGCTATCTGTCTCTTCTGCATCTTCCTGTTGTGCAATTTCAAAGGCTTCCAATGTATCTATAGTGTCTAAAAGCCTATCACGTTGCATTTTCCTGCGGTGCAACTCTTCCACCAGTTTAAGGGTGCTTTCCAAATTCAGTGCTATTTTCTGCGGTGCTACTTCTTTGACCTCTGTTTTGGTAGGCTCTGCCTTTGGCTGTTCAGCTTCTGCTTTCGTTGCTTCGGGTATTGCCTGTCCCGCTTGCGGTTTTCCTTCTTTTGGTGCGTCTGCCTGTGGTTTTTGCTGTTCGCTAACCTGTACAGGGGTTTCCGCTTTTTTTACTTCCGTTTCAGGCTTTGCCTTACCGTCAAACTCTTTGCTGACTGGCAAACCGTTAACTTTTGGCTGTTCGCCGTTGTTTTCGGGTTTGCTGTTAGGTATTGAACTGTTAATTTTTCCTGCTTTGCTTTCGATTACTGTAGTTTTCATGATTACTTAATTTTAATTTTATTGATAAATTTTAATTACTCCCAATTTTGGGCTTTAGGCTTGTGCGGTGGCTGTTTTAGTTCCGCTGTGGTTTCTCTGGTGGGCTTCTGCCGTTAGTTGTTTTCATGCTCTCTATTTTATAAAGTCAGTCGGCAGGGCCTCCTGGCTTTTTGTTAAGCCCCCTCACCTGAACACAATCCATTTGTAAGGCAAGACTTTGCGAAAAAAAATACGCTCTGAAGCGCAGCGGAAGAGGAAGATTTTTTTTCAGCAAACCCGTAGGGCTTGGTCTTGACGTCAAATGGATTGTTCAGAAATTTGCTAACCAAAAAGTCTGGGGGAATTTTTAACCGGTCCTATAAAGAGTTATACAAAGAATGGAATGAAATTTTCCTTATAAACAGGAACGGGTGGCGAGGAACGAAGCCACTTGTTTGAAAAGCAGGAAGCGGCTGAAACGAGGAACGAGTGAAGCGGCTGGACTGCTGAAATAAAAAGAGCTTACATAAAAAAACCTGACCGTTTCCGATCAGGTTTTCTGAAATTTAGGGAATTTATTTTACGGCTTTTTTAGCTGTAACTTCGTTACGACCTTCCTGTGCCAAGACTTTGATTTCCTGAAAAGCCTTGCGTAGCCTTGTTCCTGCGGCTTTGTTTCCCTTCTCATAGAAGGCTGTGGCATCTGCTTCTGTAGCAGCTACCAATTCTTTTAATTTCGTGAATGCTGACATAATTTAATTTTTAAATAGTGAATATATTGATTAATTGATAGGAATGATGCTTTTACCTTTTTAGTCCCTGGCTTTCAGAAAGCTCATGTTCCTTTTCTTTACCCTTGGCATGTGAATTTGAAATGGCAGGCTCCTTTTGGAACTGCTCCCTTTTCTCTGGCTTTCCATTCTCCTGATACATATTGAGCTGACTATAACGAGGTACGGCTTCCACAAACAACTTCACTTCCTGCCCATCTTTAACGGTTGTGATCAATGGTCGGTTGCCATTTTTAATAGATACTTCCAGTAATACTCTTTTGGCCGGGTTTTCCAGTTCCTTTATATTAAACTTATCCAACACCTTTCCAAGATCAAAGCCATAAGATGGGTCATGATATTGATTAAAGGTTAAGTTGTCATGACGGTCGCGAGGCTTATCAGCATCGAGTTTCATCCATGCTTTATAGGGAATACCACCTAAATTTAATAGGTCGTCTCTATAAACTGAACGTCCTTGAACGAGATTTGCAGCCTGTTCGGCGGTAAAACCTTTGCCTTTTTCTACCCAGAAGGTCTGTGGTATGGGTTGAGAATAAAAGGTACGCTGAAAATCTTTTGCAACATAAGTCACCTTGCCGTTCTCTGTACTCGCTACTGTAGTTTTATGGGCTGCATCTTTGCCAAGTGCAAGTTCACTGTTGCCTTCCTGCTTTTTAAAAAAGTCAATGGCCTCACTTACATTCTCCATTTTTTTGACCATGTTTTTTCCGTCTGCTCCAGGCGAAATGACCATATATTTTTGGCCTTCCTCTAAGGGTTTCCCCTGATTGTGTGCCACTTCAAATTTATTGAGATAATAGAACTCTGACTGGCCTGACTGTTTAAAGTACAGGGTCATATCAACCTGTCCCTTAGTTGCTGGCAGGGTATCATGCAGTTTAAATTCAGGAACATCCTTTTTCATTTGTTCCTCCATTTGGTTAATGAGCTTTTCTTTGAAGCCCAATGCCTTCATTTCCTCTTTGAGGTTTTCTAAATTATTTAAATTCATTTTCTTATGATTTTAAAAAGTTTAATATTTATCCTGATTTGTAATAATTACCGCGTTCTGATTTGATTATTGCGTAGTAATAATTGCTGACCAGCTTTGAGTTTTATCCTGATACGTTTTGCTTTCTTACTGAGTAAGCTTTTAGCCGCATCTATGCCGGCACCTGCTGCCTGAACTCCTAAAGATTGATCCATGCTTAAAATCTGCATTCCCTGTAAAGCGTCATTAACACCACTACCCGCTGCTTCGCTAATTTCTGCCTCGGGCGCATTAATGCCGATCATCCCATCTAAAGAAAATACGGAAAGGTCTACGGGAATTATTGCATTACCCAATCGGATGTTCTTAATACTGAGCAATAAACGCTGATTAGTAATATTGCATGAGCCAAACAATAATTGGTTTTTGGGAATGACAACGCCTTTCAGATGAATAGTATCCAATAGGCGCAATTTGACAACACCACCCTGCGCTACCTTTTGGTTTCCTTCAATTACTGCTGAAATAGCTTTAAATGTAGTATCAGCACCGTAGGATTGTTGGGTTCTTAATTTTTCTTGTACCAACTGAGGGTTCTGGATAGTTATGATCTTATCCATCATAGAGCTTAGTTGCGCCATTTCAGGATCTTCATTTTTGTTACCCTGCATCACTTTCATCAGAGCTTCTAAACGGTCAACATCGCTTTTTATACTGGTTGATTGTGATTCAGACACATTGTTCCTTGCCTGATAGCTCCGTGTTTCAACTGGTTTTGCAATCTCTTTATTGAGTGCTTCGAGCTTCTCATTAATCTGCTTAGTTTGAAAGTCATCTTCTTGCTTAAAGCCTAAACGATCTGCTACGTTTTCGATGCCATTTTTATTGGCACTATCTCGGTCTTTTTGCTGGTAGAACCCCATTTTATCCACTGGTTCATCCTTTTTGAATGTGGCATCTGGCAAGTGGGTATTGATACCAGGTCTTGATGTCTGCTGTAAATTTTCATTGCCTTTTCCACCACCCATTGCATAAAATGCAAGTGCGAGAAAAGGAAGTACCAAGATTGGCAGAAATAGCAGCACTTTTTTGTGATCCTTTTGTCTTGTTTCCATATTATTATTTTTAAAGTTTAAAATTTGGTTAGTTTACTGCGTTTATTAGCAGGTAGAGCAAGTAGCTTGCAAACACGGTACAAAAGGCAATTAAAGAGATTAGTAAATATTTACCAGAAACGTCCTTTGTTCGATCATTCAAGTAATTTGCTATTCGTTGTTGTCTGCTCGTGATCCTTTCTGCAATTCTTTGTGCCACTTCATCATTGTTACGGTCTGGTTTTGAATTTTTTAAAAACTTCATTTTGTCAAGGCTTTAAAGGTTCATCACTGTTTTCTAAGGTTTCCCATTGCTGTATCAAAAAGCCGTGAGGGTTATTGTCCGATCTCGAAACATTGCGCACATAACCCTGTGTAATAAGCTTGCGGGTTACTGTTGAAGTTGAACGGATCAGCCTTTGTGTAGCGTAGCACCGAAATTGAAAGGGGTATTGGTTAATATCCAGCTTTGTACTATCCACCCTTATTTCCTGCGAGATATTAGCCGAAATCAGGTTGTTGTAATAACCTTGTTCTTTAAGGTTATCAAAAGCCTTCTTTGCGCTTTCATCTGCGAGATTTAATGCGTTGGATATATTAGCCTGTATTACCTTATCATCCGGATCAAGGGTAAAGAAATAATGGTGGAACATTTTGATGTGATCACGCAGTTCCACACCGATATTATCCTTGCGTTCTGCACTAAAAGCTTCGATAGCTTTTCCATTTGCAAGAATGTAGATCTTACCTTGTATTGTCTTTACCATATCAAAGCTTTTCCAAATGGAAAAACCAGAAAGCAGTGTGCATGCCAGTATCAAAAAAATGCTGAACAGTTTAATATGCTTAAAAGCAGTATCTATATTTTTAAATTGTGTAAACATAATGCTGAGATTTATTTGGGTTTATTTACCTGATAGCCGATCATGCTGATGACTTGGACTTCCGCCTTTGCTATCGGGGAAGTAATCTCCATTGCTGGAGCCTGTAAATCCCTGATAAAGTTTTCTTGCCCCATCGCCCAGGGCATCTGCTGCCATGCCTCCACCTGCCATACCGGCCTTCATACTGCTATGCGAAGAACTGCTTACCAACATATTTACTTTTTGCAGGATGGTATTGCCACCACCAGCATGTACAACATAGTTGGCAATATTTGGCACACAGAAATAGCCTACAATGCCAATCACTAAGAAAATGAGGTACCCGGTATCGGTGCTACTGAAAAAAGTATCCCCCTGCTGACCGATCTGGGAAATATCGAGTTTAAGCATATTCTCCTGTATCTTTCCAAGAATGCTTCCGAATATATTAGCTATCGGTAACCATAGAAAGATGTTCACATATCTCGCCAGCCAAACTGTTAGTGTATTTTGAAAGCCGTCAAATACTGCAAATCCAAAAACTAAAGGGCCAAGGATAGCGAGTACGATTAAAAAGAATGTACGAATGGTATTGATGCAAAGTGAAGCGGCTGCATAAAGCACTTCCAGTACTTCGCTCATCCATTGTTTGATGCTATTTCGAAAGTTGTAGGACTGTTTGTCCATCCAGAATTTAATATCATTTCCGATACCCTCGAACATCCCTTCATCCTGTCTGTCAGGGTCTTTTGGATGCGTGTACTTGTACCATTTATCACTATCTCCCTGTCCATTGTCGCCAACATACATTTTATAGGAATCGCTATTTTTTACCGCTTTTTCCTTTTCCCTCAATAATACCGCTATAGCTTTGTTACTGTCTTTAACCATTGTGCCAGTGGCAGAAACAGTTGGTTGCAATACGCCATTCATCAGGGCTATTACCATTGGAAACATCATAATAGCCATACCTAATGCAAATGGGCGCAAGAGCGGATAAAAATCAATTGGCTCGGCAGCGGCAATCTGGTGCCAAACACGGCTGGCGATATACCATAATGCCCCGAAACCGGCTATACCGCGGGCCACGTCGATAAGGCGACTGCATAGAGGAAGCATTTCATTGTACACCCTGTCAAGGACGGGTTGCATTCCCGTTAGCGACTGCGCCATCCCCTGGGCAAAAAGCAGGTGAGGCGAAAGCAAGACGGCTAATGCAAAACAGGATTTTATCCATAGTTTATTTTTCATAATTCGTTTAATTAAGGTCGTAATACTGTTTCGTCGCTTTGATATCCGCTTTCTCTTTTTGGCGTTGCAAGTTCAGTATGCTTGTTTGTTGATTGAAGTTCCGAAGGAAAATGAGCTTATCTTGGGTGTCGGCGACGATCCTATCAATAGCCCGTAGGCGTTCATCATCGCTCATTCGCAGTTGAGATGAAGTGATTACAGTCGTTAGCTCATCCAGGTTATTTAAGCTTTGATCGAAGAGTTGTTTATATACTTTTCCTAAATACCCAATCTCCTGCGGACTAAAATTATCAGAAGCCCTGAAGCGGTTAAACGCTGATTTATATTCGGTAACCAGATCTTTCTGATAGCTGATGATGTCGCCAACCCTTCTGTACTTTTTAATCTCTGGGTTAACAAGCATCAAACCATCAAGAAAAACTTCGTGAAGGCTAAAATTGCCTTTTGAAACGTTCTTTACTGCATTATAACCTTTAGTGATAACAGTATATCCCTTTTTCATATCGGCAAGAATGTTCTTTAGTTGAGACAGCTTTTCCACATTTAGAAGGAGTTGCTGAACTTCAGTCGATTGAGCTTTAGCAGCCATTGAAACACTTAAAAACAGTAGTACAACTAACCCTATGAATGGGCAGATCAATCTTTTAATCAATGATTCCATAATATTTTTTTATTTGGTTAATGGATCGTTGTGAATGCTCTTGTTGACGGATAAGCAGATCTGTCTGATTCTGGAAGCTTTGGACAAATGCGGCTTTATCCTGCATAGCGGAATGTAATTTATCAAGCCTGTTGATACGCTCGTCATCCGTCATTTCTACTTTGCCGGAAGTGATAACCAATAAAAGTTCTTCGAGGTCATTTCGGCATTCTTCCATCACTTTATCTTTTACATTCCGCACATAATGATCAGCAGAAAGCCATTCATGGGCTTTTAAGCGGCTTAGAGCTTTACTGATTTCTACCTGATAAGCAATGATTTCGATTACCTTACCGCTTTTGCGAATAGCCGGGTTAACCTTTTTGAGAGAACCAATAAAAACATTGTGCAGACCAAATTCACCGTCTTTAATATCTTTTACTGTGTTAATTCCCTGTCCTGCAATCTCGTAACCTTTTTTTAGATAACCTGCATAGACCTGTAATGCAACAATCTGTTCAATCAGGTACTTTTTCTGCGTTTTCTTTTGGTTAAACCATTCTGAAAAAGTCTGTCCAAAAGTGGCAGTAACAGAAAGAAAAAGCATAATAGCTGTGCAAGAAAAGATTTTGAACTTATTCGATTCCATAAATTTCTTTGAGTTTGGCTGCTTCATCCAATGATTTAGCCCGTTGAATACTTAACCTGCTGTTTTGTGTGTTGAACTGTTTAAGATCACTATAATTGGTGTCCATTTTATCGGCAGCTGCATTAATGATTTCCAGTCTTTGAGCATCGCTCATTTGTGTTTTAAAGCTGTTTACTACCAATAATATCTGATCGACGTTTTTAACGCTTTCATCGAGGATGCCGGAATAGACTTTTTGCATGTAATCCAGCTCGTCAGCAGTAAAATGCTTATCCTGTTTATAGAGGTTCCATGCCCATTTGTATTCATCTACAATATCTACCTGTCGCTGGGTCAGGTCTTTGATGCGCTTGTAGTATGCAATGGCAGACTTAATTTTCCATAGCTCTTCGTAATACTCACTATAGAGATTTTTCTGCTTTTCGGTCCAATCTGCAATCTCTGTAAGCTTTAACTTGGATAGTTGGTTTTCCAAAACCTTTTGGGCGTTTTGCAGCCAAATCGTTTCGTTTTGCAAGCGTTGTACCTTCAGGTCAACTGCCTTGATAACTTTTTTTATTCCGGCCTTAATGACTTCCAGAACGGCTATCTGTGCATTTGCCCCTGTGGGCAAGGCAACAAAAAGGGTCATGGCACTCATGGGCAAGATGACCATATACTTTTTCATATATTTTATCATTTTCATCTGTTAATAATTGTTGTTTATGGTGATGAAGCCTGCTCCGCAGGCTCCGTAATGACCATTTTGATAATTAATTTTTTCACAGTATGTACAATCAGCAGGTTCAAGATTATTTTATTCCGAGTTTCCTATATTCCCGCTTGCCAACCAACAGCTTATTTGCTTCAGGATAAAAAGTAATGACTTTCCCCTTTTTTGTTTCCGTAAGGGATTTGGTTCCCTCATCATAAAGCGCATTCCATTCTTCGGTTTCATATTCCAATTTTCCCGGCTTTCCTTCAGTTATACGCTTAAAGCCTGTCTTTCTGTGAATGATATAATTATTGCTTTCCGATGCTTCTATTACCAGTGTATCACTGGCGATACTGTATTCTCCTTCGCTTTGGCTCACGTAAGTGCCTGTAATAAAGGAACGGGTGCTTTTGTCGCTGTTGCAGGCTGCAAGAATCATTGCACACACTGTCAAAAAAAAGATGTTTACTTTCATGGTTTTTGATTTTAGACCGTTGTATTTATTTTACACGGCGGGTTATTAATTAATTATTTACTTTTAAGTTCTTGTGCCAGTACTGCAATGCCCTTCTGTATGCTGCCGTACCGTTTAGCATATTCTTGTACCTGTATTTTTTCACTTTCCTCTGTGGAATAGGCCAAATATTCTTCAGGCGACACCTCTGTTCTGTATACTTTGCTGTATTGACCGCCAAGTGAGATAAAGACTTCTTTGTACTTTCGCTTAGGATCATTTGCTTTGTTCATTGAAAGGATCTGTGCTTTCTCTTTTTCGGTTAAACCCAGCAGTTCCTGTATGCTATCAAACTTGTTTTGGTACTTGCTTTGGTCAAGCAAAATTTTACAATCTGAATTATTGATGATAGCCTGTTTGACTACTGGGGAACTGATAATGTCCTCAACTTCCTGAGTTACGACAATAGCTTCTCCAAAAAACTTTCTCACTGTTTTAAAAAGGTACTTTATATACTCTGCCATACCTTCTTTAGCAATCGCTTTCCAGGCTTCTTCCAATAAAATAACCTTACGGATACCTTTTAACTTGCGCATTTTGGAAATGAATACTTCCATGATAATCAGCGTAATGGCGGGAAAAAGAATCGGGTGATCCTTCACTTGATCAAGTTCAAAAACAATGAACCGTTCATTTAGCAAGTCAAGGTTTTGCGTGGCATTTAGCAGGTAGTCAAATTCTCCTCCTCGATAGTACGGGTTAAGTACATATAGGAAGTTACCGATGTCGAAGTCCTTTTCTTTTACTTTTCCATCTTCCAGTACCTGCATGTATTCTGATAACAGGAACTCATAAAAGGTGTTAAAGCAGGGAAAGATGTCTGGGCGTTTTTCAAGATGGTCAAAATAGAGGGTAAGTGCATTCGACAAAGCCACGTATTCAGACCGCCGAAAGGTTTCATCTTCCTTTTTCCATAGGGCAAGCAGTAAAGTCTTGATACTTTCCTTTTTTTCGGTATCCAGTATATCTCCACTGGTTAAATAAAATGGATTAAATTTAATGGGATTGCTTTCTGTATAGGTGAAATAATAACCGCCTACCAGATCACAAAGCCCTTTATAACTGTGCCCAACATCTACCAGCACCACATGCGCACCCTGCTCATAATAAGAGCGTACCATATGGTTGGTGAAGAAGGACTTTCCACTGCCACTTGGCCCTAATATGAATTTGTTTCTATTGGTGGTATAGCCTTGCTTAATTGGTTCATCGGATATATCAACATGAACAGGCTTACCGCTCAACCGGTCGCCTAAACGCAAACCAAATGGACTAATGCTTGAACGGTAATTACTTTCCAGATTAAAAAAGCAGGTGGCTTGTTCAAGAAACGAATCAAAAGTATCATTCATTGGAAAGTCCGCTTCATTGCCAGGCAATCCTGACCACCAAATTTGCGCCTGTCCATCTGTTTCCTGCTTGGCCGTAGCATCCATTTGTGCCATAGCCGAACTGACCAGATTTTTAAGGTCTTTGACTTTCTCGGTATCTTCTGACCAGGTTAAAACATTAAAATGCGCCTTGATTGGTAAACGTTGCTCACCGATGGCCTCGTTTAAAAAATCGTTAACTGCATCACGGTTGATTGCATTTTCTCGGGAGTAACCAGACAAGGACTGTAAGCGAAGCTTTTTGGCCTCCAAACGTTTGATGGTTTTTTGGGCATCTTCAATGAATACATACTGGTTCAGAATGTGGTTACAGTTCAACAGGCTTCCTAACGGTGAAGCAAATCCGATACTAAATTTTGTCCGGTCAGTACTGTATTTATCATAATTGATACGGCTACCACATAGTGGTGGCAAGTGTTCTGTATCGGATAAAGTGTAAAGCTCTACCTGCTTATTGCCAATGCGGATTTCATCTTTGATGTGAATGTCCTGAATAAGGGGTTGTTGCCCGATGCCAGACAGAAAACAGTAACGCTCAATAATGCCCGCATAGTTTGCTGTACCAGCCAGCTCATTATCGGTTAGCCTTTGAAGATCCACAAAACCGCTATCTTTTAGTATACGCTCAAACTGGCCTGCACTATCCACAAAGTCCCGGAAAAGAACTGGATTGATAGTTTGAACAGGTACAATAGATTTTCGCAAAATGTTGCTGTAAACAGAGGAAGACAATTTTCTGTCTTTTGGCTTTTTAGTCAGAAAGATATAGCATTCATGGTCTAAGCAAGGTCGCTCATTAAAGAATCGTTCACTTGCTTTTGATAAAAAGCTGTCTCCTGATCTTTCAAAGTCAGCTTGATAACTGCCTTCTGTAAACCAATCCTGTTTATGTAAAATGCTTTGCTGTGGCAGGATTTTGATAGCCTTAATCCATGCCTGATGATAAGCTTCATAATCCCTGTCCGAAAGTGTGAAAATTTCTGGTAGAGTAACTTTATAGGCTATACTAATATCGCCTTGCATCGAAAGAATGCAGTTATGTTCTACCTTATAAACAGGTAATATATTTTGCGCCTCTACCATATTATTTGGATTTTAAGTTTGTGAATAATCTCCTTGAGCGGAATTTGATATGGTTGGGTAAGCCTCGTTTTGCTAAATATTTGGTTAGTCCATGCTCTCCAAATTTATGGCTCAAATGAAACACGGTGAAAAATAGAGATGTACCTAAACCGATGATTAGTGGAAGAACCACAAATAAGCTTAACCCAATAATGTAAAGAATCGCAAAGGCAATTAGCAATAACACTAATCCTATTGCCAGATAAGCAATGTATTGAGCCTTTAAACCCTTAAACTCAATTGGCTTGGAAACGCCTTTATTAATGTGATAGATGCTTGCCATGATTAAATACCGAAAAAAGATTTAAGAACGGTTGCTACGACCACCAGAAATATACAAGAGCCGAACCATGCGGCAGCCACTTTATTAGTGTCAGGCTCACCTGCATTCCACTTATTGAATACTTTTATTGCCCCAATGATGCCAACTACTGCACCAATGGCATACATCAGGTCACAACCGGTATCGAAGTACCCTTTAACCTTGTTAGTGGCTTCTTGTATGCCAGCATTTCCGTCTTGAGCAAATAAGGATAAGCTGGATAGCATATTGTAAACACAAAGAGTTATAGAAAGTAGCCAGTATTTGGCTAAAAGTTGCTTTTTATGATTATTAGATGAATTGTTCATGTGTTACTTTTTAATGATTAATTGAATAATTACCTGAGAAGGAAAATTTAATCCCAAAGATCTTCGAGTTCCTGAGCCGAGAGATGAAAGGGCGCTTGGTCTGTAATGTACTCGTTGATACGTTCAATATTAGGATTAGACCCTATCATAGGATATTTGTCACTCACGAGTTTTATTAAACTGAAGAAATCTTTCTTGTTGCCATCTTCTTTTGAGATGATATTAAAAACTGATTTAATCTCCTCCAATACATCAGGAACCAACCCAACTTGCTCTTCCTTTTCATCTTCGCTTACTGCAAACCCAAATCCGCCCATGCTAACATTAGTCATTCCTTGTGGTAGCTGTGGTTCGCCCATCAATGTTTCTTCATTTGCATCTTCTATAGGCTCGGTATCGTCGTCCCATCGGTGCGGTAAAGGTTCATGACTATGCTTTTCCTTTATTCCCCCACTTAAAAACTGTTTTAGTTCTTTCCGGTAAAAAATCAGGACAACACCTACATACCAGACGAGGCTAAGTACAAATGCGGCAAGCAGAAATTGCGGCCATGTGAATTGTTGTAACATAAACTTGCTTTTATTCACGGCACTACATTGTGCCATGATTTCAATAGCAAAGGTTCAAAGGCTGCAAATCTTCTTATCCCATATGGGAAAAATACATTTGCAAAACGCTGATTTACAACTATAAATGGTTGCCTTTATGAGTTGATTTATGTGGGTCATAAGCATCTTCATCATCCATTCTTTGTAGAATAGCATCACGCATGTGATCTATAAAGTTTGTTTTGCTCAAACGTTTACGCTTCTTTAAATCATCGAATCCTTTTTTTGGTACACCTAAATTCACTCCAAAAAATTCTCCCAGATTTTCAAAAAATTCCACTATGCCAATATCACCGTTATTTATCTGCTTGTTAAGATGTACACCATGTGCCAATTCAATCAGGTTTACTGTTTCACCTGACCACTTCAATGTTTTTCTGATTGGACTGCCGGGAAGGTTTGGTTGTAACTCGTCAAGCTTCATCAGAATGTAATGGTACAAAAGTTCATAAGCTCTGAACCGGGCAAATAGGTAGCCCATTATTGTCGAATGCTCTCCGCTAAGTTCTGCAAGAACAGGTATTAATACGCTTTGCTTGTTTGTGGTAGATGTAAAGTAGAGGCGATCAAGTTCGGTTCCTTTAAGTTTGAAGTAGCGATAGTGAAATTGGTTATGATGAATGTAGTGCCCGATAATATTCATCTGTGTCCGGTAATATTTTCTAATACTTTTTCGATCACCATCAGGAACTTCCTGCGTTAGGTTATGTACTTCTGCATGATAAATGTAGAGGCACCGAAACTGCGGATAAATTTGTTTGTGGAACTCAACTTCTTCATCAACAGACATAAAGGGATGTTCCCTTACATACTCTGTGAGGGAAGAGAGGATATTGCGTATCAGCAATAATTCTTCAGTTAATTTAAAGTGCGCTAAATGATTTTTTTCAGAAATTGCCTTCATTCCTTCATTCAGCACTCCGAGCTGTCCGGCACTAAATTCTCGTATCATAATAGGATTATTAAGTAATCCTGCCCCGCCTGTTCACTGGCTTATCTATATCACATCGGACAGGTGATAAGTAAGTTTCTTTCCATAGCTACTTTATTATGAGTAAATGTGGATACAAATTTGTGGCAATATTCATCCTTGTACAATACGGATTTAGGCATATTTACACTACGTCTTTAGACGGATATTTAAGTTTTTTACGATATTTTACAGTCTTCCTGTAAATACGAGCTTGTGGATTAGCTCAACCCGGCCTGTGGCGCCAGTTTTATGAAATAAGTTTTCAACATGTTTTTTTACCGTTCCTTCTGAAATATGCAAGCTCTCAGCAATGGCTTTGTTTTTCCATCCCTTTCGAATAAGCTGCACAATTTGAATTTCGCGTTGCGTCAAACCATAACTAATGCAATTTTCTTCTAAATAAGGCGAAGGATGCATACCTACCATCTTTAATTGTTGTAACTCCTCGTAATCCTTCCTTGCCAGCTTTATAGAAGTGGAAATAAAGATAATGGTGATAACTAGAAAACCACCATTTGTAAAGATCACTTCAATAAATTGTCCGAGATTAAAGTAAGCAATCACGGTCATTGAAACCCAGGGAATCACTGCCAGATAAACAGCGATCACCTCCATGTAATTTGTTCTGCTCTTGTTATGCTGATATTTTAACCATATTGCCCTTGTTATGGCTCCGAGAAGAATAAGTGAATAGAAAAAGGGAATGATTATGCCATATTTAATCGCAAGATCAAGATTTTCATTAAAAGAATAAACAACTACAAAAAATATCAGGAAGGGAAGTATCAGAAACAGCAATACGCCATATAAAGCATGAAATCTTAAACGAACAAGATCGAAGCCTTTGTAAAAATAGTAAGGAAAGTAGGAGGCCATAATAAAGCCACTGCCATAGGCAAGAATGTTTTGTACAACAATTGGAATGTTAATTTGAGGATCAGGAAAAAGGCCACCGATTGTGTTGTAGATTATAAGCAGTAAAAGCAACACAAGATAATACAGGCGTTGCTTATCCTGTGGCCGGGATAAGTAATAAATAAACTGATAAAAAAACATCACAACTTCAAGCACCGCAAAAACAAAAGTAATTACGAGCATTTCCGACCCGAATACTTTCATCATCTACTTTTCTGTTAGTTCCAGTTTTAAGAAATAGAGTTGATAAGATAATTCTAATTCGTTATAAATTTTAAAACCCAATGTCTTATACCAGGGTAGATTTTTTAAAGTAGAAGTTTCTAAATAAATATTTCTTTCCTGTGTTCTACTGTCTTCTATCAGTTCATTCATTAGATCACTGCCGAATCCTAAGCCTTGGTATTCAGGAGCAACACCTATAAACCATAAATAATACATTTGATCTTTAGATTGGGTCTTTTTTATTTTTGATTCCCTATCAAGTGCCTTGTTAATGTTGGTAATTCCAATGCTGTTAAGCATCAGTTGAATATCTAATATTATTGACTTTAATGTAGTCTTCTTTTTATCAGGATATAATATAAGGGCACATGCATGATTATTATCAGATAAATATACATCTCCAAAAAGATAACATACGTCAAACGAGTAGTCCATCAACGCTTTTAACCGTTGTTCTCTTTTTTGGTCTTGTTTTACAATATAATTAACACTTTGATTTGCGTCAAAAGATTTGCTAAGAATGTCAGTGACTAAATTTTTATCGGTTATTAAAGCCTTTTTCATAATCTTTATTAGTAGATAATTATCGTATGAGTGTATAACACTTATTAACACCCAAAACAAATATCAAAGCTAACTTAAAAATGCTCTTTTTGCAATTAAGTTGCAACATATACGATTTTATGAAATTTATATTGCACGTAATTTCATGATTAAATTGTTCAATGCTAACTTCAAATGCAACTTAATTGCATTTGAAGTTTGAACATTGTATATTCGCAGTTGTCAAATTAAAATACATGAAAAAATTACCTGTAACGGTACTAAGCGGATTTTTAGGTAGTGGTAAAACTACTTTGTTAAACCATATTCTACATAATAAACAAAATTTAAGGGTAGCTGTGATTGTAAACGACATGAGCGAAGTGAATATTGATGCACAATTAGTCAAAAATGAGGGGACGCTTTCCAGAACAGAAGAAAAGTTAGTAGAAATGAGTAATGGGTGTATCTGTTGTACACTTAGGGAAGACTTAATGATCGAAGTGGAAAAATTAGCGAAAGAAGGAAGGTTCGATTATTTGTTGATAGAAAGTACGGGGATTTCTGAACCTATTCCAGTTGCGCAAACATTTACATTTGTTGATGATGAGCAAGGAATTGATCTCTCTAAATTCGCTTATGTTGATACGATGGTCACCATTGTTGATTGTTTCAATTTCTATAAAGACTTTGGTACTAATGAATTGCTTCTTGACCGTAATCTTGTAGAAACCAATGAAGATAAGCGAACCATTGTCAACCTCCTAACAGATCAAATAGAATTCGCCAATGTGATTATTCTTAATAAAATAGATTTAGTTAAACTGGAAGATGTTGAACTGTTAAATGCTTTAATTAAAAAATTAAATCCAGAGGCTAAAATTTTAAAAAGTAATTTTTCAAAAATAAACATTAAAGAAGTATTGGATACAGGCTTATTTGATTTTGAATACGCTTCAAATTCAGCCGGATGGGTTAAAGAATTGAATGAGGAACATACACCGGAAACAGAAGAATATGGTATTGCCTCAATGATTTTTAGAAATCCTAAGCCGTTTCATCCCGACAGGTTCATGAAATTTTTAAATGATGATTTTCCTCACAATATTATCCGTTCTAAAGGATTATTTTGGTTAGCGTCCAAACCGAATGATGCTATGAATTTTTCACAGGCTGGTGGATCATCCAGATTGGAGAATGCAGGCGTATGGTGGGCAAGTATGTCATATAGTGAAAGGCTGGAATATTCTGAATTTATAGATAACAAGGATTTTATAGAAAATAAATGGACGAAGGATTTTGGAGACAGACTGAATGAGTTAGTATTTATAGGCCAGAATTTGGATAGGGATGAGATATATAAGCAATTAGAAGATTGTTTATTAAGCAATGAAGAGATCTTGCTTTTTAAGAAAGGGCACAGGTTTAATGGGGAGGTTATCAATAATTAGTAGATATAATACTAAATTATAATGTAACACTTATATATTATAATCATTGATTCTAAATAAACATTATTAAATATTAAAATATTATTGCAACTTTGATGCAATGAAAACAAGAAATCAACATATTAGCAAAAAATCCAAGGCTTTTGCCTGGCTTTTGCTGTTGATTTTCTCGATTATACCTCTGACAGAAGCTTTCCACCATCATGTAAATGACCAAAAGCTAGAAAAGCACTCGAAATTCTTAGACCATAAATTAAATATTAAGGTTGCTAATAAGCAATGTGTCATTTGCAATTACATACATAATAGCGGAACTAAACAATTTTATAAAGTATCTGATTTTGTTATCAACTTAAAGACATTTATAAAAACAATTGAATATTTTACAAATATTCAAGTCTACTTATCTAAAGATAAGCTGCTGTTCTACGGAAAAAGTCCCCCTATAGACTTCATATTGTAGTAATAATTCCTGTTGCTATCAACGGGCCTCCTCTATTTTTCATTATTTCTTTCATGCATACTATTGAAATTCCCACGGATTTCGAAGAATGGATGTTTTGCATTACCAAAAAATGTGGCATAACTCTAAGTCCAGATTTTTTGGAGCAAAGTATTCAGTCATTATCAAATATCTGTGATACTAACACTGAAGTGTTTATTAAACATTATGGCGAAAACCATAGGCAGGCTACTTTGGCTTGGTTTAGAAAAGCACACAGCCTTATCAACCTATAAATCATATATATATGCTACAAGCTATAGGACTTACCAAAAAATATAAAGATCATACCGCACTTAATAAACTGAACTTAACTATTGAAGCAGGTGAAATTTATTGTCTGCTGGGACAAAATGGAGCAGGTAAAACTACCGTCATCAATCTATTCTTAGGCTTTACTGAGGCAACTTCTGGAGAAGCAAGAATTAACGGTTTGGTTGTTAAGCCCAATGATCCTTCCGTCAAAAAATTTCTCGCTTACATACCCGAAGTGGTTATGCTATACGGAAATTTAAACAGCATGGAAAACCTTGATTTTTTTAGCAAAATCGCTGGTTTTACATATACATCACAAGAATTAGAAGATTTTCTATTACAGGTCGGGCTACAGCCAGAAGCGTTTTATAGACCTCTCGGCAACTATTCTAAAGGGATGCGGCAAAAAGTGGGGATCGCTATTGCTCTTGCAAAAAATGCTGATGTTTTATTGATGGACGAACCTACTTCTGGATTAGACCCTAAAGCAACTAACGAATTTACCGAGCTGGTTAAAAGCCTAGGCAAACAGGGAAAGATTGTTTTGATGGCTACCCATGACATATTTAATGCAGTAAATGTGGGGACTACAATTGGAATTATGCGTCAGGGAACATTGGTTCACGAACTGTCAGCAGCTGATATAAATGCCAACGATTTACAGAAACTGTACTTAGAAACGATTTAATATGTGGATGATTATAACGATAAAAGAAATCAGTTCCGCATTTAAGAACAAGACATTTATCACGTTAACGCTACTATTTCTTCAAAACATCATCATTGCTAATGCTTCGTTGATTCTTTTTTAAATCTGATTTTAAGCTGCCAAATTTATAGGATGCACTTAGCCCGAATGTACGATAGAACCGCTGACTTACCACCATTTGGTCAAAGTCTGCTGTCTGGGTATGTACGCGTGTGTACCTATATTTCCCGAAGGGGTTGCTGATACCAGCCGAAAGACTAAATTTATCGTCCAGCAATGATTTTGTGATCCTGTAAGAATTAAAAATATAAGGATTAGTAGATCCTTGCAAGGTAATATTTGCACTATAAACGGTAACCGATGCAGATGCCCGCCAAGTTTTAGCAACTTTGTAATTGAAACTCGCATAGGCGTATCCTTGTAAACCTTTGTTGGCATAGGGTTTTCCGCTAAAAATTCCGTCTATCCATAAATAAGAAACCGCACTGTTCAAACTTGCTGAAAAAGTTGAAGTAATTGGATAACTAACACTGGCGTTTAACCCAATTGTTTTATTGTGACCAATATTCTGATAGGTTGTAAAAGAAAGAGTGTCTATAATGCTAGTTACCTGCTGAATATCGTTGTCTGCAAATGAATAGCTAAGTGCAATATTATAATTACCTTTTCCATAAGCATTGTAAGCGATTTCAAAATTGTTGTTTAATACTGCTTTTAAACCCGGATTGCCGGTACTGATAAATAAAGGGTTAGATCTATCTATATACGGGTTAAGCTGTAATATTCCTGGGCGGGATATTCTTTGCGTAAAGCTAAGATTAAGGGAGCTTGCCGAAAATTTATGTTGTACTGATATGACCGGGATCAGGTTCGTGTAACCGGTGCTCAGGCTGTTTGCCTGGGTGGTAAAGTTTGCATTTATATCTGTATGCTCTAACCGTAAACCCGCCTTAAATTCCGCGAATTTAAGCTTCACATACCAGGAATGATAGAGACTATAAATATTTTGATGGTAATTAAATTGATCACTGGGGTATAAGTCACTGGTGTAATCGCTAAAACTGCGCCGAAGAATGGCTTTTACACCCCCATCAAAAGTAAAAGTTTTGGCCGGTTGGATATAATCAACTTGAATGGTTTGCTCACGTGTAGCATTCTTATTGGCCTGCAGGTAACTGCTTAACGGATAATTGAATTGCTGGCTGAGCAGTACGGTATTGTTTTGGTTACTGGGAGCATGTTGATATTGGTAAGAAAAAGTAAGCAGGCGGTCTTTCCGGTGAGCAAATCCTAATTGGTAATTGAAATTCAGGTCAAGCCCGCTTTCCGTTTGCGGATTAATATTAACAGACTGATAAGCCTGCACTATCTGGTTCCCAGAATTCCATAGCGTTGAAGAAAGATTATCTTGATTGTCATATCTACTTTTAAAAAAATTGACAGAACCTGTAATCAAATTTAAAGTGTCCGCTTCAAAACTTAATTCGACGCTTTCGGTATGATAATTACCCACATAGGAATAATTCCCATTTTGGGAAAGTATAGACAAATAGGGGGAGAGCGTGTTGCGCGTATTCTCCGTTTCCAAGGTTTGTTTGAAATCCTGATATACATAAGCCGTTCCTGTAATCCCGATCTTGCCTTTCTTGCCGGTTAGCGAAGCATTCTCACCAAGTCCCAGTGTGTTGTTATAATTTGCCCCGAGCGAAGCGTTATAACCATCAACTAGCCGCTTATTTAAGACGATATTAATAATTCCGGATAATCCTTCGGCATCATATTTAGATGGCGGGGTAGTAATTACTTCAATACGTAAAACAGATACGGCCGGCATTGCTTTTAACGCCTCTTTAGGGTTACGCGCCAGTATAGATGATGGCCTGCCGTTAATAAAGATTTTATAATTTCCACTACCTTTAAGTTTAATATTTTCATCTCCGTCAACCGACAACATCGGCACTTTGACAATTATGTCCATGACAGATAATACCTTGCTTTCCGGATCAGCCTGTACATCATAACTAAGCCTGTCTATCTCCTGGTGAACAAGTGGCTTACTTGCTATTATCTTAACATCTTTCAGTTGCCTAACATCCGGGACAAATAATAGCGTTCCTAAATCAAGTATTTTGCCTCCTAGCCAACGGAGCGGAACTCTTTTTGACAGGTAACCAAAAGGAAGTAGCCGAAGTTCTAGTACAGAATTGGATAAGCCATTAAATGAAAAGTTACCAGTGCTGTCTGTCTGGAGGTTTTGAAGGGTACTGTCCTTTAGCACAATGTTTACATTGCTATACGTTAACGGCGAACGGTTAGTAGAGTCGAGCAATCTTCCTTTCAGAACATAAGTTCCCTGCGCCCTTAATCCCAGGGAGCATCCAATTAATAATCCCAATATCACGACAGTTCTCATTGCAATTGTTTTATTCCAGTTGCCTGGTGTTCAGCAATGCTTTTCTCCAAAAATGGTGGCAGCATCAAAAAATCTGTTTTCAACGTTACCTTAGAGCCTTTAGTCAGTATTTGCTTCATATAAGTAGCGTGCTTCTGATCTGCAGCAAGGTTAGAAGTAGAGTAGTTTTCTCCTCCTGTACCTTCAAAAGCAAGCCAGTAAATAACATTAGGGTTGTTTAAAGTATCCCTAAAAACTGATTCCACATACATCTTTTCGCGCTCCATTGTTGTAGCAATCGCCTCTTTTTCCATTTGGTGCCATTTCACCCAGTCATCAAAAACCTTTTTATTTTTCGAATTAATGTGAAACCGATAAAGCGTTGCCTGTAAGGGATATTTAACCGTCGGGAGGATTGTAGCTTCGGAATATAATTTATCCTGCAAGGTAATTGCGGCTACAAGGGTAACTATGGTGCCAGTAGCGATTCCTATAACGAATTGGAAAACGGGTTTCATGATAAAAATTTAAATGGTTTCCAGATACATCTGTTACAATTTCTGCATAAATATCAGTGCCCTTAACGCATTGTATTGTGGGCTGATATGACGGCACATTCTTTAGAGCCGGAAACCAACTGAAATACGGAAATTAATAGGTTGCCCCTCGATGAAATAATAATTACGGACATCCGGTATTGGATAGCCGTCACCGATATCTCCAGAAGCTATATATCGTTTGTTTAACAGATTATCTCCGATCAAACGAATATAATATCTCGGTGCGTTATATGTGACGCCTGCATCAAACTTGGTAAAATCTGCTAAATTAACATCCCTTGCATAAGTTGCTCGTTTAACCAGCGTCATCTGCCCTAAACTTAGAGAAAGGCTATTAGTACGCTGAATCGGAACAATATATTGCACCCAAGTGTTAATGATTTGTTGTGGGGTACCCGGCAACTTGAAACCAACCAGTGGTGAACCAATGGTATCTTTAGTAATACGCGCATTTACATAGGTGTAGTTCACAGATACTGATAAACTCGATGTGATATTTCCTAAAACATCCACTTCTATACCATTACTGGTATAAGAACCAATCTGTCGCTTGAATCCTAATGAGGCATTTTTAATGTCATCAATCAACACGTTTCGCTTTACTGTATGGAACCCGTTAATAGTAGTGAGCAGCCTGCTACCAAACCAGTTATGTTTTATGCCCAGTTCAAGGTCGTTATTTCTTTGGGGATCAACAGGGTCACCCACTGGCTTTTGAGTATCAGGATTGATGGTACTACCAGCTTTTAATCCGCTTTGCGGAACAAATGACTGGTCGTATAAAAAATAGACGGATGTTGCTGAATCGACTAAAAAAGTCAGTGCTGCCCTCGGCGACCAGGCATTTTGGTGAAAATTGTTATTTCGCAGGGGGATTTTAGGCGAAAGGTTTTGAGTTACCTTGTTTTCGTACCAGGTATACCGTGCACCAACAGTCAGAAGTAATTGTTTTACCAGTTGGATATTATCATAGGCATATACCGATTCATATTTGGTATGGTTATCAAACCTGCTCCTGAAAGCGGGGTCTAACACGGCAATAGAATCCCTATTAACACCGTAATTAAGCCGTTCTTGATAAAAAGGAAAAGTATACATTCCGAAATTGTTAACTAATGAATCGCGGCTGAAGGTAAAGTCGCCACCTGTGAGCAGGGTATGACGGATGGAACCTGTTTTAAACTTTCCATTTAAAAAAAGCTGCGTTGTAAAAGTTTGCCCGGCAGCCTTACTGTTATAGGATAACCGATTGGTTACTCCCGAATTATCACTAAATTCTACACCTGTATAAGTTTCGGACGATAGCGTTGTCCAGGCGCTCAGGGGCGCACTGGTATACTGTGACTGTGACGTAAGCTGCCAGTTATCATCAAACTTGTGTACTCCGAGCAACCTTGCCGTTTGAGTTTGATAATACGTTAAAGGCAAGCCATTAGCTGCACTGTAATTACTGTGAATATTATCTTTAAGCGTTTCTGCCTCAGATCTTATTTTGGTGATATCCGATCCATTGCGTGACTCGCCACGCAGATAGTCGTATTCTGCGATGATATAAGTTTTAGGACTGAAATTGTATTGTACTACCGGCGCAAGCACATATTTATCGGTACGTAACTCATCCAGATAACTGTTCTGATGTTGATATGCAGCATTTAAGCGGTAAGAAAACCCATGTTCTTTTACTTCGCTGCCCACATCAAACGCAAAACGTCCGAGGCTATAACTTCCTCCGGTAACTTCAAAATTCATTAATTTTTGGCTCGGTGTTTTGGTGTTAATATTAATAATACCACTAGCCTCCCCAACAGAGTTGATAAACCCGGCAGGGCCTTTAACAAACTCAACGCTTTCAAACATGGCGGGGTCATCAAGAACAGCACCGAAATTTTGGTGACGGGGCATTCCATTCAAGGTAGTATATCCTGAAAATCCCCTGATCTGTATTGCCGCAGAATTGTCAAATGCTGTGCTGTTAAAACCAAAATAGACGCCGCTGGCGTTACGGGCTACGTCTTTGAGCTGCAACGCTCCCTGCTGCTGTATCATCTGAGCGGAGACGCTTATAATATTCTGCGGAACCTGAATGATGGGTTGCTGAAGTTTAAGTCCCACCGAGACGGTATCTTTTTTCATTTTTTTTGCCCGGCGGGTACTTACCATAACCTCTTTTAATTGACGTGTCATGGTCGTTGAATCAGTTGCAGGGCGATTCTGTGCAAAGCAGTAACTTCCGGTGAAAAGTGGGAAAAGTAATAAAAGGTATAATTTCTTTTTCATGCGTATGTGGGTTAGATTAATTTTTGATTTTTATAAAAAGTGCGCCTGCCAAAACAGCCAAAGACAGGAATATTACCGGGAATAGTGACGAGCCTAATCTGGCCGTTTTATGTTTATCTTTTTGTAGTGAAAACATGGGCAGCTTAGCAAGTTCCCGAAGCTTGATTTGCCGTCCTTCCAACAAATATTTGTTCATGAAAGCGGTATATCTTTGTTGGAAGACGTTGGCTTGCTGTTCAAATCTTAAGTAATCGGATTGCGTATTTTCGGCATCTGCGGTTAGGGTATGTTCAATTGCAGTAACTGGATTAAGCCAGCTGCTTTTATGAATAAAATTGAAATGTCCATCGACTTGCTGATAATAATTATCAGCGAGTCGCTTCAATCTTCGTTGCAGCAGGTCCTGATAGGCAGCAAAGCGCTTATTGCCATATTGAGCGGTATCCGAAACCCTCCTGAGCGTTTCATACTGAGGATTGTTTGTATAAAAACTGTCGATTTGTACAGCTATTGACAACTCCCAGGTGTCCCAGGTTACTGCTCTTGCCTTGTTATCCAATTCTGCTCTCGAAGGTAAGGGATAAGCGAGGTCACCTACTCTTGCTAATGCAGCTGGAATAATTATTGCCAATAGCAGCCAGCAGCTTAAAAGCAAAAGGGCATTTTGCCTAGACGGCAAGTGTAATTGAGCGACAAACAGGGAAACCGCGAACCAGAAAACCAGGTAAACCAAAATCGCTAACAGCCAAAGCAGGGCATCAGGTATCGTTACACCACCACTCAAATCGGACAATTTAAAGCCAGCAAGACTAATTAGCACAGCAAGTATAGAAAGGATCAGAAAGCGAAACCCCAATTTTCCTAAGATCAATAATCGAATTTCAATTCCATGCACCTTTAACAAGCGGTCTGTTTGTTGTTCTTGTTCGTGTGAAAACACATTATGACCCCATAGTACGATTAACAGAGGAAACAAATAGATCAACACAAAAGCTAGGTCAAAATTTCCAATAGCCAGTTTTTCAGGGTTAATAATCTCCAGATCGGGTGGGGTAAGATTAGTGCGTTTTGTGTTGACGAGATCGAAAAACGGCAGCAGGTTTCGCTGCCCTATAGCCAGCACTGACAGTGCCTTTGGCGGATTAATGGCATATGGTGGATTTTTAAATTCGACAACTTGGGGAATACCAGCCTGGCTGGCAAATGTTTTACCTTGAATAGTTGAGGTATCAGCTTTAAACCTGCCAATTAGTTCGTTTAAATTGTTATGCTGTATAAGTTGGAGGCTGTCAATTACCGATAGCTGTTGCAAAGCTAACCGCCGGCCATTATTTATTCCATACATACCCAGTATCAGAAACATAAGCAAAAGCATCAGCATCAGAGGCTGCCTGCGTAGCTTGATCATTTCATAACGCCACAGAATTAGTATGATTTTAAACTTCGTATTCATGGCTTTTTAGTGATTATGTGCAAGAGGGCAGCTGAAAAAAAAACCCATATTAACAGGGAAATAATCGGTAACAACTGCCAGCTGATGACCCTTTCCGCGTCGGGTACCAAATACTCAAAGTCTGGTATACTTTTAAAAAATACAGAACTCGCCCTATAAGAGCCCGTTTTTACCGGATGAGCGGCTAACTCCATATTGAGCTTTCTAATCAATTCGTTACGATAAAGCCGGGCTTGTGCATAAAAATTATCATGCTGATAAAAGTCAGTACCACACGCCGTCATGGATATCCTTTTAATCGCTAGGAAAGGATCAAGAACACTTGTTTTATTTAGAAAATCCTGCTGTCTGTTGAGTGTTTGCCTAACCTGGCCATAATAATATTCAAAAACCTTGTTTTGGTAATCTTCATTCATTTGCATGGTAATGCCGGCTGCATCTACCGGCAACATCGACAAGCTGTCTACATGATATTTAAGCAGCAATACTTTTATATTACGCTCTCCTCTTTCGAAATAAGGGTCATGGCCATTCAACCCCTTTAAAAAACCTTGTTCTATATTATTCTTAAAAGTTGCGCGTGACATCAGTGGATTTTGCTTGTCAGCCATTGTAGTTAAAACGGGAGGTAATACCACGAAGAGCAGTAGCCATATCATAAACAGAACTACGAGTGCATTGCTGGAATTATTGCTCCTTGCAGAAACTATCACGCCAACCAGGATGATGATGAAATAATAGAGCAGATAACAAGCAGTCAGTAAAAGGAACCTAGTGAGCAGCATGTTATCTGTTAAGCCTACCATAACAGCAAAAGCAAGACACAGTGGTAAAAGGATTATTAAAGTCAAGATATAATTTGACCAGACTTTTTGCCAGGCGATGGTAATTGGCTTCATTCCCTGTGCAAGAAGCATTTTCCACGTTCCAGATTCTTTCTCTCCAGTTATAGAAGAAGAGGTGATATAAAATAAAAGTAAGGGTACTAAAACCTGCAAAATAAGGGCGAAAGATAAGGGCCCGAAACGCAAAACAGTATCACTGTCTGCTACTTTAATATGTTCTAATTCATTTTGTTTATGCGCTTCCACACGGTAGGTGCTTCCAAAATAGTCATTCAACCCCTGGTCAAAAAAGCTTAGAACGTTGACCGGCTTGAAAAGGTAAGTTCCAAAATGGGCCGCATCATGAGGATTGCCATGTAGGCTTTCCCACTGCTCGCGAAAATTAGTCTTCGCTTTTAATTCACCGATTCTTTCCTTATCCCAACTGGTGTAAGTCATTATTGCCGAACAAATTAGTAACAACCAGATGATCATGAGGCTTAACGCTACGGTATGGTCGCGGCAAAGAGACTTGAGATCTTTTTCAATGATGATATATCGATTTATGCGCATAAATTTTTTAATGCAATAAAGTTGCATTAAATTTGTTAGCTTCACAAATAAATTATTATTTAGGATATAATTATCTCGTTATATAGTTCCATTTTATAGAAATAAGCTGTAGTCATAGTTCGACGGACTTTAAAACCACAATATTGTTGCACTCATAATATAATCAATGAATAACACAAATAGCACCTTACATAAAGTATGGATAGCATGGTTTTGTAAACTGCTCGGAAAGAACCGGTATCCTTTTTATAAACAGCCGGAAGCTATGGACTGTGGCCCAACCTGCTTAAAGACAATCGTTCGCTTTCATGGTAAACGTTTTCCATTGCAGTATTTCAGGCGACTATGTGGTGTAACCCGTCAGGGTACAACCATGGCCGGACTTCAACGGGCGGCAGGTTTTATGGGATTTAAAACACTGCCCGTGGAGCTCACTTACGAACGTTTGCAGGAAAAAGTTGCGCTACCCTGCATCCTGCACTGGGAAAAAGGGCATTATGTCGTATTATTTAAATTAACATCGAAAAAAGCTTTGATTGCAGATCCGGCTCTCGATGGTCTGGTTTGGATTAAGCGCGCTGACTTTTTAAAATCATGGCAAGTAGCAGATCGAACAGAAACCGGCAGGGCTTTACTTTTGGAAGTAACCCCCGAATTCGGCCAGATCCCGGAAGCTGGCGATGATCAAACAACTCTTTGGTCTTTATCACCCTATCTCAAGGGAAAGCAAAAGGCTCTTTATCCTGTTTTGTTGAGCTTGCTACTGGCAAGCGGATTTTCCTTACTGGTTCCGCTACTTACACAGCTTATTGTAGATAAAGGGATTGACGGCAAAAATGTAAACTTACTTGGGCTGATCTGTCTGGGACAACTTTTACTTTTTACCGGACGAATGATTATGGACTACCTAAGAGCCCGCTGGCTTTTTAGGATTGGTGCGCTTACGAGCATAGCTATGCTCAAAAATTTTCTTGCCCGTTTGATGCGCCTGCCTTTTAATTTTTTTGACAATCGCCAGGCAGGTGACAATATGCAGCGGGTCAACGACAACCAGCGTGTAGAAGATTTTTTGACCACTACGCTTATCGGTGCTGTGATGTCTGTTGTTACTGTAATTGTTTTAGGTGGCGTATTATGGTATTATGATTGGCGTATATTCATATTGTTTTTTGCTGGGGCAACTTTCAGTTTGATCTGGTCAAACTCTTTTCAGCAAAAAAGAAAGGTACTCGACCAAAAGAAGTTTAAAGTGTTATCGGCAAACCAACAGCTTTTACTTGAGATCTTTCACGCCATGCAAGAGATCAAACTTACGGGCAGCGAGGAAGAAAAAAAAGCGGTTTGGGAGACCTTACAGGACAGGTCTTATAATCTCAAATTGGAAAGCTTGCAGCTTGATCAGTTGATACAGGGCGTTGGTTCATTCGCCAATGAGGTAAAAAATGTGCTGATTACTTACTTGGCGGCGGTATTAGTAATCAATGGACACCTAACTTTAGGTGGGATGCTAGCCGTGACCTATATATGTGGACAGCTGAACGCGCCGGTCGTTCAGCTAATCGAGTTTATGCGCCTATCTCAAAATACCAGATTTATCTTGCAACGTATGGAAGAGGTTTACCGTGAACCAGAGGAAGACTTTAATCTTAATGCAGTGCCCTTGCCTCCGCTACCGGCAGACATTGTTATCTGTAAATTAAGCTTTCGATACAACCCAGATACTCCATTTGTACTTCAAAATATTAACATGATCATCCCTGCTGGAAAAATAACCGCCGTTGTAGGGATGAGCGGAAGTGGTAAAACGACCTTATTCAAACTATTGCTTAAATTTTATGAAGCATCAACTGGCGGAATTAATCTTGGCGGAATACCTTTCGAGCGATTGAGCGCCCGTGAATGGAGAGAACATTGCGGCGTAGTCATGCAGGATGGGTATGTGTTTATGGACACAATAGCTAATAATATATGTGTTGGCTGTGCAACAAGAGACATCAGCCGCATGTACCAGGCAGCGGAATTGGCAAACATGCATGAGTTTTTTTTGAATATGCCCTTCGGCTATGAAACGGTTGTAGGCAAAGAAGGTTATGGGCTAAGCGAAGGTCAGAAGCAACGGCTGCTTATTGCGCGGCTCATTTACCGCAATCCGGAATTTATTTTCCTTGACGAAGCCACCAATTCACTGGATGCCCATAACGAATTGGAAATTGTTGAAAATCTAAACAGGTTTTTCCGAGAAAAGACAGTGCTCATTGTCGCCCACCGGCTAAGCACTGTAAGACATGCTGACCAGATCATTGTACTGCACAATGGCAAATTGGCGGAGACCGGCACGCACGACACGCTCATCGCGGCCAAAGGAAGCTACTATCATCTTATCAAAAACCAACTGGAACTTGCTAAATAGCATATATGCAAACATCAACTAAAATTACTTTATTTCCCTATTCACTAGTACGCTATCCTGGTCTGGATTATCATACGCTCCAGCAGTGGGATTTTACTTCAATAGATTTCAATTCACATCACGAATTGGATAAACGATTGATTTATTTAAAAGATAGACTGTGTGAGGAGCTGTATCTTCTTATCAATCAACAAACTGATGATAAAGCCAGACAGCAATTGATAAATCTTAAAAGGCTTATTTATAACAGAAAAAACATCGAAGCCTATTTAACGTCTGCATGGCAAGATAAACTTCCCGCTGAAATAAGCGGCCAGCTGTTGGGCTATATACAAATAGGTAAAGACATGCACTCAATTGAATGGCAACTATCCCATCAATACCAAGAAAAATTAACAGAAGATAGGCGGTACCTTCAAGAACTTACGACCCATTCAGGATTTCAGAAAGCATTGCTGTTATCTAGCCCTGTTCTTTTCGAGCAGCTCAAAGAATTTAGGACGGCTGATGCTTCGGCATTTAAGCAAAAGGAATTAAGGATTGAATTTAGCCTGATGCGATACCTAACTCGAATGGCCTATAAAACCTCACCGTTCAGCTTTTTTACATTTACAGGTTTAGCTATCTCAGTGCCTGAAAAGAAACTGGTTCCGCAAGAGGTCAAAGGCAGTATTCGCCTGAGCAACGCTCTTTTTGACTATCTGATAACCATTTTAAAAATGGACCCGATGATTAACGAACACCTCTTAGTCCAGTTGAACAAAACGGTAGCAATTGACGGCGATAAAATTCATTTCCTGGTTAATTTTAATAATGTCGAGTCGTTTCAATCCCTGCCAGCCAAAGGATTGCAACTATATCTAATGAAGATAAAACTCAGTTCAGGACTGACGTTGATTCAATTGATTAAGCAGGTAAAAGGGCATGTAGATGAAGATAAATCGGCTATCAAAAGCTATTTACTTAAGCTCGTTAGTTCCGGCTTTCTAGAACTCGGCGTGGGCATAAACGGACTTCATCCGCAATGGAGCAGTAAGTTTTTGTCTTTTCTTAACGACACCAAGCCTCAGCCTGCAAAAGTCGCAGATTTAATAAACTTATTTACCAAGCTAGATAGGCTTAGGACAGAATTTTCATCCGCTGATTCAATTTTAAGGAAGGATATTCTATTAAAGGCAGAACAACAAATTGGCGATACGCTTAACTTGTTGGAAGCTGAGATCGAAGTTCGGGAAAGCAATTCGGCTGCGGGCCACACCAGTACTGCTTTTAGCATAGACCAATTCAAAAGTTACCGATTTACTGCAAAGCAGTTATTCTATGAAGATTGTTTTACGAACCATAAAAGCCGGCTGCCTAAGTCTCTTTTAAAACCATTCATTGCTAAAGTGGACCGTTTACTCCTTCATCTTAGCCCTTTAGACGGCCTTACAAGCGAGCGGCAAAAAATGACGAACTTTTTTTGTGCTCACTATGGCACAGGCTTTCAGACTTCATTATTGACCTTTTACCACGATTATTACTTTCATTTCAAAAAAAAGGAAAAAGAAATTGGCGCACTATCAGCAATGTCAGAGGAAACGGAAACTTGGATTGCCGGTTTCAAACAACAGATCAGGAAGAAAGACTTAACAGCGGAGACACTAAACCTTTCACCAGATAATTTTCCGTTACCGATTGAACCCGCAGGTAAATATGCTAAGGGTATGTTTGTACAATTGTTTGATGTTGACCCAGACGGGACAGGGGAAATCCAAGGAGTTATTAATGCTCTGCTACCTGGTATGGGGAAAGTGAGTGGAAGATTTTTGTCCATGTTCGATAGCGGTGTGACAGCTAAGCAGGTGGAGCATAATATTCAGCTTTTTTCCGATGAGATAATTATGGCCGAACTGAATGATGCCTCTACGTTTAACGCAAACAGCCATCCGCCTTTATTAAAATACGAAATTACATTGCCCGGCGGCAATGGTATTTACCCGCCGGAGCAACAATTGCCGGTGAATGATCTTAAAGTCAGCTACGATCAAATTGACAAAGAACTGGTGTTGACCTACGGAAGTAAAAAAGTGTACGCTTTTGATCTCTCGCTTGAGTCATTTTTCTTTCGTTCAAACTTGTATCAATTACTTGCACACTTTAATATTGAAAGCAGGCCCAGCCTGAAAATTTTGATTGATTCAGTTGATAATGTTCTGCTAGAACTGTCGTCACCTGTAGGAAAAGGCATACGGCTTTTACCACGTATCGTTTATGACGATACGGTAGTGATTAGGAGAAAGGGTTGGTTAGTAAAAACTTCATCACTCCCTGACCCGTTTGTTAAAGAAGATGATTCGACATATTATATAAAACTTCAGAAATGGCGGTTGGAATATGGTTTACCGGAACTGGCTTTTGTCTATTTGCGCAAACAAACCGTTTTTGAAAAAGATAAAACAGCTAAATCCGGGCTTGGGGATGATTATAAGCCACAGTATTTTTCTTTCAACCAACCACTTATGGTAACTATGTTACGCAAACTACTACTGCGATCCGGAAAGCAGCTATATTTTGAGGAAGTATTACCAGATTACATATCTGGCAATATGCATTTTCAGAACAGCGAAATTAAAGAATACTTAATTCAATGGAATAAACACTAATGGAACCAACCTGGCTGTCTGCGCACATTTATTTCTTAGATCTTGAACTCGTATTAACCGAATTGGTCAAACCGTTTATCGATGAGAATAAAGAATGGCTGACCGGGCCGGACGCCTGGTTCTATATCCGGTATGGAGAAGGGGGCAGTCATATCAGGCTGCGCTTACATACCTGCTTGGCATCGAGTTTGGCAGAGTTGTTATTAAATGCTGCATCAAAGTTCTATGCCAACTATCAGTTTGCTTTTATCATGACTGGTACTGATGGCAAAGAATACATTGAAAGCAACTGTGTTAAGTTTCTTCCTTATGAGCCGGAAACCTCCCGTTATGGCGGGCCTGATGCGATTCGATTAGCAGAGCAATATTTTATGGCTTCCTCCGCCATTACGCTGGAAAGGATCTATAGACTTAGATATACACCACAAAATAATTTTACAGAAGCTATCAGGCACCACCTGCTGCTTATGTTTGCCTGCAAGTTTGTTATCCTAGAGGTGAACGATATCTGCTTGTCATTTATTGACAACTGGCTTAAGCCACTTTGTAATCCAATAAAAAGCGAGGCTGAAGAAATCTTATTATGGCACCACCAATTCGAGCGGCTCTTTCAACGAATCGGTCATACTTTACAAGTAGCAGCTGCCCATTTTTGGACAGCTATTGAAAACGGGTCACTGGACAGTGAGTGGCTGAAATTTCGGATTTCTAATATTCTGATTATGAGACAGTACCTTGATGCGCAATTGCCGAAATCTACACTCAACGAAACCCTCAGAAGCCTGATGCACATGACCCATAACCGACTGGGTATATCAAATCAGGAGGAGTCTTACCTGATGTATTGTACATATAGATGCTTACAACATATTTTGAAAGAAAATTAATAAACCTTATTCGTCAATATGTTCAATCAAAAACAACAAAAGGAATTAAGGCAATATCTCGATCAGATAGAGGAGGAAATAATGGCCAATATGCTAGAGGACGACAATGGCCCTTATTGGCTTGTTCCTTATTATCCGACTCCTACAGCCCCTTATGCGTTCAAGCAATCATCAGAAATATTTAACGGCGATTGTGGTATTGCGCTTTTTTTTCTGGCCTATTATTCTTTGTACGAAAAGCCTGAACATTTGTTGCTGGCTAAACAGATATATAAAAGGGTCAGAAAGATCGAAGCTGCAAAACATCCCAAATTTTTTTGTTTGTATTCAGGTGTTACAGATTGGATTTATATGGCGCTACACCTTTTTGAAGTAACCGGCGATATGGATTACCTTGAAGAAGCTTCAGCAATTGCTAATCAGCATTTGAACAGCATTGTAAATAAGGTCACCAAATTTGATCTTTTGAGTGGTCATGCCGGCAATTTACTGGTACTTTGTAAACTTTATTCATATCATCAACATCCAGATGTTTTAAGAGCTATACATTCTGTTATTGATTATTTTATTGCAGATGCCAGGGTATCTGAACGCGGACTCAAATGGGAGCATGACAAATATGCTTATGATAGCCTGGCCGGTTTTTCTCATGGTGCATCGGGAATAGCTTTTGCACTCATGCAAGCAGGAAAATTTCTAGGATACGAGGGTTTAGTATATTTGGCTGAAGAAGCTTTAGCTTACGAAATGCTTTATTACGATTATAAAGCAAATAACTGGCTTGATCTGCGGCTGGGTTTCATGCGCCTAAACCTTCCAAACGCCCACACCTGGGATATTCAAATATTCTTACCCCACATCAGCAATGTAAACTCATGGGCTCATGGTGCTGCTGGTGTGGGATTAGCGAGATTATATGCCTATGAGGCCACAGGGGAAAAAAGCTACCTCACTCAAGCTAAACATGCCCTTATGCGTTGCAAAAGCGACATCAAATCAAATCGGACTGATTACACTCTATGTACCGGTTTTGCAGGTTATACAAGCTTTTTGCTTAATTATCAACAACAGATAGCTGATAAGGATATACCGGAAACACTCATGACGATTGCCCGGAACGCGTTCAAACTTTATGCTTTGGAAAATACCTTCAATACTTTCATAGAAACCAACCAAGCCGACTTTGGCCTATTTTCGGGCAAAACAGGTATAGGATACATGCTGATTAGTGTGCTCTCGGACCAAAAAGCGCCCGACATTCTTTACCCTAGCTTGCCTCTATCTAAAGTGCAATTACCTGTGAATAATAGATATTCAAGTGAAAGCGTAGCTTTTAACATATATAGCCGGTACTTTAGTAAAACAATTGCGGAGCTAAAAAAATATGAGATTAAGTTATCAAAAATTTATTGCTCAAATATCAACCTGTTTGGAAAAACCATTCTGAGGGTTGCACAACAAAACACATCGGGAGAAGAGTTTGAATATATCGCAGATGTTTTGAATCTCGAACTTAAAATAGTGGAGATTTGGAAAATGCATAAAGGCGCGTTGTGTATAGCGAAGAGAAATGAAAGGTTATTGGGAAAATGTAAGTTCTTAAGCGCCTTAGATGACGAGAAGTTGCTGCATCAAACATTTAGTCTAACATCTAATATAGAACTTCATGATTCGTATTATAACCCAGATGATACGTTATCGATTGTCGAAAAAGTAAAGGTGCGAAAGCAAATCATCCTGCTGCAGAAGGAATGTGATATCGCCATTATTTATCCTGGCAAATGGGCTACCTTTTTGCTAAGTCAGCTGACCACACCAACCAATGGGTATCTTCTTTTCGAAAATGTACTTTTAGAACTTGACCGAGAAAACGTAGACGAAAAAGAGAAAGATATCCTGTCTAAAAAGATCACTCTGCAACTCAGGATATTCATTCAAAATGGACTTGTAGAAATAAATGATAAAATACCGGACGCTGATTAATCAACGCCCGGCAAATTAAATTAGCAAACGACAGTAGTACACTTTGCATGAGGCGTGTCAGAAACATCTGTTTGCTGAGTATGCGTTGGATGCTCAACAGGCACTCCAACACCACCCGCAAGACGCGCAGTCATTTCACTGTCAATGCTGGTTACGAAACTTTCAAGCTGTAAATCTTCTAGATTCAGCTTTAATCCCTGATTGTTTTTCATAAAATTAAAAATTAAGTTATGCCTACTGTTAATTCAGGGTTTCGGCTTATCCCTGGTTGCAACAAGTGAAAGGTATAACTAATGCAACATAGTTGCAAATAATTTCATTAAAAAGTTTTCTTTTATTATCGTTTCAAAATAGTTTAATGATTAATAGCAATGTAGTAGTAACGAAAGTTTCTACATGATTTTTTGGGATAGTTTTCAATATGTAGGTCGGCAGTCCATTGCGTCAGACCGCCAAGAAAAGGGAAAAAAATAACTAAAAAAAATTTATTAGCACTTATTTCAATTTCCTAACCATGATTAAGTTTTATTTCATCCTTTTTTATCTTTAGCATTACCAATGTTACTGCACAAATAAATGAATTCCCGCCCCTAAAACACACTTCAATTATAAATGTAACTCAAACTAAAGAGGATATTACCGTTGATGGGAAGGTAAGTGAACCAGCTCGGGAAAAAGAAGAAATTAAATATTTTTTCAGAATAGAACCTGGGCAAGGTGGATCATACCCATTTCCTCCGTTCGTTAAAATATTAACATTTTGCTGTTCTTTAGACCCTGATATATCTAAAACAATACGCAAAGTCGTTTCAAACAACGCCTTATGGCAGGAAAACATCTTTCTGGAATACAACAGTACAAAATCTCGCTTATAAATAAAATAACGTTTTTTAGACAGTTTTAAGATTAGATATTCCTACCTTAATGTTTTAATGAATAAATAATAATTAATTTTGCAAAGTGAAAATGAATGAAGAATTTACTGATCTCCTCGATAAACATAATTTAAAAAAGACTAGTCCGCGTTTAAGTGTCCTTTCTATCTTGAAATCAAGGGATGTAGCTACCTCGCAGCCTGAATTGGAACAGATTATAGGCAAAGAAGTAGACCGTGTTACTTTATACAGAACTTTGACAACTTTTGAAGAAAAGGGTATTATTCATAAAGTCTTGGATTTAAATGGAACCTCAAATTATGCCTTATCGTCTTCTACAATATCTAATAATCAGCTACACGATGAGCATGTTCATTTCAATTGTACAGTTTGCTTAAATGTATACTGCCTCGATCAGCTTCATATTCCGAAGCTTTCTATGCCCCAAGGTTTCTCTTCTCAAAACGTAAATGTCATTGTATATGGCATTTGTTACAGTTGCAATAAAAAAGCCGAGGAGTTTCTTAAAAAGAAAGATAATGCCTAATATTAGTCATAATTATCAGTTTGTTTATTAGTATATGAACTATAATTGTTGATTCCATCCGATACATCTTTGTACGCTTTAACTTTACTTCATGACCATTTCGGTATTGGCCACTATGTACTGGTAAGCTTAAAAATAAAGTTATTAATGCAGTATCTATTGGATGTTTAAATGACTTTAGAAGTTAAGCCTTTAGGGTAACTTCTAAAGTTATATTGAATTATAATTAAAATAACAACAAATTCTTTAGCTTTACTGTAAACAATTCTTCATCCAAGGGGTGGAGGAAACATAAGATATTGCGTTACGCATAACTCGTCCATAGGAAACTGGTAATTTTAAAAAGTACGAGAGATAAGTGAAACGCTCATGCCAATGGTGTGGGCTTGCTTATTTCGTACTTTAGGTATACCAGTACCTCTATGGACAGATAGGACTTAGCCTGCGCCATTTCTTTTTAAAATCAATCATGTATGAATATCAGCGAACTCATTGATAAGAATTATCACTCCTGTTCCATATTGGAAGAAATGGAAGAATTATCTGAATGGCTAAAAGACAGCTCATATCTTGTCGTTATTGATGAAGAATTAAGGGTTGCGGGAATCGTTAGTCAAGATGACCTGATCAACCATCCAACTGGAAGAATAATTGATTTTGACTTCAGAAAACCTTCAGTATCCACAGAAACTTCCATTGTTGATGTCTATAATCTTATGGCTTCGTCTTGTGCTAATTGTTTGCCTGTATATGATAATATGGAATTTATAGGAGTGATTTCTATTAATCATCTATCGCATTACCTGCTTAATCAATATAAAAAACATGATCTGATTTATCAAAGGGCAATCCATGATTTGCGTAATCCCATTTCAAACATTATTGGGTTGAACAGCCTTTTAGAAGATAGTATTCAAGAACCAGAAAACATCGAAATAATAGATCTCACAAAGACAGCTGGAAATCACGCATTGGAGATTTTGAACAAGTTGCTATTTATAGAAAAACAGGAAAGTGATCAGTACAAATTAGAAATTACAGATTTGAATTATTTTGTGAGGGAATGTCTAACAGAGTTAAAAGGGATATTGTCAAACAAAGAAGTGCAACTATTACTATCGCTGTCTAATGAGAAATTTCCTTACCTAATTGATAGAATGCATTTCAAGAGAGCTATTCATAATGTTGTTTCCAATGCAATTAAATTTTCATATCCGAATGGTACCATTGATGCTTTTACACAAATTTCAGGAAATACATTTACTTTAAAAATAGTGGATAGCGGCATAGGAATCCCTTTAGAAAAGCAATTATTTGTCTTTGTGGATAAACCGCTTCAAATTGACCCCTCTTCGCCAATCTAAAAAGTTCCCCTTAGCCGAGTTAATTTGATAAGGTTCGCCAAAGGAAAAAGACCCCTTTGCGCCAATCCAAATTGACCCCCTTG
>NZ_BMDJ01000001.1 GCF_014635725.1 Pedobacter mendelii | reverse complement strand
TCCGAACAGAGAAGTTAAGCCCACCAGAGCCGATGGTACTGCGGTAACACGTGGGAGAGTAGGTCGGTGCCAAATCTTAAAAGCCTCAAAACAGGCTCTTAACAAGAACCCTTGCAGTAACAACTGTAGGGGTTTCTTCGTTTATTGAAATAAAATATCAAAAACCAAAAATGAATAAAGAAACAACAGCAGAAAGCAAATGTGATTGTTATGCCCAAAACCTTTTAAAACGCAAACTTTAATTATTTTGGTTAACTTGAGTAGTTAATGATCCCCTAACTTTCATGGTTGCTGTATGCCTCAAAAGCAATTTCTAATGTGGTTTTTTCAGTGTAAATTACTTCTTCTTTTGGAGTAGGATTTTCTATCCTCTTAAAAATAGTTAACGAGTTTGCAGCAATATTTAACTCGTAAGCGGGTAAAAGTTCCTTAAATTTTAAAGGGTTAATTTTTAATACAGTACGGACGTGTAAATTATTTGTTTTAATCATTGCAATAATTCGTTTGCTATTGGTATCGTTATTTCTTTTAAAAAGTAAACCTTTACCATGTTCTAAATAAATTCTATTATAGCCTTATATCTGCAGTTGATGTATTGTCCTCATGAACATAATACGTCGCCAAAATATAATAAGCAAATACAATGAGAGGTAACCTTCTCATTGCCAAATAGAATCAATTCAATTTTGATACCAAGTTAAACAAAAAGAGGTAAAAGTTGTAGGATTAAGTTTATGTTTTTGAAAAATCAGGGTATAATCGCTTACGCACTATTTAGATTTATTTATTCGTAAGTTAACAAGTGCAGCATTTCAAGAAACTGGTATTTTTAATAATGCGAAAGTGAATAATTATCCTAAATTACATTATTATGCCTGATAGTAAAAGCTAGAGCTATCTATTTTATGCGGATTGATATGCCGGGAAGAAGGTTTAAATTTTCCACTTTCTTTAATTTTATATTCTGAACAATATCTCAATTAAAAACCTATTTAAGTTTTAACCAAATAAAGCCCAAATTATCTCATATTTATATTATTTGCCGACAAATGTCCTGAATAGCAATTGTTTTTGCCTCAATAATAATTATAAAATTTTTAACATGGGTATAAAATGTGCTGTTTAAGCTTCTAAATCATGCGATTCGAATTTCCCGCTAACGGATGTCAATTCGATTTTATATACAATGATGTGTTCATGCTCTACCTTGGGGATGCCGTGTGAAGGTTCTTCCGATGGTCTGTTGGTTAATGGCATAATGGTGTGGATTATGCCCTGCATCGCTTGCTGCCTTTCTTCACCTATAAGTTCGGAATAATTTCCCAAAAGTATGGCACTTTTCCACCGGAAGGTATCGATAATTTCATCGACCTGAAAACAAACTCGTGGGTTCGCCCGCATCATGTTTATCTTTTTGCCGTTCCCCGAATGGCCGTAAATTGCATTATTTCTGTAAACATAATTAATCGGAACAATATACGTTTCACCATCGGCATGACATCCAAGCCTGCCGACCACCTGCTGCTCTAAGAAATCAATGAGCTGGCCTTTATTTAAATCTCCTAACATAGTGGTGTTTTTTAATTTCTAAGCTAAAGCTACACAAATACAGAGCGAGAAGAGATGACAAGGATCACTTAATTAGGTGATTTAGATGGCTAGCGGAGATAAACTATTTTTGATTTTCGCCATTCCCAGGGTGCTATTGGGTTAACATCATGCCATAAACCTACTTTCTTTTCTCTGGCAATGATTTCTAGTTTCGCATAAAGCTTATCAGAAGAGTACTTCTTAAAATGCCAGGCCATGCCTTGCCTTATCATTTCCTGGTTGATGATTTGCTTTTTTTTATTGATAACAACGGCAATTAGCCTTTTATAACGATCGTATTTCTCTCCTTTAACATTAACCATCTGCCCGAAACATAAATCAGATAGTGCTTTTTTAGCATTATTACCGAATGGCTGCGAACCCCTTTTTTCCGGGCAATCAATATGGGCTAAACGGACTTTTACTGGCGCATGCTTGTACAGCACTTCCATAGTATCGCCATCTATAATGCGAATTACTTTGGCCGTAAAATCAAGTTGGCTGCTATATACAGGCTTGCCCTCGCTTGCCGGAATATGGCAGGCTTGAAAGGTTAATAATAAAACTAGCGTAATTACTTTTCCCAGCCACATAATGTTTTACCGTCTTTTTTAGCTTTATCTATTGTGCTTTTAACAATTTTATAGGAGCAATTGCTTAAGCCACGGCAATTGGATGTATAGTGGTATTTTTTTGTATTGCCATTATTGCAGATGTAAACTTCTTTTGGAGCCAGCGAATACTTTATAGTTATAATAAAGAGTAAAAGAAATAGTGTTTTCATGAAATTTGGGATGTGATTAAAGAGATGTTACTTACTGGTTTTTTTATCCTGAGAATCTAATTTTATAAAAATTGATGTAATTATTCCGATAGCTATAACAACATCAGCTACATTCCATAGGGGGCGACCTAATGCTATTTTGAAAAAGGGTTAAAAAAGTAAGGCCAGTGTACAATAGAAAATAAGCTCTTTTTGATATCCTTTCTTTTGAGCATCATAAGCTAAAAATGCAAAACCGATTAGCACAACAAAGCGTAAGAGTTGATAGTAGTATCCATAAGGCATGTTTAGCAGGCAAAGGAATATCATTGTTGATAGTATTAACTTAATTAGATTTATCATCTGTATCGTTTAACTATATAGAATTGCCAAGTATATTTCGTATTTCCTTTGATTTCTTCATTGCCAATGTTAGGTATCACTCCAGCCGCAGAAGCCCTATAATGGTATGAATTTGGAGATAAAGTAATCGTTTTCTTTTCTTGGAAATTGAAATGATACATCTCTTCATTAAGCTTGAGGGTTAATATTTTATTTGTGTTATTGTAAATTTCAATTTCTGGATTGTAGCCTGATGGACTTCCATCTGGAGTGAACATTCCCGGTTCATTTAACTTTATTTCCTTTATTAGTTTCACAAAAGATTTTTTAACAAAACCTTCTTGATTTGTTTTAATATCAATAATGTTAAAAAAATCATTGTCTAGAGCTAAAGAAACTATAAAAATTTAGGTGCCTGGTTTTAATGATTTTAAAATCTCATAATCTATCCCAGGTCCTGTGCGGAGGTTAACAATTTTTATTATTGAACCTAAATAAGATTGTCCAAAGCAACATTTAATACTTAGACAAAGCAGCGTTGTAAATAAAAGTTTTTTCATGAGAGTTTATTAATGATAAAAGGGTACTTCAACATTTGGGATTAGTGTCCTCAATATTAGGCTGAGCAAAGAGGATAAGCTAAAAACTAATCCTATTAACATCGCGGCTTTAATTATAAAATAACTAATGTTATCGTCTTCCATTTCCTGATGTTCATCAACTTTTAATCTGATAGTATTTATTAGAAACTTTATTACAAAAAACCACAGAACAAACCATATAAAGCCTACACCTGTAATTAATGATATTGATTGAACTAATTGTAGATTGAATTTTTTTGGGTTAATTTTAATTAAATTATCGATAACTTCAGTCACAGTATTTATTACGACTGAGATTACATTTGAGCCAGATAAAAAAAGTGCAGCGTACCATATTCCAAATGATACTTTGAGCCTTCCATCATTGTTGAGTTTGGATTTAAACTTCTTCGTCAAAAAGTAAATAATAAATATTAGCAGCAAAAAGGATAAGATAACCGAAACTGAAATGGTGATTAATTTTAATGAGTTCATATTATTTTGATTTTAAAGAAATTCGCCAGTAATCTGTATTTGAAATTTCATCTGAAAGAATACCGGGCTTGATATTTTGTACCGTCGTTTCCCAGAAAATATATCGTTGGTTATTGTAATTAAAAGAAACCCCTTCATAAGGTAAGTTTATACCCAGAATCGAGTGGCTGTAGTGCGAACTGCTTAATAAAGCAACATCATAATTATAATGAGATAATACTGTATAAAGTAATAAAGTTCGGGTATCGCAATCTCCATTCAAATTGGCAACAAATTCTACAGGTGTATTGATGCCGTATTTTTCGAAACCGTCACATCTCGCATCAGGACTGGAAAGATACTTGGCAGTAAATTCATCTTGGTAATACTTAGAATTACATTCGTTTGGAAGTATTATTGTGTAAGGAATGGCCTGTACGAATGAAACTATTATCTCCGCAAATTCCATAGGATTTGGTTTATTCCCTCTCTCTATTGAGTCGAACATAGAATATAGTCCGGCTAATTTATCCTTATCATTCTCTTTAAGTGAAAAAATTATTTTGTCGTAATTATTTTCACTATCACCTGAAATATCCAGATTTTGTTTGTAAAAATGTGCCTGATCCCAAGCGCTTTTTTTGACTGAAAAATTTCCTTCGTAAGTTTTACCTTTATAGTCTTCCCAAGTCATATAATGGGTAATCAATGTATCTAGAATTTGATTTGATTGATTTGAAGGTCTGGGATTTATAACAGGCGTATATTTTGGTTTTTCAATTAAAGGTTTTGGTTTAACAACTGCCTGTTCCTCTTTTTTATAACTTGTGCCAATTAGTGATGAAATTATTGCGAATGAGAATAATAATCCAAATAAAATAAAAGCAATCCTGAATATCCAATTCCAGAATTTGGAAGGTAATAAGTTTAATAGGAACGGAATTAAAATAAACGGTAATAGGAAAACAAGTTTTGGAATTAAAAACAAAATAAACAGAATTCCAAGACCGATTCCTAATATGCTCCCAAAAGAACCCAAACAGCCACTATTATTGGTTACAGTCCGGGGAGTGTATTTCCAGGTACTCCATTGGGATCTCTTACTACTACCATAAGTATACTCATGCCTTATGTAACTACCCGAGGTTTGTGTTCTTCCTGTATATTTAGTATTGATAATTTCAGCAATCCAATTACCCCAATATTTACTACAGTCAGTATTATAGTATTCTTTCCTGAAATATTTTATACCATTTTCGACTTTTTCTTCAGATTCGCCGGTTTCACCGAAGCATTCGTCAACAAGTATCTCCTCTTCATAACTCTTAATTTCCCTTACATAACAATAGAATGATCCTGTTATAATTCCGAAACTTTCACCTTCGTGTTTAGTTACATTTGTAATTTCTGGATTAGGAACAGTTAGATTTAGGAGGTGTAATTTATAATTCTGAATTAATTTATTCTTATCAAGAATCTGACAGCTTATCGGCTGTTCTATATTTAAATTTAAAGGTTTATTTTCGGCAAAGACTTTCAAAAATTCCTCTGATGTTTGTAGCTTACAAGTTTGTTCAATTACAGCATTAGTTTGTGTAATCTTTAATTTATAAAAGGTTTCTCTTAAAATATTCTCCGCATCTCTTTCATCGTGTTTACCGCAATACTTAATAAAGATTTTTCCTTTTAAATACGTTCGTTCTTCTTTATATTTTGTAGTAGTTTTAGTATATGTTCTTTTGTTTTTATTTGTTTGAGCTTTCGTTGTGGATTCATATTTGCGCTTTGCTTTTTTATCTAGTAAGTATTGATCATAAGCGAAACGCTCATCCTTATTCCCAAGAACTTCATATGCTTCATTAATGTCTTTAATTAAGTTTTCACATTCCGAATTATCAGGGTTTAAATCGGGATGGTGTTTTTTGGCCTGCTTCCTGTATGCAAGTTTAACTTCATCAATTGTTGCTGATGCATTAAGCTCTAAAATCTTATAATAATCCTTTTTAAAGTCTTTCATAACTCAATCAGGTCATTAAAAAAAGTTTCCTGATTCAAATATTCAGGTTGAGTTTTCTTTTTTGTATTAAATGGTGGATCTGAAAATGGTTCATAAAAGTTAACGTTCATCAATCCATATTTTTTTTCAAACATCTGTGTATATTTATATTTAAATACAGAATAGTCTGAAAGCACCAGTATTTTGTCATTAGCTTTTTTAATCTTGTAATACTCACTTGTTCCGGAGATAGAATAAATTAATAAGATTGGAGTAAAAAATAGCACCAGAACCAAAGTTACAATCAGAAATGAACCAGGATATTTGTTTGCAATTTCTATTCGTTTAATAAAGAAATTAGAGTTATAGATGGTCTCTCTAGCCTTAAAGTTTGCCAGATTTATTTGGTCATTTATTTTAAGAACTTCAGCATCAATTTTTGATATTTCGGTATTTAAGGTTTCCGATTTAGCCATCAATTGATAGCTGTTTTTTTCGCTAAGCAATTTGGCTATATCTGTAGCATAAAGATTTGCATTGACTTTCGAAAATTCCTGATATAATTGAGTTTTGTATTGCTGCAAATCGTTATCCAAGTGATGCCTGTATAAAAATATTTTTATTGGTTGAGCAAGCAGAAAACCGATCATAAATACAAATCCGATTCTTGATAAATTCGAAAGGTTAAAAAACTTAAACCGATAAGTAGTAGGAAATACTTCTTTAGAAAAGGTCTGAATCAGGAATATATAAATGGTGAAAAACATTAACGAAAAAAAGGAGGATAGTAAAATTTCTGCATGCCACATGTCAAACATTAAATCAAAGGCATAGAATACGGAGCAAAAACTAATTGCTAGAATGCCTAATACTAAGAACCCTGCAAAATAAAATTTAGGTAGATTATCATGCTCCGATTGTTCCAGAATAGGATAATCAATGCCAATCAAACTTACAATAGATCTTCTGCTCCAAAATCTGACATACCTTTGCTTAGCCATTACTCTTCACTTAAATATGCGTCCGGATTATTATTAATGTCATTTTGCTTTTTATGCTTCCATGCATTAATCGCCTCATTGCTTAAAGCACTTTGTGCTTCAAGCAGCTGAATTTTTTCTTTCAGGATTCTTAATACCTGATGATTAATAACAAGATCTCGTTCTATTCCTTCTCCATCCGGATAAAAGTTATGTTGAATTTCAATACCCTTATCTGCTTTAATTAACTCTTTAATGTTTTCTTCCATGTAGTCATAAGGACTTTTAATGAGCATTAACTTGAAGAAAATGGGTGTTAATTCGATTGTCATAAATAACAGCGTAACAAACATGGAAATTACCCACCCGGCTTCTTCATGTGCCAGTTTTATTCTTTCCAATAAACCATCTAAACCCGCGGCAACCTTTCCACTTTCTTTTAATTTATTAAGTTTATCTGTTTCTAAGGCTTCAAGATCCTTTTTCACCTTTATAAATTCCGGGTCACTCTTTATTGCGGTAACTTCTGCTTGATTTGAGACCAGTTGATTTTTAAATTCGGTGCATTTCAAAGAACAACCACCATGAGAATTTTCATAGGCTATATCCGCTTTTCGGACTGTGCTAATACTGTCTAATCGGGCAATCCTGTTAAGCTGCTCTCTGATTATAGCCTGCTTTTTGTCAATCTCGCCATTTGCAACTTTCTCAATCTCGGCTTTATAAGCTTGTTCCTGTTTAATTTGTTTAGCGTGTAAAGCAACATCAATTTCTGTTTTGAACATTCTTATCTCAACAGGTTTTGATATGGTTAAGGCGATAATAGCACCCATAATAATGCGTGGAAGTGCACCAACTAATTCTTTTCTGGTAATTGCTTCGGTTCCATCACCTTTGCCTGTACTTGTAACAATAAACCTATCGATGTTGAATATAATCGCACCCCAGATTAATCCAAATACAATTGAAATTAATGCTGTAGGTACATCCGTAGGGTCGTAATTACTGGCAATGCCTTCAACTGCCTTGAAAGAATCTATCGCATTTCCTTTTGGTGCAAATATGGTGTAAAACGCATATCCCCCGGCTATTGCTGCCATTACACCAGTAGCGATAATAATTCCGCCAAGGCAAACATATTTGATCTGATCACCATATGTACTTCTTTCCAAAATAAACCGGTCAGCACCTGCAGCTTTCCAAAAAAGCCGCATGAATCTACTTGACTTCGGAGATTGATAAAATTCACTATTCATAAGATTGTTAATTAGGGTATGAAATATTGATAATTCTTTTGATTTGTCTTTCGTCGACAAGATTTGCTTTAAAATAATTCAATTTTAGTTTTGAAAACTTTTGTTTTGGATTTGGGATTACGATTTTAGCTTCAAACGAAACCTGCAAGGTTGCAGGGAATTCTATAGGTTCATTTATACTTACTTGATGGAGTTTAAGTAAATATTTTCTGCTGCGCCAGGAATTGGAAATAATAATTTCTAATTGGTCCACATTTCCATTAATTGCAATATAGGCTGAACCTGATTTTAAAAAGGATTTATATTTGAGCGATTTAATTTTTAACCAATGTGCATTTTCCATGCTCCAGCTAAAAATGAGATAACTTTTATCTTCAATGATATAGTCAGCATAATCCAATTTAGCCAAATTAGGAAGCTTAACAGTAAAGATGTTTTTTATCCAGAAACAGACTGTCTTAAAATTTCTCATAAACGCTTAGCATTAATTATTTTGATTTCTAAGGAAAAACCAGGTAAAAATTGAATAAATGAAATACCGGTAACAAGTATTAATTCGGGTAGATTGTGCATGATGGAGAGTCATTAAGATATTATCTGTTGGTATACAGATATTTACGTTAAATATATCTTTTATTTTAATAAAACAATAATTCTATTTTACCTAAACTACAGTCTTGATTTTACAGTATTTCAATTTTTCTTAAATGTATTTCCATTTGTTTTTGAATTGGTTACATACCTGGATTGAGTAACAGTAACATTTGAGTCTTGATAAAATGTTGTCTCATTTTGTAGTGGTGCTTCCATATTTAATTTTATTAAATGATTTATACCTTGATATTTGTTATCTCAAAAATATGCAACCCCGCAAGTCTTTCTTTACGGTTTCCCGTAAAGCAAAAAACTATTTTGAAGAAAAAATAATGTAGATTTTGGCTTCCCGGCAACCTAATAAATTTACCTGCCGGAAAAAAAGGATTTCAAAATGCGGGATTGTTCCTGATGTAAATGTAAGCGAACATTGGAACAATCTCCTGCATTTATCTGAGCGTTGAGGCATTAATTTAAGTTAATATTGCGCTATCGTTTGATGAAGCTGGGCTCGGAAATTATAAATTTCATCTAGGTTGGTCAGCAATATTTTTTCTCCGGCATCTTTCCCGTTTGAAAAGTTTCCAGGTATTTTTTTGATGTGTTAAAATGGAATCGGCAAATGGGTTTCCTGTTGTTGTCATCGAGCAATATTCCGAAGTAAGATTGCGTATCCCTGGGTGAAATTCGATCGGATGGAATCTTTTCCCGTAAAATGGCCTTCACGATTTGAAAAGCTTCTAATTCTTCAGCCGTAGTCACAACTTTTGAAACCTCAGGATGTACATCAACAGGATTTGTTTTACCATCATCAGACTGTTCAATTTTTTCATTAATGTTTAAAGCCGATTTTAATCGATAACTGATTGATTCATTTATAGAAGTAGTCAATGCCTTTTTAGTATATTCTTTAAATGTTGCCATACGGCTTGCCGTTAATGGCTTATCAAAGAATCTGCTTACTAAAAGTTTAACAATTTCATCAGAAGGGTTTTCAATATCTTTTTCGAATTCTTTACGGATTGCTTTTATGTATTTCAGGGCTTCTGCAGAATCTAAAATATTCTCCAGGTTATATTCGTTTTTGGTAAAGCTTTCGAGTATTTTAATCGAGCTGTCTTTTAAATCCTCAATATCAATGGTTAAGAAAGGTTTCTCATCCATGATGTTCGGTTTCTCCAAATCAGAATAAAAATTATAAATAGTACCGTTTGTTAAAACACCAAACCTGGCTTTAGATACATGGTAATACCTGTGCAATTGAGAATTGTGTGCATCAGCATTTTCTTTCCAGTGTTTGCATTCGAAAATTAAGATGGGCTCGTTATTTTTTTTGATAACATAGTCTATCTTCTCGCCTTTTTTGGTTCCGATATCGCATATATGTTCAGGTATAACTTCTGTTGGGTTAAAAATATCATAGCCTAAAATTTGAATAAATGGCATTACAAAAGCGTTTTTGGTGGCTTCTTCAGTATTAATCTGATCTTTTAAACCGTTTACCCGCTGATGGAGTTGTTCGAGCTTTAATTTTAGTTCCATAGTTTTAGGAATGATTTTTCTGTTGGTCTATTCAAAAGTACCGTGCTGGAAAGCACTTTCCTTACGGTTTCCCGTAATGCAAAAAACTATTTCGAAGAAAATATAATATGAATCTTAGCTGAAGGGCTGCTTATCAAAAAGCTAACCGATTACTGAAAACTTAATATCGCCTCCTGCAAAATAACAACTAGCTACCTCTACGATAAAGTTACCAACTGCTAACATAGAACCATCAACTGAAAGTTTAAAACTACTAACTGAAAGTATAGAACTGTTAACCGCAAGTTTAAAACTGCCAACTGCAAATTCAAAACTATCAACTGAAAGTATAGAACTGTTAACTGAAAGTTCAAAACTGTCTACTGCAAATTCAAAACTATCAACTGAAAGTATAAAGCTACCAACTGCAAGTATAAAACTATGATCGGCTATACTAAATAGAATACCATATAACCCGAATTCAATAATTATTTATGGAAAATCATGTTGGTTTAATGCTTAATCTAGCCTTATTGTCCTGCTGAATTTTCCATATAATTTTTTGCATTTTTAGGAGCATTCAGGAGGGCTAACATGAAACGGTTAGATAATCTTATTTGCGATACAATACGCAATAAGTTGCCCGTTATTGGTCATATTCAAGGATGTTTTAATCGTATTAAGGCGTTTTTCAATACTGCTTAGTCCCGATGGTTCCATCATATTTTCCTTTAAAAGATCGGGCATTTCCTTTTGAGTTTTTCCGCTGGAAAGTAACGAAACAATCATTTTATCATAATCCGTAAAATGATGAATATGCGTTTCTTTTTGTCGGAGATTAGGCGAAACGTATTTTTTGTTTCTGTAAATAGTTTCTATAGCCAGTTTAAGGTCTTTGGCATCGTGACGTGCTTTCGGAACATAAGCATCAATATTCAATTCTTTAAAAATAGAATTGGCAATAAGCGCCCGGTTTTCACTTGAAAATACCAGCACCTTTATACCTGGCTGTACCTCTTTCACCGCCTGTATAAGTTCTTTGCCACCAGAGATTTTTTGTTTTGGGTAATCGTCGTCAAAAGATAAATCTGTAATCATTAATTCGTACGGATTGCCTTCGCGAATCGCTTTTTGTATTCTTGCAAATGCATCATCACATTGAAATACATAATCTTTATCAACTACTGTAATGCCAAGATTACTCATAACATTACGCAAGGAGAGATTTGCCATTTCATGGTCTTCGGCGATTAATACATTTTTGAACATAACAATATTTTAAATAGGAAAAGAGAATTTAACATTAAGCCCCTCGTTGGCTTTAGTGTCAAAAGTAATTATGCCCGAAATACTTTTAATACGGGTTTCCGTATTCTTCAATCCGTTTCCCGGCGAAAAATGCTGAATGCCTTTTCCATTATCCGAATATAAAACCGTAATGCGCTGTTGCTCATGTTGAAATGCTAATTGTACTACATCCGCTTCACTATGCTTCTTCATATTAGTCATTAATTCTTGCAAAATGGTAAAAACCTCCTCTTTAGCAGTTTCTTGTACGGTCTCCCAAATTTTTTCTTCATTTCCGTTTACAACGATATTAACCTTTGCCGATTGATAAGAAGAAAACATTTTTGAAAGCGCTTTCGCAAAGCCTTGTTTATATTTTGTATCGATGCTTTCGTAAGAAAGGTCTCTTGAAATGTGATAAATTACATCAAGTTTTTCGGCCACTTCATCTTTATCCATTTGTGGGCGGTTGTCTATCTCATTCATTACCTGATAAATCCTGTTGGCAACATGATCGTGAACCTTTTTTACATACTTTATTTCTGTGTTTTTAACTTCAATTTCCTTCTCTTGTCTTAGAATTTTTTGGCGTCTTCTATACCAAAGATAACTGGCTGTTGAAAAGACAATTAAAACACCAATCCCGATGTTTCTGATAAGTATGCTGCTTTGTTTCTTTATATTTTCTGCCTGGGCTTTTAAAAAGTCTGCTTTATTTTTTTCAGTTTCATAGCGGATGAGTGCAAACTGGTTTTTAGCGGCACTTCGGGCAGTTTGAACACTGTCACTTAAATTCTGGTAAATTTCAAAATATTGACGGGCTTCTTTTTGGGGACTGAGTTTGATTAGTTTTTGAAGGGCTTCTAATTGATCATCGGGGCTAACCAATGTTTGCGCAATGTGATACATTTTTTGCGCATAAAGTAAAGCAGAATCTGGATGTTTCTTCATGTAATAATCAGCAAGGTGTGCAAAACTGGAATTTTGACCCCATAAATTATTATCACTTAGCCTAATGGATAGAGCCTTTTGAAATAAAGGTGCTGGGTTGAAATCAGGATTTTGTTGCCATTTAGCTTTTGCAATATTTGACAACTTCATAGCAGATGTCGAAGAAGATTCATCTCCGGCAGATTTTGAAAAATATGAGATAGCTTCACCATATCTTTTCAAATACAATAAGTCGACCCCAATATTGTTATAGTAGAGATTTAATGCCGCAGTGTTTTTGGTGTATAATATCGCTTTTTTGAAAAAAGTATTTCCTTCTTCATACCGCTCCAATCCGTTTGAAACGTTTCCTAAAGTGTTGTAGTTCGAAGATAATAATTCACGTTCGACTTTTTTTGTAGAGTCAAGGTATGAATCAACCTGTGTTGCCAATTCCTGACTACCAAAATAATCACCTTTTAGATAGGCAATTTCTGCCATGTTAATTAAGCTTTTAGCAACACCGATACTATCTTTACGTCCTAAAAATTCGTCTTTTGCTTTACTTAATGAGATGTATGCGCTGTCCAATTTACCACTATCCCGATAAACCCAAGCTTGAGTGTAATTTTCGCTTAAGGTTTGTACTCTTTGCCGTGTTGTAATTTTTTTACAGGAAACAAACAAAAGTATTATTAAAAAAGAGTGTGAGCGTAAATTTTTCAAGGAGTGATAATTTACCCCTAATATAAAAAAAATAAGCGGGCAATTGCCCGCTTAAAATAATTATCGTGGAGGATTAGTTCCTGTTTCACCACCAGTTCCATCTCCTGGATCGATAGGATCTCCAGGGTCACCCGGATCGCCTGGGTCAGCATTAGTAGTACTTACCGTTGTTCCATTGCATGTTGCAGAATGGTTTGTGTTCGATGGTGTTGCCAAGCCTAATAGGATGGCAATAAATAATGGTATAAACATGACTTCAAATTTTTAGAATGATTTAACTCAGCAGGTTCCCCGCGGTCATTCGCGGGGATTACTGCAATTGCAAATCAGAAGGCCTTCTGAAAATTTGGGAAGTGTTTTGAGTTTCAATCGCGGGAGCTTATAACTGCTTCCCAAACCGGTTACGAACCACCGCGATATCTACTCTTTTATCAATCAGTTTTTTTATTTAGCTTCGATAGCGAATCGTTGCTTGTTCCGATTGACAGTACAAATATGTGGAGGTTAAAAAGCTATTGGTTAGGGAATTCCGGTTGTTCTCATAATTCTTTTTTAATTCTTTTTGGATTCTGGAAAACCGTAAAATTCCTGAAATTCCTTTTTTATTTTTACGCTTAAATTTTTGAAAAATGCCTGAAGATTATCAAGACGTAGTATTGGCTGCTTATAAGCAAAAACAGAAAGAAGAAGGCATGGGGCTACCTTTAAAACTATTAAGACCAACTACCGCGAAATTGAAAAAAGCTTGTTTAAGAAAGTATGATGCTAGTGAAGAAGCTAAAGATATATTTTCAGAGTTTTTTGATAAGGATAGGATAGAAACTGACTTTTCTTTGATTATATCCAAGGCTGATGATGGTTGTTTTAGGCCATTATTAAATCACCTAAATGGGACAACTACCAAGACTGATGAAAAAAATACTGAACTCTTAGCATGGTTAATAGATTTTCAGCCAAGACCAAGTATTTCATATTACAAAAATTTAGAAAAAAAAGCTAAAGAAGAAGATGAACAATTAGTTGATGATATTGAGAAAACAACATCAACTGAACCTGAAGGTTTTAGTGATCAGGAGAAAGAAAAAATTGGAAAACAACCAGACACTGACGGAGAGAAAGAAAAACCTGCTGGTATAAAAATCTGGAAAAACCAAAACATCAGGAAAGCAGTTTATGCTTTTATTGCAGCATTTGCTGCAGTGGGTGGTAGCTACTTTACCTGGAAATTGGTAGATAAACAATGTATGTATTGGACAGGAGACGAATATCAACCAGTAACATGTGATACGAAACTACCCGAAGCAGCAGTAGTTGCTTTAGATGATAATAAAGTTGATCATTTAAAAAGAATCACGAAACGTGATACATTAACCAGCTATTCTATTGGTAAAGTTTTCTATGGTAAAATAAATAGTAAAATTGAGTTTTATACAGATAGCGGAGATAACCCTGTAAATAATGAAAAGAGGCTTTTACCAATGACTTCTTACATTTTTGATAAATATATTTTACCATTAAAGCGGTAAAAATTTCATTTTAGCACGGGTAAAAGATTTCGTTAACAACGCCGAAAATCAACCTCAATCTTGAACCCTTCCTTTTCCAGAGGAAGTTGCCGTTAGCCAAATGGAGGTTTTAATTAAAAAACTTTCCTAAGCCTTATCTTGCAGCAGCAATTATTTAAAAATAATTTTTAAATGAGATGCAACATTATTCCAGATCCTGCGACTTGCAGATAGAAACCTATTACGAAGCTAATTTAACGACACCATATTGCAGCCGAAAGAACAGATAACTGATCAGGAATTGATTGTATTGTGCCTTGAGGGTAAAGATGCCGGCTATACCGGGCTTTACAACCGATATGCAAGGCGTATTTACAATTCAATAAGCCGCATTGTTGCCCATACCGGCGAGGCGGAAGATATCCTTCAGGAAACTTTTTTTACAGTATTTAGCGAGCCGGAAAAATTAAAAGGTTTGGTGAGTTTCGAAGCATGGTTAAGGCGCTTGGCAATTAACCGGGCAATTAACCATTTGCGAAAACGGAAAATTGTTTTTGCAGATTTAGGCGAAATGGAGCCTGTTGCCGAAGAAGATTACGATGTAAATGAAAATGAAATCTTCGAATGTAAGGTTGAGGATGTAAAAAGAAGCATAGAAAATTTACCCGATGGTTACCGCACCATTTTAAACCTTTACCTGTTCGAAAAGATGAATCAGGAAGAAATTGCAGCAATGCTTGGAATATCGCATGCTACGGTGCGCACACAGTACCACCGGGCGAAGAAAAAAATAGTAGCACATTTAAAAGACAAGTCTTATTATGAATGATCCGATAAAAGAATTTGTCGAGCAGAACAGGGCAGCATTTGATGAGCTTGAAGCGCCCGCTTTTAACCTCGAAGAATTTAAGGCAAGGTTACAACCGGTTCAGGAAAGAAAAAGTAAGAACTTTTGGCTCACAATTGGAGCCAGATGGTTGGTCGCGGCCTCCGTTTTAATTGCATTCGGCACAGCCTTTTTACTGTTGAGGGAAAACAATTCAACACCTTCCTTAAATAAAGGTGTACAAATGGTAAAAACCAAAACCGGTAAAACAAGCAAAGAAATTAAGGTAACTGAAACCAGTAAAACCCCACAGATTGCAATTGAAAAACAGTTCGAACATCCAGTTGCGGCAAGAAAATTAACGAAGGCATTTGTCTCGCTTCCAATCAACAATGTAAGCGATAACGTTTATGCAAAGCTTAGCGATAGCAGTTCTTCGAGTACCAGGTTATCGGCAATACTGGCGATTGATAAAGCTGGACAAATAAGCAATGATGTACTGGATAAGTTGGCCAAAACATTAAATGGAGATGATAACAGTAATGTCAGGCTCGCAGCGTTAAGCGTACTTGAAAAATACAGTTACGATGTGCATGTAGCTGCCTTGTTGGTACACTCCCTAAATACACAAAACGACCCAATGGTACAGCTTGGCCTGGTTACTATATTGGGAAAAATGAAAAACTTAAATATTAACGATAAACTTTATGCCCTTGCCAGCGACCCAAATACTTTTGATGCCGTGAAGGATGAAGCGTACAGCATATTATTAAAAGAAGATAAATTATAATAAAAAGCAAACAGATGAAAAAACAATTAGCAGTACTTTTCTCCCTCGTGTTCATCACGATAGCGGCTTCAGCACAAAAAGAATATAAGCTGGCCAAAAGTACAGGTAAATTAAACCTGAACATTAGCGGTGCAATTGTAGAAGGTTACAACGGTAACGAAATTATTTTCAGCACAGCCAAATCTGAAAATGATGTGGTTGATGAGCGTGCAAAAGGACTTAGAATAATCAGCGGTTCGGGTTTTACAGATAATACTGGTATGGGCATCGATGTAACGGAAAAAGGCAATGAAATAAATGTAAATCCCGTAAGTAAAGTCGCTCGCAGAAGCATCATCACCATTAAAGTTCCACAAAACATTAAAATCGCTTTCAACAACACCAGCACCAATCAGGAAGAATTGATTTTGAAAAACCTGAAAAATGAGATTGAAGTATCGGTAAGTTATAATAAAGTTAAATTAGAGAATAATACGGGCCCGATGAACATCAAAACACTTTATGGTTCCGTTGATGCAATTTTCTCTGGTGAAATTAAAGGTCCGGTTTCGATTGTTTCAGTATACGGTTATGTAGATGTTTCAATGCCCTCAACTACAAAAGCTAATGTTGAATTGGGAACAAATTATGGAAATTTATATGCTGCTGAAGGATTTAAAATTGCAGTAGAAAAAGGCACAACAGAAAAAACCAATGCGTTATCGACTGTAAATTCGCTACAAGGGCTCGCAGTAACAACTTCAGGCTATTCAATAAATGGCAACGGTACGGTTAGTTTAGAACCATTTAGCAGAGGAAATAAGGAAATGCTTAAAGGCAAGCTGAACGGTGGTGGAGCAGATGTAATATTAAAATCGAACTACAAAAATGTTTATTTAAGAGAGAAATAGGCATCCGTTGATAATTTTCCAGCCTACTCGAATGCAATTTCCTTTTGCCTTCTGTTAGGCGCACCTTTGTAAAATCACCAAATCATGAAAATACTATTTTTCTGGCTATATATAGCCTTATTGCCATGCATTGCCCTTTCTCAAACGAGGATAATTAAGTCATATCCTGTCGCCAAAGGGCAAACAATTGAATTGCGGTTCGATTATCCAAAAGTTGTTCGCATCAGTACTTGGGATAAGAATGAAGTTTCTGTAGAAGCGACTGTTAAAATTAATAATGGCGAAAGTAACAATGCTTTTAGCCTGGTTCAATCTTCTGATGGTGGTAAAATAGCCATTGGCAACAAGCTCGATTTGGATGAAATTCCAGAAACTTATTTTTTGGTTGAAAACGGCATTAAAACCCGCTTTACAACTAAAGCTGATATGGATAGTTACCGGAAGGAAAAAGGCGGTGTTAGCAATATATCCTCTTATCAGCAAAAAGATATAGAAGTAATACTGGATATTAAGGTGCCTGCAAATGTGGCTACAGATTTGGCTGCTGTATATGGTATGGTTGAGCTGGATAATTTTGATGGCCCGATTAAGGTTGACGCGAAATATGGTGGTATAGATGCCAGTTTAACGGAAAGTAAAATTGGTAAAATCACCATGACAAACCATTTTGGTAAAATTTACAGTAACCTTAACTTAAAACCTACGGAACAAAAGGAACAAAACTTTTTTACATCCATAACTGCTACTCCGGGTAAAGGACCTGATTATGACATCAGCTCAAATTACGGCAATATTTACCTACGCAGTTCGGTTAAATAATCAACTCGCGGTGATGGAGAAGGAAATGGTTTGATTATAGGAAAACCAAATATTCTGATTATAAAACCCTGAAGAGGTTATCTCATAAATTCGAAATGCCATACAGGGCCTTTCGAAGGACTTGCAAAACTACCTTTTAGGGTGTTTCGATGCTTCTAAAAGCTCAGCACAGGCTTAGCTCAACCTGGCGCAAGATGCAAAGATAAATTGATTTATGAAATGGCCTCTTTTTGTTTTGAATCAAGTTTAATTATGAATTTAATTTATTTAGTGTGCTTGTGTATGTATTTGAAAATTAATAAGTTAAAAGCATTCTACTTCCCAGCAACGTTCCCAGCTTTTGCCTGCATCTAACTTAATTATACCTTCTTTATAAGCTAACTTTTGACTATGATTTACACCATCAGCAACGCCGCACCAAGGCTCCAAGCAAACAAATGGTGCGTCTTTGGCGGCCCAAATTCCAAAGAAAGGGAAATCATCAAAATGAAAATGCAAGCCGAAGTCGTTTTTAGTATTTAATAAACTGATGCAATTGCTTTGAAGGGTTTTAAAAACCAATGCATCATTATAAAAAAGTTCATGGTTTAAATTCAATTTATGACCATGTAGCTCTATTGTTTCGGTTTCATTTTCAACCAAACCGTCAGCAAGTTTCCAGTAGGTTATCTTCTCATCATCGTTAAAAGCAAGGTAGTAATCCTCGTAATTGGTATCAGATGTGTTTGGAATGGCAAAAGCAGGATGAGCGCCCAAAGAAAACAACATTTTTTTGCTACCCTTATTAACAACAGTATAAGTTAGGCTTAACTTTCTTTCTATAATTTGATAGGTAAGTTTCAACTCAAAAGGAAAAGGAAAAATGCTTAAGGTTTCTGCTGTATCCGATAAGGTAAAAACGGCCTCGATATTACTTATTTTTTTTGCCGAAAATTCTTTATCTCTGGCGAAACCATGCCTTGGCAAATTATAGGTTTTATCTTTATAAATGTAATTGTCGTTTTTTAATGAGCCTACAATAGGAAAAAGTACAGGACTATGTTTTGCCCAAAAGCTGGCATCTCCGTTCCATAAGTATTCAATTTCCGTTTCTTTGCTGAATAAGCCTTGCAGTTCGGCGCCCTTTTCGGCTATATTAACCTTTAAAAAATCGTTTTCGAGTATTATCATTACATTTAAAAGTAACAAATTTGAGAATAATTTATGTGCATTTAGTAAAATTTAAAGAAAGTAATTTTAGTCAAATTTTCTGCACATAAGTTTGGCAACATTATTTGATTGATATTTTTTAACTAGTTTTGGATATCATCTTGGAAATGAAGTTTAAGCCTTTAAAAAAAATCGCAAATAGCAATTAAAATTCACCTTTCTCTTTTCTTGATATTACAAGTTACTTTAGCTCAAAAATCAAACAAAAAGTATGGCAATCGATTTAAGTAAACTTACAAACGCAAAGGTTAAAGCCGCTATACTTGCTTTACAAAAGGGTGATGGTAAAGAATGGTTTCCATTATTTTCTGCTGATGTGATGTTTTACGATGATGGAAATCAAATGCAATTTAACAACTTTTTTAAAAAAGCCTTAGGCCACGAAAGGTTTACCAGCATTGATAAAGTAGATAATAACGGATTGGATGTTTACGGAAATTTTCACTCTAACCAGTGGGGAGATTTTAAAGCCTTTTTTAAATTCCAGATTAATAAAGCAGGTAAAATAAACCGGTTGGATATCGGTCAGTTCAATTAAATATTGGCAGTTTTTAGTTGGTAACTGCTTAATTACCAACTGAAAGTTGATTAACTATTCTCTTCCCAAATACAAGCTATATTAATAATGGTTTGCACAGCTTTTTCCATATCCTGAATGCTAACCCATTCTTGCTTGCTATGGAAAGCATGCTCACCAGCAAAAATATTCGGGCAAGGTAAGCCCATATAAGATAATCTTGAACCATCAGTTCCACCACGAATACTTTGCCTTTTAGCTTTTACACCAGCTCGTTCTATGGCTTGAACACCGTATTCTACAATTTTCGGATAACGATCTAAAACCTGTTTCATATTTCGGTATTGTGCTTTCACCTCTAAATGATATGATGAATTTGGGTATTTTTTTATTACAGCATCTACAGTTTGTCTTAACAAGCTTTCGTGTTCTACTAACTTTGCATCAGTAAAATCGCGGATAATGAATTGAGCTTCGGCTTGCTCTGCTTGTCCTTTAATTCCAACAGGATGGATAAAACCTTCTTTTCCACTGGTAGTCTCGGGTGTTAATTTATCTTTTGGTAAACTGTCTAAAACCTCGGCAAGTATTTTTATGGCATTTTCCATTTTACCTTTTGCAAAGCCAGGGTGGCTACTAACACCGTTAATTGTTAATGTTGCGCCATCTGCAGAAAAGGTTTCATCTTCAATAGAACCCAAAGTTTCGCCATCAACGGTGTATGCAAAATCTGCTCCTAATTTTTTTAAATCAGCCTTATCAACTCCTCGCCCGATTTCTTCATCTGGTGTAAAAAGAATTTTTATGGTGCCGTGTTTTATATCCTTATTCTTCATTAAAAAACTTGCTGCTTCCATTATTTCCGCAACACCAGCCTTATTATCCGCACCAAGTAAAGTTGTTCCGCTTGCGGTTATAATATCATTGCCTATTTGATACTGTAAATCTATGTGCTCTGAGCGTTTTATAACTACCAACTCATCATCTGGCAGAATTAAATCTTCACCCTGATAATTGCTATGAATTATAGGCTTTACATTTTCCCCGCTGCAGTCGGGCGAAGTATCCATGTGTGAGCAAAAACAAATTACAGGAACAGCTTTATTCGTTGTTGAAGGAATTGTAGCATAAACATAACCGTTACCATCCATACTTGCATCGGCAATTCCAAATGCTAAAAGCTCTTTTGTAAGTTCCAGGCCAAGGCCTGTTTGCTTCTCAGTTGATGGACAGGTCGGAGATTCAGGGTTAGATTGGGTATCAATTTTAGCATACTTGATAAATCTATTCTCTAAAGATTTGTTAAAGTTTTGGTACATCATCATAATTCCAAAGGTAAAAGTTATAGATATTGAATAAACATATTATTTTTGTAAAAAAAAGCAGTATAAATTATAAGCATTTGAAACATACATTCGTAACACTTTTCTTATTGTTTCTTGTTTTGTTCTCTAATGCTCAATCTAATTACTTTAAATGGTCTTATGGTTTTGGTGCAGGTGCAAATTATTCTAAAACAGATGTTGTTAAAGGTAATTGGGGCCATACCATTAGTGGTAATATCGATTATAATTTTACACCATTTATAACAGGGGGGTTAGAAGGCCAGTACGGTATGGTACAGGGTGGGGATATTTACACAGACCCAAATAATAGACAGTTCGTAAATAAATACACAGGTATTAATGCCAATGTGAAATTTATGCTTGGCGAATTTACAAACTATAATAAAACCAATTTTTTATACAAAATTAGGGGATTATATGCTGGAATTGGTATTGGCGCAATAAATAATAACATTACGGATATTGTACGTATTAAACCTAGCTTTGCTTATGATGCTGGCTATGGTCCTTTTCCAGGCGAAGATAAAAGTGTTAATTTATGGGTTCCGATAAATTTGGGTATAAATTTTTATATGAATGATGGTTGGGGTTATGTGCGTTATGTTATTAATATAAATGCGCAAAGTAATTTTACTTTTGGTGAAGGGTTAGATGGTTATAACGATCCGGAAACTAGGTTTAAAAACTACGATCCGGATACTTACAATGTTTATAGCATCGGCTTTAAGTACTATTTCGGTAACATTAAAGTTTACCGCAAAACACTTTAATCATTTCTTTAATTACTTAATTGTTACATGAATAAAATCTTCGTGTTTTTGCTGCTACTGAATACTTTGCATGCTTTAGCGCAACAAACTCCTTATGAGAAAAGCAGTAAAAGAGAAACGACAACTTATGGTGCCGCAATTTCTTATTATGAATCTTTAGCGAAATCTTACCCTCAAGCTAAACTGTTAACCTACGGAAGTACAGATTTCGGAAAACCATTGCATTTGATGGTCTTATCAAAAGATAAGATTTTTGATCCTGCTCAAATCAGAAAAAATAACAAACGAATTTTATTGATAAACAACGGGATTCACCCCGGAGAGCCTGAAGGTATCGATGCTTCGATGATGCTTGCAAGAGATTTACTTAAAGGAAACAACCTACCAAAAGATGTTGTAATTTGCATTATTCCGCTTTACAATATTGACGGAAGTTTTAACAGAAGCGGAACATCGAGAGCTAACCAAAACGGCCCTGTAGCTTATGGTTTTAGAGGCAATAGTAAGAATCTTGATTTGAACCGCGATTTCATTAAAACGGATTCAAAAAACTCAGCCGCTTTTCAGCTAATTTTTAACACCTGGAAGCCAGAAATTTTTGTCGATACACATACCAGTAATGGTGCAGATTATCAATATGTAATGACGCTTATTCCAACTCAAAAGGATAAGTTAAATTCAATTTTATCTGCATACTTAACCAAAACTTTAGTCCCTGATTTATATAAAGGAATGGAAAAAAGAGGATACCCAATGATTCCTTATGTAAACGCTATCGGCCAAACACCCGAAACTGGTATAACAGGTTTTATCGAATCACCACGTTATTCTACCGGATACACAACTTTACACAACTCAATTGGTTTTATGCCCGAAACACACATGTTAAAACCGTTTGATTTACGTGTAGATGCTACTTATAAACTCTTGCTAACTTACATCGATATTGTGCAGCGTGATGCAAAAATAATAGGTATAAATAAACACAAAGCAGATGAATTTGTTGCTACTCAACAAGAATTTGCTTTGGAATGGACATTGAATAGAAAAAAAGGAGATAGTATTCCTTTTAAAGGTTTTGAAGCCGGGAAAAAACCAAGTGCCATTAGCGGAGTTGATAGATTGTATTACGACAGAAGTAAGCCATTTACTAAAACCATAAAACAATGGAATAATTTTGAGCCTTCAATAAGTATTCAAAAACCTATTGCTTACATCATTCCAAAGGCTTGGGATAAAGCAATTACTTTGCTAAAATTGAATAATGTTAAACTTAAACAACTAAAGGCTGATGTTAAAATTAAAGTTGAAAGTTATTATATCGGCGATTTTAAAACTGGAACCAGGCCTTATGAAGGACACTATTTGCATTCTGCCCTTAAGGTAAGCCCTGTTGAACAAACGCTGCAATATTATGCAGGCGACTATGTTATATATGCAAACCAGGCAAGCAATCGTTATATTATAGAAACATTAGAACCCCAGGCAATAGATTCATATTTTAACTGGAATTTCTTCGATTCTGTATTGGATATGAAGGAACATTACTCTGCTTATGTTTTTGAAGATACCGCAGCAGAATTATTAAAAAATAACCCAGCTTTACAAGCTAAATTTGAAGAAAAAAAATCTGCTGATACTGCTTTTGCAAAAAGTGGTTCTGCTCAATTAGAATTTGTGTATAAAAATTCTGATTATTACGAAAAAACGAACAATCGTTACCCCGTTTCACGCTTAATGTCAAACATCAAACTCGATTTAAAATAATATCAAATGGAATACCTAAACATAGCACCTGTTGCTTCAGTTATTTTTGTTTTTACCATCATTACAAGCCTTTATGCTTTTTACGATAACAGCATTTATGGTAAGTTTATGCTGCATCCTTATAGCGTTTCGAAAGGGCAAAATGTTTATACTTTAATTACAAGTGGTTTAATCCATGCCGATTGGATGCACCTGTTTTTTAACATGTTTACCTTTTATGCTTTTGCGTTTACATTAGAAAGATTAATGGGTAGCTGGCAATTCGGTTTACTGTATTTTTTGGGTTTGGTTTTGAGTGATTTACCAACAGTTTTTAAGCATAAGGATAATTTTCATTACAATAGTTTAGGTGCTTCTGGAGCAGTAAGTGCGGTGCTTTTTAGCTACATTTTGTTTAACCCAATGTCTAAAATATACATTATGTTTATTCCGATTGGGATACCTGCTGTAGTTTTTGGATTTTTATACTTGATTTATTGCGCCTATGCATCAAGAAATTCAAGAGATAATATAAACCATGATGCTCATTTTTTCGGCGCACTAACAGGATTAATTTTTACAATAATTTTTGTTCCCGGTATTATTCAAAATTTTATAGCTGCATTAACCGGAGGCAGGTAAGCAAGGTTTTTCGAAAAAGCTCATTGGTTCGTCTGGATTTTTAATGATTTCGAATTTTACATAGCCCCATGGCTTCCAGAAGGTTTCTAAAACATGTGCATATATTTTATGCTGCCAAACATCAAAAAGTGGTTTACTCATATTTCCTCGTAATGGCATTGCCTCAATATAAATTGTGCCTTCAACCGGCATAAAAGTATATTCAGGCAAGCGGTTAAATAGATAAGCAGAATAATAAAAACGTGCTGTTAGTTCTTCGAATTGTTCGGCCGTTATTGCTTTTCCTTTAACTTCATTAATAATTTCCTGATGGTAACGCTTGTTAGTTCCATTATCTTGTAAACATACAATGATTCCGAAATCTTTCATCTTTAAAGAGAAAGTAAGAGTATTTATTTCGTCACGAAAACTGAAAGGTGTTTCCTTATTTTCAAGCTTTACAATGGTTATAGACCATGGTTTAAAATCTTCAAATTCTAAACTAGTGTACAAATTTTGCATCATGAAGTTCAGATTTGCGAATTTCATCATCAAAGATTGCGACATATTTAAACCGTCGGCAGTCATTTCTTTTCGTAAAGCAGAATGCATTTCGATGTAAATAAATCCATATAAAAATTTGCCAATCCAGTTGAATAAGTCCAACTCATTTAAAGCGGAAATAGATTGATAACCACCTAAAAATGCAGCCTCAATTTTTTCTTCCAATGGATTTAAAAATTGTTCATTCACTTCGCTATTTACAGGAATAACCAATGTTTTATAAGCACGGATACTTTCATCTAAAAACTGAATTTGTTCTTCGCCCGTTAGCCCTGCCAGTTCTAATAGCCATTTTGGAATTAATGGAACTTGAAGCACAGGAGAATTAAAAGTATTTCCACTTAAAAAACAGGTTTTATATAAGAAATCGAAGTTTTGGAATGGATTGTATAAGCCGTTATTCATTGCCACAATATTAACCATAATATTTTAAGGGCTTAGTAATGATGATTTATTTTAACCTTGGGATTACGAAATTGTAAGTTGTTAAAAACTTTTCCCATCGAAAATGTTCGTATATATAAATTGAGTAGATTATTTAAATAACAAGAATTGTGAGCATCAAAATCAAATTTTTAAATGTTTTTTTTCGCTGATAGATCTTAAAATAATTATTAAGGATAAATAAATAAAATACCGTAATCTTGAAATGTTTTTCATGACAGGACTAGTTGGCCTCAAACAAATATACTTTAGTACCGCGAAAATCTTCCCTATATATTTAATAAGATTGATGATGAAAATAAGTTGTAAGCAATTTGAATTAGAGTTAAAACACCCTTTCTCAATATCAAAATTTACTCGAACCAGTACGCCGCTAATGCTTTTAAAAATCCAATACCAGGATTTTATTGGTTATGGAGAAGCATCTATGGTGCCCTATATGGGCGAAAGTTATGAAACTGCGAATGCTTTTTTAAATGGAATAGATTGGGATAAAATTCAATACCCGTTTAACTTCCAGGAAATAATTTCTTACCTGGATAGTTTGGCGAACGGTCAGCCTGCAATTAAAGCCGCTATCGATATTGCATTGAATGACATAAATGGAAAAATTTTAAACAAACCATGTTATGAGATTTACGGATCAGACTTAGCTAAAATGCCAGTAACTTCTTATACAATTGGTATTGATACACCTGAAATAATTCGTGAAAAGCTAAACGACGCGGTAGCTTTTAAAGTAATAAAAGTTAAACTTGGCCGTGATAATGATAAAGAGATAATTGAAACGATTCGCAGCATGACTAAAGTTCCCCTTTATGTTGATGCTAACCAAGGTTGGACTGATAAAATAAAGGCAATTGATTTAATTTATTGGCTGCATAGTAAAGGTGTAGTGTTAATTGAGCAACCAATGGATAAGAATAATCCTGATGGAAATGCCTGGTTAACAGAAAGAAGTCCGGTTCCATTATTGGCTGATGAAGCTGTACAACGTTTGGCCGACATGGATAAACTTAAAGATGTTTATCATGGTATAAATGTAAAGCTAATGAAAAGCTGCGGGATGTACGAGGGTCATCAAATGATTTTGAAGGCCCGCTCATTCGGAATGAAAGTTTTAATCGGTTGTATGAGCGAAACTAGTTGCGCTACTTTAGCAGCAGCAGCTTTGGCACCTTTGTGTAATTGGGCAGATATAGATGGACCATGGTTAACCAAGAATAATCCTTTCGCAAATCCTCCATTCGAAAACGGAAAGTATGTATTAAAAAATTTACCTGGCTTAGGTTTGGAAGGGATTAATCAGGATCTTTTTCCTTATACGATTTCCTGATTTCTTTCATCAGTTGTATTTTAAAGTAAAAAAGACAAGCCGCTGTTCCAACTAAAAAAGCTGCGGGTATGTACTTTCCATTGTTATAACACCATATTATTCCGAAAACAGAAAGTATAATACCTAAGTTGTAGAAGATATTTAATGCGAATTTTTTACCCACAATTGGAAATGACTGAATGAGAGGATGAGTGAATTTTGAATGAGTGAATGTAACCAGCAGTTAGCCAATTCAATCATCCATTCATTCAAAATTCAATTATTTATTATTAGTAAACCGGCATATTCGGGTCGTAAGCTTCTTGCCAGGCTAAAATACCGCCTTTTAAATTATATAAGTTATCAAAACCATATTGTGCTTCTAACTGCATAACTGCAGCAGCACTTCTTTTGCCACTGCGGCATTGCATAATTACAGGCTTATCTTTGGCAACCTTATCAGCTTCAATTAAAATTCCGCCTAAAGGAATGTTTTCTCCATCAAGATTAGAAACTTCATATTCGAATGTTTCGCGAACATCAATTAATTGAAAATCTTCTTTATTGTCGATTTTCTCTTTCAGTTCTTGTACCGATATTTCTTTCATGTAAAATATATTTTTTCAAATATACAAAAAACACTTAACGGATAATGTTTACTTAATCACCCTATTACTGTTTTTCGTTTTTCATTTGTCAAAATGCTATTCTTTAAAAGTGCAAAGATTGTAAATAACTGTCGATGTGTAATTTAATGGGTCAATATATAAGGGTAATCGCAAATATTTTAGCCAAATCTGTAACATATCAACCCTTCAGGCGTTTAATTGTAAATAGTTATAAATGGATAAACTGAACCGTTTTTTTTGGTTTTGCTCTGGTGCTCACATCTCTACACTGGAAAAGTATTCTTCAGAACAAAATAAATATACTGGCATTGGTGCCACCATCTTCTTTACTGGCCTATTTGCTGCTCTATCTGGTGGCTATGCCATGTATTTCGTTTTTAAAGGAGATGATTTAGCTGTTGTTTTCGCCATCATTTTTGGCTTTTTATGGGGTGCCGCCATTTTTAATATGGATAGATACATCGTATCAAGCATTAACAAAAGCGCCTCGACAAACAAACAAATTTTACAAGCTACACCACGTATCTTGCTTGCGATTATGATTGGTATTGTAATCTCCCGCCCTATTGAACTGAAAATTTTTGACAAGGAAATTAAAGAGCGTTTAAAAGTGAGTTACCTGAACGGACAACGCTCCAAAATAGATACACTTAACAAAGCTTTCGAAAACAAATATCAGGTGGAGTTCGGCAGATTGAATCAACAAAAAGCAACGAGAGATTCCTTGGAAAAAGGCATTAAGGCCGACCGGCAGAAACTCAATTTCGAAATTTTTGGAAATAAAACGACCGAAACTTCTGGTGTATTGGGTTACGGACCATTTGCAAAACGTAAGGAAGCCGAGATACAACAACGAACTTCTGAGTTAGATAGCTTAAAATCAAATATTAATAAGGCAGAATCTTTTATTGATAAACGCAAGGAATTTGATGGCCTTTTTACCGCCAAACTTTTCACCGATAAACAGTTAGATAGTTTGGCAAATATTGCCGGTTTTGCCGATAGAAACTGGGCTTTAGGTCAGCTGAAATTTAATGCCGACGGCACAAGAGATAACAATACGGCGCTGGCGGTTACCTTTATTGGCTTATTATTCATTTTCTTCGAGTGCTTACCTGTGTTTGTTAAATTAATGAGTGCCCGCGGACCGTACGATTACGTTATCGCCGACGGCGATGAGGTTTCCATTTACGAATCGAAAAAAAATAAAGATTTCAGGTTCGAGGTGGCCGATAACATTCACGAAACCCGGGTTGATTCGGAGTCATCAAAGCAAAAGGAAATTTTAAAGGGTAAAGCATATCGCGATTTAGAGCAGTACGATTGGGATAAGGAGTGATGGAAAAGGTAAGATGTAAGATGGAAAGGTAAGATGTAATTATGGATGATGGGTGATGGAAAAGGTAAGAAGGGAAATGGGCGTATTAACCTGAGTCCGATTCTTAAACGTAATATTTTGCTATGTCATCGTCGTATTGCTTGTACGACACGTCTTGCTGAATTTATTTCAGCATCTTTCCTGCAAAGAAGGAGGCTATATTATAAATACAAAATGTCATCCTGAGCCTGTCGAAGGACTTGTAAAAACTGTCTTTTGGGGCGTTTCGACAAGCTCAACGTGACAAAATTCAAGGAGAAATTGATTTGTCATAGAGCCTCGACGTAAACTAAAAAAAGCAGCTTATTAATGATGTAAAGGAAAATTAATAATCGAACTCAAGTTATTAATGTAATGCCATGTAAATCCTTCAATTCTGGTTTAGTCTTTATTACATCAACCATCTTACATCATTACATCACCCATAATTACATCTTACATTGAATTTTATGTAATTTAACGCCATCAAAACCTTTTTATGAAGAAAATTCTTGGAACCGCTGCGGCAATGTTATTGTCTTTAGGCGCTTTTGCTCAAAATGAAATCAGTTATACCGTTTCTTTTCCCAACGCCATTCATCATGAGGCAGAAATAACTATGCAAATTCCGAATGTTCCGGCTGGAACTTTAACGGTTAGGATGAGCCGCTCATCGCCAGGAAGATATGCTACACATGAATTCGGCAAAAACGTTTACAACCTTAAAGCTTTCGATGGTTCGGGGAAAGAATTAGCCTTAAATCAATTTGAAGGCGATGTTTATACAATCTCTAATCACAGTAAAAGCGTCAAAATAACCTATACAATTTTTGGTAACTGGATTGATGGTACTTATGCAGGTTTTGATGAAACTCATGCGCACATGAATATTCCGGCAACTTTTGCCTTCCCAATTGGGATGGACAATCGTGTCCGCTTAGTGAAATTTAACCATAGCGAAAAACAAAATTGGAAAGTCGCTACTCAATTAAAACCAATGGGTAACGATACCTATTATGCTGCCAATCTTCAGTATTTTATGGATAGCCCAACAGAAATTGCAAACTATAAAACCGCAAGCTGGCAAGTAAAAAATACGGATGGGAAAATGCAGACTATTCATTTGGTTTCACATTCAAACGACGATCAAAAAACCGTTGATAACTATGCTGTGATGCTGAAAAAAATGGTAGATGAACATTTAGCGGTTTGGGGCGAATTTCCGAATTATGATTATGGCAATTATTATTTCCTTCATGATGTTTACCCTGATAATGCAGGAGATGGAATGGAGCACAGAAACTCGACTATAATTGTTCAGCGTACACCAAAAATTGATGGTTACGAATCCAATTTGTTAGGTACATTTTCTCATGAATATTTCCACAGCTGGAATGTTGAAAGATTAAGGCCAAAAACGCTTGAGCCTTTCAATTTTACTCACTCAAACATGAGTAACGAACTTTGGCTGGCTGAAGGATTTACACAATATTATGGTGCCTTATTATTAACCAGAGCTGGTTTTAAAACGGTTGATAATGCAGCGCAAACCTTTAGCGGTTTGGTCAATGCAGTTTTGAATTCTCCAGGTGCTAAAAATTACTCGCCAATACAGGCAAGTCGCTACGCAGTTTTTGCTGATGCAGGCGTTGCGATTGATCAAACGAACAAAGGCAATATTTTTCTTTCCTATTATACTTATGGTGCTGCTACAGCGCTGGCTTTAGATCTTCGGTTACGGGCAGATTTTAAGCTAACACTTGATGATTATATGCGGGCTTTATGGAAAACTTATGGTAAGCCAGAAATTGCTTACACTGTTCCCGATTTGGAAAAAACTTTAGGTATTTTAACCAAAAACCCAAGCTTTGCTGCCGATTTCTTTAAAAGATATATTTACGGAACAGAGAAGAGTGATTACGTAAAACTATTGCTAAACGCAGGCTTTGTATTGCGCAAAGCAAATCCTGGCAAAGCTTACACAGGCTTAATGCGCTTATCTTTTGAGAATGGAAAAGTTACTTTACCACAAAGCACTGTCGGAACACCTGTTTATCAGGCAGGTTTGGATGTTGGTGATGTACTGTTAACATTAGATGGTGTTGAAATAAAAGATCAGGCTTCATTAACTAAAGTAACTGAAGCACACAAACCCGGAGATGTTGTAGATGTAACATATACTTATCGCGGTGAAGCAAAATCAACAAAACTTACCTTCGCCGAAAATCCTGCACTGGAAATTGTATCCATTGAGAAAACAGGCGGAAGTTTAACAGAGGATATGCAAACCTTTAGAGATAACTGGTTAAATACCCAGGTTAAATTGAAATAATAATCAAACCAAAAGCTTAGATTAGCACAACTTAAACTTATAATTAATGAAGTAGCTGTTTCAGAATAGCAAATTCGAAATTTGTATCGGAATTAAATCTGGCGGTTATGTCATGCTCAGCTTGACTGGGCATCTTAATGCTTTAGTTGGGCCATATTGATTAACCTTTCTTTTGCTTTAAGATTCCCGTTCTTACGGCAATGACGGACAGTCGAAATATTTATTCTGCTAACAAATCTGAAAAATCATTTTTGAGACAGCCACTTTTACAAATAAAAAATAAAATTTAAACAGATGAAAAAACTTTTCTTTTTTGCGCTGGCCAGTATGGCAACTTTGCAGTTAAGCGCTCAAAATATCGATAAAATTATAACCCGCGAATATACCGACCATTTAATTAAAACCTTAAGTGCTGATGATATGCAAGGCCGTGGTACATTTACGCCAGGCATTGATAAAGCCGCAACTTTTATAGAATCTGAGTTTAAAAAAATAGGTTTAAAACCTTTAGCAGGTGAGGCATCATTTCGTCAGAGTTTTTATAAAATCAAACTTACACCAGAACCTACAAAATTGGTTGTTGATGGACAAACCATTCCTCAGGAAAACATTTTGGTTATAGGTAAATCGCCAATGGTAGCTTTTAATCAAACTAACGGTGATGGCGTTGTGAAGTTAGATACTTCGAAAACGTTTATAGCTCAGTATCGTACATTAAGTCGTGCTGGGAAAAAGCAAGTTGTTTTAGTTAGTGAAAAATTTGCTGCTGATTTTAAACGCTATAAATCGTTTGCTGGTCGTGGTGCTATGTTAGATGAAAAGGATATGCAAAACCCTACGCAGGATGCCATGGTATTTGTACTTGGTGTAAATGAAGCGAAAGAATTTAATGTCGAAGTAAAGAATAGAACAGAGAAATTGCCGCTTTTCAATGTAGCAGGAATGATTCCCGGTAAATCGAAAGAAAAAGAATTGGTGGTTTTTTCTGGTCATTACGATCATTTAGGCATTACTAAATCTGTTGATGGAGATAGTATTGCAAACGGTGCGGATGATGATGCTTCTGGCACAACCGCAATGATTGCTTTAGCGAAGTATTACAAAGCTCAAAAAAATAATGAGCGTACTTTAATTTTTGTTGCTTTTACGGCAGAAGAAATTGGTGGTTTTGGTGCAAGATATTTCTCAGAAAAATTAAATCCTGATGATGTTGTAGCCATGTTTAACATCGAAATGATTGGAAAGGATTCGAAGTTTGGTAAGAATACCGCCTTTATTACGGGCTATGAGCGTTCTGATTTTGGAAAAATTTTGCAGAAAAACTTAACGGGAACGGAGTTTACTTTCCACCCTGATCCATATCCGGAGCAAAATTTATTTTATCGCAGTGATAATGCAACACTCGCCGCATTAGGTGTTCCGGCGCACACAATTAGTACCGATAAAATTGATATTGATAAATTATACCATACAGTAAAGGATGAATATAGCTCACTAGATGTAGAAAATATCTTATCTACAATTAAGGCGATTGCTAAAAGTGCAACTTCTATTATCAATGGAACTGATACGCCAACAAGAATCCCTAAATTGAAGCAGTAATTAGTCGATTGGTTTTAAATATAAAAGCCACAGATTTACAGATTTTTTATGTTAATCTGTAAATCTGTGGCTTTCTGTTGGTTAAATATATGGTTCAAAGATTTCTCGGCTTCGCTCGAAAGGACGATTTGAGCTGGTTCGTTAAAACTTATACTCCATCACATAATCATCCATAAAATATCCATTACCGATATCTAGCTTAACAGATTCTTTAACGATAAAACCAGCTTTTAGGTAGAAATCTTTGGCTTTATTATGCTTGTTTACATTTAATTCTAAAGATGATGCGCCGGCTTCTTTAACCTGATTAAATACTTCATTCATTAGAATTTTTCCAACACCTTTGCCATGTGCAGAAGGTAAAACATAGAGTTTATGCAATTTGTAAATTCTTTCTTCATGCCCAACGATGGAGTAACCTGCAAAGCCGTAGCTTTCTGAGCCATCCTCGGCGATAATAAAGGTATGACCATCCATTAATTGCTTAAGCAATTCGCCTTTGCTGTACATTTTATCAAGCATATAATCAATTTGTGCCTGACCGATAATGTCGAGATAGGTTGATGGCCAGGTTGCTGTGGCAATTTCCTGGATTAATTCTATGTCCTGTTCTTTTCCTTTTCTAAGCGTAATCATAATGGTTCGCTAATAAAAATTGGCTGGCCTGAGAATGTGAATTCTACAAAACCATCGTTAACAACTTCGAAAACTTCATCCTCATTTTGGGTAAGATTTGTAACTTCCAGGTAACGGTTGCCGTGGATTAAAAATTCACTTCCTGCAGGTTTCCAAACAGAAAAACCTGATTTAATTGGATAGTGTTTGGCTTTTTCGGTAAAAACAACGAGGTTAATTTTGTCTTCAAAACCTGCAAATTTTTCGAGGTCGAATTTAGTTGTTATCACATTAACCGCAGGAAATTTCTCTTCGTATAGATAGTTCATGGCAACCATTAAATCATCGACCAAACCATGAACAAATTTAGTGTCTTCCTGGGTTCCAGTTTCTTTGCCGTTAACTAAAACATCTACTTTTAAACCTAAAGAAATAATTTTCTCGTAGTGCTCGCCACTTACTAAAAGCGTTGGGCTCCATTCTAATAGCTGACCTAAAAGTTCCTCATTAAAATTTCCAAGCTCATCAATATATAAGGCTGGCTCTTGTTTTTCTTTTACAATATGGTGTGAAGACATCTTGCGAATATAAAAAAATAGTGAGAAGATTCGATGTTAACGTTGATATTGGGAATTGAGAACGGAAAACTGCTAACTTAAAAGTTTTACTGCCTCGTAAAAATCCTGATAGGCTTGGGTAAAATCATCAGCAAAATTTATTGCTCCAGAAACGGCAATGCCATAAATTCCGGTTTGCATTAAACTTTCAACATCGTAATTGGTTATGCCGCCAACCGCTAAAATTGGAAGGTTTAAGTTTTGATTTTCTAATTCTTTAATTGCGTTTCTGTATTGACTTAGCGTTATAAAGGGATAATTATTGGGTTTAGTTTCTGTTACAGCAAAAGGTCCGAAACCGGCATAATCTACACCTTGTTTGGCCAAACGGATTAAGTTATCAATGGTATTTGCCGAGCCACCTAAAGTTATATCATCACCAACCTGCGTGCGAAGTTTGTTAAAATCTGCATCCATATCTTCGATGTGAAATCCCTGAATATCAGCCTTTTCATTTAAATGAATATGATTGGTTACAATAAGGGTTGTTCCCCAGTCATCACAAATGCCTGCAATCTCGTTGATATCTTGCAAAAGCTCCTCATCAGTTTTACTTAAACAACGGTATTGAATCCATTTTGCACCTGCTTCGCATGCATTTTGAGCTTGTTCTACATGTGTTAAATGTGGTATGTCGTGTGTTATATACTGTAACTTTTCGATGTATTTCATGCTAGGATTTGAATAGGATTATAAAGATTTACAGATGGCCAGGATTAAAAGTAATCAAATAAAGTTTCAGCTAAACTCAAAACTCATCACTGCGAGGTACGAAGCAATCTTGTAATCATTAAGATTGCTTCGTGCTTTGCAATTATACAACACTAAGTCTCAAAATAAACGTGTTATATTTTTTCTAACGATCTTTATCCTTCTAGCTTAATACCTTTCACCTTTTACCTTAATTTAAAATTTAACATTTAAACTTAGTAAGAAGTTGGTGCCTGCCTGTGGATAATAAAAGTTTTCGGTAACCCTGCTTCCGCCAGATAAATAGCCGTAAGTATATCCATTGCTTTCATATTTCTTATCGAATAGGTTATTTACAAGCAAGCCAAGGTTTACATTTTTAACACCTGCAAATTTAAAATCGTAGCCCAAACGAGCATTGCTAACCCAATAACCATTTATGGTTCTGTCGTTATTTTGAGTGTTATCTAAATATTGTTTACTTACGTATTTGCTCTGTAAAGCAACTGCAAAACCAGCGATAGGTTTATATACCAACTCGCCAAAAAGAACTGCTGCGGGTGAGTATGAAATATCAGTTAACGAATAGTTATTTATAACCTGCCCGCCGTTATCGTAATCATCATAATACTCGGTAAAATTTTTAATTTTATTTCTGCTAAGTGCTGCATTTGCGTTTAAGGCAAATGATTTATTAATGATGTACGAACCATCAATTTCAATACCTAAGCGATAACTTTTATCCACATTCTGGCGATAATTCCCTCCAACATCGTTAATTTTTCCAGTAACAACCAGTTGATTTTTATAGAACATACCATAAGCATTTGCACCTAAATTGAATTGCTTATTTTTAAAACGATAGCCTAATTCTACATCATTTAAGTTTTCTGGTTTTGGAAAAACGCTTACAGCTGCATCCGTATAATCATCGCGATTTGGCTCTTTATTAGCTACACTAAATGAAGCATATAAATTGCTTTCTGGATTTATAAAATAAGTTGCACCAAATTTAGGATTGAAGAAATTTAAGGTTTCGTTAATGGCTAAAGTGTTCAGCTTGTTTTCTGTTCCGGCAATATCATAATAAACCCTGCGGTATTGTAAATCCATAAATAAACTTAGGTTTTCAATTGGGCTATAATTCACTTTTCCATAAATGTTAAAGTCGGTTTTAAAACCATCGTTATCATAATAATGCCTGTCTATATTTCCATTCGATGCATATTGCGCCCAAATTATTTGTCCGAAGTGTGCACCTTTATATTCGTTATAAGCACCACCCAAAGTAAAATTCAGGTTCTTTTCTGGCACATAATTAAATGCATAGGTTACACCATAAAAATCATTATCTAACCAGCGGCGGCGGATTAAATCGGTTTTATTAATGGTTGTTCCTCCAATTGTAACAGGTTGTAATCCGTAATCGGCCAAATCATTTTGAACTCTGTATTCTTCGTAATAGCCTTCTCCTTGTGTATAGTGCAATGCACCATTGAAAGAGAACTTATCAGAAAATTGCCTTACATAAAGTAGCTGATAATGATTTTGAGTGTAATTATCGGTTTGGTTATTGTATAAAAAGCTGTTATACGTTCGGCCTGAATTTAAAAGATTATCAGCGTCTGCCTGGCTTAATCCATTTCTATCGATGTAAGCCTGCATACCTGCAACATCATTGTTCAGCCTCGATTCTGGTATTCCGTTCCATGATTGGTAAGTTTTTTCTGAACCCGCAAAAACATTTATTCTCAACAAGTCTTTATTGCCATGGTAAGCGCCCGACATAAAATAAGATTTTAAAAGTGATGCGCCTCTATCTACGTAACCATCGGAACTTATTCTTGATAAGCGGCCATCAAAACTAAAGCGGTTGTTGATTAAGCCTGTTCCAACTTTAATGGTATTTTTCCAGGTATCAAAACTTCCGTAAGTGCTATTTACTTCAGCATAAGGCTCCATTTCGCTGGCGGTTGTTTGAATGTTTAAACTTGCACCGAAAGCACCCGCTCCATTTGTTGAAGTACCAACACCACGCTGAATCTGAATATTATCTACAGACGATGCAAAATCGGGCATGTTTACATAAAATGTTCCCTGGCTTTCGCTATCGTTAATAGGGATGCCGTTTACCGTTACATTAATCCGGCTATTATCGCTTCCACGGATGCGAATACCGGTATAACCAACGCCTGCACCTGCATCCGAATTGACAACTACGCCGGGCGTATTTTGAAGAATAAAAGGTAAATCCTGGCCAAAATTATTTTCCTGAATCTCAGCTTTGCTAATATTTTTATAGGTTGTAGCCGATTTTTCATTTGCCCTTGTAGCACGAACAATAACTTCATCAGCCAGGAAAGCTTGCGGAGTTAAAATAAAATTTGTGGTTTGATTTTGGGTAAGGTCAATGGCTTTTTCTATTGATTTATAACCCAAATAACTGACTACTATAACATACTTCCCTGCAGATAAATTTGATAAAGTGAAATTTCCATCGGCATCGCTTAATACCGCTGTTTTCTGATTTCTAATTTTAAGGGTTGCTCCAGGTAAAGATTTTTGATTGTTATCTGTCACTTTTCCGGTGACAGAAATTTGCGCCAAAGCAAAGAATGGCAGCATTGCAGTGATAACCGCAAAAAGTAATTTTTTCAATTTTAATTGTTTTTAGTTAAACCCATCGGAAATAGGGGTACTCCCGATTTCAGTTAAACTTCCATAACTCCAATCCCTACGCCGGCATTACCCGGATCAGGTGCATTTAAGGTTTAGGGTTTTGAGGGTTAGGGCTTAGGGTTTTTGCAATTTGCAGAACCTTTTACCTTTCACCTTTTACCTTTCACCGTAAAATGGGTATGATCTCAGCCCGTTTTTGTGTTTATAACAAACAAGGCACCCCTAATGATGTGGCAAATGTAGAAAATATTTTAACAATACAGCAGAAAAAATATATTGATGCTTTTTTATTTTAAAAAAGCAGTTTTGTACATTTATCGGTGAATTTATGTCCCGCTTTATACTTGAAAAAAAGCAGAAAAAGCTTTTGTTTTCCGTTTCAATCGGGTTTATTTTACCCCAAATAGTACTGCTATTTTAGCTACATAAACCCGACCAAAGCGAGATGCCACCAATTTTTTCATTGGGGCAAAAGCGGGGGCGGGAAGAAACTTTAATAAGAATTACTGCAATTGCTTTCCAAAAAAAATTATAGAGCCAAAAACTCATTAATTGCTGCTATTGCATGTTGTACACGAACATCACCCAAACCGCTTATCACTTTATAATTCGCATTTAAGGCTTTTAACTCTTTGTGCCAAACCTCTATAAAATATTCTCTTTGATTTGGGAAATCTCGTAGAGGATCATCTTGCCAGGGTAAATCAATATCCATTAAAAGATAGAGATCGTATGGTCTTTTGGGTAGCGCATCTAAAACAATTTGCGGGGTTTCTCCAAGCATTTCATCACTCCAGATTTTTACGGTTACAAATGTTGTATCGCAAATAATTAAATCATTTTGTGTAGTAACTAAAATTGCATCTTCTAAAGCAATCTGCCCATAATACATATTCACTTCATCTTGCAGTGTGTATGGCGCTACTAAATTTTCGCAATAATAACGGGCATATTCGGGTACCCACGAAACTTTATAATATTTGGCCAAAAGCTGAGACATGGTAGATTTGCCTGTACTTTCAGGTCCAACAATTGCTATTTTTTTAATTGATTTGTTCATGGCAAGTTTTTTTCCAATCTAAATAACCTTTATAGGCAATTGCGATGAGCACAAAATACAAAATGGCACTTAAATTTAAATGCTTGTAAATAAATAAGGGTACATAGCAGATATCTGCAAAAACCCACAATAACCAATTTTGAAGAACTTTTCTGGTTAGTAAAATTTGAGCAATAAAACTTACCGATGTACAAAAACCATCAGCATATGGCACAGTACTGTTGGTGTATTTTGCCATAAACCAACCTAATAATAAACTTAAAATAACTATAGAAGCAATTGCAATACTCCACCCTTTTCTTGTTAATAAAGTTATAGGTTTGTTCGCTTCTGTTTTCTTGCTTAACCAAAAATACCAGCCATAAAACCCTGTAAAAAGGAAGTATAGTTGAAGTGTCATATCGCCATACATGGCTTCTTTAAAAAACAGAAAACCGTAGGCAGTTACGCTAATTAATGATATAGGCCAGTTCCAGATGCTTTCTTTTGCTGCTAAATAAATACAAATAAACCCCGTAATAACTGCTATCCATTCGAGCCATGAGGTGTGTTCGAATTGGTTGATTAAAAATTCCAGAAAAGAGCTTGCTGTTAATATCATTGTATTCAAAAATAGAAACAAAAAGGTGATTAAAGAAAAAATCCGGTCGAGGAGGGCTCCTCTGACCGGATAATAAACCAAACAAACTATTTATGAAGAAATCCTCATTGCGGTTAACTACTCCGCGAGGAAGCTTTAGATTGAACTAAAGTATTTACAAAACGCAAATACGTTCAGCTTATTACAACATTATTGCCAATGATTCGATCATAACGATTTCGTGACGTAAACATGACCACTGAGCAAAATTTAAGGGAGACAAACCCTTTTCTATGTCAAATGTAGGCCTAAATGCTTTTATTATGTATGTTTTATTGTCCATCATGTAGTACAATCTTTAAATAAATGTTCATTTTATCAAACTTTGTCTCGTTTTAAGGGTTTATATTTAACACTATTTAACGTTCGCATAATAATAGTTTTTAAATTTATCAATCAAAATATATTGTGTTATGAAAAAGTTTAATATAATACTGATTACAATGGTAATGATTTCACTTATAGTGGTCTCATTCACAAATATCCGACTTGGTGGTATTACTGGTAAAATTACACCACCAGAAGGTGCATCTGCTGTTGCCCTGGTTGCAGGAACGGATACACTTAGGGCAGAAATGAGTAATGGAACATTCACTTTTGTTAACCTCAAAGAGGGTGTTTATAAAGTTTGGATTAAAGGCAATGCGCCTTATAAAGATGCAACCATTGAGAACGTTGCAGTAAAAGATAGCGCTTCAACAGATTTAGGCGAAATAAAATTGCAGCAGCAATAGTTTTTACAAAAGAAAAATTTAAAAGGAGGGGATAATAAATCCTCTTTTTTATTTTTTAAAAAATCGGCTTAAAATACTTCGAAACGTGTATCTTTGCATCCCGACAGAACAGTTGGGATTTTCTTCTTATAAAAGCAAAAAACCTTCTTGCTTCATGGTTCTTACAAGAACTTACACTTTAGAAATTTATTATTGTATTAAGCTTTATCATGCCTAAAGACACCACCATTCGCTCAGTATTGATTATAGGATCAGGACCAATTATTATTGGCCAAGCCTGCGAATTTGATTACTCTGGTTCGCAAGCAGCACTATCCTTAAAAGAAGAAGGAATAACTGTTTCCATTATTAACTCGAATCCGGCTACGATTATGACGGATAAAGTTATTGGGGATCATGTATACCTTCGTCCGCTATCTGTTGATTCAATTGAAGTTATTTTACAAGAACATATAGATTCTCCTGATTTGCCTAGAATTGATGCCGTGTTACCTACTATGGGTGGACAAACGGCTTTGAACCTTTGTAAAGAAGCAGAGGAGCGCGGCGTTTGGGAAAAATACGGAGTAAAAGTTGTAGGAGTAGATGTTGATGCTATTGAGAAAACTGAAAACCGCGAATGTTTCCGCCAGTTAATGGTTGATATTGGTGTTGGTGTAGCGCAGTCGAAAATTGCAAATTCCTTTTTAGAAGGTAAAGAGGCTGCTCAAGAAATCGGTTATCCATTGGTAATTCGCCCATCTTATACTTTAGGTGGTTATGGAGGTGGTTTTGTTCATAAAAAAGAAGAATTCGATGCAGCACTTAAACGTGGTTTAGAGGCTTCTCCAACGCACGAAGTTTTAGTAGAGAAAGCTGTTTTAGGCTGGAAAGAATACGAGTTAGAGTTATTGAGAGATAGCAATGATAATGTGATTATCATCTGTTCGATTGAAAATTTCGACCCAATGGGTATCCATACCGGCGATTCAATCACTGTTGCGCCGGCAATGACATTATCTGATAGATGTTATCAGGATATGCGCAACCAGGCAATAAAAATGATGCGTGCCATAGGTAACTTCGCTGGTGGTTGTAATGTTCAGTTTTCTGTTAATCCTGCTAATGATGAAATTATTGCAATTGAAATTAACCCTCGAGTATCCCGTTCATCAGCATTAGCAAGTAAAGCAACCGGTTATCCAATCGCTAAAATTGCAGCAAAACTTGCTATCGGTTACAACTTAGATGAAATTGAGAATCAAATTACAAAAACAACTTCTGCATATTTTGAGCCTACTTTAGATTACGTTATCGTTAAAATTCCTCGCTGGAATTTCGATAAATTTAAAGGAGCAAATATGGAGTTGGGCTTACAAATGAAATCTGTTGGTGAAGTAATGGCCATTGGTCGTACTTTTATCGAAGCACTGCAAAAAGCTTGTCAGAGTTTGGAAATAAACCGTGCAGGTTTAGGCGCAGATGGCAGACAAGTTCGTAATATAGAAGATATTATGCATGGCTTGGAGCATGCTTCCTGGAATCGTTTGTTTTTGATAAAAGATGCCATGACAATGGGCGTACCTCTGGAATCTATCCGTAAGGTAACCAAAATTGATAAATGGTTTTTAAACCAGATTCAGGAACTTGTTGCTTTGGAAGTTGAATTAAAAAGATATTCATTAAACAATATTCCGCAGGATTTCTTCATAACCTTGAAGCAAAAAGGTTTCTCTGATATCCAGATAGCATGGCTATTAGGAAATGTTACTGAAGATGAAGTTTACGACCGCCGTAAAGCTTTGGGCATAAACAGAGTTTATAAAATGGTTGATACTTGTGCCGCGGAATTTCCTGCGCAAACACCATATTATTACTCATCTTTCGATGAAGAGAATGAATCTATTCCATCTGATAAGAAAAAAGTTATCGTTTTAGGTTCTGGCCCTAATCGTATTGGTCAGGGTATTGAGTTTGATTACTCTTGTGTGCATGGTTTATTGGCTGCTAAAGAGTCGGGTATCGAGGCCATTATGATTAACTGTAATCCTGAAACAGTTTCTACAGATTTTAATATGGCCGATAAATTATACTTCGAGCCGGTTTTCTGGGAACATGTTCGTGAGATAATCGAGCTGGAAAAACCAATGGGCGTTATTGTTCAATTGGGTGGACAAACAGCGTTGAAAATGGCAGAGAAATTGAACGAAAGAGGTATCAAAATTATTGGAACATCTTTTGAGAACATGGATATTGCCGAAGACCGTGGTCGTTTTTCTGATTTATTAAAAGAATTAGAGATTCCTTATCCACGTTACGGTGTTGCAGAAAATGCCGAGGAAGCCATTGTTGTAGCAAATGAAGTGGGTTATCCGGTTTTGGTTCGCCCGAGTTACGTTTTAGGAGGACAGGGAATGAGTATAGTAATTAACGATGAAGACCTTGAAAAAGCGGTTGTTAAATTATTAGGCGATTTACCAGGCAACCGAGTGCTTATCGACCATTTTTTAGATAGGGCGGAAGAGGCAGAATCTGATTCAATTTCTGATGGCGATGATGTTCACATTGTTGGTATGATGGAGCATATTGAGCCAGCGGGTATTCACTCTGGAGATTCATTCGCGGTTTTACCAACATTCAGTTTACCTGAATCTGTTACGAAATCGATGGAAGAATATTCTATTAAAATTGCAAAAGCTTTAAATGTAATCGGCTTATTGAATATCCAATTTGCCATAAAGGATGAGAAAGTTTATGTAATCGAGGCAAACCCAAGAGCATCACGTACGGTTCCTTTTATCGCGAAAGCTTACGATGTTCCATACATCAATATTGCAGCGAAAGTTATGTTAGGTGTAGCGAAATTGAAAGATTTCACAATTACTCGTAAGCTTAAAGGTTATGCCATTAAAGAACCTGTTTTCTCTTACGAGAAATTCCCGGAAGTTACGAAAGAGTTAGGTCCGGAAATGAAATCTACAGGTGAGGCGATTCGTTTTATTAAGGATTTGGAAGACCCATATTTCCGCAAGCTTTACAAAGATAAATCAATGTATTTGAGTAAATAATAGCAAAGGGCGATGGAAACATCGCCCTTTTTTGTTTTATGGGGTTGTTGAGATTTTTAATCTTGATTGATAGTTTTTTAATTTGGAAGAGTTCTTAAAAGCTATTTTTAATTTAATGAATAAATTTACAGTTTATCATGCAGAGCTTGTCGAAGCACAGTCAATAAAAGGTCTTCGATAAACTCAGACTGACATGTAACAGAAGTAAATGGATTTAAACAGTTTCTTCGCTATAGTAGAGATGACATTTTTACTTACTAAAACCAAATATTCTATTTTAAGATAAATCGTGAATCTGGAAAATAAAAATGAGGCTTTCTCAGAATAACAAATTCAGAAATTGTAAAAGAATTAAATTTGGCGGTGTCGTCATGCTCAGCTTGACTGGGCATCTTAATGCTTTAGTATGGACTTATTTAGTAACCTTTCTATCGCATTAAGATTCCCTTTTTCACGGGAATGACGACTTTTCGAAATATTATTCTGCTAACAAATCTTCAAAATTAATTCTGAGAGAGCCTAAAGATTATTAAATAGTAACTTCGATGGCAATCTAGCTTCAGCCCCGCGGACTAATGCACTAATTCTTCATCCTGTTTTGCTCAGATTCTGTACCTGTAGAACGACGACGGGCTGGTTTTATCTCGTTTTTACCGAAGCGATAAGTGAAACTTATTCGGCCAATCTGGCTTTCGTTTTTCTGGCGAACCTCGTATTTTAAACCAGGATAACCACTCGATAAATTATTTTTATAAGTGTTAAATATATCTGATAAAGCCAGCTTTAAACTTGCTTTTTTATTCATTAGCGATTTACTCAAACCAGCATCAATAGAATATCTTTCTTTTAGTTTTAAAGTGCCATAATCTAATGGTGATTCGTAACTGCCATTTAATTCTGCCGTGAAACCACTCACGATGGTAAAGCTTTGCTGAGACTTAAACTGAAATGATGTTTTGCCTGTTTTTAGTGCTTGTCCGGCTAAATCTGGTGCTTCGAAACTTAGGTAGAACACATTTAAATTATTATTCAACGACCACCATTTTGCAACCTTAACCGGGATATTCAAATTTGCATTATAGCTAATGTTTTTTGCCAGGTTAGCATTGGTTTGATATAATGCTTTTTGAGCTTCATTAGGCAGTAAAACCTCGGTAATTACATCGCTTGTACGGCTATAGCCAACAGATAGCATATACTTCTGCATAAAAGTATAACTCAATTCTAAATTATTTGTGTACTGTGGTTTCAAAAACGGATTTCCTTGATTGTAGGTATATTGGTCTAAATAATAAATAAAAGGATTTAAGGCATCATAACTAGGGCGGTCTATTCTACGGCTGTAAGAAAAACCTAGCTGATTGTTTTTGTTTAAAGTTTGCTGAACAAATAATGTTGGAAAGAAATCCCAGTAACTTCTTTCTACAATCGTATTTGTTGTAATTAAATTACCCTTAGAATTGGTTTGTTCTACCCTTAAACCAAGCTGGATACTTGTATTTTTAAACTGTTTATTCAGGTTTGTATAGGCTGCATTTACGTTTTCATCATATATAAATTGATTGCTTCTTCGAATATCATTTTGCCAAATGTTATTTATAAGTTCTTCTGCCTGCAAATCGTTATTGGTTTTTACCCAACTGCTTTTTACACCAGCCTCAAGCTTTACTGTTTTATTTAACGAAAAATTATAATCTACCTTAAAAGCTTTTATATCAATTTTAGATGGCGTATTATTCCTGGTATAATTAATCGGACGGATTCTATTCCCGTTGGCAAACATATAATCATTGGTGTAATCTGAGCCATCATTACCATCATACTTCGAATAATCAAAATCGGCAGAAATTTCAGAACCGGCAGTATCTAAAACTGATTTATAGTTAAGGTTATAGGATATGTTATTATACTTGTTGGTTTGCAAACTTGTAGAAGCCAATGTAGAATCTACTTTTTGAAACGATGGACCAATAAAAGTATTGTTTGTGGCATATTCCGTTCCATTGTTAAAAAAACCGTTAATAAGTAAGCCTATCGTATTTTTCTTATCAATAAAATAGTCTACACCTGCTTTAAAGTTATTATTCTGTTGTTTTCTTCTGCTTATACCCGATTGCATGAAATAAGTATCAGGCGTTCCGTTTGATATACGATCAATTGAAATCGTATTTACACGCTCCGTTCTACCGTAATTATAATTGCCAAAAAAATTAAGTTTTTGAGTTCTGTGATTTAAGTTTAAACCAGCGTTTCCTCTAAAGTTTTTACCATAACCTGCTGTTGCATTTATACTTCCATTTGTGCCACCATTTTTACTTTTTTTGGTTTTGATGTTAATGATTCCTGAGTTCCCTGTTGCATCATATTTTGATGAAGGATTGGTTATTAATTCTATAGTTTCAATCTCAGAGCTTTGCATGTTTCTAAGTAAATTAGCTACATCTGCGCTGCTCATATAAGTTTGTTTGCCATCAAGTTGTATTAAAACGCCTTGCTTTCCCTGCATAGAAATATTATCATTCTGGTCCACTGAAACACCAGGTGCTTTTTGTAAAACTTCAAGTGCATTTGAGCCAGTCATGATGGAACTGCTAGAAACATTCATAACAACTTTATCCATTTTTCTTTCGATTAAAGGTTTAGTTATAGCGATGCTTACCTCCTTTAAGTTTTGAGATGTAGAAATCAATTGTGCAGAACCAAAATCTATTTTTTGGTTAACATCTGCAAGTGATTCGATCTTACTTTTTATTGTTTTGTAACCCATATTGCTGGCTTTATAGAAGTAATCGCCTTTAACAGATACCTTAAATCCGAAAATTCCATTTTGGTCTGTAAAGCCTGTTTTTACCACACTTGAATCAGCAGCTTTCATAAGCACAACGGTTACATAATCGGCTGGTTTTTTATTTTCATCGATGATAATTCCTGTAATATTTGGTTTTGGTGATGTTTGTGCAAACATGCTCAATGAAGAGAAAACGGCAGTAATAATTAGTAATATTTTATAAAAATTTTTCATTGGTTAAGGTGTTATTGTTTAAAAAATTTATGCAAAACGATTCCAATAACGCACATTCGTGCATTTCAATCAATATTGCATTATTATTTAAAGCTTAGTTTTCGGCAACGAACGGTTCCCGATTTTTAGTTATTGGTAAGACGACCGTTTTCTAAAAAGGTTACAGGATTTTTTTGAAATCTGAATGAGACATAAAAAAACCACAGACCTTCAGATAGTTAAAATCTGAAAAAAATCTGTGGCTGCTATTATTTTTGCTGAGATTTCTATTTCATTCCGAGTACATCAACCCCTTGTTCAAAAACTAAATCAACAGGAATATTTTTTCTGGTTAATCTATCTAAATCTGATTGTAATTCTGCTGGAATAATCGCCATTGCTTTTTGAGCTTTTTCAACAGCAGCTTTATCACCATTGCCTTGCAAGGTAATAATGAAAGCACTTAAATCATTCATTGCCATTGCGAATTTGTCGAAGTTAACTTTATAAGTTCCTTTTGCTGTACGTTCAAAGGCCCCTTTTTCTTTAAAATAATTGAAGCATTGCATATTGGCTTTTCCATGTGCTTCTGATACACCAAAACGTACCGAGCGTAAAATGCCAGCCATAAATGTGGTATAATAATCTTTTATATCACCTTGTAATTCGCCTTTTTTAAGCAAACCTGTAACCATGTATAAGCCTAAAACATCTGCTTTGCCTTCTTCCAGCCAACTGTATTGTTCTTTCAGAGCAACACGAACAAAGCCTTTTCCAGTAACTGTTTTTTTGATGCCTAAACCGTGAGCGACTTCATGAAACATTACATTGGCAAAAAAGGCGTCAAATTTAATGTGTTTTTGTTGTTCTGCATCAATCAGTTCTTTTGAAATTGGAATTAAAATTTTATCAAATTTAGCCTGCATTGCATTTTTCAACTGCGAACGGCGAGTGCCTTTTTCTTGCTGTATTTTTTCATCGTTTGGTAAGTTTACAGCAATAGTTTTCGAACCAGCGTTACAATCTCCAGCATAGTAAACAACGTCGTAGGCATTTAATTCAGAATCTGTTCCTGGTTTTTCTGTTTTATATTTTGCAGGCACGGGTAAGTTTTTCTGCAATTCAGGAAGCAGTTTAACATACTTAGCCAGTCGCTTGCTCCACTCTTTATCTTTAATTAATACGTAAGCCTCGTAACTAGTACGAGCATTAAACAGTTTGTCTTCGTAGTTTTCTATTGGTCCGATGATAAGATCCAAGCCATTGTTTTTCATATCCAACCAGGCATAATCACTAGCGGTAAAATTGTCGGTCACTAAAGCATCGGCTCTCAGATTTAAGTATTTTTTTAACCCTTCGTCTTCAGCAATTAAAGCCGCTTGTTTTAGTAATGATGAGGCTTTTTGTAACTCTGAAGCAAATAAAACATGATACGGAACTACACTTAGCTTCCCTAAACTATCTTTCCGTATTATCGAATAAGCACCGAATTTATCTGCCAAAGTAGATTTCTCTATTTCTTCCTTGGTTATCCCGTAAGGATAAAATGATGCACCTTCTGGTTTTGCACCAACACCTGCAACAAAAGGTTTATCGTTATTCAATCTGTCCCACGGGCCATAATTAATATTTACAAAATCTCTGGTTTTTTCATCTTTAATTGATGCCAGTAAACTATCTCTTTGTGGGTAAGCTTGTTTCCAATAAAGCTCATCCATAATTTCTGCTGCTTGAATTAATAAAGGCAATATTTTACGATCGTTTACACTTAACTGATTTAGATTTGTTGTTAACTTTACCCGTTCGTAGATTGGTAAACGTGCAGCAACATATCCTATTAAACTATCTTTTTGAACAACATTAGTTGTTTTTCCATCGGATGGTTTTGTTGTATTTGTGCAAGCTGAGAGTAGCCCTGCGGATATTGCGAGTGTGTAGAAAAGTATATTTGCTTTGTATAATTTCTTCATTTTTTAGGTATATCGGCACTAAATTAGTAAATTTTGAAGGCTTTGTATAAAGTTTGATGCAAAGGATGAACTTTAACATAACTTTGTACCTTCATTGCATTAAATAAACACAATATGTCATTAATAAAAACTGTAAAACCAAAAGCTGTATTCTTAGCATTCGCACTTTTTATTTCTGCTTGTACCTCAAATAAATATGCAGTTACAGAAAAGATTTATAAAGAAAAGGCTAAAGGTTTTTCAAAAATTATATTGGCTACACCTCCAGAAGGGCAATTGTACGATTCGATAAATGCTGCAAACCAGCAGTGGATTGGATCAGTAAATTTTGGCATTCGTAAACCAAATTTTGTAATAATTCATCATACAGCGCAGGATAGCTTAGCACAAACCATAAAAACTTTTCATTCAACCAAAGCAGCAACCAGTGCACATTATGTTATTAGTCGTGATGGTAAAGTTGTGCACATGGTTAACGATTATTTACGTGCTAACCATGCCGGAATAGGTAAGTGGGGAAAAGATACCGATTTGAATTCTTCTTCAATTGGAATTGAACTAGATAATAACGGAACAACAGATATATGGCCTGAAGCACAAATAATTAGCTTAGTTAAGTTGTTAGCAACTTTAAAGAAAACCTATAATATTCCTACTGCAAACTTTATTGGGCATGCCGATATTGCTCCAAAACGTAAGCCTGATCCAAATCATTTTCCTTGGAAGAAACTTGCATTAAAAGGTTTTGGATATTGGTATGATGATGTTTTAAAAAATCCGCCTATTGATTTCGACACAACTAATGCATTAAGGCTTATTGGATATGATACTAGTGATTTGGGGGCAGCAATAACCGCTTTTAAACGTCATTTCATACAAAGCGATATTACACCGAAGCTTACACCTGTTGATATTTTGGTGCTGTATAATGTTTATACGAAGTATTAATCTTTAAGCATAACCTAATGTTTTATGTCCCGCAGAGTAGCGTGGCACATAATCTGCGTGAGATTTAATATAAAATTATGTTTCCTGTAACACTAATTTCGAGTATAAAAAAACACGGATAAAATTAATTTATCCGTGTTTGTAAAAGAACTATAAATTATTTAGTTCGGTTTCTTGAAAGTATCTTTTAATGTTACTGTTCTGTTGAAAACCAATTTTTCAGGAGTAGAATCTCTATCTAAACAATAATATCCCTTTCTAATAAACTGATAGCGGCCATCTAAATCAGCATCAGCCAAAGCAGGCTCAATATAAGCGTTAGGCAATACGGTTAAGCTTTCAGGATTTAAATAATCTTTAAAGTCTCCTTCTTCGGCATCCGGCGTTTCTGATGTAAATAAACGGTCGTACAAACGAATTTCTGCAGTTTTAGCATGTTGTGCACTTACCCAATGAATGGTTCCTTTTACGTTAATACCGCTGGTATCGTTACCACTTTTCGATTCTGGAATGTAAGTACAATGAATTTCGGTTACGTTACCATTTTCGTCTTTTACAAAATTTTCGCACTTAACAATGTAAGCGAATTTTAAACGAACCATTGCCCCGGGTGCTAACCGGAACCATTTCTTCGCCGGAACTTCCATAAAATCTTCACGTTCTATCCAAAGTTCATTGCTGAAAGGTATAATGCGTGTGCCACCACCGTCTTCTGCTTCAGGATTATTTTCGCCAATTAAGTCTTCTGTTCCTTTTTCGTAATTGGTAATAATTAATTTAATCGGGTCTAAAACTGCCATTACGCGTTTTGCAGTTTTATTTAAATCTTCCCGGATACAAAACTCTAATAAACTTAATTCTATTAAATTTTCGCGTTTAGCAATACCAATTCGTTCACAAAATTCGCGTACACTTTTTGGCGTAAAACCTCTTCGGCGTAAACCCGAAATTGTGGGCATACGTGGGTCATCCCATCCGCTAACTAAATTTTCATTAACCAATTGAAGCAACTTCCGTTTACTCATAACCGTGCTAGTTAAGTTTAAACGGGCGAATTCGTATTGTTTAGAAGGAAAAATTTCTAGTTTCTCTATAAACCAATCGTACAATTCACGGTGCGATACGTATTCTAAAGTACAAATTGAGTGAGTGATGTTCTCTATACTGTCACTTTGTCCGTGGGCAAAATCATACATTGGGTAAATGCACCATTTATTACCTGTACGGTGATGTTCTGCATGCTTGATGCGATAAATAATCGGATCTCGCATTAACATATTTGTGCTGGCCATATCGATTTTAGCCCTCAAAATATAATCACCATCAGCAAATTCACCATTTTTCATTTTAGTGAAAATCTCTAAATTCTCTTCAATGCTACGATTTCGATACGGACTATCCAGACCAGGTTCTGTTGGTGTACCTTTCAAAGCAGCAATTTCATCAGCGGAACTTTCATCAACGTAAGCCAAACCTTTTTCAATTAGTTTGATGGCGAATAAATATAGTTCATCAAAATAATCTGATGCATACAATTCATTTTTCCAGTTAAAACCTAGCCATTTAATATCTTCTTGCTGGCTGTTTACATATTCTGTTTTTTCTGTTACCGGGTTGGTATCATCAAAACGCAGGTTAGTATAACCACCGTATCTTTGTGTTAGTCCGAAGTTTAAGCATATCGCTTTAGCATGGCCAATGTGTAGGTAACCATTAGGTTCAGGCGGGAAACGCGTAACCAAAGTTTCATACTTGCCACTATTCAAGTCGTTCTCAACAATTTCTTCGATAAAGTTTAATGACTTCTCTTCACTCATAAAAACCTGTAAATTAGGATTGCAAAGGTAAAAAGATTGAGCGTAATTATGTAATGATTATTGGTTAATTGGCCGTCAGTTTCTTGTTTTTCTTTTCCGGCTTGCTGGGCAACGAAAAACGTTACAAAAATCTATACATTTACATCAACTTAATATTCTTTATGAGCAAAACATTAAATCGGCCAATACGTGTTTTAGTGGCTAAAGTTGGATTGGATGGGCATGATAGAGGTGCGAAAGTAATTGCAACCTCATTGCGTAATGCAGGTATGGAAGTTATTTATACAGGACTTCGCCAAACCCCCGAAATGGTGGTTAATACAGCCTTGCAAGAAGATGTTGATGCCATTGGAATCTCTATCCTTTCTGGAGCGCACATGACTGTTTTTCCGAAAATTATTCGTTTTATGAAAGAAAAGCAGATGGACGATGTATTGTTAACCGGAGGTGGAATTATTCCTGAGGCAGACCGCGTTAAACTTGCTGAATTAGGTGTTGGAGAGTTATTTCCTCCAGGAACAACAATGGCAAGCATTACAGAATACATTAAGAAATGGGTTATTGAAAACAGAAATTTTTAAGTGATGGAATATCAAAATTTAATATCAGAGGTAAAAGAAAATATACTTTACATTACCATAAATCGTGAAAAAGCATTAAATGCTTTAAATAAAGATACACTTAGCGAATTAGCGGATGTAATTGCTTTCGCAGGTAAAAGTATTGAAGTGAGAGGCGTAATTATAACAGGTGCAGGTGAAAAAGCTTTTATTGCAGGTGCAGATATTAAAGAGTTTTCTGATTATAGCGGAAAACAGGGCGAAGAACTTGCCAGCTTAGGTCATGATAAAGTTTTTAATGCAATAGAAAATTCCCCGAAACCTTTCATTGCGGCTATAAATGGTTTTGCCTTAGGCGGAGGACTGGAATTGGCCATGGCTTGCCATATGCGCATCGCTTCTGATAATGCCAAATTGGGCTTACCAGAGGTTACGCTTGGCTTAATTCCAGGTTATGGCGGAACACAGCGATTAACACAGTTGGTTGGTAAAGGAAAAGCAATAGAGATGATTACAATGGCCAGCATGATAAACGCTATTGAGGCAGAAAAAATTGGATTAGTAAACTATGTTGTTCCGCAGACAGACTTAATTAGCAGAGCTGAAGAAATATTAAATACGATTAAACTTCGTGCGCCTTTAGCTGTTGCCGCAGCGATAAAGGCCGTTATTGCATCAATAAATGAAGTTGATGGTTATACAACTGAAATAGAAGAATTTGGTAAGTGCTTTGAAACGGAAGATTTTAAAGAAGGTGTTGCAGCATTCGTTGAAAAAAGAAAATCAGTGTTTGTAGGAAGGTAATCTTTTTGTCTAATTAATTCGAGAGATAATTTATAATAGTGTAGAAAAAATTTCCCATTTCAGTTTTTTTTGCTTACTTATGTTTAAATCAATTCTTATTAAATGAAAAAGAAGATACTCATAATAGATGATGAAGTAAATATTGGACTTTTATTATCAAAGTTTTTAACGAGAAATGGTTTCGATATTGAAAATGCCATAACAGGAAATTCTGCGATGGAAATTATGGCTAAAAATACATTTGATTTAGTTCTTTGTGATTACAGATTAGATGATACGGACGGCAAAGAAATACTGATAAAAATTAAAGATAATTACCCAAAAACAGGAGTAATCATTATTACAGGTTATTCTGATATAAAATTAGCTGTCCAGTTAATTAAGCTTGGCGCTTACGATTATATTACAAAACCATTGTATCCGGATGAAATTTTAAATACAATTAATAAAGCTTTAGAAACTCAAAGGGCACTTAATGAAAATATAAGTTCAGCTAATAAAATTAATTCACAGTCAGAGTCCGAATATATTAATCATACTGATTATGTAGAGGGGATAAGCGATGTTTCTTCGACTTTATTGAAGCAGATACAATTGATCGCACCAACATCGTACAGCATTATTTTAACAGGAAAAAGTGGAACAGGAAAAGAGTACGTGGCTAAAACGATTCATTTAAACAGCTTAAGAAAAGATAAACCTTTTATTGCTATGGATTGTGGCTCTTTAACTAAAGAACTTGCTGGGAGCGAATTTTTCGGACATGAAAAAGGATCTTTTACTGGTGCTTTATATACAAAGATTGGTCATTTTGAGCAGGCTAACGGAGGAACATTGTTTTTAGATGAAATAGGAAATCTATCGTATGAAATTCAGGCAACACTACTAAGAACTGTTCAGGAGCGTAAATTAAAACGTATTGGAAGTATAAAGGAAATTGATTTAGATGTTCGTATTATCGTTGCAACAAATGAAAATTTAGTTGAAAATATCGGAAAAGGAACCTTCAGAGAGGATTTATACCATCGATTTAATGAATTTTCAATTCACATCCCATCACTAAAAAAACGCGGAGCTGATATTTTGGTTTTTGCAGATAAATTTTTGGCGACTGCAAATGAAGAATTAAATAAAAACATAAAAGGCTTCTCTAATGAGGTTAAAAATTGCTTTTTACATTACACTTGGCCCGGTAATGTTCGGGAATTAAAAAATGTAATCAGACGTGTTGCCTTATTATCTGATGGTAATGAAATTCAGGTAGATGTTTTGCCTCTCGAACTTGCAAATTATGCAAAAGATTACGATAAAGAAAAAATACTCGATCAGGTTAAAAGTAAATTTGTCGATAAGCCAAAGAATTTAAAAAGTGCTGCACAAGAAGCAGAGTACGACACAATTTTAAGTGTGTTAAAAGAAGTTAATTTTAATAAAACAAAAGCTGCAAAAATACTCAAAATCGATCGTAAAACCCTTTACAATAAATTTAAAGGAATAAAAATAGAAGGTTCAGAATAAAAAACAAAACAATATACTCTTTTTTGCTATTAAGTTAATACCAAGCAATCATATATGTCGGTATTCTCTTATAAGCAACGCAACAACATAAATCTTGTTATTATAATAGCGCTTGGGCTATTAATTGCATATTCATTACAAGGAATTTTCAGCGCCATTTTAAGCACGCTCGTTTTATATACTATTATGCGCCCAGGCTATATTTATTTGGCCGAAATAAAAGAATGGAATAAAAGGCTTACTGCAATATTGATGATTGTGATTTGTATTGTTTTAATTGTACTACCCTTTTATGCTTTAAGTAGCATGGTTATCAGTAAAATATCTGAGCTTAGAAATAATGAAATCTTTTTTAAAAACCTTTTAGTAAAACTACAACATCTTGTTCCTGTTAAAATAAATGAAAGTTTAATTCAGGATGGGATAAATAGAATCGGCAATTGGGCAACACAGCTTTTTCCTTCACTTATTTCGAGTGCCGTAAATATTATACTTAGCTTATTGGTAATGTTCTTTTTACTATACTTTATGCTAATCGAAAGAAAAAAATTTGAACTTTCATTGATAAAGTATGCGCCTTTCAGAGAACAAAATGCCTTGCGTTTTGGAAACGAAATGCGTAATACAACCTATGCGAATGTTTTGGGGCAGGGATTAATCTGTCTGGTTCAAGGTTCATTATTAAGTTTATCTTTCTTCGTTTTAGGCTACGAAGATCCTGTTTTTTGGGGAGTAATTACTACATTTATATCATTTGTGCCTGTTTTAGGGCCACCTTTAGTATTTGTGCCGGCAGCAATTTTACAAATTGCAAATGGAAATAATTTTGCAGGCTGGGCAATGTTAATTTTTGGATTTGTAGTTATAATTAATATCGATAATGTTCTTAGATTTATAATAGCAAAAAAAGTTGGCAACATCCATCCTATAATTACGGTAATTGGCGTAATTATTGGTATTCCATTATTCGGAATACTTGGCTTGGTTTTTGGCCCGCTGCTGTTATCTTATTTTATATTGCTTGTTAAAATTTACGAAACCAGTACGCTGGCATCAGAAAGATTGGAAAGAATTAAAACAAATAATGAGCATAATGAGTTATAAACATAACTTAATAATAATATAGCACAGTTATATTGTAAATGTTAAACCCTTAAAATACATTGTTATGAATGATAACTCAAAAGTTGTAGTTGCCCTTTTAGCGGGACTAGCTGCTGGAGCCGCTTTAGGAATTTTATTTGCACCAGAAAAAGGTGATGAAACTCGTGATAAATTAAGTCAATCGCTGAAAGATTTAGGCGATTCGATAAGAGATAAAGCTGCAGATGAAATTAATAATTTATCTAGCTTAAAAGAAAAAGTGGTAAGCTCAATTAAAACAAAATTGAGAAGTGTTGAAGAAGAATATAGCGACGACGTAGAACACGCATAAAATAATATAACCGGGTGTATAAGCCCGGTTAAACCTCATCTGAATTATGCAGGAAAATAAAGATAAAAGCATAGAAGATCTTGTTGATGATGCCAAAGGTTTCTTAGAAGCCAGGGCTGAATACACAAGGCTCTACCTTGTAGAAAAAGCCTCAAAAATATTTGCCGATTTAGTAACCAGTACTGCCGTTATAGTATGCTTTATACTTGCATTTTTATTTGGTTCAGTAACGCTTGCCCTTTATCTATCTGATGTTTTGGGTAGTTATGCAGGTGGATTTGGATGCGTCTCTCTAATCTATATTCTATTGGCAGTAATTGTTTATTTAACTAAAGATAAATATATTGAAAAGGCGATTATAAATGTTGCCATTAGAAAATATTTTGATAAGCTAGCAGATAAGGAGGAAGACGATGAGAAATTATAAAAACATCAGGACTTTGGAAGATTTGCAGGCCAAAAAACTTGAGTTGAAAGTTGAATACACGCTTAAACAAAGTATATTTAAAGTGGATACTAAAAATTTTATCCATCAATTTTCTTTAGGGTCTTTAATTAAAAAGTTTGCCACTCCAAGTAACCTATTTAAGGTAGATGATAAACTGAATTTAAGTGGAACGGCAATGTCTTTATTGTTGCCTATATTTATGAACAAAACCCTATTTAGAGGAGCAGGATTTTTAACTAAGGCAGCTGTCGGTCTGGTTTCTGGAAAAGTTGGAAAATCTTTGGATGCTGAACACATATCTGCAATATTCAATTCTGTGAAAGGTTTTTTCAGTAAGAAAAAAGAGAAAAAAGATAAGAAATTCATCGATTACGGAATTCCACCAGATAGTGAAACGTATTAGTTCATTGGTAAGCAAAATGCCAAAATGAATCATAAGAAAGCCTCAGGATTTAAAAAAATTCTGAGGCTTTCTTTATTTAATGCTGTTGTCATATACGCTTAGCCTTGTGAATCATGTCATATACTCCATGAACAATAAACCAATGGCCAGTGAACTTAATGACCTACAAATCAGTTTTAATTTTTAATTCTTTTAATTGTTTGTCATCAATGGTACTCGGACTATCAATCATCACATCTCTTCCCGAATTGTTTTTAGGGAAAGCTATAACATCCCTAATTGAATCTAAGCCTGCGAAAATTGAAGTTAAACGATCGAACCCAAATGCAATACCTCCATGAGGTGGTGCGCCAAACTCAAACGCATCCATTAAGAAACCAAATTGCTTTTGAGCCTCCTCAGCAGTGAAACCTAAATGTTTAAACATTAATGCTTGTAAAGCTCTATCATGAATACGAATCGAACCGCCACCAATTTCTGTTCCATTTATAACCATGTCATAAGCATTAGCACGAACATTTTTAGGATCAGTATCTAGCAGAGCAATATCTTCGGGTTTTGGAGATGTAAATGGATGGTGCATTGCGTGGTATCGTTCAGTTTCTTCGTCCCATTCTAAAAGTGGGAAATCCAATACCCAAAGTGCCGAGAATGTATTTTTATCGCGTAAACCTAAACGGTTACCCATTTCTAAACGAAGCTCGTTCAATTGCTTACGAACTTTATCCATAGAACCAGCAAGAATTAAGATTAAATCCCCTTTTTCTGATGCAAAAGCCTCGCTCCATTTTTTCAAATCTTCTTCATTAAAGAACTTATCTACTGAAGATTTAATTGTTCCATCATCATTGTGGCGAGCATAAATTAAGCCGGTTGCACCAATTTGAGGCCGTTTTATAAAATCTGTTAACTCATCTAATTGCTTACGGGTGTAGTTTGCAGCACCTTTAGCATTAATGCCTACAACCAATTCTGCATTATCAAAAACTGGGAAACCCTTTCCTTTTACCAAGTCGTTTAGCTCTACAAATTGCATTTCGAAACGAGTATCAGGTTTATCCGATCCGTATAAACGCATCGCATCCACGTATTGCATTCGAGGAACTTCGGGCAAATCGTAGTTGCGAACTTCTTTAAATAACGTGCGAATTAAACCTTCGAAAGTGTTTAAAATATCTTCTTGTTCAATGAAAGACATTTCACAGTCAATCTGGGTAAATTCAGGTTGGCGATCAGCTCTTAAATCTTCATCTCTAAAACATTTAACAATCTGGAAATACCTATCGAAGCCGGAAACCATAAGCAATTGCTTAAAAGTTTGGGGCGATTGCGGCAAAGCATAAAATTCGCCGGCATTCATTCGGCTTGGTACCACGAAATCTCTTGCACCTTCTGGTGTAGATTTAATTAAAACAGGTGTTTCTACTTCGATAAAATCTAAAGCATCTAAATAACGGCGAACCGATTGCGCCATTTTATGGCGTAAAACCAGGTTATTGCGAACCGGATTACGACGTAAATCCAGGTAGCGATATTTCATACGCAACTCGTCACCTCCATCGGTTTCATCATCAATCATGAAAGGAGGTAGTTTTGCAGCATTTAAAATCTCTAAAGCAGAAACTTTTATCTCTACATCACCGGTTGACATTTTAGGGTTTTTATTACTACGTTCTACAACAATACCAGTTGTTTTTATTACGAACTCACGACCTAATGTACGTGCAGCTTCGCAGAGCGCATGATTATCGTCCATGTTAAAAACCAGTTGAGTAATACCATAACGATCGCGAATATCAATAAAAGTCATACCGCCTAAATCTCTTGATTTTTGTACCCAACCACACAGGGTTACACTGTTGCCCAAATTATCAAGGCTTAATGCACCGCAAGTTACTGTTCTTAACATATTTGTAATTCTAAATTAAGCGGCAAAAATACCGATTTTGTTTTAAAATTACTTATATGCATAGCGGTTTTTAAAACGATCTTATAAAACCACAAAAGTATGCATTTTGAAAACTTTTACTTACTTTTGATTGATGAAAATTTTGGTAAAGAAGACCGTATTGTATTATGCAAAAACTTACCAATTAGGATCATCCTCGCTTACAACTTGGTTTAACGAATTTTCTAAACAGGAATTTAATAACTTCAATCAATTAAAAAGTGTGTATAAGAATGCAAGTATTATTGCTAATAACCGTGTTGTTTTTAATATTAAAGGAAATGATTTTCGATTAGTTGTATCAATTAATTTTTTACAGCAAGCATGTTATGTTATTTGGTTTGGTACGCACCAAGAATATGATAAAATTGATGTTGAAACTGTACCATTCGATGTTAATATCTTAAATAAGAAAATATAATGAACTGGAAAGTATTAAAAACAGAAACGGACTATGCCAAGGCGTCAATGAGGCTAATGGAAATATTCCATGCAGAACCAAATACTATTGAAAGTGATGAGTTGGATTTATTAATAGTATTAGTAAAGGATTATGATGATAAGCACCATCATTTACCAGAATTAGATGCTCTTGAAGTGATTAAACTGAAGATGCTAGAAATGGGTATTAAAGCAAAAGATTTAGAACCAATTATTGGCAGCAAAGGTCATGTATCGGCAATTTTATCAGGAAAAAGAGATATAACTTTAAAAATGGCTCAAAAGCTTAAAAATTATTTTAAAATTCCAGCCGAAGTTTTTCTTCACTCTGCATAACATAAATTTAATATTTCTCTTCTAAAACCACCTCTACTTTAATTACTTTCCATTCGCCATTTATTATTTTCCATTGGAAAATCTCCTCTGTTTGGATGGTTTGTTTATCCGTTAAGAATATCATTTTTGGTTTGATTATTACAGATTTGCGAGCAATCTTTTCTGTAAATATTTCGTGCTCAAAAGAAGATTTAATTCTGTATTGACTGGTTTGAATCGATTTAACCTTCTTAAAAGTTTTCTCTAATTCATCAATATATTCTGCTTTGCTTAATATTTTCCCATCAGCCTGAATGTATTCTAAATCTTTATCAAAAATCTTTTCAAATACTTTTGAATCTTTCGATTCTAAAGCTGCGTTGGCTCGTTTATGAATGTCATTAATTAAGTCGGTTTCCATGCTATGAAGTTAATTCTTTGTTTCAGCGTTTTCAAATTTATGATGAATAGAGCAATTTTTTCTATAATAACTATTTCCATAGAACAAAGTTTTGCTCACAAATACAACTACTTATCACTAACAAACCGATTGTGTAAACAAACTGGTTAATACTTATTTAAATTTTTTTCTACCTTGATGCAACGTTTTAAAATCCCCTATGTCTTATAATCAGAATCATCAAAATTTTGGAAGCCATTTACGTTGATAAAAATCTGGAACTTGTAAAAGAATGCATGCGTGGCAGCAGGGCAGCACAGTTTGAGTTGTACAAATTGTATTCGAAAGCCATGTATAATGTGGCATTGCGCATTTTAAATTATGAAGAAGAGGCTGAAGATGTTTTGCAGGAATCCTTTTTAGATGCATTTACCAGGATTGTTGATTTCAGGCAGGAAACTACTTTCGGACTTTGGTTAAAGCAGATTGTGATAAATAAATCTATTAACTATCTCCGCAAGCGCAAATTTGAGTTTGTTAGTACCGATGAAGTTTCTGAAGTTCCAGATGAAGTTAGTGCAGATGAATATGAGATGCAATTACAGGCTGATGATATTAGAAAAGCCATTACCAAGCTGCCCGATGGTTACAGAGTGGTTTTGAGTTTATATCTTTTAGAAGGTTATGACCATGAAGAGATTGCACATATTTTAAAAATAAGTGAAAACACAAGCCGCACACAATATATGCGGGCAAAAAAGAAATTAAAAAGTATTTTAGAATTGAAAGGGATGAGAGATGAATAATAGATTAGAAACCTTTGTTAAGGAAAATCGAAAGGATTTTGATTTTTTTGAACCATCGGCAGGCCTTTGGGCAAAAATTGAAAAAGGGCTGGATAGCAAAAAGGAAAAAAAGCCAATAAAGCTGTACTTATGGATGAGTGCAGCAGCAGCCATAGTAGTAGTTTTCGGTTTAGTTTGGCTTTACGCAGGAAGATCAAGAAATCGCGATTTAGAAATCGCTGATGTTAATGCTGCAGCGGCAAAAAAAGAAATTCAGTTTGCTAGCTTAATTACGGAAAAAAGAGATAGCCTAGCAATTTTTGCATCGGCAAATCCAGATTTGTATAAAAAATTTACCAATGATTTAAAGAAACTGGACGAAGATTACGAAAGATTAAAAGCTGAATTGCCAACTACACCAAACCAACTTTTTGTGGTTAAGGCAATGGTTAAAAATCGTGAAATTCAGTTAAACTTATTAAAACAACAGTTATTAATTATAAACCAGGTTGACGATTATAAAAGAGTTAATCAGATATAAATAAGGGTAAAAGCTTGAAAAACAAAGCATACCCAAAATTAGCTAAATGGTCTTAATCTAAATACTTGATATTTATCAATATTACCAGCATGCGCTCACCACATTATATTGCTTAGAATTGGTCGGCAGGTTTTAAGTAGTTAAAATGTTTAAAAATTAACAACACATGAAAACGATGAAATTATTTTTAGCCATTATGGCTTTGATAGCCGTAAAGAGTTATGCGCAGGAAATACCTGCTACAATTAGCTCAACAGAAAATTATGCAATTAACATTCAAACAAATACCAAAGTTAATGCATCTCTAAATCCTAATATTACCATTGTAAGTTCCACTCAATATGGTGGTGATGCAGAACGGTCAAAATCGTTTAGTAAAACTTTTAGCGTGGATAACGGAGATAAAATTAGCTTAAACAACCAATATGGTGCTATATTAATTAAAACCTGGGATAGAAAAGAAGTTAAAGTAGATGTGGAAATTAAAGCTTTCAGTAATTCGGATAAGGACGTTCAAAAATTGATTGATGAGGTTAGTATCGATGCATCTAAATCAGGTGACCAGGTTTCTGTAAGAACAAATATGAGCGATAGAGAGGGCAATTTTGGCAGAAAACTTAAAAATGGGGTTACTACCTGGAGAAGAGAAATTAAAGTAAATTATGTTGTTTACATGCCTGCAGTAAATGCGCTAAGTGCTCAGCAAGAATATGGAAGTATAGAAATCGGTAATTTCGCTGGGCCTACATCATTTAAGGTTCAATATGGAAATTTAATTGCCGGAAGTTTAAGTAACAGTAATAATTATCTCTATGTAGAATATGGTAAAATGACTATTCAGGATTTAAATTCAGCAGTTGTTAAACATGAATACGGAGGAGGTGTTAGTATAGGCTCGGTTGGTACGATTGAAATAAATGCAGAATATGTTCCGGTAAATATTAACACAATTCGTAAATCTGCTGATATTAAAGTTCAATATGGTTCTGGTTTAACAGTTGGCTCAATAGCAGGTAATTTACTGTTAAACAGTGAATATGCAAAAGTAAACATCAATAGCATTAAGGGCAATACGGTAATTAAACAAGGATATGGTAGCCTTACAATTGCAAGTGTAGGCAAGCTTTCGCTTAGAACAGAATATACAAATGTTACACTTGGAACATTAAATGGCGATGCCATGATTGATATGGATTACAACCAGCTAACCGTTAGCGAAATTACCCCAGCCTGTAAAAACTTTGGCTTAACTGGAGAATATGCAAGTGTTGGTTTAGGTTTTAGTGCTAACTATAATGCTAACTTTAATCTTTCTACAACTTATGCGGGTTTTAAATATGGTTCAAATGTATCAGCGAAACTAATAAGCGATGAGGATGAAAATAAAAGATATGCAGGTAAAATCGGAAGCGGAGGCACTGCTAACGTTGCAATTAAAACGGAATACGGCGCAATAACTTTTAAATAACGATTAAATGCCAAATAGATTTAAGTCTTGTCATTCTTTGGCAGGACTTTTATTTATATTTAACCTGTGATGAAAAACTATTTATTTCTCTTTTTACTGGTTACATCGGTTCTATCAAAAGCTCAAACTTCGCCTGTAAAATGGGCCAACCAAGAAACTTTTTTTGAAGATTTAGTAGGTAAAACATTGTCTGATTTTCGAGGCCAAAAATTAAACGGAAAATCTTTTTCAAAACAAGATTTGAACAATCAGATTGTGTTAATTAACTTTTGGTTTGAAGAATGCCCGCCTTGTGTTAAAGAAATTCCCGAGTTGAATAAATTGGTTGATAAATATGAAAATCAAGGAATCAGATTTATTGCAATAACTTATGATTTACCTAATCGAGCTAAGAAATTTAAAAAAAAAGTTGGTTATAAATATGAAGTGATTTGTTTAACACATGATGAAATTAGAAAGTTAAATATTAATCATGGATTTCCCTCGAATGTATTAATCGGCAAAAACGGGAAAATAATTCAAGCTGTTGGTTCTATATCCTTTACTAATGAAATCCCCTCAGTAAAAGAAAGAACATTGGTTTTTGAAGAAAAACTCAAAACAGAGATTTTAAAATCTGCCATGTAATTATTCCAACTAAAACACTAATAATCTAGTCAATAAATTCAAACGTCTTTTTTATATCTTCGCTCTATCAGATAAATTAACTTATGGATTTTTTAAGCACACCCGAAGCCTGGATTTCACTATTAACATTAACCGTTTTAGAAATTGTTCTGGGTATAGATAATATCGTTTTTATTTCAATTCTTTCTGGAAAACTCCCTAAAAATCAACAAAAGAAAGCAAGGCAGCTAGGTTTGGGATTAGCCATGATAACCAGAGTATTATTATTACTTTCTCTAAGCTGGATAATGACACTTACATCTCCGCTTTTTAACATTGGTAGTTGGATAGGAATTAATAGTGGCGATTGGTTCGAAAAGCTTGCAATTTCTGGGCGCGATTTAATTTTAATAAGTGGTGGTTTATTTTTAATTTATAAAAGTACACATGAAATACACGATAAATTAGAAGGAGAGGAAGATGAAAGTGGGAAAACCAAAGTTCATTCCTTCTGGACTACCATTATCCAAATTCTTATACTTGATGTAGTATTTTCTTTAGATTCTGTTATTACAGCAATTGGTATGGCAGAGCATATCGAAATTATGATTGCTGCGGTTATTATAGCCGTAATAATCATGATGTTTTCATCCGGTGCTATCAGTGCATTTGTTAATAATCACCCAACCGTTAAAATGCTTGCACTTTCCTTTTTATTGTTAATAGGTGTTTCATTGCTAGCCGAAGGTTTAGACCAGCATATACCTAAGGGTTATGTTTATTTTGCAATGGCTTTCTCTGTATTGGTAGAAATGCTTAATCTTAAAATGAAAAAGAATAGCAAGAAACCTATTAAATTGAGAAATAATATCAAAAACTAATTATAAAATATACTCTTCATTAATGGGTTTTATAGGTTCCGGAATATCTTTTTCACCAAGCATTTGCAATAGGTTAATTTCTATGGTTCGAGTAATCTGATTTAAAGGAACGCCTGCAGAATTATTTTCGAAAGGATTAACCAGACTCATTCCATTTATTTGTGTTGATACAAATACAAAACCAATTAGCCAGCCAAGAAAAATTGAAGCAATTCCTGCAGATTGACTTATTACAAGCGTAAATGTCACAACGAAAAGCCATATAAAAACCTTTGTTAAATAGGTATAGGTTGTAGGGAAAATAGTGTTTTTTATGCGTTCGCTCATACCCATTGAGTCAGAGAATCGCGTTAGCATTTCATTTATTTCTATAAATCTAAAACCATCAATATCGCCAGATTTCGAAAGTTTTTGCAAATCTCTAGATTGAATATTTAAGATTGCATTATGCGCATTGTTATGAAGCTCAATTTCTTTTAAATCTTCTTCTGTAAGATATTTAATGTAAATTTCATCAACAGCTCCACGTAAGTTTGCCTTTAAAGCATATAAAAATGCAATATGCCTGTAAATCATTTTCTTCACCGTAATATTGTCATTATCAACATAGTTTATTAACGCTCTGGTAAAAGATCTAGAGTCATTAACCAAAGCACCCCAAATTTTCCTTGCTTCCCACCATCTATCGTAAGCTTGATTATTATTGAAACCAATAAAAAATGCAATCGCAGTACCTAATACGGTTGGAATAATTGATGGGATTTCGAAATGATGAGCAATTAAATATTCACGAACCAAGTAAGCAGCGGTGCAGGATGCAATCATAATTAAATCAACATGCCATGTATTTCTTAAAATTCTTGATAATCTAATGTTCTGTATTAAAAGCATAAATTTGGTTTTTCGTAAACTACAAAACTAAAGGTAAAATGTTTTATTTGTAACAATTTAAATCGTCTAAAGGGGGTTTATCGTTTTGCAGCTTAAATGTTTATCTTAGAAAACCAAATCTTCTTAATTGTTATGATCGAAATACAACCAAAGAATAATATTTTTAAAGTTATCGGCGCTTCATCTTTAGGTACGCTGATAGAATGGTATGACTTTTATATTTTTGGAAGTCTTGCAGTTATTATTGGTCATCAATTATTTCCTGCCGATGCAGGTGCTTCAGCCTTGATAAATACATTGGCAATATTTGCAGCTGGTTTTATTGTTCGCCCTTTTGGAGCATTGGTTTTCGGACGATTGGGCGATTTAATTGGCCGGAAATATACCTTCCTTTTAACACTTGTTTTAATGGGTGGCTCCACTTTTTTAATTGGCCTAATTCCTTCTTACAAATCTATTGGATATGCTGCCCCGATATTGGTTTTAATATTGAGATTAATTCAAGGTTTGGCTTTGGGCGGCGAATATGGTGGCGCAGCAACTTATGTGGCCGAGCATGCTCCGAAAAATAGAAGAGGTTTTTTTACCAGTTGGATTCAAACTACAGCAACACTTGGGCTATTCCTTTCCCTTGGGATAATTGTAATTACAAAGAACTTTTTAGGTGCTGAAACTTTTGCCGATTGGGGCTGGCGTGTTCCTTTCTTGCTTTCGATAGTATTGGTTGGTGTTTCAATTTATATACGCATGAAAATGCACGAATCGCCAATGTTTACCAAACTTAAATCAGAAGGAAAGGTTTCTAAAAATCCTTTAAAAGAAAGTTTTAATAATAAGGCAAACTTTAAAATGGTTTTGCTGGCATTATTTGGTGCAACCATGGGGCAAGGTGTCATTTGGTATACAGGCCAGTTTTATGCGCAATCTTTTTTAGAGAATACCTGCAAACTTGATTTCAACGACTCAAGGTACATTTTGCTTTGGGGAATTGCCTTTGCTACACCATTTTTTGTTGTATTTGGTGCATGGAGTGATAAGGTTGGGCGTAAATGGATTATGCTCATGGGAATGTTGCTGGGTATAATTTTTTACCGACCGATTTACAGAACATTTTTAAACGATACCAGTGAAGAAAATTTTGCCAAGAATGAGTTGTTTTCATCAAGCCAGGGTTTTCCCATAATTACACCATTAGCAAATCAGGTTGATAGTTTACGAAGCTTAGAAACGAAAATTTTATTTACAAATGGTACGGGTTATACTAAAGTTCAAATGGATACACTTTCGGCCACTAAAGGTGTTATATCTGCACCAGGTATGCTTAAAGATAAAATATTGCCAAAGCCAATTTTTTGGAAATTTGTTGGTTTAATCTTTTTCCAAATTTTATTAGTAACCATGGTTTATGGGCCTATAGCTGCATTTTTAGTCGAACTTTTTCCAACAAAAATTCGATATACTTCTATGTCGCTTCCTTATCATATTGGTAATGGTGTTTTCGGTGGTCTGGTTCCTTTTATTGCAACTTTAATTGCAAGTTTCTCAGGGTCCAATCCTCTTTCAGGGCTTTGGTATCCGATAGGTGTTGCAGCATTGAGTTTAGTGATTGGAACGATTTATTTATCAAACAAAAGAGATGAAAGTATTAATGATTAATTGTAAATTATGAATATGATAAAGAAATATTTAGGCTTGGCATGGATGGCTTTAGGCCCGATAGCGATGACTTTTTTATTTATGCATGCGATTGAAAAAGTTGGCTTAACCCATACGGATATTGAGCGAACGAATACAATTTTGCAATGGGGAATTATACTTTTTATTTTCTTTCCTATTAGTTTGGGTTTAATGATTTTTGGTTTTTACGCATGGAAGGGTGAATATGAAAAACTACCGGAAAATTCGCATGGCGTTTAAAGTTTTGGTTTACCACTAAACACTAATTAGCACGGAATTTACCATCATTTTCTTCGATTCTGTGTTTTTGTGGCTATTTATGATGCTACAGAATCCTCAATAATAAACCTTTTAAATACTCACCTTCCGAAAAGGAAATCCGAACAGGGTGATCTTCAGGTTGGCAAAATTGTTTAATAATTTGAACTTCTCTACCCGCATCAAGCGCAGCCCAAGCAACAATTTGTTTAAAGGTTTCGATATCAACTGCTCCTGAACAAGAAAATGTTGCAAGTAAACCACCTTTTTCTAACAACAACATACCCAATCGATTTAAATCTTTATAAGCTCTTGCTGCTCTATCTAACGCCGAACGGGAAGGTGCATATTTTGGTGGATCTAGAATAATTACATCGAACAACTCTCCTGATTCTTTAAAAACCCTAAGCTGTTTATTTACATCAGATTGTATTGCCAAAACTTTATTTACGTCGAATTTATTCAATTCTACATTTTGCCTTAATGTTTCTAATGCCAGAGCAGAGCTATCAACGCTTGTGATACTTGCAGCACCGTTTGCTAAACTATTTAAGCTAAAACCACCGCTGTAGCTAAAACAATCTAAAACACTCTTGCCATTTGTATAGCTCGCTAAAATCTTTCTGTTATCACGCTGATCGCAATAAAAACCCGATTTTTGACCTTCGGCGATATTAATATGGTATGCAATTCCATTTTCTTTAACCTCTAAAAATTCAGGTGGATTCTCGCCCCAAAGCAAACCGTTTTCTATTGGTAAACCTTCATGACCACGGGCTGTTGCGTCACTTTTATCAAAAATCCCTTTAGGGTTTAATTCTTCTTTTAAAAGCTCAACGATTTCCGTTTTTACTTTTTCTATACCCGAACTTAATATCTGAAGCGATAAGAAATCAGCATATTTATCAACGATTAAGCCAGGTAAGAAATCTGCTTCTGAAAAGACTAATCGGCAAGTATTTGTTTCAGCTGATAAAATAAACTTACGGGAAGCAATTGCCTGCTTTAACCGATTTTGATACCAGTTTTTATCAATGGTTTGAGTTTCATCCCATTCTAAAAGTCGAACTGCAACACGAGAATTGCCATTGAAATAGCCATAGGCTAGAAATTCGTTGTCAAAAGCAAATACTTTTACAACATCGCCATCTTCGGGTTTACCCTTGATTTTTTCTAAAGCACCCGAAAATACCCAAGGATGCCTTTGTAATGCTGCTTTCTCTTTACCTTTTTTTAATATGATTTCTACCATAGCGCAAAGGTAATAATTAGTTTTTAGTATGGTATTGAGTCAATCTAAACAAGTTTATGCATGAAGTACTTAAAAATTTAAGAAACACGTTACTTGAAAGTTTTCTACGTACTCACCAATTCTGTATCTAAAATTCTGATTTCAAATTCTGTAATTGGTCGTTTTGCCTCAATCATAGAGATAAGTAATTCTGTAGCGACCTGGCCAATTTCGAAGGCGGGTTGTTTAACCGATGTTAAAGACGGACTAAAAAGTTCTACCAAATTAGAATTTGTAAAGCCTGCGATTGCAATTGTATGTGCTAGTTCTGGGTTTGTTTTTTTCAAAGCCATAATAAAACCTGTTGTAAGTCGATCGGCTGATATAAAAATCCCATCAGGGTTTAATGGTAGAAGTGCTTTAACAGCTTGTTCCAACTCTTCGCTGTGCATTCCACCATGCTGGCAAAACTTAACCAACTGTGGATTAAACTCAATATTATGTTTAGCTAATGCAGCTTTATATCCTTCTAATCTTTCTTTTGTAGTAGATAAGTTTTCGGAACTTGTAAGATGTGCAATCGTTCGTTTTCCGGAATAAATAAGATGTTCAGTTGCTTCGAATGAGCCTTTGAAATTATTTGCAATAACTTTATGAGTTTCGAAATTATCGGGTACACGATCAAAAAAAACAATCGGTAAACCCTTGGCGTATAAATCTTTCAAATAATTTATATCCTGGGTTTCTGATGAAAGGGCAATTAATAAACCATCAATAGAACGTGATGCAAGGTGCTCAACATTCAGTTTTTCCTGTTTGTAAGATTCATGGCTTTGAGAAATAATTACATGGTAATCTTTATCATAAGCGATGGATTCGATACCATTTATTACTTGTGAAAAAAAGTTATTTGCAATTTCGCTTACAATAATGCCAATAGAATAACTTCTTCTTTCTTTTAAACTGCGGGCAATGGGGTTTGCCTTGTAATTTACCTGCTCTGCATATGCTAAAACAATCTTTTTTGTTTTAGCACTAATTTCGTAACGGTCTCTTAAAGCCCTAGAAACTGTAGAAGTAGAAAGTCCGAGGGCTTTAGCAATATCTTTTATTGTTGATGTTTCAAATCTCATTTTGTGAACTTGCATCCAAGTTACAAAAATATTTCTTTGATAGGATTGGCTTATTTTTTAGATGGTTTTTTTGTTTATTTAAAGCTTGACAACTTTAATACGGTAAGTCAAAAAAGTTGTCAAAGCTAAGAGCCTGTTTAAAAAATATATTTTGTGCTTAAAAAATTCGAATCGTCTCCGCTAACAATATCATTTAAGAGTTTTTTATTATTATCGGTAAGTTTGGTTGCAACCAACGAACGAATAGAGAAAGAACGTAGCGCATCTACAACAGAAAGTGTTCCTTCTGCACTATCTTTTCTGCCTGTAAAAGGAAAAGCATCAGGTCCTCGTTGGCACTGGCAGTTAATATTTACACGACTAACCTGATTTACCAAAGGATCAATCAATGAAGAAATTACTGCAGCATTGTTACTGAAAATACTTACCTGCTGGCCATGTGGCGAACCAATTAAATATTCAATAGGTTCTTCCAAATCATCAAAGGGAACAACCGGAATAACAGGGCCGAATTGCTCTTCACGATACAATTTCATATTAGCATTTATCGGATAAATAATAGCAGGATAAACAAAAGTTTCTAAGGTTTGCCCTCCATTTTTGTTTATCACTTTAGCACCATTTGCTATTGCATCATCAATGCATTCTTTTAAATACTCAGGTTTATTTAATTCAGGAAGTGGTGTTAAAGCAACGCCTTTTTCCCAAGGCATGCCAAATTTTAGTTTTTCCACTTCAGCAGATAATCGTTTTAAAAATTCTTGTGCCAAACTGCGGTGCACATAAACGATTTTAATGGCCGTACAGCGTTGTCCATTAAAAGAAAGCGAACCTAAAACAGTTTCAGAAACTGCTAAATCCAAATCAGCATCTTTAGTGATAATAGCCGCATTCTTTGCATCCAAACCTAAAATTGCCCTTAAACGATTAACTTTTGGATGCAGCTTTTTAAGTTCATTTGCAACCTTGCTCGAACCAATTAACGTAAGTACATTAATTTTCCCTGATTTCATTAAACCCGGCACAATTGTATTTCCACGACCATAAATGGTATTAACAACACCTTTAGGAAAACTTGAACGAAAAGCCTCAAGCAAAGGATAATGTAATAATGTACCATGTTTAGGTGGTTTAAATAAAAGCGTATTGCCCATGATTAAAGCAGGAATTAACGTTGTAAAAGTTTCGTTTAAAGGATAATTAAACGGCCCCATGCAAAGCACCACACCAAGCGGCGAACGACGAACTTGTGCAACAATTCCTTGCTCAATTTCGAAACGAGATGATTGCCTGTCAATATCTTTTAATGCATCAATTGTTGCGTAAATATATTCAACTGTACGATCGAACTCCTTTATCGAATCAGCATAAGATTTACCAATTTCCCACATAATTAATTTAGCAACAATGTCTTTTTGCTCAATCATTTTGTGCGTAAAGCTTTCTACGCAGCTAATGCGATTGGCTACACTCATGGTTGGCCATTGGCCACGACCATTATCGTAAGCGGCAACGGCTGCATCTAATGCTTCTGTAGATTCTTTCTCAGTACAAACAGGAAAACTTCCAATGCGCTTTCGTTTTAGACCATCAGCAGTTTTTATGCATACAGGAGAAAACACTTCATTAAAAGGGCCACTCCAGATTTTCATTTCGCCGTTAGAAAGAAATTCTTTTTGATCGATTTCTTTCTGGAGCCTAAATTCATCTGGAATCTGGCTTTCATCAACGAAAATACTTTCGAGATTTAAAGTTGTGCTCAATTTAGTTTGTTTTAGGGTTTATAATTATTGTTAATCTATCGGTTAAGTATAGGTTTTTGTGGTTTATTACAAGATGATTACAACTGGGGAGCGAAATACTCAGTCGTAATCGATAATTATTTTAGTTCGATAACTTTATATTTTGGTACAAGGGTTTTCATTACAGTCCAGCCAATTAAGTAGCAAACAGCACATATCGAAAATATGATGAAATAGCCAGCTTCTTCACCCTTAAAGCCCATAAATAAGATTTTACTTTTGCCTGTATAATCGAACAGTACCCCAGAACCCTTATTGATGATGAAAGCACCTATGCCACCTGCCATACCCCCAATTCCGGTAATGGTTGCAATTGCTTTTTTAGGAAACATATCGCCAACGGTAGAAAAAATATTAGCCGACCAGGCTTGGTGTGCGGCGCCTGCAATACCAATAATAACTACCGGAATCCAGTAAGTAATATGGCCTAAAGGTTGCGCCGCCAAAGCTAAAAGGGGAAAAAACGCAAAAATTAACATGGCTCTCATTCTACCTTCATAAGGGTTCATTCCTTTTTTATCAACAAAATAAGTTGGTAGCCAACCACCAATTATTGATAGTAAAGTAATCATATAAAGTACAAATAATGGAAGTGCACTTTGAGTAGAATCCATTCCGTAAACAGACTTTAGATAAGCTGGTGTCCAAAATAAAAAGAACCACCAAACACCATCGGTCATAAATTTACCAAAGGCAAATGCCCAGGTTTGTTTGTATTTAAAACAATCTATAAACGATACTTTTTCTTTGGTTTCTTCCACATAATCAGCAAGTTTTCTATCATTTATTACATCCTGTTGAATGTAGGCTAACTCTTCAGCACTTACTCTTTTGTGCAATTCGGGTTTATTATACACAAACACCCACAGCCCCATCCATACAAAGCCTAATGCACCAATAATGAGGAAGGCCATTTCCCAGCCGTAAGCTTTAGCAATAAATGGAATTGTAATTGGTGCAGCAAGTGCGCCCACTGTTGCCCCGGCGTTAAAAATGCTGGTTGCAAATGCCCTGTCTTTTTTAGGGAAATATTCTGCCGTTGCTTTAATTGCTGCGGGGAAATTTCCTGCTTCTCCAACGGCCAAAACAAACCTGGCGAAGATGAATAAAGTAACACTTACAGACACAACCATTCCGGTATTATTTATGCCAGCAATAATTTCTTTTGCACCTTCAAAACTTACTAACCAATTGCCTGAAATTACGCCTGAAGTTGCGATACCACAAAAAGCATGTAAGCATGCACCAACAGACCAAACACCAATTGCCCATAAGAATCCTTTTTTTGTATCCAACTTATCTACCAATCTGCCTGCAAAAAGCATAGATATGGCATAAAAAATAGAGAACAAAGCTGTTATATTTCCATAATCATTATTATCCCAATGAAATTCTGGTTTTATAAAATCAGTCCATGTTAAAGAAAGTACCTGCCTATCTAAATAATTTATTGTGGTAGCAAGAAACAGAAGCAAACATATTGTCCATCTGTATTTGCTTGTTTTTAGTTGGTTCATTTGGTTAGGTTGTTTCTTTTTATTTATTCTGCTGAATTAATTCAAGCGCTAATTTTGTGTTATCAAAAAGTTCATCGTAAAGGCCTTTGCTCATAACAGCTGCACTAATTAACTTACTGCCCATACCCACTGCACAAACACCTGATTTAAACCAGGTTTTTAAGTTTTCTGCATTAATTTCTACACCGCCAGTTGGCATAAATAATTGTCCGGCAAATAAATCTTTAATTGATGATATAAATTCAGGGCCTAAAATATTGGCAGGGAAAATTTTAATTAGCATGGCTTTATGCTCTTGCGCAATGCTAATTTCTGTTGGTGTCATACAACCAGGAATCCAAAGCATTCCAATTTTATTTGCGATTTCTGCTACCGCAGGATTAACAATTGGCGCAACGATGAAATCTGTTCCGGCTTCGATAAATGCGTTTGCATCTGCAGGAGTTTTAATGGTACCAATACCCAGATATAAATCTGGCATTTCAGCATCGCGAATTTCTTTAAGCTTTTTAAAATTTGGCAAAGCCGATTTCCCCCTGTTCGTATACTCAAAAACACGTACCCCTGCTTTGTATAAAGTTCGAAGTATTTCTATACTGCCTTCCTCACTATCCTGATAGAAAAGTGGCAACATGCCTTGCTCTAAAATAGCATCTAAAATTTTATGCTTATTGCTTATCATCGTATTATTCTTTTTTCTATGTCTGCAACTGTACTCGTAGTTGCATCGCTTGGAATATATAATTTATCGTATGCTGCTGCGGTAGCAAAGTTTAATGTTTGTTCAGTGCTTAAATTATTGTAGAAACCATAAATCAAACCTGCCATAAAGCAGTCGCCACTACCAACTTTATCTAAAATTTCTTCTGATACATATTCGGGCGAAACCGTTAATTTATCATTTGTATAAAGTGCTGTGTAATATCTAATGCCTTTACCGTTATCGAACCTGAAAGTATTTGCAACGGCTTTGCACGATGGAGACAAACTTAGTATTTCTTTTGAGGTATCGATTGCCTGTTGCAGTAACGTTTCCTTTGCATAACCTTCTGCTAGTTTTAAATCATCATGAAGCGCAGTACCCAGCATTTTATTTGCCGCCCAAACATTTCCCATAATTAGGGTGCAATATTTAGCAAGTTCGGGTAAAATCTCTAATGGGTCCTTACCGTATTTCCAAAGTTTGGCCCGGTAGTTTAAATCCAAAGAAATGGTGATATTTTTTTCTGTCGCAGCTTTTAGTGCTTCTACACATACATCAGCAATTGATTGATTAATTGCCGGGCAAATCGCACTAAAATGTAACCAGCTTACACCTTCAAAAACTTTATCCCAGTTTATCTGGCTAACTTTTAAATCGGCATAAGATGAGTTTGCCCTGTCATAAATTACACCCGCATTCTTTAAATCTTTCCCTTTTGGTAGATAGTATAAACCTAAACGTTCTCCGCTATATACGATGGGCGATGTATCAATATTTTTTTTATTTAGATAATCGGCAATTTCTTCGGTAACAGAATTTTGTGGCATTGCCGATAAGTATGCAGAGGGTACATTCCATAGGGCTAAAGCCGTTGCAACATTTAATTCCGCACCACCAATGTAAAAAGGTAACTTATTTTCCTGAAGCCAATGGCCATCCATATCCGGGCAGATGCGAAGAAGAATTTCTCCAAAGCTTAAAACTTTTTTTCCTTTTTCTAATGAGGATGAAATTTGGTTGCTCATTTATTGGTTTTATCAGGCTAATTTATTTTTGTGTTTTATTTATTTACATCATCCGCTTACCCACAGACCATCACTTGCTTTATTTCTGTCTGTGAGGACACAGACCGAGGTGTTTAAACTACAAATTGATTAAAATTTAAAGTAATTTTTTGCGTTAAAATACGAAATGTCTTGTATTATTTTTCCAATCCATTCCAAATCATTTGGCAGTTCACCTTGCTCTACATCGTTACCAAAAAGGTTACAAACTATTCTTCTAAAATATTCATGGCGAGGAAAAGAAAGGAAACTACGCGAATCAGTAAGCATGCCAACCAAACGGCTTAAAAGGCCCATGTTCGATAGTGCATTTAACTGTTTTATCATTCCATCTTTTTGATCTAAAAACCACCAGGCCGAACCAAATTGTACTTTGCCTGCAATTGAGCCATCGTTAAAGTTTCCAATCATTGTTGCGATTAATTCGTTATCTGCAGGATTAAGGTTGTAAATAATGGTTTTGGCTAATTTATCTTGCGTATCTAAACGATTTAAGAATTTAGAAAGCATTCTTGCCTGACTAAAATCACCGATAGAATCCCAGCCTGTATCAGGTCCTAACTGACTTAACATTCGGGTATTGTTGTTTCTTAAGGCGCCTAAATGGTACTGTTGAACCCAGCCTTTTTCATGATCCCATTCTGCAAAATAAACCAGCATTGCCGATTTGAACTGAAGGTTTTCCTGGTAAGAAATTACTGATTTTGTTCTTATTTTATCGAAAATTGATGTTATCTCTGCTTCTGTATAATCCTCAGCATAAATTTGTTCTAAGCCATGATCTGAAACAGAACATCCGTTTAATGCAAAATAATCATGTCGATTTTTTAATGCAGCTAGATAATCCTGAAAGCTGCTAATGGTAGAGTTTACCACCTTTTCTAGCTTATCAATATAATCGTTCAAGCCAATAAGATCATCGCTATTCATCGCCTTATCAGGGCGAAAAGCCGGTAACATTTTTAGGTTAACATTTTCATTAGCCAGTTGCTGATGAAAGTTTAAACTATCTAACGGATCATCAGTTGTACAAACCGCTTCAACGTTCATTTTCGACAATAAACCTCTTACCGAATAATCTGATGTTTGCAATTTCGATGAGCATTCATCATAAATTTTTTGAGCAGTTTTGCCAGAAAGTATTTCATTAATGCCAAAATATCGTTGTAGCTCTAGATGTGTCCAATGGTAAAGTGGATTGCGCAAAGTATAAGGAACGGTTTCTGCCCACTTTTGAAATTTTTCAAAATCAGAAGCATTGCCGGTAATGAATTTTTCATTAACGCCGTTTGCACGCATTGCTCTCCACTTATAATGATCACCTGCGAGCCATACCTGGCTAATGTTTGAAAACTGAACATTGTTTGCAATTTGCTCCGGAATTAAGTGATTATGATAATCAATAATCGGCATCGCTTTTGCAAAATCATGGTAAAGCGTTTGCGCTGTTTTAGTTTCCAGCAGGAAATTTTCGTCTAAAAAAGATTTCATTCTATGTGATTTGAGACATCCGATTTGCAACCAATGTCTTCGCTTTAAATATTTATTTTATCGTAATCACGAGGCAAATTATAAACTTACTCCGCGCTTCCATGGAATAAAATCATCTTGATTAAGCAAAACTGCTTTTGGAATTACCTCTCCACTGGCTGCTTTAATGCAATATTCCAGAATATCTTCACCCATTTCTTCTATGGTTTTTAAACCTTCTATAACTGGCCCGCAGTTGATATCGATTATGTCACCCATACGTTTTGTGAGGGCATTATTTGTAGAAACTTTTATGGTAGGGCAAACCGGGTTTCCTGTTGGTGTACCCAAACCTGTTGTAAACAAAATTAAGGTTGCGCCAGAGGCTGCTTTTCCAGTCGTTGCTTCTACATCGTTACCTGGCGTACAAACTAAATTTAAACCAGGTTTTGTCGCAGGTTCTGTATAATCTAAAACATCTTCAACTGGTGATGTGCCACCTTTTTTTGCAGCGCCCGTACTCTTTATCGCATCGGTAATTAAGCCGTCTTTAATGTTACCTGGCGATGGGTTCATATAAAAACCCGAACCAACATTTTCTGCCTGCTGATTGTAAGAGGTCATCAACTGGATAAATTTTCTTGCTGCGGTTTCATCTTTTGTACGGTCAATTAATTGCTGTTCTGCTCCACAGAGTTCAGGAAACTCTGCAAGTAAAACCGTTCCGCCTAAAGCAACCAATAAATCAGAAGTATAGCCAACAGCAGGATTAGCGCTAATACCACTAAAACCATCACTACCACCACATTTTACGCCTAAAACTAATTTGCTCAATGGAGCCGGTTGGCGTTCTATCTCGTTAATTTGTGTTAAACCGATAAAAGTTTTTCTTATTGCTTCTTTAACTAGTTGTTCTTCGCTTTGCGATTGTTGCTGTTCGAAAATAAATAATGGTTTATCAAAATTAGGACTGCGTTGTTTCAGGTCATCCATAAAATCCTGAACCTGTAAATTCTGACATCCTAAACTCAAAACAGTAATCCCTGCAACGTTCGGATGATCTGCATAAGCCGCTAATAATTTACTTAAAACGGCTGCATCCTGGCGAGTTCCGCCACAACCACCCTGATGATTTAAAAACTTTATTCCATCAACATTCTTAAAGATTCGGTTTGCTGCCGGATTAGCCTGGCCAATTGAAGCTGGATCAGCCTCTGCTAAACTTTCTCCATTTTTATAGGCATCAACCAAATGATGTGTATATGTTTTATATTTATCCGTTACCGCGTATCCTAATTCATTATGCAATGCTTCTCGGATTACATCTAAATTTCGGTTTTCGCAAAAAACAGTTGGTATAAATAACCAATAATTTGCCGTACCAACGCGGCCATCGCTGCGAATATATCCATTAAAAGTTCTTCCTTCATATTTAGCTACATCAGGTGCATGCCACTCGTAGTGATATGGGCGAAATTCGAACGGATCTGATGCATGTTTGGTGTTTTCTGTATCCATTAAACCACCTTTCAGAATAAAGCGCTGAGCCTTTCCAACTAAAACACCGTACATCATTATGGGGTCACCAATATTCATATCCTGCATAAAAAATTTATGCTTAGCCTGAATATTATCTTGTAAAACATATTCATTTCCATCGTGAATAATAGTTTCGCCTTTTGCCAAATCTTGTAAGGCAACCAATACATTATCGTTCGGATGAATTTTTAAAATTCTTGTAACCATTTTTAAATTATTCTTTCTGTGTGCAAGTTAGTCATTGTTTCTTTTGCACCTATACTTTGTAATAAAACAACATTATTTTTTATTGCCTGATTGAAACCCGGATAGTTGTTTAAGTTTTTGTCCCATAAGCGCCTGTCTCCTAAAATATTATCAATTGCAGTTTCAGGATTTTGCCAGTATTTATATAAAATCTCTGCAAATTCATCCTGAACAGGATATTTTTTCCCATTTGCACTTGCTACATAATTTTCGCCATCTTTTGTTGTATTCATAAAAATTATGTAAGCCGCAAGTCCAAGGGCAATAAGTGGTGGTACTTGGTTTTTCTGGCTATAATATTTTCTTATTAAAGGCATGTTACGCATCTGCATTTTTGAGGTAAAGTTTAGCGTAATTGCTTGCCATTGATGTTCTAAAAAAGGGTTGCTGAAGCGATCTATTACACTAAGGGAAAAATCAACAGCATCTTTATAAGTAATTTCATCATTTTCTAAAGAATTAGCAATTTCCTGCTGCATTAAGGCAGAAACATATTTAGCAAAGACTTCATCAGCCATTGCTTCCTTTACAGTATTAAAGCCAGATAATATGGCTAAACCACAGCTTAAAGTATGCGTTCCATTTAGCAAACGAAGTTTTAGTTCTTTAAATTTATTTATTGACGGTACAATTAAGATACCTTTATCTGCCTTTTCGAAAGAAAGAATTTCTTTTACTTTTTCGCTAGATGATTCTATTGCCCAAAGCCTGAAAGGTTCAGCCATGATCATTAATTCATCAGTATAACCGAGCTGCGCTTCAATTGCTTTTTGCTTTTCAATAGGAAGTTTGCCGGGAACAATCCTATCCACCAAGGTTTTACAGAAATGATTTTCAGTTTTTAACCATTGTTCAAAATCCCAGCTTAACTTATTTTGGATGGATAACTTCAGCAAAATTTCCTTTAATTTATCGGCATTGTCGCTGATTAATTCTGTAGGTACGATAACCATTCCACTTTCTGCAGAGCCATTAAAGGCTTTAAACCTTTCATGTAAAAATGCAAGCAATTTCCCTGGGTAAGATTGAGGAGGATTATCTGTTATTTTGTCTTCGCTCATCACAATTCCAACTTCCGTTGTATTTGAAATTACCACCTGCATTGCAGGATTATGCGCTGCCATTAGAATCTCAGTCCAATCTTGCGAAGCTGACAAAACACGGCTTATTGAAGAATTGATTGTGTTTTCTTCAATGTTTACACCATTTTCAATTCCTTTTACGCAAAGTGTATAAAGGTTATCTTGTTTAGAAAAAGCATCGGCACCACCTTGCGATGTTGATTTAACAACCAAAATACGACCATTAAAAATACTTTTTTTATTCGCTTTATCTATAAAATAATCGGGTAAGCCCCTTAGCAAAACGCCAGTACCAAATTGAATTACTTTCTCAGGCAATTCTAGAAGTTCTGCTGCAGGTATTTTTACACTTACTCCGCTTATGTTTTTTAAATTTTCTTTACTTAAAATCATTTGTTATTCATTTTTCGTCAAATATAATTTTAGACTTATTTCTTATGTATTTTACCTTAAAAGGTGTAGAAATAATGTTTTTTTAAGGTTTAAGTTGTTTGTTTTCTAGACGTTATGTTTCAACATCTGATAACCAAGTGTTTTTTCTAAAAGCTAGAAGCGAATTTATTTAAAATCTGTATTAATATAAAGATTAACAATGTGGTATATAAATAAATATAAAATAGGGCTAAAATTTTTAAAAAGAAGTAATGAATTAGCTTTTGTTAAAATATACTTGGTTATTATTAAAACAAGTTTACGATGTTTAAAGGTAAAACCAAAAGTAAATCTATGCAATCGTTGCCAAAGCACATAGTTTATGTTTCCACTTTTGCCGGATCAGTAAGTTTAAAGTCTGTTTTTAATATCGATTTGGCTTTCACCTTGCTAAATCCCTTAACTTATTAACTAAAGTTTGTTATCGGAAGCATTAAAAATCAATCAAGTTTAAACAATTATTTAACAACGAAAAAAAGGCTTTCATAGTTAAAACTTATATATTTGAAATTATAAATCAATTTTACCTATATGACTTTAGTTCAGCTTGAATACATTGTTGCAGTAGATACTTACAGGAGTTTTGTTACCGCTGCTGATAAGTGTTTTGTTACCCAACCAACGTTAAGTATGCAGGTGCAAAAGCTCGAAGAGTTACTTAGTGTAAAAATATTTGATAGAAGTAAACAACCGGTAAGTCCTACTGAAATTGGAATTCAAATTGTTGCACAAGCCAGAATTATTCTTCAGGAAAGTGGAAAAGTTAAAGAGTTAATTAGCAGCCAGCAACATGATGTTTTAGGTGAATTGCGAATTGGTGTTATCCCAACCGTTGCTCCATATTTATTGCCAGAAGTTATTTCTGTAATGTTAGAAAAATACCCCGAACTTAAATTAATGATTTGGGAATACACTACAGAGGATATTATTCATCATTTAAAAACTGGTGTACTGGATTGTGGAATTTTGGCAACACCGTTAACAGATGCTAATATAATAGAAATACCTCTTTATTATGAAAATTTTGTGAGTTATATTAGTAAAAATAGTAAGCTATATAAAAAAAAGGCTTTAGATGCTGATGATTTAAATGATGAAAATATATGGCTTTTAAACGAAGGTCATTGCATGCGGAATCAAGTTTTAAATATTTGCCGATCTACAAAAAATAACAGGCTTCAGGGTTTGGAATATAATACTGGCAGCGTAGAAACATTAGTTAGAATGGTTGATTTGAATGGGGGAGCTACCTTACTTCCTGAACTTGCAATAGCTGAATTAAATGCAAAGCAAACCAATAAAATAAGACATTTTAAATCTCCTGAACCTGTTCGTGAGATTAGCCTCGTTACAAACAAAAATTTCATTAAAAAAAGAATGCTTAATGCATTGAAAGATGAAATTTTGGAAATTATTCCCAAATCAATGAAACAAAAAAAGAAAAAAGATATCGTTGGAATTTAGTTGGCAGTAGAAGCTTCAATTCTATTAGCCTGATTAATTTTATCAACATAATGAGCTAACTCATAACGCTGTGTTTCAGGATTTCTACCTTCTAAAAATATCAGGATAATTAATGAAATAATTAGGATAAGGAAGGAAATGAAAAAATTAAAACCAAAAGCTTCTTCCTGTTCTTTTTGCAAGAAAACCAGCTAAAAGTTGAGCTGATAATAAAAGGCAGAGTACAAAAATTCAGACTAATATTTCAGGCATTTATATTAAAGCTTAGTTTACTTTTTCAGGTTTTATGAGTAAGCCATTTATATCAGCTTCAACCTCTTCGTCACCTTTTTTCTTTTTTTTATTTGACTTGCCACTTAAACGTTCTTCAATAATTTTATCGTATTGAGCCTGTTGCTCGCCCTTTAAAACATTACGAATTCCTTTTGATGTTTCGTTTTGTAGCTTATAGTATTTATCTATATCGTCTTCTTTGGTGTTGCCAGCTTGCTGCCTTTTAACCAAGTCAGATTGTTCTTTAGCTTGATTATAGGTTAAGCTGTAAATAATACTTTTTTGAGTATCATTCAGTTTAAGTTTTTTATCTAAATCTTCAACATTTTTCTTTGCAATATCAGCTGGGGTTGGCGCTTTTTGTTGTGCAAAAGACAAATTGCTTAAACCGATAACCAGAAAGAATAAGAATATAAGCTTTTTCATAAGTTCAAATATAATAACACGAAGGTATCAAATAATAAGAAAGCCTGCAAATTGTGTTTGCAGGCTTTACATTATCTAAATTTTGGTTACATTATAACGCTTTTTTGTAAAGCTCTGCAACCGCATCCCAGTTAACTGCATTCCAGATTGCAGCTAAGTAATCAGGACGCTTATTTTGATATTTCAGGTAGTACGCATGTTCCCAAACATCAATACCAAAAATTGGGGTACCTTTTACTTCAGCTATATCCATCAAAGGGTTATCTTGGTTTGGAGTGGATGAAACTTGCAATTTTTTATCGGCACCAACTGATAACCAAGCCCAGCCAGAACCAAAACGAGTTGCACCTGCTTCTTGCATTTTAGTTTTTAAATCAGCAAATGAACCGAAAGCAGAATTAATTGCGTTAGCTAAATCGCCGGTTGGTTCGCCACCTTTATTCGGGCCTAAGACATTCCAGAATAACGAGTGATTATAGTGTCCACCGCCATTATTTCTAACCGCTGCAGGATATTTTGAAATATTTTTCACAATATCTTCGATGCTAGAAGTTGCTTCAGGTTTACCTTCTAATGCTTTATTTAAGTTGGTAACATAAGCCTGATGATGTTTGTCATGGTGGATTTCCATGGTCATTTTATCAATATGCGGTTCTAATGCATCGGTTGCGTAATGTAACGCAGGTAATTCAAAAGCCATAATATTTATATGTTTAAAGTTTAAAATTTTTATTGAAACAAATATAACACTCGAAGGTTAAGTTTTGTTCATGTTATTATCATCAAATGATTTTTTTAGCTTGGTATCCGCAATTCTGAATTTATTTGAACGTCTTTATTTTTTAAACTGATGTTAAAAAAATGGGCGTAGGGTTATTGGCAATTGTAGGTGAATGCTAGCAGAATTAACCGTTTTCTCTTTTCTTTGCGAAGAAGCTCTTCATAAGTTCGGCACATTCTTCAGCCAAAATGCCGCCCTTTAATTGTGTTTTGGGGTGTAATAAATTAGCTCCCTTAGATAGAAAGCCTCTTTTTTCTTCCCGGGCGCCGTAAACGATTCTGCTTATCTGTGTCCAGTAGCTTGCACCTGCGCACATTACGCATGGCTCAATGGTTACGTACAAAGTACAATCAGTTAAATATTTACCACCGATTGTTTGGCTTGCTGAGGTAAAGGCCTGCATCTCTGCATGTGCGGTAACATCATTAAAGCGCTCGGTCAAATTATAACCGCGGCCAATAATTCTATTCTTTGAAACAACAATTGCGCCAATCGGAATCTCATCTTCTGTTAAAGCTTTGTTTGCTTCTGCCAAAGCTAGTTTCATATAGTGAATATCTTCTGCGTCGGGATCTTTATTTTCGAAATTATAAAAACTCATGGTTCAAATATAGGTTATATCATTTTACTACCGTTTGGAACTTTGCCATTCGATGTTGATAAAACAATATCTCCATTTTCATCTGCAAAACCTGTAACCAAAAATTCAGACATAAACTTGCCAATTTGTTTTTTCGGGAAATTAATAACTCCAATAATTTGTTTGCCGGTTAGTTCTTCTTTGTTATAAAGTTTAGTGATTTGCGCACTACTCATTTTTATGCCAAATTCACCGAAATCTACCTTTAATTTGTATGCAGGTTTTTTCGCTTCAGGGAAATCGAAAACTTCTAATATCGTTCCAATTCGCAATTCAATTTTTTCAAAATCATCCCAAGTTATCTCCTTCATGATTAACAATATTTTTTGCTAAAATTAAAATATAAGCGTTAAAATTTAATATTTATCTCTAAATGATATGCTCGTACATTCGGAATACGCTTTATCAACGTATTTATTTTGTTAAAAATCTGGATTTATTTTTTTGATTCATTACATTTAGAGTTCTGAACCAAATAATATTGAATAATTAATGAAAAATAACTTACTGGATACGAAAGATTACATTGTATTTTTAATCTATTTCGTAATTGTTGCCGCTTACGGTCTGTACATTTACAACAAGAAAAAATCTGCATCAACGGGGTCGAAAGATTATTTTCTGGCAGAAGGTTCTTTAACCTGGTGGGCAATCGGTGCATCGCTAATTGCATCAAACATATCTGCCGAGCAATTTATTGGTATGAGTGGCTCAGGCTTTAAAATGGGCCTTGCAATTGCTACTTACGAATGGATGGCGGCAGCGACACTAATTGTTGTAGCGGTATTCTTTATTCCGGTTTACCTGAAGAATAATATTTCAACAATGCCGCAATTCTTACATCAAAGGTACAATGGTACAGTAGCAATGATAATGGCGGTGTTTTGGTTGTTGCTTTATGTTGTGGTAAATCTTACTTCGATTCTGTATTTGGGTGCTTTGGCAGTAAGCAGTATTTCGGGTTTTAGCCTCGATCTCTGTATGTATGCCATAGCAGGTTTTGCAATTATTATTACCCTTGGCGGGATGAAAGTGATTGGTTATACAGATGTTATTCAGGTGTTTTTCCTGATTTTGGGTGGCCTAGCAACAACTTATTTAGCCCTAAACTTAGTTTCTGATCATTACGGCACTAAAGGGGTTTTTGAAGGATATAGTTTGATGACATCAAAAGCATCAGAGCATTTCCACATGATTTTAAAACCAGAGAACGAAAACTATATTGATTTACCGGGTATTAGTGTTCTTATTGGTGGAATGTGGATTGTGAACTTAAATTACTGGGGTTGTAACCAATACATTACCCAAAGAGCGCTGGGAGCAGATTTGAAAACAGCCAGGAGCGGTATTTTATTTGCAGCTTTTTTAAAGCTATTAATGCCGATTATTGTTGTGCTACCTGGTATCGCAGCTTATGTCCTATATAAAGATGGTGCATTCCAATCAGAAATGCTTCAAGATGGTTCGGTAAATCCCGACAGAGCGTACCCTGTTTTACTTAATCTTTTGCCTGCCGGATTAAAAGGACTTTCTTTTGCGGCATTAACCGCAGCAGTTGTGGCTTCGCTTGCTGGTAAAGCCAATAGTATTGCAACCATATTTACTTTAGATATTTATAAAAAGGTTTTAAATATAGATGCAACGGAGAAAAATCTAGTTTTAACCGGTAAAATAGCAATTGTAGTTGCGATGGTTTTAGGGGTTTTAATTGCCCCGCATTTAGGTATCGATAAAAAAGGTGGTTTCCAATATATTCAGGAATATACCGGTTTTGTTTCGCCTGGTATTTTTGCCATGTTTATTTTAGGATTCTTTTGGAAAAAAACAACATCTAATGCTGCTTTGTTCGCCACAATTGGCGGCTTTGCCTTGTCATTGTTTCTTAAATTTGTTCCGAAATGGTCAGATCTTTCCTGGTTATCAGGTATGGGATTCTCGAAGCTTGTTAAGCAGGAAAATGGAAGCATGCTATATGAAATTCCATTTCTAGACAGGATGGGCTTTGTGTTTATATTCTGTATAATTGGAATGTTTATTATTAGTATGATTGAAGGCAGAAAAGGTGTAAATAGCAAAGGACTTGAAATTGATTCGAAGATGTTTAAAACATCAACCGGTTTTGCAGTTGGAGCCTTGTTAATTCTTGGTTTATTGGTTGCGCTTTACAGCATTTACTGGTAAATAAAATTAAAATGGTTTTTTAAAAGCTTTTCGGGAAATTGAAAAGCTTTTTTTTGCTTCGTTATGGATAATCACTTATGCTATAGATGATGTTCTGCAAAAAGTAATTGATAGTGTAGTTATTAAAAATAACTACTGGGCACAAGGTCCTTCCGGGATTTCTTTGCTGATTTTTATAACTTTAGTTACCACTAATGTAGAATCGAAATCAGCAGCTACTGTTGCTGTATCAGATTTTGCAAAGTAACCCTGTAGTTCTACATAAACAGGCTCGTATGGTTTCTCAAAGTTTAGGTTACTATAAGAAAGTTCAAGGTTTTTAACACTGTCAGCAACCCAATATTCTCTTCCATCTTCGCAAAGTGTAAATGATTTCATTTCAGGGCCAAAACTATATAAGCCTTTAACGGTTTTAATATTACTTGTCGATTCTGCCCTTTCTGTTCTGTTACAAGCGGTAATGGCCACGCCGGTTAGCATAACGAATACAGTTGCTTGTTTAAATAATTTCATGATTATAATGATTGATTAATCTGTTCTATATTCTTTACGCTTAAATTAGATGACAAAGCCGATGCCAAAAATGAGAAAATGCCAACCGTTACAAAAACTAAAATAAAATCTTTCCACTTTAAGCCTATGGGATAGGAGCTTATAAGCGTCATATTATCTTCTCCCATTTTAATCAATCCGAAATTGTGTTGTAAAAAATAGAATATGATTCCAATTATTAATCCAAGCACACATCCTGACATGGTTATCATCATTCCTTCTAACAGGAAGATTCTTTTGATTAACTTTTTACTAGCACCCAAGCTGCTTAATATTGCAATATCTTTTACTTTATCAATTACAAGCATTGTTAAAGACCCTATTATATTAAATATAGCAATTATTAAGATAAAAGTAAGGATAATGTAAACCGCCCATTTTTCTGTATATAGGATGTGATAAAGCGAACGATTCTGCTCGGCACGATTTCTTACTTCAAAGGCCGAGCCAGCTTTCTCTGCAACTTCTTCCTGAAATTTATCAATATCTACCCCAGGTTGGAGGTTTATTTCTATTGATGAAACATTTTTATCTTCGCCTAAAAGTTCTCTTGCAAAACCGAGTGGTACTATAATTCCGTTGTCAAATTCCTGCTGAACCTCGAATACTCCGCTAACTCGAATACTTTTGTTTACAAAATCATCAGCAGGATTTAACGTGCTAGTTGATATATTTTTTTTTGGAGAAAAAATTTCTAATTCAGTAAAAGGATCTACCGTATTTACTGCTAAATAACTTTGTAATGCCGACCCAATAACTGAAGTATAACCGCTTTTATTATTTAAAACAAACCTACCTTCTTTTATAGTGCTATCTAATTTTGAATTTTTCAGGTAATCATAACTCACTCCCTTAACCAATCCTACAGCTTGCTTATTGTTGTATTTTAATAAGGCATTTTCTTGCAGAACTTCTGTAAAGGAATAAACATCTTTATTGTTTTTCAGCTGATTAAAATATTTTGTATCTGGGTTAAAGGTTTTACCTTTTACGGGTGAAATTGCTAATTCAGGAGTAACCGTATTAAACATATTTAATATGGTTACTTCAAGGCCGTTAAATACAGAAAGAATTATTATTAAAGCGGCGCTACCAACCATAACACCAACCATAGAAATCCCCGAAATCAGATTAATGGCATTTGTTGATTTTTTTGCAAACAAATACCTTTTGGCAATATAGAATGGTGTATTCACGATTTAAAGATAAAGAAAAGAGTATGCTATTTAAGGTTGCTGGATTTTCTAACTAACTAACTAAAAAATGGGTTGTTTTGTTTTTCAAAACCAATTGTGGTTGCTGGCCCATGCCCGGGATAAACTTTGCAATCATCAGGTAATAGAAACAACTTCGTTTCAATATTATTGATTAGTTGCTGATGATTACCTCCTGGTAAATCTGTACGGCCGATACTTCCATAAAAGAGAACATCACCACCAATTAAAAAGTTATCAGCTTTGCTGTAAAAGCACAAATGCGCAGGCGAGTGTCCAGGAGCAAAAATTAAATCTAAACTACTATTTCCAAAGGTTATTGTTCCTGTTTCGCCTAAAAAGGTTTCTGGCTCGGGAGAAAGTTCATATTTAGTAAAACCCATTTGAGGTGCATAACCTGGTACAGCTTGTAGAATTTGCAATTCGCCTTTATGAAATTGTGGCTTCAATCCCCATGTATCAAAAACAAATTTATTTCCGAAAATATGGTCTAAGTGGCAATGTGTATTTAGAAGCAGGACAGGTTTTAATTCGTTTTCTTTTATAAAAGTAACAAGTTTATTCTGCTCTGCGCCCTCGTACATGCCAGGGTCGATTATTACACATTCTCTCGTTTCGTCAAATAAAACATAAGTATTCTCACTATAGGTGTTAAACGTAAATATTTTTATGCTAATCATGTTTCTAAATATTTTGGAGAAAGAAATTAATCCTTCCATTTAAATGTAGATATCATTTTATCGATATCTTTTTTTATAAACTTTACAACAGGCTCAATGGAATCGTACTGGGGTCGCTCATTAAAATATAATGCTCCTCTAAAATAATGTTTCGTGCTATCTGTTAAAAAAAACTGCACTGATGAAGCGGTATTACCTTCAATAGCATAATAAATGCCATAAACTTTTCTGTCAGGATAATTAATCAGTTTCTGATCAATTGCGGTTGCTTTGATGGTGTGTTTAAATGCTAGTTTTCTAGCATCTTCTACCATTTCATCATATTCAGCTTTGTTCGCAACATCATAATAGGTTAAGTGTAAAAAGCCATTAAACTGTGTAAAATGCAAATTATACCAATCTTTTTTAACATTTCTACCACGATCAGTTTCCATTTTTGCATATACTGGATATTCAAAACTAAATGGGGCTGCATTATCAAAAGTCTGATATTTCTTTTCGGGATAAATGATTCGGAAATAACCATTAGGTTTTGGACTATAATCGTTATTCTGACAAGCTGCCACGAATAATAGAAGCATAAAAGTAAGAAAAAACAGGTGTTTTATTTTCATATTGGCTTCTTTACATTGTTGCTTTTATACTACTGCATTAACGATAGTTACAACATATTATTCCAAATGCACCAGGCTTTTTCTGCTTGTTTGTGTAGCATCTCTAAACCGTTTTTAATTTTTGAGCCTTGCTCTGCAGCCTTTGCTAAGAAACTAGTCTCTAAAGGATTATACACTAAATCGTAGGCTAAATGGCTTTCATCTAATTGAGAATAATCGATATCAGGACAAGTATCAACATTAGGCGACATGCCTAAAGGTGTTGTATTAATTAATAATTTGTGCGATTGTAAAATTTCTGCAGTAATATCGCTGTATAAAATTGTACCCGGAACCGCTTTACGTACAACAACTTTGTATTCGATATTTAACTTTTCTAATATATATTTTACTGCTTTTGCTGCGCCACCATCACCAAAAATCAATGCTTTGGTATGTTGAGGTTCAATTAATGGTTTTAATGAAGCTTCAAAACCGTAGGCATCAGTATTAAATCCCTTTAAATACGTCTCTCCTTCAAAGCTTCTTATGGCAATACAATTTATAGCGCCAATTTTTTCTGCAGCTTCTTCTATATCATTTAGAAATGGTAAAACTGTAATCTTATGTGGAATGGTTACATTCAGGCCGTAAAGTGATGTTTGTTCTGCCAACAAATCGGGTAAAGATTTGATGTTTTCAATAGGAAAAAGTTCGTATTGATGATTTGTAATCCCTTCGTTAAGAAATTTTTCGGTAAAATACTTTTTAGAGAAAGAATGAGAAAGCGGATAACCTATTAAGCCGTAAGTTTTCATTTTAGTTTTCATTTTGGCCTTTCAATGTTGCCATTTCTGAAAAAACAAAATGACTCAGCCTGTTTTGGCTAAAGCCATTTTTGCTTTATTTTTAACCGTCTACTGAAGTCGGCGGCAATGAATTATTTTCCTAAGTTAAGAAAGTGGTCGAATGTATCGCCACGTAATCCTAATCTAATGGTTTCTAAAGGAATAACTTCTGCGGGAGTAATATTTCCAAGGTTAACATTTGACCCGATAAGTTTAATAAACCAAACTTGCTGTTCTTTTTGTGGTGCTTCCCAGATAATTGTATCTTCAGGAATTTGGGTAAGGATTTCATCAACCAAGCCTTCTCTAACTTCACCGCTACCACGGTAAATACCAACATTTCCACCCTCGCGTGCTTCGGCAATTACTTTCCATGAACCGGCCTCCATTTCAGCCTTCATTAATTTAATCCATTTGTACGGAGCAAATATTTTTGCGGCATCTTTACTACCCACTTCAGAAATTACAGTAACCTGTTTGGCTAATTTACTGATGTAATCACATTTTATATCGTGTTCAATTTCTATAGAGCCATCCGAAACTTCGGCATATTCCATTCCGTATTGGTCTAAAATGCGTTGATAATCTTCGAACTGATTACGAATGATAAAGGCTTCGAAAAGCGTTCCTCCGAAGTAAGTTGGGATACCTGCGCTTTTATATAAAGCTAATTTCTCTTTCAGATTAGGTGTAACATGTGATGTAGCCCAACCTAATTTTACAATATCTGTATGTAAGCCGGCGACTTCAATGAAATCTTCTACCTGGCGAAGGCTTAATCCCTTATCCATAACCATTGTTAAGCCTTTTTGGCGTGGTTTAGCAGGACGTTCGGGAACGTTTAATAATGGGTAATTCATATACGTACAAAAGTGAAAAAAAATTTGAGATTTATTTGTTAAATTTTTCTCACAAGGTTATTACCTGATATATCTGTTTATAACGTTGATAATGGCGCTGTTATCTTGCAACTGCGGTAAATATTCAAATAAAATGTAATGTTTATCGGGGTCAGTTGTTAAAGCGGTTTCTAAATAACCAAGTGCATCTGCATAACTTCCTAATGCAAACAGATAGGCAACCATTCTATAATACAATTCTGCAGCTTCTGGATTATTCTTAATCGCCTCTGCCATTGTTTCTGATGCCTCCAAAAGCTTTCCTTGCTCATAAAGAACGGTGCTAAAATCTAACCAAGCTTCAATATCTAACGGATTGTACTCTAAAACTTTCTCATAAGCAGCAATAGATTCTTCAATTTGATTCAGTTTGTAATGAGCATCAGCCATTGCGAACCAGAAATCAGGGTTTTCTCCTTCTAAATCAATTGCTTTTTTGTAGAAATGCAAGGATTCGAAATAACGCTCTTCGTGATTTAATGTTACACCAATTCCAAACCAGGCATCAGCCATTTTTGGATCCATTTTTACCGATTTTTTGTAATAGGAGCGGGCTTCATCCATCTTTTCTAACTTCTCATAACACTCTCCAATTGCGCAATAAGTATCTGCATTTGGTTGTTCATATTCGAAAGTATGTTTGTAAACCTCTATTGCCTCATCATATTTATCCAACTGAACCAAGGCATTGCCCTTGTTAAAATATGCAGAACTGAAATCCTCTTTAATTAAAATGGCATAATCGTAAGCATCAATTGCCTTTTCGAAAAGATTAAGTTTATGAAAGCTGTTACCCAAATTATACCATGCTGCATAAGAGTATGGGTCAGTATCAATATATTGTTGGTAAAATTTAATGCTTTCTTCTTGTTTATCTAAAACATCATAGCAAAAAGCCAATTCGTATAAGCCGTCCTGATTTTCCATGTTTTGCTCCAAACTCATTTTAATATAAGTAATGGCACTTTCATAATCAGACATGCTTTGATAAACATAAGCTATCTGCAATAAAATTTCATCTGTGTTTTCAGCTAAAATCAAAGCCTTTTCATAATTTTCAAGCGCTTCGCTGTAGCGTTCTGTATTCTGATAAATATTGCCACGAAGCAAATAAATGTCAGGCTCGGATGGTTCTAAAAGTTCAGCTTTTTGTAAAGCTAGAAATGCTTGTTCGTTATTATTTGTTAAGATAAATAGATGCGCTTGTTTTATTAAAAAAACGGTTGCATACGGATGTTGACTAACGGCATAATCCACAACCTGTAAAGCTTTTACAGGGTCGTTTTTTTCGATGTAAAAATCTACAATGTATTCAAAAGCACCTGCATCGAAAAAATACTGATCCTTATTTCGGATCATTTCTTCGTAACGTTCTATCGAACGTTGTGCATCTTCATTGGATTCAAAAAAGAATTCTTCTTCCATATTGTTATACTATTAAAGAACCGTGCCATTTAGCAGAAAAACACATTATAAGTTTACAATATTTACCAATGTAGTTTAAAAATAATTACTAACATTGGATGTTTAAATCAACGTAAATCATTGAAAATAAACGATATTAGTTGTGTTTTGATGTGTGAATAATCAACAACTTTATTCGGTATCGCGGTTCCTTTTCCCTTCTTTTACAAAAATACTATAAATTTATCTTATCAATAGTAATTAATAAGTCATGAAAAGAGTATTCGTTTTAGCACTAATATGTGCATTTTTTAGTGAAAAACTGGTGGCTCAAAGCTTTCATGAAGATGCAGTGAAAAAAGTAGTCAACAATCTTTTTCTAGGAATGAAGAATGGTGATAGCACATTATCCTCGTCCGCTTTTGCAATGAATAGTATTTTGCAAACCATTGTTAGTAAAGATGGTGAAAGTATGGTACGGACAGAATCTGTTTCTGAATTTATTAAGTTTATCGGCACACCTCATTCTCAAAAATATGATCAGCGAATAGTGTTTACCAAGATATTAATTGATGGCCCATTGGCAAGTGTTTGGGCCGACTATAAGTTTTACGTTGATGATAAATTTAGTCATTGTGGAGTGAATTCTTTTCAACTTGTTAAGGGCAAAAAGGGTTGGCAAATCGTTTATATTATTGATACCAGAAGAAAAGATGATTGTAAATCTTAGCTTTGAAGTATTGACCAAAAATAAAATATCAAGAGCAAATATATTATGAAAACAGATATTCAATCTATATTAGATAAGTTAGGAATAGAAGCTAATAACGCGGCATTTAGTACAGGAAACGACTGGGGAGGTTCTTTAAATTCAGAAACTATAAACAGTTTTTCTCCAGTTGATGGAAATAAAATAGCTTCTGTTGGTGTCGCCAGTCAAAAAGATTATGAAGGGGTGATTTTAAAAGCACAAGAAGCCTTCCTTTTCTGGAAAACAGTTCCTTCTCCAAAAAGAGGCGACATTGTTCGGCAACTTGGCGATGCGTTGCGTAAAAACAAAGAAGCTTTAGGAACGCTGGTTTCATACGAAATGGGTAAAAGTTTGCAAGAGGGTTTCGGCGAAGTGCAGGAGATGATAGATATTTGTGATTTTGCCGTTGGTTTATCCCGTCAACTATATGGTTTAACCATGCACAGCGAACGTCCAAGTCATCGGATGTACGAGCAATGGCATCCACTTGGCATTGTCGGCATTATTTCTGCTTTTAATTTTCCTGTGGCCGTATGGAGTTGGAATGCCGCTCTAGCTTTGGTTTGCGGTAATGTTTGCATTTGGAAACCATCAGAAAAAACGCCCTTAACCGGAATTGCCTGTCAGAAAATTATTTCAAAAGTTTTGGCAGATAATGATATGCCTGAAGGTGTTTCAAACCTAATTATTGGCGATAAATCGATTGGCGAATTGATGACAAATGATATTCGTGTACCTTTAATTTCTGCAACAGGTTCTACACGAATGGGTAAAGCGGTTGCTGCGGCTGTGGGTGCTCGTTTAGGAAAAAGTTTATTAGAACTTGGCGGAAACAATGCAATTATTATTTCTGAGCATGCAGACTTGGATATGAGTTTAATTGGTGCCGTTTTTGGTGCAGTTGGTACTGCTGGGCAACGTTGTACTTCTACACGACGATTAATTATTCACGAAAATATTTACGATGCATTTAAAGCAAAACTAGTTAAGTCGTATGGGCAATTGAGAATTGGCGATCCTTTGGATCAAAATAATCATGTTGGTCCGTTGATTGATGTAGCTGCTGTTACAGCTTATTTGGATTCAATTGAAAAGTGTAAAGCTGAGGGTGGAAATTTTGTTGTTGAAGGTGGTGTTTTAAAAGGCGAAAATTATAGCAGTGGCTGCTATGTAAAACCGTGTATTGCAGAGGTTAAAAACGATTATAAAATTGTTCAGCATGAAACATTTGCGCCGATTTTATATTTAATAAAATATAAAACATTGGATGAAGCAATTGCTTTTCAGAATGGCGTTCCGCAAGGTCTATCATCAGCAATTATGACTTTGAACTTGAGGGAAGCAGAGCATTTTCTTTCAAATCAGGGGTCTGATTGTGGTATTGCCAACGTTAATATCGGTACATCTGGCGCTGAAATTGGTGGTGCTTTTGGAGGTGAAAAAGAAACCGGTGGCGGAAGAGAAAGTGGTTCTGATGCTTGGAGAGCTTATATGCGTCGACAAACAAATACCATAAATTATTCGCATACTTTGCCATTGGCACAAGGTATAAAGTTTGATTTGTAGGAAAGGGAACATCTTTTAAAATTTAATAGTAAAAAAACAGCGAAGGAATCGCTCCTTCGCTGTCATCATTAACTAAAACTAAACTATGTATGTTGATTGTTAGAAAAGTTTTTCTAACAAGTCGATTTTTAGATCTTCGTATCGAGATAAGTTATTTGCATAGACTGCTTTTGGCACAATGCTAATGTTTGTGTTGTCAGAAGCAAAATCGTCCATTTTAATTTTAGCTTCATAACCTAAAACTGCTGTATGGCTTTCAGTTGTTCCTTCTAAATTTAAGCTCGTTCCATCATTAATTGTTGTTGTTAAATTAATTGTGTTTGCATTAATGCTAGCCGATGCTCTATCTTTTAAAACTACATTAAGATTTAATAAATTGAATTTTCCAGAAGTTAATACGGTAGAAGTATTTGAAGCTTCGATCGATGAAATATTGTTAACGTGTGCAATAACAGTTAACGCATCTTTACTGAATGAGCTAACGCGAAGTTCTGAGCCTTGTTGTTGTACCAATGCATTGTTTGCATAGTACTTATCGAAAACTTCGATACTTTCCTTACCATCCTGAACTAGGATAAGTTTAACATTTCCACTAACTGCAATTTTTGTAATGTTTCTAACTTGAGTTAGAGCTGTGTAGCTTGAATTAACTTCTGTAGCATTTGCTACTATTGTTGCGCTGCTTAAAGCAACTATTGTTAAAGAGGCAACGAATAAGTTTTTGATAGAATTTTTCATGACTTTAATATTTTATATGTTATAAATCTTTTTTTAAATCCCTAATTATTAGGTTGTTTTGAATATAAGACGACAACAACTGGAAAACGTTTCAGCGGAAAGCTCGCTATTATACCACAGCCATAATATTATAGACGAACGCCAGTAATATCTATACGAAAAAGGACTTATCTGCGTGAAAAAATAATAAAAGAATTAAGGGTTATTAAATCCGTATAACATTTTTGTTAAAAAGAGTTAATATGCTTTTAAACTAATGAATTAGTTTTATATTCGGACAATAAACCTAATTTCATCTATGAAAAGATTACTACTCTCAGTGTGCTTTCTATTTTTTTGTCTCTTAACCGCAAAAGCACAAAACCTGCACGCAATTAAAGGGCGTGTAATTGATACCACTACAACAGCAATATTAGGAGGAACCTCAATTGCTGTTTTAAATGCTAAAGATTCAACTTTGGTAAAATTCACCCGGTCTGCAGAAAATGGATTGTTCGATATTAGCAATATCAAGAACGGTAAATATATTTTGTTGGTTTCTTACCCTAAATACGCAGACTTTGTAGATTATTTTACGTTAGATTCTACAAAGAAAGATATTGATTACGGAAAGATTAGCTTAACGGGAAAAGCACAAATTTTAGCCGATGTAATTATTAAAGGTAATCGCTCTGCAATTAAAATTAAAGGCGATACAACAGAATTCGACCCGCAGGCATATACCATAGAGCCAAATGCCAAAGTAGAAGATTTGATTAAACAGTTTCCCGGAATCCAGATTGATAAGGACGGTAAAATTACAGCACAAGGCCAAAAAAATGTTAAGGTTTTAGTAGATGGTGAAGAATTTTTCGGAGACGACCCAACACTGGTAACCAAAAACATTCGTGCTGATATGGTTGATAAAGTTCAGTTATATGATAAAAAAAGTGACCAGGCAACATTTACCGATATTGATGATGGCGAAAAAACAAAAACGCTAAATATTAAGCTTAAGGAAAATGCAAAAAATGGCTATTTTGGGAAAGCCGTTGGCGGCGTTGGTACAGATGGTTTTTATCAGGGACAGTTATTATTTAATAAGTTTGCTGGCAAAAAGAAATTCTCAGCCTATGGTATATTAGGTAATAACGGTCAGATAGGTTTAGGCTGGGAAGATAGCCAAAAACTTGGTGCATCGGGCGGCACTACGGTTAGTGATGATGGCGGAATATATTTTACCGGTGGCGGCGATGAATTTGAGGGATGGGGTGGCCAATATAACGGGCAAGGTATTCCGGTTGCAAGAACCGGTGGTTTGCATTTTGACAATAAATGGAACGATGATAAAGAAACTTTAAATACAAATTATAAAATCGGCTCGTTAAAAGTAGTTGGTGATAGAAGTACAATTAGCCAAAACAACCTTTCAACTGGTATTATCAACAACACCTCGAATCAAACTTACGATAATGATATATTCAGACAGAAACTTGATGCGATGTATGAAATTAAACTGGATTCGACTTTAACTTTAAAAGTAAATGTAGACGGAACTTTAAAAAACAGTACCACATTTAACGATTATTCGACTTTAGGTACCAGGGGTGATAACAGTTTACTTAATACGAGTGCAAGAACTTTGATTAACGATGGTGATGATAAAATTTTTAACATCAATGCTTTTCTTACAAAAAGGCTTAAGAAAAAAGGCCGTACGTTATCACTTAATTTAAGTCAATCCGTGTCTGACAGTAAAACAGAAGGCTACTTAAATTCTTCAAATAGCTTTTATAGTACAACCGGTTCGTTAGATAGTATTGCTAATGTAAATCAATATAAGGTTAATGACATTAAAAATAATGTTTTTAAATCAAACCTTGCTTATACAGAACCCATTAGTAAAACATTAACAGTGGTTATAAATTATGGTTTAAATTTAATCAATGGTCGTTCAGATAGGAAATCGTTTAACCAATCTGCGCCAGGAAAGTATGATATTTTTGATACACAGTTTAGTAATGATTATCAATTGGATCAAACTGTAAATCAGGGTGGTGCAATCTTTAACTATAAAAGGGGTAAAACTGTAATTAATGCTGGTTCTAAATTTAGCGGGGTAAGATTTAAACAAGAAGATTTGTATAATAATAAAACATACAATAGAAACTTTATAAATTATATGCCACAGGCAATGTATCAATACAACTTTTCTCAACAAAAATCTTTTAGATTAAATTACAACGGAAATACAAACCAACCATCTCTAGAACAAATTCAACCAATCAGAGTAAATAACGATCCACTAAATATCACCCTTGGTAATCCTGATTTAAGGCCGTCATTTAGAAGTAGCTTGAATGCACGCTATAACTCATACAAGGTTTTAACAAGTCAATCTATATACATCAGCGGAAATTATAGTTTTACAAACAACCCTATTGTAAGCGATGTATTTACGGATGCCGCAGGTAAAAGCACTTTTAAATCTGTTAATATTTCAAGCAAAACACCGACAAATTTCAGTGTTTACTCCAGTATTGATAGGAAGATTTTAGGTATTACCATGGGTATAGGATTTAATATGAATGGAAGTAATTCTTATAACTACATAAACAGTGTTTTGAATGAAACTAAATATGCATCCTACTCACCAACAATTAATATCCAAAAGTATGTTGAGAAAAAATTTAGTTTTTATGCCTATTTCGGCCCTAGCTATTCTACAACAGAAGCGTCAGTTCAACAAGCTTTTAATAGTAATGGATGGGGGGCTTCGGGTTACCTTTCGGGAAACATTCAATTGCCTGGTAAATTTGAAATTAATACTGATGGGGAATATACTTACCGCGGAAAAACGCAAGCTTTTAACGAGTCGTTTACACGCTTTTTATGGAACACAACTATAAGTAAGAAATTCTTTAAAGCACAAAATTTGAAAACTTCTATTACTGGATTTGATCTTTTAAACCAAAACCAAGGGTTTGACCGTTCAGCTTCAAACGGTAATATTACACAAAGTAGTTATACAACAATAAAAAGATATTTTATGTTCTCACTAAGTTGGGACTTTACAAAAATGGGCGGTGGCGCTAAACCTCAAAACTAATAACCATGAAAACAGTATTAAAACTTACAATCATTTGCACAATTATTTTTATAGCTAATAGTTGCTTTGCGCAAAATGTACACTTTATAAAAAATGGTGTTATCGAATTCGAAAAAAGGTCGAATATGTACGCACTTATTAAAAAGCGAATAACTAAAAATAATGAAAGTTATATGAATCAGGCTTTTGATAATTATAAAAAGAGTAATCCTCAATTTAAAGCGGCAAAAAGCTTACTTAAATTTAATAGTGACAAGGGATTATATAAATTTGAGGATGATTCATCACCCGCTAACAACAACTGGCTTGCGAATAATCCGATTGCTGATTTAAAAAACGTTGTTGCAACTGATTTTAAAACTGAAACCAATACCATTCAAAAAAGCGTTTATGAAGCAACTTATCTTGTTAAAGATAGTATCCGCAAAATAAACTGGAAAATTACCGATGAAACCCGTGACATTGCAGGTTATGAGTGCCGAAGAGCAAATGCAATAATTATGGATTCGGTGTATGTTGTTGCCTATTACAGTAATCAAATTGCCGTATCGGGAGGGCCAGAATCTTTTGCTGGTTTACCAGGAATGATTTTGGGTTTAGCATTGCCTCATGAAAATATAACATGGTTTGCAACAAAGGTTACTGAAACTGTAGTGCCGGAAAAAGAGTTACTACCACCAACAAAAGGCAAACCCGTAGATAATGCTGCATTAAGAAAGGTTTTAATGGCAGCAATGAAAGATTGGGGTGAGTATGCACAGCCTGATCTCAAAGCTTTTTCTCTTTAGAAATTCTATTACTAAAATGTAAATTATCGCATGAAAAACTTTATGGAGAAATTAGATATTGGTTACTTGGCTTTGCTAATATCTACTCATAAAATCATCATAGGCCAAAGCAATTCCTTCAGGCAATTCAATTTTATGTTTCCAACCCAAATTATGAAGCTTGGTAACATCCATTAATTTTCGTGGTGTGCCGTCAGGTTTGCTTGCATCAAAAACTAACTCACCTTCAAAACCCAAAACAGCTGCAATTAGAAGTGCTAAATCTTTAATGGTTAAATCATGGCCAACACCAATGTTAATTAGATTTGCTTCGTTATAGTTTTGCATTAAAAAATAACAGGCATCTGCTAAATCATCAGCAAATAAAAACTCACGCATTGGCGAACCCGATCCCCAAACTGTAACCTGCTTTTCGTTGTTAATTTTTGCTTCATGAACTTTTCTAATTAAAGCAGGTAATACATGCGAATTCTCTGGATGATAATTATCATTATAGCCATATAAATTGGTTGGCATTACGGATATAAAATTGCAGCCATACTGGTCGCGATAGGCATCACACATTTTTATACCGGCAATTTTTGCAATGGCATAAGGTTCATTAGTTTCTTCTAAAATACCGGTTAAAAGATAATCTTCCTTTAGTGGCTGAGGCGCTAATTTTGGGTAAATACAACTCGAACCTAAAAACATTAATTTTTTAACGCCCGTTAAATAAGCATTGTGAATTACATTATTTTGGATGGCTAAGTTTTCAAAAAGGAAATCGGCACGGTAAGTATTATTAGCAATAATGCCACCTACTTTAGCTGCTGCCAGAAATACGTAATCAGGTTTTTCAGTTTCAAAAAAATCAGTGGCGGCTTGCTGATTACGAAGATCTAATTCTGCTGAAGTTTTTGTTAAAAGATTTGTATATCCTTCTTTTTGTAATTTGCGATAAATGGCTGAACCAACCATGCCACGGTGACCCGCAACATATATTTTAGCATTTTTTTCCAATGAGACTTTATTAAATATTGGCAAAAGTACAACGAATTATGAATAAAGCCATAAATACTGGCAACAAAAAAATAAGTAGATAAATGATTTTTGTATTTTTGCTGAAAAAAAACTTTTGGGTAAAGATAAACTTAGACGCTTTGCAGAAATAGAAACATTTGCAAACGTATATCAATTAGAAGAAGGAAAACCATTACAGGGAAAATGGGCAGCTCAACATTTTAGAAATGAAAATCCTATTGTGCTGGAATTAGCCTGTGGTAAAGGTGAATATTCTGTTAACCTTGCTAAATTGTTCCCTAAAAAAAATTTTATAGGAATTGATTACAAAGGGAACCGTATTTGGCGTGGTGCTAAAACGGCAGTTGAAGAGGGCATTGATAACGTTGCTTTTTTAAGAATTCAGATAGAAAACCTGTTGGATTATTTTGGAGATGGAGAAATTGATGAAATTTGGATAACTTTCCCCGATCCACAACCGCAGGATAGTCGCGAGAAAAAACGGTTAACTTTTCCAGCGTTTTTAAGCAGATACAAGCAAGTTTTAAAGCAAGGTGGCAAGGTTAACCTTAAAACAGATAACGACCTGCTTTATCTTTACACTTGTGGTAAAGTAGAAGAATTAGGTTTGAAAGTTCATAAAAATACTGACCATTTATATGCATCAGAATTTGCTGATGAGGTTTTGTCTATTAAAACATATTACGAGAAAAAGTATTTGTTGCACGATAAAAATATAAACTACATTCAATTTTCATTTGAGTAATGGATACCAACTTTTACGAACAGGTTTATGAGCTAGCTCGACTTATTCCGAAGGGAAGAGTAACTTCGTATGGAGCCATCGCTAAAAGTTTGGGTGCATCAAAATCATCCAGAATGGTTGGTCATGCAATGGCTTACGCAGGTACAGCTCATCCTAAAGTTCCGGCACACCGGGTTGTAAATAGTAGCGGCTTATTAACGGGTAAATTTCATTTTAGTCCGCCAGAACTGATGGAAGAAATGTTAGATCAGGAAGGCATAAAAGTTAAAAATGATAAGGTTGTAGATTTTAAGAAGGTATTCTGGAATCCGATGGATGAAATTACCTTGTAATTAATGGAGGTGCTTTCTGGTAATCGGTAAGGGTAAAAATTATCAAAATTAAAAGACCCAAACAGGCAAAATAGATTTCATCAACTAGATTTCCTTTAAAGAAAGTAAAGGCCAGAATTACAAGTAAAATACTCACCACCAGTTCAATTAGTCCGTGCAGTTTTAAATGCACAATTTTAAAAATGCCGCCGCTAAAATCGGTAATTATTGTTAATAAAAAATGGATTACAGCCAAAGCATAACATAGGGTAGAAGCGGTATCGCTTAAATGAAAAATGTTGGGCGATGCCAATAATAAAATAATCAGAACAAAATCTAATATTGCGTGAAATTTAGGAGTAATAATTTTCATGTTGATTGTTGCTTTTGATGTAAACAAATAATTTGTAAAAAAGATTTAACTAAATTATAATGAGAAAATTAGTAGAAGAATTTAATGGCTATCGCGAAAAAATGAACGATAGAATAATGGAAACCGCGAATACCAATATCAAACGTTTCTTTGCTTTAGATACAACCTCTTACGCCGATGGCGCTTTAGATGTTAAAACTAAAGAGATGTTAGGCTCGGTTGCTTCAATGGTTTTGCGTTGCGATGACTGCATTAAGTATCATTTAGGTAAATGCCATGATGCCGGCGTTAACAGTGAAGAAATGAGTGAGATTTTTATGATTGCAAACTTGGTTGGAGGAAGTATTGTTATTCCGCATTACAGAAGAGCCGTTGAATACTGGGATGAGTTGAATGCGATTTAAAAAGATGTATTTTACACAATTATTTTACAATCCTTAAATCCCCAAAATCCTTGCCTTATTTTTTAGCCGCATTGTAAGCTTTAACCATATTGCTAACATCATTGCTGTTTAGTGCTGTGTTTGCCTCAATCTGTGATTTAATACTAGGTTCATCGCCCAGTTTTTGAAGTAGAATCGTTTTTACTTCTGCTTTTTTAATATCATTGGTAATGGCTTTAATCGGGATTTCCTGAAGTGGTCCGGCGCCAGGTTTTTCGATAAAATATCTTACCACTGGTGCACCAGCTGGTCGGTCAGGTGTATTTCGGCCACCACCAATACTTAATCCGCCGCCTAAACCCATGCCGCTACCATAGCCGCCAGTACCTGTGCCAATTCCAATTGAGGGCCTAAACCTTACATTTTTCTGCTTTACAGGAGGCATTAATGTTTCGCCCCCAAAAGAATACAAGTTTACAGCGCCCATTTCAATTAACTTAACAAAACGATATTCTAAATTTTTACCAGTTGCGAAGCCCTTGCTTAAATAGCTATTTCCATTCCAGAAAAAATTCTTTACATCCCTTGCCGGAAGAATTACATCAGTCTGGTCATTTGCACTTATAAAAACGGAGAAGTAATCCGTTCCCTTTATCGTTCCACGAATTACATCATCATTATTTTTTACAATAAAGTCTTGTGCATCAACCGAAAAAATGCTGAATAAAAAAAACGCAGTAAAAAAGCTAAAAATCTTCATAGTAAAGGCTAATGTTTAGGATAACGCAATTTTAATGCTTTTGGCACATCATTCCTAAAATTTCATGCGTTTTAGTTTCGTCAGATTATTAACTTTGGTTAATTTACTAACCTGATAAATTCAGTTTATCGGTAATCATTAAATCTGTGTAATCACATGAATAATAAAAAACTCTTTCTTTTGGATGGAATGGCGCTAATGTACAGAGCGCATTTTGCGTTAAGTAAAAATCCACGTTTCACCTCCTCTGGTATAAACACATCGGCAGTAATGGGCTTTACCAATACTTTGCTTGATGTTTTGAAGAAAGAAAAACCAACACATATTGCGGTTGTTTTTGATACAGAAGCACCAACCGAAAGACATACCACTTACGAAGCTTATAAAGCACAACGCCAGGCCATGCCCGAAGATTTGGCCGCGGCGATGCCTTATGTTATTAAACTAATTACGGGCTTCAACATTCCTGTTATTACTTCCGATGGTTATGAAGCAGACGATATTATTGGTACATTGGCTAAAAAGGCAGAGTTAAAAGGCTATCAGGTTTACTGTATGACACCTGATAAGGATTTTGCTCAACTCGTTTCTGAGAATATTTTCATTTATAAGCCAGCAAGAATGGGGAATGATATGGAAATACTCGGTGTTAAAGAAATTCTGGCAAAATGGGAAATTGAAAATGTACTTCAGGTTATTGATATTTTAGGTTTATGGGGCGATGCAGTAGATAACATTCCAGGTATTCCGGGTATTGGGGAGAAAACAGCGAAACTTTTAATTAAGCAATACGGTTCGATGGAAAATATCATTGCCCATTCGAACGAATTAAAAGGAAAACAGCGCGAAAACGTAGAAAATTTTGCAGAACAAGGCTTACTTTCAAAAAAGCTTGCTACAATTTTATTAGATGTCCCGGTTGAATTAGACGAGGCAAGTTTAGAACTTTGCGACCCAAGCCGTGATTTGTTAGAGCCACTTTTTACAGAATTAGAATTCAGAACTTTAGGTAGAAGGGTTTTTGGAGATGGATTTTCTGTTACTACAGCAAGATTTGAAGAAGGTGCGCAAACCGATTTGTTTGGAAACCATTCGGTAGAAACCATTCAATATACAAATAATTTAGAAGAGGAACCAGCAGAAAAGCTTCCTGCTAAAACGATAGACAATACCGAACATGACTATCGATTAGTTGAAACAGCAGACCAGCGTGCAGATTTGATCAAGCTTTTACTTACACAAGATAGAATTTCATTCGATACAGAAACAACCGGTACAGATGCAAATATGGCAGATTTGGTTGGCTTATCTTTTTCTATTAAACCAGGTTCGGGTTATTATATCCCAGTTTCGGCAATTAGAGAAGAAGCACAGGCAGTTGTTGATGAATTTAGAGTGGTTTTGGAGAATGATAAAATTGAAAAAATTGGGCAAAATACCAAATACGATATCTTAGTTTTAAAATGGTATGGTTTGCAGGTTAAAGGAAAGCTTTTCGATACCATGCTGGCTCATTACCTAATAGACCCCGATACAAGACATGGAATGGATGTTTTATCTGAGAATTATTTAGGTTATTCGCCAATTTCCATTACAAAATTAATCGGGCCTAAAGGTAAAAATCAGGGAACTATGCGTGATGTTCCCGTTGCAGATGTTGTAGATTACGCTGCAGAAGATGCAGATGTTACCTTACAACTTGCCCATATTTTCGAACCTAAATTAAAAGAATTAAACGCTGCTAAACTGGCAGCAGAAATTGAAAATCCTTTAGTTTATGTTTTGGCCGATATCGAAAAAGAAGGTGTAAGAATTGATATGGAAACCTTGAAAGCATATTCTAAAGAGCTTGAAAAAGATATCATCAAATTTGAGCAGAACGTTTACGATAAAGCAGGTATAAAATTTAACCTTGCATCACCAAAACAACTTGGAGAAGTTTTATTCGATAAACTACAGTTAGACCCAAAAGCTAAGAAAACCAAAACGGGCCAATACCAAACTGGAGAAGATGTTTTAACTGCCTTAGCAAGTAAAAGCGATATTGTAAAGGATATTTTAGATTTCCGACAGTTGCAGAAACTTAAATCTACTTATGTTGATGCTTTGCCACTTATGGTAAATCCGAAAACGGGTCGTGTTCACACATCATACAACCAGGCGGTGGCAGCTACCGGGAGGTTAAGCTCCAACAATCCGAATTTACAGAATATCCCAATCCGTACAGAAAGAGGAAGAGAGGTTAGAAAAGCATTTATAGCCAGAGATGAAAATCATATTTTGTTATCTGCCGATTATTCTCAAATAGAGCTACGCATTATTGCCGAAATTAGTAAAGAAGAAAATATGCTCGATGCGTTTAGCAAAGGCATCGATATTCATACGGCAACCGCAGCAAAAGTTTACGGAATTACAATTGAAGAGGTAGACGGTACGCAAAGAAGAAATGCTAAGGCAGTTAACTTTGGTATTATTTATGGTCAGTCGGCTTTTGGTTTATCACAAAATCTGGGCATACCCCGTAAAGAAGCAGCTGAAATTATTGAACAATATTTTGCTCAATATCCTGGTATAAAACGCTATATGAGTGATACCATGAATTTTGCACGTGAAAATGGATTTGTAGAGACAATTATGGGTAGAAGACGTTATTTACGCGATATTAACTCGGCCAATCAAACTGTTCGTGGCTTTGCAGAACGAAATGCAATTAATGCTCCAATTCAAGGCTCTGCTGCAGATATGATTAAAATTGCTATGATAAATATCCATAAAGAAATGAAAGCTCAAAATCTGCAATCTACCATGACAATGCAAGTGCATGATGAGTTGGTTTTCGATGTTTTGAAATCGGAAAAGGAAGTTATGAAAGCCATCATTCAGGATAAAATGGTAAATGCAATTAAACTTACTGTGCCAATTGTAGTTGAAATTGGTGAAGGTGAAAATTGGCTAGCTGCACATTAATTATGAAAAATATAATTTTTGTTCTTTTTATTTTTATCTCCATATCAAGCTTTGCACAACAGAGCGATACTTTGTATAGTTATACAAATATTGGCGGTAAAGCGCTTAAGAAAATCGATATGGCTGTAAATATTTATAAAATATACAAAGGTGATAGCGCAGGATGGGTTAGAATAACTTCTGATAAAAGTCTGAATTTACTTAAAAAGGAAACATTTACTGATTCAAAATTAATCACATTAAATGGCTCTTATATTGAATATCAAAATGGGAAAATAAGTTTTTTTGGTTCTTATATAAAAGGTAGTAAGACTGGGTTATGGACTAGAAATTATCCGGAAGGACAAATAATGGAAACCGAAACATATAATCAAGATACATTGAGTGGCCCTTTTAATTCTTATTATCCTAATGGAAAAATAATGGAACAAGGTAATTACGAACATGGCAAAATGAATGGCGATTGGAAATTATACGGAGAAGACGGCGGGTTAAAATCTGTTAAGATTTTCAAAAATGGAATTCTTTCTGGTTCTGAGATGAGTGACGTTAAATTGTTAAATCTAACACCTCCTCAATTCCCTGGAGGTATAAAAATGTTTTATCAGTACCTCGGTAGAAATATTAGGTATCCAAAAGAGGCACGTAATGCAATGTTAACGGGAAAAGTTTACTTTCTTATCACTATTGATAAAGAAGGCAAAGCAAAAGATTTCAAGGTTATATCTTCACCGGGTGACGTCCTTACAGAAGAAGCTAAAAAAGTGGTAATGAATTCGCCGAAATGGATACCTGCAACTAAAGATGGTAAGCCTGTTGATATGAAGCAAACTTTGAATATAAATTTCTCTTTAAACTAATATCTGCATATAATTTTTTCCTATCTTCATTAAATCTTCATCCCGATTAATCAATTTTATATCAACAAATAAACGAGTAAAACAAAAAATTAAGAACATGAAAAAATTATTGAGTTTAATCGCAATCGCAGCATTTGGTTTAACAACAGCATTTGCTCAAACACCTGCTACAGCAACTCCAGCTAAAAAAGCAGTAAAAAAAGAGGTGAAAACTACTGTAGCACCAGCAAAGGCGGCAACAAAAATGGAAGCTAAAAAGGTAGAAACCAAAACAACTACCACGGCTTCGAAAATGAAGGCAGATGGATCACCTGATATGCGTTTTAAAGATAACAAGGCTAAAGCAGTAACAAAAGTTGCAGGGCCAACTAAAAAAGATGGTACAGCAGATATGCGTTACAAAGCAAATAAAAAGAATTAGTTTTAGGTTTTTAATTTGAGCGTCTTGATGGAAATCAAGACGCTTTTTTTGTTTTATAAATCTATTGTCTCACCAATTTCTGGCAATAACAAAGTTTTATTTTCTCTACTAAACTTATCTAGAGCTACTTTTGTGTCAATTTCGATAACCGGAAAAGTATTGTAATGAACACCAATCACTTTATCGCAGTCAAAATATTTTGTAGCAATTAAAGCATCATCAACATCCATAGTATAATTCCCACCAATTGGCAAAATTGCGTAGTCTAAATTATAAATATCTGCTAAAACTTTCATTTCAATAGTTAAGCCAGTATCTCCAGCAAAGTAAATTTGCTTACCATCAATTTCTAAAACAAATCCAGCAGGATTACCGCCATAGCCACCATCTGGCAAGCTAGAAGAGTGTGTAGCAACAACCATTCTAACCGTTCCCCAGTCGAATGTAAACTTGCCAAAATTCATTTCGTGGAATTTTTCTATACCTTGTTTTTTCGCCCATGTAACAACTTCGGGCATGGCAATAACCGTAGCGCCTGTTTGTTTTGCAAGCATTGCCAAATCGGCAACGTGGTCGCCGTGGCCATGACTTACCAGGATATAATCAGCTTCAATTGCGGCAACATCAACGTCTTTAGCTAATGGATTGTGGGTGATAAATGGGTCGAACAAAAGTTTTTTACCTGCACCTTCTAATAAAAAGCACGATTGACCATAATATGTAAATTTCATAATATTGAGATTTTAACTTGTGAAAAAGAGATATTTCGTATGCTTGCTTTAAGCTCTTATATTACTACCCAAACATGCCGCCTAAACCACCAAGCATATCTTTCGCAGAGGCTTGCATTTCAGTTGAGCTTACTTCTTCTGCATTAGCCAAAGCTTTGTTTATTGCAGTAAGCAAAAGTTCTTCAAGCTCTTCTTTGTCTGCTTTCTTTAAAAATTCCTCATCAATTGCTACAGCTGCAATTACTTTATTTGCAGTTGCTGTAATTTTGATAGCACCATTTTCTACCTCACCAAATACCGAAATTGTATCCAGGCGTTTTTTAATTTCTTCGGCTTTTTGTTGAGCCGCAAATAACTTATCGAACATAATTTTGTTTTTATTATAAAACGAAATTAAGGCTATTTGTTTTCTTTTAAATGTAATTTTTTTAGGATCGAAGATAACAATTAAACCCTACAGGTTTTTAAAGCTGTAGGGTTTAGAATATGTATTTAATCTTCGTCGCTTCCTGGTAAGCTGCCATTGCCTTTGTAAGCACCTTTGCGAATTATCGGCATATTAAAATGCTTGTACAAATCATCAAGATGCATTAAACTCCCGTTGGTTAAGTTTCCTAAAAAGATGATAACAATATTTTTGTCTAAATCACGAACATAAATGTGGCGGAAACCATGCCACCAGCCCGTGTGGTAAACCACTTTGTCCATCTTTTCTCCATCGAACATTCGCCATCCATAACCATAATTAAAGTGTCCGTTAACCGGTTTATTATGACCGGTGTAAGCAGAATCTAAACTCTTTTTGGTTAGTAAGCGACCGTTTTTCAAATACTTATCAAAAAGTACTAAATCGTGTACTGTACTATAAATTCCTTTATCACCAACAGGTCCATCTAAAAAGTTTTGAGCTACGGAGTAACGCCATGAGCGGTCGTGACCAACAACATCAACAGGTATTTTTTCATACTCCGAAGTGCTGTAAACGTGGGTATGTTTTAATCCAGCGGGTTTAAAAACATGTTCCATCATGTATTGCGAATAACGCTGACCTGTAACTTTTTCTATAATTGCGCCCAAAACCATAAAGTTTGAATTATTGTAATGAAAGCGGTTATCTGGTTTCGTATACGGATTAGGTTTTTTCTCGGCGATAACATTCATCACATCCTGATTAGTTACGCCTTTTTTCATCGGACGTTTTTCTTTCCTCCAGATATCATCAATGAAATAGACATAATTCATCATACCGCTACGGTGAGTAAGCAACAATTTTACAGTTATACCTTCATAAGGGAAGTTAGGGAAGAATTTTTTAACATTATCATTTAAAGAAAGTTTCCCAGCCTCAACCAACTGCATAATTGCTGTTCCGGTAAAGGTTTTGGTAATCGAAGCAAGTTCAAATTCTGAATTTATTTTAAGGCTGTCGCGATGAAGGTAATCTGCCCAGCCAATGGCTTTTTCATACAAAATTTTGCCGTCTTTTGCCACAAGCATATTTCCATTGAAACCGTATTTTTTATGCAGGTTATCAACGAAGTCTGCTATCCACTTATCTCCTTTTGCCGGATTATAAACTAACAGTGAACTGTCGGCTTTATCATCTTCTTTAGTTCTGATTTTAGCATCAGCAGCTTTTTTTTCTTCTGATTTTTTGTTATTACAAGCTGTTAAGAGGGTTAAAGAGATGGCAAATGCAGAGATTATATATTTAAAATTCATTTATTCGGGCAGACTAGATTTAAAACCCGAAAATTAAATAATTTTGACGCGTAAAAGCCAAAGAGTTTTAAACATTTTTACATTGCTGGTTGTACCAGCATTCAAATAAATGGCCGCTTTTGCCGTAAACCGGATCGTTATCTGGTTTTTCTACTTTTGCAATATCTTCATCAGTTTCAGGGCGTTCGCCAGCTTCTCCATACTTCATATTATAACCAATCCCTTTTGGATAGGCACCCACAACAGTAAAGTCATCGCTGGCTCTAAGCCTTTTATGTGCAACGCCGGCCGGAATTACCAAAACATCGCCTTTGTCAAGTTCGATACAAACACCATGTTCGCCCCCAAATTGTACATCTGCATTGCCGCAGTAAACGCCCATAACTTCATGTGTATTGCTGTGGTAGTGGTGATAATCAAAAATTCCATCTACCCAAAAATTGCCATATCCATTTTGTGCAAAAACAGTTTTAATTATATCAATTTTATCATCAGGATGAATTAAAAATGCACCTTTGTAAATCATTAACGGATAAAAAGGATTGTTGGGAAAATTTCCGTTCTCTTCTATTTTATGCGAAACCAAGTATGCTTCCTGAATTAATTTTTCTTTATCCATGATTTAAGTTTTTTTATTATCTAACAAAAGATTGCTTAAAGGGTTTACAATTTTCATTGTATTGAATAGATAATTTAGAAATAATTGTTGAATGAGGTTTTTAAATTACATCAACAAATGCTATCTTAAGTTTATTTTACAATAAATATATCCTATTTTGTATGATGAAACGCTCAATCCTATCTGCCTTAATAAGTTTAACCCTATTTTCTTCATGTAAAGAATCTGACTCCCAATTTGGTCAAAAACTGGTTAATGTATTCAAAACAAAAAGCATTAATAAGCGCAAGATTGACTGGGATATGTTTGAAAGGGAGGTGCTAAAAAGCGCAATAATATCAAAAGATTCAGCAATCATTACTTCCCTAACTTTAAATAATAATCCTCATACATTTTTTCTGAAGGGCAAAAAGATTCTGAAAGGAAACTATGCCTTAAATATACCCATAGATACATGTCATCTGTTTGGAAATTTAAATAAGAATTTATTGGAAAATATAGGTTATGTTAGGGTTGATGGTTTTAATACTAATACTTCTGAATCTTATAGAAAGGATACGTTATCTAGCAATTATATTAATGATATAGTAAATTCTATTCGAAAACAAGATAGAGATAATTTGAGAGGCTGGATAATTGATTTAAGATATAATTCTGGGGGGGATATGTGGCCGATGTTAGTGGCAACAACTCCATTTTTATTACCTTCAATACTTGGTTCTTTTAAAGAAGAAAACCGAAATTTAACTTGGCGTTTAGATAATAATGAAATTTGGCTTGGTGATAATTCTCAGAATATAAGGCTGGGAGTAGGTAAAATTAAATATAAGATAATTAACAAAAATGCAAAGATTGCAGTATTAATAAATCATCGTACAAAAAGTGCTGGTGAAGCAATAGTTCTCGCTTTAAAGTCTCTAAATAATGTTAAATTATTCGGTTTACAAACTCATGGATTTGCAACATCAAATGAAACTATATACTTTGGAAATAAAGAAGTTTTAGTTTTAACAACAGGATTTATGGCTGATTTAAAAGGGCAAACATACCCAAATGGTATTTCTCCTGATGTATCCACCTGTTCTATGAAGATGCTAAATTATGAACTTAATAAATGGTTGTTAGAATGATAATATGAACATATTTGCTACTAAAATAAAAGTTTGTGCTTTTTATAGCTTACATCATCATTCCCTAACTAATTGTGATTATTTCTGTTCCTCAGCCCATGCATCCATTTTAGCTTCAAATACAGATAGTGGCAAAGAACCATCTTTTAAAACCTCTGTATGAAAGGCAGAAAGTTTAAATTTAGCACCGAGTTCTTTTTCGTATTTAGTTCTCAATTCTCTAATTTTCATTGCACCTGTTTTGTAGCCTAAAGCCTGAGCAGGAATACCCATATAACGTTCAATTTCTGCCGTCGCACCTTCAGTACTTATCGCTTCATTATCTGTCATGTACTTTATCGCATCTTCTCGGCTCATATTTTTGGTATGAATAGCAACATCAACAACCAAACGAATAGCCCTGTGCATTTCATCGCCCAAAGCACCCATGTGCTGATATGGGTCTTGATACAATCCAAGTTCTTTTCCCAAAGATTCACAATATAAAGCCCAGCCTTCTACATAAGCATTATGGCCACCAAATCGGCGAAAATTAGGAAGCAGCGTATTTTCCTGTGTTAAGGAAATTTGGTAGTGATGTCCAGGAATTGCCTCATGCAGAAAAAGAGACTCCATTCCCGAAGTGGTGTTGAAAGTTTTTGCATCCAAAATTGGCACATAAAAAATACCTGGTCGTTTACCATCTGCCGAACCCTGATTGTATTCTGCACTTGCAGAGGCCGCTCTGAAAGCTTCTGTCTGGCGAATTTCAAAAGGAGTTTTAGGCTCGTTCTCAAACATTTTTTTTAAGTTCGGCTTCATACGCTGGTGTATGTTTTCAAAAGCAGCTAAAATCTCCTGTGGATTTTTATAAGGCATAAACTTTTTATCCGTTTTCATGTATTCAAAAAAGGCTTTTAAATCACCTTTAAATCCGACTAGGTTTTTAATGCTATCCATTTCGCCTTTAATACGGGAAACCTCTTTTAAACCTGTTTGATACACTTCTTCAGGTGTTTTGTTTGTGGTTGTTTGTTGTCGTACCAGGTAAGCATACCACTCAGCACCACCCGGCAGAGCCGAATAACCAGATGTAGATCTCGCTTTAGGTAAATATTCATTTTTTAAATAGTCGCCCAGTTTTTTGTAAGTTGGGATAATCACATTTGTTATCGCATTGCGATATTCTTCTGTCATTTTTTGTTTCTCGGCAGAAGAAAAAGTGTTCGGAATTGACTTAACAGGGCCATAAAATAAACTTTGTTCTGGTGTTGCTACAACCATACTTTGCATTTGAGGAATCATTTTTACCACCAAAGCTTTCGGAAGTACAAAACCTGCAGCTGCTCCTTTTTTGAAATTGCCAATTGCTGTATCGGCCCAAATGGAAAATGCATTAACTCGCTTAAGCCAATCTTCGTAATTTTTGATGGTTTTAAAAGGCTGGGCGCCCGTACCTGAACCTAATTGACCAAACATCAACGGCAAAGCAAACATCTGGTTAAAAGGAAAATATTCGAAGTGGTATTTTAACCCTTCGATATTCATACCCAGCTGATCTTTCAGGTAGTCAAAAGATAGTTTATCGTTCTTATTAAGGTTTTCTCTATCGTAATTACCCAAACTATCCAGATAACGCTCATTAAAGCTTCTATATTCTCTGATAAATGCTTCTGACCCATCATTTGGCAGGAGATCGTTGTAGCGCTCATCTCCTATAAAAGTTGCAGAAATGGGATTTAATTTTAATCCATCCTGATAGTAGGTTTCGCACATTGATGCAAATTTTTTATTTGCTTCTGTATTTTCAGGTTTATTGCTTTGCTTACAGGCTATAATAGCAGTTGCACATACAGCCAAAAGAACTATCTTCTTCATTGAATTTGGTTTAGGGTTCTAATCAAAAATAGTAAAAATCAGATGATTTTTTTACCTCCCGCAGATCAAAGAGATTTTCGCAGATTATAGATTGGGATTACTCGTTAACTTTAACACCGTTGATATCAAGAACTCAATTTACCGAAAAGTTAATGGTCTGTAGTTATGAGCTGTAAAATCAGCGTAGATCTGCGAAATCAGCGGGAGATATTTTCTAACAGAATCTTAATTTTTCTCCTGCAAATCAAGAAGCTTTCCGCAGAACCAAAAACCGTTTAATCAAAAAAGCCAATCCTTTTAAACGAATTGGCTTTAATATTAATATTATCCTTAGATAAACTCAGGATGAGAAATTATTACGCTAATAACCTGATTGGCTCTTCTAATAAACCTTTCAAAGTTTGTAAAAATTGAGCTCCTGTTGCACCATCAACCACACGGTGATCGCAACCTAACGTTAATTTCATAACATTACCTGGAACAACAGCGCCATTTTTAACAACTGGCACAGCCTGAATAGCACCTACTGATAAAATTGCACCATCTGGAGAGTTGATAATTGATGTAAATTCATCAATACCAAACATACCTAAGTTAGAAACGGTAAAAGTTGAGCCTTCCCAATCTGCTGGTTGTAATTTTTTAGCTTTCGCTTTACCACCGAAGTCTTTTACTTCAGCAGAAATGTGAGATAAAGATTTACCATCAGCAAAGCGAACCACAGGAACTAACAAACCATCTTCAACAGCCATGGCAACACCAATATTTGTATGTTCATTGAAGCGGATTTTATCACCTCCCCATGATGAATTAACAGCCGGGTGCTTTTTCAATGCAACTGCAACTGCTTTAATTACGATATCGTTGAAAGAAACTTTAACAGGAGCAACTGCATTGATTGCTGTACGAGCAGCCATTGCATTATCCATATCGATACTGATTGTTAAATAGAAATGTGGAGCAGTAAATAAACTTTCAGCCAAACGTTTTGCAATTACTTTACGCATTTGCGAAACAGGTTGCTCAGTAAATTTAACCTCACCAACATAAGTAGGAATTGCTGGAGCTGCGGCAGTAGCTTTCTCTGTTAATGGAGCGCTTTCGGCTTTAGCATTTCCACTTTCTACTTTTGGAGCTGCTGGTTTATAGTTCTCAATATCTTTTTTAATGATTCGACCACCTTCTGCGCTACCCGCAACTTGTGCCAAATCAATACCTTTATCTTTTGCGATTTTTTTAGCTAAAGGCGATGCTTTAACGCGGCTATCAGAAGAACTTTCTGCAACTGGTACAGATGAGTTTGCATCAGCATTTGCAGTTTGCTTTTCTTCTTTTGAAGAATCTGCTCCTGCTTCGCTTTCAGCTTTAGGTTTCGAACTTTGAGTTCCTCCAGCTAAAATTCCGCTAACATCAGTACCTTCTGGACCAACAATAGCTATAATGCCATTAACTTTAGCAGCAGCACCTTTTTCTACACCAATGTGTAATAAAGTTCCGGTTGCGTAACCCATAACTTCCATAGTTGCCTTATCGGTTTCTACATCAGCTAAAACATCATCATCCTTAACTTTGTCGCCTACTTTTTTATGCCATTCGGCAATAACGCCTTCAGTCATAGTATCGCTTAACAAAGGCATACGAATAACGGTAACGCCTTTTTCTGCTAATTCTTCTTCACTTAAGCCACCACCTTGAGCAGGAGTCTCATCCTTTGGTTGTTCGCTTTCAGCTTTTGGTTGTTCACCTTCAGCTTTTGGAGCTTCTGTACTTTCAGCAGGTTTTTCTTCTGCCTTATTAGCACCGCCTGCAGCGTCAATAGCTGCCTGGAAGTCTTCTCCTTCTTTTCCAATTACGGCTATAATTGCATCAATAGGAACGCCTTTGCCTTCTTCAACACCAATATGTAATAAAGTACCTTCCTCGTAAGATTCAAGATCCATAGTTGCCTTATCGGTTTCTACTTCAGCAAGCACATCGCCACTTTTTACTTTATCGCCAACTTTAACATGCCATTTTGCTAATACCCCTTCAGTCATGGTATCGCTCATTTTAGGCATTCTTACTACTTCAGCCATTATATATTATTAATTGAAAATCTTAAATTTATTAATCCATTACATAAGGATAATCCTTCTGCATGTATACATCTTTATATAATTCAGAAGCATCAGGCCAAGGAGATTCTTCAGCGAATTTTACAGCCTGATCTACAGTTGCTTTTACTTTAGCTTCAACTTCTTCAATCCAGGCTTGATCTGCATACTTTTCTTTAAGGATAGTTTCTCTGGCATGCTCAACCGGATCTTTCGCTTTGTAATCTTCTAATTCTTCTTTAGTACGATATTTTGCAGGATCTGACATGGAGTGACCGCGATAACGATAAGTTCTCATTTCTAAGAAAGTTGGTCCCTCACCTTTGCGAGCTCTTTGAATAGCTTCGTCCATTGCGTTGTGTACAGCAACAGGATCCATACCATCAACCGGACCGCAAGGCATATCAAATCCTAAACCAATTTTATAAATATCAGTCATGTTTGTAGTACGCTGTACCGATGTTCCCATTGCGTAACCATTGTTTTCGCAAACAAAAACTACGGGCAATTTCCAAAGCATGGCCATGTTAAAAGTTTCGTTTAATGCGCCCTGGCGAACGGCACCATCACCCATATAGCAAATATTAACATTATCTGTTCCTTTATATTTTTCTGCAAATGCAACACCAGCACCCAATGGAATCTGACCTCCAACAATTGCATGGCCACCATAAAAGTTATGTTCTTTGCTAAACATGTGCATCGAACCACCCTTTCCTTTAGAGCAACCAGTAGCCTTACCATACATCTCTGCCATTATGCTATCTGCACTTACACCCAAAGCTAAAGCATGAGCATGATCACGATAAGTAGTAATCATAGAATCGCCTTTTTGCATTGCAGATATTGCACCTGCAACAACAGCCTCTTGCCCAATGTATAAATGACAAAAGCCACGAATTTTTTGTTGTCCGTATAACTGGCCTGTTTTCTCTTCGAATTTGCGCATAAGCAACATCGATTCGAACCACTTTAACCACGTATCTTTATTTATTTCTACTGCACTCATTTTAGGATATTTGTTTTTTTGCGACAGCAAATCTAATTTTTTTATTGTAATTTTTGGCACTTTTTAGTGTAAAAACATCGTAGTAATTCCCTTTGCTATAGTTTTAACAGTTGTTTTACGGTTATATGCTTAAAATATCGCCTGTTAAGCAATTAGCTGCAATTTTTCAAATTCAAAACTTTGCAGTTTATCAAGATTGAGAATTATTTTTTTGTAAAATTTAATTCTGTTTTGAACCATATTTCCCTAATTTTTAATTTAAATATCGTTAAAATATTAATTTAAAGTTATATGTGTAATAAATCTGATTTTAAGCGTAGAAACCGAGATGAAAAATTAAAAATGTTAATAACTTTTGAGTTTTACAACAAAACATTTGGATAACATTTGTATTATCAATACTTTTGAAACTCAATAATAAGCCCATGTGGTTTACGTTACTGTGTAAGTGAATTACCCAAACATAACTGTATAACATGATTAAAAAATTTTTGTTTTCATCCCTAATCGCTATTTGCACGCTCTCTGCCGCATTTGCGCAAACAAAAACAAAAGAACCCGGCAAAGAATTAACAGATCCAGATAATCTTGCATCTCAATATTTCTCGCAAGTAATGGGCGTTGCTGTAGATGCAACTTCGAACTTAAAATTATATAAGTTTGTTTACGAATGGATTGGAACACCTTATAGTTTCGGTGGAAACACTAAAAAAGGAATAGATTGTTCGGCTTTTACAAAAGCGATTTACGATAAAGTTTTCAACACTACCATTAGAAGAAATTCTCGCGATATATTTAGCATGGTTGACCCATTATCTAAAGAAGATTTAAAGGAAGGTGATTTGGTTTTCTTCAAAATCAAAAGCAGAAGTATTTCACACATTGGTATTTACCTTGGCGACAACCGATTTGCTCATGCATCAAGTTCTCGTGGTGTGGTTATCAGCAATTTAAACGAGCCATATTACAGTCGTTATTTTTATAAAGGTGGAAGAATTTTAGAATCTTTTAAAAAGGACTTTACCGTAGAATAAAAAAATTTACGATTGTAGATTTACGATTGTAGATTGAATAGATATAATCCTCCTGAAGCAATTTTGGAGGATTTTTTTATACCATAAAATCAATTAATGAAATTAGCCAATAGCATAATTTTGCCATTCTTCTTTTTAATTATATTTATTAGCTGCACCAGCAATAGCGCTCAGGAAGTAGTTAATGGTATGAAGGTAGATACTATTCTTAGAAAGATTAAGGATACAATTTCGATAACAGCCGTTGGAGATATGATGCTCGGTTCGGCATTTCCATCTGCGAGTAATCTTCCTTCAGATGATGCGGTAAATAGTTTCGCAGCGGTTGATAGTTTATTGAAAGGAGATATCGTTTTTGGCAATTTAGAGGGCTGTTTTTTGAACTCCGGAAACTCTACAAAATGTAATGGCATCAACCCAAACAACTGCTACGCTTTCCGGATGCCAGAACGCTACGCTGGAATTTATAAAAAGGCAGGCTTCAATGTTATGAGCATTGCCAATAATCATGTTGGTGATTTTGATGCTAAAGGAAGGAAGAATACAGTCCGAATTTTAGATTCCTTACAAATTCACTATGCAGGCCAATTAAATAAACCTTTCGATGTATTTGAGAAAGATAGTATAAAATATGCTTTTTGTGCTTTTGCCCCGAATGAAAATACCGTTTCAATTAATAAAATTGATAGTGCCAAAGCATTAGTTAGCAGATTAAAAAAGATGGCAGATATTGTTATTGTTTCCTTTCATGGTGGAGGTGAAGGTGCAAGATTTGAACATGTAACACGCAAAAATGAAATATTCTATAACGAAAACCGGGGGAATGTTTATGCTTTTGCACATGCAGTTATTGATGCTGGGGCGGATATCGTTTTAGGTCATGGCCCCCATGTAAGCCGTGCTGTGGAAGTTTACAAAAATAAATTTATTGCTTACAGCATGGGGAATTTTTGTACCTATGGCATGTTTAGCTTAAAGGGAAACAATGGTTTTGCCCCACTGTTTCAAGTTAAAGTTAATGGCAAGGGCGATTTTTTATATGCTGATGTAATTTCGGTTAAGCAAGAAAAAATAAGCAGATTAACAGTGGATGAAAATCATACCGCATTCAAAAGAATTAAACAATTAACAGATGAAGACTTTGTTGGGCACAAACTTGAATTCGAAAATAATAGGATAACAGCTCAGCCATAATCTCAATCTCGACCTTAACCTCAACCCTCAAAACATGAAAACAGGATTAACTCTTCACTATATCGTTGGTATTGCAGCAGCAATTTTAGTTTTAGCGGCAGCTTACTACATCAATCAAAACCCAAAGAATATAGTTTCTGCCGGAATAATAATTTTGGCAGGTTCGCTGGTTGCTTTTAGCCAGTATTTGATAATTAGAAGAAATAAAAAATAATATATGTTTATCCCACAAGAAGAAACTAAGTAGTATTTGTTAAAATAGATAGGCTGGTAGCTAAAATTACACCTCATCCTTAGTATTCTTTACCAAACCAATTCCAGAAACAAAGAATATCAATCCAATTATACCATAAACTAACAATCCTCTACTATTCTGGCTATGGTTAACGAAACCATAACCGGCATAAACTAATCCAATTATACCTAAAATAGTCAGGACCGTTCCAAAAGTGCGTTTTACGTTCATAGTTTTAAAATTATCAGAGTAAAGACAATAATTTTTGATTTTTGTTTTCATTTGAATAAAAAGATAAGCTAATCAAAAAAATAAGCCACAGATTAACAGATTTAAAATCTGGTAATCTGTGGCTTTAAATTGAACTAATTAAACTAATCTTTTACCAAACCCCTAGTCTATTGGCCGGTACAACATACATTTTTGCGGTTGCTGGTATGTTAAAGGCTTTATAGAAAGCTTCCATGTTATAAACAGGACCATTTACACGAAACATTTCAGGGCTATGTGGATCTGTTTTTAAACGAACACGCATGCTTTCATCGCGGTTTTTCACTCTCCATACCTGTGCAAAGCTTAAAAAGAAACGTTGGTCGGGTGTAAAACCGTCAATCTTTTTATCTCCTTTGCCTTGTTCAGTAAGTTTAAATGCATCATAAGCAATATTTAATCCACCAATGTCGGCCAAGTTTTCGCCTAATGTTAGTGCGCCATTTACATGCTGATTATCTAATAAAGAGAAGTTATTGTAAAATGCAACCACTTTATCGGCTTTGGTTTTAAATTTAGCAGCATCATCTTTTGTCCACCATTCTTTTAAATTACCTGCTGCATCGTACTGGCGACCTTGATCATCAAAACCGTGAGTCATCTCGTGTCCAATAACCGCACCAATACCGCCATAATTAATCGCATCATCGGCATTAAAGGCGAAGAAAGGAAACTGCAAGATTCCGGCAGGAAATACAATTTCATTAAACGAAGGATTGTAATAAGCATTTACAGTTGGTGGTGTCATTCCCCATTCGGTTTTATCAACAGGTTTACCTAACTTATCCATCATCTCTTTATAATCGTGCTTTTTAGCCGATTGAAGATTTGCGTAATAAGTGTTTTTAGAAATTTCTACATCATCATATTTTTTCCATTTATCAGGATAACCGATTTTCTTAACAAAAGCATTTAATTTCTCTAATGCTTTTTTCTTCGTTTCAGGAGTCATCCAGTCAACTTTTTTAATCCTGCCTTCATAAACTTTTTGAAGGTTATTAACCAATTCAAGCATACGTTTTTTGGCTTCAGGCTTAAAATATTGTTCGGCATATAACTGGCCTAAAAGATCACCAAGATTTCTATCAGTATTGCTCACCATTGCTTTCCATCTTTCTGTTTGCGATGGCTGACCGTAAAGCGTTTTACCAAAGAAATCAAATCTTGCTGTTCTGAAAGCTTTTGTAAGTGAATTAGAAGAAGTATTTAATGCGTCGAATTTTAGTTTTTCCTTCCAAACGTTAATCGGCTGATTCTTTAATAAACTAGATAATTCCTGGTAATATTTCGGTTGACGTACGATGACTGTATCAGTATTTGCCCCAAGTTTGCTTAAAACAGATTTAAAATCGATGTTTGGCATTTGTTTTTGAAAATCTGCAACAGCAAACTTATTATAGTTTTTTTGCGGGTCGCGAAGTTCTACAGGAGTTGAATGAGATTCTGCAATTGCTGTTTCTAACTTCAAAATATCATCAGCATATTTAGCGGCATTTAGTGAATCGCCTGCAAGACTAAATATTTTATTGATGTATTTTACATATTCTGTTCTGATTTTTTTTGCTTTTTCATCTTTATCTAAATAGTAACTACGTTCAGGTAAATTTATTCCCGATTGAGAGAAAACCAAAGCATTTTTTGAACTCATTTTATCATCTGGTTCGATACCAAAACCTAATAAATCGCCTTCGCCATCTTTAAATCCTTCCGCAATAAAATTGATTAAATCTTTATCATTTTTAATGGCATCAATTTTTGATAATAAGGGTTTAATAGGCTCTATTCCTAACTTTTCAATCGTTACAGAGTCCATTCCACTTGCGTAAAAATCTCCAACTTTTTGCTCTGCGCTCCCTTTGCTTACGCTACTCTTAGCTGCGTGTTCTAAAATGCTCCTTAGGTTTTTAATATTATCATTGTAAAGCATATAAAATGAACCCCAACCAGTTTCGGTTTTGGGGATTTGCGTATTTTTCATCCATTTTCCGTTGGCGTACAGGAAAAAATTATCGCCGGGCTTTATGGTTGTGTCCATACCGACTGCATCAAAAAATACAGTTCTTTGATCTGCTTCTGCTGCTTGATGATTTTTATCGTTCTGGCAGGCGGCAAGTAACAATAATGCTGCCGCTGGCAGAAATAATTTTCTTTTCATGGGGTTGTAATTAGTTAAGAAAATTAAAGCTACGAAAAGCATGATGTAGTTTGTATGAATTTTTTATAACTTCATAAAAAATCTAAAAAGATGCAATACATAATTTACATTCTAGTTTTCTTTGGGATCATCATCCTTTTAAGTTCTTTTGTTACTGTTAAGCAAGGTACAATAGCTGTTATTACGGTTTTTGGAAAATACCAACGGCAGTTACGACCAGGCTTAAATTTTAAAATCCCACTAATTGAGCAGATTTATTCACGTATTTCTATTCAAAATCGTTCAGTAGAATTGTCTTTTCAGGCAGTAACACAAGATCAGGCAAATGTTTATTTTAAGGCAATGCTTTTATATTCTGTAGTTAATCAGGATGAAGAAACCATTAAAAACGTAGCCTTTAAATTTGTTGATGCAACGAACTTAATGCAAGCATTAATAAGAACCATAGAAGGTTCTATTCGAGCGTATGTTGCAACGCAGAAACAAGCAAATGTTTTAGCGCAGCGTAATGAGATTGTTCTCCATGTAAAGGAACAAATCGATCAGGTTTTAGATGGCTGGGGTTATCATTTGCAAGATTTGCAGTTGAATGATATAACTTTTGATGAAGAAATTATGCGATCTATGAGCCGCGTGGTAGCATCAAATAATTTAAAAGCTGCGGCAGAAAATGAAGGACAAGCTTTATTGATTACAAAAACAAAAGGTGCAGAGGCTGATGGTAATGCAATTAAAATAGCGGCAATGGCCGAACGTGAAGCCGCTCAATTACGTGGACAAGGTATTGCTTTGTTTAGAGAGGAAGTTGCAAAGGGTATGACAAATGCTGCTCATGAAATGCAACAAGCCAATTTAGATACTTCAGTAATTCTTTTCACGATGTGGACCGAAGCAATTAAGCAATTTGCTGAATATGGCGAAGGCAACATTATTTTCTTGGATGGAAGTACTGAAGGCATGAATAAAACCATGAAAGAAATGATGGCTATGCAGTTAAACAGACAAAACCAACCTGGACAGCAAGCGAAATAGGTTTGGCGCTTCATCTAAACTTACGAAGTCTCCTCTGCTCTTAGCCTGTTTGACTTCGTATGTTTTACCATGGATCAAAAAAGCCTGCTAAAATTTTAATTTTAGCAGGCTTTTTACTGATTAAAATTCTTATTAATTGTTCTTTGGCATTAAACCAAGATTCATAACATAGTTACCCGATTGCTGCATAAAATCGCCCATTACATGTAATGATTCATCTTCAATAAAGTCGAATGCATCTTGTTTTGTTGGCTTTTCTCCTTTTTTAATTGCGGGTAAACCTCTTGCTGCTCTTAACTCATTAATCCTGGCAAGACTCTTTACCTCCTGTGCCTCGCGTTCTGCTTTAAGTTTAGCTTCATTTAATGTTACTGAAACCTCGGCATCGCGTTTTTTCATTTCTGCAAAATCTTGTTTTAAATATTTAAAATCTAAGGAGTTGGCAATACGTTGTTCGCTATTTTTTATCAGGTTAGGCTTAACAGCTGTTAAATTTGCTACTGCTTTAAAATTCGAACTTGGAATCACATCCCAAGGTAATGCCGATGGCTCTGTATCTTCTCCAATTTTATCCATTGGATATAAAGATGGGAGAATAACATCGGGCGTTACACCTTTATGTTGGGTGCTACTTCCGGCAACGCGGTAGAATTTAGCCATTGTAAGGTTTATCTGACCTAGATTAATATCTGCAGCGGTTACATTAGTTGGTGAAGTTAATGTTGTTTTGTTTTTTGTAATTAATCCTGCCATTCTTTGAAGCATACTTGGGTTTACCAGTTTATTTAAATCGATTGATGATTGAACTGTTCCTTTGCCATAAGTTTGGCTACCCATAATAATACCGCGACCATAATCCTGAATCGCACCTGCAAAAATTTCAGAGGCAGAAGCACTTAAACGATCAACCATCACACCAAAAGGACCATCCCAAGCTACACCTGTATTTTCATCCTCATCAACCTCAATTTTGTTGCGTAAATCTTTTACCTGAACAACTGGGCCTTTATCAATAAATAAACCAGTTAATGAAATTGCTTCAACTAAAGAACCACCACCATTACCACGTAAATCCATAACAATTCCATCAACCTTATCAAAAGTTTTTAAAGAATCGATAAGTTTTCTTACGTCACGTGTTGTGCTTTTGTAGTTCTTATCGCCTGCGTTTGCAGCTTTAAAATCAGCATAAAATGCAGGTAAAGTAATTACACCCATCTTATAGCTTTTACCATTCATATTAATGGTTTTTACCATTTTTTTAGCTGAAGTTTCTTCTAAAATTACTTTATCCCGTACTAGAGAGATAATGACAGGTTTAGAAGACATTTCTTTGCCGGCAGGAATTACTTTTAAACGGACTTTGGTTCCTTTGGCACCTTTAATTTTTGATACGGTAGCATCTAATCTCCAGCCTACAACATCAACAAATTCAGCGTCGCCTTGAGCAACTGCAATAATTCTATCGCCTGGAGTTAATTGTTTATCTTTAAAAGCTGGTCCGCCGGCTATAATTTCCGAAATCTTAACTACTTCATTTTCTAATTGTAATCTGGCACCAATACCCTCAAATGAGCGAGACATATCTTCGTTAAAAGCTACTGCATTTACCGGATTGAAGTAATTTGTATGTGGGTCAATAGATTCTGTAAAAGCATCCATCAAAATTTGAAATACATCTTGATTATTAGTTTTTGACGTTTGCGATTGCAAATTTTGATAACGTTTGGTTAACGTTTCTACATTTTTTGCCTGTGCGGTTCCTGCTAAGTTTAAATTTACCAGTTCGTATTTAACACGTTTTTTCCAGGTTTCATTTAATGCGGTGCTTGATGCAGCCCAAGGCATTTTTTCTCTGTCGTAAGTGTAAGTATCGTTTTGGTTGAAATCGAATTTAGTTTTTATCTGAGCTAAAGAGTAGTTGAAATACTCGTTTAAGCGTTTAGCGTACACATTGTAGATATAAAACGGACCGCTTAAATCGCCATTTTTAAAATCATCATCAAGTGTAAACCTATATTTTTCAAATTCTTTAATATCAGATGCTAGAAAGTAGTTTTTACCTTGATCTAATGATTTTATGTATTTATCTAAAATTATAGAAGATATAGAATCATTGATTTCCAGTTTTTTATAGTTATAGCTCTCGATAAGATTAACAACTTCTTTAATAACCAACTGCTGTTGTTCATCTGGCTTTACATTTGTAACGCCTTCAACAACAGGTTGAGTTTTTGGAGCGGCATGGCAAGCTAGCACTGCGGCTGTAAAAAGTACAAAAAATATTCTCTTCAACATCTCTTTAAATAATTTAAAATCCATTTCTAATTCTATATAGCCAATATGATACCATTTTATCAAATAAACAAACAAGAGACAGCATTATTACCGTCTCTTGTTAAATGGTTCAAATCTAACTAAAAGGTTTTTATTTGTCAATTGCTATAAAACAACCCAACACAGCACTTTTTGTTTTAATATCAGGCCTTTAGGCGTAATATATTTTAACAAAAATTAACATTTGTGTTTATTGTGAAGAAATTATATAATTATAGATGTCAGTTATTAGAGAATCCTAATTTTCTGCTGAAATAATGATGCCTGACAGGCATCCTAATAAATGCATTCTTAAAGCAAAAGGTTATTTTTTAGGAGTTGTTTTAGATGCAATCATTTCGCGGGCATCTTTTATTTGAGATTTATATTGAGAACTTTTTATGGCATTGGCTAAAAGCTCCGCCTGCTTTAAATCTTTTGATGCCAGCGTAAAATCCTTCTTCCTGATTTTTACTTGCGCAAGCCCTAATACCGATTCGATAAAAGAACTATTACTTCTAAGTTGTTTGGCTAAAATACCCTGTTGAGTATAAAACCACATAGATTGTGTGTATTTACTATCAGCCAGATAAACCTTTCCTAAAATGTTGTAAGTATTCATTTGCCCTACGCGACTGCCCATTTTAGAATAATTTTTAAGCACCACATTAAGCAAAATTTGTTCAGCATCCATAAAACGCCCGAGTTGATAATGCATATTGCTCATTTTTATAAGTGCCTGGCAATACAGATTAAAGTTTTTTACGGCATTAAATTCAAAAGCTGCTTTGCCAAATAGGGTTAATGCTTCATTAAAATCACCTTTCTTTTCAAGGCTTTGAGCATCTTCAAAGTAATTGGTTCCTTCGGCAAGATCGTATTTAGAAACCGCAATATTAATTGCACTTCCACCAAACCCAGGTTCTTGGTCGGCTTTATCTATATTTTGAGCGTAAAGTTGTAGAGAGGCAAAAAGGCAAAAAAGAGCCAGAACCATTTTAGTCATGCAACAAAAATAATACTTTAAATGAATTTTTAGCTAAATACCTGTAAATTAAGATCAAAAGATGCCCAAACCATGTAAGGATGCGAATCGCAATGATAAATTTCACCTTCCGCACTAATTCCTACAACTCCGGCAAAGCCATCGAAAGATTTAAGTTCTGCGAATGATTTATCAGTAGCTGCTTTTAAGGTAAAACCATCTGTAACTCTGGTTACAATTTTAGCCGCCAAAGCACCACTTACAATATCTTCACCAACGCCTGTGCAAGAGATGCCAGCGTATTGATTTGCGTAATTGCCAGCAACAGTAGCAGAATCGCTAACGCGACAAGGAATTTCAAAACCTTTTCCGCCTGTTGAAGTGGCTGCAGCTAAATTGCCACTATCATCTAAAGCAACACATCCAACGGTACCTTTATTATTTTGCTGGTTTAATTTTGCCTCGTATTCTGATTGACGTTGTTTGGTTATCGGATTAAAATATTCAAATCCTTTATTTCTTGCGAAAAGCTGTGCACCCTCGCCGCTTAAAACCCGGTCATCATAGTTTAAAAGATTTTTAGCAATTTCAACCGGATTTTTAACATCCTCAATATTTATTACGCCACTAAACTTTTCTGTTTTACCATCCATTAGTGATGCGCTTAAACGAACTTTTCCATCACTCTGAATTTGAGAGCCAATTCCTGCATTAAATAAATCATTATCTTCCAGCAAGGAAACGGTATAAACCACAGTTTCTAAGGCTGTGTGGCTTTTTAAATATTCGTAACCAAACGTAACTATCTGGGATAAAGCATCTTGCTTAGCTTTTTTAGTTTCCTGATTGGTAGATGACTCGCTGAAAAAGCCACCATGTATAATTAGTTTCATTTTGTAAGTATCGAGATTTAATAGCGAGTATCAAGTAATTAAAATCAAGTATTAAGCAGTAAGATTTTAGTATCTAGTAGTAAGTATTTAGTATCAAGTATCTAGTAGTAAGTATCAAGATTAAGCAATATAACCTTCTATCCTATAGGAACAACTTTTGGGTGATGAATAACCAAACTATGATCTGTTAAATCGTACACATCTCCATCGCACATTACATGTACAACCATATTTTTTATTGATACAGGTTGGCCCATTTCCACATCGGTTAAATTTGTATCTGCCATTTGGCGTCCATCAACAAGTATTACCATACCCGAACCAATGGCCTCCATAACATGGCCGTCAGAAATAAAAAGACCTGTATCTTCGCCTAAACCAATACCTAAAATACCAGGATTACTTGCTGCAGCATACAACAAACGGCCAATTCTTCCACGTTGAACAAAGTGTGTATCAACAATAACATCATCAATAAAACCTAATCCGCCTGTAATTTTAACTTCACCTTTTAATAACGCATCTTTACTGCTTCCCTGATAAATCATATTTTTTGAGCTTGCAGCGGCACCTGCAGAAGTCCCAGCTATAACTACAGGTTCATTTTTATATTTATCTAAAAGAATTTGATGAATTTTAGTTCCTCCGAAAATGGAAGATAAACGCAATTGGTCGCCTCCGGTAAAAACGATTACATCTGCAGCTTTTATACGTTCAGAATTTTCTTCGCTATTTGCTTCTTCGCGGTTGGTTATATTTAACACACCAACATTATGAACATCTAATTGGGCGTAAGCTTTAATATATTCTTCACCAACTTTTTCAGGCATAAGTGAAGCCGTTGTAATGATTTCGAAACGTGATTCTATATCTTTAATTGATTCGGTAGTAATTCTTTTTAAAATTCCACGCTCAAAGAAATTCATGTTTTCGGGTAATCCGAACTGTGTTTCTGCAAAGCTACCTGTGTTTATTGCGCCACCTATGATGATGAGTTTACCCTTCGGAACCATTCTTTGTGTATTATTATTGTATCGAAAAACCCAAATATATCAGGATAAGATAAAAATTACGACTTTTTTTGTCAATAATATTCACTTTATTAACAAACGTTAAAATTAATTATATAAAAAATAAGTTGTTTTGCGCTGAAAATAAAACAATTGTACCAAAAAATTGATTTAGGTAAATGCAGCAACAATTTTAAAAATAAATTCATATTTTACAATCATCAATTTTACAATCTCGAATTGAATTAAATAAGCTATCCCAAACCCTTGTTTAACAAAAAACTACAAAATATTACATGAAGATATCAAACATACAAGTATTAAGAGGGCCAAATATATGGTCTATCAATCGCAAAAAACTAATTCAAATGCGACTTGATTTAGAAGAATTAGAGCAAAGACCAACAAATACGATCGAAGGATTTAGCGAAAGAATAGAAAAGCTTTTGCCAAGCATGTTTAGTCACCGCTGTTCCAAAGGTGTTGAAGGAGGCTTTTTTACCCGCGTAAAAGAAGGCACATGGATGGGCCATGTTATTGAGCATATCGCTTTAGAAATTCAAACCATTGCTGGTATGGAAACCGGTTTTGGCCGTACACGCCAAACTAAAACTGATGGCATATATAATGTAGTATTTAGTTATTTAGAAGAAAAAGTTGGTGTTTATGCTGCTGAAGCATCGGTAAAAATAGCGCAGGCTTTGATTGATAATGAAGAATATGATTTAGATCACGATATCCGACGGATGAAGGAAATTCGTGAGTTGGAAGCATTAGGGCCAAGTACAGGTTCTATTGTTCAGGAAGCTGTAAGCAGAAGCATACCTTGGATTAGGTTAAATAAAAGTTCTTTGGTGCAGCTGGGTTATGGCAAAAACCAGGTTCGTTTTAGAGCTACCATGACTGAGAAAACAAGTAGTATTGCAGTTGATATTGCCAGTAATAAAGAAGAAACTAAACGTTTATTAACCGAAGCAGCAATTCCTGTAGCATCTGGTGTAACCATATCCAATCCAGATGATTTAGAAGCATCTGTTAAAAAAGTTGGCTTTCCTTTGGTTTTTAAACCTTTAGATGGTAACCACGGTAAGGGTGCAACTATAAATGTAAAAACATTAGAGGCTGCAAAAGCAGCATTTGAATATGCCAAAACCTATTCTCGCAAGGTAATTATCGAGAAATTTATAACAGGCTTTGATTTCCGTATTTTGGTTATTGACCATAAAGTTGTTGCAGCTGCACAACGTGATCCTGCACATGTTAAAGGTAACGGCATTCATACCATCCAAGAATTAATTGATAAGGAGAATGAAGATCCTCGTCGCGGTTATGGCCATGAAAACGTTTTAACAGAAATTTCGGTTGACAGAGATACTTTAGATTTACTTGCAAAAAAAGAATATACTTTAGAAACGATTCCTGAAAAGGGAGAGATAGTGTATCTAAAATCTACTGCAAATTTAAGCACTGGCGGAACATCCATTGATGTAACCGATATTGTTCATCCACAAAATATTTTTATTTGCGAACGAATTTCGAGAGTTATCGGATTGGACATTTGCGGTATTGATATTATGGCGCAGAACTTAACTCAACCATTAACTGAAAATGGAGGCGTTGTATTAGAAGTAAATGCAGCACCTGGTTTTAGGATGCACCTTGCTCCAAGCGAAGGCTTGCCAAGAAACGTTGCTGCATCGGTTATCGATATGCTTTATCCACAGGGAAAATTATCCCAAATTCCGATAATTGCGGTTACAGGTACAAATGGAAAAACTACAACAACCCGTTTAATTGCCCACATTATTCGTAGTAATGGTAAACGAGTTGGCTTTACAACTTCTGATGGCGTTTACGTTCACAACACAATGTTGATGAAAGGCGATACTACGGGGCCTGTTAGTGCAGAGTTTATTTTAAAAGACCCAACGGTTGAATTTGCTGTATTAGAAACCGCCCGTGGTGGAATTTTAAGGGCAGGTTTAGGATTCAACCAGTGTGATATTGGTGTTATCACTAACATTCAGGAAGACCATTTAGGTATATCAGATATTCATAATCTTGATGATTTAGCACGTGTAAAAGCAGTAGTAATTGGTGCGGTTAGGCGTAAAGGCTGGGCTGTTTTAAATGCTGATAATGGTTATTGTGTTAAAATAGCCAGAGATGCCCGTTGTAATGTTGCTTATTTTAGTATGGATGAGAACAATCCGGTTATTAAAGAGCATTGCAAAAAAGGTGGTATTGCAGCAATTTATGAGAATGGCTACATAACGATTAAAACAGGCGATTGGAAATTACGTGTTGATAAAGCAACCCACGTACCGTTGACTTTTGGTGGTTCAGTAAATTTCATGATTCAGAATGTTTTAGCAGCAACGCTAGCGGCATATTTGTGGGGTTATAAAACAGATGATATTCGTTTATCGCTCGAAACCTTTATTCCATCGGCAGCACATACTCCCGGTAGGATGAATATTTTTAGATTTAAAGATTTTAAAGTGTTGGTAGATTTTGCGCACAATCCTGATGGCTTTAATGGTGTTAAAGCGTATTTGCACAGCGTGGAAGCAACTGAACATGTTGGTATTATTTCGGGAACAGGAGATAGACGTGACGAGGATATTATGGAAACGGCTAGAATTTCTGCACAAATGTTTGATAAAATTTACATCTGCCAGGAAAAATATTTACGCGGACGTACTCAAGATGAATTAATAGATTTGTTGGTAAAAGGTATTAAAGAGGTTGATCCGAACAAGGAAATTATTATCAATAACAAGAGTACGGAGTGTTTACAAATCGCAATTGACCATGCCAAAAAAGGTTCTTATCTAACCATTTTAAGTAATACTATAGATAATACCATTCAAAGAGTTACAGAGCATTTGGATAGGGAACTGGAATCTTAAATAAGAAATAAAAAGCATAAAAAAACCTCCCGATTCATCAGGAGGTTTTTTTATGATATCAAATTTTAAGCTTGAGCATCACGTAATCTTTTAATTTCATCATGCGACTGTCTTAAAGAAGCTTTTTGATCAGAAATTAATGATCTGATGTTTGAAGGTAAATCTTCTTCTTCCAAAGCCAATTTATATGCATTTTGAGCTGCATCTTCGCCAAACTCACAATTGTTTAAAACAGTTTGACGGTCATGGCCTGTAAATAGAGCCTTCACATCCATCCAGCCTCTATAAATTTTACCTGACGTTGTTGTGCCAGTTTCGATGTCTTGACCTGAAGCAGCTACTTCTGTTGCTAAAGCCATTTTATATTTCTGACTTTCTTCAATCATATTCAAGAATAAAGATTTTAAATCTGCATCATTATCTTTTAATTCCTGACGAGCTTTTTCATAACCTTCTATGCGGTCGTTATTAATTTGAACTAAGTCGTTTAAAATTTCTGTTGTTGCTGTTATAGTTTTCATGTTTTTTTATTTACAGTTTCGATGTATTGTTTCAACACAGCCAATTAAAAAAAGGTTTTTCATCTTTTATAAATGCTCACAACGCTTAGCTATACTAAGATTAATTTAACTACAATTTCTGGTTTAATCAGGTGGAACTCAATAATATCGATGTATGTTACTAATTCGTTAAGCTACAGTCGCATTTTTTTTACTTAAAATCCACACCTAAAAGACTAATATAATGGTTTTATAAATGCAGATTGCAAGCTTTCAAAACCATCACATGTTTTAAAATTATGAATGCTTTCGCCCAGAATCCTCCCGATGGTGGCACCATGTACACCGAAACAAATCTCTCTCAATTATTTCCTGAGCCTTTGAATACAATTACGAGCTGCTTCTTTTTAGCAATTGCAGTTTATTTTACTTTTAAACTTTGGGGAAATTTTAAATTACATACATTTTTAAGTTTCGCATTGGTATTGTTATACATAGGAGGCATCGGCGGGACAACTTATCATGGTTTAAGAAGATGGCCAATATTTATAATGATGGACTGGGTTCCGATAATGTTGTTATGTCTATCTGCCGGAACATATTTTTTGGCTAAAATTACAAAGTGGTATTTTGCAGCATTAATTGTTGTATTATATGCTTTATTTCAGATCTTTTTAAGGAGACAATTCACGGGTGGCGATTTCCAGATCTTTATCAATATTAATTATGCATTTATGGCTGCTTTAGTTCTTTTTCCTGTTTTTGGATATTTGCTTAAAACAGAATGGAAAAATGGAAAGTGGGTTGGCTTTGCCTTGATTGCATTTATATTTGCCTTAACTTTTCGTATTGCAGATAAGTGGGAAATATTAATTGTTGGTACACATTTCCTGTGGCATACTTTCGGTGCCATAGCATCGTTTTGTATGCTAAATTATATTTACCTGGTTAATTCTAATAATCAGTTTAAAATTAAGAAGTAGCTTAAAAGTAATCGTAGATTTAAGGCAATTTAGAATGTGCTTTGGATTAATCCAATTTCTTTTGTCGGCTCATTGCATACTTAATACCACCGTATAAATGTTTTAAAAACAAATTGTCAACCCAGCACTCATCGGTATGGCCCATTGAGGTGTAAAATGATCTGCCTCCGTCAAAGTTATGATACCAGCTAAATGGATGGAAATTTCCATTTTTACCACCTTTGTAAGATGATTCATCAATGGTTATTAAAACCTTAATGTCAGGATTAATATCTTTGAAATTGTACAGTTCATCACGGTGCATCCAAACAGAATCAGTAAAAAATTTTGTAGAAGGATGTTTCTTATCTTTAATTACAAATCTGGCATTTTGCTGTTCTGGATGGCTTAAGAAATAAGCACCAGCAAGTTTTCCATACCAAGGCCAATCATATTCTGTATCTGTTGCTGCATGTACACCAACATAACCGCCTCCCGCTTGAATGTATTTTTCAAACGCAGATTGTTGTTTATCATCCAAAACATCACCAGTTGTGCTTAAAAAAATCACAGCAGCATATTTCTTTAAATTTTCTTCGGTAAATAAAGCTGAGTTCTCTGTCGTATCAACTGAAAAATTATGTTCAACACCTAATTTTATAAGTGCTATTTTACCTTTTTCGATAGATGCGTGGCGATAACCTTTGGTTTTAGAAAAAACTAATACTTTTGGATTTTTCTTAACAACGGTATAACTCTGAAAGAAAGAAACTACAATAATTAACAAGCAAATTGAAAATAGATTTTTCATGATAAGTGGTTAGCGTGATTATGTTCTTGAATGATGCACTAATTTAAGAAAGTTGTTTGATAATTTCTTTACATCGTTCTTCCACTTGCTTGCAAACCGGCTCAAACAAAGCATTATCCCAATATGGGTCTGTAACTTCATCGTTATCTAAAAATAACTTCACCTTTTTACGCTCTTCCGGAGTTTTTGCCAATGCCTGTACGTCATCAAGATTATTCCTGTCCATCACGAATATCAAATCATATCCGGCAAACATACTATGGCTGAATTGCTGCGCCCGCTGACTGCTTATATCGTAACCATTTGCCTTTGCTGCGGCAACACTTCTATGGTCGGGTGCTTTGCCAATATGCCAGTTCCCAGTGCCTGCAGATGCAATCTCCCAGTTTAATTTTTTTTCACTAGCCAAATGGCGCATTATCCCTTCAGCCAAAGGTGAACGGCAGATATTGCCCAGGCAAACCATCAAAATTTTCAAAATATGTTATTGTATTATACTTTTAAGAACCGGGCTAATGTACCGTGCCCGGATATATTAGCCCGTAAGTTAGAAGATTTCCATTAAATGTACAAATCGCATCAGTAGCTAAATAGTTTTGAATTTTCTTACCTGCGAAATATGCGCAGTAAAAGAAATGACGGCAATTTTTTACCACAAAGTTCAAATCAAGGAGTAAAAACTCAATTATTTCGGATTGTAAATATAAGTAACGGTATAACTCACGTTATTTTGCTCAAATGTATATTTATTAGTAATGCTATTGCCACTTAAAATATAAATGCTGCTGTGATTCAAGCCATCATTCAGGATAATTTCATTTCCATTGCGGGCATACTTTGCATTTTTGTAAGAAATCATATCACAAAGTGGCCCATTTGAACTAAAAGCATAAGTGCCATCTTTGGAAAAAGAAAGGGTGTAATTATTATTTAAGCAGCCCGATGGGCCAGCCATTGTTTTAAAATTGGTTTCAGGCTTTCCATTAACGACCATTGCTGGGCTGATGGTAGCAGACGACAACAACCAGTTATATTGTGTAATATCTTCCGGGTTAATGGATTTCTTTTTACAGCCAAATGCAGTAAAGAGTACTAAAATAAGGAACAGTTTTTTCATGATGTTTTGGTTTTTAATCCTAAAACGTGGTGAGACTAATTAACGCTACATGTATAAAAACAAACGCCTCAATATTGAGGCGTTTAAATTAATTGAGCTGATAGCTATCCGTAAATATCATTTAACACTTTAGCTAACCTGATACCACCTTTAAGTAATTGTTCGTTTAAAGTATCAACCCAATCAAAATTGTAGCGATAACTTAATTTAGAATCGGGTTTGGTTTTGTCGTAAATTTTGCTGCAAATTAAGTATGATTCGTATATACAATCTTTTAAACTTGTGTTTTGCCAATTGTACAATTGCACTGACGAAGGATGGTTTATTGCTTTAGCAAATTCTGTATAGCTTAATTGCTGATATTCAATTAATTGCTCATCCCATACGCGGTGAAGATTAGATTTTTCGTTAAACCATAAAACAGAAACCCGGTTTCCACCTGAATCATCTTTGTGGGCAACATGCATCGGCTGAGATAAATCGCCTTCTAAATGTACCAACATGCGCAATGCTAATTTTTTTTCATCAGCTGTGCTGCTTCCATTTTTTAATATGGCAATTAATTCGGGGATTTTATTGTAAAGATTGGTTCCTTTTTCTGTTTCTAAAATACTGTAAATGCCATCTTTGTTTAATCCACCCGGAAGATTTACAAAGTGCCAGTTGTACATATAGTTATAAGTTGAATCGGATTTTATAAAATCGCCCCAGTTTGCAGACATCGCCAGGCTTTCATATCCTAATATGCCTTGGATGGCTTTGCGTGTTTTGGCTTTCAAATAACTATCGGCAATTTCACCCACAACTCGATGACCAATCATTCCCCATGCATTTGCCTGTATTGGTAGATAAGCTAGTAAGCCAATTACTCCAACTGTAATTATCTTTTTTTTAATTGATTTCAATATCATATTATAGTTCTTTTTGTACGCAGATAATTTTTTCTTTTAATGCCAATTTAATATCTCGTCTATCGCTAAGGCTTTCCAAATGTAACGTATCAGAAGTTTTATTCTTAATCAGGAAGCCTTTATCATATCTGCCGATGCGGTAACAGCCAGAAATCTTTTGTTTATAATTTGCATGGGTAAAAGTTGCGCCTACAAATAATGTATCTCCTTTAATAGCGTAAACACCTTTTGCATATTCTTTCCAAACACCATTGTTGTAGCAAGAATCTTCATAAAAATTTACTTTGCTATGGGTAACTAAATCAATGTAAACGGAATCACAGGTAAACTTAAAATGGTGTTGGGTGTAATTGTTTAATTTATCGCTAAAAGCAACAGAATCTTCATTCCAAACACCCTGTAAAAAATCTGCACCTTTGCCTTGAATGTTGGGGCGAGGGGAACAAGCCAGCTGTAAGATGGAAAAGGTAAAAAGGATGATGTACAAAAACCTTAACCTTGAGTAATGCTTGGTTATTCTTAAATCAAGAAGTTTATTTATTGATATTGTCATTTGTTCGCAGAGCGATTAATTTTTAAGCAAGTTTTGAGTTAAATAAACCCGATTGCAGCGTAAAGCTTTTTATTGCACTAACTTTAAATAATTCATGCTGAGGCACGAAGCATCTGCAACCGATGAAACAGATGACTTGTGCCTCAGCATAACAGAAGTTGAAAAAACTTGAAGCAAAAAGCGGGGCTATCGGAGCCGAAGAACGAATAGCCCTGCTTTCATAAAATCTCTAAAGCGACTTTTCCTATCAGCTTAGAAAGGTATTCCTCCGATAGGTGTGGCTATTATTTCAAACTTCCAACCATATCTTCCGGACGAACCCATTCATCAAATTGTTCGTTCGTTAATAAGCCCAGCTCTACCGCTGCTGCTTTTAAAGTTTTATTCTCTTTATGTGCTTTTTTTGCAATTTTAGCGGCGTTTTCATAACCCACATGGGGGTTTAATGCTGTAACCAACATCAATGAGTTTTGTAAATGTTTCTCAATTTCTGGTAAGTTGGCAGTGATGCCTTCTGCACATTTTTCGGTGAAAGAAACGCATGCATCGCCAATTAAACGAGCTGATTGCAATACGTTTGCAGCAATTAATGGCTTGAAAACATTCAATTCAAAATGGCCAGACATGCCGCCAATTGAAACTGCAACGTCGTTACCCATAACTTGTGCACAAACCATGGTTAAAGCTTCTGGCTGAGTTGGGTTAACTTTTCCCGGCATAATTGAAGAACCTGGTTCGTTATCAGGGATTACGATTTCGCCAATGCCACAACGCGGACCAGAACTTAACATACGTACATCATTTGCTACTTTCATCAAGGCAACTGCAGTACGTTTTAAAGCGCCAGAGAGTTCAACCATTGCATCATGAGCAGCCAAAGCCTCAAATTTATTTGGCGCCGTTACAAAAGGTAAACCAGTTAACTCAGCAATTTTTTGTGCCACTAAAACATCATAACCTTTTGGTGTATTTAAGCCCGTTCCAACTGCCGTTCCGCCTAAAGCCAACTCAGCAACCATAACTAAAGCATTTTTAATCGCTCTAATGCTATTATCAATTTGTTGTACGTAACCCGAAAATTCTTGTCCTAAGGTTAACGGCGTTGCATCCATAAAATGCGTACGACCAGTTTTAACAATCGAACTAAACTCTTCAACTTTTGAAGCCAAAGCATTTCGCAATTTCTCCAAACCAGGAATGGTATTTTCTACTGTTAATTTGTATGCTGCAATGTGCATTGCAGTTGGGTATGTATCGTTAGATGATTGCGATTTATTCACGTCATCATTCGGGTGAAGTACTTTTTTATCATCAGCCAATGCACCGCCATTTATTACGTGGGCACGGTTTGCAATTACTTCGTTTCCGTTCATGTTACTTTGTGTACCAGAACCGGTTTGCCAAATCACTAGTGGAAACTGGTCATCTAACTGACCTGCAATAATCTCATCGCAAGCTTTAGCAATCAGTTCTGCCTTATCTGCAGAAAGTACACCAAGTTCAGTATTAGCCAAAGCTGCTGCTTTTTTCAAATAGCCAAAAGCATGAATAATTTCTTTAGGCATAGAACCTTCTGGTCCGATTTTAAAATTATTGCGTGAGCGTTCGGTTTGTGCACCCCAGTATTTATCGGCAGGCACTTGAACCTCGCCCATGGTATCGTGTTCTATTCTGAAACTCATTATATTTTGATTTTTGTTGTCGCAAATTTAAGTTTTTTGCCTATAAAGCAAGGTATTATCTTAGATATTTACCAAGGTATGATTTGAAGATTTTTTAGATATGCTAAGTTTTTATTTTGGAAAGGTATTGAAGTGGTTTTTAGCTTGGGTTCGGTCCCGCTGATTCGCTGCAATCTTTTCCTTAAACCTTATAGGTTTTATTTTACATTGCGCTATTAAACCTATAAGGTTTGCAAAAGTATTTCCGCTGCCATCGGGTTTATGTGGCTAAGAAACAGCAGGTAATAAAATTTGTTTGATGCAAATTTTGGCTAAAGCCCTTAATGTTAATTTTAAATTCCGTTGGTTGAAACCAACGGCAAGGAATTGATGCTGCCCTCTTAATCGGCTATTCTCTAAGAGAATGAAACCTCAACAATTCTCTGTGAAATTCTCTGTGCCCTCCGTGGTTAATAAACCTTTTTGTACTTTTGCTGGCTATGTCAGTTATTAAACCCTCATTAGCAAAAGGTACACGCGATTTTACGCCTGTTGAAATGGTAAAACGCAACTTTATTTACGACACCATTAAAACGGTTTTCAAAAAATATGGTTACGCAGAAATTCAAACACCTAGTTTTGAAAACCTTTCTACCTTAACCGGAAAATATGGGGATGAGGGTGATAAATTGATTTTTAAAATTTTGAATAGTGGAGAATATTTGAGCCAAAAAGTTTTAGATAAAGTTAGTCATCTTAAAAAACAATTTGAAGAAGCAGAGGGATACCTTGCTGAAAATGATGACTCTAATCCTGATAAAATAGTGATAGGTGGCAATGCCTCTGTGGTATTCGGAAATAATGAAGAGTATGCTAAACTACAACAAGCAATATCTCTTTATAAAAATGTCAGTAAAACTGTTCTTACAGATATCTCCGAAAAAGCCCTTCGTTACGATTTAACAGTTCCTTTTGCTCGTTACGTAGTGATGCACCAGCATGAAATCACTTTACCATTTAAACGTTTTCAGGTTCAACCTGTTTGGCGAGCTGACAGACCGCAAAAAGGCAGATACCGTGAATTTTATCAATGCGATGTGGATGTGGTAGGTTCTGAAAGTTTATTGAATGAGGCTGAATTTATCCTCATTTACAATGAGGCCTTAGCTAAATTAGGCTTAAAAGATTTTACCGTTAAAATTAATAATAGAAAAATTCTATCAGGCATCGCTGAGATTATAGGTAAGCCTGATTTGATAATCGACATGACGGTTGCCATAGATAAACTAGATAAAATTGGTTTGGATGGCGTTAGTAAAGAATTGTTAGAGCGTGGTTTTACAGAAGACGATTTGGAAAAACTTCGTCCGGTTATTTTATTGGAAGGGACTAACGAAGAAAAATTAGGTAGCTTAAAAGACGTGTTAGCAGCTTCTGAAACGGGTTTGAAAGGTGTAGCAGAAATTGAACAGGTTTTTGAATATGTAGAAAGCTTAATCTCTTACGGTTTGCCATTAACCGCAAAACTGGAATTAGACATCACTTTAGCTCGCGGTTTAAATTATTATACGGGTTGTATTTTCGAGGTTAAAACCAACGAAGTTGCAATGGGAAGTATCGGTGGTGGTGGTCGTTACGATGATTTAACCGGAATGTTTGGTTTAAAAGGTTTAACCGGCGTTGGGGTTTCATTTGGTGCCGACAGAATTTACGATGTGTTAGAAGAGTTAAATCTTTTCCCTGCATCGGCAGAAGTTGGAACGAAAGTTTTAATCAGTAATTTCGATGCAGAAGCCGAAAAATATGCTTTACCCATTTTACAACAATTTAGAAATGCAGGAATCTCTGCTGAATTATATCCATCATCAGCAAAGTTGAAAAAACAAATGGCGTATGCCGATGCGAAGAACATCCCTTATGTAGTTTTAATAGGTGGTGATGAAATTGCAAGTGGGGAGTTAACGATAAAGGATATGAAAAGCGGTGAACAGAAAAAGCTAGCCGTATTAGGTATTTTGGATTTGCTGAAGTAAGGCTTCCATTTTTAACCACAGAGTGCACTTAGGCTTTCACAGAGTAAATTGAGGATTTAGACTTTCCGAAGCGAGGATTTGAAATATTTTTCTTCAATCTGCGCAATGATTAGAGCCTTCATTTAGGTTTTCAATTTTTAACCACAGAGCGCACCGAGGCTTTCACAGAGTAAATTGAGGATTTAGACTTTCCGAAGCGAGGATTTGAAATATTTTTCTTCAATCTGCGCAATGATTAGAGCCTTCATTTAGGTTTTCAATTTTTAACCACAGAGTGCACTTAGGTTTTCACAGAGGAAAATAGAGAATTAAATGTTTTTCTTTTTCCCTCGAACAAACGCTAGCCTTAAACTTTGTGTGCTCTGTGGTAGAATTAAATACCCAACCTTAAGCTTTTCTTCATTTCTTTGTCGTTAAATCCTAACGCCCAATCCTTAACAAAATCAGGAAATGTACATCTTTCTCTGCATCATTTCCCCATGCCTCTTTCAACTCGGTAAACATATATTCTAATGGATTTCTGTCGTTGGCTTTTTTGTAGTGTTGTAAGGATGACCAGGTATTTAGATAACCAATCATCTGGTTAAAATTCCAGGTCGTTTTAATTTGAAAGTGTGGCGCAACAATTTCATCAAAGGGAAATGGAATTGTTTTATAGCCTTCTTCAATGTACCTGCGTTCGCTATCCCAATATTTTCCAAGAATATCTTCGTAAAGTTTGTGAACAGCTTTATCTACTTTCTTATCAATAAACATCAAGCCATAACCAATTACAGCCAGAACGCCATCAGGCTTTAAAGTTCGTTTTACTTCACTGTAAAAATCTTCAAAATTAAACCAGTGGATGGCTTGTGCAACGGTTATCAAATCAAAACTGCCATCCGGAACATTTATCTTTTCAGCAGGTGCTACATCGTACAAAATATTTGGCATTTTTAAAGCCTGACTCAGTTGTTTCTCACTAATATCCGTAGCATAAACTGATTGGAAATGTTGTGCCAAAACTCTTGCAACTTGTCCATTGCCGGTGGCACAGTCCCAGGCCGCATCTTTATTATCGATTAGATTTAATAGATAATCATACAATTCTTGAGGATAAGTTGGTCGGTAAATGGCGTACTCAGCAGACTGGGTGGAAAAGTTATCTTTCATGTTTTAACAATTAAACTTCGATACTTTAGCAATGATATTTTTCAGTAATCTATTCTGATATTACCTAATTTAGATCAATAAACAATGAGAACACAATTGTGTTTAAATTCATATTAGAAATTAAGACCAAACCATGCATCCAACTGAAAATGATTTTACGCCAAAGGAAATCGACGACGTTAAATATCGATTAAAATCTATTTTCGGTGGTTCGGTTGGTAACTTGGTAGAATGGTACGATTGGTACACCTACTCGGCTTTTGCTTTATATTTTTCACCTGTATTTTTTCCGAATAGCAATCCAACCGCACAGCTTTTAAATACAGCCGGAATATTTGCTGTGGGTTTTTTAATGCGGCCAATTGGTGGCTGGCTGTTTGGCAGCATCGCCGATAAAAAAGGAAGGAAAAAATCCATGGGGCTTTCGGTATTCATTATGGCAATTGGTTCTTTAATTATTGGCTTAACACCAGGCTATAAACAAATCGGGATTTTCGCGCCTTTACTGTTGGTTTTTGCCAGATTAATTCAAGGCTTAAGCACGGGTGGCGAATATGGAACTTCGGCAACATATTTAAGTGAAATGGCAACCAAAAAGCATCGAGGCTTTTATTCAAGTTTTCAGTATGTAACCTTAATCGGCGGACAATTACTGGCTTTGGGCATTCAATTAATTTTGCAAAACTGGTTGCTGACACCAGCCGAATTACATGCCTGGGGATGGAGAATCCCTTTCTTTATTGGTACCATTCTATCGTTTATAGCCTTATATTTAAGAAGACATATTGATGAAACTTCCGCATTTAAGAAAAACAAAGAAGACAAGAAAGGTGGAGTTTCTGTGTTGATGAAATATCCGAAAGAGGTTTTTACTGTGGTTGGTTTAACCTTGGGTGGAACAATTGCATTTTATACCTTCAGCACTTACATGCAAAAATTTCTGGTAAATACCGTTCATTTAAGTAAGGAGACCTCTACAACATTATCGTTCGTTTCACTGTTGGTTTTTGCCATTATGCAGCCATTATTTGGGTTATTATCAGATAAAATCGGTCGTAAGCCGCTATTAATTAGCTTTGGTATTTTAGGAACTTTATGTACCGTACCCATTTTAACTGGTTTAGCAAATGAAACCAATACAACGATAATTTTTCTACTGATGATTGCTGCGTTGATTATTGTAAGTGGCTATACCAGTATAAATGCAGTTGTTAAAGCAGAATTGTTTCCTGCAGAAATCAGAGCATTGGGTGTCGGTTTGCCTTACGCTTTAACTGTTGCCATTTTCGGTGGAACGGCAGAATATTTAGCGCTTTGGTTTAAAAATATAGGTCACGAAAATTACTTTTACTGGTATGTTACTGGCTGTATTTTAATTTCCTTGATTTTATATACCACAATGAAGGATACAAAGCATCACTCGAAAATAGAAGACTGACCAGGATTAAGCTAGGATTTAAGGATTGCTGGATTTTAAGATTATTACGGGGAACATAAAGTCTAGCATAACTGTGTTTCTTTGGCAAAAAAATCCATGTTAATCTGTGGTTAAAACAACCCATTGAAATCCTATTTCCATGGCAAAAGATATTTTTCTATATTTACCATTATGCTCAATCAAGCCCCGTTAGCCGAAAGAATGCGTCCTCAAAATCTTGATGAATATGTAGGACAAAAGCATTTGGTAGGCGTTGGTGCTGTTTTACGCAAGGCGATTGAGAGCAGTCAGCTGCCATCAATGATTTTTTGGGGGCCGCCTGGCGTAGGGAAAACCACTTTGGCTTATATCATTTCTCAAACTTTAGACAGACCGTTTTTTAACCTTAGTGCAATCAACAGTGGTGTTAAAGATATCCGTGAGGTAATTGATAAGGCAGCAGCTTTGAAAGACAGCTTTTTGGGTTTGCCGATTTTGTTTATTGATGAGATTCACCGTTTCAGCAAATCGCAGCAAGATAGCTTGCTTGGTGCTGTAGAACGGGGATTAGTTACGCTAATCGGTGCCACAACAGAAAATCCATCGTTCGAGGTGATTTCTGCTTTACTTTCCCGCTGCCAGGTTTATATTTTAAAATCTCTAACCGAAGAAGAATTGGCTGGTTTGCTGCAAACAGCTGTAAAAAAAGATGTTCTCTTATCTCAAAAGAAAATTACCATAAAAGAACATGAGGCTTTAATTCGATTGAGTGGTGGCGACGCCCGTAAACTTTTAAATGTACTCGAAATTGCCATCAATGGGATAGGCGGAGATAATATCATACTAACCAATGAGAATGTTTTAGCACATGCTCAACAAAATTTAGCGCTTTACGATAAAGCTGGCGAGCAACATTACGACATCATTTCTGCTTTTATAAAATCCATCCGTGGTAGCGATCCAAATGCTGCGGTGTATTGGTTAGCCAGAATGATTGAAGGCGGTGAAGACCCTTTGTTTATTGCCCGCAGATTATTGATTCTTTCATCTGAAGATATCGGAAATGCCAATCCGAACGCCTTGCTTTTGGCCAATAATTGTTTTACTGCGGTTAATGTTATCGGCTATCCCGAGGCAAGGATTATTTTATCGCAATGCGTAACTTATTTAGCCAGTTCGCCAAAAAGTAATGCATCTTACGAGGCCATTAATCAGGCACAAGCTTTGGTTAAGCAAACGGGTAATTTACCTGTTCCATTACACATTCGAAATGCGCCAACTAAGCTAATGAAGAATATAGGTTATGGTAAGGATTACAAATATTCGCATGGTTATGAAGGCAATTTTGAGGCGCAAGAATATTTTCCTGACGAATTGAGCGGCACTAAGCTTTACGACCCTGGGAAAAATCCGGCAGAAGAAAAGCTGAGAGAAAAACTTAGGCAAAACTGGAAAGAAAAATACAAGTATTGATGTAACATTTCAATAAAAACGAACACTAACTAAAAGAACTAAATCAAAACTATTTATGCTGAAAACTTTTTTAAGCCATCAATCGAAATCCTTTTGGCGATCGCGAAACAAAGGCAGTAGCATTGCCACTCAAATTATTCTAGGTTTTTTTATGCTCTATTTCCTGGTGTTGGCGGTTGGAGCAGGTTTTAGCATGCCATATTTATTGCCTAAAATTTTTGCTAACCAAAATGTAATCACCAGTTTTAACGGATTAATTCTGTATTACTTTGCACTTGATTTTATTATGCGTTTGCAATTGCAAGAGTTACCAACGTTAAGTATAATTCCTTATCTGCATTTAAAGATAAAACGTAGTCAGATAATTTCCTTTCTGAATGTAAAATCATTGTTTTCTGCATTTAACCTCTGGCCGTTCTTTTTATTTCTGCCATTTATTTTTATGCGAATTGCACCCACTTATGGCGCATTTGCGACCATTATGTACATAATCGCAATATTTTCTATTGCCATTTTTAATAACTACTTGGTATTATACATCAAAAGAAAAACCATTAGTAATGTGCTTTATACCGCTGTTGGCTTAATAATTATTGCAGGTTTTGCGGCTTTAGAATATTATAAGGTCATATCTATAATGGCTGCTTCCGATTTTGTTTTTAAGGCAGTAGCATTACATCCTTACATTGGATTTGCTTTTACAATTGCAGCTTTTTTAATCTTTAAAATCAATTCAGATTTCCTTCGGAAAAATCTTTACACAGAAGAATTAAGCAGTAAGCAAGAGAAAAAAGGGAGTACCGATTATGCTTTCTTAAATCGTTTCGGTAAAGTTGGCGAACTTGCAGCATTAGAACTTAAATTAATTTTACGCCATAAGCGTTCGCGTTCATCAGTAATATTGGGTTTCTTCTTTTTGCTTTATGGATTCCTTTTTTACAAAACGCCAGCTATTGATGGTGATAAATTCGGACAAATGATGTTCGGTGCTATTTTTATGACGGGCGTTTCCATCATCATTTACGGGCAGTTCATGTTCGCGTGGCAAAGCGCACATTTCGATGGTTTGTTGAGTGCTAAAATTAATTTTAAAGATTTTATTAAAGCAAAATTTTTACTGTTCACTATAGCATCTAGCATTATAACATTGTTGGCAAGTTTTTATGGGTTTTTAAGTCCGAAGTTGCTTTTATTACAACTGGCAGCATATTTATACAACATTGGTTTTGGTACTGTTATCGTTCTTTATCTGGCAACACTTAATAAAAAGCGGTTAGATATTACTAAGGCTGCAAGCTTTAATTATCAAGGTACAAGTGCAACTCAGTTTTTATTGATGTTTCCTTATGCACTAACACCAATACTATTGTATGTTCCTTTTGGGATGATGGATATGCCATATTGGGGTTTAATTGTAGTTGCCATATTTGGCTTAGCTATGCTTTTGATGAGAGGTTTTTGGGTAGATGTGATTACTGCAAAATTTGAAAAACAACGTTATAAAATAGCCGAAGGCTTTAGAGAATAATTATGATTTTAGAAATTAAAAATTTGAAAAAGGTTTATGGCGATAAAACCGTTGTAAACATAGAACATGTACAAATTGAACAAGGTGAAACCATAGGTTTAGTTGGTAACAATGGAGCAGGTAAAACTACATTTTTTCGTATGCTTTTAGATTTGATTCGTCCTACAGAAGGAGAAGTTTTATCAAAAGGTGAAAATGTAATGTTAAAAGATGATTGGAAAAATTATACTGCATCATTTTTAGATGAAGGTTTCCTGATTGATTATTTAACACCTGAAGAGTATTTTATTTTCATTGGCAGTTTGCACGATTTAAGTGTTGCCGATGTTTCTGCTTATTTAGCTCAATATGCAGAATTCTTTAACGGTGAAATATTAAACAGTGGGAAATACATCCGCGATTTTAGTAAAGGAAACCAAAATAAGGTAGGCATTGCTGCCGCATTGATGCAGAAACCCGAAATTTTAATTCTTGATGAACCTTTTGCAAATCTGGACCCAACAACTCAAATACGTTTAAAGAAGCTCTTAAAAGAACATCCCGGCAACATGACAACATTTATCTCAAGTCATGATTTGAATCATGTTACTGATGTGTGTAACAGAATTATTTTAGTGGAAAAGGGACACGTGATTAAAGACTTCAAAACTGATGAAAACACCCTTAAGGAATTAGAAAGTTACTTTTCTGCGTAGTGTTTTGTACTAATAATAATACAATTAAAGCATCTCACTAATTAGGATGCTTTTTTTTGCTCCAAGAATATTCTTTTTAGCTCTATTGATGGCTATTTAACTTAAAATATGTTCACAAGAATTTTTGGCATTGTGTTTGAATAAAGAACTTCAGGAAATTAAACCTAAATTATTATGAGTATTTCAAAAGTAAGAGTAGCAACATTAAGCATAGGATTAGCGGTTGGTTCAATGGCATTTCAAAGTTGTGATAGTTTAACTAAAACACAAAAAGGGGCAGGTATTGGTGCAGCAGCAGGTGGTGTAATTGGAGCGTTAATCGGTAAAAAGGCTGGTAATACTGCAGTTGGTGCATTGATTGGTGGTGCTGTTGGTGGTACGGCAGGTGCATTTATTGGACGTAGAATGGACAGACAAGCAGCTGAAATTCAAAAAGCAATTCCTAATGCAGAAGTTATTCGCGAAGGTGAAGGTATTATTGTAAAATTTGATAGTGGCATTTTGTTCGATTTTGATAAAACTGCATTAAAAGATGCTGCGAAAACAAATGTTCAAAGTTTGGCTGCCTCATTAAACCAATATCCTGATACAGACATTAAAATAATTGGACATACAGATAGCCGTGGTACTGAGCAATATAACATGGGTTTATCAGAAAGAAGAGCAGCAGCTGTTAAAGCTTATGCCGTTTCTCAAGGTGTTCCTTCTTCTAGATTGGTAACAATTGGTAAAGGTTTTTCTGAGCCAATTGCTGATAATGAAACAGACGCAGGTCGTACAGCTAACCGTCGTGTAGAAATTGTTATTGTTGCTAATGATGCATTAAAAAGCACAGCACAAAAACAAGGATAGTATTTGTAAATTCCCTCTACCTATGAGGTCATTATATATCCAACCCCGATGTTTTGCATCGGGGTTTTTTATTTAAAATTGTTTTTGCCGACAATGTAAAGCATGAAGTATCCTTTCTGTAAAGTAGATTCTTTTTTGCCTTAAGATGACGATTTAAGCTAAGAATAAATATCTTCAAAATAGCTTACCACTAACGATTTCATTAGCAGTTCTTGCTCCAGCATGGTGTAAGGTGGAATCGCTTTAATTAGTTTCCAGTGTGGCCAATCATCCTGGTCTAAACCTTCTAATTCGTAGAAACCCATTTCACTTAATAAACGGCAAGTAGCAATATGCATTAGTTCTTCTTTTTGGCGCTTGCTATACTTCTTTGGGCCTTTTCCTAATTCCTGAACGCCAATCAGAAAAAGCATAACTTTTAAATCAGGGAAATCTGAATCAAATTCCTGAGAAATTTTCTCCTGTAAAATTTTCCATTTGCTGTTAATCTCCGACGGTTTCATGTTTGCAAAGATAGTGTAAAAAGGTTTATGGCATAATGCAAAAGGCATAGGGTTTAAGTGGTAGACTTATGTCATTATTGTATTTTTGGTTACATTTATAGCCTATGATTACAAATTCAAATAAAACAATTACTGTTGGTTTATTGGCATACGGCATGTCGGGGAAAGTTTTCCACGCTCCTTTTTTAAATGCCCACAATGGTTTTAATTTAAAAGCTGTTGTAGAACGAAGCAATAAAAATGCAGTAACTGATTACCCTGATATTATAAGCTATGATAGTGTTGATGAACTTCTAAATGATGCTGCAATAGAATTGGTAGTTGTTAATACCCCAAATAATCTTCATTACGAACATGCTAAAGGTGCTTTAGAAAAGGGAAAACATATCTTGGTAGAAAAGCCCTTCACCGCAACATCAGCCCAGGCAAAAGAATTATTTGATTTAGCAGATAGCGTTGGAAAGCAAATTTTCTTCTATCAAAATCGCCGTTGGGATAGTGATTTTGCCTCGGTAAAAAAAGTATTGGCAAGCGGCAAATTGGGTAAATTGAATGAGATGCATTTACGTTACGATAGATACAGAAACGTGATTGGTCCGAAAGCTTTTAAAGAAAAGGCAATAGAGGCAAGCGGATTGTTATACGATTTAGGCCCGCATTTATTGGATCAGGTGATTAGCGTTTTTGGAAAACCCTTAAGTTATCATAAAATTTTAGGGAAGAATAGAAAAGACACCGCAGTTGATGATTATTTTTCGATTCAACTAAATTATGAAGATAGCGTTAATGTGTTTGTAACATCAAGTATGTTGGTGGTAAATCCACAAGCAGCTTTTGTGCTACATGGCGTTAATGGCAGTTTTATCAAGCATAGAGCGGATAGCCAGGAAGAGCAGCTGCTTGCAGGAATGAAATTAACTGATGAAGGTTATGGAATTGAACCTAAAGGCAAAGATGGCTTATTAACCACAATCGATAGCGAAGGTTTGAAAACAGAAGAAGCGATAGCATCAGAAAAAGGAAGTTATTTGCCGCTTTTTGATGCGGTTCATATGGCGCTAACCGAAAATATCGCTTATCCCGTAACGAGAGCAGATGTGCTAATCCAGTTAGAAATTTTAGAAAGTAAGTAAACAAAACAATATAAATAATCCGAGTATATCCATTCATGAGTTCACTACCTTTTGCCTACTTAATCCCGATATTTCTACTAGCGCTTTATTTTATCTTAAGAAAAAAGAAGCAAGCTATTGAGCCATTAACAGAAACTGATAAACAAATTTTAAACGATTACGTTGGTTATTATCATCATTTAGATTCTACAAATAAATTGATGTTTGAGCAAAAAGTCGCGGAATTTTTCAGCACCGTAAAAATTGAAGGCATTGAATTAGAAATGACAACATTAGATGAGTTATTAATTGCTTCTAGTGCTGTTATACCAATTTTTGGATTTAAAGATTGGCAATATAAAAATCTGACCAGCGTTTTGCTTTATCCTGATACTTTTAACAGCGATTTTCAATTTGAAGGAGGTGAAAGAAACATTATGGGTATGGTTGGAAGTGGTTACATGAATGGACAAATGATTCTATCTCGGTCTGCATTACGTCAGGGTTTTTCTAAAAGCGCCGGGAAAGAGAATACAGCGATTCACGAATTTGTACATCTTTTGGATAAATCTGACGGGGCTACGGACGGCGTTCCGGAAAATTTGATGAGCCATGAATATACCCTGCCGTGGATAAAAATGATGCACGAAGAAATGAAGCAGATTGAAGATAACAAATCTGATATTAATCCTTATGCAATTACGAATCAGGCAGAATTTTTTGCAGTTGTATCAGAATACTTTTTTGAAAAACCAGAATTGTTAAAAGATAAGCATCCTGATTTGTATCATCAGTTGAGTAAAATATTTGCACAACAACCTGCGGGATAATTAAAAATACTGAAATGAAAAAGATCAAAATAATTGCATGGTTAGCTTTTTGCTTAACTTCCATAAACACTCTTGCTCAGCAAACTTATTCGCTTAAACAGAATTATCCGGTTGGGAAGAAATACAGCTATACATTTAATTCCGACCAAATTATTAGTCAAAAAGTAGATGGAAAAGAGTTGGACTACATACAAAATGTTGGTACCGATTACACTTTTGATATTTCGGAAGCAAAGGCTGGTGATAAAAATATAAAGGTCATTTACAAACGATTGAATATCAAATCAGTTGGAGCTGGCAACGAATTGATTTTAGATTCTGATAAAGAAGAAATAGGTAAACCTAATCCATTTGCAGGTTTAAGGAATGCAACATTTAATATGGTAATGGCACCAAACGGTGGAGTAAAATCAATATCGGGGATTGATAAAATGGTGGATAGTATGGCTGCTAAAATGACAACAGATACAGCGCAACTGAATCAGATTAAAACTTCTCTTAGTAAACAGTTTAATGCTGAAGTTATAAAACAATCAATAGAATCTTCGTTAAAAATATTTCCAGATAAAGCAGTAAAAATTGGGGAGAGTTGGGTAGTAAATGCCAAAGTTGTAATTACAATGCCAATTGAATCTGCGGTAACTTATACACTTAAAGAAGTAAAAAACGGAATTGCAACCCTTGCAATCAAAGGTACACTTGTTTCAAAAGGAGCATTTGAAAGTTTGGGCAGCAAAATGGAAACCGATTTAAAGGGCATGACCATCGGCGATGCACAAATTGACCTAAAAACAGGTATGGTATTAAATACGCATACCCGTTTAGAGTTATATGGTAAAATGAAAGTTGCCGAGCAATCCGTAGATTTTAACTTGGAGGGAATAAATAAGGTTACAGGTAAAGAAATCAATTAGCTATAAACTACCCGTTAGCGCAACCAAAAATTCGGTCATAATTTCTATATGTGGTATATGTCCGCATGCTTCGAATTCAACAATTTTTGAACCCGGTATTTTGAGTGCTGTATTTTTTCCTAAAAACCTGTACAGGCCATGAATGGCTTGTTGATCTTCAGAAAGTAAACCTTTGCCAACGATCGTTTTATCTTCTTTGCCGATGAAAAGAATGGTTGGAACTTTTAAATCTTTAAATTCATCTACAACAGGTTGTTCGTAAATCATGTTATAGGTTAGCGCAGCAACTTTGGCATATCGTGGGAAATCGGCACTAAACGTTACGCCTGCAGCAACATTTACTAAACTTTCATAATCGGGTTTCCATACTGTAAAATAAGAGCTTTTATAATATTGGCGAATGCTTTCTGCGGTGTTTTTTAGTTCTCGTTGATACTGCTCTTCCACGGTAGAAACCGGTACAAAAGTTTTGTAATCTTCTAAGCCGATTGGGTTTTCCAGTAAAAGTTTATCCATCCGTTCTGGGAACATTAATGCAAATCGTGTTGCCAACATGCCGCCCATACTATGTCCTAAAATTGAAGTTTTTTGAATGCCTAAAGTATCCAGTAACTTTTTATTCCATTGAGCCAATTGCTTAAAACTATAGTTAATAATCGGTTTAGATGAACGTCCAAATCCAATCTGGTCTGGTACCAAAACCCGGTAACCATTTCCGGCTAAGGCTCTTATTACGTGGCTCCAATAATAGCCACCAAAGTTTTTGCCATGAAAAAGCATCACTGTTCTTCCGTTTGGGGCAATCGTTGGAGGCACATCCATATAAGCCATTCTAACATCCTGACCTTCAACATTGATGGGTAAAAATTTTATAGGATATGGATATTTTATGTTTTCTAAAGTGATGGATAGCGTATCAATTTTTTGCGCCTTTAAAGCTGTAAATGATAATAACGAAAGGGTAACTAGAATTAAAAATCTCTTCATTTTAAAATATTTTGGTAACCTCGCGAAATTAATAATAATTAATTCGATTTGGTTGAAGAGAATAGGTTAAAAACCATGCCTGAAATTTTGGTTCAAGAAAAGCAGGTTTTATTTAAATAAGTTTATATGTGAACCTTGAACGCAATTGTATTTTAAATCATTGGTTTTTAAGCAAGTTATCACCTTAATTTTATTCTGCGGTTTGCCGTAATAAACCGCAGAATAATTTTATTTAAACATTGTTTTTAAAACAGCGGCCGACATATTTACCGTTGTAGAATCGGATAAGTTGCCGGAAGATTTATTTACTTTTATATTCTCTAATTTCAAATCAGATTTACCTTTGGTATTAATATAAAGACTATCAATTTTGTATTTTTCTTTATTAACCTCATCTCCTTCGATTGAAATTTTAGAATTTCCCGTTAAAACAATATCCAATATTTTATAAGATACTTTACTTGCTTTGAATTGGCTATTGTTCAAATTCAAATATAGTTTATCAATATTGTTATCATCTTGAAAAAAATTCTTTAAGTTATCTCCAATTATATTGAGTTGGCTAATTTTTGTATTCTGAAAAAACATGCTTTGTAAATTTTTTAGATTTAGGTTAAGCTGTTTAGCCGTTGCGTGGAACTCTAACTGCAGTGCATCTTTAATTGATAATTGGTTAATTTTTGGCGAGAAGATCACTAAGCTTAGAAAGACCGTTTGATTATCTTTTAAATTTTTATTCGAAATCTGCAAAACGCCATTTTTATCAACAAAAGCCCCAGTATTATTTTCTTCATTATCAGAAATCTTTAATCCTGTATTAGGATTTTCTACTATTGTGACTTTTAAGATTGTTTTTTTTGAAGCAATTATATTTATTTTATCAAAGCTTTTATCCAACTTATGAAGAACAAAATTAGGTGAAGCTATATTAAAGTCTTCTAAATTTTTATTATTTTGAGTTAGTTTATCAGCCTGAATGTAGTTCGTTTTAACATTTACAGCAATCACAATTATTGGAATTAATATCAGCGAGATGGCAAGCGATATCAATAGTTTATTACTTGTTTTCATATTTTAAGCGTTAAAATTTTCTTTAACAAATGTTTTGTATTTGGCTTCAAGTTCATCAAAGCCAATGTTTAATAAATAGATGTTTCTAAATACTACAGGCAGTTCATCATCTATAAATTGAATTTTTCTGTAAGTTTTTACGTGCTCAGTAGCATTTTCATCTACAAAAAATCCGATGCCTCTTTTATTGTTAATAATGTTTTTATTCTGTAACAGCTCGTAGGTACGCATTACCGTATTTGGGTTAACTTCCATTTCTACAGCGAGTTCTCTAACTGAAGGCACTTTTTCGTCGGCTTTCCATTTTCCTAGCAAAATATGTTCGCAAACATAATCTGCTATTTGTAGGTATATTGCCTTATTATCTCTAAATTCCATTTCTATACCAATTAAAAAATTAAACCTCTTTTTCTTTTAGGCGAATGTAAGCTATCGTCCAAAAAATTAATGTTAACGCAGATGTAATCAATAGAATGAATAAAAGTGTTGAATCTCTATTGTTTTGATTTCCTTCGTGATGAACATAGACCAAGCCTTGTGTTAAAATACTTGCAGTTTTATAAGTTACATAGGTCGCAACTCCAGAAAATATCATTACTGAAATGGCTGTTTTGATGTAATGAAATCTATTAAAATACACCGAGCCAAGTAGAAAAATACTTGTAATTAAAAAAGGTACAGCGATAAAATGTAGAAAGTATTTTAAATGATTTTCATCATTTAGAATATCTGCAGTAATGCTTTCAGCAGGTTTTACTAAAGAATTATTATCTCCATCTAGCTTAAATTCTGTAAGATGGGCATTAATATATTTCACAAAAGATAAGTCTATCACATAAAATAATACTAAATAAGTTGCCACACTAATTATTGCTGTATAAAATACACCTCCTAAAAATTTCTCAAATGTAGAAGCAGGTGTCATCAGTTCTAATGTGGCTCTGGCCTTTTGACCCAATAAGGCAAAATAGCTGCTAGCAACAACACTTATAAAAATGAAACCAAGTGTTAAAAATAGACCATAGCGGAATTGCATCACGTTGTTAAAGTTTTTGTATTTTATTAGTGAAGGTGTATTCCAAAAGTAAAACCCAATTAAAACACCTGCTACCACCAAAAGACTTATCAAATAGATTTTTCCGAAATCCAGCCATTGTCTTTTAAGTAATAAGCCAAACCTGTTTATGTTAAATGTATTATTCATCGCTTAGTTAAATAAGGGTTTAAATTTGATTTTTTCTGCCAGGATTGCATTGAATAAAAGTTCCATATCTAGCTTGCTGTCTTCGTTATGGTAGTTTGGCATAACGGCATTATAACCTGATAAAGATGGTTCGGCATAAATAATGCTTTCATCCAATTCTTTTACTTTTTTAAAGGTTAGTTTGTTGGTAATTTCTTCAACCGAAGCTTTTAAAGCCACATCATTTTCATCAAGCATAATTACAGTATCAATTAAGTTATCTAAATCTCGTACCTGATGGGTAGAAATGATAATGCAACGGTCATCCGTTAAAGCTGAAGCCATAATTTTTCTAAACTGCGCTTTCGATGGAATATCTAAACCGTTTGTTGGCTCATCCATAATAACCAATTTTGCCTCGGTAGCTAAACCAAACGCAATGATAAATTTCTTCTTTTGCCCATAGCTCATATCAATAAGTTTATTGTTTGCCGGGATATCAAACTCTTTTAAAAGCTCGAAAAAGTAGCTGTGGTTAAAATTTTTATAAAATGGCGCATTGGCTTTAACGTAAGAATCTATTTTAACTGATGGTAAATAAAATTCTTCAGGTATAAAGCAAATCTGTTCTAACAAAGCGGGTTGGCGTTTTGCAGGGGTAAAGCCCATAACTTCTAAGGTTCCGCTTTGAGCGTAAACCAAGCCTGCCAGGTTTTTTAATAGGCTGGATTTACCTGCACCGTTTTTTCCAAGCAAACCATAAATATGACCATTGCTCAACTGCATGCTCATATTTTTAAATAATGGTTTATGCTTGCTGTAACCAAAATTTAGATTGTTAATTTTTATCATGCCTACTGTATTAGTTAAATAATACACTAAAGTATAATTCGTTTTGATAACCTCCAAATTATTTCTTAATTATTTTTTATTTGGCTGATTTTTATAACCTCTTTGTAAAATCTAAATTTAATGTCTTATGCACTAAAACATCATTAACATTGTGTTTGTATTATACTGTGTTAACACATTTTTATGGATAAAAATTGGGCATATTTATTAAGTCTGTTGGCAATTGGTTTAAGTTTTTTCGGGCATGGTTTGGTTAGGCTACCCAAATTGCAAGGTTTTAGCAACTGGATGATGGGACAATTTTCTAAATCGCTATTGCCAGATTTTTTGGTTCTACCTTTTAGTTACGCTTTACCAATTTTAGAATTTGCAGCCGGGTTATTAATTTTGATAGGCTTGTTTACAAAACAAGGTTTATTGCTTGCTGGCATTATCTCTTTAGCATTAATTTTTGGTACAACAATGATAGAAAACTGGGAAGCCCTGCCATCACAACTTATTCATGTTGCATTTTTATCCTTATTGTTAGCAAACTTGCCGCTTAATAGTTACGCGGTTGATAAACTTTTAAAAAAATAATTATGGAATACAGAAAAATAGGAAATTCAGATTTAGAGCTTTCGGCAATTACTTTTGGCGCTTGGGCAGCCGGAGGTTGGATGTGGGGAAGCGCGGATAGAAATGATGCAATAAAAGCGATTCAAGCTGGTTTCGATTTAGGAGTAACCTCTATAGATACTGCTCCAATTTACGGACAGGGCGATAGCGAGGAAATTGTTGGCGATGCAATTAAAGGAATTTCCAGGGATAAACTTCAAATTGTAACTAAATTTGGTATGCGCTGGGATTTAGCCAAAGGCGAACTGGCAATGAAATCAAAAAATAACGATGGTAAAGATATTGATGTTTATAAATATGCTGGTAAAGAAAGTGTTATTTATGAATGCGAGCAATCTTTAAAACGTTTAGGAACTGATTATATCGATTTATATCAAATACACTGGCCCGATTTAACAACACCAATTAGCGAGACATTTGAAGCGGTTAGCAAACTAATTGAGCAAGGAAAAGTGCGTTATGCCGGTGTTTGTAATTATAATGTAGCACAATTAAAGGAAGCGGGTGAAACTTTAGAAATCGTATCTAATCAAATTCCCTTTAGTATGGTTAATCGCGGTGTAGAGGATGATACCGTGCCTTATTGTATAGAAAATAATAAATCTGTCTTAGCCTACAGTCCGATGGAAAGAGGTTTATTAACAGGTAAAATGACAGCCGATTATAAGTTTGAAGAAGGCGACCATCGCCAGGGAAATAAATTCTTCACCCCAGAAAGTATCGAAAAAACAAATGCATTTTTGGCGAAAATTAAGCCTTTGGCTGATGAAAAGAATGCAACTTTATCTCAATTGGTTTTGCGATGGACAATAGAGCGCCCAGGAATTACAATCGCTTTAGTTGGAGCAAGAAACGAAAAGCAAGCGGTTCAAAATGCTGAAGCAATTAATGTTAAATTGAGCAAAGAAGAAATCCAATTTATAAATACAGAGTTAAAAAACGCAGGATTTTAAATTAATTAATCGCAAAGGATATGAGTAACTCGCAACGAACACGAAGGCAAAATGCTTATTTTGCTTTGCGTCAATCTTGCCGTTCTTTGTGGTAAATCTAAATCGAATATGTCAAAATTATTTTCTCCTTTAAAACTAAAGGATGTTACTTTAAAAAATAGAATTGTAATTTCACCAATGTGCCAGTATTCAGCAATTGATGGCTTTGCCAATGATTGGCATCTGGTACATTTAGGAAGTAGGGCAGTTGGTGGTGCCGGATTAATTATTCAAGAGGCTACTGCTGTTGTGCCTGAAGGCAGAATAACACATGCAGATTTAGGGATTTGGAAAGATGAGCAAGTTGAAAAACTTAAGCAAATCGTTTCTTTTATTCACGATAATGGTGCAATTGCAGGTATCCAACTCGCGCATGCTGGTAGAAAAGCAAGCTGTGATTTGCCATGGGAAGGTGGCGAACAAATTGCCGAAGGTGAAAATAGTTGGTTACCAGTTGGTCCTTCTCCAATACCGTTCAAAGCCGGACAAGTAATGCCTCATGAGTTGAGCATTAAAGAAATTCAGGATATCGTATTTGCATTTAGGGCTGCAGCAAAAAGAGCTTTAGATGCAGGTTATAAAGTTGTTGAAATTCATGCTGCACATGGCTACCTGTTACATGAGTTTTTTAGTCCTTTAAGTAATACACGTACAGATGTTTATGGCGGAAGTTTTGAAAACAGAATTCGTTTAACGATAGATATTGTAGAAGCAGTCCAGTCTGTTTGGCCAGAAAATTTGCCTTTGTTTGTCCGCATTTCTGCTACCGACTGGACAGAAGGTGGATGGAACGAAGAGGATTCTGTTCAGCTTGCAGCGGTACTGAAAGATAAAGGTGTCGATTTAATAGATGCATCTTCGGGAGGAAATGTTCCGGATGCTAAAATTCCTGCTGGACCAAATTATCAAGTTCCTTTTGCCGACAAAATTAGAAATGAAGTTGGCATTTACACAGGCGCTGTTGGTGTAATCGTTGATGCAAACCAAGCAGAAGAAATTTTGCAAAATGATAAAGCCGATTTAATTTTCATTGCTCGGGAATCATTACGCGATGCATATTTCCCTACACACGCAGCACAGATTTTGGGCGATGATACTGAATGGCCTAGTCAATATGTAAGGGCAAAAAGAGAGACTTTTAAAAAGTAAGTTTAAAATTTAGCCACAGATTCGCAAATTAATTTATATCAATAATCTGCAAATCTGTGGCTATTTTTATAATGGATTATTTCACTAAAGTAAAAGGTAGATATAAACCGAAAGTAATATTTCTGCCTGCGTTGTAAACACCTAAATTAGGGTTTTCATAATCGAAACGGCCTGGTTTAAATCTGCTCAAAGCATCGTAATATTTTTGATTTAGTAAGTTATTTGCAGATACCGATAGTTTTACCGGTTGTTTACCTAAATTAAATGTAGCGCCAATACCGGCATTTAATAATGTATAACCGCTTGTTGGGGTTTCAAAAACATCATCAACACGGGTTTGCTTGAATGCAGAATTTATTCCTACCGATAAATAGGCATCATTTGTGCCTTTTAGTTTAGGCTCAAAACGCAACTCATTTCTTAGTGTTCCGGCGGGGATAAATGCCAATGGTCTGCCCAAAGTGTTATTTTGCGCATGTACATAACCGAAGGTATTTTCGAAGTGAATAAAAGAAACCGGATGAATGGTTAAGCTCGCCTCGGCACCATAAAGGTTTGCATTTACCTGTCCATATCGATAAACTGGGTATTCATCACCTTCGGCAGTAATGGTTTCGCCATTGTTAGATGCATAAATGAAATTATGAACATAGTTATTGTACACACTTGCACTTGCGCTTACAATCTTACCCTCATATTCTAAAGCAGCATCCACTTGGTAACTACGTTCCGGACTTAAGTTGGAGTTTCCAATTTCGTAACGGAATGTACCTTCATGTACACCATTAGAGCCTAATTCTGCAGGGTTTGGTGCACGAAACGCAGAACCGGCATTTGCTTTGAAATTCCATTCTTCGTTAAACTGATGTGTAAAGCCTAGGGCACCACTTACATTAGAAGATTTATTTATGAATGGTACAAATTGCTCATCGCCATCAACAAACAATTGTTCGCCTGTGTTTTTACGGAAATCGTAACGGGCACCTAAGCTAAAAGTGCTATTTTCCCAGTTTTTCTTTGCATAAGCAAAAACGCCAACACCATAAGTACTGTAAGCTGGAACTAAAAATTCGATACCTTTATTTTTACTGTTACCTGCGTCGGCACTAAAACCGAATACCGGTTGCCATCCATTGGTTTCGTGTATGTAATATTTTAAATCGGCATTGTATGTTTTTAGGTCGAAAAATAATGATGGATCAGGCCCATCTTCTAACTCGCGACGTTGATTTTGCTGAAAGCCGAAATCTGCTTTTAAATTACCATTGCCAATAATGAAGTTGTTATTTAAAGCAATTTTGAAATGCCTTATATCCTGACGAGGATATTCCAAATCTCTGCTTTTATAGTCAGATGTTTCAAAAGGGCTACCATCTTCTTTTACAAAATTTCCTGCAGCATCTAAAGTCGGCTCATAAAAACCAATGTTATTTCGGAAACTTGAAACGTTTAAATGTGTATAACCCCAGCTTTTATTTAAACCAACCATTCCACTTAAATCCGTTTCATTAAAACCAGAGTTTGGAAAATATCCGGTAGGTGTTTTAAAAGAGTAGGCATTTTTATAAGTTCCACGGGCTCTCCAAACAAATCCATTTTCATTCCCATTTAGCATTAATGAGTTTGCTGATAAACCATTGTTTGTAGAATAATTTGTAATCAATTCTCCTTTTACTTGGCCCTCGGGCGCTGTACTTGGCTCTAATAAATTGATAACTCCACCAAGCGCATCAGAACCGTACATTAAAGAAGCTGCTCCTCGTAAAACTTCAATTCTGTCTGATTTAAATTGATCGATTTCTATACCATGTTCATCGCCCCATTGTTGTCCTTGCTGTTTAATTCCATCATCTAAGGTTACTATTCGGTTATATCCCAAACCCCTAATAACAGGTTTAGAGATTGAAGGACCAGTAGTTATTTGAGATACACCCGGAATTTTGGTTAGTGCATCTATTAAATTAGAAGAAGGTTGTAGCAGTTGGTCTTTGCCCAAAACTGCAGATGAAGCACTATTTCGTTTGCTGGTACTACTGATTAAACTACCAGTAATAACAACTTCTTTGGTTTCTATCGCGGTAGATTTTAATGTAAATTCCAGGTTCCCTGCTGTAGCGAAATTTACGATTTGAGTTGCCGTTTTATAACCAATATAATGAACTTCTACAATATATGTTCCTTTCGATGGCAGATTGTTTAAAGCAAATTCGCCGTCATTATTGGTTACCGCTGTAACTTTTAAATCGGGAATAAATATAGTTGCGCCTGGCAAAGTTTGTTTGGTTTCGGCATCAATAACTTTACCCTTTAGGTCTTTAAGTACATTGGCGAAAGCTGTTGTACTCAATAATGTATATAGAATTACTAAGCCTATGAGCTGTAATTTTTTCATGATATGCGTATTTTATATCGTATCGAGTAGCCAAGGCAATAGCAATTAATAGCAGCTTTGCCTTAGTATCTCATAATTAATAAACAATTTTGTTAAGTGCAAAAGGCACTTGAGCTGAAAAAATTATGCTAAAGGCGGGCCACGTAAACTTGTGCGCTTAATTTCGGTGTAAGAACTTTTAAGCACCGGATCTGTTTGTCCGAATATTTTGACCGAAAGGAAAATTTTATAAAGGTGATGAGTTTGAACGTAGTTTTTTTCAAAACCTGCATTACAAATTAAACAATTATCGGCATGTGCCTGAACATGACTTAAGTGCTTACAGTTAATTTCTTTTGCTACAACCGGAACGGGTTGATGATAATGTAGTAGATTCCAGGGTGTTAAAGCAATGGCAAAAACCATCAGCAATAGGGCTGATAATAACCGGTTAATATTTTGCTTATGCTTTTTCAATATTCCAAAAGTAACAAATACTATCCAATTATATATCTTTGTAAGGTAACATTGCTTTTATAGTACTTAAAATCCATTTTAAAACTAGAATTTGAAATTAATTAATTGCGATGGTATTATTAAAGATAATGAAACTCATTAAAAAGAACATCTTAAACACAATCTTCATCATTTTATTACTGGTGGTTATTTTTGTACCCGATGCGAAAGCAGTCTTTTTGAAAGGTTTAATGGAAATTGGTTTCTATTCGCCCAACATAGAGGAAAGTAAAGTTGAGGCTGTTAATCTTAGAGGTATTAAATTTAGCAATTCAAAAGGAGAAGTGATTGATTTAGGAGATTTGAAAGGCAAGGTTGTTTTTTTAAATTTTTGGGCAACCTGGTGTCCACCTTGCAGGGCAGAATTTCCATCTATAAATAAACTTTACACACAGTTTAAAAACGACCCAAATGTGGTTTTTATTTTCGTAGATGCGGATGGCGATTTGACAAAGGCAAACAAGTTTATGTTAAATAAGAAATTCGAATTACCAGTTTACAAAGTCGAAAGTAATGTGCCTGAACAGATTTTTACAGGTTCTTTACCCACAACATTAATTTTTGATAAGCAAGGAAGAATATCTTTTAAGCATGAAGGAATTGCAAACTATTCAGATGAAAAATTTGGTGAATTTTTGAATAAATTGATAGTGGCGAACTAATTTAAATAAAAGAATAGTTGAAAACTGCTTCCTGAGAAAGCCTATTATTTACTTACTTTTGTTGCTATGATTTCATTTTTCGAGGCTTCTCTTAAGCAACTTTCCATCCACCATACGGGCAATAAATTAGTTGAAGAATATTATAAGTTATCTGATTCGCCTTTAAAAATTGAAGATGAATTACTTGGTAATTTATTGATGCAATTTTTTTTAAAACCTTTCGAAAAAGTTAATGAGGTTTATCGTTTTTATCATCCAAATGATAATCTTCAGCTTAATGAAGTCTTTCACTTTGCAAATGAAATTTTCGAAAACAAAGAACTTTTCCACGAAGATTCTCAGCAATTGGTGAAATATTTATATGATGTAGCCAATCATCCGAAAATTAAATCAGGTGAGCTTTATGTGGCTTATTTCGAAAAAGTGCAGATTGAAGGCGAACAGTTGGATGTTATTGGTATTTTTAAATCTGAAACAAAAGATACTTATCTAAAAGTTTATCCTGAGCAAGATGGTTTTGGGATGAGTTATGAGCAGGATGCAATTAGTATAAATAAGTTAGATAAAGGCTGTTTAATTTTTAGTGTTGATAAAACAGAAGGTTACAAAGTTGTTGTTTTTGATCAAGCAAAGAGTAGTAATGATAGCGCAGTTTATTGGAAGGATGAATTTTTAAAACTCAAAATCCGCAACGATAGCTATAACCAAACCAATAATGTTTTAGGTGTTTATAAAAGCTTTGTAACTCAAAAAATGGATGATGAATACGAGATAAGCAAAGCCGATAAAATTGATTTGCTTAATCGTTCTATGAAGTATTTTAAAGAGAAAGAAACCTTCGATATTGAGGAATTTGGCAACGAAGTGATTGGTAACGCTGAAGGTATAGAATCGTTTAAAAGCTATAAGAAAAATTACGAGCAGGAATACGAATCGCCAATTGCTGATTCTTTTGAAATTGCTGAATCTGCCGTAAAAAAGCAAGCCCGGGCTTATAAAAGTGTGTTAAAGTTGGATAAGAATTTTCATATTTATATTCATGGAAACAAGGATATGATTGAAAAAGGTTATGACGATGATAAATCTATGAATTACTACAAGGTTTATTTTAGAGAGGAAGAGTAGATAATTAACAGTTTGTAATTTTCGGTTCAAACTGGCAATTGAATTTACAAACTAAATCCGCTGTTGTGCTTTTAATGCCAGATACTGATTAATTACATTAATGGTTAGTTTTTGAATCCTCCTCGGTCTGTGTCCCCACAGACGGAAACATTAACGATTTGTTACGATGGTTTGTGGGGACACAGAGCACGGGTAATATTATAGTTGAATTTAATTTTATTCTCATCTACTCCTCGGTGTGTCTTCACATACAGAAACATGAACGATTGGTAATAATGGTCTATGCGGACACAGACCATGGATTAAAGTGTGATTTGATTTTGATCTTCTTCTTGGTCTGTGTCCCCACATACCGAAACATGAACTATTAGTTGAAATCTCCTTCACACCGAAAAAATTGTGTTCCATTAATATTTTTATATTTTTAATTATGATGATTGAAAATATTTTTAAGCAGGAACGCAATTCAAAAATGATTGAAGGTGAAGTATATTTTTGGACTGATACTATTAAAGATTGGTATTGTGTTTTTGAAAACCCATTATATAAGCAAGTAGTATTGAATACAATGAAAGAACTGGTAGAACGAAAAAAAGTCATTATTTATGCTTTTGTAATTATGCCAAATCATCTTCATATCGTTTGGAAAATGGTTCAAATGAATGGAAAAGAGATGCCTTATGCAAGCTTTAATAAATTCACCTCTCACAAAATTTTTGAAGATATGAAATCTAAAAGCATGAGTAAATTAATGAGTTTTAAAGTAGATGATCAAGAAAGGAAATTTCGTTTATGGCAAAGAGATCCACTAGCAGTTTTAATGGATTCTAAAGTTAAGGTTGAGCAAAAAATTGATTATATCCATCGAAATCCTTTGCAAGAAAAGTGGAGTTTGTGTGAGAGTCCGGAAAATTATCCTTACTCTTCAGCAAATTTTTACATGACTGGTTTTGATAATTTTGGCTTTCTAACAGATTACAGAAATGAATTTTATTAATCTTTCTGCCTGTGAGGACACAGACCGAGGATTTGTTTTAAGAGATGAGTTTTATTAATCTTTCGTTCTGTGAGGACACAGACCGAGGAAATGGAGAGGAAGAGTAGATAATTAACAGTTTGTAATTTTCGGTTCAAACTGGCAATTGAATTTACAAACTAAATTCGCTGTTGCGCTTTTAATGCCAGATACTGATTAATTACATTAATGGTTAGTTTTTGCGGCGATGTAAGAATTGATAGAATGCCATATTTATTCAGTTCAAGCGCCATTTGCTTTTTTTCGTAAATAAATTTCTCAGCAATGGTTTTGTGGTAAATACCTTCAACATCCTTGGCTGGCTCAATACTTAAACTTTTAAGCTCAGTATTTTCAAAAAATACAACAACCAAAAGGTGGTATTTTGAAATCTTTTTAAGGTAAGGCAGTTGTCTTTGCAAAGCAGATAAACTTTCGAAATTGGTAAAGAAAACAACCAAACTCCTTTGCTTTATTACCGAGCGAATGGTGCTGTACAAGGCTTCCATATTGCTTTCGAGGTAGCGTGTTTTTTCTTTATACAAAACCTGCATGATGTGGCCTAATTGAGCAGGTTTCCTTTCTGCAAGTATAACAGAACCAATAGTTTCCGAAAGCGTAATTAAACCAGCCTTATCTTGTTTCAGCATGGCAACCTTTAATAAAGCTACGCTTGCATTTATGGCATAATCTAACAAGCTTAAGCTCTCGAAAGGCATTCGCATAACACGCGATTTGTCGATAATACAATACACATTTTGTGAGCGTTCATCGGTATAGGTATTCACCATTAATCCGCCTTTTCGGGCAGTGGCTTTCCAGTTTATTGTTCGGATATCATCACCGCCAACATAATTTTTAATCTGATCAAATTCGACGCTTTGTCCAACTTTTCTAATTTTCTTAATGCCAAATTCAGTTAAATGATGTGAAATGGCCATCAATTCATATTGTCCCAAATTTATAAAAGATGGAAACACCGGCAATACTTTCGCCCCATCAAAATTATACCTTCTATTAACCAAACCTATGGGCGATCCGGTGTAAACCCTTATAAATCCAAAATCATATTCGCCACGTTTAGTTGGGCGCAAATTATAGTGAATGGATTTTATACTACCCGATTGTAACTGCAGCTTAAAATCTTTATCACGGAGTTGAAACTGAAATGGAACTTCATCAATAACATGAAGTTTAACACCAAAGCCATATTGATTTTTAAGCTCTATTTGAATCGGGTTATCATCGCCATTACTCAGCCTTTTCGATGTAATTCGATGCGCTTCAACGCCTTTTTTATTTCGGTAAAGAATAACAACATCTAAAAGGAATAAAAGAAAAACAAGGCCTGTTACAATTTCAGGGATATCGCCCAGCCATTTAAAAAAGAACTTTAAAATAAAAAGCAACACACAGAATCCTAGCGCTGTAAATAAACGGTCGGTTAAAAATAAGTTGGTGTAATATCGCTGAAATATTTTTTTCAAGTAAGTTGATTTGGTTAATTGTTCGAATTGCTAAATTGAAAATTGTTCACAGTTCTACCTTGGTATTTCTATTCTTTTAATAATTTGATTTACTACATCGGTTGTTGTTAACCCTTCCATTTCTTTTTCGGGAGATAGTAAAATACGATGTACTAAAACCGGTACGGCAACTGTAATAATATCATCAGGCGTAACAAAATCTCTATTTTTAATAGCTGCAAGAGCTTTAGCGCTATGCACAATTGCAAGCGAGGCCCTTGGCGAAGCACCTAAATAAAGTGATGCGTTGTTGCGTGTTTCGTTAACAATTTTTGCAATAAACTCCAGTAATTTTGGCTCAACATGTAAGTTGCGAATAATACTCCTCGCATCCTGAATCTGTTTAACCGAAAGCACTGGTTTAACATCGTTTAAAAGTGTTTTATTAACCAATGAATGTTGCGCCAATAAGATTTCAGTTTCTTCTTCCAATGATGGATATTTTACCTCAATCTTGAATAAAAATCTATCCAGTTGTGCTTCAGGTAAACGATAAGTTCCTTCTTGTTCAATTGGATTTTGAGTGGCTAAAACCATAAATGGCTCATCCATTATATAAGTTGTGCCATCAATAGTAACCTGTCGCTCTTCCATTACCTCGAATAAAGCTGATTGTGTTTTTGCTGGGGCACGATTAATTTCATCAACCAAGATAATATTACCGAAAATCGGGCCTTTTCTAAATTCGAAATCACCAGTTTTTGTGTTGAAGATTGGCGTTCCTAAAACATCGGATGGCATTAAATCGGGTGTAAATTGCACTCTTGAAAATTGAGCATCGATAGATTTTGCAAGCAATTTAGCGCTTAAAGTTTTTGCAACGCCTGGCACACCTTCAATTAAAATATGGCCATCGGCAAGCAAGCCGACAATTAAAAAATCGATAACCTGTTTTTGACCGATAATGATATTGCCAAGTACGCTCCGAATCTGAGTTACGGCTTCATTTAATGCACTTAAATCTGTTCGTTGGTTAAATTGTTCCTGTTCCTGCTCCATTAGGTTTAGTGTTTTTGTAAAATTGTTCTATAATATCATTAAGGCCGATTAAATCTGCATCACTAAACTCGGTTAAGTTTGGCACATGCATAAAATACCTAGTTAATGTTTTAGCAAGTGTTTCGTTAATTCCTGTTTTTAGTTTCAATGTTTCTGAGAAGTCTTTTTGTATATCGTTGGTTTTTAGGTAATATCTGCTGCGTAAATGCTCCATTAAATAATTGATTTTCTTTATAGCGATATCTAAATTATTTCTTTGGTGATAATAAACGCTTCCTACAACATGTGCATAGGCAACTGATGTGTTTGTATAAGGATCCAAAATTGGTATAATCCTTTGTCTGCGTTTAATTTCGTAAAAAACAAAAAGTAACAAACTAAAGATGCACAGGTAATAGGCATATTGCAATTCGGGATGTTTAAAGAAAACCCTTAAAATATAGGTTTCTCCTGTTTTAGCTATGGTAAAATATTCGTCAAAAATTAAGTTTTCCGAACCTTGAATATAGCTTAAGGTTTTTGCCGCATATTCAGCACCATATTTATCCAGAAGGTTAAAGTTGCTATAAAAGCCAGGTCCTGCTATCAAAAAAAGAGATCCCTTACCATAATCGTATCGTACAAAATTTGGTTTATTGTTGGCATCAATACCTAAAATGGTTGCTTTATCTTTATCAATTTCACTAAAATAATTACTTCCAATTCCTTTTTCGAAACCATAATTCACAACGGTTTTTAAATTTGGGTTTGTGAAATTTAGTGAACTTCCATTTTGTGAAAAGCTCGTAGCAACCTTTAATTTTAAGGCTTTTCTTGTATAATTACCTAAATCGTAGCTTGCAATAAATACCTTATTTCCTGCAAGCATGTATTTTTTTAATTGCTCGAAATCAACTTTATTGATATCAATTATTGGCGCCACGATTAGATATGCGCTATTTTTAAAGTTTTGAGTTTTAACGGTATTATAAATTGGCAGCACTGAAGGTTTAACCTTGGCTTTTGGCAGTACATCTTTTATCCTGTTGTAAAGAATGAAAGTGCCGTAAGGTATCTTATCTTTTTTTAGATAAGATGGAGACCAATCTGTTGGGGTTGGTTTGTTAAATTGTGCAACAAGATAAACTAATATTAGTGTGAGGCCGATTGCAAAATAAATTTTATATCCTTTCATTTAATTTGCGAATTAAAATGGTTAAAGGATTGTTTAATCGGTTCGAATTTTTGCCCGTCTATTGGGAAATCTCCATACCAGATGTAATCGAATTGATGTGTCAATACGCTGAATTCGTTTTTAATTTCTGGCCTAGAAATTTCAGTTAAATAGTTGTAATTGGTTTTTTCTGGCTGCCATTGGATAATTTCGGAATCACTTAATTTTTTTAATGTTCTTAAATATAATAAACGAACTGCAAGGCGATATTTTCCTTGTTCAATTAAACGTTGAATTTCTGTTTCGTAATCAATTTCGTGGATATTCTCATTCAAAATATCGTAAGGTAAAATAGTTTCTTTAGATTTTTTACTAAAAATATTTTCGGCACCTACTACTTTAATAACGATGTAAAAAAGGATGGCTATACCAATACCTATAAAGAAATATTTGGAAACAGGATTAGAAGCTGCACCTTTAAAAAGATCGCCAATCATATTCCAAAACCACATCCAAAATCTATCCCAAAGTGATAAATCTCTGGTTATAGCTTCATCATATTGAAATTCTTTTTGTTCTGCATAATCTTCTAAAGCTTGCTTATCAAACTTTTTAGGTACTATTTGGCTACTATCGATTTTAATAACCTTTTTAGTTTGTGATTTTAAATTTTGAGCATAACTATTCGATGAAGCAAAAAGCAAAATAAAAAGCATCAAAAATTTAAACAAAAACTTCGGCATTTTAATATTCTTCAGGTCTTGTATCAGCAGGTTTATCTGTTATACCAAAATTAGAAATACGCTCCATTAACCCTGTACTTTCTTTCTGCTCAACCAAACTGAAGTACGATAAAGTTATTGTAACAATCGGAATGACGGTACATACCTGGCAAAGATATTGTAAAACGGTTGTAAGCATAGTGAAGGTTAAAGACATGTGCGGTTTTTTAGATGCAAACATACCAATCATACTAAATAGGGTAGTTGGTAAAACCACAATCGACATGCAAGCATAAACAATAATCCAAATGATAATTAAGGTGCCAAAGGTTAACCAGAAATTATCTTTAATAATTTTAAAACTTCTGGTAAAGGAGTAACTTAAAGTACCATTTTCTATTATCATAATCGGAAAAATCATCGCTATAAATGGGAACAACCAAAAACCCGGAACCAGGCAAAATAAAAAGCCGAAAATTAGAAGCAAGATCAGCAGGATAGAGCTCCCAAAAACCCTGAAGAAATAATACTTAAAATACCCCCACACTTCATCAATTGTTGGTGTTTCATTTCCTTTTTGCACATAAACTGCGATATAAGATAGTGTAACCACTGTTGTACTGGCATAGCCAGCAAGTGAAAATAGAATAGCCAGGTAATATTCTATTCCATAAAGCGTAGCGAAACCAAATACATCTTTTGCTGTATTCGAATCAATACTATTAATCATGTTAACGGTTTTGTATTGCTGTAATAGCATAGATAGCATACCGCCTAAAACAAAAAGTCCGCAAAAGATGAAATAATTTTTAACCAAAGGCTTAAAATTCTGGCGAATAAATGTGAATGTATCGTTTATAATCTGACCAAAGTCTCGTATCTTTTTAAACTCTATTTTTAAAAGCATAATATTTAGATGAGTGTTTTTTTATTAATTTGAATGGGGTAGATAAATACGTACCAAATAATAAATGTTGCCGAAGCTGTTAAAATAAAGCCGCTTAGCCACATAGGCATTTCAGTATGTCGGGTTATAAAACTTTCAAAAAATGCTGCAATAATAAAAATTGGTATAAGGCCTAAAACAATTTTTAATCCATCTTTTGCACCTTTTAAAATAGAAGCTTTTCTGGTATAGGTTTTTGGAAATAACATACTATTGCCTAAAACCAATCCGGCGGCGCCTGCCAAAACTATGGCAGAAATTTCAAGAGTTCCGTGTATCCAAATTACTAAAACAGATTGCAAACCTAAACCCTTGCTAAAGAAAAAGTATTGAAACGAGCCAAGCATAACGCCGTTTCTGAAAAGCGATGTAATCGAGCCGAAAGAGAAAATAACACCCAAAACAAAAGTATACAGCGAAACGTAAATATTATTAGCGCCAATTCTAATAAACATTAAAAATGGATTTTCTTGTTTGTAAACGCCAAAAGGATCGCCTTTCGAAATATTATCATTTGTCATGTTCACATACCCATCGCCTAAAATTAAACGAATAAAAGTATCATCATATTTGGCTGATATAGCACCAATTGCACAAGACACTAAAAAAAATGCAAGTGCGTAAATAATTTGCTTTTTATGCTCAAAGAAAAGCAACGGAAGTTCGCTTTGCCAGAAATATAAAAATCTGTTCGATTTTTCTTTCTTGTTTTTATAAAGCGAATAATGCAATTTCGAAGCCAAACCATTAAGGTAGGCTGTGGTTTTTGAATTTGGATAAAAGGTTTTTGAATAAGCTAAATCGTTTGTAATCTCTGTAAAACGATCTGCAAGTTCATCAGGATTTGCAGATTGTATTTCATCAAAGCGTTTCCACTTTTCTGTATTCTGTTTTACAAATAAGGCTTCTCTCATTAATTATTCAAATCTTGGGTTAAAATAGTTTAATTTTTTATGGTTACAAAAAATTGCATGCAAAAGATATAAATTTAAAAAGATGGATAAAGCGATAACTTTTTAAATGCTAAATAACTCCATTGTGGCTAAAAAAAATTATGTTTGAAATATGGAAACCATCAGAATTAGCACAGCTCAAAATGTAGATATCGATTACGAAGTTGCGGGCTTAGGCGAACGCATTGTAGCAAGGTTAATTGATTTGGCCGGATTTCTGGTACTCTATATCGTGGCTATAATATTGATGATTGTTGCATCAATCAGTCGCTCGGAAACAATAGTTGTTGTATTGGTAGTTATATTTTTGGTGATTTTTCTTTTCTACGATCTAGTATGTGAGATGACTATGGATGGCCAATCTTTTGGTAAAAAAATTATGAAAATAAAGGTAATTAGCTTTGATGGCGGGCAACCTACCTTTGGCCAATATTTAATGCGTTGGATTTTTAGAATTATAGATTTTGGATTTATTTTTGGCTGGGGTGTAATTGCTTTGATTTGTGTAGCTGTTTCAAAAAACCATCAGCGAATTGGAGATATGCTTGCTAAAACAATATTGATTAAAACTGTACCAAGAACTAAAATAGATAATGTTGCATTTAGTTTTTCTTTGCCTGATGATTATCAACCTGTTTTTAAAGAGGTATTGTATTTAAGCGATAGGGAAGCTGAATTGGTTTATGAAGTTTTAAAAGGCTTTTATCAAACAGGTAACCCAGAACTTATTTATGCAATGGCAGCTAAAACGAAGGAGCATATTTCAGCTACTATTCCAGCAGGTATGAATGAGTTACAGTTTTTAGAAACGGTAATTAAAGATTATAATCATTTAACTGCAAACACTGTTAACTAAGTTGATGAGTTATTTGATAAATAACTTATATAAATAAGAAAAAAGTATAAAATTCCCTATAATAATTGCCAGGATTTGAATGGATACTGAACGGTTTTTAAACGGAACCAGATAAGAAAAACCAGCAAATAGAAACAGAAAAATCAACGGAACTGTTGGTGGATACATATTCCAACTTTGCTTTAGATCGCCTTCAATTAGAAAAATAAAAGCCCTTTGAAAGCCGCAACCAGGACAATCAAATCCCATTAAAGCTTTAAAAGGGCAGGGTATTAAATTATTTTGCAGCCAATCAAATAAAAAGATTGAGCTGCAAAAATTTTGTAAAAATATTATTGATAACATTAAACTACAGGCGGTGTTGGCGGCGTGTCGTTTGGATTGTTAAAAGGATTATTTTGATTGCCAAATGGATTATTTGGGTTGTTGAAAGGGTTGTTTCCGAAACCATTTTGTGCTTCAGCGGCAGAGGGGCCTAAATATTTTGCATCGCCAAAACCTAAAATAGGCCAGAAAATAAATGGTAAAAGAATTAATCCAACAGTAAAACCTTCGGATTTGCCATAGCTTTTACTAACTAAATTATAAAGCCAAACAGAAAAAACAAGATTAACACAAGGTATAATTAGCCAAAGAATCCAAATCATTGGTTTGCCAACAATTTCTAAGAGGATGATTATGTTGTAAATTGGAACTATGGCAGCCCAGCCGGGTTTGCCTGCTTTTTCAAAAGTCTTCCACATTCCTATAACTGCAACAACAATTACAGCCAGATAAGCAAATATTACACCTGCTCCAATTCCTGCGGCTATCCCGCTTGATTCATACTCATTCATAATTTTTTATTTTAGTTAAACATTAGATAGTTTGAACTAAAATTATAACTTTTTGATTAATAACAAAGTATGCGTAAGCTTTTTATTTAATTACATCCATTATTTTTGGCGCAAGTGCATTAACCCAATTCGTGTACATTTTGCCGCTTGGATGCAATCCATCACTTGCAATTAGTGAAACATCATTTGCAGCCATTCTCGAGTCTGGTGTAATATTGGTAAAACTAACGCCAGCTGCTGTAGTAATTTGTTCTGCCGCGGCATTAAAAGTATCAATTTCTGTGGCAGTGGTCTGGGCACTTTTCGAATTGTTTTTTGCAAAAGGTGTAACGCCCCAATCTGGAATTGAAACTACGAAAACCCTTGCTTTTCTTCCACCAGAAAAAACAATTGCCGTTTGTAATAATTCAGAAAATTCTTTTTTGTAGGTGTCTAAAGGATATCCACGGTATTGATTATTTACACCAATTAACAAAGTTACAATATCAAATTTTTCTGTAACTTTTGCTTGAGTTATTGCACCTTGAAGTTCATCTGTTGTCCATCCGGTTACGGCAATAATTTTTGGACTTTCTACATTAATACCGTTCTTTTTAAGATTGGCTTGTAGCTGATAAGGGAAAGATTCTGCCTGAGCAACTGATTCGCCAATAGTATAAGAATCGCCTAAAGCTAAATAGCTGAAGTTACCTGTTTTATTAGGTGTAATGATAGGATTAGCTGTGTTTTCTACAACAGGCATATTATTTTCTTTAGTACAGCCCGAAGATAAAGAACAAAATAAAATGATACCGAATAAAAGTTTCATAACCAATTTACGGATTATGCTACAACTTGGTTTTAATTTAGTTCTTTAACCAAACGCTCCCGAAATTTTGAATTGGTTATGATGCTCGATTCAAAATTACTAAAGTTTTTATTGATCAATAGCTGTTCGCTTGGTGAAAGATCATTAAAAAAAAATGCGCAACTTATTTTATTACCTTTTAAATCCGTCAGGTAAAACGCATCTGTTAAAACAAAACTCGTTGAGCCACCTTTTTGCCCTAAATGAAGAAAGTTGCTTTTGTTGCTTGCATATTCCATTGGCCATTCCATAATTTGTTGTAAAACCTGTTGAACTTCGGGTTTAAAGTAGTTTTCGCTATTAATTTTTTTCAATAGCTCGGCATATTCTTTGGTTGTAGAAGCTACTATTTTATTTGACCAAATTTTTTGTATTTCAATTGGTAAATTTTTGAAATTGAATTGCTTGATAAAGTTGGTATCTACTTTAAGTTTTTGATGATTTTGTGCACAGAGTTTTCGATATTCAGCATCATTAAGGTTCTTTAATTTGCTTAACCAAACATCTTTTTCAATATTATCCGGGTTTAAGCAAGTCATTAAAGCACCCGCCGTGAAGTAATAATATGGAGAATGATTTTTAATTTTCAGCTCCTTTAGATTGGCATTTATTTTATCCATGCCTAGCAAATCTTGAAGGTATTCCGTATTTGCATTTGAGCTAAATCTAATCATACCTTTGGCAGTTTCCAATAAAGTTACGCTATCGTTAACAGTCTTTTTCAAAGATTTTAACCAAGCCGGATGTGCACCTCCATCAGTAAAAGGAATGTAGTATCTGTTGATATCTTTAACTGCTATTTTGGTGGTTTTATTTATCTGTTTTGAAGCAACCTGATTGGCAAATTCTAAAGCAATTATTGTTTTAGCGGCACTTGCCAAAGGCATAAGCTGGTTGCCACGACAATTTAAAGTCTCCTTGCCATTTTCGTTTATCACGATGGATGATTTTTGAGGATTATTCTTAATAAAATTCACCATATCATCAACGTTTTGTGCAAAGGAAAAGGAACAGCAAAAAAGAAAAATGATTAGCGGTACGTTTTTCATTAAATCAGCTCCATTTTGAATAAATCAGCAATGTAGTTTTTTAGTTTTCCCTTCACTTCTTTAATATCTAACTTATAGCCTAATTCTTTTTCTAAAGAGGTTACTGCCTTATCATCAATACCACATGGAACAATGTTTTTAAAATAGTCTAAATCTACATTTACATTAAAAGCAAAACCATGCATGGTTACCCACCTACTACATCTAACACCCATTGCGCATATTTTCCTGGCTTTATGGTTATCTGCATCCAGCCATACACCTGTATAACCAGGATAACGCCCCGAGGCTATGCCATAATCTTTCAAAGTAAGTATAACAGCCTCTTCTAAAGTTCTTAGATATAAATGAATATCCGTAAAAAAATTATCCAAATCTAATATCGGGTAGCCAACAATTTGCCCTGGTCCGTGGTAGGTAATATCGCCACCACGATTAATTTTATAGTAAGTAGCTTGTTTATCTTTTAATCCTTCTTCATCGAGAAGTAAATTTTCTTGATGCCCGCTTTTTCCCAAAGTATAAACATGTGGATGCTCATTAAAAATAAGGAAATTTGGTGTCGGTAAGTTTGTTCCGTTGTTCCGGTTATTGGTTTTGATGGCTACCGTTTTATTCAATAAATCTTCCTGCCTATCCCAAGCTTGCTGGTAATCGGTTAAACCCCAATCAACAAATTGGGTAGGTATCTTAATTGCTGAAGCTACTACTGGCAAACTTGAGTTTTCACTGTTAACGTTATGTATAATCATCTTCTAGAATTGTGTTATTGAGCACTATTTGCTGCCTACCTTTTAGCTATCACTTCAGGCGCCTGCACATAACCCAACATATAGCCATCTTTAGTTTTAAAATAATTTACAGTGAGTTCTCGGGTTCCTGTTGGTAGTTCAACTAAAGCATTTAAACTTCCTTCGTTTTTTAGCTTAAAAGGCTTGATGTGGATGTGCTGCTTAAATTCCAATCCCTTTTTTCCATGCCATTTGTATATTGCTTCTTTTGCACACCAGCAAACATACAATCCTTCAGTATTATCGCCAATTTGCCTTTGAGCAAGTTCAACATCATTCAAAAATTTATGTTTAATGCTTTTTATTTTGTGCTTAATTAACTCAATATCAACACCTACCGCATTATCTTTACTAATCATTACGGCAGCATAATCATAAGAATGGCTTAAAGAAATTTTGTAATCCGAATTGGTAAGGTATGGTTTCCCATCCGGGTCAAATTGACAATCGATATATTCTGCTGTGTTAAGTAAGGTGCGTAATAACAATCTAGTACTTAGCCAATGCAACATTCTTTTTCCATTGTTAAAAGAAGAGATAATATCCCATTCATGCTGCTTAAGTTGTAAGCCGGCAAGCAATTCAGCTTCTGTTTCTTCAATTTTCCAGATTGCTAAAACCGAATGCTCATCAATATTTTTATTATAAACTACAGGCATTTATAAAATTGAGGTTTGCATGCAAAATTATCTTAAATAAATGATAATTTAGGCCAAAAATACGCATAATAATGATATTATCAGATAAAAGGATTTTGGAGGAAATAGAGAAAGGAACAATTATAATAGAACCCTTTGACAGCTCTTGCTTAGGTACAAACTCTTACGATGTGCACCTGGGGAAATATCTTGCAACATATAAAAGCAGGGTTTTGGATGCAAAGAAACATAATGAAATAGAGCATTTTGAAATTCCAAAGGATGGTTACGTGCTTCATCCTGGTACATTGTATTTAGGCGTAACTTTAGAGTATACCGAAACACATAGTCATGTTCCTTTTTTAGAAGGCAAAAGTAGTACAGGCCGTTTGGGTATTGATATACACGCAACGGCAGGAAAAGGCGATGTTGGTTTTTGCAACACCTGGACTTTAGAAATATCTGTGGCTCAACCAGTAAAAATTTATGCAGGTATGCCAATCGGTCAGTTAATTTATTTCGTTGTAGAGGGAAGTATAGAAACCATGTACAATAGAAAAGACAATGCCAAATACAACAACAAAACCACAAAGCCCGTTGAAAGTATGATGTGGAAGAACGTTTTCTAACATAAATAATTCATTTTATCTTCATAAAAATATGCCTCGGGTTTCGTACCTTGAGGCATATTTACTTTTACCATACGCCAAATGAAATCCAAAATTACTCTCCTACTGAGTTTTCTCGCCGTACTTATAGGTTTTGCTGCCTTTAAAATAGATGACGATCCTTTTGCTCAGATTCTTAAAAAGCTAGATGAATACACCAATAAATATCAGCAGGAAAAAGTTTACCTCCATTTAGATAAACCTTATTATGCCATTGGTGATGATATTTGGTTTAAGGCTTATGTTTTAAACAGTAAAACGCAAGCTCCATCCAATATTAGTAAAATATTATATGTAGAGCTAATTAATGAAAAAGACTCTTTAAAAAGGTTGGTGAAACTGCCAATAATGGGAGGCATAACCTGGGGCGACTTTAAACTTACCGACTCATTAGGAGAAGGAAACTACCGCATTAGGGCGTATACAAATTATATGCGAAACTTTGGTACAGATTTCTTCTTTGACAAAACGATAAAGATTGGAAACAGCTGGGCAAATAAGGTTTTTACTTTTACCGATTATAAATATACCAAAGAAAACAATGCCGAAAAAGTTACTGCAACTATTCATTTCGAAGATAAAAATGGTGTGGCTTACAAAGAAAGCGAAGTTAGTTATGAAGTTCAGTTAGATTTTAGAACCGTTGCCAAAGGTAAAACCAAAACAGATTTAAAGGGTGATGCTGTAGTCAGCTTTACAAATAATCAGTCTTTCTTAAATAAAAAAGGAAAAATTATAGCAACAATTACTGTCGGTAATAAACAGAAAATTGTTAAATTAATTCCAATTACTTCAACCAGCAATGATATAGATGTTCAGTTTTTGCCGGAAAGTGGAACTTTAGTTGAAGAATTACCTCAAAAAGTTGGGCTTAAGGCTTTAAATGGTTCAGGAAATGGAGAAAATATATCAGGTAAAATTGTAGATGAAAGTGGTGCTGAAATTTTAAATATTGAAACCACATACCTGGGCATGGGGAATTTTACATTGAATGCACAGCCAGGAAAAACTTATACAGCTAAAATTAAATTCAAAGATGGCTCTGAAAAAGATTTTAAACTTCCTCAAGCGCAAAAAAGTGGATATGCTTTATCTGTTAATAGTTTGGATACCGGGAACGTTGTAGTTAAAATATTGACAAGCGCCAATTTAACCAATAGTGATGAATTAAAAATTGTTGCACAGCAAGGCGGTAATATTTATTACGTATCAAAAGCAAAAGTTGATAAGCAAGTATTAATCGCAACAATCCCTAAAAGTAAATTGCCATCAGGTATCATCCAGTTTACTTTATTTTCGGCAGCAAATTTGCCAGTAGCCGAGCGATTAATTTTCAATAAAATGAATGTTGATGTTATAGACTTAAAATTAAATTCATCAGGCGAATCTGGTGTTAAGAAGGGTAATTCGATTTTTACTTTTGAAGCATCAAATAACCAGAAACCCATAGTCGGAAGTTTTTCAGTAGCCGTAACAAATGCCAACAAAGTATCGCCCGATGAAGATAATGAAAGCAATATTTTCGCTAATTTATGGCTTACGTCAGATTTGGCAGGTTATGTCGAAAAACCAAATCATTACTTTCTTAGCAAGGATTTAAAAACAGCTAGGGAACTTGATAACCTCATGCTAACTCAGGGTTGGAGAAGATTTTTATGGAAAAACGTAATAAGTGAAGTTGGCCCTGTTATTACCTACAAACCCGAACAATCTACATCAATTAGCGGAACTATTACAAAAGGAGGTAAGCCCGTTCCTAATGGTAAAGTTATGCTTATGTCTACTAAGGGTGGCTTTTTTGTAATGGATACGGTAACAAATGCTGAAGGGAAATTTAATTTCGATAACCTGGTATTTAACGATAGTACAAAATTTGTTGTTCAGGCTAGAACAAAAGCTGATAGAAAATTTGTTGATATTAAGGTTGATGCGGTTCCTTATCAAATTGTAACAAAAAATAAAAATGGAGCTGATATAGATGTAAATGTTAACAATACATTAATGAAATACATTAAAGAAAGCGATAATTATTTTAACGAAATGACAAGGTTAGGGCTTTTGGAAAGAACTATTAAATTGGATGAAGTTGTTATTACCGAAAAAAGAAACATTGCAAAAAATTCATCAAACCTAAATGGTGCCGGTAATGCTGATTTTGTGCTAGCCGCCAAAGATTTATCCAATTGCGTTGTGCTTTCTCAATGTTTAAACGGACGCATTCCTTTTGTGCTATTTAGAAACGGTGTTCCCTATTCCACTCGGAGTCCTAATACACCAATGACAATTATACTTGATGGCATGCAAGTAGAAGCAGAATTTTTAGATAATATAAATGCAAATGATGTAGAAACTATAGAAGTTTTAAGATCTGCAGGTAATACTGCAATATACGGAAGTCAGGGTGGTAGCGGTGTTTTAGTAATAACAACCAAGCGCGGCGGAAGCGGTGTTTCTTATAATAATTACGCTCCTGGTGTTGTAGTGGTTAATCAGATTGGTTTTTCTGCATCAAGAGATTTTTATTCGCCTAAATACGATGCTCAAACAACCAATAATAAAGGCGATTACCGAAGCACCATTTATTGGAATCCACAGGTTGTTTCGGGTGAAGACGGTAAAGCGAAATTTGATTTTTATAATGCTGATGAAGCGGGAACTTATCGAATAGTAATTGAGGGAATAGATGTTGAAGGGCATTTGGCTAGGAAAGTTTACACTTATGATGTTAAATAGGAAAAAATAAATAAATTTGAATTAGTATGCAAGCATAATTTATTAATCTTTAGTGTGCTTGCTGCTAATACTCAAATCTAGATACTATTAAACATGAATACAATAAAAGTTAGTGTAAAAGATCGGCTGGCAACCATAACATTAGAAAGAGGAAAATCAAACGCCCTTAACCGAGAATTGGTTACCGAATTGGATGATATGCTTAAAAATATTTCTGCCGATGACAATATTGGTGGGGTAATTTTAACAGGAACCACGCCATTTTTTTCTGCAGGTTTAGATTTGGTAGAACTTTATAATTATAATGAAGATGAAGTTAAATCATTCTGGCATTTATTTTTAGGCTTTACGGCTAACATAGTTGCATTTAAAAAACCAATTGTTGCTGCAATTAGCGGGCATAGCCCGGCAGGGGGTTGCGTTATGGCTTTAGCTTGCGATTATCGTGTAATGGCAGAAGGCTCGTATATAATTGGTTTAAACGAAGTTCCTGTTGGCATCATCGTTCCTAACAGCATTTTTCAATTATATTCTTTTTGGATAGGTAAAGCCGAAGCTACACGAAGTTTACTTACAGGAAAATTGTATAAGCCGGAAGATGCTTTAAAAGTTGGTTTAATTGATGAATTGGTAAAGGGCGAAAGTTTGTTAACTACTGCAGAAAGAAAAATAAAAAAGTTTATGGAGTTGGAAAGCAACACTTGGTCGCAGAGTAAATTAAATATTCGCCAAGAATTAATCGCGGCCGTATCTGCAGATCAATCAGCAACCTTAGATAAGATGCTTAAGCAATGGTGGTCGCCTGCAACACGACATATTTTGAAAACCATTTTAGAAAATCTTCAGAGGAAATAATCGGTTAATAGTTTATAATTTTCAATTAACGAGTTTAAACAATTAATCAATTCCAATAATTAACCATTAAAATTAACCAGATATTATGTTCGCATTCAATCAACCCATGCTTAGAGATGGTTCCTTAGAAGGTAAAACCATAGTAATTACTGGTGGCGGAACAGGGCTGGGAAAAGCTATGGGCATTTATTTCTTAAAATTAGGTGCTAACCTCGTTATTACCAGTCGTAAGCAAGATGTTTTGCAGAAAACTGCTGATGAAATGGAAGAAAAAACTGGCGGTAAGGTTTTGGCCGTTGCTTGTGATGTTCGCGAAATTGAGCAGGTAGAAAATGTGCTTGTAAAAACGATTGAAAGATTCGGGCAGGTTGATGTACTTCTGAATAATGCCGCAGGGAATTTTATTTCACCAACCGAACGTTTATCTGCAAATGCTTTTTCATCCATTATAGATATCGTTTTAAAAGGTACCGTGAATTGCACATTAACTTTTGGCAAATACTGGATAAAAGAAAAACAAACCGCAACGGTTCTGAATATTATAACAACTTATGCTTTCACGGGCTCAGCTTACGTTGTACCTTCAGCATGTGCAAAAGGTGGTGTTTTAGCTTTAACACGTTCATTAGCTGTAGAATGGGGTAAATATGGCATCCGAACAAATGCAATTGCGCCTGGACCATTTCCTACAAAAGGTGCCTGGGAAAGATTATTACCTGGAGACTTAGCCAAGAAATTCGATTTTAAAAATCGTGTGCCTTTAAAAAGAGTTGGAGAACATCAGGAATTAGCAAATTTAGCAGCCTTTTTAGTTAGCGATTTTTCAGGCTACATTAATGGAGAAGTGATAACAATTGATGGTGGTGAATGGCTTCAAGGTGCTGGTCAAATGAACGGTTTGGAAGCTATACCGAACGAAATGTGGGATATGCTGGAGCAAATGACAAGAAGTGCTAAATGATGTAAGATGTAAAATGGATGATTGAAAAGCGTAAGATTTTTCGATCGCTAACCCATCTTCCATATTACCTTTCCATCGTACATCTTTTTCCATTTTCCATCTTCTATTTTTAATTATCTTTGCCGATATGAATATCTTACTATTAGGTTCAGGTGGCAGAGAAAGTGCATTCGCTTGGAAAATAAGCCAGTCTTCACATTGTAATAAATTAATTATTGCACCAGGAAATGGCGGTACAGGTGCTTTTGGTACTAATATCAACATCAGTATAAACGATTTTGATTCTATTAAAAAAATCGTTCTTGCCGAAAACATTGAAATGGTTATTGTTGGCCCTGAAGAACCTTTAGTAAATGGCATTCATGATTTTTTCCTTGCAGATAAAGCAATTGCTCACGTTCCTGTTATTGGGCCAAAAAAAGAAGGTGCAATATTAGAAGGCAGTAAAGATTTTTCTAAGCAGTTTATGGATCGTCACAACATTCCAACAGCGGCTTCAAAGTCTTTTACTCTTCAAACCTTAGAAGATGGTTTAGCTTACTTACAAACGCATACACTACCTGTAGTTTTAAAAGCAGATGGATTGGCTGCAGGTAAAGGAGTTTTAATTTGTACTGAAACTATAGAAGCTCAGGAAGAACTGAAACTTATGCTTGACGGTAAATTTGGGGCTGCGGGTGCAACCGTTGTAATCGAAGAATTTTTAAGCGGAATAGAACTTTCTGTTTTCATTTTAACTGACGGTGAAAATTATGTTACACTTCCTTCGGCTAAAGATTATAAAAGAATTGGCCAGGGTGATACAGGCTTAAATACAGGCGGTATGGGTTCAGTTTCGCCGGTTCCTTTTGCAACACCTGAATTTTTGGCCAAGGTAGAAGAAAGAATAATTAAGCCAACTGTAGATGGGTTAAAAAAAGATAACATCGATTACACAGGCTTCATCTTTTTTGGGTTGATAAAGGTTGGTGAAGAACCTTTTGTAATTGAATACAATGCTCGCATGGGCGACCCTGAAACGGAAAGCGTTATTCCACGAATTGAAAATGACTTGGTTGAATTGTTTATGGCTACAGCTAACAAACAGTTAAATCAGGTAAATTTGGTTATTTCTGAGCAAACTGCTGCAACAGTTATGATTGTAGCAGGAGGTTATCCTGGAGAATATTTAAAAGGAAAAGCCATTTCAGGAATTGAAAATCTTCGTCATTCAAATGCTTTCCATGCCGGAACTTTATTAGAAAATGATGTGGTTAAAACCAATGGTGGCCGCGTTATAGCAATTACCAGTTTACAGGAGGATATGTTTACTGCATTACAGTCTGCTACGGCTGATGCCGGTAGAATCTATTTCGACGGCAAATACTTTAGAGAAGATATTGGTTTCGATTTAATTTAAATTTTAAAGAAAACCGATTTGAAAAAGATACTTAAAAAGATTTCAGAAACTGCAATTCGTCAAGCAGTTTTTACCTTTAATGATGACCAGAAAAAATCTAAATGGTTAGGTAATGAACCTGCTAACGAAGCGCAAATAAAACAGGCTGAAGAACGATTAGGCATTCAACTGCCTTCAGATTATAAGGCATTTCTGCTGATTGCAAATGGCTTTGCTTCGCCTAATGAACATGTCGAGCCTTCATTTGCAAAAACGAGTGAAATAGGATTTTTGAAAGATATTGATCCTAAAATTATCGAAGAATGGCTGGTTCATGATGAATCTTTCGATATCGTTGTTCAACTATCAAGGAGTATTTTAGTTGGTGGAATCAACGAAGAGCAATATTTTTTGCTTATTCCCCCAATAATCGAAAATGCAGATTGGAAATACTGGAAATTCGCTACCTGGATTCCTGGTGAGGATGATTACGAAGGCCTAGAAAACTACTTTATAAACGTATTAGATTTTTTAGCACCTGAAAGTTAAAATTTATATTTAAAAAACAAAGCCCTGACTTAAAAAATCGGGGCTTTGTTTTTGTGTTTATTATTTTGTTTTACTTCCTAAAAGTTCTTGAAGTTTAGTTTGTAATGCTTCTTCTCTTAAACCTTTTGCAATGATTTTGCCAGTTGGGTCAATTAAAAAGTTAGCAGGGATAGAGTTAATACCATACGTTAAGGCAACCTCATTACGCCATCCTTGTAAATCTGAAACATGCGTCCAGGTTAATTTATCATCTTCAACAGCTTTTAACCATGCTTCTTTTGTCGTTTTAGTTGTTCCACCATCTAAAGAAACGCCTAAAACTGTAAATCCTTTATCTTTAAATTTATTATAAGCTACAACAACATTAGGGTTTTCTGCTCTGCATGGACCGCACCATGAAGCCCAAAAATCTACTAAAACATATTTACCTTTAAAATCAGATAATTTAACTGGTTTGCCGTTTGCGTCGTTTTGAGTAAAATCCATTGCCATTACACCAATAGCAGTTTTTTTCGATGCTTCTAAAGTTTTGCCTAAATTCATTCCTGTTTTAGTTGCTTTTAATTCAGCACTTAAGTCAGCATACAAAGTTTCAACTTGTGCAGCAGCATCAGGGTCGCTGGCAAGCTGCGATAAGGAAATAAGGCTAACGTAAGATTTAGGATTGTTTTTAGCAAAAGCAAGGTAAATCGGAGTCATCTCATCAGATGCTTTTCCGTATCTTTCTCTTATGCCAGCAACAACAGCTTTATCTTTTTGCTGCTCAGGGCTAAGCTTTTCGTATTCTTTATTAATTGCATCAATTTTATCAGCAACAGGTTTTAAGCTTGCCTTTAATTTTGTGTTATCGTTATTTGCCGGTGTTCCGCTAACTGACATTGATTTAATTGAATCAACAGAACTTACGATTATATCTCCAGGCTCTACATAAAAGCTCGCATAATCCATATTGCGGGTATTGGTTCCTTTTATGTATGGATTTATGTTTTTAAACAAATTTCCCATAACGGGGTCTGAGGCAGTTCCCTTAAATTCGAATTTCCCATTAGCTACAATAGCAGAATCTGTTTTGCGTTCGCTATTCGATGTATAAACAAAATATATTTTCTCACCCGTTTTTAATGCTTTTGCATCGCCCTTTATGGTGAATGGCTTTTGAGCTAATGCTGCTAAAGGCAACAAAGCCATTGCAGATAAGAGTATTTTTTTCATGGTCTTAATTTAATCGTTAAAGTAAAGGTAAATATTTGTAGTTTTTAAACGTAACAGGTTGTGTAAAATTATGATAGCTTTTGATAAGTTCGCCACCAAAGGTCGGGCATATCTCCATTAACCGCTGTCTGGTAATCATCATAACGGCATGGCACAAGATGATACCTCTCATTTTTAGATTGACCTATCGGGTATGGAACCTGCATCCACCAGCGATCTGATTTTTTGCTTTTAACAAAAGTCATCTCACCTGAACCATCTTTTAAACTCGTTCGGTAAATAATATATTGAGATTTTGGGGTAAGCGGAAAGTCTTTTTTTCGGGCGTAAAAACCATCAACAAAATACCAAACCATTTCTGCAAGGAGGAAAGCCGTTTGTCCGTTGCTATCATAAGCCGGATTAAATTCGTAAAAACCTATTGATGTTAACTTATCATTCATGCCTGCATAACGGGCAATTCTACAAGCTTCTTCACCATCAAAACCGTTTGGTGTTGCATTGGCATTTGCCTTGGCATCGGCAGAGCGAATTGCTCCAATATCAAAACTTATCATGTTCGCATTGCGGATAATTGGTTCGGCCAAAGTAATGTCCTGGGCAAATTCACCAAGGCGATGAACATCAAAATATAACTTATCCATAACATTTAAACTTTCCTGATCTACAAAATAAGTTTGATAGCCAATATTACTGAAATTAAAAAGATAGTTTGGCTGATGAAGGAAAATTTTATTCAAATAACAATCAGAACGCGTTGCAATACCTTCATTATTATCATCATCGATATCAAATTGGTTATCTACGATAACTAAATCTACTTTTTGTTCTAAATCTTCGTAACCTAAATATTGAGCATAGGTTATATCTTGCCCACCGCCGATAATTACCGGAATAATGTTGTTTTTTATTAACTCGGAAACAGCCATTTTTACAGCGATGTAAGTATCGGCTAAAGTTGCTCCAGGGCGAATATTCCCTAAATCGACAAGGCGACTGGTAAAAGCGCCTTCGTTTAATTTGTAAAATTTTTCTCTGAAATAATCAGGACCTATACCACAACCTTCATTATTAATAGCATTTCTTCCATCAAGCACACCGAAAATAGCAATGTCGAACTTGTTTTCTTCCAAATCAGGAAATGATTCGGTGTAGAATAGTGTTTTTAAACCAAGCTGGCTGGTATAAAAACCATCTGTAGGTGTAAACTGCTCGGCATTTAAGGGAGAAAAGAAATCGGATAATGACATATATTTAAAACTATCGCCCCAAATATCTATTTTTGAATGCGTATTTTCACATGTAGCTTGAAAAAAATAAATGATACTGGTAACCGGAGGCACGGGATTTTTAGGATCTGAATTAATAAAACAGTTAACCGATAGCGGTTTGGCCGTTCGGGCATTGAAACGAAAAACTTCTATAATTCCTGCAATTATCGAAAATAGTAATTTGATTGATTGGATTGAAGCCGATATAAATGAACCTGCTACTTTGGAAGATATTTTTGTAGGTATAACCAAAGTTTTTCATTGTGCAGCATTTGTTTCGCTTAACCCCAAGGATAAGAAACAACTTTTTCACGTAAATATTGATGGAACATCAAACATTGTAAACCTTTGTGTAGAACATAATTGCAGATTATTGCACGTCAGTTCGGTTGCTGCCCTAGGCGAGGCTAAGAAAGGAAAACAAATTACGGAGGAAAACTTTTGGGTTTATGATGCTACAGCACACGCTTATGGTTTATCAAAATACGAAGGCGAGATGGAAGTTTGGCGGGGCATTACCGAAGGTTTGGATGCTGTGATTGTTAATCCTTCAATAATTATTGGTAGAAATGCGGGTTTTGAAGGTAGCGGAGCAATTTTTAAATTAGTAAAGGGCGGTTTTCCATTTTATACAGATGGTGCTTCGGGTTTTGTAGATGTTGAAGATGTAGCAAAGGCCATGATGCTTTTAATGGAATATACAGTTAGTGGCGAACGCTATATTATCTCTTCAGATAATTATCACTATAAAGATTTATTTACCGAAATTGCATTGGGTTTTACGCTTAAACCGCCAACAAAAGAAGCAAAACCATGGATGCTTGCGATTGCCTGGAGAACGCTTAAATTCTTTTCTATCTTTACAGGCAGTCAACCTTCAATTACTAAAGATGCAGCAAAGAGCAGTTTGTCTTTAAACTACTACAACAACGAAAAAGTAATTAATGAAACAGGTATTCGATTTAAACCTGTAGCACAAAGTATTCAAGAGATTATACAATATTTAAAATAATGCCTAAGCAAAAAGCCTACTACATAATTGATTTTGACAGCACTTTCACCCAAGTTGAAGCTTTAGATGAGCTTGCCAGAATTTCGTTAAAAAAACACCCTGATAAAGAAGTTATTTTTCAAAAAATTGAGGATTATACCAATCAGGCAATGGAAGGAAAACTATCATTTTCTGAAAGCCTTGCACAACGGGTTAGGTTGCTCGAAGCAAATGAAGACCATTTAAAGCAACTTATAAAACATTTAAAGAAAAAGGTGTCAACGTCGTTTTCGCGTAATGCCGATTTTTTTAAAAAACATGCTGATGAAGTTCTTATTGTTTCAGGTGGTTTTAAGGAGTTTATTACACCCGTAGTAAGCCAGTATCATATTAAAAAAGAAAATATCTATGCTAATACTTTTGTAACAACAGGAGATGGGAAAATTATCGATTACGATCATGCAAATCCGTTAAGCGAAGAAGGGGGAAAAGTAAAACTGCTTCAGCATTTAAAATTAGAGGGCGAATTATTTGGAATCGGGGATGGTTATTCAGATTTTCAGCTTCGGGAAAGTGGAATGATTAATAAATTTTTTGCTTTTACAGAAAATATTGCCCGCGAAAGTATAGTTTCAAAAGCCGACCATGTTACGCCAAGTTTTGATGAATTTTTATATGTAAATGATCTGCCAAGAGCGATTTCTTATCCAAAAAACCGAATTTTATGTTTGGTAATTGGCGATGTTGATCCAACAAGTATAGCCATCCTTAAAAATGATGGTTTATCAATCAGACATAAAACATCTTTTGAAGAAAAATATGTAAAAGATGTTGGAATAATTCTTTTTGCCGATGGTGAAAAAATGGACAGGCAGCAATTGAAAAATGCATCCAAATTGAAGACCATAGGTTATTTAGGAAGTGCCAAGAACAAAATCGACTTTGATCTTTGTACAAAACAAGGGATCGTTATTTTTGATGATCAAAAAAGCAATCCTCGGAATATTGATTTTATACCAAAACGTGTTGCTGATTTTATGAATACCGGAGCGACGTATTTAAGCAGTAATTTTCCAAATTTACAGTTGCCCAAAATAGATAAATCCCATCGCCTGATTCACATTCATAAAAATGTACCTGGGATTATGGCGCAAATTAACACTGTTTTTGCGGCCCATAACATCAATATTGTGAGCCAGTTCTTAATGACAAACCATGAAATTGGTTACGCCATTACAGACATCAACGCAGAATACGATAAGCAACTATTTAAAGCTTTGAAAAAAATTGAGCACACCATAAAGTTTCGGGTTTTGTATTAGCTTTAATGCGCTTATTGCCCTGCAGCTATCTAAAAAACTGATGTCTTTTTAAAAGATGATGCTTCGGACTTCCAATACTTTGTGAGCGGTAAATGCCAGTGTGACCAGAAAATAAATAAGCGGTTACACAAGCGAGCGCAATATAAATTCCCGATTCAGTTCCAAATAATTCTACACCCATAAAAATACACGCTAAAGGCGTGTTTGCGGCTCCTGAAAAAACAGCTACGAATCCCATCCCTGCCATTAAACCAACAGGCAATGGCACAAAAAAGCTCAAAAAGCTGCCTAGTGTTGCACCAATAAAAAATAACGGAGTAACTTCACCACCTTTAAACCCTGCGCTCAACGTTAATGCAGTTAAAAATAATTTAAGAGCAAAAGTATAAATGGGTTCCTGGGTGTTAAATGATTCAGAAATTACAGGAATACCCAATCCGATATATCTTGTTGTGCCAAGTAAATAAATTATTCCTATCAAAATAAAACCGCCAATTACCGGGCGTAAAGGTGGATATTTAATTTTTCCGAAAATATTGGATAAACCATGATTTAATGCAGAAAAACTACGGGCAACTAAACCAAAAATTATCCCGGCACCAAGCGATAGTAAAAGATTAATGCCATCTATTTGTGGTACAGAGGATATAGAGTAATGTGTATGGCCAACCCCCCAGGCTTTACAAACATAATCGGCAATAATTGCGGTTATAAAGGATGGTAAAATGGCATTGTACATCAAACTGCCTACTATAAAAACTTCAAGGCCAAAGATTGCGCCTGCTAGTGGCGTACCAAATACCGAAGCAAAGCCTGCACTAATACCACAAATTAAAATAATTTTCCTGTCTCTGGGTTTAAGCTTAAACAGTTTCGTAAACTGATCGGCAAAAGCACCTCCAATTTGAACAGCTGTTCCTTCTCGACCTGCAGAACCTCCAAATAAATGTGTAATTATAGTTCCTGCAAAAATTAAAGGAGCCATGATTAAAGGAATAACATTTTTAGGCCTTTGCAACTCTTCAATTAAAAGATTATTTCCTTTTACTACATCTTTACCCCAATAATGATAGGCAAGGCCAATTAATAAACCCGCTAGTGGTAAAAAACTAATTATCCATAAATGTTGCTCTCGATAATCGGTTGCCAGATTTAGAGTTACCAAAAATAATGCTGAAGCTGAGCCCACAGCAACCCCAATTAAAGCAGAAAAGAAAAACCATTTCAAACTATCCTTTAATAGTAGATTAAATTCTAACTTGATAAATTGGGTAGCAGACAGAAGAAAACCTTCTATTATTTTTTTAACAGGCATTGAAAATCAATTTTAATTAAAAATCGTAGGAGTCATCAGCCTGTTTGGGCGGTTTTGGCGGTACTCCATCGCCATCTTTCAAATGTATAAAATTTACTATTTCTACCAAAATTTGTTTATCAATTAGGAATATTAACTTTGTGATATGGATTTCACACCCGAAATAAAAGATAAACTTAATCAACTCCAGGAAAAATATACAGCTATGGGGCAGGATATGGCTTCCTATCTTGATGGTTTGTTGTATGCAGATTTTTTGACTTACTGGGATTACATTCATTTAGATACGCTTTTAAGCTTACAAAGCCCGAAAACGCCGTTTCCTGATGAAGAAATTTTTATCATGTACCATCAAATTACGGAGCTTTACTTTAAGCTTGCTTTACATGAATGCAAGCAAATTGCAGAGCATGAAAACCTGACGGTTGATTTTTTTACGGACAGAATAAAAAGAATTAATGCTTATTTTAACGCATTAACTACTTCTTTTGAGGTTATGGTTAATGGAATGGAGAAAGCGCAATTTTTAAAATTCAGGATGTCGCTTTTGCCGGCGAGTGGGTTTCAATCCGGCCAATATAGAATGATAGAAATTTGTGCTACCGATTTTATTCAGTTAGTTGATAAAACTAAAAGAGCTGAATTAATTACAGCTACGCTAGAAGAACAGTTTGAAAATATTTATTGGAAATTTGGTGCAACTGAACTTGCATCAGGTAAGCAAACTTTAACATTAAAGCAATTCATCGAAAAATATGCTGCACAGTTCCTGCAGCTGGCGAAGGATAGAATAACAACAAATTTCTCATCCTTGTACAAGCAGTTTCAAACAACTGGTTGCGATGTTTCTGAACTAGCGCAAGAGCTTCGTAAACTCGATTTGTATGTTAATGTAGAATGGCCACTAGCACATTATAAATCTGCAGTTCGTTATTTAGAAAAGGATCCTATTGATGTTGCTGCAACAGGCGGAACCAACTGGCAACAATATTTGCCACCACGTTTTCAAAGAAGAATATTTTATCCTCTCTTGTGGACGGATGAACAGATGGAAGAATGGGGTAAAGGTTGGGTACTTAGTGTGCTTAAAACACTAAAGAACAAAGATTAATATTCTAAAACGCTACCAAAATAACTGGTTTTTTCTTAATTTGCGAAAAATAATTAATGATAGAATTAGTGAATTAGAGAATGTGGTAATGCACATTCAATCATTCTATCAATCACTCATTCAAAATTCCTAAAAAATGACCGATACTTTAGATATAAAAATCACCCAGGCTGATAAAACACGTTTATCGGTTACTGATTTTTCGAAATTACCTTTTGGTAAAGTTTTTACCGATCACATGTTTACCGCCGATTTTGAAGATGGCGAATGGAAAAATTTGCAAATTTTACCTTATGGACCAATTCTAATGAGTCCGGCAATTTCTGCACTTCATTACGGGCAAGCAATTTTTGAAGGTTTAAAAGCTTATCGCCAACCTGATGGAAAAATTAGTGTATTTCGTGCTGATAAGAATTTCGAACGTTTTAATAAATCAGCTACGAGAATGTCAATGCCAACTATACCAGAGGAGCTTTTTATGCAAGGCTTAGCTGCGTTAATTAACATCGATGAAAAATGGGTGCCTTCTCAAGAAGATTACGCATTGTACATTCGTCCGGTTATGTTTGCAACTGATCCTTATTTAGGTGTAAAGGCATCTGATACATACAAATTTGCATTGCTTACTACACCAACTGGCCCATATTACAGTAAGGCGTTAAAAGTTAAAATCGAGACCGAGTATACAAGGGCAGATGAAGGAGGTGTTGGTTTTGCTAAAACAGCAGGTAACTACGCCCGTTCGCTATATCCTTTTGAGGAAGCAAAAAAAGAAGGTTTTGACCAGTTAATATGGACAGATTCTATCAATCATGAATATATTGAAGAAGCTGGAACGGCTAATTTGATTTTTGTAATTAATGGAAAATTGGTTACCCCATCAGTTCGTAGCACCGTTTTAGATGGCGTTACCCGAGATACAATTATTAAACTGGCAAATGTTGCAGGAATAGAGGTTGAGGAGCGCAGGGTGTCTGTTAAAGAAGTAATAGAAGGAATAGAAAATGGTAGCTTAACTGAAGCGTTTGCTGCTGGAACTGCTGCAACTGTAACTCAAATTGGTGAGATTGGTTATTTAGGAAATACTTATAAATTAACTGATTCTTCAACAAGAACGATTTCTAATGGTATCGCCAAAAAATTAAATGATTTACGTTATGGCCTGGCACCTGATGAATTTGGTTGGAACTGGGTTCTGTAAATTATAAAAACTATTAGTAAAAAATAACCTCCTATGCATAATTGTATCGGGGGTTATTTTGCTTTAAACTTATTATTTATCAAGTATAACAACACCCTTAGCTTCAAATGCCAGTTCTTTTTTAGGGTCAGTAATTTTGGCTACTTCTTCAGGAGATTTTTTTGCATCTTCAGCATAATGGCGTAATGTCTCTGCAGAGATGGTTTGTTTTTTAGCAATACCGTCTAAAACAACTTTTTTACCAACAATATCCATTGGCATAAAGAATGCATAATCTTTAAATGTAACACGCATTGGCTCGCCATTAGCCATTTCTAAAGTCATCCAACAGCCTTTTTTTTTGCAAACATCAACAACTTTACCTTCAATTTTCATATTAGCTGCGGTTTTATCGCCCATTGCAGCTTCCATTTTGGCAGCTGGTTTAATGTCGCCGGGTGCTACAGGTTCGCCAAATTTTTGACCACTAAATTCTGTTTGTGCAAAAGCGAATGCTGCTATTAAACAAAATCCTAAGCTTAAAATGATTTTTTTCATAACCTTATTTTTTAGAAACTATATTAATTTGAACTTCCGTAATTATCTGTTTCAAAGTTATTTAAATTTTTTTATAAATAGTGAATACAAAAAAATCCTCGCTAGCTCTCACTAACGAGGAAAATCATCCCTATTGTTATAGATCACATCCCATGATGTACAACATTAATGTATTAGACAAATGTTAATCCAAAATTTTGATGTGAATGTAATGTATTGTATTTTATTGATTTACAGTTAATTAAAAATATTTAAATAATGTACTAAAGTTTTAGCGCTTGGGGAATTGGGGAAATTAATCTGCTAATTGTGGAAATCTGTTGATAGTATTCCCCGTTTGTTTAGCGGTTTTAACCGAAAATTAGGCCAAAAACTTCTTCAATTTTACTCACTGCTTTAATTTCAAGATTATATTTTTCAATATTTATGCCTTTTAAGTTATATTTTGAAATATAAATGGTTTCAAAACCTAATTTATCCGCTTCAGCAATTCTTTGCTCTATTCTATTAACTGCCCTAATCTCGCCAGATAAACCAACTTCTGCTGCAAAACAATTTTTTGAGGAAACAGCAATATCCTGGTGAGATGAAATAATTGCAATAAGTACAGCCAAATCAATCGCAGGATCTTCTACTCTTATACCACCAGCAATATTCAAGAAAACATCTTGTGTACTTAGCCTGAAACCACAACGTTTTTCTAAAACTGCTAAAAGCATATTCATTCTTTTGGTATCAAAACCTGTAGCCGATCGTTGCGGTGTACCGTAAGCGGCGGTACTAACTAATGCCTGTGTTTCAATAAGCATAGGTCTGGCTCCTTCTAGCATTGCTGCAATGGCAATACCACTAAGTTGTTCGTCGCGTTGGGTTAGCAGTATTTCTGAAGGGTTTGAAACTTCTCTTAAACCGCTTCCCTGCATTTCATAGATTCCTAATTCTGCCGCCGCTCCAAATCTATTCTTAATCGAACGCAAAATTCGGTAAACATGATGTCTGTCGCCCTCAAACTGTAGTACCGTATCAACCATGTGTTCTAATATCTTCGGTCCGGCAATTGCACCATCTTTGGTAATATGACCGATCAAAAACACAGGTGTGCCGGTTTCTTTTGCGAAACGTAAAAGCTCTGCTGTACACTCTCGCACCTGAGAGACACTTCCAGGTGTAGATTCGATATGTGCAGAATGTAAAGTCTGAATAGAATCTATAACAACGATTTCAGGTTCGAGAATTTCAATTTGTTTAAAAATATTTTGAGTTGACGTTTCGGTAAGAATATAACAATCGGCAGATGGCGATTCGGTAATCCTCTCAGCTCGCATTTTAATTTGTTGTTCACTTTCTTCGCCAGAAACATACAAAAGCTTTTTGCCTTTTAAATTTAGAGCCAGCTGAAGCATCAGTGTGGATTTTCCGATTCCTGGTTCACCGCCAATTAAAATTAAAGATCCCTCAACCAAGCCACCACCTAGAACACGATCTAATTCTTTATCACCTGTAAGCATTCTACGTTCTGGTGAACTTTGAATTTCATTAACCTTACTCGGTTTGCTAAGTTTTCTTGCTGGAGCAGAATCATTTTTCCAGGTTGGTATCGCTGTAGGACTTTTCTCTACAATTTCTTCTACAAAAGTATTCCATTGATTACAAGATGGACATTTACCCAGCCATTTTGCTGATTCATATCCGCAACTCTGACAGAAATATGCAGTTTTAGTTTTTGCCAATTGATTTTAGATTTTAGATTTACGAATTTAGATTTTATAGGTGGCAAAAGCTAAATCATTTATGCACAAAAAAGCCTGACTTTTTAAAAAATCAGGCTTCCTTTTAAATAAAATAATTTATAATTTTATTTCTTCATCTTTTGATGAAATGAAATGAAACTCGGTTAAGTAATATGCAGACTGTTCTTTTACTTTTACCCATTGGCCATATTTAAAATACCAACGGCGTTGTAAGTTGAAAATTCCTTTAGTTATATAAGCTTCAATGTAAGGATGAACACAAAGTGTAATTCCTTTTTCATTTTGCTCTCTTAAAATATAGTTTAAGTTATTTTCTATATCATCCATAAGAACAATACTTGCTTTTATTGTACCCGTTCCATCGCATGCAGGGCATTTTTCTACAGTTACAATATTCATTTCCGGTCTAACACGTTGCCTGGTAATTTGCACCAAACCAAATTTACTTGGAGGTAAAATGGTATGCTTTGCCCTATCTAACAACATCAGCTCACGTAAATAATCGAATAACATTTTACGGTTTGTTGGTTTATGCATATCGATAAAATCGATTACCACAATACCGCCCATGTCGCGTAAACGCAATTGACGGGCAATTTCTTTAGCCGCCTCTTTATTTACCTGTAAAGCGTTCTCTTCTTGATTTTCTTTACTGGCAGTACGGTTACCGCTGTTAACATCAACTACATGTAATGCTTCAGTATGTTCAACAACTAAATAAGCACCACCGGGTAAGTTTACCGTTTTTCCAAAAGCATTTTTAATTTGCTTCTCAATTCCAAAATGTTCAAATATTGGTTCTTTTTGTTTGTACAGTTTAACTATTTTTTCCATTTCTGGAGAAATATCATGTACATAAGAACGGATATCATCGAACAGCTCAGGTGTGCTAACGTAAACATTCGTAAAATCAGGATTCAGAATATCACGAATTAACGTAGATGATCTGTCCATTTCGCCCCAAACCCTTTTTGAAGGTTCAGCTGTTGGAAGTTTTTTAATAAAGTTTTCCCACTTAGCAACTAAATCTAAAAGATCTTTTTGCAGTTCGGCTACACCTCTTCCTTCTGAAACGGTTCTAATAATAACCCCAAAATTTTGAGGCTTAATACTTTCTATAATCTTTTTTAATCGATTACGTTCGGTATTACTTTTTATTTTTTTTGATATGGATATGGTATTGGAGAATGGCACCAGTACCACATACCTGCCGGCGATAGATAGATCGGAACTTAAACGAGGTCCTTTTGTAGAAATTGGTTCTTTTGCAATTTGTACAGGAAGGAGCATGTTTTTACTTAGCACATCAGAAATTTTGCCCGCCTTGTTTATATCGGCTTCTAGCTTTAAATTATCTAATAATGTGCCTGTAACCGAGCCATTACGCTTGATCTTAGTTAGCTTAATTAAAGATTGTACTTGAGGCCCCAAATCAAAATAATGCAAAAATGCATCTTTTTCATAACCTACATCCACAAAGGCAGCATTCAGACCTGGCATAATTTTTTTAATGCGGCCTAAATAAATATCGCCTACGGCGTAGTTATTATTAATTTGTTCTTTATGAAGCTCAACAAGTTGTTTGTCTTCAATCAAAGCTATGGTAACTCCGGCAGGAGTCGAATTTATAATTAATTCTTTTACCAACAGCTACAGATTTAAGGCTTTCGCCTATTAACAAATGGATAGTAAATAAGAAACATTGATGTAGCGTAAGTTCATATAAAAATTTATATAAATATTTTAAACCTCATAGTGTTTTTACTATGAGGTTTAAAAGGCTAAATCAAGATAAGAAACTATTTTTTCTTATGTCTGTTTTTTCTTAAACGTTTTTTACGTTTGTGCGTAGCCATTTTATGTCTTTTTCTTTTTTTACCGCTTGGCATAATTTTTAGTTTTAAATGTTTTTATTAATCCGTTAATTAATTTTTATTCTTTAGTTCAGCAATTTTTTTATCAATAAAAGATGTTAAAGTTGGATTTGCTGCTAATTTTTTACTTTTTAAATAAGCCTCAACGGCTTCTTTATTCTTGTTTAAATTTTCTAAAGCCGTAGCTAAATAGAAATAGGCTTCAGGCGTTGGAGCTGTTGCAATTACCGTATTAAAACGAGGAATTGCCTTGTCAAACTGACCTGATTTAATAGAGAATAAACCAAGATTCATATTTGCCTTAATATTTTTAGGGTCTTTAGCTACAACTTCAAGCAACATTGCAATACCTTGCATTGGAGCGCCTAAGCCATTCACTATTGTTACCCCTAATCCTGTTTTAGCATCTATATTTTCTTTGTCTAACGCTAGTGCTTTTGTAAAAGATGTATTTGCTTTCTGCAATAAAGCAGGTTGAGCTAAACTATCTTGTGTGCTTTCAAAAGCTTTTAAGAATTTATTGCCTGATGCTAACCAGCTTGATGGTGATGGTTTTGCTTCTGCAACAATTTCTAAATAAAGTGCTGATGGAGTTAGTTGTTCAACATCATCCCATTTCTGAGCTAATTGTTGAGCCAAATCTACTTTTTCTGCACCTGTTGCACCTTTATAGCTGTTTTCTAAGGTTGTAATATCAGTGGCTAAACTTTTATTAATTACATTTTTAGCAGCTTCAGATGTTGTTTGAATGCTTAAACCCGATGAAATTGATGCTGTTTCCGGTACTTGACCTGATGAAGGCATCTTACCATTTTCTTCGGTAGGTTTTACTAAACCTTTAATATCTCTTGTAAACAGGAAGGCAACAAGCAATAAAATCGCTCCGATAATGATGGTTTGTTTTAATCTGATGCTGCTGTTCACTTGATTTGATTTAAGCTTCTACCTGGATTTTTTTTGAGTTATTCTTCACTTTATCAACAAATACTTTTGCTGGTTTAAAGCTTGGAACAAAATGTTCTGGGATGATTATTGCAGTGTTTTTCGAGATATTTCTGGCTGTTTTTTGAGCCCTCTTTTTAACAACAAAGCTTCCGAAGCCTCTAACATAAACATTTTCACCGCCAATCATGCTGGTTTTGATAACCTTGAAGAATGCCTCAACTGTTTCCTGCACATCAACCTTCTCAATTCCGGTTTTTGTTGATATTTCTGAAATAATATCTGCCTTAGTCATATTTTATTATTTATTATATATTGTGTATTTTAATTATCAGTGTTTTGGGGTTGCAAAAGTATTGCTTTTTAATGAGATAGGGAAATAAAAGATGATTTTTTTATTAGTTGTCGTATCAGGCTATTGCAAGTTTTTTTTTAAACAAATAATTACACCGTAATTTGCATTAATGACATTCCAAAACGAACTTATAAACTGGTACCTAATCAATAAAAGAGATTTGCCCTGGAGGCATACTAAAGACTCATACACCATTTGGCTCTCAGAAATTATATTACAACAAACCCGTGTAGAACAGGGATTGCCTTATTTTAATACTTTTTTAGAAAATTTCCCTTCCGTAAGCGATTTTGCATCAGCAACCGAAGCCCAAGTACTAAACCTTTGGCAAGGCCTGGGTTATTATTCCAGGGGAAGGAATATGCACGCAACTGCTCAATTGGTCGTGAATAATTATAATGGCACTTTTCCAACTTTACATGATGATTTAATTAAACTTAAAGGTATTGGTGAGTATACTGCCGCAGCAATATCTTCTTTTTCATCAGGCGAAGCCAGGGCAGTTGTAGATGGAAATGTTTTTAGAGTTTTGGCAAGATATTTTGGTATTAATACGGCAATTAATACCCCTGAAGGTAAAAAACAGTTTTTTAAGTTAGCCAATGAATTACTTTTTAGAGAAGATTCTGCCTTGTACAATCAGGCCATTATGGAATTTGGCGCCATTCAGTGTAAACCTAAATCGCCTAAGTGTAGTATTTGCCCTTTAAACATAGATTGCTTTGCCTACAGAAATAATGTAGTAAATCAATTGCCTGTGAAACTTGCAAAGGCAGAAAAGAAGAATAGATATTTTAATTATTTTATTCTTACCGAAGGCGATAAAATTTTAGTTAGGGAAAGAAAAAAAAGAGATATATGGCAGCATCTTTACGATTTTCCATGTATTGAAACAGAAATGCTTTTAGATGGTAACGACTTAGACTTTGTTGAATCTGTAAAGAATATTTTTGGAAATAATGCTGAAATTACTTTTGTAAGCTATAAAAAACACCTATTAACACACCAAATAATTAATGTGCAGTTTTTTAGCTTAAAAAATTATATATTTAACTCTAGTAAACATGAGGAACTTAATTGGGTTTCCTTAAATACATTGGATGAATTACCTAAACCGAACGTAATTAGAAATTTCATAGAAGAAAATTTTTAATTGCTAAAATAGGAGTAACTGGCCTTTTTTGGGTTTTAGCATCATTTAAAAAGAAAACTAACCAAAAAAAATATTTTATGTCTGGGATTAACAAAGTTATTTTAGTCGGGCACTTGGGTAAAGACCCAGAAGTCCGACACTTAGATGGAGGTGTCACAGTAGCCAGCTTTCCTCTAGCTACATCAGAAACTTATAATAAAGATGGCAAGCGTGTTGAACAAACAGAGTGGCATAATATTGTTTTATGGCGAGGTTTGGCAGAAGTAGCATCAAAATACCTGCAAAAAGGTAAACTTGTATATATAGAAGGAAAATTACGTACTAGATCCTTTGAAGATAAAGAAAAGATTAAAAAATATGTAACTGAGATTGTTGCAGAAAATTTTACGATGTTGGGGAGGAAAAGTGATTTTGAACCCGGACAGTCTGTAAGTCATGTTCAAAACAATGAATCTAAAATTGAGGACGAGTTTACAATTCAACCTAATGATGAGAATGGCGACTTGCCCTTTTAAATACATATAAATTACAAAGCAAGAAAGCCACGATTATTTCGTGGCTTTCTTGCTTTGTAAAAAAGTTAAACTATTCTACAGTTACAGATTTTGCTAAATTTCTAGGTTGATCTACATTACATCCACGCATAACAGCAATGTGATAAGATAAAAGTTGTAGTGGAATAGTTGCCAATAATGGCAAGAAGGCTTCATCTGCATCCGGTATTTCAATACAGTAATCGGCCATTTTTTTTACTTCAATATCGCCTTTAGTAACTATTGCTATAACTTTTCCCTTTCGTGCTTTTACTTCCTGTATATTACTAATTACTTTCTCATAAGATGAATTTTGGGTTGCTATAAATACAACAGGCATTTCTTCATCAATTAAAGCGATAGGACCGTGTTTCATCTCTGCCGCAGGATAGCCTTCCGCGTGGATGTATGATATCTCCTTGAGCTTTAAAGCGCCTTCTAATGCGACAGGAAAACCACTGCCTCTTCCCAAGAATAAACAATTTCTTGAATCTTTAATTTTGGCAGCTACTTCTTTAATAATATCATTAGATTCAAGCGCAACCTGTATCTTATCAGGAATGCTGTTTAACTCTGTTAATAAACTAATTAATTTAGATTGTGTTATGGTTCCTTTCTGTTGAGCCATGTAAAAAGCCATCAAAGTTAAAACCGTAACTTGTGCAGTAAAAGCTTTTGTCGATGCTACACCAATTTCTGGTCCTGCGTGGGTGTAAACACCTGCGTGGCTTAATCTTGGTATTGAAGCACCTGCAACATTACAAATACCAAATATGGTTGCTCCTCTTTCTTTAGCCATTTCAATTGCGGCCATTGTATCTGCAGTTTCTCCCGATTGAGAAATTGCAATTACTACATCTTTCTCGGTAATGATTGGATTACGATACCTAAACTCAGAAGCATATTCTACTTCAACCGGAATGCGGGCATATTCTTCAATTAAATATTCGCCAACCAAGCCTGCATGCCATGATGTGCCGCAAGCAACAATGATTATACGATCGATGTTTTTAAGTTTTTCAACAAATTCTTTTATTCCACCTAATTGTACTTTGCCTTCTTCAGGATAGATGCGGCCCCGCATACAATCTCTAATTGATCTGGGTTGCTCGTAAATTTCCTTTAGCATAAAATGATCAAACCCTCCTTTTTCTAACATCTCAAGTTTTAATTCTAACTCTTGAATTAGAGGCGTTTGAACTACATTGTCTAATCTTTTTACCAATAAATCATCTTTTGTGACTAATGCAATTTCATGATCATTAAGATAGATCACATTTTTAGTGTACTCAATTATAGGTGTAGCATCAGATGCAATAAAGTATTCTCCATTACCTACACCAATAACCATCGGACTACCCTTTCTTGCCGCAATTAGGCAATCAGGATTTTCTCTATCCATTATTACAATGGCGTAAGCTCCTTTAACCTCTCTTAAAGCTAAACGAACAGCTTCAAGCAAATCAATTTGCTCTATTTTTTGAATCTCTTCTATTAAATGAATTAATACTTCAGTATCCGTATCGCTCTTAAATTCATGACCGCGTGACGAAAGTTCTTCTTTAAGCGTTGCATAGTTTTCAATTATTCCATTATGAATGATAGAAAGCTTATTGTTATTTGAAGTATGAGGGTGAGAATTACGATCGGATGGAATACCATGCGTAGCCCACCTAGTATGACCCATAGCAATTGTGCCTGTTTTATCCTGATTTTCTGCAAATTCTTCTAGCGCTGCAACTTTACCAACTTTTTTGTAAATGTTTTGGCCCTCACTATTTATGATGGCTATGCCAGCACTATCATAACCTCTATATTCTAATCTTTTAAGTCCTTTTAAAACAATTGGCCATGCTTCTCTATAGCCAATATAACCTACTATTCCACACATATATTGTTTTTATTTTCACCAAATATAGTAAACAAACGTTTGTTTAAACCTATTGCAAATACTTTTCACAGAAAATGATCATAAAAAAACCCGTTTGGGATACCAAACGGGTTTACAAATTATGTAGCGATTTTAATTAACTTTCGTGTAATAAATGTTAAGCTTTAATCGGTTTGTAGTGTTACCAAATGATCCTATAACAGCTCTAGCTGCAGATGAACCTGAAGGACCAATATCAAACGGTGTTGCGGTTAAACTGGTTGGTGCTAAAAATGTACCGTAATCAACTTTTGTTCCATCTATAAGATCTTGAACGTAAGCGGTAATATTAAAAATATATCTGTTTTTTAATGAATCATAATAGCCACCAAAAATCCCATCAGATTTTGCTCTAGAATCTCCTGCATAAGTAGAACCAGAAGATGTAGTTCCTGGCTGATCGTGATCAGGAACATTTACATTTTGTTCTGCAATATCCCATCTGTATAATGATAAACGTTGTGCGGGTAAGTATGGGTAATCAAAAGTTCCTGTGCTTAAATCAACCACTAATTCAGCCTTATTTACAATCACTTTTCCATAAGTACTGGTAAAGCTTTTGAGTGTAGGAAAAGATATTTTTGTTTTAACGCCATCTAAAGCTTGTAGGTAAGTAACACCATATTGCGTTGGGCTTGTAATCGGACCAGGATTATCTAATTGAGTTTTTACAGGAGTTCCTGTGTAATCATGTGTTATGTTTGCCGTTACAGTTTGTCCTGTTGATGTATTTATAGGGAAATTTGTAGAAACAGTATCAATACTACTTGATGTATTTGTCTTCTTAAAAACCAATTGCAAATAAGAATTTGTGCTTGCGAAATCTATAAAAGCTATACCACCGGTTCCGGTTGATGAAGATTTATTTATTTGTGCATAAAAGCCTTTAAAGTACTGTACAAATTTATCATTAGTAGATGTTCCGGTAGTTGGTAAGCTTAAAATAGTACTCTGAATAAACGTCTTATTTAATGGTATCCTAATTTGAGCTTTTACAGTCCTCAAAGTGTCTTTACCTCCAACTACGACATCAGTTATTTTAATTGGCGTATTTGGAAAAATTCTACTATTAAAATTTCCTAAAAGTGTTGTACTATGAGGTATAGCATCGGAGGCTTTGTAATTTGCAATTGGTGACGTTAATTGATAAACATCTATACTGTATCTTGAAGAAGTTGTATCTCCATAAAACTGAGTGCCAACATTTAAAACTAAAATTGCTGAATCTAAAACTGGTGATGTTCCAAAATCGTAACTCAAACTTGTAGGCCATACAGTCATCCCTAGACTTGATTCTGTTTTACCAAAAATTGGGTCAGTCATGTAGCCTATAGGGTGCTGTGAAAGTGTTGCAGTATTCATATCAGGTTCTTTTACCGTTTGGGAGGTAACAAGCTGATCGTTAACCAAAGTACCTTGTATAGCCGAATTTGGGTCAACATCTAAGCCAACACCATTTGGGTTTTTACACGATGCAAAAAGAAAAAGACCTATCAACAGGGTTAATAAGTCTTGTTTTGTAAATTTCATATTTAAAAATAATAATACCTAATTAAGCAACAGAAACCAATTCTTCATTTGAAATTTCCTCGTAAAAATTGTAGAAGTTTTCAAAATTTTCGGTTAAGTTATAAGCTAAAGTTGGCTTATTGGAATCTTTAACAAATTTTAACAAATCTTTATCTAAGTTTTCATCTGCTAAAACTACTGCGTCAGAGTGGGTTATCGCTCCAATATGCATACTGTTAACATCTGCAGGTTCAAATGCTTTTGTATCTTCTTCTGTCATATTTGCCATAACTGCTTTTTTAGAGAAGTTTGCATTTAATTTTTCGGTAAAACCACCTTCGTAAACAGAATAAACAACTTTTGAATTTTTAAAAGTAGGGTCGTTTTTGTAAGTAGTTTTAATGTATGCAGGTACCAATGCACTCATCCAACCGTGGCAGTGAACAATATCAGGTGCCCAGCCTAATTTTTTTACAGTTTCCAATGCGCCTTTACAGAAGAATATTGTGCGTTCATCATTGTCATCGAAAAATTTTCCGTTTGCATCAGCAAATACTTGCTTGCGTTGGAAATATTCTTCATTATCCAGGAAATAAACCTGCATACGTGCAGCCGGGATGGAAGCTACTTTAATAATTAAAGGGTTATCGTTGTCATCAATAATGATGTTCATTCCTGATAAGCGTATTACTTCGTGTAAACGATTTCTTCTCTCATTAATGTTACCGAATTTTGGCATCAAGATGCGGATTTCGAATCCTTTTTCTTGCATAGCCTGTGGCAATTGGCGAGTAATTTCAGAAATTTTAGTAAGCTCGAGGAAAGGCGACATCTCGTGTGTAACAATCAGCAGCTTCGTTTTTGCCATCTCCATATTCTAAGAAAATATTAAGTTAAATAAAAGATAATGAGCTGCAAAGATAAGAATAATAATGCTATTTATCAATATCGCAAGCATTTGTTTGGTTTCATTTAGATTAATTTACACCTTTACGCCCTTAACTCATATCTTTTAGTTTGGAAGTATTTAAAACCAAAGGAGCGCTTAAAGCTTATTTAAAACCACTAAAGGCCTCGGGTAAAAAAATCGCTCTTGTGCCTACAATGGGCGCTTTACACAACGGCCATATTTCGTTAATTAAATTAGCGGAAGAGCATGCCGATGTAATAATCTGCAGTATTTTTGTAAATCCTACCCAATTTACCGATCTAAAAGACCTTGAAAAATACCCGAGACCCATAGAACATGATTTGGCTATGCTGGATGATGCAGGTTGTAACGGCGTATTCATGCCGAACGTTGAAGAAATGTATCCTTTCGGAGCTGATGAAAACTGGTACATTGATTTAGGTAATGCAGAGTTTCTTTTAGAGGGCGAATTCAGGAAGGGCCATTATCAAGGCGTTACCCAAATTGTGAAAAAACTCTTTGATGCCGTAGAACCTGATGTTGCTATGTTTGGGCAAAAAGATTTTCAGCAGGTTTTAATGATTAAAAATATGCTTGCACATTTCAAACTCCCCATAAATATTATCACTTGCCCAATAATTCGTGAAGATGATGGTTTGGCAATGAGCAGCAGAAATATTCATTTATCTGAAAGGGATAGAAAGAACGCATTGGTATTAAGCAAATCTTTACAGTTTGTTATCGATAATTTCGATTCTTATTCATTAGCAGCACTTGAAGAAAAAGCAAAATCGTTTTACAATAATATTGATGATGTGGAACTCGATTATTTTACAATTGCTGATGGAAATACATTGGAGCCGGCGAAATCAAAAGATGAAAATAGTTTGGTTGCCTTGGTTGCGGCAAAAGTCGGGTCTACCAGGTTAATTGATAATATGATTATTATGTGATGTAAGATGGGAGATGTAAAATGGGTGTGTAATTCAGCATTTCCATCATCCATTTTCCATCTTACATCGCTCTTCCATTTTACATTTTTATCATCCAATCCTTTATTACTAACTTTGCCAAATGATTATTACGATATTAAAATCGAAAATACACCGTGTTAAAGTAACCCAAGCAGAACTGAACTACGTTGGTAGTATTACGATTGATGAGGATTTAATGGATGCGGCTAACATTATTGCTAATGAAAAGGTGCAAATAGTAAATAATAATAATGGTGCACGTTTTGAAACCTATGTAATAAAAGGAGAACGCAATACCGGAACCATTTGCTTAAATGGTGCAACAGCACGCCTGGCTCAACTTGGAGATATACTTATCATTATGTCTTACGGCTCTTTGCCGATTGAAGAAGCTAAAAAATACAATCCGATACTTGTTTTCCCTGATGATAATAATCACTTGTTAAAATAATTGTTTTGACATTCAGCCTTAAATCAGCGCTAAAATACCTAATCCTTTTTTTTATTGGAGTAGGCATTTTATACCTCGCATTTAAAGGTCAGGATTTATCTGGAATTTGGCGTGAAATTAAAAGTGCCAACTTTCTTTGGGTTATAGCTTCTGCTATTGCATTATGGATTGCTCATTTATTAAGAGCGTTGCGATGGCGTATGCTTTATCAATCAATAAACTATAAAGTTGGTTTTTGGCATACCTATCATGCTGTAATTATTGGCTATTTGGCAAATTTGGCGTTGCCGCGTTTTGGTGAAATTGGTCGCTGTACAGTTATTTTAAAAACAGAAAAGGTTCCAATGTTTGCCTCAATCGGTACTGTGATTACCGAAAGATTAATTGATATCATTGTATTACTATCATCAGGTTTACTAATGCTTTTCGTTCAATACGATTTGGTTTCTGATTTTCTGTACAAAACCGTTTATATTAACCTCGCTGTCAAAATCAAATCATTAAATTATTTATGGTTATTCGGGCTACTTATATTAGTAATCATAATAATTTCGGCCTTAATTTATTTTATAAGCAAAAAACTCAACAAAAAGGTATTACGAGTAATTGCTGGCTTAAAACAGGGATTTAATTCATATAGCAAACTAAAAAACAAACCCCTTTTCATTCTTTACACTACAGGCATTTGGTTTTTCTACTTCCTATCGATGTACTTAGCTTTTTCGGCGATTCAAATTACTTCAGGTTTGGGTGTTAATGCAGCATTTACTGCGCTTGTTTTTTCGAGTTTTGCAATGGTTGCGCCTGTACAGGGTGGAATAGGAGTTTTTCACTGGATGGTTGCACAAGCTTTAGTGTTATATAATCTTTCTTTTAAAGATGGATTGGCTTATGCTACTATATTGCATTCTTCGCAACTTTTAATCATTTTAATTTTAGGTAGTCTCAGCTTGTTTTTTGTTCTTACAGGATCAAAAAAAATAAACAATCTTCATTAAAATTTAATAACATGCTTTAGTATGTAAGCTATGATTTGCGTCTAAATTAAGGTGGCGATTTAGAAAATTATTAAAATAAATACTATGCAGCCATAGTATTTTCAATCTATAAACCATACATTTGATTTACTAACCTTTTATACCTAAATGTTATGCATTTTGAATTAAGTGAAGAACAGTTAATGATTCAGCAAGCCGCCCGCGATTTTGCTAATCAAGAACTAAAGCCAGGTGTTATCGAAAGAGACGAACATCAAAAATTTCCAGCCGAACAAGTTAAAAAACTTGGCGAACTGGGTTTTTTAGGTATGATGGTTTCTGAAAAATATAATGGAAGCGGACTGGATGCAATATCTTATGTTCTGGTTATGGAAGAACTTTCTAAAATTGATGCCTCTGCATCAGTTGTTGTTTCTGTAAATAATTCTTTAGTTTGCTATGGGCTGGAAGCTTATGGAAGCGAAGCTCAGAAAGAGAAATATTTAAAACCTTTGGCTGCTGGTGAAAAAATTGGAGCATTCTGTTTATCTGAACCCGAAGCAGGATCTGACGCAACTTCGCAACAAACAACTGCCGAAGATAAAGGCGATTACTATTTACTTAACGGAACTAAAAACTGGATAACAAATGGCAGTACAGCCTCAACTTATTTAGTAATTGCACAAACACATCCTGCATTAAGGCATAAAGGAATAAATGCTTTTATCGTTGAAAAGGGTATGGAAGGTTTTACAATTGGTCCAAAAGAAAATAAGTTAGGCATTCGCGGTTCTGATACGCACTCTTTAATGTTTAATGATGTTAAAATACCAAAAGAAAATAGAATAGGCGAAGATGGTTTCGGTTTCAAATTCGCAATGAAAACGCTTGAAGGAGGTAGAATTGGCATAGCTGCACAGGCTTTGGGTATTGCCCAAGGTGCTTTTGAGCTGGCAACGCAATATGCAAAAGAACGTAAATCTTTCGGAAAGCCAATTGCAGAACATCAGGCAATTGCATTTAAACTGGCCGATATGGCAACTCAAATTGAAGCTGCCAGGTTATTGGTTTACAAAGCTGCATGGTTAAAAGATCAGGATTTGCCTTACACACAAGCAGGCTCTATGGCAAAATTATTCGCATCAAAAGTGGCTATGGATGTTACCATTGAAGCCATTCAGGTTCATGGCGGGTACGGTTTTGTGAAAGAATACCATGTTGAGCGTTTAATGCGTGATGCTAAAATTACACAGATTTACGAAGGAACATCTGAGATTCAAAAAATGGTAATTTCTAGAGAGATTATTCGATAGTTTTCAGTTGGCAATTCGAACCGCCTACTGAAAACTGCCAAATGAATTATTCTTTATCTCCTGCTATTGCGCCAAAAATAGCTTTAATTAAAGCCACAACAATTGCCAAAAATGCAGCTGCTAAAAATCCTGTAGTATTAAACGAAGTCATCATACTATCTACTAACAAAATCATTAATACTGTGATAATGAATGACATTAACCCAAGGGTAAGGAAATTTACGGGAAAAGTTAAAAGCCTTAAAATAAAACCTATAGTTGCATTTGCTAAAGCAATTAAAACTGCGGCAATAATTGCACTTCCATAGCCATCAACAGTTACACCCGGAACCAGCTTTGCGCCGATAAAAACAGCTAATCCCATTAAAAGGATTTCAATAATTAATTTCATAATGTTTAATTTAGTAAAATGTTTAAATCTGTTAAATATTTGCTTGTTTCTGTTTTTGCTTTAAATATTGTTTCGTGTTCGAATACAAATAATAAGCCCATCATTAAATTTTCTGCAGACAGCAACTCAATTGTAATTAAAAATATTGATGATGCCAGTTTATTTGAAATCAAAAAAGCTTATCAGGCTAATATAGATTCAGTTAATTTTATTTCGGTTTTATTAACACCAGGCGAAACAGATAGTTTGCAAGATGAAAAAAATATTTTGGGTAAGATAATTCTAAAGAATGATTCATTGGTTTTTTTGCCTCAAGAACCTTTTTTAAAAGGCAAAACTTATTTGGTAGAAAGTTATATCGGAGTAAAGTTTGCCAATGGAAGCAAATTATTTAAAGGCAGCATAAAACACAACCTCGAACCTCAGCAACAAATGCTTACAAGATAGTTTTACCTGTAAATTCCTGTAGAAGGGTTTGATTATTTCTAAAATTTATGTACATTTGCATCGTAATCGAAGAAAAGAGAAGGGGGCAATGTCCCCTTTTTCTATGATATCAGGTTAAAATATGCAGGTAGAAAAGAGAGTTACGGAACTCGTAGAAGAAAAAATTGCAGATAGGCCAGAACTATTTTTGGTTGAAGTAAAAATGTTGCCAAACAATAAATTAATTATACATGTTGATGGTGATGAGGGCATAAGCATACAGGATTGTGTGGCAATTAGCAGGCATGTTGGTTTTCATTTAGAAGAAGAAAATACAATTGAACAGGCTTATAATTTAGAAGTTTCTTCTCCCGGTGTTGGTGAGCCTCTAAGACTTATCCGCCAGTACAATAAAAATATTGGGCGTTCGGTAAGTATTAAACTTATAGGTGGGCAAAAAAAGGAAGGTAAACTTTTAGAGGTTACAGAAAATAATATTTTAATTGAAGAATCAGTTAAAGAAAAAGGAAAAAAAGCGGTTTCAGTGCAAACATCTGTTCCGTTTAATGAAGTAATAGAAACAAGTGTGTTAATTTCATTTAAGTAAAAAATGAGTACTACTACAATTAATTTAATAGATTCTTTTCAGGAGTTTAAGGATTTCAAAAATATAGATCGCCCGACGGTGATTAGTGTGTTGGAAGAAGTTTTTCGTAGCATGTTGCGTAAAAAATACGGAACTGACGAAAATTGTGATGTGATTGTGAATCCGGATAACGGAGATTTAGAGATTTGGAGAACGAGAAAAGTAATGGAAGATGGGTTTTCTGAAGATGATGATTTGGAAATTGAACTTGCTGAAGTTTCTAAATTAGACAGTACTTTAGAAGTCGGCGATGACTATATAGAGCAAATTACTTTAGAAAGTTTTGGTCGCAGAGCAATTTTAGCAGCTCGCCAAACTTTGGTTTCTAAGGTATTGGAACTAGAAAAAGACGAAATCTTCAAAAAATATAAAGATCGTGTAGGCGAAATTGTAACAGGTGAAGTTTACCAAGTTTGGAAAAAAGAAACTTTGGTTTTGGATGATGAAGGTAACGAACTTTTAATGCCTAAAACTGAGCAAATTCCTGCAGATTATTACAAAAAAGGAGATTCTGTAAGAGCAGTAATTTCTAAGGTAGAAATGATTAACGCAAATCCAAAAATTATTATTTCAAGAACAGCGCCCGAATTTTTACAGCGTTTGTTTGAACAGGAAGTTCCTGAAATTTTTGACGGGCTGATTACTATCAAAAAAATAGTTCGCGAACCAGGAGAGCGTGCTAAAGTTGCAGTAGAATCTTACGATGATCGTATTGATCCGGTAGGCGCATGTGTGGGTATGAAGGGATCTCGTATCCATGGTATCGTTCGCGAATTGAAAAACGAAAACATTGATGTGATTAATTTCACAAATAATACTTCATTATATATTACCCGTGCTTTAAGTCCGGCAAAAATTACTTCTATTAAATTAGATGATGATACCAAGCATGCATCAGTTTACTTAAAACCTGATCAGGTATCATTAGCAATTGGCCGTGGCGGACATAACATTAAACTTGCCGGAAAATTAACCGGTTATGAAATTGATGTATACCGTGAAGCAGGTGAAGAAAATGATGAAGATGTTGATTTAGAAGAATTCTCAGATGAGATTGATAGCTGGATTATCGACGAATTAAAGGCCATAGGTTGCGATACTGCCAAGAGTGTTTTAGCACTTACAGTAGAAGATTTGGTAAAACGCACCGACCTTGAAGAAGAAACCATTAAAGAAGTGGTTCAAATTTTGAAGTCAGAATTTGAATAAGTGGTGTAATTGCCAAATAAACACTACTTTTGTATTAAAATAAAAACAATAACAGGAGCTAAATGTCAGACGACAAACCAATCATTTTAATTAAAGCTATTAAAGAACTTAATATTGGCATGGGTACGGCCGTAGAGTTTTTAAACAAAAAGGGATTCTCAGCCGAAAAAAGCCCTATGTTTAAACTTTCGGGCGATATGTATAATGCCTTATTGAAAGAGTATCAGGGAGATAAGATCGTAAGAGAAGAAGCCAAACAAATAGTGATTGGTAAAATACGTCGTGACGAGCCTGAGACTGAAAAGCCAGCTGAAGCACCGAAAAAGAACACCGATTTTGAGAAAAACGAAGAGATTTTAATAAAAAATGCTCAAACGTTTACACCACCGGTAGAAAAACCTAAAGTTGAGGTGCCAAAAGCAGAAACACCTACTGTAGCTGAGCCTGTGAAGGAAACCAAAACAGAAGATAAAGCAGATGATGGAAACCTTCCAGGGGTTAAAATTGTAGGTAAGATTGATTTAAACGATCTTAATTCTAAAACAAGACCAGCTAAAAAAGAAGAAACTCCTGAACCTGCGCCCAAATCAGCGGAAGTACCAAAACCAGTTGCTGAACAGCCTAAAGTCGAAGCAAAACCTGTAGAGGTTAAAAAAGAAGAAGCACCTGCACCGGTGGCGAAAGCAGCGGAAGCACCGAAACCAGTTGTTGAACAACCTAAAGTACAAATTCCAAAGGCTGAAGCTCCAAAACCGGTAGAGGTTAAACCTGAGCCAACCAATAACGAGCCTGAAGTTATCAAAGCCCGTACAGTTAAATTAACAGGTCCAAACATTATTGGTAAAATTATTTTACCAACAACACCCGATAGAAGAAACGGTCCTGTAGCATCATCAAGCGATAGCGAAGCTGCAAAACGCAAACGTAAGCGCAAGAAAACTCCGGGGGCACCTGGTCAGCCAGGGCAACATGGCGGTGGACAAGGACAGCAAGGTCAAAACCCAGCCGGACAGCAAGGTCAAGGTGGTGCGCCAGGGCAACCTCGCCAACCTTATCAAGGTAACAGGCCTGCCGGTGGCGGTACACCATATCAGGGAAATAGACCTGCTGGTCAAGGTGGAACGCCTTACCAAGGGAATAGAAATAATAATAATAACAACAGACCGGGTTTCCAGAATAGAAATGCTACACCAAGCGGACCAAAAGAAGAGCCTACAGAGAAAGAAATTCAAGATCAAATCAAAGCAACTCTTGCTCGTTTAAGTGGTGCAGGTAAATCGGGTAAATTTGCGCAACGTGCTAAATTACGTCGTCAGAAACGTGATGATGTAGCATATAATGCAGAAGAAGCAGCAAATGAGCTAGAATCTCAATCAAAAATATTAAAAGTAACAGAATTTGTTACGGCCAACGAATTGGCAAGCATGATGGATGTACAGGTTACCAAAATTATCGGTACTTGTATGAGTCTTGGTATGTTTGTTTCAATTAATCAGCGTTTAGATGCTGAGACATTAACCATTGTTGCAGATGAGTTCGGTTATGAAATTCAATTCGTTAAACCTGATGAAGATGAGGAAAACGTAATTGAAGAAGAAGATGCAGTTGAAAATTTAATCGAAAGAGCACCAGTTGTTACGATTATGGGTCACGTAGATCATGGTAAAACTTCATTGCTGGATTATATTCGTAAAGCAAATGTAGTTGCAGGTGAAGCAGGTGGTATTACACAGCACATTGGTGCTTATATGGTAACCACACCAACTGGTAAAAAAGTAACTTTCTTAGATACACCTGGTCACGAAGCGTTTACAGCAATGCGTGCTCGTGGTGCTAAAGCAGCTGATATTGCAATTATTGTTATCGCTGCGGATGATGCGGTTATGCCTCAAACAAAAGAAGCGATAAACCATGCACAAGCAGCAGGTGTACCATTGGTATTTGCTTTTACTAAAGTAGATAAGCCAGGTGCAAATGCAGATAAAGTACGGGAGCAATTATCGGTAATGAATATTTTGGTTGAAGATTGGGGTGGTAAATATCAATCACAAGAAATCTCAAGTAAAAGCGGTTTAAATGTAGATTTACTTTTAGATAAAGTATTATTAGAAGCAGAATTATTAGAACTAAAAGCTAATCCGAATAAGAGAGCTACAGGTACTGTAATTGAATCGGCATTAGATAAAGGGCGTGGTATTGTGACTACCGTATTGGTACAAGCTGGTACATTAAGAGTTGGAGATCCAATATTGGCAGGTAGTTACAGCGGACGTGTTAAAGCCTTAACTAACGAACGTGGTGCTAAAGTAGAGTCAGCTGGTCCATCACAACCGGTACAGGTTTTGGGTATGCAAGGCGCTCCTACAGCGGGCGATAGATTTAATGCGTTAGAAAGCGAAACAGAGGCCCGTGATATTGCAAACAAACGTATGCAGTTACAACGTGAGCAAGGTTTACGTACTCAGAAACACATTACATTAGATGAGATTGGTCGTCGTTTGGCCATTGGTAACTTCAAAGAACTTAATATTATCGTTAAAGGTGATGTGGATGGTTCGATTGAGGCTTTAGCCGATTCATTGTTGAAGCTATCAACTGAGCAAATCCAAATCAATGTCATCAGTAAAGGTGTTGGTCAGATTTCAGAATCTGATGTATTATTGGCTTCGGCTTCAGATGCGATTATCATTGGTTTCCAGGTTCGCCCATCAACAGGTGCACGTAAACTGGCAGAGCAAGAGCAAATCGATATCCGTTTATATTCTATCATTTACGATGCAATCAATGAGATTAAATCGGCAATGGAGGGTATGTTGGATCCAGAGTTTGAAGAGAAAATTGTGGCTAACGTAGAAATTCGTGAGACTTTCAAAATTACTAAAGTAGGTACCATTGCAGGTTGTATGGTATTAGATGGTAAGATTACCCGTAAAAGCCAGATTCGTATCGTTAGAGATGGTGTTGTAGTTTACACAGGTGAATTAGCATCGTTAAAACGCTTTAAAGATGATGTTAAAGAAGTATTGAAAGGTTACGAATGTGGTCTGAATATTCAAAACTTTAACAACATCGAGGTTGGCGATATCGTAGAAGCTTACGAGCAAGTAGAAGTAGCAAGGAAATTGTAATTCTAAAAAGTGATATTTTACAAGTGGCTCAAAAGGCCACTTTTTTTTGTTTAATAAATATTGTAATCTTAAAATTATCGGATAATAATAAGTTATTGTCTTTCCTCTGTACCAGTTTTATGATCAGGGCTTTGATAATCGTGTCTTAACAACTAATAGAAACCCGGGATGGTCGACATATAGGTATGATGGAATAATATGTTATGTATATCAAACGCAAGTATTAGGTACTGTACCTATCTATTAATTCTACAGTTCAGCTGGTGGCCACTTTTATACGGCTAATAGAAACGCATCATTTCCTGGATGGTCTTATAATGGAAGAGCCTTTTATGCATTTCAGAATTAAAATATCAAGTACTTAGAAATGTTGAGGTTTATATTCCAGAACCTTTACATTTCTTATTTTTCAGTTTTTTAGCCATTAGTTGTTAAAGAAATTAACAATTCCACTGTTTAAATTCATTTTTTATGGATATTCGACCTTTATAAATTATGGAGAAAGCAGAACAAAATCTTGTCGACCCGGCACATAAAAAAAACTTCGACTTTATTGATTCTATTCGTTGCATAGCAATGATCGGCATCGTGATGGAACATTCAGTTTACAACGGAACCTATATTTTTGATGGTTTTCCTCCTAATCACATTATATATATCTGTCTCATTCAACTTTCAAAATTTGGAACGATTGCCTTTTTTGTATTAGCAGGATTTCTTTTAGGCGATAAGTTCACAACCTATTCTTCTTGGGAATATTTTAAACGACGACTATCTAATACATTTAAACCTTGGTTATTCTGGTCTCTTTTATTTGTTCTTTTGCTTGTTTTACAAAGATGGGTTGCATTGCATCGTGATGGCGATTTTCATCTGATACCTCAATTGAAGGATAAGTTTGAAATGGTTTATCTATACACAAATTATTGGTTTATCATAAATTTTCTGTTTTGCATAGCCATTCTTCTATGCTTTAAAAAGTATCTTTATAACTTTTGGTTGGGTGCAGTACTGCTAGTTTGTTCGTTGCTATATAGTACAAATGTTTATTTTGAATGGTTTATACCAACTCATACAATTGCAATTTTTGGATTCATATTTTATTTATGGTTAGGTACAATACTAAACAGGCACTGGAGTAAAATTGAGTTATGGATAAACAAAGCATCTTACATTATCTTTGCTTTATTCTTTGTAAGCACTTTTGTTTGGTCTGTATTTGATATTACATATTTAATAAAGGCTAGAAGTGTAGACCCTTATAATACATTACGTATTAGCAACATTGTATTTTCAATTGCAGCCATCCTATTGTTATTTAAGATAAAAAAATTCGGTTTCGTTAAATACCTTAAGCCAAGGGAAACTACCTTCGGTGTTTACTTAATCCATTATATTGTTCTAACAGTGATTTTAAGTGAAATTTATAGACCTTTTCATTTTGATTCTGTTGCCAATATGAATGTTATTAACATGATTTTGTATGTTACAAGTAGGTTTATTTTTACGTACGGCATAACGATTTTGTTAATATATTTTATTAATAAAACTAAATTCATGTGGATTATTGGTCGGTAGACCTTTTAAATTATCACTTATCTATACATTTAAAAACAAGAATTGTAAACTGTAAAAATGTTAAGTAAAATAACGGGAGGCTCAACTGAAAAGGTTTTAACAATTAAAATTCTCAACAAATATGAGGTTGATTACTTTAGATGTTTAGAAACTAGTTTTATACAGACTGAAGAGCCATATTGGCTTGCAGAATCTTATTCATCTGCAATTACTAAACTTGACGTTGGACTTGTTGAAAGGAACGAACTTTTGAGAAACAGAGTTATTCCAATCTTATCAAGTCATTTTAATACAGATAATTTATTCCTGGACTATGCAGGAGGGTATGGGGTTTTTACCAGAATGATGCGTGATAAAGGTTATAATTTTTATCACACAGATATTTATTGTGAAAATTTGTTTGCCGAATTTTTTGACCTTTCAAATTTAAGCGATAACAGTACATTTGAAATGGTTACTGCGTTCGAAGTTTTTGAGCATCTTCCTAATCCATTAATAGAAATTGAAGAAATATTAAAATATAGTAAGAATTTGCTGTTTACAACCGTCTTGCATCCTGGTGCAGAAAGCTTAAGAAATTGGTGGTATTTAGTCCCTGAAACAGGCCAGCATATATCTTTATATTCTGAAAAATCATTAGCTTACTTAGCCCAAAAATTTAACCTGAATTTTTACACCGATGGGGAAGGACTTCATTTGTTTACAGATCGAAAGTTTGATACTAATCTATTGAAGCCTGCAAGGCTTCCGTATATAATTCGTACAATGAAGCGCAAAGTAGATCGTTATTTTCGGAAGCAAAATGGTATTAAAGAAAGTTTATTACAGAATGATTGGAGTTTTATAAAAACAAAACTATCTTAACTAATCGATTTGTATAAAGCAATTGTTTTATCAAAACAAGCTTGAGGAGTAAAATTCTCAAGCCTTTTAATAGCCTTCTCTACCAATAAATCTTTATTTTCTCTGTTCTCAATAATTTTCACAACGGAAGCTAAAATAGAATGCTCGTCCATTGGATCAAAATACTCGGCTGCATCGGCTGCAACTTCTTTAAAACAAGTAGAATTACTTAAGATAACCGGGCATCTACTTTGAAATGCTTCTAGTATTGGTAAGCCAAAACCTTCGTAAATAGAAGGGAAAACAAAAGCCAATGCATTAGAGTAAAGAGCTTCTAGGTGTTGGTCAGAAACACTAAACTGAATGACATATTTATCGATTTCTAATTTTTTAAATAATTCGGTTTCTTCTTTTTGAAAGTTTCCACCACCTGTGCAGATAAGGTTTATTTTTTTGCTCTTTAAAAATGGAGCAATTGCATTTACTAGCCGATTGAAATTCTTATACCCGGAACGTGCACCTACAAATAGTATGTATTTATTTTCTTCTAAATTATTTTTAGAGGGATGAAAACTTTGATTTTTTGGCTGATATCCATGATAAATAACTTCTATTCTGCTGTCTTCAATATTTAGTATTTTTTTTAAATCATTTTTAGTTGTTTCAGAAATGGCAATAATTTTGGTGGCGTTAGCTAAAATTTCTCTTTTGTGAACAGCTGCAATATCATTCCAGGGAAAAGAATCTGGCATCAGTTCATGAATCATATCGTGAACAGTAATGACATAAGGTTTCTTAAGTTTTTTTAAAAAATATGGCTCATAATAAGTTGGATGAAGAACGTCGAAATCATTTTTATTAATAAGATATTTTGAATATTTTTTATTCCATTTATATTCTTTCTCCTGCGATGCAAATAGCCGCTTTCCTAATAAATTTTGAATTGGTGCTTTATAATTTTGAATATAATAATTTTTGCTGTAAAGTACTCCAATATGCCCAGAACAATCCGGTTCTTTTTCTAAAGCGTGTTTGATATTAGCAAAATATCTTGAAATACCCCCATATACCTGAAGCGAAAATATTTGATGATCAAAAAGAATTTTGCTCATTGCAAGTTTTTAAATTTTGGTAAAAACATCAAGATTAAATTCATAAAACCTTTTAAAATTTTAAAGGCAAAAGGATAATTTTTAATAAAAGTAAACTGCCTAAATCTCTTTAGATTTAAATTGGAAATGGTACGATAATCTTCGATAAATAATGGAAAATGTTTTTGAAGTGTTTTATCCCTTTCAATATTCATTAATTCATGGTTATTGATAATAGAGGATATGCCTTGGGTATCATAGTTACAGATAACCTGATTAATATGTTTGTAGGTTACATTTTTCTTGCAAATAGCATATATGAAAAATTCCCAATCAGATACTATTTTATGATTTTCATTGTAAAAGAAAATATTCTCAAAAAGATTTCTTTTAATAAATGTTGCCTGATGAGATAAATTATGTTTGTAAAAAAAACTAAAAGAGAGTTTGTCTGGATAGGTTCTGATAACATCACCATCTTTTTCCTGGTAATTTGCATCACCATAATAAATATCTTTTTCGTTGTTCAGATAAACTTCAATTTCCTGAAGTGTAGTATATGATTTTAAGCTATCTCCGCTATTTAAAAAAAGCAAATAATCACCAGTTGCTAGGCGTATTCCTTTATTCATTGCATTATAAACACCATTATCTGGTTCGCTTATGCAATGCGCAAATTCATTTTTATATATATTAACAATATCCGCACTTCCATCAGTGCTTCCTCCATCAATAATGAAATAATCAAAATCTTGCCATGTTTGTTGTTTAACGCTATTGATGGTTTTTTCCAAACCAGCTTTATCATTATAGTTTACCGTAATTATAGAAAGCTTTTTATTCATGTGATTAAGCTCCTAAATTTTTAAATATGGTTTCAAGTTTTGATTCGACAACTTTAGGAGTATATGCAACTATTGCCTTAAAAGCATTTTCTTTAATTTCTTTCCATAAATTTTCATTTTGATATAGTCGGATAACTTCATTTGCAAAATCATCTGCTTCATCAGCAATTAACACGTTATTTTCATGAATTAAATTCATGCCTTCTGCACCAATCGAAGTAGAAACAATTGGTAAGCCAAACTCTAAACTTTGTCCAATCTTTCCTTTCATTCCTGCTCCATATCTTAATGGTGCAATAAATACTTTCGATTTTAAAAAATATTCGCTTACATCCTCTATATATCCAGGAACAAAAACATTTTCATTGGCAAAAGCGCTAATTTCATTAGTAGGAAAGCTCCCTAACAGGTACACTGGAATTTTATCTAAAGAATTCCAAATCTTTGGTAAAATTTCATGCATAAACCACTTAACGGCGTCAATATTTGGCTCATGTTTATAGCCCCCAATAAAAACGATACCTTTTCTATCTTTAAATGAAATTTCCTGTAGTGGTATTTGAAGTTGGTGAATATTTGGAACAACATAAACGTTCTTAATATTTTCATTTTCTAGCAATACTTTTTCTGTATCGGTAACTGTAATTGTTGCATCGGATTTGTTGGCTAGTTCGAGTTCTAATTTCTTGAATTTTAAAGCTTTACGTTTAAGTTTTTCATTGTTTTCATTTTCAGCTTGCCTTAGCATTCTTACAAAATGTAAATCAACAGTATCGAAAATTATCTTGGTGTTTTTGTTTTTCTTAATTAGCTTTTGAAACTCAATGTTTAACATCGGTCGCGAAATCCAAGCATAATCAATCTTGTTTAATAATTGATTTAAGGTTTTTAACAATCCTTTTCTATCAGGATTGTTTAGTAAAACTTCTACACCATACTGTTTTAACTCTGTATAGTATGGTTCTAATTTTAAGCCATTATTTGGCAAGAAAACAATGTTTAGATTTAGTTTTTTAAATAGCTTAAGCAACTCAAAAAGCCTTTTCGAGCCAGAAGATTTATCGTGCTGAGGCAAATCATCATCAATAATAAGAATTGTTTTTTTTGATGGATCTAAAAAATCATGAGTCAAAGCAACCTCACTTTGTGGTACACTAAACCATGATTTTATTTTATTCAACATATATATCCCAATTTTTTAATAAGAATAAGTAAAAATATAATATTAATCCTTTAAAAAGATGCTTCCATTATTTTGAGCTCTCTTTGATCAGAAATTTAATTTGAGAATAGTAGGATTTCTTTCGGATGAAAAGTAGATCAGTTCGATTGCTTATTAGTAAAGAAAACAATTTTTTTGAGAAACTTTTATGCGCTAACTCATTGTAACCTGATAGAAGTTTCACTACAAGCGCTGCTATTGGTTTTGGAGTTAAAGGATGAGCTAAAAATAAGTTTAAATGTACAACTCTCAATAATCGTGTATCTGTTTTATCTTTTCCGGTCGAACTTTCAGTATGCTTTCTATGTTTAACTAATCTATCTTTTATAAAATTTAACCTGCCTGTGCATGCTGCGGTGTAAGCGAGCCACCAATCATAATATAAATCTTTGTCAAATTCTGGTGTTAAATCTAAAAGTTCTTTCTTGATTAAACTGGTGTGGCCAGATATGCAGTTAAAATAGAGCAATTGTTTTACGCAATTACCTGATAAAAAACGATGATGTGAACTGATGCTTATGTTTAATGATGTGCCATTATCATTTATATATTCTGAATCGTGATAAAGGAGCAGGTTATCTTTAATGTTATTTACCAGGCGGCTAATTTTTTCGGGAAGCCATATATCATCCTGATCTGATATTGCAATATATTCAGCCGAACAAAGTGTTAGCGCCTTTCTGAAATTCTTATTAAAACCGATATTCGTTTCATTTAAAACAAGTGAAATATTCTCATTTCTTTCTGCAAATGATTTAAGAATATCTATTGTTTTATCACTGGAGTTATCATCAACAATAATGATTTCCAGGTTTGGGTAATCTTGATTTATAATGGAATCCAGTTGTTCTGAAATGTATTTTTCTCCATTAAAAGTACATAAGGCGATAGAAACAAGCGGCCTGTTCATATTCATTACTTCCTTCTCTTTTTTAAGCCGTTAAACATTCGTACAAAAAATAAGAATAGCCCGTTTCCAGATAATTTTCCTAAAAAACTACCGGATAAATGAAATACAGTTGAGTTGGTTTGAACCCATCTTGTCCTGAAGAAATAATCATATTTCTCAATCAGTTCTTTTCTTATTCTAAAAAAGTCAGCATCGCGATTTCCTCGGCTTTTGTGGGTTAAATTGAAAGGAATAACATAAGAAGAATAACCATTTAATTCCGCCTGTAAAACTAAATCAGTTCCGTATAAATGGAAGCCGTTGAGGTTATTTGAGACTTTAAGATTTGCACTGTTTTTAACTAACAAAAAATTTTCGTCTAAGCCTGTAACTTTTAAAGGGAATTTGCCCTTATTCATAAAAGTGCCGTCGGGATAAGAAATGTAATATACGATGTGATTTGGGCCGGCGGCACCCGCATTACCACAAACGCCCCAATTTGCATCTAAATAATCAAGTTGATTGATGCAGTTTTTTAATTCATTAAAGCCATCCTTATTGATAACAATATCCTGATGGCAGATAATAATATATTTTCCTTTTGCCTTTTTTAGAAATAGATTTATAGCACTAAAAGCATGAAACTGATTTTTTTCGGTATTGTCAGCATATAAAAATTCGCAAAGAGAATCAGAGAATCCTTTATCCAGAAATGACTGAAGCATTTCATTGTATTCTTTTTTACGCGTAACAAGTGTACATATCGAAAACTCGAAAATATATTCCGAAGCTTTAATAGAGTTTGCGATATTTAAAATACTACTCATACTAATCGTTAAATGCCTGCATATCAATTAAACGCTTATACAAGCCATTTTGCGACATTAATTCCTGGTGACTGCCAGTTTCTAAAACCTCACCTCTATCAATTACAACAATTTTATCGGCGTGTTGGATGGTACTTAAACGGTGTGCAATAACAATTGATGTTCTGTTTTTCATCAAGTTATTTAAAGCATCTTGTACTAATTTTTCCGATTCTGTATCTAATGCAGAAGTCGCTTCGTCTAAAAGCATAATTGGTGGGTTGGCTAAAACTGCTCTTGCGATACAAACACGTTGCCTTTGCCCGCCAGAAAGTCGGTTTCCTCTATCGCCCACAAAGGTTTGATAACCATTTTCCGTATTTTGAATAAACTCATGTGCGTTTGCAATTTTCGCTGCTGCGATAACTTCAGCCTCCGTTGCATCTGGTTTTGCAAAAGCTATGTTGTTGAATATACTGTCGTTAAATAAAAAGGATTCCTGGTTTACCGTTCCCATCTGGCTGCGAATACTTTCTACGGTTAAATCTTTATAATCGTGTCCATCAATTTTAATCGTACCCGATTTTGGATCGTGAAAGCGAGGAATTAAATCCATCAGCGTACTTTTTCCTCCACCAGAAGGCCCGACTAAAGCAACGGTTTGCCCTTTTTGAATACTCAGATTAATATTTTTTAGCACTTCTTTTTCACCATAGCTGAAAGCAACATCTTCGAAAATCAATGCATTGCTAAATTCATTTAAACGTTCTGCATTTGGTTTGTTTATCAGTTCTGCTTTCGTATCTATCAGTTCCAAAACTCGCTCTCCGGCTGCGATTCCAGAATGAATGCCACTAAAAGAATCTGTTAATGCTTTTGCTGGGCGCATCACTTGAGAAAAAATTGCGATATAAGCTATAAAATCAGAAGCTGTAAGCGCTGTAGCGTCATTATGTAAAATAAGTGTTCCACCATACCAAACAATTATAGCGATCATTAAAACACCTAAAAATTCGGAAACTGGTGAACCGAGTTGTTGTCTTCTAACCATTTTTCGGGTTAGGTTTGAGTAAAAAATATTCTCTTGATTAAATTTGTTTTTTACTCTTTCTGTTGCATTAAAAGCTTTTATTATTTTTATTCCGCTTAGGGACTCATCTAAAAAACCGATCATTTTTGCGAAAGATTCATGAGATTCTTTTGCCTGTTGTTTTAAACGCTTAACAATTTTACTGATAACAAATGCAGAGATTGGAATAACCAAAAGAGAGAACAGCGTAAGCTTTGCTGAAATGTTAAAAAGCAAAATAACGTATACAATAAGTGTTACAGGTTCTTTAAAGACGACTTGTAGTGTGTTTGTAACTGTAAATTGAACTACCTGAACATCAGACGCTACTTTAGAAATAATATCTCCCTTACGCTCATTAGTGAAAAATCCTACGTGAAGATTCATTACATTATCGAAAACCCTCTTTCTAAAATTTAATAAAGTATGAACCCTTAAATCTTCCATGTATCGCTGTGATAAATATCTGAAAAGGTTTGATAACAATACAGAAATAACAATTACAACACAAACGTAGAATAAAGTGGTTTCTATTGAGTTTTTAGCAATCGAATCATTTACTAATTCTCTTAATTTGCCTAATAAAGAAAAAGATTCTGCCGCTTTATCTGTTAAAGTAGCACTTTTAACAGCAGGTTTGTTAGCGTTTAATAAAGTTTCAAATAAGGGAGATAGAAGTGCAAGATTAAATGTTCCAAAAAGAATGGATAATAAAGTTGCAATAACATAAGGTATAGCAAATTTTTCTATTGGTTTGGCAAAAGATAATAAACGAAAATAAGTCTTCATTTTGTGTAAAATGGAATATGTACGATGGATGATGCATTAAAAACACCTCCAAAAAAAATCTAATTAAAACTTGGCAAATGTACGGTTTTCAAACAGACCTTTGAGTTTTGCCTTATTTGTGGTTGGTAAAATTACAATCGTTTAATGTTTTTATCTGAAACAGATTGATTTATAATCTCCATTATATCAGAAACGCCTATTGAACAATTGTACTTCTGTTTTAGCGTAGCAAGTTTTTGGCGACTGTTATTAATCGCAGTGAAGGAAGCTAAATATTGTTTGTAAGCACCCCAAATCCAAAGTTTACCTGTTAAAAGTTTAGGTATAATTTCTGCAAATAATAAATGTAGCGGTAATAAATTTAATCGTAATCCTTGTAGCTGAATACGTTGTAAAAAGAATCTGTTCCGGTAATATACCCTCTTGATAAAATCTGATTTTATCTGTGTTTTTGTACTGCCGCTAATGTGGTGAAAACAAAAAGCACGATGCTCGTAATAACATTTCCAACCCAATTGCCATGCCCGTAAACTTAAGTCGAAATCCTCTGAAGAAAATGGAGAAAATATCTCGTCAAAGCCGCCTAACTCCTTTAATTTTTTTGCATCAACAAAAGCATTAGCACCAGAAAGGTAAGCTGTGTAAACATTTTCATCCTCCTGGTTTTCGCTGTAATAAAATTTATTTGCTTTAATTCTGCATCCGCTGTAATAAAGTAAACGAGCGGCATCTTCAATTTTGGTTTCATCAAAACTCATAATTCTAGCCATTACGCCAAAAGTATCTGGTTTAATAAAGTATTTCCACTGGTGCTGAAAGTAATCAGGTGTAAGCTTTACATCAGAATTTAAAAGCAAAATCAGTTCAAATTTAGCTTCCCGAATGCCATGATTGCAAGTGTAAGAAAAGCCCCTGTTTTTATCGTTGATTAACAGCTTAACATTCGTGTAATTACTTTTTATAAAGTTGATACTATCATCTTTCGAGCCATCATCAATTACGATAATTTCAAATTCGGTATTTGCATTTTCAGCAGCAATAAATACCGAAGGCAAATATTTTTCCAGCAAATGTTTGCCGTTATAATTCGGTATTATGATAGAAACGCTTTTTTGCATCTACTTCACAATTTTATAATTACGGTATTCGAACAAGCGCAATCCAGTTAAATCTTCAATTTTTTGAAGCAGCCTTCTTCGGAAATTCATTTTTGGTGTTTGCTTGGTTAAATCCTGTTCAAATTTCCAGTTTGCCGATTCAATTCTTAGTTTTAAAACCTCCGGATGAGTTCCTTTAAAGTGAACCAATCTATCTGCGTTATGCATATCAAATGTATTTTGAACCGGATAATTTTGTTCTATCCATTCTTCCGTTTGATAATATTGATTAAAGTTACGAACCTTGCCTTGTAAACCTTTAGGTGGTTTTACCCATCCGTAATGATAAATATAGGCATCAATTAGCTTTACATTAAGTTTTCTATCATTAATCCGAAAACCTTGCGCATCTTTATAGGAATGTATGCCCGGGAGGTTTTTTAAAATTCGCACTTCTCTTCTATACCAACGCCTCGATTCGGCTAAATAATCATAAGACGCGTAAAAATGCTTATAATTGAGCAAAAGAGCTTCAATACTATTATTGTTAAGCTCAGCTTCCATTTCCTTTTTAATCAGCGGCAAATAATTTTCGTGAATGGCTTCATCGCCCTGAATGTAAATCACCCAATCGGCATCTTTTGAAATAGCCGCTAAGGCCTTATTGGTTTCATCGGCAAAAACATGTCCGCCTTCTTTTAAACTTTCGTTCCAAACGGTATCAATTGTTCTTATTTTTTCAGGATTTATGCTTTTAACCAATGCTGAAGTTTCATCGGTAGAGTTTCCTAAAGCGACTATAAAGTCGTCGCAAAGCGGTAAAACTGAAAGTATTGCTTCCTTTATCGGGTAATCGTTTACAATGGCATCTTTGATAAAAGTAAATCCGGTGACTTTCATTTAATTTTCTTATCGCTTTAGGCTTATATACGCCTTATAATTTTGTTTATTTGTACAAATATAGTTTTATTGATGAATACCCATCTATCTCTTTTAAACGAAATTAAACAAGGTAATTACAAGATTTTGGCCAGAGTTTTAACTTTGGTTGAAAATGATATTGCGCCGGGAGACTTACTTTTAAGAGATTTAGACAGCAAAATGGAAGTACCGGTTGTAGGTATAACAGGTCCTCCGGGAGCAGGGAAAAGCACTTTGGTTAATGCAATAACTAATCATTTTACAGCCGAAGGGAAACGTTTAGCTATATTAGCAATAGATCCCACTTCTCCATTTAATTTTGGTTCTTTACTTGGCGATAGAATAAGAATGGCAAGCCAATTTAATAATCCTAATGTTTTTATTCGTTCGCTTGCAACACGTGGCGCTTTAGGGGGTATTTCTGCTAAAACCATTGAAATGGTCGATGTTTTAAAAGCTTCTAATTTTGATTTGATTTTAGTTGAAACGGTTGGTGTAGGACAATCAGAAGTTGAAATTGCTGGACTGGCCGATAAGACTGTAGTAGTTTTGGTACCCGAATCAGGCGATGAAATTCAAAATATTAAATCGGGTTTAATGGAAATTGCCGATTGTTTTGTTGTAAATAAGGCAGATAGAGATGGAGCTTCTGCCTTTGCAAATAATCTAAAAAAAATTGTTCATCATGGCGTTAAAACAATTCCAATATTGAAAACGGTTGCCCATAAAAATGAAGGAATCGCCGAGCTGTGCCATTGGATTATTCGACCGGTGATAGGAGTACAAACTGAAAGAAAAGAATTTTTGTATGCTGAAAAGGCATGGAAAATTATTCAGCATTTTAAGATGAAAAAGGTTGATAAAAAAAAGCTTCGCGAAAGTATTCACGAAGCTTTGAAAAAAAATGATTTTAATATTTATCGTTTTGCCGATGAATTTGAAGTAGATGGTTAATGGTTTTAATTGGTCAGTCCGTTAACCGTTTAATCGATTCGTTATTAACTGAAAACTGTCAAATGCAAACAGACTATCCGTTCATTAGGTCTTCAATTTCCTCTGTCTCCAATGGTATATCTGCCATTAAATCTATATTTCCTGTTGATGTAATCAAGATATTGTTCTCTAACCTTATGCCTAAACCTTCTTCCGGTATGTAAATTCCAGGTTCAACCGTTAAAATATTTCCAGCTGCGAATGGTGTATATCGCCCGGCAAAATCATGAACGTCTATTCCTAGATGATGAGAAGTACCATGCATAAAATACTTTTTATAAGCCGGCCATGCAGGATTTTGGTTTTTAACATCTGCAGATGAAATTAAACCAAGGTTTATTAGTTGCTCCGTCATAATTTCTCCAACCGCTTCATGATAAGTATTCCACACCGTTCCAGAAACAATTAATTTAGTAGCCGTTTTCATTACATGCAATACTGCATTGTAAACATCTTTTTGCCTTTTGGTAAATCTGCCGCTAACAGGAATCGATCTGCTCATATCTGCATTATAGTTGGCATATTCTGCTCCGAAGTCGAATAAAATTACATCTCCAGCTTTACATTCCTGATTATTATCATTATAATGGAGGATATTTGCATTATGCCCCGAAGCAATAATTGGCGTGTAGGCATGCCCTGTTCCGCCCTGGCGAATAAATTCGTGAATAATTTCTGCCTCAATTTCATATTCTTTAACGCCGGGTTTTGTAAATTTTAAAACTCTTTTAAAAGCATCACAGGTTATTCCACATGCTTTTTTTGTTAATTCAATTTCGATTTCTGATTTTAAGGCCCTTAATTCACGCATTATTGGTGCTGAACGTTCATAATGGTGCAGTGGATATTTCGAACGCATTTGTTCGATAAACCGAATGTCGCGGTAAGGCACAGTATGTGCGTAGCGATCGTTTTCATTTGTATTTAAGTAGATATTATCAGCATAATGAACAATACTGTGCAAAATATTATCAAAATCTTCCAACCAATAAATGGCTTCTATTCCAGAAGCTGCTTTTGCTTGTTCTTTGGTATATTTATATCCCTCCCAAACTTTTATATAATCGTTTGTCTGTCTTAAAAACAGGACTTGTCTATACATTGGATTAGGACAATCTGGGTATAAAAGCAAAATAGTTTGTTCCTGATCGATTCCTGATAAATAAAATAAATCTGGATTTTGCTTGAAAATAAAGTTCTGATCGCCACTTCTTGGGAATTCATCACTTGACTGAAATAGGGCCAATGAATTGTTTTTTAAGTGGTTAACAAAATTTTTTCTATTTAAAATGAATAAATCCTGATTGATTTGTGGGTATTTCATAACTATTATAAGGTAAAACAAGTGACGGCCAAATGTAAGAAAATGATTAATTCTAAAGAAGTTTGGAACGGAGTTTGTATAAATGTTTGAAAAAATTAATATTTTGTTTAATTTTGCCGTTACAAAAAAATTATTCAATCAAAATTGTTTAACCCTTAAAAAGAAAAAAAAGATTATGAATTATTCTACTTTAAAGAAAAGTGTTGCACTTTCCTTAGTAGCATTAACAGGAGTTGCTACTCTTGCTGTTGCTCAGGATGCGCCTGCAACGACTTCTTCTACCAAAGTTTTTGGTGGAAGAGGACAGTACAGAACTTGGTCTATCGGTGTTAACGCTGGTGTTTTAGCGCCAGTTGTTGCTATTGGTGGTTCTAATGACTTCAACAAATGGGATGTTAACTTAGGTTACGGTTTAAATATCCGTAAACAATTAGGTCACTCATTCGCTTTAGAATTAAATGGCTTACGTGGTAAAGTATCAGGTTCTAACGATGCTACTACTGGTCCAATCGCTCCTGGAAGCGCAACTGCTAGAGAATTTGAAACTGAATTACAATATGCTGTAGATTTACGTGGTGTTGTAAATGTTGGTTCTATCGATTTCTTACGTCGTGAGAATGCAGTAGGTTTCTTCGTTACTGCTGGTGCTGGTTATATGGCTTATGCTCCAAAAGTAACTTACACAAATGGTACTGTTGTTGATTGGAAAGGTAATGCTACAGGTCCTGCAGGCGATAAGCATGAAGCTAAAGATTATGTAAAAGGCATGTATATCCCAGTTGGTGTTGGTGTTAAATTCAAAGTTTCTGAACGTGTTAACTTTAATTTAGGTTACACTATGAACTTTGTTGATGCTGATAACTTTGATGGTATCTATGCTCAAGGAACTACTAAAGATAAATTCTCTTACGGTTATGCTGGTTTAGAGTTCTCTTTAGGTTCTTCTGCTAAACCTAGCTTAGAATGGACTAATCCATTAGCTACAATGTATGATGATTTAAAAGATCCAACTTTACGTCAAGAAGTTGAAGCTTTGAAAAATCGTGTATCTGCTGTTGAAAAATCTGTTGAAGATTTGAAAAAAGATACTGATGGTGACGGTGTTGCTGATCAATTCGATAAATGCCCAGGAACTCCTGCTGGTACTGCTGTTGATGGTTCAGGTTGTCCTCTTCCAAAAATGACTGCTCCAGTTGATAGTACTTCAAATGTAACTGGTTTCGAAAAAATCGGTTTCGATTTTAACTCATCAGTTTTAAAAACTGAATCTTATCCTACTTTAGATAAATTATCTTCAGTGTTACGTGAAAACGGTGGTAAAGTAACTGTAAATGGTTATGCTTCAAGCGAAGGTACTGCTGCATATAACTTGAAATTATCTAAAGACAGAGCAAATTCTGTTAAAACTTACTTAGTAAACTCTGGTGTTAACGCTAGTCAAGTTGCTACTAAAGGTAATGGCGAAGCTAATCCAATTGCTTCTAATGATACTGAAGAAGGTCGTATCGAAAACCGTCGTGTTGAAACTGCTAGAAACTAGTATTTCGATATAAAGTTTAATAAAAAAGTCCCGATGAAAATCGGGACTTTTTTTTATGCCTTTTAGTTTTTCCTATTGTGCTTTTTACCTAAGTTTGTATTATGTACTTCTTCAGGAAAAAAGATCCAAACAGGCCAGATAATATAAATCTAAAAATTATGCACTTTATAAATGCATTGGCAATTTCTGTATTTCTTGCCGGCATTATATATAAGCTCATTCAATGGCTTGCTAAATAATAACATATCTTTATGAAAAAAATAATTACAACAACAAATGCTCCTGCTCCAATAGGGCCATATAGCCAGGCGGTACAAGCTGGAAACTTTTTATTTGTGTCGGGTCAGGTTGCTATCAATCCAGAAAATGGAGAATTGAATATCAGTAATATTGAAGAAGAAACACATCAGGTAATGCGTAACCTTAAAGCGGTATTGTTAGAGGCTGGTTTAACATTTGATAATGTTGTTAAATCGACAATCTTCTTGAGTGATATGGGCACATTTGCTCAGGTTAACGAAATTTATGGTCAATATTTTACTGCTGATTTTCCTGCTCGCGAAACCGTACAAGTTTCTGTTTTGCCTAAAAATGTTAATGTAGAAATTTCTGTTATTGCTATAGTAAAATAATTTTGGCAGCAAGCAAAAGCAAATACTTTCTTGCTGGCATTATTCCGTATATCATCTGGGGAACAATGTCTATCCCGCTTCGAAGTATAAAATATTTTCCACCTCAGGAGATTTTATATTATAGAATATTTATTTCTATCCTAATGGTGTGGACAACCATCCTTTTGTTTAGAAAAGATGCACTTAAAAAAGATATAAGCTACGTTAAATTGCTTACATCAAAAAGAAAGATAAAACTTTTATTATTAACTGTTTTTTCTGCATTACTAATCACTGGCAACTGGTTTACATACATTTATGCTGTAAATAGTGTAAGCCTAAAAGCGGCTGCATTTGCTTACATGGTTTGTCCACTGCTTACCGCATTATGTGGTTTTCTTATCCTAAAAGAACGCCTAACTAAAACTAAAGTAATCGCGATAGTAATTGCATTTATAAGTATAATCTTATTGGCTACAGGCTCTCTGCACGAAGTAATTTGGGCAGTTATTATTGCTTCATTTTACGCACTTTATGTAATTACGCTTAAGGTTATCCAAAATGTAGATAAATTTAATTTCCTGGGTGTTCAGTTAATCTTATCAGGATTAATAATGCTGCCAATGTATTTGTTAAGTAGTAATTCTTTTCCAACTGAAAGTTTTTTTTGGTGGCACATTTTTTTAATTGCCATTGTTTTTACAATCATTCCTTTATTTTTAAATTCTTATGCGCTGGTTGGAATGCCATCATCTGCTTTAGGAATTTTAATATACCTTAATCCGATAGTTGCTTTTGCCGTTGCATTTTTCTATTTTAAAGAGAAAATTGATATCCACCAGTTATTTGCCTACTTGCTTTTACTGTTATCGATTTTTATTTTTAATTTGCAATTGCTTAAAAGTGTTTTTACAAGAAACAGTAACCACATTGTATAACTCGATATTAAATACCCCCGTTGAGTTTATAAAAGGCATTGGCCCAAATCGTGCTGATGTTTTAAAAAAAGATCTTAGTCTGTTCACATATCAAGATCTTTTATCATATTATCCTTTCAGATATATCGACAGAACCAAATATTTTAAAATAAATGAGATAAATCTTGATTCGCAATACATCCAGATTATTGGAAGAGTAATTAGTAAGAAGGTTGTTGGTGAGAAAAGGACGAAGCGGATTGTAGCGGTTTTTAAAGATGATACCGGAATTATGGAACTGGTTTGGTTTCAGAGTTTAAAATGGGTGGAAGATAATATCACGGTTGGCGTTGCTTATGTTGCATTTGGGAAACCATCATTATTTAATGGGACGTTTAGCATTTCTCATCCTGAAATGGAACTTTATCATAATAAAACTGCAGGCAGAGGAAATTTAACCTTGCAGCCAGTTTATAATTCTACCGAGAAACTTAAAAAATTCACCTTAGATTCTAAAGGATTACAGAGGATTATTGCAGGATTACTGGATCAGGTTATTCCACAGGTAGAAGAAAATTTGCCTAAGTACATTTTAAGTAAGTATCAGCTTTGTGATAAAAAAACCGCTTTACTAAACATTCATTTTCCCAAAAATCAACAAGATTTAAATGCAGCTGAGCGGCGATTGAAATTCGAAGAATTATTTTTTATACAATTGCAATTGCTACACAATAAACAACTGCGCCAGTTAAAATTTAAAGGCGTAAAGTTTGATATTGTTGGCAATAAGGTTAATCGTTTTTACAAAGAGTTTTTGCCTTTTGAATTAACAAATGCACAAAAACGTGTTGTTAAAGAAATTCGGATTGATACGCAACGTGGTGTACAAATGAATAGATTGGTGCAAGGTGATGTGGGAAGCGGAAAGACAGCTGTTGCGCTCATGAGTATGCTTTTGGCCAATGATAATGGCTACCAGGCTTGTATGATGGCGCCAACAGAAATTTTAGCTCGCCAGCACTATGCTTCCATTACCGAATTGGTAACTGATGATTTGGTGAAGGTTGCCATACTAACCGGAAGCACAAAAAAGAGAGAAAGAGCAATTTTACACGAGCAATTAGAATCTGGTGAGATTGATGTTTTAATTGGTACACATGCTTTAATCGAAGATAAAGTTCAATTTAAAAATTTAGGTTTAGTTGTTATAGATGAGCAACATCGTTTCGGCGTTGAACAAAGGTCGAAGTTGTGGCGAAAAAATATAATTCCACCGCATATTTTGGTGATGACTGCTACTCCAATACCCAGAACTTTAGCCATGACGCTCTATGGAGATTTGGATGTGTCTGTAATTGATGAATTGCCTGCTGGTAGAAAACCGATTGAAACCAGGCATCTTTTCGAAGGACAAAGATTACGGATGTTCGGTTTTATGAAGCAGGAAATTGCAAAAGGGCGACAAGTTTACATCGTTTATCCGTTAATCAAAGAAAGTGAAAAGTTAGATTTGCTACACCTCGAAGCTGGTGTTGAACAATTAAGTTATCAATTTCCAAGACCAGATTATCAAATTAGCATCGTGCACGGGCAAATGCCAAATGCTGATAAGCAGTTTGAAATGCAACAATTCATTGATGGTAAAAGCCAAATTATGGTGGCTACAACCGTAATTGAAGTCGGTGTAAATGTGCCCAATGCATCAGTTATGGTTATCGAAAATGCTGAGCGATTTGGTCTTTCGCAATTACACCAGTTACGTGGAAGGGTTGGTCGAGGGTCTGACCATTCATTTTGTATTTTAATGAGCGGTAATAAACTAAGTAAAGAAGGAAAAGTTCGTTTGGAAACGATGGTTAGAACCAATAATGGTTTCGAAATATCTGAAATCGATTTGCAACTTAGAGGTCCGGGAGATATTACCGGGACACAGCAAAGTGGTGTGCTGGATTTAAAACTGGCTGATTTAGCTAAAGACCAGATTATATTATCCGAAGCCAGGAATACTGTTATCGAACTTTTTGAAACTGACCCGCAATTGGAAAAACCAGAAAATTCTTCACTTAAAGGGCATTTGCAAAAATTGGAAAGAGGAATTTCTTTCGATAAAATATCGTAATATCATTTTGTAGTAACTATTGTACAAATTTATTATTCCTTTCTATTATTTGTTTTTCAAAGCTTAGTTTTGCATTAAAAACACACATCATTGGCAGATTCTAAATCCATTTTAACCAAGCCCGACCCATACGCAGCATTGCGTTATAAAGAATTTAGGTCTTACCTCGGCATGCGCTTTTTCTTTACGTTTGCTTACCAAATGCAAGCTGTTGTACTTGGTATTTATATATATCATTTAACGAAAGACCCATTGGCACTTGGTTTAATTGGTCTTTGTGAAGCCATTCCTGCCATTACAATTGCTTTGTATGGTGGCTACATTGCAGATAAAAGTGAAAAAAGAGGCTTACTATTAAAAATATTTTCTGGTGTTTTCCTGTGCTCATTAATTATGTTGGCGGTAACCACCACGTATATGCATCGTTATGTACCGGTTGGATACATTGTGCCAATTATGTACTCGATGGTTTTCGGCATTGGTTTAGCAAGAGGTTTTTTCGGACCGGCAACTTTTTCACTTATGGCGCAAATTTTACCTAAAGAATTGTATCCAAATGCAAGCACCTGGAGCAGTTCCAGTTGGCAAATGGCTTCCATTTTGGGGCCTGCAGCCGGAGGATTAATTTATGGTTTCTTTGGGATAACCGTAACCTATGTCGTTATCATCACCTTTATTTTTATCGCACTGATTTGTATTTTTTTTCTGAATGTTCATCCGCCATCTTTTATACCTAAAGAAGGAATTGTAAAAAGTTTAACTGAAGGAATTCAATTTGTGTTTAAAACCAAAATGATGGTTTGGGCAATGAGTTTGGATTTATTCTCAGTATTTTTTGGAGGAGCGGTTGCCTTGCTTCCGGTTTTTGCAAACGATATTTTAAAGGTTGGTCCGGAGGGTTTAGGCTTTATGAGAGCTGCAGCTTCTGCAGGTTCTGTAATTACGATGCTAGCCATGACCAGATTTTCACCAATGAATAAGCCTTGGCGAAATCTGTTGATTGCAGTAACCGGTTTTGGATTGAGTATTATCTGTTACGGGCTATCAAAAAGTTTTTACTTAACACTATTTTTCCTTTTCCTAGAAGGTTCTTTTGATAGCGTGAGCGTAATCATCCGTTCCACAATTATGCAATTGCTCACACCTGATGAAATGAGGGGAAGGGTTTCTGCAGTAAATAGTATGTTTATCGGTTCATCGAATGAAATTGGTGCATTCGAATCGGGCTTAACGGCAAAACTTATGCGCACCGTTCCTGCTGTGGTATTTGGTGGTAGTATGACCATTGGAATTGCTTTTATTACCTGGTTTAAAACAAAATCACTTACTAAATTAAGTTTGCAGGATATCAATGATCATACGAGTAAGATTTAGTTGTGTATCTGATAATTAATTATCACAGATTAAAAGGTAAATTTTCTAGCGAAAGGTTAGTTATATGGAATTATTTGAAAAGCAGTTACAGTAGCCAGATTAATGTCAATCCTGCCTTCCCTACAATCTTTTTGGGTAATTTCTGCAATAAGAATGAAGTGTTCTTGCAACAAAAAGTATTTTTGTACAGTCAGGTTTAATTAACACAGTTCAGTATAATTATTTACGTTTGCCCTTTCAAAACGTTAAAAAAAGCGAAATACCTTGCAAACTAAACCCGGTAGTACGGAAAGCCGCTATTTTTCATAGCGCTTGGAGGAATAACGGGGCAGAAACGGACCGAAATATTTCTGGCATTGCTTTCCAAATCTTCAATGCAATCCATTAAGGCAAAAAAATTAAAAACTTTTATTTCTCCCCCAAACGAGATACACCAATGAACCTATAAATGGTGCTAGTAAAATGATTATAAACCAAATTACTTTTACTGGAAATGCCATTGATGCATTTTTTGAAATATGATACAATGCAATTATTATAAGGGCTAACCAAAGGATGGCTGCGATAATTATAATAATTGCAATTTGATTGCTGCTTTCTACTTGTGCTAATACCATTGCGATGAAGATTTATTAAGCTTCAACAATTCTCTCGCCGATTTGTTGGCGCCACATGGCCTGATATAAACCATTTTGTGCTATTAGTCCTTCATGAGTGCCCTGTTCAATTATGTATCCTTTTTCCAAAACGTAAATTACATCGGCATGCTTAATGGTTGATAAGCGGTGCGCAATTAAAATTGTAATGTGATCTGTCAAATCAGAAACTGATCTGATTGTTTTGGTTATTTCTTCTTCTGTAATAGAATCTAAAGATGAAGTAGCCTCATCAAAAACTAAAATATCTGGTTGGCGTAACAATGCCCTTGCGATGGATAAGCGTTGTTTTTCGCCACCCGAAACTTTAACACCACCTTCGCCAATTAACGAATCTAAACCTTTATCGGCTCTAGCTAATAAAGTTTGGCAAGCCGCCTGATTCAATACCTTATAACATTCTTCATCGGTTGCAGTTGGGTTAACGAACAGCAAATTTTCTCTAATTGTTCCTGAAAATAGTTGGGTATCTTGAGTTACAAAACCAATTTTTTCGCGTAAGGCGTCTAAATCAATATCGTTACTTGGCGTACCATTGTATAGTATTTCGCCATCTCTTGCAGGATATAAGCCAACTAAAAGCTTTACTAAAGTAGATTTTCCGGAACCCGATGGACCAACGAAAGCAATGGTTTGTCCGTTATGTGTATCGAAGGAAATGTTTTGTAGTGCATTTCTATTCGCCGTTAAGTGCTTAAAACTAACATCCTTAAAAGCGAGTTCTTTAATTTTCTTAATTGATATCGGGTTGGCAGGTTTTTTATCAATAGGTGTACTTAAAATCTTTTTGAAATTCGCCAAAGATACTTCAGCCTCTCTCCAGGCTAGAATTACATTACCCAATTCTTGCAGTGGACCAAAAAGAAAAAATGAATAAAATAAGAACGAGAAGTATTGTCCGGGAGAAATGGTATTATCAAAAATTAAAAGTAATAACACTACAATCATCGAGCTTCTAACCAGGTTAACGGTTGTGCCCTGAACAAAGCTCATGCTTCGAACATATTTTACTTTTTTAAGCTCTAAACCTAAAATTTTGTAAGTCGTTTTGTTTAGTCGTTCAATTTCCTGATCGGCCAGGCCTAAGCTCTTTACTAATTCGATATTTCTTAAAGATTCGGTTGTTGAACCTGCAAGCGCAGTTGTTTCGCCAACGATAGAGCGTTGGATAGTTTTAATTTTTCTACTTAAAAACCAGCTTACAAAACTGATAATCGGAATTGCTGCGAAATAAACTAACGTTACTTTATAGCTGATGGAAACGGAGTAAACGATTACGAAAACCATCCCGATTAAGCTTACAAAAAGTACACTAATAAACGAGGTGATGAACTTTTCAGAATCTAATCTAACTTTTTGTAAAATGCCTAAGGTTTCGCCACTTCGTTGGTCTTCAAAAACCTGATAAGGTAATTTTAACGAATGCTGCAAACCATCAGCATACATTTTTGCACCAACCTTTTGAACGATAACGCTGGTAAAATAATCCTGAAAGTTTTTTGCAATACGCGAAATCATTGCAGCACCAATGGCCAAGCCAATGAAACCTAATGCGCCCCAGATGTATGTGCTTTTGCTTGTGAATGATGCTCGTTTATTAATGTATAAATCTAGAATCCTACCGGTAAAGTAAGGATCCATTAAAGAAAAGCCAATATTTACACCTGCAAGCAATAACGCCAAGGCCACAATCCACTTGTGGTTTTTCAGGTAGTCTAATAATAATCCCATTAAGTTTTGTTGTTTGTTAATGCAAACATAAAAAAAGGGAACGGATAAAAATCCATTCCCCTTTTTTATGACTTTTTAGAAAGATACAGATGTAACTTTCGATGTTAAAATCCGTATCTCAAACCAATTTGTGCCTGCCAAGGATTACCCGATGGAGTTACAATTCCTGTATTGTTTAAACGGTAGTTGTAGTTAGAACTTGCGGTATCAAAACTAGTAACTGCATAAAGTGCTTGCGTGCCTAAAGTTTCTGATGTACCCCAGGTTTTCTTAAATAAGTTAGCTACGTTAAACAAATCACCAGAAATTTCTAAGCTTTGTTTTTTATGTGGTCCAAATTTAAACTGATATGCTAATCTTAAATCAACTGTACCATAAAAGCTATTTATACCACCATTACGTTCTGCAAACGTACCTTCATATTTGGTAATATAATCTTTTAAACTTTGGCTTGCATCACCATTCGCCAATAGTGTTTGTAAAGCAGTTCTAAGCGCTGCTGGTACATTAGTATTTGATGTACTAAAGATGTAAGCCAAATCGTTTGTTGCTACAAAATCGCCATTGGTGTTGCCACCAGATAGTAAACTATATCTAGTACCACCAATACCTGAATAACGAATACCAGCTTTAATACCATAAAATGATGGCAATGTTCCATAAACTACTACTTTGTTTCTGAATTGACCATTTGAATAAGTCATTTTACTTAAGTTTCTTGGGTCATCTACAACAGGCAATGATAGTGTAGCTGAGTTGGCCACATTACCGTTATAAGATGTGTTATCTCTCGCATCATTCCAAGTAAAGCTTGCTGTAATTTCTCCATCTTTAAAGTATCTCCACGTACCATCTACCACAACAGCAAATTGATTTACTTTTCCCTTACTGTTCAATTCTAATACTCTACCAAAAGCATTAGTTAAACGGCCTGTTTTCCAATCTGTAGTACCGTTACCAGCAATAATTGTATTTGCCGGTACATATACACCTCTATTTCCTTCATTTGATAATGTGAAGAAAGGATTGGCAACCATATTTCTATCAACATACATATAGTTGTTACGTGCCAAGGTTGCATAACCAGTAATACCTATTCGTATTTTATCATTTATTAGTTTGTTATATGATAAGTTGGCTTTATAAACTACTGGTACTTTAGCATCATCAGCATAAGTATTTATGGTAGGAATTTGCAATGCTGGTAAAGTTGGTGCTGTTGCGGTTCCATTTCTGTAACCAATAAAGTTTGGAGTTGGTACTCCTGTACCAGTAACATCTACTGTAGCTAAGTGTTTACCATCAAATGTTAAATTGTTAATGGTTACGTAATTGTTCACGTCGGATCCAAAAATACCTGCTCCTAAACGAACGTAATCGGTATGATTTTCATTAACATCCCAGTTAAATTGGATACGAGGTTGAATTAAAAATTGCTTTAATTCATGATCTGTTCTTACACCAATGGCATCAAACAGTTGTTGATTAAGTGGCGATGTTGGGTATTTACTATAATCTAAGCGTAAACCACCTGTAAAATCTAAACCTTTACCCAATTTAGTTTGCATTTGGCCATAAATTGCAGTATTCCATAATTTACCAACTACACTTGGATCGGCAACTAAAGGTACTTCTCTATAATAGCTTATTGGTATTAGGTTATTAAAATTTTGTAAAGAGGTTTGCTGGTTTCCTGCTGCAGCGGTACCAGATCTGTTAAATGTAAAGCGTCCATTTACCTCGCTACCATATAATGATTTGGCATGGGTGTACATAACATCTATACCAAATGTATATTTAATTTTGTCTGTATTATAATAGATATTATCTACCAACTGAAAAACGTTATTGGTAAATCCCTCTTGCCCAAAACGATGCCCGCCAATTTGAACTGAAGTGGCTAATATACCTCCCGTTGGCGAGATAGATTCTAAATTAGAAACTACAGCTCTCGGAATGGCTAAACCTAATTCATCGTTTTGAGTGCTGGCTTGGTAAGTATACAAGTGTTGCACTTTTAATTCATTAGTAACTTTGCTGCTAATTGTAGAGCGTAATGTGGCTAACAAACTGTTATCAACGTTTTTATCATTACCATAACTTTCATAGAAGTTAATCGCAGTATTATCTGCTAAACCTAATGGGTTTCTATCGTTGGTATAATTATCTCTAACTGTTAATAAATTTTTATCATTAATTTGCCAATCTAAACGAAGAAATCCAGCATCTGTACCTCTTTTCTTAGCAAAAGAACCAAACTGTTGTGTGTTGGCAACTCCGTATTTGTTTCTTGCAACAGCTAAAAAATCATTTAATGTATTATTAGTAATATTAAAACGAGCTACATCAGCTGGTGAATTAATATCGGCAATAATTAATGGACGAGAGTCTCTTTGATGATCCCAGGCTGCAAAATAGTGTAATTTATCTTTAATGATTGGGCCACCTAAGCTAAAACCGTATTGGTAAGTAGAAAAATCATTAACTCTTGGATTTCCTCTAATATCATATTTACTGGCTAAAAAATCGGCACGGTTGTAAGCAAATGCACTTCCTGTTATTTCATTTGTACCAGATTTGGTTACAGCACTAATTGTTCCACCACCTGAGCGACCTAAGCTAACATCGTATTGGTTGGTTACAACTTTAAACTCTCGTACACTTTCTATCGATATGGAATATGGAGCACCACTTCGGCTGGTTGTACTACCAGCTGATGTAGGGTTTTTTGCCGTCATACCATCGATGGTAAAGTTGGTAGATGAACCTAACTGACCAGAAATACCACCAGGGCCGGATAATGGTGATAAATCTGTTAAACTAGAAAAGTTACGTCCATTAACAGGTAATAAATTCATTGTTTTAGATGAAATCTCAGTTGATGCACCAAATTGTTGAACTTTATTTCTCAATGAAGACCCATTAATTTCCACATCGCCAAGATTTTGAGATGCTTCCTGCATGTTGATAGCTACCATTACAGCATCGCCAAGGTTTAACATATAGCCACTTCTGGTTTGCTCACCAAACCCAATAAATTGCGCTTTGATTGAATAAGGCCCACCTAAAGGAAGTTCCTTAAAAGTGTACTCACCTTGGGCATTAGTTGATGTTCTGGTTGTAAAACCGGTGGAATTGTTTCTTACTTGAACGGAAGCACCAGGGACTGGTTTCTTTTGTTCATCGGTTACGATACCTGAAATGGATGCTTGCGTAGTTTGTGCTTTTAGGGAACTAGAAACGCAAAAACACAGCATTAATACTGCGAATAGTAAATTTTTGACCATAATTAGTTTCTGATTTTATGGTGCAAAGTTGATGTTACCGTATTAACTGAAGTTCGATTTTAGATTAAGAAATGATTGTGAAATTGTAGATTTTATGGTTTAATGTTAAAATAAAAAGTAGAATAAATTAATAAAGCTTTGAGAAGAAAGCATCAATTGAAACTAAACATAAGTATTCTTTTAAAACTAGATATTTTTTTAGCCGATTGCATTAAAGAAAATGATTTATACGAACCCAGGAGTTGTGTTATTTGGGCAAGCTATAAGTTACTTTACCATTTTGATCAAGAAAGTTTAGTTTGGCTACTCCATTAGAATCTACCAGTAGTTTTAACCTCGGTTTTCCCATACGATCTGCTAATATAACCATTGCTGTTTTCTCCTCGTCCTTTCCTACAAAAACACGTTGGGCGTAAGCTTTTTGCCCTTTTTTTGGCTCCATCAGCTTCTTTAACAATGCCTCTTTTTCACTACCATCGGGTAGTGTTTGCGCTTTTTTATAAGCTGCCCGCCATTGCCAAAATGGAGGAGAAGTTTGCCAATCATCAATATGCAGACCAGTACTTTGCTCACCGTTACTATCTGCATATTGTAGGTAAAGTACCTGGTTCTGATTGTATTGGTCGAAAGATAAATGACCTGTGGCAGAATATTTACCTGTAGAGTCTTTGCCGCCCATAAAAACGAGCCCACCATTTTCAGTGCCTTCATCATTAAAGAAAATAAGACCAGGACGTGTGCCGCCGGGAATTGGTGGCGTAAAGCCTTTACCATAGGCCAATACTTCAGGTGAGCGGCTTTTATTGGAAATAACCATTCGCAATGCCCCATTTTTTTCAAAAATGTTAATTCTTTCGGCTGATATTTCCTCAAAATGTTGCATTCCAGATTGTTTGAATGCAAATAATCCAGTAGCAATAAAGAAGATTGTTAAAATACCGGCATACCATTTTAGTAGTGATAATTCCTTCTGCATCTTAGCGATTTGTTTTTCCATTGTTTTTTTTGATTGAAATTTGTAAAAATGAAGAGTGAGAAGGAAGTTAAACAAGATAATAAATAGTTTTTTGGATAAGCTTTTGGTTTTTAAATTTATAAAATAGAAACCTCCATCGAAATTAATCGATGAAGGTTTTTTTAAATTAGAAAAATCAAATTTATTTTTTCTCAGCGTTATATTTATCGCTGAATTTTTTATCCAGTTGTTTGTGCAAGTTATCCAGGTTAATGTCTCTTCCCTGAATAAAAGCCTGCTCAACTTTATTGGTTCTCATGTCTAAAGCATCACCAGCTGAAATAAAGAAAGTTGCATCTTTTCCGGTTTCTATACTGCCAGTTGTTTTATCAATACCCATTGCTTTTGCAGCATTTAGGGTGATTGTTGATAATGCTTTTTCTTTATCCAAACCCCAGGCGGTAACGGTACCGGCCATAAATGGCAGGTTGCGTTGTTGCCAGTAACCATCAATGCTCAGTACCACATTTAAGCCTGCGTTTGCTAAAACAGCAGCATTTTTGTAAGGCATATTTACATCATCATCGTTATTGTTTGGTAAAGCATGAGGTTGTTTAACCACAACAGAAATGTTATTGTCTTTTAAGAAATCGATAACTAAATAAGCTTCATCAGCCCCGGTGATTACGGGCGTAATTCCGAATTTTTTGGCAAAGTTGACAGCAGCAACAATGTCTTTCTGACTTTCAGCAGCAATAAATAATTTTTCTGCACCAGAAAAGACTTTCTTCATTGCATCAAAACGATTATTAATCACTTCAGGTTTACCCATTTCTGAATACGCTTTGGCTTCTGCAAAGAAGGAAGTCAACTGACTAATCGCAGCTTGTGTACGTTCATTTAGTAATTCCGGTGATGTAGCCGGACCTCTACCAAAACCACCAAATCCTCCTCTAAAACGTGGCGTAACCGGCCAGGTCATGTGCATGGCATCATCTGTTTTAATTGCGGCATCTTCCCAATTCCAGGCATCCAATTGAACAACTGACGAACTTCCTGAAACTGTTCCACCCTGAGGCGTTGGTTGTGCCATTAAAATACCATTGCTTCTTAAAGTAGCGGGAACTTTCGAATCTGTATTGTACGCAACAATAGAACGAATGTGTGAATTGTAATCACCAATTTCCTGATAATCTAAAGTTGCTTTTATTGATTCTGTTTCTATTAATCCCAAATTTGTTGTCGCCGCAATTAGGCCTGGGTAAATGTGTTTTCCAGAAGCGTTAATACTCATAACATCACCTTGTGGAACCTGTCCACCAGCGGTAACCGATATAATTTTACCATTGCCAAAAAGAATTGTTCCGTTTTCGATAACCGTTCCGTTGCCTACGTGTACAGTTGCGCCTGTAATGGCAATGGTTTTATTTTGTTTTTTTGCGGGCGATATGTTGGCTTGTGCAAAGCACATCAGGCTCGATGCTGATAATGCCAGGCTGAATATATATGTTTTCATGTTAGTGCGCATGTTCTGTTTCATTTAATTCTGCTGAATAATCCTCTAAAGTTTCGCAATTGTATAGGCGTGGTGCATTGCCAAACGGACGCTGGGTACGAACGCCACTACTTTTGCTATCCAACATCTTCTGAATTAAACGAGCTTTCTCTGCTTGTTGGGTTTTGATTGTGGTTGCATCTTTTTCCATATCCCAATAAGCAACGCCATCAACAAAAGTTTTTTCTGCCCTTGCATAGATAGAAAGTGGTGCTGCCGACCAGATAACCACATCAGCATCTTTTCCTGGTTTTAAACTGCCAACTTTATCATCTATATGAAGCATTTTTGCCGGATTCAGGGTTACAAACTTTAACGCGTCTTCTTCAGGAACGCCACCATAAAGGATAGCTTTACCAGCTTCCTGATTTAAGTGACGGGCCATTTCAGCATCGTCAGAATTAAAAGCGGTTGTTACACCAACATTGTGCATAATTTTTCCATTGAAAGGAATTGCTTCAGCAACCTCATTTTTATAAGCCCACCAATCTGAGAAAGTTGAACCTGCAATGCCATGAGCCTTCATTTTATCAGCTACTTTATAACCTTCTAAAATGTGCGTAAACGTATTGATTTTAAAACCCAAACTGTCTGCTACATGGATTAACATGTTAATTTCACTTTGCACATAAGAGTGGCAAGTAATAAAACGCTTATTATTAAGGATTTCTACAATTGCGTCTAATTCCAAATCTCTGCGAACGCTATTGCCTTTTACCTTTATTGCTTTTTCGTATTCTTTTGCACGGGTAAATTCATCAACAAAAGTTTGCTCAACACCCATACGTGTTACCGGGAAACGCGCACCTGTACCGAAATTACTCTGTTTAACATTTTCACCCAGAGCAAACTTAATGAAGCCATCTGAGCCAGCAAATTTTAACTCTTCAGGTGCTTTACCCCAACGTAATTTAATCAATTGAGATTGGCCACCAATCGGGTTTGCCGAACCATGTAAGATTTGAGAGGTTGTAACACCACCAGCTAACTGGCGATAAATATTTACATCTTCTGAGTTGATAATATCTGCAATGCGAACTTCTGCCGAAACAGACTGGGCACCTTCATTAATACCACCACTACCGGCAATGTGCGAATGTTCATCAATAATTCCAGCCGTAACGTGTTTGCCCGTACCATCAATTACTTTTGCGCTTCCTGCGGATAAATTTTTGCCAACAGCTTTAATTTTTCCGTTTTCTAAAAGTACATCAGCGTTTTGAAGAACACCTTCCTTTTCGTTTGTCCAAACGGTAGCATTTTTAATTAATACAGTTTCTTGTTTTGGTAATTCTGGATTTCCAAAAGCACCAAATGGATAAAGTAAAGTACCCACCGCTAGTGTTGGTTTTGGTTCATCTCGTTTAGGCATTTCTTTTGCCGCATCTTTATATGTTGCAGTAAACTTGCCAAAAGTTCCATCAGGTAATGCTGCTTCACCTTTAAAAGTTAAAGGACTAGCAGCCGTTAAGTAACCGCTTAGGCGAACATCACCTTTAGGGTTTTTCTTTAAGTTAAAATTGATGCTTATCCAATCGCCATTTCTGGTAAAAGTTGCCGTTGTTTTAACACTATCAACTCCGCTTCTTTCGATAGCTGCTGTTGAGCCACCAGTAGTTCCGGTAATTTTTAACAACAAGCCACCGCTAATGCCATCAACGTTTAAGTTGTAATTTCCACGAACATCAGATACATCCATTTTATTAACGATGTAACGTTTACCCTGAACCCAGTTTTCGAAAATGATGTTTTCTTTTTTGAATAAATTATCTGATGAGATTAAAAAGTTAGCCACTTTGCCTTTTTCCAAACTACCAACTTTATCGCTGATGCCTAAAAGTGAAGCAGGAATTTCTGTAATCGATGATAGAGCTTGTTTTTCAGTTAAGCCATTTTCAATAGCCGTACGAATATTTGCCCAGAAATCTCTTGTATTGTCTAATCCAAAAGCAGTTAAAGCAAACTTAATTCCTGCTTTTTCTAATGCTGCAGGATTTGTTGGTGCCATTTCCCAAGCTTTCATTTGGGTTAAAGTAATGTTTCTAGCTTCTGCAGGATCTTCCACATCGTAAGCCTTAGGGAAAGACAAAGGAATAATCAAACTTGCTCCAGTCGCTTTTACCTCATTGATGCGTTGGTACTCATCCCCAGTAGATTTGATGATGTACTTCTTGCCAAATTCTTTACCGATTTTATCTGCACGCAGAACGTTTGCCCAACCATCAACTTCGAAAATTTGAGGCATTGCTTGTTGTTTGCTAAATTCCTCAAGAGAAATATTGTATTCATCTTTTTGTTTGCCATACCATTGCGAATCATAATAGGTTTGACGTAATAAAGCAATAGAACCCATCAGTGAAGTTGGATAATCGTTTGATGATGTGCCTTTATTGAAAGAATAGTTGGCTGCGGTTTGATCTTTTAGGAAAACATTGTTGTCCGAACCTTCATTTAAAGTTACTGCCGCAGAAACACCGCGGGCAATACCGTCACGACTAATCGTATTCACACTTCCAAAACCAGCTTTACGAAAATCATCAGCTTTTTTGCTATCAACTGTAAAGATGCTTTTAACATAAGTTTCTGGTCTGATGGATTCATTCCAGCCATAAGCACCTTTTTTGGTCGAAACAAAGATGGACTGGCGTTGTCCACCGCCGCCGCCGCCGAAACCACGAGCCTGAACAGTTGCTTCAGGAACGCCGTAGCTTGTAAAAGCATCAATAAGCGATGGATAAACAAATTTCCCTTTTAAATCTACAACAACGTAGCCTTTAGGAACCGTTAATCCAGCTCCAACAGCTTGTATAGTGGAGGCTTTAACTAATAAAGTTGCATTTGTTAGGGTTTGATTGGCATTTACTACAATTGTTGCGTTGATGAATGCAAACATGCCCGGTCTTGTATCATAAGAACCATTAACGGGGTAAGTGTTTTGCTGTGCAAACAGAATTGTAGAGGAAATTACCAGCGCAAAGGCGAGTAAAATTTTCTTCATAATATGTTTAGGGGGTTTATTTTGTTTAAAACTAATATAAATTAATGTTGAAATTGCTTGTTAACCTATTTTTTACAATTAATCGTTACTTTTGATGTACAAAACTTAATAATTATGTATCAAATATTAAAAAGTGCACACTCAGGATGGCGCTACATTGTTTTAATTCTATTAGTTGTCGCTGTAATCAAAGCATTATCGGGTTGGTTAGGCAATAAAATCTATACAGATGGCGATAGAAAGTTAAATGTATTTACCTTAATAAGCGCTCACATTCAGTTGCTAATTGGTTTAGCCATTTACTTTATGGGCGATTGGTACAAAGTAGATAGCAGTAATGCAGTTGGCCGTTATTGGAAAATGGAACACATTAGTATGATGATTATCGCAATTGTATTAATTACAGTTGGCAATTCTAAATCAAAAAAAGCTGCTGAAGCCGTTGCAAAACACAGAACAATTTCCGTTTTCTTCGGATTGGCATTAATTTTAATAATTGTTACAATTTTATTAATGGTAAAAGATGTGCCAGGAAGAAGTTTTTTTGGGGTTTCTTAATTACTCACCAGTGTTGCGACTGTTGTATCTAATATGTCCGCAATCTCATAAAACCGACCTAAAGGCATTTTCTTAATGTTACGTTCGTTTCTCGAATATATATTCTGAGATATCCCTAGTTGTGTCGCCATATATTCTTGGCTATAGCTTTTTTTAAATCTTAATTCGCGAATGCGTTCAGTTACTTTCTTAAATACAACTTCTTACATAATAATTTTTAGACATCCCACCTAATGAAAGGATAGCGAAATTAGACATTTTTTATGATTATTTGATAGTCATAGATATTCATTTTAAACATGCAGTGGTTGATTTAAACCCTACGTGGTTTGTATAATTAATCCTTCAGGTTTATATTTGGATAACTCATTATAAATCACAACTAAATTATGAAAAGAAAGAAATCTAAATTCATCTTCAAAACAAAAAACGTATTATGTTTATTTATTGGATTGTTAACAGTTGTAAGTTTTTTTTATGCTTGTAAGAAGAATGAAAGCGAGCCTAATAATGAAAACGGCATTACAGATTTGAAAACCATACAAGCATTAAAAAGCGCCTATGGATTTACTACGTTTGACATTGTCGCTTCCTCAAGTCAAAAAAAACAAATTATCTTATCTGCTGAAAGCAATTCTCAATATTTTAACACAATTTCACAATATCTTAATCTTAATGAGATACGGTTATTTACCAACAAAAATGATAATACAACGGTTGCGATAATTAGTTATAAAGATAACATAAATAAATCTTTTGCTCTGAAAGGCTCATTTGTGGATGATAAATTTTCTTTCAATAATGATTTATTTGTAGAAAAAAATATAGAAGCTAACGGAAATGTAGTTTTTTTAGTTGGTAAAGACAAGGAGGTTTTATCGTTGGATTTTTCAACTAAAGAAGGTAAAATAAATAGTATTAATTTGGGTACTACCAAACCAAAAATATTAGACTTATTTACGGATTTAAAATCAAGGCAACTGATGGGATTAAATGGAAATATAATTAGTTTAAATGATCAATATGGGAATCATGGTGGCAACGGTTTTTGTCAGAGAGAAAGAAATGAAAACTTTTCTAACTGCTATAGTGCAGAAAAAGAAGAGTTTTGTGACAATTTTTTTTCTTGTTTAGCTCTTGATACTCAACCACAAGTATTACTTCTTATAGCCGCTGCATGCTCATGTTCAGCAAGCCAGTCAGATTAATACGATTTTTAAAAGGGACTTTAGAGAATGATGCATTTTATAATAAATTAAATAATATGAAAATACAATACTTTTTTATCGCATGGATAATTTGCTCAATAATTGGTGGGATTTCCAAAATTATGCATCTCGATTCAGTAATTTCCTCAGTATTTTTGGGTGCAACATTATTACTCAGTGTAATAGTTTTAGTATTGTATTTAAAAAGGTTGTTAATATTGAAGTGAATATGCCCCAAGAACAAATTTGTCTTTATGGATATTGCCTGTAGCTTAGATGTTATTTCTAATCCGTAAGCCGATAAATAAAGATAAAAATCTAGATTCGGCTATCAATATTATTACATTTGCGACCTTTTTAAAAACGGATGGGAAAAAGAACCCCCCACTCTAAAAAAAATCTGACTTTTGCTATGCACCTTTGATACTATTCAACACATTGGCATTTTTAGACATAATTTAATCGAATAAAGATTTTTTAATTTATGTTACTTATTAATAATTACTTCTCTGGCGTACTCTTTTATTGTTTAAATGAAGAATTATTTAAATAATGTTACTTAAATAGCCATAGGAGCTGGATTTTTTTGCAACTATCTTTCCGATTTTTGTTTATATTACAACTTAAACAAATGAGAAATAAAAGCATTCAATAATTTTCATTTTTCAAAATTCTTTATATTTTTGTAGCACATGATTAACAATATACATACATGGCTTTGGCAAAGTAATTCAAAACAGAATTGCGCCGGCTGCGTATGAGGAAAATATTTTTATCAACCTAAACTAAAAGAACCATTAAAGCCCGGCGTAGAACCACACGCCGGGCTTTTTATTTATAAATAAATCCGTTAATGACTAAAGGAATAGGATTGCTTCGTTCCTTGCAATGACAACAATAGAGAAAAAAATGTTTAAAATTAATACCACCTATAAAAAATTACTCGCTGATACCACTACACCAGTAAGCATTTACTTACGCTTACGAGATGTTTATCCAAACAGTATTTTATTGGAAAGTTCCGATTACCATAGTCGCGAAAATTCGATGAGCTTTGTTTGCTCTGATCCAGTTGCAGGAATTATTTTGAAAGGTAGTAGGTTGGAAAGTTACTTCCCCGATGGTTCGGTTGAAATTACAGAAAGTGAAAACTTAACAGAGCAAATAACTGCTTTTAAAGATAAATTTAAGGAAACTGAAATACCTGAAATCAAATTCATTACGAGTGGTTTGTTCGGTTATTTTACCTGGAACGCCGTTCAACATTTCGAAGACATTAAGTTCACTTCTGAAACACCCGAAGGAGAGGAAATTCCTGAAATGCAATACCATTTGTATCGTTACATCATTGCAATTGATCATTTTAAAAATGAGATAACTTTATTTAAAAACTCTTTCGAAGGCGAGGAAGAGGGAGGGTTGGAGAAAATGGAATATTTGATTCAGAATAAAAACTATCCTGAATATAAATTTCAAATCAAAGGTGAAGAATCTTCAAGCCTAACCGATGAAGGTTTTATTCAGTTAGTAGAAAAGCTTCAAAAGCATATTTATCGTGGAGATGTTTTTCAGATTGTTCCATCAAGGGCCTTTAAACAAGCTTTTTCTGGTGATGAATTTAATGTGTATCGTTGTTTGCGTTCTATAAATCCATCGCCATATTTATTCTATTTTGATTATGGCAACTTTAAACTATTTGGATCATCGCCCGAAGCTCAGATTACCATTAAAAATAATACCGCAAATATTTTCCCTATCGCCGGCACTTTTAAACGTAGTGGAAATGATATTGAAGATGCCGAACAAGCTAAAAAATTAGAGCAAGACCCAAAAGAAAGTGCAGAACATGTAATGCTTGTAGATTTAGCCCGTAACGATTTAAGCCGTCATTGTAATCGTGTAGAGGTGAAATCGTTTAAAGAGGTTCAATATTATTCGCATTTAATTCACCTGGTTAGTAAAGTTAGCGGTCATTTACAAGATAATGTAAGTGCATTTAAAGTTGTTGCCGATACTTATCCTGCGGGAACATTAAGTGGCGCACCCAAGTATAAAGCCATGCAATTAATTGATGAAAACGAAAAACTCGGGCGTAATTTTTATGCCGGGGCAATCGGTTTTATGGGTTTTAATGAAGATTTTAACCATGCCATTATGATTAGAACTTTCATGAGCAAAAATAATGAATTGCATTATCGTGCCGGCGCGGGAATCGTGGCTGATTCGGTACCTGAAACTGAAATGCAGGAAGTGAATAATAAAATTGCTGCTTTACGCAAGGCGATAGAGATGGCTGAAGGTATTTAAGATTTAAAATTTACGAATTACGATTTTATAATGAGTGATAAAGAAAAAACGGTTCTGGTAATCGATAATTACGATAGTTTTACCTATAATTTGGTGCATTTAATTAACGAAGTTGGTTATGAGGCTGAAGTGTGGCGGAATGATAAATTCGATTTGGCAGATGTTGAACAATACGATAAAATTTTACTTTCTCCAGGACCTGGGATACCAGAAGAAGCCGGATTATTGCTTGATGTGATTAAAGCTTATGCGCCAACAAAAAGCATTTTTGGTGTTTGCTTAGGTCAGCAGGCTATTGCCGAAGTTTTTGGTGGAACGCTTCTAAACCTCGGCAGGCCAATGCATGGTATTGCAACGCCTGTAACAGTTGTGGATGGTGATGAATTCTTGTTTTGGGAATGCCCACAAACAATAAATGTTGGTCGTTACCACAGTTGGGTGGTAAGTAAAGATAACTTTCCATCCTGCTTAAAAATTACAGCCAGAGATCATAAAAATGAAATAATGGCTTTAAGGCACGAAACACTTGATGTTCGTGGCGTTCAGTTTCATCCTGAAAGCGTGCTTACTGAATATGGCAAACAGATGATGGAGAATTGGTTGACGGCCTAACCCCCCCAACCCCCTCAAAGGGGAGCTGCAGGCAGGTTGGAAATAGCAAATCTTAAAAAATTAATTTATGCAAAATAACATGAATGATAGAATGAAAAAGTCTACTTTAGGAGATTTAGGGGTTGGTTCTATTTTAGATAAAATTGTATTACGTAAAAAGGAAGAAGTTGCTGATGCGAAGGCATTGGTTTCGGTGAAAGAATTAGAGCAATCCATCTATTTTAAAAGAACACCTTATTCTTTCAAAGATTTTCTATTAGCTAAAGATCGTACGGGGATTATTGCTGAATTTAAGCGTCGTTCGCCTTCTAAAGGATTGATTAATGGCCTTGCAGATGTTGGAGAAGTTACTAAAGCTTATAATAATTCTGGTGCATCTGCACTTTCTGTTTTAACAGATGCAGATTTTTTTGGTGGTAAAGCCGAAGATCTATTGGCTGCAAGAGCGGCAAATAATATTCCAATATTGAGGAAGGATTTCGTTATTGATGAGTACCAAATTTTAGAAGCTAAAGCTTGGGGAGCTGATATTATACTCTTAATCGCTTCGATTTTAACTCCACAGCAGATTTCTGATATGGGGAAATTTGCGCAAAATGTTGGACTAAACGTGCTTTTAGAAGTTCATAACTTGGAAGAATTAGAAAAAAGTATTTCCCCAAATTTGGATGCTATCGGTGTTAATAACAGAAATTTAGCTGACTTTACAGTTGATATTCAGACTTCGTTTGATTTGGTTAATAAAATCCCAAACGAGTTCATGAAAATTTCTGAAAGTGCAATTAGTAATCCGCAGACAATTCGCGAATTAAAACTCGCCGGATTTAATGGCTTTTTAATTGGAGAAAATTTCATGAAAACTGATAACCCTGGAAGAGCGATAAAGGATTTCGTAGGGCAAATGTAGTTTTTGATTTTGGCCACGAGAACATAGAAAGCATGGATATTTAGCCTATCGTCATTGCGAGGCACAAAGCAATCTTTATCTATTTGTTGGTGCCTCACCTACCGAAACACTAACTTACAGGAATTTTAAGAAACAAGTTTCGAATAACAACATCTTTCAAAGTTCAACAAGCCCAATTAAAGTGGAGAATTTTTGTTGCACAAATAGTCTCTGGATAATACCGTACAAAAATTTGTAAAAAGAGGATTTGAAATACCCAAAAGCTTATAACTTCGACTTTCAAATTCTTAAAAACATTTATTACATCTGTATGGTTTGTAAATGGAATTACAAGTATGCAACTTTCTTCTATCGGTTGGTATTCACCGATTGAAAAACAATTACAAGTTTGCAAATTTTGTATATTTGTGCACATTACATGGGAAAACAGAAATTATACGATACTGCAGTTCAACAGGAACGAGCCATTTTAGTTGGTGTAATTACACCTGGCGAAAAGGAAGAACAAACAAAAGAATATTTAGATGAGTTGGCCTTTTTGGTTGAAACAGCTGGTGGAATAGTTGAAAGAAACTTTACCCAAAAGATGTTGAAGCCTGAGCGTGCAACTTTTGTTGGAACGGGAAAACTCGAAGAAATTAGGGCTTTTGTAAAATCGGAAGAGATTGATACCGTTATTTTTGACGATGAATTATCACCATCTCAATTGAGAAATATTGAGCGTGAAATCGGGGTGAAAATTTTAGATAGAAGTAATTTAATCCTTGATATTTTTGCTAATAGAGCACAAACAGCACAAGCGAAAACGCAGGTAGAACTAGCCCAGCTTCAATATTTATTACCACGATTAACCGGTATGTGGACGCACTTAGAACGCCAAAAGGGTGGTATTGGTATGCGTGGTCCCGGTGAAACTCAGATTGAGAGCGACAGGCGAATTATTTTAACCAAAATCTCGTTATTAAAGGAGCGTTTACGCTTAATTGATAAACAAAACGAAACCCAACGTAAAAATCGCGGTCAGTTGATTCGGGTTGCGCTCGTTGGTTATACAAATGTTGGTAAATCAACCATTATGAACATGCTTTCAAAATCGGAGGTATTTGCAGAAAACAAGCTTTTTGCTACTTTGGATACCACGGTTCGTAAGGTTGTAATTGAAAATTTACCGTTTTTATTATCTGATACAGTTGGATTTATCCGCAAGCTGCCGCACCATTTGGTAGAGTGTTTTAAATCTACTTTAGATGAAGTTCGTGAGGCAGATATTTTGATTCACGTAGTCGATGTTTCGCATCCAAATTTCGAAGACCAGATTCATATTGTTAACGAAACCTTAAAAGATATTGGTGCTGCTGATAAAGACACAATTTTGGTTTTTAATAAAATTGATGCTTACGTTGCGCCCGAAGAGGATGATTTGGTTGCTTTTGAAAATGGTAAAATGAACTTAGCTGATTTTAAGAAAAGCTGGATGAGCCATGGAAAATCGCCGGTTTTGTTTATCTCAGCAACCGAGAAAGAAAATATTGAAGAGTTTAAAACAATATTATATGATAAGGTTAAAGCCGCACATACAGCAAGGTATCCTTATGATAGTAATTTGTTATATTAGTTAAGTTAATGCTTATTGCCTCGCAATAAAGAAAAAGAAAATATTATGGAAAGTAAACGTCAGCAAAAATTTGCAGGAGTAATACAAGAAGAATTAGCACAAATTTTTCAGCGTGATGGCGGTGCATTTTTGCCAAATACATTGGTAACGATAACTCGTGTTCGGGTATCGCCAGATTTATCTGTGGCGAAAGTTTATTTAAGCTTTTTCAATACCAACAATACTACACTTTCTATAAACACAGTTAATGCCCATACAGGCGAAATTAGGTATAAACTAGGCGCTAGAATCCGTCACCAAGCAAGAGTAGTGCCTGAACTTACTTTCTTTGTTGATGATACAAATGAGTATGTAGAAAAAATGGATAATCTTTTTGAAAAGATTGCCAAAGAGCCGAGACAAAAAGACGAGGAAAGTGAAGAATGATTTCTTGATGAAAACTTATGAACAAGTTATTCGTGATAATGCTTCTTTCTTAGGAAAGGTAATCGATTTTAACAAAAATTTTGATAAGCTTTTGTCGCTTGATTTCACAAAGCAAAACAGAGAACTTACTGATGAAATTCTTGAAGATACCGACCTATTTTCTGCTTGGGTTGATAAAAAGCTAAATCATGCCGAAGCACGTTATGGTATTGGAGGTTATGATGAACATAGAACGATATACTCTAGAAGTGCTCATTTTGATACAATAGAAGAACCCAGGCGCCTGCATTTGGGCGTTGATATCTGGGCACCAGCTGGAACACCAATATTTAATTTTTATGATGCTATAGTTCATAGCTTTGCCAATAATAATAACTTTGGCGATTATGGCGCAACAATTATTTTAAGTTACGAGATTGATGGTTTAAAGTTTAATGTGCTTTACGGACATTTAAGTCTGGCATCTCTTGATAATTTATATGAAGGTAAATTTATCGCAGCAGGAAAAAAAATAGCCGAACTTGGTGCAAAAAAAGAAAATGGTTATTGGCCACCGCACTTACATTTTCAGGTTATTAATGATATAGAAGGTTTTAAGGGCGATTATCCAGGCGTTTGTAAATTCAGCGAACGAACAAAATATTTAGCCAATTGCCCTGATCCAAACTTAATCCTTAAATATTCGTTTTATTAATTTACGTATGCTTTGAGCATATTTTTGTAAATTAGAATAATGATAAAATTTATAATTTTTGGTTTGATTTTTTGCAGCCACTTTGCAATAGCACAAGTGCAGTTTAAAAGTGGGTCAGCAGGCTTTGCTACATTTCTAAAAAATAATACCATTTATCCTCAATTTTCTAAACAGAACTGCATTCAGGGTACGGTAAGCATCAGCTTTAAGTTAGATGAATCTGGTAATGTTTACTCGTCAAAAATTATAAAGGGAATTATTTCTGATTTAGATGATGAAGCGCTTAGACTGGTAAGAATGAGTAGTGGAAAATGGCAGGTTCCGGCAGGGTATGATACCACTATTTCAGTGATTGTGCCAGTAAACTTTAAACTATCAGGATATGATTGTGAAGGAAAAAGCAATGCCGAAATTAAAGCAGCAATTGTTGCTTACGAAGCAGAAGAAGGATTAACAAACGCTATAATAAACTTTTATAAAAATCAAAGTCAGGCAAAACCAGGTCAGGAAGCTCAAATTTTAGCCATAAAATCTCAGCTTGGTATAGATGATGAATATCTAGATGGCTTAATAAAAACAGCTTTGAAAAAAATAAAGCAAGGAGATAAGCAAGGCGCTTGTGAAGATTTTAACTTGGTTAAAAATTTGGGAAGCGATAAAGCTGATGATTATATAGCCAAATATTGTAAATAATGTGGCTAGCAATTAGAATTTTTGCTTTGATGGATATTATCAGTATAGGGCTTTTAGCGCAACCTTTTTGGTATACCATCACTCACTTAGATGAAATACCAAACCAGGTTTTATCTCAGGTTAGGGTTGTTTTAACGCTGCCAATGTTCATTTTGCTGTTCGTTTCTTCTATTGGATTAATGCTTTTTAAAAAATTCGGATTTATTGTTTATTACATACAGTTCCCATTTCGTTTAATAGTTTGGATTTTTTCCGTTGGTTTTATAACGCTCCTACCAGAATTGTTAAATCTTAGCCAAACATGGTTTGATATTCTTTTTAAAATTTGTTTTATCGCAGAGTTTTTCAGGTTGTATTTTACAATTAAAATTCAAAGAGAGTTATTTTAAACGATTACTGATATTGCTGCAGGCAAAATCTTTGCTTCAACCGTGTTCACCTTTCCAATATATTCACCATCAACCTGGAAATGTACTTTATGTTTCGAAACTATTTTTACTTCATCAGTTTGAAAAACTTCAATTTTCTTTGGATTAAAAGGTAAACGTGTTATCCAAATCTTAAGGATTTCTAAATAGGAATAATCTTTAATCAATACAATTTCGAAAAGTTTATCATCTAATTTTCCGTCAGGATTTATTTTCAAGCCTGAACCATACATGGTTGCATTGGCAATTGCCACCATCGCAGCAGCAGATTTTACGGTTTCATCCTTAAGTTTCAATTCTACTTGCATTCTTTTATGATTCCATAATGCATGTAAGGTTGCCTTAGCATAGCCCCACATACCGCGTCCGGGTAAAGTATCGAATTTATTAACTAGATAAGCGTTAAAACCCAAATCTGATAAATGAATGCATATTTCTTTATTTATTTTGACAACATGAATTTTTTTTGGATTTCCTGTTTCCAGAAAATTTAAAGCTTCAGTAATATCAGTCGGTATACCCAATTCTTTTGCCATTCCATTTGCAGAACCTGCAGGAATAATGCCTATTGGAATTTCTGTACCAAGTAAACATTCAGCAACGAGTTTTAATGTCCCATCGCCGCCAACGGCAATAACTTTATCTGCATTGGCAGTATCAATTTTGTTTTTTATTTTATCAATCGAACAATCATTTGGCAATTCAAAAAGGTCGGTTTCAATTTCCTTATTTAAATAATGGGTTGAAATTACTTCCTTTAAATTAATTTTGTGACTACCCGAACCCGGGTTAATAATGAACAATAATTTCATAAAGCTTAACCTCTTTAGGTTACATCAAAACAACTTATTACAAACTCTGTTTTAATTAATGATGAATAAATCTGTTAGCGTAAAAGTATATCATGGATATGGACATACACATAATTTGGTTGTATATGGTCATGTTTTTAAACGCAAGGCCAAAACTAATCAGGTTTATAGCAATAGTTTTTTGGTAAATATTATTCATTTACTTAAACTCTTTGTTTTAAAGCCTTTTCCTTTTATACAAGTAAGACTTTTGTTTTTTGACCAAATCATTTATAATAAAACCGAAGCGGATGGCTTTTTTAAGTTCGAATGGGAAGCCACTCAAGATGTTCCTGCAGGCTGGCACAATGTTATTGTTGAAGCAGTTGATGAAAATGGAAAAGTTTTAAATTCTGGTGAAGGGAAAATTTATGTCCCGCACATTACGCAGTATGCTTTTATATCCGACGTGGACGACACCATTATGATTTCGCATTCGGCAACAATTGGACGGCGGTTGAGAGAGCTTTTTATCAAAAATCCACATACGCGAAAAACCTTTCCCGATGCCGGAAGTCATTATCAGCAGTTGGCATTGTCTCATACCAAACCTAACCAACCAAATCCATTTTTTTATGTAAGTAGCAGTGAGTGGAATTTGTATGATTACCTTTTAGAAACTTTCAGATTTAATAAATTACCAGATGGTGCTTTTCTGCTTAATACCCTAAAGCGATGGAAAGACTTAATTAAAACAGGAAAAACCGGGCATGAGGGAAAATTGCTTAGGGTGATGAGAATTCTGGATGCTTTCCCAAACCAGAAGTTTATTTTCTTTGGCGATAACTCGCAGCAAGACCCGCATATTTATTCGATTATTGCAGAAAAGTATCCAAAGAATATCGAAGCGGTATATATTAGAAACATTCGCCCCGAAAAGGAAGCAGAAACCAAAGCATTATTACAAAAAATTGAGTTGAAAAACATTCATAGCTGCCTTTTTAATGATAGCACTGAAGCCATTAAGCACTCAAAAAGTATTGGCTTAATTAGGTAACCAATTGTAGTCATTTTTTAAACAAGACTTAATTAATTTTTTTGATTTTCTATTTTAAATAAAGAAGATTTTTTCTATAATTTCAGCCCGATTAAAAGCCCCCTTCAGCTCAGCCAGTAGAGCAACTGACTTGTAATCAGTAGGTCATTGGTTAGATTTCGATAGGAGGCTCTTTTTAATTAAGATTGTAGGTATTTTAGTTTGATTTTTCTGCTACAAATAAATACTCCCCCTTCAAAATCTAATAGCCTTTATCAGCATTTTCATTCGTAAATCTAAAACTGTAGATTCGCTTTATGTCAACATATTTTTCAGCTGATTGGATTTTTCCTGTTTCTAGTCCACCATTAAAGAATGGTATTGTAGAGGTTAACTCAGAAGGTGAAATTATAGCAGTTTTGCCGGAAGAACAGGGAGGAAATCTTAATATTGAAAAACTGAAAGGTGCAATTGTTCCAGGATTCATTAACACACACTGCCATTTAGAATTATCACATTTATTAGGTAAAATCCCCAATCATACGGGTTTGGTAGATTTTGTTAAACAGATAATTACTGGCAGACAGGCAGATAATGATGAAATTAAATCATCTATGCAAAATGCTGATAAAGAAATGTTTACCAATGGAATAGTTGCAGTTGGAGATATCTCCAATCAAATTTTTTCAAGAGAAATTAAGCAAAAGAGTAAAATATACTACCACACCTTTGTAGAAGCAATGGGTTTTAATCCACAAAGGGCTAAAGCTATAATGGATTATGCAATTGGTATAAAGAACGAGTTTTTTCCTTTGCCGGCTTCTGTTGTTCCACATGCTCCATATTCAGTTTCTCCAGAACTTTTTAAGTTAATTAACGAAAAGGCTGAAAGCGATGAAGCATTTGTTAGCATTCATAATCAGGAAACAGTAGAAGAAAACTCGTTTTTTACTGATAAAACTGGTGGTTTTTTAGAACTCTATAAATTTCTTGCTTTAGATATTGGCTTCTTCCAACCAAGCGAAAAATCATCATTACAAACCTGGTTGCCTAATATAAAAAACCAAAAGTTACTATTGGTGCATAACACGGTTTCAAGTAAAGAAGATATTGAATTTGCATTACAAAATCATCAGAATTTATATTGGTGTATTTGTCCGAAAGCCAATTTATACATCGAGGATACATTACCAGATGTAAATTTATGGATGCAAAAAGACCTGAAAATAACCATAGGTACGGATAGCCTGGCAAGTAATAACCAACTTAATATTTTAGCTGAAATGAAAACTTTGCAACAGCATAAAAATATCGGTTTTGAAAAATTATTGCAATGGGCCACGATTAACGGGGCAGAATTTTTAGGCTTAGATAAGCAATTCGGAACAATTGAGGTTGGTAAAAAACCTGGTTTAAACTTGGTTTCACTATCAAAAGATTTTGCGATTGAAAATGATGTTGTAACAAAATTAGTTTAAGGATTTATGATGGTAACTATTGTTCAATAATAAGTTTTATGTATTTTTGAGTATATGGGAACATTAATAGTACATCCTGAAAATAAAGAGCAACTATCTGCGCTTAAAGCTTTTATGAAAGCCTTCAATATTGCATTTGAAGAAAATAAGTATCCATATAATGCTGATTTTAATAATAAGATGAAAATTAGTAAACAGCAAGCAAAAGATGGTAAAACCGTTAAGGTTAGTTTGGATGAAATATGGAAATAGAGTTTACTCTAGTTGCATTAGAAGATTTAAAATACTTTAAAAAATCTGGAAATAATTCTATTTTAAAAAGGGTTAGATTACTCCTAGAAGATATTCAAATGAACCCTTTTACTGGAATTGGTAAACCTGAAGCACTAAAATACGAACAATCGGGCAATTGGTCTAGAAGAATTAACCAAGAGCATCGTTTAATTTACGAAGTAAAATCCAAGATTATTATTATTTATTCTCTTCGTGGGCATTATAGAAAATAAAATCTGATGCTGAACCCAATCTGTAAACTTTTTAAGATAGAATACCCGATTATTCAAGCTGGTATGGTTTGGTGTAGCGGATGGAAACTTGCTTCTGCAGTTTCAAATGCTGGTGGTTTAGGCATCATTGGTGCAGGTTCTATGTATCCAGAAGTTTTAAGATTGCATATTCAAAAATGTAAACTCGCAACCGATAAGCCTTTTGCAGTTAATATTCCTTTATTGTATCCAAATATTAACGAAATAATTGATGTTGTAATTCAAGAAGAAGTGGAAATTATTTTTACTTCGGCAGGTAATCCGGCTACTTGGACAAGCATTTTGAAAGATAAAGGCATTACAGTTGTTCATGTTATTGCAAATACAAAGTTTGCATTGAAGGCACAAGAAGCCGGGGTTGATGCTATTGTTGCAGAGGGTTTTGAAGCAGGTGGACATAACGGCAGAGAAGAAACCACAACAATGTGCTTAATCCCAATGATAAAAGATGCGGTAAAAATTCCGGTTATCGCCGCTGGCGGAATAGGAAGCGGAAAATCTATGTTGGCCGCTTTTGTCCTTGGTGCTGATGCCGTTCAAATTGGTTCAGCTTTTGCCGTGGCAGAGGAATCATCTGCTCATCCTGCATTTAAAAATAGAATTATTTCATCCGCCGAAGGCGATACCAAGTTGGCAATGAAAAAGCTCGTTCCGGTAAGGTTACTCAAAAATGAGTTTGCTGATGCGGTTGCAAGTGCAGAGGCAGAAGGCGCAAGCCGAATTCAATTATCAGAATTGCTTGGTAAGGCAAGAGCAAAATTAGGAATGTTTGAGGGCGATATGGAAAATGGAGAACTAGAAATTGGGCAGATATCAGCCATGCTGAAAGAAATTAAACCAGCAAAACAGATTCTGAATGAGATTTTGGAAGAATTTCTTCTGGAGAAAACACGAATCTCTAATTTTAATTTCTTTTAAAATTTATAATATATGAATACAAAATATTTAATGATTTCTAGCAGTATCTTTTTAGCTTTAGTAGGAATCTCATGCGCTTTTGCTCCTGAGGAAATTTTAAAATATGGAGGTCTTGCAAGTATTGAATTATTAGCAATTATGATTCAAATGCTTGGTGCGCTTTTTCTAGGCTTTGCCATTTTAAACTGGACGGCAAAATCAAATCTAATTGGAGGAATTTACAGCAAACCAGTTTCACTCGGAAACTTTTTACATTTTATTGTTGGCGCTATAACACTCGCAAAATACTTTTCAAAACACCTTGAATCTACTTTTCTTCTAATTCCATTAACAATTTATACAATATTTGCCATTGCGTTTGGTTTAGTTTCTTTTGGACGAAACGAGTTTAAAAAGCAATCCTAACATCAACCAAAAAAACTAACTTTGTCTAATTATGAAACATCTCAATATTACTATTACCGGAAAAGTTCAGGGCGTTGGCTTTAGAGAAACTACTAAAATTATTGCCAATCAGATGATGGTTCAAGGGTATGTGAGAAACGAAAAAGATGGTTCGGTTTACATTGAAGCAGAGGGTGAAGATATTTTTCTCGAAGAGTTTGTAAACTGGTGCCATGAGGGGCCTGATCGCTCTCGTGTAGAAAATGTTTCGGTAACCGAAGGCGAAGTGAAAAACTATCGTAATTTTGAAGTCTTTAAAAAGTAGCAAGCATTTAGTGTCAATTAGCAAAACAGCTATTATTGTGCTAATCTTGATACCTGATATTTTTATCTTGATACTAAATGTCTGTATATAAAAAGTTTCTTGGGCAAACAATGGTTTATGGTATCAGTACTGTTTTCTCAAGGCTGTTCAATTTTATCCTAACTCCAATATATACTTCAGTATATAAAAAGGGTGTTTACGGTATATTTACTAATATGTATGCCAATGCTTCTATAATCAATGCTATTTTAGCTTTTGGAATGGAAAGCACCTATTTCAGGTATCTAAATAAATACGAAGATAAAAGGCAGCAAGTTTATAATAATTCATTTTTTTGTATCGCATTTATTTCTATACTTTTTTTAATAACAGGCTTAACTTTTTCTTCCTCAATAGCAGGTTATTTAGCAAATAAACCTAATGAAATATCAGATTACGGGCATTATGTAAGCTTTTTTTTATGGATTTTGTTTGTTGATGCTATTTGCGTTATTCCTTTTGCAAAGCTTCGTGCAGATGGCAGACCTTTTAAATACAGCGTTGCTAAATTCTTAAATATTGGTTGCTTTGTTGGTTTTAATTTAATATTCCTTTTTGTATTGCCTTCAATAATTAAACATAATTGGATTGGTGCCAGCTGGATTAATTCATGGTACAGATACCAATGGATTGGTTACGTTTTTTTGTCAAACCTCATTGCTTCGATTGCTACATTGTTATATCTTTTTCCAGAGTTTCTTAAACTGCAATTGCGTTTTGACAAAAAACTTTTTAAAGATATGTTCTCTTACAGCTGGCCAATTCTAGTTGCGAATTTATCTTTTATCGTAAATGAAAATTTAGATAAAATTGTGCTTCAAAAGTTGCTACCACTCGAAATAGCTGATGGTGAAGTTGGTATTTATGGCGCTGTATGTAAAATTGCAATCTTTTTAAGTCTATTTATCACCGCTTTTAGATTAGGGGCAGAACCATTTTTTTTTAATCATGCAAAAGAAGTAAATGCAAAAAATACGTACGCTACAATTTTAAAATATTTTGTAATTGCCTTATCTGTTCTTTTTGTAGGTATTATAGCGAACATAGAACTTTTAAAGTTCTTCATTCGAAAGGAAGAATATTGGGTTGGTTTGCCAGCAGTACCTTATTTGTTGGCAGGTTATGTTTGTCTTGGCATTTACATGAATTTATCTATCTGGTATCGCCTATCAGATCAAACTCGCTTTGGCTTATATATTTCTTTAGCTGGTGCAGTAATTACAATCATTTTAAATATTGTACTTATCCCCAAGTATAGCTACATGGGGTCCGCTTGGGTAAGTATGCTCGCTTATTTTGTGATGATGGTTTTGTCTTACATTCTCGGTCAAAAATATTATCCTATTCCTTATAATTTAAAAAGAATTTTAATCTATTTAATCATTTCAACAATTATTGTATTCTCTTCATTTTTTCTTTTCGATAGAAATATTTACATTGGAAATGGGATGTTGATCGTTTTTGTTGTGGCAATTGCATACTTCGAAAAAGGGGATTTGATGAAAATGCTTAAAAGAAAAGATTGATTGAGAGAATGATTGATTGAGAGAATAGGTAGATCGAGAGAATGAGAGAGTGATTGGGATGAGAGAATATATAAAACTCATTCATTCAAGATTAAAATAATCTTATGGCTTAAGTTCATTCATTCATTCAAAACTCACTCATTCAAAATTAATAATCGTATCGCTTAAATTCACTCATTCAAAACTCACGCATTCAAAATTCAATATTATGATTAAAGGATATATTTTTCTTGCTGTTTTAGCCCTTGGCTGTAAAGCTTTTGCGCAAGTCATTCCTGCGCAAAACTCGAATCGCGATAGCAATATGATAAAACAGATATTTTTTGCTGGTTTGAAAGAAAAAATATCTGATAATTATTTAGCTGCATCAAACAATTTCACCAAAATTGTAAGTGTAGATTCTGCTAATCATGCAGCCTATTTCGAACTGGCAAATGCAAGTCTACGCTTGGATAAATTTGCTGAAGCAGAACAGAATATTAAAAAAGCCGTTAAATTAAGTCCTGATAATAAATGGTATCTGAGACTTCAGGCCGAAGTTTATAAGCGCACCAATAAAATACCCCAGCTGATAGATGTTTTTAATCAGTTAATTCGAATTGAGCCAGATAATGATGGGTATTATTTTGATAAGGCAAATGCTCAGTTTATTTTTAATCAGCCTGAAGAAGCAAAAAAAACTTACGATGCCATTGAAAAGAAATTTGGTGAATCAAGAGAGTTAGCAAATGCCAAAAGACGATTTCAGCAGAATGGTAATCCAAGCGAGAGCGATATTGTAAAATTGTTAGAAGGCAGTCAGGCTGACTTAAAAAACTATTTATATGCAGCTGGTTTGTTATTGCAAAAAGGTAATGATACCGAAGCTTTAAAGGTTTTAATGAAGGCCCAAAGCCTGGAGCCAAATAATTTTGACGTTAATTTGGGCTTAGCTGATGTTTATCGAAAACAAAAAAATGATGAAATGGCTTTTGCTTCCTTAAAACTAGCATTCGAAAGCCCAGAGATGCCAATTGATGAAAAAGTAAAAATTATTGCTGCACTATTTTCCAAAATTCAGCAGCCTGTTGTAGCCAAAAATGTAACAGAGTTAAGTAAAGGTTTGGCTGAAAAAAATCCTGCTGATGCAAAAGTTTTAGCACTATATGGCGATGTTTTATATCAGCAAAATAAATTAAATGATGCTTTAATACAATATCAGGCGGCATTAAAAATTAATGAGCAAGTATATGTGGTTTGGGAGCAAGTCATAAATATTCAAACTTTGCTTGGGCATTATGCCGAAGCCATTAAATTTGGTGATGAAGCATTAACCATCTATCCCAATCAAGCGGGCTTATATTACTACATGGCTTATGCATTATTTAAAACTGCAAAATACGATTCGGCTTTAAATAATTTAAAAACTGTGCAACAATTGGATGCTGACAATAAAGCTTTACAAGCCCAGGTTTATGCCTTACAGGGCGACATTTATATCAACCAAAACAATTTTCCTTTAGCAAAAACTGCATTTGAAAAGGCAATTTCAACTGAGCCAGATAATTACCTTATCATGAATAATTATGCATATTATCTAGCACTTAAAAATGATGATTTGAGTAAAGCAGCTCAATATGCAGAAAAGGCGGCTCAAGCAATGCCAGAAAACTCATCTGTTACAGATACTTACGCCTTTATATTATTTAAGCAGCAAAAATATACTTTGGCACAAACTTGGATAGAAAAGGCATTGCAAAACAATAGCAGTAAAAACGGTGTTTATCTGGAGCGATATGGAGATATTCTTTTCATGAAAGGTGATAAAGATGCTGCATTAATTCAATGGCAAAAAGCAAAAGAAGCTGGTAATGGCTCAGAAGTATTAAATAAGAAGATAAATGAAAAGAAATATTTTAAATAGCCTGTTTATTTTGGGTGTGTTAGGTTTATCAACATCATGTAAATCTAAAAAAGTAATTGTTGAAACTCCCCCTGCTAAAACAGAAACTAAAGTTGATAATACAAAAGCAGAGGCATTAAACTTGCTAAATAGTAAGCAATTAAAATTTAACACCCTTTCTTTAAAAGCAAAAGCTACGCTTGATATTTCTGGTGATGCCAATGACGTTACCATGAACTTTCGTATGAAAGACAAGGAAACCATTTGGGTAAGTATTACCGCATTAGGTGGGATGGCTGAAGTGGCCAGAGCTTTAATAACGCCTGATAGTATTAAAATTCAAAACAAGCTAAAAAGCGAATATTTAAAAAAGCCATTTAGCTACATTTATAATTTTACCAATAAACAAGTTAACTTTAATACGCTACAGGCTGTTTTAACTGGCAATGCAATGGGCGAATTTTTGACAGATAAATCGGATGTTAAGCAAGAAAATGGTGTGTATGCTGTATCTGGTGCTAAAGAAAATTTAGATTATAAATTGCTTTTTAATACACTTTTTAAAGTTGCAGAAACCAATCTTAATGATGCTAAAAGTGGCCAGGCTTTAAAAGTTAACTATACCGATTATCAGAAACTGAATGAATCATTGTTTCCTGGTGCCTTAAAGATAAATACCCTTTCGGGAGCTAAAAAAATAAATATCGATTTACAGTATGTTAAAATTGATGGCAATGTTCCTGTCGATTTTCCGTTTACTGTACCAAAAAGATATACTTTAGTAAAATAACTTTATTTTAAACCTCGCTAGTTCATAGCTTGAAAAGTTATTCTTTAGCAAGGACAGCATGAAGATTAAGTGAAGATTCTTCCTTACTTAGCAATTGTATCTCAGGTATATCAATTTTAATATATTTTACTGCAAAATTTTTATACTTTTGGCTTAATGAAGGTACACAAACTCGTATTTATCCTGTTTTTTAGTTTATTTGCACTTTCGGTATCGGCTCAAACTGCAAATGAACTTAGAAGAAAAAAAGAAGCAATACAGCGTGATATTGAACAACTTCAAAAGAGCCTTAATAAAACAGCAAGTGGTAAAAAACTTACTTTGCAGCAAATTAACGTAATAAATACTCAAATTAGATTACGCCAGGATAAAATCGGAGCAATTAACTCAGAAATAAAAAATCTGGATAGTCAAATCTCTCAGAACACAAATACCGTACATACTTTGCAAGGTCAGTTAGGTGATCTTAAAAAAGAATATGCAGGCATGATTCGCTTTGCACAGCGAAACAGAAACTCATATGATAAAATGATGTTTATTTTCGCTGCAAGGGATTTTAATCAGGCTTATAAAAGAATTAAATACTTACAGCAGTTTAGTCAATACCGTAAGAAACAAGCTGGTTATATTGAGAATACTCAACAAGATTTAAACGGAAAAATCAAAGTTCTGGATAGGACGTTGAAAGAGAAAAGTGATTTGTTAAAAGAGCAGGAGCGTGAGAGAGAACGTTTGGGTAAAGATAAAAGCCAACAATCTGCTGTTTTAAATAGCCTTAGCAAGCAGGAGAAAACCTTTAAACAGGATATCGCTTCGAAGAAAAAACAACAGGCTCAAATAGATAGAGCAATTAGGGCGGCCATACAAAGAGCTATCGAAGAGGCGAGAAGGAAAGCCGCGGAAGAAGCTCGAATTGCAGCGGCAAAAGCCGCAGCAGAAGCAAAGGCTGAAGCAGCAAAAGCTAAAGCAGAGAATAGACCAGCGCCTGTTGCTGCTCCGGTAGCTAAAGCCAAAACAAATAGCGAGGCACTTACTGCAACCCCCGAATCGGCAAAACTATCAGAAGGATTTGAAAGCAATAGAGGAAGGTTGCCTTGGCCGGTAGCTACTGGTCAAATAACTGAAAGATTTGGGATGCACAAAGTAGATCAGGCATCATATACAAACAATGGTGTTGATATAACAACTGCACCAGGTACATCAGTTAGAGCTGTGTTTTCAGGTAAGGTTATTAAAGTTGATTATATACAGGGGAGAGCCGTAGTAATTATTATGCACGGTGATTATTTCACAATATATCAGAATTTGAGGGATGTTAAAGTATCTACAGGAAGCACTGTAGAAACAAAACAAGTACTGGGGGCAGTTGCAACTACTGGTGATGATGCAATTCTTAAATTTCAGATATGGCGGGGTAGCTCTATTTTAAACCCCGAGGCTTGGATTAGTAAATAAATTGAAGACAGTTTATAAATGTTTATATTTGTATAAAATAAATTAGTGATGTATCAAGGCACGTTATTAGAGTTTTTAAATATGGGTGGATCTGAGATCGTACTCATTTTAGTAGTTGTTCTTTTGTTGTTTGGAGGTAAGAAATTACCTGAATTAGCAAGAGGCTTGGGTAAAGGAATTAGAGAGTTTAAAGATGCTTCTGATGGTGTAAAGCGTGAAATTCATAGGAATATTAACGCCATGGATTTGGATAAAGAAGATGCAGACCAAACTGTAGCAAACAATAATGAACGTCATCACCCAACTGAAACACCTATTGTTGATCCAAATGCACCAGTTGTTGCAGCCGATGAGCATACAGAAGCTGCAAATGTACCCTATCCACAAAGCACTCCCATCGACGATAAAATAGTAACTGACAGTCAAAAAGTTTAAACAAAAAAGTTATGTTAAATACAACAATAGCAGCAATGCTTGGAACACCAGAAATAATCATTATTGCAGTAGTGGTATTGTTATTATTTGGTGGTAAAAAAATTCCTGAACTTATGCGTGGTTTAGGCAAAGGTGTTAAAGAATTTAAAGATGGTAAAGATGGTGTTGATGGAGAACAAGTTGATCCATCTAACCGTGATAAAACCGTTTAATAATAGTTTTAAGTTTTGAAGAAATACAGTTCTCTAAAAGGGATACAAGCGCTCATTTCGCAAAAGCAACTCACATTACCCGATTTATTGGCTTATTATTTTAAGCAAATTGAAGATAACAAACACCTCAATGCATTTAATGAGGTGTTTTTTTATTCGGCAGAAGTTCAGGCGAAATCAGTACAGCAAAAAATAGAAAATGGTACAGCAGGTAAACTTGCTGGTATGGTTATCGGCATTAAAGATAATATTTGCTATAAAGATCACATCGTAACAGCATCTTCAAAAATGCTTGATGGCTTTGTTTCTCCATATTCTTCAACTGTGGTAGAACGTTTATTGCAGGAAGATGCCGTAATTATCGGCCGCTTAAACTGTGATGAATTTGCGATGGGCGGTTCTAACGAAACATCATATTTCGGAGCGGTAAAAAATGCGGCAAATCCAGATTTAGTGCCTGGTGGTTCTTCTGGAGGGTCTGCCGTCGCTGTTCAGGCAGACATGTGTTTAGCTGCATTAGGTACCGATACAGGTGGTTCGGTAAGGCAGCCAGCTGCATTTTGCGGACAAATCGGTTTAAAACCAACTTACGGAAGGATTTCAAGATATGGTGTAATTGCTTACGCTTCCTCTTTTGATCAAGTAGGTCCAATTATTTCATCAGTAGAAGATGCCGCTTTACTTTTAGAAGTTTTAGCCGGGGCTGATGATAGCGACTCTACGGTTTCAGTATTAGATGTTCCTAATTATTCTGCTCATTTAAATCAATTTAAGCCAAAAAAAATAGCTGTTTTAAAAGAAACAATTGAGAGCGAAGCATTAGATGCTGAAATTAAATCTGCGATTTTAAAATCAATAGAAGATTTAAAAAGTAAAGGGCATACAGTTGAATATGTTTCTTTTGATTTGTTGGATTATCTTGTTCCGGCATATTACATTTTAACCACAGCAGAAGCATCTTCAAATCTCTCCCGTTATGATGGCGTACATTATGGGCATCGTAATATGGAGGCAAAATCATTGACAGAACTTTATAAATTATCTCGAGCAGAAGGTTTTGGTGATGAAGTAAAGCGCAGAATTCTTCTAGGAACCTTTGTTTTAAGTGCTGGATATTACGATGCGTATTATCAAAAAGCACAGCAGGTACGTAGGTTAATCAGAGAAAAAGTTGATCAATTATTTCAGGATTATGATTTAATTTTATCACCTGTGGCACCAACGCCTCCATTTAAAATCGGCGATAATATGCAAGATCCTTTGGTTATGTACATGGCCGATATTTTTACAGTTTTGCCATCATTAAGTGGTAATCCGGCTATTGCTTTGCCGATAGGCAATAATTCAGCGGGCTTACCGTTAAGTATTCAGTTTATAGCCAAACATTTTGAGGAAGAACAGTTACTCGCTTTTTCTCAGGCATTTTTATCATAAGTCGTCATTGCGAGTTACGAAGCAATCTTTTGCTAAAGATTGAAATTATGGTTTGTGATGACACAAGCCATAGCAACGGGAATAACTAATGCTGACAAAACCAATTAGCCCATGATTAAAAAATTACTTTTTACTTCAATTTGTGCTTTAACCGGATTATTTTCCTCTTCATTTGCACAGCAAATTTTAAAAGCCGATAGCCTTTACAAACAATCAAACAATATTTTCATTAACAACGATACGGTGACTGTGCCGCTTGCTATTGAAAATCCGCTGTTGCTGAACCAGAATTACATTTATAAACTTCGTTTAGACTCTATTACCAGGTCGGTGCCTTTACCACATAATGAATATGTGCAGCAATACATCGATATTTATGCAAAGCGTAAAGATATGTTTGGCAAAATGATGGGTTTGTCGAATTACTATTTCCCAATTTTTGATAAGGCCTTAAAAGATTATAACATTCCTCAGGAAATAAAGTATTTAACCATTGTAGAGTCTCAAATGAATCCGCAAGCGGTTTCTAGAGTAGGTGCAACAGGTATTTGGCAGTTTATGTTTGGTACCGGCAAAGCTTACGGATTAAAGATGGATAATTTTGTTGATGAACGTAAAGATCCGGTTCAGGCAAGTTATGCTGCCGCTGCTTATTTTCGTGATGCATTTGAAGAACTGGGCGATTGGTTATTAGCCATTGCAGCCTATAACTGTGGCAAAGGAAATGTTACCAGAGCCATTGATAAAGCTGGTTCGAGAGATTTTTGGGTTATCAGACCATATTTACCAAAGGAAACAAGAAATTATGTGCCTGCTTTTATTGCTGCAGTTTATGTGATGAATTATTCGAACAAACACCAGATTACAGAACAAGCCTGCAACTTGTTTTTGAAAACAGATACCATGCAGGTAAATCATTTTGTATCGTTATCTGCATTAGCGAAAGTTTTAAATGTAGAAGATGAATCGCTTTTTGCATTAAATCCATCATACAAGAAAAAAATTATTAATGGAACAGCTGATATGCCCAAAAGATTGGTGTTACCCAAAATGAAAGGCGCTGATTTAGCTGGTTTGTATGATGTGCTTAATAATGAAGATTTAGATAACAAAATGCAAGTTATTCAAGCCCATACAGATGATATTCGTGAATTGCGTAAAAGAAAACCTTCAACCATAGTTGCTTCTTCAGTTGTTTACCACAAGGTATCTTCAGGTCAGAATTTAAATGCAGTTGCCGATAAATATGGTATAGAAGTACAAGATTTAAAAGTTTGGAATAATTTAAAAACCAAAACCATTGTACCAGGACAAAAGCTAAAAATTTATACCAGTAAACGCACTGTTTACAAAGCTCCGGCTTCATATCTAAGCTACAAAGTTAAACGTGGCGATACACTTTCTGAAATTGCCGAAAAATTTGAAGGTGCTACCGTTCAAAACATCAAGAGAGATAACAGGTTAGCAAGAGCTGGTTTGCAAGTTGGTATGGTTTTGAAAATTAGTAAGGGGTAAATTAAAACTGATTTTTTTATTATCAATATTAATTTATTCGTCATGAATTTTACTAAAGGATCTTAACCATTCTGCAACTCTTCTATTTTAGTTGCTAAATTTATTCTTTCTAAATATCATCATAACACACTTGAAGAAGGTAATAAAATTTAAGAAGTATAATAGCTTATCATTTTTCGATTGGAAATTTTTTTTCAGCTATTTGGCTTTTTTTTCTTAATTATATTGTTCTTTTTTATAGTTTTTAATTTCTCATATTTTGGAATGCTTTGGCGATCACTTCAAAAATCGGCGAAGACAAAAGGCGAAATCATAGAAAGGAGAGAGATTATAAATAATATTCAAACCAAAACTAATGGAAATGTATCACATTTGGAATTTCTTCAATTTAAATATTCATTTACTGTGAATGGTATTATCCACACAGATTCTTGCTTCTTGAAATATTCTTTTATAAATGCTAATGAATTACAACGAATTCGGAAACAAAAATTACCAGTATTAGTCGAAATCAGGTATAATCCATACAACTTAAAAGAAAGTATGTTATGGATACCTTAAAATTTAAATACAATATCGTCTTTAATTCTAGCGATACGCTTTCAGAAATTGCAAAGAAGTTTGATGGCGTAATGATTTAGAATATCAAAATAGTTTACAGTTTCAAGATTTTATCAGCCATAATGCAAGATATCAATCAGTAAAATAAAAATTTTTCATTAGTTGGTTTGTGTTTTATATTTATTTGTTTAATACTTTTAAGTTGTAACCTCGAAGCCAGTAGGAAAGACATTGAAGCCGAGCTACAAGGAAAATGGAGAGGCGAATGGATTTCTAAAACCTTAAAAGATACAACCGTTGTTAAAACTACTTTGAAAATTGATAAAAATGTTTTTTATTATAACATGGGCGGCCATACCGGTTCTAATAAAATAAGAATGTTTATAAATCCTATAAATGGTGATACACTTATTGAAAGGAAGCATTTTATGAATTCCTTACTTACTGAATCAGGTTATATGAAATACCATCGATTAAGTAAAAATGAAATTAGGCTTTATTTTGTCTTTAAGATGAATGATAAACAATTTATTAATGATAATTTAGCAGGCTATTACATGAAACGAGTTGAGTAAAGATGTTTTTTAAAAAATAATTCTAAATACTTTCCGAATTTGTCTTATTGATTTGGACTTAAATTTGATTCTACCTAAATCTAAATAATGTCTTTCAAAATATTTCTAGTTTTTCTTTTGATTTTACCAGTTGCCCTTTTAGCTCAAGTCAACAAAGTAAAGCACAATTCCAAAGCATTTGCTTTAAATACCAAGGCTTTTAAGTTACTCATGACTTCTAGTGCAAGAGACAATATACTTAATCGTCAAATTATTAAGATTCTTGATAGCGCTACAATTATTGAGCCTACATACAATTCTGCTTACTCAAACAAACTCAGACCTTTGCTAAGTTTAAAAAAGTACAATTCTGCAATATCAGTTGTAAATCGAATGATTTTGAATAATCCTGAAGATCTCAATTCGTATATTAAATTAGGCGTTATTTACGAAAGCTATCTGAAAAAAAGGAATTTAGCTATTCCATATTATAAAAAATCATACGATTTAGCATTGAAAAATGTTGCTCAGCACAGGCGAAAAAATTCGTATTATGATGAGGTTGTTGCCTATATGCTTATGTTTTATAAGGGTAAAGTTGTGGCAATAGAATATCTAAATAAGATTTCATCTTATTATAGTGATACAAAATCTAAGAAGCAAATTGAAGCGTTACAAAAGCTTATAGAATCTTTTATGGATGATTCAGAGAGTAAAAAGAATGTATTCAACAGCATTAGCACATTATAATAATATTTCTGCAATTAAATATAAAAAATTCAACTCGAGCACAAAAACTTTTTTCACCCACTTTATTCATTTTCTTATTTATTTCAACCCACCATAAAAGAATTGTACCTTTGTGTCGTCACTATTTAGTTACAATTAATGAGTAATAAAAACAGAAAGCAAGATGCGCTTGATTACCACTCGCAAGGGCGGCCGGGAAAGATACAAGTAGTTCCAACAAAACCAACAAATTCTCAACGCGATTTAACACTGGCTTATTCGCCTGGTGTTGCCGAACCTTGTTTAAGAATAGCAGAAAATAAAGAAGATGTTTATAAATATACTGCAAAAGGGAATCTGGTTGCAGTAATTAGCAATGGCACAGCGGTTTTAGGTCTTGGCGATATTGGTCCTGAGGCGGGTAAACCGGTAATGGAAGGAAAAGGTTTGCTCTTTAAAATCTTTGCTGATATTGATGTATTCGATTTAGAATTAGACACCAAAAATGTGGATGATTTTGTAAAAATCGTTAAGGCTTTAGAGCCAACATTTGGTGGTGTTAACTTAGAAGATATTAAAGCGCCAGAATGTTTCGAAATCGAGCGGCGGTTAAAGCAGGAAATGAATATTCCTGTAATGCACGATGACCAACACGGAACAGCAATTATTTCTGGTGCAGCATTATTGAATGCATGCGAAATCCAGAAGAAAAAAATTGATAAAATTAAAGTTGTAGTAAGTGGAGCAGGTGCCGCTGCGGTGTCGTGTTCTAAAATGTATTTATCGCTTGGTGTAAAGCGGGAGAACCTGGTGATGTTCGATATTAATGGACTAATCGATATTCACCGTACCGATTTGGATGAAATGCGAATGAGTTTCGCGACTTTCAGAACAGATATTAAAACCATTGGCGATGCCATGAAAGGTGCTGATGTTTTCATTGGTCTATCTGCCGGTAACGTTATCCAGCCAGAAATGTTGGTTGGTATGGCAAAAAATCCAATTGTTTTTGCAATGGCAAATCCTAATCCGGAAATTGCTTACGAACTGGCGGTTAAAACCCGCAAAGATTTAATTATGGCTACAGGTCGTTCTGATTATCCGAATCAGGTGAATAATGTTTTGGGTTTTCCTTATATTTTTCGTGGTGCTTTAGATGTTCGTGCAACCAGTATAAACGAGGCTATGAAAATTGCTGCCGTTAAAGCGATTGCTGAATTAGCTAAAAAATCTGTTCCTGAAGCAGTTAATCTTGCTTATAATGCCCGTAATTTGAAATTCGGCAGAGATTATATCATTCCAAAACCAGTCGATTTTAGGTTAATTACCGAAGTTTCTATCGCCGTAGCAAAGGCGGCCATAGAAAGCGGCGTTGCCAGAAAGGCCATTACCGATTGGGATGCATACAGCGAAGAACTTAGAAAACGCTTAGGTTTGGATGATGCAATTATGCGAGCCATTACCAACAAGGCCAAGTCAGATCCTAAATGCGTGGTTTTTGCTGAAGCGGATAACTATAAGATTTTGAAAGCAGCACAAATTGTTCGCGATGAAAAAATTGCAATTCCTATTCTTTTAGGCAATAAAGATAAAATACAAGCAATAATCGATTCGCATGCCTTAGAATTGGAAGGCGTTGAAATCATCGACCAGATGCAAGAGCCAGAAAAAACCAAAAAATACGCAAACGCACTTTATCAAAAGCGCCAGCGCAAGGGGATTTCGGAAAGAGATGCGATAAAACTATTACGAGACCGCAACTATTTCGGTGCGTCCATGGTCGAATTCGGAGAAGCCGATGCTATGATTTCTGGTTTAACCAAAGATTATGGATCCACAATAAAACCTGCTTTACATGTTATTGGTGCAGATCCAGCAGTTAAACGTGTTGCTGGTATGTATATGATGATGACTAAAAAAGGCCCTGTCTTTTTTGGTGATACAACTGTAAATGTAGATCCAACCGCCGAGGAATTAGTCGATATTACACTGTTGGTCGCAAAATCTGTTAAACAGTTTAACATAAAACCTCGTGTAGCTGTTCTTTCTTATTCTAACTTTGGCTCAAATGACGGTGTTGTGCCTGAAAAAGTTAGAAAAGCCGTGAGTATTCTTCATAAAGAACATCCCGATGTAGTTGTGGATGGAGAGATGCAGGGAAACTTTGCCATCAATAACGAATTATTAAAAGATAATTTTCCTTTCAGTACTTTAGCAAATGCACCTGCAAATACCTTAATATTTCCTAACTTAGAATCGGGTAATATTGCCTACAAATTATTGCAGGAATTAGGTGGTGCAGAAGCTGTAGGACCAATTTTATTAGGATTAAATAAACCTGTTCATATTGTTCAGTTGGGTAGTTCAGTACGCGAAATTGTTAACATGGTAACCATTGCTGTTGTAGATGTGCAGGCTAAAGAAGAATTGGCAGCTTCACAAAAAAAAGGGATATTCGGGAAAACATCAGTTAAAAAATAAATTGATTTTAGAGATTACAAATCTAAAATCGTAAATCTAGAATCGTAAATCAAATGTACGCCTATATCGATGGTAAATTAACTTTTAAAAACCCTGCTTATGTTGTGGTTGAAGCCGGAGGTATAGGCTATCATATTAATATTTCTTTAAATACTTACAGCGGCTTAGCTGATGCAGAACGTTGCAAGTTATATACCTGGTTACATGTTAAAGAAGATGCACATACTTTATACGGATTTGTAGATGAAGGCGAGCGTCGTTTATTTTTACACTTAATATCTGTTTCAGGTATTGGCCCGAATACAGGTAGAATGATATTATCTTCGATAACTCCTGTTGAAATACAAACTGCAATTGTGCAAGCAGATTATCCTTTAATTCAACGGATTAAAGGTCTTGGAGCTAAAACTGCCCAGCGTTTGGTTTTGGAATTACAGGATAAATTAAAAAAGGAAGGTGTAGATTCATTAATTTCTATGCCTCAACACAATACCGTTAAAGATGAAGCGTTATCTGCATTAGTGATGCTTGGTTTCGCCAAACAAACAGCCGAAAAAACTATCGATCAGATTTTAAAAGTGACAGAAGGAACGCTTTCGGTAGAGCAACTAATTAAACAAGCTTTGAAAAACTTATAGATCTAACCGCCTTTGAAGAGAATATTTACCCTACTCATTCTCATCCCACTTTTATTTGCCGCTAAATACGCCTCATCCCAGGTTGTTACAGGCAGAGCCGATACCGCTTTGTTAAAAAATAACTTTAGCTTACGCGAAAAACAATTACTTGGCTTAAGTCCAACAACTAATCCTTTTTACCCTTTACCTAATGGTATTAAAAGGGTAGTTGAATATGATGCAAAAAATAAACGTTATATCATTAAGGATCTTGTTGGCGATAAATATGTTACCAATACTCAATACTTAACTGTTGATGAATATCAAAGGCTGGTTAACAGCGAAATAAAAAGGAATAATTGGCGAAGCATTTCTAATGCCGAAGTAAGCGATTTTCGTAACACAGGAATAATTCCTCAAATACAGATTAACAGCAAAGCATTCGAGAAACTATTTGGCGGAACAACTATCGATATTCAACCACGTGGCGAGGCGGAACTTACTTTTTTAGGTCGGATAAATAAAAACGAAAACCCACTTTTTAACGAGCGTCAACGCGTTCAAACTAATTTTGATTTTAATCAGCGTATTCAAATGGATTTGGTTGGGAACATTGGTACTAAGCTTAAAATTAAGAGTAATTATAATACCGAAGCACAGTTCGATTTCGAAAATCAAATTAAATTAGATTATACAGGCGGGCCAGACGATATAATAAAAAAAATTGAAGCTGGTAATGTAAGTTTGCCCCTAAATACGAGTTTGATTACTGGAACGCAGGCGTTATTTGGTTTAAAAACTCAATTACAATTTGGTAAATTAAATATAACGAGTGTTTACACGCAACAAAAATCTCAATCGCGTGAGATAAAGATTACGAATGGTGCTCAATCTAATGAGTTTCGCTTAAGCGCCGATAACTATGAGGGTAACCGACATTACTTTTTAGCACAATATTTCCGTAATAATTATAACAAAAATCTGGCAAACGCTCCGATAATCACTTCTCCAATTCAAATTACCAAAATTGAGGTTTGGATAACCAATAAAGCCGGAAGCACAACAGATTCAAGAGATGTATTGGGTTTTCTTGACTTGGGTGAAAATGTGCCGTATAATACAGCGCTGATAACAGGAGGCAGTTCTGCATTACCTGGTGGTACTACTGCAACAGGTTTTCCTCAACAATCGAATAACTTATTGCAAAATTTGCCGGCAGGTGCAAGATTTACCAATTCTAACGATGTAATTTCTTATTTTCAGGCTAACGGTGCTACAGATAACTTTGCCAAACTTACTTACGCAAGGAAATTAACGGATAGGGAGTTTACTTTCCAACCTCAGCTTGGTTACATTTCTTTAAATAATGCTTTAAATTCTGATGAAGTTTTAGCTGTTGCTTATCGATATACTTATAATGGTGTTGAATACCAGGTTGGAGAATTTTCTACTGATGTTACTTTCGATGCAACCAATCCGAAGGTTTTATATGCGAAATTATTAAAAAATGAAACCACAAAGATTAACCTGCCGACCTGGGATTTAATGATGAAAAACATCTATTCTATAGGTGGTTATCAAATTAGCAGTCAAAATTTTAGATTAGATATTTACCGAATAGATAATGAAAGTGGTGTAGAAAACCCAGTAATGACCGAAGGTCAAAATACGGCAAATAAGCAATGGATTAATCTGGTCGAATTTGATAGGTTAAATCAGCAAAATGAAAGAAGATCGGATGGTGTTTTCGACTTTGTTCCTGCAAATAATGCGTTTGGTTCTGCTTCAAACTCTTATACAGCAAATAGTAGTAGCACCTTTGGCTCTAACTTATCCAGCTCTGGTCTGGCTTCATTAATTACCAATACCAACACCGGATATATTACGATAGACCCTGCTAATGGTCGGATTATCTTCCCCAATATAGAACCTTTTGGTAAAGATTTAGCTGCTAAATTTACACCAGGAGAACAGGCTTTAATTGATAAATATACTTTTACTGCTTTATACGATTCGACTCAACTTATTGCCAAGCAACTTTTTCAAAACAAAAACAGGTACATCATTAAGGGTAATTATCAATCAGATGTATCGTCAGAATTCAGTTTAAATGCAATTAATGTTCCTGAAGGCTCGGTTAAAGTTTTTGCAGGTACGATGCCTTTAACTGAAGGTGTAGATTTTACAGTAGATTACCAGGGTGGAAGAGTAAGCATAATCAATCAGGCTTTATTAATATCTGGCCAGCCAATTAGAATCACAACAGAAAATAATGAGCTTTTTGGACTACAGCAACGGTCTCTTTTCGGAACCCGATTAGATTATCGCGTAAACAATAAATTAAATTTTGGCGGTACAATTATGAATCTTACTGAGAAACCCCTCACTCAAAAGGTAAATCTCGGTGAAGAACCAATTTCAAATACCATTTGGGGTGCAGATGTTAATTACAGCTCACCATCAAGATTTTTAACCAAACTCGTAGATAAACTCCCTTTTATATCTACAAAAGCACCTTCGAGTGTTACCTTTTATGGTGAATATGCCCAATTAATTCCTGGGCATCCAAGGGCTTTAGATTTTGCAGGAAGTAAAAATGGTGTAAGTTATTTAGATGATTTTGAAGCATCACGATCGGTTATTGATTTAAAAAGTGCAATTTCCTGGCAGTTATCAGGAACACCACAAATGTTTTCAGAATCGCAGCTGGTTAATGATTTGACTTATGGTTATAATCGGGCAAGGGTTGCTTTCTACAATATCGACCCAACCTTCTATAATTCTGCGGCATCAACAACGCCTGCCAACATTCGTAATAACAGAAATGAGCTATCTAATAATTATGTTAGAGAGGTTATAGAGCAAGAAGTTTTTCCTTTCAAACAAACCGCAACTGGTCAGGCTTTAAATATTACAACGCTTGATGTCGCATATTATCCAACTATTCGAGGGCCTTACAATTTTCGTACAGCAGGTTTTAACCGTGATGGGACTCTGCTAAATCCCCGAAATAATTGGGCGGGTTTTCAACGCAAAATAGAAACCAACGATTTTGAAGCGCTAAATATTGGCTTCATTGAGTTTTGGGTAATGGATCCGTTTATAAATAAAACCAACTCTATTGGTGGCGATTTATATTTTAATCTTGGTAACATATCAGAAGATATTTTAAAGGATGGCAGAAAATCTTTAGAAAACGGTTTGCCTGCAACCGATGACCCAACAAAGTATGATGAAACAAGCTGGGGTCGTATACCAAAATTGCAGCCGGTTGTTCAGGCATTTGATAATAGTCCGGATGCACGTAAGGCTCAGGATGTTGGTTTAGACGGATTATCAAATGAGAATGAAAGAGCAAAATTCGCAGCAGCCATAAATACGATTAAAGCTCAGTTAAGTCCTGCTGCAGCAGCTTTAATTGATTCCGATCCATCATCGGATGACTATACTTATTTCAGAGGCCCACTCTTAGATCAGGCAAATGCAGGTATATTAAAGCGTTACGAAAAGTATAACGGTACAGAGGGGAACTCTAAAACTTCGCAGCAATCGCAAGATGAATTGGGTATTGAAAACTCGGCATCAACATCATTGCCAGATGGCGAAGATATCAACCGCGATAACAACATGACTCAAAGTGATGAGTATTTTCAGTATAAAGTATCTGTTCGTCCGGGTGATTTAACTGTCCGACAAAATTTCATTACTGATAAAGTTACATCTCAGGTTAAATTGGCTAATGGAAATACACAGGCCGTTTCATGGTATCAGTTCAGAATCCCTATTGGTGAGTATCAGCAAAGGGTTGGTAACATTCAGGATTTTAAATCCATCCGGTTTTTAAGAATGTTTATGACAAATTTCGCAGATACTACAATAATGCGTTTTGCGAAATTACAATTGATAAGAGGAGAGTGGCGAGAATATAATACAAAAAATACTGCTGATCAGGTAATTGTCGATCCATCATTGCCTGCTTTAACGCCTGATAATTCTACCATTGAGGTTTCAACAGTAAACATTGAAGAAAATGGAAAACGATCACCAATTCCTTACGTTACACCTCCAGGAATTATACGTGAGCGAGATTATAGTAATTACCGAGGCGATACACGTTTAAACGAGCAGTCTTTATCGGTTACAGTAAAAACGTTAAGAGATGGGTATGGTCGTGCAGCTTTTAAAACGGCTTACAGCGATTTCCGTTCTTACAAACATTTGGAAATGTTTATTCACGCTGAAGCAATAAATAACCAATTACTAAATGATGGCGATGTTCAGGCATTTTTAAGGATCGGTACTGATAACCAGGATAATTATTACGAATATATTTTGCCACTAAAAATAACGTCTGCAGGAACAACTGATCCTGATGCGATCTGGCCTGAAGCAAACAGAATGGATATTGATTTATTATTGTTCCAAAATGCAAAACTTGCCCGGAATGTTGCAAAACAATCAAATGGACAGCCCTGGCCAATTAATGTTCCTTTTACCTATACCGATGGAACGAGAACAATTGTGGTTAAAGGTCAGCCGGACATGAGTAAAGTTAGGGTTTACATGTTGGGTGTTAAAAATCCATTAAGGAGCCAGATTAATCCTGAAAGTGACGATGGATTGGATAAAAATGTATTGGTTTGGTTTAATGAGTTAAGATTAACAGAATTTGATGAACGTGGAGGTTGGGCTGCAACTGCCAGGTTAAATTTAAAACTTGCAGATTTTGCAGATGTCAATATCTCAGGCAGTAAATCAACAATTGGTTTTGGTTCTATCGATTCTAAAGTAAGTGAAAGAAACCGGGCGGATAATACACTTTTGGATGTTTCATCGGCTGTTGAGTTAGGCAAGTTCCTTCCGCAGAAATCGGGTGTGAAAATCCCAATGTATGTAAGTTATTCTAAGCAAATTGCCACACCACAGTACAATCCGAAAACACCAGATATAGAACTCAAAAATGCTTTAGATCAGGCAACTAAAGAGCAGAAAGATTCAATTTTAAATTTTGCCCAAGATTATACCGTTCGAAGGGGTATTAACTTTACCAATGTGCGTAAGGAACGTACAAATAATACCAAACCAGTTCGACTTTGGGATATAGAAAATTTTGCGGTAAGTTATGCTTACACTCAATATAACCACCGCGATTTTATCAATCAAAGCAGTATTCAGAATAACTACAGAGGATCTTTACAGTATAGCTACTCAAAAGAAGCCAAGAGTTTTGCTCCGTTTGAGAAGATTATAAAATCGAACATGCTGGCCATTTTGAGAGATTTTAACTTTAGTATTTTACCTAGTGCCATTAATTTCAGAGTTGATGTTGATCGCCTATATTCAGAAAATACGTTAAGAAATAATGATCCGAATAATTCCATTCCTGTTTATCAGAGTGGTTACGGTACAACATTTAATAAAAACTTTAGAATGAGCCGTATTTACGGTATCGCCTGGAATTTAACACGTTCTCTACAGTTAGATTTTAATGCAACCAATTATTCGATTATTGATGAGCCTGATGGCCGAATAGAAGGTTTAAAACGTGATACGGTCTGGGAAAATTTAAAGCGCTTGGGTCGCACAACAGATTACAATCACAATTTGAACGTAACTTATGCAGTACCAATAAATAAAATACCCGGCTTAAACTGGATAACTTTATTAACTAAATACGGAACAAACTTCAACTGGCAAACTGAACCACTATCAACACTTCGCGATCCGTATATAAACTTAGGCAACACGGTTCAAAATAGCAGAAACATACAAATTAATCCTACTTTAAACTTAACATCACTTTATAATAAGTTTGGGTTTGTTAGAAACGCTGGCAATAATCAGGAAGGTGGCAATGCTAAGAATTTCTTCATCAATCTACTAACCAGTTTAAAAAATGTTAACGTAAACTACGTGCAAACAAAAGGCACATTTTTACCGGGCTATTTACCTACAACAAGGTATTTAGGTATTGATAATATTACTGGTGCACCTGGACTTGGTTTTGTTTTTGGTAGTCAGCGTGATATCAGGGAAATGGCATTAAATAATGGATGGTTAACTACAGATACGCTCCAAACACAAATGTATGTAAATACCCTTCGTGAGGATTTTCAGCTTACCGGGCAACTGGAACCAATTAGAGATTTACGGATTACACTTCGTGCAAACAGGGCACAAACACAAAACTTTTCAACCAATTTCAGGTACGTGGCAAGCGTTTCATCTTTTGAAAATCTAAGTGCAATTACCACAGGAGATTACAGTATCTCATATATCGCTATAGGAACTGCATTTAAGGAGAATAATGCAAGTACTGTTTCTACTTTATACAATAGGTTTATGTCGAACAGGTTAATCATTTCGCAAAGGTTAGGTGCTCAAAATCCTAATTCAGCAGGTACCACAAATGGTTATGCAGATGGGTATGGTAAGGAAAGTCAGGATGTAGTTATTTCTGCGTTTCTTGCGGCATATTCGGGAAAAGATGCTGGAAGTTCGAAAATGAACTCATTTCCTAAAATACCTTTACCAAACTGGAGTTTAACATATAATGGTTTAACACGTATTCCTTTTATTGCCGATAGATTTTCATCAGTTGATATTAAACATGGTTATCGCTCTGCGTACAACATTAACGGTTACAACTCTTTATTGCGTTACCAGGAAAATGATGGTTTTGCAAGCAGTAGAGATGCAAATAATAACTTTTTACCTCAATTCCAGTTTGCTCAGGTAACGGTTTCAGAGTATTTCTCGCCTTTAATTGGTGTTGATACCAGATTGAAAAACAACGTTACAGCAACATTTGAGTTAAACCGTTCGCGATTATTAGGTTTAAGTTTATCAAATAGCCAGCTCGCTCAACTATCAGAAAATAATGTTGTATTAGGCTTGGGTTATCGCACCACAAAATTCAGATTTCCTTTTGGCTGGTTTAAAAGTTTAAAAATGGATAATAACATGGATTTTAAATTGGATGTTGCCATTAGAGATAATAAAACTGTGATTTATCGTGCCGATGTTGAAGAGGCAGAGGTTTCATCGGGTGCTAAAAACATTACATTGAGGCCGAGTGTTGATTATGTACTGAACCAGAAATTTAATATTAAACTATTTTACGATTCAAACATAACTAAACCTTACACATCGCAAAGTTTTAATACTTCGTTTAGTAATTTTGGATTTAGCCTTAGGTTTACTTTGAATTAGTGGGGACTTTTATATTTAAAAATGCTGATATTACAAGTTTTTAGCGCTAACACCACTAATTCTTGAAAATCCTGATTAACTTTGACACACATTAATTTAAAACAAATGAATTTTCCATCAGAATTAAAATACACTAAAGACCACGAGTGGGTTAAAGTAGAAGGTAACGAAGCATTTATCGGTATTACTGATTTTGCACAAAAAGAGCTTGGCGATATTGTTTACATTGATATTAACAGCGTGGGTACTGAAGTAGCTAAGGATGAAGTTTTCGGAACGGTAGAAGCCGTTAAAACAGTTTCTGATTTATTTATGCCACTTACAGGCTCAGTTTTAGAGCTTAATGCAGAATTAAATGATAATCCTGAATTGGTAAATTCTGATCCTTATGGTAAAGGATGGATGGTTAAAGTTTCTCTATCTGACTTAGCTGAAATTGAAGAATTACTTACTGCTAATGCTTATCAAGCCTTAGTTGGTGCATAATCCCGATACCTTGTTCAAAGCACTAAAACATCAAAAATGGGCCATATTTTGGACAATCGTTATTTTAGTGCTTTGTAATATAAGAATGCCTGAAACCGAAGGAGAAGGTTTTTTCTTCACTGGTTTTGATAAAATGACCCATTTAGGTTTCTTCTTTATTTTGTCTGTACTGCTTTTTTATGGTAAGATAAAATACCAGCACAACTTCGGCTTCAGAACATTAACCATTTTTAAGATAATTCTTATCAGCGCAATAATTGGCGGCGTTATCGAGTTATTGCAATGGAAAGTTTTCACTTATCGCTCCGCAGAATGGTGGGATTTCGGTTGCGATATGCTTGGCTGTTTTATGGCAGTTTTTAGTTATATTTTATTGCATAAATTAAATTTTAATGAAAAGATCGATTAGTTTAATCTGTTTAGTGGTAATTATAGGTTTAAACGGATGTAGTATTTTTAAAAAAAACTGTAATTGTCCTAAAGTTTACTATAAATCTTATCCGGCACAATACAAATAGGTATTCATAATGTTTTGATTTACAGCTTAACCGTGGACTCGGCGCTGTATTTAAAATGTTACCTAACTTTTAACACACCTTAACAAACCTTTCAGCATTCTTTTAGTCTGATAGCATAGTTTTGTAATACTTATATTTAGATTTTGATGAAAATTTACGTTCAAAGAGCAATATTTCTTGTTCTTATTTTTTGTGGATACCTGGCAAACGCTCAAAACACTGGCTCGGTAAACGGTAGAGTTATTAATGCCAAAGACCAGAAACCTGTAGACTACGCAACCATAGCTGTTAAAAGTTTAAAAGACTCAAGTGTTGTTGCAACCGGTCAGTCTAATCCTGATGGAACCTTTTCCTTTAAAAATATCCCTGCGGGAAACTATAGAGTTATAGCTGCTTTTCTTGGTTTAAAAACAACCAGTAAGAATGTTACGGTTGCAAAGGCGGCAGCAAACGTTGGTGATATTGCAATGGCAGATGATGGTTTAAACCTTAACGATGTAAATGTTGTTGCGCAAGTGCCAACTGTTGTGGTTAAAAAAGATACTTTAGAATACGATGCGAAGTCGGTTAAAGTTCGTGAAAATGCAGTTGTGGAAGATGTTTTGAAAAAACTTCCGGGTGTTGAAGTTGCGAAAGACGGAAGTATAAAAGCCGGTGGTGAAACTGTTACCAAAGTAAAGGTAGATGGTAAAGAATTTTTCGGTAGCGACCCTCTTTTAGCTACAAAAAACCTTCCTGCCGATATGGTAGATAAAATTCAGGTTATTGATGAACTATCTGAACAAGCACAGTTTACCGGTATAGATGACGGAACAAGAACCAAAATATTAAACATTACCACCAAAAGCGGCATGAAAAAAGGCTATTTTGGTAATAGCACTGTTGGCTACGGAACAAATGATCGTTATGATGCAAGTTTAAATGTAAACAAGTTCGATAACGACCAGCAATTCAGTTTTATCGGTCAGTTTAATAATGTTAATAAGCAGAACTTTGGTGGCGGTAATGGTCAAGGAAATGGTTTTGGTGGCGGTGGTAATGGTGGCCGTGGAGGCGGCGGCGGTGGCACTTCTGCTGGTGGTGGAATTACAACAACCAATGCAGCAGGTTTAAATTTTGGCGATACTTATAAAGATGGAACTCAAATTCAGGGAAGTTATTTTTTCAACAAATCATCTGTATTTAATGAGCAAACTAGCAATACACAAACGCTTTTAGGTAATACATCTCAAAATGTAAACAACTACTTAAATAGCAATAGCGATAAAACCAATCATAGATTAAACTTTATGATTGATACCAAATTGGACTCAACAACTAGCATTAAGATTCAACCAAACATAGCATATACAGAAAATAATGGGCTGAGTTTAAATAATTACGTTAGAAATAATGTTATAGCATCAGGTATATCGAATACAGTTGGTAATCAAAGCTATACAACAGAAAGTTCTACACCTGTTATCAGTAATAATATTTTAGTTCGTAAAAAGTTTCAGCGTAGAGGCCGTACTTTATCATTAAACATTAATACGTCCATTAACGATAGTAATTCTGATAATATCAATTATATTCTTGATAACAACACGGTTAATGGTGTTTCAACTCAAAAGCTAACCAATCAGTTGAATGATTTGAACAGTCATAACATTACCAATACAACAAGAGTTGTTTATACAGAGCCCTTATCAAAAACAACGAGTTTGGAGTTGAACTATCAAAATGGTATCAACAACAGTACTTCTGATCGTAATATTTTAAACTTTAACACAGCCACAGGTAATTTTGATATTGTTGACAACGTTTATTCAAATCATTTTGAAAATCAGACATTGACCAATGCTGCAGGTTTGAGCTATACCGTTAACCAAAAAAAGTATAACTGGAATATTGGTGTTGCAGGACAACAAACGAACAGAGAGAATACTAACTTAACTACAGGTGTTGTGTTTACCCAGAATTTTGTTAACCTAACGCCATCTGCTCAATTCAGATACAACTTTAGCAATAGTAAAAGATTGTCTGTTAACTATAGAGGTACAACGCAACAGCCTACTATCGACCAGATTCAGCCAATTCCTGATAATACGAATACTCAATCAGTAATACTTGGTAATCCAAATCTAAAACCAGCATTTAACAACACATTAAATGTTAGGTATAATAATTTTGCTTTTGCAAAAATGCGTTTCTTTGCCGTATTCTTAAATTTAACCCAAACATTTAATGCTTTCGCTTCAAGTCAGCAAGCGGTTACTGATATTAATGATGTAAACTATGGTAAAATTGCATCAACATATATTAATGTTGATGGTAATTACAGTGGTAATGCAAACATCGTTTTAGGTCAACCTATTATTCCAAATAACAAATTAAATTTGAACGCTACATTAACAGGATCTTACTCTAAAGGAACAAATGTGACTAGCGGAATAAATAATATAACGAATAACTGGAGTTTAGGAAATACATATCGTTTTGTAACCAATTTAGATAAATGGGATATTACCGCAGGTATTGGAGGAACGGTTACCAGCGCCACTTATTCCGCTCAGCCAAATTCAGATAACAAATTTTATACAATAAACCCAAGCTTTGATATTTCTTACGTTTTGCCGTTAAATATCCGTTTAGCAATAGATTTAGATTATTTTAAAAATACTGGTCGTGGCGAAGCTTTTAATACAGAGTATACGATTGTTAACTCTTACATCAGCCGTCAGTTCTTTAAAAATCGTGGTACATTTAAAGTAGCAGTAAATGATGCATTAAATCAAAATCAAGGTATTAGTCGTACAGCCACAGCAAATACCATTACCGATTTAAATTACAACGTATTGAAACGTTATTATATGTTCTCTTTCACTTATTCATTAACTCGTATTGGCGGCCGTAACATTGGTAATGATGTTCAAATGCCTGGTATGGGTGGTCAAGGTGGTCAACGCCCAAGGTTTTAATCTATCTTAAAAAAGACATACAGCCTGCTTGTAAATCAAGCGGGCTTTTTTGTTCAATAATTTTGTATTTCAATTGTTACTTGTATAGAACAAACCTTCGCTTGTAATTAAAGTCTCAAATAGGAGAACACATTATTAAATCGAATGAAGATATTTTTTACTTGCTTTTTGCTCTTTACTTATTCTTTTATTTATGCTCAACAAAAAACAAGTGCTGTTAGCGGGCGCATTCTTCAAGCAAATGATAAAAAACCTGTAGATTATGCATCAGTTGCGATAAAAAACCTAAAAGATTCGAGCATGGTTGGCGCAACTACTACAACTGCAGATGGTAAATTTGTTTTTAAAAATCTAAAGCCAGGTGTTTATCGCTTATACGCAGCTTTTCTCGGCTTAAAAAACGCTAATAAAGATTTTACCATTACCAATAAAGATGACGTGGACCTGGGCGATGTAATTCTGGAAGCTGGCAGCATTGATTTACAAACTGTAGAAATTAAGGCAGAAGTGCCACCAATTGTAGTGAAAAAAGACACATTGGAGTTTAACGCAAGTTCTTTTAAAACGATAGAAAATGCAGTGGTTGAAGATTTACTAAAAAAATTACCTGGTGTTGAAGTTGACAAAGCCGGAGCGGTAAAAGCACAGGGTGAAACTATTACCAAGATTAAGGTTGATGGGAAAGAGTTTTTTGGCAGCGATCCGTTGCTGGCAACTAAAAATCTTCCGGCAGATATGGTTGATAAAATTCAGATTATAGATGAACTTTCCGATCAAGCACAATTTACAGGAATTGATGATGGAACCAGAACTAAAATAATAAATATTACAACGAGGAAAGATAAGAAGAACGGCTATTTCGGAAACAGTAGCATTGGCTATGGCTCTGATGATAGGTATGATGTTAATGCTAATGTAAATCGATTTGATAAAGACCAGCAAATGAGTGTTGTTGCACAATTTAATAATGTAAACAAACAAAACTTTGGTGGTGGTTTAGGCGGTAATGGTGGTGCGGGCGGAAGAAGTACAGGCATTACCAATACCAATGCCTTAGGATTTAATTTCGCCGATACATATACAGATCAGACACAAATTAGTGCAAGTTACTTCTTCAACAAAACTGAAAATTTAATCTTAAGAAATAGCGTTACTCAAAACCTATTGGGCGATATAACAACTGTTTTTAACAATAACCAAAACAATACTTCGGATAGGTTAAACCAGCGTTTAAATTTTATGGTTGATACCAAAATTGATTCTCTAACATCATTACGCATTCAGCCAACTTTAAGTTATACCAATAATCAGAGTTATAATAATAGCGTTTACAATAGAGATTACAGTACTTACACCACAAATGGTACTCAATCTTTAAATAGTCATAATACGGCACCATCAATAAGTAATAACATTTTGTTGCGCAAGAAATTTATGCGTAGGGGTAGAACGCTTTCACTAAACTTTAATACCAGTATTAATAATAACGATGCCGATAACTATAATAATATTACTGATAATACTTTAAATGCGGATATTACAACACAGAAAATCACAAATCAGTACAACGATCAGCAATCCGAATCTATTAATCAAACTTCTCGTTTGGTTTATACGGAGCCGATATCAAAAATACTGAGTCTGGAATTTAATTATCAGAATGGCTATAACCACAATACTTCCGATAGGTTTACCTATAATTTTAATTCGGCTACGCTACAATACGATTTATTGGATTTAACTTATAGCAATTCCTATGAAAATACAATTTCAACTAATACAGCAGGTTTTAGCTTTAATGGAAATGGCAAAAAGTATAACTGGAATGTTGGTATGGCGGTTCAAAATACTGATAGAGTAAATAATAATTTAACGCAGAATTTTACACTAAAGCAGAATGTTTTTAACTATACGCCTTCTGCAATGTACCGCTACAATTTTAGCAACAGCAAGCGTTTGGTTATCAACTATCGAGGTAGTACTAACCAACCAACTATACAACAATTACAGCCCATTCCAAACAATACAAATACACAAAGCATTCCTGTCGGAAATCCGGATTTGAAACCCGAATTTAACAATACTTTGAGGTTTGTCTATAATACTTTTACGGTTGGTAAAAATCGGTCGTTATTCATCAACCTTAATTTAACGCAAACATCAAATAAAATAGCAAATAGTAGTAGTTTAATACAAAGTGGTATAAATCAAGGTAAGCTTGCCCTTCTACCTGTAAACGTTAGCGGAACCTATGCAGGGGTTGTTTCATCATCTCTAAGTTTACCTTTAATGCCTGACAATAAATTAAATTTTCATATTAATGTAAATGGCAGTTATGACCGTGATGTGAATTTTACCAATTCCCTTAAAAACATCACCAATAGCTGGTCTATTACAAATGGATATCGGTTGGTTTCTAATTTAGATAAACTCGATTTAACTGCCGGAGTTAATGGCTCTATAAATCAATCTACTTATTCAGTTCAGGCAAATTCTAATACCAGATATTATACTTTTAGTCCAAATATAAGTGTGAGTTATCTATTCCCTGGCGAAATTCGCTTAGCTGTAGATGCAGATTATAATCAAAATACCGGAAGGGGAGAAGGTTTTGATACGCATTTTACGCTCATTAATTCTTACATCAGCAAACAATTCTTTAAAAACCGAGGTACCTTTAAAGCTGCAATTAATGATTTATTGAACGAAAATCAGGGCATAACCAGAACGGCAAATAACAATACCATACAGGATGTGCGTTATAATGTATTAAAACGCTATTTTATGTTTTCATTCACATATACCTTGAACAGAATGGGTGGGAAAAATAGAAATAATATGCAGCGTGGCGGCGGCCAAGGTGGTAATCGGAGTGGTGGTTTTGGAGGAGGGCGAAGGAATTAAAATCCTGATTAAATAATTAATAATACCAGCTTTCTTATTTGGAATAAATCTAAAGAAAGGCTAACTTGCGTCAAATTTAATAGATGAAACTTTCGCAGTTACAAGTTGGGGAAACAGGAACAATAGTAGCTTTTACAGATTTGGAAATGTCTGTGAAATTGATGGAAATGGGCTGTCTGCCAGGCGAGATAGTTGAAGTAGAAAGATTTGCTCCACTCGGAGACCCGATGGCCATTCGCGTGGCAGGTTATCAGCTCTGTTTACGTAAAAGCGAAGCTGCAGTTATCATCATTCAATAATTGGCTTAGGTTTGGATATTAAAGTTGCATTAGTTGGTAATCCTAATACAGGTAAATCTACACTGTTTAACCGCTTAACAGGGTTAAATCAGAAAATTGGAAACTTTCCTGGTATTACAGTCGATAAAAAAACAGGATATACTAAACTTGTTGAAGGCAGAAATGCTGAAATTATAGATTTACCTGGTACTTACAGTCTTTACCCGAAAAGTAACGATGAACGTATTGTTTTTCAGGTTCTTGCAGATAAGCAAAACAGTAGTTATCCTGATGTAATTGTTTTAATTGTCGATGCTTCCAATCTGAAAAGAAACATGCTTTTGTTCTCTCAAGTTGCTGATTTAGGCATTCCCATGGTTTTGGCTTTAAACATGACGGATTTATCTGATAAGCAAGGGATTTATATTCACGTAGATAAATTGGCTGCGAAACTAGGTATTCAGGTAATACCAATTTCGGCCAGGAACAATGTTGGAATAGATAAATTGAAAGCTGCTGTTGCTTATACAAACAAAATAGCCACACAGATTAATGCTGTTGAAGTTAATTTTTTAGCACCTAAAGCCATAGATGAAATAAAATTTAAAATAAATTCTGATAATGATTATTATGCCTTACAGGTTTTGCATCAGCATGAGCATTTAAATTTCTTTTCAGAAAAAGAACAACAGGAAATAGAGGATATTGAAAAATCTAACCATTTTGAATCATCAAAAATACAAGCCGCAGAAACAATTGCCAGATACAAACACCTAAGTACAATTTTGGCAGATGTGGTAATTGATAAAGGAACAGCAGAAAAATTCTCATTCAGCGATAAGTTAGATTCAATACTAACGCACAAAGTTTGGGGTTTTGCGATTTTCCTTTTAATTCTTTTCGTCATATTCAACGCAATTTTTGCATGGTCATCCTACCCAATGGATTGGATAGAAATTGGTTTTGGGTATATAACAGAAGCTGGGCATAAATATTTGCCTGCCGGAATGCTTACAGATTTGGTTTTAGATGGTATAATTGCAGGCCTCGGCGGCATATTTGTTTTTATCCCTCAAATTGCAATTTTGTTTGCCTTTATATCCATTCTTGAGGATACCGGTTATATGTCTAGAGTTACTTTTATGATGGATAAAATCATGAGTAAGGTTGGTTTAAATGGAAAATCTGTTGTGCCTATGATTGGTGGATTGGCTTGCGCAGTGCCATCTATAATGGCTGCAAGAAATATAGAAAACTGGAAAGATAGAATGATAACGATTATGGTAACGCCACTAATCAGTTGTTCTGCAAGGTTGCCAGTTTACATTTTATTAATTTCACTCATAATTCCATCTAAAACAATTTTAGGCATAATAAGTCTTCAGGGCTTGGCATTAATGATAATGTACCTAATTAGTTTTATTGCCGCCGTTCTGGTTGCATGGGTAATGAAAATCATTATTAAATCTAAAGAGAAATCCTATTTTATTATGGAGTTGCCGGTATATCGTATGCCTCGATGGAAAAACGTTTTCTATACCATGTTCGAAAAATCAAAAACATTTGTTTTTGAGGCAGGTAAAGTTATTATCGCCATCTCCATTATTCTTTGGGTAATGGCATCTTTTGGCCCTGGAAAGCGTTTCGAAAATATCGATAATAAATACCAGTCTGCATTGCTAGATACAACCAAAACCGAACATGTAAAAACTTTAATTGCTACTGAAAAGTTAGAGAATTCTTACGTGGGTATATTAGGGCATTGGATTGAGCCGGCAATAAGACCTTTAGGTTACGATTGGAAAATTGGCATCGGTTTAATTACCTCATTTGCAGCTCGTGAGGCATTTGTAGGTACAATGGCAACAATTTATAGCGTAGATGGAGGTGATGAAGATACCTTGACCATCAGAGAAAGAATGGCCTCATCAGTTAATAGCAGAACAGGTTTGCCTGTTTATTCTTTTGCAACAGGTATTTCGTTAATGTTATTTTATGCATTTGCAATGCAATGTATGAGTACTGTTGCAATTGTGTACCGCGAAACAAAAGGATGGAAGTGGCCAATAATACAATTAGCTTATATGACCGCAATGGCATATTTCGCTGCATTAATTGCCTATCAGCTGCTTAAATAACTTTGCCCGATTTCCCTTAACAAGAACTCACTTTTCAAAATTAGAAGAGGAAGTTCCCTGATACTATTAAAGTAGTTCCTGCTTTCCATTTTACTACGCACACAGCAGAAAATGCTGAGGCTTCGTGCGCACTATAATCGGGTCTATATCAAAAAAAAATTTGTTACTTTTAAATGTTTAAGGTATAAAGCTTTTAGTTCTTCGTTTATCTTTACTCCTTTATCCCAACTCAATCTGCCTTTTAATACTTTCTTCCAATGATATTAATGTTTCTGTACGTTGAATCCCGTTAACGGCTTGTATCTCTTCGTTAAGAACATGACGTAAATGATTTGTATCTCTGCAAATAATTTTTGCAAACATGCTATAAGAACCTGTTGTGTAATGTAATTCGACAACCTCTTTAATTTTGCTAAGTTGTGCCACAGCATCTTTATACTGAATTCCTTTTTCCAGGTATATACCCAAAAAAGCACATATATCATATCCCGCTTTTTGCGGGTCAATTATTAAGTGAGAGCCTTTAATAATGCCCATTTCCTGTAATTTCTTCATTCTTACATGAATTGTGCCACCGGAAACAATCAAATCTTTGGCAATTTCCGTATACGGCTTTGTAGCATCCTGCATCAATTGTTTTAGTATATCAATATCAAGGTTGTCAATTTCTAAATTGGAATTGTCTTTTTTAAGCATATTTTCTAAATCTGTTAAGCAAATTTAATAAAAATTATCAATATTATAAAAATAAAATTAAATGATTAAAAAATTTGCAAGGTATTAGTTGTTCCTTTACATTTGTATCAAGCAATTAACAAAAGGAAACGTTCTTTAACAATTGCTTACATAATGTAGGGTGGTGAAACAGGCAGACACACCTCCTTGTCTCGGTGGTGGAGAATATGGAAAACCGGCAATGGCTAACTACTCCTTGAAGGTTCGATTCCTTCCCCTACAGCAGTTTCAGTTTGCAGTAGCCAGTATACAGTTAGTAATAACTGATAATTGAAAGCTGCTTACTGAATACTTAAAATGTTGGGTGGTGAAATTGGCAGACACGCCTCCTTGTCTCGGTGGTGGGGAATAATGGGACAAACGCAGTTTATTGGGTTGACCACAATTAATTTTTTGAACTGTAGCTAACTACCCCTTGAAGGTTCGACTCCTTCCCCAACAGCATTTTTTATGAATAATAAGTTAGTTAATTGAGCAATCCCGGATGGGTTGCTCTTTTTCTTTTATACCTATCCCTCGTTAAAAAAATGTATATTTCAATATTAATTAATTAGGATAAGTTTTATTAGTTTAATGAGTAAAAAAATCAAGATAAAAGATATTGCCGAAGAGCTTAAAATATCTGTTACTACTGTTTCATTTGTAATAAATGGCAAAGCCAAAGAAAAAAATATAAGTCAGGCTGTTACTAAAAAGATTTTAGATCTTGTACAGGAATGGGGTTATCAACCTAATTCATTAGCCAAAAGTTTAAGGACAGGTAAATCAAAAATTATTGGTTTTCTGGTTGATGATATTTCCGAGCCATTTTTCTCTCGAATAGCTCGTTTAATAGACGAAAAGGCTTCAGAGCACGGTTATAAAATTCTTTTTAGTAGCACCAGAAATAATACGGAGAAAGCTAAAGAATTACTTCAAATTTTTCGAGATAGGCATGTAGATGGATATGTGATTGCACTTCCCGAAGGGCTTGAAAGTGAAATTGAAAAGTTAATTAAAACGGAGGCGCCCGTTGTATTATTCGATCGCTACGTGCAAGGTATGGAAACTGATTACGTTCTTACCGATAATAGTAAAATCGTTTTTGAAGCAACGCAACATCTTATAGATAATGGTTATAAAAATATTGGTTTTGTAACTATAGAAACTGAGCAGCAACAAATGCTCGATCGATTATCGGGTTATGAGCAGGCGGTAGGTAGTAATAAACAAACTTCCCTGATTAAAAAAATTAAATATAAAAACTCTGATAACATGATTAAGGAAATGATTGATTTCTTTAAGACTGAAGAGCAGTTGGATGCTGTTATTTTTGCCGCTAATTATATTTGCATGGATGGTTTAAGAACCTTCAAGGAAATGAATATTAAGCCATTTGATGATCTCGCTGTAATATCTTTTGATGACTTTGAATTATTAGAATTCTATAGCCCACCAATAACTGCGATAGCACAACCTATTAACGATATTGCAGAAAATATAATGAAAACGCTGCTATCCAGGCTTAATAATGAAAGTGATAAATCACAGAAGAAACAAATTGTACTGCCTGCAACATTGAATATACGCAGCTCAAGTTTAAGAAAAACGTAAAAAAAAGAGAGTAGAAAAATCTGCTCTCTTTTAAAAATTTATTTTGTGACTTTAAACGGTCATTACATCTTTTTCTTTAACTTCTGCATGCTTATCAACTTTGATAATGTAGGCATCAGTTAATTTTTGAACTTCGCCTTCGCCTGTTTTAATTTCATCATCAGAAACACCTTCGCCTTTTAGCTTTTGAATTTTGGTATTGGCATCTTTGCGAATGTTACGAACAGTAATGCGGCCGCGTTCAGCTTCTTCTTTAACTTTTTTTACTAAATCTTTTCTACGCTCTTCTGTTAATGGTGGTACAACCAAACGGATAACAATACCATCATTTTGAGGGTTTATGCCAATATTTGCAACTTGTATTGCTTTTTCAATAGGAACTAAAAGTGATTTTTCCCAAGGCTGAATAACAATTGTTCTTGCATCAGGTGTATTAATGCTTGATACTTGAGATAATGCAGTAGAAGCACCATAATAATCTACGAAAATACCATCAAGCATCCCTGCAGATGCTTTTCCTGCCCTAATTTTAGTTAATTCAGATTCACAATGATCGATAGCTCTATCCATAGCAGATTCGGCATCCATTAATTGTAATTGTATGAGTTCATTCATAATTTTGTGTATTTCTACAAAAATAGTAATTTTTTTAAATGGTTATTTAACCAGAGTGCCAATTGGTTCGCCATTGGCAATTTTCATAAAATTACCGTGTTTATTCATATCAAACACAATAATTGGTACTTGGTTTTCTTCGCAAAGTGTAAAGGCTGTCATATCCATTACGTTTAATCCTTTTGCATAAACTTCTCTGAAAGAAATCTCATCATATTTTGTTGCTGATGGGTCTTTTTCTGGGTCGGCGGTATAAATTCCATCAACACGAGTTCCTTTTAGAACTGCATCCGCTTTAATTTCAATGGCACGTAAAGCCGCTGCAGAATCCGTTGTGAAATATGGATTTCCTGTTCCAGCTCCAAAAATAACTATTCTACCTTTTTCTAAATGGCGAACAGCTCTTCTGCGAATAAAAGGCTCACATATCTGCTCCATTTTAATTGCGGTAAGCAAACGTGTTTTTAAACCAACTTTCTCTAATGCATCTTGCAAGGCCATTGAGTTGATAACAGTAGCTAACATACCCATATAATCGGCTTGTGCCCTGTCCATCCCACTTTTTTCGGCACTTAAACCTCTAAAAATGTTTCCACCTCCAATTACGATTGCTATTTCAAGCCCCTTATCGTGTACAGCTTTGATATCGATTGCGTATTGCTTAACACGTTCATTATCAATTCCATATTGTTTTTCGCCCATTAGCGATTCGCCACTAAGCTTAAGTAGGATGCGTTTGTATTTCATGACCTCAAAAATATTAACAATTTTTTAATACCTCGCTATGGTTTTTAACAAATGATGTAATTATTTAGATTGAGAGCAATTCACCCCTAAATATTACTTGCTTTAAATTCAAATCTTTATCGAGTAGAACTAGATTGGCTTTTCTATTACTATCAATAACCCCAATTGAAATAGTTTGATTAATTAATTTGGCAGGATGTAATGTTGCCATGTTTAGGGCATGTGGTAAAGTAATATCACAATAAGAAACACAGTTTTTAACTGCATGTAACATCGTTAATGATGATCCTGAAAGTGTGCCATTGGGCATTACAAATTTTTCGCCATTTAAAATATGCTGATATGGCCCAGTTGAACATGCTGTAACTGCATCAGTAATTAAAAATAATCGTTCCATCAAAAGTTTATGTGCAAACTTTACAACTTCAAAATCCAGATGTTGTCCGTCTGCTATAATACTTGCCATCGCTTTATCATGATTAAAAACTGCCGTAGGTATTCCTGGTGCCCTATGATGAATAGGACTCATTGCATTAAAAAGATGAGTTGTAGTTTGAATACCTTGGTTGTAAGCCCTTGTTGCCTCTTCAAGGGTTGCGTTGCTATGGCCTAAAGAAACGACAATATCATTATCTAATAAGTATTGAATGACTTCATCATCCTGACATTCTGGGGCAATGGTCATCATTTTAATTACTCCATCTCCAAAATCAAGTAATTCTCTAATTTCATCAAGCGAAGCTTTTCTAACAAATTCCGGAATGTGAGCACCTAAACGTTTTGGATTTAGAAATGGTCCTTCAAGGTGTAAGCCTAAACAATTTCTCGATGATGAGCGATGTTCTTTCGCAGCGCTTATGCATTCGTTAAAAACTTGTGGTGTATTTGTAGCTATGCAAGCTAAAAAGCCGGTTGTTCCTTTCTTCAGCAAGTCATCTTCTATTATAGTTAATGATTCAACTGTTGGTTCTGCTGAAAATAGCCTTCCGCCGGCACCATAAATTTGTAAATCTATAAAACCTGGAACAACAAGATCGTTAATATCTTTAACAATTTTGGTTGATTTTTCGATTGTAGAAATTACTCCTTCATTAATTTCAATATTGTAATTTTCATTTAAAATATCATTTTGATAGAAGTTGATGTTTTCTAGTTGTAACATATTCCTAGTTTTAGGCGATGGCTAAATTACAACCGAAGTTTTGAAAAATCATATAATTTTAAATTTAGTCCTGAAAACAGGAGCAAAAAAAAATCCCGATTCACACCGGGATTTTTTAATACTATTTATAATTGCTTAAGCGCCTAATTGTACGCGTTTAAAAGCAGATACCGTTAAACCTTTAGAAGTGTTATCTAAAAATTTACGAACATCTACTGAACTGTCTTTAACAAACTCTTGGTTTAATAAAGTACTGTCTTTGTAGAATTTGTTTAATTTACCCGCAGCAATTTTCTCTACCATTTCTTCTGGTTTACCTTCTTGGCGAATAACATCTTTAGCAATTTCGATTTCACGCTCAATAGTGGCAGGATCAACACCGTCTTTATCAACAGCAATTGGGTTCATTGCAGCAATTTGCATTGCAACATCTTTACCAGCTTCTGTAATATCTGCACCATTAGCACCTTCAAATACTACTAAAACGCCCATTTTGCCATTAGAGTGGATATATGAAACAATTTTCTCACCAGATACATTTGCATATTCTTGGATAACAATTTTCTCTCCGATTTTACCGGTTAGTTCAGTTATGGTTTCGGCAACTGTACGTCCATCTTCCAAAGTAATCGCTGATAATTCTTCAGCATTAGCAGGATTGTTGGCAACTGCTGCAGCTAAAACAGCTTGAGCAAGGTTACGGAAATCCTCAACTTTAGAAACTGGTTCAGTTTCACAAGCTAAAGCAACTAATTTGCCATTAGTGCCATCCGCTGAAACAGCGATAGAAACTAAACCTTCAGAAGTAGCGTTACCAGAACGAGCGGCAGATACTTTTTGACCTTTTTTGCGCAATAAATCAACAGCTGCTTCGAAATCGCCGTTAGCTTCTACTAAAGCTTTTTTGCAATCCATCATACCAGCGCCAGTTTGTTGGCGCAATTTGTTTACATCAGCGGCAGTAATTTGTACTGTAGACATTTTATTATTATTTGCCCCCCTCTTTCCCCCCAGAAGGGGGAGGAGCGAGATGTTTATCTTAATAAGTTATTTGAAAGCCCTCCCTTCTGGGGAGGGTTGGGAGGGGCTATTATTCCCCTTCTGTTTTAGTTTCTTCTGATGAAGGTGCTTCAACTTCTGCTTCAGCAGTTACCTTTTTAGTAGTTGGTCTTTTTTCACCAGCTGCTCTAGGTTCTTTAACTTCAGGAGCATCGGCTGCAACTTTCGCTGCTACTGCTTCTTTTTCAGCTTCATCATCTTTTTCACGTTTACGCTCATCTAAACCTTCTTCAATAGCTTTGATAATTACATCAGTAATTAAAGAGATTGATTTCGTAGCATCATCATTCGCCGGGATAGGGAAATCGATGTTAGAAGGATCAGAGTTCGTATCAACCATCGCAAAAGTTGGGATGTTTAATTTTAATGCTTCAGTTACTGCAATGTGTTCTTTCTTAACATCAATTAAGAATAAAGCTGCAGGTAAACGGTTTAAATCAGCAATACCACCTAAAAGTGATTCTAATTTAATACGCTCACGTTGAATCATCAAACGCTCTTTTTTAGATAAGATAGCATAAGTACCGTCTTTAGTCATTTTATCGATGGTAACCATCTTTTTAATTGACTTACGAACTGTAGCGAAGTTAGTTAACATACCACCTAACCAACGCTCGGTTACGAAAGGCATGTTTACTTTTTTAGCTTGTTCAGCTACGATTCCTTTTGCTTGTTTTTTTGTTGAAACAAATAATACTTTACGTCCTGATTTTACGATTTGTTTAATCGCAGCCGCAGCTTCTTCAGTTTTAGTTAAAGTTTTATTTAAATCTATAATGTGAATTCCATTACGCTCCATGAAAATGTAAGGAGCCATTTTTGGATTCCATTTACGGGTAAGGTGACCAAAGTGTACACCTGCATCCAATAAGTCTTGATAAGTTGTTCTTGCCATTGTCTTTGCCTCCTGTGATTAACGTTTACTGAATTGGAATTTCTTACGAGCTTTAGCACGTCCTGGTTTCTTACGCTCAACCATACGCATATCACGCGTCATTAGGCCTTTAGCACGTAATGCAGGTTTTTTCTCCGCATCTAGTTCAACAATCGCTTTAGCAATAGCTAAACGAACAGCTTCTGCTTGTCCTTTTACTCCACCGCCTTGTACGTTTACAGTAATATCATAACGACCCGTAAGTTCAGAAACCTCTAAACTTTGGTTTACGATATATTGCAAAGGTAAAGTTGGGAAATAAACTTTGTGATCTTTACCGTTAACGGTAATTGCTCCAGCACCATCTTTTAAGTAGATACGTGCAACAGCTGTTTTTCTTCTTCCTGAAGTGTTAGTAACTGACATTTCTTAAAGTTTAATGGTTTTTGGAGATTGAGCTGAATGAGGGTGAGTTTCACCAGCATACACAAAAAGGTTTGTGTATAATTTTTTACCCAATTTAGTTTTCGGTAACATACCACGTACCGCTTTCTCGATTACACGTTGAGGGTGTTTCGCCATTAACTCCTTAGGAGAAATAAAACGTTGACCACCTGGATAACCAGTATAAGAAACATATTGCTTTTCGCTGAATTTGTTTCCTGTCAATTTAACCTTGTCTGCATTGATAACAATAACGTTATCTCCGCAATCTACGTGTGGGGTGTACTCAGGCTTGTTTTTACCACGGATGATCATAGCGATCTTCGATGACAAGCGCCCCAAAATCTCGCCTTGTGCATCAACAACAATCCACTGTTTGTTAACAGTTTTCGCATTGGCAGAGACAGTTTTGTAACTTAACGTATTCACTTGCTTGTATTTAATTTATTAAACAATTATTTATTCCCATTAAATTTGGGACTGCAAAGATAGATAGAAAACTTTTATTATCAAATAGTTGGAAAGAAAAAATTGAAAGTTATAAGTTTTAATATGAAAGTCATGTCGTCGTGAGGGGTAATTCCCCTCTTTTAGAGGGGTGCCTGCAAGGCGGGGTGTTTTTTAGTGATTTGTAAAGCAATAACAGTAGTTCTTTTGTTGGCTTCGGCCCCGCTTTTTGTTCCAATCTTTTTTGTTAAAGCACCTGCTTTTATATTCTTAGTTGCTAGTGGGTACGACGAAGCAATTTCATTTTTCAGTTTCAGCAAAAAAGTATTTCCACTTCAATCGGGTTTGGGGAAATTAGAATTGTGACGCTATTGTCGATAATAAAAAAACTGCAATAAAATTGCTTATTTCAACGATTTTTTTGTTAAAAGAGCACTATGAGATTTAGTGTTAGTTTATTGTTTTATTTATATTTGAAAATGAAAAATATTTTAACTCTCTCAATTCTGTTGGTAATCTTAGTTTCATGCAAAACAAAAGATAAAAAGGAAAAAGAAATCTATGATTTTCTTAATCATACAGCCAATAAATTTGATAAAAGCAAGTACGAATTAGTAAATCTAAACCTGTATGATACAGTGTATGTAACAGATTATCATTCAATAAAAATGACGAATTCTTTTATTGAATATTCTGAAGATGAAACACCTGTCACTGTCGATACAACTGCTTCTAATTATAATGCAGATTTTTACAAAGATATGGATTGGTTGTATCAGCCGTTTTCGAGAAAATTGCATGAATATATTCGTGAGGATAATGTTAATTATACAGATTTTAATAGTACACCAAATATTTTCTTAAATGCAATTGTAAATGAAAGTTATTCGGACTTTCGCCAAAAATTTATTTATGAGAATAAGTTTCAAAAGAAACTGGTTGAAGAACTTAGTGCTTACGAGAAATTTAAAAATCTAAAAAGTAGAGATTCCATTTACAAATACATTGATATTGAAAAGAAAAAAGACAAAGAGATTTTTGGATTTATATATTATGGTCTTTACAGAATCAATAATGAGTTATATAAAATGAAATTCTTTTTCGATAAAAATGAGAAGCTCATTGAGTATGAAGAACTTTAATTAATCACATATCAATAGAAAAACCTATCCCCAACTGAAGTAATAGCTAAAAATTATAATCATGGTTATAGAAATTAATAAAGCCGAATACTTGCAAGATTATAAAATAGCATTTGAATTTTCTGATGGTGTAAGTCAAATAGTTGATTTTGGAGATTTTTTAAAATCATCTAAAAATCCAATGTCCAGTAAATACTTAGAAATAGAAGCGTTTAAAAACTTCAATATTGAATTCGGTGATATCGAATGGAATGATTTTGAAATGTGTTTTCCTATCTGGGACTTGCATAACGGTAAAATTTAGTCATTATCTACAAATCTTCAGGTTTAAATCCAATCCTTTTTCTTGGTTCAATTTTCTTTTCCATCAACTTATCTAAGTAAGTAAAAACCAATTCAATGTTTTTATCTTGATTGTTGATTTATCTTGATTGTTGAGTTTCATTTTAATGTCTTCAATCTCATATTTTAGTTCAACATTTTCACAATCTTGTAAATATTCTTACAATTTGAATGTTTACCTGTATTGCTTGTTGGTTATTTAAAACATTAGAAAGCATAAACACACCATGTTCGGTGAAAGCAAAGGAAAGTTTTCTTCTTCCACCCCAACTTGAAGTCGCAATTTGCGTCTTCAAGTTTTGCCATTCACTTTCCGTAAGTTGGAACATAAAATCTTCTGGGAATCTATCTTGATTCCTATGTATTTGCTCATTTAATCTTTTCGTTTCAACTCCATAAAGCTCCGCCAAATCACTATCGAGCATAACTTTATGCCCACGGATTTCATAAATTTTGTTAACTAAAATATTTTCAGGGATGATTGAGAGCTTTTGTTTAGCTGTCATATCATTTTTGGATTTAAAATGTAAGATACAAAAATTGATTTGGATTTGAGGCCACAATTTGTGACCTCAAACAATATCCAATAGCTGTTGTTAAATCCTTAACCATCAAATTTAATGTATGCAGTATCTCGATAATATTTTCGGTTATCCCATTCCTCTGTTTTTAAAAAATATTATAATTGGTATAGTAGCATTAATAATAGGTGCTTTCGTAAAGTTTATCATTCATAAATTATTCTTGCTGTTATCACGTTGGTGGAGTTCAATTATTATTAAATCAACCATCAAGCACCTTAGAAATCCGATAGGTTTATTTATTCCACTTTTGTTTTTAAACTTTTCGTCGTCGTTGATGGTAATGAGTGCTGCCTGGCGATTGCCACTAACGAAAACGTTAGAAATAGCATTGACTGTTACATTTGCTTTAATCCTGATTCGTTTTATTAATGTTCTTGAAGATTATTTTTATCTAAAATATGATTTAAACAAAGAGAATAATTTAAAAGAAAGAAAAATAAGAACACAACTTCAATTTGTACGTAAGTTTATTGTTTCGTTAATAATTCTAATTACTGCTGCAATTATTTTATTAAGCTTCGAAAGTATGCGGAAAATAGGAGCCGGGCTACTTACTGGAGTTGGTATCGGAGGAATTATTATTGGTTTTGCAGCCCAAAAATCACTCGGTAATTTATTGGCTGGTTTTCAAATCGCGTTTACGCAACCCATCCGAATTGATGATGTTTTAATTGTGGAGGGGGAATGGGGAAAGGTTGAAGAAATTACGTTAACGTATGTTGTTGTAAATATTTGGGACCAGAGGAGATTGATCTTGCCTATAACTTATTTTATTGAAAAACCATTTCAAAATTGGACAAGGGTTTCAGCTGATTTACTCGGAACAGTTTTTCTCTACCTTGATTATACCATTCCCATCGAACCGCTTCGTCAGGAAATGACTAGGCTTTTAAGTTCAAATCTGCTTTGGGATAAAAGAGTAAATGTGGTTCAGGTTACCGATAGCACTAAAGACGGCTCGATCGAAGTTCGTTTTTTAATGAGTGCTTCAAATTCCTCCCGTGCTTTTGATTTACGGTGTAATATCCGCGAAGCGATGATTGCCTTTATTCAAACCAATTATCCTGAAAGTTTACCAAAGAAAAGGCTGGAGTTTAAGGATAAGCTTGATGGGATATAGATAGATTGTCAGTCTGAGCCTGTCGAAGACCACTAAAAGTACTTAGACAAACTCAGTATGAAAATTTTGAACTACTATTTAAACATTCCTTTCAGCTTCGCCAATTTTTCTTGTAAATCTCCGTCTACATCTTTTGGTTCATTACGTGGTTTGAAGTTTTGCTTCTGATTATTCGGTTTATACTCTTGCTTTTGATTCTGCACTTTAGGCTCCCGACTGCGAACTTCCGACTTCGGACTAACTTCCGTCTTCATCGACAGCGAAATTCTTTTACGAGCCGCATCAACTTCCATTACCGTCACCTCAACTTTTTGATGAACTTTAACAATATCATTTGCGTTAGCTACAAATCGATTTGCCAATTGGCTGGTATGTACTAAGCCGTCTTGATGAACGCCGATATCTACAAAAGCACCAAAATTAGTAATGTTAGTTACAATGCCTGGAAGCTTCATTCCGATTATTAAATCACCGATTTCATTTACACCATCGGTAAAACTGAAAGCCTCGAATTGCTCACGCGGATCGCGACCAGGTTTTGCGAGTTCTTTCAAAATATCGGTTAAGGTTGGTAAACCAATTTCATCCGAAACATATTGCTGCAATTTAATCTGTTTTTGCAACTGCGTATCTTTCATCAAAACTGAAACGGTTGTGCCTAAATCTTTAGCCATTTTAGCTACAACATCATAACGCTCAGGGTGAACGCCACTTATGTCTAAGACATTGTCGGCATTGCGGATGCGTAAAAAACCTGCTGCTTGTTCGTAAGCTTTATCACCCAAACGAGGAACTTTTTTCAAGCTTTCTCGGTTTTTAAAAGCACCATGTGTGTTTCTGTAATCAACAATGTTTTGTGCTAAAGTTGGCCCCAAGCCTGAAACATAGGCTAAAATCTGTTTCGATGCCGTATTTAACTCCACACCAACCGCGTTTACGGCACTAATTACTGTATCATCCAAGCTGGCTTGTAATTTATTTTGGTCAACATCGTGTTGGTATTGCCCAACGCCGATAGATTTTGGGTCGATTTTTACCAGTTCAGCTAAGGGATCCATTAATCTGCGACCGATTGAAACAGCTCCACGAACGGTAATATCCTGTGTAGGAAATTCTTCTCGGGCAACATCAGATGCCGAGTAAATTGATGCACCACTTTCATTTACCATTACAATAGTGGTATTTGGCAAGTTTAATCCACGGACAAAAGCTTCTGTTTCTCTACCTGCTGTACCATTTCCTATTGCGATAGCTTCGATATCGTATTTCTTACAAAGTTCTCGAATAACTACTTCAGCATTTTTTATGTTTCCTTGTCCGGTATGTGGGTAAATTGCGGTGTTTTCCAACAGTTGACCTTGCTTATCTAAACAAACAACCTTACAGCCTGTACGAAAACCAGGGTCGATAGCCAGTACATTTTTTTGCCCCATTGGCGCAGAAAGTAACAATTGGCGAGCATTTTCTGCAAAAACCCGTATGGCTTCTTCATCTGCTTTTTGTTTGGTTAATACACGAAGCTCAGTTTCCATTGCAGGTTCTAACAAACGTTTATAACCATTTTCCAATGCTTGCTGAACTTGCTTCGATGCACTGTTGTTAGCCGTAATAAATTGGTTTTCTAAAATTGTTAAAGCATCTTCAGTAGGCGGTAAAGCGTCTAAACGTAAAATCAATTCTTTCTCGCCACGGCGCATAGCTAAAACGCGGTGCGAAGCTGCAGTTTTCACAGGCTCGTTCCACTCAAAGTAATCCTTATATTTTATGCCCTCTTCTTCTTTTCCTTTAATTACTTCAGATTTAAAAACTGCTTTTTCCTGAAAATAGATACGCATTTTAGTTCTGGCTTCTGCATTTTCTGATATCATCTCTGCAATGATGTCGCGAGCGCCGGCCAAAGCTTCATCCAAAGAATTTACTCCTTTCTCTGCATCAATGAATGTATCTGCCAGAGCTTCTAAATCGAAATTCTGCTGGTCGAAAATTTGTAAAGCCAAAGGCTCCAAACCTTTTTCTTTCGCCATCGAAGCACGGGTTTTGCGTTTCGGTTTGTAAGGCAAATAAATATCCTCTAAAAGCGAAATGGTTTCTGCTTCGTTTATTTTATTTTCAAGCTCTTGCGTTAGCTTTCCAAGCTCAATCATTGATTTTAAAATGGCTTCGCGGCGCTTGTCTAAATCACGTAATTGCAAAACCCTATCGCGTATTGCCGCAACCTGAACTTCATCTAAACTGCCCGTTAATTCCTTGCGGTAACGCGAAATAAATGGCACGGTTGCACCTTCGTCTAGTAAGTTTACGGTTGCGGTAACTTGTTTTTCTGCAACTTTTAATTCGGTTGCAATTGTTTTATGGTGAGCTAACATATTCAAAAATTAAAGGGGCAAAGCTAATCAGGATTTGTGGGATTTAAGGATTTTTAAGATGAAGTTTTCCACTGAAATTATTGGTAATTAATCGCTTCGCATACCAGGATTTGCGGGATTTAAGGATTTTTAAGATTTTGTAGTTTCCATTTTTTCGGAAAGCAATGACATGGTATAATTGAATGTTAGTCGGGCTTTACGCTATATCTTTTAAAAACAGCTTCTGCTTTTGAGGCATGAAGCATCTGTTTCATCTGTTGCTGATGACAACATATTCAGAGTTGCTACTATTTTAAAAGTATACCGCTTCAATCCCGTTTAGATAGCTTGGATATTGCTGTTATTTTTGGTTGCTTGGTGTAGAAAAAGTTAAAAGTTATTTTTTCTTTTTCGATATTTTCTCCAAATCCTTTTCTGCTTTAAATTTGGTTATTCTCGTAATTAAATCTAAAGGTATGGGTTTATCTATTGGGAACTGAACAGCTCCTTTACTCCATTTGTAATTTCCAAATTCGTGCTGAAAAGCTTCGATGCCCGAACCAGTTGGATAAAAACCAATATGTTTTTTGTAAGCGGCGAAATAAACCAAAACATGATTTTGTTTAAAGGCTGGCATTTTATAACTAATTACCTCTTTTGCATTTGGTACAGCTTTATGAATGGTTTCGCGAATTTGTTGTAGAATTTGCTGAGTTTTTAGTGGAAATATGGCAATGTATTCATCAATTGTTTTTGGTTCTGGTTTTTCCATAGCATTTAAATCTTGATATGAAAATACAAAACTTGAATTAATTTATTCACTAATCTGGATGTCGTATTTGTGCAAAAGGCCTGCTAAACTGGATTTAGAAAACTTTGCTTTTTTAATGCGATTGTTATCAGGGTCGATTGAAAAATTGTATGCTCTCCTGAAATCGGCTTTTTCTAAAATCGTTCTATCAAACGTTGCGCTGAGTAAATCGCAGTTGTCGAAAATAGCATTTGCCAAATCGCACTCCGAAAAATCGACTTCATGAAGCTGGGTATTTTTGAAATTGGTTTTCTTTAGTTTTAGCTTATAAAAAGAGGAGTGGTCTAATTTGCAATTGTCAAAACTGAAAGCTAAACCGAAATCGTTACAGTTTTCGAAACGGAGTCCAAGCATTTTACAATCGCCAAAAATAATGTCATTAAATGAAGTTTTGGTCAAGTTTGCTAAACTTAAGTTACATGAAATGAATTCACAATTAAGAAATTTTATACCGCTCAAATCTGAGTTGGAGAAGTTGCAGTTAGTAAATTTACAATTTTCGTATTCTGCTTTTGGTAATGCTTTTGAATTAAAATCTTCTTTGTTGAATGTTTGCTCAGCTATGTAATTATCGGACATTGGATGTGTTTTTTAGCGAAGGTAAAAATTACCGTTTGATTTTTAGGATTTAGGCAGGAAGAGAACTGCATTTTTTAAACAAGCTTTTGTTAAATAAACCAGATGGACGCGGCAGACAGAGCTTTTTCTGCGAGGCTATAGCAAACAGCGGGACTGCTGAGCGCGAAAAATTCGTGAACGTTGGTTTTCAAATTATTTTACCCTACAAGAGATATAAAATTATATAAGCTTATTTGGAAGAGTATAAAGCAAAAAAAATCCCCCAAATTTTTTTGGAGGATTTGTATATTTTTAGTCTTGGATAAACTCAGACTAACAATTTAAAATTACTTTTTAACGTACATTACTTCTTTAACAGCTTTAACAACACGTTCTGCATTTGGTAAGCTAGCGGCGATTAAAGTTGGCGAATATGGAAGTGGAACATCGGCACAGGTAATGCGTAAAACTGGTGCATCTAAATAGTCGAATGCATGTTTTTGAACCATAAAAGCAATTTCGCCTGAAAGCGATGCTAATGGCCAAGCTTCTTCTACCACTACTAAACGGTTTGTTTTTTTAACTGAAGCAATGATTGTATCATAATCTATAGGGCGAACGGTGCGTAAATCGATAACTTCAACATTGATTCCTTCTTTAGTTAATTCTTCTACGGCCGGGTTTACCACGCGGGTTAACATTTTGCCGAAAGTTACAATGGTTACATCAGTACCCTCTTTGGTTACGTTTGCTTTACCTAACTCAATATAGTATTCTTCTGCTGGAACATCGCCTTTATCGCCATACATTACTTCAGATTCCATGAAGATAACCGGGTCTTGATCGATAATAGATTGTTTTAATAGTCCTTTTGCATCATATGGTGTAGCTGGAACTACAACTTTTAAACCTGGTGTGTTTGCAAACCAGTTTTCGAAGTTTTGAGAGTGTTGTGCACCTAACTGGCCTGCGTTACCTGTTGGACCACGGAAAACCATTGGGCATGAGAACTGACCACCGCTCATTGATAAAATTTTAGCAGCACCGTTGATAATTTGGTCGATTGCTACCAATGAAAAGTTGAATGTCATGAATTCTACAATTGGAACAAGGCCAGCTGTTGCGGCACCAGTTGCTATACCTGCGAAACCTAATTCGGCAATCGGGGTATCGATAATGCGTTTCGCACCGAATTCATCAAGCATACCTTGACTCACTTTGTACGCTCCATTATATTCTGCTACTTCTTCACCTAATAAAAAAACGCGGTCATCTTTACGCATTTCTTCTTGCATAGCTTCGCGTAGGGCTTCTCTAAATTGGATTTCTCTCATTGTAAATTTTAATAACGGTGGCAAATATAATTATTAATCGCTTTGAAACCAAAGGGAATTAAGCGTGTGTTTTGTAATAATTATGGTTGATTAATGCTGTTTTTTCGACCAAAACTTTAAACCATTGTTGAGTTTTGTAGATATTTAAAATAATATTGTGAATATCTGTTAATGAGGTGGTAATTGTGTTAAGGTTTGTTGGTTTAACAAAATATATTGCTGCGATATGGTTTAGAGATTTTCAAGATCGTTGAGGTCTTTTGGACGGCCTGCAGCTTTTTTGGCTTTTTTTAAATCGTCTAAATGAATAGTTTTAATTTGGATACCATCTTCTTCAAATAATATTGCGTTATCATAACTGGCATCAAAATCTAAACCTTTTACAGCTAACATCAAATCAATTGCTGATGGTGGTATGCCAAAAGTAAAAACATCCCAATTTTTATGAGTGAGAAAATTTTCCTCAGTCATATCAAATACAGGCATCCCGAAATTTAAAAATGCATTTTTGATTTTGCCATAGTTGTCTAAAGTTCTTGCCACCCAAATATCCATATCACCCGTAGTTCTTGAGTAACCATGAAGAATTACTGAGAAGCCTCCAACTAAAATATATCGAACATCAGCCTTGTTCAAAGCCTCGACAAAATCACGAAAATCTTCATTAAAAATGTTTCCCATTATTTATTTCTAGCTCTCACACTAAATTTTGTTTTATCCATTCGTGGCGGATTCTCTTCAGGGAAATTGTAGGCAATGCTGTTTAAATAGTTTGCAATTCGCAAACGTTCTTGCCAGGTTAAAGTAAGATAATATTCGGCATGAGATTTTGAAGCTTCTTCTGCAGTTTGGGCTTTAAATGCTGTTCTGTCTAAACGATACATAATCAAATATAAATATTTTATGGATTGATTTAATGCTTCGGATTTAACAATCCGTAAATTTCACTATCTAAAAACTTTCCTCTGAAATAATAATCCTGTTTAAAATGTGCTTCTTTTACAAAACCATGTTTGATTAGGATTTGTCGCGATGCATCATTTTCGACATTAATATTTGCTTTAATGGTATGGAGATTCATATCGTTAAAACCAAAATCGATTGTTCTTTTTAAAGCTTCGGATATAATACCTTTTCTCCAATAATCTGGATGTAGCATGTAGCCAATTTCTGCCCTGTGGTTGGGGTAATCAGTTCGCCAATAGCCAACAGAGCCAATCATTTGACTTGGGTTTTCTTTTAGTGCAATTACCCAGGCTAGATTGTCGCCATTTTCGAATCCTTCGTTAAATGTAGTAATGAATGTTTTAACATCTTCCAAATCTTTTGGTCTTTCGCGGTCGATATATTTCATTACTGCTTCATTTGTGCGCATTTTAAATATATTTTCAGCATCCGAAAGAGCATGTTCTCGTAGAATTAAGCGTTCGGTTTCTAGAACTGGGAATTTATTGAAATTGAGGATTAGCATTTTTAAATTTAAAGATTAACCGCAAAGCACACAAAGTTTTTCGCAAAGGATTTAAAGTTTTATTACCACAGAGGACACAGAGGTTTTCACCGAGAAGAAAGAGATTGAATACTTTAGCCTATACTCTATGCCCTCTGTACTTTTCTTTTTTTTCTCTGTGGTTATATAGAAATCAAAGCCTAGCGTTCTTAGCGATTTTTCTTCTCTAACTTTGCGGTTAAAAACCTACTTTCCAAACAGCGTTTTATAAATCGAATACTTATAATTATCCTGAACCTCGCTAGCCTTAAAATATGGTGCACCAAAAAGTTCAGTAAGTTTTTCTTTAAGCTTTGCTAAAAACAAAGGTTTAATTTCTTCAAGAAAATCGCCACGCAAAACCTGCCGGTTAGATTTAAACCAAACACCGCCATAAGTTGGGTCGTTCATGGTTTTAACAATATACAAATTGGGCTCTACACAAGTTTTGCTGGCAAATTGTTCATAAGCATAAGTGTATAATAGCGTTTGAATTAGTGCTTTGTTAATGTGTTTTCCATCAGAATTAAAAAGCTCATCAATGTCTTTAAAAGCTAATTTGTCGCTTCCTGTTTTATAATCGATGATTTTGGTAATGCCATCTTTAACATCAACCCTGTCGATATAACCGAAAATTTTGATACTTTCTTCTTTACCGTTTAATGGAAAACTAATTTCAGCCTCAATTTTTTGTTCCAGGCTAATGATAGTAAAAGGCGTTTGTGAAATATCCTGGTTTAGAATAATGTTTACGTAAGCATCAACAATGGCTAAGATTACCTTTTGCATACCCTTATATTCCATTACCAAATCGGGATGTTTAAACATCACAGCATTAAATGCTTTCTGAATCAATTTAGGAATACTTTTTCTTTGCTCCTTAATTCGCTCTTCTGTGATTTCAGCTTTTCTTAAATCCGCATAAAAATACTCCATCACTTTATGTAAAATAGAACCAATTTCATTGGCCTCAACAACGGCACTGATCTCTTTGGGTTCCTTAATTTCAGCAATATAGTTGAAGAAAAAATCTATCGGATTGGAAATATATTGTGTTAAAGCCGATGGAGAAAGAATTTTCTTTTTATCGAGGTACTTCTGTAGCGTTTCCTTAATAAACGCATTGCTTGTTTTTTCGATTTTAACTTCTTTAAATTGCTCTGTTTTTACCTCAAGGTTAAGTTCATGATACATGAAGTTAAAACCACTTTCGTATTCCAGTTGCTTTAAAATTCTGCTGGCTTCGCCTGATGTAGATTCATCAGTTAAGCTGTTGTAAATAAAGTTGATGTTCTTTGCTCTTTGGATTAACCGGTAAACCATATAAGAAGAAATGGCATCCAAATTTTCCAATACGGGCAAACCATAAACTCTTCGGATAGAATCAGGAATAAAACTATTGCCGATGGATGATTTTGGAATAATTCCCTCATTAAAACCTAAAATTATTACTTTATCAAAGTTTAGATTTCTGGTTTCTAATAAGCCCATTACCTGAATTCCATTTAATGGGTCGCCAGAAAGTGGAACAGCAATAGCCTGTAACGATTTTTGAACCAAATAAATTACGAAAGGAATTTCCTCTTTGCCAATGTGATTGCTAAATGTATCGTGTAGTCGGTTTAACTCCTGAATGGTTTTAACAAATAATTCTGCATCAATTTTCTTCAGTGTTTTCGCATTTGATAATCTGGTTAAAACGAAATCTAAAACCTCCAGTAAATTGGTAACTACAAATTGTGGGTCTTCAATTTTTTTATAAAAAACTTCAAATAAACCACTTTGTCTTAAAAGACGTTTATGGTCAACTTCAACTTGATTTTCTTCTAATAAAGCCGTTAAAATTTTATCTCGCATCTTTTGCGTTAAACCCGTTAAGGGATGCGTTAAAAATGCCTCAACATTTTTATAAGTGACTTTATCGGCTTGTAATGTCTCTAACTGACTTGTTAGCCATAAGTCTACCAAACCAAAAATACTCGAAGTAGATAAAGCAAAACCCATCGTAACATTCAGGTCAATTGCCGAACCATTATAAATTGTAGGGATGGTTTGCAAAGTTGGGATGAGCAGACTTTCATCTGCCAAAACCACAACAGTTTTACCAACACTTTCTGAGTTCTTATAATCTTCTTCTAAAATTGTGTTAAGGATTTTTGCCTGTGCAGATTGCCCTTGAACTTTGAAAACATTTACGTTATGTTCAGCGGTTTTCATTAAACTTTCCTTGCCAGAAAACTCATTTTTTAATCCAATAAGATGTAAGTTTTTCCTTAAGAATAAACCGGCTTCCTGTTGATTATCATCTAAATAATAGCTGTCTGCATCAAAGTAAAATAGTCCTTTATCAGCTTCCTGTAGCTGGGTAAATATTTTAGCTTCGGCACGGCTTAATGCATTGAAACCAACAAAAATGATTTTTCCTTTATCAAAATTGGAGATGAATTCCTGATGATTTGTGATGTCATCGGCCAAATGGCGATAAACCGAACCGTTAGTTAAATAACCTTGGTCTTTCAGCTTCTCATGAAATTTTTGATACAGCTTTGGCATTCTGCGCCACATTTTTATAAATAGTTCCTGCTGTTTTTTATGTTTTCCTTCAGAATAGGAAGTCCAGAATTGAGCAAGAAATTGGTATTGCTCAGGACTTAAATAATCAAACTCTTTATTGATGACAGAAATGTCTTCCAAATCGCGATATAGCTTTTCTGCATCGACTAAATCAGCATCAATTTGGTTAAAATCGCTTAAAATAATCTTCGCTAAAGGAAAAAATTTATGGCTGGAAATCGTTTCCAGTTTTTCTTCTGCCAGTAGTTGATTGTATATTTTGTAAAGTGTAAAAAACTGCAAATAGAAATCGGCAATTTTATAACTTGTTGAGCAGGCAAAAAACTCCTGTATGGTAAAAAACGAGGGACTGAAAAAAGGTTTACCAATGATATCTGCAAAATGCTTTTGCAAATAAGCAGCTGGCCTTTTGTTATTGAAAACAATAGCACAATTTTCCAGTTGATTTCCAAACCTGGCGACTAAATCTTCGGCAACTTCTTGTAAAAATGGTTTCATTTGAGTCTTCATGTTATACCAATTTCAATTTGCCTTTTACTGCATAAAATAAATAGGTTTTTATGTTTTTAAACCCCATCTCGGCCAGTAGATTTCTATATTTATCTACTTGTTCGATGTGTTTATTGCTCTCTTCCAAAGTAAATTTATAATCCAGAATAATAACTTCATCGGCATTAATTAAAACCCTATCCGGGCGGTGAAGCTTTCCATTGGCATCAATAATGTTTTTTTCGGTGATGCTTTCGGTTGCTTTATTTAAAATTTCCTTAAGCTCTGGGTGGTTAAATACTTCCAAGGCAGAATCAATCAACTTTTGCTTCTCTTCTTCTTTAATATTTCCTTGTAAAACAAGATTAGTGGTGTAATCAAAAACACCTTTTTCGGTACTTGCACTAGCCAAAATATCATGAAGTAAGGAACCCTTTCTCCCTGATTTTTCTATGTTTACCAAATGCTTTAAATGTTTTTCTTCTGATGGAATATAAAGTTCAGATAAACGAGTAGTAGTTGGATAACTGTTTAAAGTAATAAAATTAGCATTGGTGATTTTGTTTTCTACAGTCACATAATCAACGATTTCATAAATACCATTCTCATCAAATTCATTATCGAAAGTGAGGTTGATAACATCGCCAATGTTAGATAAGTTAACTTCTTTGTTTCCTTTTGCTTCGGCTTTGCCCATTGTAGCAATATATAGATAATCTTTTGAGCGTGTTGTAGCAACATAAAGCATGTTTAAAGCATCCATATTATTGTAAAGCAATTCTTCGTAATATGCTTTTGCGATGGAAGAATCGGCTAAGTCTTTATTGTATTTCAACGGAATTCCGCGAAGCTCCTTATAAACTGTATCTTCTGATGAAACCCAGAAAGTTGAATTGGGCTTGCCTTTTACTTCCCAATTGCAGAAAGGAACAAAAACTGCCCTGAAAGCCAATCCTTTAGATTTGTGAATCGTAATAATCTGAATGGCATCTGCACCCTCAGGTGATGGAAGCGACTTTTTTATGCCATCTTCATCCCACCAGGTTAAAAATGAGATTATTCCTTTTTCACCTAACCTACCTGCGTTTGCTGTTAAATCTCTAAATGCTAATAAATAAGGAAGATGTTGTGTTAGGTTTTTCAAATCGTAAGCTTCAATCAAAATTTCAACTAACTCTGGTAGAGGAAGTTGTAGCCACGATTGCCAGTTTTCGCAAAGCGATTTAGGAAGTATATTGCTGAGTGTGCTTAAAGAAACTTTATTGAGATTAATGTAATGGTTTGGATTTGGTTCTTTTTCATGCAAAGATTGAAAAAGCGCAATACAATTTGCCTTGTATAATGCTGTTTGCGCATCTAAACCAATTAATACTTTTAGCGTATTAATAATGAGTTTAATAGACGAATTATTCGAAATCAACAATGCATCTCCAGACAGCACTGGCAGTTTTTGCTCCATCAGTTTCTGAACAGTGAGCATGGCCTCACTATTCGATCTAACCAAAATTGCAATATCTTTCAAGGCATATTTTTGCTCATCTTTTAAATAGAGAATTTCTTTGATAACATCGTCTAAAGCAATATCTCTAAAAATCGTTTCGCTGAAACGTGCTTCGTTTGGCGCATGTTCTTTGCTAAATTTTTTGATTTTAATTGTTCCACCTTTTAAAGTATTGGAAGCAAAATTCTGTGTAGAACCTGCATAAATATCAGTAATAATTGAGCTGTAATTTTGAGCGTTCCACCAGGATGAAATACTTTCTGGCTTGCTTTCCAAATTTTGGTTCAGCTCATTTTGGAGGGTTAATGGAATAGAACGATACAGGAAATTATTAAAAGTGATGATGTTTTCAGCACTTCGATAATTTTCTTCTAAACTTTCTTCGATAACATTGTGTGCGCCAACATCTGTTTTAGCATGTTTATGCAAAATGTTCCAATCACCATTTCGCCAACGATAAATGGATTGCTTGGTATCGCCAACAATTAGGTGGTCGGTTAAATCTATGCTTGGCGTAGCAATGGCATTGGTTAAAAGCGATTTAAAACTTCCCCACTGACTGGTAGATGTATCCTGAAATTCATCAAACAAAAAGTTGCGATACCGGTTCCCTACTTTCTCCCAGATAAAAGATGGATTATCTCCTGCATCTTCTGTAATTCCTGAAATTAATTTTTGCGCATCGCTGATTAAAAGATTATCATTTTCTGCCCGATATTCTTTCAACAACACAGCAATTTCTTGCATTAACCTCAAATAATACAGATTTTTATTGAAAGCGATGGCCAATTGATAGTTTGGCAAATGCATAAAATAATGTGTTTTTATCTTTTGCAAGATTGGGTTTACCGTGTCGTACGCTTCAGGTATGCCGGCGTTTTTTTGAAACCACTCTTCGGGCTCGTCGATAAGATTAAATGTTGATTCTATTTTCGAGAAATCGCCGCGTGCTACTAAAATTAACTTTGTTAGCGGATTTCTTGATTTTCCTTTAAGCTGGTCGTTTTCTACGCCTAAAACCTCAAGTGCCGAATGCGCATCAGTTGCCAATCGAATTATTTCACCCTCAAAATTTTTAATTTCCTCTTTGGTAACGTTAATGTATTTTTTGAAGAGTTCATCAATGTTTTCCAGGCCTAATTCTTCAACCGCTGATTCAAAAATCTGGAATCGCTCCGAGAAAATCTCGCCAATGAGGTTATACAACTCAATTTTATAATTCCAGCTTTTGTTATCGCTGATTCGCTCGATGGCCAAATCGATAATCCATTGCAAAAGCTGTTTATTGTCGTTTAAAGCATTGTCAAGTTTGATAACCAAATCATCTTTAACCTTATCATAATTCATTTCTAAATTATAATCGGCATTTAAACCAAGTTCAAAGGCAAAACCGCGAATTACTTTTTGTACAAAACCATCAATTGTACTTACCGAAAAACGGCTATAATCGTGAAGGATTTTTCTGTAAATTTTATCTGCTTTGAACTGTAGATTTTGAGGTGTTAATTGTGGATAAGCAACTAAAATCAGTTTGCGATAATCATCAATTTTGGCTGATGGATTTCCTTGCGCTAAACCTACAAGAACTTCCAAAATCCTCGATTTCATTTCTTCAGTGGCCTTATTGGTAAAGGTTACGGCTAAAATTTCGCGGTATTTGTTTTCTCCGGAAAAAAGTAAAGTAAGGTAATGTGCCGTTAAACTGAACGTTTTACCAGAACCGGCAGAAGCTTGAAGAATTTTTACGGGTTTATTTGGCATAATAAATCTTCTGCTAAGCGATTATTGTGAACGTTATAATTAAAAAATTTGCTAAAAGGGTGTGATAAGAGGATCGGATCAAGATTTACTTGCATTTATATTTCTTAATCTTGATTTAACAATGTTTCAACCTCTTTTTTTAGTCTAGGAATAATGGTAATGATGATGTTCCAAATATTTTCTGGTTCAATTTCATCATAACCATGAATTATTTTATTTCGTGTATCAACAATTCTCCTGGCATCAGTTATGCTTAAATCAGTATTAAGCTTTAATAACTGGTTAACTGCCTCTCCAATAATTTCAAGATTGCGCTCAACTGCCTGTTGCATCATCAAGTTTTCAAGGAAATTTTTAAAAATTCTAGGCTCCCCAATAAAAAAATCTATCCGATGGATAGCCAGGGAAATATCTTGTAGAAGTTTATAATGACTTTTATCCATAAATTTTCACGCGAGTTTCATTAACTTCTTGAATAAAGTATGTGTTTTTTAGTGCTCTCTCAGATAGGATATCTACTTCTCTACCTAAGCGTTCTCTCAATGCATCTTGTAAATCCCAAAATAAACCACCTTTTTCAAGTGGGTCTAAATTTTCTTGAAAGTTCACCAAAAAATCAACATCGCTTTCTTCGTTAAACCTATCAGAAACTGCTGAGCCAAATAAATACGCACTTGTTACCTTATGTTTTTTTAACAAGGTGATAATTTGAGGCATATATTTTTGTAAGCTTGGATGTACCATACACAAATATACATTTTTGGTTTAATCGTTTTTATGATTTACTTTTTTCTTCGCCAAAGTTTTATGACTAATTCTTAATGGTCTTTCCGCCATTTCAATTTTTAGACCTAATAAATCTCGAATCACTACCGATGCACAAGCGCCACCAAAAGCAGCAGGCAAATAAGAAACAGTTCCATATGCCGAACGTTTAAAATTACTTCCATCCGTCATTATCATGGAGTTTTTATCCATCTCTTCGGTGGAGAAAACGGCTTTAATTTTGCCTGCATTTACTAATTTATTTAACCTTTTGCGCACATAACTGGCAAATACACATTGGTAAGTGTCGGGTAGCATCGCAATTCTTAATCTGGTTGGATCCATTTTACCACCGGCACCCATGGAACTTACAATAGGAATATTTTTTTCTAAAGCGGTGCCCAATAAAGTTATTTTTGGCATTACGCTATCAATACAATCCATTATATAATCAAAATTTGATTGTAAAATTTCCCTGCATTTTTCTGGCGTTAAAAAAGTATTCACCACATGTAATTTCAATTCAGGATTTATAGCAAGTAAGCGTTCTTGCATAATTTCGGCTTTGCTTACTCCGTGGTTGGTAGCTAAGGCAGGTAATTGTCTGTTCCTGTTTGTTGGGTCAATAACATCGCCATCAACAATTGTCATTTCGCCAATACCCGAACGACAAATAAATTCAGCAGCAAAAGAACCTACACCACCCAAACCGATTATTAAAACATGTTTGGATTGCAGTTTATCAATCCCATCATTCCCAACTAAAAGTGCAGAGCGTGAAAGCCAGCTTGTATCAGACATATTGCTAATTATTTATTCTGTTCTTCGACAAGCTCAGAATGACAAATTTTATAATAAATTAAATTTCTTCCAGTCAGCAAAAATACGTGCTTTAAGTTCATCAATAGAACATTTTTTTAAACTTGCTGCGGCTTCATAAATTTCTTGTATTGAAATTTTCGAATCATCAGTTTCTAAAAAGAAGTTATTCGTATTTTGGATCAGTTGTTCGGCACCAGAATCCTTTTTTAAAATGGAAGTACCAAATGATAAATAAAAACCATTTGCAATTAATTGTTCTCCAAGCGATTTGTGTTTATTAAAACCATGAATTATCATCGGTGCATTCACTTTTAACCGTTTTTTAACCTCCAATAATTCTGAGAAACTTTTTACGCAATGGAGGATAATAGGTTTGTTTAATTTTTCTGCCAATCTGATTTGGTTTTCCAGAATGATAATTTGATGAGCTATGCTTTCGCCTCTTAGTTTATCCAAACCACATTCGCCAATCATTTTTACGTTTGGTTGCTGTGCTTTGCATTCTAGGTGTTTTAATTGAACCTCCAGATTTTCTAATTTGGCAAACCAAGGATGCATGCCTACAGAAATCGACCTATTACAAGTTAATGGATATAAATTTCCATCTGTTAATGATAAACTTAAAATACTTTTCACATCTTTTTGTTGTAATGATTGATGTGTATGAATATCAAGATATTGCATTTCGTTAGTGGTGTAAAAATATAAATGTAGTTAGTCTGTAAAGAATCAATAAATAATCTATAAAATTAGTAGACTTTATTATTTTTACAGCATCATTCTTAATAAATCATGAAAAAAATATTAATATTACTTACAGCTGTATTAATTTCTAGTGCAGCGTTTAGTCAGGCGAAACAAGAAGGTGTACATATTTACAATCCTGAAGCAAATGCCTTGGCAGACTTAAAAGCCGCTACGGATAAGGCCGCTAAATCCAATAAACATGTATTGGTTCAGGTAGGAGGGAATTGGTGTAGCTGGTGTATCGCTTTTCATAATTTGGTAGATACAACTGCAATTTTAACGCAAACCATTAATGATAATTATGAATATGTTCTGGTAAATTGGGATAAAGACCACCATAACGATGAAGCTATGAAATATCTTGGTTTCCCAAATCGCTTTGGGTATCCAGTTTTTGTAGTTTTGGATGGAAAAGGCAAAGTACTACACATCGAAAATTCATCTTATTTAGAAACCGATGAAATTGGTGCAAATGGAAAGAAAAAAGTTGGTCACGATGTAAAAAAAATCACCTCGTTTTTAAAAGGGTGGACGGTTGCGGCGGTAAAACCAGAAACTTACAAGCCAAAAGCCAAGTAAGATAGAGGGAAAAAAGGTATAAGGTAAAAGGTAAGATGGTTGAGGGTTAAACCAAATAACCAAAAAAAGCCGCTGATTTTCAGATATTAATCTGCGAATCAGCGGCTTTCTTTTCTAATCATCTAAATCTTCTTCATCATCTTTAAGGTCATCTACATTCAATTCATAAGATGCTCTCGATGCTTCATCGGCTTGTTCCAACAAATCTTTATCGTGTTCTATGTTGGTTCCGTCGCCGTCTAATTCATTAATATTTTCAGTATCATCCTCTCTGCGTAAAGCATCGTTCGGGTCGTTAGAATAATCTTCGTCTTTTGGGTCTATCATAACTTTGAATTTTATAAATAGATAATGATTTAGAAGAGATAATTGTTTTAAGTTTTTATAAAGCTAAAAGACTAAAGCAGAAAGACCAAAGGCTTGGCTGGCAAAACTGTTCCGTAAATTTTGTGTTTCCGTGGCAAATCTTTAAACAAAAAATGCCAGATAGATTTACCTGACATGTCCTTTCTATTCATCGTGTCTTTGTGGTAAAGCTATCCTATAACCCATCGCCAAACTCATAATTCGGCAAAATACTCACAGGTAATTTTCCTGTTGGCACCAAACGATTATTTATAACTGCTGCGGCCGAAATCTGCATATAGTCTTCTTTCTGATAACCAATGACCAAGCCTTTACTATTTTCTAATCCTGGCAAACCAGCTAAATTATATGGATTGGCAAATAGTGCGAAAACAGCATTCTTGCCAGATAATTCCTTAATAAAATTTTTAACACCAGCATTTAAGGGTATGTTATTTCCTGGTCTTGCTCTACTATCGTGAATACCCACAATTATCTGGTCGAAAGCACCAATTTCGCGGGCAATGTTAGAAATTTGCGTTGCAGTTGCATCTTTGTCCAGCACATAGTAAACTGAATTGTAAAAGCCTTTAGAAATTTCTTTCTGGAATTTAGTAACCGAAGGAACCCCAATGCTTATAATGGCTGTTCTTCTAATCGGAATCATATTCTTAATGTAGTCTTTTCCTTTTAATAAAGTAACTGATGCATTCGCCAGTTCCTGTACCAATGCATTGCTTGCATTACGATTTACGCCCGCAACAATGCCTTCAGTAACAATGGTATCGCGTTTATCCAAGCCTGCCCAGTATTTTGCAGTTAAAATCTTGCGTACACTTTCGTCAATGGTTTTTATATCAATTCTGCCTTGACGCACCGCTTTACGAACTAAGTGAATCGCTCTGTCGCTATTTTCCGAGAGTTCTAAAATATCGTTACCAGCAATAACGCCAAGCAAATCTGCTTCTCCATTTTTAAAATATTTTACAACACCTTTCATATCCATCGCATCAGAAATAATTAAGCCTTTAAAGCCGAGTTTCTCTTTCAAAATGCCCGTAACAATAGATTTCGACAGCGTAGATGGTAAATTTGGAGTATTATCTAATGATGGAATATTCATGTGCGCAATCATAATTCCCGATGCGCCTTGCTTAATCAATTCTTTAAAAGGATACATTTCCAAACTATCTAATCGGGCTACACTAAAAGTAAGCTGCGGTAAATCGTAATGCGAATCTACATCTGTATCGCCATGACCAGGGAAATGTTTCAATGTAGTTAACAAGCCACCATCCTGCATCCCTTTCATATATGCAGCCGTTTTGTTGGCCACATTATATTTATTTTCACCAAAAGAACGGTAGTTGATTACAGGATTTTTTGCATTGTTATTAATATCGGCATCGGGTGCCAAATTCATTTGCATACCCAAACGTTTAAAATCTTTAGCTACTTCCAGCCCCATCTTATAAATCAAATCTTTATTTTGGATGGCGCCTAAAGTCATTTGATAAGGATAAGCAATTGTGCTGTCTAAGCGCATACCTAGTCCCCATTCTCCATCATTAGCTATAATTAAAGGTACGTTACTTACCTTTTGATAGGCATTTGTTACCGCCGCTTGTCTGCCTGGGCCACCTTGAAAAAAGATAACGCCACCAAGCTGCTCTTTTTTAATTACCATACCAACCGAATCAGAGTACTTTTTGCCCAAATTGGTATGCGCCCGAACAAAAAACATTTGTGCAATGCGTTCTCTGCGGTTAAGTTTTTTAAAAACAGAATCAACCCATTTCGGCTGATTGCTTAATAAATCCAGGTAGGTTTGCTTTTGAGCATTTGCCGAGAAAGTGGCAACGAAGAATATTAGTAATAAGAATAAGTTTTTTTTCACGATGTTTTATTGAAACCAGATGGCTAAATTAATAAGTTAAAAGCGAATTAAACAAAAACCAATCCAAGTAATTAATTTAATACAATGTATAGCATTAGGTTTTTCAAAATTTGAAAACGAACGGTCATTAGTTCTTAGGTATCCACAGCCCCGCTGTTCGCTAAAGCCTCGCTGGAAAAGCTCGGGCTATCGCTATCATCGGGTTTATTAACAAAGTTAGTGCTAAACAAAACTTATTAAAGCCCTGTTTTAGTAAATGATTTAATCAAAAAATAAAACATAATTTAATGAAAGCGGTTATAATATTAACGCTTTGCAAATATTTAACTAAATTTTATAATTATGAAAAATGTAAGCACACCGAAGAACAATCCTACTACGCAAGGAAGTTCGATAGCAGACAGAGCTAACCACGATGTTAAAATTGACAAAAAAATTCAAGGGATTACGAATGGCGGCGGACAACGTTCAGACCAAACATCTAATAAAGATAACCAGCGTAAGCACGATAATAAAAAATAACGTAATGGAAGATGTGAAATGTAAAATGGACAATGTTTAACCACCTAAAAGCTCCATCTTACATTTTACCTCTACCATATCCCATTTTCCATTTTTCCTAAGTTGATTCTTTTGCTAATTTAATAATCTCATTTCCATCTAAAATTTTTCTTCCATTAGTATGAGTTAAGGTGTTTATCATCGCATTAGCAAGTTCTATCATTGTACAAAATCCAGAAGAATAAATAGTTCTTCCTATTGGGAACAACCAGTTAATGTATTTATAAAATTTATGGGCATACTTTTGGTTTTGTAATGGCTTTATAAAACCTGGGCGGAAATTATACACTTGTTCAAAAGGTAATTTCATCAAGTCACTTTCCGTTTTCCCTTTAACCTGAGCCCATTTTAATCTTCCGTTTTCATTGGTTCCACTACCTGATACGTAACAAAATGTCATAGCCTCATTCAATTTAACCAGCGTTTTAGCAACATGCATAGTCAAGGTATAGGTCATTTTGTAATAAGTTTCGTCATCGGCACCAACTGAAGTAATTCCCAAACAAAAAAAGCAAGCATTGTAACCTATAAGTTGAGTTTCTATTGTTGAGAAATCAAAGAAATCTTGATGGATAATTTCCTTCAGTTTGGGGTGGGTATATCCACAAGGTTTACGGTTAATCACTAAAACGGAATTAATCTCTGGGCTATTTAAACATTGTATTAAAACACCTTCGCCAACCATGCCTGTAGCACCAGTTATAATCACGTTATTTTCTGATCTCGATTTTCCCATAAAAAATTTGTTTGGATAAAATTAGCACTAATTCTCTATTTCTGGCTTGATAAATTCGCTATAGCTTTTCTTTACATAAAGTAGTATTTGGTAATCGTTCATTTTCCGTACCTCAATTGCCGATGGTTTATACTGCTTTATAAAGTTTTTTAAAGAATCTCCCTCTAGTTTAGTTATATCGGCAATCTTTTTAGCGTCAAAGCGGCGGTTAATGTAAGTTGTCTCTTCATCTTTTAACTCAACTTTTTGCAATTTAGATATAGATGATTTATTTTTAGTAATTAAGCCAATGGTTTTTAAAACGTCCAAGCTTACAATAGATGAGGTAGAATTAGAAACTAAATTATATCCAATTGTTGGATATTGCCAACCTTTTTGCACCAATACATCTTCTAGGGTAGGTGCTTTATAGGCAAATACTTGCTCATTATCTGCTCTCATTTTTAACGAATCGGCAACGTAATCCCGTTTTGATAAAATGGTAACATCATTCAAATCTATTGAGGCGGCTCGGAGATAAACATTCAAATCTGGCAAACTGCTATTTAAATTTAATTCATATTCTTCATAGCCAAGCTTTTTTATTTTTACGGTTGATATTGATGGAATTTTATCCAATTTAAATCTTCCATCAGCACCTGTAATAATAGTTTGTTTTCCATAACTAACAATCACCTGCTCAATCGGTAATTTTGATTGATAATCTAAAACTTGTCCATTAAACTGTTGAGCATAAAGTTTATTCGATAAAATGAGTATGGAAAGGACGATAAATATTCTCATGTTTCGGGTTAGATTTAAACTAAAATAGAATATAAATTGCTGCTGATATAAACTTTAACACATCTTAACTTTTTTAGTTTTATCATTTAAGGTTGTTGCAAAAAAAAGTCTCAACTTGCGTCGAGACTTTCAATAAATATTAAATTTACCTCAATGTTGTTGGTTTCATTTGGTAATCATAAGGTGGTTGTACACCTAATAAATTCTGCACGAAATAATCCCATCTTCTTCTCATCATGTATGGCGAGTACGCACCATAACCATGCGCACTATTCGGGAATATTACCAAATCGAAAGATTTGTTTGCTTTTTCTAAGGCTTCTACAACTAATAAAGTATTGTATGGCGGAACATTATCGTCCATCATTCCATGTACAAGCATTAATTTTCCTTTTAAATTTTTAGCATAATTTTGATTGGCTTGTGCTTCATAATCAGCATTTTCGACTAATCCATTATAACGTTCACCCCAATCATCCTCGTAGTTTCTATTTTCATGGTTTCCAGATTCTGAAATGCCCACTTTAAAGAAATCAGGATAACGAAACATGGCTGTTGCAGTTGCAAAACCACCACCAGAATGTCCCCAAATACCAACTTTTGTGGTATCCATCGGGTATTTTGTCGATAGTTGTTTAATAGCGGTTATCTGGTCTGGCAAAGTATTTTCTGCCATATTGCCGTAGCTCATATCGTGAAAAATTTTTGAACGGTCGGGATTGCTGGTTCCTTCCATTACGACTACTATAAAACCCAATTCTGCTAAACATTGATTATCTCCACGAGATGCCGCGAAAGACCAACTGCCCACACTTCCACCTTGCGGGCCAGGATAAATATAATCGATTACCGGATATTTTTTGCTGGCATCCATCTTAGTTGGTGTAAAAACCAAGCCATAAATATCTGTCTTGCCATCAGCAGCTTTTACCGAAACAGGTGTAGGCGCTTTCCATCCGGTTGCTACTAATCTTGAAATATCCATTTTCTCCAACTCCATAATTAACTTTCCATCCATGCCGCGGAAATTACTTACAGATGGAACATCAGGCTGAGAATAAGTATTTACAAAATAGTTTCCCGAAGGTGAAATGGAAACTGTATGATTGCCAACCTCTGGGGTTAAATCAACTAACTTTTTCCCATCAAAACCAATTTTATAAAAATGCCCAAAATATGGATTGGTTTTATCTTGCCCGTTAGCCATAAAATAAAGTGTACGCGTTTTTTCGTCTACTTTAAGTAAACGGGTAACAACCCAATTTCCTTTAGTTATTTGATTTTTAACTTTGCCTGTTGTAGCATCATACAAATATAAATGACCCCAATTATCTCTTTCCGAGTACCACAAAATTTCTTTACTTGAAGGTAAATACCGCCAGTTAATAGCACCCTGACCTGATTCAAATTGAGTTTTCACGGTTTCTTCAAAAACTTCGCGAACAGCACCTGTTTCTGAATTTGCAATACGGAATTTTTCGTTTTTATGGTCACGCGATGTGGATACAAAAGCAACTTCAGTCCCATCAGCTTTCCAGTCAATATCATCAAAAGTACCGCTGCTTGAAATATCGTCGCTCAAAGTGGCACGATGCGGATCTAGAGGAACATTTAATGAAACTACTTTTGGCTTTTCTACATCAATAACAACTCTTCTGATGGTTGCAATTTCCTTATCGCCCGGTAAAGGATATTTCCATGCACTAAGCTTTGGCGAGCCAACATTTGTGCTTACTAAATACATATCTTTCGTGTTTCTTTGGTCTTGCTGAAAGGTTGCAATCTTTTTAGAATCGGGCGACCAACGTAAAATTGCTCCATCGCTATGTTTCCAGCCGGCATTATCTGTTGCGTAACCGTAATCTTTTATGCCATCGGTTGTGAGTTGAGTTAATTTTCCTGATGCGATATCTTTAACGTAAAGGTTGTAGTCTTTAATTAATATCGATTTTTTGCCATCTGGAGATACAACTTCTCCTCTGCCACCTCGACGGAAATTTTGTGTGCCGCCACCATTACCTTTATATTCAGTAGTTAAGGTTTTAGTTTTTTTTAATGGATCAACTAAAAAAGTTTGTTCGCCATCTGCAGTTCTTGTGGTGTACCAAAATTTATCTCCTTCTAACCAGTTCGGTTGCGAAAATGTGTGGTCAATATATTTCGCAGTATTGTAGCTTAAAAATGTTTCAGCGTTTTCATAATCTTTTGCAGTAAGCGATGCATTTTGTTGTGCATTGGTTGAAACCGCTATTGCACAGGCTGCTACAGATAGTAAATATTTATTCATATTCTTTTTGTTCTTGAGCATAAAAATACCACTGTTTTATAAAACGATTGGTATTAATGATGATACAAATAATTCCTAATCCCTGCTATTTATATCTATTAGCCGTTTGTGATATAAAATTTGCTTGTTAATAAATGTTATATAGACATTTATCATTTTTTGATAACTTCGTTTTATTGATTTAGTTAAAATATTATAGCCAAGTCCACATCAAATAAATTATAATCATACCATCCATAATTTTCAAAAAATGAGTTTTTCAAAACATTATCGTTTGCCGATACTTTTTTTATTACTATCCGCATTTTTAATTACAAATACATCAGCTCAAACCAGGACTGAATACTTACTAGAAAAAAACTGGAAATTTAGTAAAGGCAATCATCCCGAATCTATTAAAGAAAATTTCAATGATAGTAGTTGGGAAACGGTTACAGTTCCACATGATTGGGCAATAAAGGGTCCTTTTGATGGTGCAAACGATAGTCAGGAAGTTGCCATAGTGCAAAACGGCGAGAAACAAGCTTCGAAGAAAACAGGTAGAACAGGTGGATTGCCTTTTATTGGAAAAGCTTGGTATCGAAACACATTTACTGCACCAACTTTTAAAAAGGGCAAAAAGGCAGTTATTTTAATTGATGGTGCGATGAGTTATCCTATTGTATACCTAAATGGCGAAGAAGTTGGCCATTGGGCTTACGGATATAATTCTTTCTCAATTGATGTAACCAATAAAATGAAAGAGGGCAAAAATGTATTATCAATAGGCTTAGAAAACCTGCCCGAAGCTTCACGCTGGTACCCGGGAGCAGGCTTATACAGAAATGTACACGTAATTATAACCGAAGATGTTAGTATTCCGGTTTGGGGAACTTATATTACCACTCCATTGATTAATAAGGATTTTGCGAAGGTTAAAATAAAAACGAAGGTGAATTCTACTAGCGGTAAATACGATGGCTTGAGTTTACAAACCACCATCAAAAACGCCAGAGGAGAAACGGTAGCCACTACAACCAAAATATTAAGCGAAACTGATTTACAAGAATTTGAACAAGATTTGGTTGTTAAAAATCCTGCATTATGGTCGCCAGAAATGCCCAATTTATATCATGCAGAAACAAAATTATATGCTGGAAAAATCCTTAAAGATGAATATGCTACCACTTTCGGTATTAGAACAATTAAGTTTGAAGCTGAAAAGGGATTTTCATTAAATGGGGTTTACCGAAAGTTTAAGGGCGTTTGTAATCACCACGATTTAGGTCCGTTAGGGGCAGCAATAAACACAGCAGCTTTACGCAGACAACTTACTTTATTAAAAGATATGGGATGCGATGCCATTCGAACCTCTCATAACATGCCTGCTCCAGAATTAGTAAAACTTTGTGACGAAATGGGGTTTATGATGATGGTAGAATCATTTGATGAATGGAAAGAACCGAAAGTTAAAAATGGTTATAGTCATTTATTTGATGAATGGGCAGAAAAAGACGTGGTAAATATGATTCATGCCAATAGAAATAGTCCATGTGTAGTAATGTGGAGTATTGGTAATGAAGTGCCAGACCAGGGAACTAAAAATGGCGGAAAAATCTTAAAATTCCTGCAGGATATTTGTCACCGTGAAGATCCAACCCGGCCTGTAACCGTTGGTATGGACCGCATTCAAAATGCTTTGGATAATAACTTTGCTTCTGTATTGGATGTTCCAGGATTTAATTATAAGCCAATGCTTTACGAAAATGCTTATAATCGTCTTCCACAAGGTTTTATTTTAGGTACAGAAACGGCTTCAACGGTAAGTTCTAGAGGAGTTTATAAATTTCCGGTAGAGTTTTTTAAAATGAAAATGTATGATGATAATCAAAGTTCATCATACGATTTTGAATATTGTAATTGGTCTCAAATTCCTGATGATGAGTTTGTAAAACAAGATGATTTGAAATTTGTAATTGGCGAATTTGTTTGGACAGGCTTCGATTATCTTGGCGAGCCTACACCTTATGATGAAAAATGGCCTTCGCACAGTTCTTATTTTGGGATAATAGATTTGGCCGGAATTCCGAAAGATAGATTTTATTTGTACCGTAGCAGATGGAATACTGAAAAACCAACCTTGCATATTGTACCACATTGGACCTTTCCAGGTAGGGAAGGAAAAGTCACTCCGGTTTTTGTATACACCAGTTATCCTTCGGCAGAGCTTTTTATTAATGGTAAAAGCCAAGGAAAGCAAACCAAAAACAATTCTTCCAATACCAATAGATATAGGTTAATGTGGAAGGATGTAAAATACCAGCCTGGCACTATAAAAGTTATTGCTTATGATGAAAGTGGTAAAGCTGTTGCAGAAGAAGTTGTTAAAACTGCTGGTAAACCGCACCATATTTTGTTAGAAACAGATAGTAAAACCTTAACCGCTAATGGTAAAGATTTAGCATATGTAACCGCTAGTATAGTTGATGTAAATGGCAATTTATGCCCTGATGCAGATAATAGTTTATCATTTGATGTTAAAGGTGCTGGACAGTTTAAAGTAGTTGCCAATGGTGATGCTACAAGTTTAGAACCATTTCATTTACCAAAAATGAAAGCTTTTAAAGGTAAATTGGTAATAACCATACAATCAGGCGAGCAGACTGGAAAAATAAATTTGCAGGTTTTATCAAAAGGATTAAAAGCAGGTAATTTAACCGTTTCGACTAGTAAATAAATTCTAAAATGTCTCTGGGTTAAAAACCAAAGACATTTCTTATTTTGCGGAGAGGGCGGGATTCGAACCCGCGGTACCTTGCAGTACACACGCTTTCCAAGCGTGCTCGATCGACCACTCTGACACCTCTCCGAATGGGGTTGCAAACTTATATTTTTTTATTGGAAAAAAAATGCCTGGATAAAAACCCAGGCATCCATATTCTTAAAAGTTATAAATTAATCTATAACCGTAATTTTTAACATATTGGTTTTACCTTTTGCTTCCATCGGGATAGCGGCCGTGTTAATGATGATATCACCTTGTTTAACCATTTTCTTGCTTTTTAAAAACTCATTAACTTCGATTATGGTATTATCAGTACTTTCCCATTTATCGTAATAAAAACCTCTTACGCCCCAAAGCAAGCTTACTGCATTTAATAAAGAGCGGTTGCTGGTAAATATAAAAGTTAAAGCTTCCGGTCTGTGGCTTGAAATTTCAAAAGCTGTGTAACCACTTAATGTCATCGATACAATACCAACAGCATTAGTTTGCTTAGCTAAGAAACAAGCAGAATCACAAATCGCATCACTTAAAAAAGATGGAGATTTTGGTTTCAAAAATTTATCAGGATTAAACGGATAGTTATTTTGTTCAATGTTCTGAATGATTTTTTGCATCGTTTCGATAACGATTAATGGAAATTCGCCAACCGAAGTTTCACCACTTAACATAACTGCGTCAGCACCATCAAGTACAGAGTTTGCTACGTCGTTTACCTCAGCACGAGTTGGGCGAGGTGTGGTAATCATACTTTCAAGCATTTGAGTAGCAACAATTACAGGTTTAGAAGCTGCTCTACATTTGGCAACAATCATTTTTTGTAATAACGGAACTTCTTCCATCGGACACTCAACACCTAAATCGCCACGGGCAACCATAATGCCATCTGATACAGCAATAATTTCATCGATGTTAGCTATGGCTTCAGGTTTTTCTATTTTAGCAATAACGCGAGCAGTTTTACCACGCTCAGCAATTATTTTTTTAAGTTCGATAATATCATCTGCCTTACGAACGAAAGATAAACCAATCCACTCTACATTATTTTCAAGAACAAATTCTAAATTCTCGCGATCTTCTGGAGTTAAAGACGGAATAGAAACCTTCGTGTTAGGAAGATTTACACCTTTTCTCGAAGTCAAAATACCACCGTGAACGATTTCACAAACAACCTCATCTTTTAAGTTTGTTGAAATAACTTTCATTTGCAGTTTTCCATCATCCAAAAGGATAATTTCTCCTGCCTGAACATCTTGTGGAAAGCTTTGATATGTAATATAAATACGTTCTTCATTGCCAATACACTCGGTAGTGGTAATTACAGTCGTTTTGCCATTAATTAAGTTAATACCACCTTCTTTTACTAAACCGATACGAATTTTCGGACCTTGTAAATCGGCAAGAATACCAACATTGTAATCGTATTTTTTATTTAAATCGCGAATGGTATCTAAAACGGCCTGATGATCTGCCTGAGAACCGTGAGAAAAATTTAAACGGCAAACGTCTAAACCGGCATTAAACATACTATATAATACATCTGGTTTAGCTGAAGCGGGGCCGAGTGTGGCTACAATTTTTGTTCTGGAATGAAAAGGTTTCATTTAATAATTGATTTAGCAATGCAGTTTTTTATTAATTAATTAGTTAAAATTAATTAAACCACATTAAATTTTTATGTATATTTTGTTTTGTACAGTTTTTTATAACCCTCAAATATAGTGTAATTAATACACCAAGTGTATAATTTTTATATTACCAAATTCTCTTTCGATTTTAGTTTAGCAGGTTCTATTTTTGCAGCTACCTGTATATCAGGAAGTTTGTTTAGTCCGTTAAGGAGATAATCAAGGTCTTCTTTATCTATAAATTCTTTAATTATAATAAAAAAATCCACGTTGTTCATTTCCGGAACAAGCACACCATCGCTACTTTTATTGCTTATAAGGTAGTATTCAACATCGCCTTGTTCAACAAAAAAGTAATATTTAGAGAAAGACCAGGCTGGCTCATCAATGTTGAAAAATATTTCATGATCCTCAACTTTAGCAAACTGCGTATTTAATCGCGTATTAATTTTGTGGCACAATACATAGTCTTTTAGCGGTGCGGTTACTGCAATTAATATGAAATCAAGGTCTAGCGTTAATTTTAGATAAGTTTTATTCAAGTCGAAATAAATTATTTACAGAACGAAATTAAAAAACTAATTCTATATTCGCTTGTTATTTGAGAGCCAAATTTAGGTATCGAAATAAAAACATTTGAAAATTGTAAGAATTTATTTTTCTTTGCACAGAATTATTTAACCATTAAATTATAAAATTATGTCTGATATTGCTTCAAGAGTTAAGGCTATTATCGTAGAAAAACTAGGTGTTGACGAAAGCGAAGTTACGCCGGAGGCTTCATTCACCAACGATTTGGGTGCAGATTCTTTAGATACCGTAGAATTAATTATGGAATTTGAAAAAGAATTTAATGTAGCTATTCCTGATGATCAGGCTGAAACCATCGGTACAGTTGGTCAAGCAATCGCTTATTTGGAAAAAAACGTTAAATAGAATTACGCTTTTTCAGTATAAATGGAATTAAAAAGAGTAGTAGTAACAGGGTTGGGTGCGCTCACTCCTATAGGCAATAATGTTCCCGATTTTTGGGAAGGGTTGACTAATGGGGTGAGTGGCGCTGCTCCTATTAAAGGTTTTAATACTGAAAAGTTTAAAACTAAATTCGCTTGTGAAGTAAAAAACTTTAATCCGGAAGATTTTCTGGAGAAAAAAGAAGCTCGTAAGTTAGATCCGTTTGTACAATATGCTCTTGTAGCAACAGATGAGGCCGTGAAGGATGGTGGTTTTGATTTTGAAAAGTTGGATACCAACCGAATTGGAGTTATCTGGGGTGCGGGCATTGGTGGATTAAAAACTTTTTTAGATGAAATTTCTAATTTCGCCAAGGGAGATGGTACGCCAAGGTACAATCCGTTTTTTATCCCTAAGATGATTATTGATATTGCTCCAGGGCATATCTCTATAAAATATGGCTTACGCGGGCCAAATTTTGCAACTGTTTCGGCATGTGCTTCTTCTACAAACGCAATGATCGATGCATTTAACTATATCCGTTTGGGTATGGCTGATGTGATTATAAGTGGTGGTTCTGAAGCAATTATTAACGAAGCAGGAATGGGTGGCTTTAATGCCATGCACGCTTTATCTACGCGAAATGATGATCCTACAACAGCTTCTCGTCCTTTCGACAAGGATAGAGATGGTTTTGTGGCAGGTGAAGGCGCAGGAACAATTATTTTGGAAGAGCTTGAACACGCTAAAGCAAGGGGTGCTAAAATTTATGCAGAACTTGTTGGTGGAGGCATGAGTGCTGACGCTAATCACATCACAGCACCACATCCTGAAGGTTTGGGCGCCAGAATGGTTATGACCAACGCTTTAAAAGACGCAGGCTTAACCACGGCCGATATAGATTATATTAATGTTCACGGAACTTCTACGCCACTTGGTGATATTAGTGAAACTCGTGCCATTGCAGATTTATTTGGTGAAGATGCCTATCGCTTAAACATCAGCTCAACAAAATCAATGACTGGTCACTTATTGGGTGCTGCTGGAGCTATTGAAGCTATTGCTGCAATTCTTTCTGTTCAAAACGATATTGTACCACCTACAATTAATCATTTTACAGATGATCCTGCATTTGATCCTAAATTAAATTTTACTTTTAACAAAGCTCAAAAACGTACTGTCAGAGCGGCACTAAGTAATACTTTTGGTTTTGGTGGTCACAATGCGTCAGTAATTTTCAAAAAATACAAAGATTAATTAAACCACTCCTGCTATATAATTTTGTATGCTAATTAAAAATAGATAACTTAGTTAAATATGCTGATTAGCCGTTAATTGTGTTATTTATTTAATGCCGATATTAAGATTATATAAACTTTATCTCTCTCCAGAAAAGGAGTTTGTTAAAAAGCTGAAAAACATTCTGGGATTTGTGCCAGGAAACGTAACGCTATATAAGATGGCGTTCAGGCATCGTTCTGCAGCTAAGGTTTTAAAAAATGGAACACGAAGCAGTAACGAACGATTGGAGTTTTTGGGCGATGCAGTTCTAGGTTCGGTAATTGCAGAATTGCTTTTCAAGCACTATCCTTATAAAGAAGAGGGTTTCTTAACTGAAATGCGTTCTAAAATTGTAAATCGTGCAAATTTGAATCAGCTGGCAAAAAAAATGGGCTTCGATAAATTAATTGAGTTCGATCAGCGCTCTGTAAGCATTCAAACTAAACATAACTCTATGTTAGGCGATGCATTTGAAGCCATTATTGGTGCTGTTTATATGGATAAGGGATATAATTTTACTAAAGATTTTTTGCTACGCAGAATCGTAAAGCCACATATCGATATTCATACGCTTGAATTAACTGAAACAAATTTTAAAAGTAAGTTAATTGAATGGTGCCAGCGTCACGGTAAAGACGTATTATTCGAACTTGCTGCAAACGGTGAGGGTGAAAGTGCTAAATTATTTACGATTAGTGCTGTTGTTGAAGGCGAGAAAGTTGGAACAGGGCGGGATTATAATAAGAAAAACGCTGAAAAATTAGCCGCTGAAAAAGCATGTGAAACACTTGCTATTTAGGTTTTAGTAAGGTGATAAACTGCTTATTCTGGTAATTGTTTAACTGCAATTGCCAACTGAAAACTGAATTACTTCCCTTTTCCTAAGGTATCTGTAAATTTCTTTGATGATTCTTTAATGTATTTTATGTAATCGTAGCTATTCCAATATTGTGCCTTTTGAAATTCTGGGCGATAATTTATCATATATGTTTCCAATGTATCGCCTCTTAAAGTTGTATTGTTTTTAATAATGCTCGGGTTAAAATAAACGTCAATTTGCGATTGTTTAATTTCATTATCGGCATACCTGCTAAACCTTCTGGCATTTTTAGGGTCTTTACCAATCAAATTGTACAATCCGTTAATCGGATTAAATACTGCAGACAGAAACGATGACTTGCCTCCATTAAATACGCCCTTGCTTTGAAAATCTCTTTTGATATCGGCCAAATCTTGTTTTTTGGTACTGCCAAGGATAGTAACCTCATCCAGCGTTGTACTGCCGCGAATCATGTAAATTAAAATGTCTTGCCTACCAAGAACCAAAATTCGCTGATCGTTTAAATATGTTTTTCCAATTAACAAGGTATCTCCAATAGTTGCTTTAAGTTGAAACATACCCAAGTCATTACTGGTTACACCTATCCTCGTTCGTAGGTTAGTAATGTTAGCAAGCGCAACCCTAACATTCGAGCCTTTTTCTAGCACAACTCCTTTTACAATGAATTCTTGAGCACCTACAATTGAGGAAGCTGTAATAATCAGAGAAAAAACAATTGAAAAAAAGAAGTAGCGGGCTTTCATCTTAAATAGTATTTTTGGTAAAATTAACAATTGTTAACTAACTAAACTGTTAAAAGAACGTTAATGCCAGTTAGAATGTTTGTCTCTGTACTTTTTTTGTTGTATAAAGAAAAATATTTTCCTCGTAATTATCTGGTTTTTTGACCATATTAAAATCCAAACATTTACAACAAAGCGAACTGTAAATTAATTTTTTCTATCTTTGCGCATGATAAAATCCATGACAGGATACGGCTTGGCAACAGCCGATTATGCGAATGCAAAATACAGTGTCGAAATCAAATCGCTCAACAGTAAATTTCTTGAGCTCAATTTAAAATATCCTAAGGCCTTTTCTGATAAAGAATTAATTTTACGCAATGTTTGTAGTAAAGATATCGAACGCGGCAAAGTAAGTTTAAGCATTACAGTAGAGCGTAGTTCTGGAGAAGTTACTGGCGCAACTATAAATACTGCTCTTCTGGCGCATTATTACAATCAATTAATTGCGGTTAACGATCAATTGAATGCCAACAGCAGCAATTTGTTGCAAACAGCTTTAACTTTTCCTGAAGTTATAAGCTATAAAGAAGAAAGCGTAAGTGAAGATGAATGGAATCAATTGTACAGAATATTTACTGAAGCTTTAGCAAATTTCAATAGTTTTAGAGAAGATGAAGGTACAGTTCTAAAAGCTGATTTGGAATTAAGAATCAAAAATATTCTTTCCTATTTTAAATCAGTTGAAGAATTAGAACCTAAAAGGTTAACTGCTATTCGCGATAAGTTCTCACAATTTTTGGATGATGCTGTAGGTAAAGTGAATATTGATCAGAATCGTTTTGAACAGGAATTAATCTATTACATTGATAAAATAGACATTACAGAAGAAAAAACTCGCTTAAAAAGTCATTGTGATTATTTTGTTCAAACTTTAACAAGTAAAGAAGCAAATGGTAAAAAACTTGGTTTTATTTCGCAGGAAATTGGTAGGGAAATAAATACCATGGGTGCCAAAGCAAATGATGCGCAAATGCAACAATTTGTTGTTGGTATGAAAGAAGAATTAGAAAAGATAAAAGAACAGTTATTAAACGTATTATAGAAAGCTGAAAGCTGAAAGTCCAAAGCTTTTAGCTTTCAGCTTTAGTCTCGAAAAAATGAAACAAGGCAAACTTATCATATTTTCAGCTCCATCCGGAGCAGGAAAAACCACAATAGTACATCACTTATTAACGAAGTTTCCTGAACTGAGCTTTTCTATTTCTGCAACAACCCGAGAACTTAGGGGTGCTGAACAACATGAAAACGATTATTACTTCATTACTAAAGAAGAATTTCTACATAAAGTTGCCCGTCAGGAATTTGTTGAGTTTGAAGAGGTTTACAACGGGACTTTCTATGGTACTTTACGTTCGGAAATTGAACGTATTTGGAATGAAGGAAAACACGTCATTTTTGATATTGATGTTGAAGGTGGAATTCGTTTAAAAAGAAAATATGAAGATGATGCTTTGGCAATTTTTGTTCAGCCGCCATCTTTAGAAGTTTTAAAAGAGCGTTTAAGCGGTCGTGGAACGGATAGTCCGGAAAAATTACAGGAACGTTTTGTTAAAGCAGAAAAGGAATTACTCTACGCTGATAAGTTTGATGTGATTTTAAAAAACTATGATTTGGCAACCGCCTGCGCTGAAGCTGAAAAACTGGTAGGAGATTTTTTAAGAAGTTAGCAGTTCGCAATTAGTAATTATCAGTTTTGGATCCATAATCCTCTGATAGTAAATACCTGGTAAAAAAATTTGAATATGTAACTAAGTATATGGGCGATTTCTCTGATTTGTTGGCTTATAAAAAATCATTTGATTTAGCAATGTGTATTTTTGAAGTGAGTAAGTCTTTTCCAAAAGAAGAAATGTACTCTTTAACGGATCAAATAAGAAGGTATTCGCGTTCAACAAATATTTGTATGGTTGAAGCATATAGGAAAAGAAGATATAAGGCACACTTTATTAGCAAACTTTCTGATAGTGACATGGAAAACAGCGAAACTAAGGCGTGGTTAAAATTTGCGCTTGAGTGTAAATACCTTGGTGAGAATGAATATAATAAATTGACGTTACAAAGCGACGAGGTTGGAAAATTATTAAACCACATGATGAATAACCCTGAAAAATATGGCGTTGTTTAATTATTTTTTTAGTAGCATTTAATTAAAAATCACGATTCGAAGGGTGATAACAGAAAATTTCAAACTGAAAACTGAATAATGTCAACTGAAAACCGTAAACTGAAAACAGGCCTATTCTTTGGTTCTTATAATCCCATACATACCGGGCATTTAATTATTGCCAATTACATGGCTAACCATACCGAACTCGATGAAGTTTGGTTGGTTGTTTCTCCACACAATCCTTTAAAAAATAAAAGTGGCTTAACCAATATGTACGATAGGCTTGAAATGGCTAAACTGGCAACTGAAAATGCAGAAAATATTCGTGTAAGTGATATTGAGTTTTCGCTACCCCAACCATCATATACAATTGATACGCTGACTTATCTACATGAAAAATATCCTGAAAAGGAGTTTGTACTTATTATGGGGGCAGATAATTTGGTTTCGTTTAAGAAATGGAAGAACTATGAAATTCTGTTAAAAAACTACCATATTTATGTTTATCCTCGCCCAGGTTCTGATGTTTCAGAATGGGAAAATCATCTTTCAATAACTTTTACAAAAACACCATTTATGGAAATTTCTTCAACCTTTATCCGCAAGGCGGTAAAAGAAAAGAAGAATGTTCAATTTTTCTTACCTGATAAAGTTATAGATTTTATTGAAGGCAAGGGGATGTATCGTTAAGGGAAATTTAGTCGACTATTTCTTTAAGGTCTTTATACTTCAGAATGGCCCCATTAGTGTTTTCTTCAATGCTTAATTTTATGCCTTTTAATTCTGCTCCAGAATAGCCTAAGCCTTTCGTTCCTTTAATTTTTTCAAGCTTATTCCAATTATCGACTAAAATGATACCTGTCGCATTAAAATCAGATCCTTCTATATTTACATTTAAGAATCCTTTACCGTTATCTTCTTTGTAAGAATTTAAGGTATAATTTATATTATTTGTTTCTCCTGCAATTTTTCTAGCTAACGCATCCTTGTAATCTTTGTTACTCGGCTCTAATCTTGTAAAAATTGAAGTTTAACTTTCATTGTTTTTACATGATGAAAGGATAGTTAAACAAATTGAAGCAATTATAAAGATTGAATTTTTCATGGCGTTTATTTTAGAAGTTTAATTCTACTAATTTAAACTTTTATGAGTAAGCCTCATAGGTTTTAGATAGCGTATAATGATTAATACAACAAAAATATTGCTGGCTTTTTATGCAAATCTATCTCTTCTTTACGCCAGTTATAAATGCTTTGCGTTTTTATAAATTCATCTTCAGCGGTTAAATTGCAAGCAATGCAAAGTTGTGTTTTAGGGTTGCAACTTTTTAAAACTTCTTCGAGCATTTGATTATTACGAAAAGGTGTTTCAATAAAAATCTGGGTTTGCTTGTATCTGCTTGCCGATAAATCTAAATCTTTAATGCGTTTGGTACGTTGTTCTTTATCAATTGGCAAGTAGCCCCAAAATGCAAAACTTTGTCCGTTAAAACCTGAAGCCATTAAAGCTAAAAGAATAGAACTCGGACCAACTAGTGGTACTACCTTTATATTGCGTTTGTGTGCCTCGGCCACAATATCGGCACCAGGATCTGCAATGCCCGGGCAACCTGCCTCACTCATTAATCCAACATCTTTACCAGCTTTAAGTTCTGTAAAAAACTGACCTAAGTCGGTTCTATTGTGCTTGCCGTAATCATGAACAATTAAATCTTTCTGAGGAGTTTTTAAACCCGCTTCTTTTAAAAATCTACGGGCTGTTTTACTATTTTCTACAATGTATGTGTCAATTTGATTTATCGTCTCAACCAGATATGGTGTGAAGGTTTTGTGGGCTACCTCTTCTGCCAGAGGTACAGGGATTAAATATAATGTGCCGTTTTGCATGTCACAAAAATACTTACAATTAATAGAATTTAAGTTCTAAAGTTTAATAACTGTACAATATAATCTCTTTTGTAACCAATGTTGTAGCAAATTTTATTTTTAATTGACTTGTTTTCTGCACAATTATATGAGGTGTAAAACGTTAAATAATAGTTAAATATGCCTTGTATTGCAATAATTCGATGAAATGAAAGAAACTATGCTTGCATATTAAACCATCAATAATTTTGGTTCTCTAATTGATACACGCATGTTAGGTTATTAAATATAAATACACAAATGAAAACACTGAAAACTACGGCACTTGTGCTGGGGCTTTTTGCGCTCCTTGCCGGAACCACAACCTTAGCCAGGGCACAAGGCTACGAAGAAAATTACCAGGATGATGGTTACAACACCGGTAATGTTTCTCTTCAAACATTTTACGATGAACTTTCGCCCTATGGTACCTGGATTCAGGATCCACAGTATGGTTATGTTTGGCGTCCTGATGTAGATCAGAATGAATTTCGCCCTTACTATACTAATGGTCGTTGGGCAATGACAGAATATGGCAATACTTGGGTTTCTAATTATAACTGGGGTTGGGCACCGTTCCACTACGGCCGTTGGGTAATTAATAGTTACAGGCAATGGATTTGGTTACCAGATACCAACTGGGGACCAGCCTGGGTAGATTGGAGAAGTGGTGATGGACAGTACGGCTGGGCACCTATGGCTCCGAGTATAAATATAAATTTAAGTTTTGGTCGCCGTTATGTAGTACCAGAATTCTGCTGGAATTTTATCCCTCAGGCAAGTATTTATATTAATACCTTTCCAAGGTATGACTATGGGCGTAATAATGTTTACATCCGCAACACAACGATTATTAACAATACTTATGTTTACAATAGAAGAAGTTATTATGGTGGTCCGAGAGTAGAAGATATCAGACGTGCAACAAATCGCAATGTAACAGTTTACAGGTATGCTCAAAGTAATAGACCAGGGGCAAGTAGAATTGATAACAGATCGGTTTCTATATATAGGCCAAGACCAGAACGAGGAACAGTTGATAATCGCAGTGCTGCGCCTAGAAAATTTGAGCAAGGAAATGCAGGCTTTAATAGAAACGGAAGAGGAGATAACAGCTACTCGAATCGTGATCAGAGAGGTGGTGGAAATAATAATGATAATAGAATTGGCCAGCAGCGAAATGATAACAACCGAATGGCTCAACCAAACAGAGGTGAAAATGGAAATGTAGACAATCGCAGGGATAATAGTAATCAGCAAAATAATAGGGGAGATGTTTACAACCGTGATGCAAATGGAAGAGGCGATCGTGCAAACCAAAATTTGGGTTCTGCTGAGCAGAGAAATAGACAAGGTGAGCGTACTCAAGAGCAAGGTAACCGTGATCAACAACGTATTCAGCAGATGCAACAAAGAAATCAGCAGGATAGAATGAGTCAGGGTGAGCAACGCACCCAACGCGATGTTCAGGGTCAGCAACAACGTACTCAACAAGCCGATCAGCAACGCCAGCAAATGCAACAGCAACGTTCAGCTCAAATGGAGCAGCAAAGGGTTCAACGCGATCAACAAGCTCAGCAACAACGTTCAGCTCAAATGGAACAACAAAGAGCTCAACGTTCTCAACAGGCAGATCAACAACGTCAACAACAACAAGAGCGTTCACAGCAAATGCAGCAACAGCGTAATGAGCAGGCTCAGCAACAAAGAGCTCAACAATCTCAACAGCGTGAACAAATGCAACAACAGCGTCAGCAAAGAGCAGAACGCCCGGCTGAAGCTAGGCAGCAAGCACCTCCTCAACAACAAAGTCGTGGTGGAGAAAGAAGTTCAGAAGGTGGAAGGCCTGGTAGAGGCGGAAGATAAAATGAATTAAAAAAATTAAAGTCCCGACTAAAATCGGGACTTTTTATTTTAAGTGTAAATGCCTTACAATATCGTTTTCTTACAATATTAAACTTGACCAGCAGCCTGCTGTAAATTGCTAAAATCTTTTCCTCTAAAAGTAGTTTCAGCATCTGGGTGCAGGTTTTCAGGATCTAACAAAAATGTGGTTAATCCTAATTCCAGCCCAAATTTTATCTCTGATTCTGCATCATCACCAATGACTAATATTTCTTCTGTATTTAAGCCGTATTTACCAATTAGCGCTTCAAAAGCATCTTTTTTGTTTTCGTCAGATGCTGTAACATCAACAACATAAACTTCTTCAAAATCATCTTCAATGCCAAGCATTTTAACTTTAGTAGTTTGCTTTTTTAAAAACCCTGCTGTTACAATAAATTTACGTCCTCTTAACGATTTTATATAATGATAATCTTTACTGGGCGTTAAGGGTTTGGTCACTTCGCCCGTAATTAAAAAATCTATTGCATTATCAATCGCAACTTGTTTAAATCCATATTTTTCTGCAACTTTTTGGAAAGGCATTCTCAACATATCTTTCTTTGCCAAAAGATATAATTGCTCGGAAATCCCCAGATCTTGTTTATCCAAAACATTATATAATCCACCCATAAGTTGTTCCTCGTTGGGTTTTGTAAAATAGATGGTATTATCTAAATCAATAAAAAAAATGCTTTTCATTATGGACTGGTTTTTGTATTGTTAAAAAAATAAAACAGCAAGAGCTTATTTATGTTTATTAATTAAAAAAAATAAAGTTATGACAAAGGAAACAAAAATTATAGTTGGTGTATTAGCCGGAGCGGCATTAGGAGCAACAATTGCATTAGCATTATCTTCAGATTCTACTGATGATTTAAAAGGAAAAGTATCCGATTGGTTAAGCGACATTTTAGATTCATCAAAAGATAAGCTAGCAGGTCTTGCTGATAAAGCATCTGGCGTAGCAGATAAGGTAAAAGATAAAATAGCTGATATAAAAGCTTAAAAATAATTGGAGATGCCGGATAATTCCGGCATTTTTATTCAATTATAATTTCTAACCATTTAAAAATGAAAATTTCTTTTCATGGTGCTGCCCGAACAGTTACGGGAAGTAAGCACCTTATAACGCTCAACAACGAAACTCAAATTTTATTAGATTGTGGCCTTTTTCAGGGCATGGGTAGCATTACTAGTAAGCTAAACAGCTATTTCGGTTTCGATGCCAAGAAGGTTACCTACCTTATTTTATCTCATGCCCATATCGATCATTGTGGATTACTGCCCAGATTAGTGGGAGAAGGCTTTGATGGAAAAATCTTTTGTACTTCAGCAACGATGGATTTAGCTCGCATTCTAATGATGGATTCTGCAAAAATACAAATGCAGGATGCCGAATTTTCAAACCGACACTTAAAGCCTGGTGAGGAGAAAGAAGAGCCACTTTATACCGATGAAGATGTAACTAAAACGGTTGGTCAGATGAAAATTGTTGAATACGAGAAAGATTTTGAAATTGAGCCTGGTATTAAATTGAAATTTACTGATGCCGGGCATATTTTAGGTAGTGCGGCAGTGCATTTAACAATTACAGAAAATAATAAACCTACTCACATCACTTTTAGTGGCGATGTTGGTCGTTATGGTGATTTATTACTCAAAAGCCCACAACAATTCGATCAGGCTGATTATATATTATTAGAATCTACTTATGGCGATTCGCTGCATAAAGATTTAGATCCGATTGAAGATATGCTGCTCGAAATAATCGAAAACACCTGTAATGTTAAAAAAGGTAAAGTAATTATTCCTGCATTTAGTGTTGGGCGAACGCAGGAACTCTTATATGCGCTTAACGGGTTAGAGTTGAAAGGTAAATTACCAGATGTCCTTTATTATGTTGATAGTCCACTATCATCTAAGGCTACCGAAATTTTAAGAAATCACCCAGAAGTTTACAATAATGGGGTTAAAGAAACTTTAAAAATAGACCATGATATTTTTGGGTTTAAAGGATTACGTTTCGTAGAGTCTGTTGAAGAATCGAAAGCTTTAAATAATGATCTTCGCCCTTGTGTAATTATTTCAGCATCTGGAATGGCAGAAGCCGGTAGGGTAAAGCATCACATTCGTAATAACATCAGTAATTATAAAAATACCATCTTAATGGTTGGTTATTGCGAACCTTCATCTTTAGGTGGCCGCTTAATTGCCGGACAAAAAGTTGTTGATATATTCCATGATGATTATGAAGTAAAAGCTGAAGTACGTTCTATAAAATCGATGAGTGCTCATGGCGATTATGAAGATTTATTGCAGTTTTTATCCGGTCAGGATCCTAAAAAAGTTAAGCAATTATTTTTGGTTCATGGTGAATTCGAGGTACAACAGAAATTTGCTGAACGCTTAAAAAATCATGGGTTTAAAAATGTAGCGATTCCAGAATATCATCAAGAATTTAGCCTCACCTAAGCCGTTTCCGAAGGAGAATTAGGATAATGCTTAACGTTATCTTTGGTCTTTAATCTTTGTTCTTTATTCTTTTAGCTTTAGTCTTTCATCCCTATCTTTGGAACCATGGATGTTTTTGGCAAAGCTTTAACAGATTTCTATAAAACCGGCGAAGCTGAGGTACTTTGGTTAAATAATTCTTACGGTGAACCAGAAGAAATGCCTGTTGATTTTTTCTTTCGTGACGATGAAGATATGCCTGTTATGGAACTTCAGGCATTGCAAATGTGTGAAGGAAAAGTTTTAGATATTGGTGCCGGTGTTGGAAGCCATGCTTTAGTTTTGCAGGCGTTTAACGTGGATGTTACTGCAATCGATGTTTCAAAAGCTGCGGTTGATATCATGAAAGATAGAGGTGTTAAAAATGCACTTTTACAAGATGTTTTCACTTTAGACGCTAAATTCGATAGCATTTTAATGCTCATGAACGGCATCGGTTTAACGGGAACATTATCGGGGTTTAAGGATTTTTTAATCAAGCTTAAAAGTTTGTTAAATCCTGGCGGACAAGTACTTTTCGATACTTCAGACATCTCTTATTTGTACGATGATTTGGAAAAACCTGAAGATAAATATTTTGGTGAAGTTTCTTATCAATATGAATACAAAGGCGAAAAAGGCGATTGGTTTGATTGGTTATATGTTGATGTAGAAACAATAGATACAATTGCTTCAGAAACCGGATGGAAAAGTGAAGTCATTTTTGATGATGATGAAGACCAATATTTGGTGAGATTGACTTTGAAATTCCACTAGTAGAGTTACGAAGTTCAAATAGCTAATTCTGTTAGAAACTTAGTAAGTCTGATCTGCCTATTTCTAAAACCTAAAAAAGGTGTCTTTCCCTCCAACTTTGCCCCCGAAGTTTTGAATGTTGTATGTAAAAGTAAACATTGAATACCTACCTAAATTATTATAGCGAGCATCGCGGATTGAGTTTTCAGTAATTGATACATATCTTCTGGTATTGGTATTCAAAATATCATTAACAGAAAACTTTAGTTGAGCTCTATCATTTTTCATGAATAGATATGTTAAACCGGCATTCCAGATTTGAATTTTATTATTAAAACCAGCAACCGTTTGGGTATTATAATTTATGCGATAGGTTGTTTCCCAAACCAATTTTTTAGGTAAACGTATTATTAGCTCGCTTTCGCTTAGATGGGTAAAATAGTTTATACTGGTAAAATAGCTATCGTCGTACCTGCTGCTATTTATGCCTAAATTATAGCTGGTAGAAATCTCTAATTTATCATTCAAGTTTAATTTACCACTCACTCTCGGGCTAAAACTTAAAATTTTGGCATAGCTTCGTATATCGTTTACAAGCACGAGATTTCTGGTAAAGTTTGTGTAAAAACCTGTACCAATAGTAACCTGTCTCTTATCCTGCTTAATATCTTTACTAAAATTTAAGCCAGCGTTTAATCTTATTATGCCATCAACATTTATCGGTGTAGAAGTTTGTAACCCATTTGGAGCAATAGTTCTTGCCATAATTACCGCATCATTATCTATGCTGGCATTACCATAAGCATTATAATTAAGTGTACGCTTTACATCATACTTATATAAGTTTAAATAAATTTGATGGGTTTTTGTGGGTGCTAAATTTGGGTTTCCATTCTGAACATATAATGGATTGGTATTATTTGCAACGGGCTGAATATAATTAACATCCGGTTCGCGAAAACTTGGGGTATAATCAATACTGAAATCTTTAAAACGAATATTTGCAGATGGCGCAAAAAACTTAAAGTTTTGATTAAACGATGGGTAACTTGTAAAGCTATTTTCTAAATCAATGGTATTGAAAACTAAACCTGGCTGTATGGTAAAGTCTTTAGTCAATTTCCACTTTAGCGAGGCACGATTATTAGTTTTGTAGCCTTCTTGATTTACAGTTTGCGAAAGCGTAAGTATTGCAATATCATAAGCCTGATTGTTCGGATCTTTGTAGAAAGTTACTAATGCATTTTCATTATGTAAATAATTTCCGTTTGTGGCAAACGTTAAACTGAGTTTTTTTGTGAGGTTTCTTGTAAAGTTTAAACTTAAGTATATACCCTGGTTTTTGATGTTAATATCTCGCAACTGATCCAATACCTGAGTAGAATTTGGAATGTAAAAGTTACTAATTGTATTGTTATAATAATCAGTAAGATTATTCTTTTTGGTTAAGTTTAAGGTTGCGTTCAGGCTACCTTTGCTTTTTCTAAAATCTTTCCAGAAATTTGTCGATATCTGGTAATCAATATTATCACCAACAGTTCTCGATTCATTATAGCCATCATTTAATTTAACTTCATTTACATTTCGGGTTTCGGTAAGGAGTAAGGCATTATTTCTTGTATTATTTATATTAACCGATGGCGAAATAATAAGCTGGTTCAAGCTATCCAGCTTAAATTCTCCACGTCCACTAATACTGTGATTGTATCCTTTATTTATTTGATTCTGGTTGGTTGATAATAATAAATCACCTGTTCCTAAACTTTGCCTGCTATCTGTAAGTGTAATATTTTCTTGATTGCTTAAGCCAAAAAAGTATTTTAAGTTTAATTTGGCTCCTTTTTTAGTTAGCGTATTAAAGTTTGCACCAGCACCTGCCGATTTTTGTATACCACTTGCAGTGCCGCCGAAACTTATACCATTAAGTGCATATCCCCCATCGCTATTAATCATAATCGAATTTACGCCAGTGCGTTGCATGCCGCCAATTCTCATAATGTCACTTATAGCAAAGCCAGGTTTGTTAACGTTATTGCCATAACCCAAAATACTAACCTGAGTTGTATCTCTAAAAAAATTCATTATTCCTCCAGCTTCATAACGACCATTTGGTATTCCAACGCCTCCATATAGTTTTCCAAATGCACCCTGCTTAATTGCTTTTTTAAGTTTAAGATTTATTACTTGAGGTGTGTTTACAGCAAGCAAATCAGGGTCGGCTCGTTTTGCATCTTTATCATCCATCACCTGAACTTTATCTATAATATTTGCGGGTAAGTTCTTTGTAGCAATTTGTTGGTCGCCGCCAAAAAATTCCTTTCCATCAACCAAAATTTTGCTTACTGTTTTGCCATTAACCTGGATAGAGCCATCGGCGGCTATAGCAACTCCTGGTAGCTTTTTTAATAAATCTTCTACTACTGCTGATGGCAATGTTTTAAAAGATTCTGCATTAAACTCAATTGTATCTTTCCGAACGATAACTGGCGGTCTTTCTGCAATGATGTTTACTTCATTTAAATCGTTAGCTTTTGTTGATAGATAAATTGTGCCTAAGTTTACTGTTGGCTTATCAGCTGTTAATTCGATTTCTTTGCGATATGTTCCATATTGCCAGGCAGTTATAACCAATCTATATTTTATTCCGGTTAGCAGGTTATTAATTTTGAAAATACCCTTATCATCAGATAATTTGTATGTTGTTAATACACTATCCCCAACTTTATAAACTGAAACCGTTGAATAATTTAGCGTGGTTTTATGGTTTGCACTATCGGCCAGGATGCCACTAATGCTACCATTTTTTTGTGCAAAAATTGCTATTGAGATAAGAAGCAAAGTTAGGATCGAGAAAAGTTTCTTCATAAAATGTTGGTTTGTTGGCAAGTATACTGAGTTGGGTTTTATCAATTATTTTAATGTGATGAACGGGTTTTTGACTGTGATGAAATTTATCTTATTCCCACATTTCAAAAAGAAGACAATTTTAATATCAGGATGTTGCATTAAAATTAAAAATTAACTAAACTTTTAGGTAAAGATAGTTTTGGAGTGATATAATTGCAACGGGCAACAAGAAAATTACATAAATAAAAACCCCCATCATTTTTGTGATGGAGGAATAGTTGTTAGTTTAGATTTATCAGTCATTTGATAAGTTGTTTTCCCAAAAGATTGTCTTTAGCGTAGCACTCTATTTCAAGTCGTTATAATTCACAATTTTTACGTTTTTATTTTTGGCTAAAATTTCTTCCATCCAGGTTCGGTGCCCTGCGCCAACACCAACTATTACTCTTTTAGCATTTCTTGCCCTTGCTTGCTCGATAATGTTTTTGCACATGCCTTCGTTCCTTAAAGTCCACTGCGCCACCATTTCTTTAACAGTTTCGGTTGGGAAACCTGCGTATCCATAAAATTTGCGTCCACCGTAAAAATTCCAGGCTTCTATTAACGCTCCGTATTTTGCGGTATTCATGCCTGCATATTGGTCGGCATTAAATTGTTTAGCTTCTTCAGGATTAAAGCCCCAATATTTATCAATGGCACTCATAGTTTTGCCCTCTGGCGATAAAGAATCGGCTTTTGCTTTTGTTGCCATAATTTTAAAAAGAGAATCAGTTTTCGCCCAGGCAACGCTCCAAGGTTTATCATAAGCTTGGCAATCCATATTGTAAATTTGATTTTGACCAAGCTGATATATTAGCGGAAAATATATTTTGTTGTATTCGCTTCCTGGTCTGTTAATACCCAATTTTTTTAAGGAATCGGTGCTTCCAAACATTATATTGTACTCCTCCAGTTCTTCTTTGCCGAATTTTGGCTTCATGATGTTTTCTAACACAAACATTTGATAATCGAAATTTCCTCTATCCCAAATTTTGGCGTATTCTAGCGCTAAGTTCATTCTGGTTTTGTGGTAGAATGCAAATGATGCTAATGCCTTTTGATTCCTTTTTATTAGGGATGGAATATTCTTTGGCGTTTCGGGGTTTAAGCGATTAACATAATTTACTTTTTTTTGGAAAGCCTCTTTAGCCCAATTATCATCTTCGATTTTGGGATAATCTTCTGCTGGCAAGTATTCACCAAAAACCATATCAGGTTTAAAGTTTTTTAACTTATCTATAACAGCCTGAAAATTTTGATTGGATTTAGAATTATCGTGACTTGATGCGACAATCACAATTTCAATTTGAGCATATGACTTTACAGCTAAAGCGATAAAGAATAAAAATGCTAGGCTAAGTTTTTGTATGGTTTTCATAATGAATCTTGTTTTTGATTTGTTGATTCAAAGATGATTATACAAAGGCGGGTGTTAAATTTAATTATCCCAACGGGTTTAAATATTATCCCAATAAATAGAAATAGATTTAAATCTTTGATAACTCTAAATCCCATGTTTATACTTAGATTCAAAGCTTTCGTCCTAAAAACTAGGACTATTCCATCATCTTTTTATTAAAAGATATTATCAGTTTAAATAAGTCGTTATACTCGGTTAACGGCAACGTTTCAGCTTTATCAAATACATCATGGTAGGCGGAAATTCCTCCTTGAGTATAGAAAAAGAAAGCAGGAACACCTTTTTCGGTAAAAAAATAATGGTCGCTGTTTGCTGCCTTACCTCTCGAATTAATTTTAGTAATTAACTTCTGCTCAGCATTAATGTGATTTAAAATTGAAAACGCTTTAGGATAAACACTAGCATTTACAACTGTCATTCCACTTTCGCCCGTACCAACCAAATCAAGATTTATCAAAAACTTAATGGTACTTAGCGGCAGTAATGGGTTTTCAGTAAAATATTTTGAACCAAGCAAGCCCACTTCTTCGCCGGCAAAACAAATAAAACCAACCGAATAAGGCTGTGGATTTGCGGCATAATACTTTGCTAAACTTAACAGTGTTGCTACGCCTGCTGCATTATCATTTGCGCCGGGGAAATAGGTGTCATTTCCCATTCCGCCTAAATGATCGTAGTGAGCGGTTATCAACAATACCGAATCTGGATATTTTGTACCTTTTACAAAACCGCATATGTTGGAGGCTTTAAAATCAGGAATAAATTTATTTTCTATATCAACATTAATCGTTTTTGGAATTTCTGCAAATGTTTTCTTATTGATTTGAATAATGGTTTTATCAGCAACTTCTGTAGCTACCGACCAGGTAAGCTTATCTTTTAACACAATCTGAAGATTTAAACCAGTCTTGTAATTAACTGAATCTATCTTATCAACAGTAGCTTGTTTTTTCAAAGAAGGGCTTTCATTGTTGATGATAAAATCTTTCCCGGGTATTAGTTTTTTTCCATTAATTATAACCAGCATTTTCCCGGGAAACGTATTTACAGGATAATTGAAAGATTGCTTATAATCTCCTTGAAATGGTAGAAGGCCAATTTTTTTATATTCAGCAGATAAGAAGTTGGCCGCTTTTGCCATTCCATCCTTAGTATAACCTCTTCCCCAAAATGTTTTGGATGTTAGTTGCTTAATCGTTTGCCTTACATAAACAGAATCTTGTGCGAAACCATTTAAAGAATACATTAGAAGCACTAATAAACTAAATTTTTTAAAGGATAAAATTTGCATGGCTCAAATTTAAGCATTGTAACAATTACAAAATCAAATTAAAAAGAAAAGCCGGTCAACATTTAAATTAACCGGCTTTTCAATGGATACAATTATCAAATTACTATTTTGCAAGATATGGCTGTAAGGCTGTTTTGATTTTTTCTTTATTTTGTGAGGCAGACCATTTTTCTTTGATAGATTGGTCGCCAAGTGTGAAAAGTGTTTCGTAAAGCAATTTGCCATTAGCCATCGTTTTTACTTTAACGGTATCGGTGGAGCCAATTACATCCGTCCATACGTTACGTACATCTGCCCAATAGGTATTTTGGCTATTCCACCATTTTTGAGCATAGGCAAAAACTTTAGGGTCTATCTTAGTAAATTCTTCATAACCTTTTTCTACAGCAATTACTTTATCGCCTTCGGGTGTACGAAGTGTTTTTTTATTATCTTGCTCAAACATCCAACCATCTTTGGTAATGGAAATTCTGCTTCCGCGGATTAAAACATTATAATCTTTACGAACGGTTGATTCTCGTCTAGGCAATGGAGAATCGGTTTCACTCGACCATGAATCGTGGCCGCCCACATGGCTCCAGATACCGTAACCCTGGTAACGTGGGCTATCATCAACCTGATAAACTTTTTGGGTCCATTTTCCTTTTACATCAGCAGCAGTTAAATTGCCTTTTTTCCAAGTATTATCTTGAGTATAAAGCATAATATCGGTGTCTTCATAAGTCCAATCCTGGCGCCAATGCTTAATAACGGTTGAATCATTAATTGCTAGTATATGTTGAATAACAATTCTTCTTGGCTCATCAACAATTATTTGTGCCCACTCCTTACCATGGCTTTTGTATGGCTTACTAAATTCATAATCAGGATTTGGAGAAGTGACTTCGCCATAATTGAAATTTACTTTATAGAAACCAGCAAGCGATTTAATTGCTTTCCTGTCTTGCTCTAATTTGTCTTGAGCATGTATACTGCTGGAAACAAGTCCTGCGAGTAAAAATATTAAGTTGAAAATTTTCATTATATGTTAATTTTAAGATTTCATGTTATGTTCTACAGCTGCGTGATTTTTCTTTTTCTTCTTTTTGCCCCACCAAATAATGAAACCAGTTATGGGTAAGCTTGCCGCAATGAAACTGGCAAAGAATGCCAAAATTTTACCTGGTAAGCCTAAAATCGCACCTACATGGATATCGTAGTTCATACCGATTAAAGCCTCTCCTGCATTTTTATCAGTTTGAGTTTTGCGATGCAATAATTTTCCACAATATTGATCGAATTGTATTACATCGAAATTCCAGTAGGTTTCATTGCCATGATATCCAGTAGCATAAATTGTAGCCTTGCCAGGGCCAGCCGGAGACATCCCAATTCTATCAAATTCCTTAAATTGTTCTTTTGCAGTTTCAAAGGCAATATCAAAAGGAATAGCAGAAATTGATTTCGTTGAGTCTGATTCTACATTAACACGGGCAGGAGGCGTTATGCTTCTAGATGCGACTACATAAATGGTTGTTTGAAACCATTTAAAAGCCCAAACCATGCCTGTAAGTGCCAGCATTAAGCAAATTATCATCACATAAAATCCTAAAACATTATGTAAATCGTAATTAATCCGTTTAAATTTTGCGCTCCATTTTACTTTAAAGCTTTTATCGAAGTTCGATTTTTTAAGGTTTTTTGGCCACCACATTACTATGCCGGAAATAAGCAAGAATACAAAAATCAATGTTGCCCAACCTATAATTTGCTGCCCAATGGGATGGTTGATTAGGAAACTCCAGTGAAGCATTTTTATGATAGCAAAAAATTCATATTTGTGATCTGCCACCAAAGTAACCTTACCATTGTAAGGATTAATGAGTACCAAGTCGTAATAGTCTATAGAATCGAAATACCAAAATGCTTTAGGATCGCCAGCTTTAAAAGCACCAAATTCCCAGGCTTTATTTGGTTGTTTGTAAGTAGTTATGAATGATATTTTTTTATTTCCGCCTAAGGCTTTCTCTGCAGTTGCTTTTAAAACGCTTAAAGGTTTAGTTTGTGTTTTTGCAGGAACGTCAACAAAAATTTCTTTCTTATGAATAAATTCTGTTATCTCTTTTTGAAAAGCAAAAATGCAACCCGTTATACCCAAATGGAAAACAACCAGGCCAGATGCAATACCAAGCCATAAATGCAGCCAATCGCTGATTTTTCTAATCCGCGATTTCTTTGGTTTCTTCTGTATTGGTTTGGTTTGTGCCATTTGGATTTTAATAAATTATATTAGTTTACCTGAGTTGTATAGGTTGCTAAATGCCAAACTTTTTCGTAATCTTTTCCATTTGATTGTCCGGCAGTTTTATCTTCTTTATAAGCCTCGAAAAAATAATTTCCTTTTTGTGATGGCTTAAATGTGAATTTACCATCAGCATCAGTTTCTGTTGGAATTGCTTTTCTTTCTGCGTTTACCAGTGTAATTTTTTGCTTGGCGAAAGGAGTTTTACTGTAGATTACTTGATAAACCGCAGATTGTCCTTGTTTTAAAACATGCTTTTCTGGTCTAATGGTTAAAGCTGCTTCAATAGGGAATGAAGTATTAATTTTAGTACTTCCAACGGCTACATCTGCAAAAGCGTAATACTCGATTTTAGCTTTATCGTATATATCAGCTACCTCATGTACAACTGATAATTTGTAAGTGCCATTTTGTTCAGGAGTAAAACTTGCTTTGTAGAAATGAACATCGGGCGAGGTAGATAAAACTTTTGTAGTTCCGTTTGGTGCAGTTAAAACCAATTTGAATTGTTTTAAGTTGCTAAACCATTTTATTGCAGAATCTGGTTCGTTGGCTTCATATTCGCCAAAGTAAATTTTAACTTCTTGTGCTTGTCCTTTTTTGCCGTTTGCTGTTGTTTCAATCCATAAAGCATGTGCAAAAGCACTTGTTATGCTAAATGCAAGGAAGAAAAATAATAGGGATAATTTAGTTTTCATGATATTTTAGTTTAATGATTTAAAGCCAGTAAAAACCATCTTATAAGTTTTTACTGGCGATTGATTAAAATTTATAGGTGATACTTCCGGTAAAGCTTCTTAAATCTTGAGGATTCATGGTACCATATCCTGTCCAATATCTTTCGTTGGTAAAGTTGTCAACCTTTGCACCAATTCTAAATTTTTGGTGGTCATAAAATACGGATGCATTAAATACTTGGTAAGCCGGGAGGATAAATACACCCTGACTAACGCTGTTCAAAATCTTATTATCGCTAGCATAATTACCACCGGCACCGAAACCAAATCCTTTCAATGCATTGTTCGAAAATTTGTAGCTCACCCAAACATTTGCCGAATATGGTGCTGCAGAATAAGCGTCTCTTCTGCCTTCAACATCTGGAGAAGCATTTTGTAAATGATTATCATTATAAGCAAAACCAGCAATAATATTTAAGCCATTAACCGGATTTGCAATAATTTCTGCTTCTATACCTTTGCTTAATTTATTTCCGTCCTGAATTTGAGCGTTTGGATTTAAAGGATCACTATTGTAGCCTCTAACAATATCTTTAACTTTAATATCGTAGTAAGAAACTGTACCTGTAAGTCTATCACCAAATGCACTAACTTTAACACCACCTTCAAATTGATTGGCTTGCTCAGGTTTAAATGTATTGCCCTGATAATCGATGCCATTTATATTATTGAAGCCATTTTGATAATTGGCAAATAAGGAAAGTTGATCTTTAACCAGTTGATAAACCAAACCAAATTTTGGTGAGAAAACAGTTTGTTTATATGCTCCGGTGGGTGCGACACCTGCACGATTAGAATTACCTTTATTGTCAAACCTATCCACTCGCAAAGCCGCTAATGCAATAAGTTTTTCAGATAAATTAATCACATCAGAAGCGTAGGCACTATAAGTATTCGATTTATAATTAAGTGGATAATTAAAAACTACGTTCGGATCATTTGCATTAGCGGCATAAAAGGCGGCCAAATTTGTTTCCGTAAAATTATTGTAATTAGGATCGTTACCATTTTTATTGGTAATATCGAATGTGTTGATTGAATAAAACAACTGATCAGAATTCTGACGTAAATAATCTAATCCAATTACAACCCTGTTTTTAACAGAACCTAAATTAAATGTTCCGTTAAAATTTTGTTGTACCTCATAGGTGTATATTTTGCTGTTATCGGTAGATTGATCTGCCCTTGATAAATTATCTGCACCAGGAGCTGCAGCTGCATTAAAAAAGCTGTTAGGAACTAAAAAGAAATAAGAACCTCGGCCATTAGAGAAACTGTAACTGCTTGAAAAGTTAGTGTGTGATGACCAGTTATCGTTAAACTTATAATTTGCCTGTGCAAAGAAGTTTGTGCTATTGTATTTTTGCTTTATTCCATCGCCAATAAAAGATTTATTGTAGTTTACACCGGCTTGATCTGCTCTGTCGAAACCCAATTGAGCAACAGGAAAGTAAAAGAAAACAAAAGGTTTTAAAGTGTTTGTTCCGTTTGCGATTTCTGCATCAAATGTGAAATCTAATTTATCATTCGCTTTGTAGGCTAAGCTTGGGGCAAGAAAGAATCCCCTGTCATATACATTATCCTGAAACGAACCTTTGTAATTGTACGAAGCATTTAAGCGGGCATAAACATGATTTGATTTGTCTACCGGGAAATTAAAATCTGTGCTAACCCTGTTAAAATCAAAGCTGCCGGCAGAATAACTTACTTCGCCACCAATGCCTTCAAAGGGTTTTTTGGTTACTCTGTTTATTAAACCACCATAAGAGGTTAAAGTACTTCCAAATAGTGTGGCTGATGGGCCTTTAATAATTTCTACACTTTCTAAATTTGCGGCATCATTCCGACTGGTAACACTACCTGCTAAACCATTTCTAAGTTTTGCTTGTACAATAAATCCCCTTGATGCATAATATGCACCTCCATCGCCACCGCGGGAAGTAGATTCCCACATTTTTTGGATACCTGTTGCGTTTCTGGTTGCATCATCAACAGAAAAAATCAATTGATCTGCAAGCGTTTCTTTAGTAATTGTAGTATAAACCTGAGGGTTTTCTAAATTTTTAAGTGGCATTTTTGAAACATAATCACTTTTTTTAGTCGCATATTTATTAGCCTTATTCTGACTGATGTTTACATCGCTAAGCTGATTTGAGGTTTCACTAATCGTAAAATTTGATGTTTGATTTTCACCGGCAATAACAGTAATGGTTTTCTCCATATTTTGAATTCCAACACCCGATACTTTTAAAATATATGAGCCTGGCTTAACTTTTTGAATTTCATAAAAGCCCGTTTCATTTGTGATGTTGCCAATTCCTTTTCCTTTTAATCCAACAGATAGGTATTGTGCTGGTTTGCCATCAGCAGTAGTAACTTTCCCACTAATTATCGAAGTTTGTTGCCCAAATGAAATGATCGAGCTCAACAGTAGCGCTACTGTTAAAGTATATTTTTTTAATTTTTTCATGGCTAAAGACATTAAAATTTGTAAGTGATGTTTGCTACGAAGCTTCTAGGCATTTGTGCCTCAACAGTTGTCCAACCTTTATAATATCTTTTATCGGTGATGTTATCCAACTTTACGCCGATTCTATATCTGTTATTACCGTAAAAGGCAGTAGCATTTAATACCGTATAAGCTGGAAGTGTGAAAGTGCCTGTTGCCAAAGTGTTGGTAATCACATTTTCGCTATTGTAGTTTCCGCCGAAACCTAAGCCTAATCCAGATAAGTTTCCTCTTGTTAAAGTATAACTAATCCAACCATTAACCATATCTTCCGGACCAGCATCAACTGGTCTTCTACCTTCAACACTAGCGGCCGCTCTGGTAATTTTACTATCAATGTGGCTATAACCAGCGGTTAAATTTAAACCGGCAATTGGGTTTGCATTTAAGTTAAACTCTACACCTTTGTTTCTTTGTGTACCATCTTGCACAGTAATGTTATAGTTTACGCCGTTCCTAACAATTGATTCTGCTCTGGTAATATTATCAACCTCGATATTAAAATAGCTAGCGGTAAAATTTAGTTTATTCTGAAATAAATCAGCCTTAACACCACCTTCGATTTGATTGGCTTGCTTTGGTTTAAAAACACCGTTAATATCAGCCAATGGCTGAATTATTGGTGCCAGATTTTGGAAACCATTCATGTAATTGGCGAATAAAGCCACCTGATCTTTTACAATATTATAAGTTAAACCGAATTTTGGTGAGATAGCCGTTTGCAAAAATTTACCAGTTGTAACGCCTGTAGCGATGTTATATGATCCTTTATTGTCAAATCTGTCAATCCTTAAGCTCAACATAGCAGCTAATGCATCTGTAATATTAATCACATCGGAGGCGTATGCACTATACACTTTAGTTTGTGTAGAAGATTTTGCAGGGCCAGCTGTTGTAGCAATTCTGTTCTCAACAGCGCTACGGGTTATACTAGCATAGTTTGCAGGTGTGCCGATACTGCTCACCAAATCAAATAAAACGTAAGGTGAGTTGCTATTATTTGTTTCCTGATTTAAATAATCCAGACCGATTACTACTCTGTTTCTAATTCCGGCAATTTTAAAATCGCCAAGAAAATTTTGTTGAATGTTTGTAGTGTTGCTGGTAGAGTTTTGAATGTTGATGTATCTTGATAAGATATCATCTGTTGCACCCAAATACATGATATAAGAATAGAAACCATCAGATTTACGGTTATTCTGCGAAAAGTTAGTTTGAGAAGTCCATTCATCAGAAATTTTATAGGTTACTTTTCCACGAACATTAAATGTTGGTGTTTTAATGGTTAAATCATTACTGGTGTAAGATTTGCCAAAATCGAAATTCAATTCATCTGGTGTACGGGCAATTAATTGTCTGCTTCTGTTCAAGAAAACCATTGCTGGGTTTGTACCCTCGTAATTGTAAATATCAGCGGCCAGATTTAGCGTAAGTTTATCACTAACTCTGTATTCTAAAACCGGAGCTATAAGAGTAGACCTACTAAAACCAGCATCCTGCCAACTATTTTGTTTGTTATAAGCAGCATTAATTCTAAAAAGTAAATTTTTCTCTTTGTTTATTGGGCTGTATACATCGGCGGTTAAGCGATTTAAGCCGAAACTTCCTGTTGAATAAGAAACATTTCCTCCGGCAGTATCTAATGGTTTTTTGGTAACCACGTTAATCAAGCCACCAAAACCCGTTAATGCACCGCCATATAATGTGCCTGATGGACCTTTCATTACCTCAACAGTTTCAATGTTTGCTGGGTCAAGATCACCATTTGTTTGTCCTGCAATACCATCTATAATAGAAACTTGGGTTACAAATCCTCTTATATTATAATAGGCTGCACCATCGCCACTTCTTCCTGTAGATGTCCAAAGTTTATCTAATCCAGATGTGTTTTTAAGTACTGAACTAAAATCTGTAGTAATTTGCTCCTCCATTAATTCTTTCGAAATGGTAGTATATACTTGAGGGTTCTCCAGATTTTTTAATGGCAACTTAGCCACATAAGTACTTGCCTTTGTTGCGAATTTATTACGCTTATTGGTAGATATATTTACCTCTTTTAATTGATCTGAGTTCTCTGCTAAAGTGAAATCTGATGTTAAAGTTTGTCCAGCAATTATTGAAATTGTTTTTTCTTCTGATTTTAAACCAACTGCAGAAACTTTTATGATATAATTTCCAGGTTTTACTTTTGTTATGGAGTAATTACCATTGTTATCTGAAGTGCTCCCAAGCCCCTTTCCTTTTAAGCTTACAGATATATACGCAGCTGGTTGGCCATTTGATGTTGTTATTGTTCCCTTAATGGTTGAAAGCTGTTGTGCAAAAGTTGCTAAACTAAAAATTGAAAGTAAAAACGTAAAAACGAAAGGTCTGATTTTATGCATCTTAAATTTATTTGGATTAATTCTAAACAACGCAAAATAACGTCAGAAAAATTTATAATCCAAATTATTTTGAATAATTCTAAATAAGGGGGGGGGGTGCGGGAAATACAGTAAGTTAACGTGAAAAGTGTTGATAATTAGAATAAATATTGAGGTTATTTGACTGTTATTCAGTAATCAAAAGTTATAAAAGCACAAAAAAAGGATTACCCTTTTTGAGGTAATCCTAATCAATTGACTATTTTTTGGATAAAAATAAATTATTTTATGGTCAATACTTGTAAGCTTATTGGCCTCTCTGTGTCATTTGCAGGTGTAACTAAACCTCCGCAGATAACATCATAATGATACCCTGCTGCAAATACCGCATCTGTTTTAGTTGTTTTTACTAAGCCCGTTGATGTATCTTTCGCATCTAAAGAATAAGTTCCAGCATCAATGGCAACAAATCCACTAGCCGTTTTAAAAGCTTTGCTGGTAACGTAAGACGTTGTTGCGCTAGTTTTAGCTAAATCGAGTGCAGGTGCATCGGGCGATAAATTTATAAAACGAATGTAAGCTTTATCTGTTGATGCAATACTTAAATCATCTCCTATAAGTAAACCGTCTAATTGGCCCGGTTTGTTAACTAAATAAAAAGAATAGCTTGTATTCTGATTTAAAACAACATCTTTTGTTAAAAGGTTTTCCACATTGCTGCCAGTAGTAAACTTTAAACTGTAGGTTCCTGCCGTTCTGGACGTATATGCAAGCGACCCTGCAAAAGGCAATGCTACAGAATTTATTGTGCTTCCATTTAAATATACATTGTAAGTTGCAAGAGTAGGTGAAGCGTTGGTTACTCTTAGATAGGAGATGGTTGTATCGGTCTCATCAGTTTTAGCGCAGGAACTTACCATGGCTGCAACAAGCAGTGTAAACAAAAAATAAAAATTGGATTTTCTTAACGTGTAATTTGTAGAAGTTTTCATAAATTATTTAGGATTAAATTTTAGATTTATTACCACTATTAAAACGATTGCCGAAAAGCTATCGCTACAACCCTACAAATATTATGTTTAAATAGAATTAAGAATGTTAAATGTTGTTAAGTGGATGTTAAAGTTTGAATGCCTTTTTAACAATAGAAATTCTATTGCAGACTAAACCTTAATTTTAATGAAAAACAAAAAATAAATTATCTGTTCATATAAAGTTTACATAAGCTTTTAATAAGCTTTACAGTAATTCATATTCTGAACTATAATTTTGATTAATCAATAAAACATCTAAAAATTTGCCATCATCTCTGCTGGGGTATTTGCATTTTCATCATGCAGTAACTCATCAAAAGATAAATCAGCTGATACAACAATTACAAAAACAACAGTAACGGTTCCATCTAAAGAAGAAAATGCACCTGAAAGTGTTGATTATAACGTTACTCCTGATAAAGCAATTCTTGGTAAAAATAAAGAGGCACTTGTAAAAATAACCGAAGCCAAATCTATTGTTTTACAAGATGCAGATGGTAAATCTACAGGTTCTGAGCTAACCGCTAAACTTTTGATAACAAACAAAAGCACCTTGGATGCAAAAAAATACTTTTCGATTTCTGCTTCTGATGCAAGATTAGAATTGGATAATAAAATTTCCGTTCCTGGGCGTAAAGAAGCTGGAAATACAGAGCCAGATGCCGAAGCGTCTACAGAAGCAGTTTGGATCTTTCAACTCCCTGCTTCAACAAATCCAGATAAGCTCCACTTCTTTTTAGATGGAACCCGAGTATCCGTTGGATTGATAAAAAAATAAAATGAAGCCCCAAATTTTGGGGCTTTTTGCTTTTTATTAAATTATTAAAATGTAAAAAATGTAAAAAACATTGTGTAACTCGATTTTTATTTAAACCTTTGCACCTCAATAGAGTTAAAGCCGTTTTAATACGCAAGAAATGATTAAACAATTTTTACATAAACTTTCTGTTTTCACAGCACAATATGTTGCTGAGAAGAGTTTGTTTATTAATCGTTTTCAGCCTGTATTCTACTATCCCTTAAGTCGGCAAAATTTTACGCCGCGTATTTAGTTCATCTTACTAATATTATGAGGAATTGATCCTCTCTAAAAACCCAATTAACAAGAATACCTTAATTTTTCGTTAGAAAACGAATGGATATTAATGAATTTATAGTACAAGTCGCCATTGCTGAGCATCATGTCTTTGCAGAACAGATTGTTACTGAAATGGCAGAATCTGCAAAAGCACGCGGAACTGGTATTGCCAAGCGTTCGCCTGAATATGTTGCCAATAAAATGAAGGAAGGCAAAGCCGTTATCGCATTTCATAAAGATGGTACTTGGGCTGGCTTTTGCTATATAGAAACCTGGAGTCATGGGCAATTTGTAGCCAATTCGGGTTTAATTGTTTCTCCTGAATATAGAAAAGCAGGATTGGCACACGCTATCAAAGAAAAAGTATTCGAACTTTCCAGAGCATTGTATCCTAAAGCAAAGATTTTTGGTTTAACTACTGGTTTGGCGGTAATGAAAATCAATTCTGACTTAGGTTATGAACCTGTTACTTATTCTGAATTAACACAGGATGAGGAATTTTGGAAAGGTTGCCAAAGCTGTATAAACTTCGAAATTTTGAAAATGAAGGAACGTAAAAACTGTATGTGTACAGCTATGCTATATGATCCTGCAACTCAAAAACACGATGCGGCTAAGAAATTTGCAGAAGAATTGCAGAAGAAACCAAAATTATACGAACGCTTTATGCGCATTAAGCAGCGTTTAGTTGTTAAGCCAAAGTCTGGATTAAAATCCATTTTAGTATTGTTTACCCTTTTATTTAATAAATAGATGAAAAAAGTTATTTTAGCATTTAGCGGAGGATTAGATACCTCATTTTGTTGTATACATTTAGCTCAGGATCGTGGATTGGAAGTTCACTCCGTGATTGTAAATACAGGAGGTTTCTCTGCTGAAGAATTACAAGAAATTGAAAAACGTGCTTACGCTTTAGGTGTAAAATCTCACGCTGTGGTAGATGAAACCGAAAGCTATTACGATGGCTGTATCAAATATTTAGTGTTCGGTAATGTTTTAAAAAATGCAACATATCCACTTTCAGTTAGTGCAGAAAGAGTTAGTCAGGCTACTGCAATCGCCAATTACGTAAAAAAAATTGGTGCAAATTACGTAGCTCACGGAAGTACAGGTGCTGGAAACGATCAGGTTCGTTTTGATATGATTTTCAATATCCTTATTCCAGGGGTTGAAATTATTACGCCAATTAGAGATTTAAAATTATCCCGCGAAGCGGAAATAGACTATTTAGCCCAACATGGTGTTGAATATAGTGCGGAAAAAGCAAGATATTCAATTAACAAGGGTTTATGGGGAACATCTGTAGGAGGAAAAGAAACTTTAACTTCTAACGAAACTTTACCAGAAAGTGCCTGGCCAACTCAGGTTTCAGAAACTGAAGCTCGTAGAGTTGAATTGACTTTTGAAAAAGGTGAATTAATTGCCATTGATGGCGAGACTTTAGAGCCTGTTAAAGCAATTCAAAAATTACAAGCAATTGCACAACCTTACGGCATTGGCAGAGATATTCACGTTGGTGATACGATCATCGGTATTAAAGGTCGTGTTGGTTTTGAAGCTGCGGCACCAATCATAATTATAAAAGCACATCATACTTTAGAAAAACATACTCTAACTAAATGGCAGTTAAGCTGGAAAGAGCAATTGTCATCGTTTTACGGAAACTGGTTACACGAAGGTCAATTTCATGACCCAGTTATGCGGAATATAGAGGCTTTTTTAACCGATACCCAAAAAATGGTAAGCGGAAAAGTATTTGTAGAGTTGTTACCATATCGTTTCCAAATTATTGGAATAGAATCTCACCATGATTTAATGAGCAATAAATTTGGCAGCTATGGCGAAATGAACAACGCCTGGAGCGGAGATGATGTAAAAGGTTTCTCTAAAATATTTGGTAACCAGGTAATGATTTGGCATAAAGTTAACGGAGAAGAAGCAGAAAGCTAAGACTAAAGGGGAAAGCTTTCCTTCCACGTTGTCATCCTGAGCGTTGTCAAAGGACAATAGATAAAATATGATAGAAATCCTTTCAAAAGAAAATTGTTTAAGCCATTACAAATGGGGTGATAATTGTGATGGATGGAATTTTGTAAGTAAACCTGAGGCTGCAATTAAGCAAGAATTAATGCCTGCTCAAACTGCGGAGAAATTACATTTTCATAATTTCGCAGAACAGTTCTTTTATATTTTGAAAGGACAGGCAACATTTTTTATTGAAGGTGAAACCATTTTAGTCAACGCAAATACTGGTCTGCAAATAAAGGCAGGCTCAAAACATAAAATCTCGAATGAAACAAATCAAGATTTAGAATTTATACTTTTCTCTTATCCATCAACACAAAATGATAGAACAGATTGTGAATAATAAAATTAAAACAGGAATAATTGGCGGTGCCGGATACACAGGTGGCGAAATGCTCCGTATTTTAGTAAACCATCCAAACGTCGAAATCGCTTTTGTAAATAGCACAAGCAATGCTGGTAATTTAATTTCAGACGTACATACTGATTTAATTGGTGATACAGATTTACGTTTTACGGATAGAACTGATTTTGAGACGCTATTTGAAGCCTCCCCTTCTGGGGGAGGTTTGGAGGGGGCTGTTTTATTTTTATGCGTTGGCCATGGCGATGCCAAGAAATTTTTAGCAGCACATTCAATAAATGAAAACATCAAAATCATCGATTTATCTCAGGATTTTAGGTTAAAGGCCAACTCCCTCCCTTCTGGGGAGGGTCGGGGTGGGGCTTTTATTTACGGTTTGCCAGAATTAAATCGTGATGCAATCAAATCAGCTAAAAACATTGCAAATCCAGGTTGTTTCGCAACTTGTATTCAGTTAGGTTTATTGCCTTTAGCTGCAAAAGGTTTGCTAAAAAGCGAAGTTCATATTAATGCAACAACTGGTTCAACGGGCGCCGGACAAAGCTTATCAACAACGTCGCATTTTAGCTGGAGAAATAATAATCTTTCCATTTACAAGGCTTTTGAGCATCAACATTTGAATGAAATCGGAGAAAGTTTAAATAGACTGCAGGCTAATGCACTTGGTACTCCCTTTCCTTCGGGGAGAGCCGGGGTGGAGCTGAGTTTCATTCCACAACGTGGAGCTTTTACAAGAGGGATTTTAGCCTCAATGTATTTAGAAAGTGATTTAACTTTAGAAGAAGCTCAAACTATTTACGAAGATTATTATAATGCTCATCCATTTACTCACGTAAGTGCGAAAAACATAGATTTAAAACAGGTTGTAAACACTAATAAAGCGCTGGTTCATGTAGAAAAACATGGAAATAAATTATTTATCATCAGCATTATCGATAACTTATTAAAAGGTGCCAGCGGACAAGCAGTACAAAATATGAATTTAATGTTTGGCTTGGAAGAAACGGCAGGGTTGAAGTTGAAGGCTGCTTATTTTTAAATATGGTAAAAGGCGGAAGGTTTAAGGCTTAAGGTAAAATAGCATGAGAGATTATAAAAAGCTTGATGTTTGGAAAAAGTCACATGAGTTGAATATGTTCATCAAGAAAAATATTGCAACACAATTTCCAAAAGAAGAACGGTTTGAATTGACATCTCAACTTACGAGAGCCTCCCTATCCATTCCTCTAAATATTGTAGAAGGTTGCGGAAGATTTACTGATAAGGACTTTGCACATTTTTTAGATACTGCTTTAGGCTCTACAAATGAAATTGATTATTGCTGCCTTTTCGCATCAGAATTAAAGTACATTAGTGAGGATGATTATCTAAATGTGAATCAATCAATTAACGAAGTTAGAGCAATGCTAATTTCATTTTTAAAATTTTTGAGAGGTAGTACGACTAAACCTTAAACCCTACACCTCAAACCCTACACCTTAATAAAATGCAACTATTCGACGTTTACCCACTTAACGATATAGAAATAACTAGAGCTTCTGGCAGCAATGTTTGGGATGCTAACGAACAAAAATATTTAGATTTATATGGCGGTCATGCTGTGATTTCAATTGGTCACACCAACCCACATTATGTAAGTCGCTTAACCGACCAGTTAAGCAAAGTTGGCTTTTACTCTAATTCAGTTAAAATTCCTTTGCAGGTTCAGCTTGCAGAGAAATTGGGTCTGGTTTCTGGTAAAAAAGATTTCCAACTGTTTTTAGTAAACTCTGGTGCTGAGGCGAATGAAAACGCACTTAAATTAGCTTCTTTTTACAATGGCAGAAAGAAAGTAATTGCTTTTACGGGTGCTTTCCACGGTCGTACTTCTTTAGCGGTTGCCGTTACCGATAATCCAAAAATTGTTGCACCTGTTAACCAAACTGAAAACGTAATATTTTTGCCTTTTAATAACGAAGTAGCTTTGGAAGAAACTTTCAAAGCACAGGGAAATGATATTTCAGCCGTAATTATTGAAGGTATTCAGGGAGTGGGCGGAATCAAAGAAGCCTCAAAAAGTTTCTTACAAAAAATTCGCTCGCTTTGTGATGAATATAATGCAGTTTACATCGCAGATAGTGTTCAGTGCGGTTATGGCAGAACAGGTTTATTTTATGCTCACGATTATGCTGGTGTAGAGGCTGATGTTTATACAATGGCTAAAGGAATGGGAAATGGATTTCCTGTTGCTGGAATTTCAATTGCGCCAAAGTTTAAACCTTGGCATGGCGAATTGGGTACAACTTTCGGCGGTAACCACTTAGCTTGCGCTGCGGCTTTGGCAGTTTTGGAAGTGATGGAAAAAGATAACTTAATGAGAAACGCTGAAGAAATCGGGAACTATTTAATCGCTGAACTGAATAAATTTGAGCAGGTAAAAGAAGTTCGTGGTCGTGGATTAATGATTGGAATTGAATTACCAGAGGAATTATCGCATGTAAAAAAGGAATTGCTATTTAAACATTTCATTTTCACAGGCGAGGCTAAACCAAATGTGATTCGTTTATTGCCAGCCTTGAATTTAACTAGAGCACATGCTGATGAATTTTTAAGTGCTTTTGGAAAGTTAGTAAAGTAGCTTAAAGCTTAAAGAGTAAAGCTGAAAGCAGGTTGCAATTAGCAAATATGATGGTAAAGAACTAAATTAGAGGAATCCCTATTTTCAATTGCAAAGACTTTGTCCGTTGCTAAACACTAAGTTTAAACGAAAATGAGAGATTATCAAAAATTAGAAGTATGGAAAAAAGCACATTTAATGGTGCTGTTTGTTTATTCATATATACTTCCATTATTTCCGCTATCTGAAAAGTATGATTTGCATAGCCAAGTTAAAAGAGCTGCATATTCTGTTCCTTTAAACATTGTTGAAGGAGCAGGCAGAAATTTTGATATGGATTTCGCAAGGTTTTTGGATATGGCTTTAGGGTCTTGCCACGAAGCTGAATATGCGTGCTTACTTGCAAAAGATTTAAAGTACTTAGGTGATGAGAAGTATTTAGAAATAAATAGTAAAACAAATGAAGTTAAAGCAATGCTAATTGGCTTGCTGAAACGATTGAGAACATAATTTAGTTAAAGATTAGGTATTATATTTTTGCTTCTCGCAGAAAGCTTTTAGCCTTAAGCTTTAACCTTTAAGCTTAAAAAGATGAAACTTTTCACTTCCGTACATGATGTTAAAAGCATCAAACAATTTGTAAAAGATGCGCTTGAATTAAAGGCAAATCCTTATGCACACCAGGCTTTAGGTAAGAATAAAACCTTAGGATTAGTTTTTATGAACCCGAGTTTGCGTACCCGTTTAAGCACTCAAAAGGCAGCTTTAAATTTGGGCATGAATGTAATGGTGATGAACCTGGATAAAGAGGGTTGGGCTTTAGAAACTCAGGATGGCGTAGTGATGAATGGTTCTACCGTAGAACACATTCGTGAGGCAGCCGCCGTAATGGGTCAATATTGCGATATTTTAGGATTACGTTCGTTTCCCAAATTGAATAACCGCGAGGAGGATTACAGCGAAGATTTCTTTAACAAATTTGTAAAATATTGTGCTGTTCCTGTGGTAAGTTTGGAAAGCGCTACTCGCCACCCGCTACAAAGTTTTGCTGATATAATTACCATCTACGAAACGTGGACAAAGAAACCTGATGGAACTAAACCTAAGGTTGTTTTGGCTTGGGCACCTCATGTAAAAGCATTGCCGCAAGCCGTTCCAAATTCATTTGCCGAATGGATGTGCAAAGCAAAAGAGGAAGAATTGATTGATTTTACAATTGCTCATCCAGCGGGCTACGAGCTAGCAGAACAATTTATAACTGGCGCTACTATCGAACATAATTTAGATGAAGCTTTAGCAGGCGCAGATTATGTTTATGTAAAGAATTGGAGCAGCTATAAAGATTATGGCAAGGTGTTAAACTATCCAGATGGCTGGATGATGAACAACGACAAGCTGAAATTCACAAATGATGCTAAAGTGATGCATTGTTTGCCAGTTCGTCGCGATTTAGAATTGTCTTCTGAAATTTTAGATGGACCAAATTCATTGGTTATTCACGAGGCTGGAAATCGTTTATGGGCAGCACAGGCTGTGATTAAGGCAATGTTGGAGGAATTGAAATAAATGACTAAACCAATCAAAAATACTTCATCCGATTTTGAGCAAGTAATTATGCTCATTACCGAAGCTCGAAATAGGGTTTACAGTAAGGCAAATGCCGAATTGGTTACGTTGTATTTTAATATTGGGAAAATTGTTTCTGAAAAAGTTTCGATAGGAAATTGGGGAGATGGAACTGTAAATGATTTAGCAGAATACATTACCGAAAAACAGCCTTTATTAAAAGGTTTCAATCGCCGCGGACTTTACAGAATGAAACAATTTTATGAAGTTTATAGCAATGAAGAAATTGTGTCACCACTGGTGACACAATTTCAAGTTGAAAGCAATAATCAAAAAGTGACACCAGTGGTGGCACAATTAGAAGATAATATTTTTACATTTTGTAAAAGGATATTATCAAAGATAAACTGGACTCATCACTTATTAATCTTATCAAAGACAAAAAGCATTGAAGAGAGACTTTTTTATTTAAATCATTGCTTAAATGAAAAATTGTCTAAAAGAGAACTTGAACGCCAATTAAATTCAGCTACTTTTGAGCGGACGATGCTCGGAAATAAATTTAGTACGGCAATTACTTCAAAAATACCAACAGGTATTTTTAAAGACCCATATATTTTTGAGTTCTTAGCCTTGCCAGAACTTCATTCTGAAAATGATTTACAACAAGCGCTAATTAAAAATCTTCAAAATTTCATTTTAGAAATGGGCAAAGGTTTTACTTATGTGGGTAGCGAGTATAGGTTGCAGGTTGGAAATAAAGATTATTACACAGATTTATTATTTTATCACCGTGATTTACAATGCATGGTTTTATTTGAGTTAAAGATTGAAGAATTTCAACCTGAATTTTTGGGTAAGCTAAATTTTTATCTTGAGGCTTTAGATAGAGATGTAAAAAAACCACACGAAAATCCAAGCATTGGTGTTTTATTGTGCAAAGGCAAGGATGAAGAAGTAGTTGAATATGCGCTGTCTAGAAACATTTCCCCTGCATTAATAGCCGATTATGAAACCAAGTTGATTGACAAAAAACTGCTTGCAGAAAAATTGAATCAACTCTCAGAAATTTTTTATAGAAATGAACAATAAACAACTTACAATCATAAAAATCGGCGGAAACGTAATCGATAACTCTGAAAACTTACATCAGTTTTTATTGGATTTTACAGCTTTGCCTGGTGATAAAATCTTGGTTCATGGTGGTGGCAAAATTGCGACTGAACTTGGCGAAAGCTTAGGCGTTGAAGCTAAAATGGTTGAAGGGCGAAGAATAACCGATCTTGAAACTTTGCGCATCGTTACGATGGTTTATGCTGGTTTGGTTAATAAAAATATGGTAGCCCAATTACAAGGAAAAGGTATTAATGCCATTGGTTTAACTGGTGCTGATGGAAATATTATCAAAGCTAAAAAGCGACCAATAATAAAGGTCTCCCCGTCTGGGGGAGATTTGGAGGGGGCTGAAATTGATTATGGTTTTGTTGGCGATTTAGATGAAAACTCTGTCTCGTTTGAAATGATAGATAGTTTGCTTAAAGCAGGATTGGTTCCTGTTTTGTGTGCAATTACCCACGACGGAGATTCGCAACTATTAAATACAAATGCTGATACAATTGCATCAGCAGTTGCGGTTGCCATGTCATCATTATATGAAACGCGATTGGTATATTGCTTCGAGAAAAAAGGCGTACTTAAAGATATAAACGACGATGCATCAGTTGTGAGGGAAATTAAAGCCGCTGAATTTGAGGGTTTGAAAGCTGATGGAACCGTTCAAGGTGGGATGATTCCTAAATTGCATAATGCTTTTAAGGCGATTAAAAAAGGTGTATCAGCAGTTTACATTGGCAAAGCCGATGAATTAAATGAACTTGCAAATGGAATTTTTGGAACTAAAATGTTGAAATAAGGTAGAAGGTTAAAGGTATATGGTTGGAGGTCTTTGCGATGTGCATAAATAGTATAACGTAAATAATTACCACAAAGACACCAAAAACTCCAAGGAAATAGATATTGTGAACTTTTGCCTTGGTGGAATAAATAACGCAAAAGGTATTGGCTGCTGAAGTGAAAACGAACCTATTACTACTGTATTTGCAATCTAAACCTGATAGCAGTGAAAAGCTTTTGTTTGTCAGTCTGAGCTTGTCGAAGACCAAACAAAACTTGTAACGAATAGCAGGACTAACATAAAATAGTATTCCAAAAATTGCTTTTCGTACATCAATTATGCTCTTTAAAACATTGTAAATCTGTGAAATCATATAATCGGTGCAATTAATCCGAAGGAAAATATTCTAATCATGACAAAAAAAATAGCAATTATAGGTTCTGGAAATATTGGAATTTCTTTAGCAAAGGGATTGGTAAAGGCCGACTTTGCGCAAGCTGCCGACATTACGCTTACCCGTAGAAATATCAACCATTTAAAATCTTTCGCTGAGGCAGGATTTGTTGTAAGTAACGACAATAAGCAAGCAGTTGCCAATGCTGATGTTGTAATCCTTGCTGTTTTACCTCAACAGCTAAACATTGTTTTGGATGAAATTAATGCATCGGTAGTTTCGGCTAAACATTTGGTAATTTCGGTAATTTCTGGCGTAAGTTGTGCTGCAGTTAGAGAGAAATTGGGCAATGATGTGGAAGTAATCAGAGCGATGCCAAATACGGCAATTGCTATTGGCCAATCTATGACTTGCCTTGCTAGTGATAATGCATCTGTAGAAAACTTAGCAAACGTAACCAGAATGTTTGAAACAGTTGGATCTGTGGTTAAGATTAATGAGGATTTAATGACTTCAGCAACAGCACTTTGCGCTTGTGGTATCGCTTTCTTCTTAAGAGCAATCAGAGCAGCATCACAGGGCGGAGTTGAGATTGGTTTTCATGCAGATGAAGCTTTGAAAATGGCAGTACAAACGGCAAAAGGTGCTGCAGATTTATTATTGCTTAACGCCACACACCCAGAAACTGAAATAGATAAAGTAACTTCGCCAAAAGGTTGTACCATTGCTGGCTTAAACGAAATGGAACATAATGGCTTTAGTTCATCGTTAATTAAAGGCATTAAACTTTCGGCATTAAAAGCTGGGAATTTATATACTAAAGAAGGTTAATGGTAGAAGGTTTGAAGGTGAAGGGTCTTGGCACAACATCTTGATACTTGATACTAAATACTCAATACTATGTTGTTAGAAAATATACAAAAAGAGAGTTTAGATTTATTACGACAACTGATCCGCATCCAATCTTTTAGTAAGGAAGAAGATAGAACTGCGAATTTAATCGCTCAATTTTTAGAAGAACGTGGGGTAAAAACTCATCGTAAGATGAATAATGTTTGGGCTTATAACCAGCACTTTGATCCTGCAAAACCAACATTGCTTTTAAACTCACATCATGATACCGTTAAACCAAATTCTGGCTACACCCGCGACCCTTATGATGCCTGCATTGAAGGCGACAAGTTGTTCGGTTTGGGCAGTAATGATGCTGGTGGTTGTTTGGTTTCGTTAATTGGAACTTTCTTGTATTTCTATCCTCAAAAAGATTTAAAGTATAACATTTGTTTAGCCACAACGGCGGAAGAAGAAATTTCTGGCAATAACGGATTGGAATTGGTTTTACCTGATTTGGGTGAACTGGAATTTGGTATTGTGGGTGAGCCAACAGAAATGAATTTGGCCATCGCTGAACGAGGTTTGTTGGTGTTAGATTGTGTTGCTTACGGAAAAGCTGGGCATGCGGCCAGGGAAGAGGGCGAGAATGCAATTTACAAAGCACTAAAAGATATCGAATGGTTTAGAAATTATCAGTTCCCGAAAGTTTCTGAAGTTTTCGGTCCGCTGAAAATGACAGTTACGATTATTAATGCTGGCTCGCAACATAATGTGGTACCTGCAAATTGTACTTTTACCGTTGATGTTCGTGTAACGGATTCTTATACCAACGAAGAAGTTTTGGAAATTATTCGTGCGAATGTAAGTTGCGATGTTACACCTCGTTCTATCCGTTTAAAACCATCATCGATTGATAAAAATCATCCAGTAGTTCAGGCTGGTGTAAGTTTAGGAAAAACAACTTATGGTTCGCCAACCACATCAGACCAAGCCTTATTGGATATTCCATCAGTAAAATGTGGTCCAGGTTTTTCTGGTCGCTCGCACATGGCCGATGAATTTTTATATGTTAAAGAAGTTGCCGAAGGTATAGAGGGTTATGTAAATATGCTAAAACCCGTGATTAAAGGTTGAAGGTGGAGGTTGTAACTTTGAGGGATTGGATGCTTATCTTATATGTTCTTATATATCTTACATGGTTAAACTACCGCCAAGCAAAATGTTTTATAAATGAATTTTGCGTTCTCTTTAAAAAACTCGGCGTACTCGATGGTAAAAAGGATAAAATAGCTTTGTGTGCTTTGCGAAAAACTTAGCGACCTTTGCGGTAAAGAAATTAATATGAACCCTGCGTAGCAAGCTTCATCAAAAATAAAAATAAATAAATATCCTGATGAAAATCTGGCAAAAAAATATAGATGTAAATAAATTTGTAGAAACTTTTACCGTTGGGAAAGACCGTGAATTGGATTTACAAATGGCAAAATTTGATGTTTTAGGTTCTTTGGCGCATACTCAAATGTTAGAAACCATTAATTTGCTTACAGCAGATGAATTGGCCACAGTTAAAAAGGAACTTAAAAATATTTACGCCGAAATTGAGGCCGGTAAGTTTATTATCGAAGATACGGTTGAAGATGTACATTCTCAGGTAGAATGGCTATTAACTCAACGCATCGGTGAAGCCGGTAAAAAAATTCATAGCGGGCGTTCGCGTAACGACCAGGTTTTGGTGGATTTAAAGCTGTTTTTCCGTGCCTGCATCGAGGATATGGTGAACCAAACTTCAATATTGTTTAACCTATTAATTGAGTTGAGCAATACGCATAAAGATAAGTTGATGCCAGGTTATACCCATTTGCAAATTGCAATGCCATCATCTTTTGGTTTGTGGTTTGGTGCTTATGCCGAAAGCCTTGCCGATGATATGGAATTAATGCTTGCGGCTTGGAAGATTACCAACAAAAATCCATTGGGTTCTGCAGCGGGTTATGGTTCATCTTTCCCTTTAAACAGAACTTTAACCACAAATTTATTGGGCTTTGAAAGCTTAAATTATAATGTGGTTTATGCACAAATGGGGCGTGGAAAGACAGAAAGAATTTTGGCTCAGGCGATGAGTGCCGTGGCAGCAACTTTGGCCAAAATGGCAATGGATGTTTGCTTATTCATTAATCAGAATTTCAGTTTTATCAGTTTCCCGCCCGAATTAACTACCGGTTCGAGCATTATGCCGCACAAAAAAAATCCTGATGTATTTGAATTAATTCGTTCGCGTTGCAATAAAATTCAGGCCTTACCTAATGAAATTGCGATGATGATTACCAATCTACCATCTGGTTATCACAGAGATTTACAGTTGTTGAAAGAGAACCTTTTTCCTGCAATTACTTCATTAAACGAATGTCTTGAAATCGCGACTTTTATGTTCCAAAACATCACCATAAAAGATGATATACTAAAGGATAAAAAGTACAATTACCTATTTAGTGTTGAGGTTGTTAACGATTTGGCTTTACAAGGCGTTCCGTTTAGAGAGGCTTATAAAATAGTTGGCGAACAAATTGAAAATGGTACTTTTGCACCATCAGGCCAAATACATCATACACACGAGGGGAGCATCGGCAATCTTTGTAACGAGCAAATTTCTGCAGCAATGGAAAACATTTTGGCTCAATTTGGTTTTGAGAAAGTGAATAAAGCAATAGAAGATTTAATAGCATAATATGAAAGTTTCAATATTAGCCAGCGCTTTAGTTGGTTCAGAAATTATAAAAATTGGTAACGAAGTTAATGAGATGAAACGCAAAGGCGCATCAATCGCTAACTTAACCATAGGTGATTTCGATTCAAACATCTACCCAATCCCAACCGAATTAAAAGCTGGAATTGTAGATGCATACCATGCCAATCAAACCAATTATCCACCTGCAGATGGCGTTTTGCAATTAAGAGAAACCGTTTCAGAATTATTAAAAGAAAGGTTTGGTTTGGAATATAATACCAACAGCATTTTAGTTTCAGGCGGTTCTCGTCCGTTAATTTACGCAACTTATTTGGCACTAATAGACCCAGGCGATACCGTAGTTTTTCCGGCACCATCTTGGAATAACAATCACTATTGTCACTTAACTTCGGCAAAAGCAGTCGCAGTAGAAACTGATGCCGAGCATAATTTTATGCCAACCGCTGCACAATTGAAGCCACACTTAAAAGGTGCCACATTGTTGGCTTTGTGCTCACCATTAAATCCAACAGGAACCATGTTCGACGCAGATTCTCTTGTAGAAATTTGCGACGTTGTTTTGGAAGAAAACGCATCTCGTGGAGCGGATGAAAAACCATTGTATTTAATGTACGACCAAATTTATTCATTGCTTACTTTTGGTAAAGAACATGTAAATCCAGTTTCTTTACGTCCTGCAATGCGAGAATTTACTGTTTTTGTTGATGGCAGTTCGAAATGTTTGGCAGCAACTGGTGTACGTGTGGGTTGGGGTTTTGGTCCGGAAGATATTGTAAACAGAATGAAGGCTTTGGTTGGACACATGGGTGCTTGGGCACCAAAAGCTGAGCAAGTTGCCATGTCAAATTATTTCAATGACAAAACACAGGTTGATACTTTCTTAACCAACTTTAAGAGCCAAATTCAGGATAGCTTAAATGCACTTTACAATGGCTTCAATGAACTAAAAAATGAAGGCTTTAATGTTGATGCCGTTGAACCGATGGGTGCCATTTATTTAACAATTAAAATTGACTATATCGGAAAAACTACAACAGATGGTCAGCTTTTAAAAGATAGTGCTGATGTAAACTTCTACTTAATTAAAGAAGCTGGAGCAGCATTGGTTCCTTTTTCTGCCTTTGGTAATGAATACAGTATGCCATGGTTCAGGGCATCTGTTGGCGCATGTACTTTGCAAGATATTAAAGACATGTTGCCAAGAATTAAAGCAGCACTTAGTAAGTTGAAATAAAATATATAAATATGCTTACGGGTTTTTAAAATCTGTAAGGATTGAATACCTTAAAGCTTTGAGAATATAGATTTTTTAAATTTATATTTTCTTAATTCGTTAATGTGTGTAAGCATCATAAAAGGATAATTTTTAAATTTGTATATTAGTTTAAAATCAAAGTCAATATGGAAACTTATCTAGTCCATCCAAATAAAATTCAAGAAAAAGCCTTGAAAGCTTTTTTAAAAGCTTTGGAAGTCCCTTACGAAATTAATAGTAACGAAGCCCTTCCTGCTCATGTCATAGCCGGAATTAAAAAGGGGAAGGAAGATATCAAATCTGGTAAAAGTTTGTCATTTGACGAATTCAAAGAAAAAATTGCCATTATTTGATGAGTTTACCAATAGTAATATCAAATACAGCATTCCAAACTTTTGAATCAATTTGTGTTCAAATTAAGGATAGGCTTGGAGATAAAGCTTTAAAAGATTTTAAAAAAAATACGATTAAAACTCTTGAATTAATTAGCAACTCACCATTAATCTATAAGGAAACCGAGTTCAATCCAAACATCAGAAAAGCAGTAATAAAAAAGCTTTCATCAGTATTTTATGAAGTTAAATCCGATAGGATAGAGGTTCTTTTCTTTTGGGATAACAGACAAGAACCACTACTTTATTAAGAAATTGGAAATTATATTTTAAATGCTTTCCATTAAATAAATATAGAAAGTCCTATCAAGTTTGAAAAGATGATAGGACTTTTTTGCTTGTAAAGCCCCTTTAGTGGTTTAGGCTATTTAAACTCACTCGTTTTATGGAAATCAATATCCGGATAATCCTGCTTCGTTAAATTAATCATGTATTCACTATCGGCCAAATAAACAGGATTTGCTTCTTTATCAAAGCCGATGTGTTGTTGTTTACGTTTAACAAACTCCTCTAATTTCTTTCTATCACTTGATGTTACCCAGCTCGAACGTGTATAACTCAATGTACGGAAGCGACATTTTGCACCATACTCATGCTCTAAACGGAAGTTAATTACCTCGAATTGAAGTTCACCAACAGCGCCAATTACCTTTCTGTTTCCTGGCTGCATAACAAATAATTGCGCAACACCTTCATCGGTTAATTGTTCAATGCCTTTTTCCAACTGCTTGGTTCGCATTGGGTCCATGTTTTCAACCTCTTTAAAAATAGACGGAGAGAAACTCGGAATTCCCTTAAACTGCAACTTTTCACCTTCAGTTAAGGTATCGCCAATTTTAAAATTACCACTATCATACAAACCAACCACATCACCTGGCCAAGCCTCTTCAACAATGCTTTTCTCGTTTGCCATAAAATCCATCGGGTTCGAAAATTTCAGTTTCTTATCCTGACGGGTATGATAATAGAATTTATTACGCTCAAATTTACCTGAACAGATGCGCAAGAAAGCAATTCTATCGCGGTGTTTTGGGTCTAAATTAGCGTGAATTTTAAATACAAAACCACTAAAATTTTTCTCTTCAACCAAAACATCACGCTCCTCGGCCTCTCTGTGTCGCGGACTTGGCGCAATATCGATAAATGTGTCCAACAATTCCTTAATACCGAAGTTATTAATTGCGCTACCGAAAAATACTGGTGCTAATAAACCCTCGTTGTAAAGTTCCTTGTCAATTTGCCCGTAAACGCCATCAACGAGTTCTAAGTCATCTTTTAAATTGCTGATTTCTTTTTCTTTTAAGAAATTCGTAAGGTTATTATCATCCAAATCTTCAACGGCAATTACCGAGTTAGAGATTTTAGTTTTATCTGGCTGAAAAAGATTTAAATGTTTATTATAGATGCTATAAACACCTTTAAAAGTATGCCCTAAACCAATTGGCCAAGAAAGTGGACATAAACTAATGTTCAGTTTTTCCTCAATTTCATCCAACAAATCGAAAGCTTCCTTACCTTCTCTATCCATCTTGTTAACGAAAATAATTACAGGCGTATTCCGCATTCTACAAACCGACATCAGTTTTTCGGTTTGTTCCTCAACGCCTTTCACACAGTCTACAACAAGAATAACGCTATCTACAGCAGACAAAGTTCGGTAAGTATCTTCCGCAAAATCCTTGTGCCCGGGCGTATCCAGAATATTAATCCGCTTGCCGCTGTACTCAAAACCCATAACCGAAGTTGCCACCGAGATACCACGTTGTTTCTCAATTTCCATAAAATCGGAAGTGTTGCTTTGGTTCGCTTTATTCCTTTTTACCGCTCCAGCAGTGTTAATTGCACCTCCAAAAAGCAGAAATTTTTCTGTTAATGTGGTTTTGCCTGCATCGGGGTGACTTATAATGGCAAAGGTTTTACGTTTTTCTATTTCAGGGTTAAGCATAATAAAATTTTGGGTAAAAAGTGGCGATGAAACCTGGTTAAAGGAATTTAACTGCGATAAGATTTGAATAGTTTTGTTTCATCTGGCTGCAAAGATAGCAAATTTGCTTAACTGTTTGAACTGGTTAATCGAGAATACTATGAGACCATAATTCTGTTCATAAAAGATTTTTAGAGATAATTTTAAGAAAAGCAATGTCGGTAGTTCTTGGGTTGCTTCAGTCCCGCCATACATTGCAATCTTTTTTTAAACTCCTGTCATTTTGTGTTTTAAAGCATTTGTTCTATCGGCTGATTTACAAGTATAACTTAGGTTTCTGCAATAAAAAGGATTTCCATTTCTGTCGGGTTTGGATAACTTCTTCAGTAATTCTTTGGATTGTTTTTAAAACCTATAGTCTGTAAATTTCCTTTTTCAGGTTTAAATTTTATCATATAGCCAAGGGTTTAAACCCTGGGCTATATTTATTAATGTATGGTATGCTTGCTTGTTTCACAGGTTTCATCGGTATAAAGCGAATGGCAGGACTGCAGTTCCCGAAGAAATACTGAACGCTCATTTCCAAAAAATCAGAATCGTATTTTAATAGTTAACGACACTAAAAACCTTCTTATAAACGATAATCTTACAAATCATACTTATTTTTGTGCTAAAATTGTTAGCTTTAAATATCCCTTCAAAATAAAGCAACCAAAAATCTTATTGCCAATGCCAGAATTAGAAGAAACTTCTATGGCCGCAGAAATTGCGGCTAAATTTGTAAATTATACCTCCAAACATGTTTTCTTAACGGGAAAAGCCGGAACAGGTAAAACTACTTTTTTGCGGAAACTGATTAAGCTAACCCATAAAAAGGCAGTGATTTGTGCGCCAACTGGTATTGCAGCTATTAATGCCGCAGGTGTTACAATTCATTCACTTTTTCAGCTGCCATTTGGGTCGTTTTTTCCTGATGCTGCAGCAAATATCATCAACCAAAACATCACTTTTAACTTCAATACACCACGCTCAATTGTTAAGCATTTAAATATGCAGACCAATAAACGACGTATGATTCAGGAGTTGGAACTGCTGGTGATTGATGAAGTGAGTATGCTTCGAGCCGACATGCTTGATGCGATTGATTTTGTTTTACGCTATGTTCGGAGGAATAGAAATGTGCCTTTCGGTGGTGTTCAGTTACTTTTTATTGGCGATTTGCACCAATTGCCACCCGTTGTAAAAAACGATGAGTGGCGGGTAATGTCGGGTTTTTACAAAAGCATTTACTTTTTTGATGCATTGGCTCTGCAGAATAATGCACCAGTTTATATCGAGTTAGATAAAATTTATCGTCAGGATGATGCAGTGTTTATCGACCTTTTGAATAACCTAAGGAATAATAAAATTACTCCAGATGATACGGCTTTATTGCACCAACATTTTAAGCAAGATTTTAAACCATCGGCAGATGAAAATTACATTACACTAACCACACACAACAACAAAGCCGATAGCATAAACAGAGAAAGGTTAACTCAGCTTAAAAATAAATCTTATTTTTTTGATGCAAAAATTCAAGGAGAATTTAATGAATATGCTTATCCGAACGATAAAAGTTTAGAACTTAAAGTTGGTGCTCAAATTATGTTTATTAAAAATGACATGTCTGCCGAAAAGCGCTATTACAATGGTAAAATTGGCGTTGTTCATCACATCGAAAAGGATATTATTGAAATTGAATTGCCTGAAGATAAGGTAGTGATTGATGTTTCGCCATATACTTGGGAGAACGTAAAATATAAATTGAACGAAGCTACAAATGAGATTTCGGAAACTGTGGCTGGTTCTTTTATTCAATATCCAATAAAGTTGGCTTGGGCCATTACTGTTCATAAAAGCCAGGGTTTAACTTTCGACAAGGCGATTATAGATATTGGAGATGCTTTTGCCCCCGGGCAAGCGTATGTTGCTTTATCGCGTTTACGCTCTTTAAATGGTTTGGTTTTGACCTCGCATTTGCGGGAAAACGGTTTGCAGCAAGACCAAAACATTCATTATTTTTCTAAAACTAAACAACCTGCCGAAGTGCTGAATCAGCAGATTAGTTTTGAGAGTTACGATTTTATCAGAACGTATTTATTAGCAGCTTTCGATTTGAATTTGGTTCGCTATTATTTAAAAGAGCATGTTCAAACTTTTGATAAGGGAGAAAAATCTACCAAGCAGAAATACGATGAGTGGACGATGGAACTTTATCGTGATTTTCAAAAAATTACCGCAACTGCTGATACTTTTATTAATCAACTTAAAAATTTATTTGCTACACAAACGGAACACACTTTATTTAATGTTTCTAAAAGAGTTGGTGCAGCTTTGAAATATTTTAATCCGTTGGTAAGAGAAATTTCCGATAGGCTTTTAGCTCATATTGAGTTAATTAAGGAAGATAAACAGATTAAAACTTATTTAACAGAATTGTTGGAACTAGAGATTTTAGTGTACGAGCAATTGAAAAAAATGCACAAGAGTAAAGCACTTTTACAAGCCATTATTGATGGGAAGGAATTTAGCAAAGCTGACACCGATGCTTTGTTAAATACTGCCGAACGCAATCAACAATTGCAGAAGGCAATTCAATTGAAAGGCATGACATTAAAAGTAAAATCTGCTACAGAAAAGAAAAATAAGGAACCAAAAGTTGATACCAAATTAGTAAGCTTTGAATTATACGAAAAAGGGAAAAGCTTAGAGGAAATAGCTAAAGAGCGAGGCTTTTCTGTCGGGACTATTGAAGGGCACCTGGCGTATTATGTTTCTACGCAACAAATTGATGTTGCTAAATTAGTTAAACCGAATAAAATAAAAAATATTGCAGATGCGGTTGAAAGTCAGAAAACAAAATCGATGGCCGTGATACGGGATTTTTTAGGGAAAGATTATTCATTTGGGGAGATTAAGTTAGTGTTGGCATCGTTGTTTCCATCGGAAGAGTAGGGGAAATTAGTACTCAAAGTAAATAGTTTTAAAAAATAGGGAGCTTGATAATAGAAGATTTAGAATTAACTAAATAGGATTTTTTACCACAGAGCAAACAGAGGTAAAGCACAGAGAACACAATGAATTTACTGGGTAAATTTTTTTAGTATCATTTTACATTGTATTTTTCTTAAGGCCCACTGAGAACATAAGAATATGAAAGAAGATTTGTTAACAAGAACAATTATAGGGTTAGCTATTGATGTTCATAAAGCCCTTGGGCCTGGTTTACTCGAAAGCGCATATAAAGAATGCTTATTCTATAAAATCGAAAATGCAGGGTTTTTAGTTGAAAAGGAAAAAATGATGTCAGTAACTTTTGAGGATGTTAAAATAGATTGTGGTTATAGAATCGATATTTTAGTGGAGAATAATTTAGTTTTAGAATTAAAAAGTGTAGAAAAACTTGCAGACATACATTTAGCGCAAACCTTAACTTATATGAAATTAGGTGGGTTCAAATTTGGTTTGCTAATAAATTTTAATGTTTTACTCTTGAAAGATGGAATAAAACGAGTTATTAATGGTTATTGATTAAACTTAGTTTCCTTTGTGAAAATCTATATGACCTCTGTGGTAAAAAGAACCATGCACGCCTGGTCATCTCAATTGTTTAGAGTAATATAATTGTGTTTATTGTGTGAAAATCTTAATGGCCTCTGTAGTTAAAAAATGAAAAAATACTATCTTAGCATTCGTGGAGAAAGTTAATGTTTTAGCGCAATATATGCCTGCCCAGGCTGCACCGCTAATTGCAAAATGGATAGATTATTTTCAGTGCGAATTTAAAATTGCCAAAACCCGTTCTACCAAACTAGGCGATTACCGACATCCATATCGAGATAAAGGACATCGAATTTCTGTAAATTTCAATTTAAATCATTACGCTTTTTTGGTTACTACCGTTCACGAATTTGCACATCTTTTAACCTGGAACGATTTCAAAAACAAAGTAAAACCACATGGGTTAGAGTGGAAAAAAAACTTCCAAAGAATGATGGTTCCATTTTTTGAAATGAATATTTTTCCAGATGATATTCATAAGGCGATAGATAATTATATGTCGAATCCTGCCGCATCAAGTTGCTCAGATTTACATTTATCAAGAGCTTTAAAAAAATATGATTCTGCTAAAACCGAAACCTTACATTTAGAACAATTGCAAGTAAATACCATTTTCAGAATAAAAGATGGAAGGCGGTTTACCAAAGGAGAGCGAATAAGAAAGCGGTATCGATGCGTTTGTTTAGACGACAAACGGATTTATCTTTTTAATCCTTTGGCGGAGGTTTTTATAATCTAGTTGTTTGGATTGTTGGTTATTTCGTTTTTTAGGCGTTTGGTCTTCTATATTTGATTGCCCAAATTTTAACCTGCCAAAAAACAAATAAACTAATCAACTAAAAACCTAAATTCATCCCCATCAAATAAACCCTTATCGCTCAATTTTAAATGTGGAATAACCAGTAAAGCCATAAAAGAAAGCGTCATAAAAGGAGCTACTAATGTAGAGCCAAGTTCTTTTGAAAACCTATCAATTGACGTATATAATTCAGCTACCTCATAACCATTGTGGTTGCTCATTAAACCTGCCACAGGTAGCGGCAAAACTTCTTCTTTTCCATTTCCTACAGCCACTACACCACCAGTTTCTTGGATAACCAAGTTAACCGCCTCACAAATACTTTTATCATCTACACCCACAGCGATAATGTTATGACTATCATGCGCTACGCTCGATGCAATTGCACCTGCTTTAAAACCGAAATTTTTAACAAAGGCAATGGCAATTGGTGCATCAAAGTAACGGTTAACCACAACCATTTTTAAAACATCATTGTCTAAATCACTAATGATATTTCCATTTTCTACTTTAGGTAAGCAAAACAATTTATCGGTAATTAATTGTCCGTCCAAAGCCTCGATAACTGGTATTTGCTGCTGACCAGAAAAGGGAAACACAAAATCTGCCTCTTTTTTTGAGCTGCAGTTAAAATGATTTACGGATGCCTTATCTTCAACTTTTTGTATCCAATTGTCAACCATTTCGCCCTTTTCTGCCAGTAAAATTCCATCAATATAGGTTTGCTTTACCTGGAAGTTTATCAAATCTTCAATCACTATAAAATCAGCATAGTTGCCAACCTGTAAAGCGCCAACATCTAATTTATAATGTAGAATTGGATTGATGCAAGCAGCTTGTAAAACATTAAAAATATCGATTCCCTTTGCAATTGCTCTGGCGCAAAGTGCGTTAATGTGACTTTCAACCAAGCTATCAGGATGTTTATCATCACTGCAAAACATCATCATTTCTGGCCAATCCTTTAATAAATCAATTAAAGCATCGAAATTTTTTGCAGCACTTCCTTCGCGGATTAATATTTTCATACCCCTTTGAAGTTTATCCAAAGCCTCTTCAGCAGTAAAACACTCGTGGTCGGTAGAAATTCCGGCATCAATATATTGCTGAACAGTATTGCCACGTAATCCTGGTGCATGTCCATCAACAGGTTTTCCCAATGCGTGTGCAGCAGCTATCTTCTTTAAAACTTCTTCATCCTTATAAAGTACACCAGGGAAATTCATCATTTCGCTCAAGTATTTTATTTCCGGTCGCTCTAAAAGTGCTTTAACATCATCGTGGTTTAATTCAGCACCAGCAGTCTCAAAAATAGTTGCCGGAACACAGCTAGGTGCTCCAAAATTGAATTTGAAAGGAACAGTATTTCCATTGTCTATCATAAATTCAACACCTTCCATTCCGCAAACATTGGCAATTTCGTGTGGGTCGCTAATGGTTGCAACTGTACCGTGAACAACAGCCAGCCTCGCAAATTCACTTGGAATAAGCATACTGCTTTCGATGTGGACATGGCTATCAATAAATCCAGGCAGGATAAATGGAATTCCATCCTTTTGCTCAGCAATTTTATTGATGGATTTTATCTTCCCATGCTCAACTTCAACCTCGCCAAAGAAAATGTTTCGCTCTGTAATATCTACAATGTTTCCTTCAACCTTAAAATTGCTCATTTTCTCTATTTATAAATTAGTCACGGAAGTATAGATTGACCTGGAATTAAACTAATATTTTCCGTGGCAAAAGTATTCTAAAATTTTAATAATTTTTCTATCGTTTCTGCTAACCTGGCTTTTGCCAAAAAGTTATCTTCTAAAGATTTGTTCATGGGTATTGCCGTATCTAAACTAGCACAGCGCATTACAGGTGCATCCAGGTATTGAAAACAGTGTTCTCCAATCCATGCAGAAATTTCGGCACCAAAACCATTGGTTAAAGTATCTTCGTGTAAGATTATAACTTTTCCTGTCAATTTTACAGCCGCTGAAACTGTTTCCTTATCCCAAGGCTGAAGTGTGCGTAAATCAATTAGAGTTGCATCAATTTCAGGGTTATTTTTCAGGTAATCTAAAGCCCAATGAACACCTAAGCCATAGGTAATTATCGTAAATTGTTTTCCATCAGTTAACTTAACCGCTTTGCCAATTTCCGTTGTAAAATAACCGTCGGGAACAGGACCGCTTAAACTTCTATATAAATATTTATGTTCGAAATACAATACTGGGTTTGGGTCATCAATTGCAGCCAGCAATAAACCTTTTGCATCCTCAGGGAAAGCAGGATAAACGATTTTCAAGCCTGGCGTTTTAGTAAACCAAGCCTCGTTACTTTGCGAATGAAAAGGACCAGCACCTGTTCCGGCACCTGTTGGCATTCGAACTACAACATCAGCCTTTTCGCCCCATCGATAGTGCGTTTTAGCCAAATTATTTACAATCTGATTGAAGCCAACAGTAACAAAATCGGCAAACTGCATTTCTACCACAGCCTTAAAACCATTGATGGATAAACCCAAGCCTGCACCCACAATTGCCGACTCGCAAATTGGTGTATTGCGAACTCTGCCTTTTCCGTATTTAGCCGTAAAGCCATCGGTAATTTTAAAGGCACCACCATAATCCGCAATATCCTGACCCATTAAAACCAGATTGGGATACTTCTGCATCGCCAAATCCAAGCCATCTGTTATTGCATCTAAATATCTTTTTTCTGTTGATGACGGTGCAGGTTCGATTACTTTTTGTACAAAAGGAAAATACATATCGCTTCCCTCTCTAATGGAATCCACTTGAGGTTCAGGCTCTTCAAAAGCCTCTTCCACTTCTAATTCGATAGCCTTTTTGATTTGAATTTTGATATCAATGATTGAATCGGATGTTAAAATTCCCTGGGTAATTAAATAAGATTCATAATTGCTTAACGGGTCTTTCTTTTCCCATTCATCAAATAATTCTTGAGGTATGTATTTGGTACCCGATGCTTCTTCGTGTCCACGCATTCTGAATGTCAAACATTCTATCAATACTGGTCGTGGGTCTTTTCTAATTTCGGATGCCAATTGATTGATGGTATTGTAAACTTCAAGGATGTTATTTCCGTCAATTTGAATACCCTCAATTCCATAGCCAATTGCCTTGTCAACCAGGTTTTTGCACCTAAACTGTTCTGATTTTGGTGTGGATAAACCGTAACCATTATTTTCAATCAAGAAAATAACAGGCAGATTCCAAACAGCAGCCACATTAACCGCCTCATGAAAATCGCCTTCGCTTGTAGCACCCTCACCAGTATATACTAAAGTTGCTTTTTGCTTATTGGCTAATACATCGGCCAATGCAATACCATCTGCCAAAGCCATTTGCGGGCCAAGATGAGATATCATCCCAATAATTTTATAGTCTTGTGTGCCGAAGTGGAACGAGCGGTCTCGGCCTTTGGTGAAACCCGTTGCTTTGCCTTGCCATTGTGCCATTAATTTTTTAAGCGGAATATCGCGACTGGTAAAAACACCTAAATTCCGGTGCATTGGTAAAATATATTCATCACTTTGCATGGCTAAAGTAGAGCCAACCGCTATGGCTTCTTGCCCAATGCCCGAAAACCATTTGCCAATTCTACCCTGACGCAAAAGTTTGAGCATTTTTTCTTCAACCATTCTAGGATAAAGCAGTCTCTTGTATAAATTCAGTAAGAATTTGTCGTCTTTATCTTTTCGATTGAATTGCATTTCGGTTCTCAGTTTTTAGTGAGCAGTTGATAGGAAACCTAAGATTCCTTACTTTTCTTCAAATCTTCCCATTGTTTTGCAAAAGATTTATCTGCTACTTTTGGCATTTCTCGGTACTTACCCCAGCTTTTTTTGAAGAAAGTTTTAAGCATGAAATTTTTAAATTTCCCGCCAAATAAATCCATCCACTTGCGTTTTTGCATCATTCGGTTAAACATTCCCCAGCCAATTTCTTCAACTTTACCGTTTTCGTGGCTGGTTGCTGCATCTCGGCGATTGAGCAAAAGCATTTTGTGTATGTCGATTTTAACCGGACAAACTTCAGAACATTTACCACACAGGCTGGAGGCATAGCTTAAGTGCTTAAATTCTTCCATACCCTTTAAATGCGGCGTAATTACCGAACCTATTGGTCCACTGTAGGTAGTGTTATAAGTGTGACCTCCGATATTTTTATAAACCGGACATGCATTTAAACATGCACCACAACGAATGCAGTATAGACCTTGTCGCTGGTCTTTTTGAGCCAAAAGATTCGTACGACCGTTATCTAAAAGGATAACATACATTTCTTCAGGTCCATCAGTTTCATTTGGTTGGCGTGGTCCGCTTAAAATAGTATTGTAAACTGTTAAATTTTGTCCTGTTCCATGCGATGCCAATAAAGGCCAGAACAAGTCCAGATCTGCCATCGATGGAATTATTTTTTCGATACCAACTATGGCAATATGTATCTTCGGAAATGTTGTACTTAAACGGGCATTTCCTTCATTTTCGGTAATGGCAATACTACCAGTATCGGCAATTAAAAAGTTTCCTCCGCTAATTCCAATATCTGCATTTAAATATTTATCGCGAAGTAACTCTCTGGCTTTTTGCACCAATTGAGGAGGCGTTGCGTCAATGGGCGTTCCGAACTTATCATGAAACAATTTTGCTATATCTGTCGCACTTAAATGCATAGCAGGTGTAACGATATGGTAAGGCGCTTGGCCAAGCAATTGAACAATGTATTCGCCTAAATCACTTTCTAACGATTCAATTTGATTACTTTCCAGGAAATCATTCAAGTGAATCTCTTCGGTCGTCATCGATTTGGATTTGATAACCGTTTTGCCGTTATTCCTTTTGATGATGTTTAAAATCTCCTGTTGTGCTTCTTCGGCATCATTTGCCCAAATAACTTTTCCACCCCTGCGTTGAAAATTCGATTCAAATTCGGGCAAAAATTTATCCAAATTTTCCATCACACGCCATTTTACAACATGCGCTTTCTTTTTTGATGCCTCCAGGTTTTCGAATTTTGATAAGCCGCGTTCTACAGCTACATTGTATTTGCCAATATTGTAATTTATGGTTTTACGATGTGGTAGATCGAAAGCTTTCTCATCAGACTTCTCTAAAAATTCCTCGGCAGTTTTCATCATAACTCAAAGATAGGAATCCATCACGAGTTTACGTTCAGAAAATTTAATAGAGCGAAAAATTTGATATTATAGTTTTGTAGTTACCAAACTATGTTAACCTCATAGTTATGAAACTTTGTATCTTTTGAAATAAGATTAAATCCCATGTCAAGTGCTGTAGAAATAATAATTCTGTCAAAAGGGTCTCGATGCAAAAAAGGTAATGTCTTCAGAATATTCAGTGCGCTTATTTGTACCGGAAGTATGAAGATGTTATTTGCTGAACATGAACCTGATAGTTCATCTAAAGTATATTCTAATTTTAATTTGCCTAAAGATTGTTTTATAGTAATTTCCCAAAAACTTGAAATGCTAAGATATAAATTACAGCTACTATCTTCAAGAATTTCTCTAGCTTTAGTTGATAGCGAATGGTTATCATCCTGCATCCAAAGTAATGTATGGGTATCTAAAAGGTATTGTTTCACTCCATATAATTTTTAAAATCTTTTAACGGCTCATCAAAATCAGTACTCATTTTCATTTTGTCTTTAAGCAATCCAATTTTTCTTTTATTCTTATCTGGCGAATCAATATTTTTTTTCTGTAGGATGAAATCAATAAAGTCTTCAACCTCTTGCTGATATGCAACAGGTATTAACTTTATTTTCTCGAAAATTTCAGCTTGACTCATAAATTCTAGATTTATTCAAAAATAATGTTTTTAAATAATATTTCAAACTGATGAAGGATGGGTTTTATCTCATAAAAAAGCCCCGATTGTTTATCGAGGCTTAATATTTTAACTTAATTATTTCTTTGGATTTCCTTTTCCATCCATATCAACGGCTGGTCGTTTTGCTTGGTTAGCCAATTCCCATGCAGTGTAGTAGGTTAATTGTGCTCTTTTTGCCAAAAGCGGGAAGTTAATTTTGCTAACTTCATCACCTGGTCGGTGATAGTCTTGTTGCAACATACCATCATAAAAGAAAATAATCGGAATACCTAGTTTTGCAAAATTATAATGGTCTGAACGATAATAAATTTGTTCTGTGTCTTTTGGATCATCATATTTATAATCCAGTTTCATTTTAGTATACGTTGCATTTACGCGTTCGCTTAAGTTAGAAAGCTCACTACTCAACATTTTAGAGCCAACTGAATAAATGTAATTTGCAGAATCTGGTTTGCCTAAATATTCTTCACCAATACGACCAATCATATCTGTATTTAAATCGGCGATTGTGTTTTCAACAGGAAAAACTGGATGCTCAGAATACCATTCAGAACCCCATAAACCTTTTTCTTCACCAACAACTGTCATGAATAAAATGCTACGTTTAGGGCCTTTACCAGCTTTTTTCGCATCCATAAAAGCTTTAGCCATCAATAAAACGCCAGTTGTACCAGAGCCATCATCATCAGCGCCATTATTTACTTTATCAGTGGCATTTGGGTCGGTTACTAAACCAATATGATCATAATGGCCAGTAAGCACCAATACTTCTTTCTTAAGCACAGGGTCAGAACCTTCTAAATATCCAAGTACATTTTCGCATCTAACAGGAACTTCATTTTTAGCAGCACTTGCAGAGAAAGGAACATTTAATACTGATGAAGATGGAGCTTGGCTATCTACAATTTTCTTTTGTAAATCTGCAACTGTAGTGTTCGATGCTTTTAATAATTCATTTGCTACTGTGGTAGAAATAGAAATACGAGGAATTTCATTTTGTTTTTGCGCTTCAATAGCTGCATTGGTTTTAACCATTACTCTGCCTTTATTTTGAGCATTTTTGGTGTTTTCAGTTATTCTATCCACCATTGGGTCGATAAGGATAATTGCTTTTACCTGGTTATCTGCAAAATATTTTGCTCTGTTTTCTAACATCGCTCGGTAAGTTGCTCTGTCAATTCTAGTTCCCGGTTTCATTGTTGGGTCGCCAGAACTAAACATCATTACCACTTTGCCTTTAATATCCACGCCGGCAAAATCGTTATAATTATCTTTGTTAATGGCGTAGCCTACAAACACAATTTGATCGGTAGAAAAAGTAAATCCTTTATCGCTAATTAAGCTAGGAGATACAACATAATCTTTTTGGTATTCTTTGGGTTGGCCGTTTACGGTTACCTGGCTTTGCTTTAAAGTAACATTTACCAAATCGATTTTTTGGAAATATCCACCATCAACAGGACCTTTTAAGCCAATAGATTTAAAATAATCGCGGATGTAATCTGCAGCCATCCAAGCACCTTTTGTTCCTGTCTCACGACCTTCATATTCATCAGATGCTAAAACAGAAAGATGTTTAAGTCCATCCGCAGGATTTATAGCTTTGCTAAACTTCATTGCATCTTTATTAGGCGCAAGTGGTTTAACTTGAGCAAAGCAACTCGCTGTAAGGAGCGACGCAATACTAAGGGTTAAAAATTTTTTATTCATTATGTAGTAAAAGTTAGTTTTTTATTAATCAACATGAGATTTTATCAACCCTATTCTGGTGACGACCGCCTTCAAATTCGGTATTTAAGAAAGTTGTGGTAATTTCTTTTGCTTCTTCTTCTGAAACAAACCTAGCAGGAATGCATAAAACATTTGCATCGTTATGTTTTCTAACTAAAGATGCAACTTCAATTACCCAGCATAAGCCAGCTCTGATGTGTTGATGTTTGTTTGCTGTTATAGCTACGCCATTAGCCGAACCGCAAATCAAAATCCCATAATTAAAATCTCCACTTTCTACTGCCGTAGCAACCGGATGTGCGAAATCAGGATAATCTACAGCGTCTGGAGAATACGTGCCAAAGTCCTTAACTTCATAATCGCTAAGGAAAGTTTTAAGCATTTCTTTATATTCAAAACCAGCATGATCCGACCCAATTGCGATTTTAATTTTTGTACTTGGCATTGCTCAAATTTATAGAGAATTATGAAATCTGTTCGTAATGTTTTTGTTAGTTAGCATAAAAAGAAGCATCAGCTTTTTTCTTCTTTTTTTCAATATATGCAGATACAAAAATACTAGCTTCGTATAGTAAAAATAGCGGTGCAGCTACGGTAAGCATCGTTAGAACATCTGGTGTTGGTGTAACAATCGCTGCAATAATAAGTATAATAACGGCAGCATATCTTCTGCTTGATCTCATTAACTTTGGTGTCATTAATCCAAGCTTAGATAATATAAATATGATTATTGGTAGCTCAAAGATAATTCCTGTTCCGAGTGTAAGTGTTGTTATAGATGAGACATAAGAATCTATAGTGAAAGTATTTTTGATTTCAGAACTAACCGTGTAACCAGTTAAAAAGTTAATTGACAGGGCACAAATTATGAAATAGCCGAAAATGATTCCAATTATAAATAGAACTGAAGCAAAGAATACAAAACCGCTTGCCGATTTTCTTTCTTTTTCGTGTAATGCAGGTTTAATAAAACGCCATATCTCCCAAAGTAAGTAAGGAAAACCAAGTACAATGCCACACATTACGCATACATTTAACTGGAGGTTAAATTGTCCTGCCATTTCCGTGTTAATAATTTCTCCATTAATTTTGGTGATACACATATCCTTACCTAAAGAAGGGAAATGTTCTACCAGTTTGCACATCATCCGATAGGTCCAGAAATCAGGCTTTTTAGGTCCAAAAATTATTTTATCCAGAATGTCTTCGTTGAAATAGAAGGCAATTCCGGTAAATACGCCGATGGCAATTACAGCTCTGATTAAGTGTTTGCGCAGTACATCCAGGTGGTCAAAGAAAGACATTTCTGCTTCTAAGGTTGTTCCTTTATTGCCAATAGCTTTTAGTAGTGATGATTTGTTTGTGTCGCTCATGTTGAAAACAAAAATACCATTCTAAATGAATAGAATGGTATGTACGTGCTAAATATAGAAATAGTTTATATTATTCTGAGAAATGAGTTTGATATTGTGCATATCATTGTTGTAAGGTTAATTATAATGACCTCTTAGTGAATTGATTCTGATGATTTTTTTATCCAATAATACTTCATATATAATTCTGTGTTCTTTATCAATTCTTCTTGACCATTTTCCAGTAAGACCGTATTTAAAAGGCTCTGGTTTTCAAATACCTTCATAAGGAGATTTTGTTATTGACTGTATGATTTCTTAAATTTTATTTTAAATAGTTTTGTTGCCAGATTTTTTCCAGAAAATAAGGTCTTTTTCTGCAACTTCATCAAATGCTATTTCCATATATCCTCAACCTTTATCGTTTTAAATTTACCTTCATCAAAGTTTTTATCAGATTCTTGAATTTTTGCTACAAACTCAGGATTATAAGACTTTTCTTTTTTTTCGAAAGAAATTTTCATTGCTTTAAGTACATGCTTAATTGCAGTTAGTTGAGCTTAATTTTCTGGGTGTACAATTAAAGTTTCCATAAATCAAATTTAGTAAAATTCTAAGCTAAAAATTATATTAAACACAAAAAGCCAAGCTATTAAACTTGACTTTTGTGTTTTTTTTTAATTTTCTTTATTGCAAATCTACAAATTCAAACGTTTCCATAAACTTTGTAGTGAAATTTCCGGCCCTAAAATTTGGGTCTTTCATAAGTTGTAAGTGGAAAGGAATGGTAGTTTTAATGCCCTCTATTACAAATTCTCCTAATGCTCGTTCCATTGTACAAATCGCTTCTTCACGAGTCTGTGCAACGCAAATTAACTTTGCAATCATCGAATCGTAGTTAGATGGAATTTGATAACCGGCGTAGACATGTGTATCAACACGAACACCGTGACCACCTGGTGAATGAAAGTTGGTAATTTTACCTGGTGAAGGGCGGAAATTGTTGGCAGGGTCTTCTGCATTGATGCGACATTCAATCGCATGCATATTCGGGAAATAATTTTTACCTGAAATTGGAATCCCTGCAGCAACCTTAATTTGCTCTTTAATTAAATCGAAATTAATAACTTCTTCCGTAACCGGATGTTCAACCTGAATACGGGTGTTCATTTCCATGAAATAGAAGTTACGGTGTTTATCAACCAAAAATTCGATTGTACCAGCACCTTCATAATTTACAGCCATTGCACCTTTAATTGCAGCTTCACCCATTCTAACACGAAGTTCATCTGTCATAAATGGTGAAGGAGATTCTTCAACTAACTTTTGGTGTCTACGTTGAATCGAGCAATCACGCTCAGATAGATGGGAGGCTTTACCAAACTGGTCACCAATAATCTGGATTTCTATGTGGCGTGGATCTTCGATATACTTTTCTAAATATAAACCATCGTTACCAAATGCTGCACCAGATTCTTGACGAGCGCTATCCCATGCATTTTCAAAATCTTCGTCCTTCCAAACCACACGCATACCTCGGCCACCACCACCAGCGGTTGCTTTAAGTATAACTGGATAGCCCATCTCATTTGCAATTTTGATGCCCTCTTTTACACTTCCCAACAAACCTTCCGAACCTGGAATAGTTGGTACACCTGCAATTTTCATGGTTTCTTTGGCAGAAGCTTTATCGCCCATGCCATTAATTTGTTCGGGTGTTGCTCCGATAAATTTGATACCATACTCACGGCAAATATTTGAAAACTTAGAATTTTCAGATAAGAAACCGTAACCGGGATGAATTGCATCAGCATTGGTTAATTCTGCCGCCGAAATAATATTCGGGATATTTAAATAAGAATCTTTACTTGGTGGTGGGCCAATACAAACAGCCTCATCAGCAAAACGCACATGTAAACTCTCCCTATCTGCAGTAGAATAAACAGCAACCGTTTTGATGCCCATTTCTTTACAGGTGCGTATAATACGCAAAGCGATTTCGCCCCTGTTGGCAATTAGTATTTTTTTAAACATAATTTTTAATTTAGGATTGCACTAATTTTAAAGATTACACCAATTTAATCGGGTACCATAAGAAATCTGTGAAATCAAATTAATCGATGAAATCAGCTACTAAATAGGTTCTACTAAAAACAAAGGTTGATCGTATTCTACGGGTGATGCATTATCAACCAATATTTTAACAATGCGACCAGAAACTTCACTTTCAATTTCATTGAAAAGTTTCATTGCTTCAATAATACAAATTACTTTGCCAGTACCAATTTCATCGCCAACATTAACAAACATAGGTTTGTCAGGGCTTGCTGAACGGTAAAAAGTACCAATCATTGGTGACTTCACTGTAATGTAATTTGATGTATCTTCAGCAGCAGGGGCAACTGGAGTAGCAGCAGGTACAGTAGGAGCGGTAGCAACCGGGGCAGCTGCTTGTAAAAGCGGAGCTTGAGGCACACTAGCATGCACAACTGTTGGTGCTTGGTTGGTTTTAATCGTAATCTTAAAGTTTTCTTGCTCTATGGCAACTTCGTTTACACCCGAACGAGAAACAAATTTAATAAGTTCCTGTATTTGTTTGATATCCATTTTTTAAGCTTGTTATGTAAAAAATAGTGTTAATGAATTAACTAAGTTATACTTTTTTTGTTTTATTTATAGTTGTTTAGTTTCTGGGTGTTCGTTGTTTAGTCGACAATGTTTGATATTTAACTTTATAAACACTAATGAACTAGAAAACTAAACAACCAACTAACTATTGTACGCCCACTTAAGGTAAATAGAACCCCAGGTAAAGCCACCGCCAAAAGCTGCTAATACAATATTATCACCTTTTCTCAGTTTACTTTCCCATTCCCATAAGCATAAAGGAATAGTTCCGTTTGTTGTGTTGCCATAACGCTCTATATTAATCATTACCTTATCGGTAGTAACGCCCATACGGTTTGCAGTAGCATCAATAATGCGTTTATTTGCCTGGTGCGGAACCAACCATGCAACATCATCAGCAGTTAAGCCGTTACGCTCCATAATTTCTGCGGCAACATCAGCCATGTTAGTTACAGCAAATTTAAATACTGTTGGTCCTTCCTGATGTGCGTAATGCAGTTTTGCATTAATACTTTCGTGTGTAGCTGGAATAACAGAGCCACCAGCTTTCATGCCTAAGAAATTTCTTCCTGAACCATCTGTTCTTAGAATCGAATCCATAATACCCAAACCTTCTTCATTTGGTTCGAGCAATGCACAACCACAACCATCACCAAAAATAATGCATGTTGTTCTATCTTCGTAATTAATAATGGAGGACATTTTATCGCCACCAACAACCAATACTTTTTTATGTTTGCCCGATTCTATGAAAGAAGCACCAGTAGACAATCCAAAAATAAACCCTGAACAGGCTGCTTGTAAATCATAACCCCATGCATTTATTGCGCCAATTTTGTCTGCTAAAACGTTTGCTGTTGCTGGGAAAGTAAAATCAGGTGTAGTGGTGCAAAAAATAATTAATTCAATTTCCTTTGCATCAATACCTCTCTTTTTTAGTAATCCGTTTACAGCATGAACCGCCATATCTGATGTACCTAAGCCTTCTCCTTTTAAAATTCTACGTTCCTTAATTCCTGTTCTGCTGGTTATCCATTCATCAGAAGTTTCAACCATGGTTTCTAACTCTGCGTTTGTAAGCACATAGTCGGGGACATAACCATTTACTGCTGTAATAGCAGCGTGAATTTTACTCATTTTAAAAATTTTAATAAATTATTTAAATGCCATTCTAATTTTTTCTACCAAACCGGTTGTTATCATTTCTCTGGATTGAAGCACCATGTTTTTTACAGCAAGAGGACTAGAGATTCCATGCCCAATAACAACAGGAGCATTAACACCTAAAACCGGGCTTCCTCCATATTGCTCGTAATTAAAACGATCGAAAAACTCGTCTTTCATTCCTTTTTTAACGGTAAGTACATAAAATGATTCGGCCAATTTAAGCACAATATTTCCGGTGAAACCATCGCAAACAATAACATCAGCTTTATCGTTAAATAAGTCTCTTCCTTCTACATTACCTACAAAGTTGAATAGATTGGTATCTTTCATTAGCGGGAAAGTAGCCATACTAAGCATGTTTCCTTTCTCATCTTCTTCGCCTATATTTAATAACGCAACTTTAGGGTTATTTATTTGCCAAAGATTTTCTGCATATAAACTGCCTAAAACGCCAAATTGCAAAAGAATATCTGGTTTACAATCTGCGTTTGCGCCAACATCAAGCAGTAAGCCTGTGCCGCCTTTAATTTTCGGAAGAATTGTACATAAGCATGGGCGGATAATGCCTGGAATAGTTTTAACGCTAAAAACTGCACCAACCAACATTGCGCCTGAATTACCTGCGCTTGCGAAAGAATCGAGTTTGCCTTCTTTTAAAAGGTTAAAGCCAACTGCAATGCTCGATTTAGGTTTTTGAATGATTGCTTTGGTGGGGTGTTCGCCCATACCAATTACCTCATCAGTATGAACGTATTCAAAATGATCCGGATTAAAACCCTTTTCAGCAAGAATCGGTTTAATCTGCTCGCTGTCGCCGATAAGAACTAGGTGTTCTCCGGCTTTTAGCGATTGATGGGCTGCTATTGCTCCTAAAACAATTGCTTTAGGAGCATAGTCTCCACCCATTATGTCGAGGCCTATTTTCATAGAAAAAATCTGTCTGTGTTAGTTCTAGGTTAATCCTAAAATTTTCAGTTGACTAAGGTATGACTAAAGCCGCTGAAAACACAAACAATTTTTTAAGAAAATTACCCGATTTGAGTATTTTCGATAACCAATTTACCGTTATAGTATAGGTTACCATCAACGTTGTAAGCACGGTGAGGTACGTGGATAGCACCTGTTGCTGAGCATGTTGCTAAAGAAGGAGTTACTGCTTTATAGTGCGTTCTTCTTTTATTTTTTCTCTGTTTCGAGATTTTCCGTTTTGGATGTGCCATTGGTGTATAATCTAATTATTTTTTAACTTATTAAGTGCTTCCCAACGTGGGTCGCTATTTTGTTCGTTTTCTTCAGCTTGCTTATCAATTGATAATTGTTCCAATCTCTCGATCATTTCCTTATCGCAATCTTTACCAGCTTGCTCACAGTTTTTGATGTATGGTACAGCTACGTTAATCATTTCGTACAAAGGCCCAGCTATATCAATGGCGGTTTCTTTTCTGCTTAACGAGATAATTTCATCATCATCGCTTTCTAAATCATCACCTGCAAATTTTACAATTTGTCTTTCGTACAAATTAATTGGTAAAGGAAATTCAGATAAGCATTTATCACAATCTAAATTTACGTTGCCAATAACTTTAAATTTTAAAAGCAACATGGTTTCTTGTTTCTCAAGTTCCAGGTCAACTTTTAAATTACCGCTTTTAATTAACGAATACTCAAAAGCATTAAAAAAGGTGTCATCTAGTTCATATTCAAACTGATGGCTTCCTAGTTTTAATCCAGTAAACGGTACTGAAAATTGTTTTAACGGGTTCAAAGTACTATAAAATTTTAGCCTGCAAATGTATGGATAAAATAGTTATATAAAAAATGTTTTTTTAAAATTGTTGTCGTTTAAAAAGCTTGAAAGCTTTCAAGATCTTATAGATCTAACTTTTTAAAATCATTTCCTTATTATTTCTGCTCCACTCACTCCATGACCCAACATACAGTTTGGGAATAGGCAAGCCTGCATAATCCATTGCCAATAGCGTATGGCAAGCTGTAATGCCTGAGCCACAATGTACAATCGTATTTTCAGGCATAACTTTGTCTAAAGCAGAAGTGTATTTTTCTTTCAAAACCTCTGGGTTTAAAAAGTGGCCGTCAGCATCAAGATTTTCGGTAAAAGGAATATTAGTTGCACCAGGAATATGCCCCGAAATTAAATCAATAGGTTCTGTTAATCCTGAAAAACGGTTTGCATCACGAACATCGATAACAATGAAGTCATCTGTTTTAGCAACTTTTTCAACTTCGTTAATGTTTGCTAGAGGCAAATTCCAAACGCTTGCTTCATATTTTTCTACAGATCTTGGTATTTCAATTTTGTTTGATGCGGGGAAGCCTGATTTAATTGCTGCCTGAAATCCACCGTCAATTACCTGAACTTTTTTGTGGCCAATTGATTTCAGCATCCACCATAATCTTGCAGCCGCATTACTACCGCTTTTATCATCATAAACAATTACGCGAGAATCTTTTGTAATTCCAAGCTTCTGTAAAACGTTTGAAAATTGTTCGAAAGTTGGCAATGGGTGTCGCCCGCCTATTGCAAAGTCTCCAATATTGGCTAGGTCTTCGTTCACATCTGCAAATAATGCTCCGACTAAATGTTGTGCATCATATCTTGCTTTCGAGCCGGCACTGGCATCTACAATAACAATTTCTTCATCCTGATTTAGCCAGGTTAACTCTTCTGGCTTTATAATTGGTGATAATGACATGTCTTTATAAATTTTATTGTTTTCAATACTACTGAAATCATTTAATTTAGAAATTAAGTTTAATGCAAAACTTTAACAAAAATAAACCTACAAGTGGAAATACTTTTGATAAAACCAATAAGGTTTTTAAAACCTTATTGGTTTGAAAAAGATTGGAACGCCCACCTGCCGGACGAGCCGGAAAAGCAAGGCTTTTGGAACCGATAAAAAACCGAACCCTGCTTTACAAAAAAGTATTTTAAGAATACTATCTTTATGTTTTACCTCAAACCTTCACGCCCTCAGCCTTCACCCTTATGAAGCATCATCCTTAATGTCGAATTGTGTTTCTACCACTTTACCACCTCCGCGTAATTGGTTGCTTAGCATTTCTTCCTGTTCTCTACGGTTTTTTACGATGTGTATAGCAGAAAATAACGCTTCGGTAAATGATGTAGAATCGGCCAAATCTTTTCCTGCAATATCGTAACCAGTTCCATGATCGGGAGAGGTGCGAACGAAATTTAATCCTGCAGTATAATTAACCCCATTGTGGAAAGCCAATGTTTTGAAAGGAATTAAACCTTGATCGTGGTACATGGCCAATACAGCATCGAATTTTTTGTAGCTACCGTTCCCAAAAAAACCATCTGCAGGATATGGGCCAAAGCACATGATGCCTTTATCATAAGCTTCCTGAATAGCAGGTGTAATAATTTCTGCTTCTTCAGTACCTAATAAACCGTTATCACTAGCATGCGGATTTAAGCCTAAAACAGCTATTTTTGGTTTCTCAATCCAAAAATCTTTCTTTAAGCTTTCGTTAATAAGCTTAATTTTATTTAGAATTTTTTCTTTGGTTATTGATGATGCAACTGATGAAACCGGAATATGTCCGGTAACTACACCAACACGCAAGTTTTCGCTGATTAAAAACATCAGTACATCTTTGCTTCCACTTTTTTCTTGCAAATATTCGGTATGACCAGGAAAAGAAAATGTTTCTGATTGAATGTTGTGTTTATTAATTGGAGCCGTAACTAAAGCATCAATATCTCCAGCTATTAAGTCTGCTGTTGCTCTTTCTAAAGATAAAAGCGCATATTTTCCGCCTGTTTCGGTAACCTGGCCAAGTTCTATTTTAACATCTTCTTCCCAGCAATTAATCATATTTGCTTTTTTCGGCTGCGCTTGTGCAGCATTGCTTACTACATTGAAACTGAAGTCGCCAAGGTTATTTGCTTTTCGGTGGAAAGACGAAACTTTAGTATGGCCATAAACAATTGGTGTACAATAATTTAAAATAGCAGGATTTGATAATGTTTTTATAATTACCTCTAAACCAATGCCGTTCACATCGCCTATACTGATACCAATTTTAAGTTTATTACTCATAATTACCGGGAAATTTTAGCGCAAATTACAGATTTTCGTTTAAAGACTTTAAAAAAAATGAAACCGCAAAGAACACTAAGCTATTTGCAAAGGAATATTAAGCCTATCTTTGCCGTATAATTTAAATTTAAAAGTCCTGTTTTTTCGGGATTAGGGTATGAGTTTAGTAAAAGCGAAGAAACATTTAGGTCAGCATTTTTTAACCGATAAAGGCATTGCCAAACGAATTGTAGAAAGTTTGATAAGTACTGATAAGTATAATCAAGTTTTAGAAGTAGGGCCGGGAATGGGAATTTTATCTGATTTTTTGTTGCAACGAGAAGATTTACAAACTTATCTTATTGATATTGACACAGAATCATTCCATTTTCTGAATGAAAAGTATCCGCAGCTTGGCGATAAATTGATAAATGGCGATTTTCTAAAGATGAATTTCGATGATATTTTTCCAGATAAGTTTGCCATCATCGGTAATTTCCCGTATAACATTTCATCGCAAATTTTATTTAAAATTTTAGATAACCGTAATAAGGTTGTAGAAATGGTGGGGATGTTTCAAAAGGAAGTGGCACAGCGTTGCGCTTCACCTGCTGGCACAAAGGAGTATGGTATTTTAAGTGTATTTCTGCAAGCATATTATAAAATCGAATACCTTTTTACCGTAAAACCTGGCACTTTTAATCCGCCACCTAAAGTTCATTCTGCAATTATTCGTTTAACCAGAAACGATGTTGAGGCTTTAGATTGCGATGAAAAATTGTTTTGGCGTGTGGTAAAGGCTGGCTTTAATCAAAGAAGAAAAACATTGCGAAATGCGCTTTCGGCAGTTATGCCAAGAGATAAAATGGATAACCACATTTATTTTGAAAAAAGAGCAGAACAATTAACTGTTGATGATTTTGTAGAATTGACAAAACATGTGAGTTCTTTAGCAATAATTTAAATTTTTTGAAAAGCAGGTTTCTGAACGTTTAGGTTACAGCGGCCCCGCTTTACATTTTAAGTCCTCGCTATGCTGCGGGCTTTCCATTTCAATCGGGTTTAGGAACCAATAAAATCTGCAAAAAAAATACAGACTAAAGTTTAATTTACCCATTGATAGTTAATTATTTTCCTTGATATATTTCTTGCAAACTAATGATTATTTTTGTTGATTTTCTACTTTACTTTGTACTATAATTTTAGGAAATATCATGGTTAATTACAGCGAAATTTTCAGCGGTCAAGGAATGGATTATTTAACATATCGTGCCTTGATAGATAAACTTCTGTTAGAGGGAAAGGCCACGGGTGATGTAACTTACGATTTGCATTATACTAAAATGAATGTGCAAAGAATGAGTCGTGTTGATAAGACGGTTAACTTAACCGATGAATTAACATCAACTGTTAATCATCTTAAAGAAAATTATAAATTTTTAGTAATTACCGAAGGTTGGTGTGGTGATGCCGCACAAATAGTCCCGGTGTTTAACAAAATTGCAATGGCATCTTTAGGTAAAATTGATTTAAAATTCGTCCTTCGCGATAAAAATTTGCCTTTAATTGATGCGCACTTAACCAATGGCGGTAGAGCAATTCCTGTTTTAATCATTCTTAATGAAACTGCAGATCATGTACTGGCAACTTGGGCGCCACGACCACAAGTTTTGCAAGAGCTTTTAAAAGAGTGGCGTAAAGAAACTACCGAAATGACAATTTTATCAGAAAAACTTCACGGTTGGTATGCAAAAGATAAAACGCAAACTACACAAGCAGAATTTAATCAGCTTTTGAAGGGCTTAATTGCCTAACCAACTTGCTGCGGGCCAGTTTGTTGTTCCAAAGAAATGAGATAGCACTGGCTTCATAATTTTTAACCCGTTGGCGCTGTTTGTAAAACATACTAATATTTCATCTTTTCGAGGGTCGATCATAAAAAAACTTTGAAAATCGCCATTATCACCCCAGTGCCAAAGCATTTTTCCTAACTCATTTTCTTGGATGCCCATGCCCAAGCCCCAAAATAAACTTTTTGCTGAAGATTTAGGTTCTTTTGTATCATAAATAGAAACTGAATCTGAAATTATTTTAGGTAAAAATTTATGGTAAAAAGCGTTCAAAAAAGTCTGGTAATCGGAAGCCGTTGTTAAAAGTGAAAAAGCTGCATTTGGTAAAAAGAAGGGCATTTGCTGTGTTTGTTCTGATTTATCATCATGTCCAAGAGCGGCAACAGATTCAAATTCATCCTTCCAGATGAACGAAGAGTTATTCATCGCTAATGGCTTAAATACCATCTCATCTGCAATTTGCTGTAAATCCTTCTTTAATATATTTTGAATTACCAATTGGAGAAAAACAAACCCTTCGCCTGAATATTTCCAATGGTTGCCGGGCTCAAAACTGGTGCTCAGCGCTGATGTTGCCCATGATTTCTTCAATGGATTTTCTGTCCAGTTTGGTAATCCACTCGTGTGCATTAAAACCATTCTTGCGGTAATCTTTTTAGCCGCAGAATCGTTTTTTAATCTCGGATAATCGTAATAAGAAATTAGGGGTTTATCTAAATCGATTTGTTTTTTATTAGCCAATTCGAGGCAGATGTAAGCTAAAACAACCTTGCTTAAAGAAGCCGCTTGAAAAATAGTTTTTGATGAAACTTTTTGTTTGGTTTCACTATCTGAAAAACCAGCATTAATAGCCGTGATTTTTCCTTTTTTAGAATAATTGATTTGTAAGCCGGTTATACTTGAATCTGCCAATAATTTATCAGCAAATGATTGTGCGTTTGTTTTCTGAACAATAAAGGAGAAAATCAAAAAACAAATAACTCGTTGCATTCTAATCAACAGTAACAGTTAAACCTTCTTGTTGTAAAATTTTTCTATAAACTTCCATTTCGGTAAATGAACCTTCCAAAACCGGGCACTTACCTTCATTATGAACTTTCCAGGCAATTTTTTCTGACTGAGATTCGTTATAATCCAAATACTTCATCATACAATATATAACATGTTCAAAAGTATTTACATCATCATTCCACAAAATAAGTCGATGTACGGTTTTTAGTGAAGTTAAAATTTCTTCGAGCGTAAAGGTCTCTTCTTTGGTTTCTGTAGACATGGCGCAAAAATAAACATTAGTATCAAGTATTTAGTATCAAGTATCAAGATTTTGTTCCATAGTGAATAATAATACCTTCGCCAATAAATGATTAACTTTGTTTAACCAAAATATAATATTAACATGCACCAATCCAAAATCGCAGGAATCGGATATTACGTTCCTAAAAATGTATATACCAATAATGATTTAAGTCGCTTTATGGAAACCAGCGATGAATGGATTCAGGAACGCACCGGAATAAAAGAACGTCGATTTGCAGATAGATATGAAGAAACCACTACAACAATGGGTATCGAAGCTTCAAAAATCGCGATAGAACGAGCAGGAATAACAGCTAAAGATGTTGATTTTATTGTGTTTGCAACTTTGAGTCCTGATTATTATTTCCCGGGTTGTGGTGTTTTATTGCAACGCGAAATGGGTATGGGCGAAATTGGTGCATTGGATATTCGCAATCAATGTTCAGGCTTTGTTTATGCATTATCTGTGGCAGATCAGTTTGTTAAAACTGGCATGTATAAAAACGTTTTGGTTGTTGGTAGCGAAAAACACTCCTTCGCAATGGATTTTGAAACCCGAAGCAGAAACGTATCTGTAATTTTTGGTGATGGAGCCGGAGCTGTGGTTTTACAACCAACTGATGAACCTGGCAAAGGCATTTTGAGTACGCATTTGCATAGCGATGGTGCTGATGCCGAAATATTGGCCATGTACTATCCTGGTTCTCATGCAAATAAATGGATGAAAGATAAACCTTCCTTTCCAGATCAGGAATTAGGTGGTTTGTTTATGACGCCCGAAATTTTAGCAAGTGGTGCCGCATTACCTTATATGGATGGGCCATCGGTTTTTAAAAAAGCAGTTGTAAAATTCCCCGAAGTAATAAAAGAAGCTTTGGCTGCAAATAATTTAACAGAAAAAGATATAGATATGTTGGTGCCGCATCAGGCAAATTTGAGAATCAGCCAATATGTACAGCAATTGCTTGGTTTAAAGGATGATCAAGTATTCAATAACATCCAAAAATATGGCAATACGACGGCTGCATCGGTTCCTATCGCTCTATGCGAAGCATGGGAACAAGGTAAGATAAAAGACGGCGATTTGGTTTGTTTAGCTGCCTTCGGTTCGGGTTTTACCTGGGCAAGTGCGTTAATACGCTGGTAATTTGCCGTTTCGTAACTAAATTTTGACATTTCGTGTAAAATAACTGAAATTCAGTAAGATAATACTTAGTTTTATTCCTACCTACAGTTATTTTATGGCAATAGACGTTTACTCAGGAAATTTCGGGTCAAAAGAACTAAATCATTTACTAAAGCGCACTTTATTTGGTGCCAAAAGAAATGATATCAATACACTTGTGGGTCAATCGGTAATTCAGGTTGTCGATTTGCTTTTAAAGGATTTGCCAATTCCGAATCCTCCAATAAATAATTATAACGATGCCGGTTACACCGATGCAAATGTTCCGGCAGGACAAACCTGGGTAAATGCAATTTATACCGATGGAACTGCCAATAGTCGTCGTGTTGCTTCTTTTAAATCTTGGTGGGTTACTCAAATGCTTAATCAACCGATCTCTTTAAGAGAGAAAATGACGCTTTTTTGGCACAATCATTTTGCCACAGAGGCCGATACAGTTGATGATGCTCGATACATTTACAAACACAATAATTTACTTCGCAGTTTAGCCTTCGGTAATTTTAAAACTTTAGTTAAGCAGGTAACCATCGATCCGGCAATGGTTCGTTATTTAAATGGTTATGCAAGTACAAAATCGGCCCCTGATGAAAATTACAGCAGAGAATTACAAGAACTTTTCACGGTTGGTAAAGGCCCTGATTCTAAATACACAGAAGCAGATGTAAAGGCTGCTGCCCGATTATTAACAGGTTATAAGTTAGATGGTGTAGCAATAAATACAGTTTTTGATGCCAATAGGCATGATGCTACCGACAAACAATTTTCATCATTTTATGGCAGCAAATTAATTAAAGGCAGAACAGGTGTTGATGGTGCTAAAGAGGTTGATGATTTGCTCGATATGATTTTTAATCAGGTTGAAATGAGTAAATATATTTGTAGGAGACTGTACCGTTTCTTTGTGTATTACGAAATAACTTCAGATGTTGAATCAAATATTATTACGCCACTGGCAGAAATTTTCCGAAATTCAAACTATGAAATTAAGCCTGTTTTAAAGGCCTTACTCACCAGTAGCCATTTCTTTCTGCCGCAAAATCGTTCTTGTAGTATTAAATCGCCAGTAGATTTTGTAGTTGGATTGGCCAGAGAATTCGAAATCGTTTTTCCGGATGCTTCTGATTATGTGAATGTATATTACATGAGTGATTATTTAAGAAGTACGGCATCGAACTTACAGCAAAACCTGGGCGATCCGCCCAATGTTTCTGGTTGGCCTGCGTATTATCAGGTTCCGCAATATTACGAATTATGGATTAATTCAGATACACTACCCAAACGAAACATTTTTACCGATAGATTTATCAGCACAGGTTATACCAGAAATGGCAAGAAAATAGTAATCGATCCAATAGCTTATACGGCAAAATTTACTAAACCAGAAGACCCAAATGTTTTGGTTGATGAAGCTATTGCTCATTTGTACACAATTGATGTAAGTGCAGAGGTTAAAAAGTTTTTGAAAAGCATTCTTTTAAGCAATCAGGTTACGGATAACTATTGGACAACCGCCTGGTTGGATTATAAAGCTGCACCAACAACCATGAAAACCACCATCGTGCAAACCCGATTACAAGAGTTTTATAAATACATTATGAACCTTGAAGAATATCAGTTATCATGAAAAGGCGTGACTTTTTAACTAAGGCAATGCCAGCAGGTGTGGTAATTCCTTCATTACTGGGTGGTTTTTCATTAAAGGCTTTTGGTGCATCAAGCTTATTATCTGCAATAACAGCTGCAAACCAGGAAACAGATCATGTTTTGGTAATTATTCAACTAAACGGTGGAAATGATGGTTTGAACATGATTCTTCCATTAGATCAATATGATAATCTGACTTTAGCTCGTCCAAATATAATTCTTCCAAAAAATAAAATAATTAAGCTTTCAGGTTACAATACGGGCATACACCCGGCTATGTCGGGTTTAGCAGGTTTATATGATGATGGGAAAGTTCAGGTTGTACAATCGGTTGGTTATCCGCAACCTAACTTCAGTCATTTTAGGGCTACTGATATTTGGCTTTCTGCATCAGATTCTGACCAGGTTGTAGATAGCGGTTGGGTGGGAAGATATTTGGCAGAAGAATACACAAATTTCCCGATAGGTTATCCGAATACGGTTATGCCAGATCCATTGGCGATTCAAATCGGGTCTTTTATATCGCCGGCTTTTCAAGGCCCATCGGTAAATATGGGTATGGCAATTTCCGATCCGGTTAATTTTTACAATCTTATAAATGGCATACAATCTCCTGCTCCAAATACCAATGCTGGTAAAGAATTAACCTATGTTAGGCAGGTTGCACAACAAACGCAACAGTACGCTTCGGTGATAAAAACTGCAGCTGGTAAAGTAACTAAGCAAGGCACTTATCCAACTAATAATTCATTAGCAGATCAATTAAAAGTTGTTGCCAGGTTAGTTGGTGGAGGTTTAAAAACCAGACTTTATATGGTTAACATTGGCTCTTTTGATACCCATGCTTCGCAAGTAAACACAGGTGCAAACGAAACAGGTACGCATGCGGTTTTGCTTCAAAAAGTTAGTGATGCCATTAAAGCTTTTATGGATGATTTAAAAGGACTTGGTGCATCAAAAAGAGTTGCCGGAATGACTTTCTCCGAATTCGGCCGACGCATAAAATCAAATGCCAGTAACGGAACAGATCATGGAGCTGCGGCTCCGCTAATAGTTTTTGGCGATGCCATTCAAGGTGGTGTTTTGGGAAAAAATCCAACAATATCTGCCACAACATCTGTCAACGATAACATCCCCATGCAATATGATTTCAGATCGGTTTATGCCACTTTGTTAGAGAAATGGTTTTGTGTGGATAAAGCAACTTTATCGGGCGTAATGCTTAAAGATTTTCAATCACTACCACTTATTCAGGCAGGTACAAATTGCATGTCGACAAGTTTGGCACAAGCAAATCACTTAAGCGGAGAAAGTTTAATTTCAAATTATCCAAATCCTTTTACAACTTCTACAACCATAAAATACTCTTCAAAAGGCGGCCATGTTTTAATTCAGATTTATAATACGATGGGCAGATTAATGACAACAGTGGTTGATGCTGTTAAGGACGAAGGCACTTACAATATTAATTTCGAAAATCAACGGTATGCGCCAGGAGTGTATTATGCTCGCCTACAAAATGGCGAGTTGCAACAGGTTCGAAATATGCTCATCGTAGCCTAATCTAAAAATAGGTACCTTCGCTTAAACGAAGAGGCTGAATCATAATCGATTTATCATTGGATCTTGTCACGTTGAACTTGTCGAAACGCTTTAAAAAAGTTTTACAGGTGCTTCGACAGGTTCAGGATGACATTTCGAATTCATGATATAAGTTCTCCAATCAATATTTTTAAAATGAAATTTAAGCTGGGTGATTTTGTGCGTTTTGTTGATGAAAAACGTGAAGGATATGTTACTAAAGTTATTGATGCACAAACTTTGGGTGTAACTGACGAAGATGGTTTTGAAATTCCTGTAGCAATGAGTAATTTAACTTCTGTTCATGGGCATGGCGTTGTTGCCGAAGAAATTGATAAGCCAAAACCTATTCAGGTTAATGTAGCAAGTATAAGTACGTTAGAAAATGGTATTTACCTCGCAGTGGCAACAGATGATAAAGCTGGAAATGTAGTGCACTTTCATTTGCAAAATCAATCGGCGAATGTGCTTTTGACAACTTTAACTTCCGAACGTAAAGAAAAATACAGCGGTTCTTTTTATGGGATTTTAGAAGCTTATCAATCGAAACTGATTTATTCTGCATCAATAGCCGATTTAGATATTTGGCCAGAATTTACTTTTCAGGTTTTGCTATTCAGCAAAGCTGATGTTAAACCTGCAGAACCATTAGTAATAAAGAAAAAATTCAGGGCAAAAGATTTTTCTATAGAACAAAAGGAATTGCCTCAATTGAAAAATAAAGGCTGGTTAATCCGTTTGGATGAACTTCCTTTAGTGAAAATAGATGCTCAAAAATTAAAAGAAAGCTTTTTTAAATCTCCTGCAGAAAAGAAAACTGTTGATGTTCCGTTAAAAGAGATTGATTTGCATATAGAAAAACTTCGAGACGACCATCACTTTTTAGAAGCTGATGAAATGATACAAATTCAATTGTCGCATTTTCAAAATGCATTAGATGCTGCGATTGTTCACCATTTTGATAAGATGATTTTTATTCACGGCTCAGGCAATGGAACTTTAAGAGATAAAATTCACAAGCTGATTAGCAAAAACCCTCATGTTAAAACGTACATGGACGCGAGAAAAGAAAAGTTTGGTTACGGTGCAACCGAAGTGGTTTTTAAATGATGAGTGATAGGCATCGATTTAGATAAGTTAGCATTAGTAGTCCTATCAACAATATTAAAAATTGAGGTACACTTTTTGCGATAATGTAATTTCTTTTTATAAAAGATTAAAACTAGCTTTGCCGCTATTAATGAAACACCTGGTTACCATATCTCTTGTATTTTTTAGCTTAACACATTTGGCAAAAGCCGAGCGTGTTGAAGGGCTTAGAATATTAAATGAATATTGCAGTGAGCATAAAATTAGTGCTAATACAACTGATAAAGATTCTGTTCAACCCAACGAACACCACAATCCTTATTTGTTATCTTATACCAGTCTTGCATTAATAGGAACCCAAACTCCATATAAGGTTTTGGAATATATAAGTGTAAATCAGTTGATTACTGATTTAATTATAAGAAAAAAACCAAAAAATAACAGTCCTTAATTCTCTTTTTAAAATCTTTAAAAGATTTTCTGCTCCATTTATACCAACAACTGCCAAACTGACTTAAGCCAGACAATGGCTTAGTTGTTGCAACACACTCATTTTTATAATAAATACGATTTAAAATATAATGTTAGGATTTTTAGCTAAGGTTTTCGGAAGTAAATCAGAGAGAGATATTAAGAGCATCCAGCCGCTGGTTGTTAAAATAAATGAAGAATACGCAAAGTTATCTTCAATAAGTAATGATGAATTGCGTTCTAAAACAATAGAATTTAAAGGTAAAATTTCTACTTTTTTATCTGATATTGATGGTAAAATTTCAGCTTTGAAAGCTGAGGCTGATGGCGATGATTTAGATCTTCACCAAAAGACGGCAATTTATGATCAAGTAGATGCTTTAGGAAAAGATCGTGATACAGAACTGGAAAAAGTGCTGTTGGAAATTCTTCCAGAAGCTTTTGCGGTAGTTAAAGAAACTTCTCGTCGTTTAAGCGAAAACGAATTTCTTGAAGTTACGGCAACACAATTCGATAGAGATTACGCGGCAAGAAAAAGCAATGTTAAAATTGTTGGCGATAAAGCACAATGGGCAAACCGCTGGGATGCTGCTGGTACAGAAGTGGTATGGAACATGGTTCACTACGATGTGCAGTTAATTGGTGGAATTGTTTTACACAGCGGTAAAATTGCCGAAATGGCTACCGGTGAGGGCAAAACTTTAGTAAGTACCTTGCCTGCTTATTTAAATGCACTTGCTGGTCAGGGTGTTCATATTGTAACTGTGAATGATTATCTAGCACGTCGTGATAGTGAATGGAATGGTCCATTATTCGAATTCCATGGAATTAGTGTTGATTGTATAGATAAACATGAGCCAAACTCTGAAGAAAGAAGAAAAGCTTATGCCGCGGATATAACTTATGGTACAAACAATGAATTCGGGTTTGATTACCTGCGTGACAATATGTCGCAAACGCCTGATCAGTTGGTACAACGTAAATTGCATTTCGCAATGGTTGATGAGGTCGATTCGGTTTTAATTGATGATGCTCGTACACCTTTAATTATTTCTGGTCCAATACCTCGTGGCGATGAACACGAGTTTTATGAGTTAAAACCACGCATTGAGCGTTTGGTTAACGCTCAAAAAGCATACGTATCTTCAGCTTTAAACGAAGCTAAAAAATTAATCAATGCTGGTAATACTGGTACAGAAGAAGGCGAAGGGGGTTTAGCATTATTACGTGCTTACCGTGGTTTACCAAAAAATAAAGCTTTAATTAAGTTCTTAAGTGAAAGCGGTGTTCGTGGTTTGTTGTTAAAAGCAGAGAATCACTACATGGCAGACCAATCTAAGAATATGCCAAAGGTAGATTCTGAATTATTCTTCTATATCGACGAAAAAAATAATCAGGTTGAATTAACAGAGAAGGGAATTGAATTAATCACTCAATCGGGTGAAGATCCTCATTTCTTCGTTTTGCCTGATGTAGGTACTGAAGTTGCAGATTTAGAGAAGTCTGATTTGCCTTTAGAAGAAAAGGTTATCACTAAAGATGCTTTAATGCGTGATTATTCTGTTAAAGCAGAACGTATTCACTCGGTTAACCAATTGTTAAAAGCTTATACTTTGTTCGAAATTGATGTAGAATACATCATTGATGAGGGTAAAATTAAAATTGTTGATGAGCAAACTGGTCGTATTATGGATGGCCGTCGTTATTCTGATGGTTTACACCAGGCAATTGAAGCAAAAGAAAATGTAAAAGTTGAAGATGCAACTCAAACTTACGCTACGGTAACCCTGCAAAATTATTTTCGTATGTACCACAAACTTTGCGGTATGACGGGTACTGCAACTACTGAAGCTGGAGAGTTTTGGTCTATCTATAAATTAGACGTGGTTGAAATTCCTACAAATAGAGATATTTCAAGAAAAGACGATCAGGATTACGTATATCGCACAGTTCGTGAAAAATACAACGCCGTTGCTGATGAAATTGTAAAATTAACCGAAGCTGGAAGACCTGTATTGGTTGGTACAACGTCAGTTGAGATTTCCGAATTATTAAGTCGTATGCTTAAACTTCGCGGAATTAAACACAATGTATTAAATGCTAAAATGCACCAGAAAGAGGCAGATATTGTTGCTGAAGCTGGTCAGGCAGGTCAGGTTACCATTGCAACCAATATGGCTGGTCGTGGTACGGATATTAAATTAGGAGCAGGGGTTAAAGATGCTGGTGGTTTAGCCATCGTTGGTACCGAGCGTCATGAATCTCGTCGTGTCGACAGGCAGTTACGTGGTCGTGCTGGTCGTCAGGGCGATCCAGGTTCATCGCAATTCTTCGTTTCATTAGAAGATAACTTAATGCGTCTTTTTGGTTCTGAAAGAATCTCAAGCATTATGGTTCGGATGGGTATAGAAGATGGCGAGGTAATTCAACATTCGATGATTACCAAATCTATTGAGCGTGCTCAGAAAAAAGTAGAAGAAAATAACTTTGGTATTCGTAAACGATTATTGGAGTATGATGATGTGATGAACTCTCAACGTACTGTTATCTATGCTAAACGTAAAAACGCTTTGTTTGGCGAACGTTTAGATGTTGATATGAACAACATGGTTTACGATGTAGCTGAAGATATCGTTAGCGAATATAAACAAGAATCAAATTACGATGGTTTCAAGCTTGAAGTGATTAAAAACTTCTCTTTAGATACTGCAATTACGGAAAAGGAATTTTCTTCAACAAATGCTGCACAATTAACAGAAAGGTTATTTGAAGAAGCTGAAACATTTTATGCTCGTAAATCAGAAGCTATTATTCAACAATCTTTACCTGTTTTAACCCAGGTTTACGAAGAACGTGGTGAGCATATCGAACAAATAGTTGTTCCTTTTACAGATGGCATTCGAGGCATTCAGGTTGCGGTTGATTTAAAGAAAGCAATTGATAATAAAGGAAAAGAAGTTGTTCGTTCATTCGAAAAAACAATTGTTCTTGCTTTAATAGATGATAGCTGGAAAGAGCATTTACGTGAAATGGACGATTTAAAGCAATCTGTTCAAAATGCGGTTTACGAACAAAAAGATCCATTGGTAATTTATAAAATGGAAGCCTTTAACTTATTTAAAAATATGCTTACCGCAGTTAATAAAGAAGTTGTAAGTTTCTTGTATAAAGGTGGTATTCCGGTTCAGCAAGAACCTGAAGATGTTAAAGAGGCACCAGCTCCGAAAAAACAACCTAAGTTACAAACCACTAAACAAGAGTTTGGTCGTGAGGAACCAGGAATTGAATTCGGGGATACCCGCGAGGCTGTTCCTCAACAACCAATTCGTAAGGAAGCAACAGTTGGTCGTAACGAACCTTGTCCATGCGGTAGCGGTAAGAAATACAAAAACTGCCACGGAGCGAATTTGTAATTTGCACAACCCATAAAGAATGCCGAATTTTGCAAGAAGTTCGGCATTCTTGTTTCTAGCTTAGTCGGACTTTACTACCATGAAAATAATTTATACTATATTTTTCTTTCTAGCTGTTTATACTTCTTCTTTTGCTCAAAAGGGCGAGGTTACGGTTATTAAGGATCCAATGATAGATAGTTTAATTGCCAAACGAATTGAAGTTTACAGAACCGGTGGCGATGTAACTACGAAGCCAAATAAACCGGTTGTATCTGATTATGGATATCGGGTACAGGTTTTTTACGGTTCAGATAGAAGAGAAATTTTTAACCAGCAATCACGTTTTAAAGGAAGTTACCCCAAAATTAATACTTACATTATTTACAAGGAACCTAATTATTATTTACGTGTTGGTGATTTCCGTACGCGGTTAGAAGCGCAACGCTTAATGAGTGAGCTTAGACCTACCTTCCCGACTTTATTTATTTTTAGGGAAAAAATTAATGCACCAACTTTAGATACAACCACTGATGATCAAAGATAAAATTAAAGACTTAGCCGAAAGCATTTTTAATGATGTTGTAGGTTACCGTCGTCATATACATGCAAATCCCGAGTTATCTTTTAAAGAATTTGAAACTTCCTTATACATTAAAGATAAACTTGCAAAATGGGGAATTGAATTTACCGATTGTGCAAATACGGGTGTAGTTGGGTTAATTAAAGGAAATTTACCATCAGGAAATGTTATCGCTTTAAGAGCTGACATGGATGCTTTGCCAATAAATGAGGCAAATGATAAACCTTATCGTTCAAAAAATCATGGCGTAATGCATGCTTGCGGTCATGATGTTCACACTTCTTCTTTGTTAGGAACTGCTTATATTTTAAATCAATTGAAAGATGATTTTGGTGGAACTATTAAATTAATTTTTCAGCCTGCTGAAGAATTATTACCTGGTGGTGCTAGTATAATGATAAAAGAAGGAGTTTTGGAAAATCCTAAACCTCAGGCTATCGTTGGGCAGCATGTTATGCCGTTGATTGATGCGGGTAAAGTTGGTTTTCGTTCAGGAATTTACATGGCCTCAACTGATGAATTGTACGTTACAGTAACTGGTAAAGGTGGTCATGGCGCACAGCCACATCAAAATATTGATCCTGTTGTTATCGCATCGCACATTATTATCGCCTTACAACAAATTGTTAGTCGTAATGCTGATCCTCGTTTACCATCAGTTTTATCTTTCGGAAAAGTAATTGCTAACGGAGCAACAAATATCATCCCTAACGAGGTTAAAATTGAAGGAACTTTTAGAACTTTAGATGAAAACTGGAGAAATGAAGCACACATTCGTATGAAAAAAATGGCTGAAGGAATGGCTGAAAGTATGGGTGGAAGCTGCGATTTTGATATTCATAGAGGTTATCCTTTTTTGATTAACGAGGAAAAATTGACTGCCAACGCAAGAAGTTTCGCTGAAGACTTTTTAGGTAAAGAAAATGTAATCGATTTGGATATCTGGATGGCGGCAGAAGATTTCTCTTTTTACTCGCAAGTTACAGATGCATGCTTCTATCGCTTAGGAACAGGTAACATTGCAAAAGAGACAACCTATTCCGTTCATACACCGAAATTCGACATCGATGAAGATGCACTTAAATTGTCTACAGGATTAATGGCTTACATTGCTGTTAAACAACTGGGAAATTAATTAAGATGTAAAATGTAATAATGTAAGATGGAGCCTGAATTTTCCATCTTAATTATCTTTAATCCCTTTTACCTCTTACATATTTTAAAAGGGCATCATTTTTGAACATATAGCCAATACATGAAAAAATTACTTTTTTTAATAACCTTATCGCTTTTTTTCCTACAAAGCTATAGCCAGGTTATCGATAGATTCAATCCTGATACAGTTAAAACAATCACTTTAGATTCGACCGTAAACATTAAAGCTGAGCGGTTAAACGTTGAAACTTTTATTAAAGCGGTAATGAATGATACGTCTTTTTATCAGGCTTTCCGGGATATGAAGAGATATACATTTATTGCTGAAAACCGCATTTACAGTTACGATAAGAACAACAAAGTTGATGGAAAGATTTATCGAAAGATAAAGCATAACAACAGCGGCCCTTATAAAATGGAATACCTTGTTAAAGAAGATGAAGGAAAGATGTATAAGAAGAATGGTAAGTACCAACTTTATACAGTAGAAATGTTCGATTACATTTTTATGAATGCTTACAATACCGATTTCGTACCGAATGCCCCTGCAGAAGATGGTAAAGGTGGTACAAATGAAAGTTATAAAAATAAATTAAAAACGCTTATTTTTAATCCTGGTCGCCCAGTTAAAGTTCCTTTTATTGGAAGCAAAACAGAGATTTTCTCTGCAAATATGCGTCAGTATTATGATTATGCTTTCACAAGCGGAACTTATCTCGATTCGATTCCGGTTTACCGTTTCAAAGTTTCTGTTAAACCAGATTTAAGCAGCTGGACTAAAGACGGTCTTATGATAAAGGATTTGGTTACCATCTTTGATAAGCGAAACTTCAATATTTTAGGTCGCTATGTTGATATGAAATACAGCAACATGCTTTTTGATTTTGATGTTCAAATGAATATTGAAATGGGTTACTTCGGTGAAGATAAACTGCCAACAAAAATCACTTATCAAGGCAACTGGGATTATCCATTTAAAAAAGAGGAACGAGCTAGTTTCTTGATTCTTCATAAAGATTATAAGCAGGAAAAGGCTAAATAGTAATATCTATCGGATAAAAAGATTTATTATCTTTAACAATCAAGACAGTTGATAAAAATGCATTCTAACTTTTGATAAAAAGTTAGAATATTATTTCTTTATATTTTATTTTTAGTTAATGCTTTATATGCACAGATTTTAACTTTAAAACAAATATGAAGTGTTGTGGAACAAACTTTAAGCATCTCTAATGTTGTCAATAGAGAAAGCTTTATCTCCCTTTAAGGATTTCAGTTTTGATTTCCAGGATTTAGATTTTAAGAAAACTAATATAAAATAAATACTATGAGAACCACATTAAAAATCACCTTATTTTTTTCAGTTTGTATACTATTTTTAACCTCAATGACATTTAAACCGAAACGAATTATCTTTTTTGGCGATTCTATTACTCAACAGGGTGTATCGGCGAAAGGCTATGTTACATTAATAAAAAGATCTTTAGACTCAACCAAATATACGGTAATGGGCGCTGGAATTGGTGGAAATAAAATATATGATTTGTATTTACGCCTAGAAGATGATGTACTAAATAAAAAACCAGATTTAGTGGTAATTTATGTCGGTATTAATGATGTATGGCACAAACAATCATCGCACACAGGAACCGATTATGATAAATATTTAAAATTTTATCAGGCTTTAATTAATAAGATTCAGGGTGTTGGAAGCAAAGTTGTTTTAGTAACACCTTCTGTGGTTGGAGAAAAAAGGGATGGTACAAACGAACTTGATGCAGATTTGAATAAATACGCCGAAGGTATAAGGCAATTAGCTGCCAAGAATAATTTACCCGTTTGTGATTTAAGAAAAATATTTGCAGAATACGAAGCAAAAAACAATCCCGAAGATAAAGAAAAAGGAATTTTAACCGTAGATAGAGTTCACTTAAATGAAACCGGCAATAAACTGGTTGCAGACCAATTATTTCCATTGGTAAAATAGCCAAAGAGTGGATCTGTCTTGATACTTTATACCAACTACTTAATACTATTTTGATAAACCGCGAAACAATAGATAAGATAATGGATACCGCCCGTATTGAGGAGGTGGTAGGGGATTTTGTACACTTAAAAAAACGCGGAACTAGTTTAATTGGGAATTGTCCTTTTCATGGCGAAAAAACACCATCTTTTCACGTATCAGTTACTAAAGGTATTTATAAATGCTTTGGTTGCGGTAAAGGTGGCGATTCGGTTCGTTTTATAATGGACCATGAAAAGTATAACTACCCGGAAGCATTAAAATTTTTAGCCAATAAATACAATATAGAGGTTGAGGAAACTGAACTTACCCCTCAGGATACCGAAGCTCAAAATGCAAAGGAGAGCTTGTACATTGTTTCTCAATTTGCAGCTGCATTTTTTGTAAAACAACTTTGGGAAACTGATGAAGGAAGGGGGATAGGGCTAAGCTACTTTAAGGAGCGTGGGTTTAGAGAGGATATTTTAAAAAAGTTTGAAGTCGGTTATTCGCCCGATGTTTGGGATGCAATGACTCAAAATGCCATTAATTCTGGTCATAAATTAGAGTTTTTAGAGCAAACGGGTTTATCAATAAAAAACGATAACGGAAAAATTTACGATCGTTTTCGCGGTCGTGTTATGTTCCCAATTCATAATTTTACGGGTAGAGTTATTGGTTTCGGTGGACGCACATTAAAAACAGATAAAAACGTTCCAAAATATGTTAACTCGCCAGAAAGTGAAATTTACCATAAATCTAATGTGCTTTATGGTTTGTTTCATGCAAAAAAGGCTATTCGCGATTTAGATAACTGTTATTTAGCCGAAGGTTATGCTGATGTACTTTCCGTGCATCAGGCAGGAATAGAAAACGTTGTCGCTTCTTCTGGTACTTCTTTAACTGTTGAGCAAATTAAACTTATTGGTCGTTTTACACAAAATGTAACCATTCTATTTGATGGTGATGCTGCAGGTATCAAGGCATCACTCCGTGGTTTGGATATGATTCTTGAAGAAGGACTAAATGTTAAAATCGTTTCCTTCCCGGATGGACATGATCCGGATTCGTACATGCATCATGTTGGTGCAGGTGCATTTAAAACGTATTTAGAAAATAATCGAAAAGATTTCATTCTCTATAAGGCAAATGTATTGCTTAAGGATGCAGGTGATGACCCAATAAAACGGGCAGGTATAATTCGGGATATTGTAGAAAGTATTGCAAAAATTCCGGACCAAATTAAAGCTTCGGTTTTTATTAGAGAGTGTAGTAGTTTGCTGGAAATAGAAGAAAAGATTTTACTTTCTGAGTTAAATAAAATGCGCTCAGCGAAGAGTAAGAAGTCGTTTGAAAGCAATCAAAGAGCCAGTACTTCAAATAACAATCCTTATTTGTCAGGCTCAACCGATCCACTTGGTCCGCCTGATGATTTATGGGACGATAATGCGGGTTTGGCAGAACAAAATGCAGTTAATGAAGATGAGCCTCAAGAGCAAGAGATTCTTAGACTAATGCTTGCTTACGGAAACATAATGGTAAGTTGGGATCAGAATGAAAATTTATATATTGGTTCATTTATTTTACAAAATCTTTCTGATGTTGTTTTTAAAAGAAGCCTTCATGATAAAATTATTAAACACTATTGGGATAAAGCAGAAAAGGGTTACTTGCCTACCGAAAAAGACTTTATTCAAAATCCTGACAGAGAGATTTCCGAATTGGCCATCACGCTTTCTACCAGTAAATATCAGCTTAGCGAGAATTGGTTAAAGAAACATTTGATTTATGTTAAAGATGAAACCATGGATTTGAAGAAAACCATATTAGGAGGTATTTATCATCTTAAAAAAAATAAAATTGAGTTAATTAAGAAAGGTATTTTATCAGAATTGAAATCTGAAAAGGATCCTACAGCACAAGAAGATTTGATGGTTAGATATTCTAATATCAAAAGAGTTGAAAAAATTATTGCCGACTTTTTAGGAATCAATATTTTGGAATAAATGGCTATTCACAACGACTTAGGCCATAAAGGTGAACGTATCGCGAAAGCATATCTGGAAGAAAAAGGATATGAAATTCTTGATGAAAACTGGGTTTATGGAAGAGCTGAAATAGACTTAATCGCCTACAAAAACGGGGTAATGATTTTTGTAGAAGTTAAAAGCAGAACTTCAGTTGCTTTTGGTCGGCCAGAAGAATTTGTGCAAAAAGCTAAGCAGAAACAAATGGAACTGGCTTCGCTAAAATATATTGAAATTATGTCTCATCAGAATGAAATCCGTTTTGATATCATTGCAATAACATTTAAAAAAGATAATACTTATACTCTAAACCATATTAACGATGCTTTTTGGCCTGAAGATTAAACATTTTAAAATTTTATTTTTTATTGTTATTGCAATAAACCTGGCAAGTTCTTGTAAAAATGAACCTTCAGCAGGTTACAACACATTCACTAATCCTTCGGCAGGGTCAAGCCTTGTTTCAGGAAATGATATTGATATAAAGATTGATTTCGCGAAAAATAGAAAAATTGATTCTGTAGTTTACTTAATCGATTCGACGAAAGTTGCAATAGCAAAAGACACATTAGGTTTAAAACTTAAAACTTTAGGATTGAAATTAGGAAATCACCTGCTAACAGCTAAAATATATCAAGGAGAAAAGTCAGATGATATTACTTCAAATATTATCATTTTTGCATCAAAAGCACCCGATTTATATACTTATAAAGTTATTGCTAAATTTCCTCATGATACATCCGCTTATGTCGAAGGTTTGGAGTATCACGATGGTTTTTTCTATGAAGGTACGGGTGAAAAGGGAAAGTCGGATCTACGTAAAGTAAATGTTCAAACTGGGAAGGTTTTGCAACAAGTAAAGTTAGATACAGCATATTTTGGTGAAGGTATAACTATATTAGGAGACAAAATATTACAACTAACGTGGCAAGAAAAAACAGCTTTTGTTTACGATAAAAATTCCTTTAAGTTATTATCAAAATTGCCATATTCCGTTGGAAGAGAGGGTTGGGGCTTAACCTTCGACGGGCAGAAAATTTACACGTCGGATGGCTCTAATACCATCTATTTTATGGATAAAAATACGTATCAAAAAACTGGTTCTATTGACGTTTTCGATGATAAAGCTGCCAGAGATAATATAAATGAGTTGGAATATATTGATTCTGGCATGCCCGGCAGTCAAGGGAAAATCTATGCTAATATTTATCAAACTAATACTATTGTGATTATTAATCCAGAAACCGGCGCTATAGATGGTAAGATTGATTTAACAGGCTTATTTTCTTCAGATTATTTTAAAACAGATTGGGATAAAGGAAACAATGTTTTAAACGGGATTGCTTATGATAAAATCGGAAAGCGGCTTTTTGTTACAGGAAAAAAATGGCCCTACATTTTTGAAATTAAGATTATAAAGAAATAAATGCCAAACTTAGAATAAGGCAATGATTAGCAGATTATAGATTAAAAAAATAATCTGCTAATTTTTGGCTTACCTTTCAGTTTTGACGAGTCTAAAAACCCTGCCTTATCCTTAAATCCTCGTTATTTTTTCTTAGGTTCTTCCAAAAGGCCATTAAAATTAATTGATTGTTTATTTATACTATTTACCATTAGTGAGGCATAACCGTTTTGCGATATGCTTAAGTAAAGCTGGTAGTTTTCTTTTTTTAAATCGTTTGTGCTGATATTAATGGAATAGGTGCCTTTTTTGTTTTTCGATTCTTTGTATGTGAACTTTTTTGATGTAAACTTAATTCCGCCATCGGTTGGGTTATAAGGTGCTGAATAAGCTCTTCCGTAATACGGTAAGTAAGCAACAATACTATCTTTGGTTACTTTTAAATCATATTGAGAACCCGATAAATTAATTGTTCCGCTTCCGCCCTGGCCACCAGGAAAACTGCTCATTATTCTGCTTATATCATTATTAGCTAAAGGCATTGCATTATTAGCAGTAAAAATATAATTTTTATCGGCAACTATTTTTGTAGTGGTTTCTTTATCCGTTTGAGCAAATGCATGAGTTATTGTTAACATAAACAATAAGCTCAAAATTAATTTCGTGTGTTTCATGTGTGTTGTTTTGAATGTTTAACAATTTAAAGATGTAGAAGTTTAGGTATTTCCATAAACTCAATTGAATTTTCAAAAAACTACATAAATATAACCAATTCGAAAGCATTAAAAAAGAGGCTTTCTCATAAATCAATTTGTCTTTGCACCTTGTCACGTTGAGCTTGTCGAATCGCCTTAAAAGGCAGTTTTGCAAGTCCTTCTACAGGATCAGGATGACATTTCGTATTTATGAGGAGCCTCTAACCCTAATTAACAAAGTAATAATTATACAGTTACAGAAAGTGTATTGCCTGAGATTGATGTTGTGTATACTTTCAATGCAGATGTTGTTCCGCCATCATTGGGTTGAGCCAAAATAGAACCAGCTGTAGTGTAGCGTGAAGCATGTAAAGCACACTGAATGAAATTACTCGCCTGAATAAAATTTAATGCGCCGCCCTGATGCGGACAAACGGCTTGAGTTGCCGCAAATGAACTTGTGGTATTGCCTGCGGCAGTTCGAATAAATAAAATCCCGTTAACAGTTACTGAAGCACCAATACTAAGTATTTGTGTGGCTAAATCTACATTTGCCGTTGTGCCTGTTGCCGGGCCTCCGCCACCCGGGTTGTTCGGTTGTGGATCGCTACCCTTGCTTCCGCAGCCTGATAAGCAAGAACCTGTACAAACCAATGCAATTCCGAGTCCTAATGACTTTATAAAATCGTTACGTTCCATAATTTTTTGTTTTAGTAAATTTTAGTTTGGATATCTTTATTTTTTGATTTAAAAAGTGTGAAGTTTCGGGAAATAGTAAAGCCGAAACGAACACCACCATGTTTCCATGATTTTTGTGTATTAGCAATAAAACTGTTTTCTGAAATGTATTCCGAATTCATGAAGTTCAAGGAGAAAACATGTCCGCCTGTTTCAATCTCCAACCCAACACCTAATGGATTATAAAATTGTTGTGATAAATCCGTCGGTCGGTTTAAGCCATTAATCAAAGTGTAATCGGCTATAAATGATAATCTTTTGGTTAGCTTAAATCTTCCGGCAAAGCCGATGCTAAATAAATTTTCCGGGTCGCGAACATCAACAACATTTTTTCTGAAAAGAATGGATGGTGCAATTTGAAGCGATAATCTCTGAGAAAACTTTCTTGAAAAAATAGGCTGCAAAAAGTAACTGAAACGGTTTGCGTAACTCGAAAACTCAGTTGTTGTAAAAGGTGCTCTTGCAATCCAGCCCATTTGCCCTAAAACGGTAACATTTAAAGGAATATTTCCATTTTTGCCACCACCTTGTTCAAGCAACTTGTATTTTAAGTAGCCGTTAAATAATTCGTCATGTTTACTTCTACCAATACTTACCGTTAGTTTATCAGTTATCCCATAATCCAATCCAATGAATAAATCTGTAGCTACATCTAAACCATACAATGTGTGTGCACTTCCAAATTCGCCGCCAATATCACCAAAATGGTGCCTTATCCGTAAATCTAAATCATGTTTTTTTTCTGTTTCCGTAGAGTGAGAGAGAACAATGTGTGTCGATTTAAAAGTTGAGTTTATGGTTCTTGCTTTTACTGTATCCGTCATAGATTTCATTAAAGAATCTGCAGATTGTGCATAAACACCTCCTGTTATTAGCAAGGCAAAACTGATTAGAGTAGTCGCTTTTATCATATGTTTAGTTTTTAAGGTTTAAGGTTCCGTTGATTTTTACATTAATCACTTTCGCAATTTTTGTAAAAACCAGCATTGGGATTTCGATATTATGATCCACACAGGCAACATCAAAACTTGTTGAAATAGAAATTGTACCATTTTGTACCTTAATGTTACCCGATATTGTTCTTGGTTTAGTTATACCGTGAACCGTTAAACTTCCTTTAGCAAGTACAGGATAATCTCCGTCTTTGGTCCAGCTGATATTTGGTTCTACGGCACCTTTAAAACTTGCAGTAGGATACTTATCACTTTCCATATAATTTTCATTAAAGTGTTCCTGCATAAGTTTCTTCTCGAATTCGAAACTTTTAATTGGAATCTGAAAAGCGACTTCTCCGGTTTTTGAGATGATAACCGCATTGGTTTTATTGCTTTGTGCTTTAATATCTTCTATTGGTGTTGATGAAAACAGATTAACTTTTACGTTAGTGCCGACATAGTTTTGGGCTTGTATGGAAAAAGAAAGAAATAGTGTAATCGAAAAGACAAGAAGCTTGCAGGTTTTTTTCAGATTATTCATGATACAATGTTTTGTTAAGTTTATATCCAAACCTCTAGTCAGGATAGTAAGTCAAGAAATATAATAGTGGGATAGATTTGTTTTTTTGAAATCATAGTCAATACGATGGCTAAAGCTTTTGGGTTGCTTATGAGTTGAAAAAAATCTAAGGCATAAAAAAACCGCTCCATAAATTAATATGAAGCGGTTTTTAAAAGATTAAATTTAACTAGTTAAAATCCGATGTTTTTAAATCCGGATTGACTTTGATTTCTTTAATTACGATATTAAATTCTTGCCCACCTTTTGCAGTTTGAACACTTTGAATTATCGAGTGGGGAAATAAAACGTCGCCCACTTTTTTATAATCAGCATAATCAGTTGTTTGTGTAATTTCAGTACCTTCTTTAGTCGTTGTACTTTCTTCTTTCAATAACAAGCCAGAGGTTACATCATAATATTCAGTTTTCTTTTTTCCGGTTGCAGAAGTTACCACAAGCTTGTAAGCATTTGCGGAGCCAATTTTGGTGGTTCCTGTTACTTCTAGCTTACTTCCGTCTGTGCCATAAAAAAGTTGGTTAAATAAACCTTTATCTGCTTTTGCATCGGCAATTTCATCAGCTTTCATTTCAGCTTTTTGACCCATTTGCATTGCATAACCTGTTGTGCCATTAAAAACTTGCTTAACCATAGTTTGACCACCCATAGACATTTCCATGCTACTTAAATTAGGCGCCATTTTTTTCATAGCTATGCCTAATTTATTCCCTTGCATATCCATTTCTCCGGTTTGTTGAATGGCGGTAACTTTTTTCAAAGCGGCTTCTCCACCAATTGCGGTAATGTAATTACTAATTACTTCTTTTGCAGATTTTGATGTTGTAGTATTTGTTGCAGTTTCTGCTTTAACAGGTGCTGCATAATTATCAAAAGTATTAATTGTAAAACCAGCTTTAGTTAAGCCAGGAACAAAAGATTCTGTTTTACCCACAATTACCACACGTGTATTATCGTGATTAAAATATTTTTTAGCAACTCTTAAAACATCATCGGTAGTTACCGCATTTAATTTTTGCAAATAAGTGCGATAGAAATCTTTTGGTAAGTTGTTAATTAGAATACTGCTTGCAAAACCAGCAGTACGTGCAGGATTTTCTAAACCTAATGCAAAAGAACCATTATATAGGTTTTTAGCATTTTGCAATTCTTCTGCTGAAACTTTCACTGTACGTATTATATTTATTTCTTTTAAAAACTCTACAACGGCACTATCAGCTTTCTCATTTCTTACAGCAGCTGTTGCAGTAAATTTAGATTGAAAACGCCCTGATCCAGTGCTGGAGTAGGCACCATAAGTAAAGCCATGTTTCTCGCGAAGATTCATAAATAACCTCGATTCTGAACCTCCACCCAAAATTTGATTGGCTAATAAAATAGCAAAATAATCAGGACTGCTTAGTGGCAAATCAACCAAATTGGTAACCGTAATTTCTGATTGCACAGCATTACTAACATTAACCACATCAACTTCAGTTTTAGCAGGATTACCAACCTTAGTTAAAACAGGTAAAGTCAATGTAGTTCCTTTCCAATCGCCAAAAGCTTTTTCTGCCAAAGCTTTTGCATCCTCGGGTTTAATATCACCTACAAAAGTTAAATAACCACGAGATGGAGTAACATATTTTTTATAGGCTGTTTTAACATCATCCAATGTAATTCCATTGATAGAAGCTTCTGTTTCAAACTCTCCGTTGGGATGGTTTTTTCCATAAGCCAAGGCATTTACAACACGAGATGATATTGCTTTTGCACTTTTCTCGCTCGATTTTAAACCGGTAATGGTTTGTGATTTGATTTTCTCAAATGATGCAACCGGAAATGAAGGTTGGCGAATACTTTCTGCCATTAACATAAAAGCAGCACTAAAATAGCGGGTTAAAGCCGAAACTGTTCCGCCTGATGCGCCAGCACTTACATCTGCACCAAGCTGATCTACAGCCTCATCAAATTGTGCTTTGGTTTTGGTTGTTGTACCTTCATTTAGCATACTACCCATTAAACTTACAACACCTGCTTTGGCACCTTCTTTAATTGGACCCGCATCAATGCTGTAGCTTGCCGAAACTTTTGGAAGTTTATGGTTTTCTACTACAAGAATTGTAATGCCATTTGCTAATTTGTAGATAACTGGGTCTGCAACTGTAATTACTGGCGCTGGTCCTGGTTTTGGTTTTTGGCTACGATCTATCGTCTGTGCTGAAATACCTTGAGCCAATAAGGAAACTGCAGCTATTATGAATAATTTTTTCATTTTCTTAAATATTGTAATATGAAAAGCGGTTATTTTTTTGGTAAATAATACAAAACAACTCTTTGGTTTTTGTTTAGATATTTTTTTGCAACATCTCTTATTTCTTCTCGAGTTATCGATCTGATAGTCTCCAATTCCTTGTTGATATCATTGGTATCCTTATCATGGAAAGTATATCCAGCCGCTAAATTTTCTGCAACACCAAGCATTCTGCTGTTTGCACTTACATAACTATTTTCAAATTGGTTTTGAAGTTTCTTATAGTCGCTTTCGCTTATTAAATCGGTTTGCAAACGCAACACTTCATCATCAATATCTTTTAATAAATCGTTAAGCGGTGTATTTTTATTTGGAAGAGCTAATGTAATGTAAGCGCCGTAATCTTCTAGCGAATAATTGAAAGCAGCAACTTGCAAAGCTGTTTTCTTTTCATCAACCATTTTGGTGCTTAACCTCGAGCTGCCTCCACCAGATAAAACTGAACTTATCATTCCCAAAACTTTATTTTCTCTACTTTTCATGCCTGGGACACGATAAGCTGCAAAAATTGCTGGAATCTGGATGTTCGCATCGTAAGCAGTATCAATAATTTCTTTGGTTATCTCGGGTAATTTATATTCTTTACGAACAACTGGTGCACCTTTGGGAACTTCAGCAAAATACTGTTTAACTAAACCTTTTGTTTTTTCGATATCTAAATCTCCTGCAATAGTTAAAACAGCGTTATTAGGAATATAATATTTTTTATTAAAGGCTATAAATTCATCCAGCTTTGCAGCATCCAAATGCGCCATTGAACCAATTGGTTGCCATCTGTATGGATGCCCATCAAATAAGTGAGCGAAGATTTTTTCTGTGAATTTACCATAAGGTGAGTTATCCACACGAAGGCGTTTCTCTTCTTTTACAACTTCGTTTTGAGTTTTTACACCGCTTTCATTTATTACAGGTTGTAACATACGCTCACTTTCTAACCATAAGCCTAATTCCAGTTGGTTAGATGGAAATACTTCGTAGTAAAATGTACGATCCTGAGAAGTGTTGGCATTGTTTTGGCCGCCGTTACTACTCACTAATTTCATAAACTCTCCCTTTTTAATATTTTTAGAGCCTTCAAATAGCAAATGTTCAAAAAAGTGGGCAAAGCCTGTACGCGTGGTATCTTCGTCTTTAGAACCAACGTGATACATAACTGAAACGGCAACAACCGGGGCGGTTTTATCCTGATGTAGAATGACATGGAGGCCATTGTCCAAATCAAATTCGGTAAATTGTACTTTTTGAGCAGATGCGCTTAAGCACAGACCGGAAATGGCCAGAGCAAAAAAAATTCTTTTTTTCATTGAATAATCTGTTTGGATATCAAGGTGGTTAAACTTTAATATCAATTTTTAATAATAAGTTAATTGTTTTTTGTTGTAACTAAACAAGTAGGAGATTATGCTAAAGTAATATTTTTATAACAGAAAAAGCGAATGTTTAATTCGCTTTTTCTGTTTTCACTACCTCCAGGATTTATATTGGTTGATTAATCCGTTGGTAGAGCTATCATGACTGGAAACTTTTCCATTGCCTTCCAATTCAGGTAAAATCTTTTTAGCCAATTGTTTACCTAATTCCACACCCCATTGGTCGAAACTGAAAATATTCCAGATTACACCCTGAACAAATATTTTGTGTTCGTATAGGGCAACTAAACTACCCAATGTATATGGCGTAATTTTTTTCAATAGAATTGAATTTGTTGGTCTGTTCCCTTCAAAAACTTTAAATGGTGCAAGCTTAACTATTTCTTCTTCAGTTTTGCCATCTTTTTTTAATTCAGATGAAACCTCTTCTTCTGTTTTGCCATTCATTAAAGCCTCCGTTTGTGCAAAGAAATTTGAAAGTAAAATAGGATGATGATCGCCTAGCGGATTTAAACTTTGTGCAGGTGCAATAAAATCAGCAGGAATAATTCTCGTTCCCTGATGAATTAATTGGTAAAAAGCGTGCTGGCCATTTGTACCCGGCTCGCCCCATATTATTGGGCCAGTTTCGTAATCAACATCGTTTCCATTTCTATCTACATGTTTGCCATTGCTTTCCATATCACCCTGTTGGAAATAAGCAGCAAAGCGATGCATGTATTGATCGTATGGTAAAATTACCTGTGTTTCTGCATTGTAAAAGTTAATGTACCAAACACCCAATAATCCTAAAATTACGGGTAGGTTATTTTCAAATTCTGCTGTTTTAAAATGATTATCCGTTGCATGTGCACCGGCAAGTAATTCTTTAAAATTGTCAAAACCAATGCTTAATGAAATTGACAACCCAATTGCGCTCCATAACGAGTAACGACCGCCAACCCAATCCCAAAACTCAAACATGTTTTCGGTATCAATACCAAAAGCCGACACATCTTTTGCATTTGTTGATAGGGCAGCGAAGTGTTTCGCAATATCATCTTCTATACCACCCTTTTCTAAAAACCATGTTCGGGCAGAATGTGCATTTGTCATAGTTTCTTGTGTAGTAAACGTTTTTGATGCAACCAAGAATAACGTGGTTTCAGCATTTAAGCCAGCTAATGTTTCTGCGATATGCGTTCCATCAATATTTGAAACAAAATGAATGTTTAAATGATTTTTGTAATGCTTTAATGCTTCCGTAACCATTACCGGACCTAAATCAGAACCACCAATACCAATGTTTACAATATCTGTTATTGGTTTGCCAGTGTAGCCTTTCCATTCTCCGCTGATAATGTTGTTACTAAATTTTTCCATTTTGGCAAGAACAGCATTTACATCAGGCATTACATCTTTACCATCAACCGAAATGGGAGTGTTACTTAAATTGCGTAGGGCAATATGCAGAACAGAACGGTCTTCTGTCTCATTGATTTTATCGCCATTGTACATCGCTTTAATAGCTTCACCCAATTTACACTCGCGAGCGAGTTGAATTAATAAAGCAAAAGTTTCGTCATTAATTCTGTTTTTACTGTAATCTAATAAAATATCTTCAAAAAAAACAGAAAATTTTGTGAAACGATTAGCATCTTCGGCAAAAAGATCTTTAATGCTTTTTTGATTTATATCTACAAAATGATCGGCCAGGTACTTATAAGCCTCGGTCTCGGTAAAATTTATTTTTGGTAACATATTCTTTTCTTTTTTTGTAAAAGTAATAAAGCAAATATTTAAAATGGTCTTTTTAATGTTCAAAAATAACATTTCATTATTTATGATAAACAAGTTAACTTAGGTATAACTTCCCATGAATTTCTGTACATCGTATTTTATGTTTTATTAAAAAAATTATGTTAGAAAACTTAAGTGCATTAGTGCGTGAGAACGTACAGGAAAGCGTTGTTAATAATAGCGAAGTTCCCAATGAAAAAAATGAAGCGGTAATTCAGGCAGCTTCAGGCTCTATTTTTGACGCTTTAAAAGCTCAAATCCCTTCTGGGAATGTTGATGGTCTAGCTGAAATATTTAATTCGGGCAACGCAGAAGGTTCTGCCGTTACCCAGCAAGCTGCCGGAAGTTTTACTGATAAGTTAGCTGGTTTAGGCATAAATGCAGCAACAGCAAAAAGTTTAGCAGCAACAGTGATTCCTGTAATTTTAAGTAAGTTAACTCAAAAAACAGCAGACCCAAATGATAACTCTTTCAATATAAAAGATGTATTGGGAAGTTTAACAGGTGGTGCTGATGGTAAATTTGATGTAAGTGATGTTATCGGTATGTTTAATGGCGGCGGGCAAGCACAAAAAGGGGCAAATACTGGCTCAGGAGGAATAATGGACAAGCTTAAAGGTTTGTTTAATTAAAAATATTGTAGACTTTATTCAATACATAAATCTTTTTTACATTATCAAAACTAAATCCCATTCATGAAAAAAATCTACACCCTATTTCTTCTTGCAGTCACTTCAGGCGTTTATGCTCAAAAATCTCCATTAAATGCAACTGTTTCTAAAAAGGCTGATGCTATTGAGCAAAAGGTTATCACCTGGCGACGCGATTTTCATGAACACCCGGAATTAGGCAACAACGAAGTTCGAACGGCCGGTATCATTGCTAAACATTTAGAATCATTAGGTATAAAAGTTAAAACCGGTGTTGCAAAAACTGGTATAGTCGGAATTTTGAAAGGTGGGAAACCCGGGCCGGTTGTGGCATTAAGAGCGGATATGGATGGTTTGCCTGTTACCGAAAGGGTTGATGTGCCATTCGCATCAAAAGTGAAAACACAATATAACGGACAGGAAGTTGGTGTGATGCATGCTTGCGGACATGATAGTCATGTTGCTATTTTGATGGGTGTTGCAGAAGTTTTGGCATCTATGCAAAAAGACATGGCCGGAACGGTGAAATTTATTTTTCAACCCGCTGAGGAAGGTGTTTCTGCAGGCGAAGAGGGTGGCGCAGCTTTAATGATTAAAGAAGGTGTTTTAGAAAATCCAAAGGTTGATGTGATTTTTGGCTTGCATATTAATTCACAAACCGAGGTTGGAGATGTTACCTACAAACCTGGTGGAACAATGGCTGCGGTAAATGATATGAAGATAACAGTTACCGGCCGGCAAGCGCATGGTGCTTATCCATGGAGCAGTATAGACCCTGTTGTAATTTCTGCTCAAATTATAAATAACCTGCAAACTATAGTGAGTAGAAATTTAGATGTGACTCAAAATCCAGGTGTGGTTACTATTGGTGCAATTAATGGTGGTGTTCGCTCTAATATTATTCCCGAAAAGGTAGAAATGCTTGGTACAGTTCGTAATTTCAGTAAAGAAGATGAAGCAATGTTTATCGATAGAATCAAAACAATTGCTACTAAAACTGCTGAAGCTGGTGGCGGAAAAGCAGAAGTTAAAATTCCTTACAGCAATCATTATCCTGTTACTTTTAATAATGTGGCGCTAACTGAAAAAATGTTGCCAAGTATGCAAGCTACTGCTGGTGCAGCACATGTAAAATTAAGACCGCCAGTTACCGGTGCCGAAGATTTTTCGTTTTTTCAGGAAAAAGTGCCTGGTTTATTCGTCTTTTTAGGTGGAATGCCCAAAGGGAAAGATCCTTTAAAAGCACCTTCGCACCACACACCAGATTTTTATTTGGATGAAAGTGGATTTGTTTTAGGCGTTAAATTATTATCTAACTTAACATTGGATTATCTGGCAATGAAAAAGTAATTAGGTTTCGCATATCTTAATTATGCATGTTAAGCGTGTAATTAAATAGATTCTAATCTAAAAATATATTTTAAAGCTTCCTGCAATGCATTATGCTCGGAGCGATTTTATATATTTGCCATTATGACCAAAGAACAAATACAGGATTTAAGAGATAGAATAACATCTCTGAGGAGGCATCTTTGACGTCGATGAGCTACTTTACGCCATTCGCGAAGAAGAAAAATTAACAATGGCGCCCGATTTCTGGGACGACCCTAAGAAGGCAGAAAAAATTCTTGCAGAAATTAGTTCAAAGAAAAAATGGACCGATGGTTTCGAAAAAACAAATAGTTCTGTAGAAGATGCTGCAGTAATGTTCGATTTTTTTCAGTCTGGAGACGCATCTGAAGAAGAATTACAAGAACAGTTCGAAAACAGTAAACAAGCAGTTGCCGATTTGGAGCTTAAGAATATGCTTCGCAATAAAGAAGATCAGCTTTCGGCAGTGATGCAAATTACAGCAGGTGCAGGCGGAACCGAAAGTTGCGATTGGGCCTACATGCTTATGCGTATGTATATGATGTGGGGCGAAAAAAATGGATACAAAATAACGGAACAGGATAGTCAGGAGGGCGATATAGCCGGAATTAAATCTGTTACGCTTCAATTCGATGGCGATTTTTCTTACGGTTTTCTGAAAGGGGAAAATGGTGTACATCGTTTGGTGCGTATTTCTCCATTTGATTCGAATGCCCGTAGACATACTTCTTTCGCATCGGTTTATGTTTACCCTTTAGTTGATGAAACGATCGAAATTTACATTAATCCGGCTGATGTTGAATTTGAAACCTTCAGAGCTGGTGGTGCAGGTGGCCAAAATGTAAATAAAGTAGAAACCGCAGTTAGGTTATACCACAAACCTTCTGGAATTGTTATTAAAAATCAAGAATCGAGATCTCAATTGCAGAATAAGGAGAATGCATTGCGATTATTAAAATCTCAACTTTATGAGGTAGAGCAGCGCAAGCGAAACGAAGAAATTGCAGCAATTGAAGGTTCTAAAAAGAAAATAGAATGGGGTTCGCAAATAAGAAGTTATGTTTTAGACGATAGAAGAGTGAAAGATCATCGTACGAACTACCAAACTTCAAACCCGCAGGCTGTTTTAGATGGTGATATAGATGAGTTTTTAAAGGCGTATTTAATGGAGTTTTAAATTAAAATTCATTTTTTAGATTTTGTATATTTGTTTTAGTACTCGACATTTAAATTTATTAAAATGGATACTTTGATTATAGAGGTGACAGATAAAAAGGCTTACAAGCTATTAATGGATTTGGAAGAATTACATTTAATCAAAGTCATAAAAAAAAGCTCTGAAAAACTTTCATCCCTTCGCCTTAAAATAAAATCGCCTATGGATAACGCTGATATAGATAAGCAATTGAATCAACTACGTGATGAATGGACCAGAGATATTTAATTGACACATCAGCAGTTATAAAATATCTTAATTCAACTTTTCCTTTAAGCGGGTTAAGATTTATGGATGTTATTTTGGATAATGAATGCATCCTATCTTTCATATCAGAAATAGAATTACAAGTTTGGAATCCTGCAAATGAGGAAGACATTGACGTTTATACAGACTTTATAGCCAATTCGGTTATTGTTGGATTAGAAAAGGAAATTATTGCTGAAACAGTTCGTGTTAGAAAATTTTATGGATTAAAACTTCCTGATGCACTTATTGCTGCAACGTGTTTAGTAAAAAATTTAACATTGATAGCGGATAATAATAAGGACTTTTTTAAAGTTCCTTTATTGAAGTGCATTAATCCATTTACTCTAAATATCTCTAGCAATGAATAGATCATTCTTGTTTACAATCTTATTGGCTATGTCTGTTTTTGTCCTTAATGCTCAACAAGTTATTCCGCTTTATTCTGGAGCAATTCCAGGGTCGAAACCTTTAGCAAATTATGCAGAGGTTACAGAAAATGGAAGTGATGGTGTTGATAGAATTAGTAAGGTTACAAACCCATCATTAACTGTTTTTCCTGTGCCTGCCAATAAGGCAAATGGAACCGCTGTAATTATCTGTCCAGGTGGTGGCTACTCAATTTTAGCGATTAACCATGAGGGTTATAACATTGCAAAACGTTTTAATGAAATTGGAATTACAGCTTTCGTTTTGAAATATCGTTTACCAAGTGATGAAATTATGGTTGATAAAACCTATGCGCTTTTACAAGATGCTGAACAAGCAATTTATCTGGTAAGAAAAGATGCAAAGAAGTTTAACATCAAACCAAATAAAATAGGGATTATGGGTCTCTCTGCTGGAGGGCATCTAGCATCAACTTTGTTAGCTCATTATGATGATATCAAAATTAATAACCCTGAAAAAATATCTTTAAAACCTGATTTTGCAGTATTGATTTATCCGGTAATTAGTTTTGAAGAATCTGTTCATGCAGGAACAATGAAAAATTTACTGGGTCCAAATCCATCTAAGGAATTGAAACATTATTTTTCTGCTGATAAGAATGTAAATAAGAAAACGCCACCAACATTTTTAGTGCATGCTAAAGATGATAAATCTGTGCCGGTAGAAAATAGTGTAATGCTAAGCAATGCATTAAAAGCAAATAAGGTTAAAACAGAAATGTTTCTATACGAAAAAGGTGGACACGGTTTCGGCTTAATTAATCCAACTTCTGATGTAGATTGGTTTACATTAATGGCCCATTGGTTGAAGAAAGAAAAGTTTTAGTCATACGACAAGGCAATTAATTCTCCTTAATTGTCTTGTCTATAACACTTAACAATCCATCTGTATAAGCATCATCAGTTAGTTCCCAAAACATAATTCCATTAAGCTTTTTATCTATAACGTATTTAGTTTTTAAAGCTATTGATTTTGGGTCATCAAAAGTAGCCATTCGGCGAGTGGTCGCATTGTAATAATAGGGCGCTTTAGCTTCATCATCCCAATAATATTTGTATCCGTTTTCTTCTGAAAATTCTGTTTTAAAATTTTTGTAAGATACGCCACTTAAAAATTTGGTGGGCTGGTATAAACCTTGGTTTGCATCGGTTGTATTCTCGAAAATTCTGGCATAAAATGCAGCTCCTAAAGCGATTTTATTTGCAGGTACGCCTAATTTAATTAATTCGTTAATGGCATAATCTGCCGAGAGCGGCAATTCTTTGGTAGAATATAATGGCGTATGATGCCCGCTTTTTGTAGCATAACCGCTCACCAAATCATAACTCATCATATTTACCCTATTAACTAAAGGCATTACTTTATCCCATTCGAAACAAGAGTCGATGCAATTTTTTGTTCCTCCGGCTGCAAAACTAATTTCTGCTTTTTTGCCAAGTTTTTTGCGCAATTCTGCTAGGAGTAAAGTAAAGTTGTGTTTATCATCTTCAGTATACCTGTGACCGGGAAAGCCTACAACCGCAGGGTATTCCCAATCAATGTCAATCCCATCAGCCTGAAAATAATCAAGCAAATTCTTAGTTGTCTTGGCGAAAGTTTTTCTTCCTTCAGCCCGGCTAAACACTTCTGAGCAGTTCTGGCAAGCGCTCCAGCCGCCCATTGCCAGCATAACTTTTAAATCGGGGTTGCGCTTTTTTAAGTCAACCATTTTTAAAATCAAGGCAGAATCTTTAGCCGAATGAATATTCATGCTATCCCCTTTCAAATGGCCGAAACTATAAATCAGGTGACTTATTTTTTCAACAGGAAAGCTATCAATAACCGTTCCTCCTCCACCAGTATAGTAGGCAATAACATTTGGTTTAAGTGATTTTTGTGCTTTTGCGGTTATCTCGAAGGATAGTAATAAAATGATTATTGCTATAACTTTATAAGTTGAAAAATAGGATATAAATTTTTTAAGCATCGGATAAATTATAAAGGTTAACTCTATGATAGTAACTGAGGTATTTATTCTTTATCGCCTTCGGCAATAATTGTTTGTAATTCATTTAGTTCAGCAACCTTTTCCGCTGCACCTGCATTTTCATAGGCTGAAATCAAATTTCTTATTACCCGGCGAATAATATCCGTATTGCTGCAAGGTCTGTAATATTCTGGCAATGCTTCTAAATTTAATTGACGCAGAAACTGATCCACATCGTGTTTGCCAAAAATATTCCCACGGTTAAAAGCATTAATGTAAAATAAAACACCGTATTCTGTACCTTCCTGTTTACTTTCATCAATAAAACCCAAAATAAAATGCTGTGGTAAATTAATGCCATATATTGGCATATCTAACCGCTGGGCAAGTGTAGAATAGATTATTGCAAGTGTAATCTGATTGCCTTTTTTACTTTCCAGAACCTGATTTAGATAAGAATTTTGAGGGTCATGATGGTTTTTTGTATTGCCACCAAAACCAAATTGTTGATATAAAACATGATTAATGAGCTTAACTTTTTCAACTGAGCTCATTTCATATTGCAAGCCCAACCAAATCTCACGTTTTATTTCTTCCAACTGAACGATGATTTTTTGTTCGTCCAAATCAGGATATTGGTAACGGTTAATAATTAAAGCGCCTTGCAATAAATCAAAAGCACCACTTAAATACCAAAGGTTTAAATCTTCTTTTACGGTATTAAATTGAATTCTATGAACGATGTTTTCAATACGCTCTTGTAAAAGTCCGTCGAAAGATTGTTCCCACGCATTTTCAAGGAAATGGATAACCTCGCCACCATATTCCAGCAACTTTTGCTCAACATGCTGATAAATTTCTTCATCAGGATCATCAAGCAACTTCACTAAAGCACTTATCTCTGTGTTATTTTCCATAAAACATACATACGTTTGCGGCGATTAATTACTTTTGCAATATATATGATAATTCAATTTATTACAGACTACATAAAACACCGTTTTACTGCAAAAACAAGGCATGGTACTCACTCGCCCTTTGTTTACAAGCTTGCAGACGAGGTAATTTACGATTTTAGTAACAAACCTGAATATAAAAATATAGAAGCACAGCGAAAAAAACTTTTTAATGACGATTCTACAATCACTGTAACTGACCTTGGAGCAGGTTCTCATCTCAATAAAAACAGAACCAAGAAGGTAAGCCAAATTGCTAAAAATGCTTTAAAAAGTCCGCGATTAGCTAAGCTTATTTATCGGTTGGCTAAAAATACTGAGCCTAAAACTGCAATAGAATTGGGAACTTGTTTGGGCATTACTTCGGCATATCTTTCAAAATCAAACCCTGAAGCTAAAATTATTACCATAGAAGGTTGTCCTGAAACTGCTGCAGTTGCAAAGGAAAATTTTAATGATTTGGGTTTAAATAATATTAAACTGCATGTTGGAAATTTTGATTTAATTTTGCCTGATATTATTGCTCGCCAGCCAACTTTAGATTTCGTTTACATTGATGGCAACCACCGTAAAGATGCAACACTGAACTATTTTAAATGGTGTTTGCCAAAAGTTACTGAAAACTCTTTAATCATTTTTGATGATATTTACTGGAGCCAGGGGATGAAAGAAGCCTGGGAAGAAATTAAAAACCATCCAGATGTTACCATAACAATAGATTTATTTTGGATAGGTTTAGTTTATTTTAAAAAAGGACAGGTGAAAGAACACTTCAAATTAAAATTTAGCCAATGAGAGCAGTACCAAAATTAATAGGTATTCAGAAACGATCTGCATTGCATATTTTGCTGTTAAGCTTCTTTGCCGGTCTTTTAATTTACGGAATTTCTTTTTTTACCGATATGAGTATTTTAACTCATATTATGTTGGGCTGGGATTTTTTCTGCCTAGTACTCATTCTTCTTCACTGGTATATGTTCTTTCATACATCTGCAGCACAAACACATTTAAAAGCAAAAATGCAGGATGAAACCAGAGGTGAAATTTTTGCTATTGTAGTTGTATCAACCTTTGCAGGCTTACTCGCCGTTGTACTGCTTTTAATCGATAAGGAAGTTAAAACACTCGATTTAATAACTGCAATATCAGGAATGTTTCTGTCATGGGCTTTGGTTCACACCACTTTTACCATGCGCTATGCCCATTTATTTTATGGTGATAGTAAAAATAAAGATGGGGGCTTAGATTTTCCTGGCAACGAAGAACCGGATTTTATAGATTTTGCTTATTTTTCTTTCGTTATAGGAATGACTTTTCAGGTTTCTGATGTAGAAATATCTTCTCGTAGAATTAGAAGACTGACGCTATTGCATAGTATAATTTCTTTTATCTTCAACACCGTTATTGTTGCATTAACCATAAATGCATTGGCTGGTTTAAGTAAATAATAAAAAATTTACTTTATGCTTAACCTCCATCCTCCTTCCAGTACCTTCCACCTTTAAGAGCCTTTTAGAGTGAGGATTCAAGAGCGGGTATCTCGACGATTCCTTTTCCCAAGTCGTCATTCCCACGCAGGTGGGAATGTTTAAGCTTTCGCATGTATTTAAACCGCTATATCATCACAAGGTTTGTCCTAGCGATACAGTAATTTGTCCTAGGCATAATTAATGTGTCTTATAATCAGTTGGTTATATTTCAAACTGATTTTTAAGTCGTATAACTTAATTTTAAGTTGTAAAACTGAAAAATAAGTTATATTTTTGATTATGGAAGAATTAACCAAAACAGAAGAGCGCGTTATGCAGGTTTTATGGAAGTTGCAAAAGGGATTTGTAAAAGATATTATCGATGAATTGGATGATGAGCCAAAGCCACCATACAATACCATTTCATCTATAGTTAGGTTACTGGAAAAAAAGGGGTACATCAATTATAAGGCCTATGGAAAAACATACGAGTACTTCCCTGCCATTACAAAAGATCAGTACGCAAAAACAACTTTTTCGAAAATGTTTTCAGGTTATTTTGATAGTTCACCTGCCAGTCTACTATCATTCATGGTTAAAGAAGAAAAATTAAGTGAAAAGGATATTGAAGAAATCAAGAAAATTATTAACCAAAATTCAGCACTATGATTTTAATTTATCTTTTAAAAGTATCAGCCTGCACGGTATTGTTCTTTATTGTTTATTATTTTCTACTTTCTAAACTTACATTTTTCAATTTGAACAGAGTTTATCTTTTATTTATGCTGGTTTTAAGTTTCACCATACCTGCATTAACAATAGAAAATCACAGGGAAATCATTACTTCCTTGCAAGAAAATTCTACAAAAGTAACTTATAGTAATAATGGTTATATGGAGCGGGATTTTGTAGATGATGTAAAAACAGCTAATGCGCCAGTAAATTGGAATAAAATATTGGAATATTGTTATTATTCAATTTCAACTATCCTTATTTGTAGAATGCTTTTTATGATGTTTCGCATCCAAATTCAATTGCGTAAACATGTGGTGAGTGAAGATGATGCAATTATTTTTGTTAACAAGAAATCAACCGTGAAAAATTGTTCTTTTTTCAACCAAATTATCGTCGATTCATCATTACAGCCGGAAGAAAAGAACCTCGTTATCAAACATGAACATATTCATATAAAACAATTACATGCTGTTGATAAACTATTAATTAATCTGGTGGCTACAATCCTTTGGTTTAACCCAATCATTTATTTCTGGCGGAATGCTATCGATGATAATCACGAATTTCTGGCGGATAGAGAAACTTCAAAAGTGACAGATAAAAAAAAGTATGCTTTTTTACTTTTAAATCTGGCTATTTCTTCAAAAAAAACAGCTATTAACACTTTTAGTAAACTCCCTTTAAAAAATAGAATTATGATGATGTACAAAGAACCAAATGTAAAGTTTCAAAAGCTCGTCTATGTAGCAGTAATACCCGTATTATTGATTTGCTGTATGGCTTTTGTGGATCGAAAAGAAATTGTTGTGGAGAAAACACTAGCAGTTAATCAAAATCAATCAATTGCTGCCCAAAAACAGAATGTTTATGACATAAATTATTTAGCTGGTTATATGATGCTTAATCCATATGTAAAGTCGGCTCTTAAAGAAGTAGAACCCGTACTAATTATTGATGCCGGGCATGTTGGTAAGATGGTGCTGCAGTTGCATTAGATGGGCAGAAGGAGAAAGACCTAAACTTAAGAGCAGTAAATATTTTGAAAGAAGAAGCGATTAAAAGAGGAATAAAAGTAATATTAACCAGAACCACTGATCAGTTTTTGTCTCTTAAAGATCGTTTACCAAATCAAGAAGCAACTGCGTTTATTTCTATCCATCATAATTCAACACTGGCAAATGGGGCAGTGCCATTCAGTGGAATCGAAGTTTATGTTTCTAAACTGAATAGCAAGATTAAGGTAACTGAAGATTTGGGTTCAGGTATTTTGAGTAAATTGAAACAGCTGAATGGTATAGAAGTAACAGATTCCTTAAAGAACGCTAACCTTTTGTTGTTAAGAGCATCTAAAGTGCCCGCTATTTTAATTGAATTTGGAAACATCTCAGAAGAAAAAACGCTCAACTATATTAATAAAGAAAAAAATATGCGTAGAATCAGCAATCTGATTTTAGATGGATTTGTCGCTTTTTCAAAACGTGGCTGCTAATTAAATTTGCATGGAATTATTAATTTACCTGCTTAAAGTAAGCACCTGTATAGCTTTGTTCTTTAGTTTTTATTTGTTGGTTTTGAGGAAGCTTACCTTCTTTAAAATTAACAGATTATACTTGCTTATTGTGTTATTTTTAAGTTTTGTAATTCCTGCAATGCAATTTAATATTGAACGGAATGTAGAAGATGAGCAATTTGTATCGCCCGTTTTTACTTCTGAAGTACCGCAATATTCAACACGGCAAGTACATCCAATTCAGATTATTCAAATGCCTGTCACAAGGCAAGAAATAGATTGGGTTGCCATAAAAATGTTTTTTAAAGATATAATGATAGATGCTGATGAAATTATCTACAACGGTAAAACTCAATTAGGCTCCGCCAAAAATATGGTAATTACACAGGTTGGTTCAGGAACAAAAATAAAAGGCTCGTATGCTAAGTTTAGTTTGAATGGAAAAGTAGAAATCTGGCAAAATGAAAATGTAGTTGTTGAGCCTTAAGTGTAAAATCACATCAAAATTTCATATTATTACTTTCCTTCTTGACATTAGCGAATTAAAATCTTCATTATTGTATATTTACATAATTCAGGAAGAAATTAAATGAAGCCTTTGCTTAAACCAATATCCCAAATCTCACTTATAATACTTGTTATCATATCTGCCTGCAAAAAAGATGATAAAAATAGTCTTGACATCGAAATTAAGGAAGAAATTTTAACCAGGTTGAACGATTTAAGAGCGAACGGATGTAAATGTGGTACTGATGTAATGCCTGCGGTAAAAAAAGTAGTATGGAATAATGCGCTAGAAAAAACAGCCAAATCACATGCAACTGATATGGTAAGCAGAAATTATTTTAGCCACATCAGTTTGGAAGGTATTCCGGCAATACAGCGTTCCAGACAGGAAGGTTATACCGGATTAAGCATTGGTGAAGTTATTGCCAGAAATTACGATACGGTAGATGGGGTTATTGAAGGCTGGAAGGCTAGTGAAAGCCATTGCAAAGCTATGATGGAGGCTGAATATGACGAAGTAGGTGCAGGAAAAACCGGCACCTACTGGGTTATGGATTTAGGTAGAAAAAATTAGCCAGCCTATTTAATTAGAATAAAAATAGATTTAGTTAAAAGAAACGGTGTAACTATTCACCCTGTGGTCTCTTCCTCCGGCGGTACTGGTTACTTCAAAACCAAACTGTACCCGGTCAATAGTTTCGTTTCCTATCCATTGTAAGTCGTTTCGTAAGTAATTCATAATGTCTTTTATATTTACATCGCCAACTAAAGAGTTACCGGTGCGTAGAAAGGAAAAGACTTGTCTGCCATTGGCATTTACCGGGCCCTTGTAAATGTTCCAGGTGTGCCCGCCAACACTTTTATTGGCAACATTAATCTGAGCAACTCCATTTGGGTATGCACTTGCAATTGGGCCAACATTACCTCTATAATTCATCCAGAGCATAATTTCATATTTATCATTATTGGTCCATACGTCATAATCTGCACCCCAAGATCCATCAGCAGGTACGGTTACATCATAATGTGAGGTTAAGCTATTTATGCTGCTTAACAACCTTTGAACCTTTCTTTCTGAATTTGGGTATGATTTTATGCCTGACGTATTTGGATGATTTGACCATATTCCCCAACTATTGCCACTGTTGGCCCAGATGCTCTGGTAGCCGGAACCGCTACCCCAAACATTATTAAAAACGGTGTAGGGTGAATATACTTTGCTTGTGTAATTGTTTGTACTATTGTCAGATGTCCAATCTGCTTTTACTTCTCCTGCGGGTTGAGGAGTTTCCTCTTTTTTGCAAGCAGCAAAAAAGAGTGTTGCAAGTGCTGCACACATTAAAATTTTTCTCATAATGGTTAATTTAATTTTTGGTTAGTAATTTTTTCTAAATCAAAAGTACTAGTAACTTATCTTACCGATAGTATGCTTTTGTTTACAAATTGGTATCTGATTGTTAACCTTTAACTTTTGATGAAATCGATTAATAATTTCTTTTAGATATGAAATTTTGATTAATTTAAGCTTTTTTGTAGTTTAAAAGCTACGTTTTTGGGAGTTTAAAAACTTGTTTATTGATCGCAAAATGAAAAAATCGCTATAATTTTTTTGCCGCGGATATATGCTGATTTTAAAACTGCTGATTTTTAATTTTTATTCCCGAAAATTTGCAAACATCAGTGGAAAATTCTACCATTAAACCGCTCCGACTAAATCAGTTAAAATTAGCGTAAATCTGCGGTTCCTTTCTGCGAACATCAATAGGAAATTTTATCAGTTAAAAAGCTTCAGCTAAACTTATATAAAATCCGCTTTGTCTTTTTTCGTTTTCTTTTTTCTCACCAATTCCATAATCTAACCGAATGCTTAATCCTTTTGCCGGGTCGAAGAAGTAACGCAATCCTCCGCCTAAATTTGGCTTAAAAGCGTCAAGAGCAAAATCAGATTTCCCCCAAACCGTTCCTGTACCTGCAAAAAGTACAGTGCCAAAACGATTATTATATCTGTAACGAAGCTCAGCTTGCAAAGCCAATAAGTTTTTATCACGATAACGACCAGTATAATAGCCCCGCATCATTTCATCATTCCCTAGTTGAGGTAACAAATAGAAAGGTGTATTGTCGCTTTGTACAGTATGGTATAAACCTTGAGTACCCAAAATAAATTTGTTGCTCAATTTCCAGAAGTTTCGAAGATTTAATTTAATCTGACTTCCGTTGAAATTATTTCCGCCAAAAAAATCGGGTGCATATTGGTAACTAATCCTTCCAAAAAAGCCTTTTGACGGGTAATTATTAGAATTTCGAGTATCGTAACTTTGAGAAACTCCGGTAAATATTACTTTTCCTCCCGTTTTTCCTAAAATAGAGGGGTCGGAAGAAAAAATACCACCAACCACCTGGTCTATAAAATCATAATTTTCAAAGCCTAGTGAAATACCTGTGTAAGCATTTCTGATAAATGTTTTTTCCAAATCAAACGCTACCTTAATTTGTTGCTGAACCAGCTTGTCTTCATCTATTTTACTGGTGTTATTGCCCAACCCATAAAAATTAAAGGGCATTTTCTTGAATCTGATTTCGCCGATGGCGTGGTAAATATTCCCCTTGCTCCAGGCATCGCCTTTTAAAGCAACGTTATATGTTTTTTTTGTTGAATAAGTTGCATTGGCCGAAAAATTTGAACTTCTGGTTAGTGTGTCTTTTCTATTTGTATAAAAAGAATAAATCGCTCCAACGCCAAACTCAAAGCCTGTTTCCTGCGAGTAGCCAAAAGCAGGGATAGGTAAGAAACTGGCTTTTCTGGTTGTATCCTTTTCATTGGAAAGCATTTTTTTTATCAGTTTCATTTGAGCCATTCCGGAGAAAGCAATTAGCAAAAGAGAAAATAAAATAGCCAGTTTTTTCATGGCGCAAAAGTAGAGTTTTTTACTCAGCTTGCTTATCCAACAGGCAATCAATTTTTTAAACACTTGATTTCGTTCATTAATATAGATAATCAGTAATTATCCATTCACACACTAATAAATTTTCTCGCGCAAACGTTAACTTAATTGCTGTATTAAGCACTACCGCTAACACAGGTAAATAGGGAGTGTTCATCCTTTAATTGTACCGTTTCATGCCGGAAAATAACCTTTCTGTACAGGAAATAGTACTATTCATGTAATTCGCTTTGATTTACCGAATCCATTACCGAATTTCATAGTTCAGTTAAGACATTAATTAAGAGTTATTTAAAAAATAAAAATTGTTCATTTTTTTTATCGGCGTTCTATTCAGTTTTCATTATGTCAATCATCACTTAAGTATTAAAATATGATTAACTGAAATCTACAATTTACCCATTATAATACGCACTTAGAATTATTATTCGCATGCCCATATATCTAAAGAAACCGTTTACAATTCATAATACTGTTTGGGCCATAATAGCCTTATTGCGTTCACTAAAGGTTAAAGTAAATAATTCGACATTGAAGGGTATTTTAGAATCGCATCCGGATTTCCCTAGCTTATCTGCTATTAAATATAATCAAACTTATAAATTTTTATTGGGAAACCTTATCCGTAACTTCATCGACTAAAGCAAATATGAATCTATTCAATCATAAGAAACAAAATTTAGAATTTGTAACGAACAAATTGGTTAAAAAGCTTAACATTAAAATAAATTTTGAAACCATCTCTCAATGTTTACAAAAACACCCAAATTATCCAAGCCTATTAGCGATTAGCGATGTATTAACCGAATTTAAGATTCCGAATCGAGCGTACCAGATAAATAAATCAAGCTACGAACCGACCCAATTATCATTTCCATTATTAGCCCACTTAAAGGAATCTGGAGGAAGATTTATCTTCATAGAGAATATTACTAGTGGAATAGTATATTTCTCTGATGAAAACAGTAAATCCGGCAAAATTTTAGAAGAAGACTTCTTGTTGGGTTGGGATGGGATATCTATCCAAGCAGAAAAAAATGTTAATAGTGGCGAGAAAAATTATTATGAAAATTTTTTAAAGTATTTCCTTAGCAAACTAAAGTTTCCATCACTAATTGTTCTGATTTCCCTAATATTTTATCTAAGTCTTAGCTATATAGATTTGCCTGGTATATTCATAATAATTTGTACTATTAAACTGATTGGTTTAGGTGTCAGTGTTTTGCTATTGATTCAAAGTATAAATTCAAACAATCCGTTTATACAGAATCTATGCGGATTATCAGGTAATAATGATTGTAATTCAATACTAAGATCAGATGAATCTAAAATAACTTCGTGGCTAAGTTGGAGCGAAATGGGTTTTTTCTATTTTGCAGGTTCACTACTTACTTTACTAATCCATTCTGGCAGTTTTGGAATAGTAATTTGGTTAAATGTTATAGCAATTCCTTATACTATTTACTCAATTCGATATCAGTTTATCAAAAATAACTGGTGCTTATTATGTTGTATCGTTCAGGTTTTACTATGGATTGAGTTTTTTGCGGCAATAACTTCTGAATCTTTCTCTAATAAAATTCATTTGCAAAACATTAGTTTCCTTACGTTAGGATTTGCCATACCTATAGTTTTGTGGGCATCTTTAAAGCCATCATTTCTTAAAGCGGAAGAGTTGAAGCTAGTTAAAGGACATCTTGAATTATTTAAATACAATAGTGAGTTATTCAAACAGAGGTTGACAGGCCAACCACGATATGCAATAAGTGATGATCTGATGCCAATTGTTTTGGGTAATTCAAACGGGGAAACAGTTATCACTATTGTCAGTAGTCCAACTTGTGGGCCGTGTAGTAAGGCGCATGAAATATTGTCTCAATGGCTTGAAATACTTGATGATTTAAAAGTAAATATACTTTTTTCAGCTGGCAGCCACAAAGTGGAAGCACGAAGTAAGGTCGCCAGACATTTAATGGAATTAGGCCAAATGGGGAATACAGAAAATTTGGTAAAAGTGTTAGCAGATTGGTATAATGGTGGTTTAAATTACGATCAATTAATAAAAAAGTATCCTGTAATAATTAACAATAAAATTGCTCAAGCGATTGAAAATCAAAAAAACTGGTGCGGCGTTGCTGAAATTATGCATACCCCAACTATTCTAATAAATGGTTACAAATTGCCTGAGCCTTACAGATTGGAGGATCTAAAATATTTAGTTATTTAGAATAAATAGCAGTGGAATATATAGATATAAAATAAAATTGCAAAAACAGGGGCAACTTGGTTGCAAACAAAATGCCTCAAAATCTAGTTCAAAAGAATGTCTGAACCGTCCAAATTGGCCTTGCGTGAATGGCTGATAAAAAAAATAAAATTAAAACCATGAGAAAACAACAAAATAGCTTTATAGGAGCTTCAAATGCATTGAGCAGAACAGAAATGAAAAATATCTTAGCGGGCTATGCTCAACCAGAGCCAAAGGACTGTAAAGATGTAGTTTGCAAAGCCGAAGATTGGTGCTGTGATGCTAAGGGTACGTGTATGTCAAGAACACAAACAACTTGCTAGGAATAGTCTTGCAATAATTGAGTATGAAGGTATATTTATCGTACCTTCATACTTATTTCAGAATTAGTTAATGTACCATGAAAATTATTTTATATATTATATTTATATTGGTCCCAATTTCCATTTTTGCTCAAGATACAAAATCTAAGGAGTTTAAAATCTATGGTATTGTAAATGCAGATACTGGAACTATAAGCATCGAAATGGCTGAAGTCAAGGAGCTTTATCCCCTTAACTTTAAAAATATTAAAGTAAATATTAAAGGTGGTAAATTCAATATTACTGGTAAAATCGATTATCCTATTTGGTGCGTATTTAGACTTGGAGATAAATATGTGTCGTCCAGTACTCCGATAGATTTTGGTAAGCAAACCATTATATTAAATTTAGATTCTAATTATCAATCACCAAAAAATAGTAATTCAATCACTGCTGAAATTGCCGGATTTGATAAATTCTTTTCAAATGCAAATAATTTGACAACTAAGTACGACATTCGATACGATAGTTTAGCAAAGATTTATAAAGATAAACTTCCAGAAGAAATTAAAATTTCATTGGCGAAGGAAAGAAGAATGGCTTTTGACAGTTATGATTCTACTATAATGGAGTACGTAAAGATAAATCCAGGCTCCTACTATGCCTTGTTTAAGTTATATCATCTTATTAATTTTGGCTACAACAAAAGATTAGGGTCCGCATATGATTATTTTTCAGTATCGCTGAAGAATTCCTCTTATGGTAAAGAACTTAATAAAAATATACTAGTTGCTAAAACCATTTCAGTTGGCGCTATTATTCCAGAATTCAAGGTGATTAACTCCAAAGGAGAGAAAATACACCCTAAGCCCTATGGCCTAAATAAGTATACATTAGTTGACTTTTGGTATAGCTCCTGTAGACCGTGTCTTAGCCAGTTCCCCGACTTAATAAAAATACGAAGTCAATACGCAAGCAAAGGTTTTGAAATTATTGGAATATCTATAGACAAGGAAAAGTATCTAAAAGACTGGGAGGATGCAATTGTTAAACATAAAATGTCATGGCCACAATATTTAGATTTAAATGGTCTAGAGGCTAAGGGTCTGAATATAAAAGTTTTCCCCACTAATTTCTTAGTGAATCAATCTGGAAGGATAATTGCAACAAATATTCTTCCTGCTGAACTTAAAAATTTTTTAACAGAAAATCTCAACTAATATATTTTAAATAAAAAGGGTGTAAAACATTTACATGTTATCAAAAATTAGGTGATATACTAATGGAATTAGTGATATATCTTTGATGTCAGTCAAAAAGTTTTATGAATTTTTTAAACATATGATACCTATTAAAAATAGATAATTTATACTCTATAAATTGAATATTACTAACCTTAAACTAATTTACTTTGGGTAGAGTCCCAAATATTTACTTTTCCATTTATTGAGATGAACAAATATTAATATTTCTGAATATTATCGAGGAAATCGTACTTTTCTAAGTATTAATTTTTTTTAACCACTACATCATTGAAAGCATTTCCTTTTTATAAGCAGCCTGATCAGATGGACTGTGGCCCAACTTGCCTGCGCATGGTGGCCAAACATTATGGCAAAACCTTCAGTCTTCAAAAGCTACGTGAGATTTGCGGAATTAATAGGGAAGGTGTTTCGCTTCTGGGCATTAGTGAAGCCGCAGAAAAAATTGGCTTCCGAACTACAGGAATTAAGTTATCCCTACAACAACTTGCCGAAATAGATTTACCGGTTATCCTTCACTGGAACCAAAACCATTTTGTTATACTCTATAAAGTTAAAAATAGTCAATACCATATCGCAGATCCGGCTAAAGGGTTAATTACCTATGCCGAGTCAGAGTTTCTTAAACATTGGTTGAGTACACACAATAACGGCCATAGCGAAGGGATTGTACTAACCCTGTCTCCAACCCCCGATTTTTACAGCCAGGAAGGCGATAAAGCCGATGGCCTGGATTTCAGTTATCTGTTAAAGTATCTTTACCGCTATAAACAGCTTATTGTGCAACTATTTGCGGGGCTGGCTGTGGGCAGCTTATTGCAATTAATACTACCTTTTCTTACGCAAAGCATTGTCGATATTGGTATTAATACTCGCAACCTCAATTTCATTTACATCATCCTTATCGCCCAAAGTATGCTATTTATCGGGAGAATGAGTGTCGATTTTATCCGCTCCTGGATATTATTACACATCAGTACCCGGATTAACATTTCGATACTAACCGATTTTTTAATCAAGCTGATGAAACTGCCCATTAGCTTTTTCGATACGAAAATGACGGGCGATATTATGCAGCGCATGAATGACCAGAAAAGAATAGAAACATTTTTAACAGGTTCTACCTTGAGTGTGGTTTTTTCGATGTTCAACCTGGTTATTTTTGCCGTTGTACTGGCTTATTACAACATCAACATTTTTATCATATTTGCGGTCAGCACGGTTTTATATAGCCTTTGGGTAATCGCTTTTTTAAAAAAACGGCGAACACTGGATTTTAAGCGTTTCGATATCTCTTCCAAAAACCAGACCGCAATTGTACAACTCATTGGCGGCATGCAGGAAATCAAGCTGAACAATTGCGAGCAGCAAAAACGTTGGGAGTGGGAACGAATCCAGGCCGGTCTTTTCCGTTTTAATGTAAAAAGCCTGGCTTTAGGCCAGTACCAGCAGGCCGGTACTTTTTTTATTAATGAGGGGAAAAATATCCTCATTACCTTTTTGGTTGCCAAATCGGTTATCGATGGACAGCTTACGCTGGGCGCTATGATGGCGGTGCAATACATCATCGGCCAATTAAATAGCCCGATAGAGCAGATGCTTGGTTTTGTACAGCAATTACAGGATGCAAAAATATCATTAGAGCGATTAAATGAAATCAGGGAAATGGATGATGAAGAACCCCTGGATAAAACCTTTGTAAACGAATTGCCTTCTGATAAAAGCATTACGCTGCAAAATATATCATTCACTTATCTGGGCGCAGGTAATGAACCAGTTTTATCTCAAATTAACCTCCACATTCCGCAAGGCAAAACCACGGCCATAGTCGGCATGAGCGGAAGCGGCAAAACCACCATTTTAAAGTTATTGCTGCGTTTTTATGAACCGCAAAAAGGCGATATTAAAGTAGGTAACGGTTACCTGAGCCAGATTAGTTTCCGGTACTGGCGTGGTCTATGTGGGGTAGTGATGCAGGACGGCTTTATCTTTTCGGATAGTATTTCAAAAAATATTGCCGTGGGTGATGAATATCCCGATATGGCTAAATTGAAAGATGCCATACATGCGGCCAACATTAGCGAATTTATAGAAAGCCTACCACTTGGCTTAAATACTAAGATTGGTGCTGAAGGTAATGGCATCAGCCAGGGCCAAAGGCAACGGATTTTAATTGCCCGTGCCGTATATAAAAACCCGGAGTATATCTTTTTTGATGAGGCGACCAATGCCCTGGACTCAAATAATGAAAAGGTAATTATGGAAAACCTGGAAAAGTTTTTTAAAGGGAAAACGGTTGTGGTCGTTGCCCACCGTTTAAGCACCGTGAAGCATGCGGACAATATTGTTGTACTGGATAAGGGCATCATTATAGAACAAGGCACACATAAAGAACTTACCAGTGCCAAAGGCGAGTATTATCAGTTGGTTAAAAATCAGCTGGAACTGGGAAATTAAAATGGATAAGGTTTAAGCCAAAACTTAATTAATAATAGTATATGCCAACAGAAGAAATAATCTACCAGGAAACAAATAGCGAAGAGGTCCAGGAAATCATAACCGCTGTACCATCATGGATATTAAGGTGGGGAATTTTGCTGATATTAGCCATATTAGGCGGTTTAATATTACTATCGGCATTGATTGAATATCCTGATGTGGTTAAGGTTAACCTTAAAATAAACTCTTTAAATTCGCCAAAGGCAGTATTGGCCAAACAAAGCGGTAAGTTAACGGCTTTATTAGTACAAGATGGACAAATGGTCAACATCAACCAGCCTTTAGCTTATTTTGAAAGTACAGCAAAACCTGAACACATTTTACAGCTTAATAAAACATTAAAAGAAATTCAGTCAGCTGTTCTCAATAGTACGAAAACACCATTTGGCTTGCCGGAAAATTTGAACCTTGGCGAATTACAAAGCAGTTACCAAAGCTTCTATCAGCAATATTTACAATACCAATCTACCCAAAAAAATGGGTATTATTTAAACCGGATGGCATTCCTGGAAAAAGATTTAAGAGATATAAATGTTTTAAAAGCTCAAATTTACCAGCAGCAAAAAGTACAAAAGTTAGAATATGCAAACCAGGAAGAAGAGTATAAAGCTTACCAGAAATTATATAAAAATAAGGTCATCTCCAGGAGTGAATTTGCACAACAGGAAAACAAATATTTAAGCTCAAAATATCCCTTACAACAAACAGAAACCGCTTTGTTAAACAATGATGGTAATTACAGTACAAAGGAAAAAGAACTATTAGAATTAAAACATACTATTGCCGAAGAACGGGCTAAATTTCTCCAGGCACTGAACCAATGCCTTACGGAAAGCGATGCCTGGATATTACAGCATATTTTAACTGCACCTGTAGCAGGTAAATTGAGTTTCGCAGGTATTGTTCAGCAAAACCAAAATATTTTGAACAATCAGGAGGTGTTTATCATAAACCCAGGCAACAGCGATTTTTTTGGTGAGGTGCAGATACCCCAGTACAATATGGGCAAAATCCGTGAAGGCGAACGGACCCTGGTTAAACTTCGTAGCTATCCTTTTGAACAGTATGGTATGGTTAGGGGTAAACTAACCTACATTTCAGATGTAGCCTATCGGGATAGTGTATTTATAGCCAAAGTTAGCTTTGAGCAATTTGAGAACAAAGATCCCAATCGTAAAATTGTGCTTAAAAATGGTATGCAGGCAGATGCTGAAATTATAACCGAAGAAAGTTCCCTTTTGCAACGTTTTTTCAGGAATATTACAAAAATGATGCGTGGCTGATACCATGAGTTTATTAATATTTAAAGCGTTCAACCCAAATACGAATTGTAGATAGGTAAACATAAATTGTAAACTCTTAATTGCTATTTGCTTATTGATTAATTACTTTTGCGGCAAATAAGACAAAACAAGATGAGCAACACAAGAGGACCAATATCTCAATTTATGGAGCGTAATTACCTCCATTTTAATGCTGCGGCAATGATGGATGCCGCTAAAGGATATGAAACGCATTTGGATGAAGGTGGTAAAATGATGATTACTTTAGCTGGTGCAATGAGTACGGCCGAATTAGGTATATCGCTTGCAGAGATGATTCGTCAGGATAAAGTAGCCATTATTTCTTGTACCGGCGCAAACCTTGAAGAAGATATTATGAACCTGGTTGCACACTCTCACTATAAACGTGTACCTAATTACAGAGATTTAAGTCCGCAGGATGAGTGGGATTTATTAGAAAACCATTACAATCGAGTTACCGATACTTGTATCCCAGAAGAAGAAGCTTTCCGTCGTTTGCAAAAACACATTCAAAAAATATGGATGGATGCAGAAGCTGCCGGCGAGCGTTATTTCCCTCATGAATTTATGTACAAAATGCTTTTAAGTGGCGATTTGGAACAATACTATGAAATTGATCCAAAAAATTCGTGGATGTTGGCCGCGGCTGAAAAGAATTTGCCAATTGTAGTTCCTGGATGGGAAGATTCTACAATGGGAAATATTTTTGCATCTTATGTAATGAAAAAAGAATTAACAGCAACTACCGTTAAAGGCGGCATCGAATACATGGGTTGGTTAGCTGATTGGTATATCGCGAATAGTGGTGGTAAAGGGATTGGTTTCTTCCAGATTGGTGGTGGCATTGCCGGCGATTTCCCAATATGCGTTGTTCCAATGCTTTATCAGGATATGGAGATGGAAAATATTCCTTTCTGGAGCTATTTTTGCCAAATATCTGATTCTACAACTTCTTATGGCTCCTATTCGGGCGCAGTTCCAAATGAAAAGATTACCTGGGGTAAACTAGATATTCATACACCTAAGTTTATCGTAGAAAGCGACGCGACAATTGTAGCACCTTTGATGTTTGCCTGGATATTAAAACAATAATTAGAAAATTTTGCAAAACCAAATTAGTTTTTGTGCCCATTGGAGATAAATTCGAAAAATGGGCTTTTTTGTTAACTGATTGGCCTGAATGCGCATTTGTTTAGAATGATTATAAATTGTATTTCAGGTCAGTTATATGTCATGGGATTTATTAATAAGTTATACTTTTGTTCATGTTTTGGTGGGGATATTTCATCCTTAGCATCAATTTCACAACAAAAAGTAAATTAAATAAGTATAAAGTGTTCATTATGAGAGATATCTCGATGATTTTAAAAAATGTTTGGAAGTCGTTATTCCTGTTTTCAGCTATTTCCGTTATAGCGGTTTCTACCGTTAATGCGCAAGATGCTGCAAATGGAAGAACGCTTTTCAAGGCTAAGTGTACATCATGCCATGCATTAGATCAGAAAATGATTGGTCCGGCCTTAACTGGTGTAACTGATCGTCATCCTGAAGAATGGTTGTTAAAGTGGATTCCAAACAGTGCTGCTTTAATCGCTTCTGGCGATGCAGCTGCTGTTAAAGTTTTTAACGAAAACGGTAAAATTGCAATGACTTCTTTTCCTGAATTGGATGAGACTAAGGTTAAAGACATTTTAGCTTACATAAAAGAAGGCGAGCCAAAACCGAAAGCTGGTGCTGCTGGTACTACTGCACCTGTTGATAATGGTGATGTATCAGGATTATCAATTGCTGGTATCGTAGGTATAGTTTTAGTTGCTATTGTAATTTTAGTAATCTTAGGTCGTGCTTCTAAATTATTAGAGCGCTTAATTTTACAAAAACAAGGTATCGAAATTGAAGAAGATGTGCCTTTGAAGGTGGGTGTTCGCAAAATGTTCAAGAACAAAAAATTTGTTATGTTCTTCATTTTGTGTTTAATTATTGCATTAGGTTCTTGGGGTTGGATGGGTATGTGGAACACAGGTGTTCACACAGGTTATCAACCAGTACAACCAATTAAATTCTCTCATGAGTTGCATGCTGGTATTAATCAAATAGACTGCCAATATTGCCACAACGGTGCGTTTAAATCTAAAAACGCAACAATTCCATCATTAAATGTTTGTATGAACTGCCACAAAGCGGTGCAGGCAAGAGATAATTATGATGGTGAGATTTCTCCTGAGATTAAAAAAATATACAATGCTTTGGGTTACGATCCTGAAACTCAGAAATACGACAAGAGTAAAGAAAAACCAATGGAGTGGGTGCGTGTACACAACCTTCCTGATTTTGCTTACTTTAATCACTCTCAGCACGTAGTTGTTGCAGAAGATGCAATACGTAAAGCTAAAGGATTACAGCCAAATGAGCCTGTATGTTTCGCATGTCACGGCCCGGTTAATACGATGGAAGAAATATATCAGTATTCTCCGTTAACCATGAAATGGTGTATTAACTGCCATAAAGAAACAGATATTTCTGGTCAGAAAAATAATGCTTTCTACGCTAAAGTTATCGAAGCGCATGAGAAAATTAAAAAAGGCGAGAAAATTACACCTGCTTTATTGGGTGGTTTAGAGTGTGGTAAATGCCACTATTAATAGTTAAAGTTTTAGTAAGAACGTTCGATAAACAGTAATATAGCTTAAATGGAAAGCAATAAAAAATACTGGAAAGGCTTAGAGGAGTATAACAATACACCCGATTTTGTTAAAAATAACAAAAACGAATTCGCCGAGCCAATTCCAATAGAAGATGTTTTAAATGAAGCAGGGTTAAGTACCGTTACCCCACGCCGCGACTTTTTAAAGGCGTTAGGTTTTGGTTTAGGTGCGGTAACATTAGCAGCCTGCCAAAGTACCCCGTTAAAAAAATCTATACCTTATCTGGTAAAGCCTGAAGAGGTTACTCCAGGCATTCCTAACTATTATACTTCGAGCTTTAATGGCCAAAGTATTTTAGTTAAAACGAGAGAAGGTCGTCCGATTAAAATTGAACCAAACCCTAATGCAGGTGTGTTCAATTGTGGTACTGATGCAAGGGCACAAGCTTCTGTTTTAGATTTATATGATGTATCTAAATTAAAATCGCCAGTTCTTAAATCAAAAGAAGCAACTTGGAGTGAGGTAGATACTTTCGTTAAATCAGAGTTAGCAAAGGCTCAGGTTTCAGGAAAAAAAATACGCTTAGTTTCATCGACGGTAAATAGCCCTTCTACAAATGCAGTAATTGCTGAATTTATTGCAAAATATCCTGCAGCAAAACTGGTTCAATACGATGCAGTTTCTTACACAGGTATTATTCAGGCCAATCAAAATAGTTTTGGTAAAGCAGTTTTACCAAAATACAATTTCGATAAAGCAGATTTAATAGTAAGTTTTAGTGCCGATTTCTTAGGTACATGGATTAGTGGTGAGGAGTTTACTGCTCAATATACCGCCAACCGTAATTACAAATCCTTAGAAAATAAAAAAATGAGCCGCCACATTCAAATTGAAAGTGGAATGAGCTTAACAGGTACTAATGCAGATACCCGTGTTCCTGTTAAATTATCTGAACAAGGACCTGCTTTAATTGCCTTATATAACGCAATTACTGGTCAGGCTTTACCAGGCGGAACATTACCTAATAATGCAACTGCTGATAAAGTAATTAAATTAGTTGCTAAAGAATTATTACAAGCTAAAGGTAAATCAATAGTAGTTTGTGGTTCGAACGATGTTTCTACACAAATTTTAGTAAACGCCATTAACGCCGCTATCGGCAGTTATGGTACTACTATCGATTTAGATAACCCTTGCTACTTATATGCCGGTAACGATGCCGAATTTAATGGCTTAGTTGCTGAAATGAGCAGAGGAGAAGTTGGTGCTGTTTTATTTTTAAACAGTAACCCTGCTTACGATTATATAGACAGCAAAAAATTTACTGATGCATTAAATAAAGTTCCTGCAAAAATCTCTTTTGCTGATAGATCTGATGAAACTGCTTCAATTTGCGATGCGATTGCAATTGACCATAACTATTTAGAATCTTGGGGTGATGCAAATGCTTACGAAGGATACTACTCAATCGTGCAACCAACAATAAACCCGGTTTTCAATAGCCGTCAGGCAGAAGAAAGTTTATTAGTTTGGGCTGATGCACCTGTTAAAGATTACTACCAATTTGTTCGTAACAATTGGGAAACCAAAATGCTACCTGCGCTTGGTTTGAAATGGAACGATGTTTTAGAAAAGGGTGCTGTAACAGTAGCTGCAAAAACTGCAGTTGCTTATTCTTTCAGCTTATCTTTAGCTGCAGTGGCAACATCAATCGTAAACAGTAGTAAAGGTTTGGCTAAGGATGTTGAATTACAGGTTTATGAAAACATACCAATGCGTGATGGTAAAAATGCAAATAATGCATTCTTACAAGAACTGCCTGATCCGGTTTCAAAAGTAACTTGGGATAACTATGTTGCCATCGCACCGAAATACGCTGAGAAATTAAAAATAAAAGAATTTGATGTTGTAACTGTTAAAGGTAACAATGGCTATTCAATTGATTTGCCTGTTCTTATCCAACCAGGACAAGCACAAGGTACGGCTTCAATCGCATTAGGTTACGGTCGTACTAAAGTTGGTAAAGCGGGTAATGATGTTGGTAAAAATGCTTTCCCTTTTGTTTCTTTTGTAAATGGAACAATGCAATATGCTACTTCGGTAACAATTACACCAACAGGTGCTACTTACGAATTAGCTCAAACACAAACACACCACTCTTTTGAAGGTCGTAATGTAATTCGCGAAGCTTCATTCAAAGAGTATTTAAAAAACCCGGCGGCGGGTACTGGCAAAAGCGAAGAAGGACATAAAAACTATGACCTTTGGGATAAATACGAGCAACCAGGTAATAGCTGGGTTATGGCTATCGATTTAAATGCTTGTACAGGTTGTGGTTCATGTATCGTTGCTTGTAATGTTGAAAATAATATTCCTGTGGTAGGTCGTGATGAGGTTCGCCGTCGTCGTGAAATGCACTGGATTCGTATTGATCGTTACTATAGCTACGAAACACCAACCGGTGATGTAACAAGAGAAAAGGAAATTGCTAAATTGGAAGATTTAGATAACGTTTCTGTAGTTCACCAGCCTATGTTATGTCAACACTGTGATCACGCTCCTTGCGAAACCGTTTGTCCGGTATTAGCAACTGTACACTCATCAGATGGCTTAAACCACATGGCTTACAACCGTTGCGTAGGTACTCGTTACTGTGCGAATAACTGCCCATATAAAGTTCGTCGCTTTAACTGGTTTAACTACTGGAATGATTCTCGTTTCGATAACTATTTAAATAACGAGTTTACTCAACTAGTTTTAAATCCTGATGTAACTACACGTTCACGTGGTGTTATGGAGAAATGCTCAATGTGTATTCAACGTATACAGGCTGGTAAATTGAAGGCTAAAATTGAGAAACGTCCATTAAAAGATGGCGACATTAAAATGGCTTGTCAGGAAGCTTGTTCAGCAAATGCTATCATCTTTGGTGATGCAAATGATCCTAATTCTGAAGTTTCAAAAGCTTTACGTTCTGAGCGTATCTACTACGTATTGGAAGAAATCAACGTGAAACCAGGTATCGGATATATGACAAAAATTAGAAATACAGATACAACAGTACAAGCGTAAGCTTTAGTATAAAGAAAATACAAATTATGTCAGGACATAACGAATCAATACTTAGAGAACCATTAATTACCGGAGATAACATCACGTATGCAAAAATTACGGATGATATTTTAGGCCCGGTAGAAAATAAGCCAAACAAAGCCTGGTGGATTGGTTTCATCTTTGCCTCACTAGGTGCTTTACTTTGGGTTGTAGCAGTAAGCTATACCTTCTGGAATGGCATTGGTGCTTGGGGTTTAAATAAAACAGTTGGATGGGCATGGGATATCACCGGTTTCGTATGGTGGGTAGGTATAGGTCACGCAGGAACACTTATTTCTGCTGTACTATTGCTTTTCCGTCAAAACTGGCGAAACTCAATTAACCGCTCAGCAGAGGCGATGACAATTTTTGCCGTTATTTGTGCTGCAACTTATGTAGTGTCACACATGGGACGTCCGTGGTTAGCTTATTGGGTTTTACCATTACCGAATCAGTTTGGTTCATTATGGGTAAACTTTAACTCGCCATTGGTTTGGGATATGTTTGCAATCTCCACTTATTTCTCTGTATCCTTATTATTCTGGTACACGGGTTTATTACCAGATATTGCAACTATCCGCGACCGTGCAGTTGGTACACGCAGAAAAATTTATTCTATCTTTTCTTTCGGGTGGAGTGGAAGTGTTAAAACGTGGCAACGTTTTGAAGCGGTATCATTAATTTTAGCAGGTATTTCTACACCACTTGTACTTTCAGTGCATACAATTGTATCGATGGACTTTGCAACATCAGTAATTCCTGGATGGCACACTACAATTTTCCCTCCTTACTTCGTTGCTGGTGCAATTTTCTCAGGCTTTGCGATGGTGTTAACCTTATTATTGGTGGCACGTAAAGTTTTAGGTCTTGAAAACTACATCACGATGTTCCACATCGAGTCGATGAATAAAATTATCATACTAACGGGTTCAATCGTAGGTGTTGCTTACTTAACGGAGTTTTTCATTGCATGGTACTCAGGTTCTGAATATGAACAATATGCATTTATCAACAGATCAACTGGTCCTTACTGGTGGGCATATTGGATGATGATGACTTGTAATGTAATCTCACCACAATTACTTTGGTTTAAAAAGATTCGATTAAGCATAAGAGCAACATGGATTTTATCAATTGTTGTAAACATTGGTATGTGGTTCGAACGCTTTGTTATTATTGTAACATCATTACACCGTGATTATATTCCATCAAGTTGGGCAATGTTTTCGCCAACTTGGGTTGACGTGAGTGTGTTTGTAGGTTCAATCGGACTATTCTTTACTTTATTCTTATTATTCTTAAGGGTATTACCGTCTATCGCGATAGCAGAGGTTAAATTATTATTAAAATCTGCAAGTGAGCAAGCTAAAATGAAACAGATTAAAGAAGGGCATGAGAATAAAGAATATGTAACTGAATACGTAGAGTCTTTAGAGAAATTTGATAGTGTTAAACAAGAAGAATACGCAAAAATATAACAATGAGTAATATCAAATATATTTTAGGCAGCTTTGGCGACCCTGACGAAATGATGCATGGCATTGAAAAGCTTCAGGAAAATAACATCACAATACATGATGTATATACTCCAATGCCTATACACGGAATAGAAGCCAAATTAGGAATTAAAAGATCAAGAATCGATATAGCGGCATTTTGCTTTGGTATTACAGGTACCTGCGCAGCTTTCGCTTTAATTTATTTTTGTGCAGTTATTGATTGGAAAGTAAATATTGGTGGTAAACCATCATTTGCATTACCGGATTTTATTCCGATAATGTTCGAATTAACAGTTTTATTCTGTGCTTTCGGTATGGTTTTAACTTATTATGCTTCAACCCATTTATTCCCAGGCAGATCACCAAGAGTAATGGATCTTCGTGCTACTAACGATCGCTTTGTTATAGCAGTAGATGCACATGAAAATGCAGCTCATGTAGTAATTGATGGTTTATTAAAGGATGCTGGTGCTTTAGAAGTAAAGTATAATGAAAGGAAGTATATTAGCTATGAATAAGAATAAATTTGTTTATGCCGCGTTTTTAGCTATCGCTTTTGCAGCTACTTTTTCGGCTTGTAAAGATAAACGCAGTACAGGATTAGAATATGCAAGGAACATGTATGATCCAATTGCTTATAACCCTGATCAGCCAAATAAAAATTTTAAAGATGGTAAAACTGCACAATTACCACCTGCAAACACAAAGCCAGTTGGTTTTGAAGAATACGATGAATATCCTAATACTTTAGAAGGATATAACGAAGCGGGTGCTAAAATGGTTAATCCATTAACTGCAGATAGCATTAACCTGGAGCAAGGTAAACACTCATTTGTTGTTTTCTGTGCACCATGCCATGGTGAAAAAGGAGATGGTCAAGGTCACTTAGTTAAAATTGAAAAGTTTAACGGTGTTCCTTCATACTTAACAGGTGCTTCTTCAAGAGGTGGTAACATGATAGATCTTACTGCTGGTAAAATTTATCATACCATTACATACGGCGTAAATAACATGGGCTCGCATGCTTCTCAAATTTTACCAATAGATCGTTGGAAAATAGTGATGTATGTTCAACAATTACAAAAAGGACAATAAGTAAAGCAGAATATAAATGGGAACTCACAATATTAATTTTAGTGAACAATTTGAGTTTACAGGAAAAGTAAAAACTTTAAGTTTAGTTGGTATAGCTTTAGGCGTACTTGCAGTAGCTTATGGTTTCATTGCCGGAGATAAAGTAATGCATGAGCGTACTTTTGCCAACCTGTTACTTATGGGATACTACTTTGCATGCGTTTGTATGTCTGGTACATTTTTCCTTGCTGTTCAATATGTAGCTCAGGCAGGATGGTCTGCTTCAATTTTACGTGTACCGCAAGCCATGGCAAAAACTTTGCCTATTGCTGCTGTAATACTTGTTGTTATTATCTCCGCAGGTTTATATACGCATAACTTATACCACCATTGGCATGCTGATGGATTAACGGATCCTAATAGTGCTAATTACGATGCCTTGATAGCAGGTAAATCTGTTTTCTTAAATGTACCTTTCTTTTTAGGGCGTCAGGTTTTGTTTTTAGGTATATACAGTATTTTCTCTATAATATTTGTTAAGTTTTCTTATAACGAAGATTTAACTGGGGGATTAAATTCTTACAGAAAAAGCTTTAAAAATGCTTGCATCTTTTTAGTAATTTATGGTTTTACCACTCCAATTTTTGCTTTTGATACCATCATGTCATTAGAAGCTCATTGGTTTTCAACAATGTTTGGTTGGTATAACTTCGCCGCAATGTGGGTTAGCAGTTTAGCAACAATTGCAATCATCATAATTCTATTAAGAAGAGCTGGTTATATGCAATGGGTTAACAATAGCCATTTGCACAACTTGGGTCAGTTTATATTTGGTTTTTCTATTTTCTGGACTTATGTATGGTTTGCGCAGTTCTTATTAATTTACTATGCAAATATGCCTGAGGAAACTATTTATTTCTACAGACGCTTTGAATATTACAAGTTTTGGTTTTTCTTAAACCTTGCAATGAATTTCTTAGCTCCAGTATTGTTGTTAATGGATAGAGACAATAAAAGAACAGATGCTAAATTATTATTTGTGGCTATCGTTGTGTTGTTAGGCCATTGGGTTGATTATTATCAAATGATTATGCCAGGTGCCGTTGAAGATGGACACAATGGTTTCGGAATTATTGAAATTGGTACAGCTATAGGTTTTGTTGGGTTGTTTACTTTTACCGTGTTAACATCATTGAGCAAAAAACCTTTGATAGCAAAGAATCACCCTTTATTACAAGAAAGTTTGCATCATCAGCTTTAGTTGATGATTTTATAAAGCGAATATTTTAATTATTATATAGAAGTACAGCGTACTACTTTTAAGAAAATGAGTTTAAGAAAGTTTATCACGAATAAAACGACCGCAGCTTTAGCAGTATTAATTACTGTTTTTGCAAACACGAGCGTATTTGCGCAAGATGCAGCAGCAGGAGCTGCCGCGGCACCGAAAGTTGATATGGGAGAGGTTTATAAATCAGTAATATTTTATATTCTGGTGTTCCTCGCAATATGTTTATTCATCGCTATTGTGGGTAAAGCAATAAGGGTTTATGAACTAAGTCGCGAAGCGCAAGGTAAACCTGTTGGTATTAACTGGAACAGAGTAAATTCAAGTTTATTTGCATTGTTTTTGGTTTTAGGTTTGTATGGTGTGTATTGGGAATATACCGTTCATGGTTCGATGTTGCTTCCAGATGCTGCCTCGGTGCATGGAAAGCGTATTGATGATATGTTTAACCTGACTTTAATCATTACAACAATTGTTTTCATTGCAACGCACATTTTATTATTTGGATTTTCTTATATCTATAAATATTCTGCAAAAAGAAAAGCTTACTACTATCCTCATAATAATACCATCGAGAAAATTTGGACAATTGTTCCTGCTTTAGTTTTAACGGTATTGGTATTAATGGGTTTCTTAACATGGAGATCAATATTCTACAAAGTTGAAGATCCTAAAAACATGCCAATTCAAATTGAGATGACTTCTGAACAGTTCAAATGGACTATCCGTTATCCTGGAGCTGATGGTATTGTAGGACATAAAAACTATAAATTAACTACCGCATCAAACGCATTAGGGATTGATTTTAAAGATTTGAAATCTCGTGATGATCAAATGGCTGATGAAATGGTAATACCTGTAGATAAGCCGATCAAACTTATTTTAACCAGTAAAGATGTTATTCACAGTTTTTACATGCCTCACTTTAGAGTACAGCTAAATACTGTACCGGGTATGCAAACCGTATTTGAATTTACGCCAACGAAGACAACTACTCAGATGCAACAAGAAACGAATGATCCAAACTTCAAGTTTCTTTTCTACTGTGCTAAAATTTGTGGTTCAGGTCATTATAACATGCAAAAAGTAGTTCGCGTTGTTTCTATGGCTGAATACAAAACCTGGTTAGCTGAACAAAAAACCTATTTAAATGACGATTTAAGAAAAGAATTTAATTTGCCAGTGGCACCTGCTCCTGTAAAATCAGTTTCAGATACAACAGCTACAGATTCTGCAGCTGTTAAAACAAACCAAATGGCTTTAAATAAATAATATACCGAAGAGCGAAAGAATTATGTCAACAATAGCATTACACGACGAACACAATCACGATCACGCTGATCACGGGCACCATAAAGAAACTTTGATATCAAAGTATATCTTCAGTATGGATCATAAAATGATTGCAAAGCAATTTTTGATAACTGGTATTATCATGGCGGTTATTGCAATGGGTTTATCAATTTTATTCCGTATTCAATTGGCATGGCCTGATAAGAACTTCCCTTTCTTGGAAACTTTTTTAGGTAAATGGGCAGAAGGTGGCCGTATAAAATCTGATTTTTATCTGGCACTGGTTACTATTCATGGTACCATCATGGTATTCTTTGTGTTAACTGCAGGATTAAGCGGTACTTTTAGTAACTTATTAATACCGCTGCAAATCGGAGCCAGGGATATGGCATCTCCATTCTTGAATATGCTTTCTTATTGGTTCTTTTTTACTGCATGTATGGTAATGATGGCTTCATTCTTTATTCAAACAGGACCTGCATCAGGGGGTTGGACAGTTTATCCACCTCTTTCAATAATTGAAACTGCAATTCCAGGCTCTGGCTTAGGGATGACAATGTGGTTGATTAGTATGGTACTTTTTGTTGCATCATCATTAATGGGTGGTATAAATTATGTAAGTACAATATTAAACATGCGTACAAAAGGAATGGATCTTTGGAAAATGCCTTTAACCATTTGGGCATTCTTCTTAACAGCTATATTAGGTATATTATCCTTTCCTGTTCTTGTAGCTGGAGTTGTATTAATGGTATTCGATAGAAGTTTTGGAACAAGTTTTTACCTTTCTGATATCGTAATGGGTACAAACATTTTACCTAACGAAGGTGGTTCTCCAATTCTTTGGCAACACTTATTTTGGTTTTTAGGTCACCCTGAAGTATATATTGTAATTATGCCTGCATTGGGTATATCTTCTGAGGTTATCTCAGTAAACTCACGCAAACCAATTTTTGGTTACCATGCAATGGTTTATTCGTTAATTGGTATCACTGTACTTTCGTTCATTGTTTGGGGTCACCACATGTTTGTTACAGGTATGAACCCTTTATTGGGTGGTGTGTTTATGATTACCACTTTAATTATCGCGGTTCCATCAGCAGTAAAAACATTTAATTATTTAGCAACGCTGTGGAGAGGTAATATACGTTTCACTCCTGCAATGTTATTTGCTATTGGTTTAGTATCATTCTTTATTTCAGGTGGTTTAACCGGTATATTTTTAGGTAATGCATCATTAGATATTAACTTACACGATACATATTTCGTAGTTGCCCACTTTCACTTAGTAATGGGTTCTGCTGCTATTTTTGGTATGCTTGCTGGTGTTTATCACTGGTATCCTAAAATGTTCGGTCGTATGATGAATGCTAAATTAGGATATCTACATTTTTGGTTAACGTTCATTGCGGCATACTTGGTATTCTTTCCTTTACACTTCTTAGGGTTAGATGGCGTTCCTCGTCGTTATTATGCCTTTACTGAGTTCGAATTCATGAAGAAATGGTTAACGGTTAACATCTTTGTAACCTGGGCGGCAATTATGGCTGCTTTAGCTCAAGTAGCATTTTTATTCAATTTTTTCTATTCCATATTCAAAGGAAAAGTTGCTACTCAAAACCCTTGGGAATCGAATACTTTAGAATGGACTGCTCCGGTAGAACATTTACATGGAAACTGGCCTGGAGAAATCCCTACTGTTTACAGATGGCCTTATGATTACAGCAAACCTGGCCATGATGTTGATTTTATTCCTCAAACTGTCCCTTTCTCTCAAACAATGAGTTCTAATTTACCTCATGATTTTGAAGGAAATGCAGAAGCAGAAAAAATACAGCAAGATTGGGAATTATCCAATCCTGTGACAGAAAATAAAGGCTAATTATATAGCTTTAACAAATTTTTAAAGGGGTATCTGATTAAGTTTCTGCTTATCCGGATACCCTTTTCACATTAATACATATAATGATCAGCAGATCAGAACAACGTTTTATCAGGATTAATTTTATAACCATAATAGTAACGCTACTGGTTATACTTGCAGGTGGAGTTGTGCGCAGTACAGGTTCAGGCATGGGTTGCCCTGATTGGCCAAAGTGCTTCGACAGGTATATACCACCAACTGATGTATCACAGCTTCCTGCAAATTATAAGGAAAAATATGTTGTAGGCAGAATTAAGAAAAATGAAAAATTCGCCAAATATCTGGATGGAATTGGTAAGAAGGAATTAGCTGACAGTATTAGGCATGATAAAACGATTTCTTTACCTGAAGAATTTAATCCTGCCAAAACCTGGACAGAATACTTAAATCGTTTAGTAGGCGTAGTTGCAGGAATATTTATTTTATTAACAGCCGTTTTCTCTTTCATTTATAGGAAAAGTGCGAAAAGAATATTTTTTTTAAGTATTTTAAATGTATTTATTATTATCCTGCAGGCATGGTTAGGTGCTTTCGTTGTATCAACGAATTTGACACAATGGCTTGTTACAGTACACATGCTTTTGGCACTTGTACTTTTAGGAATATCCATTTACACTTACAGCTATGCAAAACAGTTACATAAAGAACCTTCGGTGATAATGTATCGAATTTTATGGCTTAAAGGATTTTTGTTCTTTACACTTTTAGTTAGCGTTGCTCAAATTATTATGGGTACAGAAGTTAGGGAAGCCGTAGATGCGATTGCAAAATCTTTATCGTTTGGCGGTAGGAATACATGGATAGGAAAGGTGGGAGAAGTTTTTAATTACCACAGAGACATGGCCATATTAGTTGTTATTTGTAATGGTGTTATTTATAAAATGGTTTTAGACAGGTTTAGCGGAAAGGCAGCTCCTTTACTAACTGCAAGATTTATTTTGTTTACATTGTTAATTCAGTTGTTAACAGGATTTGCATTAGCATATATTTCTCTGCCGCCTGTTGCACAAGCATTGCACATATTATTTTCAACAATGCTATTTAGTTTACAGTTTTATTTGTACTTGTTGGTTTATCGCACAAGAACATACAAACAATAATAATAAAAAAGTTGAAACAATTTTTTTCAGATTTTTCTAAGCTCATTAAATTCAGACTGTCCTTTACGGTAGTGTTCTCTGCGTCGATTTCGTTTTTAATTGGCCAGAAAATGCAGATAGGCCGAGGACATATTCCATCAATTGATTGGAGTAACTGGCTTATTTTGATAGCGGGAGGATTTTTAGTTACTGCTGCAGCGAATTGTTTTAATGAAATTATAGAAGTCGATTTGGATAAATTGATGAGTCGAACCAAAGATCGTCCAATGCCTGCTGGTAGAATGACTACAGGTCAGGGGTTGGTATTAGGTGTTTTTATGGCATTTTTAGGTACATGGCTTTTAGGGCAATTGAATCTTGAAACCGGATTATTATCTGTGTTTTCTATTTTGCTTTATGCTTTTGTTTATACACCATTAAAGAGAAAATCACCGATAGCCGTTTTTGTTGGTGCAATACCAGGCGCATTGCCACCACTAATTGGTTATTTGGCTGCCTTTGGTAGCTTAAAAGCAGATTTATTTTTAGATATTGATTATAAGATAGCCGTAATTTTATTTCTTATTCAGTTTGTATGGCAATTTCCTCATTTTTGGGCTATTGCATGGGTTTTGGATGATGATTATAAGAAAGCAGGATTTAGATTGTTACCCACAAAAAAAAGAGATAAAACATCTGCAATATTTACGTTTGTAAGTACATTGATTTTAATTCCGGTTAGTTTGCTGCCAACTTTTTATGGCTTTGGAGGTTATTATATAACAGGTTTATCAATAATTGCGGGTGCTGTATTTAGCTGGTTGGCATTTAAACTTCTTATGAACAGAGAACTGATAGATGCCAAGAAAGTTATGTTCTGTTCGTTTTTTTACATACCTGCTGTACAGTTGGTATTAATGTTTGATTTTATAGCAAAATAATTATTTATGGTTTTATCAATGGAAAATACACAAGATATATTCGACCCAAAGCCTAAGAAGTTTATTGTATGGCTTTTCGTAGTATCATCTACCATCATGTTTGGAGGATTTACTAGCTACTATCTGGTTTTTGCAGCTTCGAAAGGAAAGGGGCATGGCTTAGTTTTACCTGATGCTTTTATTTACAGTACGTTATTAATCATTGCAAGTAGTGTAACACTAACGCTTGCATCGAGAGCATTAAAAAAGTTAAACTTTGGTTTACAGCGAAAAATGCTATGGTTAACGGTTATCTTAGCCTTCGCTTTTGGCTTTATGCAATTTGTAGCTTGGGGCAGTATGGTTAAAACTGGTGCAACAATGGTTGGAAACAATGCGGCAATATCCTTTATCTACGTTGTACCTTTAATGCACTTATTTCACATTATTGCAGGTTTAGGCTTTATAACCAGTAGCTTATCAGGTAGCTACAAAAATATTCCTTTGGCAAAAAATAAGTTTCGTATGGAAATTACTTCTATTTTTTGGCATTTTATAGATATATTATGGATATATCTGTATGTTTTTTTACTTTTGAACCGTTAAATTTGTTAACAAACTATTATACTATTTGCAATGAATTCAGTATCACAATTAGATCAAGTTAAAACCGGGCCATGGAATGGTGGTCGTTCGCCCTGGTCGGTAGAATATGGTAAAATCATGATGTGGTTTTTCCTTTTATCAGATGCTTTTACATTTTCATCTTTGTTGATCTATTATGGCGCTCAGCGCTTCTCTAAGTCAGCATGGCCAGATCCGGATTTGGTTTTCCAATCTATTCCTGGTTTAAAAGAAAGTGGTGCTCCATTAGTTTTTGTGGGTATTATGACTTTTATTCTGATTTTAAGTTCAGTAACTATGGTAATGGCTGTAGAAGCTGGTCACCGTAGAGCTAAAAATGAAGTTATTGGTTGGATGATTGCAACCATTATTGGTGGTTTTATGTTTTTGGGCTGTCAGGCTTTAGAATGGACTCACCTTTTTCATGAAGGATTTGGTTGGGGTAAAATCCCACCTATAGAAACATTGCATCATTTATTTACAGGCAAGGTTTCTTTGGTATCTGCTCAACAGTTTTCTAACTTGTTTTTTACCATTACAGGATTCCACGGTTTTCACGTTTTTACCGGAGTTTTGATTAATATAATCATTTTAGTAATGACTATTAATGGTACCTTCGAAAGAAGAGGTCATTACTTAATGGTTGAAAAAGTTGGTTTATATTGGCACTTTGTAGATTTAGTTTGGGTGTTTGTATTTACATTCTTCTATTTGGTTTAATTTTAATTTATAAAAATATTTAACATGTCAGAACATTCTAATACAGCCGAAGGTCACCAACACGATGATCATTCAGGAATGACTAAATCAAAAATCTGGAAAGTAGCTGGTATTTTGTCACTAATTACAGCTATAGAATTTATTATTGCACTTTGGGCAATTCCAGGAGGCCATATACCTCAACATGTGGGTAACTACATATACATAGCTTTAACTTTAGTAAAAGCATTTTACATTGTTGCTTACTTTATGCACTTAAAGTTTGAGAAATTAGGCTTACAATTAGCGCTAACTGTGTCGTTCATTTTTATCGTGTACTTTATCGTATTAATGCTTATTGAAGGTGGGTTTTTAAACATACACATGGCAACTCATTCATGAGATCATTCTCTATAAAAAAATCATTAATCCTGGTAAGCATATTGGCTATACCGGGATTTTTGTTTTTTTACTTGTTGCCACATTTTGCAAAAAACCGCTATAAGAGCCTTCCAATATTCGGAGAGAAGATTGTAGCAAAGACTTTTCATTCTGTAAAGGGTAAAAAAATTCCTGATACTATCTACCACATAGTTAATGATTTTAGCTTGGTAAACCAGGAAAACGAAACCATAAACTGGGTAGCTTTAAAAAATAAAATTGTTATTCTAAATCTATTTTATCTGGAAAGCCCATTAAAAGATGTTAATTTGAATGTTAAGAAGATTGCAGATGGATACGAAAGAAATCCATTGATTCGTTTCTTAAGCATTTCAGTTGATCCTAAAGATAATCCAACTTCTTTAAAATTGCTGGCCAACACGCTAAATGCAAAGTCTGGTAAGTGGGATATTTTAAGTGGTGATAGTATGAATATTTATCCTTTCGTTAGGCAAGGCTTACTGCTTGATATGATTTATTACAAGGAAGCCGGGAAACCTAAGTTTCTTTATGGCAATCAAATTGTTTTGCTTGATAATCAACATAGAATAAGAGGCTATTACGAAGCAACTAATGCAGATGCTTTAGCAAAGCTTGATGATGAAATAAAAGTGCTGGTTGCTGAAGATCTAAGAAATCTTAAAGATGGTAGATAATTTAATTTGCTCCAAACAATAAATCCCTGGTAAATTGGTATCTCATGGAAAATAACTCAATAGAAAAAAAATATAATATCTGGATAATTGTATTATCTATTTTTATACCTGTGGCTGTAGCCGTGCTATTTATGGTGAAATTAAAGGATTTAGGTGTAGATGTAAGTCCGTTACCCTTTTTGCCTCCAATTTATGCAACAATTAATGGGATAACTGCTGTTTTACTTATTGTAGCTGTTAGGGCAATTAAAAATGGTAAAGTTCAACTTCATCAAAATTTAATGAAAATGGCTATTGGCTGTTCTTTATTATTTTTAGTTATGTACATCGCATATCACATGACAACTCCATCAACAAAATTTGGGGGTGATGGTTTTGTTAAATACTTATACTTTTTTATACTACTTACACATATTCTTCTATCAATTGCAATTATTCCACTTGTTTTAGTAACCTATGTTAGGGCACTGGCAGAAAAGTTTGACAAACATAAAAAAATAGCAAGAATTACATTTCCGTTGTGGTTATATGTAGCAATTACAGGAGTAGTTGTTTATTTAATGATATCGCCTTATTATCAATATTAAAATAATTTAGTGGATAAATATTATTTGGTGTTTTTATGACACAATTTTTAAATCCTTAACTTGGTTTATCATTATATTTGTTCTGATGAAGAAAAAAGCATTTTTTATCTTAGTTGTATTTGCCTTAATTTTTACAATTTCTCCGAAAGTTAATGCACAATGTGCAATGTGTACCATCAATGCCGAGCAAGGTGTAAAGAATGGTAATACTCAGGCTGCAGGCTTAAACACCGGCGTGTTGTATCTTTTAGCAATTCCATATCTTCTGTTTACTGCAGTAGGTATACTTTGGTATAAAAAATATCGTAAAAGGAATGTTCACCTCAATATGAAATCAGATAGAATTAATCTGAATTAAATATGGCTGAAAAAACTTCTAAGCTGTATGCAATTGTTCATGCAAAATGTCCGCATTGCCGCAGGGGAGATGTTTTTACAGGTAGCATGTATGGTTTTAACATTCAGCACACCAAAGAAGTTTGTTCTCGTTGTGGACAAAGAATAGAAATAGAACCAGGCTATTTTTACGCAGCCATGTATGTTAGCTATGCAATGAATGTGGTAGAAATGCTGATTGTTAGCTTCATTATCTATTTGTTAGTAGGGCCATTAGAAGACAACACATTTTGGACTTATTTGATTGTGATTTTTGCTGGATGCTTTATATTATCTCCCTTCAATTATAGGTACTCCAGGATTATATTACTTCATATCCTGTCGCCTAATATAAAATATAAGCCTTATTATGATAATCCTTAACGGATAAATTTATTAATACTTTGTATTAAAATTACCAATGAGCACATGTTAAAAAAAGATACACTCGTTTTTATTAGGAATATTGCAGAAAATAATAACAGAGAATGGTTTGCTGAGCATAAGCCAAAATACGAGGAAGCCAGGGCAGATGTTCTTGAACTGGTAAGTGCAATTATTCCAGAACTTTCCAAAATTGATCCGCTAATTTCTTCCGAACTTGATCCTAAAAAATGCATAATGCGAATTTATCGCGATGTACGTTTTAGTAAAAATAAGGATCCTTATAAGAATAACTTTGGTATGTGGTTTTCTTCAAAAAGTAAAGGTGGAAATGAGCCAGGTTATTATTTACATATCCAGCCTGGCAAAAGTTTTATAGCAGGCGGCTACTGGATGCCCGAAGGACCTCATGTTAAATTAATCCGCCAGGAAATCGATTATAATATTGACGACTTCAAAGTTATAATTAACAATAGCGAATTTAAAAAGAATTTTATTTTCGGTGCTGGTGATGCCTTAAAAAATGCTCCAAAGGGATATGATCCTGCTGATCCAAATATTGAGTATTTAAAACTAAAAAGTTTCGAAGCATCTATGAAACTGGATGATGAAGAATTTTTTAAACCTACACTCATTAATAAGTTGATAACTTCTTTCAATACAGTACAACCATTAGTTGTATTTTTACGAAATGCAATAAATGTTTAGTCGTAAAATTATTAACTGTATAAATGAACTGTAGCTAAGTACACAATTAACCATATCTCAATACTAAAATCTTGATACCTGATACTAAAATCTCGATACTTGATACTAAAATCTTGACACTAAAAAAAATGAAGAATATCTTTCTAGCTTTTGCAATTTTTCTTTTCGCTTCAACACTTACATCCTGCGTTATTCTATCTCCAAAAAAGTATAAAGCTTTATTGGGAACTAAAGATTCTTTGTATACAGCTTTCAATGAGGGTCAAATAAAAATTGAAAACCTTGAAGATGAAGCCAAAAAGTTAAAGAAAGATACTTCTTTGATGGCAGAAGATCTGCGTGATTTGCAAACCAGGTTTAATGATGTAAATGCAAATTACAGTAAACTTAAAAATAACAGTTCTACAGAAATAACTAAACTATCTGGCGATTTAGCTGCCAGAGAAAAACGTTTGAAAGAAGTAGAAGAGGTTTTGCGTAAACGTGATGAAGCTACAAATCAATTAAAAGAGAAGTTGCAACAAGCCTTATTGGGTTTTACCAAAAGTGGCTTAACAGTAGATATTAAAAACGGTAAGGTATATGTTTCGTTAATGGATAAATTGTTATTTCCATCAGGAAGCATAGTTATTGATGAAAACGGGAAGAAAGCACTTGCGCAATTGGCAAAAGTTTTAAAAGAACAACCTGAAATTAACATTGCTGTAGAAGGGCATACTGATAATCAGAAAGTAAATAATCTTGGTCAAATTAAAGATAACTGGGACTTAAGTGTACTGCGCTCTACATCAGTTGTTCGTTATTTAACGGAAACCGAAAAAGTAGAAAGTGTGCGTATGACGGCCACTGGTAAAGGAGAATTCCAGCCTCTCGGGCCAAATACTGGTAATGATGGCAGAAGTAAAAACAGAAGAATTGAAATTGTACTTTCTCCAAAGTTGGATGAATTGTATAATTTGATTAAGTAATTTAACGATAATATATGTTGAGCCTTGTAATGAAAATTTGCAAGGCTTTTTAGTTTTTGTAAATTTTTAAAAATTAACAATTCAATTTTAAGATGTTAAATTCTGTGTATTAAATTAATCTTTGTAATTTTCGATTATCAATTCCTTTCATGAAAGTAAAAATATATCCGGATGTCGTTTTCAGAACCCCTAAGTTTTCTTACAAATCTTCGCTATTTGAGTGTTGGGAAGAATTGAAAGTTGCTATTTCGATTTCTTCAGATGCCTTTTATGAAACAATTAGGGATGTAAAAGCAGAAGAATTGAATTCACTTCCTCCAAAGGTACTTTTTACAATATGGAAATATTTTAACAGGGCGAAATTTCGGTCAACACCATACGGAACTTTTGCAGGCTTTAGCATATTAAATAAGGCTTTTAATAATACAGAGTTACAAGTGGTTGTTAAAGAGCAACAAATTGTTCATGAATTTATTGATTGGCCTTATAAAAATACCTTAACATTTTCTTTAAAAGACTTGTTGAAAAATAATTGTTTGCTTTTTACCAACAGCAGCTATTACTTTACTACAACAAGTATTCGATATATAGCCTGTACTGATGGTTTATTTGAATTGGCAGAAATTGATAAAGACGATTTTGTTATCGAAATTTTAGAAAAATGTTTAAAGCCAATAAATGTTAATGAGTTAATTGAAAGGTTAAATATCTCTGCTGAAAGAATAGATGAAGTATTTTCTCTATTAGAAGATATGCTCTCTTTACAACTGCTATTAAGTAACTCTGACCCGAATATTATTGGAGATGATTATTTTCAAAGAATTGGTCTGGTTTCGCATGTAGATTTTCCAAAGTATTTGATAGCCGAGCGTGAGGTAATTTCTGGTGGAATTGATGAAAAATTACTTCATGGCATACCAGGCTTAATAAATTTAATGCAGCACATTTTACCAATTGATGGTCGCGATGCACTGAAGCAGTTTATAAATAAATTCATGAAAAAATTTGAACAGAAGGAAGTTCCCTTATCATTGGCTTTAGATCCTGAAATGGGAATAGGTTATGATGAATTAGAGCAAGCTGGTGGCGAAGATGATTTTATTGCTCAATTTTATGGAAAACAAAACAAAAAGAAGGAGGATTTAACAGATAAGGTGAAAGATAATTTTAAAAAATTATTCAAACCAGCTGGTTTTAGTTCAAAAGAGGTTATTCGTTTAGAGAAATTGGGTATCCATTTATCAGATAAACCAGCTACTATCCCAAATTCCTTTAGTATGCTTATGTCTGTTGCAGATGATTTAATTTGTGTAGACCAAACTGGTGGAAGTACAGCCAATGCCCTCAGCGGGCGTTTTACGATGGCTAACCATAAAGTTTATCAGCATTGCAATAATATTTCCAATTTAGAACAATCTGCAAACCCTGATATATTATTTTTTGATGTTGCATACATGGTCGAAACCAATGTAGATAATATCAATCGGCGTAAATTGGTTTATAGTAAACAATTATCGATTCTAAATTTTGATACATCTGCTGATCCACTCACACTCGATGATATAATGCTTTCAGTCCAAGGTGATGAAGTAATTCTGAGGTCAAAAAGGCTAAATAAACGGATTGTTCCACGTATGGCATCTGCCTATAATTATTCACGCTCCGATTTATCTGTTTTTCGGCTCCTTTGCGATTTGCAGCATCAAAATATACAAACAAATCTTTCCCTTTTTATCGAGAATCTATTTCCCGAATTGGAGTATTATCCCAAAGTTCAATATCAAAATATTGTTTTATCTCAACAGAAATGGCAAGTTAAAAAGGCAAGTCTTATCGGATTATCCGCTGCTGAATGCAGTGCGTATTTAAGTAAAATCGGTGTAAGTAAACATTTTAAAGCTGGCCTGTCAGATCAGACCTTGTGTTTCGAACGAGATAATAGCATGGATATTGAGGCATTTATTCAATACATGCAAAAGCAATCTACAGTGTATCTGGAAGAAGTTATACTTCCGGAGAGTAGTATTGTTATTGATGAAAAAGGAAAGCCATATTTAGCTCAATTTATTCTTAATATCTATCATCAGGAAAAAATTTATGATGGATTTGAACAAAGCGATCAGAGTAAAACAAATGTTAAGCAGGTCTTTCCTCCCGGAAAGGAGTGGTTATATTTTGAGATTTATTGCCATCAACAGCGTTCCGATGCATTACTTGGCGGACCAATTGCTTATTTTTTGGATGCGCATAAACTTCAAATCAAATCCTGGTTTTTTATTCGTTACAATGAAAATGGCTATCACTTGCGCCTAAGATTTTTACTGAATGATGAAAAAGACGGGCAGGAGTTAACAACTGCATTGGCTAATTATTTGGAACAAGATTTATCGACAGGATTAGTTTCTGATTTACAATTAAGAACATATAAAAGGGAAACGCATCGATACGGAAATGATTTGATTGAAGATGTAGAAAAGCATTTTGCTACAGATAGTGAATTTGTTTTGTCGCTTCTAGAAACACAACCAGAGGCAAATAATAAATATAAAATGTGTGCTGATTTAGTTGAAAAGGTGCAAAATTCAGCTTTATTCGAAAATAATGTTTTTGCTAATGTAATCAGAATAATGTCTGATTCATTTAATGATGAACATAATTTAGAACCGGCAGATTTCAAGAAAATAAACGCTCAATATCAAATTTATCGGAAAGCTGACGCAGTTGACTTTAATGAAAATCAGGAAAATGCTTTTGAACAATTTGGTTTATCTTTTATAAATGTTTTAAAAGCTTGTAATGATACCAGGAGAATACAACTTTTTAGTGATTTATTGCACATGCACGTTAATCGTCTTTTTAATAAAGATCAACGTACTCATGAAATGATTATCTATTATTTCTTATTAAAAGATGTTCAGCGCAGAAATGCCTTAAGCAGTAATTAATTCAGCCCTGCTAAAGGATTATGAATATCTACTTTTATTTCTGTGAAATAACGATTAATATCATCTTTGTAGAATTTGAACGAATATTTGTCTTTAAAAAAGTTATTTAAGCGCTTATCTATATTTTCTAACCCTACGTGGTGGCTTTCTAGCTCTTTCTTTTTAACATCATTAATCATATTAATGGTTGTAATTTTTAAGCTGGCTTTGTCGTAATTTATCTGTACAATTGATGGTTGTGCAGAATGCGCTATATTTCCATGTTTAAACATGTTTTCTACCAATGTTAACAATATGAGCGGAGGAAAACGAATGCCAAATAAATCTCCCTCTATTTCTAAATTGAAGTTGATGGTATTAGCTGTACGTAATTTGTGTAGGTTGATTAGGTGTTCAATTTGCTCTACTTCTTCGCTTAAAGGCACTAATTCAGATGCTTCTGGTCTTTTCAAAGCATAGCGCATCATTTCAGAAAGGTTCATAATTGCATCGGCAGCTAGCGGCGCTTTCTTTCTTGCATCATTATATATAAAGTTTAATGTATTAAATAAAAAGTGCGGATTGATTTGGCTCCGCAGGAAGTTATTTTGAGATTGAACCAAATCATTTTCTAAAGCTTGTTTCTCTATGGTATTAACGAGGCTTTGTTTCTCTAGTTTTTGAACTCTTTTTCTCTCTTTCAAGGAGTTTAATAGAAACACATAACCCGTACTAAAACCGATAAAGTATAAGGCTCTCCATACTGATCTAAGCACATATACTTCTGTAATTTTCATAGGATCTTTAAAACCTGTACTAATTGTGATAGAGATTAAGTACTCACCGGGGAATGCTATTGCTATATAGGCTATTAATTCAAATATTACAAAAGGAATAAATAGCCAGTTTTTATATCTAAAACTTCTTGAAAGAATTTTTCTTGTGCCGTAAGCATGAAAGTAAAATAAAGATATGTTAAGTAAATAATGAAAAATATAATTGCCAGGTGTACCCCACCATCTCGTTGCAATACCTGTGATAAATACCTCATAGATTATGAAAAGCAACCAAGCTTTAACATGAATGTCATTTCGGTTATACCAGTTTTTTATTTTAAGAATGTTCATTTAAGTGGTTTTTGTCTACTAAAACAGGGGGTTTATCTGTAAAAATAGCGGTTTTGTGTAAAAATTTCGGACTGCCTTCTTTTTCGCCGCACCTTTACATCAGTTAATCAAAACAACAATATCTAATAAGAAAAATATAATTATGAAAGCTCAAATCAATACAAAATTAAAAAAGAACACTGCATTTGTTTATAAAAATATAAAAGGTCAAAACAACTTCAGTACAGATCCTACAGCAAATACAATTTTAATGACCAACTCTTCAATGTCTCAAATTTTCAATAAATAATCACATGAAAACTCAAAATATCAGTAAATTAAAAAAGAACACTGCATTTGTTTACAAAAATGTAAAAGGTCAAAACAACTTTAGTACAGATCCTACAGCAAATACAATTTTAATGACCAACTCTTCAATGTCTCAAATTTTCAATAAATAATCAAATGAAAACTCAAAATATCAGTAAATTAAAAAAGAACACTGCATTTGTTTACAAAAATGTAAAAGGTCAAAACAACTTTAGTACAGATCCTACAGCAAATACAATTTTAATGACCAACTCTTCAATGTCTCAAATTTTCAATAAATAATCAAATGAAAACTCAAAATATCAGTAAATTAAAAAAGAACACTGCATTTGTTTATAAAAATATAAAAGGTCAAAACAACTTCAGTACAGATCCTACAGCAAATACAATTTTAATGACCAACTCTTCAATGTCTCAAATCTTCAATAAATAATAATACACCTATTTGGAATGCCAAATATTTTTAATAACTAGCAATATGAAAACTCAAATCACTGTTAAATTGAAAAAGAATACTGCATTTGTTTTTAAAAATGTTAAGTCTCAAAATAGTTTTAGCACTGATCCAACAGCAAATACAATTTTGATGACTAATTCATCAATGTCACAAATCTTTAACAAGTAGTTAACTTCTTCCAGATTTTAATAAACTACTTTGTATATAAGCGAAAAAAGCTTCTTTATAGCCTTCCCCAATCTGAATCATTTCGTTATTTACCAATCTGATAATGTTGCCATCTACTTTTTTAATGGCCGCCTTAGCAACGATGTTTGATTTGTTTACACGAATAAATGCGTGATTCTCTAAAGCCTTTTCAATTTCTTTTAAAGTAAGGTAAGTTGTGTTTGTTTCGGTTTTAGTAATTATCTGAATGTAATTCTGCAAAGCCCTGATATATAAAATATCATCAATTAAAATATTCGAGAAAGCATATTTATGGTCGCCTTTAATGTATAAAGCTGCAACCTGATCAGCTTCTTTCATTGCATTTTTAGCGTTGTTCGCCTCTTTCTTCAAAATTCTATCTATTCCAAGAGCAAATTTTGCAAATGAAATGGGTTTAAGTAAATACTGATCAGACTGTACATCAAATGCTTGTAATGCATAATCTGGGTGGGCTGTGGTAAAAATAAGGTATTTGGCTTTTTCCCTAATGTTTTTTGCTAATTCCAATCCATTTATTCCGGGCATATCAATGTCCATGAACAATAAATCAATCTCATCTCCAACACTAATTTCGGTAAGGGCTTGCACAGGACTTGTGAAGGTTTTAAAGACAGTCAAACCGGGCATTTCAGCTATGTGGTCAGTTAATACCTCAATAGCATGTTGTTCATCGTCAATAACAACGCATTTTAAATTCATGATGGTGTACTAAAGTGTGTTTGGAATGATTTCAACGCAAGTTAGCTAAAAAAAGAATTTCTTTATATATCATTGAAAAAAATCTTTTCCAGCTTTAGCAAGGCCTTGTTACGAGTTGATGTAATATTCTGGTAGGTTGATGTAAAAAAAGCAACAACTTCAAGCTATTTATTAATCTTTATTACTGTTTGCCAAAAACAGATAATTGGAAAGCTTTTTAAATTAAATTTTTCAATTATAAAATCATCTGCCTGCCCATCGTTTGTGTAGCCTGTGAAAGAACTCAACAGGCCATACAACCTGGGTTAGGTAATGATAGTGGTAAACAAAATATAAATTGAAATACTATTTCTAGCAGCTAAGCGAAAGAATTTTAATTAAGATTAATACACAAATACCTAAAAATATATTAACATGGAACTTAAAGACGAAATCGGGCAATTTGCCGTAAGAATTAAGAAAATGCTTCCTCAAGTTCAATCTGAAGATTTAACAAGAAATGCATTGGTCATGCCTTTTATTCAAATATTAGGTTTCGACGTTTTTAATCCTTCTGAAGTTCAATCGGAAGCTGTTTTGGATTTTGGTGTTAAAAAAAGTAAAAAAGTTGATTACACAATTATGAAAGATGGTGAACCAGCTATTTTGGTTGAATGTAAACATCATGAAGATAGTTTAGATATTAACGATTCTCGTTTATCTAAGTACTTTCGCAAAACTAAAGCTAAATATGGTTTATTAACAAACGGATTAGAATATCGTTTCTACACAGAAAAAATGGTTAGAAGCAAAAAGAAGCAAGAACCATTATTTGTTTTCAATATAAAAGATACTAAGGCTGCAACAATTGCTAAAATGTTGGAGGAACACAAAGATTACTTTAATGTTAAGCAAAATATTGCAAGTTAAGGTGAGCTTAAGCTGATATTTAAAAAAGTCCTGATGCAAATTAGGACTTTTTTTTGCTCTTGATTTTATATAAAAAAGGAGAAAGTTTTTGGCGGTGTCATAAGTACGAATTGTCATCCTGAGCCTGTTGAAGGACTTATAAAAATAGAATTTTTAAGCGTTTCTACAGGCTCACGTGACAACATTCAAAAAGTAAATTATTTATGAGACAGCCTCTTTCTTTAAATTAACTCTACGCTTCTACTAACAAATGCAGTTAATTCTGCACCAGTTAACATGCCTTGAGCCAATAAAGCTAAATCTATGGCTTGTTTAGCTAAATTGCTTTGCTCTTCACCTTCTGCTTTTAAAATTTTGCTAACCAATTTATGGTTTCCATTGATTGCTACTTTATAGCTATCAGGCATTTGACCATAAAAGCCCATTCCACCACCCATCGCAGCCATATCTTTCATACGTCGCATAAATTCATCCATGGTAATAGTAACGGGCAATTCATCTGGATTTAAAGCTACCACTTCTACCTGCATACCTGGTTTGGTAATTGCTTTTTCGAAAATAGTTGTTACTTCTTTAGCCTGATCCTCACTTAAAACATGCTCATTAACTTCGTCTTTCTCAATCAGTTTATCAGCAACACTAGAATCAACACGTTTTATAGATGTTTTCTCCAATTTCTGCTCTAATTGATTAATAAAGTGATTATCAATAGGAGAATCTAAAACCAAAACATCGTAATCTTTTTTGTTTGCCGATTGAATGAAAGCATCTTGTTTAGAAGCATCATTAGTGTACAAATAAACTACTGTTCCGTTTTTATCGGTTTGCAATGGTGCAACTTTCGCTTTGTATTCTGGTAAAGTGAAAAGCTCATTTTTAGTATTTCCAACCAAGGCGAAATCTTTTGCCTTATCGTAGAATTTATCTTCACTAATCATTCCATATTTAACGAACATACCAATGTCTTTCCATTTGTCTTCGTAAGATTTACGATCTTTTACAAATAATTCACCTAGTTTATCGGCAACTTTTCTAGTAATATAACTGTTAATTTTTTTAACATTACTATCAGCCTGTAAGAAACTACGCGATACGTTTAATGGAATATCTGGTGAATCGATAACGCCATGCAATAACATTAAAAATTCCGGAACAATGTCTTTTACTTCATCGGTAATAAAAACCTGGCGAGAATATAACTTTATTTTGTTGCGTTGCATTTCGAAGTCGTTTTTCAACTTCGGGAAATATAAAACACCAGTTAAGTTAAACGGATAATCAACATTTAAGTGAATCCAGAATAGCGGTTCTTCACTAAAAGGATATAATTCGCGATAGAAACTTAAATAATCCTCGTCTGACAAATCTGCAGGAGCTTTAGCCCAGATTGGATTGGTTGTGTTGATGATGTTATCAACCTCAACATCGTTATATTTTGCTTTTCCCTCTTCATCTACACCATCTTCAACGGATTCTGTTTTAGTGCCAAATTTTATTGGAACAGGTAAAAATTTAGCGTATTTGTCAAGAATCTCCTGAAGTTTAGACTCTTCTAAAAACTCTATGGAATCTTTGTTAATATGAAGGATAATATCTGTTCCACGAGTAGTTTTTGTGCCTTCTGTAATCTCGAATTCAGTACTTCCATCGCAAATCCAGCGCGCTGGTTCTGCACCTTCCTGATAAGATAAAGTATTAATTTCAACTAAATCTGAAACCATGAAAGCGGAATAGAAGCCCAAACCAAATTTACCAATGATTTCATTCGCGTCTTTAGCATCTTTAAATTTTTCTACAAACTCACTTGCGCCAGAAAATGCAACTTGGTTAATGTATTTTTTAATTTCTTCGGCAGTCATACCTAAACCATTATCGCTAACGGTTATAGTTTTTGCTTCCTTATCAACTGCAACTTGCACCAATGGTTGGCCAATTTCTCCATTAAACTGACCTAATGAACCTAGTCTTTTAATTTTCTGAACGGCATCAACTGCGTTAGAAACCAATTCACGAAGAAAAATCTCGTTATCAGAGTATAAAAACTTCTTAATTATCGGGAAAATATTCTCGGTATGTATCGAGATGTTTCCTTTTTCTTGTATGCTCATATGTAAATAAATTGTTTAATATACATGCTGCATAACAATGGTTGTTCCAAAGCGTCTTATTTGCCAAAATGACAGCATTATGTTTTGGTAGCGTTAATAACTCTAATATAGCAATCTTTTTAAAGAGGAATTTTTCGCATTATTATAATAAGATTATGCCTGCTGGCACATTTCTAAAAACGTAAAAAGCCAAATGTTTGTAAACATTCGGCTTCTATATATTTTTAAGCAATTATTTTAATTCATCAAAAAGGTTTCATCTTGTTCTAAAGAAAGAATTTTAGTAATTTTTTTCATTAATACGTCCATCTGGAAAGGCTTAGAAAGGAAATCATCCTGTCCGTAATTTAAAGTTGTGAAGTCTTTAGGGTCATATAAACCGGAGATTAATAAAATTGGAATTTTGGAGGTACTTTCTATAGATTTTAATTGCTCACATAAAACGCGTCCATCAATTTGACCAAGAGAGATATCAAGTAATATTAAATTCGGGTTAAAGCTTTCGATTCTATTAAATACTTCTTCACCATTGTTAAGAGCAGAAACTTTAAAGCCGCCTATTTCAAGTATTAATTGTATGGTTTCTAAAACCTCAATATCATCATCAACTACCAGTATTCTCTTCATATCATCTAAGCATTTTTCATGTGCTTTATAATTATAACAAAATGATTAATGTTATGTTTATATCTTTTTAATATTTATTTATTATTTAAAAACCTTGTTTAACAACACCTTCTTTTTGAAGAATGAAGTTGTAAAGATCTTCTATGGGCTTTTGCAAAATTTTCCCAACGGTAATTTCATTTTCTTCTAAAACTGTTTTTAGAACATCTTGATAATAATATGCAATTGAGCCAACAAAATGGCAAGGAACAGTTTTATAATTGGGATAATCTTTAACATTTGTATCCACAAATTCTTGAAATCCTTTTTTTAAAATTTCGTAGATGAAAGGGTGTTCGCGGTTGTTAGCCAGAAAGCGGCTAAAGCTTGCCAGGTAAATGTTCGGGAATGGCTTTTGATAAACATTGGTTATGATTTGTTCTTTCTCTACAGTGAAGGTTTTTTTAAATTCAGCCTCCAAATCTGCTGGCAATTTTTTGTACAAATAGCTTAATAATACCTTTTTACCAAAAAATGTTCCAGAGCCTTCATCGCCTAAAACGTAGCCTAAACCATGGTGGCCATCATGTATTTTCTTACCGTCGAAATAGCAAATATTAGAACCAGTACCTAAAATGCAGTTTAATCCTTCCGAATCTCCGCAGGTTGCGTAAACAGAACCTAAAAGGTCGTGCTCAACCGAAATAAATGCATTGGCAAAAACAGCCGATAATCCGTTTGATACAACTTCATGTTTATCGGGTGATGAACAGCCTGCGCCAAAAAAATAAATTTCTTTAACCTCGTCTGCCAAAGGTGCTATTATCTCATTCTTTAGAATTATACGGCTAATATCTTGCTCATTAAGGAAATAAGGATTTATTCCCTGTGTATTAAATTTAATGGTTTCTCCATTAAAATAACCCATCCAATCGGTTTTTGATGAGCCACTGTCTGCAACGAGTATCATATCGATAAATATAAAAATTAATTGGATAAATCTATATTACCAGTGATTTCTTTGAGGGTAATTTCTGCAAGTTTTGCCTGATATTGAATCTCAATGAAACGATTTTGAGCGTCTATCGAATTTCGTTGTGCTTCTCTTAATTCTAAAGGTGCAATGCTACCCAAGCGGTATTTGGCTAAAGTAATATCTAAATTTTCTTTTGCTATATCAACATTTCTTTGTTCAAGATTAACCAAATCCAGGTAGGTACTATAATTTTGGTAGGCGGTTAATAATTGCGTACTTACATCAAGTTTTGTTTTATCAAGATTTAGCGTTGAGTTTTCGATATCAATTTTGGCATTTCTTTCATTCTGCCGTTGTAAAAAACCATTAAAAAGATTCAGGCTTGCAGTTACACCGTAAGTAAATCCATTAGCTGCAAATTTTTGATTAAACCCTGTTGGACTTGTGCTGTTTGATCTGCTATAACCAGAATTTAAGCTAACCACAGGATATCTTGCACCTTTAATTGATTTCAGATTTAATGAAGCAACCCTTTGATTTATAAATGCATTTTGGACATTTGGATTTTGCTTAGCAGATAATTCTGCCAATTGACTATAAATTAGTGCTTTATCAATGTCGATATTATTATCAACTGAAAATATAAGGTTAACATTACGAACCATTAATTGATTTAAACGAACTTTAGCAACTTGTAAAGCATTTTTTTGTTGCAGATAATTTGATGTATCGGTATTGTAATCTACCTGTGCAGTTAAAACATCAAGCTTTGAACCACGACCTAACTGTAATTTAGTTTTGGCAATTTTTTCCCTGAATACAGAAATGTCGATAGCACTATCTGCAGCAATAACTAATTTTTGTTGCCTTACCACATCATAATAGGCTGTAATAACGTCAGCTATTGTTGTTAAAATCGCAAGGCGTGAGGTAACCTCACCTTGTTTCTGTAATTCTTTCAGGCGGTCGTAATTTGCAAACATAGTAAAGCCATCGAAAATGGTCCAGTTTAAATCTGCACCTAAATCATTATTGGTACTTCTTGCACCGGTAATAACTCTATCGGCTCCTGTTGCAGGTGTTTGCCTCGTATCTTGAATACTTCCACCATTTGAATAAGTCGCAGCTAAATTTGGTAACATGCCTGCATTACCAATATTTGCATTGTTTTTTGCAATGGTAATGTTATTCTTGCTTATTTTTATATCGTAATTATTTTGCATTGCAATGGTAATAGCATCTTGCAAAGTCAACTTTTCCTGCGCTTTTAAGGCGAAAGATAATATGCTCAATAGCAATACAAACAGATTTATTCTTTTAATCATTTTATTTATTTTGCTCCTTCCAATGCTTCATGTTCAAAGCGCTCTGCTTCTTTTAAATCTTTATTTGGTTTATATGGTTTCGCCCAATACGAATAAATGGCAGGGATAACAAATAATGTTAAAATTAAGGAAAACATTGTTCCTCCTACAATAACAGTTCCCATACTCATTCTGCTTTTTGCTGCTGCGCCTAAAGCTAGGGCAATAGGTAATGCACCAATTGCGATAGCCAAACTTGTCATTAAAATGGGACGTAAGCGAGATACAGCCGCTTCCCTGATAGCTTCAGGAATAGGTACTCCTTTTTCTTTTAACTGATTGGCAAACTCTACTATTAAAATACCGTTTTTGGTTACCAAACCGATTAACATAATGGTTCCGATTTGGCTAAAGATGTTCCAGCTCTGACCACAAAGCCATAGGGATAAAAAAGCACCTGCAACAGCCATTGGTACGGTTAAAATAATAATAATCGGATCTTTAAAGCTTTCGAATTGTGCCGATAGAATTAAATAAACAAGCAATAGCGCTAATCCAAAAGCAAAAAATGTATTTGACGAACTTTCTTTGAAATCTCGTGATTCGCCACTTAAATCGGTAGAAAAGCTTTCATCTAATACTTTTTTCGCAATCGCATCCATAGCATCAATTCCTTCACCAATACTTTTACCTGGTGCTAAGCCTGCAGAAACTGTTGCTGAAATAAAACGGTTATTGCGATACAATTGCGGCGGACTACTTTCTTCTTTTGCCGTAACCACATTATCAAGCTGAACCAGTGTACCATTATCACTTCGAACATACACAGAACTCAAATCTAAAGGATCTTTTCTGTCTGTTCTGTCGAATTGCCCAATAACCTGATATTGTTTTCCGTTCATGAAAAAGTAAGAAAAACGTTGGCCACTTAAGCCCAGGTTTAATGTTTGTGCAATTGCCGAGATGGAAACGCCAAGGTTTTTTGCTTTATCTCTATCAATAGTTAAATTTATTTCTGGCTTGTTGAATTTCAAGTTCACGTCAGAAACAGTAAAAGTTGGATTTTTACTAACTTCATCCATAAACAAAGGCACCTTTTCACGAAGTTTTTCAAAATTTTGCGCCTGAATAATGTAGCTGATTGGTAAACCACCGCGGCGACCAACAGAAATTGTTGGTTGCTGATTAACAATCGTTTTACCTTCGCTATACTTTTTGGTGATTTTGGTTAGCATATCGGCAATCTCTTTTTGAGAACGCTCTCTATCTTCAGGATCTACTAAACCCATTCTTACGAAACCTGAGTTTGTGGAGCCTGATCCTCCGAAACCGGGAGATGTTATCGTAATATTTACATTTTTTTCAGGAACTGAATCAATCACCATTTGATTGATTTTCATGATAAACTTATCCGTATAAGTAAATGATGAGCCTTCAGGCGTTGTTACGTTTATATTAATTGCACTTCTGTCATCATAAGGTGCGGTTTCTTTGGGTAATACTTTCCAAAATAAGAAAATCATTCCCATACAAACCAGAATAATTGGAATGGATAGCCATCTTTTATCTAAAAATTTATTCAGGTTTGATTCATAAGAATCATTTAGTTTAACAAAATAGGGTTCCGTCCAATTGTAAAATTTAGATGGTTTATGTCCGCCTTTTTTCATTAAATACGCATTTAGCATTGGGGTTAATGTTAACGATACAAATGCAGAAACCAATACTGCAGCTCCAATTACAACCCCGAATTCTCTAAATAATCGCCCAACAAATCCCTGTAAAAATATTACTGGTAAAAATACTGCTGCAAGGGTAATTGAAATGGAAATTACGGCAAAGAAAATCTCGTTTGAGCCCTTAATTGCAGCTTCAAACGGCGACATACCTTCCTCTACTTTTTTGAAAATATTCTCGGTTACTACAATTCCATCATCAACTACTAAACCTGTGGCCAATACAATTGCCAATAAACTAAGCACATTAATAGAGAAACCAAAAGCGTACATGATAAAGAATGTAAAAATTAAAGAAACCGGAATATCAATTAATGGACGGAAAGCAATTCCCCAATCTCTAAAGAATAAATAAATGATAAGGATTACCAATACTAATGATAAACCAATGGTTTCAGCAACTTCGGTAACGGAACGTTTAATGAACAGCGTGGTATCTAGGGCAACTTTTAATTTTATATCTTGAGGAATATCCGCTTTAAGTTTATCGAAACGTTTGTAAAATTCGTTGCTGATATCTAAATAATTTGCACCTGGTTGCGGAATTATCGCCACTGCAACCATTGGCCTGCCAGATTCGCGTAGAATTGTTTCTTCATTTTCAGGACCTAAAACGGCATACCCAACATCTTTTAATTTGATAACCTGGTTACTGTCTGTTTTTAAGATGAGGTTATTAAACTGGGTTTCGTTAGTTAATTTTCCTAAAGTTTTTACGGTTAATTCTGTGGTTTCGCCAGTAATCTTCCCCGAAGGTAACTCCACATTTTCATTATCAAGTGCAGTAACAATATCCTGAGAAGTTAAACCATAAGCACTTAGTTTATTAGGATCCATCCAAATACGCATAGCATATTTTCTTTGACCCTGAATTTGAACACTACTTACTCCAGGGATGGTTTGAATTCTATCTGCAATTACATTTTCTGCAAAGTCACTTAGCTCCAACGTATTTCTTTTATCACTCTGTATGGTCATTGATAAAATTGCATCCGAGTTTGCATCGGCTTTGCTTACAATCGGCAATCCATCTATATCTCTTGGTAAAGTTCTGGCGGCTTGCGAAACTTTATCGCGAACATCGTTAGTTGCCTCTTCAATATTTTTATCAAGGTTAAATTCTACAGTGATATTGCTTGTTCCCTGATTACTTGATGAGGAGATGTTTCTTATCCCATCGATTGAATTGATTGATTTTTCAAGCGGTTCAGTAATCTGCGATTCTATAATATCAGAGTTTGCTCCAGGATAGGATGTTCTAACAGAAACAACTGTTGGATCAATAGATGGATATTCGCGAACGCCCAAAAAATTATATCCAATTATCCCGAAAAGGACAATTAAAAGGTTCATAACTATGGCAAGAACCGGTCTTTTTATACTCGTGGTTGAGATACTCATAATTATTGTTTAACCAAATGAACCTTAATGGGTGCATCTTTTTTTAATGCCATTGAACCTGTAGTTAAAACTGTATCGCCTTCTTTTAATCCAGAGGTAATAACAATGTTTTCATCTGTACGCGTTCCAGCTTCTACTTTAACTTCTTTTGCTTTCCCATCTTGCTGGATGTACACAATCTTACCTTTTAAAACAGGAATTACTGCCTCATTAGGAATTAGAATAGCATTTTGTAAGGTATTTAGTGCAAGTTTTATTTTAGCGAAAGAACCCGGAAGAAGTACGTTGTCTGCGTTGGGAGCCAGTGCACGTATTTGTAAAGTACGGGTTGCGGTATTAATTCCTGGTTCAATTGCGTAAACCTTACCTGTATTTTGTTTTGATGATCCATCAGTAGTGAAAGAAATTTCAGAACCTAGTTTAATTTGTCCTGTATATTTTTCAGGAACCGAAAAGGTAATTTTAACAGGGTTTGTACTTACCAGATTTGCAATAACTGTTGCCGGCGTTAAGTAAGTTCCTGCAGAGATACTGCGTAAACCAATTTTACCGCTAAATGGCGCACGAATTGTGGTCTTGGCAAGTTGTGCTCTTATTAAGTTTGTTTGCGATTGAAAGGATCTCAAATCAGCTAAAGAAGTATCGTATTCTTCCTGACTAATTGCACCCTTTGCTAGTAACTGTTTTGCCCTGTTCTCATTTGTGCCTGATAGTTTTTGTTTTGTTAATGCATCTTGCAACTGTGCCTGAATATCTCTATCATTGATTTTAACCAAAATACTGCCTTTGGTAACATTTGTACCTTCTTTAAAATAAATGCCTGTAACCAAACCAGAAACTTCACTTTTCAGTACAACAGATTCGTTTGCTTCGATTGCGCCTGTAACTTCCAAATCTGTATCAAATTTAGAAAGCTTAACAACTATACCATCAACAACCATTGCTGGTGCCGATTTTGCATCTTTACCACCTTTACCTTCTTTTGCTCCGCCAGCAGTGGCACCACCTTTACCTTCTAATTTTTTATTTGCGTTTATTCTGTAGTAAACAAGATAGGCCAAACCTAAAGCCAAAACAATGTAAATAATATATCTTTTCTTCATTTGTATGTGTGTAATTCTTTAATTCCCGAGCTATAGTTGTAAAAATACCCGGTAAAAGCCTGTAAAAATATTCAAATAGTTTAAGCATAAATTTGTTGTATTAAGGATGTTACTAAATAAGTCGTAAGGCAGGGGTCGGGCATGCAAAGTTTAGATGGAAATAGCAGAATGGTTGGTAATGCGAATAATTAACCTTTTTAATTTCAAATTTTATAAGAATTTAGTGTTATCAGGTTATAATCTTCTGACTGCTGACTTACAACTGCTAACTAATTTTTCTTTTTAATTCCAAAAACTCATCAATAACTATAAATTTGTGTCAAAACACAATTATATGTTTATTAAAAAATCGATATTAAGTTTAGTTCTAATACTAACAAGCATTATGGTAGCGAAGGCGCAGGTAAAAATAGGTTTCGAGGTTTCCTTTAAAGAACCTCAGGCACACTATGCCGAAGTGCAAATGAATATTTCAGGTTTAGCTAAAGATTATGTTGATATAAAAATGCCTGTTTGGACTCCAGGTTCTTATCTGGTTCGTGAATTTGAAAAAAGTGTTGAAGGATTTACAGCATCGGCTTCTGGTAAAACATTAAAAGTAGAAAAAGTTAGAAAAAATATATGGAGAGTTTTTTCAGCTAAAGCAAATAATATCAAAATTAATTACCGTGTTTATGCTTTCGAAATATCTGTTCGCACAGCATTTATTGATGAATCTCATGCATTTTTATCACCAACAGGTATTTTTATGCATCCTGCCGGGATGATTAAATCGCCCAGTTCTGTAAAAATTATTCCTTATAACACATGGAGTAAAGTTTCTACAGGTATGCCCTTAGTTGCAGGAGAAACTTTCACTTACAGCGCAAAGGATTTCGATATTTTATATGATAGCCCTATTGAAGTTGGTAACCAGGATACATTTGAGTTTATGGCTTCGGGCGTTAAACACGAAGTTGCAATGTACGGCGGTGGTAACTATGATAAAGAAAAGCTTAAATTAGATATGGCGAAAATTATAGAGCAGGAAACAGCAGTTTATGGAGAAAATCCAAATAAATATTACCTGTTTATTGTTCATAATTTTGCTCGTGGAGGCGGCGGTTTGGAACATTTAAACTCTACCACATTAGGTGCAAGCAGAAATGCTTATGGAACTGATGCCGGCTACAAAGGATTTTTGGGTTTAGTTGCTCACGAATATCATCACCTTTGGAATGTTAAACGTTTACGCCCCATTGCTTTAGGCCCATTTGATTATGATAACGAAAATTATACAACAAATCTTTGGATTGCAGAAGGTTTTACATCCTATTACGAGAATAAATATATTTTAAGGGCAGGTTTTGATGATCAGAATGGATTTGTTAATGCGCTTGCCGGCGGAATTGCCACAGTTTTGAACACACCTGGGGCAAAAGTTCAATCAGCAGCGGCTTCAAGTTATGATGCATGGATTATCGGATATCGTCCTAATGAAAATTCTAAAAATATCTCTGTTTCGTACTATAACAAGGGTGAGGTAATCGGTATTTTGATGGATTTAGAAATTATAAATGCTACAAAAGGAGCTAAAAGTTTAGATGATGTGATGAAAGCAATGTACCTGCAGTGCAAAACACTAAAACGTGGTTATACTGATGCAGAATTTAAAGTAATGGTTGAGAAAATTTCAGGTATTAGTTTTACTAATTTCTGGACAAAATATGTTAATGGTGTAGACGATGCTGAATATGTTAAGTATTTCAGTTATGCAGGCGTAAATGTATCAACAGAAAATGCTACACCCGATAAACCTGTAACAGGAGCAGCTGGTCAGCTAGGAAATGAAGGCATTTCAATAACATCTACAACTAGAGGTTCTGCAGCTTGGGATGCTGGCCTGAACGTTAATGATATAATAATTTCACTAGATGATACAACAGTTGGTGATGCATTAAGTACAATAAAATTGCGCTCTCCAATGGTTTCTTTAGAATCATTACCCATTGTTTCAAAAAAGAAAATTGGCGACGTTTTAAAATTAAAAGTTAAACGTGATGGAATTGAAAAAGAAATATCTTTAACTTTAAAAGCAAACCCGAATGTTCGCTTAAAAGCAACAATTGATGAGCGTGCTACGGCCACACAAAAAGCGGTTCTTAAAAAATGGATGGGTATTTAACTAATTCATAAAATTTATAATAACAAAAAACCCGTTAGATAATTTCTAACGGGTTTTTTGCTTTAAGCGTCTTCTATTTAAGCTTAAAAAGTATATCTAAAACCTAAACCGAATCTGCCAGCATTGAAATCGCTGTCGTTATCACCTATATAAAGTCTTGGTCTCCAGTCTAAAGCAAGTGCTAAAGGTGCTCCTTTAAATTTGTAATCCAAACCAGCCATTGGCACTAAATAGAAACTTGAACCGCCATCATACAATTGAATTGATGGACCACCTCCTGCATAAAAATCTAAGCCTGCAGCACCTTTAATTGGCGTGTTGTATTGAAGAAAAGCCTGGATAATTGTAGAATTTCCACCGAATAAAACCTCTCCTTGTACTGCGCCTTTTCTGCTAAAATGATGTCTTAGTGAAGGACCAACTAATGTTGCACCATCGCCAAAATCCAAGCCTAAACCAACACCAGTTTTGTAATTCTGAGCTTTAACTTCTGTTATAGTTAAAGTAAATAATGCTGCGCATCCAAAAATAGTAAAAAGTAATTTTTTCATAATCTAAATGTTTATATGTTTTTTAAATAATAATCAGCATAACAACTTTGATGCCGATTATGTTTTTTAGGTAAAAATTTAAATGTATAAAAACAATGCTTGCATAGTAATTTTCTAATTGCTAAGTTTATTCGAGTATTTTATACCGTATTCAAATTCGGTATTTTTACCTCGGACAAAATTTTACCGATTTAAAAATATAGGATTATACATCTTTATGTTTTGATTTTTTAACTTAACCAAATATTATAAATTATATGGCTGCAGCAATCACAAGGGTATTCGATCTCCTAAAACATAGTCTTGAAGAACCCCAAAAAGAATTTATCAGCGGAAAAATTAAAGGTAATTGGATAAATTATACTACACAACAATTTTGCGACGCTGTAGATAATTTGAGTCGTGGTTTAATAAAAGTAGGAATTGATAAGGGAAGTCGTATTGGTGTAATGTCTCATAATCGACCTGAATGGAATATTGCAGATTTTGCTTCAAATCAAATAGGTGCGTACCAAATTCCTCTTTATCCAACACTTGCAGATCATGATATACAATTCATATTAAAAGATGCAGAAATCTCAGTTATTTTTGTTGCAGATGAAGATTTGTATAAAAAGGTGAAACCAAATGTCGAGGCCGCTAATCCAGAAATAAAAATATATACCTTTAGTGAAGTTACCGGTGCGAAAAACTGGAGTTTACTAATTGATGAAGGTAAAGCAAGTACTGAAATCAATCTTGATGAATACCGAGACAAAATAAAACCAGAAGATATTTTAACGCTTATATATACTTCCGGTACAACAGGAACACCAAAAGGTGTAATGCTTACACACAATAATCTAGTTGCTAATTTTGTAAATTCTGCTGTAGTAATGCCTGAGGGGGTAAAAAAAGGATTAAGCTTTTTGCCATTATCGCATATTTTCGAAAGAATGATAATTTATCTTTATTTATTTAATCGAACTTCGGTTTATTACGCAGAAAGTATGGATACAATTGTTGCAGATATTCAACATGTAAAACCAAATTCATTCTCTACAGTTCCTCGTTTGCTTGAGAAAGTTTACGATAAAATAATGGAAAAAGGAAAAGCTTTAACAGGGATAAAAAAAGGCATTTTCTTTTGGTCTGTTGCTTTGGCCGAAAAATATACCATTGATGCAGGTGCATGGTATAATTTTAAATTAGGCATTGCCCGTAAACTGGTTTTTAAAAAATGGCAGGAGGCTCTGGGTGGGGAAATTACAGTTATTGTTTCAGGGGGTGCAGCATTAAATCCAAAATTAGCCAGAATTTTTTGGGCTGCAGGAATGCCTGTTTTCGAAGGTTACGGATTAACAGAAACTTCGCCAGTTATTACGGTTAATCACTTTGGCGGTACAATGTTTGGCTCGGTGGGCGAAGTTATAAAAGGTGTAGAGGTTAAAATTGCCCAAGATGGGGAAGTTTTAACCCGCGGACATCAGGTAATGAAAGGTTATTACAATCGCCCTGATTTAACCGCGGAAGCAATTGATGCTGATGGTTGGTTCCATACCGGTGATATTGGCGAATTGGTTGATGGTCGTTTTTTAAGAATTACCGACCGTAAAAAAGAAATGTTTAAAACAGCAGGTGGTAAATATATTGCCCCGCAAATGCTTGAAAATAAATACAAGGAATCTATTTTTATCGAGCAAATAATGGTTTTAGGTGAGAACAAAAAGTTTCCTTCCGCTTTGATTGTGCCAAATTTCGAAACACTTAAAACTTGGGTAGGTAGAAAGGGAATCAAATTTACTTCGAACGAAGAAATTATTAAAAATGAGCAAGTTTTAGCAAAATATAATGAAGTAATTGAGGCCGCAAGCATAGGCTTTGGAAAATGGGAACAAGTTAAAAGATTTGCGCTTTTACCAAAAGAATGGAGTATTGATGGTGGGGAACTTACTCCAAAATTAAGCCTGAAAAGAAAAGTTATCACTGAGAAAAATAAAAATATAGTTGAAAAGATTTATAAAGATGCGGAAGATTACAAAGCACCAAATTAGAGTTTCTTTTTTAGGTTATTTTCTATCTCTAACTTTAATATCCAGTTGTGTTAGTGGTCAGTTAGGTAAAAATAATGGTGGCGAGTACAAAAACGGAATGGTGGTTTCTGCTCATCCTGAAGCATCAGCAGTTGGCATAGAGATTTTAAAAAAAGGTGGAAATGCGGTTGATGCAGCAGTTGCTGTTCAGTTCGCATTATCGGTAGTTTATCCTAATGCGGGTAATTTGGGTGGTGGTGGTTTTATGGTTTATCGTTCGGCAAAGGGCGAAATAAATGCACTGGATTTCAGAGAAAAAGCTTCCTCATCAGCACGCAGAGATATGTATTTGGATTCTGTTGGCAATCCAATAGTGGATAAAAGTTTATATGGTCAATTGGCTGTTGGCGTTCCTGGTTCTGTAGATGGCATGGTAGAGGCCCACAAAAAATACGGCAAATTGAATTGGAATCAAGTTGTTCAGCCCGCAATTGATTTGGCTCAAAATGGATTCAAAATCACTAAAAGGCAAGCATCAGAATTAAATGGTTTGCACAGAGATTTCATGAAGTTTAATCCAAATGGAACTGCTTTTATTAATTTAGAAAGTACCTGGAAAGAAAATGATTTGTTGGTACAAAACGAGTTGGCAAATACTTTAAAGTTAATACAGGAAAAAGGAAGAGCAGGTTTTTACGAGGGTGCTGTTGCGGATTCTATTGTTGCGGAAATGCAAAACGGAAAAGGATTAATTACCAAAATAGATTTACAAAATTATCATTCTGCCTGGCGAAAACCAATTACAGGGACTTATCGCGGCTATAAAATTATTACCATGCCGCCAACTTCAAGTGGCGGAATAGCTTTGATTCAGTTATTGCAATCCGTGGAGCCTTATCCCTTAAAAAAATGGGGGCATAACGCTGATTCCACAGTTCAGTTAATTGTTGAAGCAGAAAGAAGGGTTTATGCAGATAGGGCTACTCATTTAGGCGATCCTGATTTTTATGCGGTTCCAAAAAACGAACTTTTAAAGCATAGCTATAATAAAAATAGAATGTCAACCTTCAATTGGAACAGCGCAACACCAAGCAGTTCGGTTCTTGCAGGGAATGTTAGTGGTAAAGAACACGAAGAAACTACTCATTTTTCGATAGTAGATAAAGAAGGTAATGCAGTTTCAATAACAACAACTTTGAATGGTTCATATGGCTCATTGGTTGTTGTGAAAGGCGGAGGATTTCTTTTAAATAACGAGATGGACGATTTCTCTGTTAAGCCAGGTTCGCCTAACATGTATGGTTTAGTTGGTGGCGAGGCAAATGCTATAGCCCCAAATAAAAGAATGTTAAGTTCTATGACACCCAGTATTGTGGAAAAAGATGGTAATTTGTTTATGGTTGTCGGTACTCCCGGAGGCTCTACAATTATAACGTCTGTTTTTCAAACCATCATAAATGTAATAGATTTTGAAATGCAAATGCAATCTGCTGTAAGTGCAAAGAAATTCCATCACCAGTGGTTACCCGATGAAGTTTATGTGGAAAAGGATGCTTTAGATAGTTTAACAACTGAAAAATTGAAGGCGAAAGGATATAAAATAATGTCTCGTGGCTCAATAGGAAGGGTTGATGCTATTTTGAGAACAAAGTGGGGTACTTATCAGGGAGGGGCAGATCCTCGTGGTGATGATAACGCTATTGGTTATTAATTGTTGATAAGTGGAAAAATATTTCTTCGAAAATAACTTTTTGGTATGGTGATTGTACCAGGTCTGAGACGCTTGCTAACGTTAAACTTAAAAGACATGAAATCAAATTTATTCAAATCTCTACCGGTTATATTAGCCGGATTATTCGCGGGTACTGCAGCAATGGCTCAGGAGCCAGTAGCACCAACATCTCAATTCAGAACTTGGTCTATTGGCGTTAACGCAGGTGCATTAACTCCATTATCTCCATTAGGTGGAAAAAATGACTTCAGTAACAACAAAACAAGTTTTGGTTACGGATTGTACATCAAAAAACAATTTACAAATTATTTCTCACTACGTTTAGACGGAGTTATGGGAAAACTGAAAGGTGATAATACTGAAGCTTTTGATAGTGGATTTACGCCAACAAACACCGTATCTGCTTTTGATACTAAACTTAATTATTCAGCAAGTTTGAACGCAGTTGTTAACATGTTTAATATTGACATGTTTAGAAAAGAAAATGCTGTTCAACTTTATGCTTCTGTAGGTGCTGGTTTAGCTGGTTATAAACCAACTATTACAACTGCTGCAGGTACATCAGCTTATGCTGGCGACAAAACCATCAGTGAATTAATTATTCCTGTAGGTGTTGGTGCGAAATTTAAAGTTTCTGACGGTATTAACATCGATTTAGGCTGGACAATTAACTATGTTGATGGTGATAATCTTGATGGATTATACAAAGGAGGAAGTAATGATAAATATAACTACGGTTATGCAGGTTTAGAATTTGCTTTGGGTAAAGGAAAACAATTGGCTTTCCATAACCCTGTTGCTGCAACGTATGATGAAGCTTTAGCTGCTAAAAACATAGCAAATGCATTAAAATCTGATTTGGATGCTCAAAAAGCTGAAAATGCTAAATTACGTTCAGATTTAAATAACTTATTAACTGATACTGATGGTGATGGTGTTGCTGATAAATTGGATAAATGTCCGGGTACACCTTCTGGAACTGTAGTAGATGGCTCTGGTTGCCCATTAAAAACACCAGAAAAAGTTGTTGAGAAAGTTGTTATTACTGAAGAAGATCGTAAAGTTGTAGCAGCTGCTATTAAAAACTTAGAATTCGATTTAGGCAAAGCAACTATCCGCTCTAAATCTTATGCATCTTTAAATAGAGTTGCAGCATTATTAGTTCAGAAAAACTTTAGCTTAAAATTAGCTGGTCATACAGACAATACAGGTTCTGATGCTTTAAACTTACGTTTATCTAAATCAAGAGCAGAATCGGTAAAAGCTTATTTAGTTTCTCAAGGAGCTAATGCATCTCGTATCGAAGCTATAGGTTATGGTGAAGCTCAACCAATTGCAACAAATAAAACTGCAGCTGGTCGTCAACAAAACCGCCGTGTAGAGTTTACCCTTTACTAATCAATTTTAAATATATTTCTAAAACGCCTCGATTTATCGGGGCGTTTTTTTTATTTAATAGATTTTATAACCAGTTTAATATTATTTAAATCATTCATCTCGAAATTGGGGTTTTGGAAATAAAATCTTTGGTAAATAATTTTATCATCTCTGCTATCGTAAATGCTGATTATTTTATCGTTGGAGCGTTGAGTATAAACTAAATATTTAATGTTTGCATCTTTACTTAATATCAAGCTATCAAGTTCGGCAAAGGATACAAATTTAAGCTTATAATTGTAAGGCTCTTGAATAACATTAGACTGGTTTGCCTGCGATTTTTGCGATGAAAATATTTCCCTTACATATTCCGGAACATAAAGTGTTTCTTTGGCTAAATCGGGAAGCCGAACTTTGTTGTAAAACTGGTAATCAATTTGCCTGCTTTGTTTCAATAATAATCCATCATTTATTTGTTTTAAATAACCAGCTAAAAAACCGGGTGACCAATTAAGAAATTTTGAATTATTATAAAGGGTATTCAAAAGTTTAGCTTTTAAAGCTTTTCTTGCATTAAGCCTTCCACTTTGTTCGCTAACTAATAAATTTGTGTATACATCCGAAAAAAGTGTAACAAATGCTAAAACATCTTCATTCTTTTCTTTAGGTTTTATTGATGGCGTAGCTAGTTTAAGTTCATAAACAATATTATTATTGGTAATTGTATCTGCTTTTTCAATAAATGCGTCAAAATAAAAAAAAGAATAATTCTGTAATGTATCATAACCTGCGAGTTCTTCAGGTTTTATAATTTTAAAAGGGGTAATTGTCCAGGTCTTCTTTATTGCTTCAGCAAATTTTTCCTTTTCAGCATAATCGGCGTATTGCAATGTAAATAAAGTTGTAGTTTTTTTTAAAACTTCAATTTTTCCGCTGTTAGATACTTCTTCTCCGAAATAAGAAACCTGTGCTTTAGCTATTGCGCTTGTCATAATGAGAATGGCAATAATCAAGTATTGTTTATTATGTTTCATAAGTGTTTATTGTGTTAGCCAATATTAAGAATCTTTTAACAAAATTTATTTATTTTGCTATTGCATTAACAAAATACATTCATTAGCTTTGCTATGCAAGCATAATAAAATTAACCAAATGAAGCAACAACAAACTTTAGATTACCACGTTAAGTTTGCCTGGCAAAATATGTTTAACAAGTATAACCAAATGGCATCAAGCTTTGGGATAACTCAGGCAATTGGTTATATGCTTATTAATATCAATGATGATGAAGGCACTGCTGTTTCTAATTTAGCGGCACTGCTGGGTGTTAAGGCGACAAGTTTATCTCGCATGTTAAACAATATGGAAGATGCTAAATTAATCTATCGAGAAACTTCTGTTGGAGACAAACGCTCTGTAAAGGTTTTTTTAACAGATTTTGGAAAAGAAAAGAAGCATTTGGCTAAAGGTGTTGTGCGCAAATTTAATGAGTACCTAGATGAACATTTCTCTAAAAAGGAAAAGGAAACTTTCATTAATTTGTTAATAAAACTAAACGATATTACGGTAGCTTATACTATAGATTAAATAATTTATGATGAAACCTGCTTTATATTTGCCAGACTTGAAGGCAATTTTAAAGTAGGTTCCATCAGACCAAAAAGAAAATAAATAAATACTGATGAAACGAAGCATTAATAAAGTTGCTGTTCTAGGCTCGGGTATTATGGGTTCGCGTATTGCATGCCACTTCGCCAATATTGGGGTAGAGGTTTTGCTTTTAGATATTGCCCCAAAAGATTTGACTCCTGAAGAACAAGCAAAAGGATTAACATTAGATAAGCCAGCCGTAAAAAATAGAATTGTGAATATGGCTTTGCAAACAGCTGTGAAAACAAATCCATCTCCGGTTTATTCTAAAAAGGCTTTAAACAAAATTAATACAGGGAATTTCGACGATGATATGTCGAAAATTGCTGGTTTTGATTGGGTAATAGAGGTTGTTGTCGAAAATCTCGATATCAAGAAAATAGTTTTTGAGCAGGTAGAGCAATTCCGCAAGCCTGGAACTTTGATTACCTCGAACACATCAGGTATTCCAATCCATTTAATGGCTGAAGGAAGAAGTGAAGATTTTAAAGCACATTTCTGCGGAACGCACTTTTTTAATCCACCTCGTTATTTAAAATTGTTGGAAGTAATTCCAACGCCACATACTAAGCAAGAAATTGTTGATTTCTTGATGCATTATGGTGATAAATTTTTAGGTAAAACCACCGTTCTATGTAAAGATACACCAGCATTTATTGCAAATCGTGTTGGTGTGTATTCGATTATGGCGCTACTACATTTAGTTGAAAAACTAGATTTGACGGTTGAAGAAGTAGATAAATTTACAGGTCCTGCTTTGGGCAGACCAAAATCTGCTACTTTCCGTACTTCCGATGTGGTTGGTTTAGATACTATGATTAAAGTAGCCAAAGGCCTTTACGATAATTGTCCCGATGATAAAGCGCATGAGTTATTTAAACTTCCAGAGTACGTTACAAAAATGGAAACGAACAAATGGCTTGGCGATAAAACCAAACAAGGCTTCTATAAAAAAACTAAAACAGCTGAAGGTAAAACCGAAATCCTTGCACTGGATTTAAAAACTTTAGAATATAAACCACAGCAAAAAATTAAATCGGCAACATTAGAAATGACCAAGCCGATTGAAAATCTTCGTGAACGTATGAAGATTTTTGCGAAAGGAAAAGATAAGGCAGGCGAATTATTCCGCCATTCTTCTTTCGGCTTATTTGAATACGTTTCTGATAGAATTCCAGAAATTTCTGATGAATTGTATCGTATAGATGATGCTATGCGTGCAGGTTTCGGTTGGGAATTAGGTCCGTTCGAACTTTGGGATGCTGTCGGTCTGAAAGAAGCAATTGATGGAATGGAGCAATACGGAAATAAAGCTGCAGCCTGGGTTCATGAAATGCTTGATGCCGGAAATACTTCCTTTTACAAAGTTGAGGGTGGCATTAAAAAGTACTACGACATTCCATCTAAATCTTATAAAGCCTTACCAGGAACAGATGAGTTCATCATTTTAGATAATATTCGCGAGAATAAAACCCTTTGGAAAAATTCAGGTGTTTCGATTATCGATTTAGGCGACGGCATTTTAAATGTAGAATTCCATACCAAAATGAATACAATTGGTGGAGATGTAATTTCGGGAATTAATAAAGCTATTGATATGGCCGAAAAGGATTATCGAGGTTTGGTAATTGGTAATGATGGTGCAAACTTTTCTGCCGGTGCAAACGTGGGAATGATTTTTATGATGGCTGTAGAGCAAGAGTGGGACGAATTAAATATGGCAATTCGTATGTTCCAGAATACCTCGATGCGCATTCGTTACTCATCAATTCCGGTTGTGGTGGCACCGCATAATTTAACTTTAGGCGGTGGTTGCGAATTTAGTTTACATGCCGACCACGTTCAACTGTCTGCTGAAACATACATGGGCTTAGTTGAGTTTGGTGTTGGCGTAATTCCAGGTGGTGGCGGAACAAAAGAATTTGCTTTACGTGCTTCTGATGAATATAAAGATGACCAAATTGTTCAAAACGCGTTGAAAGACCGTTTCCTAACCATTGGTATGGCAAAAGTTTCTACTTCTGGTTACGAGGCTTATGAATTGGGTTATCTGCAAAAAGACAAATTCTCTATTTCGATGAACCGTAACCGTTTATTGGCCGATGCAAAAGCAAAAGCAATAGAATTAGCTGATGCAGGTTACACTAAGCCTGTTCAACGCACTGATATAAAAGTACTTGGTAAACAAGGTTTAGGAATTGTTTATGCTGGTGCAAATAGTATGTATGCAGGTCATTTCATTTCCGAACACGATAAAAAAATCTCTGAAAAACTTGGTTATGTAATGTGTGGTGGCGATTTATCTTCTCCAACAGAAGTAAGTGAGCAATATTTACTGGACTTGGAACGTGAGGCATTTTTATCGCTTTCAGGTGAAAGAAAATCTTTAGAGCGAATTCAAAGCATCATAACAAAAGGAAAACCGTTGAGGAATTAAATTGAGTATCGAGATATGAGTATCAAGTATCAAGATTGGGATTTAAAACTTTGAGGTAAAATTCCCCTCTTTTAGAGGGGTGCCTGCAGGGCGGGGTGTTATTTGGATTTGTAACGCTTATTTAACTGCCCCAAACCCGATAGAAGTGGAAATACTTTTTGCTGCAGGTTTTTGACAAGCTCATACCGACAATCACAAAAAGATTGAAACGAATAGCGGGACTTATGAACAGATGAAATGCAGGATTGGCTTTTCAAAATATTAAATAATAAAATATTGGTGATTTCTAGTTTCGAGCCCAGTCTTGATACTTGATATTCGCTATTAAATACTAAATAAAGCTACTAGATATAAAAAAAATGGAAGCATACATTATAGCCGGATATCGTACAGCAGTGGGCAAAGCTCCCCGTGGCGTATTCCGTTTTACAAGAGCCGATGATTTGGCTGCAGAAGTGATCAGAGCTTTAGTGGCATCGGTTCCGAATTTAGATAATGAACAAATTGATGATGTAATTGTGGGTAATGCTACTCCAGAGGCAGAACAGGGTTTAAACATTGCCCGTATGATTTCGCTAATGGGCTTGGATACTGATAAGGTTCCGGGTGTTACCGTAAACCGTTATTGTGCATCGGGTTTAGATACGATTGCTACTGCGGTTGCCAAAATTAAAGCGGGCATGGCCGATTGCATCATTGCTGGTGGTGTAGAAGTAATGAGTGGAATGCCTTTCGGCGGATGGAAACTGGTTCCTAATGCCGAGGTTGCGAAAAACAATCCGGATTGGTATTGGGGAATGGGTTTAACCGCTGAAGCTGTTGCTAAAGAATATAATGTAAATCGTGAAGACCAGGATGCTTTTTCACTGAAGTCTCATGAGAAAGCAATTCATGCAATAAAAAATGGTCATTTGAAAGATGGCGTTTTACCAATCACCGTGAACGAAAACTACTTGGATGAGAATCTGAAAAAGAAAACACGTTCTTATGTTGTGGATACCGATGAGGGACCTCGTGCAGATACCACTTTAGACAAATTAGCAAAGTTGAAACCTGTTTTTGATGCAGTTGGAAGTGTAACCGCTGGTAACTCTTCGCAAACTTCTGATGGTGCAGCCTTTGTTTTGGTGGTTTCTGAAAAGAAAATGAAAGAACTAAATGCCACGCCAATTGCAAGATTAGTAAGTTATGGCATTGCTGGTGTTCCACCAAGAATTATGGGTATTGGTCCGATTGAAGCGATTCCGAAAGCATTAAAACAAGCTGGCTTAAAACAAAACGATATCGATTTAATAGAATTGAATGAGGCTTTTGCTTCTCAATCTTTAGCGATTATTAGAACATTGGATTTAAATCCGGATATCATCAATGTAAATGGTGGTGCTATTGCATTGGGTCATCCGCTAGGTTGTACAGGCGCTAAACTTACCGTACAGATGATGAACGAGTTAAAAAGGCAAAATAAGAAATATGGAATGGTAACCATGTGCGTAGGTACTGGGCAAGGAGCAGCGGGGATTTTTGAGTTGTTTTAATGTAGTGTCAAGATATGAGTATCAAATATCAAGATGAATAGCGATAGTAATAAAGTTATCCTTAAAAAAATCATCCCAAATATTTTACTCAAATCTTAAAACTGTATACATGCACAATTTTAAAGAATTAAAAGTTTGGCAAAAATCAATTGAACTTGCCGTTGAGGTCTATAAAGCAGCATCGCTTTTAACAAGTGACGAAAAGTATGGTTTGATTTCGCAAATGAAAAGATGTTCAGTTTAAATTTCCTCAAATATAGCGGAGGGCTCTGGCAGGGGAAGTAGTGCTCAATTCAAATATTTTTTGAACATAAGCCAAGGCTCAGCATTTGAATTAGAGACACAGCTAATTATTTCGAACAGATTGGAATTATTATAAGATGAGTTATCAGCTGATTTGATTGATAAGACTATGGAAATTCAAAAAATGATTTATGCTTTGGATAGGAGTATTAAGATGTGAGTATCAAGATATGAGTATCAGGTATCAAGATTGAATGTTAATAAAGTTGTATCAAGATATGAGTATCAGGTATCAAGATTGAATGTAATAAATAAAATATTAGCGAATTTGGTTTCGAGCCCAGTCTTGATACATGATACTCGCTACTTTATACTAAATTATACTAAAAAACAACGGCGAATTTGAGTTTTCGAGCCCAGTCTTGATACTTGATACTCGCTACTAAATACTTAAAAACTTAGCGATGTCCAGTTTTCGAGCCCAGTCTTGATACTTAATACTCGCTATTAGATACTATAAAAATGGAAACAACTGAAAAAAAGACAATTAAAGGCGGTGAATTCTTAATCAAAGAAACCGTTTACCAGGACGTATTTATTCCTGAAGAATTTGATGAAGAGCAACAAATGATTGCGCAAACTTGTCGTGATTTTTTGGCTTCGGAAGTGTACCCGAATTTAGATAAAATTGATAAGCAGGAAGACCCTGAATTAATGCCAACGCTTTTAACCAAAGCTGGTGAACTGGGTATTCTTGGTGTTTCTGTTCCAGAAGAATACGGAGGTTTCGGTAAAAATTTCAACACATCTATGCTGGTTGCCGATGTTGTTGGCGCTGGTCATTCATTTGCGGTAGCACTTTCTGCACATACCGGAATTGGCACTTTACCAATCCTTTATTATGGAAATGAGGAACAAAAAGCCAAATACATTCCTAAATTAGGTTCTGGTGAATGGAAAGCTGCTTATTGCTTAACAGAGCCAAATTCTGGCTCGGATGCAAACTCTGGAAAAACCAAAGCAGTTTTAAGTGCTGATGGAAAACATTACATCATTACCGGACAAAAAATGTGGATTACCAATGGCGGTTTTGCAGATATTTTTATCGTTTTTGCAAAAATTGATGATGATAAGAACTTAACTGCATTTATTGTAGAGAAAGATTTTGGTGGCATTACCATGAATCCTGAAGAACATAAAATGGGTATCAAAGGTTCATCAACTCGCCAGGTTTTCTTTAACGATTGTGAAGTTCCGGTTGAAAACATGTTGAGCGAAAGAGAAAATGGTTTCAAAATCGCAGTTAACATTCTAAATATTGGTCGTATAAAATTATCGGCTGCGGCAATTGGTGCATCAAAAGCAACACTAAATACAGCGATAAATTATTCGAATGAAAGAATTCAGTTTGGTCGCCCGATTTCTAAATATGGTGCCATTCGTTTCAAAATAGCAGAAATAGCATCAAAATTATATGCAGTAGATGCCGCAAATTACAGAGCAGGACAAAACATTGATGATACATACGATGCATTAGTTGCAGGTGGGATGGAATCTGGAAAAGCCAGGTTAAAATCGGTAGAGCAATTTGCAGTTGAATGTGCCATCTTAAAAGTTTGGGGTTCAGAAGCACTGGATTATACGGTTGATGAAGGTGTTCAAATTTATGGTGGAATGGGTTTTAGTGCCGATGCGCCGATGGATAGGGCTTATCGCGATGCCCGCATCAACAGAATTTTTGAAGGTACAAATGAAATTAACCGTTTGTTAACCGTTGATATGATGTTGAAACGTGCCATGAAAGGTGAATTGGATTTAATGGGTCCAGCAACCGCTGTTGCAGCTGAGTTAATGAGTATTCCTGATTTCGGCGAAGAAGACACAACCTTATTTGCTGCTGAAAAGAAAGTTTTAGCAAACTTAAAGAAAGCAACTTTAATGGTTGCCGGTGCTGCGGTTCAAAAACTAATGATGACGCTAAGTAAAGAACAGGAAATTTTAATGAACATTGCTGATATGGCGGGTTATGTTTACGTGCTTGAATCAGCTTTACTGAGAACCGAGAAATTAGTGAGCACTCGTGGCGAAGCGGCTTGTGCTGGTCAGCTGGATTTATTAAAAATTTATATGGTAGAAGCTGTTGATGGTATTGCTAAAGCAGGTAAAGAAGCGCTTTGGGCATTTGCGGAGGGTGATGAACAACGCATGATGTTGGTAGGCTTACGCCGTTTCACAAAGGTAGAACCATTTAATGTTAAAGATGCTCGCCAAAGGGTTGCTCAACAACTTATTGAAGCGAACAAGTATATTTTTTAAGGTAAAAGACTAAAGCTAAAAGGTCAAAGACCAAAGCAGAAAGACTGAAACCGAATGCAAACTTAAAAGGAATAAAATCCCTTCAATTGTTGCAAATATTTTACTTTGGACTTTCTGCTTTGGTCTTTTTGCTTTGGTCTTTTTGCTTCTCTATTTGTTAAATTTGGTTAAAAATTGTAGCAACCGTATTAAAAGCTTATTTTTGCAAACTATGATTAAGATGAAATGTAGATACACTATATTTTTTCGAATGGCAAGATAGATTGTCTAGGAGACTTTTGTTTTGTATCATAAATTTATATCATAATTAAAATGCAAAAATTTTTAAATTTCATTTGTTTTGGTTTACTGCTCTTTTCAATAATCTTTTCATCTTGCAAAAAGGATGAAAGTGCAGAAAAACAAATTACATCATTTATTCAAAAAAATAATATTACTGCGGTTAAACATCCATCAGGGATGTATTATCAAATTATAAAACCCGGAACCGGTGCTTTCGCTTATCCATCAAATACAAAAATTACCATCAAATACGAGGGTAGGTTATTAGACGGAACCGTAATTGACAATGGTAATGGCGTTGAAAACACCTTTCAGCTGAATCAATTAATAGAAGGTTGGAGAATCGGAATTCCTTTAATTCAAAAAGGAGGAGAAATTCGGTTAATTATTCCCTCTGATTTAGCTTATGGGAGCCAGGCCACCGGACCTGTTCCAGCAAATTCGGTTTTAGATTTTACGATACAATTAATAAACGTACAATAATTAATGAAGAACTTTACAAAACTTAGTCTGCTTACTGTCGTATTGGCTACAATGCTATTTTCATCTTGTAAAAAGGAATACGATTCTATTCAAACTGTTGATGACAATGCAATTCAAAGCTACATTAAGAGCAATAATTTAAGCATGACCAAAGCTTCTACCGGATACTATTATAACGTAATAACACCTGGGATCGGAGATGTGATTAAAAATTCTGATTCTATTTACTACTCGTATACTTTTAAATTGTTGAATGGAACAGTTATAAATCAGACTACCGATTTAATGATTCCTGGTACTTATTTGGGTTATACAGATAGATTTACTATTGGTGGTACCAGTTACCTTTTTACTCCAATTAGAGAAGTTTTAACGATGTTGAAAAGGGGTGGTACAGCCAGATTAATAATGCCTTCAAACTTAGCTTTTGGTAAAAATGGTTTAGCTGCAATCAATGTAGGGTCGAATGAAAATATTTTAGTTGAATTGGGGATTTATAATTTCACCAAAAAGCATGAGGTTGATGAATTTGAAATTAACAAGTTTATTAGTAGTAAAAACTTAACGGTTATAAAAGACCCTTCTCGGGCTAGATATATTATTTCTACACCTGGGACTGGAACCGATGTAATTAACACTAATTCAACAATTGTTGCAAATTATACGGTTAGATATTTGGATGGTACAGTATTGGAAACTTCTATTGATGGTGCTTTTAGTGGAGTTTTAAGTACTTTATACAAAGGCTGGCAACTAATAATTCCTGGTAAGTTAACAGCTGGAGGAAAGATGCGATTGATTTTACCTTCTGATTTAGCTAATGGTACCGCGTTAGATTTTGATATTGAAATTGTAAGCGTTACAAATTAAGATAACGCTTCTTTAAAAACTTTTAATACCCTTTCCCTTGCAAAGGTATGCTCAACTATTGGTTGGGCATATTTTTTTGTGCCAAATTCTGGTACCCATTTTTTAATGTATTCGAATTTTGGGTCGAAACGTTTCATTTGCAATTCTGGATTAAAAACCCTGAAGTATGGTGCAGCGTCATTTCCTGAACCTGCGGCCCATTGCCATCCGCCAACATTGCTGGCCATTTCATAATCCAAAAGCTTCTCAGCAAAATAAGCTTCACCCCAGCGCCAATCAATTAATAAATGTTTGGATAGAAAACTTGCCACAACCATTCTTACACGGTTATGCATCCAGCCGGTTTCATTCAATTGTCGCATTCCTGCATCAACCAAAGGATATCCTGTGTTGCCTTGGCACCAGGCTTTAAATTCTTTTTCATCATTGCGCCATTTAATTTTATCGTATTGCTTTTTAAATGAATCAAATGCTGCATGGGGGAAATGCCAGATTATCATCATGTAAAATTCACGCCAGGCCAGCTCAGATAACCAAACATTTGATTTCGCCTCAATTGCATCTTGCACGGCCTTCCGTATACTTAAAGTCCCGAAACGTAAATGTAAGCCAATATGAGTTGTGCTGTCTAAAGCTGGGTAATCACGCTCTTTTGCATAACCGTCGAGTTTGTTCTTATAGCTCAATTTTGGGAAATCCAGTTTACTTTTCTCGAATCCCATTTCCTTTAAAGCCGGAATGGAAAGTTCTTTAGTTTGAAAAAGATTTTTAAAATATTTTTTTGTAGGATAAGGTTTCGTGTAGAAATTATTAAGCTTGGCAAGCCATATTTTAAAGAATGGCGTAAATACGGTGTAGGGCGTTTTGTCGGCTTTTAATACCTCACCTTTTTCAAAAATAACCTGATCTTTATACGTTTTGAAAGCAATATTTTCACTGGTTAAAAATTCAGCCATATTATCATCACGTTCGCGGGCATAAGGCTCATAATCGTGATTTGTATATACTTCTTTAACAGTGTATTCTTTTAAAATTTCCGGCCAAACCTCTTCTGGTTTTCCATATTTTATAAGTATATCAGAACCTTTTGATTGCAGTTCTTTTTTAATATCGCCTAAGGTTTGATAAATAAAGGTTACTCTTGCATCATTTTCAGATAATTTATCAAGAATGTTTTTATCAAAAATAAATAAAGGAAGAACAGGATAGTCACCTTTTAAGGCTTGGTACAAAGCCGCATTATCTTCTAAACGTAAATCGCGACGGAACCATAATATACTTAGCCCAGAATTATCAGATGATGATTTTTCTTTTTCTATACTTTTAACACCTAAATTTTCACTTCTCATATTTTAATAAAAGATTTTTGTTGAGCTAAATTTAATTAAGAATCTTATTGATTTTGACTACAATTATGATTTTAAGATTACTTGCTGTAAATATCTGCCAAAGCCTCTTCTATCCTCGTAAATTTAAATTTAAAACCTGCATCTAAAAGTTTTTGTGCCGAAGTATTGTTGCTCATTAGCACAGCTTCAACTCTTTCACCCAATAATAACTCTATTGCTGCTTTGGGTACTTTAATTGGCCAAAAGGGACGATGTAACTGTTTTGCAATGCTCTTGGTTAATGCTTTATTAGTTACTGGAAATGGCGCACAGGCGTTGTAGCTGCCTTCCATTTTTGTGTTCTCAATGGCTTCAATATACATATTAACCATATCATCAAGATGCAACCAGGGAGTCCACTGTTTTCCTGTTCCAATTGCCGAACCTGCAAATAAACGAACAGGTAAATCTAGTTGCGGTAGTGCACCGCCATCTTTACTTAAAACAATTCCTGTACGAAGTTTAACAATGCGCAGGCTTAATCTTTTCCCTTCATCAACAGATTGTTCCCAAAGTTTGCAGCATTCGGCTAAGAAGCCAAATCCGTTAGGCTTTTCTTCCGTTAAAATTTCATCACCGCAATCTCCATAATAACCAACTGCAGAGGCAGAAATAAATGATTTTATATTGTGGTTTTTTGATTCTTTAATGGCTTTAAAAAGTAATTCTGCCGATTTTACCCGGCTATCAATAATTTGCTTTTTACGTTCATTAGTCCATTTCTTATCGGCTACAGGTTCTCCTGCTAAATGTACAACGGCATCAACACCATTTAAGCAAGCCGTGTCAATTTCTTGTTTATAAACATCCCAACGGAAAGTATTTTCACCTTCAGGTTTCCTGGATAAGGACTTTACTTCATAGCCAATACTTAAAAGCTTTTTTTTAAGTGCTGAACCCACCAAACCTGTTGCTCCAGTAATAAGAATTTTTTTAACCATGTTTTAAAAACACTAAAGATACAAAAGGGTTTTTTATTAAAGGTTAAAGGTTAAAGGTTAAAGGTTAAAGGTTAAAGGTTAAAGGTTAAAGGGGTTTGCCCACATACCCATTACATTTAAAGCCCTGCTATTATTTTACTTTTAGGTGCTTTAATCGAATAACTTAATTTAATCGTTTTGGTTTCGTTCGGTGCAATTTTCAGTTTCCAAGAGAGCATACCTGTTTCTTTATTCACTTCAGCGTTGCTGCTTTCTAATAATTCAATTTCAATATCGCTTTCTGTTGATAAAGGATATTGATCTTTCAGAGATAATTCTATTGCTTCTTTTTTCGTATTTCTGATTTTTATCAGGTAAGTAAAGGCTTGTTTTTTATTGCTTCCTATAAATTTTGTGCTGCTGAAATCTTCTTGCTTTTCTTTAGTAATGATGATTTTTTTATCCTTTCCCATGCTTAAACTTAATGTATCCTGAATGCTGGCTGGGTTAATGAATGATTTACCAGTATAAGTTCCTTCAAAAATGATATTAGCCTCGCCTGCCTGAAGGTTTAATTTCTCCCAATTTGTTACTTCAGCCAATAAATAAGCATCAGAGCTTAATCTAGGCGTTGCATAGTATTTGTAACTTGCCGGCACTTCATAGGTTTTAAAAGCCACAGTATGGGGCTTGTTGTCACTGCTAACATCATAAGGAATATCAATATCAAAAGTAACGCCTAATTGGGTTTCGTTTACCGTGGTGTAATTGTTAATTGTAGAAGGCGCAGGATTTTCTTTCCTTTTTAGACTATTGCTTCCCCTTATCATAACGACTTCCTTTAATGCCTGTCTCTCATCATTAATGTTTAAACCTGGAGCTTTTCCCTGTAAAGCCTGCTGGATTTGATTATAACTTGATACAAACCATGGATTTAAATTTGGCGCTGTAATATTATAATTCGGGTTTCCGGTTGATAAGGAAAGCTTAACTTTTTTCCAGTCTAAGCCTGTACTTTGTGTTATAGCAGCTTTGTAAACAATTCCCAACGGATTAGCTGTGCCAATAGCTTTAATATCGTAACTCGCTAACCAATTTGCGTTCGGTGTAACATAAGAAACATTATAACTTGCTTCTGTATTTTCTTTTGCCATTAATTGCAAAACCAATTGCCCTAATTGTTGCCTTGGATTACTTCTTATCTCGTTAATTTGTTGTTGAAGGGCTGTTAATCGTTCATTTTGTTTCTCCTCAACTAGATTTAATACTGAAATTGCATTTCTAACTTCAGCATTTTTTGTACGATAATATGCTGCTAGTTTTACAAGTTCAGTAACATTTGTTCCATTACTTGTACCACCCGATTTTCGGTTTTCATCTAATAAAAGTAATGTTTGCTCTTCTATCGTTTTTGCATTTTTAGTTTTGGTTAATTCATTACTAGCAATCTTAATGCTATCGTTTAATTTTTTAATCTCCGGATTAGCTGCTTCTGTATTCAGAAAATCTCTATTGAATTGTACTGCAAGAATAGTAACGCCTGATGAAACTCCAACCTGAATCGAATTCTCATTCACCCGACCAGAAATATTATTAATTACAATTTCTGATGTTCCTGCAGGAAGATTTACTTTTCCGTAATGTGTAAGTTGTGCGCCATTATTGTAAACTGTTACACTTTCTAATGTAGCTTTGGTTTTAATTTGTTGTTGCGCAAATACGCTCAGCGGAAATAGCAAACTAATTAGTAATTGTTTCATTATTTTTTCTTATTATGTATTGTTAATTTATATATGACTGGATGATGTATCTTTCTATCGATTTCCATAACGGAAAGATAAATTTGTTGGCTATTTGTAAATATTAGCCATGTTTTTGCTCCTAAGAGAAAAATAAGATAGATTTGTAATTGCGTTCTTAATACCTTTTTTCGATAAAAAATGTCTAAAAAAATTCTGGTTTGGTTTAGAAATGATCTTCGGCTGCATGATAATGAAATGCTTGTGGAAGCTATTGCCAAATCGGATTCAATTTTACCAGTTTACATTATTGACTCCAGAATTTTTGGCGAAACTAAATATGGTACTCAAAAAACCGGAAGTATTAGGGCGCAATTTATGCTTGAAAGTATTTCTGACTTAAGAAACTCATTAAAACAAATTGGTGGCAATCTTTTAGTTGCTGAAGGTAAGCCCGAAGAAATCCTCCCTGTCTTAGTTCAAGAGTATGAAGTTAATGAGGTTTATCATCACCGTGAAGTCGCAGAAGAAGAAACTCAAATTTCTACTTTGGTAGAAAACGGCCTTTGGAAATTGCGCATTAATCTTAAACACTTTATTGGTCATACTTTATACAATAAGGAAGATTTGCCTTTTCCAATTAAAGATATCCCCGATGCATTTAATCTTTTCAAAAAGAAAATTGAGCGAGACGCAATTATTAAACCATGTTTTTTAGCGCCTGATAGGATAAATGTTGCTGAAGTTATAGATTGGGGCAACATTCCAACATTAACGAATTTAGAACTTATTCCTCAGGAAAAAGATATTCGCTCTGATTTTGAATTTATTGGAGGCGAAACCGGAGGCATTACAACATTGCAAAAAGTAATTGTAGCCATGCAACAGGCTGCATCTGCTAAAAATTTAATTTTGGCATCGAAACTTTCTGCCTGGTTGGCAATGGGTTGCTTATCGCCAAGAAAAGTATATTGGGAAATAAAGAAGATGGAAGGAATGCCCAATACAAAGGCAATATTTAATCATATTTTACTTGGTTTATTATGGCGGGATTATTTTCGCTTCATGTTTAAAAAATATGGTAATACGTTCTTTAAACCTGAAGGTTTCGGTAACCAAGGTATTGTTGATGAAGTAAATACAACTGAGAATTTTAATAGTTGGAAAAACGGACATACAGGTTTTGCAATTGTTGATGCCGTTATGAATGAGTTGAATCAAACCGGATATATCTCTAATATTGCCAGGCAAACCGCCGCACTTTACCTGATAAATAATTTAGAAGTTAGTTGGGTTTTGGGGGCCGCCTATTTCGAAGAGAAACTAATTGATTATAACCCGGCGAGTAATTGGGGTAATTGGGCCAATATGGCTGGTGTTGGTAACGATCAAAAAACGAAAAGTGTGTTTGATTTAGATAAGAATATCAAAAGCCTAGATCCGAAAGGAAATTACGCATTAACTTGGGCATCTTGATAAAGATAGAATGATTAAGTTTTGAATCATAGAATCAATTGAACCTTAGTTCATTCTCTAATTCAAAAATCATTCATTTCGCAATTTTAAATCCCTAATTAAAAAATCTTATTTTAATCGAGTTTTTTGCCATTTATACAAGGTAAAATTCTAATTTTGTAATGCTTATAGTAAACAGTTAATAATGGGTGGTTTATCTTATCTTAATGGCGCAAACGCCGAATATATAGAGTCTTTATATCAATCTTATCAACAAGACCCCGAGTCGGTTGAGTTTGGTTGGCAGAAATTTTTTGAGGGTTTTGATTTTGGAAGAGGATCAGAAGCTCCGGCGGTAACTACAGAAACTCCAGAACAATTTTTAAAAGAGGTTAGTGTTTTGAATTTGATTGACGGGTATCGTACTCGTGGTCACTTGTTTACGCATACCAATCCGGTACGCGAAAGACGTAAACATTTACCAACTTTAGATCTATCAAACTTTGGTTTATATGATGCAGATTTAGAAACCGTTTTTAATTCGGGTGTTGAAATTGGTATCGGTGCAGCAAAGCTGAAAGACATTGTTGCATTTTTAAAACAAACCTACGCACACTCAATTGGTGCAGAATATAAATTTTTACGTACACCTGAAGTGTTGAACTGGATTCAACAGAAAATGGAAAGTGCACGTAATACTCCAAACTTCTCCATTGATGAGAAAAAACGTATCCTTAGAAAATTAAATGAAGCAGTAAGTTTCGAAAATTTTCTTGGAACAAAATTCTTAGGTCAGAAACGGTTCTCCTTAGAAGGCGCAGAAGCTTTAATTCCTGCATTGGATTCGGTTATTGAAAAAGGTGCCGAATTAGGAATTGAAGAGTTTGTAATTGGTATGGCACACCGTGGTCGTTTGAATGTGTTGGCCAATATTATGCAAAAAACTTACAAAGATATTTTTGCAGAGTTTGAAGGTAAAAGCTACAATCCTGATACCCCATTTGGTGGTGATGTTAAATATCATTTAGGTTATTCTACAGATGTAACTACTGTTTCAGGTAAAAGTGTTCACTTAAGTTTATGCCCAAATCCATCACACTTAGAAACTGTTGATGGCGTAGTTGAGGGCATGAGCCGTTCGAAAATCGATTTCAAATATGGTGGCGATAACAGTCGTTTAGCACCAATTTTAATTCATGGTGATGCATCTGTTGCTGGACAAGGGATTGTTTACGAAGTAATTCAAATGGCAGGATTGGAAGGTTACAAAACTGGTGGAACAATTCACCTGGTGATTAACAATCAAATCGGTTTTACTACAAATTATAAAGATGCACGCACAAGTACTTACTGTACAGATATTGCAAAAGTAACTTTATCTCCTGTTTTCCACGTAAATGGTGATGACCCTGAAGCTTTGGTTTATGCAATTAATTTGGCAATGGAATACCGCCAAAAATATAAAAATGACGTTTTCATTGATATTCTTTGCTACCGTCGTTTCGGGCATAATGAATCTGATGAGCCTAAGTTTACACAACCTTTATTGTACAAAACAATTGAAAAACACCCTAATCCAAGGGAATTATATATTGAACAGTTAACTAAAGAGGGTAAACTGGAAGCAGGTTTGGCAAAAGAAATGGAAAAAGATTTCCGTGGAATTTTGCAAGAACGCTTAAATGAAGCTAAAGATTTTGTAGCGGGAAATACAGAAGTTAAATTTGGTGGTGCCTGGGCAGATTTGCGTATGGCTACTCCAAAAGATTTCGAAACATCTCCAGTTACTGCAGTTAAAAAATCTACATTGTTAGAAATTGGTAAGCGCATTACAACATTACCATCTAATAAAAAATTCTTCAAAAAGATTGAGAAATTATTTGTAGAACGAACCAAAATGGTTAATGAAAGCAATGTTTTCGACTGGGCAATGGGCGAGCAACTGGCTTACGGTACCTTATTATCAGAAGGAAAACGTATTCGTTTAAGTGGTCAGGATGTAGAACGCGGAACGTTTTCTCATCGCCATGCGGTATTAACCTTAGAAGATAGCGAAGAAGAATATGTGCCATTAGCAAACATTTCCGACCAACAGGCACCATTTGATATTTACAACTCACACTTATCAGAATATGGGGTTTTAGGTTTCGAATATGGTTATGCAATGGCTAATCCTAATGCTTTAACCATTTGGGAGGCACAATTTGGCGATTTCTTTAACGGAGCGCAAATTGTTGTAGATCAATATATTGCTAGCGCAGAAACTAAATGGCAACGTGAAAACGGTTTGGTTATGTTATTGCCGCATGGTTACGAAGGCCAGGGTCCTGAGCATTCATCAGCTCGTATAGAACGTTTTATGGAACTTTGTGCAGATTACAACATGCAGGTAACCAACTGTACAACTCCGGCAAACTTCTTTCACGTTTTGCGCCGACAGTTTAAAAGGGATTTCCGCAAACCATTAATCGTATTTACACCGAAAAGCTTATTGCGTCACCCGGCTTGTGTTTCTAAATTAGAAGAATTTACAGAAGGCGGCTTTAAAGAAATTATTGATGATGTAAATGTTAAAGTTGCAGATGTAACTCGAATAGTTTTCTGTAGTGGAAAAATCTATTTTGAGTTGTTGGAAAAACAACAGACAGATAAAGTTAAGCATGTGGCAGTTGTTCGCGTTGAACAATTGTATCCAACACCTGTTGACCAAATGGAAGCAATTAAGAAAAAATATAAAAATGCTAATGAAATTTTCTGGGTACAAGAAGAACCAGAAAACATGGGTGCGTGGCCATATTTATTCCGCAAATTATATAAAACTGGCTTAAAAGGTATTGATGTAATTTCCAGAAGAGAGAGTAGTAGTACAGCAACTGGTTTTGCAAAACAGCATGCCAACCAACAAGCTTATATTTTGGCAAAAGCATTAGAAGTTCCTGTTAAAAAAGAGGAAGTAAAAGACGCTGCTAAAAAAGCAAGTAAAAAAATGGCAGAAGCCGATTAAGATTGAGGGTAAAAAGGTGTAAGGTTGAAGATTTTGTTCAATAGCTTATACATTGAATTAAGACAAAACAGCAAAGAAAATACAATTTTAAAAATATGAGTTTAGAGATAAAAGTTCCACCAGTTGGTGAGTCGATAACCGAAGTTGTTTTATCACGTTGGATAAAAAACGATGGCGATGTTGTTGAAATGGATGAAGTTATTGCTGAATTAGAATCAGACAAAGCCACTTTCGAATTAACAGCAGAACAAGCTGGAACTTTAAAAACCATAGCTGCTGAAGGCGATACTTTAGCAATCGGTGCAGTAGTTTGTAAAATTGAAGATGGTGGTGCAGCTCCGGCAAAAGCTGAAGCTCCAAAAGCTGACGAAAATCCTGTTGTTGCCGAAGAAAAAACTGCAGCTCCAGTTGCAGAAAAAACTGGTGATAGCTATGCAACAGGAACTCCATCTCCCGCTGCAGGTAAAATTCTAGCCGAAAAAGGTATTGATTCAAATGCTGTAAAAGGTACAGGTATTGACGGTCGTATTACCAAAGATGATTCTGTCAAAGCTGAAGTAGGTAAACAGCAAGAGGCTCCAAAGGTAAGTGCTCCAGTCGCTGCTCCTCCTGCAGGAAGCCGTACTGAACGTCGTGAGAAAATGTCTCCTTTGCGTAGAACAGTTGCAAAACGTTTGGTTGCTGTTAAAAATGAAACCGCAATGTTAACCACTTTTAACGAGGTTAATATGAAACCAATTATGGATTTACGCGGAAAATATAAAGATCAGTTTAAAGAGAAATATGGTGTTGGTTTAGGTTTTATGAGCTTTTTCACTAAGGCAGTAACCGAAGCTTTAAAAGATTTTCCGGCAGTAAACGGTCGTATTGAGGGTGAGGAATTAGTTTATAATAATTTCGCTGATATCTCCATCGCAGTTTCTGCACCTAAAGGACTAGTGGTTCCTGTTATCCGTAATGCGGAAAGCATGAGTTTAGCTGAAATCGAAAAATCTGTTTTGGCTTTAGCCTTAAAAGCTCGTGATGGTAAGTTAACTATCGAGGAAATGACTGGTGGAACCTTCACAATTACCAATGGTGGCGTTTTTGGTTCGATGATGTCTACTCCGATTATCAATGCGCCGCAATCTGCTATTTTAGGTATGCACAATATTGTAGAACGTCCTATTGCTGAAAAAGGTGAGGTTGTTATTCGTCCGATGATGTATGTTGCTTTATCTTACGACCACAGGATTATCGACGGACGTGAGTCTGTTGGTTTCTTAGTTCGTGTTAAACAATTATTAGAAGACCCAGCCAGGTTGTTATTAGGTATATAACTTCATAACCCAATAAATCGGTACTTTCATATTGAAAGCCTTGATATGATATTATCAGGGCTTTTTTTATATCATTGGAATATGAAATTAACGTTCAACTCAAAATTCCTTTTCATATTTCTTGCGATTTTGATTGCCGAAATTTTGATTGCAAAATATCTGCATGATGCTTTTATTAGGCCTTTTGGTGGTGATGTTTTAGTAGTTGTTTTGATTTATGCTTTCTTTAGGATATTCATAAAAATGAATTATAAAAAGCTTGCTTTTAGTGTGTTGATTTTCTCGTTCATAATTGAAGCCTTACAAGCAGTTCAATATGTAAATTGGTTGGGCTTTGAAAATAATAAATTCTGGAGTACTATTCTTGGAACTTATTTTACGTTTTACGATTTGCTAGCCTATTTTGTTGGGTATTTAATTTGTTTATTGTTTAAGGATTGAGAATTATACTCCTATGATTATCCATCTTGTCATTGCGAGGCAAGAAGCAATCTTTCGACTATGGCTAAAAAGATATAGCTGACACATTAAGATTGCTTCTTGCCTCGCAATGACGACTTGAACTAAAAAGAGGTTGTCTCATAAATACGAAATGTCATCCTGAACCTGTCGAAGGACTCGCAAGACTACCTTTTAGGGTGTTTCGACAGGCTCAAAGTGACAATATGCAAAGATAAATTGATTTATGAGACTCTTCTAGTTATTTAAAACGTATAAATACCTGCTAATTATTTAAATCGTTAATTCTCTTAATCCTCTACTATCTCGCTATTAATGCTTACCTCATCTTTTACATCCTCTTTAAAGTAATTCTTTTGGAAGATTAGAATAAGTATTACTCCAACTGAAATCGCGGCATCTGCAAGGTTAAAAACGGGTCTGAAGAAAACAAATTCATCTCCACCCCAAATCGGTATCCATGTTGGGAAATGTCCTTCCGCAATTGGGAAGTAAAACATATCTACAACACGACCGTGAAACCAGCTTTCGTAGCCGTAAATTTTCCCATAAAATACAGAATCGATGATGTTTCCTAAAGCACCTGAAAAAATCAAGGCGACATTAAGAATTAACCCGCGATGGTATTTGTGTTTAATTAAATAGTTTAACCCATATCCAATTCCGGCTACTGCTGCAATCCGGAATAGCGATAATGCCAATTTGCCGAACTCACCGCCAAATTCCATCCCAAAAGCCATTCCATTATTTTCGGTAAAGTGGATGATAAACCATTTGCCAATGATGTTAAACTCCTGACCAAGGTACATATGCATTTTAACCCAGGTTTTAACCAACTGGTCGGCCAGTAAAACCAAAAAGATTATAATTAAAGGTTTTGTATAGCCTTTCATTAACTCTGTTTTAATTTAGCTTCCATACTTAAAGTTGCATGCGGCACCGCACGTAAACGTTCTTTTGGAATTAACTTACCCGTTTCTCTGCAAACACCGTAAGTTTTGTTTTCTATACGAACCAAAGCATTTTCAAGATTATCAATAAATTTTTTCTGACGGGCAGCTAATTGATTGATTTGCTCTTTTTCCATTGTTGCAGAACCATCTTCTAATGTTTTGTAAGCACCAGATGTATCTTCGGTTCCGTTTGCATTCGGATTACTTAAAGAAGTTGTTAATGCGTTAAGCTCTTCTTTAGAGCTGCGCAATTTATCTTGAATTAATTCTTTAAATTCTTGTAATTCACTGTCTGAGTAGCGTGTTTTATTACTGTTTTCCATGTTTTTAATTTAGTTTTCTAATATATGGATTTATATTTTAGATACTGAAATGCTTAGTTCAACATCATCGATAACGATTTTGTTTGCGTTTATCATATTATCCGTTAATTCAAATTCATCTGCTAAAATTTCTGCGCAAATGTAAGCCTTGTTTTTAGTAACTGCTTTGGCTACCAGATTATCATTTTGTAAAATAACTTTAATCCTATCAGTAACCTCAAAGTTTAATTCTTTCCGTAAATTCTGAACACGATTAACTAATTCGCGGGAAATCCCCTCTTGTTTCAATTCTTCAGAAATCGTTACATCTAAAGCAACGGTTAAGTTGCCTAAGTTGGTTACTTGCCATCCAGGAATATCTTCAGCAAAAACTTCTACATCATCAATTAAATTGATGGTAAATTCTACCTTATTACTTCCAGCTATAGTTAAGAAACCATCGTTTTCTAATCGCTGAATATCATCTTGATTGGCATTTTCTAGAGCGTCTTTAACTAAGCTCATATCTTTACCAACTTTTCTGCCCAATGATTTAAAATTAGGCTTTAGCTTTTTCTTAACAATGCCATGCGTGTCGGTTATAAACTCGATATGTTTTACATTCGTTTCTGAAAGAATATAATCGGCAACTTTTGATATTTTTTGTTCAAAATCGCCATTTAAAGAAGGAATTAAGATTTTCTCTAAAGGTTGACGGACATTAATACTCGACTTTTTTCGCAATGATAAAACCATTGATGAAATGTCCTGAGCATAAACCATACGCTCATTCAAATCATTGTCTATTAAGCTTTCGTCAGCTTCTGTCCATAAAGTTAGGTGAACAGATTGTTCAGCTGTTTTATCATGAACAGTTAAGTTTCTGTATAACCAATCGGCAAAGAAAGGTGCAACAGGACTCATCAGCTGTGCTAAAGTTTCCAAGCAAGTATAAAGCGTTTCGTAGGCAGCACGTTTATCATCTGTCATTTCGCCTTTCCAAAAGCGGCGGCGACTTAACCTGATGTACCAATTACTCAAATGCTCATCAACAAAAGACTGGATAGCACGGGTTGCTTTTGTTGGCTCGTAAGTTTTGTAACTTTCATCAACTTCGTTGATTAGGTTTTGCAATAACGATAAAATCCAACGGTCTAATTCAGTTCTATCGGCAACTTTGCTTAAATTATTTTTGTCTATTTCGAATTTATCAATGTTCGCATATAAAGCAAAGAATGCGTAGGTATTGTAAAGTGTTCCGAAGAATTTACGACGCACTTCAGCGATTCCCTCAATATCAAATTTTAAATTATCCCAAGGATTTGCATTAGAAATCATGTACCAACGCGTTGCATCAGCACCATATTCCTTTATGGTTTTGAACGGGTCTGCAGCATTACCCAAACGTTTAGACATTTTTTGTCCGTTTTTGTCTAATACCAATCCGTTTGAAACCACATTTTTGTACGCTACTTTATCAAAAACTAGTGTTGAGATTGCATGTAAAGTATAAAACCAACCGCGGGTTTGGTCTACACCCTCGGCTATAAAATCTGCAGGAAAATCTTCGTTTTTATCAATTTTCTCTTTGTTTTCGAAAGGATAGTGCCATTGTGCATAAGGCATAGCGCCAGAATCAAACCATACATCAATTAAATCAGTTTCGCGGCTCATTGGTTTACCCGATGGAGATACTAAAACAATCTTATCCACAACATTTTTGTGTAAGTCGATTAAATCGTAGTTCTCTTCAGTCATATTGCCGATTTCGAACCCTTTAAACGGATTTTCTTTTTGGAAACCAGCGGCTATAGATTTTTCAATAGCGTTGTAAAGTTCTTCAACCGAACCGATTAATACTTCTTCTTTTTTATCTTCAGTTCTCCAGATTGGTAAAGGAATTCCCCAATATCTCGAACGGGATAAATTCCAGTCATTGGCATTTTTTAGCCAATTTCCAAAACGACCCTCCCCAGTAGATTTCGGTTTCCAATTGATGGTTTCATTAAGGTCGAACATTCTGTCTTTAACATCTGTTACTTTGATGAACCATGAATCTAAAGGATAATATAAAAGTGGCTCGTCAGTTCTCCAACTGTGTGGATAACTGTGGACATATTTTTCTACTTTAAAAGCCTTATTTTCTTCTTTTAATAAAATAGCGATTTCAACATCAACCGATTTCTCTGGCACTTCATCAACGTTGTAGTATTCATTCTTAACATATTTACCTGCAAAAGGACCAACATGTTTAGTAAATCTACCCTGTAGATCAACCAAAGGAACCAATATGTCGTTATCATCCATTACCAACATTGGCGGTATTTCTGGAACAGCTTCTTTGGCAACTTTAGCATCATCAGCACCAAAAGTTGGTGCGGTATGAACAATACCGGTACCGTCTTCTGTGGTAACGAAGTCTCCGGAAATTACTCTGAAAGCATTTTCAGGATAATTATATGGTAAAGCGTAATTTAGAAGTTGTTCGTATTTAATTCCAACCAAATCCGTTCCTTTACACTCGCCAAGGATTTGGAAAGGTATTTTCTTATCTCCAGATTTGAAATTAGCGAAATCCTCCGCTTCATTGCTTTCAAAGAAAATTTTGCTGAATTGTTTTCCAACCAGATTTTTTGCCAGGATTACATTCGTTGGCAAGAACGTATATTGATTAAAAGTTTTAACTAAAACATAGTCGATTTTTGGACCAACTGTTAAAGCTGTGTTTGAGGGTAAAGTCCATGGTGTTGTTGTCCAAGCAAGAAAAAACGCCTCATCCAACTCCTCCGGAGCGGGAGAGATGCGAAATGCTTTAGCCACACTATTAGCTCCCTCTCCGCCGGAGAGGCTTTTAAACTGTGCAACAATTGTGGTGTCAGTAACATCACGATAAGCACCGGGCTGGTTCACTTCGTGAGAACTTAAACCCGTTCCTGCTTTTGGCGAATATGGTTGTATGGTGTAACCTTTATAGATTAACCCTTTATCGTAAATTTGTTTTAAAAGCCACCAAACAGATTCCATGTATTTCGATTTGTAGGTAATGTATGGATCATTCATATCCACCCAATATCCCATCTGCTCAGTCAAATCATTCCACACATCAGTGTAGCGCATTACTGTTTTTTTACATGCTTCATTATAGTCTTCGATGGATATAGTTCTACCGATATCTTCTTTGGTTATGCCTAATTCTTTTTCAGTACCAAGTTCAACAGGTAGACCGTGTGTATCCCAACCAGCTTTTCTTTTAACCTGATAACCTTTAATTGTTTTGTAACGACAAAAAATATCTTTAATAGCACGAGCCATTACGTGGTGAATCCCCGGCATGCCGTTGGCCGACGGAGGTCCCTCGTAAAAAGTAAATGGATTAGATTTCGGGCGAGAAGAAATGCTTTTTTCAAAGATGTTTTCTTCTTTCCAAAAATCCAGTATTTCTTGCCCTATTTTGGCAAGGTCTAATTGTTTAAATTCGCTATACATCAATTAAGTACCTCAAAAAATTAAGGATGCAAAGTTAAAAAATTTGAGTGGATTTTGGTAGTTTTGATGTAAATACTTTTAGCGTGAAATTATTTAATATCGGTATTTCGTTAATGATTGTTGCTGTAATTACGCTGCCCACGGTTGCTGTTATTAATCCAGTAAACCGAGATTTTGTGCTTTATGGTTTTTATTCTTTTGGTCTTTTAGAACTTATAGGATTAATCTTTGTTTTATTTCATATTATTACCTTAAAAAAGAAAACCCCATGATTAAGCTACTTAAATTACAAAAAGCCGTTTTAGTTCTTGTTTTAGGTGTACTTTCTTATATCGCATATAGAATTTTAGATACCAATGAGGTTGATGGCGCTCGTTATTTACAAATTTTAGCAGGTGTTTTGGTAATGGTTGGTGCATTCTGGATGCTATACCCGATTCTTTTTGCGAAGAAAGATGGTGATGGAAATGCTGAAATTATTACGGATCCAACCGTCGAAATTCCAGTAGATGAGGAAGAGAAAAAGCCTACAGTGGAGTAATTTTTCAAACCTATAAGATTTTGAAAACCTTATAGGTTTGAATATAATATCTAATGGTCAAATCCACCAACATTTTTTGCAGATTCTTCATCAGAAACTATTTTTCTAACTTTCTTTTTATCCAGCCATAAAACTAAAGCAGGTAATAACGTAAGGTTGAAAACCAATGCAACGAAAAGTGTAATTGAAAGTAATAAGCCTAAAATAACGGTTCCACCGAAAGTTGATGCCGTAAAAATTCCAAAACCAAAGAATAGTATTAAAGCAATATGTGTCATACTTACACCTGTTTCTGTAATGGTATCGGTAACCACTCTTGGGACAGAGAAGTTTGTTAAATTCAGTTCCTGTTGATATCTCGTTAAGAAATATATCGTTTGGTCTGATGCCAAACCAAAGGCAATTGTGAAAATTAAAATTGTTGATGGTTTTAATGATATTTCAAAGTAACCCATAAGTCCAGCAGTAATAATCAATGGAACTATGTTCGGTAATAGGGAAATAAACATGATGCCCAGGCTTTTAAACTGAGCCAGTCGTAAAAGCGAAATCAATACAATCGCCAAACCAATACTTTCGAACAAATGCCTCAACATATAATCCGTTCCTTTCGAAAAAATTACACTTGAGCCAGTTAACTCAACATCAAATTTATCTGGTGGTAAAATACTGTCTATACGAGGCTTAAGTGCTTTCATTATTGCATCCAAACGTTTCGAACCAACATCAGCCATTTGGAAACTAATTCTCGTGCTTTGGTTATCTTTACTTACAAAATTGGTTAGCAAACTCGCATTTCCTTTTCCGCCGCTTGCTATATAAGCTAGAATGAAGTTTTTCTCCATATTATCTGGCAAGCGGAAAAATGTAGAATCATTGTTGTAAAATGCCTGAGTTGCATACTTCAAGCCCATATTTACTGAGATAGAACGTGAAAATTCAGGATACGAGGAAATCATTTTCTCCATCTTTTCCATTCTTTTCAAATTCGTTAGGTTGAAAACACCATTCTTTTTCTTGGTATCAACACTAACTTCCAGCGGTAAAATTCCTTCAAAATTTTTCTCGAAGAATTTTAAATCCGTTAAAATTGTAGAGCTTTTTGGCAAATCATCAACAACATAACCATTCACATTAATTTTCATCACACCGATAAAAGCAATGATGGAAATTAGAATTGTGCCAATGTAAATTACAGAACTTTTATTTTGAACAAGAATATCTGTTTTAACCAATAATTTGTGTAAAAATCCTTCTTCAACATGGGTTTGTGCTTTCAGTTTTGGTGCAGGTAGATAACTGAAAATAATCGGAATTAAACACAAGCACATCAACCAGGTTATCATCACATTTATAGATGCCACGCTACCGAATTGCATTAATAACTCACTTCCTGTAAAGTACAAAACGCCGAAACCAATTGCTGCGGTGATGTTTGCGATAAGAGTGGTAACCGCAATTCTTTCGATGGTAACACTTAATGCTCTTTGTTTGTCGCCATCTTTTCTTAGTTCATTTTGGTATTTGTTCAATAACAAAATACTATTCGGAATACCTATAATAACAATTAATGGCGGAATTAATCCAGTTAAAATAGTCAATTCAAATCCAAATAATACTAAAGTTCCGATGCTCCAGATTACACCCATTATAACCACTAAAATAGGGAAGAAGACGGCGTAGAATTTTTTAAAGAAAATTAATAAAATTATTGCTGACACTAAGATTGATAGACCTAAGAACAGCACAAACTCATTGCTTACCAACTTACCAACCGCAGTACGGATGTAAGGCAAGCCAGAAATATGAACCTGAATTCTAGTTTTTGCTTCAAAGGCTTTTGCCTTCTCTTCAATTTTCTTTAAAATTGGATTTCGCTCTGCTGTATTTAAAATTTTGGTATCGAAAGTAATCGCCATTAAGGTGGCGTTTTGTTTATTGTAAACTAATCCCTCGAAAAATGGCGTATTAAATAAAGTATTTTTAATCGAATCCATTTCAGCATCACTTTTAACTAAGCCATTTGGAATCGCCTTTAGCACAAATTTTTGCCCAATGGTATCTTTTTCCAGTTGAAAAATTCTTCCTGATGACAAAACTGCTTTTATACCTTTTAACTTTTGGATATCATTACTTAATTGAACCCATTGGTTGTAAATTTCTTTCTTAAAAATTTCTGGGGACTGAATACCAATAACCATAACACTTCCATCTTCACCAAAAGTTTTTTTGAAGTTGTTATATTTTACAAAAGCGCTATCGGTAACAGGTAAAATTTTGCTTCCTGTGTATGAAAGTTTTACATCTTTGGCCTTATAAGCCATAAAGACTGTTCCCATTAAGAAAAATACGATGATTGCGATACGGTTCTGAAGAATAAATCTAGATAGCTTAACCCACATTTGTAGCTTAGTTTTAATGATAATATTAATGGCAAAACTAATGTTATTTGTAAAACACGACTGCTTTTTGCTCAATTAAATTTGCACAAATAACATACTTTTGAGAAAAATGTTTTAATCGCATGTTGCATAAAGTTAGAGGTATTGTTTTAAAAACCACCAATTACAGCGAAAGCAGTGTAATTGTACAGGTGCTTACCGATAAATTTGGCATGCAATCTTACCTGATTAATGGTGTAAAAAAGCCTAAAGCGAAGATTAAAATGAATGTACTCCAATCGCTTCATCTACTGGATATGGTGGTTTATCATAAAGTAAATACTAATATTCAGCGGGTTTCTGAAGTTCGGCAAACGCCAGTTTTTAAAAGTATTCCTTATGATATGATTAAAACTAGTGTCGTTATTTTTTTAAATGAAGTGTTGTATAAAAGTATCCGACAGCAATCTGCAGATGATAGTTTGTTTAATTACATTTATAATTCTATAGCCTGGTTTGATGAAATTGAAGAACTCAACCCAAATTTTCACTTATCATTTTTATTAAAGTTAACTCGTTTTTTAGGTTTTTCCCCTAATGATAAAAGAAGAAAGGATCAAGTTTATTTCGATTTGCAAGAAGGCGAGTTTGTTTCAAAACCACCGATTCATTCAAATTATCTCCAGTTAGAAGATGCCTTGAGCTTCATTGCTTTATTTAATTTACCATTGGATAAAATTTCTGAAATAAAAATGAGCAATGCCCAAAGAAGATTTTTGTTAGATAAGATATTGGTTTTCTATACCTTACATACTGCTTCATTTGGTGAAGTACAATCGCACAAAATTTTGGAAACATTACTTAGCTGAAAAAAAATAAAAAAGATTTGCGAAACAAGATTATACCGCTATATTTGCATTCCCAAAAGGAAAGGGAAATTAGCTCAGCTGGTTCAGAGCACCTCGTTTACACCGAGGGGGTCGGGGGTTCGAACCCCTCATTTCCCACCACTAAGCCTTTTAGTTAAAACTAAGAGGCTTTTTTAATAAAACATTATAATCCTTTAAATAAGGGAAATTAGCTCAGCTGGTTCAGAGCACCTCGTTTACACCGAGGGGGTCGGGGGTTCGAACCCCTCATTTCCCACCACTAAGCCTTTTAGTTAAAACTAAGAGGCTTTTTTTGTTTTAAGGAATTAGTTCAGCTGGTTCATTGCCTCTCGACATTTCGTCTGGAGGATCGTAAAAAAGTTAGACTTCCGGCTAAGGTTTTTCAGGAGTGAAAAATCTTTTTCTACAACGAAATTTGCGTATTTTCAAGTATGTTCTATGCTTATATTTTGTTCTCAAAAATTCGTAATGGGTATTATGTGGGTTCAACTTCTAAATTGGAAGAACGTTTAGAAACTCATAATACAAATCACTCAGGTTTAATTGGGCAAACTTTGATAAGCATAATACTTATTGAAAAATTAATTACCGCGGCTCTTCAATAGCGTCCCTATATTTCAGTCAGGAGAATTGGGAATTCGAACCCATCATTTCCTACTAAAGTCTTTCAGGAAACTGAGAGGCTTTTTTTGATAAATTCCTTTTTTATTCAATTTTATATCCGAAATTGCCAGTAATTAATTTGAGTGAATTCGCTTTCAATAAATGGGTAAAATCATCCGCTTCATATTTTTTGGAAATTATTTTGTAGGGATTTTGGCATTCGCTTTAACATTAGAAGCCACTTTGCAATTACGCTTACCTTTTAACTCTATTAATTATTATCTGTTACTTTTTTTAGCCCCAATTATTTATTATACCTACGCTTATAATAAAGTTTCTACCAATCCATCGGCTATAAACCCGCGTAATAAATGGTATTTTAAACATAAAAAGTTTATCAATTGGAGTCAAGGCTTATTGTTTATTTTATGTATGTTCCTTGCAGCAAATTTGCTCTATCAAAATTTCCATAATATTCTAAATCTTCCTTTAAGCTACTGGGTTGCAATTGTTATCATTATTATAGCTGGAGGATTGTATTATGGGTTACTACCCAAATCCTTTATAAACTTTAACCTTCGGAATACAGGCTGGCTAAAAGCTTTTGTTATTGGTTTTGTGTGGGCCTGCTGTGTAAATGTTTTGCCATTAATTATGCTTAAAATCGAAACGGGAATAGAATATCACGATTCTGTTTTATGGACCTGGCTTTTCATTAAAAACTGGATGTTTTGTACTGTTAACGCTATTATTTTCGATATTAAAGATTACCCTACAGATGCCAATAAAGATTTAAGAACTTTTGTAGTACGTTATGGCTTGAGACGAACAATTTTTAATATTTTGATTCCATTACTAATAATAGGATTGATATCGCTTGGAATATTTGCAAATTATAAAGATTTTATCTGGCCACAGGTTCTATGTAATATAATGCCATTCATCGTAACCATTTACCTGGCTTATTCTATGCATAAAAGAAAAAATATACTATACTATTTAATTGTAATTGATGGACTGATTTTATTTAAAGCCATCTGCGGAATTATAGGTATGCAGTTTATAAAATGAAGTAGAAATACAAAGGCATAATGTTTAAATTTGATATTAAGCACAATCTTAAAATCCATAAATTATACAAATTTTGGCCAATAATTACGATAAAATAGCCAATCAATATGATACGCTTAGCCGCTTGATATACGGAAAAGCACAGGTTAATGCCCAAATTAATCAGTTAAAATATATTCCTGAAAATAGTGTAATACTTATAGTTGGTGGTGGTACGGGCTGGATTTTAGAAGAAATAGCAAAGGTGCAACCTTCAGGGTTAAAGATGGTTTATGTTGAGATTTCTGAAAAAATGATTAAACTTTCTAAAGCTCGTAATTTGCAAGACAACTCCGTAACTTTTGTAAATATCGCTATAGAAGATTTTAATTCTAATTTGAAATTTGATATTATTATTACCCCTTTTTTATTTGATAACTTCAATTCTGCCAGAGTGAAAACTGTTTTTAGAAAATTACATTCATTATTGAAGGAGAACGGATTATGGTTTTTAGTCGATTTTAGTTTGAGTGATAAGAAAGGAAAATTGTGGAAATGGCTAATGTTGAAATCGATGTATGCCTTTTTTAATTTGCTAAATATTGTTGAGGCATCAAAATTAGTTGATATAATGCCTTATTTTTTAGCTAAAGAATATAAAATTTTTGAAGAGCGATTTTATTATAACAGGTTTATCAGGGCTTCCATTTTAAAAAAAAATAATAGGAGCGAACCGTAAATAAATATTAATTAAATAGAATTGCCCCTACAATTGTTGCAATAAACATGGCGGCCATCACAATTCTATCTGCATTGATCCACTGTAATTTAGTTAATGGTGTTACAACTTTTTCTTCGGTCTGAGATTTGGGCCTAACAAGCTTAAAAATTGAGGTGTCTAATTTAATAATCATGGGATAATGTTTTTCAAGGTATTTACCACAAAACAAATCTCAAGCCAAGAAATAATAAACCTGCCTAATTGTTGATAACTTCTGTTTTTCTGTTAATTAATTGATTTTTATTACATTATAATCATTTTCTTATGGTTTATTGCAAGCACAGTTATGAGAAAATTGGTATTATTTTTATGCATTTATTAGAATTATTTCCACAATTTTCTACACTACAATTCCGTTTTTTGATTTTGATTAACTTCATTTAGTTTGCTGTGCTTTTTGCCGTACCAAAAGTAAATAGCCAAACCAATAACCAACCAAACACCAAGCCTTAACCAGGTTTCCCAGGGTAAAAATGCCATCATAATTAAACAAACTAGAATACCCAGAATGGGAATAAGTGGAACAAAGGGAACTCGGAATGGGCGCTTAGCGTCAGGATCTGTTTTCCTAAGGATTAAAATACCTGCACAAACCATTAAGAATGCCAATAAAGTTCCAATACTAGTCATCTCACCAACAACATTCATGGGTACAAATGCAGCAAAAAGACCGATGAAACCACAAAGCATCATGTTTGATTTCCAAGGGGTTTTAAATTTTTGGTGCACATCAGAAAAGATTTTAGGTAGCAACCCATCTTTACTAATCGAATAGAACATTCTGGATTGTGCCATTAAATCAATTAAAATCACTGATGTGTAACCAATTAAAATGGCTAAAATTATTGCCTGACTTAACCAGGCATAAGGTGTTTTTTCTATCGCAATTGCTACAGGCGCACCACTATTCGCAAATTCTTTATAGTTGGCTAAACCTGTCATTACATGCCCAAATAAGCCGAACAAAACGGTGCAAACCAATAGTGAACCTATTATTCCAATTGGTAAATCTCTTGAAGGATTTTTAGTTTCCTGTGCGGATGCAGCCACAGCATCAAAGCCAATAAAAACAAAGAAAACTAAACCTGCGCCACGTAAAACACCACTCCAGCCAAAGTGGCCAAAAGTACCTGTGTTTTCAGGGATATAAGGATGATAATTCGCAGGGTCGATGTATTGCCAGCCAAGGGCGATAAAAACTAAAACAACGCCAACTTTTAAGAATACAATAATACCATTTACAATTGCAGAGCCTTTAGTGCCACGAATTAAAATTGCTGTCATTAAAACCACAACCAAAGCTGCGGGTATATTTACAATTCCATTTACCGTTGTTCCATCTGCAATTTTAGCGGTTTCGAATGGAGATAGTGTGAGTTGCGGTGGCAAATAAATGCCTAAACTGCTTAAAAATCGGGTTAAATATTGCGACCAACTAATGGCAACGGTTGCACAGCCTACTGAATATTCTAGCACTAAATCCCAGCCGATAATCCATGCGAAAAGTTCGCCCATGGTTGCATACGAGTAAGTGTATGCGCTGCCGGCAACTGGAATCATCGATGCAAATTCTGCATAGCACAAAGCTGCAAATCCACAGCCTAAAGCTGCAATAACAAAAGATAAAGTTACCGCTGGTCCTGAATGGTTTGCCGCAGCCAAGCCTGTTATTGAGAATAAACCAGCACCTAAAGTTAAGCCAACGCCAATTAAAATTAAATTAACCGGGCCCAAGGTTCTTTTGAGCGTTCCCTCGCCGCTTTGATTTGCTTCAGCAACAATGCTGGCAATAGATTTTTTCATGAAAAAAAGTTATGACAGTCCAAAATTATCAAAATATATTAAATCTATGGTGTTAATATAGTTTTTTGTCCCCACAGACTTCCTTTTAAAGAATACGGTCGTTTCCGTTTAAACGGAAACCTTAATGCTTTAGTTTTTTTGCCTATTGAAATCAATTTTTTCTCCCATAGATTTAAGGTGATTTATGCAGAAACTTGTGCGAGAATTAGGTGCTTTTTCCTGGTGTCGTCATTTCCGTACAGACGGAAATCTTAATACTTTTATCAATGCAATATCGTGAATTCTTTGCAAAATTTTAACTAGCCTAAACTCGATAAAGGCAAATAGCGCCCGATTTTCTTTTTTCAAATCGTTACTATTGGCGATAGCGGGACTCCAGAAACCGAAGGATTACTGAGCTTTTTTTTCAAAAAATATAGAGTTTTAAGGTATAATTTAATCTCCTAAAAAATTTAATTTAAAATTAAATATCTGATTAACAGAGATTTAAATAATTAACTTATTTTATTTTAGTACTATGTAATACATAGTATTGTATAAAACACATATCTTTGTTTTATGATAGCAGAAAATACGCAAACACAAATGCGGAAGGGAATTCTGGAATATTGTGTTTTATCAATTATCGCAAGAGGAGAAATTTACGCCTCAGATATTATTGCTGAATTGAGGTCGGCAAAACTTTTGGTTGTTGAGGGTACATTATATCCATTATTAACCAGGCTTAAAAACAATGGTTTATTAAGCTACAACTGGGTAGAATCTACCTCAGGCCCGCCCCGTAAATATTATACCATAACAGAAGATGGTAAAGGCATTTTATCTCAATTAGATCAAACCTGGCAGGAGCTGGCTTATGCTGTAGGTATTTCACAAAAAGGAGCCAATTCGTAAAAATTTATAACCGCAAAGAAATGGAAAAGACCATCATCATCAATATAGGCAACACCATAATCCACATCGAGGAGAGTGCCTACGAGCTTTTAAAGGCTTACTTAAATGAAGTAAAACAATATTTTGCCAATCATGCTGACGATTTGGAAATTGTTACCGATATCGAAAACCGTATTGCAGAATTACTTACAGAGCAATTGGAAGAGCAGAAAAAACAGGTTGTTGATACCGCTAATGTAAATTCAGTTATTGGCCAAATGGGTCGTGTTCAGGATTTTGATAACGCTGAAGCTGATACCGAAGAAGAACCTATAATTAACACAACTTATCAAGCTCAACCTGCTGATAAAAAACTATACCGCGATATGGATGAAAGGGTAATCGCTGGTGTTTGTGCAGGTGTAGCACATTATCTTGATTTTGAAGTAAAGTGGATTCGCCTTGCTATGGTTTTAATGGTTTTTCTTGGAGGAACAGGTATTTTAGTTTATGCGCTACTATGGATAATTATGCCTAAAGCAAAATCAAGAATCGAAAAAATGGAGATGAAAGGCGAACCTGCAAATCTTCAGGGTTTCCAAAGAAATCTGGATGAAGAGTTACAAATGGTAAGAGAGCGTTTATCTGAAGCCAATAAACATGCACAACCTGTTTTTTCTCAATTTGGTAATTTTATTGGTGAATTTTTCGAATGGTTGGGTCGTTTTATATCAGGAACGGGGAAAGTGATTTTTAAAATAATTGCAATTTTTATCGTAATCTTTGGCGTACTGTTTTTACTTACATTAATTATTGGTACAGCTGCTTTTCAAGGTTTTTGGGATGCCAGCATTTACGAATATTTTCCATTCTCCATAATTAACGAGGGCAACAGGGGTTTAATTATTCTAAGTGCATTTATCGTTTGCTTTATCCCGATTTTAGCACTTGTATTATTCTCAATCCGTGTGGCTTTTAGTAAACAAGCCATAAATAAAACACTTTCTTTCGCTCTATTAATTATCTGGCTCGCTGGTGTTGCAACTGTGGGTTATCAGGCGGCGAAAATTTCATCAGAATTTAAGCAACATGCCGAGCTTACCCAAACTAACGAGTTGAAAACCTTACCAACATACATCATTGATATTGATAAAAGTAAATATTTCAGCAAGGAAGATAGTATCGCTTACCACATTGATGCCAACCAAAAAAATCAGATTGTAGTTGATGATTTTGAAGACGGACCTTTCGTTTCGCCAAATAACATCCGAATAAACATTAATAAAAGTGAAACAGGCGTAACGCGTTTAACGCAGAAATTCGAATCGCAAGGAAAAACCTTTCAAAGCGCCTTGCAAAATGCTCAAAACATCAGTTATACTTATATTTCAAAAGATGCTTCGCTAATTTTTAATCCTCGTTTTCAGCTAAGGAAAGGTACAATATGGAGAAACCAGGAAGTATGGATAAACCTGGAAATACCAGTGGGCACAAAGTTGATTATTAAACAAGATTCTTACCGTTATGTTAACAATTACGGAACGTGGGACTGTGAGGATAAAGAAAACGACTCGAATGATTATAGTACCTGGATAATGACTGACGATGGTTTGAAATGTATTGCCCAGTTAAAAGAGGAGGCTGTAAAAAAGCAAAAACTTGAAGAAGAACTATATGATTTAAAAACACTGCAGAAAAAGAAAAATGTAGACTCCGTTTATCAGGATTCCGTATCGAACAGAATTAAAGAAGTTAAGGACGAATTAGGTATCAATACTGAAGAAAATAACAACGACTAACAAGTCATCATTTCGACCCAGGTGAAGAAATCTTTTAAAGCTAACAAAGGTTAAAAGATTTCTTAATTCTGCTAAGTAGGGTTAACGCCAAGTTGGAATGACTTAAAGAAAAAAACCATGAAAACATTACTTACGCTAATTGCATGCTTTATGGCATGTGGGGCTTGCTTTGCCCAAAAATATAATAAACTTTCGGGTAAAGTTGTTGATGAAAAAGGCCAGAGTGTACCTTTTGCAATAGTAAGAATTTTAAATTCTCCCGATACTATGGTAGTTAAAAGCGGTTCTACCAATGTAGACGGAGAATTTATTTTAGATAAACTGAAGGATGGTAATTACCAGTTGTTAATCTCAATGATGGGTTATAAAGTAAAGAAAACTGAAATATTTGCGCTAACTGCAGATTTGAAAATGTTAAACATTATTATTGATGGTGATGCTAAACAACTTAAAGATGTTAGTGTTCAAGGCAGGAAGCCATATATTGAACATCAGATGGATAAAACTGTACTAAATGTAGAGAACAGCATTGTTTCAACTGGAAGCACCGCACTTGAAGTTTTAGAAAAAGCACCTGGTGTACAGGTAGATCGCCAGAGCGAGCAGATTAAGTTGAACAACAAATCGGGCGTAACCATTATGATTGATGGAAAAACAAATTTTCTTTCGGGTGCAGATGTAACTACTTTATTAAGCAATATGAGTAGCGACCAGATTGCCACAATCGAGTTGATTACCAATCCATCATCAAAATACGACGCTTCGGGAAATGCCGGAATAATTAATATTAAATTGAAAAGAAATAAGGCTTTCGGAACAAATGGAACGATAACGCTTAATGGTGGACAAGGAATTATGCCCGATTCGCCCAAGGATTTAGCTCGTGCTGGTGTAAACTTAAATTTAAATCACCGAGAAGGTAAATTGAATATTTTTGGAAATGGCGCATTAGCCAGAAAAGCAAGTTTTAACAATACCTTTTTAACCCGCACTACTTTTTCAAATGGTTTAGCGAGTGCTTTTACTCAAGATTTTGATAGGAAAAACAATGGAGTTGGTTTTCAGGGAAAATTTGGCGCAGATTATTATGCAACAGAAAAAACAGTTTTTGGCGTAATGGTTGATGCAAATACCGTGAATACTAAACTTAATAATTTTAGCAATACGTTTATCCGCGAGGTTCAATCGAACATGGCCACTAACAACTCTGTTTTGCAAAATGCTTATTCAAATTCGCCGGCTAATAATTTAACAGCGAATATTAATGTTAAGCACGATTTTGATAAAACAGGTAAAAACATCACTTTCGATGCCGATTATTCAAACTTTAATAATAAAAAGGATGAAGAATTTAATGCTAGGTATTTAAATCAAGGCGGACAACAAACCAATGCTACTTTGCTTAGAAATAATACGGATGCCAACATCGATATTTTTGCTGCAAAAACCGATTTAACTTTGCCAATTAATAAAACGATAAAGTTTGAGGTTGGTTTAAAAAGTAGTTATGTGATTACCCATAACGATTTTCTTTCCACGCAATTTTTATCAGGTGTTTGGCAGAATGATTTGGGCAAATCGAATAACTTTATATACAAGGAAAACATTAATGCTGCTTATGTAAACTTCGGCAAAGAGTGGAAAGTTTGGCAAATTCAGTTGGGTTTACGGGCAGAAAACACACACTCAAACGGCAATTCTGTTACAAGCAATAAAGAAGTTGATAGAAATTACCTTTCGATATTTCCTACCGCATTTGTAAATCAAAAACTCAATGAAAATAATAATATTAAATATTCTTATAGTCGCAGGGTTGATAGGCCAAACTACCAGCAGTTGAATCCTTTTGCTTTCTATATGGATCCGTATGCTGTTGATCAGGGAAATCCATATTTAAAGCCCCAGTTTACAGATAATTATGAAATTGGTTACAGCTATAAAGAGATATCATTTTCTGTTAACTATTCTAATACTAAGGATTTGATAACGCAAATTAGTCAGCAAGATGAAGTAACACGGATTGTGAGTGTAATCAGGCAGAATTTAGGAAGAGCACAAAACTATTCAGCAAACTTATACTTCCCGATAAAAATTGTAAAATGGTGGAGCATGCAGAATAATGCTAGTTTATATTACAACAAATTTAGCGATGGTAACCTCGAAGGTGCTGCATATAGCGCAAGTAAACTGGCATATAACTTCAATACTTCGCAATCTTTCATTTTACCAAAAAACTTCACGATTGAATTAAGTTTTTGGTACGAATCGCCAAAGGTTTATGGTGTTGAACAAACTACAATTCCACAAAATGCGCTAAATGCCGGTATTCAAAAAAGTATGTTGAATAAGAAATTGAAGTTGAGGTTAAGTATGGATGATATTTTTTTAACCAATTATTGGAAAGGAGCATTGGATTATCAGAATGTTAATTTACGTGTAACTAATCGCTACACAAGTAGAAAGGCAAATTTAAGTGTGAGTTACAGTTTCGGTAATCAGAATGTGAAATCGGCTCGATCACGTAATACTGCAACTGATGATATTAAAGGTAGGGCTGGGGGATAGATTAAATTAGCAATAAAATTTCAATATTAAATCAGCTACGGGGATAAACAATGATTAATCACCAACGAACAAAAGACTATCTAAGAACTTAATTATAAAGAAATGAAAAGTATTATCTGCGCCATTTTGCTTTCAGTTATTACCTTAAGCTTTGGCTGTAAAAACAACTATACAAATTTAAGTATCAATATAAAAGATTCTGAAACAGAATTTACCTATGCTGCCAATTATCCAGAAAGTAAAACTGACAAATTGGAAGTGTACATTGCTCACCAATTAAATACGGAATTTAAATTGGATCAAAATATTAATACTTCTATCAATTTATTTAATGGTGAAAAAATTAGTTTGAAAGCAACGAAAGGATTTTTAAAAATCAATTTTGACAAGAAAAATACTTCGATTACTGGCTACATAAAAATGAAAAAACTGGCAGATGGCATTAGTGCAGTTCTATCAGAAAAGTAATTTTCTTATAGGTAGATTATTAGGGAGGCATATTTATTTATATTACCCTTTTTATTTTATATTTGATTAATAAACAATGACTCCTTAGCTCAGTTGGTAGAGCAACAGACTCTTAATCTGTGGGTCCAGGGTTCGAACCCCTGAGGGGTCACAAAATATTCATTAAGCTTACATTGTTTTTTCTTGAAGAACTTACTGCAATTCCCTTGCTTTCATTATCCGTTAGGGTAAATCCTTCAAGTTCATCTGTTTTATCTGTTTCGATAACTTTTATAACTTCTTCACGGCCGTTTGCTAAGGATTTACTTAAATCAAGAAAAGTTAATCGCCATTTACGGCCTTCAACTTGATTTTGGATGAGAACTAATATGCCCTTGCTTTCTATAAAATGCAAGTTTTGGACCCATGGTGAACAAGTAAATTTTTTATAAAGTAAACCGCTTTCGCTTGTTTTATCTGCTTTGACAAGCTTAGCGGCATCATATAATCTAACTTCGTTTGCGCTAATGCCATAATCTGCAGTTGCCATAAACCATTTTCCATTATATTTTACGTATGCTGGTCGAGTGCCCTGAATACAGGCATCATCTTCTATAGTTTTTAATAGATTGCCATCTAAAGTTTTTCTTTTTAGAAATCCTGTCCAATTAATTGAATATATCATAGCTTTCCACAACGTTCCTTCTGCATTTTGACGTACAGAGTTTCCTACGAAAGTGGGCATTCCTTTTCTATAAGCAATTCCTGTTGGATGTTTAATCACATTTTCGCCTTTAATGGTAAAACGATATTCATTTTGCTGATAAATTAGCGAGTCGTTTTTAAAACTATACTCTCTCATTACACCAACCTCGCGGTCGCCATATAGAAAATACTTTCCATTTTGATAAGTAATGCCTTGACAGGCACCTAAAGAATCAAGTGTGAAAGATTTAGTGATGTTTCCTGAAATTGGTTGGTAACTGAATGTAGTCAACACCAGGCCTGTTAATATTGCAGCGCTTAAAAGTTTCATGTTAAGGATCTAAAGGTTCGTCAAAATCAATTTGTAGTGACATGGTATTGGGATAAAATTCGACCTCAGTCTCACTTAGTTTTTGTCCGATTTTGTAAGGGTAATATCCAAGTTCCTTTTTACAGCCTTCTGCTAGTAAACCTTCTATGTAAGGAATTGTTGATTTAGTTGTGCTTACCAATCCGGGCTTATCCATTGGCATACCATAGCGAAACATCAAACGGATACAATTGCGTAAATTAGTTGTAGTGTGCCTTGCATGAGTCTCAATGATTACCGCATTTTCAGGAATATTTAAAGTATTTACCATGAATTTTTTCATTTCATATGCCTCGCTATATTTTGTTTTATAAGGATGAACCCTTCCGCCAGATACGACAATAAAAGGTGCCATACCCTTGAGGTATTGAATAGCCGCAATTCTGCAGCGTATGATGCCACCTGCACTTAATTCAGTTTCCTTATCTTCTGGTCCTGCACCAGGAACCAGAATTACGCTGTATTTGTAATTATTGAAATTTGTTTTTTTGATTTGCCCAACTACCGATTGGTTAATACCTGTAGCCATTGGTTCGTAATCAGCAGCTTCTAATCTGCCATTTAATTCTAGTGCACCTAAAGCAAAATTCATCGATGGCTCAAAAAAGAGTTTTTTATCACCAGTTACACTAAGCATTATATTTGAAGCAACAAGTTCAGGGTATTGTTTATCGTTTTGACTGAAAGCGATAGAATCTATTTTAGGATAATTTGGTTTTTTACCTTCAACATAGACACCAATTGCATAGTTGATTGCTTTTGCATCTTGTTCCCAGGCCTTCAACAAAACTTCTTTTTCAGGTAAATCAGAAAATAAGCCATAACAGCCCGATGGTAATAAGTGTGTCTTCAAGGTTTTTCCAAAAACGTTGTTTATCTTATATAAAGCGTTTAGTCTTTCATTTACTAATGAAATTTCTGCTTCACTAAACTTTATTGTGTTGGCATAACAGGAAATGTCTTGTCCACAGGTTTTTATAGCATTTGCGGCATTGTTTGTTTTATCCTTTAACAGCTTTTGTAATACCTCATCTTCCGTTATGGCTTTCCTCAAATCCGGGATTTCGTGCATAAGGTTTAGTAGGTAATAACTTTTATACTGAATGTATGGGTAAGATTGGTTTTTACCAATAACTAACTGGTAAGACTGACTAACATTCTTTGGTTGTGCATTTACCTGAAATAAAAATAACCAAAGGAGCAGAAGTGTAAATGATATCCTCATGAAATAAATTTTTGCAAGCTGCCATGTTCCATTAAGAGCATATTAATGGTGTATTAATTTTATGAGGATAATTTTTGTTAAGAATGGCGGCTAAACCGTGTTTTAAAATTTTTGCACTAAAACGTTATTGCAGAGTTAACATTAGTTATACATAGTGTTAAAAGTACACTTATACTTTTGCCTTAATTAAAGCGATCAAAAAACGAGCTTGTTTTTAATTAAAATAATTTGCCTATGTGAATCTGATCTCTACATGCCTTTAAAAACATTAATCCATAAATTATTCAAAATCATTACTAAAACAAAAAGATGACATCATTTTTTTTCAGTGCAGGTATTAAAAATACGTGCAGAAAATTGCTTTTGCCTTTAGGATTACTTGCAATTTGTAATTCGCCAATTATGGCTTTAAATAAATATGCAAGCGATATATCTGTTCTCAAAAGTAAAGTAGTTTTTACCATAAGCGGTGTGGTAACAGATAATAAGCAGCTACCGATTCCAGGTGTAAGCATTTATGATAAAAAAACTAAAAAAACTACTGTTACAGATAGCAACGGAAAATATTCAATTTCACTAGATGAAGCTGCAACCTTAGTTTTTACTTTTGTTGGCTACGATGCACAGGAAGTTTCAGTATCTGCAACGCAAACTTTAAATATATCTTTAAAGGAAAGTACCAATATGCTCGATGAGGTGGTAGCTATTGGTTATCAGAAAATCAGGAAATCTGATGTAACAGGAGCAATTAGTAGCGTTAAAGCGGCCGAACTTAACTTAACCTCGCCAACAGTTGGCCAGGCTTTGGTTGGAAAGGTTGCGGGTGTACAGGTTTCTCAAACTAGTGGTGCGCCGTATGCAGGTACAAAAATTAGGGTACGTGGAATTGGTTCAATTAATGCAAGTTCCGATCCACTATATGTAATTGATGGTTATCCGGCAGGAAATAATGTTTCTATAAACCCCGAAGATATCGAAAGCATAGATATTTTAAAAGATGCTGCCTCGGCTGCTATTTATGGTTCAAGGGCATCTGGTGGTGTAGTTTTAATTACCACAAAAAGAGGTCAGGATGGTAAAGGCCGTTTTGAATATGATGTTCAGGGTGGCGTATCTCAATTGGCAAAAAAAATCAATTTATTGGATGCCGATCAGTTTATTCAGCTGCTTATCGATGGGCGTAATAATGCATATAAAGATTTATGGGTAAATTCAGGTAAAACCTGGAACGATACGATGTTCGGAGATAACAATACCACTCGTATTGCCAATGTTGGTAATGGAAGTAGCGTAAGTATCCCGACTGATTTATATAATTTCTCTACTCAACAAGCTATTCCTGCAAAGTATAATACAGATTGGCAGGATGAGTTGTATAGAAATGCAGCTTTTCAGCGTCATAACCTTTCTTTCTCAGGTGGAAATAAAGACGTTAGGTATTTTATGAGTGGCGGTTACCAAGATAATGATGGTATTGTTACCAGTACCAATCAGAAGGTAATCAATTTCAGGGCAAATATAGATGGAAATGTGAGTGAACGCTTGCATGTTGGTGCAAACATATCGTACACACAAAACAGCAACCGTGAAGTTCAGGAAGGTCGTTATAATTTAAGCCCGATGATGTCGGCTTTAATATACTTGCCATATTTACCTGCCAGAGATGCCAATGGCAACCCGATACAATTCGGAATGGCTTCGTTAGCATCAGTTTATGGCATTCAAAACCCTGAAAACCCACTTGCAACAGTAGAACAATTAAAAATTTCTAGAAAAGGCGATAGAAGTTCTTACAATGCAAATGCCGATTATAAAATTATTGATGGCTTAACCTTTAAAACCAATGTGGGTATGCTAACGTATAGCGAGAAATATGATTATTATTTGCCTACGAGTTTAAGCAATGGTAATAACCCACCATATTCTACAGCTTCATTAGCTGCGGCAAATGCAATTGCTCAAAATTTAAAACAAATTGATCAATTGGCTGAATTTACCTTAAACTACAACAAAACTTTTGGTAAACATAAACTTGATGTTTTAGCGGGTTATTCTGCTCAAAAAACAACAAGCGATTTAATTCGGGTTTCTGCAAAGGGATTTCAGAATGATAATATTGGCGAAATTACAGATAAAGGTGCTGATGCAAGTTTCTTTGCTTTAGATAATGCGGCAAAATCGACCAATACTTTGCTTTCCTATTTTGGTCGTTTCAGCTATAATTACGCTGGAAAATATTTCTTAAGCGGTTCCTTCCGGCGAGATGGTTCATCACGATTTGGCCCGTTAAATAAGTATGGCAATTTCCCGTCTGTTGCAGCTGGATGGAATTTATCGGAAGAGGATTTTTACAAAAACTTTCTTGGTGAGCAATCTACAGTTAAAATTAGGGCAAGCTGGGGTTTAAGTGGTAACAATAACATCCCTAACTACAGAACACAACAGGAGATGAATGCGCCTGGAGGTGTTGTTTTTGGTAATACAATTTCAACGGCAATCTGGCCTAATGCCATTCAGGATGGAAACCTGGGTTGGGAATCCACTTCTCAATATAATTTTGGTGCTGATATTGGTTTATTCAAAAACCGGGTATCGGTTATTGCCAATTACTACCTCAGTTATTCATATAACTTATTATTTAATCAATCTATATCAGCAATATCTGGTACTTCATCCATCCTAACTAACCTGGCTGATAGTAAAATACGCAATAAAGGTTTTGATATACAGGTTGATGGAAGAATTGTACAGAAAGAAAACTTCACCTTAGGTTTAAGTGGTAACATCTCTTTAAACAGAAATAAAGTTTTAAATATGGGTGGTGCGAGTACCATTTTAACCAACGGTGCGGAGCGTTCGTACTTAACGCATATTACTCAAGAAGGACAACCAGTTGGTATGTTTTACGGATTTAAGGTTTTGGGTCGTTTAACTGCAGATAATGTTGGTAAAGTTGCACCCTCGGCATCAGCAACCAATCCTGCAAAAATTGGTGATTTGTATTTTCAGGATACAGATGGAAATGGCATAGTTAACGATGCTGATAAAACAGTTATCGGTACGCCATACCCTAAATTTACGTATGGTTTTGCGTTAAATACCTCTTATAAAACAATCGATTTAAGGGCATCTTTCAACGGTTCATACGGTAACCAGGTATTAGATGGACAGGATTATTATCTGTATAACTTTGAAGGTTCTGGAAACCAGTATGCAGAAGTTGCCGATCGTTACAGAAATGAAGCAAATCCTGGAAGTGGCTTAAACTATCGTGCCTCCCGTGCAGGTACACAAAGTAATAGTACGCGTTTATCATCATTTTACATCCAGGATGGTTCTTATTTCAGGTGTACCAACATTACTTTGGGCTACACTTTTGCTAAATCTTTGGCAAGCACACTTAAAGTAAGCAATGTTCGTGTTTATGCTAGTGTAGATAATGCCTTTACCATTACCGATTATAAAGGTTATAACCCAGAGGTTGATTACAGTGGCGGCTCTAACTTAACACCTGGTGTTGATTACGGAAATTATCCTTTGGCAAGAACCTATAACCTTGGCGTTAAATTAACCTTCTAGAATTTACTAAAATGAAAAAATATATTTTATTTCCGGCTTTGAGCATCGTTTTGGCTTTAAGTTCATGTAAAAAAGAATTTTTGCAACAAACCAACCCAAATGCTGTTACGGTTGAAAATTATTTTAAAACAGAAAACGATGTATTGCTTGCCGTAAATGGTGCTTACCAATCGTTAAGGAGCAGCAATACCATTGGCGAAAATAGTGGCTTGTTTACTGATGAACGATCGGATGATGCCGGTCGTAACGATAACCAGAGTAATGCAGGTGAGCCATTTCAGTTTAACGATTTCTCCTTGTTGCCAAGTAATTCGTACTTAAAGACACATTGGCTGGCGCTTTACCAATCAATTACACGAAGTAATGTTATACTTTCTAATATTGATAAGGCTACATTTACAACTGTTGCAAATAAAAATATTTACAGCGCTGAAGCAAAGTTCATCAGAGCCATTATGTATTTTGAATTGGTTAGAAAATGGGGTCCGGTACCTTTGGTAACCAAACAGCTTTCAACTACTGAGGAGGTAACAGCTAGTACATATCGTGTGCCTGAAGCTGATGTTTACGCACAAATCGTATTGGACTTAAAAGATGCTTTAAATAGTGATTTACCAAACTTCCAGCCTGTGTCAGGAATTGGGCGCACATCTAAAGCGGCAATAAATGCCTATTTGGGTAAGGTTTATTTAACCATGGCTGCGACGCTTTCGGCTAGTAAAACTGAAAATTTAGCAAGTGCAAATACATATTTACTGGCGGCATATAACATGCGTGCTTTCGGAAGTTTATCTGAAATTCCTTATGCCGATGTTTTCGATGTGGCTAAAAAAACAACTTGTAAAGAATTGATTTTTCAGATTTCTTACAAGCAGGGCGACCTTAATTATAGCTCAAGCATAGCGGCCAATAACCAGGCACGTGGCGAAACCATTAACTCTTTAAAAGTTTCTACAGGCATCGGTGGGAATGTTAAACTCGATTTAATCAACGAGTACGAAACCGGCGATTTACGTAAAGATTTTTCGGTAAAATATGCTAATGATGCCAACGTTAAAGATTGGTTCGTTACAAAATTCCGTGATGCAAGTGCTGCGGCAACTGTTAATGGCTATGGTGGTAACGATTGTATTTTGATGCGTTATGCAGATGTAATTTTAATGCTGTCTGAGGTAGCTAACCTTCAGGGAAATGATGCTTTGGCAACACAATATCTGGATATGGTAAGAGTAAGAGCCGGGAGACCACTTTATGTTGTTGCTAAAACTGATCCGGCTTATGTTACTAAATTCCCTACAATGAAACTGGCTATTTTACATGAAAGACGTGCTGAACTTGCTTTTGAACACCAGAGATGGTTCGATTTAATCAGAAACTTTACCGCGACAGAGTTGGCAACTTATTTAAAAGCTAAAACACAGGCTTCTTATGGCATTGCGAAACTATCTAATGTAACTACAAAAGATCGGTATTATCCGATTCCGTTTGATGAAGTAAAGTTGGATCCCGCGAAAATGTATCAAAATCCTGGTTATTAGATTCACATCATTCTGATAAATTTGGGAATCCTAATAGAGATAGTTTTTAGCATTAGGATTCCCAATTAAATTAGGAATTACAATTTTTCAGAAATATAAATATTTCATAAATACATTCTTTTGTAGGTAATAAATGAAAAAATTAATTAAAATAGTATACCTAACCTTTGTTTTGGCATTTGCTATTCTGGGTGTTAATGCACAAAATCCTGATAAAAAACTTGCTTCGGTTTTTAATAAAAATAATAAAGAAATTTTAGTTGCTGCTCATCGTGGTGATTGGAGAAATGCACCTGAAAACTCTATGAAAGCGCTTTTAAATAGTATCGAAAAAGGTTTTGATATTATGGAGCTTGATGTGAAGATGACTAAAGACAGCCAGATGGTGGTAATGCACGATAATACCATAGACAGAACAACAAACGCAAAAGGTAAGGTTAGTGATTATACGTTACAGGAAATCAGGAAATTCAAATTAAAAAATGGACTTGGCAGAATAACCCCTCATGGCATTCCAACAATGGAGGAGATGATGCTTGCAGCAAAAGGTAAAATTATTATTAATGTAGATAAAGGTAACGACCACTTAAAAGAGGTTTTCAATATTCTTCAGGAAACAGGTACATTAAACCAAGCTATTGTTAATGTTGGAGATAATATTGATTATACAAAATTAAAAAGTAATGAAGCTATTCCAGATGAAGCTTACCTTATGGTTGTGGTTAACATGAAAAGGGATGATGTAACTTCGATTTTAAACAGCTACTTGCCAAATAAGAAAAGTATTATTCAGCCAATTTTCGATACAGATACTTTGAAAAATCTAAATACTATACCGGAAATAGCAAAAAAACAAGTTGTTTGGCTTAACAGTTTATGGCCATCTTTAAATGGTGGTCATGATGATGATAGGGCAGTAGAACAAAACCAAAAAACGGAAAGCTGGGGTTGGTTAATCGCTAAAAAACCATCAATACTGCAAACAGATAGGCCCACAGATTTGCTTATTTATCTAAAACAATCAGGATTATATCATAAATAATTACTTTATCAGTTAATAATTAATAGGTGAAACTTGTTTTAAAATAGTGGCATTGCAAAATACCTTCAAAACTAAAAGCTTACTTTCCAAAAGCCTACGGTATACTATTGAGTTAAATGTTCCATATCCCTCACTAACTCGAAAAGTAAAATAAGAATTACCCCAAAAGAAGTTAATTAATCAGGTTAATATTAGTTTGATTAATTCATTGGGATTGCCAACTTTGTAAGTCATAAGAAAACTAACCAAAATGAAAAAGTCCCTTCTGTTAATAGCGCTAATCTCTTTATTTATATCGAAATCATTCGCTCAAAATAAGCCACCCTTTTGGGATGATGTGCAAACGATAAAAAAATACGATCAGCTGTTTAAAACACCGGTTAATCCTGTACTTTTTGTGGGCAGTTCATCTATCAGGAAGTGGGATGATTTAACGCAGGTTTTTGCAAAATACAATGCCTTAAATCGTGGTATTGGTGGTGCAGTAATAAATGATATTACTTTTTATTTGAATGATGTTGTTTTTCCTTACCAACCTCGCCAAATTGTACTTTATGTTGGCGAAAATGATATTGTTAACGATAATGTAACTGCAGATACGGTTCTGAATAGAACCAAAGCATTGTTTAAAGCCATCAGGGCTAAATTGCCGAACACACCAATTGCCTATATTTCTATTAAGCCAAGTCCAAGTCGTGATAAATTTAGAGCCAAAGCCCTAGCATCCAACGAGCTTATTAAGCAATTTTTATCAGGCGAACAGAATACTTCTTTTATTGATATTTTCCCGCAAATGCTTAAGGATGGTAAATCCCGCAATGAACTTTTTGTAGGGGATATGCTGCACATGAATGCTGAAGGTTATGCAATTTGGCAAAAGGCGGTTAAACCTTACCTTATTAAAAAGTAAAACGTTTTTACAGGGTTAGAGAATTAAATTTATATAGCTATTTTTGTATAAATCCTCCTTTTCTAACCATGAGAAAATTCCTGCTTGCTTTAGTTTTTTTTATTGCCTCATTTTCATCATACGCACAAGATTTGCTTGGCATACCGCAAGTTGTTAATTATAATAATGAGCAATATAATGGTGGTGTGCAAAATTGGGATGTTCAGCAAGATAAAAACGGAATACTTTACTTTGGCAACAATGAGGGGTTATTAACTTTCAACGGGCGCTTTTGGAATTTATATCGTCTGCCAAATTTTACTTCTGTCCGTTCGCTAGGTATTGATTCTAAAAACAGAATTTATGTTGGTGCACAAGATGAAATCGGTTATTTCTTTCCTGATGATCATGGCATTTTAAAATATCATTCATTGCTGGATTTGGTGCCAGAAAATTTGCGCAAGATTGCCGATATCTGGGATATTTCCATCATTAACGATGAAGTTTTTTTTCGTTCTGTAAATCTTGTTTTACATTTTAAGGATGATGTAATCAAAGCTTACAAGCCTTCAGAATCTTGGTCGTTTTTAGGGAAAGCAAATAATAAAATTTATGCTCAATCTAAAAATTCGGGCTTGTTGGTTTACGACAAAGAACTTTGGAAGCCTGTATGTACAGATGAGGTTCTAAAGCAATCATCCATCACATCTATTTGTACTTATAGTGGTGATACATTATTGGTATCTACCCTAAAGAAGGGTTTTTTCCTCCTACATAATAATCAGCTTTTGCCTTTAGTTACAAAGCTCGATAATATTTTTTTTAACGATAGAATCTTTTTCGCCAACCAGATAAATAAAAATCTTTACGCCGTAGGTACCACATCTGGTGGAGTTTACCTCATGAATAAACATGGCGAATTGGTGCAAAAATATAATTATAGGGAGGGTTTACAGAACAATAACGTTAGAGGGATTTTGCTGGATTATGATAAAAATATGTGGCTTGCGCTTGATGATGGAATTGCCTACGTAGCCATAAATAGTGCTATTAAAAGTATATCTCCTGATAGAAATAAGCAAATTACCAGTTACGCTTTTAGAAAAGTTAATCAGAATATTTATGTAGCTACTTCCAATGGTCTTTATACTTCAAAGCTAAATACCAATAGTCTAGATTTAAGTTTATCACCAGTAAATTTCGAAGAGGTAAAAAATACCAAAGGCCAGGTTTGGGGCTTGGATGAAATCAACAACCAGCTTATCATGGCTCATGAAGATGGTTCATCGATTATAAACAACAATGTTGCAACACCTATTTATTCATTACCAGGAACCTGGATGTTTCAGCCTTTGGAGAATGTTTTTCCTGCAAAAAACGTTCTTGCTGGTACTTATTTGGGCTTGCAAAAAATAAACTATACCAATGGTGTATTTAAAAACGGTGGAGAAATTAAAGGTATTTCAGAAACGCTGCGGTTTATTGTTGTGGATAATGATGACAACATCTGGGCTTCACATCCTTATCACGGTGTATACAAAATCCAATTATCGGATGATAGGAGTAAGGTAATTAAAACCACACTTTTTTCTGATAAAAATGGCTTGCCTTTTAAGTTGTACAACTATGTTTATCGAATTAAAAATAGGGTAGTTATTGCAACAATTGATGGGATTTACGAATACGATCAAAAGCTAAATCGATTTTCGAGGGTTAAAATGTTTGGCAATGCTTTAAATAAAATTGCTATTCAATATTTAAAGGAGGATAATGAAGGTAATGTATGGTTTGTAAGCAATAAGAAAGTTGGCATCATCGATTTTCATAAACCTTCGGGTTCAAATGCATTTAGTATATTTTACTTGCCAGAGTTAGATGGAAAAGTTGTTGGTGGCTTCGAAAACATTTATACCCTTGATAATGAAAACGTTTTTATTGGCGCAAATAAAGGCGCATATCACATTAATTACGATAAATATTTAGATAATATTTCAACACCAAAGGTGGTAATTGGTAGTGTTAAATTGCTTTCTCAAAAGGACAGCACTGTGTTTGGTGGTTATTTTTTAAAAAGTGGCGCGCTCTCTGCCAATCAAGATTTAGCTAAAATACCGGAATATAAAAATGCTTTAAACTCTATACATTTTGAATTTGCTTCAACACTTTTTGAGCATGAGAAAAATACAAAATTTAGCTATCAGCTGGTTGGTTTTGATGATGAATGGTCGGCATGGAACAATAAAAGCGAAAAAGATTACACGAATTTACCTGCAGGGAAATACACCTTTAACGTAAAGGGTAGAACCGATGTTGGTAACGAATCGGAAGTGGTGAGTTATACTTTTAGCATATTGCCTGCATGGTATAATACCATTTGGATGAAGATTCTTTACTTGATTATTTTTATATTGCTGATAAGGCTATTAATTATTTGGCAGAAGAAAAAGCACATTAAGGAGCAAGACAGGATGAGTTACCTGCATCAATTGGAAATTGACAGATCGGAAAAGGAAATTGTTAGGCTGCAAAATGAAAAATTAGAAGCTGATGTAAACTACAAAAATAAAGAGCTCTCTACCATGACCATGCATTTGGTACAACGGGGTAAAGTGCTGGCTAAGATAAAAGAAGTTATTTCTTCGGTAATTAAAAACAATGATGATGCAATTACCGAAAACTCTCCAAGCTTTAGGCATTTGATTCGTTTGATAAAAGACGTAGAAAAGAAAGACCAGGAATTGGAACATTTAAGTGTTCATTTTAACCATGTAAATACCGAATTCTTTAACAAACTGAAAGACCTGTATCCCGATTTAAGCCAGAACGATTTAAAATTTTGCGCTTACCTGTGCATGAATTTATCATCAAAAGAAATGGCACAATTAATGAATATTACCATAAAGGCAGTAGAAGTTGGTCGATATAGGTTAAGAAAGAAACTCCAGTTAAAACCTGAAATCAATCTTTATGAGTTTTTGGTTGACATTTCCCGTCAAAAAATGGCCTAATTGGGGCTTATTTTATCGTTTGCTTTAATTTTCATAGGTAAATTTTAAGTGTCTGATTATCAGAGGTAAAATTTTGTTTTGTAGTGTGTATGTAGTGCCAAAAGTAGGGTTAAATCATTAGAATTTGCGCTTTGTAGGGTTTGTGTAGCATGTCGAAATTGCATCAAACAAAATCACATACATAGATTTGAAATGAGTTATGGAACCAAACCATACTCTAGCTAACCAAATATTAACTTAAAATTATTTTCTATGAGAAGAAGATTTACATTCGTATTCTTCATTTACTGTATCATGGCATTTCCGATGGCATTATTTGCTCAGGATATTACAGTTACAGGAAAAGTAACAGACCAGAAAGATGGCGCTCCGCTTCCCGGTGTTACTGTTAAAGTTGATGGCACAACTCGTGCTGCATCTACAGACCCTAACGGATTATTTACCATTCAGGCACCAGTAGGCGGAAAATTATCCATTAGCCAGATTGGTATGGTATCGCAAACCATTACAATTCCTGCAAGCGGAAAAATTAACATTTCATTACTAACCGATTCTAAAGATTTAAGTGAGGTTGTAGTTGTTGGTTACGGTACACAAAAGAAAAGTTTGGTAACAGGTGCTATCTCAAGCGTTAAAGCTGCCGACCTTGAAAATCAACCTACTACAACGCGTTTAGAACAAGCCTTACAAGGTAGAACTTCAGGTTTAACCATTGCCGCACAATCTGGTCAGCCAGGTTCCGCATCTACGGTAAGGTTACGTGGTTTCACTTCATTTGGCGGTAAAAACGATCCACTTTGGGTAATTGATGGTGTGGTGGTAGATAACGGTGGTATCGGCTATTTAAACCAGTCAGATATCGAATCAATCGAAGTATTAAAAGATGGTGCTTCTGCTGCAATTTATGGTACTCGTGCAGCATCAGGTGTAATTTTGGTAACTACCAAAAAAGGTAAAGCCGGAAGTTTAAATTTAACCTACAACGGTTACTATGGTGTGGCTCGTGCGGCTAAAAAATTAGAACTATTAAACGCCACGCAGTATGCAACATTAAGAAACGAATCTTATCTAAATGACTTTACAGGTACAACACCAACATTACCTTATCCAAATGCAGCATCACTAGGTGAGGGAACAGATTGGCAATCGTTAATTTTTAACAATAGCGCTGCTCGTCAAAATCACGAAGTGAGCATTAGTGGTGGTAGCGAGAAATCTACTTTCTTCTTATCTTTCGGATATTTCAAAGTTGATGGTATCGTTTCTACAGAGGTTTCAAAATACAATCGTGCAAACATTCGTATTAACTCAACCCACAAATTGTATAAATGGTTAACCATTGGCGAAAACTTAGGTTATAGCCACTCTATCACAAATGGTATTGGAAATACAAATAGCGAATTTGGTGGTCCGTTAAGTTCGGCTATCAATTTAGATCCCCTTACACCGGCAGTTATAACAGATCCAGCAGTATTTAATGCTCCTCCTTATAGCAATCAACCTGTTTTTAGAGATGCAAATGGTTTCCCTTATGGAATTTCGACACGTGTTGCGCAAGAAATAAGCAATCCTTTAGCAAGTATTAAACGCCAGATTGGAAATTACAGCTGGGATCACAACATTGTTGGTAATGCATTTTTAGAAGCTGAGCCAATTAAAGGATTACGTTTCCGTTCTACTTTAGGCTCTAAACTGGCTTTTTATGGTAGTGATGGTTTTAACCCGATCTATTATTTAAATTCATCAACAACAAATACAAGAACACAGTTTTCGAGAAACATTAATTATGTAATTACTTACAATCTTGAAAACACTTTATCTTACACAAAATCATTAGGTAACCATAATTTAAGCTTATTGGTTGGTCAGGGTTCATATAGTGATGGATTTAGCCGCAGTGTAAGTACAACATTCTTTGATGTACCTGCAACCGATTTTTATTCTGCTTCGATGAGGTTTAAACCTGTAGCTGCTAACAGAACATCTGATGGTAGTGAAGGTACAGACCACAAAATCTTCTCCTTATTTTCTCGTTTAACGTATGATTATAATGAAAAATATTTATTCTCAGCATTAATCAGACGAGATGGTTCATCTAGGTTTGGCGCTAATAATAAATATGGTTATTTCCCATCTGGTCAAATTGGTTGGGTGCCAACTAAAGAAGATTTCTTCCCTCAAAATGATTATGTAAACTTTTTAAAAATTAGAGCGAGTTATGGTGTTACCGGTAACGATGGTATTGGCGATTTTGCTTATGTACCAACCGTTGGTAGTGGTAGAAACTACACTTTTGGTAACGCTAACGTGGTTAATATTGGTTATAGTCCAAATGCATCTGCTAACCCTGATTTGAAATGGGAAGAAACCAGATCTACAAATATTGGTATCGATGCAACCATCTTCAAAGATTTCTCTTTAACGGCAGATATCTATAAAAAGAAAACGGTTGGTATTCTTCAAAACCCACCTGTTCCTGGCTATATTGGTAGTGGTAGCCCTGCTGCAAACATTGCAGACATGTCTAACAAAGGTTTGGAGTTTGAACTTTCTTACCGTAAACAAGTTGGTCAGTTTGGTTTAAACATTAGTGGTAATGGTTCATTCATTAAAAACACGATTGATAAATTGAGTCCGGGTATTAATTTTATTGATGATAGCCAGGCAACTTTCCAAACTTTAGGAAACATCACACGTACACAAATCGGCCATTCGTATAATGAGTTTTTTGGCTACGTAAATCAAGGAATTTTTCAATCACAAGCAGAAATTAATGCTTACACTGGTCCAAACGGGCAACCTTTGCAGCCTTTAGCAAAACCAGGTGATGTTAAATTTGCCAACTTAAATGGTGATAACCTTATTAATGAGAGCGACAGAGATTTTATTGGAAACGGTTTACCAAACTTTACATACGGCTTAACCATAAACTTAACGTATAAAAACTGGGATTTAATTGCTTTTGGTAGTGGTGTAGCAGGAAATATGATTTTCCAGGGTATCAGAAGATTAGATATTCCCAATGCAAATTATTCTACAGCCAGATTAGACAGATGGACGCCTACAAACCCATCAACTACTCAGCCGAGATTAACAGATGCAGATCCAAACAAAAACTTAACTAAATTCTCATCATTATATTTAGAAAAGGGAGATTATTTCAGGTTGAGAACTTTCCAGATTGGTTATACCATTCCTAAAACGCTAACCGATAAAATCGGATTGAAAAAGTTCAGAGTGTATGCATTATCTGAAAATTTATTTACAATAACAGGTTACAGTGGTTACGATCCAGAATTGGGATCAAACAATAGCGGTAACGCATTTAGTATAGATCGTGGAGTATATCCACAAGCTCGTTCGTTCGTATTTGGTTTAAATGCTAATTTTTAAAAAATTAAAAATGAAAAGAAAAATTACTTATGTAATTGTAATCCTGGCTGGATTGCAATTATTTGCAGGGTGTAAAAAATACTTAGAAATTAGTCCTCAAGAGCGAGTTCTTTTGGATAATTACTACAAAACACCTGCTGATGCTTTTGCAGCATTGGTTTCTATCTACGATAGATTTGGCGCTCAGGCTGGTGGTTTGTACGATAAAGTTGCAATTATGTCTGCAGCTTCTGATGACCAGGTTGCAGGCGGTGGTGGTCCTTCAGATATCAATGATTTGCAAGTTGTAAATACATTCACCCTGAACCCAACAACTGGTCCGCAAGGTTATTTGTGGAATAAAGGTTATGCAGGTATCTTCCGTGCCAACGTATTCTTATCAAAAATTGGCGGCATAAATATGGATGCAACGCTTAAAGCTCGTTACACTGGCGAAGCTAAAGCGCTTAGAGCAATCTTTTATTTCGATTTGGTACGTTTCTTTAAAAACATTCCATTGCTAACTTCTGAGGTAGATCCAAAACAAATTTATGAGGTGTTGCAAGTTGCACCAGCGGAGGTTTATGCTTTAATCGAGAAAGATTTAACAGAAGCAATCCCAACTTTACCAAACACAATAACCGGAGCATCAGAAGGTGGAAGATTAACCAAAGGTGCTGCACAAGCAATGCTTGGTAAGGTTTATTTACAGCAAGCAAAATATGCACAAGCTGCAGAACAATTTGCAATTGTAAATGGCTCTACTCCTGGACAGGCAAATGCTACTTACGGTTATAAATTATTAACCAATTTTGGCGATTTATTTAAAGTGAACAACAAGTTTAATACAGAATCTATATTAGAAATTGTGCATTCTAACGCATCAAATGGTGGTTGGGGCGATGCAGGAGCATCTGAAGGTAACTTATTAAATATCATTGTTGGTCCACGTGGTTACAAACCAGTGTTGGCTTCGGCACCTGATTATTATTCGGGCTACAGCTTTTTGGTATTTACAAAAGAGTTTTTTGATTTCATCCACTTCGATCCAAGAAATAAAGCAACGGTTGCAAATTTAGATAGTTTGGAAAAAAATGGCATTGCTACTTACGAAAAAGGTTACCAAAATAGTGGGTACTTTTTAGAAAAAACCATTGGTCGCGTTGCTGATAAAGCGCCAACCGGACAAACGGAGTTGAATTTTCCTCAAGATTCGTACGAAATTCGTTTAGCCGATACTTATATGTTAGAAGCTGAGGCTGTTTTGCAAAGTGGTGGCGCAGTAGGTGCCGGAAGTCGTGCTTATCAATTGTTTAATGCAGTAAGAGCTCGAGTTGGATTAAACCCGGTTGCTGTTACTATGGATAACATTATGAGAGAAAGAAGAGCGGAGTTGGCTGGCGAAGGTCATCGTTTTCTTGATTTGGTTCGTTGGGGTAAGGCAGCAACAGTGTTGGCGTATAAAGGTTTTACTGCCAATAAAAATGAAATTTTCCCTATTCCTCAAGGCGAATTGAACAATACTAAAATATTGCAAAACAAAGAGTACGGAGGTACTAAATAATTTTTTAAGAGGCTGTATCATAAATCAAATAAGAAAATTAGTTTACTAGGCAAACTAAAACTTAGATTTTTGATACAGCCTTTTCTTAACGAGGAGAATCTTATCCCTCAAAAATAAACCCTAAATCATTAATTTAAATCACTTGCCAATATGAAATTTAAGGCGATAAGCTATTGTTTTGCTGTTATGTTTAGTATTTCAACGCTTCAATCAACTGCACAAAATAATGTAAGTTCATGGCTTACCAAGGCAGATAGATCGGTGCTTTTTGCCAAACAAACTGCGGTGCTAAAATTTTCATCAGAGCAAAATAAAAACCCAACCATTTTTGTAAATGATAAGGAAACTTACCAACCAATTGATGGATTTGGTTATACCCTAACAGGTGGAAGTGCGCAACACATCATTAAAATGTCGGCACCTGCAAGAGCAACCTTACTTAAAGAACTTTTCGCAACGGATGGAAACAATATTGGTGTCAGTTATATCCGCCTAAGTATTGGTGCTTCAGATTTAAATGAAAAAGTATTTTCTTATAATGATTTGCCCGAAGGAGAAACAGATTTACAGCAGGCAAAATTCGATTTAGGTTTAGATAAAGCTGATGTTATTCCGGTGATGAAGGAAATCCTTGCGATAAATCCAAAGATAAAAATCTTGGGCTCGCCGTGGTCTCCTCCCTTATGGATGAAAACAACATACGATGCTCGTGGAGGAATATTAAAGCCCGAATTTTATGAGGTTTACGCCAAATACCTTGTGAAATATGTGCAAGAAATGAAAAAGGAAGGCATTACGATTGATGCCATTACCGTTCAAAATGAGCCATTGCACCCAGGTAATAATCCAAGTTTATTAATGGTTGCTCCAGATCAGGCTATTTTTGTAAAGAAAAATCTTGGACCTGCTTTTGAAAAAGCCGGATTAAAAACTAAAATTATTATTTACGATCATAATGCCGATAGACCTGATTATCCAATTTCAATTTTGGATGATCCTGAAGCTAAAAAATATATCGATGGCTCTGCATTTCATTTATATGGAGGAAAAATTGAAGCATTGACCGATGTACATAATGCCCATCCTGATAAGAACATTTATTTTTCAGAACAAATGGTTGTAGAGGAACCTGGTTCATCAACCATAAATATTATCAACCCGGTTAAAAGATTAATCATAGGTGCAACACGCAATTGGAGCAGAAATGTTTTAGAGTGGAATTTAGCCGCCGATTTGGAAAATAAACCATTTACAGATAGAGGCGGTTGTCCAACTTGCCAAGGTGCGGTAACTATCGATAAAGATAAAGTGAGCAGAAACCTGGCTTATTATTCTGTTGCACATGCATCTAAATTTGTTCGTCCGGGTTCTGTTCGCATTGCATCAAATGAACCTTCGGGTTTATCAAATGTCGCATTTAAAACACCCGATGGCAAGAAGGTTTTAATCGTTGCCAATACCGGTAGTACAAATACAACTTTCAACATTAGTTATAACGGAAAAATAATTTCTACAACTTTAGAAAAAGGTTCCGTTTCAACTTACATCTGGTAAAATAACCCGCAATAACTCTACTATGTATTCAAAATATATAATGCTCCAATTTCAAAAACGTATTCAGCTTGTGTGCTTTCTTGGCTTAACGCTGTTATCATTTCAATCTGTTGCCCAAGGCTTTTTAAAAGCCGAAGGAAAGAAAATTGTTAATGCCAAAGGCGAGAATATTTTACTTCGTGGCTTTGGTTTGGGTGGATGGATGCTGCAGGAAGGTTACATGCTAAAAATAAATAAAGACGGGCAACAACATAAAATTAGAGAAAAGCTCGAAGATTTAATGGGCACTAAACAAACCCAAGAGTTCTACGATGCCTGGTTAAATAATCATACCCGAAAAATTGATATCGATTCGTTAAAAGCCTGGGGGTTTAATTCTATTCGTTTACCTATGCACTATAACCTTTATACTTTACCTGTAGAAAAGGAACCTGTGGCTGGTAAAAATACCTGGTTAGATAGAGGTTTTGCTTTAACAGATAGTTTGCTTGCCTGGTGTAAAGCCAACAAAATGTACCTGATATTGGATTTGCATGCAACACCTGGCGGACAAGGAAATGATACCAATATCGCAGATAGAGACGATTCAAAACCTATGCTTTGGGAAAGTGAAGCCAATCAGCAAAAAACAATTGCACTTTGGGCAAAGCTTGCCGAGCGATATAAAAATGAGGAATGGATTGGTGCTTACGACATTATTAATGAGCCTAATTATGGTTTTACAAATCCTGCTGATGATAAAAATGGAACGAAAGAGAAAGTAAATGCTCTGCTAAGAAAACTAATGGTAGATATCACCAAAGCAATACGAAATGTTGATGAGAAACACATCCTAATTATAGAAGGCAATGGTTGGGGAAACAATTACAATGGCATTTTTCCTTTATGGGATAAAAATATGGTGCTTAGCTTTCATAAATATTGGAATTATAATGACCAGGCTTCCATATCAAATATGATAAAAGCCAGAGATGAGCAAAATGTACCAGTGTGGCTAGGCGAAACTGGTGAGAATTCAAACACCTGGTTTACAGATGCCATCAGCCTTTTAGAACGAAATAATATTGGTTGGGCTTGGTGGCCATTAAAAAAAGTTGGCTTTAATAATCCAATGGAAATACGCTCCAACCCAAATTACAATAGTGTAGTAAATTACATAAATAATGGTGGCGACAAACCTAAAGAAAGCAATGTTTATAGCGGTTTAATGGAATTAGCGATTTACACTAAATTGGAAAATACAATCATCCATAAAGATGTTATCGATGCCATGATTCGCCAGCCACATTCTAATGAAACTAAACCATTTAAAGCACATAACATAAAAAATGGCGCTATAATTTATGCAGTTGATTACGATTTAGGAAAAAACAATTATGCCTATTTCGATTTGGACACAGCAGATTACCATACCGTAACCAATAAAAGAACAGCAGGTAATCGTGGACGAATATATAGAAACGATGGAGTTGATATTTCGAAAGATTCTGTGTTGTATGAGAAGTATTTTGTTAATAGCATCGAAAAAGGAGAGTGGTTGCAATACACCGTAAATGTATTATCAAAAGGAAATTACACTTTGAAATTAAATACCGCATCTGCAAATAACGATGGCAAATTAACAATATCCATTAACGGAAAAACTGTTGCTTCAGGCATTCAGGTTCCAAAAACCGATGGGGCAAAAAAGTTCGCAACCTTCGATTTACCAAATATTCCTCTTGCTGCTGGTAAACAGGTTATAAGGGTTATTTCAGATACAGGCGGTTATAATTTTAGCTATATTCAATTTGTAAAATAAGCAGAAAGCACTTGTGTTAAAAGGTAACAAACGCGTAATTTTTATTTTAGGTGTCATGATGCTGGTCATCCTGGCACTTTCGCGTTGTATTAGTGAGGCTGATAACATACCACCCGATTCTAGGGGAGAAAATTATGCTGGTGCTGCAAGCTGCGTAAAATGCCATGCTGATGTTTCTAAATCATTTGTACATAATGCACATGGATTAAGTTCTGGTAGTGTAGATAACAACAAACTTGAAAAATTGGTTGCTGCTGATGATAATACTTTTGCTTTTAACGAACGGCTGAAAATTAAAGTAGAACGAAGAGATAGCGGGTTTTACCAGGTTGGCTACCTAGATGGTAAGCAAGTTAGAGCAGAACGATTTGATATTTATTTTGGTTCGGGAGAGAAAGCATTTACCTATGCCTATTGGAAAGGTAATAAATTATTTCAGTTGCCACTATCTCATTTCTCAGAAATTAATACCTGGGCTAATAGTCCGGGTTTTCCGGCCAATGCGATGTATTTCGATAGGCCAATTACTAAACGTTGCTTGCAATGCCACAGCTCATTTATTAAAACAGAAATCAAAGAAACCACTTCGCTATCTACAGAAGAAGACCTGCAAAAAGGAACTTTAATTAGCGGAATAGATTGCGAACGTTGCCATGGTCCGGCTAAAGAACATGTAGTTTTTCACTTGGAAAATCCCGAAGAAAAGAAACCTAAATTTATTGCCATTTATAAAACCTTAAGTAGAAAACAAAAAATGGATGCTTGTGGAGTTTGCCATTCAGGCAACACGTTAACATCCATTCAAGATGTTTTTAATTTTAAGCCGGGAGATAACCTTGATAACTTTTATGCACAAGATTTTGTTTCTTTTAGTGGCGACAATCCCGATGTTCATGGGAACCAAACTGCAATGTTAAAAGGCAGTCTCTGTTACCAAAAAAGCGAAATGACTTGCCAATCTTGCCACAACACGCATGAAAATGTAAAAGGCAACATGCTGGTATATGCTCAAAGATGCATGAGTTGCCACCAAACACAAAAGCACAGCGCAAAAACTTTAGCAAAAGGTTTTTTAAAAGCAAATTGTATTAACTGCCACATGCCAATGCAAGTATCAAAATTAATATCGTTTCAAACAGCAGGGAATAAGAACGTTAATCCATATTTATTAAGATCTCATCATATTGGTATCTATCCTAATCAGTAATAATTTGTTTATACCGGTATAAATTTATCCGTTAATTTAGATAACTGTAATTTGTACATTTGCATTTCAATTGTAAATACATTTTCTCTTTATGCCGATAAAACATTACCTGCCATTTTTTTTACTTTTCTTTTTTTACAATTTCGCGGCGGCTCAAAATAAATTTAACCTTAGCGGTACAATTCGCGATGCCAATACGGGTGAAACATTAATTGGGGCTACCGTTAAGTTAGTTGGTAAAACTTCTGTCGGCACTTTAACAAATAGTTATGGCTATTATGCATTAACGCAACCCGAAGGCGAATACACCGTGGTAGTTAGTTATACGGGTTATGTTTCCATCACTAGAACCATCACTTTAAATAAAGATATTAAGTTAAACGAAGAACTTAAATCGGCAAATGATTTGGATGAGGTTACCGTAAGTGCAGCAAATCGAAAAAATGAAAATGTTCGTAGCGCACAAATGGGTTTAGAGCGGGTTGATATGAAATCTCTAAATTCTATTCCCGTTTTGCTGGGTGAAAAAGATATTTTAAAAACGATACAATTGTTACCCGGTGTAAAATCAGGCGGCGAAGGTAATACGGGTTTTTACGTTCGTGGTGGTGCTGCGGATCAGAATTTAATTATCCTCGATGAAGCTGTAGTTTACAATTCATCGCATTTATTAGGCTTCTTTTCAACCTTTAACGCCGATGCAATTAAAGATGTTAGTCTTTACAAAGGTGGTATGCCTGCACAATATGGTGGTAGGTTATCATCAGTTTTAGATGTTAAAATGGATGACGGTAACAATAAAGAATTTAAGTTTCAGGGTGGTATTGGTTTAATCGCATCGAGGTTTAAAGCCGAAGGACCGATTGTAAAAGACAAAGGCTCTTTTATGGTGAGTTTTCGAAGAACCTATATCGATTTGTTTTTAAGGCTATCGCCCGATTCGGCAATTAATGGAAGTACACTTAACTTTTATGATATAAACGCCAAAGCCAATTACAAGATAGACGATAAAAACACCATTTATTTGTCCGGTTATTTTGGTAAGGATAATATTGGCGTAAAAGATTTGTTTGAAAACAATTGGGGTAATGTGACTACAACCTTGCGTTTAAATCATATTTTTAGCGACAGGCTTTTTTCCAATACATCATTAATTTACAACAACTACAACTATACGGTTAGATTGTTAAACGACGTTACTAATTTTAAGGCAACATCCCTGGTTCGCGATTTTAACTTCAAACAGGATTTTCAATATTTTAGCAACAAACACACCATTCGTTTTGGTTTAAACACGACACATCATCGTATTTCTCCAATTGATATTACCACTACACAAGAATCTCAGGTAAATCCACTAACTCAACAAAAACGTTATGGATTGGAAACAGCGGCTTATATTTCTGATGAATGGGCGGTTACAGAAAAGCTAAATTTTCTATACGGTCTTCGCCTTGCAGCGTTTTCGTTATTAGGTCCTGGTAATTTTAGCACTTATGATAATGCAGGCAACATCTTAGCTACTGACAGAGCCGAGAGTGGTAAATTTTATAAAAACTACCTCAATCTGGAGCCTCGCTTCTCGCTAAGTTATCTTTTTAATGATGAAAATTCTGTAAAAGCATCTTACAACCGCAATACGCAAAACATTCATATTTTAACAAATGCTACTTCAAGTTCGCCCACAGATCAATATGTTTTAAGCAGCAATAATATTAAACCCGAAATTGCTGATCAGGTTTCATTGGGTTATTTTAAAAATCTGGAAGATAATAACTACGAACTCTCAGGAGAGGTTTATTATAAATGGCTGCAAAACCAAATCGATTATAAAAATGCAGCCCAATTACTTGCCAATAGTAACATAGAATCAGAATTACTATATGGAAGCGGACGAGCTTATGGCCTGGAACTATTTTTAAAAAAGAAATTCGGTAAACTTAATGGCTGGGTAGGATATACTTTATCGCGTACGGAAAGAAAATTCGCTGAATTAAATAACGGAAATTATTTCCCGGCAAGGCAAGATAGAACACACGATATTTCGGTTGTTGGCATTTATAATTTGAACAAACGATGGACATTTTCTTCGAGTTTTATTTATAGTACGGGTAACGCAGTAACTTTTCCGGCAGGGAAATATGCTATTAACAACCAAACTGTTTTTTATTATACAGAAAGAAATGCCGGGCGAATGCCATATAATATGCGATTAGATTTAAGCGCAACGCTTGAAGGAAAAAATAAGGGTAGATTTCAATCCAGCTGGAACTTTGGCATTTATAATGCTTTAGCAAGAAAAAATCCTTATTCAATTGAGTTTATTAACGATCCGAATGACCCAAGTAGAACAGTGGCAGAACAAACCTCTTTATTTGGTTTAATCCCTTCGATAACCTGGAATTTTAAATTTTAACATGATGAAAAAATTTTTAATGTACTTTTCAATAGCATCTATACTTTTCTCCTCATGTAAGAAAATTATTGAAATAGATACCAACAACGCCGAGCCACAATTGGTAATAGAAGGGAAAATTGACAATAGGTTACTTGCTCAACAAATAAAAATAAGTAAATCTATTGCTTATGATGGACAGAATAAATACCCATCTGTTTCTGGCGCAGTTGTTACCGTGAGTGATTCAAGAGGAAATATTTATAATTTTGCAGAAACTCAGCCAGGTATTTATGCTTTTGGAATGCGTGGCGTACCAGGTGTTACTTATACAATGAAAGTAGTTGTTGAGGGTAAAACTTATACGGCAACCTCTAAAATGCCTGCTATTGTTAAGTTAGATTCTATTGGTATTGTAAGCAATAATTTCTTTGGCAACGAACGAAAAACTGCTGCCGCTTACCTTGTTGATCCAAAAAGTGAAACCAATTTTTATCATTTCAATTTATATGTTAACGACAATGCTTCTCAACGATTTTATGTGTCTAACGATCGCCTGACCGATGGAAATCAACTCAGGATACAGCTATTTTTCAAATCCGGCAACGATAATAACGATAGTGATGAATTGAATAGTAAAGATAAGGTGAAAGTAGAAATGGAAACCATAGATTCTAACATATTTGATTACTGGTATGCATTAAGCGAGCAGTCTGGTCGTGGTCCAAATCAGGGTACAACACCAGCAAACCCAACCACTAATATATCTAATAATGCATTAGGCTATTTTAGTGCCCATACCTATCAAGCACTTAATATTATAGTGCCATAATATTGTTAGAAACATCTTAAAAATTTTGCTGTTAACTATAGTATGAAAGTTTTTATAAGTGGCAATATTGCAGAAAGCGGGGTTAAATTATTGGAAGAAAACAACATAGCTGTAACCTGGTGGAAAGAAAACAGACAAATTACGGTTAAAGAATTAATTGGCGCCTGCCAGGATGTTGATGCTTTTATAAGCGTTGGGCCAAATAAAATTAATGCCGATTTTCTTAATGCTTGCAAGCATTTAAAAGTTATTGCCTTGCATGCTGTTGGTTTTGATAATGTTGATATTAAAGAAGCAAAAAGCTTAAATATTCCTGTCGGAAATACACCTGGTGTTTTAAGCGGAGCCACTGCCGATACCGCTTTTTTATTAATGCTTGCTGTTTCCAGAAAGGCATTTTACCTGCATAAAAAAATTATTAACGGGCAGTGGCAAAATTATGAGCCAACACCAGAACTTGGAATTGAACTGAACGGTAAAACCTTAGGTATTTTTGGCATGGGTAAAATTGGAATGGAAATGGCAAAAAAATGTATTGGTGCTTATGGAATGCAGGTAGTTTACCATAACAGGAATAAAAACGAAGAAGCAGAAAATGAAATTGATGCAAAATATGTTTCTTTTGATGAATTACTTAAGCAAAGCGATGTGCTATCTGTTCATACCACATTAACACCAGAAACAAAAGATAAGTTTAATATTGAGGTTTTTAAAAAAATGAAGCCTGAATCAATTTTCATCAACACTGCAAGAGGGGGAATTCATAATGAGCAAGATTTAATTTTTGCCCTTCAACAAAAAATAATTTGGGGTGCAGGCTTGGATGTTACTAATCCTGAACCAATGAATAAGGATAATTCTTTACTAAATATGGAAAGTGTTGCCGTTCTGCCACATATTGGTTCTGCAACGCAGAAAACTCGAAGTGCTATGGCAAATTTAGTGGCGAAAAATATTATTGCAGGTTTAAAGGGCGAAAAGTTGCCTCATCAGATTTGGTAAAATCTTTTTTGAAAGAAAAAAATAAGTTGCAGCAGGAAAGATTGCTAATCGGCTGAAAAATTTCCTCGCAAAACCGACTTTTTGAGCACGTAATTGCGAACTGAATGAAGGGGTGTGCAATCAGTTGAAGCAATCTATTTAATATTGAGTTACTTGAAATTGAATTTATACCCACTGAGGTTATATGCCTACTTAACGGTATATCTGAAAACAGATCTTCCAATGTTTCCTGTTCCATCTATACCCTCAACAACTACTTTATACTGGCCTTTCCCATCTGCATTGTAAAAATCGAAAGATGTTAATCCTGTAGCTTTATCCGTTACAACTTTTGGGTTCCAGTAAATGGTGGTACGTAAATCATTTCGGTTTAAATTTGCCGGAACATCATATTTAGGCATGTAGAATTGGCGCTCTTTATTATAACCTTGAGGAGAAAAAGTAAGTTCATAATATTTGGGAAGCATATCCATTAACTGGCTTTTAGAAATTTTTGTTCCTTTAGGTGCTTTTTTCTGGTTAATAACGATAACTCCGTTGATATTATTTGCCCTATTAACTAAACCAAGTTCATCTTTCAGAAAGATTTCTACTGATTCTACGCTTGAAGGGTCGATAGAAGCCAGTTGATTTACGTCCATAAGCATACCATTAATAAAAATACCCATTGGGGTTTTATTTCCTTGATTATAATCTCTTGTTACATAGAAAATGTTATCGATATAAGTTGTTCCAGTGGCCATTGTTTGCAGGCAATTTATAAGTAAGTTACATCCAGTTAGTCTGTCTCCCGTAATCTCATGGTCTGCAACAGCAGATAATCCAGTTAATGCAGGATAATCTTTATGGCTTACTTTAGGAATTGCCGCAGCTTTAATCGTTACATCTTTAAGAGTGTGCAGATATGCATATTGTTTTTTGCTATTATCTAAGTAGGTTGTTAGCGTGCTATCTATGTTAAGCACTTCATCTGCGCCGCTAAAATTTCTGCTAACGGAAGGTATTGGTGAACCGTTTAAGCTTAAAGTCATGTTTTTATAATTCACATTATACTTTGCTGTAATGGTTACTTTAGAAGAATCGTTAAATACCAGATTTGAAAATTTAAAATTTCCTACGGGGTCTGTAGTTCCTTCCATATTAATGCGTTTATCAGGAATGGTAAGGAGCAGCGCACCCTTTCTAACCGGGATGCCATTACTCAATCTTAAAATACCAGAAAATTCTATCCCTTGTTCAGGTAAAAATGTAATTTTTGGAAGTTTATTGGCAATAATATCAGTGTAGGAATAATTTCGATAACCTTGAGTTAGAAGAAGAATATCTAAATCTGCTGCTTTCTTCGCGTCAGGAACATTAAAATAATAGTTTGGCTTTTCGATATAACCTTTTAAATCACTGCTCAACAGTAAACCTGTAAAAATAGTACTTGCACCATCCTCATTAAATGGAACTTTAGTTTCATCAACAACCGATACCGAGAAGTTACCATCTACAGGTAAACCATCTTTTTTAGCGGCAAGGTTTATTTTAACTTTTTTCTTTATACCGTAAGAAACAGCAGGACTTGTTAAAGCTAGAGCTAAACCATTTTTATGCTGAACAAAAACGATTCTTTCGCTTAGTGGTTTACCGCTTTCTGTAAATAATGTAAACTGAGCAATGCCTGAAGGAAATTTAGCTTTAGAAACTGTTGTGCTATATTCTTTATTTGATAGTGCTGTTTGCGCACCGTAGCATATAACACCTTTGCTTTGCGCAATCACATAAAACTTTTTACCCTGATTTTGTTGAAAAAATGCATCGTTAGAAGCAATTTTTATAGCAATATTTTCATCATCGGTATTATTGATAACTATAGAAATACCCGAAGCTACAACTGCAGGAAGGTTTACAGTTTGTGTGGTTCCATCAGCATAAGTTAAACTCGCTTTATAGGTTTTGCCAGCTTCTGGCAGCATAGTAAAACTGCCCATGCCTAAATGTTGCGCAGTAAATGTGGCAACTTGTTTACCATCATTATCCGAAACAACACCTTTAGCATTTATACCCAAACCATCACTTTTAACAGCTTTGAATGCAACTTTGCCTGTTAGCCCTGCAACTAGATTTCCACCTTCGGGAAAAAACTGTACGTCTTTATTAATAATGGCATTTTTTAGCTGGAAGGTATTGTTTACTATATCTTTATCCGTTGTGTTAATACTTGTAATTAGTTCGCCTTTTTGTAGTTGATACTCTGCCTTTTGGTTAGCAGACATGCTAATTGTTAAATAGCCACTTGCATCAGTTGTACCTCTTCCTTTTGCGATGGATGTGTAACTGGTTACAACCTGCCAATTTACATTCCTGTTTGCATAAGGCTTGTTGTTTGAATCTTTGAACTGTATCCTGGCATCAATTTTCTCTTGCTTATCTGTTGATGTGTTTTTGTAAGATATATGAGTTTTAACTTCTTTATCAATTGCTTCACCTACATAAAATGTCTTATTAAAAAATGCTGGGTCATCAGCATTTAACATCCACATAGTATATGCTCTGATATGATAGTTTCCTTGTTTGTAATTCTCAATGGATAATGGAATGTTACCTTCAGCCAAACCGCCGTTTAGCGGAAGCTTTAAGGTTTGAATTAAAGAATCGCGTTGATTAATTACATCTACATAAATGATTTTACTTATTGCTGAAAGAAAATTTTGATTTTCGGTAACATAAGCTTTAAACCAAATTGTATCTGCTACTGCGTAATATGGTTTATCAAAATGAAGATAAATTTTCTCAGCAGGATAATCATTTAAAACTTTATTGGTTTTAGTTATTATGGTATTAATACTAACAGTATCAGTTTGTGCCGAGGCGGAAAAGTTTAGCAAATACAAAAAAGAAACTACAATAGATAGAATTCTAAAAATCTTCATGAACAGGAAATTAATTACTTAGGATGTAAATATATCCAAATATATATAGAGCGCATAACCTGCAAAAGGGTTTAACATTTTTTCACATAAAAAAGCCGATTTTACTTGTAGTAAAACCGGCTATTAACTTATGCTTTAAGATGGGAACTTATTTGCGCTCGATTAGAAATTCACCTAGCGGTCTACGTACTTTTTTAAGATTAACTAACCAATCGTTAGCCTCATCTCTATAACCTAGTGGCAATAATGTAACGCTTTTTAAACCTTGCTTGTTTAAACCCAAAAGCTCATCAAGTGCAGGTGCATTAAAGCCTTCCATTGGCGTCGAATCTACTTTTAATAAGGCAGCCTCTGCAAGTGCCATACCAAAACCAATATAAGCCTGACGAGCTGCGTGATTAAAGTTTTCTTCTGCAGGTCTTCCTAAAATCATTCCTTTAAGCTGTGCTTTGTAAGCATCAGTTGCAGAATCAGGTAACCCACGCTCCGCATTCATATAGCTAAAAAATGCATCGATGCCTTCTTCAGTATAATCTTCGAAAGCCGCAAAAACTAACAAATGAGAAGAATCTATAATTTGAGACTGATTAAATGCAATAGGTGCAATCTTTTCTTTTAATTCCTGATCTGTTATTACAATTACCTTAAAAGGTTGCAAACCCGATGAAGTTGGAGCCAAATGCGCAGCGGCGATAATTTTATCTACTTTTTCCTGTTCAACTGGTTGACCATTCATTTTTTTAACGGCATAACGCCAGTTTAATGCTTCTAATAAACTCATATTTTTATGTATTTTATTTTCAATTTAGGAAACAAATATCTGAAATAAGTTAAAATTGATTGTTGATGTATGGTAAGAAAAATGATTTAATATCTTAAAATTTACTGCGGATCAGTCTGATAAGATATTTATTTTCTATCAATAAATTTTAAATCTGTTCTAACTGGAAAATGATCAGAAAGCTTGGCCCTTGTAATTTGGTAATTTAGCACTTCAAAATCTTTGGATGTAGAAATATAATCTATCTGAAAATTAGGAAATTTTCCATTGTAAGTTTTGCCAAAGCCCGAGCCTTTTTCAGCAAATGTATTTTTTAAACCATCTGTTATTTGGTTTACAGCGTAAGAAGCAGGTGTGTCGTTAAAATCGCCTGCAATTAAATATGGCGTTTTACAGGCAGCCATTTCTTTTTTCATAATATCCACCTGATCACTTCTTTTAACAAAAGCATACCTAAGCATTTTTAAAATTCTTTTAGAAGCATATAATTTACCTCTGGTTTTTTTTGTTAGCTGATCGATGAATTCATAATCTTGAGGTTGAAAACTGATGGACTGAAAATGAACATTAAAAACCCTGAGCATTTTGCCATCAATATCTAAATCTGCATAAATGCTCATATTGTCACCGTGACCATCAAACATAATATCACCTTTGTTCTTAATAGGGTATTTAGAGAAAATCGCTAATCCAAAGGCTTCGTAAGTATTGTTTTCTACTGGTTTAAAATAGTAATATTTAGTGTTCAATAGTCTTTTCAAGCTATCAATGGTATTAAAATCGCCTTTGTGCCTAGTATAAAATTCTTGGAGACATATCACATCAGGGTTTTGTTCCTGTACAATCGTAAGCATTTTATCTTTAACAGATATGGTATTATTTTCTCCAAAAAGCTTAAAACTGTGCACATTATACGTCATTATTCTAATGCTACCTTCTTCTTTTTTTGATGTGCCTTCAATACCGCCAAAACCGAAAGTTGCATGAAGAGTCTTATATCCAATTGCAATTACAAAAATAATTACAATTGAAAATATCCATCTTTTTCTAACTGCCCACCAAATAAAAAAAAGAATACATATTAAAAGAGAATATGGATAGGCTAATGCGAAGTATGCTAATAAAATATTTTTTCGAGGATCTATGTTTCCTGCAATTGTTCCAAGCAACAGGGAAATAACCGCTACAACAGTTAGAGGCAGAAATATTTTGTCGAAAAAAGTATATTTAGAATTTGGCTTTGACATTTAATCTTTACTTGCTTTAAATAATTTTTCCTTCTCTGTCGCTGTCAATTTATCGTAGCCGGATGTTGATATTTTATCTAAAATTTCATCAATTTCTGTTTGTGAAACATCCTTAAAAGTAGGCTTTTTTATTGGCTGCTCATTTTTTACAACTCTTAATTTCGGGTTTTTCTCAAAAATTTTGCTCCAATCGCTACCATTTTGCAGGCTTTTAATGTAAGCAAACCCTAAAATTGCACCGCCAATATGTGCTAAACTACCACCAGCATTTGCTGATCCGATTGATAAAAAATCTAAAATGAAATAAACAAGTGCTATCCATTTAATTTTAACCTCACCAAAAAATAGCAACATTATGGTGTAATTGGGTACTAAGGTTGCTGCCGCAAATATAATTGCCATCACCGCTGCAGATGCACCAACTATGTTAGTATTTTCTAACGAACCAGAAAAAACCGGGAAAATATTTAAAAAGGCAACAGCAAATAAACCACCGAAAAGGCCACCCGACAGGTAAACAAAATGGAATTGCCTGCTTTTTAAGAAATTCATAAATATGTTTCCAAACCAGTATAAACCAAGCATATTAAAAAGAATATGGAAAATATCTGTATGAAAAAACATATACGTTAAAATGGTATAAAATCTTTCTGGTAAATTAGATAAGCTTGCTGGTAAACCAACATATTCAAACAACCACGATTTAAAACTTAAAGAACTGCCACTTAAAAAAACGAATATACCTGTTACTGCAGTTACCAAAAATAAAATAACATTTATACCAATATAAAAGAAAAGTGGATTGCCAGATTTGAAAATCTTAAATCTTAAATCTTTGAAAGTATTATTCATAAAGCGTGTAAAATGTATCGTTTTTGTCTTTCCAGATCTTAACCAGTATAAACCCAATTAAAGCACCGCCCAAATGTGCATAGTGTGCAATAGAATCTCCTTCAAATTGAGCAACACCTAAAGATAGTTCAACAAGAATATAAATTGGTATAATGTATTTTGCCTTAACAGGAACAGGAATAAACATAATATAAAGTTCTGCGTTAGGATAAAGCATACCAAAGGCTACTAATAAACCAAAAATTGCACCAGAAGCGCCTAGCATACCGCCGTAGTATATTGATCCCAGTGTTTGTACTTGAGATTGACTTGTAATTTCCTTCTGCCAACCATCAAACATGGTTACATGCCCTATTAATTGATGTACCTCAAAAGCTTGTACTGCCCACTGCAATGCTAAAGCGCCTAATCCAGTAATCAAGTAAAAAATGATAAACTTTTTTGCTCCCCATCGCGATTCTAACAAACTACCAAAAGAATATAAAGCAAACATATTAAAGAATATATGGGCAAATCCTCCATGCATAAACATGTAGCTTAAAGGTTGCCAAAATCTAAATTTGGGCGAATCAAAATAATAAACTGCAAGCGTATCTTCTAAGTTTATTATGCCTTGTTTCTGAAAAAGCCACGTAGCTGCAAAAAACAAAATGTTTATTATTAAAAGGTTTTTTACAACCGGTGGTATATATATGTTATTCATTTAATTGTGTCGTTTTTGGTATTTCGTCTTTCGTTTTCGCTCTACTCAACCTTAGTCTTTATTTTTTTTTCCTTCATCTTCGCCTCAACCTTCGCCTTAATCTCAACCTTAGCCATAACCCTCACCCTCTATTTCTCAAATTTTTTATCCAACTCAGTTAAAGTTATAGTTTGGATAATAGGCTTTCCACTCACTCCAAAGTTAGGAGTTTTGCAGGCGAAAAGTTCATCAATTAAAGTGTTCATTTCTTCTTGACCTAAAGCAGTACCAGCTTTTATTGCACTGTTTTTAGCTAAACTTCTTGCTAAGCTATCGCGTTTGGTTAATTTTAATTCTTGCTGTGTGTTTTTAAAGCCTTCAATCAGCTGTTCAAACAATTGTGTCTCATTAATGTTTGAGCTACCTAAATCAACAGGAATTCCTTCAACAACTAATGTGTTTTTTCCGAATTCCCGAACATCAAAACCTAAACTTTTTATATCCTCTAATAAACTTTTTGCCAATTCAAAGTCGTTTGCGTTAAGCGTTATGGTTTGTGGGAACAAGCTTTGCTGCGAGGCACCTTTTCTATCATCAAGATGTAGTAAGAAACGCTCGTAAAGGATGCGCTCATGTGCCATTTGCTGGTCGATAACCATTAAACCCGATTTGATTTGAGAAATAATATAACGATTATGCAACTGCATATATTGTTTCTGTTTTGTTTCTAAAACTGTATCATCGGTGTAAAATGTGGTTTGTTCAACCACTGGTTCTTTGGTTATTTCATAAAGCGAGCCCCAGTTTTTAGCACTAGGTTTTGCTTCATAATTTCTCGGCGATGATGAATAGCCAGAAACCGAATTTATCTCTGTAGCAAAGGGATTAAAATCAGGATTGAAATTTATGCTCGGTGGTATAATATCCTCAACCGCTTTTGGCGAAATCATATTGCTGAAACCTGTTTCCTGATCAAAATCTAAAGTCGGTGAAATGTTATACCTCCCAATTGAACGTTTAACAGCCGATTTTAAAATTGCATAAATAGATTTTTCATCCAGGTATTTGATTTCTGTTTTAGTTGGGTGAACATTTACATCAATCTTTGCCGGGTCTATCTCTATAAATAAAACGTAAAGCGGATAACTATCATCGGGCAATAAATCATCAAAAGCCGAGCTTACGGCATGATTTAAATATGGGTCTTTAATAAAGCGATTATTTACAAAAAAGAACTGTTCGCCTCTGGTTTTCTTTGCAAAAGCGGGTTTGCCAATATATCCTTTAACATTAATTATGGTTGTATCTTCCTCAACAGGAACTAAACGTTCATTATAATTATTGCCGAATATATGAACAATGCGCTGTTTTAGATTACCTTTCGGGAGGTTGAAAATCTCGGTGCCATCATGGTGTAAACTGAAAAAGACGGTAGGATGGGCCAATGCAACACGAGTAAATTCATCAATAATGTGGCGCATTTCTACCGGGTTACTTTTTAAGAAATTCCTTCTTGCAGGCGTATTAAAAAATAAGTTTTTGATAGAAATTTGTGTTCCTGGTGCTGTGGCAACAGGTTCTTGAGCGGTAACCAAAGCACCCTCAATTGTTATGCAACTACCAATTTCATCCTCATGCCTGCGGGTTTTCATTTCTACCTGAGCAATTGCAGCAATGGATGCCATTGCTTCGCCGCGAAAACCCATGGTGCGAATGGCAAATAAATCTTCCGCTTTTTTAACTTTTGATGTTGCATGGCGTTCGAAACACATTCTGGCATCGGTAACACTCATACCACAACCGTTATCAATTAACTGAATTAATGCTTTACCCGCATCTTTTATTAATAGCTGAATTTTATCTGCACCAGCATCGATAGAATTTTCTAGCAATTCTTTTACTGCAGAAGCAGGTCGTTGAACAACTTCTCCAGCAGCAATTTGATTGGCAACAGCATCAGGTAAGAGGTGAATAATATCAGTCATGTAATATGGCAAAGTGAATTTGCTAAATTATGCAAAATAAGCTTAAGGAATGCGTTTTGTTTAAAACTCAACATGTAAATGACTGTGGGTAAATATGATTAAAAATTTGTAACAAATGCCATAAAAATTAACTATTAACTATACAGTTCTTGCACATTGCTATCAGCACCTTGTATCCGCTTCTGGAGGGGACAAAGGGGAGGATTTTATATTAATATTCTTATCTTTTTTACATACTAATACCTAAAATTTCCTATAATTTAAGCTTTATTTTTTTAGAAATTATCGTTAGCATTTCATTGGGGTTTTACAGCCCTGCCAACCGCTGTAGTCCTCGTAGAAAAACTCGGGGCTGCCGCTATTGTCCAGTTTAAAAAACAGAGGGAAGGTTTTCTCGGTAAGTTTTTAGGGGCAAACTTATATTATCTTAATCTTATATGGTAAAGAATTATCTGCCTAACTTTGTGTTCTCTGTGAATTCCTTTGCGAACTCTGCGGTAAAATACATTTAAGGAGATTGAACTATTTTTTTTTAGAAAACAAGGGTAATAAGATTTCCTGAAACTGCAGCCCTGCCAACCGCTGTAACCCTCGTAGAAAAACTCAGGGCCGCCGTTATTGGCCAGTTTAAAAACGAAGGTTCGGTTTCTAAATGCAAAATTTTTTCCCTTTCTTTCGAGCGCAATAGAGAAATTTTTTTAATTTGAAAGTTTCGGTCTGTGGGGACACAGACCAAGGAAAAGAAATAAGCTTAAGAAATGCGTTTTGCTTAAAACTCAACATGTAAATGACTGTGGATAAATGCTTAAAATTGATTGTCGTAAAAATGACGTAAACAAGTCTTGTGTTAAATTTAATCTATAAACTTACATTTGCTCAAACGCTTAATCAACATCTTTATGAAATTATCAGATAAACTTAAAGAACTTCGTAGTCAACATGGATTTAGTCAGCAAGAATTAGCACGAAAAGCGCAGTTAAGCCTGAGAACCATACAGCGAATTGAATTAGATGAAACTGACCCCAGAGGAGATACTTTAATTAGAATTGCAGAAGCATTTAATCTGAAACCTGAAGATCTGAAAGTTCAAGCTGTGCAACGAGACAAGTACTTTCTACCAGTTTTAAATTTATCTGCATTGAGTTTTTTACTATTTCCTTTGTTAGGATTTATTATTCCTTTAATTTTATGGGTTTTAAAAAGAGATAAATACTCAGATGCTGATGGTAAAAGACTTTTGAATTTTCAAATTACCTGGAGCATCGGTTTAGTTATAATTTATTGTTTACTCATTTCTGGAAAAATGTTTCATTTTGGTTTTTTAGGTGGTATTGAAAGCATGTTCATTACTTTAGCCGCTTTATATATAATTAATTTTCTTTTAATTATTCTCAACACTTTTCTTTCGGTCAAAAACAAAAGACTTTTCTATCAACCCGCAATCCCTTTTTTACGATAAAGATTCAAAGTTTGTTTTCGAATTAATATAAACCTCACAGGGTTTTAAAACCTGCAAGGTTAGGTATTCGAGATTTTGTAAAATTCAATTTACACTGCAAACGATTTCAAATTTCTATCTTTATCGATATGAAATCATTCATTTACGCATTAATTTTAATCGCTTTTCTATCCTCTTGTGGCAAGGAGCAAGCCGATGTAATTGTTTACAACGCGAAGGTTTATACTGTAAATTCTAAATTCGACACCGTCGAAGCTTTCGCGGTAAAAGATGGCAAAATATTAGCTGTTGGTAAATCCGATGAAATCAGAAAGAAATATAAAGCTACAGATGAAATTGATGCAGCCGGGAAAGCTGTGTATCCTGGTTTTATAGATGCACATGCACATTTCTTTGGCTACGGACAAAGCCTTCAAACGGCAGATTTACGTGAAACAAAATCATGGGAAGAGGTAATTCAAAGATTAACAGCTTTTGCTAAAACACATCCTGATGGTTGGTTAATTGGTAATGGCTGGGACCAAAATGATTGGGAAGATAAAGCCTTTCCGACAAATAAAGTGCTAACAGAACTTTTCCCTAATCGTCCCGTTTTTTTAAATCGAATTGATGGCCATGCGGCAATTGCAAATCAAAAAGCTTTTGATGATGCCGGAATTAAATTCGAACAGAAATTAACAGGTGGTGATATGGTAACCGAAAATGGTAAACTTACCGGGCTTTTAATTGATAACGCCGTGGCTTTGGTCGAAAGTAAAATACCATCGCCCGATGCAAAACTTGCAGAAAAGATTTTAACTGATGCACAGCGAAATTGCTTTGCAGCTGGTTTAACAACTATTGATGATTGTGGGTTGGGTTTTGAAGCAGTTGATTTTATAGAGAAACTGCAAAAAGAAAATAAACTTAAAATGCGTTTATACGTAATGCTATCTGATGCGGAACCAAATTACAATTACTTATTTAAACGTGGCGCAATAAAAACCGATAGATTAAACGTACGTGCTTTTAAAGTTTATGCAGATGGCGCTTTGGGTTCTCGTGGTGCTTGTTTATTAAAGCCTTATACCGATATGCCACAGAAATCAGGTTTCTTATTAAGTGATATAAAACATTACCAGGAAGTAGCAGCGAAAATAGCTGAACATAACTTTCAGATGTGTACCCATGCTATTGGCGATTCTGCAAATCGTGTTATGCTGAAGATTTATAATAATGTTTTAAAAGGTAAAAACGACAAACGCTGGAGAATTGAACACGCACAGGTTGTTAATTCATATGATTTTGATTTGTTCGGAAAAGCAAGCATTATTCCTTCGGTGCAGCCAACACATGCAACATCAGATATGTATTGGGCCGGACAAAGGCTAGGTGCTCAACGTTTAAAAGATGCTTATGCTTACAAACAATTGCTAAAACAAAATGGTTGGATTCCTTTAGGAACTGATTTTCCGGTAGAAAACATTAATCCGTTATTAACGTTTTATGCTGCAACCGTGCGTGAAGATGCTAAGGGTTTTCCAAAAGGTGGTTTCCAGATGGAGAATGCTTTAACACCAGAAGAAGCGATAAAGGGAATGACCATTTGGGCTGCAAAAGCAAACTTCGAAGAAAATGAAAAAGGAAGCTTGGAAATAGGTAAGTTTGCTGATTTTGTAATTCTGGATAACGATATTTTAAAATCATCACCTCAAAAAATATTAAAAACGAAAGTATTAAAAACCTATTTGAACGGAGAAAAAGTATATGAAGCGAAATAGATTATTTATTCTGGCGGCAGCTAGTTTCTTTAACATTTTATGTTTAATGGCTTGTGCGCAAGAGCATGCTACAAATGAAAAAAAACTTTCTATTGCCAATACCATAACAAAATCAACTGTTTTATTAAATAACCAGGATAATATTGTTCCTTTAAAATCTCTTGATAAAAAAAATATAGCCTCCGTAAGTTTAAGTTTTACTTACAGCACCGTGTTTGATAGTTTGGCCAATAAATATGATAAGATTACATCGTTCTCTGCTGATTCTTTTAAAGACAGTTTGAATTTAAGTGATTTAGAGGATGATTTAAAATACTTTAATACTATTCTGGTTTCCATTGATGACCAGAATATTAGTAAGCCAAAATACATTAGCTTTATTAACAGTATAAGCAAAAGTAAATCTGTAATAATTTCTTATTTTGGAAATGGAACCGGATTAAAAGTTTTTGATAATTTAAAATCACCAGTTGTTTGGACTGCCCAAAATTCGGTGGATGCAGCAGCAATTGTTCCACAATATATTTTTGGAGGAATAGCTGCAACTAATAAACTTACTACTTCTTATTCTGCAAAATATACCATTGGTTCGGGCTCTGTAACAACAGCAACAAGGTTAAAATATACCGTTCCTGAAGACGCGGGCTTAAACTCAAATAATTTAAAAGAAATTGATGCCATTGCCGCTGAAGCAATCAGTCAGCGGGCAGCACCTGGAATGGTGGTTCTAGTGGCCAAAGATGGGAAAGTTATTTTTAACAAATCTTATGGAACCCATACTTACGATTCTACTTTACCTGATAAATTAACCGATATTTTTGATTTAGCATCTGTTACAAAAGTTACCGCAACAACACCATCGGTAATGCGGCTTTTTGAAGAAGGTAAATTAAAACTTGATACAAATATTGGTGCCTACATTCCAAAAGCCAGAATCACACCAATGAATAATATTCAGGTTCGAGAAGTAATGTTGCATCAGGCTGGTTTTATTCCATTTATTCCTTTTCACGATTACGTTAAAACGGGCGATTATAGTAGAGATTCTTCTGCCGCTTACCCAACAAAAGTTGCAGATAATTATTACATCAAAAAAGGATTTTTTAAGGATTTTATGTGGCCAAAAATGCTGAATTCGCCAATAAAAACTCGTGGTCAGTACGTTTATAGCGATATCAGTATGTACGTAATGAAGGATATTGTAGAGCATATCAGCGAAGAACCATTAAATCAATACGCTTATGAGAATTTTTATAAACCTTTAGGTATGCAAACTGCCGGGTTTTTACCAAGAAATCGTTTTAAAGCCGATCAGATTATACCAACTGAAGATGATAAGTATTTCAGGAAAACTTTGTTAATTGGTTACGTTCATGATCAGGGTGCAGCATTGGCTGGTGGTGTTTCTGGTCATGCAGGTTTGTTTTCCAGCGCAAATGACCTGGCCATAATTTATCAGATGCTATTAAATCGGGGTACTTATGGAGGTGAAGAATATTTTAAACCGGCAACGGTAGATATGTTTACCTCGAAACAATCGGCAGTTAGTCGTCGTGGTTTAGGTTTCGATCGTTGGGATCCCGATACGACAAAACATTATCCTTCAGATTTAGCTTCGCCACAAACCTACGGACATACCGGATATACCGGAACTTGTGTTTGGGTAGATCCATCACGAGGATTGGTTTACGTTTTTCTGTCAAACCGTGTTAACCCAACAGTAACCGATAAATTATCGAACTTAAAAGTTAGAGGTCGTATTCAGGATGTTGTGAATAAAGCCATTGATGAATCAAGGAAATAGTTTTGTCCTAAAGCTATAAGGTTTTTAAACCTTATAGGTTTGAAATTTACTCATCATCCAGCAAAGTAATACAACCTTCAGTAAGTTTCTTAATACGATCATCAAGCGAAGTTAAAGCTGCAGAATTTTTAGATGTTTGGTGTAAATAATTAATCATCTTTAGGGTTTCATCATCAGGATCGCAAGCATAAGATTTCTCTAAATAAGCAGTAGTTTTTTTTGCTAGCTTTTTATAGTCTTCAGTCAGTTTTGTATGTGTAGTTAAATCTTTAGCTTCGGCTGCAGCATTCATTTTTACAATTAAATCTTTACAGTTTTTGAAATAGTAATTGCCTAAAGCCAAATACGGAACGTAATAACCAGGTGTTAGCTGAATACTTTTTTCATAATATGGAATTGCCAGGTTCATTTGTTTGGTTTCTTCATATAACCTGCCCAAGTGGTAAGTTGCATTTGCAATTTGCTTCGCATTTAATTCTGAAGAGCGTTTTAAAACATCCGTAGCCAATGCAATCGCTTTAGGTCGTTCTGTTTCAGTCATTCTTATCATTGTATAATCCCAATACAAATCTTTAATGCTTGTGGATTGAGCAAAGATGAACGTTGTGTTCGTAAGTATAATGAGATTTATTAAAATGATTTTTTTCATGTAGTTAATATAAAAAATTAATTATTATGTAATATATATAAATTGATGTGTTCTTTTGGTGAATAGGTTAATTTTTATGTACATCTTTAAATTTGATCATATCAAGCAATCTCTGTTCCTTTTCGTTATCGAAACCGCATGAAGCTTTAAATTCTTTTGGATTCTCATAGGTCCCGAATAACATATCCCACCATACAATATCTCCATAATTATTACTGTGTTTTTCGTATTCATGATGAATTCGATGCATTTCTGGTCTCTGAAAAATGTAACCAATCCATTGTGGTGTTTTCACATTAGTATGGTAGAAAAATTCACCTAGTGCCGTGCATAGGGTATAAATTGCACCTGCTTCAGGGTTTAAACCTAATAAAGTATATACTAATAGGCTTCCTATTATCGAATTTACAATCATCTCTAAAGGATGTTTATAAAAAGAAGTAATCACTTCAAGTCGTTGCGGACTGTGGTGGATTTGATGGAAGCCCAGCCATAAAAAATCCAAAGTATGACGCCAGCGATGCCACCAATAAAAAATAAATGTGGCGATAAAATAAGCAATAATTCCACCGAGCCAATTAGGTACATAATTTGAAATATGGAATAAAGAAACTGAAGAAAGCCATTTTTCCCAGGTAAAACCAGCTAAAACAACAATGCCAAGCTGAATGAAGTTTACACCCAAAACTCTGATGGTCCAGGTTGATACGTTTGGCAATTTCCAGCCTGGCTTAATTCTTTCTAAAAGAAAACAGCCGCCGAATACGATAAAGATTATAACTAACATAGATTTTGAATTTGTTGTTCAAACCTACATGCTTAAAATCACCCAACTTTTGACAAAAGTCAAAAAATTATTTTTGTTTTCTAATCCTGCTAAGTGTTTCTTGTGATATACCCAAATACGATGCAATATGACCGAGCGATACCCTTTGAAATAACGCTGGATTACGTTCAACTAAATGTTCGTAGCGCTCTTTTGCACTATACATCCGCAAATCATTTGCCTGTATTTCATTTCGCATATGGTAAAATTCGGTTAATTTTCTTCCCGAAAAGTTAAATTCCATATACTTTAAATACATTTCATCTAACTTTTCTCTTTTAACGGCAATGAGTTTGCAATCTTCTAATGTTTCGATATATTCGAAACTTGGGTTGCCAGTGTAAAAGCTGTATACAGATATTAGCAGTTCATTTTCAAATAAAAACCAAGTATTGGTTTCCTTTCCTTCTTTGTTTAGGTAGTAAACTCTCGCAGCGCCTTTAACTACAAAATAAATGGTGTGGCTGCGTTCGCCAACGCTTAAAAGCTTAACTTTTTTATTAACCTCAATAACTTCGCTGTTATTAACAATAGCAACTTTCAATTCGTTACTTAGTGGATAAATGGATTTAAAAAGGTTGAATAAGTTTTGATAATCTCCGTATGTAATTATTTCTGACATAAATAAATTTTTAGCGGAATATAGTCTACATATTGGATGAGTAGCCAAATATATAATCTTTATACAACAAAAAAGCACCGACTTTTTGCCGATGCCTTTACTCAATTAAGTTTTATTCAGTGCTAAACTCCTCACATCCGTCTAAAAATTATTTCTTCAATCCAATCTCTCTTAATCTTTCATCAAGATATTCGCCAGCTGTCATATCGCTGTATATTTTCGGATGTTCGGCATCAATAGTTGATGGTAAACTTGTTAAATCCATGTCGCTACGCGGATGCAAGAAAAATGGCACCGAAAAGCGAGAAGTTTTCATCAGTTCGCGTGGTGGATTTACAACTCTATGGGTAGTCGATTTTAACTTGTTATTGGTTAAACGTTGCAACATATCGCCAACATTTACAACAATATCTGTATGATGCGCTTTAATTGGCAACCACTCATTGCTGCGGGTTAAAACTTCAAGTCCATCGGCACTTGCGCCAATTAACAATGTAATTAAATTAATATCTTCATGTGCTCCCGCACGCACAGCATCATCAGGAATAGTTTCCGGATTTTCGATAGGGAAATAGTGAATACCCCTTAAAATCGAATTTCCATTATGCACATGTTTATCAAAATAATCAATTGGCAATTCCAAATACGTAGCAATAGCACGTAAAAGATGGGTTCCATTTTCTTCTAATTTTTTGTAAGTATCACCTGTAACTTTATTAAAATTGGGTAACTCTTCCAAAACTTCATTATCAGGATATTCATTTTTAACAGGATCTCCATCTGTAACGTTCTGGCCAATTTGCCAAAACTCTTTTAAATCTGGTGTTTTGGCACCTTTTGCAGTTTCTTTACCTGCGCTAGTATAACCACGTTGACCAGCTAATTCTGGCTTTTCGTACTTCCTTTTGGTTTCTGTTGGCAAAGAGAAAGCAGCTTTAATGTTTTCGTAAAGTTTATCAATTAACTCCTGACTTAAACCATGATTGGTAATGGTTACAAAACCCGAATCGTTAAAAGCTCTGCCAAGCTCATCAGAAAACTTTTTGCGCTCTTCTTTGGTTCCGTTGATATATGAACCCAAATCTAGACATGGAATATAGGGTGTAGACATAATTTTATATTTTAATATTATACGAATTTAAAAAAGAATTGTTAATAAGTGTTTAGGTGATAAAATTTAGCTTTATAAAATTTTAATTATCAATATTTTAAGTTACTAACATCAACAGTAGAATCCACAAAATGTTGTAATTGTCATGCAAAATCAATTATTAATTGGATAGAAACTTTCGATAACTTTATTTCGTAATATAGTAGATGAAAAGCTAAATTATTTTGTAAAAGCTTTCGAAAAATCAACACACAAACAACATGAAACGAATAATTTTAATTTTATTATCGGTATTGGCCTTAAATCAGGCTAATGCACAGGGTAAGAAAACCGAAAAGGCAACTTTTGGTATGGGTTGCTTTTGGTGTACAGAAGCTATATTTCAAAAATTGAAAGGTGTAGTTTCAGTAAAATCGGGTTACGAAGGCGGTAAAGTTGCTGATCCTACATACGAAGAAGTTTGTACAGGTTTTACTGGTCATGCCGAGGTTTTGGAGATTACATATAACCCGATGCAAATAACTTACAAAGATTTATTGGAAGTTTTTTGGAAAAGCCACGATCCGACAACGTTAAATCGCCAAGGTGCAGATAGTGGCACGCAATACCGTTCAGTTATTTTTTACCATACTCAAGACCAAAAAGAATTAGCCGAAAAATATAAAGCAGAGTTAAATGCTACAAATGCTTATGGTAAAAAGGTGGTAACTGCAATTGAAGCTGCAAAACCTTTCTATGTTGCCGAAAGTTATCATCAAAATTACTACAAAAACAATGCTGATGCGCCATATTGCAGGTTAGTGATTTTACCAAAATTAGAAAAATTGGAAAAAGTATTTAAAGCAAAGCTAAAGAATTAAGCTTCTTTTGAGTCTTTAAATTGATGCTCAAAGTAGAAATATCAGATGATAGTATTTCTACTTTGAGCATTTTGTTTTGCCATAGTTTACTGGTTTTTGAAGTTTAAACTTGATTGAAGTGAAAAGCCCACAGCGAAGCGAGGACTTGAAATGAAAAAGCAGGACGGACATTAATTGAAAAACAGGTTTTGCTTTTCAAATTATTAAAAATGTTAATAGAAAATCATAACTCAAACAATACAATTTTAAAGGTTTTAACTTTCTAAATAATATTACATTTGCAATATGAATACCGGCTTACAGCTTTACAATACGCTTTCTCGTAAAAAAGAACAATTCCAGCCCTTAAATGCGCCCAATGTTGGGATGTATGTTTGCGGACCAACAGTTTACAGCGATGTGCATTTAGGCAACTGCCGCACATTTATGTCTTTCGATTTAATTTTCAGGTACCTGAAATATTCTGGTTTTAAGGTTCGTTATGTTCGCAATATCACCGATGCTGGCCATTTAGAAGGAGATAGAGATGAAGGCGATGATAAATTTGCAAAACGGGCAAAGTTAGAGCAATTGGAGCCAATGGAAATTGTACAAAAGTACACACTTGGTTTTCATGATGTTATGCGGATGTTTAATACTTTACCGCCAAGCATAGAACCAACAGCTACCGGGCATATTATTGAACAAATTGAGATGATAAAAGTTATTATCGAAAATGGATATGGATATGAAATTGGAGGAAATGTTTATTTCGATGTAGAAAAATATAGCAAAGAATATAACTATACAATACTGACCAACCGAAACCTTGAAGACATGCTGAATAACACCCGTGAATTGGGCGGACAGGATGAGAAACGAGGCCGATTGGATTTTGCACTTTGGATTAAAGCAAAGCCTGAAACTTTAATGCAATGGCAATCGCCTTGGGGGAGGGGTTTTCCGGGTTGGCATATCGAATGTTCGGCAATGAGTGCTAAATATTTAGGTGCTGAATTTGATATTCATGGCGGCGGAATGGATTTAGCGGCTACGCATCATACCAACGAAATTGCGCAGTCTGAAGCTTGCAGTCATCAACAGCCAGCACGTTTCTGGATGCACACCAATATGCTTACTGTAAACGGAACGCGAATGTCTAAATCGGCAGGAAATGGTTTTCTACCCTTGCAATTATTTACTGGCGACCATCCTTTGTTAAAAAAAGGATATAGCCCGATGACAGTTAAGTTTTTTATGATGCAGGCGCATTATCGTAGCACATTAGATTTTTCTAATGATGCGCTTGATGCCTCTGAAAAAGGTTTCCGGCGTTTAATGGCGGCAGTTAGTTTGTTGGATAAGTTGACCACTTCTGAAGCGAACGAATTTAATATTGATACCTTAAAAGTGAATTGCGTTAATGCAATGAACGACGATTTTAACAGTCCGGTTTTAATTGCTGAACTTTTCGAAGCGGTTCGAATTATCAATACTGTGTATGATGGCAATGGCAAAATTTCAGCTTCTGAACTAGAAAAATTGAAGGCATTAATTAACGATTTCGTTTTTGACATTCTAGGCTTAAAGGATGAAGAATCTGATAATTTAGAATTGAACAGCGTTTTGGAAATGGTTATCGATTTACGTAAAGAAGCGAAGGAAAATAAAGACTACGCTACCTCAGACAAAATAAGAATTGGATTACAAGAATTAGGGATTCAACTTAAAGATAGCAAAGAGGGCACAACCTGGAGTAAATCTTAGTTAGCACCCAACCTCAGCCTTAATCTCAACCTCAACTTCCCATGAATAAAAAACTTTTAATACTGCCTGTAATTGCTATACTTGGTTTTCAGGCATGTAAAGACGAAAAAAAAACGGAACAAACTGAAACTGTTACGCAAGCTGTAAAATTGGTTTCGCCAGAATTTAACGCTGATTCTGCTTTCGCTTATACTAAAGTTCAGGTAGATTTTGGCCCGAGAATTCCAGGTACGGCTGCTCATCAAAAATGTGCCGATTATCTGGTTGCCAAATTAAAATCGTTCGGTGCAGAAGTAAAAATTCAAGGCTCTAAAACCATTACTTATGATGGTAAAAACTATCAGATGAAAAATATATTGGCAAGTTTTGGCTCAGAAAAAAAGAATCGCGTTTTAGTTACAGCCCATTGGGATGCTCGTCCGTTTTCAGATCAGGATACCGATACTACTAAACATAATAAGCCTTTTGATGCAGCAAATGATGCCGGAAGTGGTGTAGCTGTTATTCTAGAAATGGCTCGTCAAATGCAGCAAAAACAGCCAAATATTGGTATCGATTTCGTTTTGTGGGATTTGGAAGATTACGGAAAAGCAAATGATGAAACGCCGGATGAAACAACATGGTGTTTAGGATCTCAATACTGGTCAAAGAATGCAATAGCTACAGGATATAAGGCAATGTATGGAATTAACCTGGATATGGTTGGAGGTGGAAATGCTCAATTTACTCAAGATGAAATTTCCCGTCAGTCTGCTCCCAGTATAGTTAACAAAATTTGGAATATTGGTAGTGAGATTGGATACTCATCCTATTTTGTAAGTATTCCAAGTGGCAAACTGGTTGATGATCATTTTTGGATGAATAAAGCAGGTGTACCTTCAGTTGATATTATTCATTACAACGACAATAGCGGTTTCTATATCAATTGGCATACACAACTTGATAATTTGGCAAACATTGATAAAAATACATTAAAAGCAACTGGTCAAACCGTACTTGAAACCATCTATCGAGAAAAGTAAAATGTTCAATTGTTAATTACTTTTAGAAACATACCTTAAAGAAAAATTTATATTCGCCATTACCTTATTAAAAACACAAATGAAACAATTATTTTCAACCACTGTAGCAGTTGCTTTGGCTTTAAGTTCTTTTGCTCAAAAAAGTGATGGAACTACTAAATCGCTTGTAAACGCAGAAAAAGAATTTGCAAAATCGATTACTAAAAAAGGAGATAAAGATTCTTATATAGAATATTCATCCGCAAATACTTTAGTTTTCAGGCCAAATCCTGTTAGTGCTAAAACATTTTATGCAGGTCAGGCAAAAGGTATGAACGAAGTAAGTTGGGAGCCAAATCTTGCCAAAGTATCTCGCAGCGGAGATTTAGGTTTTACTACAGGGAATTACGAAATTGGTAAAACAGATAAAAAATATGGTCAATATCTTTCTATTTGGAAAGCTGAGAATGGAACATGGAAGTTAGCTATTGATTTAGGAACTGAAAGTAATAAACCGCTGGAAAAAACGACTATTAGATTTGAAGAGCCTAAAGACCGTTATATTCCGAAATTTCTGAATGAAAAGGATCAAAAAGCAAGTAAAGATGTTATTCTTACAACAGAAAAAACACTTAATACCTTTCTTAAAACACATGGAATTGCTGCATTTGGCGGTTTTTTAACTGCCGATGCCCGTTTGTTATTTCCAGGTAACAATGCTATAGATGGTAAGGAAAAAATTCTTTCATTTTTTAATGGAATGATTAGTAAAATTAATTTAAAAACAACAGGTGTTGATAAAGCATTAGGAAGTGATTTGGCTTATACCTATGGTATTGCAACAGTTGATTATAAAGCCGATTTGCGCGAAAGCTTTAATTATGTGTTTGTTTACCAAAAAGCTGCTGATGCAAGTTGGAATTTAATTGTTCAGGCTTTTGTACCCGCAGATAGATAATATTTAATGTGAATTTTGAAAAGGGCTATCCGTAAAAAGAAAGCCCTTTTTTTATACCTAAAATCTTTAATTTTGCGTTTATTCCTAAAACGAATTTCATGTATAAAAAAACACTTCTTTTACCAATATTTATTTTAATATTCATAGCTGCTTCTGCACAAAAACAAAAATTCGATTTGCAAGGAAAAGCTGGTGCTCGTGGTATAATGCCCGAAAACACAATTCGAGGCATGCTAAAAGCATTAGATTTAGGTGTAAGTACTTTGGAAATGGATGCTGTTATTTCGAAGGATAAACAAGTTGTATTATCGCAAGAACCTTATTTCAATAATGAAATTTCTCTTCAGCCTAACGGAAAAGCCATCACTCTAAAAAATCAAAAAGACTTCAATATCTATAAAATGAATTATGAGGAGATTAAGAAGTTTGATGTTGGAAGTAAAGTTCACAGCCGTTTTCCTGGCCAAATGAAATTTAAGGCTTCCAAACCTTTGCTTTCAGAAACCATTGATGCTGTTGAAGATTATGTTAAAGAAAATAAACTGGCTAAACCTGTTTACAGTATAGAAACTAAAACAATTAAAAATGGTGATAATGAGTTTCAACCCGAACCCGCAGAATTTGTTGATTTGATTATGGATGTTGTAAATGCTAAAAAGATTTCTAAAAGAGTAATAATCGAATCTTTTGATATGCGAACGTTGCAGTATTTGCATGAAAAATACCCAAAGATTCAGACATCGCTATTAATAGACGAGAAAGAACCATTTGAAGATTACATTGAAAAATTAGGTTTCAAACCAACAATTTATAGTCCTTATTCTGTTTTAGTTGGTAAAGGTTTGGTAGATCGCTGCCATGCAATGGGTATTAAAATTATTCCATGGACGGTAAATACAGTTAAAGAAATTAAATATTTTAAAAGCTTAGGTGTAGATGGAATTATAACAGATTATCCTAATCTTATCGGACAGATTAAATAACAAAATACGGATATAAAGATAAATGCGCTGACCAAATCAGCGCATTTATTTTTTTAAATATCTATCTAAATAATTTTAGTGTTGCGGTGCAGGTTCTGTTTTTTCGTGAGCCGGCATTTCTGTTTTGTCATGTGATGAAGTAGATTCTTCTTCATGTTGAAAAATTGGTCTGGTAAACACAACGCAAAGAATTAATACAATAATCCATGCGGTTAATGGTAAAGCCCAAATGCCTGTTGTTTGCTGAACTGGTGCGTGTGAATCGTGCGCTGACATATCGAATATTTTGATTTAAAAATTTATGCTTTGTAAATTGAGTGGTAAAGATAATAACAATTTTAAAATATAAAGATTTGACTTTAATTTCTGTGCGAATAGATTTACAACAAATCCTTTATAATTTTTTCTATTGATAAACTTTCCGCTTCTGCACGATAGTTACGTACAATACGATGGCGTAGAATGGGTTCTGCAACAGCCTGAACATCTTCAATATCTGGCGCATACTTTCCTGAAATTGCTGCATGGCATTTAGCGCCTAAAACTAAAAATTGCGAAGCTCTTGGACCAGCGCCCCAGCTGATGTATTTGTTAATAGCATCTGTAGCAAATTCACTATTCGGACGGGTTTTAGCGGCAAGTTTAACAGCATATTCTAAAACGTTATCCGTAACAGGAATATCTCTAATCAGTTTCTGGAAATATTGAATATCATCTGCATGAATAATTTTTTGCAGCTGAATTGTTTTGTTACTTGTGGTGTTTTTTACAATCGTTAATTCATCTGCAAAAGCAGGATAGTTTAACTGAATGTTGAACATAAAGCGATCTAATTGCGCTTCGGGAAGGGGATAAGTGCCTTCTTGCTCAATAGGATTTTGTGTTGCCAAAACAAAAAATGGTTTTGGTAAAATATGCGTTTGGCCTGCAGCCGTTACAGATTTCTCTTGCATGGCTTCTAATAAAGCAGCTTGAGTTTTTGGCGGTGTGCGGTTAATCTCATCAGCCAATATGATGTTTGAAAAAACAGGTCCTTTAATAAATTTAAAGTGCCTGTCTTCTCCTAATATCTCTGCTCCGATAATATCGCTTGGCATTAAATCGGGTGTAAATTGAATTCTGTTAAAATCAAGATCTAAAACCGATGCTACAGTTTGTACAAGTAAAGTTTTTGCTAATCCTGGTACACCAACCAACAAACAATGTCCGTTACTAAAAATGGCGATTAAAACAGATTTTATAATATCATCCTGCCCAATTACAACTTTGCTTATTTCGGCTTTTATATTGTTGAAAGATTGATGAAGTGCATCTACAGCTTCTACTTCGTTATTGTACTGCATCGGCATTTACTTGGTTTCAGTAGTTTTCTTAGTCCAGATTTTTAATTCAGGACAAGTTTCAAATTCATCATCAATTTTGATAAATGTGCTTTCACGACGTTTTTCGAACCACTCGCTCAATGTACGATTAATTTTATCTGCTTGTGCCGCATCTCTTATTTTCGGAAAATCCTGTGCTAAATTAGCTTTGTGAGGCGGGATTTTCGATTTCAAATATAATAAACGGTAACCTTGTTTCCCATCCGCTCCTGTAAATAGGTTTGGTTTTGAAATGCTGCCAACTTTCATGGTATCAATCACTAAAAATATAGATGGGTCTAACTTATATAAAGGAATAAAGGTACTTCTTGATTGCACATCCTCTGCATTAAGCATCATTCCGCCGTTATATTTAGTTTCTTTATTATCAGAATATAAATTAGCTGCCGCGGCGAAACTTAATTTTTTAGCCATTAAATTGTTGTAAATACTATCCGCGTGGAGTTTTACTCTGTCTAAACTTGATTGAGTGCTTTTTGGCATGATTAAAATGTGGCGTGCATGAACCTGTTCACCACGGCGCTCAATTACCTGTAAAATATGGAAACCAAATTCTGTTTCAAATACAGGAGACATTTCACCAGCTTTAAGTTTAAAAGCCCATGAAGTGAACTCTTTAGCCATCTGGTTTCTATCGAAGAAACCCAAATCGCCTCCATCTCCAACTGAACCCGGATCTTCTGAATAAGCTTTTGCTAAAGCGCCAAAATCTTCACCACCCTTTATTCGCAAACGTAAAGCCTCAATTTTATCGCGAAATCTTTCTTTCTCCGCTTTTGTTAACTGAGGATTTAAAATTACTTCACCAACCTCAACTTCTGTGTTGAATTCTGGAACACTATCGCCCAAAGATTTGAAATACTTTTCAACCTCCATTGGCGTAACATTAATGTGTTCGGTAATTTTACTCTGCATTTTCTGGGCCTGCAATTCATCTTTTATCGAAGGCCTCATTTCATCTTTATATTGCAATAAAGATTTATTTAAAAACGATTCTAAACGCTCCTGGCCACCGGCACGTTGCATCATCGTACGCATTCTTCTGTTTACTTCATCATCTACCTGATTGTCTTCTACCATAACTGAATCTATTTCTGCTTGTTGTTTAAGCAGTTTTTGTGTTAAAGTTTGCTGTAAAATCATACATTTAATACTTGGGTTAGGTTGATTTCCCTGGTATAAATATTGTGTGTATTGTTGGTTTAAATCGGATAATAAAATAATACCATTACCTACTACAGCAGCAACTTTATCTACGTTATTTTTTTGAGCATAGCTATTTAAAAACAAGCTAATCAAACCAGTTACTACTAAAAAAACTTTCTTCATTCTGTTTATTATATTTTGCAAATTTAATACTAATGGTTTAATTAATTGAATTTGATGAAATTAAAGCTTAATTAATTTCCTTAATTCATTCTCATTAATTTTAACCGGGTACTTTTCTTTTAAGCTATTAAGCCAATTATCTTCCAGTTTCTGCTGATAATCGGCAATTACCTCACCCCTCACCTCACTTAATGGTTTGTTGTAATTTTGTTTATTTTTTTTGTAGTAATCATCAATTGCCTGTTCGTCTTCCTGCGCCTTGTTCCATATTTTTTGCTCAGAAACATTAAACATTAAAACACCTTCGCGGTATTCATTAAGTAGATAATCGTGTTCTTTATTGGAATTAATAACTTTTTTATGTACTTCTAAGGCACCTTCGTATGTTTTAATCTCTTCCTGGTAAGTGTCGCTTTTATCAAGTCCCATTTCGCGGGCATCTAATACTTTTAGTTTAAAGTTGATGTACAAATTTAAATAGGTCAGTAATTCGTTGTAATCTGAGGCGCTGTTTCCATTATGACTTTTTTTGTATGCCCACATAAACTCTTTGCTGCTTAAAGGTTTACTGCTAATTGTGGCAACGTTTTGTGCAAACGCCGAACTACACAACAAACCGAAAAAAAATAAGCAATAAGCTTTTCTCACACAGAAGGTTCTATAAATTTTAATGGATAAAAGTAACAATAAGCGGGGCTATTATAAGATATTTAACTAATTTTAACAGATATTATTATACCGCAAAAATACGAATGGAAAGTCAGGTTACCAACAATGCTAATGCTTTACGATTATTTTTTACGGAAGATGTTTTTTTAGTTGAAGATAATACCGTAAAAATCGGTGTTCCTGCTAATAATGAGGCTGTTTCTTCTGAAAATATGGTTGAAATTGTTGCTGTAGAAAAACCTGTAGAAAGCATAAAAATCTTACCATTAGATGATGAAAAACCTAAGCTTTCGGTAAATAATTATTCTGAAAACGTCGAAATTCTACTTGTAGCAGAGGAGCCAATTCAGTCGAAAGTGTTTAAGTTTTTAGGTGGAAATGGAAAGTCTGTATTAATTTTAGTTAACGATTCAGTTAATGATGTAAGTACAGAACAGGGGCGGGAATTGCTTCGGAAAATTGTAAAAGCCATTGACTTAAGTACACCGGATTTTGCACTTTTAAATTATGCCAACCATAGCGGAACTGATTACGCGGAACTAAAGCAATTTTTTAGGCCCCAATTGATGCTGGCATTTGGTGTTGAAACCAATCACCTAAAATTAAATTTCGTTTGGGAAAATGACATCCTGATCCATGAAAAAACCAGGATGATTTTTGCACCTAATCTGCACGATTTGGATGGTAATCTTGCTGAAAAGAAAGCACTTTGGGCTCACCTTCAAAAAATTAAGTAAAAGGTTCGATTTTAATTTAATCTAATGAAAAAACTTGTTTTTGCAACCAATAATCAACATAAAACCGAAGAAATTCGTGCTGCTTTAATTGGGCAGTATGAAGTTTTAAACCTGGAAGATATTGGTTGTTTTACGGACATCCCTGAAACTGCCAATACATTAGAAGGGAATGCTACACTTAAAAGTAATTTTGTTGCAGAACATTTTAATTTAGATTGTTTTGCGGATGACAGTGGTTTAGAGATAGAAGCACTACATAACGAGCCTGGAGTATATTCTGCAAGGTATTCTGGTAGTCGTGATAGTTTGGAGAACACCAATTTAGTATTAAAGAAATTGAATGGAATTAACAATCGAAATGCAAGATTTAAAACCGTTATTTCTTTAATGCAAAATGGCGAAAACCATTTGTTTGAAGGCGTAATAAATGGAACGATAAGAGCCGAATTGGCTGGTGACAAAGGTTTTGGTTACGACCCGATTTTTCAACCTGATGGCTATGAGATTACTTTTGCAGAAATGGATATGAAGGAAAAGAATAGAATCAGCCACCGAGCAATTGCCTTGAAAAAAATGTTAGCGTTTTTAACAAAGTAAGTTTTATAATGAGATTGGGATAGTCAATCCTAGTTTATTGTTTAAATAAGAGTTTTGGAGCTACTTTAGTCGTATCCTTTTTGGGCAAAATTGGTTTAATGCCAAAATTTGGCAACGAATCGGTTTTAGGTATAAATTTAGGCACAATTGGTTTACTCACAACAGGTGATTTACTAGCAAGCGGCTTAGTCACGGTTTTTGGTGTTGCTTTTGCAGGTGTAGTTTTCGGCTTAGCTTTAGCTTTGCTACCCGAAGCGCCAATTGCTTCTTTCCTTGACTTTGGCCTCTCTTTCGGTTTCCATGAGAAGCCTTTCAAAACATTATCTTTTTCGGTTTTTACCTCAGGATTTAAAGCGCCTTCAATACTGTTAATGTAAACAATATCATCAATATCATTATTTTTAAACGTAAATTTTATGCGGCTACTTACCGTTTGGTTCATCTCCTTATAAACTTTTGTGCTATCATCTTGTGTGTAATAAATGCTTTCTGCATTTCCGTCGACGTATAAAGTTTTGAGTTTTCCTTCAGCGAAAAAACCGGTCATATAACGACCTTTAATCTGATTAAACCGCAATGAATCGGCTGGTGTATTTACTAAGAAAGCATTTCGAAAAGCTTGTAAGTTGTTTAACTTATTCTTTTTAAACTGAACATAAATGGTATCGCCAACAACTTGCGAACCTTCTGACCAAATAATCGGATTGCCAAAACAGCGCAATGTAGAATCGGCATTGGTATAAAATAAACTATCCGTTTTAGCCTGAATATTACTTTTAAAAATTTTTACGTTATGATAGGCTTTAATAATTCGAGTTGTTATCGTATCAAGTGGGTTAATTGCAGAATCGGGTTTTAAAATACCGGGTTTTAGATTTGAAATAACTTTATTTAAAGTGTCTTTAATGCCTTTTTTTAATAGATTTTTTTGTAATGAATCTACTTTTACTTTTGATAAAACTTTAACTACCGAATCAGCTTTAGCTTTAATTTTTACATCTTTCAAAAGTGTATCTGTTTTTGCTTTAGCTAAATTTATAGTTGAAGAATCAATTTTGGTTTTTAAACTATCTTTTATCTTATCAGGAATATTTTCGGTTTTTTTTGGCGGAAGTTTTTCTCCGCGTTTAGCCTTTGTATCACGGTTAGTAGTTTTTTGGTTTTTATTATCTGAAGGCATGACAGTAATTTTTGGTGCTTTTTCAGGTTTTTCCGTTTCCTCTTCATCCTCACCAACCTGGTTATCCGCTTTTACAGATATTTTAGGAATTAGTTTCAAAGTTTTTTGCAACACCATTTGCGTTTGCAAAGTATCGGCACCAAGACGTAAAGTATCAGGGCGCTTTTTATTATTTACCGTTATCGAATCTCCCGAAATTAGATCTATATAGGCGTTTTTAGTTACTAATGTTCGTTGATCAATCTTGTAATAAAAGCCCAAATCGCCAAACATTTTAGTGCCGTCTTTCTTATCCGTGAAAACGATATTTCTTACCGCTTTACCATAACCAACTTTACCGTAATAGTACAAACTATCTCCTTTTAAAGATTTTGTTCCTTGTGTATATAAATTCTTTTTCCCGAAATAAGCATCTTCATTTAAGGTATTATAAGCGCCATTTTCAGTGTATAAGTTATCATCCTTGCCTTTAATGTTGGTTGGCCCATAAAAATACGTCCATTTGGTATCAACATTATAGCGCATCGTATCCGATTTTATGGTACTTTGAGGTGTTACCACTACAACGTTATATCTAAAATAAGCATCGCTGGTGGTGTTAAAGTAATAGCCATTTTTACTGGTTAATGTAACGCCCTGATCTTGAGTTACAATTTTACCGCCATTGGTATAAGTACCGATTTTGGCCACCATATTATAATCCAGAATGTTTGTGGTTAAAGTAGATTTTGGATCAACCATTTTAACATTTCCTGTTAAGTGGGCATGCTTCTTATTCCCGTCGTACTGCAACTCATCAGAATAAATGTCTGTTGTTAATTGCTGGATGTGAACATTTTTGTACGCTTCAAAGTAATTTCTTTCTGTATAAAGCACCGCACTATCGCAGGTTAAAATTGCGTTATCTTGTTGAAAAACCGGATTTATAAGGTAAGAAACCTTTAATTTCATGTTTCCGGTTATCCTGTCAGAACTTACGATTTTTATAATAGAACCTTTTTGCTGACCGAATAATAAAATCGGGCAAATCAGTAAAAAAAGAAAGACAAATATTTTTTGCACTTTACAAAGTTAGTTTTTTGTTCCGAACGTTGGAAACCGGTTAAAATTAAATATTTTTGGTGGATGTTACCCTTACAAAGATTTCAGGATTATATTGAACAGAAACAACTGTTTACAAATGGTAATAGAATACTATTGGCCGTAAGCGGAGGAAAAGATTCGGTATTAATGTTGCATCTTTTTAAGGCTATTGGAATTGATATTGGTGTAGCGCATTGTAATTTCAATTTACGGGCTGATGAATCTCAAAGAGATGAGCATTTTGTTAAAACGCTTGCACAATCTTTAAACCTGCCCTTTTATGTAACGCATTTCGATACCAAAAAATATGCTGGTGAAAATAAAATTTCTACCCAAATGGCAGCCAGAGTTTTACGCTACAATTGGTTTGAGGAAATAAGGATTAGCCATGCTTATGATTTTATTGCCTTAGCACACCATCAAAATGATGCGGTTGAAACCGTATTAATTAATCTGGTTAGAGGAACAGGCATTAATGGTTTGCACGGTATTTTGCCAAAACGTGATAAGCTAGTTAGGCCATTACTTTTTTTAAATCGCGGGGAAATTAACAATTTGATTGATGATAATAACATCGCCTTTGTTGAAGATAGTTCAAATTTAAGCACGAATTACACCAGAAACAGGCTTCGAATCGATGTAATTCCACACCTTAAAGCTATTAATCCTAGTTTAGAAGAAACATTTAACCAGAATATTAAGCGTTTTGCCGAGATTGAAATGTTTTTGAGATTGCAGGTTAATAGCATTGCAAGAGAAATTATTTCAGCTAAAAATGATGGTGTTTATATTCCTTTACAAAAAATTAAATCATTAAATCCACAAAAGCTATTACTTTTTGAATTGCTGAAACCATATAACTTTATCGAGCATGTGGTGGAAGAGATTATCAACTCGTTAAATAAACAAAGCGGTATTAAATTTTTTAGCCCAAGTCATCAGGCAACAATTGATAGAGAAAGTTTAATCATCAGTAAGATAGATTTTATAAAACATCAACATAAAACGATTCATCTAAACGATTCTGAATTCGAATTAAACGATAATTATTTTAAGGTTACAGTTTCTGAAGATTTGAAATTTGAAGCTGATAAAAATAAAATTTTTGTTGATTATAAAATTTTACAATTTCCTTTAATTCTGAGGCATTGGCAAAACGGCGATAAGTTTATCCCAATGGGTATGAAAGGATTTAAAAAGATTAGTGATTTTTTTATTGATGAAAAGGTACCCCTTCATTTAAAGGTAAAAACCCCCATTTTAATTAATGGTAACGGCGATGTTATTTGGATTACAGGTATGAGACAGGATAACCGTTACAAATTAACTAAGGCAACAAAAAAAGTTGCTATATTCGAACTCAAAATTAAATAAGTGGAGAGCAGATACGCATATATCGAAAAACAATACATCGGCAGGGATTATGTTCGCATTTTTATTAGGCTAATAATGGCTGCATTCTGCTTTGCTGCTTATGTATACGAACGCGATCGTGATAATACTCAAGATTTGTTCCTCGTTGTTGGTTTCGGCATTATCGGTGTTTCAATGCTATTGCTTTTTTTAATTCAATATAAAATTATTGTAGATAATGGAAGTTTAATTTTAGATGGTCTTTGGACTACAAAACGTGTTAAAATTGATTTGAATAGTATTGTTGATGTTAGAAAAGCAACCTACAGCAGATACTTTTTTAATAATCCCGTTTACAATTTACATACCAAAGGTACCATCCGATTTTATTCGTCTGGAAAAGATGCAGTAGTTTTAAAAGATCGTGATGGTCTGGAATATTTTATCGGTACCCAAAGACCAAATGAGTTGTTCCTTGTGATTAAGGATGAAATGAAAAATTCTAAATAACTCGAATAAATTGGGGATTTTTTTCCTCAAATTTCAGCGATAATTTTTTCGCCTTTTCTTAAATGAGCATTCATTAGCTCTTCAAGCCCATTTAAATTCGGGCATACATATTGGATTAAATATTCCACTATGAAAAAAATATTTATCATCTTTTTTTTTACCGTGGCTGCAGCTCCTGTTATCGCTCAAACCTATATGTCGAGAGTTTCTAAAGATTCCGTTAGTATTTTATCCACCAGGGTTGAGGTATTAAAGGCTGGTATTAAGTTATTGGAACTTAAAATAAATGAAGCCAAAGAAGAAGAAGAGGTTGAAAAACTTAGATTAAAATTGCTTGAGGCTAATGGCTACGCAAAATCATCTGCAGAGCAAGTCAGTAATAGTAATAATAAAACCATATCTGGTTCTTCTATTGATTTAAAAGCAATGGAAAAACTATCAAAAAAGGCTAAAATCAGCTCAGATGATGCCCAAAAGGCATTGGATCGATTTAATAAGCAAATTTCCAGAGTTGAAGATATTCGAACAGAAATCCAGGGAGAAGAACGTAAACTAGGTTACAAAAAACCAAAAATAGTTTACGATTATAAATAAATTTTTAGTTCATGGTCGAAGTGCGCTCCTAGTAATGGAGCGTATTTTTTTGCTACTAATTAACAACTCATTTATTATGACTCAAAATTACAATCCAAGCGATTTTCCTTTCAGGGAAGAATGTTTGGCATTAATAGAAATTGCATCAAATATTCATAAAACATTAGGTTCAGGACTAAATGAATGTATTTATAAAACCGAATTCGAAACCGAATTAAAAGCAAAAGATATTGAATATCAAACAGAAAAAAGATATTCTGTAAATATTAATGGGATGGTTTTGGAGCATAAATTTTATTCAGATTTTGTAGTGAATGATAATATTATCGTCGAAATAAAGTCTGTACCATTCAACATTGGTAATAGCGAACTCATATTATTTAACCAATTGATAATGTCGAAGCCTAAAGTTGGATTAGTTATTAATTTTTATAATGAGCTGATTCAATTTAAAAAATTTGTGCTTTATTAGGTGTTGCAGATTATTCAGCAAGCTTCAATAAATTATTGCATTAACAAATAATTTTAAAATCTGTGCGTCTGTGGTTAAATCTTAGTGCCATACTCACATTTTTATTGCAATAGCCTTACACACAAATTAGATATAATTGGGTTACATTTGCTGTAACAACAATACATTTATAAATGAAGATAGGAATTGTTTGCTACCCCACTTTTGGCGGTAGTGGAGTAGTTGCAACAGAACTTGGTAAAGCACTTGCTAACGAAGGTCATCAGGTTCATTTTATAACTTACAGTCAGCCGGCAAGGCTCGATTTTTTTTCTGCAAACTTATTTTACCATGAAGTTTCTGTAAGAAATTATCCCTTGTTTGATTACGCCCCATACGAATCTGCATTGGCAAGTAAAGTTGTAGATGTTGTTCGTTTCGAGCAGTTGGATGTTTTGCATGTTCACTATGCAATTCCTCATGCATCTGCGGCTTTTATGGCAAAGCAAATTTTAGCAAGCTATGGCATTCATATTCCTGTTGTAACTACACTTCACGGAACAGACATTACTCTAGTTGGTAAAGATCCGACATACAAGCCCGTTGTTACTTTCTCCATAAATCAGAGTGATGGCGTTACTACCGTTTCTCAAGATTTAAAAGACGATACTTATAACCATTTCGAAATCACTAAAGACATTAAAGTAATTCCCAATTTTATCGATTTCAACCGTTTCAGGTTACAGGCTAAAGACCATTTTAAAAAAGCAATTGCGCCAAATAATGAACGTATTTTAATTCATACCAGTAATTTCAGAAAAGTAAAACGTACTGCTGATGTAATTCGAATTTTCGAAAAGGTACAAGCAGTAATACCTTCAAAATTATTAATGGTTGGAGATGGTCCTGAGCGTGCGTATGATGAACAACTATGCCGTACTTTAAATATTTGCGACCATGTTCGCTTTTTAGGTAAACAAGATGCAGTTGAGGAAATTCTTTCTGTTTCCGATCTGTTTTTAATGCCTTCCGAATCTGAAAGCTTTGGATTAGCTGCTTTAGAGGCCATGGCTTGTAAAGTTCCGGTGATAACAACAAATGCAGGAGGCTTACCAGAACTAAATATAGATGGCTTTTGCGGATATATGAGTGAGATCGGTGATGTTGATTCCATGGCTGCTCATGCTATTGAAATATTAAAGGATGAAGAAACTTTACAACGCTTTAAAGAAAATGCTTTTACCAGAGCGCAAGATTTCGATTTAAAAAAAATCCTTCCTTCTTATATTAATTATTATAAAGAAGTAATCGAAAATTCTTTACAACCTAAATACTAAAATTTGTTTTTTTGTGCCTTAAACACTTATATTTAAAGGTTTGAGCATATTATTGAAAGAAAAAAATCTTTGTTTTCGATGCGTTGAACGCAATCAAACGTTTGACTTGAAATGGAATTTTTTGAATGGAAAATGCTGATTTATCAGTTTTTTCATCAAAACTTCTTCAGGGATGAAATTTTTTTTAAAATATATGTCTTAGATATCCGAGTTTCGGATATGAACCTTTGAATAAAATAAACACAATGAAAACCAAAATTTTTACTTTGCTTTTGCTGCTGGCTTTTGTAGTAAACGCTAATGCACAAACCAAAACCAATTCTGTAAAACACACCTTCGCTATTGCCGATGGAAACTTCCTTTTAGATGGAAAGCCTGTGCAAATTCATAGTGGCGAAATGCATTATGCTCGTATCCCAAAACCTTACTGGCGCCATCGTTTAAAAATGATGAAGGCAATGGGTTTGAATGCCGTGGCAACCTATGTTTTTTGGAATTACCATGAAACAGCTCCAGGCGTTTGGGATTTTAAGTCTGATAATAAAAATATTGCCGAATACATTAAAATCGCACAAGAAGAAGGTCTTTTTGTAATTCTTCGTCCAGGCCCATATGTGTGTGCTGAATGGGAATTTGGTGGTTATCCATGGTTTCTTCAAAAAGTGCCAGGAATGGTTATTCGTGGAGATAATCAGCAATATCTTTCTGCTACCAAAGCTTATTTTACTGCATTATACAGTCAGGTTAAAAATCTCCTGGTTACCAACGGCGGACCAATCGTTATGGTTCAGGGCGAAAACGAATTTGGGTCTTACGTTTCGCAAAGAAAAGACATCAGCCTGGAAAACCATAAGAAATATAGTGCTACAGTGTTTCAACAGTTAAAAGATGTAGGTTTTAATGTGCCGTTTTTCACATCCGATGGTAGCTGGCTTTTTGAAGGTGGTGCTTTGCCAGGCGCATTGCCAACCGCAAATGGCGAGGATGATGTTGCTAAGTTGAAAGAAGTTGTAAATAAATATAATGGCGGTAAAGGTCCTTATATGGTTGCAGAGTTCTACCCGGGTTGGTTGGATCATTGGGCAGAGCCATTTCCAAAAGTTTCTACTGAAAGCGTAGTAAAACAAACGCAGAAATATTTAGATGGAGGCGTGTCTTTTAATTATTACATGGTTCATGGTGGTACAAACTTTGGTTTTACTTCTGGCGCAAATTATGATAATAAACATGATATTCAGCCAGATTTAACCAGTTACGATTACGATGCACCAATAAGCGAAGCAGGTTGGGCAACAGAAAAATACATCGCTTTACGTAATTTGCTTAAAACTACAGAAACGCCCGCAGTTCCTGCCAAAAATCCGGTAATCACAATTGCAAACATTACTTTGGCAAAAGCTGTTGATTTGGAAGATATCAAAAGCAAAATTAAACCTGTAAATGATGATAAACCCTTAACTTTTGAAGAGTTAAATCAAGGGCATGGTTACGTTTGGTACAGTAAGAAATTTAAACAGCCTATTAGCGGAAAATTGGAATTAAATGGACTACGTGATTATGCAATTATTTATGTTAACGGTACTAAAGTTGCCGAATTAAACAGTTATTATAAAAAATACGATTGCGATATAGATATTCCTTTCAACGCTACGCTTGATATTGTTGTAGAAAATATGGGTCGAATAAACTATGGTGCAAAAATTATTAACAGTACAAAAGGAATTATTTCTCCGGTTATTATCAATGGTGAAACCATAACCGGTAATTGGGATATGTACAAGTTACCCATGGATGTTGCACCCAATTTAACCGCTGTTAAAAATACAGCAACTGCAGGGAAACCCGCAGTTTATCAAGGTAGTTTCGCACTTGCTAAAACTGGCGATACCTTTTTGGATATGCGTGATTGGGGTAAAGGTATTGTTTTTATTAATGGTATCAACATCGGTCGCTATTGGAGCGTTGGTCCGCAGCAAACTTTGTATATCCCTGGTTGCTGGTTAAAAACAGGTAAAAATGATATTGTTATTTTCGAACAGAAAAATGATGTGATGCATAAATCTGTAAAATCGGTCGCAACTCCGATTTTAGAAGAAGTAAAAACAGAGAATGGATTGCCTAAATAGTGCTTGGTTGATTGTTCGATTTTTTGTCACAGATTAACAGATTTTTTATTGCAAAAATCTGTTAATCTGTAGCTTATTATTTTAGCGATTAATAAATTTTTTAACTGAAACAAAAATTTTTCAAAATCAAACGATTATAAATTGTACCTTTGCGCCCTTGAAACTTTTGATAAATATTTCAAAGTATTGTATTCATAATAGAAAATAGTTAGATGAAAAAAATTGTTGATTATAGAAAGCTTTTAAGCGTAGATAAAAATGCTGAATTAAAAGATCTTAAATCTGTGTACCGCACATTAATGAAAGATTGTCACCCAGATAAATTTCAACAGGAAGAAGAAAAATTAGAAGCAGAAGCAAGAAGTAAAGATATTATAGAAGCTTATCACTTTTTAGTAAGTGTTGCACCCGAAACTCGTGAACAAAACATCGAAACTTATACAGAAACGATTACTAAATCTAACATCCTTGATTTTGAATACAAACAACAAGTATTAAATATTCAGTTTTTTGATGGAAGCGCCTACGAGTATTTCGATGTGCCGAAAGCCATCTATGTAAAATTAGTTAACGCAGATTCACCAGGTCGTTTTGCCCGCAGACATATATTCAGCGATTTTCCTTATCGCAATGTGGCAAAGGTTGCTGAACCGGCTTAAAATATTAAAGCTCCAAATTTGGAGCTTTTTTTTTAACAAAATTTTATATCCAAATAGATATTATTTTAGAATTTAAATATCTATTTTACTTCGTAAAAACTAAATTAACTGGTGCGGCAACTTCTATCTTTTTACCACTATCAGTTAATTTGCCTGTAAGTTTATTGCGTTTAAAAATTACAACATCGTTCGTGTATTGATTCGCAACTAATAAAAACTTACCGCTCGGATCTATAGAGAAATTTCTTGGTCCTTTGCCTAAAGTACTTACCGTTTCAACAAATCTTAAAATTCCTGTGGATAGGATAGAGAAAACAGAAATTGTATTTGCATCACCTCTGTTTGTCTCATAAAGAAACTTTCCATCGGCAGAAACATGTATATCAGCACCATCAATACGGCCTTCAAATTCTTTAGGTGTTGTTCCAATTTCCTGAATTTTATTTAAACTACCGTTAGCATAAAAATAACCAGTTATACTGCCATTAAATTCATGTGCTAAATAAGCAAACTTGCCATTAGGAGAGAATGTAATGTGTCTTGGGCCACTACCTGGGGTAGTTTTTAAAACGTTTTTTATGCTGAGAGTTTTTTTATTGCTTTTAGGGAAATAGCTATAAATGTAAATTTGGTCTTCGCCTAAATCGTTACAAATTAAAAATTTCCTATCCGGGGTAAACTTTACCATGTGTACGTGCGCACTTTGCTGCCTTCCTTTGGGATCTATACTTTTTCCACTATGTTTTATAATAAGTGCTGCGGTATTTAACGAGCCATCGGCTTTACGCTTAAAAACGGCCAGACTGCCTCCGCTGTAATTCGCTACAATAACATTGTCGTTATCCGCAGTAATGTAGCATGGATCTGCACCCTCGCTTTCAACTTTATTTAGAAATGTAAGTTTTCCATTTACAGAATTGTATTTAAAAGCGCTAACTGTACTGGTGCTTCCTGTTTCATTAACGGAGTAAGCAAATTTTTTATCAGGCGATATGGCAATGAAGCTGGGGTTAGCAACGTTTTTAGCTATGCTTTTAAGTTTGGTACTGCTAGTTAAAGTATTAAAGTTATAGGTATAAATACCCTCACTTTTAGCAGGCGTATTGGTGTACGTTCCGATTAAAAGATTATAGTTGGTTTGCTGCGCTAATGCTGCGAAGGATATTGACATAAGTAACAAAAGGAGGTTATACTTTTTCATAGTAATGTTTTTGATTAATAACAAATATGAGAAAAGAAAAATGAATACTGGAAAGTGAAGACGAATTCCCGTAAATAGGAATTATCACGGAAACATATAGATTGTTTTTGCTAGATGTTGAGATGGCAGAAAATGAATAAGTAAATATTCCGTGTACATCTGTGTTCCTATGGCTGATAAATATGTCTAAAAAAAAATCTGCGAGTCTGCCGCTAAACTTAATTTAATTAAACCATTTAACAAAAAAGGCAACCTTTCGATTGCCTTAAATATTATTTAATTAGGTGTTTAATCTGAATTAATTCATGTTCCTCAAGATAACGCCATCTTCCTCTTGGCAAATCTTTTTTAGTTAAATTGCCATAAACCACACGGTCAAGTTTTTCAACATTATAACCCAAATGTTCGAAAATTCGGCGAACAATTCGGTTTTTACCGCTATGTATCTGGATGCCAACTTCTTTTTTAGTGCCACCAGAAACATAAGAAATGTTATCAGGTTTAATTAGTCCATCCTCTAATTCTAAACCGAATTGAATTTTGTTTAAATCCCCTTGTGATAAGGATTTATCTAATTCAACATTGTAAATTTTAGTGATGCCATTTTTAGGGTGCGATAATTTATCAGCTAAATCACCATCATTTGTCATTAATAACAAACCAGTTGTATTCCGATCTAAACGACCAACCGGATAAATACGTTCGCGACTAGCTTTATCTACCAATTGCATTACCGTACGGCGTTCCTGTGGATCATCCGTTGTTGTAATGTAATCTTTAGGTTTATTTAATAATACGTAAACTTTCTTTTCGCGTTTAAGTAGTTCTCCGTTATAGCGAACCTGATCTTTTGCAGGATCTACTTTATGACCTAATTCAGTCACTGCTTCTCCATTAACGGTAATAATGCCGGCAGCAATTAACTCATCGGCTTTACGGCGAGAGCAAATACCTGCATTTGAAATATACCTGTTAAGGCGAATTAAGCCTTTATCTTCATTAGTTTTTCGCCCTTGTTTAATTACAGTTCTTTCCTCACGGTTAAATTCTGTATCTCTTGGCTGGTTTTCTTCGCGTTTTCTAAACGGTCTGCTATCAGCACCTTCTCTTGGCTTTACATCTCTTGAACTTCCTGCACTTGGTTTGAAATCATCATTCCTTGCGCCTCTTGCCTTGAAATCTTTATATCCACCTTCTTTACTATCTTTTGATTTGAAATCTCTTTCACCCGTTCTTGGCTTGTAATCTCTCGAACCACCTTCTCTCGGTTTAAAATCTCTCGAATCTCCATCCTTAGATTTGAAATCACGATCTCCTCTTGGTTTGTAATCTCTTGTTCCACTTTCTTTATTATCTCTCGGTTTAAAATCTCTGTCTCCAGTTCTTGGCTTGAAATCCCTCGAACCACCTTCTTTTGCCTTAAAATCTCTATCGCCAGTTCTTGGTTTATAATCTCTAGAACCACCTTCTCTTGGTTTAAAATCACGTTCGCTGCCTTTTGAAGTAGAATCTTTTGATTTAAATTCCCTATCGCCGAATTTGAAACCTTTAGGTTCTTCATCTCTCGATTTAAAATTACGATCGCCTCTTGGCTTGAAATCTTTTTTGTCTCCGAAAGATTTTGATTTGAAATCTTTACTGTCTGCGCTTCTAGGTCTGAAGCCTGTTTTTGAATCGGATGATTTTTTGAATTTACTATCTTTGTCTTCTGATCTTTTTCTGTCAGAACCACCAGCGCTACTTCTGCCTTCGGTTTTTCGGCTTCCCGGATTGGACTTGTCATCCCGACTGTTCCTGTTGTTTTTGTTTATCATGATACGCTTTTAGCCGCACCTGAAATGCGGGCTGCAAATTTATGTAAAATAGCTGAAATTAACAATCGGGAGCGTTGATAAAATTTTGTTGAAAAATAGCTTCTAACGTAAGTAAAACGTGATGAAAATCAAAATTTAAATCTAGGTTTAAAGCACTTTAAACCTAGATTTTAGCACTTAAATTCGTAACTAGTTGGTAATCTGATTATTAATTTTTACCTTTGTCAACGTTTTTTATAAGTTCACCAAAAAAAGGAGGAAAATGTTAAAGAAACACATCGTACCATTTGTAGTAGTGGCAGCACTATTTATTATGGCAAAAGTGTTCGCTTACCAAATGCCCTTAGCACAACAAAGTCTTTTAAAAGAAGAGAAATTAAACACTACAATACCCCCAATTGAAAAGCCTGAAGAAGAGAAAAAATCTTTAATGGCACAGTTAAATTTTGCTGAAGAAACCTTGCCTTTAGGCGATAAAAAGGTAGAACGCAAAATGAAAAAAATCCTTGCAGCTCATTCTTATGGCAATACGCAAACGCATCGTTTACAGCGAAAAGCTGCCGAATGGTTTCCGATTATCGAACCTATTTTAGCTGCCTATGGAATTCCCGATGATTTTAAGTATTTAGCTTTAGTAGAATCGGGTATGCAATCAGGAGTTTCGCCAAAAGGTGCAGCAGGCGTTTGGCAGTTTATGCCGGGTACTGCTCGTACTTATGGGTTAAAAGTTAGCGGAAGAAATGATGATCGCTATAATTTGCGTAAATCTACCGTTGCAGCATGCAAATACATTAAAGAGATGTATAAAGGTTTGGAAAGCTGGACATTGGTTGCTGCGGCATACAATGTTGGTGATGGCCGATTACGCAAGCAGATTAATAATCAAAATCAAGACAATTACTATAAAATGAAACTTAATCGTGAAACCGGTGGTTACGTTTATAAAGTAATTTCTATGAAACAGATTATTGAACATCCTGTTCGCTACGGTTACAGTAAACCGAAAGAATTATTGGCATACAATGTAGAATAGTAAATAAAAGACAAGCATTTGGTAAGGCGTCCTGAATTAATCAGGGCGCTTTTTTTTTAATTTGTCCGTGATTCTGAATTCATTTCAGAGTCTTATCTAAACACCATATTCCAATTAGATTTTGAAGCAGTTCAAGATGATCGTTTTTCCTTTGTAAAAATAATATTCAAATGTATTTTCTATTATATATATGTTTTTTGCCGCAGATTTGATTAGTGTATTGAATGAAATTATTAAAAAAATAATCTGCGAATCTGTGGCTATATTTTATCTTTGAAATCATAGCTAAACTAAATGTACAAACTTAGAATCGATAAAATTATAAACCAGCCCGGCGATAATATTACACTTCAGCTAAAACCTGTTGATTTAGACTATCCAAAATACCTAGCCGGTCAATTTATATCCCTAGTATTCGAAGGAAAACATACAGAAATCCGCCGTTCTTATTCTTTTAACAGCTCGCCTGATGTTGATGAGCCACTATCGATTACAGTAAAGCGGGTTGAGAATGGAGAAATTTCAAGGCTGTTACACCATAAAACCGCTGTTGGTGATTTTCTTTTCGCTCAAGCGCCTCAAGGCATTTTTACCTATTTGCCGGAAGAAAATTTAGAGCGTGATGTTTTTCTTTTCGCCGCAGGTGTAGGCATCACACCATTAATTTCCATCATGAAAACCGCACTTGTTCGTGAAAAGAAATCGAAAATTACACTCGTGTACAGCAATCGCTCTTTAGAATATACCTTGTTTTATAATGAACTTAATGACTGGCAAAGCAAATATCCTGATAGGTTAAAAATTATCTTCGTTTTTAGTAACAGCAAAAACCTGATGACGGCGAGGTTAAACAAATTTTACATTGAAAAATTATTGAAAGAGCATTTGGTTTTTAACCGGGATAATGCACTTTTCTACTCCTGCGGGCCGATTATTTACATGGACTTATGTCGCATTACTTTATTAGGTATGGGTTTCTACATCGAGCAAATAAAACGCGAAACATTTGTATTGCCTGAAGATGAAGTGGATGAAGATGATGGTTCTGCAGCGAAAGAAGTTGATAAAAATACTTATTCCGTGATATTAAATTTTAGAGGTGAAATTTATAACCTCGATGTACCCTGGCCGAAAAGAATTTTAGATGTAGCGCTAGAACATAAAATTAAATTGCCATACAGTTGTCGCGGAGGTGTTTGTAGCACTTGCGTAGCCAATTGTACGAAGGGTAGCGTAAGAATGGATTATAACGAAGTGTTAACTGATAATGAAATTGAAAGGGGAAGGGTTTTAGTTTGTACCGGACACCCAACGGAGAATGGAACAACGATTGAGTGGTAGGTTTTACATGCCTTAACCTCCTATCCAGTATTTACTTTTCCTGCCCATTTATATTTGGCTATAATTATACCAGTTGTCGTTACAAAACTCTCTGTTAATTCAAATGCTGCCAGAATGGGGCCATCATCAAATAAATTTTTTCCCTTACTAAATGTTAATGGGTAAATTTTTTGGCAAAGTTCTTTTACTAAATTATTTTAAATAGCAGTTGAAGAAGTTCGCCATTTCCCCAAACTTTAATTTCGGAGCCTTCTGATTTCCTTAGGTTTTCAATATCTGAAAGGCTTTCGAGAAATACAGAATTATTCCAATCTGATTTATTCATTATCTTGGATAATGAATATTTTGTCACCTCATTAATGCCAGGCCAAAAGTTTACACATTCAGGCCAGTAAGCAGCAAAATTTTCAAGTGTTTTTCTGCCCAAAAGAACATGTGCAGGTTGCATTTAGTTTTTGCAGAACCTTACCACTAAGCTCGCCGGCATAAGAGGCAACCCAACCGCTATATTCGAAAATGCCCGATTTATCTTCCTCATCCTCCACAGGTGCTTGCATTACGCCATCTAAGTATTATATATAAATGATAAATCGATTATTTTTCTAATATTGAGATTATTAGTGGTTTTTAGGGCTAACTGGCAACTTTAAACTTATGTTTAGCTATTGTAGAACGGGATGGTTTAGCAAAAATGGTTTACGTTAAAGCGATGCTGGCTAGCCTTTGTTTTTTTTCCATTATTATTGTTGGGTAAATTCTACCATCCATTCAATACCAAATTTGTCTCTAAAACAACCAAAATATGAACCCCAGGGACTATCACCAATAGGCCCTTCTATTTGTCCTCCTACTGAAAGCCCATTAAATAATCTGTCTGCTTCTTCCTTACTTTCCGCACTTATCGCAATTTTACTTCTGTTCTCATTTTCGTTTATCTTTCCCAGAATTTCCGGAACATCATTTGCCATCAACATATTACATTTACCGATAGGCAAAGCAATATGCATAATTTTATTTTCTTCGCTTTCTGCAACTCTGAACTCAGGACTTGCAAGGTCTTTGAAACGAATAATCTTTGCGAATTCTCCGCCAAATACTGATTTGTAAAAGGTAAATGCTTCTTCGGCATTTCCGTTGAAGTTAATGTGAGGATTGATAAGTGCCATAATTTTATTTTTTAGATTATTAAATGTTTAATTCTTTAGGTACAGTATTAGTAATGAAACTTATTTTTTGGATAAAGTTTCCAAAAGATTTTCCAGGTTATCAATTGTAATTTCAAAACCTTCTTTAAAGCCCATCTCAATCATTCTTTCTAAGCGGGCAAGCGATTCATTGTAAATAGTAATACTTAATTTTGTCTTGCCGCTTTGTTCACTGAAATTGTAATCCCATTCAGAACCAGGCAATTCAGGATTTTCATCCTTATCTGCAAAAGTATTGTACATTTTAAAATTGGTTTTTGGGGTAATTGAGGTATATTGCTGAATTGACCAGCGCTCTTGTCCTTCAGGGCTTACCATAGCATAAAATCTTTTTCCGCCAACTTCAAAATTCATATATTTTGTTTTTGACGACCAGGGTTTAGGTGCTACCCATTGATCAAGTATTTCTGGTTTTGTAAAGGCATCCCAAACCAGCGAAAGTTCGGCAGCAAATTCTCTGTTTATGAATACCGTTTTTGATGATTTGTCAACAGTAAAATCAAATAGCAAATCGTTTTTCATTTTTTCTATTTTTTAAGTGTTAATAATACCTGGTCGAGCTGATTAAAACGGGTTTCCCAAATTTTCCTGTATTGGGCTAACCAACTGTCTATTTCTTTCATTTTTTCTATTTCAAGCGAATAGTAAATTTCTCTTCCTTGTTGTTCTTGTTTTACTAATTCGCATTCTGTCAAAATCCGGAGGTGTTTTGAAACCGCTTGCCGGGTTGTATTGAAGTTTTCGGCAAGCGCATTTGGAGTCATTGCCTGTAATGCAATTAATGCAATAATGGCCCGTCTTGTTGGGTCGGCAATTGCCTGGAAAACATCTCTTCTCATTTGGAGTTAAATTTAGTTATGAAACTAATTGGTTGCAAATATATACGCAACTATTCGGTTTCGCAAATTTTTTTGAAATTATTTTTAATTGTTTTGAAATGCCTGGAAGTTTGTCTATCTTTTTGGAGTAGCCTTACGATGACGCGTAACTTTTGGCAGCAAAAAGAAATTGGCGGTTTTCACCATCCCAAAGCTATCAAGGCTGATGCATAGAACCAACTTTGATTAAGAAAAAATGTGCTCATGGAGCACCTAAAAGCCGTTTATGCCAAATCGCTGTTAGGCCCTCGTTATTTTCTGATTATACATTTCCATTAAAATTTGGGTCAAAGTCCACCATCCATTCAATACCGAATTTGGCTCTAAAACAACCAAAATACGAACCCTTGTTATGCGCAGCTTTCTTGTCCATTTAGAAAGTTTCTTCAATTAATTCTCTGTTTACCATTCCGCCTGCCATTCCACCCATTGCAATTGCGTAAGATAACGTTCTCATCATACTTGTACTGTCGCCACAAGCATATATTCCGTGAATAGTTGTCTTTTGGAAAGGGTCAATTTTAATATAATGTTGTTCTGTGATTTCACAATTTAATTGTTGTGGAATAGTACAATTTTGTTCAAAAAATGGCCTGGAATACAAGGCTTTAAGGTTTTTAGTTGTCCCGTTTTTGAAAACAATACTTTCTAAATGTCCATTATTATGGTTAAAATATTCGATTTCAGTTTCGCTTATTTTAATATTGTGTTTTGTTAGTTTTTCAGTTTGTTCAACAGTCAAAGTTGATTTTCCGTTTGTAAAAATTGTTAAATCTTTTGTCCAATTATTGATTAATTTACCTAATTCAAAAGCTATATCTCCATTCGCAAGTATTCCTGTTTTGTCGTTACTGTATTCGTAACCGTGACAATAAGGACAATGAATAACAGAAATTCCCCAACATTCGGAGAACCCATTAATTTTTGGCATTATGTCTTTTACACCTGTTGCAAATACTAATTTTTTAGCCTTAAAAATATCGCCACTTTCTGTTTCTATTTCAAAACCCTTTTCTGTTTTTTTACCGCTTATTGCAATACCATTGAAAAATTTAATGGTTTTATATTCTTGAACTTGGTGTTTTGCGAGTGTTGATATTTCCTTCGGTGTTTTTCCGTCTTGTGTTAAAAAGTTATGAGAAAGTGGTGTTTGAATGTTGCAAGGTTTTCCGCTGTCTATGATTAAGGTATTTCTTAATGCTCTACCCAAAGCCATTCCTGCTGAAAGACCTGCATAACTTCCACCTATGATGATTACTTCAAAATTATTTTTGTCTGCCATTTTATTGATTTTTGTAAATGCTTTACGCGTTCGTACTTCTTTTAATATTTTCTTTCAAAAGACTTGCCGTTGAATTGATATACACCACCCGGATTTGCTCCTCCAAACCATAATTCTCCATGTTTACTTTGATGTATTAACCAAATATATCTACTCTGGAGTCTGTCTTCATCAATAAAGTTTTCAACGAAATTACCATCGTATCTCAAATATCAGACCTTAAGGTAACCACACGCTGGCGCACACGTGTCGCGTGTGTATTACGCAAACTAAAACTATCATAAATACTCAATTTCAATTAATCCTTTACCTCCGCTATAATCTACGGCACTACTATATTTCCAATGCCACACCTCATTTACAAAACCTACTACAACCGGATTATCATGCAGATAATCCGGTTGTAGCTAATTACTTCTGTACTCCATAATTCAATTGGTTTATTGTTGCGTTGGCAAAACTGGCTTCCTTTTTTACATTACTACTTTTATAAGTCCTGCTCTTTCAAACCTGCCTACCGCAGGCAGGTATCTATCCAATATACTGTTGCAAAACTTACAAAGTATAAACCTTCTTTATTGTAGAATTTGTACTTACGGCTCATTGTTATTTGTGTTTTATTCACACGCGGCACGCGTGCGCCAGCGAGGGCAAATTTGCAGTTATAGCCAGTACGATTTTTAAACTTGAAGGGTCAGTTTTAAATGTCCGCCTAAACCTTTCTGAATGATTTTCATTAAAGTAGAAAGTCTGATGTCGGAAGCGTCATTTTCAATTCTGGAAATGTAGGATTTGTTGGTCCCGCATTTTTCAGCAAGTTGCTCTTGTGTCATTCCTAATTTTGTTCGGGCTTCTTCAAGTAAAGCACCAAGTCGAAAAGCTTCAAATTGCTGTTCCCATTCTTCACGTTTAGGATTGCCTTTTTCTCCATATTTCTTGTCGAGGATTTCGTCAAGTGTCGTAATATTCCTTTTAGATGTCATTTTGATATTCCTCCATTATTTTAAGTGCCTTTTCAATTTCCTGTTTCGGTGTCTTTTGGCTTTTCTTCTGAAAACCATTTCCTAGAACCACCAAATTTCCTTTGTCGAAAAATGAAAATATTCTGTAAATATTACTTCCAACTTCTACTCGGATTTCATAAAGCCCTTTAGTTCCCTGCATATGTTTAAAAAACTTTTCGGGAACTTTTGGCGTAACCTTTATTAAATTCAAAGTCCATTCGATTTTAGCCTGAACTTTATCGGTTTGTGCTTCGTAGAAATCGAGAAAATAATTCTTATAAGCAATTACCTGTCTGTCGTTATTCACAAAACAAAGTTAACTGTTTAGACAACAAATTCAAAATTGTAATTTATTGAACTTTGTCGGGAAGTATTGGCTATAACTTGCTACTTTGTGCAACTCATCCATTTTAAATGTTTATAAACGAATATAAACGTTTAACTTAACTTCCAAACTAATTTTATAAAACCAATTCTAAAAAACATAAAACCAATAACCCTGTATCAACGTTTATAGCTTAATGAAAAAGCATCTTCTCTCGTTCTTATTTTTAAACTTAACGCACTCCTTTCTATTCGCCCAAACAATTGATAAGGATTCACTTGCCATAAGTAGGGAAGTTGCTAATAAGGCTTATGTTAATCTATATAAAGAAAATGCTGAATTTTCTTATTCTTCGCCAGCAGGTGAACTTGGGGCGCCATCGAAATACGTCATTAATGGAAGATTAACTGGGAATTTTATGTTATTTGGAAGTTATAAATCACCAGTTGCTTTCGCCGCAGTGCCCGATTATACTGTTCGTGTTAGAAAGGAGTTTTCTGCGGGTGTTCGAACACCAAGTTATAGGTTTGGAGGTATTTTCTATGCTCGATTAAATCCAGCACCCTTAAACTACAAATACGCAGAATTGGCTTTTACCCATCATTCTAATGGCCAGGATGAAGATGCTGTTAATCCTGACGGCACCATAAATACACGAACGGGAAATTTTAACGCCAACAATCTGGCGCTTTCCTACCGCTTTGGTCATTTAAATTCAGGCAGTTCTAATGATAGTTATTATTCCTACAATCATCGTGTCGGTTTTCAATGGTATAAATGGTTCAGATATGAACCAGCACTTAATCAAGGCTTTGGTTTTACGAGATTACTATACAATTTCTCGTGGCGTAAATATGGCGAAATTGAAAGAATGATGAAAAGAAAACCGCAGGTTAAATCTGAGAAAGAGATTTGGCGCTTAAATACGGAACTCACTTATGCGGTGAACAAAATTCCATCCAAAGGTTTGGCTAATCTTCAAAAAAGATTAAATGCAGAAATTAATTTTAATTATAGTTTTCCATTCATGAATAATGTTTTTTTAATGGCCGCAGTTGGTTATTACGGAGAAGATAATTACAACATTTATTTTAAAGATCATTACGGCTACATGCGCTTTGGGTTATCATCCGGTTTCCTTAGAAATAGAAGCCGGCATTATGACAATTAATCCTTAATACAGTTCTACTTACACTTTCTTTTTGATAAAATTTTTAGCATTTTTGCAGATTGGAACTCGGGTTATTTTCAGCCCAAAATTCTCTCCAATTTTTAATAAAGTATGAGCAATAAATCTATCGACCTTGGTGAGCAAAAAGATGTAGAAGTTTACGGAGCAAGGGTACATAATTTAAAAAATATTGATGTTAGTTTCCCTCGTAACCAACTGGTTGTAATAACTGGTTTAAGTGGCAGCGGTAAATCTTCATTGGCTTTCGATACCATTTACGCTGAAGGTCAGCGCCGTTATATGGAAACATTTAGTGCTTACAGTCGCCAGTTTATGGGTGGCATGGAGCGTCCTGATGTTGATAAAGTTTCAGGGTTAAGTCCGGTAATTGCCATTGAACAAAAAACCACCAGTAAAAATCCACGCTCAACCGTTGGTACCATTACCGAGATTTACGATTTTATGCGTTTACTTTATGCCCGTGTTGCAGATGCTTATTCGTACAATACCGGAGAGAAAATGGAACGCATGAGCGAAGACCAGATTCTTCAAAATGTTTTCAAAAAATTTGATGGTGTTGCGGTAAACATTTTAGCACCAATTGTAAAAGGTAGAAAGGGTCATTACCGCGAACTTTTTGAACAGGTACGTAAACAAGGTTATGTTAAAGTTCGTGTTGATGGGGAGATAAAAGATATCAGCGCTAAAATGCAGGTAGATAGGTATAAAATTCACGATATTGAAGTTGTTATCGATCGTTTAATCATTGATGAAAAAGATAAAAAACGCCTGTTAGATTCTTTGCAAATTGCCATGAAAATGGGTAAAGGTGTAATTAAGATTAGCGATAAAGACAATCATGTTGCCCATTTTAGTAAATTCTTAATGTGCCCAACAACGGGGATTTCTTACGATGAACCACAGCCAAATAGTTTCTCTTTCAACTCGCCTTATGGCGCTTGCGAACGTTGCGATGGCTTGGGTTATATTTTCGTTGTAGATAAGGAATCGGTAATGCCGAATCCGAAACTGAGCATTTTAAATGGTGGTTTGGCACCCCTTGGCGAATACCGCGATACCTGGATGTTTCAGGTTTTAAAATCGCTTGCTAAAAAATATAATTTCTCCTTATCAACGCCGATTGAAAAATTAAGCGATGAGGTTATCAATATCATATTAAACGGAACCCACGATTTAATAAAAGTTGAGGTTGAATATAATAAATGGAATGTTCAGAATTATAATATAACTTTCGATGGGATAATTAAAATGCTCGAAGAGCAAAACGAGAAAAGAGGGGAGAATGCCGTTGATGACATGGAGGCTTTTCGTAAGCTGAAAACTTGTCCGGAATGTAATGGCGCAAGGTTAAAAAAAGAAAGTTTACATTTTAAGGTTGATGGCAAGAATATTTTTGATTTGGCATCAATGGATATTACCAACCTGCGCAGCTGGTTTGAAAACGTTGATGAAAGGCTTTCTGAGCGCCAGAATATTATTGCTAAAGAAATTTTAAAGGAGATTAAAGCCCGAATCGGTTTCTTAACCGATGTTGGTTTAACCTACTTAACGCTTGATAGAACGGCCCGCACACTTTCGGGTGGTGAAGCACAACGTATTCGTTTAGCCACTCAAATTGGTTCGCAACTAATGAATGTGATGTACATTTTGGATGAGCCAAGTATTGGCTTACACCAGCGTGATAACGAACGTTTAATTAAGGCGCTAAAAAACTTACGTGATTTAGGTAATACTGTTTTGGTTGTAGAGCATGATAAGGATATGATTTTAGAAGCAGACTGGGTTATTGATGTGGGGCCAGGTGCAGGTATTCACGGCGGACAAATTGTTGCCGAAGGTACTGCAAAGCAAATTCTAAAATCAAATACTTTAACAGCGGCGTATTTGAATGGCAAGAAAAGTATCGAAACACCAAAAAACCGCAGAAAAGGTAATGGACACAAACTTTCTATTATCAAAGCCAGCGGACATAATTTAAAAGATGTTTCTGTCGATTTTCCACTGGGTAAATTTATTGCCGTAACCGGTGTTTCAGGTAGCGGTAAATCAAGTTTAATAACCGAAACCTTATACCCAATTTTAAATCATCATTTTTTCAGGGCGAAGAAAACGCCGTTGCCTTACGAGAAAATTAGTGGCTTAAAAGAAATTGATAAGGTTATTGAAATTGACCAGGCACCGATTGGAAGAACGCCACGTTCAAATCCATCAACTTACACAGGTGTTTTTTCTGACATCAGAAACCTTTTTGTGCAACTACCCGAAGCAAAAATTCGTGGATATAAACCCGGTCGGTTTTCTTTTAACGTAAAAGGTGGTCGTTGTGAAACTTGCCAAGGTGGTGGAATGAAGGTTATTGAAATGAATTTCTTGCCCGATGTTCAGGTGCCTTGCGAAGAATGTGGCGGTAAAAGATACAACCGCGAAACATTAGAAGTTCGCTACCGCGGGAAATCAATTAGTGATGTTTTGGACATGAGTATTGAGGATGCTTGTGTTTATTTCGAGCATATTCCTATCATTTATCGTAAAATTAAGACCTTGAAAGATGTTGGTTTAGGCTACATCACTCTGGGTCAATCATCCGTTACCTTATCTGGTGGAGAAGCACAACGCGTTAAATTGGCAACAGAATTATCTAAAAAAGATACAGGAAAAACCTTTTATATTTTAGATGAACCAACTACTGGTTTGCATTTCGAAGATATTAACGTTTTGCTTGGTGTGTTAAATGAGTTGGTTGATAAAGGCAATACAATTTTAGTTATCGAACACAATTTAGATGTGGTTAAAGTTGCTGATTGGGTTATTGATTTGGGTGAAGAAGGTGGTGCTGGTGGCGGTAGAATTCTATTCGAAGGCACCCCCGAAGGTTTGGTTCAAAACCCGATAAGTTTAACAGGAAAGTTCCTTAAAAAAGAAATGGGGTTGTAAGAGATTAAAACGATTCGTTATTGCGAGGTACGAAGCAATTTTAATGCAATCGCTAAGACAAAAACTGTTTTTAAAGATGTAAAATTCAACCAATGAAGCAGAATTGATTCGTGCCTAATTATTATGACCTTTGGAACTGAGGCTTATTTAATAATTTAAAACTGTGGTTTAAAAATTTCTCGACTGCGCTCTAAATGACTATTAGCCAAAACAAAAAAAATCCGTAAAATTTGTAATGCTGCGGATTTTTTACATCTGATAACTTCTTAAGCTCTTGTTTATAAATTTTTTGCATAACAATAAATAGTACAAACCAGTTACCATAAATCGTTACTTGGATTTACAAACCTAATAATTTCATAAATATTTTTATTTGATTACATCAATAACTCCAATTTTTAAATGGATGGATTGTTAAAATTGAATTGTAATATTTCTTTTCATGGGTAACTTCCTCCGCAATCCATTCGGGTAGCTCGAAATGTTCATCTTCTGATGAAAGCTCAATTTCAGCTACAATTAAACCTTCGTTTTCTCCTAAAAATACATCAACTTCCCAAAGTTTACCTTGATGCATAATCTCATACCTGATTTTTTCCAGCGCAGATTCTGAAAAGTTATCTAATAGTTCAGATGCCTCATGTAAAGGAATTTCATATTCATATTCTAATCTTGATGCGCCAACTGAAATACCTTTTATGGTTAACCAAGCTTGTGTATTGGTAATTCTTACCCGAATAGTTTTAGTTGGCTCAGTTAGGATGTATCCTTGTCTGAAATGCTTTCCTTCTGTTTTATTTATGTTGTGCCATTTAGTATGATTTAGAAGAAATTTCCGTTCAATCTCTTTTCCCATTATCTCGCTCTTTTCTGTAAATCGGCAACGGGAATACTAATTAATCTGCCCATGGGTTGCTTTCCCTTATAAGTAACTAACCTTAATACGCTTGCATCTTTTGGCGGAACCAATGCCGTAGTATATTTTGGATAGAAACGATCGGGCGTTGAATTGTCAAAACTGTAATAAATATCAAGCCCATCAACTTCCGGAGTTAATTCAATCATCAATTGCCTATCTGGTGAACGTTTTACATTAATTATTGGGTCGTAAATCGCTGGTGAATATTTTACTTCGGCTAAATCCAAACGTTTAAAATGTTCTTCTGTACGGTCAACAAAATTTGTCCAGTTTTTCTTTTCAATTGGGCTCCATACAGATTCTGAAATAGCAAAAGCACGAGGCCAAAGCATGTATTGTACTTGGCGAAAAGTGAAAATTTGCTCTGTCCAAAGATTTGCTTGTCCACCAATAATGTATTTCGGGTCTGCACCAGCAGGAATTGGATTAAACTGATATGCTTTGTTCAATCTTAATGAGGCATACACCTTTGGTTCGGTAACAGCATCTGCCTGCATATAATCCAGATATGCAAAATCAGTTGGACTCATCACCACATTGTGTTTTTCTTTCGAGGCATCGATGCCGTATTTTATTCCTCTCCAACTCATAACCGATGCTGTGGGCGAAACGCCACCTTCTAAAATTTCATCCCAGCCCATAAATTTCTTTCCTTTTGAAATTACAATTTGCTCTAGGCGCTTTTCGAAATACGCCTGAACCTGTGGAATGGTTTTTAAGCCTTCTCGTAGCATTAAAGCTTTCACCTGATCATTCTTTTCCCAGAAATTATGTGGTGCTTCATCGCCACCCATGTGTATGTATTCGAAAGGAAAAAGCTTGGCTACTTGCGTAATTACCGAATCGAGAAAAACATAAACTTTCTCATTGGCTGGGCAAAGTGTATTATCAACCAAGGCAGTTGGTGGTGCACCACGGCTCCAGTCCATAATTTTTTCTCCCGATCTAACTTTGTAATTTGCCGCTTCGGGTGTACAAGATAATTCAGGGTATGAAACAATTGCAGCTAAGCTATGACCCGGGACATCAATTTCGGGCATAATATTTACAAAACGCTCTTGTGCATATTGAACCAACTCTTTAATATCTTCTTGAGTATAGAAACCACCATAAGTACGCGGCTCATCGGCAGTTGGCGGAATAAAATCGCCAAACGTTCCTACTTTTTTTACGTTCCAGGCACCGACCTCAGTTAACTTTGGTAAACCTTTAATTTCGATTCTCCAGCCTTCATCATCAGTAAGGTGCAAATGCAAAAGATTAAATTTATAACGAACCATGTCATCAATAAACTGCTTAACTTCTTGCTTTGTGAAAAAATGACGGGCTACATCGAACATTAAACCTCTCCAGCCTAGTTTCGGATAATCAATAACATCTACACATGGTAATTTCCACTTTACATTTTCAACTACTTCTTTACTTTCAATTTCGGCAGGAAAAAGTTGAATTAATGATTGAACACCCCAAAAAATGCCTGCAGGTTTATTTGCCGTAATTACAATTTGTGTTGGATTGACATTAAGCTTATAGCCTTCTAAGCCTAACTGGCTATCAGCTTGATTGTTTAAAATAAATTTTATTGTTGGATGATTGGCATTTGTAACCGAACTCACAAATTTTCCGGTTGCTTTTTCGATCCTTTCCGAGAGGAAAGCTATTGATTGTTTTAATTCATCATTTTTAGATGCCTGAATGCTAACATTTTCGGGCAAAGTAAATGTTCCTGTCTTTTTCATTAACGAAACAGGTTCAGGAATTATGGCGATTTGTGTTTGAGAAATTGCATTTTCAGCATCGCCAATTTCGCTTTCGCTTACAATGGTTTGTGCATACGAGTTGAACGCAAGAATGCAGCAAATGGTAATCAGGAATTGTTTTTTCATTATTAATAAATTGCGGATAAACCGAATAAGTATTAATCCGCAATTTATTAAAAAAGATTTTTAATAGTTGCTTTTATTTATATGATTACGGAATTATCCTTTTAAATGATAGCCTTTTGGTTTTGTAAAAGCCCTTAAACCTTGATGAGATAGTGTTGAACCAATACCAGAATATTTGCGTCCGCTCCAGGGTAAGGCGGCACTTACCCTATCGCAACAATTCCAATATCCTGAACCGGAATCTAACTGACTTAATATTTTTTCTGCCCGTGCTTGGTTGGCCGTATAAACTGAGGCCGTTAAGCCATAGTCGGTATCCTGCATCATTTTTAAAGCCTCTTCATCATCTTTTACTTTCATAATACCGATAATTGGGCCGAAACTTTCTTCCTGCATCACGAGCATATCGTTGGTTACATTAGTTAAAACGGTTGGCTCGAAAAAGTAACCTTTACCATTTCCTGATTTGCCTCCTGTAAGTAATTTTGCACCTTTGTTTAAAGCGTCTTTAACTTGATTTTCTAGAACAGCAATCTGTTCTTTTCTGGTTAGCGAACCAAGATATACTCCATCAACAGTTGGCAAACCGCTTTTCCAACTTTGAACCTCATTAACAAATGCTGTTAAATAATCTTCATAATTTTTTTCGTGAACGTAAATGCGCTCTACAGAACAACAGCTTTGCCCGTTATTATAGAAAGCACCATCAGCAGTACTTATGGCAGCATTTGTAACTTCAGCAACATCTTCAGCAATATATAATGGGTCTTTTCCACCCAACTCCAGCTGACAAGGAACCATTTTTGAGGCTACTTTTTCATAAATAAATTTACCTGTTTTATATGAGCCTGTAAAAAAGTAGCCATCAAAATTTATATCGAGTAAAGCTGTTCCTGTTTCCTTAGCACCAATTGCAACATTAAAAACATCTTCAGGAACACCAGCTTTTTTTAGTAATTTTTCTATTTGTAAACCTGTTAAGGTTGCATATTCAGATGGCTTATACATCACTGTATTGCCACTTAGCAAAGCAGGAATGAAAACATTTACACCAACTAAATACGGATAATTCCATGCCGAAATATTGCAAACAACACCTAAAGGTTCGTATTTAATGATTTCTTTCAATCCAGGTTCCTCAACCATCATCTCGTCTGCAAGATACTTTTCTGCATTATCCAGCATCCATTTAATTCTTGCTCTTGCGCCATTAATTTCATTACGGGATTGCTGCAGGGGTTTTCCAACTTCGTTGGTTAAAATTAAAGCACAGCCTTCAATTTCGGTTTTCATAATGTTGCTGAAAGTTGAAAGGATTGATATTCTTTCTTGCAACGAACACTTGGCCCAATTAGGCTGTGCTTTTTTCAAGGTTTGAAATTTGCTTTGAAGTGAAGCTTGATTATCTTCTTCTAAAGTGGATATAATTTCTTCGGTTGCTGGATTGATGATTTTCATATAACAATGGCACTGATTTTTCCTTCGGGTTGATTACACTTATTGAGATGATTTTGCAGATTTGTCTTTGGTTTTTTAGCTTTAGTCTTTCTGCTTTGGTCTTTAGTCTTTCAGCTTCCCTCTTTTATCGCCTTCAAAAACGCCTCATGCAAGTTTTTGCTAAATGGGCTTTGCTGATCTTCTAACCTTTCAGGATGCCATTGGACAAATACCAGGAACGATTTCCCTTCCTGGTAAAGCCTTTCCATTCCTTCAGTAACGCCATCCGGCGAAATGGCACTAACCACCAATCCTTCACCAGTTCTGTCGGTACTTTGATGATGATTGCTATTCACTAATCCTTTATCTACATTAACAATTCTATTTAACCATGAAGATGGATTTACAATAATTTCATGATAGCGGTCGCTTTTATCTTCCATTTTTGAATGGTTAAATTTTCCCCAGGTTGGGATATCAGGAATTAGTGTTCCGCCGAAAAATACATTTCCAACCTGCATCCCACGGCAAATGCCTAAAACAGGGATTTCGTTTTGTTCGGTATATGTTAAAACCTTAAATTCAAATTCATCACGTAGCTCGTCGATATCGTCATCATAACAATAAGGATAATATTCAGATTTATTATAAAACTTCGGATGAACATCTTCACCGCCAGTTAAAACTATACCCTGGCAATGTTCAATTTCATCGAAATTATTCAATTTATAACCAAGCTGAATAACTTCTACATTTTCATTGTAGGATAAAACCCATTTGCTGTAAATATCAAATTTGCTGCAATCGGTAACGCCTATAATTATTTTATCAGACATAAATAGTTTTTTTACCGCAGATTTTCACAGGTGAGGACAGATTTGATGTATTAAATTCCTTAGTATCTAATCAACTTTTATCTGTGTTTATCTGGGGTTAATTATATTACAAAGCACTTAAATATAGTTGCTTAAAATCTTCTCTGCTTACTGTTTTTGGATTGTTAGGATGTGCAAAATCGGCAAAAGCCAAATCGGCAAGTGTTTCTATGTGTTCATGCTTAACGCCAATATCACTCAATTTATGCGGAATGTTAACCTTTGTATTTAAATCGAACAGATATTTAACAACAGTATCGCCTGTTTCATCTTTTAATTCTAAAGTTCGGGCAATTTTTTGGAAACGGTCTTCAAAACCTGCAATGTTAAACCGCATGCCATAAGGTATGTTTACGGCATTTGCCAAACCATGGTGCGTATCTAAAAGTGAAGAAAGAGGGTGAGCCAATGAATGAACCACGCCCAAACCTTTTTGGAATGCTATTGCACCCATCATAGAAGCCATTAACATCTTACTACGGCTTTGTAGATCCGGATTATTTGTTGCACGCTCTAAAGAATCTTTAATTAATGCTATACCCTCCAATGCAATTCCATCACACATTGGGTGGAAATTCTTTGCTAAATAAGCTTCCATGTTATGTGTTAGGGCATCCATTCCTGTTGCTGCGGTTATAAATGGTGGCAAATCCATTGTTAATTCAGGGTCGGCGAAAACGATTTGTGCCATTAGTTTTGGCGAAAATAATATCTTTTTTTGATGCGTTTCATCATCTGCAATAATTGCACTTCGACCAACCTCGCTACCTGTTCCTGATGTAGTTGGAATGGTAATAAAATGAGGAACATTGTTGATTACGTAAATGTCGCCGCCAATTAAATCATCATATTTGAATAAGTCTTCCCTATGATTAATACGAAGAACAATTGCTCTTGCAACATCTAAAGCCGCACCACCACCTATACCAATAATACTATCACGATTTGTGGCATCCCAAGCATCGCCACCTTTGTAAACATCGCTTTTAACCGGGTTTTTATGAATGTCGCTGAAAACCTCAACCGAAATATTTTTACTATTTAAATCCTCCACAATCTTTTTAAAGAAGGGCAATTGCGCTATCGTTGGATCGGTTACAATAAGCGGATTTTTTAAATTATTTTTATGCAAATAAGCAGGCAATTCTTTTACCGCACCTGCACCAAAACGAATAGTAGTTGGGAAATTAAATTGATGGATTTTATCGAATATCATTTGATGTTGTTTTTATTTTTTCAATTCCCATCTTTTAGACGGGTGCCCGAAGAGCGGGGTGTTTATTTGTCTTGGCCAGACAGGCTTTTTTCTTTTCACACCAAAAGAAACAAAAGTGCCGGCTTAAAATTTTTGTATTTAAGTTTTGTACTTTGGCTTGGGTAATGCATCCTCAAAAATTTGTTATGCCGGTTTAAATTAGAACGAAGAAACACTACGTTGGCCTTATAAAATGCAAATTAATATGATGTAAATTTCTGCTTTTATTCTAGTTACCTATATTATTTCCAAATACCTTTTCAATTCCCAATCGGTTACTACCTTCGCATATTGCTTACATTCCCACTCGCGGGTCATGGTAAAATGTTCCACAAAATTTGCTCCCAATAATTCTTTAGCTAAATCAGAATTTTTCATTTTCTGTGTTGCTTCGAATAAATTACGAGATAAAACCCCGTTTGATAAATCAGTATAGCCATTGCCTTTTGTGGCAGGTTGCGCTAACTTGAGTTTGTTTTTTATTCCATACATTCCTGCAGCTAAACAAGCAGAAAGTGCCAGATAGGGATTGGTGTCGGAGCCAACAATTCTGGTTTCTAAACGTGTGGCTTTTTTACTCCCAGGAAGCGCCCTTAAAGCTGTTGTGCGATTATCAATTCCCCAGGATACTGTTGTTGGTGCCCAAGCACCCTCAACTAAACGCTTGTAACTGTTAATTGTTGGTGCAAGCATAGGCAAAATATGAGGCAAACAATGTAACTGACCAGCGATATAACTTTTCATTGTCTCGCTCATCTTATCCTTGTCTTTTTCATCATAAAAAAGGTTGGTTTTATTGTTTTTATCCCACAAACTCTGGTGTACATGACCGCTGCAACCAGGTAAATTTTCATTAAACTTGGCCATAAATGTAGCTATAACCCCATGTTTATAAGCAATTTCCTTAACCGAAGTCTTAAATAGAATGGCCTGGTCTGCAGCTTGTAAAATATGGCTATACATTATCGCTGCTTCGTAAACACCTGGTCCGGTTTCGGTATGTAAACCTTCAATCGGGATGTTAAATTTATTCAGCAAATCGAACAAATCGCTCATAAATTCATTTTTAAGTGTGCTTCTTAAAACAGAATAACCAAACATGCCTGGTGTTAAAGGTTTTAAATTACTAAAATTTTTTTCCTGTAAAGATTCGGGTGTTTCGGCAAAGTTAAACCACTCAAATTCCTGAGCAAAGAGGGGCGAAAAACCCTGGCTTTCACAATCTATAGTAATTTTTTTCAGCAATTGCCTTGGGCAAACGTAATTTGCCACATCCTTATCATCAATAAAATCGCCCAGGAAGAAAGGTACATTATTTTCCCAGGGAATTTTTCTGAAAGTAGTGATGTCAATTTTAACCTGAGCATCAGGATAGCCTGTGTGCCAGCCGGTGTATTTTCCGTTATCATAGGCAATATCTCCGGCATCCCAACCAAAAGTAACATCGCAAAAGCCCAATCTTCCATCTAAAAGCGAAGCAAATTTTTCGGCGGCAATATACTTTCCTCTTAAAATACCATCAATATCAGCAACGGCAATTTTAACTTTTCCTGAGGGATGATTTTTTACATAATCCAGAATTTCTTTAGTCGTATTCATTAATCTGCCTTTTTAAAAATTTTGTATAGAAGGAATATACCAAACACGATGCCCGAATAAATTAATCCTAATTTAAGATTATAAATCAGCATTGCGATGAAAGAAACACATGCAATTATAAAAGCCAAAAGTGGGAAGAGCGGATAAACAGGAACGCTGAACGGTCTAATCATTTCAGGTTCATTCTTGCGCAAAACCATTAAAGAAATCATCGAAATAATATATAACGTTAGTGCTCCAAATACCGAAATGATAATTATTTCAGCTGTTTGTCCAGATAATAAAGCAATTATTCCAATAACCATATTACCAATTAAGGCATTTGCAGGGGTTTTAAATTTAGGAGATATTCTACCTAAAATTGCAGGAATACTTTTTACTTTACCCATTTCGTAAGTAGAACGCCCTGCGGCCAAAACTAATCCATGGAATGAAGCCACCAAGCCAAATAAACCAACAGTAATTAGTAAATGATACATGAAATGATTGTCTCCCATTATCATCGAAAGCGCTAAGGGTAAAGGTGAATCAGATGTTTCGCCCGATTTACCGTTTTTGTAAACTATTGCCTCCCAACCGCCAATTCCAATTGTAGAAATGAAAACAAGAACACAAAGTGTAACTAGGGTGATAATCGCCCAGCCAAATCCTTTGCTTATGTCTTTCTGTGGGTTTTTGGTTTCCTCTGCAACATTGGCAATACCCTCAATCCCCAGAAAAAACCAAATTGCGAAAGGTATCGCTGAAAAAACGCCATTCCATCCGTTAGGGAAACTGTTATGAATTAGATTTTCTGTACGAAATTTTGGTAAGGTAATACCCGAAAATAAAAGTAATTCGCCAACAGCCAAAACAGTAATAATAACTTCGAAAGATGCTGCTGCTTTTACACCATAAATATTCAAAGCGGTAAAAATACAATAAACTACTATCGCACTTGATAGAATTGGAACTTGCGGAAAAAATGCATTAAAGTACGCACCAATGGCAAAAGCAATAGCTTGAGGGGCAAAAATAAACTCAACCATTTGTGCAATTCCGGCTACAAATCCCCAGTTTTTACCCAAAGCCTTATTTGCATAATCAAAAACACCACCAGCTTTTGGAATGGCACAAGCCAATTCTGCATAGCTGAAACTAAAAGTAATATACATAACCATTACCACAACTGTAGCGATAGCCATGCCTAATGTTCCGCCTTTTTCTAGGCCAAGGTTCCACCCGAAATACATTCCAGAAATCACGTAGCCAACACCTAAGCCCCAAAGCATAAAAGGTGTAAGTGTCTTCTTCAAGCCTTCTATCTGTATCATCTTTAAAATTTATTACAAAATTTAAATAGAATAATTAATCTGCCCGGGTTGATTATCTGCTATTAGATTTGGCAGTTTAATGTAGTGATTTTTATCCTTTTATAAATAGATTAGATGTTAAAAAAATAATATTTAATCATTTCGCTTAACCCAATTTTGTGGTAAAAAAAAATCAAACCGCAACCTACTTTCGCATTCTGGCAGTATAATACTATATTAGTTATATGCAAATATTGCTCACTTCTACTCAAATGCGCAAGGCGGATGAATTTACCATTGCCAATAAACCAATTGCTTCTATTGATTTAATGGAAAAGGCTGCCCGGGCATTTGTCCAAAGTTTTTTGCGTAATGAATTTGATGCCGATAAAAGCATTGCTATTTTTTGTGGTAAAGGTAATAATGGTGGCGATGGATTGGCTATAGCTCATATTTTATTAGCTAACCGGTACGAAAATATAAAGATATATATTGTTAATTTCAGTGCTAAGCAAAGTAATGATTTTACAATAAACCTGCAACGAATAGATGAATTGGGATGTAAGAAAGTAGTTATTAATCAACCATCAGAACTAAAAAATATTAAACCTGATTTAATTATAGATGCCATTTTAGGCTCAGGTTTAAATAAACCTTTGGATGGGAATTATGCCGAATTAATTAAAGCAATAAATAAACTGAACAAAAAAGTTTATGCTGTTGATGTGCCAACAGGTTTTCCTGCAGACGGAAAAATTGTTAAAAAATACAATGGTATTAAAGCTTATAAAACAATTTGTTTTCAGCGACCAAAAATTAATTTTTTCTTTCCAGAATCTGTAGAAGCAACTGAATTTTATGAAGCTGTAGATATTGGTTTAGATGAAGATTTTATTCAAAAACAAGATTCAGATTTCTATTTACTGGAGAAAAGTGATATTCAAAATATCCTTAAGCCAAGAAAATTATTCAGTCATAAGGGAACATACGGACATGCATTAATAATTGCAGGCAACACCAACACCATGGGTGCCGCTTTACTTTCATCAATGGCTTGCCTGTATACTGGAGCAGGTTTAATAACAGCTTGTATTCCGCAAAGTGGATTAGTTGCTTTAAATACTTCTTTACCTGAAGTAATGGCTTTACCACGAGATGAATACTTCAGAATAGAAAATCCTGCTAAATATGACGCAATGGCAATTGGCCCAGGTTTAGGTGTTTATGCAGAAAATGAAAAACTATTGGAAAGTTTAATCTCATTAAATAAGCCTTTAATAATTGATGCAGATGCTTTAAATATCCTTTCTGAAAGGCCTGATTTAATTGAAAAAATTCCTAAGAACTCGATTCTAACACCACACATGAAGGAGTTTGACAGATTGTTTGGCGAGCAAAATGATTGGTGGGATAGGGTACAAATGGCAAAGCAACAGGCTCAAAAATTAAGAATAGTTATTGTGCTTAAAAATCAATATACATTTATTTGTCTGCCAAATGGCAAGGTATACATTAATCCAACCGGAAATCCTGCAATGGCACAAGGTGGAATGGGCGATGTACTTACAGGAATAATTGCAGCTTTTATAGCTCAAAAATACACTTCAGTAGATGCTGCGATTTTAGCTTGTTATATTCACGGGAAAACAGGAGATGGTTTGGCGGGAGATAGGGTAGTGGTAAATGCATCTCAGGTTGCAAAAAATATTTCAAAGGAAATTAATATGTTGATGTAATTTTCTGTTTCAATTCATTTTGATTTAAATTTTGATTAAGAATTGATATCTTTCTCTCAAAGATAAATTGAAATTAAACAACAAAAACTAAACTATGGAATCAAAAAAAGAGTACACTTTAGCCGAGTTAATTAATGAGTCAGCTGAAAATCCAAATGAAAATGATTTTTTCGAATTGGAAAAACCAGCCATGCTGGAAGTTAATTTGAAGAATCAGAAAATAATGGCGAAAGCAGGTTCTATGGTTGCTTACATCGGTAATATTGATTTTAAAAGAGAAGGCTTATTAAGCAAAGGATTGGGTGGCTTGATAAAGAAAGCGATTTCTGGTGAAGGAACTTCACTTATGCATGCGGTAGGAACAGGTAAACTTTATCTTGCAGATGAAGGTAAAAAAGTTAAAATTATTAAGCTTCAAAACGAATCGATTTTTGTGAATGGAAATGATGTTTTGGCACTTGAAGATAGTATTAAAAACGAAATTAAAATGCTGAAAAGTATTGCAGGGATGATGAGCGGAGGCTTATTTCAAGTGAAACTTTCAGGTAGTGGTTATATTGCCATCACAACACATGGCGAGCCAATTTTGTTAAGAGTCAGTGCAAATCAGCCTGTTTATACCGATCCAAATGCAACTGTAGCATGGTCAGAAAATTTATCGCCTAACATTAAAACGAACCTAACTTTTGGTTCATTTATTGGTAGAGGCAGTGGCGAATCTTTTCAGCTAGAATTTTTTGGAGAGGGTTGGGTTCTGGTTCAACCTTATGAAGAAGTTAAGTATGTTCAAAAGTCATAAACAAAAAAACCCGATAGTTTTGAACTATCGGATTTTTTATATTTTCAATTGTTATTTAAGTTAAACACCACCCATTACGGTTAGTTTTTCCATAGTTGGATTTACACTTCCGCCCATTGGCTCTAATGTTACAGCAAAAGCCTGAGCCTGTTGTATGGTTTGCATTTTAATTATCGCTTCGTTATCCGTAGAATCAGTTTTTCCGAAAACACCTAGGCTAACAGGTTTTCCATTTACCAAAGCCCATAATTGATATTCGTGAGCCTCATCTGTTTTGGGTAAATCCATGGCTACATAATTAATTAGAACACTTTTATCTTTTTTATTCCAATAAACTTTCATTTTTGATTTTGGACTAAAAGCTTGACCAGCCATTTTTATGGTTGCCCATTCTTGGCTATCGGCCATGGCTGCCATGTTTTCCAATCCGCTATTTTCGTATTCTAATTTGCTAACTACACCAGCAAACTTTTGTTTATCCAGATTTAAACTTGCAATCTGGTCGTGAGCATCGCCAAGTTTATTATAAGTAATAAATAATGAAACAGTACTTACAACTAACAATGCCACACAGGCTACTAAAGCATAACGTAAAGTTCTCACTTTGCCGTCACTTCCATCTAAACGTACAATTTTAGGTTCTTCAATATAGGCTGGTTGTGTAGAAATAACCTCATTCTCTTCAACATCATTTAATCCCAGCTTCTCGAATAATCTTAATTCTACATCTGCAGATGGTTCTACAGTATTTTGCATAGCATACTTTTCAATAGCATGCTCCATGGCTGCTATTTCATTTTTCATCTCAGGGTAACGAGATGCCATTTCTTCAACCTGCACGATTTCTTCTGGTGATAAATCACCTAAAACGTACAACTCAAGTACTCCAGATTCGATATATGCTTTTAAATTTTCCACACTCAATTAAAACTCTTTCTCAATTCTATAATAGCCAATCTGATTCGGGTTTTAACCGTACCTAATGGCAAATCTAATTTCTCTGCGGCTTCTACATGTGTGAAGCCTTTATAATAAACTAAATCGAGAACAGACTGTAAATCAGGTTTCAAGTTCTCTACAAGTTGCTTAACCCCCATTACATCAGGATTAAAGGTTACCTTGTTTTGTTCATCAACGAAACTTACGTTATTTTCTATATCTTGGTTTTTGAGTGAATTTTTAAAATCTTTAGATCTAAGCTTATCAATAGAAAGATTACGAGCAATATTCATCATCCACGTGAATAAACGACCTTTTGCATTATCATAATGTGCTGCAGATTGCCAAATTTTAACGAAGGTTTCTTGTAAAACATCTTCAGCCAATTCGGTATGGGTTATAATACGGGAAATAACGCCATACAGAGCAGACGAGTACATGCTATACAATGTTTTTAGTACTGCCGGATCTTTCGATTGCAATGCTAAAACAAGTTCAGGCTCAGATAGGGTTAATTTTTTTAATGCAGTCACTATTGGTTACTAAGATACAACTCACAACAATAAAACCAAAAAAATGTTTTACAAACATATTCTTTTTAGGAATGCTATTTATAAATAATAAATAATAACCTGTAATCAAAACCAAATAGCAATCAACAATAATCAAATAATTAATTATCTATGAGGGATTTATTACTAGGTAAATAATATATAAACTATTAAATTAAATTATTCCCTCTATTGGGAACAGATGTTTTTCTGCATGGTAAGATGAACGAACTAAAGGCCCACTTTCAACATACTTTAAGCCTTTTGCGATACCAACTTCTTTATACATTGCAAAAGTATCGGGATGAATCCAATCTACTACAGGATGGTGATTACGAGTTGGTTGTAAATATTGACCTAAAGTTAAAATATGAACACCATTAGCAACCAAATCATCCATTGCTTCAAAAATATCTTCCTTAGTTTCTCCTAAACCAAGCATAATTCCTGTTTTTGTTCTTAAACCAAATTCTGATATTCTTTTTAAAGCCTCTAAACTTCTGTCGTATTTTGCTTGAATACGTACTTGTTTGGTTAAGCGCTTAACGGTTTCCATATTGTGTGAAACCACTTCAGGACGTTCTTCTAAAACGCGGTATAAATTATTCCAAATTCCTCTGAAATCAGGAATCAAAGTTTCTAAGGTTGTAATCGGACTTTCTTTACGGATGGCTTGTAAAGTTTCTGCCCAAATAATTGAACCTCCATCTTTCAAGTCATCGCGATCTACTGATGTAATAACACAATGTTTAACGCCCATTAATTTTACCGAATTGGCTACACGATTAGGCTCATCAATATCAACAGCTAAAGGACGACCAGTAGCAACAGCGCAGAATGAACAGCTTCTTGTGCAAATATTTCCTAAAATCATGAAGGTTGCTGTTCCTGCACCCCAACATTCGCCCATATTTGGACAATTGCCACTTTCACAAATCGTGTGAAGCTTATGCGTATCAACCAAACTGCGAACTTGAGCATACTCTTTCCCAACAGGCAATTTCACACGTAACCAATCTGGTTTACGTTTAACTTCAGTCACAGCAGGTACTACCGGTAAATCAATCATGATACAAAGTTAAGGATTAGGATTGAAATGTTGTAACGTTGAAATGTTTGAAGGTTGTAATAATATGGTGTAGATCAATATTAAAGATTTAAACTAACATATGTTTAGATGAACAAATTAATTGCTCAGATTACTAATAATTCGCCCATTTTAAAAGAATAGCAATTTAAATTCTGCTTTTAACTAATGTATTTCTATTCACTTCTGAATAAACCCTTAAAACAAGTTTTTTCCGGTTTAGATTTTGTTTGTAAAGTTTGTAAAACAATATTTAATTCTAATTTTTTAGCAATTTTTTATTAAAAATTCGTGACATGTTTGAAATGATTCTAAATTTGCAACTCCTTTAAGATAAGATGGCAAAAAAGAATAAGACAGTTGGTAAAACTGACACAGATGTAATTTTAATAGGGGCGGGCATAATGAGTGCAACCCTTGGTGTTTTATTAAAAGAATTAGAACCTAATTTAAGCATAGAAATTTACGAGCGGCTTGATATTGCGGCAGCAGAAAGTTCTGATGCATGGAACAATGCCGGTACAGGTCACTCTGCTTTTTGTGAGTTAAATTATACCCCTGAAAAAAAAGATGGGACGGTAGAAACTGTAAAAGCTGTTCAAATTGCAGAACATTTTGAAGTTTCTAAACAGTTTTGGGCTTATCTTATCGAAAAAGGATTGGTTTCTAATCCAGAAAACTTTATTCGAAAAATTCCTCATATGAGTTTTGTATGGGGAAAAAAGAATGTAGACTATCTTAAAAAACGCTATGATGCTTTGCATAAGTGCGATTTATTTAGCGACATGCAGTATACAGAAGATACTGAAATAGTAAAAGACTGGGCCCCATTAATTATGGATGGGCGTAAGAAAAACGAAAAAGTTGCTGCAACTAAAATGGATTTGGGTACCGATGTAAATTTCGGGTCGCTAACCCGTGATATGTTTAATCACCTTAAAGACCAGAGTAATGTTAGCCTTTATTTTAATCATGAAATTCGTGATTTGAAAAAAAATAAAGATGGTAACTGGAGCATAAAAGTTAAAGATTTAGAAAGTGGCGATAAGCATAAACGAGTTGCAAAATTTGTTTTCATCGGTGCTGGTGGTGGTTCTTTACCTTTGCTCGAAAAATCTGATATTCCTGAAGGAAAAGGTTTTGGCGGTTTCCCGGTTAGCGGGCAATGGTTAAAATGTACTAACGAAGAAATTATTGCCAAGCACCATGCAAAGGTTTATGGTAAAGCAGCAGTTGGTGCACCACCAATGTCGGTTCCGCATTTGGATACCAGAATGATAAATGGTAAGCAAGCGTTGTTATTTGGCCCTTATGCAGGTTTCTCTACTAAATTTTTGAAAAACGGATCTTTCCTTGATCTGCCAAAATCAATTAAATTTAATAATATTCGCCCAATGCTTTCGGCCGGATTGCATAATCTTGATTTAACCAAATATTTAATTGATCAGGTAAGGCAATCTCCTGAAGATAGGTTAGAAGCCTTGAAAGAATATCTTCCAACAGCTGAGCTAAAAGACTGGGAATTGGAATATGCAGGACAACGTGTTCAGGTTATTAAAAAGGATGAAAAACAAGGTGGTATTTTAGAGTTCGGTACCGAAGTGGTAAGTGCTGCTGATGGGTCTATTGCTGCATTATTAGGCGCTTCACCAGGTGCTTCAACAGCTGTTTCTATTATGCTTGATTTATTAGATAGATGTTTTAAGGAAGATTTGGCAACTCCTGAATGGCAAGCAAAAGTTAAAGAGATGATTCCTACTTATGGAAAAGCTTTAGCTAATGATACAGAACTTTGTAAATCAACCCGAAGCAGAACGTCACAAATATTAAAAATAGAAACCATTTAATTTTGATAGCCACAGATTAACAGATTTTTAGTTTTTAATCTGGTAATCTGTGGCTAAAGTATATTGTAAATAATATTGATTTTGGCTTTATTAACTAAGAGGCTATCACTTCGGCTACTTCCTCTGCAGAGATATCACTATGTGAAGATTCTAAAACGCAATCTCCATCTTTAATTAATAAGACTTGAGGAGATTGGTGAGCCACCTGAAAAACTTCGGCAATTTTATTTGAAATATCACGGTAGCTAATTAAATCCAAAAAGTAAAGTTTGGTGTCTTCTGGAATTACATCCCAATCCATTTCGAAATTTTTGCGAGCCATCATGCTTATAGAACAACGTGTACTGTGCTTGAAGATAAGGCTGAAGCCACTTGCGTTTTTTATTTCGTCAAGTTGCTCTATTGAAGTTAAGTTAACCCAGGTCATGATATTTTATAAATATGTTTATAGGTAAACACTTAGCAAAACATAAAGTTCTGTAAATGACCTAAAAATGAGAAAATGAAATTGAAGATTAGTTTCTTCTACGTTTACCTTCTGGATACGAGCTGTATGCAGGGCAAAGTTTAGAAGAACAAGATTCTAAAATGGTAATGGTGCAGAACACCGCCAATAACAGGATGGCAACTTTTTTCATTCAGATAGTAATTTTAAAATCCTAAGGTACAAATAATTATTAAAAGGCTATATTAATATGTTTGCAGAAAAATCGGCCATTTTAATTGCTGTAATTGCAGCTTCATCGCCCTTATTGCCGTGTTTGCCTCCTGCACGATCTTGAGCTTGCTCTAAATTATTTGTTGTTAGCACACCAAAAATAACCGGCTTACTATATTTAATTCCAACATTTGTTAGTCCTTGAGCAACAGCATCGCAAATGAAATCAAAATGTTTGGTATCACCTTGAATTACACAGCCTAGGCAAATTACACCATCTAAATCAGTTTTTTTGCTCAATAAAATTTCGGCACCACCTGTTAATTCAAAGCTGCCTGGTACAGGTAAAGAAATTATATTTTCTTCCTTTACTCCATTATCTAGCAGAGTTTTTAAAGCACCATTATACAATGCGCCTGTAATTTCAGCATTCCATTCGGCAACAATTATTCCGAATTTATAGTTTGCACCATTTGGAACCGTTGTATGAGAAAAATCTGATAGATTTTTTAATTGACTTGACATGCAACAAAGATAAGACTAAGCTTGGAATGTTAAAGTGGTTAATGTTTAAATGTTGTAAGTTTATCAAATCAGTTGTAGATTGCCATAAGTTGCTCCTATTGGGATAATCTTTTCTCCAACCCATATCTGGCTGCGGTCGAATTTTGATATTTTTCTTTTTGCTACAATAAAGGCTCTATGGCAACGTATAAAATCGGCTTTTGGTAGCAATTCGGCTAAATCGTTAATGGTAATTCTCGAACTTAAAAGCTTGTTTTTTAGCTGTATTTGGGTATAATTTCCCGAAGCTTCAACATACAATATTTCACTTAATTCTACTTTAATTTGTTCGTAACCATCTTTAACAAAAATATATTCAGATTTGGCTCCTAATTGCTGATTACGAAAATTATATAATTCGTGAACTTTATTACAAGCTTTTAAAAATCGAGATAGCGAAAAGGGTTTTAACAAATAATCAACAGCATCAAGCTCAAAACTTTGTACTGCATGTTCGGTATATGCAGTGGTAAATATCACCATTGGCGGTTTGCTCAAGCTTCTAAGAAAATCAATACCACTTATATCAGGCATTTTTATATCCAGAAAAATCAGGTCGATTTTATTTTGCTGCAAATAACTTATGGCTTCGAATGCATTTGTAAAAGTAGCATTCAATTCAATAAATGGCACTTTTGATGCATGCGACCTAATAATTTCGAGCGCTATTGGCTCATCATCTATAGCAATTGCAATCATTTTTAAAGGTACGATTTGATTTAAAATTCTTTCTAAAAATTATTTTTCTGTAGCGCTTAACCGGTAATCCTTGGCAAAGTAGTCCCGAATGCTGGCGCACGCGTGCCGCGTGTGAAACTATAATGCCCTCATAAATATTCAACTTTAAAACTCATTTTTTATACTTGTTCCTTTTATAGTTCTACATACTAATATATCACACGCGGCACGCGTGCGCTAGCGAGGGCTATTTAACAAAATTTTAAGCTCTTGGCAATTTACAGCAAAACCTTTGTTTATAAACCCGATAAAGCCAAATAGCCCGGAGTGAGGCACGAATGAGGACTATTGGCGATAGCGGGGCTGCATACCGTTTGATGGTAAGAACTTTCGTTTTCAAAAAAAAGCAATTGCTAATCTAATTGCAGCGTTAAATGGATGAAGAATTCTTTGGCACTTTCGCGGATAATCAATTCATGTTTTCCAAAATAAAGTAAAGCCAATCGTTGTTTTACATTTTCTAAACCTATACCACTTTTTAGTTTTTCAGGGTCGTTGTCTGCTTTTAAATGAATGCTGTTATGAACATCAAAGTAAAGTGTTTGCTCTTTAGTTTGCAGTGTAATTTTAATATGCGATGGCTGTTGTAAGCTAATACCATGCTTAAATGCATTTTCTACAAATGGAATCAAAAGCATAGGTGTAATTTGTAGGTTGTTTAATTGCTCATCAATTTGTGTTTCAATTTTAATATCAGCCGATCGTGAAGTTCGAAGTTTTTGTAAGTCTATATAATTGCTTAGGTATTCTACCTCGCGGGTTAGTGAAATTTTATCCTGCATGTTTTCGTGGAGCATGAAACGCATCATATCGCCAAGCTTTTGTATGCCTTCACCAGTACGCTCTGCGTTTTCTTGTAAGGCAGTTCCAAAAAGCGTATTTAAAGCATTAAATAAAAAATGAGGATTAATTTGTGATTGCAAGAAACTCAGGCTTGCATCTGATTTGCCTAATTCAGTTTTTAGGGTTTTAATTTCTGTTCGATTGGCCAATCGTCTTTTATAAATATACCATGATAATGGTGCGCTAATAATTAACTGTGTTGGGAGGTGAAAAAGAAAAACAATGAAAAACGTTTCAACTCGCCAAATAAATAGGGTTGATATTAAACCCAAAGGAACTGCTAAAAGAATTGATATGAAAAAAACCTGCCAAAAGTAAACTTTGAATGGTTTACCTTTTGCAAAATTTTCTGGTAAAAGGTTGTATATAGAATAAATTACAATGCCAATCGATGAGAAGATTACCAATGTCCAGCATACGCTAATTTCTATAGCCGAATTTGTAGATATCCACAACAATAAACCAACAAACCAAAATGCTAAGCCGAAAGACATATCTACTTTTGCCAAAGTGTTTTCACTAGCATCTTTATACTTATTTTCACTTAAATGTTTTATAAAGGTTTTTAATAGCGCATAAGATGAGATAATTACAATAGACCACATACTGTATATGTATCCTTTAAAGAATATTCTATTGTAGGCGTGTTGTAAATCATCATATTCATCTAATAGGTATGCATCGGTATAGGTTTTACAAATGCTAAATACTAAGCCACCGAAAACGAAAATTCCTGCTAAAAAGAAACTATTGGCTACAACATTTTTCTTGTTGATTAGGGCAGGAATGATGGAGAAGTTTATAGCTAAAAAACTTAGATACAAAATTGTGAATCGAAACAATTCAGGGACTAGATAATTTGAAAAATAAGAGTATTCTAAATCTGCACCTCTAAATTGATAATAGTTATCATTATTAATCCGGCCATCGGCACCTGAAATTAGTAAGATAACAACCAACACATATAAAGCTGTTGATACCCAAAATTCTACCTTTTGTAAATCTTTAATGTTCATTTTATGATGATTTGATGGTGCAATTTTACTTAGCTAAATTGAATAAACTTTATAAATGTGATGGAATAATAGAAAAATGTGATGAATTACCCGAATTTAAATGATGCAAGGATTTTAAGATGTTTAGCCAATTACATTCTAATTCAAAACTCAATCATTCACTCAATTCAATTATCTTTGAGCAAAAAAATTACTAATAAATTTAAATTAATGACAGTATACGGAATACCAAATTGTAATACAGTAAAAAAATCTTTAGATTGGTTAAAAGCACATAAAATTGATTTCGATTTTCATGACTTTAAGAAAAAAGGAATTACTGCAGAAAAATTAAACGATTGGTGTAATACTTTTGGGTGGGAAAAGGTTTTAAACCGTAAAGGATTAACATGGAAAAAGCTTTCGAAAGAAAAACAGTTAGAAATTGATAATCAGGATAAAGCAATTACTTATTTAATTAATAATACAAGCGCAATTAAAAGACCTGTTATCGAAAAAGATAATAAAGCCATTTTAATTTCTTTTGAAGAAAACAATTATATTGAAACACTTGGCTAATCGTGTTGTTTGAATGTTAAAGTTTGTTAAATCGTCATTTTAACATTCAAACTAATCTATTTTTGAATATGTATAAGCTGATTGTTGTTTTATTAATTGCTATTCCTTTTGGAGCTTTCGCACAAACCACAGTGGCAACAGGTGCCATTTATGATTTTTCTAAAAAAAACATATCGCTGCCTGGTGTAACTGTAAGGAATCTGAGTAATAAAAAAATAATCAGTGCAAATGCTGCAGGAAAGTTTACCACCAGTGCAAAAATTGGCGATTTACTGGAATTTTCTTTGGTTGGATACGTAACTGATACCTTGTACATAACTAACTTATTGCCTAAAACCATTTACATGGTAGAGAAAAATAATAATTTAGCTGATGTTAACATTAAAGGTGTAAAAATTAATAAAGAAATTCTAACTCCTGATAAACAAGCAGAAAAATATACCTTAATGGGCACAGGAGGTAATTTGGATAGAAAAAAAATGACTGATAAGGTTGGTGGACTTAGTCTTAATTTAGGTTATGGAAAATATAAACGCCAACAACGAAAAGAAGCAGAACTAGAAGAAAGAGAAAAATATTTAGCAGAAATAGATGAAAACTTTAGCGAAAAAAATATTAATAATCTGCTTAAGTTGGAAGGTGAAGACCTTAAAAATTTTATGATTATTTATCGCCCTTCAGTTCTGAAAGTACAGTCAGAAAGACCATTTAAATATTCCTATTACATTGTACAAGCTTATCATGCCTGGTTAAAATTATCGCCAAAAGAAAGAAAGCTACAAGATTTACCTGATTTAGGTAAGAAAAACTAATCCTAATCTTGTTCATTTAATTGAGTATTGATTACTTGCTTTTCAAACAATTTAAGCTTTATAATTATAAATCTAAAAGTCTTGTAAAGTAACAATGTAAGCACACTCATTTCTGTTTGTGCTTATTTTTTATATTTGCCGCCAAATACATAAACATTATGAATATCAGACTAAATAAATTATTCACAACGTGTTTAGTTTGTCTGACTGTTGCATTCTCTGCATCTGCTCAGCAAGCTTCCACCACACAAAGCGTTCCTACAACAAATTATAGCCCAGCAGATGCATTTGGGCCCTTATTTTATACTCAAAATGGAAACGAATTTCGTTCAGCAAATGGTGCTCCAGGTGCTAAATACTGGCAAAACAGAGTAGATTATAACATTACCGCCAGCCTTGATGAAACTAAAAATATAATTAGTGGAACAGTTACAATCACTTATAAAAACAATAGTCCTGATAAGTTGCCATATTTATGGCTACAATTAGATCAAAATACTTTCAAAGATGGCTCTCGTGGTAAACAAGTTACGCCTGCCCGTAGCCGTTATGGTGCTCAGGGCGAAGCTTTTGATGGTGGCTACAAAATTCAGAATTTAAATGTATCTCAAAAAGCTGGTGCTGTAAAGTTTACCTCGATTATAGAAGACACCAGAATGCAAATTCGTTTGGCTCAACCATTAGCTGCCAATGGAGGTATTGTTACCATAAAAATGGATTATTCTTATACCGTTCCTAAAGAAGGCTCAGATAGAACAGGACACTTAACTACGCAAAACGGAGAAATTTTTGCAATTGCGCAATGGTTTCCTAGGATGTGTGTGTATGATGATGTTTTGGGTTGGAATACTTTACCTTATTGGGGTGGAGGTGAGTTTTATTGTGAGTATGGTGATATAAACTTTGCAATTACTGCTCCAGCAAATCATATTGTTATGGGTTCGGGTGAATTATTAAATCCGCAAGAGGTCTTCACGGCCGAACAATTAAAAAGATGGAATGCTGCAAAAGCAAGCGACGCAACAATTCACATTCGTTCGGCAGAAGAAGTTACTGATCCTAAATCTCGCCCGGCAAAAGATAAATTAACCTGGAAATTTAAAATTATCAATGCCAGAGATGCTGCCTGGGCTTCATCAAAATCATTTGTTTTAGATGCGGCCCGCATAAATTTTCCAAGTGGAAGAAAAGGTTTAGCGGTTTCCGCACAACCAATAGAAAGCAATGGTGCTGATGGCTATGGTCGTGGTGTAGAGTATGTAAAATCTACCATCGAGCATTATTCAACAAAATGGTTTGAGTATCCGTACCCAATGGCAGTTAACGTTGCTACAAACATAGGTGGCATGGAATATCCGGGTATCGTTTTCTGTGGTTGGAAAGCTAAAAAAGGAGCTGCCTGGGGTGTAATCGACCATGAATTTGGACACAGCTGGTTCCCGATGATTGTGGGTTCGAACGAACGTAAATATGGTTGGATGGACGAAGGCTTTAACACATTCATTAATGGCATTTCTGCTCAGAATTTCAATAATGGCGAATATAAACCTCGCCCTACAGATATGAATCGTGTTGGTAAATCGGCAATTGGTAACCCTGCATTAGAAAATATTATGTTAATGCCCGATGGTATGGCCGAGAGAAATATTGGTGTCAACTTGTATAGCAAGCCAGGATGGGGATTGGATTTATTAAGAAATCAAATTTTAGGTGAGGATAGATTTGATTATGCCTTCCGCGAGTACATAAAAAACTGGGCTTTTAAACATCCAACACCATTCGATTTTTTCCGTTCTATGGAGAATGGAGCAGGTGAAGATTTAGCCTGGTTCTGGAGAAGCTGGTTCTTGAATAACTGGAAAATGGACCAAGCTATTGCTGATGTTCAAGCTGTGAAAACTGATGATAAAATTACAGCTTACACAATAAGGGTAAATAATTTGGAAAAAATGCCAATGCCAATCATCCTTCAGGTAAAAACCAAAAGCGGTAAAACAGATGTCATAAAACTTCCTGTTGATGTTTGGATGAAGAATACAACATGGCTGGTTCGCTATCCAACAACTGAAGAAGTTATATCTGTTGTTTTAGACCCGAATAAAGTATTGCCAGATTCTAATCCAGATAACAATACCTGGAATGCGCCATCAAACTAATTTAGATTTCAAATTTTTGAAAAGCCCTCAATCGATAAAATTGAGGGCTTTTTTATTGCAAAAGGTAAACATTTTGATCACCCTTAATTTTTAGTTTAGCGCCATGAAAAAAGTAATGAAAGAAAATCTATTAGAGATAAGTAATCCGGAAGGTATTTACGATCCGCGAGCGCATGGCTATTCTCATGTTGCATCAGTCGCTGCAAATAATTTATTTGTATTTGTTGCAGGTCAGGGCGGGAGTAGAACCGATGGAGTTTTAAGCGAAGATTTTAGAACCCAGGTTAAAATCGTTTTCGATAACATTGAAATTGCTTTATCAAGTAAAGGTTTAAAAATGCAAAACATTGCTAAACTCACCACATTGGTTGTGAATTATGATGATGAAAAACATCAGGTTATAATAGAGGAATCGACTAAAATTTGGCCTGATTTAAAGTTTCCTGTTAACACTCTTATACCCGTAACGAGATTAGCTTTAAGAGGTATGCTAATTGAAATTGATGCAACAGCAGTTGGAGGATGATTGTTTTGATATATTATATAATTCTGAGAAAAATAAATGATTTAACTTTAAAATATGAGCGAACAAAAAAACAACCCTTTGCATGGTATTACACTTGAAAAAATTGTAACAGATCTTCAGCTACACTATGGGTGGGAGAAATTGGGCTCGCTTATAAAAATAGATTGTTTTAATAATAATCAAAGCATTAAATCGAGTTTAAAGTTTTTGCGTAGAATGGATTGGGCTCGTAAAAAGGTGGAAGATTTGTATCTGGATACTTTTAATAAGTAAAGATTTAATAAAATTTGAATTGCTATAATTCATCAATTCTTCATTTTTTGTAGAGTTTTATTAATGTTGCAAAATGAAATCAGTTAACTTTTTAGTAAAGTACTAATAAACTGCTTTTACCATTTTATTTTAAACGCACAAACTGCTACAGAACTAAAAATCGCAAAAAATAATTCTCTTATTACGATTAACTAAGTTTTAAATATTAAATAAAGTTTAGTAAAGTATATTTTTTCTTACTGGTTTTTATATTCTGAGCCAGGGATAATTCCATTTTATTATTCAGTCTCTTATAAATCTCAACGCAAACGTTTGTTGTTGTTAAGATGACTATGTATTTCTCAAAGTAAACCCGCACACATAATTTGTTTTCAATCTTTCTTTTATTCTAAATCAAATTAAAATCGCTTAAAAAAATAGATTGGATTTTCTTTAGGAAAAATTTAAGCCTTTTGTAAATCATCCGAAATCTTTTAAACGCTTAATGATACGTTTATGAGGTTTGTTGTCAAACGTTTGCGTAGTGTTTGAAAAAAAAGTGGTCTTCTAATCATATAAATTAGGTTTTTTATATGGAATGTCCATTATCATAATCAATTAAAAAGATTGTTTTTTACGTGCATCCTGATAAAAATTGCCGAGCTAGCGTATAAATTTCGAAAGAAAAACTTCCATAGTATTACTAAAAATGAGTTGCCTATGAATGAAATTAAGAAAATATAAACGAACTCAAAACAACCTATCAACGAACTAATAAATAACAAAATGAAGATCAAATCTTTACTATTACTGGGAGGAGTTGGCTTGTTATGGCTAAACAACAGTCAGGCGGCAAACATCCTAAGTAACAAAACCACCTTAAAAATTATTCATTATAAACCAGCACTTGCGGATGATATAACGATTAAGGGCAAAATAACTGATAAATCTGGTCCAATCCCTGGTGCAACAATCAGTTTGAAATCTAACTTGGGCGTTGGTACTTCAACCGATGGAGAAGGTAATTTCGTAATAAAAGTGCCTGCCGATGGAATTTTAATTGTAAAATCTGTGGGCTACAAAACCCAGGAAATTTCTGTTCAGGGTAAAACCATATTCAATATTACTTTAATAGAAGAAAATAATAATTTATCAGATGTAGTTGTTGTAGGTTATTCTACAAAAAAGCAAGGAGAATTATCTAGTTCTGTTTCTATAATTTCAGCAGAAAAACTAAAAGGTGTCGCCTCTAACGATGTAATTTCAATGATTCAGGGTAAAGCACCAGGTGTTGTGGTTTCATCTGCATCAGGAGATCCAACGGCAGCACCAAAAATCAATATCCGAGGTATTAGTAGTATAAACGGCGGTACTGCTCCACTTTTAGTAGTTGATGGAAATATTTTGGGCGCTTATGGTTCGGAGGGTGCAACTTACAGTCCAAATGATGTAGAATCTATAACTATATTAAAAGATGCTGCAGCAACTGGTTTGTATGGCTCACGTGCTGGTAGTGGTGTTATCATAGTAACTACTAAGACTGGTAAAGCTGGTGAATCCAAAATAGAATTCAATTCGGTTGTAGGCTTTAACTCACCATCTACTGGTAAATTCAAATTGATGAATAGCCAGCAGCTGTACGATTACCAAAAAACGTTTTCAAATCCTAATTCTTCAGTATTAAATAATGATACCAATTGGTGGGATTTGGCTACACGCGACGGTATGACTCAAAACTACACTGTTTCAGCTTCAGGAGGTACTGAAAAAACCCGGTATTATGTAGCAGGAAATTTTTACAGGGAGCAGGGCACAGTAATTAGCAATGATAAAAATGCCTATAATTTACGTACAAATTTAAGTAGCCAGTTAACTAAAAAGCTTAAATTGAGTTTGTTGCTAAATGGTGTTTTTACCAGAGATAACTATGCAAACAGCAATAGTTTGGGTGATGGATATTTAAATTTACCTTTCGATCCTGCCTATAATGTTGACGGCACGCCAGTTGATCCGCGAATTACGCCAAGCTGGTTAGGACGTGATGTAGAAAACTTTTTACACTCCACACAATACAACCTCTCATACGCAAGGAGCCTAAATTTAAGTGCCGATGTAAACCTGGATTATAATATCGTTAAAAACTTAACTTTTTCAAGTTACAATAGAACAACTTTTTACAACACTTTTTCTGTAGACTATTATGATAAAAGAACTAAAGAAGGAGGAGCAACAAATGGTTCTTTATACAACTCTACAACATATAAAAATAGGTTGTTAAGCTCGAACAGATTAAAATATGAAAATAGTTTTGGCGAAAATCACCTGACTGTTTTAGCAGTAGGCGAGGCAGAGAAATCATATTATGATGAAGCCAATTTAAATGGTAAAAACTTACCTGCTGGTCGTCCGGTTATGTCAACAGCTACTGATATTATTAGTAATCCATCTGGCGGCACAAATGAATATAACTTTAGTAAATATTTAAGTCAGGTAGATTATAATTATGCAGGTAAATATTTTGCAATCGCATCTTTTGTACATGAAAATTCCTCACGTTTTGGTATAAACAAAAGTGGAGGTGATTTTTACCAGATGGGTGCCTCATGGATTTTAAGCAATGAACAATTTTTAAAGGGCATTAAGCCGATTAGTTTCTTAAAATTAAGAGCAAGTTATGGAACAACCGGTAACGCCGAAATTGGTGATTATCCATCGTTAGGTTTGTATTCTATTGATACAGGTGCTAGTTATGGGGGTCTTCCTGGAGCAAGCCCTTCTCAAAAAGGAAATCCTAATTTAACCTGGGAAAAACAAAAAACAGCTAATATCGGTTTCGATATCGGTTTTTGGAATCGTATAGATTTAAGTGTTGATTTATATGATAAACGTTCGAATGCCCTATTATTCTTTGTTCCACTTCCTTCTACTGAAGGTTACAAAGGTTATTTTGATAACGTTGGAGCATTAAAAAACAGAGGACTGGAGTTTAATTTAACCACTAAGAATTTTACCGGAGCATTTAAATGGGAAACTAATTTAAACATGGCATTTAACAGAAATACAATTCTAAAATTAACCAACGATAAAGATGCCATTAATCCGGGAGGGTCTCAGCCAAGTGCTGTTGGCCGCGATATTTTTGATTGGAAAATGCCAATTTGGGCAGGTGTAGATCCAAATAACGGCGATCCGCTTTGGGAAAAAGTAATTACCGATGCAGATGGTGTACAACATATTGCAGTAACGAATACTTATGCTCAGGCTACGCGTCAATATACAGGTACATCTGCTACACCAAAATTTACTGGTGGTTTTACCAATACTTTTTCTTACAAAGGTATTTCATTAAGTACTTTCTTCAATTTTGTTTACGGAAACGAAGTGTATAACGATAGCCGTGCTTATTTTGATAATGATGGTTTGTACGAAAGCTATAATGCAATGGTGTTAAAATCAGGTTGGAACAGATGGGAAAAAATTGGAGATGTTGCTACACATCCTAAACCAGTTTTGGGTGGTAATCACGATTCAAATCAGCAATCTACAAGATACCTTGAAGACGGAAGTTACATTCGTTTGCGAAACATCACCTTAGGTTATCAAATCCCAGATAGCTGGTTAAGTAAAATTAAAATTAGCAGCGCCAGAGTTTTTGTAAGCGGAGATAACCTTTGGACAGGAACTAAGTTTTCGGGTATAGACCCTGAAGTAGATTTGACTTCAGGAGTGTCTAGTTTCAGGTATCCACTTAATAAAAAGGTATTGTTTGGTGTAAACATTGGTTTATAGGAGAGGAAAAAAATGAAAAAGATTCAAATAAAATTATATACAATAGCAATTGCATTGATTTGTGGTGTCGGCGCATGTAAAAAGGAAGTTAAACCATCAACCGCAATTGATGACCAGTCTGCATTAACAAATCCTGGTGATATTGAAACTGCTACCATTGGTACCTATGCTGTACTTCGAAATGCAACTTATGTTAGGAGTGCTCATTTCTTAACCGAATATCAGGGAGATAATATTGCTCAAGGCCAGCCTTCTTCAGATGATTTATCAAGATGCTACCGTTACACACATATCCCGACAGGTACACATGGTGCTAACTTTTGGAAACAAGCTTATTATGTAATTGTGGCTGCAAATAAAATTATCGCTGCAATTCCGGATAATGCAACCGCTGATTTAAAACAGTTAAAAGGAGAGAATTTATTTCTAAAGGGAATGATGGAATTTAACCTTGTACGTGTTTTTGGAAGACCCTACACCCAGGGTAATGGTGCTAATCCTGGGGTGCCAATTTTAAAAGAAGGTACAAATCTAGCCTCGCCAACCAGAAATACAGTTAAAGAGGTTTATGATGCCGCAGTTTCTGATTTATTAAAAGCAGCAGATTTAATGTCCGTAGCCAAGTCAGATATTTTTGCTTCAAAAGAAGTGGCCTATGCTTTATTATCCCGAATTTATTTAAATATGGGAGATAATGTTAATTCCATTAAATATGCTGATCTGGTAATCAACTCTGGTCGCTATAAGTTATTACAGGGAGCAGATTATTCCAGCTATTTTACTAAAATACCTGAAGCAAACACTGAAACCATTTTTGCAATTCGTTATACTAAAACCGAAGATCAGGATTTTGGAGCAATTGGTTCTATGTATTATAGCGGGACACCGGGCGCTTTATCTACACCTGGTGCCCAGGGAAACACAGGTTATGGTGAGATTTATGCTTCACAACAATACATGATAGAATTGGATAAAAACCCTGCAGATTTAAGACACAGTTTTATTGCACCATACAAAATTAATGGTGTACAGCAGGTAAACACTAAAATTTCTCCAAATGTGCCAATGTACTATGTTACAAAATACAATTTGCAAGAAGGAATTGCCAATTTAAGTTCACCGGTTTATTTACGCCTGGCAGAAATGTACCTTAACAAGGCTGAGGCTAATACCAAATTGGGTAATGCACAACTTGCCTTAGATGATGTAAATACAATTCGTACACGTGCAGGTATCCCAACTTTAACTGTTGCAGGAATATCAACTGCAGGAAAAACGATTTTAGATGTTGTATTGGAAGAGCGCAGACTTGAGTTCGCTTTCGAAGGTCAGCGTGCTTATGATTTGTTTAGAAATAACAGACCAATGACCAGAAATTATCCTGGAACACACGCACTAAATAACACACCAAATACAAACATTACTCAAACCATTTTACCTACAGATGCGCGGATTATTTTTTATGTTCCTCAATATGAGATTGATAATAATAAAAATCTTGCTCAAAACCCTTAATCATCAAGATATGAAACTAATATATAGTGTATTAACATTACTGAGTTTCGGCTTCTTGTTATTTTGCTGCAAAAAAAGCGGGCAAACCGAAGAGAATACTTTTAAGCTTCGCCCCGTAGTAATAGAAACTGGTATAGCCATCCCAGTACAGGGGAATAGTTTCATAACCCAATCAGCTGCTGATGCAACTGAAACAATAGGCTCAACTTTATCTAACTGGAAAAACACGAGTAGTGTAATTAGTACATATTTTAAAGTCGGGCAGGCAGGTAAATTAAATATGGCCATTAAAGGAAGTGTAATTACTGGAAAAAGTGTAGTTAAACTAAGTGTTAATGGAACTTCTTTTGAGGTAACACTAAGCGGTACTACAGCTGCGGTATATCCGGCCGGGGTGGTTGATATTGAAACTACAGGTTATGTGAAAGTAGATTTGCAAGGTATAAGTAAAGAAGGAACAACCTTTGCCGAGGTTTCGGATATTATGATTGGTGGATCCGCTACCGCAAGCAATTTACAATATGCAAGTGTGAGTACTGATAATCAGTTTTACTGGTCTAGAAGAGGGCCATCGGTACATTTAAACTATACCGCTCCGGCTGGTGATAACGAATGGATGTATAACGAAATCACCGTGCCGGCAGGGCAAGATAATATTGGCTCTTACTATATGTCTAACGGTTTTAATGGTGGTTATTTCGGTATTCAGGTTAAATCAACTACCGAACGATGGGTGTTATTCTCAGTTTGGGATGCCGACTCTGGCGGTAAAACAGTACTTACCAGCAAAGGTGCAGATGTGGTTAATGGTAATTTTGCAGGCGAAGGTACTGGCGGACAGAGTTATTTAGTGTACAAGTGGAAAGCCGGAAATACGTATAAATTTTTAACCCAGATAAAACCCGATGGCACAGGCAATACAATATATTCATCGTGGTTTTTTGCCCCTGAATTAGGCTTGTGGAAATTCATGGCTACTTTTAAAAGACCATCAACCACAACTTATGTTACAGGGTTAAACTCTTTCCTCGAAAACTTTAATGTTGATTTAGGTTATACAGGGAGAAAAGCCTTATATAATAACATGTGGACAAGAAGTACATCAGGTATCTGGACTGAAATTACTTCGGCGAGATTTACCTGCGACCCAACAGGTTCTACTCAACAGCGTATGGATTTTAAGGGTGGCGTAGAAGACGGTAAGTTTTACTTACAAAACGGAGCATTTTTTAATGATTTTGTTCCAAACAACACCAACTTTATCCGCACCGCTACCGGGGTAGAACCAGCCGTAAACTTAACAACTTTACCAACTAACTAAAAAAACAAAATGAAAACAATAAAATTATCTGGCTTATTGATTTTACTCTTTGTAATAGGGGTAATTAGTTCCTGCAAGAAGGATAAAAGCCCTGAGCTAACTTCTAATCTGGAGGAAACTATTCTTGATAGATCTAAATGGACTATAACCGCTTCAAGTCAGCAATTAACCGGTGAAAACACTGGTCTTGCAACTGCGGTTTTAGATGGAGATGTAAACACCATTTGGCATACCAACTACACTGGTGGCGAAACGCCCTTCCCGCATTGGTTGCTGGTTGATATGAAAAAGCAAAGTGTAATTACGCAGGTAAATTTAACAGCCAGGCAAAACAGCGTAAAAGGCTTTACTAAGTTTAGGCTTGAAGGCAGTACCGATGGAACCACCTTTGTAAACTTTGGTGAGTTTACTTTTAATCCGGCTTTAACTACGGAGCAGGCTTTTGTAGTTAGTCCGGCCAGAAACGTACGCTTTATTAAATTAACAGCGTTAGAAAAAGCCGCCACACAAACTGGCTCTATTACTTTTTTAGCAGAGTTTAGTGTAAAAGGTTTGCAAGAGAGAGTACCAATTACAGATGTAGCCTTAGGTAAAACAGGTTGGATAGCAACGGCATCAAGTGAAGTAAACTATCCTGGCGATGAGACCAACCTGGCTGCATATGTTGTTGATGTTATTTCGGCAAAAAGCCCTACAGCTGCAAGTATGCCTTCGTTTTGGCAAGCCGACTATGATGTATTGCACCCATATCCACACTGGATTATTGTAGATATGAAAAAAGCCAGTCTGCCTAGCTATATCGGTTTAAATGCACATACCGATGCTAAACAAGGCTTTACTAAATTCTCTATTTCCGGCAGTACAGATGGAACTAACTTTACGCAGCTTGGTGATAACAGAAACTTTAACCCGGCTACAACTGCCGAACAAAAATTTACGGTTTCTCCTGCAGCACCAATCAGATATGTAAAAATTACTTTGTTAGAAGGTACGCCATATCCATGTTTGGCTAACTTTGAGGCTTACGTAAAACTTTAAAAAAAACCCAATTTTGATTTTAGCAATGATGGCCGCCTGTTTTATCAGGTGGCCATTTTTTTATAACTTTATAACTTTACAACTTTTTAAATTATATCTTTATTAAACTTAAATCTATTGAATTAATGAAAAATTTTCTCCTTATTGGTTTTTTATGTTTTACGATGTTGTTGGCCTGTAAAAAGAATAAAATAAAGGATTTGGATAGCATTAGTTATGGAACTTCTTTCGGAATGTGTGCCGGTTATTGCTCGCAAAATCTTTTAATCAGTAATTTAAAACTTACCTTCTCAAAAAGTAAAAACGGACAAGCGCCAGATACCAAAACCTGCACTAAAACAATTTCTGAAGCTGAAGTGAATGCACTAAGAGATTTGCTTAATGTTAATGCAGATAAAATTTCAACTTTACCTGAAGTTATCGGTTGCCCGGATTGTGCCGATGGTGGCGCAGAGTGGATTTCGGTAAATGTAGAAGGTAAGCAATATAAAATTACTTTCGATTATGGTAAAGCACCAAAAGAATTAGAAGCTGCGGTTGCTAAATTAAGGGTGCTGAAAGATGGTTTTAAGGATTGTAATTAATTTAGAAATCAATTGTGACAAGATTAAAGTGGAGGAAATTAGCTATGTTAAAAATAATTAAAACTGAGGAAGAGTATGAATTGGCTTTAGAAAAAGCATATTCATTACTGCAGGAAGATATTGTTTTGGGATCTGACCAAGCCGATGAACTTGAATTAATTACACTATTAATTGAGCATTATGAAGAAGCAAATTACCCAATAATGCCCTCATCTCCGATTGAAGCTATAAAATTTAGATTAGATCAATTGGGTAAAACTCAAACAGAACTGTCAAAAATGTTTGTAGTGAGAAGTGGTCAATCTGAAATACTAAGTGTAAGCGCAAATTGAGTTTAAGTATGATTAGAAAATTGCATGAGGTTTTGAATATTCCAGCTGAAAGTTTAATTGGAGCTTATTAAGTTTTGGATATTGAAATCCTGAATCAAGTTCAGGAAGACGACCGTTCGTTGTTGATGTGAAATGCTAGCCACAGATTAAAAGATTCCTATAGTTATAGATTTAGATTTGATTTAATCTGGCAGGCTTTTTTAATAACGCTCAAGCCATTGTTTGCTAAACCCGATATACGCGTAAAGCCTGCATTTTTTTGCAGCTTGAAGCATTAGCGGGGCCGAACCTAACAAAAGAGCTGCTGCAATTGCTTTCCAAAAAAAAGATAATAATTATACTATTAAGATGCTGAAACAAGTTCAGCGATGACGAGTGTGTTAATGGATTTGCAAAAGAATTTGCAACTCCTTAATCATCAACCCAAAACTGATAATTGCGAACCGAAAACTTTTTGCGCTAACCCCTTGATTTTTAAAAAGAATTGTTCTACTTTTGCAGTCCGTTTTATGGGCTATCTGTAAGGATGCCGGGGGAGCGGTAGATAATTAAATAAAAAATTAAAAAAGCACAATGCCAACCATTCAACAATTAGTTAGAAAAGGTAGAGTAGCACTGGAGTTCAAGAGTAAGTCTCCAGCGTTGGACAGCTGTCCACAGCGAAGAGGTGTATGTACACGTGTGTACACCACTACCCCTAAAAAACCAAACTCAGCAATGCGTAAAGTAGCCCGTGTTCGTTTAACGAACGGTAAAGAGGTTAATGCATACATTCCTGGAGAAGGTCACAACTTACAAGAACACTCAATCGTTTTAATACGTGGTGGTCGTGTTAAAGATTTACCAGGTGTACGTTACCACATCATCCGTGGTGCATTAGATACATCAGGTGTAGCTGGTCGTAATCAACGTCGTTCTAAATATGGTACTAAACGTCCTAAACCAGGACAAGTAGCTGCGGCACCAACAAAAGGTAAAAAGAAATAATCGGGAGGAAATAAGAAATGAGAAAGTCAAAACCAAAAAAGAGAATTATTCTTCCTGATCCAAAATTTAATGATGTTCAGGTAACTCGTTTTGTAAATAATATGATGTACGATGGTAAAAAATCTATCGCTTACTCTATTTTTTATGATGCTGTTGAAATTGCTGAGAAAAAAGCAGGTGAAAACGGTTTAGAGATATTTAAACGTGCTTTAACTAATATTATGCCAGCTGTAGAGGTTAAATCTCGTCGTGTTGGTGGTGCTAACTTCCAGGTTCCAACTGAGGTTAGACCAGAGCGTAAAACAGCTTTAGGTATGAAATGGTTAATTTCATATGCTCGTAAACGTGGTGAAAAAACCATGAAAGAGAAATTAGCTGGTGAAATTGTAGCTGCTGCTAAAGGTGAAGGTGCTGCTGTTAAAAAGAAAGAAGATACGCATAAAATGGCTGAGGCTAACAAAGCGTTCTCTCACTTCAGATTCTAAACATTCAAATGATTGAATTTTGAATGATTGAATGATTGAATGATGAGTCGTGTTATACACATTCACTCATTCAATCATTTTGTCATTCATTCATTAATAAAAACAATGGCAAGAGATTTAAAATTTACAAGAAATATAGGAATCGCAGCTCACATTGATGCAGGTAAAACTACAACAACTGAGCGTATCCTTTATTATGCTGGTGTTAGTCATAAAATTGGTGAAGTACACGAAGGTGCTGCAACAATGGACTGGATGGCACAAGAGCAAGAGCGTGGTATTACGATCACTTCTGCTGCAACTACGGTTGAGTGGAAATACAGAGGTCAGGCTTACCACATGAACATTATCGATACACCAGGACACGTGGATTTTACCGTTGAGGTAAACCGTTCGTTACGCGTATTAGATGGTTTAGTGTTCTTGTTTTCTGCAGTTGATGGTGTTGAGCCTCAATCGGAAACTAACTGGCGTTTAGCTAATAACTATAATGTTGCCCGTATTGGTTTCGTTAACAAAATGGACCGCTCCGGAGCTGACTTTTTAAAAGTTGTTAAGCAAGTTAAAGATATGTTAGGTAGTAATGCAGTTCCATTGCAATTGCCTATCGGTGCTGAAGACGGATTCAAAGGTGTGGTTGATTTAATTAACAACCGTGGTATCGTTTGGAATGAGCATGATAAAGGTATGACCTTTACTGAAGTGCCTATTCCAGAAGATATGATTGATGAAGTTGCGGAGTGGAGAGAAAAGTTATTAGAATCTGTAGCTGATTACGATGAGTCGTTGATGGAGAAATTCTTTGATGCTCCTGAAACAATTACAGAACGCGAAGTTTTAGATGCTTTACGTGCTGCAGTATTAGATGCTAAAATTGTACCTATGGTTTGTGGTTCATCTTTCAAAAATAAAGGTGTACAAACCATGCTTGATTATGTGATGGAATTATTGCCTTCACCTATGGATAGCGAAGGTGTTGTTGGTACTAACCCAGATACAGGTGCTGAAGTTTTATTAAAACCAAGCATTAATGAGCCATTTGCAGCTTTAGCATTTAAAATTGCAACTGACCCATTCGTAGGTCGTTTATGTTTTATCCGTGTTTATTCGGGTAACTTAGAAGCGGGTTCTTACGTTTACAATACACGTTCAGAAAACAAAGAACGTATTTCTCGTATCTTCCAAATGCATGCTAACAAGCAAAACCCGGTGCCTAATGTGGCTGCTGGAGATATTGCTGCGGTAGTAGGATTTAAAGATATTAAAACAGGTGATACCCTTTGTGATGAAAAACACCCAATCATTCTTGAATCAATGAACTTCCCTGAGCCAGTTATCGGTTTAGCTATTGAGCCTAAAACTCAAGCTGACGTTGATAAATTGGGTATGGGCTTAAGTAAATTGGCTGAAGAAGATCCTACATTTAGAGTTCAAACTGATCAAGAAACTGGTCAAACTGTTATCTCTGGTATGGGTGAGTTACACTTAGATATTTTAATTGACCGTTTAAAACGCGAATTTAAAGTTGAAGTTAATCAAGGTGCACCACAAGTAGCATACAAAGAAGCAATTTTCGGTACAACTACTCACCGTGAAACGTATAAAAAACAATCAGGTGGTCGTGGTAAATTTGCCGATATTTCGGTTGTTATCTCTCCAATTGATGCTGATTTTGAAAAAGGTGGTTTACAATTCGTAAACGAAATTACAGGTGGTTCAATTCCACGTGAATTTATTCCTTCGGTAGAAAAAGGTTTTGCTGCTTCAATGGCAAATGGTGTGTTAGCGGGTTATCCACTTCCTGATATGAAAGTTCGTTTAACGGATGGTTCATTCCACGCGGTCGATTCAGATGCTTTATCATTTGAGCTTGCAGCTAAAATGGCATACCGTGAGGCTTTACCTAAATGTAAACCTACTTTGATGGAGCCAATCATGAAAATTGAAATCTTAACCCCTGAAGAAAACATGGGTGATGTTATCGGTGATATGAACCGTCGTCGTGGTCAGTTATTAGGTATGGATACTCGTAACGGATCTCAGGTAATTAAAGCAACTGTGCCTCTTTCTGAAATGTTTGGTTATGTAACGCAGTTACGTACAATCACTTCAGGTCGTGCAACTTCTACAATGGAATTTGACCACTACGAAGCTGCGCCTAAAAACGTACAGGATGAAGTAATTGCTAAATCAAAAGGTAGAGTAAAAGCTATAGATTAGTTAGTATAAAGATAAAAGTATCAAGTATCAAGATAAAAGTATCAAGATTGACATTACGTCTTGATACTCGATACTAAATACTTGCTACTAAAAAAGATAAATCCGGTTTCTGTTGTTAATAGCTCTAACAAGAAATCATAAATTAAATAAGATGAGCCAAAGAATCAGAATTAAATTAAAATCTTACGATTATAACTTAGTAGATAAATCTGCTGAGAAAATCGTAAAAACTGTTAAACCTACGGGTGCAGTTGTAAGCGGACCAATTCCACTTCCTACAGAGAAAAAAATCTTTACTGTATTACGTTCTCCACACGTAAACAAAAAAGCTAGAGAGCAATTTCAATTATGCGCTTACAAGCGTTTATTAGATATTTATAGCTCTAACTCTAAAACAGTTGATGCTTTAATGAAACTTGAATTACCTAGCGGTGTTGAAGTTGAAATCAAAGTGTGATAGATTTTAAAGCGAATTAAAAAGTCCCGATGAAAATCGGGACTTTTTTAGTTTAGAGATATCTATAATTTATTTTTTTTCGCAATACAACAACTCTGCCTAAAACAAAAGACCAAATTCTGAGTTAAGCCATAATACAAATCGCTGATATGGATAATAAGAAAAAAATAGAAAATGACCAAGAGCCTGTTAAAGGCCAAGATTTTGCTAAAACAGATGATGAAAATCAAAAACCATCGTCGCACGGCGAAGTATCAAATCAAAAAGGCGGCGATTTTACCGAATTAGAAGAAAGTAGAATGGAAAACCCGCCGAAAAATAGAGATACCAATGGCTCAAGCAAATCCGATACAAAAAAAGCAAAAGGATATGTGGAGCAAAGAAAAGGTATAGATTAACTCAATTGTCAATTAAGTAACCACATCTATTTCTCAGGAAGTAAATCAGACTATCACAAAATGATGTTTAGTTAAATTCCTTTAGAATCTATCAATCAATAATTCTGTTTCTCACTACGAAATTTACTAAAGCAGCTGTATTCTTAGTGCCTGTTTTCTCTAACAAATTCTGACGGTTTCCTTCAATTGTCCTTTTACTTGTAAATAGTTTCTCAGCAATTTCGCTGTTTGTGTAACCTTGAGCTATTAAGCCCAAAATCTCTATTTCCCTTTTTGATACTTCAACATCTGATTTTAAATGGGCTGAACCAGTGTTAATTCGGAGATTAATTTGAGATAAAAGTTTTAATGAAATTCCTGTACAAATGTATTTATAACCCAGTGTAATTTGTTTAATGGCAAAAATTATCTCCGCAATATTTACATTTTTTAATAAATACCCAGATGCTCCTGCATCTAAAGATTGGTTAACATGCTTCTCATCATCAAGCATGGTTAATACGCATATTTTTACATCCGGAAAATTTGTACGTAAATTTGAAATCAATTCTATGCCGTTCATATCTGGCATGTTTATGTCGGTCAGAACAACATCTGTTTGAATACCCGAGTTTAAATAATCTAAAACTTCGTGGCCATTTTTTGCATCTGCTACGATTTTTATATTAGGCTCATCATCTAATAAAGCGATGATGCCATTTCTTACAATAGTGTGATCTTCAGCAAGTAGTACTTTTATTGCGCTTTTCAATTTATAATTATGTAAAACAGTTTGATTTAGCTCAAATATCTAAATATTTTGGTATCGTAAAGTACGTGTTTATACCTAAAATCGTCATATAAATACGTATAATGGCATTATTTTAGCACTTTTTTAAGTGGACTAATTTTTTAAAAATTTAAAGGATAACAGCTAAAACCCTGATGTATTTTAAAAAAGAAAAGTAATTGATATGTTATTATATAGCTAATTCAAATATAAGTTTTTTAATTAAATCTGCTAATCTATAATTGATTTTAATCGAACAAATTGTTCATATTACAGAAATGAATTTAACTAACTGCAATTTTTTTTGTTAACCACTATACGAAATAATGCTAAACCTTTTTAATAAATTAATTGTTATCTAGATATCTAACCATTAATAATCATATTGGCATGAATAGAGGTAAAAATCAAAGCGAAGAAAATCTAAAAGAAGATGCAAGTCAACATTTAAGTAGCGAAAATCAAGGCGAATGGGACAATGATACCTATGGCCATATTGAAAATTTAGATTTGATAAAGAAAAAAAATGAGCCGGATGAAAAGCATCAACATTTTTTAAATGAACAACAGGAAAAGAATGATGAATTGGACGCATCTTCAAAATTAAAAAATATTAATCTTGTTATTAATGATGATGTTTCATCAAGAAATGAGAATCAGGATAAAGGCATAGGTGGAAAAATTATTTAATGAGCAATCGCATTACTCATTAAACAATAAATCATGCACTTTGCTGGACTTTAATTTAATACATCTGGTTTGTTTGGCTAAAGTCTTGCTTCATCCTTTCACCAAATTTTTTAGCCTTATTTAAATAATCAGGAGTTTGATCTCTTAAATCATCTATAAAGGATTTACCATCTATTGCCCTTTTCCTTGTTGCATACTTGAAACCATATACTGCGGCTGCTCCAAGAACTACATATTTTAATAAGCTCATAATCTATTTTTTAAATTCCTGTGTTTAACACATCGTCCTCGTCACGCTGTGATGATTCTGTTTTAGGTTTATTTTCGAAATCTTTTGATAAACTTCCGGTATGGCTTTCTGCACTTTCTACATTTGTATTTTTGTCAACACCATTAAAACCATCATCGCTTAATGAATCTTTCCCTTGCGTCCCTGTATTATCAAAACCATCTTTAGCTAAAGTATTTCCATTTATCAGCTCGCTTGTTTCTTTACCGTATGCAGTAACTTCATTTCCCTCATTTTGCTTTTCATATTTTTTCTGAACATCAGATTTTTCAGCAGTGCTTTTTTCAGAACCAACATAACCTTCAATGTGTTCTTCTTTATTATATGCGTTCGTTTTCATTATAGGGTAACATATTAAAATTTAAATGGTTTGCTGTCTTCACTTTCGATTTCATGAGGTTAAAAATTATAGGATAAATTTCACTGCCCTTTTCGCTTTTGATTAACTTCGTAGCCTAATTAAGAGATGAAGTTAAATGGAGTGGAAAAAATTACTTTCTAATAAACGTTTTGGGCAAGAGCAGTACGGAGCAAGTTCTGATAAAGCACGTTCAGATTTTCAGCGTGATTATGACAGACTAATTTTTTCTTCACCTTTTAGAAGGTTGCAAAATAAAACACAAGTTTTTCCTTTACCTGGAAGTGTTTTTGTGCATAACAGGCTTACACATAGTTTAGAAGTTGCAAGTGTTGCCCGCTCTATGGCAAATATTTTTCTTAATAATATTGAATCCAAAAATCCTCAGCTTATAAAGGATGCACCACTTATTACCGAAGTCGGAAACATTGTTGCAGCAGCAGCATTAGCTCATGATTTGGGTAACCCTGCCTTTGGTCATTCTGGCGAAGCTGCTATTTCCAGGTATTTTACAGATGGTGATGGTAAAGTGTATCAAAAAGATATGAATGATGCACAATGGCATGACTTAATAAATTTTGAAGGAAATGCAAATGCAATCCGAATCTTAACACACCCCTTAAAAGGCAAGGGTAACGATGCTTATGCATTAACTTATTCTACACTTGCCTCAATCGCAAAATATCCATGTGCTTCTATCGCCGGGAAAAGAAAAGAGTTATTACATAGAAAGAAGTATGGTTTTTTTCAATCTGAAGAAGAGTCTTTCGAAAAAATTGCCAATGAATTGGGTTTAGAAAAAGAAACCAATGAATATCTTATTTACAAACGCCACCCTTTGGTTTATCTTGTAGAAGCTGCAGATGATATTTGTTATAGCATAATCGACCTTGAGGATGCACATCGTTTAAAAATTCTTTCTTATGAGGAAGTTAAAGGATATTTGCTGCCATTTGCCAATTCTAAAACAATTGAAGATAGATTAACAAACGATTATGAAGATGATGATGCAAAAATTGGTTTATTAAGAGCGAAAGCTATAAATACATTAACAAAAACTTGTGCCGATATTTTTTATCGCGAACAGGAGTCATTGTTAAATGGAAGCCTCAATAAAAGCCTTACTGATTTAATACCGGAGCCTTACCGCTCGGCGTGGAAAGCGGTTGAAAAAGTTTCGGTTGAAAGGATTTATAATTTTTCTTCTGTTATTCAAAAAGAAGTTGCTGGTTACAAAATTATGGCAGGTTTGCTCGAAGAATTTGTGCCAGCATTAATTCATAACAATACACACTATTACAAAAAGTTGGTTAAATTAATTCCAAAACAATACCATACAGATTTAACAGATATTTATTCGAGAACGCAAAGCGTATTGGATTTCGTATCCGGCATGACTGATTTGTATGCTGTAGATTTATACCGAAACATTAAAGGCATATCTTTTCCTTCAGAAACGTAGAAGCTGTAAATAATTAACGTATCAAAAAAAAGCCAATTTTGCATCTGCAAAATTGGCTTTTTGTGTACTAATTCAATGTTATCGTCGACCGCCTTCATCCCATTTATTTCTTTCATCCTGCAATTCTCTGGCAAGCTTCATTTCTTTATCTTTTGCTTTTACCTTGTGCGCCTGAAATTCATCAGCAACCTCCTGATAAAGTTGTGTTCTATAAGTGGCTTCTTTTCTAAACTTGCCCGTTTGCAAAATTACAATCGCCAAACCGGCAGCAAGAATAATAATTATTGCCCAAACAATTGTATTATAGGTGCCTTTATTAAAAGAGATGCCTAGAAAAGTAATTTCGTTTACCGATGCCGTTGCGCTAGCTAAAGAACTCTCTTTCCCTGTTACTTCGCCTTTTAAACTTGCAATATTATCTGCTTGCGATTTAATTTGCTGTTTTGCCTCCTGTAATTGCTTTCTTTCTTTTCGCAAAGTATCGCTTACACTTTTCCACAAAGATGATAACCTGGAAGGATTAATTAATCTTGCTCCATAAAGGCTTTTCGATTTTTTTAACATGAACTGATACTGCCCGTTTAATGATGGATCAGTATTTTTCGAAGTATCTTGTTGTGCCTGGGCAAATGAGACGTTTAAAAATAATAACGCCCCTAAACAATAAAGGATGTGTTTGAATTTTTGCATAGTTTAAATGTAATGTTAAAATGTAAAACTACATTTTTATACAATTTATTATAAATTAATTTCTGATAGATTACATTTGTTTCATGCAAATAGGAATTATTGGTTTGGGTGATATGGGGAAATTATATGCCCTATCATTTGCAAATGCAGGTTACAAGGTGTGCGGAGCTGATATGCCTTTACGTTTTGATGATTTAAAAAAAGAACTCGAACCAAAAAACATAGAAGTATTAATTGATGGTCATGAAGTTTCCAGAAAATCTGATTTCATTATTTATTGTGTTGAGGCAGAGAAGATAGATGAAGTGGTTGCTGCTTTTGCATTATCAACTAAGTACGGTGCCATTGTTGCCGGGCAAACCTCAGTGAAGCATCCAGAAATTGCAGCATTTGAAAAATATCTACCAAAGGAAACCCAAATTGTAACTTGCCATTCTTTACATGGGCCAGCTTTTAGTCCTGAAGGACAAACTTTAGTTGTGGTTAGACACCGTGCCACTGATGAGGTATACAATCAAGCATTAGAAATTTATAAATCGCTTAAATCGAATATAATTGAGTTAGATGATTACAAAGAACATGATAGAATTGTAGCCGATACACAGGCGGTTACCCACATGGGCTTCGAAAGCATGGGCTCCGCCTGGAAAAATGCAGGATTTTTTCCATGGGATAACCCAGCCTATGCAGGCGGAATTGATAATGTGAAAATTTTAACCACGCTAAGAATATTTAGTTACAAATCTCACATCTATGCCGGCTTAGCCATTTTGAATCCTTATGCTCAAAAACAAGTTAAATATTATGCACAAGCAGAGTCTGAGTTGTATAAACTGATGATTTGCGAAAACGAAACCGAGTTCAGGACTAAAATTTATGCAGCCCGCGATTTTGTTTTTCACGAAAGTAGAAATCTACTATTGCTGGATGATAAAATTATGAAAGAGTTTAGCTTATCAGATGCGGATCACAAACAAAAACCAAATTCACACTTGAGTTTGTTAAGTATGGTTTATGCATGGTACAAGATGGGCGTAAATCCTTATGATAACTTAATCTGTCAAACCCCACCTTTCAAATTGCGTTTAGGAATTGCCGAATACCTTTTCAAGAACGAGGCCATGTTAGAAGAATCGATTCATACCGCACTTTACGATAAGTCCATCCGTGGCGATGATTTGGAATTTCATACCGCAGTGCATGAATGGGCATCGATAATTGGTTACGGCGATTTGAAAGGTTATAAAGAACATTTTGAAGCAGCCAAGTCGTTTTTTGCCAATCGTTTAAATGATGGAAGAGATTTAAGCGCAGAAATGATTAAAAGGTTGGGCAAGTAGGCAAGATGGAATTTTATAACTTCTAATTATTTTGATCATCTAATTTATCCTTAAAATTAATTCTTAACTTTGTTAGTATGACTACTTTAACTGTGAAAATCGAGAATAAGAAAACTGAAAAGGCTGTTAAAGCTATTTTAGAAGCTTTGGGTTTGAGTTATGCTGAAAATAAAACAACAAATTCAGAACAAGAGCCTTTAAATGAGGGTGAACAAGCTATTTACAATCGTCTTAAAAATTCATTCGAACAAATTAAGTTACATCAGGAAGGAAAGATTAAACTTAGAAATGCCAGAGAACTTTTAGATGAGTTATAGTGTTAAAACTTTATCTAACTTTGATAGAGAGGTAAAAAAGATATCAAAAAAGCACAAATTAATTAAGTATGATATTTCGGATTTAATTGATGAGCTTGAAATCAATCCAACTCTTGGTGTTCATCTTGGTCAAAATATTTACAAACTTCGCTTAGCCATTTCTGGTTCCAACAAAGGAAAATCTGGAGGAGCAAGAATAATTACCTATGTTTTAATTGACCATCAAACTGTTTACTTAGCTGATATTTATCTTAAGAGTGAATATGATACCATTGATGCGGAGAAAATTATTCAAAGGCTTAGAGAAGCGGGAGTTATTTAAAATGCCATTGCCAAAGTTTATTCATTTCCTTAATTAATTCGATTGTATTTGCGATTTTCTCTTTGAAAATAGGCGTGAGTAAATCTCCTTATTTATTTAGCACACCATTTTCCATTTCCCATCTTACTTCATCCATATAACATATAGACTTTATTTTATTCGATAAATTTTTCGTTTAGCCAACAACAGTCGCTTATATTTGCCCGCATGTCGGTTTTGTTATTTACAATTATCGTTTTAGTAGGCGCCCTTTTAGCCGGGTTATTAGGCTCCTTAACAGGTTTAGGCGGAGGCGTTATCATTATTCCACTATTAACTTTGGCTTTAGGTGTAGATATTCATTATGCAATTGGCGCTTCTATCGTTTCGGTTATTGCAACTTCATCGGGTTCGGCAGCGGCTTATGTAAAAGAGGGTATCACTAATATCCGAATTGGAATGTTTCTCGAAATTGCTACAACGATAGGAGCGGTTTGTGGGGCAATTGTTGCCGTTTACCTCAACGCAAATTACATCGCCATAATTTTCGGCTGCATTCTTATTTTTTCAGCCATCATGACTTTAAAGAAAAAGGTAGATCATTCTACTTTGGATAATTCAGATAAATGGGCTAATTTTTTCAAATTGAATGGTTCTTATCCTGATAAAGGTGTAGAGCATAAATATGCTGTTAAACATATTCCTGGTGGGTTTTTAATGATGCTTTTTGCCGGAACACTTTCAGGTTTATTGGGTATCGGTAGCGGTGCCTTAAAAGTTATTGCAATGGATAACATTATGCGATTGCCTTTTAAGGTATCTACAACCACGAGCAATTTTATGATGGGCGTTACAGCTGCTGCAAGTGCTGTAGTATACTTGCATCGCGGTCAAATTGATCCTGGGATTGCAATGCCTGTATGTATCGGCGTTTTAACAGGTGCATCAATTGGTTCAAAGATTTTATTGAAAACAAAAACAGATAAGCTTAAAATAGTTTTTGCTGTGGTTGTTACTTTTTTAGCACTGCAAATGATTTATAAAGGTATAAGCGGATTATAATGAATACAGTTAATAAAGAAAATTTAAACGATAAAGACATTCAGGTAATTCTGGGCACGCTGCTACGTGCGGGAGTAATTATTTCCATGAGTATTGTTTTAGTTGGCGGTACAATTTTCTTGGTTCATAATAAGGGTGCGATAACAGATTATAAAGTTTTTAAACCTGAGCTCTCTAAATTTTCATCAATTAATGCAATTTTTAAAGGTGTTTTAACTTTTCAGGGCGATGCCATTGTACAATTCGGTATCCTGATGCTCATATTTACGCCGATCGCTCGTATTGTTTTCGCAATTTTTAGCTTTTTAATCGAAAGAGATTATCTCTATGTATTAATTGGATTAATCATATTAGCCATCATAACCATCAGTTTAAATGGTGGCTTGGCACATTAATCACCCTTTTTAGCCTAAATCCCATCGTATCAGCAAATTATTTGAAAAAATATTTCGCTAACTATTTGAATATTAACAAATCTTTCCTATTTTTGCCCTCCCTTAAAAGGGACGAACAACCACCTTGAACGAAGCCCTACTGCTTCGATGGGTGTTAAAAAGAAAAGATAAAATGTCAGGAATTATTGGAAAAAAAGTAGGAATGACCAGTATCTTCGATGCAGATGGAAAAAACATTCCATGTACTGTAATCGAGGCTGGGCCTTGTGTAGTTACACAAGTGAAGACCGAAGAAGTAGACGGGTATTCATCAATCCAATTGGGTTACGATGAGAAAAAAGAGAAAAACACAACTCAACCGTTAAAAGGCCATTTCGCGAAAGCAAACACAACTCCAAAACGCAAGCTGGTAGAATTTGATTCGTTTACAACTGCACTTAATTTAGGTGATGTTGTAACAGTTGATTCTTTCGCAGAAGGCGATTTTGTTGATGTTGTAGGTACCTCAAAAGGTAAAGGTTTTCAAGGTGTTGTAAAACGCCACGGATTTGCCGGTGTTGGTATGCAGACTCACGGTCAGCATAACCGTTTACGTGCCCCAGGTTCATTGGGAGCATCGTCATTCCCTTCACGTGTATTCAAAGGAATGCGCATGGCTGGAAGAACAGGTGGAGACAGAGTGAAAGTTCAAAACTTACTAGTTTTGAAAGTTTATACTGAGCAAAACTTATTAGTAGTTAGTGGTTCCATTCCAGGAGCTAAAGGTTCTTACGTAATCTTAGATAAGTAATCAGATGGAAGTTAAAGTAATAAACATTTCAGGTAAAGAAACAGGTGCCAAGGTGCAACTTCCTGAATCGGTATTCGGTATTGAGCCTAACGACCACGCGATTTATTTAGATGTGAAACAATTCTTGGCTAACCAACGTCAGGGTACTCACAAATCTAAACAACGTAATGAGATTGCAGGTTCTACCCGCAAGCTATACAAACAAAAAGGTACAGGTGGTGCCCGTGCCGGTAGCATTAAATCTCCGTTATTTAACGGTGGTGGTCGTGTTTTCGGTCCTCAACCACGTGATTACAGTTTTAAATTGAATAAGAAATTAAAAGTATTAGCACGTAAATCAGCTTTAGCTTACAAAGCGAAAGATAACAACGTGGTAGTTTTAGAAGATTTTAGTTTCGATACCATTAAAACTAAAAACTACATAAACTTAATCGCTGCGTTAAACGTAGGTAACGAAAAAACTTTATTGGTTTTACCTGCACAAAATAATAATATCTATTTATCAAGCAGAAACGTTGAAAAAACTAAAGTAATTACTGCAGCAGATTTAAACACATATGATGTGTTAAATGCAGGTGTACTAGTTTTAACCACAGATTCTGTTAAAACTTTGGAGGAGGCATTTGCCAAGTAATATGGAAATTTTAAAAAAACCAATATTAACCGAAAAAGCTTCAGCTTTAACTGAAAAATTAAACGTTTTTACATTTAGTGTAAACCACAAAGCAAATAAATTGCAAATCAAATCTGCAATTGAGAAACTTTATGGTGTAACCATTACTTCAATCAACACCATGGTTGTAGATGGTAAAGCTAAGTCTCGTTACACAAAAGCAGGTTTTGTTTCTGGTCGTAGCCCGAAATATAAAAAAGCTATCGTAACGTTAAAAGACGGTGAAACAATAGATTATTACGCAAATCTTTAATTTAATTATTAATTATAACTATGGGCTTAAGAAAATTTAAACCAGTTACTCCGGGAACCCGCTTTAGAGTTGGTGCCAGCTTTACGGAGATTACAGCAACCAAGCCCGAAAAATCATTGGTTGTATCATCAAATAAGTCTGGTGGACGTAACAATACAGGAAAGATGACTATGCGCTACATGGGTGGTGGTCACAAAAAATCATATCGTTTAATCGACTTCAAACGCGATAAATTTGATATTCCTGCTACAGTAGCTACTGTAGAATACGATCCAAACCGTACTGCCCGCATCGCATTATTACATTATGCAGATGGCGAGAAGCGTTACATTATTGCTCCTGAAGGATTACAAGTTGGTTCGGTATTATTATCGGGCGATACTGCAATTCCAGAAGTAGGTAACACTTTAAAATTATCGAACATTCCATTAGGTTCTATCGTTCACAACGTAGAAATCCATCCTGGAAAAGGAGCACAATTAGCTCGTAGTGCAGGTGCTTACGCACAATTAGCTGCCCGCGATGGTAAATATGCTACTTTAAAAATGCCTTCTGGCGAAACCCGTTTAATCTTGACTACTTGTCTTGCTACAATCGGTGCTGTATCTAACTCAGATCACGCAAACGAAGTATTAGGTAAAGCAGGTCGTAAACGTTGGTTGGGCCGTCGTCCGAGAACTAGACCGGTAGCGATGAACCCTGTCGATCACCCAATGGGTGGTGGTGAAGGTAGATCATCAGGTGGTCACCCTCGTTCAAGAAATGGTGTTTTAGCTAAAGGCTTCAAAACCAGAGAACTTAAAAAATATTCTAATCGTTACATCATAGAGAGAAGGAAGAAATAATGGCTCGTTCGATAAAAAAAGGACCTTATATTGACCATAACGTAGAGAAAAAAGTAAACTCTATGAATGATTCAGGCAAAAAGTCTGTAATCAAAACTTGGTCTCGCAGATCAATGATTTCACCAGATTTCGTGAATCATACATTTGCTGTACACAATGGAAATAAATTTATTCCAGTGTACGTTACAGAAAACATGGTTGGTCACAAGTTGGGAGAATTTGCTCCAACCAGAACATTCAGAGGACACGCTGAAAAGAAAAAATAATTAGACAATGGAAGCAATAGCAAAATTAAACAATTGTCCAACCTCACCGCGTAAGATGCGTTTGGTTGTAGATCTTATCAGAGGTGAACGTGTAGAAAAAGCATTAAGCATTTTAAAGTTTACTAATAAAGAAGCAGCAATAAGAGTTGAGAAATTATTATTATCTGCTATCAAAAATTGGGAATCTAAAAATGAAGGTGCTCGCCCTGAAGAAAACCAACTGTTTGTAAAAACAATTATGGTAGATGGTGGCCGTCAGCTTAAACGCTTACGTCCGGCTCCTCAAGGCCGTGGATATAGAATTCGTAAACGTTCTAACCACGTAACGCTGATTGTAGATAGTAAAAGTACAGAAACAACTCAAAACTAATTTTAGGAAATGGGACAAAAAGCAAATCCAATAGGTAACAGGTTAGGTATCATCAAAGGATGGGATTCTAACTGGTTCGGTGGCAACAACTACTCCGATAAATTAGTTGAAGATGAGAAAATAAGAAAATACCTTTCTGCTCGTATTGCTAAAGGTGGTGTTGCAAAAGTAGTTATCGAACGTACGTTAAAACGTATCACTGTAACTATCCACACAGCTCGCCCAGGTATTGTAATCGGTAAAGCAGGTGCTGAGGTTGATAAAATTAAAGAAGAGTTAAAGAAATTGACTAAAAAGGAAATTCAAATTAACATCTTTGAAATTAAACGCCCAGAACTTGATGCACAATTAGTTGCAGAAGGTGTAGCAAAACAATTAGAAGCAAGGATCTCATTCCGTAGAGCAATGAAATCTTCTATCGCATCTACAATGCGTATGGGTGCTGAAGGTATTAAAATCATGACTTCTGGTCGTTTAGGTGGTGCTGAAATGGCACGTTCTGAGCAGTACAAAGAAGGGAGAGTGCCTTTGCATACATTCCGTGCTGATATTGATTACGCTTTAGCAGAAGCTTTGACTACTTATGGTAAAATAGGTGTTAAAGTTTGGATTTGTAAAGGTGAGGTTTATGGAAAACGTGATTTGTCTCCAAATATTGGTGCAACAAATAACGGTCCTAAAGGAGCATCAGACAAACCAGCTTTCGGTGGAAGAGATAACAGAGGTGGTGGCAACGACAGACGTGGCGGTGGTAACGACAGACGTGGTGGAAACCAAGGTGGTGGTCGTGGTCCAGGTCAAGGTGGTCCCGGAGCAAATAGAGGTGGTGGCGCAGGCGCTAACAGAGGTCCTCGTAAATAATTGATTTATTAACATCGTTTAACGATTAGAACAAAATAAAATGTTACAGCCAAAAAGAACGAAGTTCAGGAAGATGCAAAAAGGCAGAATGAAGGGTTTAGCTTCACGTGGAGCTGAATTAGCATTCGGATCTTTCGGTATCAAATCTTTAGAAGCAACTTGGATCACAAGTCGCCAGATAGAGGCTGCCCGTATTGCCGTAACTCGTTTCATGAAACGTGAAGGCCAAGTATGGATCAGGATTTTCCCGGATAAACCGGTAACTAAAAAGCCTGCTGAAGTACGTATGGGTAAAGGTAAAGGTGCTCCTGAATACTGGGTTGCAGTAGTAAGACCAGGGCGCGTAATTTTCGAAGCTGAAGGTGTGCCTTTAGAAGTTGCTAAAGAAGCATTACGTTTAGCAGCACAAAAATTACCAATCCAAACTAAATTTGTAGTACGTAGAGATTACGTAGAAGCATAGTAAAGTTGTTGAGATGAATGTTGTAAATACTTGTTTATTATAACCGCTACACTCAACCGTAAAGAAAAATAAAAATGAAAAATTCAGAAATCACAGGGCTTTCAAAAGAAGAATTAGTAGCTAAGATTGCGGAAGAAAAAGAGAACTTATCAAAATTAAAGTTCGCACACACTATTTCAGCTATCGAAAATCCTTCACGTATTGCTAAAGTAAGGAAAGACATAGCCCGTTTAAACACTGAACTGACTAAAGTAAAGAATACTGAGTCAGCTACTGAAACTAATTAATTTGAGAGTCGAAATGGAAAGACAATTAAGAAAAACAAGAACCGGGTTGGTGGTGAGCAATAAGATGGATAAATCTGTTGTAGTGAGCGTTGAGCGTAAAGTAAAGCACCCGATTTATGGTAAGTTCGTAAAGAAAACTACCAAATTTATGGCTCACGATGAGAAAAATGAATGCGGTATCGGTGATACTGTATTAATTATGGAAACTCGTCCTTTGAGTAAGAACAAGAACTGGAGATTGGTACAAATTTTAGAAAGAGCTAAATAAGATGGTACAACAGGAATCGAGATTAAACGTTGCTGATAATAGCGGCGCTAAAGAAGTATTAGTAATTCGTGTGCTAGGTGGAACCGGCAAACGTTATGCTTCAATTGGTGATAAAGTGGTTGTTACTGTAAAAAGCGCTTTACCGTCAGGTAATATTAAAAAAGGTACAGTGTCTAAAGCAGTTGTTGTAAGAACTAAAAAAGAAATCCGTCGTAAAGATGGTTCTTATATCCGTTTTGACGATAATGCAGCTGTATTATTGAACGCACAGGATGAGCCAAGAGGTACACGTATCTTTGGCCCGGTTGCGAGAGAACTGCGTGAAAAACAATTCATGAAAATTGTATCATTAGCACCGGAGGTATTATAAAATGGGAAATAAAATAATTATACCAGGAAAATTAAAAATCCGCACAGGAGATTTAGTTAAAATCATTGCCGGCGATTCAAAAGGTCAGCAAGGAAAAGTATTGCAAGTAATCATTGCAAAAAACAGAGCCATTGTAGAAGGCGTTAACTTAGTATCTAAACATACTAAACCAAATGCTGCAAACCCTAACGGTGGTATTATTAAAAAAGAAGCTGCTCTTCATATTTCTAACTTGATGTTGGTTGATCCAAAATCTGGTAAAGCTACCCGCGTTGGCCGTAAAGCTAATGCAGAAGGTAAATTAGTTAGAGTTGCTAAAATATCAGGAGAGGAGATTAAATAATGGCTACTACACCAAGACTAAAAAGCAAATACAAAGAAGAAGTTGTACTTGCGTTAAAAGAAAAATTCCAGTATAAAACTGTAATGCAGGTTCCTAAATTGGAGAAAATCTGTATCAATCAGGGTGTTGGTCGTTTTTCTGTAACAGATAAAAAGATTATGGACACTACAATCGTTGAGTTGTCAACCATTACTGGTCAACAAGCGGTTCCTGCCCAATCTAAAAAAGATATCTCAAACTTTAAATTACGTAAAGGTATGCCTGTAGGTGTACGCGTTACTTTACGTGATAACAATATGTACGAGTTCCTAGATCGTTTGATCTCTGTAGCTTTACCACGTATTCGTGATTTCAAAGGTATTAATGATAAAGGTTTTGATGGAAAAGGTAATTACACATTAGGTGTTACTGAGCAAATCATCTTTCCTGAGATTAATATCGATAAAATCAATAAAATTTTAGGTATGGATATAACTTTCGTAACTTCGGCAAAATCTGACGTTGAAGCTTTAGAGTTATTGAAGCAATTCGGATTACCATTTAAAAATCAAAAAACAGCAGAATAATGGCAAAAGAAGGTGTAAAAGCACGCGAAGTTAAGCGCCAAAAATTGGTAGCTAGATACGCTGAAAAACGTGCAGTATTGAAAGCTGCAGGAGATTTCGAGGGTTTAGATAAATTACCTAGAAACTCATCTCCAGTACGTTTACACAACCGTTGTAAATTAACTGGTCGCCCACGTGGTTACATGCGTACCTTTGGTATTTCAAGGGTTACGTTTCGACAAATGGCACTAGACGGTAAAATACCGGGTGTTAAAAAAGCATCTTGGTAATATAAAGTAGCTAGTACTGAGTATCAAGTATCGAGACCGAATGGTTTCTTGATACTTGATACTTATGTCTTGATACTAAAAATAAAATTAACCGATAGAAGGTCCCACAGCTGGGTAGCAGAAGGAAACCACTATCAAAAACAATAAAAAATGAATACAGATCCAATAGCAGATTATTTAACAAGAGTAAGGAATGCCATTAAGGCCAACCACCGTGTTGTAGAAATTCCTGCATCAAACCTTAAAAAAGAAATTACTAAAGTTCTTTTCGATAAAGGTTACATCGCGAACTACAAGTTTGAAGATACAACAGTTCAAGGCACTATTAAAATCGCTTTGAAATACAATCCAATAACTAAAGTTCCTGCTATTCGTACTTTGATGCGAATTAGTAAACCAGGTTTGAGAAACTATGCTGGTGTTGAAAATATGCCAAGAGTATTAAACGGTTTAGGTATCGCAATCTTATCTACTTCTAAAGGTGTAATGACTGATAAAGAAGCAGCCAAATTAAATATTGGTGGTGAGGTATTGTGTCACGTTTATTAATTATTAGGAGAACAGCACAATGTCAAGAATAGGAAAAGCCCCAATTACAATCCCTGCAGGTGTTACAATTACCGTATCGAAAGATAACGTTGTAAGTGTAAAAGGCCCTAAAGGTGAATTAACACAAGCAGTAGATTCAGATATCACTGTAAGTCAGGAAGACGGAATTTTATCGGTAAATCGTCCTTCAGAACAAAAGAAACACAAAGCATTACACGGTTTATATCGCTCTTTGCTTAACAATATGGTTATTGGTGTTACGGATGGTTATAAATTAACTCAAGAATTAGTAGGTGTTGGTTACCGTGCTACAAACACAGGTAATACATTAGATTTAGTTTTAGGTTATTCTCACCATTATGTATTTCAATTACCAGAAGAGATTAAAGTAACCACCTCATCAGAAAAAGGTCAAACACCTAAAATTATTTTAGAAAGTATTGACAAACAGTTGATTGGCCAGGTAGCAGCGAAAATCCGTTCGTTACGTGCACCAGAACCATATAAAGGTAAAGGTATCAAGTTTGTAGGTGAAGTGTTAAGAAGAAAAGCAGGTAAATCAGCATCTAAAAAATAGTAATCATGGCAGGTAAAAAATTATCAAGAAGAGATCGTATTAAAAAAGGGATCAGAAAAAGACTTACTGGTTCGGAAGAACGCCCAAGGTTATCTGTATTTAGAAGCAATAAAGGGATTTATGCTCAGGTAATTAACGACGTTACAGGTACAACAGTAGCTTCAGCATCATCTTTATCTAAAGATTTTGCAAGTAAAGGAAATAAAAGTGAGCAATCAGTAGCAGTAGGCAAGTTAGTTGCTGAAAAAGCTATCGCTGCAGGTATTAAAGAAGTTGTTTTCGATAGAAACGGTTATTTATATCACGGACGTATCAAATCGTTGGCAGAGGGTGCCCGCGAAGCTGGTTTAGTATTTTAATCTGAAGAAAAAGTAAGATGTCAACTATCAATATAAAAAGAGTAAAAACCACCGATATCGAATTAAAAGATCGTTTGGTTAGTATACAACGTGTTGCCAAAGTAACTAAAGGCGGTCGTACTTTCAGCTTCTCAGCAATTGTTGTTGTTGGTGATGAAAACGGCGTAGTAGGTTTTGGTTTAGGTAAAGCGAAAGAAGTAACCGAAGCAATTGCTAAAGGTGTGGATGATGCTAAAAAGAATTTAGTTAAAGTTCCAATATTACATGGTACTGTTCCTCATGAGCAAATTGGTAAATTCTCGGGTGGTTTTGTTTTAATCAAACCAGCTGCAGTAGGTACGGGTGTTATTGCAGGTGGTGCAATGCGTGCTGTTTTAGAAAGTGCTGGTATACATAACGTACTTGCAAAATCTAAAGGTTCATCAAATCCTCACAACGTGGTAAAAGCAACTGTTGATGCATTAACAAAAATGCGTGATGCATATACAATAGCTCAAACTCGTGGTATCGATTTAAACAAAGTTTTTAACGGATAATATCATGGCTAAGATCAAAATAACACAAATTAAAAGCGTTATCGACAGAAGCGAGCGCCAGAAAAGAACTGTTCAGGCTTTAGGTTTATCTAAAATGAATCAAAGCGTTGAAGTAGAAGCTACTCCACAAATCATTGGTATGGTTCGCAAAGTGAATCATTTAGTAGCTATTGAGACAATTTAGTAGAATTATTGAGTGATGAATTTTGAATGATGGAATGAGCATAATGCAAAAATTCAATTATTCAAAATTCAATCATTATTTATTTATCGTTGTACCTGTTTAGTGAAAGCGAAGGGCAACACAAATTCAAAGAAATGAATTTAAGTAATTTAAAACCTGCTACAGGTTCAGTAAAAAACAGTAAAAGAATTGGTCGTGGTACTGGTTCTGGTCGTGGTGGAACTTCAACTCGTGGCCATAAAGGTGCTGGTTCTCGTTCTGGTCACAAAACCAAAATTGGTTTTGAAGGTGGTCAAATGCCTTTACAACGCCGTGTGCCTAAGGTTGGTTTCAAACCAATTAACCGTACTGAATATGTTGGTGTAAATTTAGATGTAATTCAAGAATTAGCAGAAAAATTCAATTTAACAACAATTGATTTTGCTATTTTGAAAGAGCATGGTTTAGCTTCTAAAAATGACTTAGTAAAAGTTCTAGGTCGTGGTGAAGTAAAAGCAAAATTAGATGTTACAGCACATGCGTTTTCTGCAACCGCACAAAAAGCTATTGAAGCAGCAGGTGGTTCAATTGTAAAATTGTAATTAATAAATGAAGAAGCTATTTACTACTTTAAGTAATATCTGGAAAATTCAGGAATTAAAAGAGCGTATATTATTTACGGTCATGATTCTTTTGGTATACCGTTTCGTATCTCATGTGGTTTTACCAGGTGTAGATCCATCAGCTTTAGGAGCTAACGAAAAGTCAGGTATCTTAGGCTTACTTGATATGTTTGCCGGAGGTTCTTTCTCTCGTGTTTCTATTTTGGCTTTAGGGGTAATGCCTTATATCTCAGCATCCATTGTGGTGCAACTATTAGGTATTGCTGTTCCGACTTTCCAAAAAATGCAGAAAGAGGGCGAAAGTGGTAGAAAAAAACTCAACCAGATTACACGTTATTTGACAGTAGCCATCACGATTGTTCAATCTGTTGGTTATGTTAAAACACAAGTTCCGCCAGAGGCAATTTTACCTGTAATGAGTCAGACGATGTTTTACGTCGTGTCTACATTTGTTTTAACAGCCGGTACATTATTTGTAATGTGGCTTGGTGAAAAAATTACAGATAAAGGTATTGGTAATGGTACATCATTGATTATCATGACTGGTATCATTGCTCGTTTACCACAAGCCATCAGTCAGGAATTTTCTGATAAAGTTGGGGCATCAAGTACTGGTGGTGGCCCTGTTGCTTTAGTGTTGGAAGTTGTTGCTCTATTTGCCATTGTAATGTTTACTATTTTAATTGTACAAGGTGTTCGTAAGGTGCCTGTTCAGTATGCAAAGAAGATAGTTGGCAATCGTCAATTTGGTGGTGTTCGTCAATACATTCCTTTAAAGGTTAATGCAGCAGGTGTAATGCCTATCATTTTTGCACAAGCATTAATGTTTATTCCAGGTGCTTTAATTCAGTTTGTTCCTTCATTACAAGGTTCGTGGTTAATACAATTCAGTAACACAACATCGTTAGCTTACAGCTTAACTTTTGCGTTTTTAATTATTGCATTTACTTTCTTCTATACAGCAATTACTGTAAATCCAACTCAAATGAGTGATGATATGAAGAAGAACGGTGGTTTTATCCCTGGTGTTAAACCTGGTTTTGCGACATCAACTTTTATTGATGATGTAATTTCTAAAATTACTTTTCCAGGTGCTGTATTTTTAGCCATTATTGCTGTATTGCCTTCAATAGCTGTTAAGTTTGGTATTAAACAAGAATTTGCTCACTTCTTTGGTGGTACTTCGTTACTAATCTTAGTTGGTGTTGTTTTGGATACTTTACAACAAATTGAAAGTTATTTGTTAATGCGTCATTACGATGGATTAATGAAAACGGGTCGTGTTACTGGTAGAACAGGAGTTCCTGCTGCAAGTAGTAACGCCGCATTGTAAAATGAATTATAGTATTTTGAATGATAGAATGAGTGAATTGCTTTTTAGCTATTTACTCATTCAAAATTTACGCATTCAAAACTAAAATGAATGTCTAAAATTTATTACAAATCTTTAGAAGAGATTGAGTTAATAAGAGAAAGTTCTCTGTTGGTTTCCAAAACTTTAGCTGAAGTAGCTAAAATTATTGGTCCTGGAGTTACAACAAATCAGTTGGATAAACTGGCTTACGAATTTATTAGTGATAACGGAGCAATACCTGCATTTTTAAATTACAATGGTTTTCCCAATTCTCTATGTATATCACCAAATGAGCAAGTTGTTCATGGTTTTCCAAGTGATTATGTAATAGAGCAAGGTGATTTAATCTCTGTTGACTGTGGCGTAATTAAAAATAATTATTTCGGCGATTCAGCATATACTTTTTCCATTGGGAATGTAGATGCCCAAAAGCAGAAGTTGGTAGAGGTTACCAAAAAATGCCTTGAATTAGGCATTGAAAAGGCAGTTGCCGGGATGAGGGTTGGAGATGTCGGTTTCGCTGTTCAACAATATGCAGAATCGAATGGATTTGGTGTGGTAAGAGAGTTAGTAGGACACGGTGTTGGTATAAAACTTCACGAGAAACCAGAAGTTCCTAATTATGGAAAACGCGGTAGCGGACCTAAACTTGAAGAAGGAATGGTAATCGCAATTGAACCGATGATTAATGCAGGCTTGGCAGGCGTTAAATTCCATAGTGATGGATGGACAGTAACAAGTAGTGATAATAAACCTTCAGCACATTTTGAACATACAGTAGCAATTAAAAAGGGCAAAGCAGACGTTTTATCGACCTTTTCTTTAATAGAAGAAGTTTTACAAAAAAAAAATTAAATAATTAAAAATTTTTATTTAATTTTGCAACCCTGTTTAGAAGCAGCTAATTAAGTAACAATCAATAAAATATGGCTAAACAAGCCTCAATTGAACAAGACGGAGTAATAAGAGAAGCATTATCTAATGCTATGTTTCGAGTAGAACTCGAAAACGGACATGAGATAATTGCGCATATTTCAGGAAAGATGCGGATGCACTACATCAAAATTCTTCCTGGTGATAAAGTAAAATTAGAGATGTCTCCGTATGATTTAACAAAAGGTCGCATCACTTATAGATATAAATAAAATGAAAGTTAGATCATCAATTAAAAAACGTAGCGCTGATTGTAAGATTATTCGTCGTAAAGGTAAACTTTACGTTATTAACAAGAAAAATCCTAAATACAAACAACGTCAAGGGTAATTAAAAATATTGTAATAAACCGCACAACGGTGGCCCGCCGTTCGGAGTTACTATAAAACATAAATAAATATGGCAAGGATTTCAGGTATTGATCTACCAAGAAACAAAAGAGGAGAGATTGGTTTAACATATATCTACGGTATAGGTAAAACGACTGCACAACGTATTTTAACAACAGCAGGTATAGATCTTAACAAAAAAGTACAAGATTGGTCTGATGATGAGTTATCAGCAATTCGTACAATGATTAACGATGAGATAAAAGTAGAAGGTGCTTTACGCTCAGAGGTTCAATTAAACATTAAACGTTTAATGGATATTGGTTGTTACCGTGGTTTGCGTCACAGAAAAGGTTTACCTTCTCGTGGTCAGCGTACTAAAAACAACTCACGTACTCGTAAGGGTAAGAGAAAAACAGTTGCTAACAAGAAAAAAGCTACTAAATAATAGATAGATGTGAGAAGTGAGGTTTTAGAATTGCATCTAAATCTGCTCAAATCTGGATTAAAAAGATAAAAATTAGGATACTGAGTGCCGGGGTAGAGAAAATCTCATGCTTCAATTCTCATATCTAAAATCTAAAAGAAAAAATGGCTAAGAGTAAAAAAGTTACCAAAAAGCGTATTGTTGTTATAGAGTCTGTTGGTCAGGCACATATTAACGCTACGTTTAACAACATTATCGTTACGTTAACGAACAACAACGGACAGACTATCTCATGGTCTTCTGCTGGTAAAATGGGCTTTAAAGGTTCTAAAAAGAACACACCTTATGCAGCTGGTCAAGCAGCTTCAGATTGCGGTAAAGTTGCATTTGACTTAGGTTTACGTAAAGTTGAAGTATTTGTAAAAGGTCCGGGTTCAGGTCGTGAATCTGCAATCAGAACTTTACAAGTAGCAGGTATTGAAGTAATGTCTATCAAAGATATCACTCCACTTCCTCATAACGGATGTCGTCCTCCTAAAAAGAGAAGAGTTTAATTAATTTTAAAGCTAAGAATCGCCAGCTAAAGGTTGGATGATACTTTAAAACACAACAAAAATGGCAAGATATACAGGCCCAAAAAGTAAAATCGCACGTAAATTCAGAGAACCAATTTTCGGTCCTGATAAAGTGTTAGACAGAAAAAATTATCCTCCTGGGCAACATGGCTCATCAAAAAGAAGAGGAAAACAATCTGAATATGCTATCCAGTTAATGGAGAAACAAAAAGTTAAATACACTTATGGTGTATTAGAAAAACAGTTCAGTAACTTGTTTAAAAAAGCATCTTCTCGTGCTGGTATTACCGGTGATAACTTACTTCAATTATTAGAAGCACGTTTAGATAATACAGTTTACCGTTTAGGTATTGCAACAACTCGTTCTGGTGCACGCCAGTTGGTTAGCCACAAACACGTAACTGTAAATGGTGAAGTTGTAAATATCCCGTCATATCAGTTAAAAGCTGGTGATGTGATTGCGGTTCGTGAGAAATCAAAATCATTAGAATCAATTAGTAACTCAGTTGCAGGCAGAACTATTAACAAGTTTGCTTGGTTAGAGTGGAATTCTGGCGAATTAACAGGTAAGTTTTTAACTTATCCACAACGCGACGAGATTCCTGAAAACATTAAGGAAAACTTAATTATCGAGTTATACTCAAAGTAATAAATGATATAGTTAATTACCTCAAAAGGGTAATTAACTTTTTTCATGTTACTATATATTCAATAACGAATTTAAAAAAATATAAATGGCAATTTTAGCATTTCAGAAACCAGACAAAGTGATCATGCAGAAATCAACTGATTTCGATGGCATATTTGAATTTCGTCCTTTAGAGCCCGGTTTCGGTGTAACAATTGGTAATGCCTTAAGAAGAATTTTACTTTCTTCATTAGAAGGCTATGCTATTACTACTATTCGTTTTTCAGGCGTTTCGCATGAGTTTTCTACCATGAAAGGTGTTGTAGAAGATTTAACTGATATCATCTTAAATTTAAAGCAAGTACGTTTTAAGAAAACTGGTGATTCTGGTGATGCTGAAAAAGTATTTATCATTGTTAACGGTCAGGATCAGTTCAAAGCTGGTGATATCACTAAATTCTCTAACAACTTTACAGTATTAAATCCTGAGCATGTTATTTGCAATATGGATAAATCTGTTACTTTAGAAGTGGAATTAACCATCAATAAAGGACGTGGTTATGTACCTGCTGAAGAAAATAAAGTTGCTGATGCTGTTGTAGGTGTTATCGCTATCGATTCGATCTACACTCCAATGAAAAACGTAAAATATACAATTGAAAACTTCCGTGTTGAACAAAAAACGGATTATGAGAAATTGGTATTAGATATTTCTACAGATGGTTCAATTCATCCTGAAGAGGCATTAAAAGAAGCGGCTAAAATTCTTATCCAACACTTTATGCTATTCTCTGATGAGAACTTAGTATTAGAATCTCAAGCAAAAGAAGAAACTAAAGAAGTTGACGAGGAAATTTTACACATGCGTAAAATCTTAAAAACTGAGTTAGTTGATATGGATTTATCAGTTAGAGCATTAAACTGCTTAAAAGCTGCTGATATTCGTACTTTAGCTGATTTAGTATCTTACGACGTTGCTGATATGTTGAAATTCAGAAACTTTGGTAAAAAATCTTTAACTGAGATTCAAGAATTAGTAAAATCAAAAGGTTTATCATTTGGTATGAACCTGTCTAAATTTAAATTAGACGAAGAATAATTCAGTATTCAGTTAACTGTTTTCAGTTCTAGAAACTGAAAGCTGTGAATTGAGGTTGAAAATTAAATATTATTTCACAGTGCATAATTCCCTCAGCTTAATTGCAACGAGACGGTATGCACTCAATTAAAAAACAATGAGACACGGTAAAAAAGTAAACCACTTAGGTAGAACCGCAAGCCACAGAAAAGCGATGTTAGCTAATATGGCTTCATCACTTATTTTGCACAAAAGAATTACAACAACTTTAGCTAAAGCAAAAGCTTTACGTATGTATGTTGAGCCAATTATCACTAAATCTAAAAGTGATACTACACACTCTCGTCGTACTGTATTTGCTTACTTACAAGATAAAGAAGTAGTAACAATTTTATTCCGCGAAATTGCTGAGAAAGTTGCAAACCGTCCGGGTGGTTATACACGTATCATTAAATTAAATAATCGTTTAGGTGATAATGCTGAAATGGCTTTAATTGAATTGGTAGATTACAATACTGTTTACGGTAAAGATGTAGAAGCTAAAGAAGAGAAGAAAACAACTCGTCGTGGTAGAAGTAAAACAGCTGCAGCACCTAAAGCTACAGAAGCAAAAGCTGAAACTACTGAAGAATCTGCTCCCGTTGAAGAAACTCCTGCTGTTGAAAAAACTACAGAAGAATCAAAAGGAGAATAGTTTAATTCACTATACTTTAAGTTTTGAAAAGTCCTGTTCACTCGAACAGGACTTTTTTTGTTTACAATAATATCCTTTAATCAAACGTTTGCCTCATTTTTTCATTACAAAGCGATATTTCAGTTCGGTATCTATAAATTAGCCTAAATTAATATCTGTAATGACATTTAAGTTTATCTTCATCTGCCTGCTTTGCTTTGCATCTTCTTTAAATGCGCAAACTTTAAAATATACAAATGGAAACAATCAATGGAATGCAGATTCTTTAGGTAACCATAGGGTTATTGTTCTTTATAATGGAAGTGGAAGGGTGGCACATACCAAAATAGATTGGAGAAGAAGAGACGAACACCCAGAAAATAAGAAGCTAATTATAAAAGATGCAAATGGCAATGACGTTAAGGTTTTGGGAGTTGAAAACTTTAATCGTGAAAGTGCAGATATTTATTTTGAAGCCACCAACAGAGGTAAATACTTTGTTTATTACTTACCTTATAAAAATGAAGGTAGAAGTAATTATCCCAAAGGCGTTTATTTAAAGGCGAATTACACTGCCCCCAATAAATCTAACAAGGTACCTGTTAATTCACCTGTTTTAGAAATTCAATCTGTTGATGCATTTAACTCTTTCTATCCTATGGAAGTTATTGCAACAGCGAAAGAAACAGTTGCTTTAAAATCAAAATATGCAGCTACATCTTTTATCGTTTTTCCGGAAGATAGAATGTATCCCATCAAAATGCAAAACGATTTGCCCTATCGGTGGATACAAAAGGGAGTGTCTAAATCTTTTTGTGGCTCTGCTAATAGAGGTGAAAATTATGCATTTCAATTGGGTATTTATGCTTTAAAAAACTTGCAAAATGTTAAGGTTACTTTTGGAGATTTAAGAACATTAAAAGGAAAGGTGATTCCATCAAAATTTATAAACTGTTTAAATACAAACGGCACTAGTTATAACAATAAACCTTTAACACAAGTTGTAAATGTGGCAGCAGGAAAGGTGCAGCCTATGTGGATTACAATTGATATTCCAAGCACGACAACTGCCGGTATCTACAATGGAAGGTTAACAATTAAATCAAACGGTGAATCAAGCATTGTAGATTTAAAATTGACCGTATCCAACCAAGTTTTGGCCGATGCCGGTGTTGGAACTCCGAGTAAACAAACCCGTTTAACTTGGTTAAATTCTACCATGGCGCAAGCAAATACTGTAGTAGCACCTTACACGCCGCTAACAGTTGAGGGGAACATGATTTCATTGCTCGGCAGAAAATTTGAAATTAATGCAGATGGCTTCCCAAAACAGATACAAACTTTTTTTAATGATGAGATGACCGCTTATTCCGAAAAGCCAAATAATATATTATACGAACCTTTTCATTTTCATTTTTACAATACACCTAAAACTCAAGAGAAATTTACGTCTAGTAATTTTCAAATTACAAATAAAGAAGCGGGAATAGTAAAATGGGTGGCAACAAATACCTCAGAGAATTTAGAAATGGATTTGGAAGGTGCATTAGAATTTGATGGCTATGTGCATTATGTTGTAAAAGTTACAGCATTAAAGGATGTAAATTTTAGCAATATTAATTTCCACATTCCTTTTGAAAAGAGTTCTACAAAATACCTGATGGGTTTAGGCGAAAAAGGCGGAGTAAGACCAGATACTTTAAAATGGAAGTGGGATGTAGCAAATAAAAATCAAGATGCAGTTTGGATTGGTAATGTTAACGCCGGTTTATATTATAATTTGAGAGATGAAAACTATGTTCGCCCGTTAAACACCAATTTTTATTTGCAAAAGCCTTTGTTGCTTCCAAAATCTTGGGGGAATGAAAACAAAGGTGGTATCCAGATTAATGTAAAAGGAAGTTCGATGCTGGCTGATAATTTTACAGGGCCAAGGACTATGAAAAAAGGTGATGTGCTATATTATAATTTTAATTTGCTAATAACTCCTTTTCATTTATTGGATACTAATTTTCAATGGGATAATCGCTTCTATCATAAGTATGGAGATTTAGATTCTATTAAATCGACTGGTGCTACGGTTGTAAATATTCACCACGCTACGCCAATCAATCCTTGGATAAATTATCCTTTCATTGAATGGGAAAAGATGAAAAGTTATGTTGATAATGCACACCAAAAGGAATTAAAAGTCAAAATTTACAATACTGTTCGCGAGCTTTCCAACCATGCTTACGAGTGGCCGGCTTTGAGAAGTTTGGGTACTGAAGTTTATTCGCCAGGAAAAGGTGGTGGTTTCAGTTGGTTGCAGGAGCATTTAGATTCTAATTATATCGCTGCATGGTTTGTGCCTGAGATTAAAGATGCAGCAATCATTAATAGTGGAATGAATCGTTGGCATAATTATTATGTGGAGGGCATGAATTGGTTGGTAAATAATGTAGGTATTGATGGTGTTTACTTAGATGATGTTGCTTTTGACCGAGTGACAATGAAGCGGATAAAGCGTGTTTTAACGCAAAATAACCATCCAGGCATTATTGATTTGCATTCAGCAAACCAGTATAATAAAAGCGATGGTTTTAACAATAGCGCCATTTTATACATGGAACATTTCCCTTACCTAAACCGATTGTGGTTTGGTGAATATTTTGATTATGAAAAAAATAATCCTGATTTCTTTTTAACGGAGGTGAGTGGAATACCTTTTGGTTTAATGGGAGAAATGCTACAAGATGATGGAAATCCGTGGAGAGGAATGATTTATGGAATGACGAGCCGCTTGGGTTGGTCGGACAAGAGCGACCCAAAACCATTGTGGAAAGTGTGGAGCGACTTCGGGATTAAAGACTCGAAGATGATAGGTTACTGGAGCGAAACTGCCCTGTTAAAACTGATAATCCAAAAGTTTTAACTACGGTATATAAGCAAAAGAATAAAGTGATGGTTGCCTTGGCAAGTTGGGATGAAAGTGATACTAAGATTAATCTGGCTATTGATTGGAATAAGTTAGGTATAACAGCCGATAAAGCGAAAATTTCAGCTCCAAATATCGATAAATTTCAATCAGCAGGAAATTACTCTGATGGAAAATCTATTTTGGTTGAAAAAGGGAAAGGTTTGATTTTAATTATTGAATAGTAGCTTTAAAAACGGATATAGTATATACGTCACTTCGGTAAATAGGGAGAAATCTTTGAATTGATTACAAAGATTTCTCCGCTATGGTCGAAAAAATGAGCTTGCTAAATTAAATTTTTACATTTTGCATGCCGTATTTTTTCAAAACATCATCAGGTACTCCAGCCCACTGATTGGGTGCATTACCAGCATAACCAATATCCTTAACGCCAATTTCAGTTGTATAAAACCCAGATGCTGTTAAGTCTCTCATTCTATTAAAAAAAGCAACTCCTGCCTGCATTTCTGATCGTGCTTTTTTAGGATAAGCAATTTCATCAACTACTGATATTTGTTCACTTTCTGATGCCTCAATAAATGATTTGTGGAATTTATTAAAACAATAAATATCTAACCATTTTAGGCCACCACGCATTGGCACTTTATGATCAGGGATATCTTTTACGATGAATTCGATAAACTCAGGAACTTTCGCATCCGATGCGCTTCCTGAAACGTCATCTTTGGGAATTATTATATCTGCCAAAACTGTAATTGTAGCCATTTCATGTTTAGTGAAAAATGTTTCAGATTTAAGGTTTTTGTCCCTGTCCATTTCCCATTGTTCTCTTCCTGCTTCTTTGGCCGTTTCCTTAGGCGCTGCAACTTCAGTTTTGGTTTCTGGTTGTTTGCAGGCTTCAACCAATACAGCTGTACTTAGTGCTGTTATACCTAATGCTTTTATGGAATCACGTCTGTTCATAATTCTTAAATATTTTGTTTTTTCTTTTCTGCCAAAATATATTCAGCGGTTCTCATTGATAAGGCTAAAATGGTCCATGTTGCATTTTTATCACCTTGCTGTACGAAAGGGCCAGCATCAACAACGAATAAATTTTTACAATCATGCGCCTGACAGTATTTGTTTAAAGCGGATTTTTTAGGGTCATCGCCCATGCGGATTGTTCCAACCTCATGGATAATTTTTCCTGGATTTAATAAGCCATAATTTGTATCTGCTCCATGAATTTCGGAAGTAACTACTGCGCCCATTTCTTTCATAATAGAAAGGAAGGTTTCTTGCATGTGTTTCGCCTGGAGAATCTCTTCTTTAGCCCAGGTATAATTAAATCTTAGTACAGGAATACCATATTTATCAACCATACTAGGGTCTATTTCGCAATAATTGTCTTCCCTAGCAATCGCTGTTCCTCTACCAGCCATTCCTACATTTGTACCATAGAAGCGACGATAATCATCTTTTAAAGATTTACCGTAACCTCCTGCTTCTTTTTTGTTTCCATTCCGATCTGGAACCATTCCGTTTATTTTTGAAACGCCTCCACCAAATCCGTATGATGGCATACCCATTCCTCCGCCATATTCAATGTGATAGCCACGGGGAAAGTTTAGCTTTTTATTATCCAGCCACCAAGGCGAATAAATGTGCACACTCCCTAAGCCATCCTCATTGTAACGTTTCCTATCCATTAATTGAGGTAAAAAACCAGAAACGCCAGCACCAGTAGAGTCGTGTAAATACTTTCCAACTACACCACTGCTGTTAGCCAGGCCACCTGGGTGAGCAGAAGATTTTGAGTTTAAGAGAATACGAGCTGATTCGCATGCACTAGCACCTAAAATAACCAATTTACCATTAACCTGATATTCTTGTAGATCTTTTCTATTAACGTAAGAAACACCTTTTGCAGTTCCATCTTTATCTGTGATTACCTCACGCACCATAGCATCGGTGATTACTGTTAAATTACCAGTTTTTACAGCAGGGATAACTAGGCAGGAAGAAGATGAGAAATCACCATAAACCTTACAACTTCGGCCACATTGACCACAATAAAAGCAAGGAGCACGGTCGTTATTTCCCTTTATGGATTCTGTCATTACTGCTCCACGGCCTGTAATTACTTTGACACCTGCTTTTTCAGCACCTTTTTTTATAAAAAGCTCATTCAATCTTGGTTTTGGTGGTTTCATAAATATCCCATCAGGTTCATTTTCTAAACCCTCTACCGTTCCATAAATGCCTATCATTCGGTCTACCTTGTCATAGAAAGGCTTCACATCATTGTAGGTAATTGGCCACTCATCTGTTAAACCATCAGTTGGTTTGAAATCTTGCGGACCCATTCTCAATGAAATTCTACCCCAATGATTCGTACGACCGCCAAGCATACGCGACCTAAACCACTCGAATTCTGTTTTATTTTTTTGAGTATATGGTTCTCCTTCTAACTCCCAGCCACCATACGAAGCATCAAAGTCTCCAAATGGACGGGTTGTTCCTGCACCACGACGAGGAGATTCCCACGGCCATTTTAATTGATGTGAATCCAATCTTGGGTCGAAATATTGACCAGCTTCGAGCATTAAAACTTTTTGGCCTGCGTTTGCAAGTACGTAAGCAGCCATACCACCACCCGCACCTGAACCAACTACAATGGCATCGTAAACAATTGGCGATTTTTTTATTTGAAAGTCACTCATGAATTAAGTTTATGAAAATAATCAAAATCCTAATCTAAAACTAAATTTTGGAAATAGAAAATACATTATCAATCATTTTCTATTTTGGAATCATTACAGATTAATGTTGATAATTTTTATTCCTAAATCGTATTAGTTATTTTGGTTAAGCGATTCTCAGTTTATAATTATTTATTGAATTGAAAAATTTTCAACATTCGGGAGATTTTCTTGGTCGCTCATTTGTTACATTATTTCACGAGATTGCGCTCCAAATAAAATGATTTATCTTTGTGGTATAAATTTAATTGATGGTATTTTCAGAACATTTAGAACAATTCATATCTGCAGTAGAAGATAGCTTAAATTTGCAAAACTTTGTAAAAATTACTTTTGGGAATTATAAAGGTGAAGAAGAGGCTCTGAAACAGATTTTGGTAAGAAGGGTAATCATTAAACGTGAAGATAAATTTGCATTTACCTTTCGATACAAAACCCGCGATGTTGTAAAGAACTTCGATTTAATGGAAGTCTTAAACTTAGTTTCTGAATATATACAAACTGGTTTTAAAATTGGAACATTGTTCACCACAGAAAAGGATTTGGTTTTTGAAGAATTGAACAATGGAAAAATTGTTTTAAGAGAATTGCCGCCATCAACTAAGATTATTCCAGACGGTAGTCATGATAAGGAGAAGTTGAGATTAATTAAAGCAGAATCTAAATCATATTTAACTGCACTAAAGATTACAGATGCTGATGGAAAAGTTTTTAAAAATGCCCAGGATAAGTTTCGTCAGATTAACCATTATATCGAAATATTAAGCTCTTTAATTAAAGAATTGCCTGATGGAACGATTAAAAAGGTGGCAGATATGGGTTCGGGTAAGGGTTATTTAACTTTTGCTTTGTACGATTATTTACATTCGGTTTTGAAATTAAATTCTGAGGTTGTTGGTGTTGAATATCGTCAGGATATGGTTGATTTATGTAATGATGTCGCAATGAAATCTGCTTTTGATCAACTAAATTTTGTGCAAGGAACGATAGAAGATTACAATGCAGGAAATGTAAATCTACTAATTGCGCTTCATGCTTGCGATACTGCAACAGATGATGCCATTTTTAAAGGTATTAAAGCTGGAGCCGAATTAATTGTAGTTGCGCCTTGCTGTCATAAACAAATCCGCAGAGAGATTGAAAAAAACAAAGTAAAAAATGATGTTTCGTTTTTGACCAAGTACGGCATCTTTTTAGAGCGTCAGGCAGAAATGGTTACTGATGGGATTCGTGCTTTAATTCTGGAATACTTTGGATATAAGACTAAGGTTTTTGAATTTATTTCTGATGCGCATACGCCAAAGAATGTATTGGTTGTAGGAGTTAAGAAAAGTCCGAAGTCTTTAATCGGAAGTCCGATAAGTGAGGAGCAAATGGTAGTTCTACAGAAAATTAAAGCGAGTAAAGAATATTTTGGGATTGGCTATCATCACTTGGAAAGATTATTAGAATTGTAATAACAGACTTCTAGAGGTAACGGAATAGATTTTGAGAATTATGCACCATATAGGAATGTAAGAAGTAAAGTCGATCTTAACATAGATCCAGTTTACATGATTCTTAAATATCTTATACAGTAAAAATCGAAACTCTTATCTTGTAATCCTGCCTATCCACGAAAAATTACAAATGCAATAAAATCAACGCAATTAATGCTGGTACGCTTTGTACAAAAAGTATCTTTTTACTTGCTGTTGCTGCTCCATAAATTCCTGCAATTAGAACACAGCTTAAAAAGAATATTGCTACATAGAATTTCCATTGATGGTCGCTAATGCATAATGACCAGATTAAGCCCGCGGCCAAAAATCCATTATACAATCCCTGGTTTGCTGCCAATACTTTGGTTTGAGGAAAAAGTTCTTTGGGTAAAATAGTAAAAACTTTCGGTGCTTTGGTTGTCCATGCGAACATTTCTAACCAAAGGATGTAAATGTGGATAATGGCGATTAAGCCGATTAAAATTTGTGCTGCTAGTTGCATATTATTTTGTTTGGTAAAATGAAGATACAATTATTTTTGGGTTTGCCTTATCCAGGCAGGCTTTTACTTTTTTCTTGATAAAAAAGTAAAAAAAAATTAAGACTTGCGAAGCTTTGTTGTAAATTCTCAACAAATCTTTAGGCATAATCCTAAGCCGTGTGAACTCTTCTGGCAATTTAAGATTTGTACAACATTCTTAGTATTTCTTATTTCACTGGTTTATGAAATAAAATTGAAATAAAGATTTATTGGTATTTAATTCCAAATCTTCTAATGCCAGTTCTCGCTACTTCGAAAGTTTTTATTGTGGCAATAATATTTGTTAAATAATATTCTGTGCTTTTAACCGAACATTTTAGAAGAAATTTTTATACCTTCAGTAACCACATTTCTTCTTTATTTTCAAGGAGGGTTGAGGTAGTTTTTATGGAGGTGAGTTTTTTCTTACCCAAGAGCTTCAAACTTCGTTCATAAACCCGATGGAAGCGAACACGAAGTGTAACGGAGTAAAGTGGACAGCGGGGCAGGTGTTCCCGAAAAGATTCTAACTTTCATTTTCAAAGTATTTTCTAAAATTTAATTTTCACTCCAGCTTTTTGGCTTTAATCTTTAGTCTTCTTTCTGTCACACTGTCAGTAATCTATCGCCTCCTTTTTTACATTTTATCAGTCTTTTAGCAATAATATCTGCCAAACACCGATTGGCACAAGCATTGTTTAATAGCAGTAGAAATTATAATACTTTAAAAGAGAAATTAAAAATACAATGGGAAAAATTATTGGAATAGACTTAGGAACAACAAACTCTTGCGTGAGCGTAATGGAGGGCAATGAGCCTGTAGTTATCGCAAACAGTGAGGGTAAACGTACTACACCGTCTATTGTTGCTTTTGCAGAAAACGGTGAGCGTAAAGTTGGCGAGCCTGCTAAACGTCAGGCTATAACCAACCCAACAAAAACGATATATTCGATTAAACGCTTTATGGGTAACAGCTTCGACGAAAGTGCGAAAGAAGCCGGACGTGTACCTTATAAAGTTGTTAAGGGTGATAACAACACACCTCGCGTAGAAATCGACGACAGAAAATATACTCCACAAGAGATTTCTGCAATGATTTTACAAAAAATGAAAAAAACTGCTGAAGATTTCTTGGGCCAGGAAGTTACTGAAGCGGTTATTACTGTACCTGCTTATTTTAATGATGCACAGCGTCAGGCTACTAAAGAAGCAGGTGAAATTGCAGGTTTAACTGTAAAACGTATCATTAACGAGCCAACTGCAGCTGCTTTAGCTTATGGTTTAGATAAAGCACACAAAGACATGAAAATTGTTGTTTTTGATTGTGGTGGTGGTACGCATGATGTTTCTGTTTTAGAATTAGGTGATGGTGTTTTCGAAGTAAAATCTACTGATGGTGATACACACTTAGGTGGTGATGACTTTGACCACATTATTATTGATTGGTTAACAGAAGAATTCAAAGCTGAAAACAGCATGGATTTGGCTAAAGACCCAATGGCTTTACAACGTTTGAAAGAAGCTGCAGAGAAAGCTAAAATTGAGTTATCGAGCACTACATCAACTGAAATTAACTTACCTTATATTACTGCTGATGCTAGCGGACCGAAACACTTAGTGCGTACATTATCTCGTGCTAAATTTGAGCAATTGGCTGGCGATTTAATTAAACGTACTATCGATCCATGTAAATCGGCTTTGAAAAATGCAGGTTTAAGCACAAGTGATATCGATGAAATTATCTTAGTTGGCGGTTCAACACGTATTCCAGCAATTCAGGAAGCAGTTAAAGCTTTCTTCGGTAAAGAGCCAAGTAAAGGTGTTAACCCAGATGAGGTTGTAGCTATCGGTGCTGCTATTCAAGGTGGTGTTTTAACTGGTGATGTTAAAGATGTATTGTTATTAGACGTTACGCCTTTATCATTAGGTATTGAAACTATGGGCGGTGTGATGACTAAATTAATTGAGTCTAACACAACGATTCCAACTAAAAAATCAGAAACTTTCTCAACTGCAGCTGATAATCAGCCATCAGTAGAAATTCATATTTTACAAGGTGAGCGCCCTATGGCTGGTCAAAACCGTACAATTGGTCGTTTCATTTTAGATGGTATTCCACCAGCTCCACGTGGTGTGCCTCAGGTAGAAGTTGCCTTTGATATTGATGCTAACGGTATTTTACATGTAAGTGCTAAAGATAAAGCTACTGGTAAAGAGCAAAAAATCCGTATCGAAGCATCATCTGGTTTAACTGATGCAGAGATTAAGAAAATGAAAGAAGAAGCTGAAGCTAATGCTGCAGATGATGCTAAGCAAAAAGAAGAAGCTGATAAAATTAACGGTGCTGATGCATTAATTTTCTCTACTGAGAAACAATTAAAAGAGTTTGGTGATAAATTATCTGCTGATAAAAAAGCACCAATCGAAGCTGGTTTAGAAAAATTAAAAGCAGCACACTTGTCTCGTAACTTTGCAGATATCGATGCAGCACAAGCTGAATTGCAAAATGCATGGAATGTAGCTTCAGAAGAAATGTACAAAGCTGGTGAGCAACCTCAAGGCGGTGGTGAACAACCACAAGCTGATGGTCAGCCTCAAGCTGGTGGCGATAATGTTACTGATGTTGATTTCGAAGAAGTAAAAGACGAAGAGAAAAAATAGTCAATCTTTAGTTTTTAACTGACAATTTTCAGTTGAGTAACCATAAAAAAAGCGTCCCGATTTTACATCGGGACGCTTTTTTTTAATATAAATTTTTGTTGTATTGAATTTCAGAAGTTCTTTAGCATTTTAATGCTGTAAATTAATGAAAGGTGATAACAAAAATAATCCAGATTATTTTGGCATTAAAACGCCATCGATAACGTGTGTAATTCCATTGCTGGAAACAACATCGGCAATGGTTACGTTTGCACCGTTAATCATCACTTTACCATCTTTAACAGATACTTTAAGTTTACCACCTTGTACAGTAGTTAACTCTTCACCATCTTTCAAATCTGCAGCTTTTAAAGCACCAGGAACTACGTGGTAAGTTAAAATTTTAGTTAAATCTGCTTTCATTTCTGGTTTCATCAAACCATCTAAAGTAGCTTTAGGAACTGCTGCAAATGCTTCGTTTGTTGGAGCAAATACTGTAAATGGTCCTGTACCGCTTAAAGTTTCAACTAAACCTGCTTGTTTTACTGCTGCTACTAATGTTGTGTGATCTTTAGATTCAATTGCGTTTTCTACAATGTTTTTTGAAGGCACCATCATTGCGCCGCCAACTTCAACACCGGTTTCTGTTGCTGTAGTATCCATTGCCATTGCACTAGAATCTACTACTGTACTGTCTGCAGATGAATCTTTCTTAGGAGAACTACAAGCTACGATAGAAGCTAAAAATGTTACACCCATTGCTAGACTTAAAAATTGCTTTTTCATGCTTTTTGTTTTTTGTTTAAGTTTATAATTGGAGTACTTACGATAGAAATTGGCAAATGGTTTTTTCTTAAGAAAAAAACAAGTAACATTTAGATTGCATAATTTAATCCTTCAAAAACTAGATATTCACGCTTTTTCAATTGCCTGTCTGAAAAGAGAATCAAATATCTAATTTTTCATTATTCAAGATTTACAAATTCTCGTCGATTATACTTTGCAATTCTTTTTCATTTGCAGAAATTTCCTGAAGTAACTTAAATTGATTTTTAGTTCTATCCAAATTTTGTGTCGGATAATTTATTGGATAATAGCGGTTTCCGTTCAAAAAATCGGTTAAAAAGCGTAAGGCCTGCATGTAGATTATATATCTGCCAGAAAATAAAATTAATTCTTTTTCTGTATCAGTTAGGATGTTTTTCATTTCAGATAAATAACCTTTAACCGTAGCTTCAAAATAACTTAGGCGTATTTTAACTTTATTTAAATCAATTTCATTTTCTGAAAACGCACAGAGATAAGTACGCAACATGTCGCCTAAGTCTGAGATGAATTTACCTGGCATAATCGTGTCTAAATCGATAACACAAATGCCCTCGAATGTTTTTGAGTTAAGTAACACGTTGCTAATTTTTGTGTCGTGGTGTATTACCCGATCTGGGAAATCTGCTCTGTGAGAATAAGATTTAAAGTAATCTAAAATGTATTTATGTTCTAAAGCATTATCAATTTCGTATTTTGCTTGCGCTTTTAGTTCTTTAGATGTTTCGTTTAAAGCAGATGTAAATTGGTCAAAACGGAAAGCTAAATCATGAAAACCTGGAATTGTTGGTTCTAAAGCAGACGCCTTAAAATTATTCAGCAATCGGCATAGTTTTCCAAACTGTTTTGCTGCTTCGTAAGCTTGATCTGGTTCGCTTAGTACGTCTAACGAAACCGTATTAGGAATATATGGCAGCATTCTCCAGTACTCGTTATTAACCAGAGCCATTTCTTCCCCATTAATCGTAGAAATTGATTTTATGAAAAGATAATCAGGATATCTTTTAAACAGGTAATCCGCAATTTTTTTGAGATTATCAGCAATTGCATTTGGATTTTTAAAAACTGAAGTATTAATGTTTTGAAGGATATATTGTTTTGCTTCTGCTTGGGTAGAAAGCAAATAAGTACGGTTAATTAAACCCGTACCTATTTGTGCAATTTTAATATTTTGTTTATTGTACCCGTATGCTTTTAAAACTTCAGAATCTAAATTTAATTCCATAGTTTTTCAGGATATGTTCCGTTTTTAACCAATTGGTTAATACTATCTTGAACATAAGGTTTATCTTCTTTATAAGTTACGCCGAACCATTTATTTGAAGTCGGTACTACTTTAAAAGTTGCTTCTCCACTTTTTACTAAGTTCTCGCCTATTAAAGGAATGAAGAATTCGGCTTTAGGTTTATCCTTATTGGCTAATGCAAATTCTACAAATAATTTTTCTGTTATTTTGAAAACAGCAGGGGTAAAGCCCCAAAAATTCATCGAAACTGGGGTGTCAAAACTTAGTGGAAATTCTTCACCATCTTCTTCATAAAATATTTTATCATCTTTCGGATAAACTTTTGTGCGTTCTACAATTTCTTCCAGATTGCCTGATGCATCTACTTTACAAACACCACGAGAAACAGCACCAAATTCTGAAAGTGTTTTGCCAACCTCATAACCTATGATGGAGAAATTACTCTCTGAAGACTCATCAGACAGGAAATCGACCATTTTTTTAAATGCGTCGTATCCGTAATAATCATCTGCATTAATTACACAAAATGGTTCTTTTACCACTTTTCTTGCCGAAAGAATTGCGTGAGCCGTACCCCAAGGTTTTTCTCTATATATTTCTTCTTCTATGCCAAATTGTTTTAAATCAAAGTTTTGGAAAACATAATCCGTTTCAATTCTTCCATTTAATTTTGGTTCGAATATGGCTTTAAAGTTTTCTACAAATTCTTCTTTGATAATAAATACAACCTTGCCAAAGCCGGCATTGATTGCATCGTAAATCGAATAATCGATAATGGTTTCCCCATTAGGGCCAAATCCATCAATTTGTTTCATGCTTCCGTAACGGCTTGCCATTCCGGCAGCTAGGATTAATAACGTAGGTTTCATATTGCGAAAATAATAATCCCTAATTGATTTTTGATTAGGGAAGCGTTTAATTTTATTTAATGACTAAAATAATTTATTAAGATCCTGATTTTTTTTAAATAAAGCAATAATAGGTTTATTATTGGTTTAAAATCTAAAAAATTTACTCGTTAAAGCAGTAATAGCAGATAATTGAATTTTCGTATTACTAATTTAAAATCCGAAGAAACCACCGCCGTTTTTGCTTTGTGTTTTCTTTCCTGTTAACATGCCAAAAAGGCCACGAACAATTTCCTTACCAATCTGACGGGTAATTGTTGCCCCCATAACCTGTTCTACTAAACTTTTCTCGCCAGACTTTGGCTTGCTTTCAATTTTAGCTTGTTTTTGTGCTTCAACTTCTTGTTTTTGCTGTTCGGATGCGATAGTTTGATCATTAATTTTTTTGGTTAAAATATCATAAGCACTTTCTGGATCAATCGGGTCTTTGTATTTAGTATACATCGCACTTCCAGAAACAACTTTATCAAAATCTGCGGCAGTTAGAGGTCCCATTACAGCCCTTGGTGGAGTAAGCATTGTTGCAGATACTTCAGTTGGAATTCCTTTTTCATTTAATACGGTAACTAAAGCTTGGCCAGTTCCTAATGAGGTTAAAACCTTATCAATTTCATAAAAATCAGATTTTGGATAAGTGTTAACTGTCTTTTTCAGAGCATCTACATCGTTTGGTGTAAAAGCCCTAAGCGCGTGTTGAACTCTATTTCCTAATTGCCCTAAAACACTTTCAGGAACATCGGTTGGCGATTGCGTACAGAAAAAAACACCTACACCTTTTGATCGGATTAATCTGATAATTGTTTCAATCTGCTCTAAAAAAGTTTTAGAAGAGTTGTTGAAAAGTAAGTGTGCTTCATCAAAAAAGAAAACCAATTTTGGTTTGTCTAAATCGCCAACTTCAGGCAATGTGCTAAAAAGTTCAGCAAGCAAGCTTAGCAAAAATGTAGAGTACAAAACAGGTTGATTTTGAACATCTGCAATGTTTAAAAGGCTGATAACGCCTTTACCGTCAACACGCTCAAATAAATCTTCTGAATCGAAAGATTTTTCACCAAACATTCCGGCTAAACCTTGCTGTTCAATGGCGACGATTTTTCTTAAAATGGTTCCGGATGTTGCGGTTGAAATGGTGCCGTAACTTTCTTTAATTTCAGCAGCACCAGCTCCTTCTGATAAATATGAAACTAATTTCTTTAAATCGTTTAGGTCGATTATTGGCATTTTGTTGTCATCAGCATACTTGAAGATAACAGCCATTACACCAGATTGTGTATCGTTTAAATCTAAAACTTTTGATAGAAGTGTTGGCCCGAATTCTAAAACGGTTGCCCTCATCTGTGCGCCAAGTTTTCCGGAAAGAGAGTAAATTTCTACAGGGAAGCCCGTTGGTGTAAAAGATTTTTTTAATTGAGCAGCTCTTTCTTCAATTTTTGGATTTATGCTTCCGGGTTGATTTAAGCCAGATAAATCGCCTTTTACATCAAGCATAAAAACCGGAACCCCAGCATCAGAAAGCTGTTCTGAAAGTAATTGAAGGGTGCGGGTTTTTCCTGTACCAGTTGCGCCGGCAATTAAACCATGCCTGTTCATCATTTTTAAGGATAGATTTACTTCGGCATCCTCATAAACCTGCCCATCTAAAATGCCCGCCCCGAGGTAAATATATGAGCCTGTTGGCGCATAAGAAGCTTTTATTTTTTCGATAAATTTTGAAGCAGAATCACTCATTATTTTAAGGTTTTAATGCCCCAATTTAATAAACTAATATTAAAAAAAGGATTTTTATTGCATCCTTTTAAGGCCATTCGTTAAAAATTAATTTATTGCTTACCAGAACTGATTTAAATTTATTATGGTTACAAAGTCTTAAACCGAAAGGAAAATAGTTTCGGTAATTGGTTAAGACTTGGAAAGCTTTTCGAATAACTCCTTTTGTTGATTATTTAAATTTGTTGGTATTTTAATTTGCCATTTGATGTATAAGTCACCGAATTGATTTTCTTTTTTATAAAATGGGAATCCTTTTCCTTTAAGTCTTAAATTAGTGTCAGGTTGTGTGCCGGCAGGTATATTGAGTTTTACCTTACCATTTAACGTCTCAACAATTTTCGCTCCACCTAAAACTGCTGTATATAAATCAACGTCTTCCTGAATGTAAATGTTATTTCCTTTTCGCTTAAATTTAGGGTGTTCGGCAATGTTAAATGTAATGTATAAATCGCCTGCAGGCCCATTGTTTGGTCCTGCCGCTCCGTAACCGGGAAGTTTTATTTTTTGTCCATTTTCTACACCGGCAGGAATTGTTATGCGAACCTGTTTTCCATTTACAGTAAGCGTTTGTTTATGGGTTGTATAAGCATCAATTAAATTAAGGTTCAATTCTGCTGTAAAATCCTGCCCTTTAAAAGGCGATCTGCTGCTACTTCGACCGCCGCCACCACCAAACATAGATGAAAAAAAGTCTGAAAAATCCTCTCCTCCAAAACCTGAAAATCCACCTCTGCCTGCTCCATGCGATTGCTTGTTTTGTTGTTGAGCATTAAATTGATCGGCATGTTGCCAGTCTTTACCATAACGGTCATATTTTTTTCGTTTTTCCAGATCGCTTAAAACCTCATTCGCCTCATTTACTTGCTGGAATTTTTTATTTGCCTCTTCATTATTAGGATTTAAATCAGGATGGTATTTCCTTGCCTGTTTCCGATAGGCTTTTTTAATATCATCTGTGGTCGCATCTTTGTTAATTTCAAGAACTTTATAGTAATCAATGTAATCCATAAGTGGTAAACAAATAAGTAATTTGAATGTTGGGGTTTGGTTTCGGAAAATGTAAAACTAGTTATTAACCATGAATAACGCTAATTTAAACAAAAAATGCCCCGGATTTCGGGGCATTTTTTGTAGATGTGATCGAGATTTTATTTTTTGTTCTTCACGTATTTTTCAAGCCATTGATCCTGCTCCCAAAGGGCATGCAATATGTTTTCTTTACCTCTATAGCCATGTGCTTCGTAAGGTAAAAATACAAATCTAACTGTTCCGCCAGCGCCTTTAATTGCAGCAAATAAACGCTCACTATTTATCGGGAAAGTACCTGTGTTATCATCAGAATCTCCGTGGATTAGCAACAACGGTGTTTTAATTTTATCTGCATAACTGAACGGACTCATTTCGTAATATAACTGAGGAGCTTGCCAATATGTACGTTCTTCGTTTTGGAAACCGAACGGTGTTAAAGTACGGTTATAAGCGCCGCTTCTAGCAATGCCTGCCGCAAACAAATTGGTGTGTGCTAAAAGATTAGCGGTCATGAATGCGCCATAACTGTGTCCGCCAACGGCCATGCGTTTTCTATCGCCAACGCCCAAATCAGAAAGTTTATTAATTGCTGCTTCTGCATTTAAACTCAATTGATCAATAAAGGTATCATTTGGTTTTTTGCCATCTTTTGCTACAATTGGCATTTCTGCGTTATCTAAAACTGCATAACCACGGGTAACCCAGTAAATTGGAGAACCCCATGAAATTGTGGTGAATTTATCTTTTGAGCCACGAATTTGAGCCGCATCGGCAGCAGAGTTAAACTCGCGGGGATAAGCCCAAATAATAGTTGGAAGCAGGCCATCTTTCTCTTTATTGTAGCCTTTTGGTAAATATAAATCACCTGTTAAATCAACACCATCAGACCTTTTGTAAGAAATTTTTTCTTTTACAACACCATCTAAAGAAGGGTATGGATTTGAGAAGGCAGTAACAGGCCTATCGGCAACTCGAAGTACCAGATTTTTAATGTAATAATTCGGAACCAATTTCTGACTTTCTTTTCTGGTAAGCAAAACAAGCTTTTCTGGGTCTATAACATCACTTACATACTCAAATGTACCTTCTGCACTACGCCAAATAATTTCATTCTTTTTAGTTGCTAAATCAAATTTTGCTAAAAATGGCAAATCGCCTTTATCTGAAGAGCCAACAGTATTATTCATTAAAAGTTTCGTGCCATTATCTATGGTATGAATTACTGAGCGACCGTACTTATTTTTTGTAGTTACTGGTGTACCTGGGTTACCATATGCATCAGTTTGGTTGCGGCTATATAATTCTTCTAAAGCACCTGTTGTTGGGTTATATCTGCTTACTTTGCTGGTTTGCTTACTTCTTAAACCTTCCATAACCAAAGCTAAATTTGCATCGCCCCATTGTACACCGCGAAAACGGGTTTGCGTTTTAAATAATTCTTTTTCAGTTCCTGAGAAAGGAGCACTTAAGGAATAAACTGCATCATGAAAAGGGACGTTTTTCTTAATTAAACCACTATCTAACGGTTTCGACCAGATAATGGTTGCCGGTTCGTCGTCTCTCCAATCAAAACCACGAGGAAGGTTTTGCATATTATCGTATCCTGAAGGTGTTCCTTCAGCTGATGGTAATTCTGCCAAAACTTTAACCGCTTTACCAGTTAAATCGGTAACGGTAACAGTAGATGGAAAACCGTTTGCAGTGACCAAATAAGAAAATGGTTTACGAATGGTTTCTATTAGCATAAAAGTTTTATCAGGCGATAAGCTCACTGAACTATAAATTGCAGGTTTACCAATTGGCATTTCTACACCGCCCGTGTTTTTTACCAGTTGCGATGTGCCATAGAATTCGAAAAGTTGCTCATCATAAGGTGATTTAATTAAATCCTGATAGGTAGGACTTGGCGCTGCTTTACCCAAATTTTGCTGTACTGTTGGGCCTTTAGGCATAAGCGGTTTTATCGGTGCAGAAGTAGCTGGTTTAGTTACGGCTCTATAAATAATTGTGTTGTCATTTAACCATGTTAAACCACTACCTAAAACCACATTTAAAAAGGCCTTATTGGTTTTTGTTGCTTTTTTTGTAGCAATATCTATAATGTATAAATCGACACCTTTTTGCGTGGTATTTGTAAAGGCAATTTTATTTTGCGAAGGATTCCAGCTGATGTTACTCGCATACAAAGGAGCGGGCAAACCGGTAACAGGAAATGTTTTATCAGCTTTAATGTTCTTTAAACTGAAATTGTTAATATAAGTAATGCGGCTTGGCGAATAGTTATTTGGATTTAAGCGTAATCCAGCAATACGATATTCGGGCATTGCTAACTCCTCAACAGATGGATACGAATTCCGTTCACTAAATAAAATCCATTCTGCTCTATCATCAATGCTAACACCGGGTGTTGGTTTGGCAAGCAACAAATCAGCAATTTCTTTAGGTGGAAGTTGATAGCTTACGGCATCTTGTGCTGCTGCATTTATTGAAATGAAAGCGCTTGATATTAAAAAATAGAAGTGTAGTTTTTTAAACATAATCCGGTTTGGTTATTTGACAAAGAATAATCAAATATTGCAAAATAAACCGACCTAAAATGTAGCGTAACTGCTTATTTACAAGCTTAAAAATAATTTAAAAAGTAAATACAGTAATTCTTTGTAAAAATCAGTCCTGCTTTCACTAATAGTCCTTGCCCGAAAAGCCTTGGCTACAAATACGCGACCATAATAAAAATAGATGTTGTGGTTTAAATTGGTCTTCGGGCTATCCGTTTAATACAGTTTTATTCGGCAAGTTTACTGCTTGTGGCAAATAAAACCCATTTCTCTATTCAGGATACAGTTTCTTAATTTCAGCAATCGAAGTAATTATCATTTCTTTCAAAATAGAAGGATTGATGTCGCTAAGTTTTTTAATGTACACACAAGCCTTTCCGCTTTTATGTTTGCCAAATACTTCAAGTAACCTTTCTCTATCATCGTTGTTGAATAAAAAGTATAATGCGAACGCATCTTTCCTGGGCGAAAAGCCAGCGAGTGGTGCATCGCCTTCATGTCCACTTGCATATTTGTAGTGATAGCTTCCAAAACCAACAATCGCAGTACCCCACATTTTAGCTTCATGAGCTGATACCTCTTCAAATATCTTAACTAACTCGAAACTATCTTTACGCTTAATTTCTTCGGTAATTTTATTTAGAAATGTAGTAACGCTATCAGCGTTTTCTGTTGTTTTGTTTTTTGCCATTTTAATAGATAATTGAATGTAAAAATTATTTAATCAATTTACACAGCCTGGAATGTTTCCAATTTAGGAAATATGTTACTCCAGATAATAATGTCTTAGTTTCTGCAAATTATCATCTAATTCGTAAACAAGCGGTGTACCTGTTGGAATCTCCAACGCTGTAACTTCTTCATTGCTTAAGTTATCAAGGTATTTAATTAGTGCCCTCAAGCTATTACCATGGGCCGATATTATAACTTTTTCATTCATGCTAATCGCCGGTACTATTGCTTCATTCCAAAACGGCAGAACTCTGCCAATGGTATCACTCAAATTTTCGGTTAAAGGCAATTCTTCAGGTTTTAAAAATTGATAACGTAAATCATTTCCTGGATATCTTTCATCGCTTTTAGTTATTGCAGGCGGTTCTTCATCAGGATCTCTTCGCCATTTTGTTACTTGTTCAAGGCCATATTTTTCCGCTGTTTCATCTTTATTAAGGCCTTGCAAAGCACCATAAAATCGTTCATTTAAATGCCAGGTCTTCTGCTCGGGAATCCAAAGGTGATCGAGTTCTTCAAGAACGATATGAAGTGTTTTAATAGCCCTTTTTAGCAACGATGTAAAAGCAATATCGAAGTTAAAATTATGCTTCTTTAAAAGCTGACCTGCTCTTTTAGCTTCCAGATATCCGCTTTCTGATAAATCGACATCAGTCCAGCCTGTAAAGCGATTTTCTAAGTTCCAAAGGCTTTGTCCGTGGCGGAGTAAAACTATTTTTTTCATTTAGTAATTGATGTTAAAGATCGATAATACAAGTTATAAAAAAGGCCTGAAGAAATAACTTCAAGCCTAATTATTATTTGTCTTTTTATTTAGTTGGAATGTCCGTCAACTAATTCTTTCTGCTTTTTAAATTCAACGTAAAAGAAATAAATTGTTGCCACGATAATAAAAAAGACGTTGCTAACCCTAATGCTATGGTCGAGCCATACATTCAGAGGTGGGATTTCCCCATGAATGCTACCTTTAATTTGAGGCCAATTATTTATAGAAACGAAGATGAAAATCATTAGCAGCAACTTTAAAAACGTTTTAAAAATAATTTTCTGATAATTTACCTCATCCATAATTTATTATTTAAACTCTCTGAAATCCTGACCATCTTTAATGTTTAATAAACTTTCATAAATTAAGCTGATTACATTGTCTACATCTTCTTTATGGACCATTTCTACCGTTGTGTGCATGTAGCGTAATGGTAGAGAAATCAAAGCCGAAGGAACGCCGCCATTTGAATAGGCAAAGGCATCGGTATCTGTTCCTGTGGAACGTGATGAAGCCTGGCGTTGGAATGGAATATCATTTTTCTCTGCTACTTTAATTAATAACTTATTCAGGTTGGTTTGTACTGCCGGAGCATAAGAAACAACAGGGCCTTTGCCTGCCGCTAAATCGCCTTGAATGTTTTTGTTAATCATTGGTGTGGTTGTGTCGTGTGTTACATCAGTAACAATTGCCACATCAGGCTTAATGCGTTGTGCAATCATTTCTGCCCCACGTAAACCAATTTCTTCCTGTACAGAATTTACTATGTATAAGCCGAATGGAAGCTTCTTTTTGTTCTCTTTTAACAGGCGGGCCACTTCGGCAATCATAAAACCACCAACGCGGTTATCCAAGGCACGACCAACATAATAACGGTCGTTTAAAACCATAAATTCATCTTCATAAGTGATTACGCAACCAACGTGGATACCTAATTTTTCTACTTCTTCTTTTGTTGTACAACCACAATCTAAAAAGATATTTTTTAATTCAGGGGCTTGTTCTTTTTCTCCATGGCGAGTATGAATTGCAGGCCAGCCAAAAACTGCTTTAACCAAACCTTTTTCAGTATGGATATTTACTCGTTTCGATGGTGCAATCTGGTGATCAGATCCGCCGTTACGAATCACATAAATTAAACCATCGGCAGTAATGTAATTTACGTACCACGAAATTTCATCAGCATGTGCTTCAATTACCACTTTGTAATCTGCTTTAGGATTGATTACACCAACTGCTGTTCCATAGTTATCAATGAAATGTTCATCAATATAAGGTTTAAGGTAATTAAGCCATAGTTTTTGTCCTTCCCATTCATAACCCGTAGGAGCGGGGTTGTTTATGTATTCTTCAAGAAATTGTAACGATTTTTTGGTTACAACAGCAACATGTTTTTTCTTTTCGTCTTCTTTTTTCTTCGCCATGATTTTGATTTACGATATTAGATTTACGAATTTAGATTGGTATGGAGCAAAACAAATCGAAATCTAGTTTTTATTTATTTGAATTTTAATTTTTTAAATCTGGGTGATTTAAATCGTAAATCTACAATCTAAAATCCCAGTTCCATCACTACGAAATCAAAGCCGTCTTTAAAAAAAGTATCATCTGTTTCGCGGAAGCCAAATTTAAAATAAAATTCCTTTGCATTAACACGGGCGTTACACCAAAGCTCGGTTGCCTTCTGAATTTTACAAAAATCTAAGATATAGTCCATCAATTTAGTGCCATAACCTAGTTTTTGAGCTGCTGGCAACACCGCAAGTTTTCTAAATTGGTAAACATCACCTTGTGGAAATAAGGAAACCACACCAGATAATTTGTGGTCTGCATATAATCCGAAATGTATACCCTCAAAATCGTCTTTTAATTTTACAGCATCGAAAGGCATGTCCGGGTACATTGCTTCGTGCCTTATCCGCCAGGTTAGTGATGGAAAAATTTGCTCTATTTGAATTAATGTTTCCAGATTATTATTGTTTTCTTCCGTAGAATGTGTAAATTAAACTATTTAGAACGATAATTCCCGTCATTCCGTAACAAAATAAATTCCAGCCGCCTTTATCCCAAAGGAATAAACCTAAAGCAGAACCGCAACTTGCGCCAATAAAACTTACCGACATAAATATGGTGTTTAATCTATTTCTCGCTTCAGGTATTAGCGTGTAAATTCTGGTTTGGTTAGTCACATGAATTGCCTGCTGACCGATATCAATCAATATAATTCCAATTACAAATAAATACAAATGGTTTCCAGTAAAGTAAAATAATCCAATGCTGATGATTTGAAGGATAAAGCCAATCAATAAGTTTTTACGTGGATTGTTGCCGTCGCTGAGTTTTCCAACTAATGGTGCAGCTAATGCACCAGCTGCGCCTGCAATTCCAAATAAACCAATTTGTAGGGTTTGAAAACTAAACGGTGGGTTTGCCAAAAACAAAACCATGGTTGTCCAGAAGGCACTAATAATTGCAAAGGCTAAAAAATTAATTATTGATGTTTCGCGTAAAGCTGGCTGCGTTTTGATGTAACTAAACATCGAACTCATTAATTCTTTGTATGTCCCTTTAAAAGCAGGATAACTCTGTGGGAAACGCTTGGCCATTAATACAATTAGTAAAGCACAAATGCCGGCAGCCATAAAATAAACTGCTCGCCAGCCGAGCCAAAATCCAATACTTCCACTTAAGGCTCTTGATGCTAAAATACCAACTAGTAAGCCACTCATAATCATACCGATATTAGCACCTCGATTTTCATCAGAACTTAGGTTGGCTGCCAATGGTAAAATGAGTTGAGGAACAATAGAGCAGGCACCAATTAAAATGGAAGCAATTTCGAGTAAGAAAAAGGTTGTTGAAAAAGCGGCAGCTAAAAGTGCCACAATGGCCAGGCCTGTTATAATTAATATTTGTTTTTTACGCTCGAACATATCGCCAAGCGGAACCAAAAGAAATAAACCTAAGGCATAACCAATCTGTGTTAAATAGGTAATTCGCCCAGCATGGCTTTCTGTAAGGTTAAAATCTTTAGCAACAAGAATAACTAAAGGCTGGCAGTAGTAAATGTTTGCAACAATTAAGCCTGTGCAAAAGGCCATTAAAATTATATCGGCTCGTTTTAACATATTTAAAGGATGTAAAATGGATTAATATGTATAATGTAAAATGGATGATGGTTGTGTCCTAAATCTTCCACTACCGGATGTAAATTTAGAGGATGTAAAATGAATGATGGAGCTTCCGCCTTACTTATGTTAGATTAAACCTTGCAAATTTGGGATACATAAAATATTTAAAATGTAGAAATGTAAAATGGATGATGGAGCTTCCGACTGACTCATGTTAGATTAAACATAGCAAATTTGGATATAAAGTATGTAAAATGTTAAAATGGATGATGGTTGTTTACTACATCATCCATCTTCCCTTTCCCATCAGCCATTTTCCCTTTCCCATCTTCCATTACCCATCTTCCATCTCCCATCCCTACAAAGGTATATTTCCGTGTTTTTTTCTTGGATTATTTACAACTTTATTTTCGAGCATTTTGAAAGCTTTTATTAATTTAATCCTTGTTTGGGCAGGTTCGATAACTTCATCAACAAAACCACGTTCGGCTGCCCGGTACGGGTTTGCAAAAATATCTGAATACAATTTTTCTTTCTCCAACCATTTTTCCTGAGGGTTTTCTGCTGATGTAATTTCTCTTTTAAAAATAATTTCTGCTGCTCCTTTTGCACCCATCACCGCAATTTCGGCGCTTGGCCATGCGTAATTCATATCTGCACCAATGTGTTTACTGTTCATAACATCATAAGCACCGCCATAAGCTTTTCTGGTGATTACTGTTATCCGCGGAACAGTTGCTTCACTAAAAGCATAAAGTAATTTTGCACCATTGGTGATAATGCCATTCCATTCCTGATCTGTGCCGGGCAAGAAACCTGGAACATCTTCAAAAACGAGTAACGGGATATTAAAGCAATCGCAGAAGCGAACGAAACGAGCCGCCTTAGTAGATGAATTGCTATCTAATACACCTGCCAGATAAGCAGGTTGATTAGCAATAATTCCAATACTTCTGCCTGCTAATCGAGCAAAACCAACTACAATGTTTTCTGCAAAATCCTTATGAACTTCCAAAAAACTATCTACATCTGTAACGATTGAAATTATCTCTCTAATATCATAAGGTTGCGATGCATTTTGAGGCATAAAAGTATTCAGCTCAATCCTGCTTTCATCACCTGGTTCGTATGGGATTGGTTCTGCCATTTCCTCACAATTTTGAGGCATATAACTTAAAAGCTTTTTAACATGAGCTATTGCATCAATCTCGTTTGCACAAGCGAAATGTGTTACCCCTGATTTAGTTGCATGTGTACTTGCCCCACCAAGCTCTTCTGAGGTTACTTCTTCATGCGTAACTGTTTTTACCACATTTGGTCCGGTTACAAACATGTATGAGGTATTTTCAACCATCAAAATAAAATCTGTGATGGCAGGAGAATAAACTGCACCACCTGCACAGGGGCCCATAATTGCTGAAAGCTGTGGAATAACTCCAGAAGCCTGAACATTTTTGTAAAAAATATCGGCATAGCCACCCAAAGAAACCACACCTTCCTGAATGCGAGCACCGCCACTGTCGTTTAAACCAATTAATGGAGCGCCGTTTTTCATGGCCATATCCATTAATTTGCAAATTTTTTCTGCATGGGTTTCTGATAAAGAACCACCAAAAACAGTAAAATCCTGAGAAAAAACATAGGTTAAACGGCCATTAATTGTGCCATAACCTGTAACTACACCATCGCCTAAATACTTTTCACTTTCCATACCAAAATCAGTGCTGCGGTGCGTAACCAGCATGCCAATTTCTTCAAAACTGCCTTCATCCATTAAAAAATGAATACGTTCTCTGGCTGTTAATTTTCCTTTCTTATGCTGACTATCAATTCTCACCTGCCCGCCACCGAGGTTTGCCTGATTTATTTTATCTTTAAGTAATGCTATTTTCTTATCCATATTAATGACATGAGATTTTAAAATTAAAAATTACAATCGGTATTGCAAGGTTGATATGTTGTTATTTACTCAATAACCTGAATCTTTATTTACAAACCTGAAATTCTTTTTTGTTGCTCTTAATAAACCTTGAAGGTTTTTAAAACCTGCGAGATTTGAGTAATTTGATGTTTAAATTCTTGTCAATCACTTATATTACATTTTTTTTACAGCTTAAAGTATTGAAAAACCAATTATCCGTTTATTTTTGTAACTAAATTAAAACGAGATTAGAATAAAATAAATGTTTTTAAGGAAATACAAGTTTATAATCGTTGCTGCATTTATGCTCATCTTCACCGCGAAGATGACTATTTCTGGCGCTCCGGTTTTTTGTACTTGTATTGATAAAGAAATTATGAATGCTGTTATCATGCAAATTGAGTTAGAGCATGATGGCGGTAAAGATACCGCCAAAGACACATCGAAGTTCAGCGAGTTTAAATTTGTTGAATTAAGTCATCCAATATTTTCTTATGAGTTCTCCTCAAGTCATTTTGTGCTGAAGAGTAGTTTTATTGAGCATTTCAAACGATATGTAGATCCATATCATCCTACCGTACCAACACCGCCGCCTAACTTTAGCTAAATTTAGGTGGAATCGCATTTTTCTCGATAGAATTTATGGATAAACAATACATAGCTATTAATTGGTATATATTGAATTTATCTAAATTCACTTTGCTTTAACACCAAGATTTTATTCGTTAAAATTTACCTGATAATTATATCGTTATGCAAAAGTTTAACCCGGCCTTTTCAGGCTCGGATGTGAAAAAATATATTCTCAAAAAGAATTTAAAGAAAGATTTACCCGCCAGTATAGTCGTTTTTCTAGTTGCTTTGCCATTATGTTTAGGTATTGCACTGGCTTCTGGTGCACCTTTATTTGCCGGTTTAATAACTGGTATTATTGGTGGAATCGTTGTTGCTTCATTTAGTGGTTCACAGCTGAGTGTTAGTGGTCCGGCAGCGGGTTTAACTGTAATTGTTCTAGGTGCAATTACATCGCTTGGAAGTTATCCAACGTTTTTGCTAGCCGTAGTACTGGCAGGTGTTTTTCAATTAATTTTAGGTTTGGTAAAAGCGGGTACAATTGGTAATTATTTTCCTTCGAGTGTAATTGAAGGTATGCTGGCTGCTATTGGATTAATCTTAATTTTAAAACAACTTCCACATGCTTTGGGTGTCGACACTGATTTTAGTGGTGATGAAGGTTTCTTTCAACAAGATCATGAAAATACTTTTTCTGCAATATCTGCTGCACTAAGCCATTTCAGTTTGGCAGCAGTAGTTATCAGTTTGTTATCGATAGCGATTTTAATTATATGGCCAAAATTTCCAAGACTTGCCATTGTGCCTGCACCATTATTAGTTGTGGCATTAGGTATTATTGGTACAATAATTTTCGCCGGGACAGATCATCCACTTCGGGCTGATCAGATGGTGAAAATTCCTGTTGTTAACGGTTTTGGCGAATTTTTAGGCTTGTTTACCTTGCCCGATTTTTCTCAACTGGCCAATAAGAATGTTTATATCGTTGCTGTAACCATTGCGGTAGTAGCAAGTTTAGAAACTTTATTAAGTATCGAAGCCATTGATAAAATAGATCCGATTAAACGCGTATCGCCAACAAATCGCGAATTAATTGCACAAGGTATAGGAAACATTACCAGCGGCATGGTAGGTGGTTTACCAATGACTTCGGTAATTGTTAGAAGCTCTGCGAATGTAAATTCAGGAGGTAGAACCAAAATGTCAGCCATTTTTCATGGTATTTGGTTATTGCTTTCGCTATTATTTATTCCGCAGGTAATTAATATGATTCCGCTTTCATGTTTGGCAGCAATTTTATTGGTAACAGGCTATAAACTAACACGCATCAGCCTATTTAAACACATGTACCATAAAGGCTGGGATCAGTTTGTGCCATTTGTTGTAACCGTTGTAGCGGTATTGTTTACCGATTTACTAAAAGGCGTTGCAGTAGGTATGTTGGTTTCAATTTTCTACTTATTGCGGACAAACATGCGTAATCCTTTTTTCTATAGAATTACCAATGAGGGCGATAAAAAGAACATTAGAATTAAACTGGCAGAGGAAGTTTCCTTTTTAAATAAAGCCGCTATACAGGTTGTTTTAACGAATATTCCACGAGAAACAAATGTAATTATTGATGGTACTAATGCCCGGTATATCGACCCCGATGTATTAGAAACCATTTTCAATTACAAACATAATGCCTATACCAAAGGCATTATAGTAACCTTAGAAAACGTACAGAAACATTACACTGTACCAAAATTAAATAACAAGATTGTAGAAGAAATAAATAATAAAAAATAATGAAGGCACATACTTTAGAAACACAAGCAACAATTACCCCTGAAAAAGCATTTGAAATACTAAAAGAGGGTAATGAAAGATTTGTACAAAATTTAAAAGCCAACAGAGATTTACTAGCACAAGTAAATGATACCAGGTCAGGACAATGGCCATTTGCTGTAATATTAAGCTGCATAGACAGTCGTACTTCTGCAGAATTGATCTTTGACCAAGGATTAGGAGATATTTTTAGTGTGAGAATAGCTGGGAATTTTGCGAACCAAGATATTTTGGGTTCTATGGAATTTGGCTGTAATGTTGCAGGATCTAAATTAATTGTTGTTTTAGGGCATTCAAAATGCGGAGCTTTAAAAGGAGGATTAGATTCTGCTGCAATCCGAGAGACAGGAATGGAAAACCTTATTCATTTAGTAGATCATTTTAATGCAATTATTAATGAAGTTATTACAGAAGGAGAAGAACGTTCGTCTAAAAATGATGATTTGTTGGAAAGATTGAACGTACAAAATGTAAAGCAAACCATAAAAGATATTCGCAACCAAAGTACCACTTTAAACCAAATGGAAAAAGATGGGAAAATAAAAATAGTAGGCGCGAATTATAATGTAGAAACTGGTATTGTAAGCTGGTTATAGCATTTAAGGCCACAATAGTTAAAAAGTCTAGACTTATATTTTGGCAGTTTGAGGGTTTTATAAAATAAATTGGCTTATCAATAAATTCGCCGGTATTAAATAACAAAGAGGTTGTATCATAAATATGAAATGTCATCTTGAGCCTGTCGGAAGACTTGTAAAAAATTGCCTTTGAGGGCGTTTCCACAAGCTCAACGTAACAAGTTTCAAAAATAATTTTATTTATGATACATCCTCTTTACTTTTCTTTACTATTCGGCATGTTGCCTGCGTGTCCCTCGTTTCCTTTTTCAGAATCTTCACGGGCTTCTTCCGAACCAAAATCGCCTTTTCCAAAATTTCTACCCAGGTTACCCGCATCAGATTTTACTTTGTTTTTTTCGTTATTTTCATCGCTGTGATGACGGGGAACCAATCCATCTGGCATATTTGTCTTATCTGCAGCATTATCCGCGTTTTTATCTTTTAAATTTTCGTTTTGATTAGCCATGATGTTTTTTTTATTAAGAACAGTGGAAAGCAAAGATGGTTTTAAAAGAGTGATAAGGATTTGGAAATGACTGTTTAGTGTATCGTGGATGCTGTAGTCCCGCCATGCGCTGCAATCTTTTTCTTGCAAAGTTACTAACTCTGAATGGCCAGCTGCTTAAGAGAGTTAGTAACTTTAAAAAGCAATCAAAAGGATTTACGCTACTGTCGGGTTTGAGGAATTTAAGATTGTGCATCTTACGCCCTGCAGCCCTAAATAGTTGCAAAAACCAAATATCTTAAACGGGATTGGAGCGGTATACTTTTTTGTTTTTTAAGAGTTGACAACTTTAATAGCAGGTTAGAAAGAATTTGTTAGCTATTACAAAAAAGATTTAGCGTAAAGCCCGACTACCAGTAAAGTTATCATTGCCTTTGCTTTACAAATCCCTATAAAAAGAACAACCCCTGATTGTTCAAGGGTTTTGAAAATTTATTGAGTTGACAACTTTTAAGCAATATTGCCAGAAAGTTGTCAACTCTAAACTCAATAACTAATCCTCTGCTAAAAACGGGTAACGATAATCCGTTGGCGATTCGAAAACTTCTTTAATGGTACGAGGAGAAACCCAACGCAACAAATTAATCATCGAGCCGGCTTTATCGTTTGTGCCTGAACCTCTGGCGCCACCGAATGGTTGCTGTCCAACAACTGCACCTGTACATTTATCGTTAATGTAAAAGTTGCCGGCTGCGTTGCGTAAAACATGCGATGCCTTATCAATTGCGTAACGGTCTTGTGCGATTAATGCGCCAGTTAAAGCATAAGGAGAAGTGGTGTCGATAACCTTTAAAATCGAATCGAAATCTTTATCTGCATAAACGTAGATTGTTAAAACCGGGCCGAACAATTCTTCGCACATGGTGGTGTATTTCGGGTCGTCAACTACTAAAACAGTTGGTTCAACGAAATAGCCTTTGCTCTTATCGTAGTTACCACCAGCAATAATTTCTACCCCTTTATCTTTCTTAGCTTGGTCAATGTATTTCGCTAATTTATCAAATGAGCGCTCATCTATAACAGCATTAATAAAATTGGTAAAATCTTCAGTTCCACCCATTTTGAATGTCGCCAAATCGCGTAACATTAACTTCTTGATTTCTGGCCAAAGGCTTTCGGCAATGTAAACACGACTTGCAGCCGAACATTTTTGACCCTGGTATTCGAAAGCACCACGAACAATTGCAGTACTCGCAATATCGGTTTGCGCCGATGGGTGAACCAGGATAAAATCTTTACCACCAGTTTCGCCCACAATACGAGGATAGGATTTATATTTATGGATATTTGTACCAATTGTTTTCCAAATTTCCTGGAAAACTTTTGTAGAACCTGTAAAATGAATGCCTGCAAAATCTGGATGGTTAAAAATAACATCGCCAGTTTCCGGGCCATCGGCATAAACTAAATTGATTACACCATCAGGTACGCCCGCCTCACGGAAAATTTCCATTAAAAGGTTGGCTGCGTAAATTTGAGTATCAGCAGGTTTCCAAACTACAACATTGCCCATCATCGCTGCCGAAGCAGGTAAGTTAGCAGCAATAGCAGTAAAGTTAAATGGAGTAAGTGCAAATACAAAACCTTCTAACGGGCGTTGTTCTACACGGTTCCAGTTGCCACGGGGAGAGACAGGCGGTTGTTGTTTGTAAATATCGGCCATGTAACTTACATTGAAACGTAAGAAATCAATGAGTTCACAAGCCGCATCAATTTCTGCTTGATAGGCATTTTTGCTTTGACCAAGCATAGTCGCTGCATTTAATTTATAACGGTATTTGCCCGCAATTAAATCAGCAGCTTTTAAAAAGATTGCCGCTCTGTGCTCCCAAGAAAGGTTTTCCCAGTCTTCTTTTGCAGCCAAAGCAGCATTAATGGCTTGTGTAATATGAGTTTTGTCGCCAATGCTAAATTGGGCTAAAACGTGTTGGTGATCGTGTGGAGGAACAACCTTACCCTTTTTAATGGTGTGAATTTGTTTACCACCAATATACATCGGAATATCTTGTTGGTGTGAGCGAGCTTCAGCAAGTGCCTCTTTTAAAAGAACGCGTTCTTTACTGCCTGGGCCATAATTTAATATAGGTTCGTTTACCGGAATGGGTACGTTAAAAAATCCTTTAAGCATAGTATATTTTTTATGATTTGGGCAAAGATAAGGGTTTTTGAGGGATGCAATTCTATTCTACTGTAAAGAAAGTAAGGGGAAGTCGGTATGCTTATTCATTCGGTTTTCGATTTCTTATTGAAAACAATTCTTAAATATTCTCCGTGGTGACTGATAGATGTAATATGTTTAGTTTTTGTTTTAAGGTTGGTAATTTCTGGAAGGGATGCTTCATTGTGAGCGAGATAAAATCTTTTTGAAAGATTAAAGATATTTGAATAGTTGGATTGATTGTAAACTCGTTTAACTATAAGGTTTTTGAAAATTAAATCTTCGCTGGTTGCTATGGTATGTATAAACGTGCTGTTTATTTCTGACTTCGTTAAAAACAATAATTCATTCCTTTTTACGAAACCAAACGACTTTTTAGTATCAATATATAATAATTTGCACTGGAAACTTTTTGGCGCAAAATTCCGTATACCGGTTTTACGGTTATGAATTTTATAAGCCGATTCTTTCATACTCCAAAGCAACCAAACTATTAAATCGGGATTTGTTGCCGAGTTGATAAGGAGTTGTTCCTCTTGCGTAAAGATTTTTTCAAGGTAGCCATTACGTCTCCAATTACTTTGTACCCTGGCAAGATTTAAATCTACGATATCATTTCCCAGCATTTAGCTTGCTATCTATAATTTCTACAGTGGCTTTAACAGTTAACATTTTCGCCATAGAATCATTATCAATTTCAATTTTAAATTCTTCTTCGATATCGAGTACGATATCAACCAGATTGGCTGAATTTATTTTTAAATCGGCAATAAAATCGGTGTTTTCATCAATGTTTTCTAAAGCTAAAGTTTCTTCGCTGTAAGGTTGTATAATAGTTTTCAGTGCTGAAATAATTTCATTTTTATTCATGGGTATATTTTTTTAATATCAGACAAACGTTTACATCGCCAAAGCCAAAGCTAGCCTTAGCCAGAATATTGAACGATTTTTTGATGAGTGTTTGAGGAATTCGATTTTTATTTATCAAAGTAGTTATTTCTGGGTTAACATCTTCGCAATTTATATTTGGGAAGATAAAATCTTGATTTAATTCTAAAACTGATGCTACACATTCGATGCTTCCGGCAGCACTGATACAATGGCCAATCATTCCTTTCAAAGAGTTTATATAAGGAAAGTTATCAGCAGATGAACCAAGTGCAATTTTCCAGTTTTCAATTTCGAGGGCATCTTTACTCGTAGCTGTTAAATGACCGTTAATCACATCAATTTCGTGTAATTGTATTCCCGAATTTTCAACAGCCTTCTGAATGCAGCGTTGAACTGCCATGGGGTTTGGTGCTGTCATGGTTCCTGTACCCCTTTGCCCACCAGAATTTAAATGACCACCCAAAACCTCGGCATAAATATTCGCATTTCTTGCCAAAGCAGAATCAAGTGATTCTAAAACCAATGCACCTGCACCACTTCCGGGTACAAAACCACTTGCCATTAAGCTCATCGGTCTGCTTCCTTTTTCAGGCTCATTATTGTGCTTAAATGTGCAAACTTTCATGGCATCGAAACCGCCCCAAATGTATGGCCCGCTATCACTTGTGCTGCCGGCAAGCATACGTTTTGCCTGTCCAGATTTAATTCTTTCGTAAGCAAGTAAAAGGCTTTCGGCACCCGTTGCGCATGCAGATGAATTTGTGCTTATTTGATTTCCTAAGCCTAATTTGCCACTAATAAATGCACTTACACCACTTGCCATGGTTTGTATAACAACTGAACTTCCGAGTTTTCGGATTTCCATGTCATCAATTTTATTAATCGCCCACCTAAATTTGTCAATTCCTGAGGTTCCAGTACCAAAAATTGTTCCGCTATCCCAGTCAGGTTCTTCATCATCACTTTTTTCCAAACCCGCATCTTTCCAGGCATCTAAGCCTGCTACAACACCATAAATAATTCCGGTGCTGTTTAAATTTCGTAGTTCTAAGGGCGTAAAATATTGTGCAATCCTTTCCTCACTGAGCTGAGGCTTTCCTGCAATTTGGCATGAAAAACCGAGGGCTTCTAGATCAGGTTGATGTGTTATTCCTGAAATACCATTTTTTATAGCATTCGTAAATTCAGGAATTGTTGTGCCATTTGGCGCACAAATACCTAAACCAGTTATTACTACCCGATTGCTATTCATCAGGGTTAGAAATTAACATTCCAGAAATAGTTCCTTTACATATAACTTCGCCCAGAATATTCTCCATTTTTACTTTGCAACTTAATTTATTAAAGCGGAAATATATCTTTTCACTTGTTACCCATACTTTTTCACTGGGATAAACAGGTTTTAGAAAATCAATAGAATTTGATGTCATAACCAATGATGTTTTTTCATTATTCAATTCGTCTTTTAAAAGAAATAAACCCAAACAAACCAAACCGATTTGAGCCATAGTTTCTGTTAGAATTACTGCTGGAGTTATGGGTTCGTTTTTAAAATGGCTTTCATAGAATGATAAACTATCTTTATAGGTATAGGTGCCAATTGCTCCATTTTTATCGATTTGTAATAGTTCATCAACAAATAAAAAATCTTTTCCGTAAGGTAATTTTTTAATTATTTCTTGCAGATTCATATTACCATTTTAAAAGAATTCTTTGTGCCGAAAAACCAGGGCCAAAACTGAGCATTAATCCTTTCTCTCCAGGAGCAGGATTTTTGTTCATATAACTTTCTAATACATATAAAACCGTGGCACTGCTCATATTACCATATAGCCTTAAAACTTCTTTTGTTTCGTTTATGTTTTTGCCTAATTTTCCAAATAATTCTTCTACAACCTGTATAATTTTTTTCCCTCCGGGATGAAAAATCAGGTGGTCGATATCGCTAATTTCTAGATTATTTTTGGCTAAAAAGGGATGAATAATTTCAGGGAAATGAAGGGCAATTGTCTCGGGTACTTCAACATCTAAAACCATCTGTAATCCGGTATTGGTTAATTTAAAACCCATCATTTCTTCTGCATCATAAAAGTGATACATTTCTTCGGCTAAAATTTCCGGACCATCATCTTCTTCGTTCGAACTCAATAAAACGCAAGCGGCACCATCTCCAAAAATAGCAGCACTAACCACATTAGCCATCGAAAAATCGTTAAGTTGGAAAGTCGCAGTTGGCGATTCTACAGCGATAACAGCAGCGCGTTTACCAGGATTAGCCTTTAAAAAGTTTTTAGCGTAAATCATTCCCGAAACTCCGGCAGCACAACCCATTTCTGTTACCGGTAGCCGAACAATATCCTGACGAAGTTTTAGTGCATTAATTAAATAAGCATCTAAAGATGGAATCATAATGCCTGTACAACTAACAGTAATAATATAGTCTAAATCTTTTGGCTGCCATTTTGCTTTTTCTAGCGCAGTTTCTAAACACTTTACGCCTAATTTTATGCCTTCTCTTATGTAAATGTCATTTCTTTGCTCAAAACTTAAATTGCTGAAAACTTCTTCAGGCGACATGAATGAATATCGCTTATCTACGGCTGCACCCTCAAAAATCTTTTTAACTTTTCTAATAAATCGTTCATCCTGGTCTTTTAGCCAAATATCTAAAAAAGGAATTATATCTTCTGTTGCTCTCCAAAATTCTGGTAATGCTTTACCAACTGCTTTAACAATTACACTCATACTGATTTAATTATCCATTGGTATCGAAAAGCCCACTTCCATTTAATTGAACTATATCTTAAATTTAATTTTTCTGTGTATGAACGTAAATCTGCTTTCTTAAATCCGCGTAAGATAGAAACTAAGCCATCTTCTCTCGACATATCATTTAAGCCAAATGCAAAACATAAAACCTTAAAAAGTCTATATGCCAATGCGCTTCTTTCTAAGTCGTTTATTACTATTCCTGTTTTTGCCGATGATTTAAAATTTGCCAAAAGTTTAATAATATCTTCATCTTTAAAGTGGTGTAACGTTAATGTACAAATAATAATATCACAAGGTTCATCTTTGGCTAAATCATCAAAAATATCGCTGCATTCGTATGAAATGTTGCTATAGTTTTTAGATAGATTTTCAGCGTGTTCTATCGTAAATTTGTTGGCATCTATTCCTTTTAGAACAAAGTTTAGGTTGTTTTTACTTGCGTAATCAGCTAATGTTCTTAACATATCTCCATTACCGCAACCTATATCAGTAATACGTATAATTTCTTTATTTGGTTTGCCTGATATTAAGGTTTTGATTCCACTAAGTGTAACCTTGTTGCCTCCAAGTAGTTGATTGATCCTTGCGATTTTATCTAAGGCATCTCTTAAAATTTCTCCTTCCATTTGGAAATCATCCATCATTTCAGGGGCATTGCTTCTATAACTTGTATCTATTGCCATTAATTTGGAATTGTAATTGGTCGGCCATGAGTATGCTTGATTATTTTATTAAATACAAAAGGCATTTTTGTAATCGAATTCATAGCAAAGCTTTCGAGTATGTTGTTTTTTAAAATGGAACTTAGCACTCGCCCCATCTTTAATCTGTTATTAAATAATTCTTTCCAACTTTTGGCATAGCTTACCTCTAATTCTGCTCTTGAATTAATTTCCCCTTTAAAGTGTTTGTTTAAAAGGTCAGATGCAATTTTAGCACTATGAATGGCCATAGCCATTCCATTTCCACAAAGCGGATGAATCAATCCTGCTGTATCTCCAATCATTAAAATATGGTTGAAAATGGGTTCTTTTGCATCGAAAGAAATTTGACTGATCGTAAGCGGCGTATCAAAAATCATTTCAGATTGTTCAAAAATATTCTTTAGATTTTTGTTTTGGTACAAAATATTTTCCTGATAAGCGGTAATACTTTTATACTTTTTAAAGCTATTGTAGTTGGCTAAATAGCAAATGTTCAATGTGTCGTTTTCTACTTTTGAAACCCCACAATAACCACCTTTAAAATTGTTTAAGCTAACCAGGTTGTTGGGAAAATTTGACTTATAATGTGCCTTTACTGCCAGATAAGGAGATTTTTTAATGATAAATTCACGCTCTAATTTAACATCAATTAATGCTCGCTTACCATAAGCGCCAATAACATGAGCTGCTCTAAAAGTTTTACCTGCAGCGGTTTCAATATTGAACTGGTTATTCGTATAATTCACATGGATTACAGTATCATGAAAAATGCTTACTCCTTTTTTAATAGCTATATTGTATAAGAATTCATCAATTGCATATCGGCTTAAACCAAAACCACCTAATGGTAATTTTGTATTAACAGATTTGCCTGAAATGGCTGTAAATTCTAAATTTGTTATTTGTGTAGGCAACAGATTATCTACATGAATACCGAGCCAATTTAGGTATGGTAAAGTTTCATTTGAAATATATTCGCCGCAAACTTTATGATGAGGATAAGTTTGTTTCTCAATTAGAGTTACTGCTAAGCCTAGTCTTTGAAGATGTATAGCTGCGGTTAAACCGGCTAATCCACCACCAATTATTAAGATTTCTGTTTCAAGCGGCATATAGTTTTAAAGATATTACAATGTAACACTTTACATCCACCTTTGTTCGACAAGCAATTTTTTTTATACTAGACTTATATCATCGTTATATAGTAAAATACGACACTAAATATTTATCGTACGTGCGCTCAATAGTTCAGAAAAACCAGTTAATTAAAATAATTTTAGCTTAATAAATTGCTTTTGATTAAGGCATTAGATGATCGTCTAACGCTTCCGAACACTTGTAGTGGAGACACATACAATGATATAGGCATAAAACTGCTGCCTATAAAATCTGCGTTAATCTTCTTAAATCTCTGCGGGAGAGAAATATCTACCTATCACTCCGTTCTTCCATATTTAAATCGGTATCAAACGGACTTTTTGTAAAGGGATAAATAGATTGATTGACAAAACCTTTCGGGTACGATGCTTCATGAACGCCGGTTCCGGCTGGCCATTCATTTTTAGGTAAATAATAAGTTCCAAAAATCATATCGATAAAAGGAAATATTGATGCAAAGTTATGGCCGTAATATTTTGGGTCTTCGCAGTGGTGCCAATGGTGGTATTGTGGCGTAGTGAAAATGTACTTTATCGGGCCGAAATTAATCCTGGTATTGGCATGAATTAAAACGGCATGAATGGCAATAAAAATAATGTAAACATTAAAAACAGTTGACGAAAAACCTAAAATGTACAAAGGAATAAACGTCATTGCTCTCGTAAAAAAGATATCGATAAAGTGCGTACGACTGCCTGCTAACCAATCCATGTTTTGTGTAGAGTGATGAATGGAGTGAAAACGCCACAAGGAAACTCTGGTATGGAAAAAGCGATGTGCCCAATATTGAAATAAATCTGTGCTGAAAAACGCCAAAAATAAAGCTATGGCAAAAGGTAAACTTTGTATCCAGGTATGCAGTTGGTCTAAACCCATCCAGCCAAAAAATAATACCGCAGGTTTCTGCGTAACAATACCGAAAAACTGAATAAATAAATGACTAATTACGAAGTATGTTAAATCTGTTCGCCACTCTTCATGAAATTTAGTTTGCTCAGTGTTTTTTGGGAAGAATAGTTCTAGCGGGACAAAAATTGCAACCATTAAAAGTAAGTCTAAAATCATCCAGTCTAATCCGAAGTGCCAGCTTGATTTTGCAACATCTCTACCCTCAACACCAAGTGCTCCTAAAATTACAGCCAAAGCTGCTAAAGCAAAACCTGGCCATCCAAATTTTAATTTTTTGCTCAAAATAATGCTTAGACCAGCAAAAAAGAAAGATGCAATAACTCCACCAAGCATTAAAAATTCCATACTATTTTTTGTATAAATTTCACGAAATTCTGGTGTTGTAAGCTTTTCGGGGTAGTGAAAACACAAAATTCCAAGCAAAGCCAAAATGGCTAAAAATATAGAAATATATCCACTAATTTGGCCTTGGCCAACTACTAAACGTTTTGAAGACATTAAATCATTTTTTGTTGATAACAATAATACTGAATTTTAAGTATTGATAGCAAATAAATGACTTTTAGCAGCTGGGAATTTAAAAAATAGATTTCAGTAAAAGTCTTACAAACCTTTCTGTCTGTTGCGGGTTGATTAATTAGCCATCGCTAAAGGCGATGCCAAATTTTTTTAAATTATCTGTATTTTTGAAACTAACACGGTATGCTACTTAACTATTTACGTCTTTTACTTCTTCCTTTTTCATTAATATATGGTTTAGCAATTATCCTTCGTAAAAAACTATACGATTGGGGTATCATGCGATCGATTAAATTCGAATTACCTGTTATTTGTGTGGGTAATTTAGCCGTTGGGGGTTCTGGAAAAACGCCCACAACAGAGTATTTAGTAAGGCTTTTAGCCCATTATAAGATTGCCATTTTAAGCAGGGGATATGGGCGAAAAACTAAAGGATTTATTTTAGCTAACGTAAGTTCAACTGCTGAAACCATTGGCGATGAGCCATTACAATATTTTAATAAATTTGAAAATGTAACCGTTGCCGTTTGCGAAGACCGTATGATGGGAATTGAAAAACTAAAAGAAAATCACGATTTAATTATTCTTGATGATGCTTTTCAACATCGGGCTGTAAAAGCTGGTTTTAACATTTTACTCTTTGAGTTTAGAAAATTAGGAACTTTGCAATTTTTGCTCCCAGCTGGTAATTTAAGAGATGTTTTTTCATCACGTAAAAGAGCTGATGTATTGTTGGTTACGAAATCACCAGTTCCATTGCTGCATGTGGCTCAGCAAGCATCAATAAACGAATTACAACCAAACAACAATCAACCTGTTTTGCATTCTTATTTAAAATATGGCGATTTGAGGGCAATAAACAGCGATAAGACTTTATCATTAGAGTCCATCAAAAGCTTTGAAATTTTTCTTTTAACGGGAATTGCAAATCCTGAACCTTTAATTGAAGAATTACAGAAGTATACAGAAAACATTCACCACGAAGCCTTTGCCGATCATCATCGATTTTCATCAGAAGAAATTAAAAAATTTGTATCTGCATTCGATAAGTCAAACAATACCAAAAAAGTTATCATCACAACAGAAAAGGATAGTAAGCGTTTAAGAGCTATCGGATTTGAAGATTTACCTCTAAGTTTGCCAATATATTTTTTACCAATAGAGGTTGAATTATTTGAGGAAGATAAGATTATCTTTGATGAACTTATTTTAAACTATGTTAAGAGCAATAGAAGAAACAGTTGAGTATGTAAAGCGTAAAACTGAAAACTTTAAACCCGAGGTTGGTATCATTTTAGGTACAGGCTTGGGTGGTTTAGTCAAAGAAATAGAGGTGGAGTTTCAGTTGATGTACTCCAATATCCCAAATTTTCCAATATCTACTTTAGAATTCCATAGCGGTAAATTAATTTTTGGAACCTTAAACGGAAAAAAAATTATTGCCATGCAGGGGCGTTTGCATTATTACGAGGGCTACAGCATGCAACAAATCACTTTTCCTGTAAGGGTTATGAAAGGTTTAGGCATTGAAAATTTAATTGTTTCTAATGCTGCAGGTTCTATAAATCCTGAATTTAAAAAAGGCGATTTGATGATTATTGAGGATCATATAAATCTTCAACCTGATAACCCGCTTAGAGGTTTAATAGAAAGTGAATTAGGCCCTCGCTTTCCTGATATGAGCGAGCCATATAAAAGAAGTATTATTGCCAAAGCTTTAAAAATTGCAAATGATGTTGATATAAATTGCCATAAAGGCGTTTATGTTGCTGTATCTGGCCCTAATTTAGAAACTAAAGCGGAATACAAATACCTTCGTTTAATTGGAGCCGATGCTGTAGGAATGAGTACTGTGCCGGAGGTAATCGTTGCTAACCATGCAGGTTTACCTGTTTTTGCAATATCTGTTTTAACCGATGAGGGTTTTCCCGAAGATTTGCAGCCCTTTAATTTAGATGAAATTTTAGCTGCAGCGGCAAAGGCTGAACCTAAAATGACTGAAATTTTAACCAGACTAATTGCTGAATTATAAAATGCGTAAAGTTGTTCTGTTCTGTTTTGTAATCTTACTGTTAATCGGTAAAAAGGATGCTTTAGCGCAAGATTTAAAAACAAATGTTGGTAATAACAAAGAGCTCGATTCTTTACGTAAAAAGGAAGAAGGAGCTAAAGATTCTGTGGTTTTTAATGCGAAATATATTCGTTTTACAAAGTTATCTTTAAGTAAAGACAGTATTGTGCTTTTACCTTTAGATACATCAACAACAAATATTCAAAATTATAGTCCTTTAATGCAGCCAAAGCATCCTTATATTACTACTGGTAGTATGGGCCAAGCTGCACGGCCGCTGTTGTTTGAACCAGCTAAACGCATAGGTTTTGATGTTGGCTTCCACTCGTTGGATAACTATGCGCTAACACCTGAAGATATTATTTATTATCAAGCGAGGTCGCCTTTTACAAGCTTATATTTAATAAGTGCAGGTCAGAAAGAACAATTATTTAGAGGCATACATAGCCAAAACATAAAGAAAAACTGGAATGCAGGTTTCAACTTTAACCGTATGGATTCGCGAGGTTTTTACAGCAGGCAAAGAGGAGATAATTTAAATATAGCTTTATTCAGCTGGTATCAATCTCCGAGTAAGAGATATAATATGTGGGCATCCGCTATTTTTAATACCATGCGTGCATTCGAAAACGGCGGTGTTAGAAGTGATAGCAGTATTTTTGAGCCTGGTTATGATAAAATTAGCAGAGATGCAGAAGCAACGCGTCTATCAACAGCCAGAAATCTGTATCGTAAAAATACTATATTCTTAAAACAGACTTATTATGTTGGTCGTATAGATAGTTCGACTACCATAAATGGCTCTGTTCAGCCAACAAACAAAATTACGTACACAGTAGAATACAATAATGATAGCTACGATTTCTCTAAAAATGAAGATGATGACAATACGGCAATTCCCAGAGCGTTAACCAAACGGGATGGTAATGTTGATGACTTTTTTACCAATGACTCTACCCATGTGCAGCATGTAAAAAATGAATTTATCTACAGTTTCTTTTTAAGGCCAAAAAAATCATCGGTTATTAAAAACGAATTAAAAGTTGATGCTGGTATCCGTCACGATTATTATCAGTATCGCTCATTAGGCTCAAGAAGTAATGGTTCTACTTACGAAGACAGATCTTTCGGATTTCAAAATTTAAGTTTGTTGGGTGCTTTAGGATATCGTTTAACAAGTAATATTGATTTGAATCTTGATGTTCAACAGATTTTTCAAGGTAGAAATGCAGGAGATTTCCTATATGAGGCGAAAAGCAGAATTGCTTTGAGTAAAACCATTGGAAGGATAGAATTAGGGGCTTATCTTCAAAATCAATCGCCATCAGAAATTTTTAATTACTACAATGGAAATCATTTTACCTGGATAAACGCTGACTTAAAAAACACAAAAGTTGCAAATCTGTCATTCAATTATATAAACGATAAATTAATGTTGGAAGCGGGAGCGAAATACTTTCTAACTAGTAATTATCTTTATTTTGAAACAACTATAAAAGGCATTAACGATGTTAATGCTAAGCCAATTCAGGAAAGCACTGATATAAATTTAATTCGAATAGATATTTCTAAAAAATGGAGATTTGGAAAATTTGTGTTGGAGAATTACTTAGCTTATCAAAAAACTGATAATAATAGTGTTTTAAGAACGCCAGAGTTTTATACTTGTAATAGTATTTATTTTGACCAAACCTTTTTTAAGGTATTAAAAACTAATATAGGTTTTGATGTAAGATATAATACTGCTTATGCAAATTACTCTTATTCGCCGGCGCTGTCACAATTCTATGTTGGCGATGAAACGGTTTTAAAATCTACACCTGTTGTTGATGTTTTTTTGAAGGCGAATTTAAAACGTGCAAATATTTTTGTAAAGTACGATTACCTGAATCAAGGATTAATTTCGCCTGGATATTTTACTGTAAATCGCTATCCAATGCCAGATGCATTATTAAAATTTGGTGTAACCTGGAATTTTTACGATTAATTTCATTGGTAAAAAAAAGCGTCTCAATTTATTAGATTGAGACGCTTCCTTTGTAAGCAGGTTGATTAGAACGAATAACCCACTGTAAAGCCTAATACACGATTGGTTAATTTTGCATCACCAACTCTAGAATCTTTAGCAATTAAATTAGATAAACCTAAACCATAGTTAGCACCAACTAAGAAACCTGAAGTTGTGCGGTAAGCTAAACCGAAGTTAGCACCAAAGTCTGTACTGCCATAATTTTTGTCTGTTGTGCTACCAAATGATAAATCATTTTCATCTGAACCATTTACAACAGTGCTTGTATTTGTGGTGTTGTTTAGTGTTGTAGTAGTGTTTTCTATTTTGTTTTTACCAGAAATGTTGAAGCCAACATAAGGGCCAGCACTAATTTGAACTGCACCAGCATCACCAGTAGGGATTCTGAATACTGCATTAATTGGTACCTCTATAGCCATTAAGCTTGTTTTGTTAGTAGATACGTTAGTAATCGTAGTATTACCAGAAGTGATTGAACTTGTTGATTCAAATTTAGCACCTTTATTTTGCAATGAAATTCCAGGTTGGATAAAGAAATTGTTTCCAACACCAAAATCTGCGAAACCTGTAACACTAAAACCTACATTGTCTTTAACATTTTCGTTAAAAGAATCAGAACCAGTGGTACCGCTTGAGTGAAATCTTGCTAAGTTAACACCTGCTTTTAATCCAAATCTTGCATCAGAACCTGACATTTTGTTTTGTGCAAAAGCACCTGTTGCTAATAAAATAACCGACACACTTAATAATAACTTTTTCATAATATTTTTTCTTTTAGATAAAGAATCTTCTTTTTAAATTTTATAGGTCGAAACCTTGTTAATTAACAGCCCCATTTCCAAAAGCTATGCCAAAGTATCACGCCTGTTACAAATTTAGCTGCTAAAATGTTGGTTTACAGCGTATTTTTTTAATGATTTTATTTATAATGTGCTACTTCCTGTACCAAATGCCACCTTAAAAAAGCTGTATAGAAATCAGGAATAATTGAAAAAGCGACGTGTTTTATATTCATTGAAATTGGTTTGGTGAGCACTGTTTTTCGGGAGCTCAATAGTTCTGTGCGCTTATACGAGAAAAAAATGGCAAAAAATAATAGCCAGAGAATTACAGAAGGCACGGAAAATATGCTTTTAGTTCTGTGTTATTCTGCGTTTCTGCAGGAAAAAACTGGTAAAAAATAATAGCCACAGAATCACAGAAGTCACGGAAAACAGATATAATTCTCAAACACAAATAATTTGGTAAAACCAAACCGCTAACTCGTGATTAAGTCTTTTGTGGCTTCTTCTTTGCAGCGGGAAACAAAACGTTATTCAAGATCAATCTGTAACCTGCAGAGTTGGGGTGTAAGTTTAAATCAGTTGGTGGGTCACCAACAGCATGCTGATAATCTTCTGGGTCATGGCCTCCATAAAAGGTAAACTGGCCTTTACCAATTTCACCATGCAAATATCTAACTTCTGCGGCACCTTTGTTTTCGCCCAAAACGGTAACGCTTGTTTTAATTAAGTTCTTTTTAAAAGCAGTGGTCTGGCCCATAAAACCCTTAATTACCTTATCATGATTTTGAGTTAGCATGGTTGGAACCAAATCCCATTTAGCAGAAAAATCGAATAAAGTAAAATAATCGTTCGATTCATTTAATCCGCGGCTGTTGGTTACGTCTATATCCGAAAATTCGTAATTCATCGGATTGTTGTCCAATTTAAAATTTTGGAATGCTAAAGTTTTATTAAAGTCGAGTTTTGATTGAGCATTAGGATCGGCACCATCACCATCAAACATAGCTGCGCAAATATCAACACCCTCTGCTGCTAGAGCGATGTCAAAACTATCTGTTCCAGAACACATGGCAAACATAAATCCGCCACCTGCGCAATATTCTTTAATGTGTTTGGCAACGGCGAGTTTCATTTCAGAAACCTTCTTATAACCCATTTTTTTTGCTAAGGCTTCTTGATTTTTAACATCTTCCTGATACCAGTTTGCATACCTGAAAGAAGACCAAAAGCGGCCATACTGACCAGTAAAGTCTTCGTGATGCAAATGAAGCCAATCATATTTACTTAGCTTATCTTGCAATATGTCATCATCATAGATTACATCATAAGGGATTTCGGCATAAGTTAAAACAAGCGTTACGGCATCATCCCAAGGAAGCTTGCTTTTTGGCGAATAAACAGCAATTTTTGGTGTTTTTTCCAGTTTCACCATTTCCATGTTTACCGATGGGTCGCTTATTTCATTTAATAAATTAACCACTTTTCCATCAGCTAAAACTTCGTAAGAAACACCTCTGATTTTGCACTCATCTTCCACCGTTTTATTGTATTTGATTAAAAAACTCCCTCCTCTATAATTCAGAAGCCAATCTACTTCAACTTGTTTGCTGATTGTCCAGTATGCAATTCCATAAGCCTTAAGGTGGTTTTTTTGGTCTTCATCCATATAAATTAATAAAGATGATGCTTTTGCCCACAACCCTAACAGCAAGCAGAAAACCAAAATGAAATACTTTTTCTTAGTTAACATATTTACATAAAACACTAAAATACCTGATTTAGTCTGTTTATTAAAATTTTAATGATTTATATGCTTGCCTTTATTCTTGGATTGGTTTCAGGTTAATTTAAAGATGCTTAGCAATTAATTTGCTTTTATAAAGTAGTAAGCAATGATTAATGTGTTTGGTGCACAACTGCAGTTTCCGAAAATCTTATTACCCTTGCTTTCTAAAAATTAAATTGTTCACTCTCCTTAAATGTATTTTACCGCAGAGGTCGCAAAGGAATTCACAGAGAACACAAGCTAGGCAGATAATTCTTTACCATATAAGAGATTTAAGAACATATAAGCTTGCTCCTAAAAACTAAGCGAAGAAAATTTTACCTCTGTTTTTAAACCCGACAGAAGCGGCAGCCCCGAGTTTTTACGAGGGCTACAGCGTATGGCGGGGCTGAAGATGCCAAGAATTACTTTACTGTTCATTTACAAAATATTGTAGTTTTCTGAAAATTTGAAGTATTATTTGCAATTTAAATCTTTAAAGATGTTCTATTTATACAATTTTGTTATTTTTGCGGTTCCTTAAAAAGTTTAATAGCCATTAAGGTAATTTTAATAATAAAAATTGATATGAGTAAAGCAATAATAAAAACCGAAAAGGGTAATATAACTGTAGAGTTCTTTGAAAAAGATGCTCCGAAAGCAGTTGCAAACTTTAAAAAATTAGCAAGCGAAGGGTTTTATGATGGTGTAACATTCCACCGTGTAATTCCTAATTTCATGGTTCAAACGGGCTGTCCTAATTCAAAAGATGGCGCAACAGGAATGCCTGGTACTGGTGGTCCGGGTTACAAAATAGATTGTGAATTGGATGGTGAAAATCAATATCACGATCGTGGTGTGTTGTCAATGGCACATGCAGGTCGTAATACAGGTGGTTCGCAATTTTTCATTTGCCACAGTAGAACAAATACAGCTCACTTAGATGGCGTTCATACGGTATTTGGTAAAGCGATAGAAAATGTTGATCTTGTTGATGATATCCGTCAGGGAGATAAAATTTTAGGCGTTGAAATAGTAGAAGATTAAATTGCGCTAAGCGTTTGGCGATATGCGTAATTCGCTAAATACCATCCGCTAAACGCTTAAAAAATATTATTATGAATTTAAGAGGAATAGTTGCCGTTTCGGGCAGGCCAGGTTTGTTTAAACTGGTAGGACAAAATAAAGTTGGGTATATTTTAGAGGGTCTAGACGCTCAAAAACTTAAAGTTGTGGCGAACATCACAAATACCAAACTTGCATCGTTAGAAGATATTACTGTTTACGGTGAGGAGGAAGAAATTAAATTGGTTGATGTTTTTACTAAAATTTCAGCTAAAGGAACAACACCTGATAGCAAAGCAGACACGTCCACTCTTCGTGCTTATTTTAACGAGGTTGCACCAGGACATGATGAAGATAAAGTTTATGCTTCTGATATGAAAAAAATAATTGGCTGGTATAACATTATTAAAGAGTTGCCTTTGTTTACTGAAGAAACTCCTGAAACACCAGGTTCGCCAGCTGAAGTTAAATTATCTGAAGAAAAAGCTGCTGCTGATAAAAAGCAAAAAGCTACAGGTTCTAAAGCATCTGCAAGTGCTAAAGCAACAACAAAAACTTCTGCACCAGCTAAGAAAGCTAGTATGACAAGTAAAAAAGGAGTTTAAACTCCTTTTTATTGTATTGAAGTGCTGTGCTGCTTCGATTTTTTTAGCCACAAATTAACAGATTAAAAATTAGCTTTTTACAATCTGTTAGTCTGCGGCTATTTTTTGTTAAAGACTTGGCTTAGATAGGCATTTTTTATTTCGAGAAATACCAGATTAAACCGCAAATAAGAGAAGATGCAATTATGCTAATCCAAAAATATTTGTCGCTTCCACTTTGTCTGCTTTTAAATCTATATTGTCTTTTATATTTATCTAGTAACATATTTTTTTATTTAATGATGATCTTATTTATTCAATTCCACACCAAATTTATATAATTAGCTAATAAAATTCCACATCCATTTTACATCATCCATATTATGCATGATGATAAGGCTCTCCTTTTAAAATACTGAAACCCCGATACAGTTGCTCCACAAAAAACAAACGAATCATTTGATGTGAAAAGGTCATGTCTGATAAAGATATTAGCCCATTTGCTCTTTTGTAAATCGTATCATCAAAACCGTAAGGACCACCAATAATAAAAATGAGGTGCTGTACACTTCCAACCATTTGTTTGTTCAGGTAATTCGAAAATTCTACTGAACTATATTTTTTCCCTTTTTCATCTAACAAAATAACAACATCACCATTATTAATTTGTTTGTTCAATAGCTCGGCCTCTTTCGCTTTCTGTTGTGCTTCTGATAAATTTTTAACGTTTTTAACATCAGGAATTGCCAGAAATGTAAAGTTAATATAATGCTTTAAACGATTGATGTATTTTTCAATGCCTTCAATTAAGTACTTATCTTCTGTTTTGCCAATGGCGATGAGGGTAATCTTCATTTAAATTTTACTGGTATTTATCACTTTTGTGCTACAAACTTAGATAAAAATGCATCAACAAAATATATTATCACGCGCTTTAATACCTTTACAGAATATCTAATTTACGAAACCTTATGGTTAAAACACAACAGCAAATAATAGACAAATACAGCCAAAAACTCGCTGAAGCCTCCGTGAACATCGAAAATACTAAAAAGCTAATCGATAAGTTGTCATTTATTAGGATAGGCCTTTTTATGGTTGAGGTTCTGTTTTTTGTATTGCTTTTAAATTCTGCCGATGATATTTGGAGAATAGTTGTTCAATTTCTAATGATTATTCCTGTTTTCGGATTTGTATTTATTGTTCGTAAACAAAGTAAATTAGATAGTCAGCTAGAATTTGAAAAGAAACTGTTATGGATTTACCAAAATGAACTACACAGTTTAAGTGGCTTGGAAAATGGCTATAATAATGGATCAGCTTTCGAATCAGACGCTCATCCTTACACTTCCGAACTTGATGTTTTTGGTGCTTCATCTTTATTTGAGTTGGTTAATCGTTGCAGTACAAAAAGTGGAAATGATGTTTTGGCGGCCAGTTTTGCCAATAAAAGTACAAAGGAAAATATTCGGCAACGCCAGGAATCGATAAAGGAAATAACGGTTTATATTAACGAAACCTTTGAGTTTAGAGCACATCTTTTAGGTCATAATACAAATAAGGTAGAACTTATAAAAGAACAGTTGCAAAGTAAGCTCGGCGAACAATTAGTATTTACCAAGAATTCTTTTTTAAGGCTTTATGTCAGATTAGTCCCTTTTATCACTGTGTTTTTGCTGCTTGGTGGGCTATTTTATGGAGGTGTTTTTTGGAAACTCTTCTCCTTTTTCTTCTTTGCGCACATCGCTTGGAATTCACGTTTTAGTAGTAAAATAGATTTGGTTTTTCATAGTTTTAGCGGCGGCTCAAATTTATTAAACGAATACGCAAAAGCAATCAGCTGGACAGAAAATCAAAAATGGAAAAGCAGCTATATTTTAAATTTATTTGATTCTGATACTCCAGTTAGTGGGCAGATAAAAAGTCTTTCCAAAATCATCCAGAACTTCGATTCCAGATTAAACTTGATGATTGGAAGCCTTTTAAACGCATTGCTTTTATGGGATTTTAGGTGTTGCATAAGTTTGGATAAATGGGTAGAGTCTTCATCTAAAAACGTAATATCGGCTCTAAATTATCTTGGCGATTTTGAAGAATTAATTTCTTTTGGTACACTTAGCCATAATCAGCCAGCTTGGGTTTTTCCTGAAGTAGAAGAGTTATTTTCGTTATCAACAACTGCAATTGGTCATCCATTAATTAAAGAAAGCAAGCGCATCGTAAACAATTTCAATTTAGAAACTACGCCTACTGTTGATATTGTTACCGGCTCAAATATGGCCGGAAAGAGTACATTTTTGCGCACATTGGGTATTAACATGGTTTTGGCTTATGCTGGTGCTCCGGTTTGTGCTAAATCAATGAATTTGTCCGTATTTTCCATAAATACGTATATGCGTATTAAAGATTCGTTAAATGAAAGTACATCAACTTTTAAGGCTGAATTAAATCGTTTAAAAATGATTTTAAATAACTTAGTTACAGATAAAAATACTTTTGTTTTAATCGATGAGATGTTGCGTGGTACCAACAGTCGTGATAAATATTTGGGTTCTAAGGTATTTGTAGAAAAACTAATTGCCGAAAAAACGCCAGCACTTTTTGCTACACATGATTTGCAATTGGCAGATTTGAAGCAACAAAATCAACATACATTGCGTAATTACCATTTTGATATTACGATAAATAATGGCGAAATGTTGTTTGATTATAAATTGAAAAATGGTCCTTGCGAAACATTTAACGCAGCCATTTTATTAAAAGAGATTGGTTTAACACTCGATTAGTAAACTAAAGTTTAATCATCTGTTAACATTAACTTCTCATATTTATAGGATAAATATACGGAATGATAAAATCCACAGATTTTGGTAAAGATTTCTTATGGGGTGTTGCAACTGCAGCAGCTCAAATAGAAGGTACATCCGATATGTATGGCAAAGGTCCTTCTATTTGGGATACCTTTGCTGCTAAAAGTGGTAAAATAAAAAAGGGGCACAAAATAAATGTAACCTGCGATTTTTATCATCGGTTTAGAGAAGACATTGCTTTAGTTAAAGTTTTGGGCTTTAAAACCTTTAGATTTTCAATAGCGTGGTCGAGAATTTTACCTTTTGGCAAGGGAGAGGTAAATCCTGAAGGAATCCGGTTTTATCATAATGTAATTGATGAATGCCTGGAGCATGGCATAGTACCTTATATAACTTTATACCATTGGGATTTGCCTCAGGCTTTAGAAGATGAAGGTGGGTGGACAAGCTTTAGCATTAATGCAGCGTTTAATACCTTTGTAAGTATTTGTGCAATTGAATACGGAGATAAGGTTAAAAACTGGATTGTGATCAATGAGCCTTTTGGCTATACTTCTTTAGGTTATATGCTTGGGGTTCATGCGCCAGGTAAAACAGGCTTGTCTAATTTTTTTTCGGCGGTTCACCATACCGCTTTGGCACAAGCAGAAGGAGGTAAAATACTTAGAGCAGAAATAAATAATGCAAACATTGGTACAACATTTTCATGCTCCGAAATTTTAGCTTATACACAAAGTGATAACGACATTCTTGCCGCAAAAAGGGTAGATTGTTTAATGAACAGGCTTTTTATCGAGCCAACTTTAGGCTTGGGTTTCCCATCTGCTGACTGGGATGTATTGGAGAAATTTCAGATTGAATACGGAACCTGGCGGCACATCGACCGTTATAAATTTGACTTTGATTTCATTGGCTTGCAAAATTATTTTCCTTTAACCGTAAAATACAATGCTTTTATTCCTGTAATTCAGGCTTGGGAAGTTAAAGCTAAAAGCAGAAAAAAACCACATACAGCAATGGGCTGGGAAATTAATGCAGACAGTTTTTACAATATTATAAAACAATTCTCTTCTTACCCCGATGTGAAAAATATTATGATTACTGAAAATGGAGCAGCCTACCATGACAAGGTAACCGATGGTAAGGTGAATGATGCTGAGCGGATAGAATATTTTCAATTATATCTTTCCGCCTTGCTTAAAGCTAAAAATGAAGGTATGCCGATTACTGGCTATATGGCCTGGACACTAATGGATAACTTTGAATGGGCAGAGGGTTTTAATGCAAGGTTTGGTTTGGTACATACTGACTTTAAAACACAGGAAAGATTAATAAAAAACTCTGGTTATTGGTGGCAGAAGTTTTTGAAGTCTTAATCTGCTTGTAGCGTTTTATTAAAGGAATGCGTTATATGTTCAAATTATAAACCATTTCATAAATGAATATTCTCAAAACCAGCTCAGCTGCATTATTTATTGTAATAATTTGTACAATTATATCTTGCAAAGATGATAGTGTCCTTTCTAAATCAAAAGAAAGAGATGAAATGGAATTAAAGTTTATTAATGAGTGATATTCTAAAAATGTCTGACCAGATTAGCTGTGATAATGCTGCTGATTGGCGAATAGTTCCAATTGGAGCCAAAGGCTGTGGTGGGGCAAGTAGTTTTATCGCATACTCAGCTAAAATAGATACTGCATTATTTCTTCAAAAGGTAGAACAATACACGCAGAAAGAAAAAGCATTTAATGAAAAATGGAAATTGTATTCAGATTGTGCATTGATACTAGCGCCCAAACGTATTGAATGCGCAGACGGTAAACCGAAATTGGTGTATTAAACACTCTTGAAAACATGATTTTAGCAAGCACAATCAAATGCTTGCTTTTTTTGTGAAAAATTATTATATTTTTATTTAGACTTAATCTAAATAATGTATATTTGAATTGTGGTTTTGAAAGTATTCAACATTATATTTTGGTTAGTTTTTGTTGATTAATAAGTCCTGTTTGCCCGCATTAATGTGTGCGGGTAAATCAGGCACTATCGTTCAATTTAATTATTTTCTTATGTGTAAAACATTAGTTCTCGCTCAAAATGAAAATATAACAATCGCACAATGTTGTAACTGTCGTGTTTTAAATATTTGGAGGGCAGGATTACTCATGAACTTTTCATTTGAACAATTTGATATTTTTTACTGTGCAACCAAAAAACTTGAATTTAATAATTATATAGAAAACCGACCTGATGGTAAAGAGGTTGTAATTCTTTCAACACCATTTCCTGATATTAGCTTGGTATTTACCAGAGAGGAGTGGCGGGAATTTTTTGAGAAAATTGAAGAGGCAACTTTTATGCAAAGGGTTTATGAGCTTGTGCATAATTAAAATTGACGATAATAAAAAAATCCCGTTCTGAAATTAATCAAAACGGGATTTTTTTATTTGGATTAATGAATAAAGATAATTACAAGAGTTTTTATTAAACCCTATCTCTTTGTTCTTTTATCCTTATTCTTAAAGTGCAGCCTTTGCAGCAGCGTCTCTTCTAATAATATTTAAAGCACCACCGGCTACAAACCATTCAATTTGCTGGGCATTGTAACTATGATTAACAGCGAACTGCTCTTCAGTACCGTCTGCATGGTGTAAAACCAATATTAACGGTTTATCTGGTGCAAATTCCGTTAAGCCTAAAATGTCGATAATATCGTCTTCTAAAATTTTATCGTAATCATCTTTATCGGCAAAGGTTAAACCTAACATACCTTGCTTTTTAAGGTTAGTTTCATGAATACGGGCAAATGATTTTACCAATACAGCACGAACACCCAAATGACGAGGTTCCATAGCGGCGTGTTCACGAGATGAACCTTCACCATAGTTTTCGTCACCAACTACAATTGAACCAATACCAGCGGCTTTGTAATCACGTTGAGTAGCAGGAACAGGACCATATTCGCCAGTTAATTCATTTTTAACATTATCCGTTTTATCATTGAAGTAATTTACTGCGCCGATAAGCATGTTGTTAGAAATGTTATCTAAATGCCCACGGAATTTTAACCACGGACCCGCCATAGAAATATGGTCGGTTGTACATTTACCTTTAGCTTTAATCAAAAGTTTCAAACCTTTTAAATCTGTTCCTTCCCAAGGTGTAAAAGGATCTAGTAACTGTAAACGGTGCGAAGTCGGAGAAACCAAAACCTCTACTGATGAACCATCAGCAGCAGGAGCCTGAAAACCTGCATCTTCTACCGCGAAACCTTTTGTAGGCAATTCATCACCAGTAGGTGGGTCTAATTTTACCTGCTCGCCTTTATCGTTTGTTAAAGTATCTGTTAATGGATTGAAACCTAAATCTCCTGCAATTGCAATTGCAGCAACCATTTCTGGCGAAGCAACGAAAGCAAAAGTATTTGGATTTCCATCGGCACGTTTAGCAAAATTTCTATTGAATGAGTGTACAATAGTATTTTTCTCTGCTTTTTCTGCACCTGTTCTATCCCACATGCCAATACATGGTCCGCAGGCGTTGGTAAATATTGTAGCATCTAAATCTTCGAAAGTTTTTAAGAAACCATCGCGATTAGCTGTATAACGAACTTGTTCAGAACCTGGGTTAATACCGAAAGCAGATTTAGTAACCAAACCTTTTTCTATAGCTTGGTTCGCTATAGAAGCTGCCCTTGATAAATCCTCGTACGATGAGTTGGTACAAGAACCAATTAATCCCCATTCTACTTTTAAAGGCCAGCCGTTTTTCTCTGCTTCAGTTTTCATTTGAGAAACCGGAGTAGCTAAATCTGGTGTAAAGGGACCGTTTAAATATGGCTCTAATTCATCTAAATTAATTTCAATAACTTGGTCGAAATAATTTTCAGGGTCTGCGTAAACTTCGTCATCACCTGTCAAATACGCTGCAATTTTATTTGCTTCATCTGCAACTTCATCTCTACCAGTAGCACGTAAATAACGTTCCATACTTTCATCGTATCCGAAAGTAGAGGTAGTTGCGCCAATTTCGGCGCCCATATTACAAATGGTTCCTTTACCTGTACAACTTAAGTTAATGGCACCATCGCCAAAATATTCTACAATTGCACCTGTACCACCTTTTACGGTTAAAATACCGGCAACTTTTAAAATAACATCTTTAGCAGACGTCCAGCCGTTTAACTTACCTGTTAATTTTACACCAATTAATTTAGGAAATTTTAATTCCCATGGTAAACCAGCCATAACATCACATGCATCAGCACCGCCAACACCAATTGCAACCATACCCAAACCACCTGCATTAACAGTGTGCGAGTCAGTTCCAATCATCATTCCACCCGGGAATGCATAATTTTCTAAAACAACCTGGTGAATAATACCAGCACCTGGTTTCCAGAAACCAATACCATATTTATTTGATACAGATGATAAGAAGTCAAAAACTTCAGCACTTTCTGTTTTTGCATGAGGCAAATCTATTGCAGCACCTTCTTTAGCCGTAATTAAGTGATCGCAATGAACAGTAGATGGTACTGCTACTTGCGGGCGACCAGCTTGCATAAATTGCAAAAGCGCCATTTGAGCAGTTGCATCCTGCATTGCTACACGGTCTGGTGCGAAATCTACATAATCAGTTCCGCGAGAAAATGCTTTTTTCGGATCTCCGTCCCAAAGGTGAGCATACAATATTTTTTCAGATAATGTTAAAGGTCTGCCAACTACTTTACGAGCTGCATCAACGCGGCTACCGAAGTTTGCATACACCTTTTTAATCATGTCTATATCAAAAGCCATCGATTTTATTGGTTAAAAGGTAATACTTCTATTCTAATAGCTGCGAATTTACAAAAAAAATGCACCTCTTACAGTCATACCAGGATCATTGTATTATTTGGAAGAATTCTAAATAGAATATGATAATCATTATCAAATTATCTTGAAGCGCAATGCCTGTTTTTCAATTAAAGTTTGTTCCCGCTTTCTCTACAAGTCCTCGCTGCGCTGCGGGCTTTTCGTTCAATCGGGGCTAATAACTTCGGGTTAGTGTTAATAGGAATGGTTGGTCAAACAGTGTTCAATACCGAACGCAAATGTTCGGAAACGAACATTTTAGAAATGAGAATTTTCTTAAAATGTTACTGTTTAGGCCGTTATGTTGTTGGCACAACAATCGCTAATTATTAAAGCGTTGAAAAAGTAAAACCTTTATCAGAGAAATATTTTAAAACCTTAGGTAATGCATACGCTAAACGGTCAAATGCTTTTAAACTATCGTGAAAAACTATAATCGAGCCATTTCTAGTATTTTTTATCACATTTTGATAGCATTTTTCAGGAGCAAGCTTTTGGTCAAAATCACCACTTAGAACATCCCACATTACAATTTGTGGCGATGTGTTGTGTGTTTTGTGTTGCTTGTTACCGGTTTCGGCTTGTAAACCTGTAACTGGTAACTGGTAACTGGCAACTAACTTCTTAACCTGGCTTTTTTTTATCCTTCCGTAAGGTGGACGGAACAGGTTTGTTTGGGTTAATTGCTGGCATTTTAAAGCATTTTGAACATAGATTTCATCATCGGTTATCCATCCTTTAAGATGATTAAAAGTATGGTTTCCGATAGCGTGACCATCCTTTTTTACGCGATTAAAAACTTCCGGATGTTTAGTTATATTATCGCCAATGCAAAAGAAAGTCGCTTTAGCATTAAAAGCTTTTAAAGTTTTTAATACAAAATCTGTAACATTGGGTATAGGTCCATCGTCAAAGGTCAAATAAATAACTTTTTCGGTTCGGGGTTTACTCCATAATAATGATGGATAATACCATCTAAGCAGAAGCGGCGATTTGACCAGGTACATTACATCAAAGTTAGTAATTGCCCGGATAGATTGAAATTATTAAAGTTGTTTATATAGATTTGAAACAAATTATGAAAATGTTTACCCAAACAAAGTTTTTTACAGGCGCTACGTTATTGGTTGCTCTAAGCTTTAGTCAAGCTGTTAAGGCGCAAGAAGTAATTACTATCCAACAAGCGGTTGATAATACCTTGAAAAATAACCTTACCATTAAACAGGCTCAGTTTAGTGCTGCTATAACTGATGAGAATTTAACGCAATCTAAATATGCTTTGTATCCAAACTTAAATGCCAGTGTAAATCCAAATTTAACTTTCGGTCGTGGTTTGGATCAAACCACTTTCCAAGTTACCAATCAAACATCTTTATTTACAAGTGGTAATTTAAGTACCAATGTTGATTTGTTTCAGGGTTTCTCTAAAATTAATCAGATAAAACAGAACAAACTACTGCTACAGGCAGATCAAACGAATGTAGAGAAAGTTAAAAACGATTTAATCTTGAATGTTGTTACAGCTTATCTTCAGGTTTTGTATAACACTGATTTAGAACGGGCATCCAAAGAACAATTGGATATTGCGAATAAAACTTTAGTTAGAGAAAATGCTTTACTTGATGCAGGTAATAAAACCTTAGCCGATGTTTCTCAGGCAAAATCGCAGGTTGCAACCGCTGAACTTAACTTAACAAATGCCCAAAATGCACTTTCAATTTCTTACCTAACTTTGGGTCAGCTTATGGAAATGCAGCCAAGTCAAAAATTTGTTGTTCAGGCACCTTTAATTGATAATTTAAAGGCTGTAACTACAACAGCAGGTACTGAAGAAATTTATAATAATGCATTAAATATATTTCCTGATATAAAACTGGCGAACCTAAGATCGCTTGCTGCTAAACAAGCTATAGCTGTTGCAAAAGGTGCTTATGCTCCATCGTTAAGTTTAGGTGCCGGAATTAATACCTCTTATTCTTATCAGTTTAACTATGCTGGCGCATTTCCTCAATCATCATTTGCAGATCAGATTAATCAGCGTTTAGGTCAAAGCATTGGAATGAGTTTGCAAATTCCAATTTTCAACGGATTTACTGCACGTTCGAACGTTCGTAGAGCGAAAATTACATATAACAATACATTAACTAGCGAGCAGCTTGCCAAAAATAATTTAAATAAAGTTATTTTTCAGGCAGCAACAGATTTAAAAGCAGCTCAAAGTCGTTACGGCTCAACACAAAATGCTTTTAATGCTCAAAAAGATGCATTTTACGTTGTTGAACAACGTTATAATGTTGGTTTAGTTAACTCATTGGATTTTAGTACAGCACAAACCAATAGAAACAAAGCTGAAATTGATTTTATACAAGCTAAATACGACTTATTATTCAGGGCCAAAGTTATTGACTATTATTTAGGTAAACAGATTACTTTTTAAGCCAAAAGACCAAGGAATAACATCTGTAAAATCATTTTACCAGTGTAATCATCCCGAAGAAAAACAATTTAACAATTAACCAATCGTACAATACATTAAACAATTATGAAACTAAAGCACATTTTAATTACCATTGGTGTTATCCTGGTTGTTCTAATCGGATTAAGACTTGCCGGTGTTATTGGCGGCGATAAAACCGAAAAAGTAACTACAGAAAAAGCATCTGATAGAACCGTTGTTGAAACCGTAACGGCTAGTGGTAAAATACAACCTGAAACAGAAGTAAAATTAAGTTCTGAAGTATCGGGCGAAGTGGTTGAACTTAAAGTTAAAGAAGGAGATATTGTTAAAGCCGGACAATTACTTTGTAAAGTTAGACCAGATGTATTGCAATCGGGTTATGAAAGAACAGTTGCTTCATTCAATGCTCAAAAAGCAAGTGTTGCTGCAGCTCAACAACAATTAATTCAAAACCAGGCAAATTTTGTCAATTCAGAAGCTACTTACAAACGTAATGTTGAATTATTCAACAAAAAGGTAATTTCAGCATCCGAATTCGATGCTGCCAAAGCTGCTTATTTAACAGCAAAAGCAAATTTAGCAAGTGCTAAAGAAAATGTTACCGGAGCTAAATTTACACTGCAGCAAACAGGTGCAAATGTAAAAGAAGCGGGTGCAAACTTAGCTAAAACTACAATTTACGCTCCTGTAGATGGTGTGGTTTCAAAATTATCAATAGAACTTGGCGATCGTATTTTAGGTACTTCACAAATGGCCGGAACTGAGATTATGCGTATTTCGAATTTATCATCAATGGAAGTGAATGTAGATGTTAATGAAAACGATATTACACGAGTTAAAGTTGGCGATAAAGCTTCAATTGAAGTTGATGCATTTTCTGATAAAAAATTTAGAGGTTCAGTTACTGAAATTGCAAGTTCATCAACAGCCGTAGGAACCACAACTTCTACTTCTGTAGATCAGGTAACAAACTTCTCGGTAAAAATCAGAATTACTGAAGAGTTATCTGGTAAACAACAATCAATTTTCCGTCCGGGCATGTCTGCAACAGTTGATATTGAAAGTGAGTCTTTAAAAGGATTATCCGTTCCAATTCAGGCCGTTTTTACCGATAGTAAAAATAAATCTGTCGATGCTTCTGCAACTGCAAATAATCAGGAAAATGGCGACAAGCAAAAATCAAAACTGGCAGATAAAACTGTTAAGCAGTTTGTTTATGTTTACGATGCTGCAACCAAAAAAGTTAAGCAAAGTGAAGTAAGTACAGGAATTCAAAATGATCAATTTATAATCGTAAAATCAGGCATCAAGGCTGGTCAGGAGATCGTTACAGGACCATATTCTGCTATTCAAAACAAGTTAAAAGATGGAATGGTGGTAGAGAAAACCACTAAAGACCAATTGTTTAGCAAAGACGCCAAAAAGTAAGGTATAATTAATCGCAAGAAATACTATCTTGCAATGTGTAAGGTATAATATAAGGTTTGGGGTGTAAGATTTAAGGTTTGAGGCAAATAGTCTAAGCCATAAGCCTTACACCTTTTACCATTTAGCTTACAGTTTTACCTTAAAACCTTTTTAATCATGATACCTAAAATAGCAATGATTGGTGGCGGAAGCTGGGCAACTGCCATTGTAAAAATGCTATCCGATAATTTAACGGAAAAAGAAATTTATTGGTGGATGCGCAATACCGAAGCAATCGACCACATCAAAAAGTTTAAACATAATCCACATTATATAAGTTCTGTTGAGATTAAATTATTACCAGATAATATCTCATCAAACATACATAGCATTATAGAAGAAGCAGATTATGTTATTTTGAATGTGCCTGCTGCATTTATAAAAGATACGCTTTCAAGTATCACTGCCGAAGATTTAAAGGGTAAAAAAATAGTCTCTGCAATTAAAGGAATTGTTCCTGAAGATAATTTAATAATCGGCGAATTTCTGCATGAAATATATGGTATCCCTTATCACGATATTCTTGTGGTAAGCGGTCCTTGTCACGCAGAAGAAGTTGCATTCGAAAAACTTTCATACTTAACCATCGCTTGTACAGATTTAAAAAAGGCATCAAACTTCGCCTCTTTTTTAAATACCAGGTATATTAAAACTAATGTTTCTGATGATATTTTTGGAACAGAATATGCAGCGGTACTGAAAAATATTTATGCAGTAGCCAGTGGAATTTGTCATGGAATTGGTTATGGCGATAATTTTCAGGCCGTTTTAATTAGTAATGCTATCCGAGAAATTAAGCGGTTTGTAGATGCTGTTCATCCAATAAACCGTGATATTATGGAGTCTGCTTATTTAGGCGATTTGTTGGTAACAGCTTATTCGCAATTTAGTAGAAACCGAACTTTTGGCAATATGGTAGGGAAGGGCTATACCGTAAAATCCGCTCAGTTGGAAATGAATATGGTAGCTGAAGGATATTACGCCGCAAAATGCATGCATATTAAAAATAACGAGCACAATGTGGAAATGCCTATTTGTAAAGCGGTTCATAACATTTTATATGAAGGTAGGTCGCCTCATATTGAGATGAAATTACTTGCAGAGAAGCTAAATTAATTTTGAATCCCCAGTCGTATATTTCTTACAGCGTTAATAAATTAATACCTAAAAAACCAGTAGATTTATTTAAAATTAGAAGCTATTGAATTTTTAATTTTAGTAAACTTTAAAACTGTTTCATGCTGAAACAAAATCTAATCCTAAACGTTATTCATTCAAATAAAATATAACTGTCATGAAAAAGAAATTTGCAATAGGATTGTTATCAATCGCATTAATTGGTGGTTTAACCCTTAATGTAAACGCACAAGAAAAGAAAACTGAGGTTGGTAAAACTTTAGATAAAACTGGTAAAGCAATTGGTAAAGGTGCTAAATCTGTTGGTAATAAAACTGCTGAAGTTGCCGTTAAAGGTGGTTCGAAAGTAGCTGATAAAACCTGGAAAGGTAAAATGGCACCAGATGGCTCTGATGTGTACATCAACTCAAAAAACGAAAAATATTACGTAAACTCTAAAGGAGCAAAAATTTGGTTAAAACCAAGTCAAATTAAAACCAGAGTTGAAAAGAAGTAATTAAAAGTTAAATTTAATAGAAAAGCATGATTGAATATTCAATCATGCTTTTTTTGTATTTATACAATTTGACCGTATAAATCGAAATCTTCAGCTCTATCTATTTTAACATTAACGAAACTTCCGTTAGCAGCGTAGCCGGTATAGGCGTTGATAAGCACCTCATTATCAACTTCAGGTGAATCAAATTCTGTTCGGCCGATGAAAAATTCTCCTTCTTTTTTATCGACCAAAACTTTAAAGGTTTTACCAACTTTTTCCTGATTAATATCGAAAGATATACCCTGTTGAATTTCCATAATATCATCAACGCGTTGTTGTTTTACTTCATCCGGAATATCATCAATTAAGGTGTGTGCATGCGTTTTTTCTTCATGAGAATAAGTGAAACACCCTAATCTATCAAATTTTGTTTCAGCAACCCAATCTTTCATCTCCTGAAAATCATATTCAGTTTCACCAGGATAGCCACATATCAACGTAGTACGCATAGCAATATTTGGAACCTTATCTCTAATTTGATTCACTAAATCGATCGTTTTTTGTTTGGTTGTACCTCTACGCATTGACTTCAACATGTTGTCGGTAATGTGCTGCAGTGGCATATCCAAATACTTGCAAATATTATCTCTCTCGTTCATGGCATCCAAAATTTCCATTGGGAAACCCGAAGGGTAAGCATATTGTAAACGAATCCATTCAATTCCAGGAACATCAGATAAACGGCGCATCAACTCATCTAATTTACGAACACCGTATAAATCTAAGCCATAATAAGTTAAATCTTGCGCAATAAGAATGAGTTCTTTAGTGCCGTTTTTAGCGAGAATTTTAGCTTCGTTAATCAATTCTTCCATTGGCTTGCTTAAGTGTTTACCACGCATAAGTGGTATAGCACAAAAAGAACAAGGACGATTACAGCCTTCTGCAATTTTGAAATAAGCAAAATGAGATGGTGTTGTTAGTAAACGCTCGCCAATAAGCTCGTGTTTGTAATTCGCACCTAATTCATGTAAAATATTTTGTAAATCATTTGTGCCAAAAAATGCATCAACGTTTGTAATTTCTGATTCTAACTCTGGTTTGTACCGTTCGGATAAACAACCTGTAACCACAACCTTTCCAATTTTTCCAGCTGCTTTTAAGTCGCTGAATTGCAGGATAGTATCGATAGATTCTTGTTTAGCATTATCGATGAAGCCGCAGGTGTTAATTACAACGATATCATCTTTACCCATTTTATCAGATTCGTGTACAACATTTAAGTTATTACCACGAAGCTGTCCCATTAAAACTTCCGAATCATATATATTTTTTGAACAACCTAACGTAATCACATTGATTTTAGGTTGCTTAATTAATGGCTTACTTTTTATTATTTTGGTATTCATATCGTTGATAGCACAGGGTCAATTTTCCTTCGGTTTGATTACACTGATGTAGGATTGCACAGATTTAGGATAAGACAGAATTCGGTCCTATACTACAAATCTGTTTATTTCACAGCTTGAGTTTCCAAAGTTAATTAATAATCCTGTTTTAATATTGCTTGCTTTTAAATAAGAAATAACTTGACTTTTGAATAACTTAGGTTGGAAACCTGCTACTGCTTTTAATTCAACTATTACTTTATTTTCTACAACTAAATCACAGCGAAATTTTCCAATTATTTGATTTTCGAATTCAACTGCAAATTCTTTTTCAATACAAAATTCTAAATTGGCTTTATGGAGTTTGATTTTTAAAGCATTAGCATATATCTTCTCAGGAAAACCTGGTCCGATTTGGGTGTGAATTTTATAGCAGAAACCTATAATAATTTGCGTTAACTCACGATTTTCGTAAACTTCCATTCCTGAAATTACTAAAAATCAGTGAAATCTTCCAATCATTGAAATCACACACGAAGTGCTAAAAATTATAAAAATCTCTACTTAAACAAACTATTCACAAACTCTTTCTTATCAAAAAGCTGTAAATCACCTATTTTCTCGCCAACGCCAATATACTTTACAGGAATTTTAAATTGATCTGAAATACCTATAACCACGCCACCTTTAGCTGTGCCATCTAATTTTGTAATGGCTAGGGCATTTACATCAGTTGCCTCTGTAAATTGTTTACACTGCTCAAATGCGTTTTGCCCGGTAGATGCATCGAGTACCAATAAAATTTCATGAGGTGCATTCGGAACAACCTTTTGCATAACTTGTTTGATTTTACCAAGTTCGTTCATTAAGCCAACTTTGTTGTGTAAACGACCCGCCGTATCAATAATTGCCACATCCTCGCCGCTGGCCACTGCAGATTGTAAGGTATCAAAAGCAACTGAGGCAGGGTCGGAACCCATCGGTTGAGCCACAACACGAACGCCAACACGCTCGCCCCATAGTTTTAGTTGGTCAACAGCAGCGGCACGAAATGTATCAGCAGCACCTAAAACAACTTTAAGGTTTGCTTCTTTTAGTTTGTGGGCAAGTTTACCAATTGTTGTAGTTTTACCTACGCCATTTACGCCAACAACCATTATCACATAAGGCTTGTGGTCGCCATATTCAAACTGGCGAAAATCGTTGCTGTTGTTTTCTGATAAAAGGAGTTGAATTTCATCACGAAGAAGAAAATTTAGTTCGGATGTATTTAAGTATTTATCTTTTGATACCCTTTCTTCAATACGTTTGATAATTTTTAATGTAGTACTTACGCCAACATCGGATGTTACGAGTACTTCCTCTAAATTATCTAACACTTCATCATCAACAGAAGATTTTCCTGCAACTGCTTTTGTTATTTTATTAAAGAAACCATCTTTGGTTTTTTCCAAACCTTTATCCAAAGCTTCCAGAGCTTCAGGTGCATTTTCTTTTTTTTTGAAAAAATCGAATAAGCCCATTAGTGTTTATATTTTTCTAAGAATTGGGTAGGTAGAGTGCAGGTTTTGTGCTATTGACATAAAGGTAACCAAATATTTCTAAGGCATAATTTTATATAACAAAAAAAGCCCTCCCGATAAATACGGAACGGCCTTTAATATTTTAATTAAAAATATTAACCTTATTTAGATGCGATAGCATCTTTTACGTGGTCGTTATGTACGATAAGTTCTTTGAATGAATAAGCACCAGTTTTTGGTGACTTAACCATTGTAATTACTTTCGAATATTCTTTACCTGTACCTGTTTTAAGGGTTGCAACTACTTTCTTTGCCATGTTTTCTAAAAATTTTTATGATTGAATTAGTGGATGTTAGAATGAGTGAGTATGAAATTCAATCATTCAATCAATCTATCATTCAATTATTTTATCTCTTTGTGTACGGTTACTTTTCTCAATACCGGATTGAATTTTTTCAATTCTAATCTTTCTGTAGTGTTTTTACGGTTTTTGGTAGAAATATATCTAGACATACCGGGCATGCCACTTTCTTTATGTTCAGTACATTCTAAAATAACCTGAACTCTGTTACCTTTTTTTGCCATTTTAATATAAATTGAAAACTGTTAATCTCAACAGTTAATGTTTTTTACAAAAATCCTTTTTTTACGAAACGGTTAATCGCTTCGCTAATGCCTACTTTATTGATGGTTTTTATCGCTGAAGTAGAAACTTTCAACGTAATCCAACGGTTTTCTTCAGGAATATAAAATTTCTGAAGTTGTAGGTTTGGGTAAAATTTGCGTTTGGTTTTAACGTTTGAGTGAGAAACGTTGTTACCTACCATTGCTTTTTTTCCTGTTAAATCACAAACTCTTGACATGACTTGTAAATATAGTTGTTAATATCGTCCGCTTAATTTTTTTAAGAGTGTGCAAATATCTGAATAATAATTGTAAACGGCAATAGTGTAGCCAAATATTTTAATATATTTTTAAAATGGTTATTAAGTATATATTTTGATACGATTTCATCATTTCAAGTATTAATATTTATTTAAATTAGCCGGTACTAAATAAAAAAATCATCGAGCAAATGCAAATCACATCTTTTAAGCAGTACGAAGAAGATTATAAAAAAAGTGTAGAAAATCCTGAACAGTTTTGGGGAGAGGTTGCACAAAATTTCCAATGGCGTAAACCTTGGTATAAAGTATTATCATGGAATTTCAAAGACCCAGAAATTAAATGGTTTGAAGGCGCAAAATTGAATATAACAGAAAATTGCCTGGATAGACATTTGGCGGCTAATGGAGATAAGCCCTCTATTATTTGGGAGCCAAATAATACTGAAGAAGAGTCTGTTACTTATACTTATAAAATGCTTCATGAACGTGTTTGTCGTTTTGCAAATGTTTTAAAAAGAAACGGAGCTAAGAAGGGCGACCGCATTTGCATTTATATGCCAATGGTGCCTGAATTGGCAATTGCGGTTTTAGCTTGCGCAAGAATTGGTGCGGTACACTCGGTTATTTTTGGTGGTTTTTCTGCAAAATCAATCGCCGATAGAATTAATGATTCACAATGTAAATTAGTAATTACCGCTGATGGCGCTTATCGTGGAAATAAACAAATTCCTTTAAAAGAGGTAATTGATGATGCATTAATTGGTTGCCCAACTGTAGAAAAATGTATTGTTTTAACACATGTTCGTACACCGGTTTCGATGTTAAAAGGCAGAGATGTTTGGTGGGAAGATGAAGTGAAACATGTTAACGATATCTGCGAAGCGGAAGAAATGGATGCGGAAGATATGTTATTTATTCTTTACACATCAGGCTCAACTGGAAAACCAAAAGGCGTTGTGCATACTTGTGGCGGTTATATGGTTTATGCAGGTTATACTTTTACCAATGTTTTTAATTACAAACCTGGTGAAGTTTATTTTTGTACAGCTGATATTGGCTGGATTACAGGACATTCATACATCGTTTACGGGCCACTTTCGCAGGGAGCAACTTCAGTTTTGTTCGAAGGAATTCCAACTTATCCAAATCCATCGCGTTTCTGGGATATTATAGAAAAACACAAGGTAAATACGTTGTATACTGCTCCAACGGCCATTCGGTCGCTGATGAGTTTTGGAGAAGAACCGCTAATCGGAAAAGATTTAAGCTCTATTCGTGTATTAGGCTCGGTAGGAGAGCCAATTAATGAAGAGGCATGGCATTGGTTTGATGAAAAAATTGGACATGGTAAGGCACCTCTCGTTGATACCTGGTGGCAAACGGAAACTGGCGGCATCATGATTTCTCCAATTGCAACGGTAACGCCAACAAAACCGGGTTTTGCCACTTTACCATTACCTGGTATTCAACCAATTCTGGTTGATGAACATGGCAAAGAAATCGAAGGCAACGGCATAAGCGGAAATCTTTGTATAAAATTCCCCTGGCCTGGTATGTTACGTACAACCTACGGCGACCATGAACGATGTAAGCAAACTTATTTTTCTACTTACGAAAACTTATATTTTACGGGTGATGGTTGCCTGCGTGATGAAGATGGCTATTATAGAATTACAGGCCGCGTGGATGACGTTCTTAACGTTTCGGGCCATAGAATTGGTACAGCTGAAGTTGAAAATGCAATAAACATGCATGCCGGAGTAGTTGAAAGTGCAGTTGTGGGTTACCCGCATGATGTTAAAGGTCAAGGAATTTACGCTTTTGTTATCAATCCGGAAATGCATGGTGAAGCCGAATTAACTAAAAAAGATATTTTACAAACTGTAACTCGCGTTATTGGCGCAATTGCTAAGCCTGATAAAATATTATTTGTTTCAGGTTTACCAAAAACACGTTCAGGGAAAATTATGCGGCGGATTTTGAGGAAAATTGCCGAAGGTGATACAGGGAATTTAGGCGATACATCAACCTTGCTTGATCCGGCGGTAGTTGATGAAATTATTGAGGCGGCGAAAAAGCAATAATTTTTAATTAGGTTAAACAAAAAATGCTTCCCAGATTTTGGGAGGCATTTTTTTTGATTTAATTGGTTTTTTAATAACCTGCGTTTTGTACTAAGTTTTTGTTTGCATCCATCTCTCTTTGAGGAATTGGAAATACTAAGTTGTTTGCATTCCATGCGATAGAACCAATATTAGTTTGCGTTCTTTTTGCATCGTGTAAAGCAAAACCTTCGAAAGCAAGTTCTAGTTTTCTCTCGTTTAAAATATCTGCTAAGGTTGCAGTTGTTGTTGTTAAACCAGCTCTGCTTCTTACAACAGCTAAATCCTGTAAAGGCGTTCTGCCTCCAACCGGAGCAGCGGGTGCTAAACGAACATTAGCCTCAGCTCTAATCAAATACATTTCTGATAACCTCATTACAGGAACATTTCCATATACATTTGCATACTTTGATGTGAACATATCGCCATCATCATAAAAAGCATTTATTCTATCATCGTTAGCTGCATAAGTGCTGGTAATCCAAGCTTGAGAAATTACCGCATCGCCTCTACCTCCATAGGTTGATGAACCATAAAATTCATTAAAGCCATTAAAACCTGTTAAAGTTGTAACCTGCATAGCGAAAATATCTTCAGATGAATTGACACCGGGCGTTGAACCCATTGCCGGAAAGGCATCAATAAAGGCAGCATTTAAAGAATAATTATTCGAGGTAATTACTCTATTTGCTGCTGCTGCTGCTGCCGCATAATTTCCCATTTGTAAATATAATCTTGCAAGCATACCTGCTGCCGATGATTTTGTTGCGAAAAACCCATTTGTTGCAGGTAATTTAGCTTCTGCATCAGTTAAATCAGTAATTGCTTGCGTATAAACTGCTGCTACAGTTGCTCTGCTAACATAGCTTGCATCAGTTATAGCAGTTGTTGGTGTTAAAACAATAGGCACACCTAAGTTTGTTGCTGGGCTCCCATCATTATAAGCCTTACTAAATAGCCTAACCAATTCAAAGTAAGAAGCGCCTCTTATAAATTTGGCTTCACCTTCTACTTTGTTCTTTTTAGCCGCATCAACTTTAGCAATAGCTGCAATTACATTATTAGCATCGTTAATAGCTGTATAACCATCGGCCCAAACATTATCAACAAATGTGTTTGTTTTTAAAAGTGATTTATTGATGGTTTGAGTAAGCTCTTCATAAGTACCATACCATTCAATTGCGTTAGTATTGGCTAAAAAATCGGCCATTAAAAACGGTCGACCTCCGTAAAAGTTTCTACTTCCAAAAGCAGAGTAACTTCCCACCAAAGCAACTTCAACATCTTTAGAGGTAAGTAAAGCCTGGCTTTGTTCGATAGTATCTACAGGGTTAATTTCTAAGGCCTTTTTGCAAGAAGATGCTGCAGATAAAAGCATTGATGCAAATATTAATTTATATATATATGTCTTTTTCATAATGATTCTCTTTTTGAAATTATAGGCCAATGTTTATACCGAATGATATTACTCTTGGTTGTGGAGCTGAATAGAAATCTACACCTTGATTAATATTTGTAGATTGATAATCGGCGTTTACTTCTGGATCCCAGCCTTTGTAACCTGTAATTGTTGCTAAGTTTTGCGCTGTAGCAAAGATCCTCAGTTTGCTTAATTTAATTTTGCTTAAAACCTCAGGAGTGAATGTATAACCTAATGTTAAAGTTTTTAAGCGAATGTATTTACCGTCAGACAAATATCTTGTAGAGTTTCCAACTCCGTTAGCATAAAACAAACGTGGTTCTGGAACCAAAGTGATATCGCCTGGTTTATCCCAATAAGCCATTTGGTCGGCAGTTTGGTTATCATAACCATTTGATGCACTTGCGCTCATATATTGCCCGCCAGCATTAAAAATTTTGTTTCCACTTACACCTTGCAAAAACACACTCAAATCAAAGTTTTTGTAAGTGAAAGAGTTGTTTATACCGAAGATATATTTAGGATTTGGATTGCCTGCAAAAATTCTTTGTGCTTGGTTAATGTCGTTTGTTGTAGTCCGATTTACATTACCATTAGCGTCAACCGTGTTTAAGTAATATATTGCATCACCATTCGCAGGATTTACGCCCGCATATTCTGGTAAATAAAACACACCAATTGGTTGACCAGCTATTGCGGCATTGATCTCGTTTGTATTTAAAACCTGTCCACCTAAATCGGTTATTTTATTATTATTTATCGATGCAGTTAAAGCGGTTGACCACTTAAATGCGCCAACAAAATTCTCCGTATTTATGCCTAATTCATAACCTGTATTTGTTAGTTTACCTAAGTTTTGGGTTTTAATAGAGAAACCAGTTGTTTGAGGAATTGGAACATTTAATAATAATTCAGTAGTTTTTTTCTGATAGTAATCAAACGTGCCCGTAATTCTGTTTTTAAGAATACCGAAGTCTAAACCAAGATCTAGTTGAGTTGTTTTTTCCCAGGTTAAGTCAGGATTAGCAATTTGAGAGGGGATTTGTCCTGCAGAACCTCCATAAGCACCTGTTCCACTAAATAAACCGCGAGCAGAATAATTACCAATTTGTGCATTACCAGTTAAACCATAACTTGCTCTCACTTTTAATAAGCTGATGGTTTCGCTCGTTTTTAAGAAATCTTCTTCTGATGCAATCCAAGCTAATGAACCTGCAGGAAAGTAACCATATTTATTGTTTGCACCGAAACGTGATGAACCATCTGCTCTAACACTAAAACCAACTAAATACCGATCGTTATATTTATAATTCGCTCTAAAGAAATAAGATAAGAAGCTAAATGCACTTTCATTACTCGTTGCAGTAACTTTAGTAGCCGCACTTCCTAATTTAATGTAAGAATCACTTGGGAAATCCTGGCCCTCTATAGTACTATATTTTGTTGTCGATTTCTGATAACTTGTTCCTAAAATGGCATCAAATTTACCTTTATCGCCAATATTTGTGTTATAACTAAAGAAGTTATTGGTGTTGGTATTAATAACAAAAGTCGAAATATTTAAACCATCGCCATTTGATGTTCCTGTATTTCTAAACGTTAAAGCACCATAATAGGCCTCTTCATTTTGATTTAAGTTATCAATAGAAAATTCGGTGCTGAATTTTAATCCTTTAGCTAAATTAACATTTGCAAAGGCTTTACCAATTGTACGGTAAACAGTTGCTTTGTAAGATGAATTATCAATGCCAATAAAGGGATTGTAGTAAACAGGGTAGTTAGATGCAGCTCCTGGTAAAGTTCCACTAATTAAGCCAGAACGAGGATCGATGAATGGTGTAATTGGAGATAAAGCAACTGATTGTAACGGACTAGAAAAAGCGTTATCATTCGATAATCTATTGTTTATGCTATTCGAGAAATTTAAGTTTACACCGACCTCAATAAAGTCTGTAACCTTATTGGTTAAATTTAATCTACCGCTATAACGTTTGTAACTGTTTCCAACAATAATACCTTGTTGATCTAAAGCTTGACCACCAATATAGAATTTTGTTTTTTCGTTACCGCCGGTTAAATTTAAATCGTATTGCTGTGTAACTGGATTATTTTGAAAAGATGCAGCTTCCCAGTTTGAGTTTATTTTATAAGTTTGATAATCGGTATTACCCGCCGAATAGCGAGTCAATCTGCTTTCTACGCTAGCCGAATATGCTGCTTTAGCTGCTGCTAAAGTTGCGTAATCGCCGTTTAAAAAATCTTGATTTGCAGCACCATCACCAGCTCTACGTAGAATTTGAACATACTGCTGTGCATCTAAAAATTCTCTATGGTTTGATGGAGTACTAATACCACCTAAAGCACTAAAATTAATGGTTGTTTTACCAACTTTACCTTGCTTTGTGGTTATTAAAACCACACCATTTGATGCCCTTGCCCCGTAAATAGCTGATGCAGAAGCATCTTTTAATACCTCGATAGATTCAATATCGTTTGTGTTGATGTCTGCTAATGCGCTCGTTGGTGCAGATGTGCTTGACAAATCTCCTGAAGTTATAGGAATGCCGTCAACAATATAAAGTGGTTCGCTACCCGCAGTTACGGATGCAGCACCCCTAACTCTTACTGTAATACCTTGACCAAGTTTACCATTTTGAGCAGATATTAAAACACCTGCTGCCTTACCTTGCAAAGCTTGCTCAAATGAAGTTACAGGAAGATTTTCTAAATCTTTTGCACTTACTGAAGACTGAGATCCTTTTAAATCACGCTTCGATTGCGTACCATAACCAACCACAACAACATCAGTTAAGGTTGTATTTTCTTCTTCTAGGCTTGCATTAATCGTTGAGCCACTTACTGCAACTTCTTTACTTTTATAGCCAATAAAACTAATAACGAGTATTTTTGTGTTAGCAGGAACAGATAGTTTGTAAACTCCTGATGCGTCTGTTTGTGTGCCAATTGCTGGCGACCCTTTTACTGAGATACTGGCACCGGGAATTGGTTCAGCAATTGGTGTGGTTATCTTTCCGCTAATCACTTTGTCTTGAGCAAAGACAAAAGAAATTACACAAAAAGATAAAAAGAAACTTAATAGTAGTTTTTTCATCAAATTTTAGGTTTTAGTTAATAATGTTTTACTTTAAATAGGAATGATATTTAAATGTAACACAAATAATAGCTAAAAAATAATGATGGATATTATTTTTTGATGATCGAAAGAATTTTATTGTATTTGAAACAATGTGTAATTATTATTTGTTGATTAATAACAAAAACAAATAGTAAAACATATAAAACGATAGCAACATGGATAAGTTAGAATTAAAAGGCAAATGGAATGAGATAAAAGGCAAGGTAAAACAAGCCTATGCTGAATTAACTGACGATGATTTAAAACATGAAGAAGGTCAGGATGATGAGTTATTGGGAAAATTGCAGCAGAAAACAGGCAAAGGAAGAGATGAATTAGTGAAATGGATTAATTCATTATAAATAAATTTATAAAGTGTAATAAAAACAGGCAATCAATTACGGTTGCCTGTTTTGTTTAATAACAATTTATTATGGCAGATATCGCTCAAAGATTTACACAAAACCCAATTCTATCGCCAAAAGATTTAGTGCCTAGTTATGAAGGTTTAGAAATTGCCTGTCTTTTGAATCCGGGAGTGTTTAGATTTGAGAATAAAATCTGGTTGCTTATCCGTGTAGCAGAAAGACCTCAGCAAAAAGACGGCGTAATTTCTTTTCCAATTTTGAAAGATAATGGAATTGAAATTATCGAAATAAAGGAAAGTGATCCAAATCTGATAGCCAGCGATCCTCGTGTAATTAATTATAAAGGTGTAGATTATTTAACAACACTTTCTCATTTAAGGTTATTTTGTAGTGAAGATGGCCTAAATTTTTATGAACCCTCAGATTATCCTTTGTTACAAGGTGAAGGATCTGATGAAACATTTGGCATTGAGGATTGCCGGGTTGCTTTAATTGAAAAAACTTATTACCTAACGTTTACGGCAGTTTCAGAACATGGTGTAGGTGTCGGCATGCGAACAACTAAAAATTGGAAATCTTTTGAAAAACATGGTATGATTATTCCGCCGCATAATAAAGATTGTGCAATTTTTGAAGAAAAAATAAGTGGAAAGTTTTATGCGCTTCATCGACCAAGTAGCGTCGGTTTAGGCGGCAACTACATTTGGCTTGGCGAATCTCTCGATGGTATTCACTGGGGAAATCATAAATGTATTCTTAAAACACGAAAAAATAAATGGGATAGTGAACGTGTTGGTGCTGGTGCAGCGCCAATTAAAACCGATAAAGGCTGGCTTGAAATTTACCATGGTGCCAATGCCGAGAACCAATATTGTTTAGGCACCTTTCTTATGGATTTATATAACCCGTCAAAAGTTTTAGCCCAAACAGATGAACCTATTATGAAACCAACGGAAGATTACGAATTAAATGGTTTTTTTGGTCAGGTTGTTTTTACCAACGGACATATTATTAATGGGGATGAACTAACAATTTATTACGGTGCATCAGATGAATTTGTTTGTGGCGCTCAATTCTCTATTCAGGAAATATTATCCAAATTAATTTATAACATTACCGAATAAGTATTTCAAATTTTAGACTATCCAGACCAAATGTTAGAATAAGCTTTGCTAACAAAATAAAATAAATTCAGATGTTATGAGATTTACTTCAAAAATAATTTTTACAACCATATTTATTTTTGGTTGTGGTTTTGTTAAAGCTCAGGTTAAACAACTTAAGCTAGCAAGGGTAGATGAAATGGCTAATTTACCCCAGCCATTAAAAATTATAGATTGGAAATTAATGGCGCAAAATTTTGATAAAACTATTTACAACTTTAAAGCAAAGGGCGATTATTGGCCAATGGTTTGGATGGATAGCACGAATAAAAATTTCGCTCAGCCTGTAATGGGAATCTATACCGCTGTTGGCGACGTTCGGCAAGGAGCGCAGCATAACAAAGGCATGTTTCATGAAGCTTTAGCAAACATGGGTTCAGTTTTAGGTGCAACTTTAATCGGAATTGATAAAAGCAAACAAGGCAATATGAACTATGTTGCCATGCTTAAAAATTATTTCAATAGCGATACCAAATGGAATATCATGATGAATAATACCGCACCAGAAGTTGCGCTTTTGGGTGGAGGTTATGGCAGAGATTGGTGGTATGATGTTTATCCCAATCTTCTATTTTATGCCATTTGCGAAAAATATCCTAACGAAAAAGATTTCGATTGGATTGCCAAAAGCATTGCCGACAAGTTCTACAAAGCAGATTCTATTTTGAATGGCAATTACAATTATTCGTATTTTGATTATGCACAAATGAAACCGATGAAAAATCTGATTTGTGCACAACAAGATGCAGCTGCTGGCCATGCCTGGGTTTTGTATGCCGCTTATAAAAAATTTGGAGATAAGCGTTACCTCAAAGGTGCAATTAGTGCTATGACTGCTTTAGAAGCAAATAAAATAAACCCAACTTACGAATTATTAATGCCTTTTGGAGCTTATCTGGCTGCAAGAATGAATGTAGAACAAGGAACCAATTTTGATGTTGAAAAACTCTTGGGCTGGACTTTCGATGGCACTGCCGTTTGTCGTGAGGGTTGGGGCGTTTTAACAGGCAAGTGGAATGGGTATGATATTTCTGGTGTGGTTGGCAGCACGGTTGATCATGGTGGTTATGGTTTTTTAATGAATACTTTTGATGCAGCCTGGCCTTTAGTACCAATAGTGCGTTACAAACCTGCTTATGCAAATGCAATTGGTAAATGGATGTTAAATGCCGTAAATGCTTCTCGTTTTTTTTACCCTCAGTACATGCCAGCGAACAGACAAACAATTCCTCAATTTGCTGCGGTTACCAAAGGTGTTATAGCTTACGAAGGTTTTGCGAAATCTTCAACCTTTGATACGCTTTATACAGATAAAATTAGTCCGGTGGCACAAGGCGATGGACCAAAATGGGTGCCCGGGAAAAATCCTGCAGTCTCACAATTTAGTGTTTATGGAAGCGGACATGTAGGTATTTTCGGCTCAATTGTGGCAAAAACTAATGTAGATGGAATCTTAAAATTAGATGTTCTCGCAACTGATTTCTATCGAAGCAAAGCTTATCCAACATATTTAATCTACAATCCTTATCAGGAGAACAAAAGCATCATCTATAACATTAAAGGCAATAAAAAAGTAGATTTATACGACGCGATTGCACAAAAATTTATTGCTAAAAATGTTTCTGCCACAACCAAAATAATGGTTGGAAACAGAAATTCTGTGCTGATTGTTGAAACCCCATCAAGCAGTAAAATAACCACTAGCGGTAGAAATATGTTCGCAAACGGAATAGTAGTTGATTATCAAAGGAATAAATACTAAGTTTTAGGTTAGTTAACGTCACCCTGAATTTATTTCAGGGTCTTTTATGCAGGAAAGATGCTGAAATAAATTCCGCAAGACGTATCATACAAGCATTACGGCGATAAAACAGCAAAATATTAAGTTTAAGAATCGAACTCTAGTTAACATAAAATCCTCCCCCTTACCCCCTCCAGAGGGGGATACATGGTGCAGACAGCAAAGGGCAAAAAAAGATCAGCATTATTAAAGCTGCTTTTTTAGTTTACGTCACCCTGAATTTATTTCAGGGTCTTTTTTGCAGGAAAGATGCTGAAATAAATTCAGCAAGACGTATCATACAAGCATTACGGCGATAAAATAGCAAACTTACTAAGTTTAAGAATCGAACTCAATTTATTAAGTTTCGAGTAAAAAAAAGCAGCTTTCTATTAAAGAAAGCTGCTCTATAAGTTTAATATTTTAGGTTTTCTTACCTTCTACATTCTATTTTTTAATACCCAAAAATTTGCTCTAACGTTAAAGTAGTTACATTACCAAATTTTTGCATATCTTCTAATTTAACTTTTTTATCAGATGCTACAATTAAATAGGTATATGGTTTATTAGCCACTTTTTGGTCGTGGAAATTTTTGATATCGGCAAAAGTGATTGGCTTTAATGCACTGTATAAGTCAATCCTCGAATCATAATCATAGCCTAATTTTTTATCCGCAAAATAGTATTGGAAAATGCCATCTTTAGTTACTCTGTTTGATTCTAAATAGGTTAAAACGTTGGCTTTTGCACCATCGAAAGATTTATCACTTTGTGGTAAAACATTTAACAATTCATTCATTCCGTTAACTGCGTCAGTCATTTTATCAGCCTGGCTGCCAACGTAAGCAATCATGCTGTATTGTCTGTCTGCTTTATCAGGAGATTGGTAAGTAGCATAAGTGGAGTAAGCCAATGCTTTAGATTCTCTAATGGTTTGAAAAACAATAGAACCCATACCACCACCAAAATAATTATTAAACACTTCAATATTTGCCCTGTCTGTTTTGTTGTATAAGCCTGTGTTTCTCAACCAACGAATTTCAGATTGAACCATATCATAGTTGGCAAAATATATTTTGTTAGTATCCTGAACGGTATAGCTGTAAATCTTTGCAGGCGCTGCAGGTGTAAATTCTGAAGGCAATAAATGCTCTTTTTTAAGCTCAGTAGTAAAAGCTAAAACATCTTTAGGACCATAATACGTAATCACATGTTCGTAATTACTCAGGTTTTTCAAAAGATAAATTAAATCTTCTGCTTTCATGTTTTTAACATCTTCGTTAGAAAGAACGTTATTGTAAGGGTTAACACTTCCGTATTGTGCATACGATGTTAATCCAGCCATAATTTGACCTTTGTTTAATTTGTTATTTTCTCTACTTTTTAAAATTGTTGTTTTTAAATCAGCCAATGCTTTTTCGTTAGGTTTAACATTAGCAAAAATATGTTCAACCAAGCTTACTGCTTTATCAAAATTTTCTTGCAAGCCACTTATATTAATTGTTGTTACTTCTGTACCAACGTTTAGGCTATAAGTACAAGCAATATTGTAAAATGCCTTGCTAATATCTTCTGCAGTATATTTATCGGTACTTAAAAATGGCAAGTAACCAGCAGCGTAAGGCAATAATTTGTAATTGTTTGCTCCGTGGTTAAATCTGTAGGTCATTCTGAAGATAGAATTTTCTGTATTTTTGGTTGTTAAAACATCAGCAATTCCAACCTTACCAGTTGTAATATCTTTTTTGTAATCTAAAAATTTAGGTGCCATTGGTTTTGTAGGCGCATCTAAAACATTTCTTACAAAAGGAGAAGTTAAACTTCCATTTGCATTAATTGGTGTAATGGTTGGTTTTTCTACTTTTACAATGTTTTTGTCTTCACCTTTGTGCTTAAAACCAATTACATAATCATCTTTAAAATAAGTGTTTGCGAAAGCTACCACTTGCGTTTTCGTTATTTTAGCTGTTGCTTCAATTTCACTTAGGCTTTTATCCCATTTGGTTCCTCTGTTTAAAATAAACTCATTAGATAAATTTTCAGCTCTGTTATTATTGCTATCAAAAGCCTGTAAAAAACTAAGTTTTTGATTTGCTACAATGGCTTTTAAAAGTTCATCGTCAAATTTTCCTTGTTTTAAAAGGTCTATCTGCTCTAATAATAACTTAGAAACCTGCTCTAACGATTGTCCTTGACGAGGTTGTGCCGATAAATTAAACACACCATAATCTTTCATTTGTTGGTAGCTTGCGCTTGAGCGTTGCGTTTTTTGCTGCTTGTTCAAATTAATATCAATTAAGCCAGCTTTACCATTAAACAAAATGCTTTTAATTAAATTGAGCATTATGCTATTAGGTGTGTTTTCTGCATAACCACGGTAATAAATTTCTACCATTTCTGCACTTGGGCCATAAACATCAACTTTTTGAATTTTTGTTAATGGTTTTTCTGGAGCAGGATTGTAAAGTGTTACGGGTTTTGAAACCATGTAACTGAAGGTTTTATCCACCTTTTTTATCATTTCATCAGGATTAAAATCGCCTGTGAAAATTGCTGCCATATTATTTGGCACATAATACTTGTTGTAATAATTTCTTATTTCTACAAGTGATGGGTTTTTTAAATGCTCAATTGTACCGATGGTGGTTTGCTGTCCGTAGTTGTGTGTTGGAAACAACAATGCCATCATTGCTTCATCCAATTTATTTGGGTCGTTATCCAAACCTCGATTTTTCTCTTCGTAAACGGCTTCTAGTTCAGTATGAAAAATGCGGAAAATAGGTTTGCGGAAACGTTCACCCTGAATGGCTAAAAATTTATCTGTTGCGTTTGAGGGAAAGTCTTCGTTATAAACAGTTTCTTCGTACCAGGTATGTGCATTTGAAGAATTACCGCCAATACCCGACATCATTTTATCGTACTCGTTAGCGATAGAAAAATTCGATGCTTCACCAGAAGTTTTATCTATTTCCTTGTAAATTTCTTTACGCTGGGTTGCATCGGTTGTTTTGTTGTACTTTTCATAAAGTGCATCGATTTTATCGAGATAAGGTTTTTCTTTTGCCCAATCTACCGTTCCGAATTTATCGGTTCCTTTAAATAAAAGATGCTCTAAATAATGCGCTAAACCTGTCGCATTTTTTGGGTCGGTATTGCTACCCGCTCTAACACTCATGCGAAATTGAATGTTTGGCTCTTTGTTATTTGGCGATAGAATTACAGTCAGGCCATTTTTCAAGGTGTAAAAACGGGTTGAAGAAGGGTCGCTAGTTACATATTTGTAAGTGTAACCACCAGAATTGCTTGTTTTCCATTGGTAAGTTTGTGCATTAACAAACGTTCCAGTTAATAGAAAGCAAGCCAGGGTAAATAGTTTAAATTTCATTTATTTGAGTTTGGTTTATGGCAACGAAAATATAATTGTAATGAGTTGGGAACACTTACAAATACAATTCGCCAGTAATAAGTTATTTGCCCAAATATATAGGGTTTAAGTTATTGAATGAAATAATTTTTAATTCATGTTTAAAAGCGCTTTTTGACACTACATTAGTAGATTTTTTATAAAACATTATATTTTCCTTATATGCGAATCTGCGACAATTTTTAACAGATAAAATTTTAGTTTATTACAACTACAATTTTTATAATCTGTATTTTTACCGAATGACGAAGCAAAATACAAAACCCAATATTTTGGTGGTTAATGATGATGGTATAACGGCAACAGGAATTAAAAACCTGATGGAAGTTATGCAGGAATTAGGTAATGTGGTTGTAGTTGCGCCTGACAGCCCACAAAGTGGAATGGGGCATGCAATAACAATCGGCAAACCCATTCGTTTTGATAAAGTAGATTTGTATCCTGGTGTAGAAATGTACAAGTGTAGTGGAACTCCTGTAGATTGTGTTAAAATTGCTGTAAACAAAATATTTAAAGGTAAAAAGCCCGATTTATGTGTCTCTGGGATTAATCATGGTTTAAATAATTCCATCAATGTGATTTACTCAGGCACAATGTCTGCCGCTGTAGAAGGAGCAATCGAAAAAATTCCTTCAGTAGGATTTTCATTAGATGATTTTGCACAAGATGCAGATTTTACACATTGTAAAAAGTACATCAAAACCATTTGTGAACAGGTTTTAGAACATGGTTTGCCCGAAGCAACTTTGTTGAATGTAAATTTCCCGAAAGGCAATAATATAAAAGGTATTAAAATTTGCAGACAGGCAAATGCGAAATGGGCAGAAGAATTTGAAGAAAGGACTGACCCATATAAAAGACCTTATTACTGGTTAACAGGTGTTTTTCAGAATTTCGATAAAGGAGAAGATACGGACGTCTGGGCACTAGAACATAATTACGTCTCGGTTGTGCCGGTTCAGTTCGATTTAACTGCACACCATGCCATTCCAATTTTAAACGGGTGGACTTTTAACGAAGAGAAATCAGTAGGAGCGGATAAGAAAAACATTAACGCTCCTGATGGCTTAAACCTAGGCTAATTAAACGCAATGATTCATCAAATAATTAAACTTAAAGATTCTGTATGGATAGGCTTGGCGATAGGTTTAGTATTTCCGGCCATCCTTTCTATAATCGTTTTTTACATTATAAATCATGTATTTCACTTAGCAAAAGCCGATTTGTTATACATTGGTGCCATTGCTATTAATGCCTATAGCATGCAGTATTTTTTTAAACATTATAAAGAAAATATTGGCAGAGGCATATTGGCGGCAACATTTGTATGCGCTTTTGTCTTCTTCTATTATAAAGTTTTTTAAGATGGAAGTAATATGTAAGATGGAGGATGTAAGATGGAAGTAATATGTAAGATGGAAGTAATATGTAAGATGGAAAATGGTAGATGGATGATGTAACCGCTAGCTAACATGATATTTTCCATCTCCCATCCACCATCATCCATCTACCATCATCCATTTACCATTTTCCATCCACCATCTACCATCATTCATAAAGCATTAAAACATTTTCCATCAATTATGAAATACTACCTCGTAGCAGGAGAAGCATCAGGCGATTTACATGGTGCAAATTTAATGAAGGCGATAAAGGCAGAAGACAGCGGTGCTGTTTTTAGGTTTTTTGGCGGCAATAAAATGCAAGCCGAGGGTGGCCAGTTGGTAAAACATTATGCCGATATGGCGTTTATGGGTTTCACCGAAGTTTTGTTAAATCTCCAAACCATTTATAAAAATTTAAACGCCTGCAAAAACGATATCATCGATTGGAAACCCGATGTAATCATTCTGATAGATTTTCCGGGTTTTAATTTGAAAATTGCAGCATTTGCAAAAGCTAACGGGATTAAGGTTTGCTACTACATTTCGCCAAAAGTTTGGGCATGGAATCAAAAGCGAGTACTTAAAATTAAGAAGGTTGTAGATCATATGTTCTGCATTTTACCCTTTGAAGTCGATTTTTACAAGGAATGGGGAATGAAGGTTGATTATGTAGGTAATCCTCTTTTAGATGAAATTGCTCAATTCAAGCCCGACTCTAAGTTTAGGGAAAATAATCGTTTTGGGGAAGGTAAAATCATTGCTTTATTGCCCGGAAGCAGAAAGCAGGAAATAGAACGATTATTGCCCGTAATGTTGAGTATCACAGATAATTATCCGGACTGCGAATTTGCAATTGCTGCAGCACCTACCTTTAGCGAAAACTATTACTATCAATTTATTGGCGATAAAAAGGTTAAGCTTTTATTTGACAACACCTACAATTTGCTCCATAATGCTCATGCTGCTATTGTTGCATCAGGTACGGCTACATTAGAAACGGCATTGTTTAAGGTTCCTCAAGTTGTTGTTTACAAAGGCGGTGCAATTTCAATTGCCATTGCCAGGATGTTGGTTAAAATAAAATTTATCTCTTTGGTAAACCTTATCGTAAATAAAAAGATAGTTACCGAACTTATTCAAGAAGAATGCAGTACGGACAAAGTAAATTCGGAGTTGGCTTTAATTGTAGATGGCAAAAGCCGAGTTGAAATGTTAACCAACTATGATGCATTGCTTTCCCTTATGGGAACGCCAGGAGCATCGGCAAAAACGGCAAAACTTATACTGAATTATTTAAAAGCCTAAATCATAAATATGGGAGAAATGGAGTGGTATCTTAAATCTCGTTTTTTTGGTTAGTTTTGGCTTTGTTCATAATTAATCAATCTGTACGATGAAAGCCCTCTCCATTAAAGATATTGCCATTAAAGCAAATGTTTCTATTACAACAGTTTCCTTTATTATTAATGGTAAAGCTAAAGAGAAATCTATTAGTGAGGCTGTAATTGAGAAGGTAGAAAAAATTATAAAAGAAAGTGGTTATAAACCCAATCAGATTGCCAGAAGTTTAAGGACAGGAAATTCTAACATCATCGGTTTAATAGTAGAAGATATTTCTAATTCCTTTTTCGCTAAAATAGCTAGGTTGATAGAAGATAAAGCTTACAAAAGAGGCTATAAAATCATCTATTCAAGCACAGAAAATAGCGTTGAGAAAGCTCAGGAACTGATAAATATGTTTAAAACGCGTAAAGTTGATGCTTATATCATTTCGCCAATTAAAGGTATTGAAGAAGATATTCGAATGCTGTTGAGCGATGATAAACCGGTTATTTTGTTTGACAGAAATTTGGCTGATGTAAATGTGAATTATGTTGGAGCCAATCATTTTAATGCATCATACCAATCCATAGAAAGTTTTGTAGAACAAGGCAAGAAGAATATTGCCTTAGTTACTACAGATATTGATGTAGAACAAATTACCGAACGTTTTGATGGTTACAAGAAAGCCTTGCTAGATAGTGGTTTGGCTTACAGCGAAGAATTGGTACTGAAAATTCATTTCAATCAGGATGAAGAAACAACCATAAACCAAATTAAAAATTTATTTAATAATCAAAAAATAGATGCAGTTCTTTTTGCAACCAATTACTTAGCTATAAGCGGATTAAAAGTATTGAAACAAATAAAGAAGGAAATAGGTTCCGAATTTTCTGTTATCGCATACGATGATCACGAAGCTTTCGAATTGCATACTCCAGGCATATCAACCATACAGCAACCATTAGAAGATATTGCCGAAACGGTTATTAAGCTGTTATTAAATCAGTTATCATCTAAAACTAAACTTCCTAATCAGCAGGTTATTATTCCAGCTAAACTTATTATCAGAGATTAACATTATAAATAAGTTCTCTTGGTGTAACGTTATTTTTACAACTAAATCGTTTTATTAAATAAAAATATTATCTATCATTGGTGTAGTAAAACGTTTTACTATAACCAAATTTATTTATGAGACTTTCGCAGTACCCTAGCTGTATGTTATGTAGATATTTTATTCATCTACAAGTATCTGCCAAATCTTTGCGTACAACGAGGAAACCAACAAATCATTTCTAAAAAATATAGTTGAAAGTGATAAACTTTTGTCATTTAGTAAATCGATTTAAATGTTATCAGAGCATTTAAATGGTATAAAATAAGAGTAACAGAAAATATATTATAACTAATCAATTTAAAATTTAACAAAACCGCTAATGAAAATTAATTTACTCAAAATTACGGGGCTATCTGCTGCAATTATATTGCTAAATGGTCCTGCGTTTTCAATGAATTCGGAGTGGGAAGGGGCGAGTGGATTCTTGAAGGGGAACAAGCTGTGGCAGCAAGTTCAAACGCAAAAAATTATTACTGGAACGGTGGTTGATGATAAGAACTCTCCAGCACCGGGTGTTAGTATCAAAAATCAAACTTCTAGTAAAACAACAGTTACTGATGGGAATGGAAAGTTCAGTATTGAAGCAAATGTGGGCGATGTTCTATCGTTTGTATTCATCGGCTACGAAGAACAAAAAGTTACAATTGGTTCAAACAATACGGTTAGTGTTAAGCTTGCACTTTCTGCAGGTACTCAATTAGAAGAGGTTACAGTAGCGGTAGGTTACGGTACTCAATTGCAACGAGAAGTTACTTCTGCAGTTGCTCATGTTGGTGCTGAAGATTTCAGACAAAGTGGATCCAGAAATGCTCTTGACCTTATTCAGGGTAAAGTTGCTGGTTTAAATATCACTCGAAGTGGTTCTAACCCAAATTCTGCGGTAGGTGTTCAGCTACGTGGAGTTGTATCTGTTACAGGTAGTACGAGCCCTTTATTTGTTATTGATGGAATTCCTGGTGGTAATCCGGATTTATTACAACAAGACGATATAGAATCTATTGATGTTTTAAAAGATGGTTCAGCCGCGGCAATTTATGGTTCTAGTGCGAATGCAGGCGTTATCTTAATCACAACTAAAAAAGGTAAGTCTGGTCCGCCTCAATTTAACTATTCGGGCTATGCTAGGAAAGAGTATTACAATCAGTTTTTAGATTTCTTGTCACCAGAAGAGTATAAAGCAAGAATTGCTTCAGGAGAAATTAAACAACAAAATTTTGGTAGTGAAACCGATTTTGTTGATCAATTAATAAATCGTGATAACTTATCTCAAAACCACAATTTAAATTTTAGTGGTGGTACAGATAAAACGAGCTATAGAGCAAGTATAAACTATCGTGATTTGCAAGGAATTGCAAAAGAAAATGGGCGTGAAGAATACACATTAAGATTTAACATTAACCAAACTGGTTTAGACGATAGGTTGAAAATTCAAGCCAATTTAGTTACAAATTTTAACAGAGCCAATTTATTAGGTGGTGGTGGTTGGGAAAGTGAACAAACCAAAAACCCTACGCTGTCTAACTTTAATCCAGATGGTACTTATCGTTTTGATTTAACAAGTACAAATGAATATGCCCGATTATTCCAAGAAACATCATATCGTAAACAGCAAACCAGTTCTGCTGACGTTAAAGTTGATTTGGATATTGTTAAAGGTTTAAAGGCTTCCATTTTTGGATCAGTTACAAGAGATAATGGATTTGATGGTGCTTACCGAGTTAAAGCCAGTGAAAATTCAATTGAAAATACTGACTTCCCTGGTGGTGGTTATGCTGGTAAATCTGATTTTTTAACCCAGAATTGGGCTTTAGAACCTACTTTACAATACAATACTACAATAGCATCAAAACATAATGTAACAGCATTGGTAGGTTATAGCTACCGATATGGTATGAGTGAAAGTTTATCAGCAAGTAATCGTGGATTTATAAACGATTTATTTAATGAAGATAATTTAAGTCAAGGTACTGCCTTAAGCTTAGGTAAAGCATCAATTGGAAGTGCAAAAAGTGATAACACACTAATTGCTTTCTTTGGACGTGTTAACTATAGCTTCGATGGTAAGTATTTATTAACAGCGACGTTAAGAAGAGAGGGTTCATCTCGTTTCGGAGATAATAACAAATGGGGTAATTTCCCAGCTGTTTCAGGTGCGTGGAATATTACTCAAGAAAGCTTTATGAAAAGTATTACCTGGGTTAATAACTTAAAGTTAAGAGCAGGTTACGGTGAAACGGGAAATAGTGGTTTTGCTAATAACGCTTCAAGGGTTACGCTTGGTGGCGGTGGTAGGTATTTATTTCCTGATGGTCAGTACTTAGAAACTTATGGACCAAACAGAAATCCTAACCCAAACCTGAAATGGGAAACTAAAATGGAAACAAATATTGGTTTAGAATTTAGTTTATTCAAAAATAAATTATCGGGTACTTTAGATTTGTTTAAACGTACTACAAAAGATTTATTAGATACCTATACTTCTCCTCAACCTCCATTTGTTCAAAGTTCTATCTACACTAACGTAGGTACCATTTCTTCAAAAGGTATAGAATTGGCTTTAAGTTACGCAGCTTATAATACTGATAATTTTAGCTGGAATATTGATGCGACAGCAAGTACGTTAAGTAATAAACTAGATTCTTATTCAAACGATGAGTACAAAGTTCTATTTAAAACTTTTGGTGGAATTGGTGGAGCTGGTGCATTAGGTGATGCTATTGTTACCTATGAAGGTGGTAATTTAGGGGAGTTCTGGGGAAAGAAATTTGCTGGATTTACACCAGATGGTAAATGGTTGTTTTACAATAGAGCCGGACAAGCTGTACCAAATGCTCAAATTAACAACTCCAGAGATAAAAACGTAACTGATTTGCAAAGAATAGGTAATGCAATTCCTAAGTATTACGCTTCATTAAGCAACAATTTCAGATATAAACAATTTGATATGAGGGTATTTTTAAGAGGTAAATTTGATTACGACATTTTAAACAGAAATACGCTTTCTTACGCGAACAAAACCTGGTCTGGTAATTTATTAAGCAGTACTTTCGACAAATACAGCCAGATAAATGATACTTACCAGTATTCTGACTACTATTTAGAAAGAGGAACTTTTGTAAAATTAGATGAGGTTACCCTTGGTTATAACTTCAAATTAAAAACCAAATTGATAAGAAATATGCGTATTTACGCTACTGGTCAGAATTTAGCAACTATTACCGGATATACAGGTAGCGACCCCGATTTTGTTAATGATAATGGTACAGGTCCTGGTGTAGATAATAGTGGTGCCTATCCAAGTACTCGTTCTTTCTTATTTGGATTAAATATTGGATTTTAAAGATTAATAAAATGAAAAATAAATCAATTATATATACTTTACTTGCAGGTGTATTATGCCTTATTAATGCATGTACCAAGTTAGATGAAAATGCTTACAACGAGCTATTAACAGATAACTTTTATAACAACAAATCAGAGGTTTTATCAGCAGTTTTAAGACCATATACCCATGCGAATGCCTGGGTTACACCATCCGGGCAGGATGGTTGGTGGCGCCTGGCTGAGATGTCTGGAGATCAGTTGGCGTGGCCTACAAAAGGTCGCCATGGGGAAGATGGAGGTAAATGGAAAAGATTACATTATCATACCTGGACAACAGATGAAGGCGGAATTAACAATGCATGGTCTTTAATGTTTTGGGGTATGGGTTTATGTAATGACCCTATTGAAAACATTGAGAAACGCGAAATTTCTTCAATGGGTATTACCCAGGTAGAAAAAGATGCTTTTATTTCAGAATTAAAACTTTTAAGAGCATTCCATTATTTAAAATTGATGGATTTATTTGGTAACATTCCAATCGTTACTCAAGTTGGTGTTCCGGCCAAGCCAGAAACAAAATCTCGTAAGGATGTTTTTAATTTTATCGAATCAGAAATAAAATCAAACATTGATAAAGCTCCTAAATTATCTCGTAGCCAGCTTGGTCGTATGAGTCAGGCTGGTGCTTATGCAATGTTGGTAGAATTGTATTTAAATGCAGAAGTTTGGACAGGTACAGCACGTTGGGATGATTGTATTGCTGCTGCTAATAAATTAATTGCTGGTGATGGCGGTGCTCAAAATGGTGCAATGGCTTTAGATCCAAATATCACAGATCAGTTCAAAACAACTAATGATTTATCAAAAGAGGTTATTTTTTCTATTGCATACAATTATTCAGTAGCAAATTTCCAGCCTTCTTGGCCAGGAGAATTTTATCACTTTAAACAACAACAAATTTATGGTGGTGGTAGAAATGGTAACGATGGTATTGTACTTATACCAGGTGTATTTACTACCTACGAAAATGAAGATTTAAGAAAACGCGAATGGTTATTAGAAGGTCCAATGTTTCAGTTTGTAGCACCGACTCAGCCAGTATTAGCGTCTGAAGAATACAATGGTTCTCAACTTATTTTTGTTGATAATATTCGTAAAAACAAAACAAATTCTACGGTTTCTAACATGAGTGAAGGCGAAGAAAACAGCGGTGTTCGTTTTAATAAATATAAACTTGGTAACCAGTTTGCTGGTCCTGGTGGAATTCCTGCAATTGATGCAAATTACAATAATGGTGATTGGAACATCTACAGATTAACTATGATTTATTTTGCTAAAGCGGAAGCAATTATGCGTAAGAACGGAAATGTTGCTAACGCAGAGGCAGTTCAATTGATTAATGATTGCAAAAAACGTGCTTATACTGCTACTAATTTTGCAACAAGAGCATACACACCCGCTACTTTAACTATGGATGAACTTCTTGCAGAAAGAGGTAGAGAATTCATTTTTGAAGGTATGAGAAGAGATGATTTAATTCGCTTTGGTAAATTTGCTACAGCTTCATGGTGGGATCATACTCCATCGGCTGCTAATAAAGCATTATATCCAATCCCTCAAAGACAAAGAGATTTAAACGGTAATTTAACCCAAAATCCTGGTTATAATTAATTAACACTTTTAATAAAAAAGGTGCTCAATACGAGCACCTTTTTTATTTCTCAAAACCATTTGTAACTCACAAATTACAACATGTAGCATTTTCCTACACCCATTTTTGCTAATATTGAATATTGGTAAATCGTTTTACCAATCGAAACCAAACTAAACCAAAAGCCTAAGCTTCAAATCATTATTTATGAAAAAATATTACTCATTTCTAATATTAAGCTTCCTCACCACATTTCAGCTTTATGCTCAGGATAAAGCCCCTGCATATCCGCTCATTACACATGATACATACTTTAGCATCTGGTCTTTCGGAGATGAACTAAATCAATCTGTTACAAAACATTGGACAGGTAAAAATCAATCTTTAACCGGCGTTTTAAAAGTAGATGATAAGTTTTACCGTTTTTTAGGTGCTGAATCAAAAGAATACAAAACCATACTTCCAGAAGCTGATGAAGCAGCTTACCAGGCAAATTATACATTTGATAAGCCGGTTGAAAATTGGGCGAATATTGCATTTAATGATGCCAATTGGCAAAAAGGAACAGCGCCATTTGGCGATGATAAATCGGCTAAAACCAAGTGGGATAGCAACGATTTATATTACAGAAGAAAATTCTCTCTCGCTAAATCATCTGCGATAAAAAAATATTTAAAGCTTAACCACGATGATGATGTTGATGTAACCATAAATGGTAAATCAATTTATAAAAAAACAGGTTGGGTACACGAGTACATTTACATTCCTATTGAAGAAGGAGTTTTAAAAGCCGGCGAAAACTTGTTGGCCATTCATGTAAAAAACACCGCTGGTGGAAGATACCTGGATGCCGGAATCGTCGAAGAAGTTCCACAGAAATCACCTGTTGGTTTAGCTAAACAAAACCATGTAAAGGTTGAAGCCACATCTACCAAATACAATTTCACCTGTGGTGAAGTGGATTTGGATGTTACGTTTACGTCTCCTTTGCTATTAACTGATATCAAACTTACCGCCAGGCCAATCAGCTACATCAGCTATGCAGTAAAATCTAAAGATGGTAAAGCACATCAAGTTGATTTGTACTTTAGTGCATCAACTAATATCGCTGTAAATACACCAGATCAGGAAGTTACAGCCAGGAAAAGCAAAGCAAGTAATCTGTCTATTTTAAGCGCCGGAACAGCAGAACAACCAGTTTTGCAGAAAAAGGGTGACGATGTAAGAATAGACTGGGGATATTTGTACGTTGCTGTTCCTGAGAAATTTAAAGCAACTCAATATATTACAAAGCAAACCGAAAGTTTGGCTGGTTTTTTAAATGGAAAATATGCCAAAACTGCTGATGCTGCGAATGGAAAAGAACTAAACCTTACAAGTATTATACCTTTTGGCTCTGTTACATCAAATCCAGTAGAAAAATATTTAATGATGGGTTATGATGATCTTAAATCTGTTGAATATTTTGGAACACAATTGCTTCCCATGTGGAAAAAATCTGGTGAGCAGTTTGAAATACAATTGGTAAATGCAGATAGAGATTACTTAGCCATTATAAAAAAATGCAGCGAATTTAATTCTCAACTATATGCTGATGCGGAGAAAGCTGGTGGTAAAGAATATGCAGAACTATGTGAATTAGCTTATCGCCAAAGTATTGCCGCCCATAAAATTGCTTATGCACCAAATGGCGATATTTTATTTCTATCTAAAGAAAACTTTAGTGGCGGTTTTATCAATACGGTAGATGTTACCTATCCATCTGCACCAGAATATTTAATCTATAATCCTGAATTATTAACGGGTATGCTGAACGGAATTTTCTATTACTCTGAAAGTGGTAAATGGAAAAAACCTTATCCGGCGCACGATTTGGGAACTTATCCTTTTGCAAATGGCCAAACTTATGGCGAAGATATGCCGGTTGAAGAAGCCGGAAACATGATTATTTTAACTGCTGCAATTGCTAAAGCGCAAGGCAATGCAAAATATGCCGAAAAACATTGGCCTATAATGTCCATCTGGGCAGATTATTTATCTAAAGAAGGATTTGACCCAGCCAACCAATTGTGTACCGATGATTTTGCTGGTCATCTTGCCAGAAATGCAAATTTATCTGTAAAAGCGATTGTGGCACTTGGTGCTTATGCACAATTGGCACAACAACTTGGTAAAACAGATGAAGCTTCGAAGTATAGAAATATTGCTTTAGATATGGCGAAAAAGTGGCAGCAAATGGCAAACGATGGTGATCATTTTGCCTTAACCTTTAATGATAAAAATACCTGGAGCCAGAAATACAACTTGGTTTGGGATAAACTGTTAGGCCTAAAACTTTTCCCTGAATCGGTTTATAAAAAGGAAATTAATTATTACTTAACCAAGCAAAATGCTTTTGGTTTACCATTGGATAGTCGTAAAACTTATACCAAATCTGATTGGATTATGTGGACGGCAACGCTTGCAGATAATCAGGCTGATTTTCAAAAGTTTGTTAAGCCGATTTACAAGTTTGCAAATGAAACCGAAAGCCGAGTACCACTTAACGATTGGCATGAAACAACAACTGGTGCTAAAGTTGGTTTTCAGGCAAGGAGTGTAGTTGGTGGATATTTTATAAAGTTATTGGCTGATAAGTGGGGTGTTAAAAATTAAAGTCAGCCCGTTAAATGGAATTTAAAAATACCTTCATTGTTGTTTTCTGCATGCTGAGCATTAATGTGTTTGCACAACAAACAGATTTGGTTCAGTATGTTAATACTTTGCAGGGTACGAATTCTAAGCATGAATTAACCCGAGGAAATACTTATCCAACAACAGCATTACCTTTTGGAATGCACACCTGGACACCACAAACCGGAAAAAATGGTGATGGCTGGAAGTATCAATATTTTAAATATGCAATTCGTGGTTTTCAGCAAGCGCATCAATGCAGCTCGTGGACTCGCGATTACGCGGTTTTTTCTTTGATGCCCATGATAGACAATCTAATTGTTGATGAAAACCTGCGTGAAGCTAAGTTTAGCCATACAAACGAAATTGCCAAGCCAAATTACTATAAAGTAAAGTTCGATAATCAGATAACAACCGAGATTTCTCCTTCAGAACGTGGTGCACACATTCGTTTCTCTTATCCGAAAGGGAAAAAAAGCTACCTGGTTTTAGATGGATATATCCGCACCAGCGGCGTTAAAATTTATCCCAAGGACAATAAAATTACAGGTTATGTAAGTAACGGACAAGAATTTAAAAAAGAATGGAAAAGCTATTTTGTTATTCAATTCGATAAGCCGATAAAATCCTACGGAACCTGGGAAAATAAAAAAAATGTAGTTAATGCAGATTCTGTAGTTGCGGAAGGATTGGGCAAAGGTGCTTATGTCGAATTTAAAGCAGGTACAAATGTTCAGGTAAAAACTGCATCATCTTATATCAGTTTAGAACAAGCAGAACTAAATTTAAAAAACGAATTAGGTAACGACAAGACTTTAGAACAAACGAAAACTAAAGCTGCTGCAGTTTGGAATAAATCTTTAGGTAAAATCTTAGTTGAAGGCGGATCTCAAGCAGATAAAGAGACTTTTTATTCGTGTTTTTTCAGAGCCAGTCTTTTCTCCAGAAAATTTTATGAGTTAAATGCTGAAGGAAAACCTTATTATTTTAGTCCTTACGATGGCAAAGTTCATCCAGGATATATGTTTACGGATACCGGTTTTTGGGATACATTTCGGGCGCAATTTCCGCTAAACACATTGGTACAGCCAGAAATGCATGGGCAATATATGCAGGCGATGTTAGATGCTTACAAACAATGCGGCTGGTTGCCATCATGGTCTTTCCCTAGTGAAGCAGGAAGTATGATTGGTAATCATGCAATTTCTCTTTTTGCAGATGCATGGGCAAAAGGCATCAAAACTTTCGATCCAAAAGAAGCATTAGAAGCTTACCTTCACGAAGTAACAAATAAGGGGCCATGGGGACCAGCAAATGGCAGAGATGGTTTTAAAGAATACAATGAAATGGGTTATGTTCCTTACCCGAAATATCGTGAAGCTACTGCCAAAACTTTAGAATATGCTTACGATGACTACTGTGCATATCAATTGGCAAAAATGACCGGGAATAAAAAATACATCGATATTTTTGAAGGTAAAATGTACAATTATCGAAACGTGTATGATGCCTCATCAAGATTTATGCGAGGTAAAGATCTTAAAGGACAATGGTCGCCAAATTTTGACCCAATAGAATGGGGCGGACCATTTACCGAGGGGAATGCATGGCATTGGCAATGGTCGGTTTTTCAAGATACCAAAGGTTTGATTAATTTAATGGGTGGGAATAAAAACTTTGTAGCGAAACTGGATTCAGTTTTCACTGAGCCGAATAAAGTTAAAGTTGGAACTTATGGCGGTATGATTCACGAAATGACCGAAATGGTTATGGCAAATTTAGGGCAATACGCTCATGGAAATCAACCCATTCAACACATGATTTACCTGTACAATTACGCAAACGAACCATGGAAAGCTCAGTTTCATGCCCGCGAAGTCATGACAAAATTATACAACGCTACAGAAAACGGCTATCCAGGTGATGAAGACCAGGGACAAACCTCATCTTGGTACGTTCTTAGCGCATTAGGTTTCTACAGTGTAACACCTGGAAGTGGCGAATATGTTTTCGGCAGTCCGATGTTTAATAAAATAACAATTAATTTAGTCGGTTCAAGAAAATTTGTAATAGAAGCTTCATCGAACAGCCCGAAAAATATTTATATAAAGTCGGCAACTTTGAACGGAAATAACTATACTCGCAACTTTTTATCGCATAGCGATATTGTTAAAGGTGGTACGCTTAAATTTGAAATGGATAGCAAGCCAAATTTTAGTAGAGGACAATTAGAAGGAGATAAACCATTTTCTTTAAGCAAATAAATGCAATGCCTGAAGTGATTTTGGGATATTGCGGGGGAGTAATTATTAAGACAAGATAGATACAATGGAAAAACCTGTTGCATTAGGTGTAGACATAGGTGGCACGCACATCACGGCGGCGTTAGTAGATTTAGAAACTAGAACAATCGTTCACAATTCCATTGAACGTAATGCAATAGATTCGCAGGAGAGTAAAGAAGTAATATTGACCGCTTGGTGTGAAATTATAAAAAAGGCTTTTGAAAAATCACCAAGTGATGTTAAGTTAATTGGAATTGCCATGCCAGGTCCGTTTGATTATGAACAAGGCATATCACTAATAAAAGATCAAGATAAATTTAAAGCGCTTTATGGCGTAAACATTAAAGATGAACTATCTAAAAGATTAAGCATTGATGCTGCAAACATTCACTTTATTAATGATGCAGCAGGTTTTTTACAAGGTGAAGTTTTTGGTGGAGCCGGTCGGGGTAATTCAAATGTTTTAGGTTTAACGCTTGGCACCGGACTGGGTTCTGCCTATTGCGTAGGTGGCGTGGCAAAAGATGCTGATTTATGGAACTCACCATTTTTAAATGGTATTGCTGAAGATTACCTATCAACCCGATGGTTTGTAAAACGTTACCAGCAACTGAGTAATAATACTGTTGCAGGCGTAAAAGAATTAACAGCTTTAAACGCTACAGATTATTCGGCTACCAGAGTTTTTATGGAGTTTGGGTACAACCTAGCCCAGTTTTTAATGCCGGTTATCAAAAAAAATAAATCCGATGTGGTAATTATCGGTGGTAATATATCAGGTGCATTTGCTGCATTTTCTCCAGAATTAATTGCAACTTTAAAAGGCAATTCAATTGATGCAGATATTAGGGTAACGAAGCTAAAAGAAAACGCAGCACTAATTGGTGCGGCAAGCTGTTGCGATGTAACTTTCCGCCATGAAAATACTGCCGAAAGTTTAGGCGATGAGGTAAAAAGTTTTATTAATAAAGGGTAAAACCTTTTTTTTAGATAGATTGGTAAAACCATTTAGTAATCATTTAAAATCAATATTTTTATTCCTTACTGATTATTGGCAAATAATTTATAAACCACAACTTAAAAATCAGATATAAAATTAAACACATGAAAAAAATACAATTAATTAGCATTTTGTTTTTTGTTGCACTGATTCCTTTAACACAATTAAAAGCCCAGGAAATCATTAAGAAAAAAGGCTACACATTAAGTTTCGAAAGCAACTTTGCTGAATTAGATCCGAAGCTAAAGAAGCGATTAATAGAAACCTTTTTTGAGGTTTATCCTAAATTAGCTAAAGAATATAATCCAAATACATTAAAAGAAGTAAAATTTTCTGTTGATACTAATTATAAAGGTGTTGCCGCGACAAGTAATGGAAAGGTAACTTTCAGTTCGATTTGGATGGTTAAGCATCCTGAAGATATTGATGTTGTAACGCATGAAGTAATGCACATTGTTCAGGATTATGGCAGAAGTGTTGGTCCTGGTTGGTTAACAGAAGGTATTGCAGATTATGTTCGTTCGAAATTTGGTATCGATAACCCTGGTGCAAAATGGACTATGCCCGATTTAAAGCCTGAGCATTCTTACAAAAACAGCTACCGCATTACCGCTAGATTTTTCACCTGGATTGAGAAAAATGTTAAATCAGGAACGATTAAAGCCGTTGATGCATCATTAAGAGATCATACTTATACATCTGCAATCTGGACTAACTTAACAGGTAAAGATTTAGATGGACTTTGGGCAGACTACGTTAAAAATCCTCAAATTTAGAAGCTGGGTAACACTAAAATTTTAGCAAACACATAAACTGATATATAAATAATGAAAAAACTATTCATCGCCTTATTAAGTTTTGCAGCAACGGGAAGTTTTGCACAACAGGTAGGCAAAATTACCGATCCTATAGAATGGATTAATCCTTTGATGGGCTCGCAATCAAAACCAAGCTTATCAAACGGCAATACTTACCCAGCCGTTGGCGTGCCTTGGGGTATGAACATGTGGACTCCACAAACCGGAAAAATGGGCGATGGTTGGGCATATACTTATGATGCCGATAAAATCCGTGGCTTTAAACAAACGCATCAGCCTTCTCCATGGATGAATGATTACGGTGCTTTTGCCATTATGCCTGTAACCGGAAAATTAAAATTTGCTGATGATGACCGTGCGAGCTGGTTTAGCCACAAAGCAGAGGTTTCAAAACCTTATTATTATAGTGTTTATTTAGCTGATGCTGATGTTACAACAGAATTGACACCAACAGAAAGAGCCGCTCAGTTTAGATTTACTTTTCCTAAAACCGATAGTTCTTTCGTTGTAGTAGATGCACAAAACAAAGGTTCGTACATTAAAATTTTTCCCAAAGAAAGAAAAATTATTGGCTACACAACCAAATATGCTCGTGGGCCTCTACCTAAAAATTTTAAAAACTACTTTGTTATTTACTTCGATAAAGATTTTACTTTGGCTAAAACCTGGAGTGGAAAAACCCTTGGAAATGATTTAGAACTTACCAGCGACCATACAGGTGCAGTAATTGGTTTTAAAACCACCAAAGGAGAAAAAGTTACTGCAAAAACGGCTTCGTCTTTTATCAGTTTTGAACAAGCAGAGTTAAACTTAAAAAGAGAATTGGCTGGTGATAGTTTTGATGCTACTAAAGCTAAAGCAAAAGCCGTTTGGAATAAAACCTTAAGCAAAATAGCTGTTGAAGGTGGTTCAATCGACCAAATGCGTACTTTTTATTCTTGCCTATACCGTACATTATTTTTTCCAAATAAATTATATGAGCTAGATGCTAAAAACCAAATTGTACACTGGAGCCCATACACTGGTGAAATTAAACCGGGTTATATGTTTGCTGGTACAGGTTTTTGGGATACTTTCAGAGCATTATATCCTTTCTTAAATCTGGTATATCCTTCAATAAATAAAGAAATGCAGGAAGGCTTAATTAATGATTATAAAGAAGGTGGCTGGTTGCCTGAGTGGAGCAGCCCGGGTTATGCAAACATTATGGTTGGCAATAATTCTGCTTCTGTTGTTTCTGATGCCTACATTAAAGGTTTGCGTGGCTATGATATTAATACCTTATGGGAAGCACTTAAACACGGCGCTAATAACGAAGGTCCAATAGAAGCTGTTGGCCGTAACGGCGTAAAATATTACAATGAGTTAGGTTATGTACCTTTCGATGTGAAGGTAAATGAAAACGCTGCAAAAACTTTGGAATATTCTTATGATGATTTCACCATCTACCAATTAGGAAGGGCTTTGAAAAAACCTGCCTCTGAAATAGAAGTATTCAAGAAAAGGGCAATGAATTATAAAAACCTGTTCGACCCATCATCGGGTTTAATGCGTGGAAAAAATCAAGATGGAACATTCCAAAGTCCTTTCAGTCCGTTTAAATGGGGTGGTGCTTTTACAGAAGGCAACAGCTGGCACTACAGCTGGTCTGTTTTTCAGGATGTTGATGGCCTGGCCAAGCTTATGGGCGGACACGAAAAGTTTGTAACTAAATTGGATTCAGTTTTCTCGATGCCACCTGTATTTGATGAAAGTGCTTACGGAGGCGTAATTCATGAAATTCGTGAAATGCAAATCGCCAACATGGGGCAATATGCTCACGGAAATCAACCCATACAACACATGATTTATTTATACAATTTCGGTGGTGCTCCATACAAAACTCAATATTGGGTTCGTGAAACTATGGATAGAATGTACAAAGCAACTCCCGATGGTTATTGTGGTGATGAAGATAACGGACAAACTTCTGCTTGGTACGTATTTTCTGCAATGGGTTTTTATCCGGTAACGCCTGCAACGGATCAGTATGTTTTAGGAGCTCCTTTATTTAAAAAGGTAACGCTAACTTTAGAAAATGGTAAAACTGTTGTAATTAATGCTGCTGCAAATAGTAATGAAAACCGTTACGTTCAATCGCTACAAATGGATGGAAAAGCCTACTCTAAAAACTGGATAAGCCATAGTGGTTTGCAAAAAGGTGCCGTTTTAAATTTTAATATGTCGGCAACGCCTAACAAAACAAGAGGGTCGAACCCGGTAGATTTCCCATATTCATTATCTACAGAAAAATAAACTATAAAAATTATTTGTCTGATAAGCTTGTCGAAAACTTTTAAATTTCGACAAGCTCAATCTGGCACAGATTGATAGATTAATCACTAAATTGATTATCCAATACAGCACTATTAACTAAACCAAATATTATGAAGATTAACGTCTTAAAAATTGGGTCAACGGCCTTTATCTGGTTGCTTGGAACATGTATGGCATTAGCCCAACAACCCAACATTGCACTTACAGATTTATCAGCATTTAAAGAACCCGGAAATTCTTGGTCTTTAGTGGGTGATGTTACCGTAAATCTAGATCAGCTAAATTCTATAAAAGGTACCAAAGGAACTGGTATTTTGTTAAACATATCTGAACCAAAAAAAGTAGGTTTTGATTTAACTACAATAAAGGAATATGGCGACATGGTTTTAGAACTGGATTACCTTACAGCAAGAGGAACCAATTCTGGCATTTATCTACAAAACAATTACGAAATACAATTGGAAGATTCGTGGACAGTTAAAAATCCGCTTTCTTCAAACAACGGCGGTTTGTACGAACGTTGGGATAATGACAAGCCCGAGGGTGAAAAAGGTTATGGTGGTATTGCGCCACGCCAAAACGCAAGTAAAGCACCAGGTTTATGGCAGCACATTAAAATTGTTTTTCAGGCACCAAAATTTGATGGTTCAGGTAAAAAAACAGCAAATGCTAGGTTAATTAGTGTTGATTTAAATGGTGTAACCATTCACGAAAACGTAGAACTTTGGGGTGCTACAAGAGGTGGTTACGGAACAGAAAAGGCAATGGCACCAATCCGCATTCAAGGCGACCATGGTTCTATAGCTTTCAGAAATATTTCCATTACTGATCTTCCTGCAGCAGCTGCACAAGGCGGTCGTCGTGGCGGAGGTGGAGCAGATCCAATTTATGTAGATGCACCAGTTAATACCATGATTAGAAGTTTTGTTGATGTAATGCCAGGCGTACGTTCTGTGCATGCCATTTCAGTTGGTAGTCCGCAGCAAACCGCTTACAGTTACGATTTAGACAATGGAACATTATTACACGGCTGGCATGGAGGTTTCTTAGATGCAACCCCAATGTGGGATGGTCGCGGTAACGGAACTTCTCGCCCATTGGGTAGTGTAACCCGCTTTACAAAAAAACCGGTAATGGCCATTTCAAAATTGGCAACCGCTGATGCTGCATGGGTGACCGATACCGCAGGAACAGGCTTTCGTACTAAAGGTTATGTAATGGATAATCAAGATCGCCCGGAATTTAAATACCAGATTTATGGAAATAAAGTTACCGATGCCGTAAAGGTTTTGGATAACGGACAAGGTTTATCGAGAGAGGTTACTTTGGAGCAACCTGCTAAAGATTTATACTTGCTTTTAGGCGAAGTGGCCGACATAAATGAAGTGGCTAAAGGCTTGTACGTTGTTGATGATAAAGCATACTATCTTCAATTTCCAAATGGCGAAAAACCAATCCTTAAAGATGTTAACGGTAAAAAGCAACTGATTATAGCAATTGGAAGCAAATTAAATTACTCTATTTTATTTTAGTCTGTATTACGATGAGATATACATTTAAAACATTAGCAATGATGGCGCTAAGCCTAAGTTGCTCTGCGCTTTTTGCCCAGGAAACACCAAAGGAAGAAGATTTTTTCAGAATTAATAAAGTACGTGTACCAGAAGGACCAATTTTAGAAGTTGGGGGTTTAGTTACTATGCCAAACGGAGATTTAGGAATTTCTACCCGAAGAGGTGATGTTTGGATTGTTGAAAACCCAACAAGCACGAAACCTTATTTCCGCAAGTTTGCAACAGGTTTACACGAGATTTTAGGTATAGCCCAAAAGAACGGTGCAATTTATGTTGCGCAACGTGGCGAATTAACCAAATTGGTTGATAAAAATATGGATGGCAAAGCCGATGTTTATGAAACGGTTTATGCATGGCCAATTAGCGGGCATTACCACGAATATAGCTTCGGACCAAAAATAGCTGCTGATGGAACATTTCTGGTAACAGCGAATGTAGCTTTCGGCGATGAAGAATGGTGGAGAGGAGAAAGTAAGGTGCCAATGCGTGGCTGGGCTATGAACATTACCGAAGATGGTAAAATGACTCCTTATGCAGCTGGCTTTCGTTCTCCTGCTGGTATTGGCATGATTGATAATCAATTTTATTATACCGAAAACCAAGGCGATTGGGTAGGATCAGGCGGTTTATGGAAAGTGAATAAAGGTGATTTTATGGGTCATCCGGCAAGTTTAAAATGGAGCGACCGACCAGATTCTCCTGTGAAATTACAATCAGATTTTTTCTATGCTAATATAGATGAACGCCGCATTAAAAACGAACAAGGTAGGTACATCAAACCAGAAAACAGAGTTAACGAAACCTTTAAAACGCTTTTTGACATGAAAAAAGTGTTTCCAGAATTACGTCTGCCTTCTGTTTGGTTGCCCTATGGCATTTTAGGCATCTCATCATCAGAACCTGTTAAAATTCCGGAAAACACATTTGGTCCTTTTGCAGGGCAAATTTTAGCTGGCGACCAAGGCATGAGTATTATCTCAAGAATTTTCCTTGAAACTGTAAAAGGCGAGGAACAAGGTGCTGCTTTCTTATTTAGAAAAGGATTTCGTTCTGGTGTATTGCGATTAGCATGGGGTACTGATGGTTCATTATTTGTTGGCGAAACCAACCGTGGTTGGGGTTCGGCTGGTGATGCAAACGAAGGTTTAGAACGCTTGGTTTACAATAACAAAGTGCCTTTCGAAATGAAAGCTGTTCGTTCAATGCCAGATGGATTTGAGGTTGAATTTACAAAACCTGTTGATCGTAAATCAGCAGAAGATTTGGCATCGTATGCAGCAGAAAGTTTTATTTATAAATATCATCCGGTTTATGGTTCGCCTCCGGTAAATGTAGAAACCTTAAAAATTACTGGTGTAAAAGTTTCTGCCGATGGTATGAAAGCACGACTTATCATTCCAAATCTTCGTCAGTATTATATCCACACGTTAACTTTAGATGGTGTTCGTGATAAAGAAGGTTTTTATTCTTTGGTTCATCCTGTAGCTTATTATACCTTAAATCAAATTGCTGATGGGGATAAATTACCGATGAGTGAAGTAAGCACAAAAAATTCGGAATCCGGACCGAAAGCTTCGTCTACGCCAGTTAAACCTTCTGCTAAACCAAAGGCATCAACTGGAACTAAGCCAGAAGCAAAAAGTGCCACAAATACTACCCGGGCAAAAGTTAGTACAACATTAGCATCATCAAAAGCGCCAACGTATAAAGAGGTAGAAGGATTGTTGACGAAAAATACCTGCTTAGCTTGTCATAATCCCACTAAAAGACAAATCGGTCCGCCGTTTTTAGAAATTGCAAAGCGCAAGTATTCTCCAGAGAAAATTTATAATTTAATTCATAATCCTCAGCCTCAAAACTGGCCGGGTTATTCAACAGAAATGCCGCCAATGCCTCAGGTAACTAAGGCAGATGCTTTAAAAATTGCTGCATGGATTAATTCATTGGATAAATAAAAAAAGATAGTTAGTTTAGTTGGTTAAACGGTTGGTGGAAACACCAGCCGTTTTATTTTAAAATGGATAGAGCGAAAAAATGAAAAGAATCTTATCGTTGATAGGCATAAGTATGTTAATCTGCTTTGCAGTGAATGCACAGCAAAAAAGTAAAATTACAGGAACAGTTAAAGATGCAAATGCTGCATCAATTTCTGCTGTAAATATTCAGGTTTTAAATACAAATTTAAGTACAGTAACAAATTCTAATGGCGAATTTGAGTTAAACAATGTTCCATCAGGCAAAATAAATTTAAGAATTAGTGCAATAGGTTATGCTACCATTATAAAACTTGTTAGTGGAAGTGAAACCTTAAATGTGGTATTGCAGCAATCGAATTCCAGATTGGATGAAGTAACGGTATCGGCACAAAAAACCGAAGAAAATATTCAAAAAATTCCTTCGGCAATAACTGCATTTACTGCAGAAAAAGTAACAGATTACCGAATTCAAAACACACGTGATTTAGCTACGATTGTTCCAAATCTTTATAGCAGTAACCCTGGTGATGGTCGGAATATAACTTCAATAAGAGGGATTGGAACAACGTCTTACGATCCTGCTGTTGCAACATACATCGACGGTGTAAATCAATTCGGTTTGGATACTTACATCGCATCATTATTTGATGTAGAAAGAATAGAAGTGCTACGTGGCCCGCAGGGAACTCTTTATGGCAGAAATGCAATGGGTGGCGTAATTAATATCATTACAAAGCAACCATCAAATTATACTTCGGGTTTTGCAGGCGTTGATGTGGGTAATTTTGGTCAGCAGCGATATAGTGCAGGTATTCGGACGGCTCTGGTAAAAGACAAATTATTTTTTGGAGCTGCGGGTTTGTACAACCGTATGGATGGTTTTTACACCAATTCTTTTAACAATTCTAAATTTGATAAGCTGCATGGCTATTTAGGTAACTATTATTTAAAGTTTTTAGCAAGCGATAAATTTGCATTAACCTTAAATGTTAAGCACAACGAAAACCGTAATAATGGTACTTTCCCGCTAGCGGGTTCGGTTAACGATGCTTTAGAAAATCCATTTGTGTTGAATCAGAATGCAACAACCAAGATGGTAGATAACTTATTTAATACTTCATTATCTGCTAATTATGCTGGCGAATCAATAAATTTTAGTTCTCAAACTGCTTATCAATCAAATTACCGTTATTATACACAACCAATAGATGGCGATTTCTCTCCAATAGATGGTGTTTCCATTGTAAATAACTATGGAAAAGACTTTAATAAAGTTCAGGTTTACACGCAAGAATTTAAACTGAGTTCTCCGGCTTCTAATAATTCAAACTTAAAATGGGTTGCAGGTTTATATGGTTTTCATCAAAACAGTCCGGTAAAGCAAGGAACATACTTTGGTGCTGATGCAGCTTTGGTTGGCGCACCATTTCCGTTTTTTACCAGCTTAAATACCAATACAGGTAAAAGTTATGGTTTGGCTGCATTCGGACAAATAACGTACGCTGTCACCGATAAGTTGGCTGCTACAGTTGGTTTGCGTTACGATTACGAACATAAAAAACAAACTGCTTTAGGCGAATTTTTAATGGATGGTATGGAACCTGTTGTTACACAAAACGATACCGCTGCAACAGCAAATTTCAAAGCTTTTTCCCCAAAATTTAGTTTAGCGTATTCAATTGAAGATAATACTACTATTTATGCAAGCTATAGCAGAGGTTTTAGAGCAGGTGGTATTACACAGCTAGGTTCTGATCCATCGGTTTTACCCTTAGTGGCATACAAACCTGAATACAGTAATAATTTCGAAATAGGTTCTAAGAATATTTTTTTAGATGATCGCCTGAGCATCAACGTTGCCGCATTTTATATTAAATTAACAGATGCACAAATTCCTGTATTGGTTTTGCCAGATGCCGTTACGATTACCAGAAATGCTGGCGAACTAACAAGTAAAGGTTTGGAGCTAGAACTTTCTGCGAAGCCCGTTAAAGGCTTAAATGTAGATTATAATTTTGGTTATACAGATGCAACATATACTTCGCTACAATTGCCTCAAAATGGTGCCACAGTAAATTTAAACGGCAACAGACAAATATACACACCCCAAATTACTTCTATGCTTGCACTTCAATACGCTTACGAATTGGATAAATCATTAAAAATTAATTTAATTGCCCGTGGAGAATGGTTGTTTACTGGCAATCAGTTTTACGATTTGGCCAATCAAATTGAGCAAAAAGGTTATAATTTGTTCAACGCTAAATTGGGCGTATCGAATAAGAGATTCGATTTGTTTTTCTGGGGAAGAAACCTTGGCAATAAAACTTATATAGATTATGCTTACGATTTTGGAGCAGCACATTTAGGAAATCCGAAAACTTATGGGGTTTCGTTAGTTGGAAGGTTTTAATTTGTTATAACTATATTGAATTAAATAAGGAAGAGGCCGTCTCATAAATCATTTATCTATGAATCTTGTCACGTTGAGCCTGTCGAAATGCCTCAAAGGGCAGTTTTTGCAAGTCCTTCGACAAGCTCAGGATGACATTTCGTTTTATGATACAACCTTTCTTGTTTATAGCTGATTTGTAAACTGCCTTAAAAAAGAAATGGAGATTCCACTTTCGCAGAATCCCCATCATCTAAATTAACGCTCTCGAATATATAAACGCTGTAAAATAGATTTATTGTGTAGAGATTATTTTTTTATAGATATTCTTTCCAATAGCTGAGTTGCTCTTTGTTTTGGTAGCAAATAAATATTAAATCTCTACTTTTGCTTTTATGGAAGGCATTGATAAGAATAAGCAAGACCAAGAAAAATTAGCAGCCGCAAAGGCTGCTGTTCAACTTGTTAATGATAATGATGTTGTTGGTTTAGGTACAGGCAGTACTGCAACTTTTGCAATAAAAGAATTGGCTAAGCGTATTCAGGCTGGTTTAAAAATAAAAGCTGCGGCAAGCTCTGTAAAAACCGAAGAATTGGCTCTTTCTTTAGGCATTCCAATCTTGAAACTCGAAACGTTAGGCTCAATAGATATCAGCATAGATGGCGCCGATGAATTTACAGAATCTCTTAATTTAATTAAAGGTGGAGGTGGAGCATTATTCAGAGAAAAAATCATTGCTTCCTTAAGTAAGAACTCAATTATAATTACCGATTCATCAAAAAAAGTAGATAGGCTCGGTGCATTTACCGTTCCTGTTGAAGTTGTTCCGCTGGCCTTACAATATGTTTTGAATCAATTAGCAGCTTTGAATGGCAAAGCTGTATTAAGAAAAAAGGATGAGATGACCTTTATAAGTGATAATGGGAACTATATTGTAGATGTTGATTTCGGACTATTAGATAAACCTGAAAAACTTGCACTCGCTTTAAATCAAATTGATGGCTTGCTGGCTCATGGACTATTTATCGGCTTAACATCTAGTGTGATTATGGCTGAAGGCGATAAAATTTTAGTTTTTGAGTAGCAGGATGACGGCAATTATGTGTTTTACCGATATTTTTTTAATCTTTAAAAACAGCCGAATCTTTCTACCGATACTTTTGCTTCACTCACCGATAAATTAAAGTAATTTAAAGAAAAGCCATTCTCCGGCTTTCATTTTCATGATACATTTGATATATAAAAACAAAGGTCATGGAAAATCTAATCAAAAAAAACCACGCAGATAAACAAATGGGTTTAGGCATTTTAATCGTTGTAATCGGTTCTGTATTCTTGCTGCGAAATACTGGAATTGACATACCACATTGGGTATTAAGCTGGCATACCATCATGCTCGGTGCTGGTTTGTGGATAGGGTATCGTAAAAATTTCCAAGGTAGTGGCTGGTTGGCTTTAACTATAATTGGTGCAATATTTACACTGAGAGATATCACCATTTTAGATTTTGAACTATCGAAAATTACAACTGCTTTGGTGCTTATCGGTTTAGGTTTGTGTATAATTTTAAAACCTCGCAAGTTCAAAAATTTCTCAAATGATTTTCAAAACACTTCAAGTGTGCATGAAATAAAAAGTTAAAATTCGTAACTCTATCATATATCTGAAAAGGGACATTTTTAAAAAGGTATCCCTTTTTAATGTACAGAAAGTAGAGGAATCAAGCCTGATATAAAAAGAAACGGGGATTCCGCCGAAGCAGCATCCCCGTCATCTAAATTAACGCTCTCACATACATAAACGCTGAGAATCGAAATTATTGTGAGCAGGTTAAATTTTTTTTTACTTTTTTGATATCACAATTTAACCTTTACAGCTGGTTGGAATTGAACGCTATTGTTCGACATCTTAATAGCGTGAAAATCCATTGATGGTTTTTAAATAAAAAACTAACCAATTCGTTTTAATTTAACAAAATAGGAATCAAATATTATTAACTTTGGTGTATCAAACCAATAAACAATACATTGTAACTTCATGAAAAAAAGCATTTTATTAGTATTTGCGCTATTATTTATATCAAAAGCATCATTCTCACAAAACGTAATTAGTCTATTTAATAGTGCCAACAACTTTTTTCAACTTTTGACAGAGGAAAAATATACTGAAGCCTATAGCAATTTTGATGAAACTGTGAAAGCAAAATTATCAGAAGAGCAATTAAAAAAACTTTGGACAGATATTAACCAAAGTTTAGGTAAGGCTAAAGCATTGGATGCAACCCAAAGTAAAACCCAAGGAGAATTTTTTGCTGTAACTGTAGAAGGCGAGTTTGAAAGAGGTTCTCAGAATTTCATTTTGGGATTTAACAAGACACAAAAAATCGTTGGATTTTTTCTTGCTCCTAAACCATCAGTTACAAAATACTTAGCTCCATCATACGCAGATACAACATTGTATTCAGAAAAGCAGGCTTACATCACCGATGCCAAGCATCAACTTGCTGCGGTGATTACCACGCCAAAAAACAATAAAAACTTTCCTATGGTAGTTTTTGTACATGGTTCTGGTCCTGGTGATATGGACGAAACGATTGGTCCAAATAAACCATTTAAAGATTTGGCAGCAGGATTAGCGGCTCAAGGCATTGGATCTATCAGATACGTTAAAAGAACTTTAATTTATCCTTACGAATTTGGAAAGGCTTTTACAGTTAAGGAAGAAGTTATGGATGATGCGCAATCGGCACTGGCTATGGCAAAAACAATTCCAGGTGCTGATTTGAAAAACATTTATCTTTTTGGTCATAGTTTAGGCGGTATGCTTGCCCCAAGAATTGCAGCTGCTGTGCCTGATTTAGGCGGAATTATTTTGGCCGCTGCACCTGCAAGAAAATTGGCCGATATGATTGAGGAACAAAATAAATATCTATTTGAGAAATCAAATGATACCGCTAAAAATGCTAAATCGCAATTTGATTTGGCGATTAAAGAAATTGATAAAGGTAGAATAACTCAATTGGGTACGATTAAGCCAGATTCGATAGTATTGGGTTTACCTGCTTCTTACTGGATAGACCTTAACAATTACAATCAGGTTGCTGCTGCACAAAAATTAACTAAACCACGGATTTTTATTATACAAGGTGGAAATGATTATCAGGTTTCAAAACAGGATTTTGATTTATGGAAAGCTGGGTTGGCAAATAACAAAAATGCAGAGTTTAAATTTTATCCTGAATTAAATCATCTTTTAAGTCAGCAAGTTGAAAAGGGTACAGGTGCTCAATACCAAGCATTCTCCAGCGTATCAGCAACACTAATTAACGATATTGTAGCCTGGATAAAAATTAAGTAACGCAAAAATTGAATTCTTACCAATCATTTATGGTATCTATTTAATATTCAAAATTAAAGTGTTTTAAAAGGATTAAGAATATTCAATTACGCTCCTTTCTAATCTTTTATTGAGGTTTCTCAAACAATAAGTAAAAATCTTCGGTTGTGATATATATCAGCCGGAGCATTTATGAAAAGGAAGAAAGTATCAATAAAAGGAATATGGGAGGTCTTAAAAGCTTCATTTAAGGGTTTTACCACTCATAAAGTAACTAAGTTAAGTGCATCTTTAGCCTACTATACCGTTTTTTCGATGGCACCGCTACTAGTGGTTATCATCTCACTTTGTGGTATTTTTTTAGGAAGAGAAGCTGCAGAAGGTCAGGTTTACGGGCAATTGGCTGGTTTTTTAGGTAAAGAAACTGCATTAGAGTTACAAGAAATAATTAAAGGCGCTTACTTAAATGGCAAAAGTACAGTGGCCTTTACCATCGGTTTAATCACTCTGCTTATTGGTGCAACTACTGTCTTTGGCGATATTCAGGATTCCATTAATATGATTTGGGGTTTAAAACCTAAACCAAAAAGAGATTGGCTGAAGATGTTACAAAATCGTTTTCTTTCATTTTCAGTGATAATAAGTTTAGGGTTTATCTTATTGGTTTCACTATCTATTACAACAGTTTTAGATGGATTTAATGATCGATTGCAAGCTCGTTTTCAAGGTGTATCTGTTGTAGTTTTCTATATCATAAATCAAATTATAACGCTTGGCGTAATCTCACTTATATTCGGTGTGATTTTTAAGGTATTGCCAGATGCATTAATCAAATGGCGAGATGTAATATCTGGTGCTATAGTTACTGCAGTGCTATTTATGATAGGTAAATTTGCTATTTCATTTTATATTGGTTCTAGTAATGTGGGCGGCACTTACGGCTCAGCAGGTTCATTAATCATTTTGCTATTGTGGACATATTATTCATCAATCATTTTATATTTCGGGGCAGAGTTTACTAAAGCCTATGCAATAGCTTACGGTTCAGAAATTCATCCATCGCACTACGCAGTAACAACTAAAGAAATAGAAATAGAAACCGAAGGAAACTCCATACAAGACAATCACAAAGAAATACGAGAACAAGTTCCTGATAAATAGTAATTGTGGATATTTTATTCTCCCCAAGCGGTAACAATTATATTTCGTTTTCCGCCATAATTTCTGTGTTCGCATAGATAAATGCCTTGCCAAGTACCAAAAGCTAGTTTGCCGTTTCTAATTGGAATGGTGACTGAATTACCAAGTAAAGCAGCTTTTAAATGTGCAGGCATATCGTCAGAACCTTCGTAATCATGTTCATAGTCAGGATCATTTTCGGGTACAGCTTTGTTAAAAAACATTTCAAAATCTATTCTGACAGTAGGGTCTGCATTTTCATTTATGGTTAATGAAGCTGATGTATGTTGAATGAAAACCTGGCAAATACCGATTTTTAAATTTCCAATTTCAGGGAAAGCATTAACAATTTCATCCGTTATTAAGTGAAATCCTCGTTTTCTTTCTCGTATTGCAAATGCTTTCTGATATATTTTCATTTCTATTTTTTTATCCAACCAGTATTTGATTCCTCATCAATAATAAGGTTATAATCTCCAAAATTACCCAATACATTTACATTTATACCTGCTTGTAAATTTCCCTTAATTCGTGCTAACGCATCTGGATTATCGTAAATCGCGGTGTTTGTATTGGTAACCTTTATTTTTTTATTCTGTTTTGATATCTGCGTGAGTTCAGCACTTTTAATAAAACCAATATTCCCATCGGGTAAAGTAACCTTGTAATAGTTTCCAGTCGCCGAATTAACGTTAACAATCGTTCCGGTTTGCAACTGTGTAAGTTTTGATGCATTTATTGTATTGCCATCTAACAAATTTGCTTTCCCTGAAGTTTTTAACGTTTTATTTAGATTAGAAATTGGTGCAGCAACATTTGGTGGAGTTTTAATTGTAGGATTTATAAATGGTAATGGATCTACAGCGCCACCAAAAGTGTAAATACCAAAGTGCAAATGCGGTGGTGTGGTACGGGCATTTCCGGTATTTCCCATCAATCCTAAAGTATCGCCTGCTAAAACCTGGGCACCTTCTTTAGCAATTTGCTCATCAAGATGGGCATAATAAAGTGTATAATCTTTACCGGATGGCCTAAACCAAATTACCTTGCCGCCTAAATTATTTTCGTTAATTCTTGTCACTGTTCCATTGCTGGTTGCTACAACAGGGCTTCTAAAAGAGCCAAAAATATCAACACCTTCATGCTTACGATTATTTTTATCTCTGCCATCGCCCCAATAACTACCAATATTTGCCCGCCCTGTTTTCGTTGGAAAACCTAAAGATGGTCCTGATGTTAATTCCAATGTGTATTCAGCACTTCTTAATAGTTCTGGTTGTAGCCTGATTAAATAATCTCCGCTTTCATCCACATCAATCTGAATGTCGTTGCCTAAGGTATCGGCAGATGCTAATAATTTAGCCTCACCATCAGTAGGTAAACGCCAAATATCAAGGTAAATGGCTACACCATTTTCAGGCTTCTTCTTAAGTGATATATTAATCTTTGCTCCTCTCGTAGCGATAAATTTGTAGGCTGTAGCATTAGCCTTCTCGGCAGAAAAATAACCAGTTTCTTTATATGGTAAATTTATCTTTAACGCTTTTTGCGTGCTTAGGGTAGATGCATTAATCCAGGCAGAACCTAAAGCGGTGTTCTCCAAACCAGCAGTAATCAGTTTGCGCTGATAAGTTTCATGTGGTGATGCAGCTTTAAATAAATTAATTGAGCCAGTTTTGCAAGATAGAAATGTTGCTATTAAAAATAGACAGGTTAATTGTATTAAACGCATTGATGTTTCGGAGTTATTTTATGATACAATTGATTAACAAATAATTCAGTTACAAGTTTGTGTATATTCAATGTGTTCCTGTAATGATTGTATTGTCAAATTAAAAAACGTTGTGTTAGCGTTAATTGCAATAATTTACCTAATCATTCACTTATTAGCCTTTGTATAAATATATTTGCTATTATCATTCACACCCAAAATCAATCTCAAATTTAATCAATGAATACATTCGAAAGCCGCTACGCTCAAAGTCCGAAAGAGGTTAAGCAAATGGACACATCTGCCTTAAGAGAAAATTTTTTAATAGAAAATGTTTTTGAAGCAAACCAAGTGAATCTAACTTTATCTCATTTTGATAGATATATTGTTGGTGGAGCAATGCCTGTAGGGCAAAAAATAGATTTGCCAAATCCTGATGATTTAAAAGCAAATTTCTTTTTAGAAAGAAGAGAATTGGGGATAATTAATGTAGGTGGAAAGGCTATTGTTACAGCTGATGGCGAAAAGTTTGAACTAAACTATAAGGAAGCCCTGTATATTGGTAAAGGTACTAAAGAAGTTTCTTTTGAATCTGTTGATGGTAACCAGCCTGCTAAATTGTACATCAATTCTGCACCCGCTCATCATGCTTATCCATCAAAAAAAGTAAGTAAAGCCGATGCTGAAATTGTAGAATTGGGTGCGCCTGAAACAGCTAATCATAGAATAATTAATAAGCTTTTGGTAAATAGTGTTTTGCAAACTTGTCAGTTGCAAATGGGTATGACAGAGCTAAAATCGGGAAGTGTTTGGAATACTATGCCTGCTCATACACATGATAGAAGAATGGAAGCTTATTTTTATTTTGAGGTTCCTGAAGGCCAAAGCGTGTGCCATTTTATGGGTCAGCCGCAAGAAACCCGTCACATTTGGATGCAGAATGATCAGGCTGTAATCTCTCCAAATTGGTCAATCCATTCAGGTGCCGGAACAAGTAATTATACATTTATTTGGGGAATGGCAGGCGAAAATTTGGATTATGGAGATATGGACCATTGTGCAATAACAGAACTAAAATAAATTTTGGAAATACATAAAATAGGATGTTAAATATATTTGATTTGGCTGGTAAAACTGCCTTGGTAACCGGATGTAAAAGAGGAATTGGAAAAGCAATGGCTTTGGCTTTAGCAGAAGCTGGTGCCGATATTATTGGCGTTTCTGCTAGTCTGGAACTTGAAGGCAGCTCAATAGAAAAAGAAGTTACAGCCTTAGGTAAAAAGTTTTATGCTTACCAATGCGATTTCAGTAAAAGAGAGGCTGTTACAGAATTTGCGGTGAAAGTAAAATCAGATCATCCTGTAATTGATATCTTGGTAAACAACGCAGGTACAATTTTACGTAAACCAATTGCCGAACACCCGGATGAAATGTGGGATGAGGTGATTGCTGTAAACCAAACTGCCCCTTTTATTTTAACAAGAGAAATTGGTAGAGATATGGTTGCGAGAGGAAGTGGTAAAGTCATATTTACAGCATCTTTATTATCATTTCAAGGAGGTATTACAGTACCAGGCTATGCTGCAAGTAAAGGTGCCATTGCATCATTAACCAAAGCTTTTGCAAATGAATGGGCAGCTAAAGGCGTAAATGTTAATGCAATTGCACCAGGGTATATTGCTACAGATAATACAACCGCTTTACGAGAGGATGAAGATAGAAGTACATCAATTTTGGCTCGTATTCCTGCAGGTAGGTGGGGAACCCCAGAAGATTTTAAAGGTCCGACAGTTTTTCTTGCATCAAAAGCAGGCGATTATGTTCATGGCACAATCTTAACTGTTGATGGCGGCTGGATGGGAAGATAGGTTTATAAAAAGAAAAGTCTGAATTTTAGGCTCAAAACCCAAAAATTCAGACTTTCGTTGATTTTACGCTTTCAAATAATCAAGGTTTTTTAAGGCTAGATTATTGACTACTTCCTTATTAAAAAAGGTTGTAAATTTCTTTGATATCTTTTAAAATGTTATCAAAATCGATTTTTAAATCAATTATTTTACCGGTGTGGATGTCAAAAACCCATCCTTGAACGGTTAAACCTCTTAAAGTTATTGCTTCTTGTACAGCTGCGGTTTTTAATAAGTTAACACATTGCTCCTGAACATTCAGTTCTACCAATCTGTTGTAGCGAACGCCTTCATCCTCAATAGCGTTAAGTTCATCTTTATGCGTACGGTAAACGTCGCGGATGTTTCTTAACCAGGGATTTAAAATCCCCATATCTGCTGGTTGCATAGCAGCCTTAACCCCACCACAATTGTAATGGCCACAAACAATAATATGTTTAACTTTTAAATGGCGAACGGCATAATTTAAAACCGTCATTACGCTTAAATCAACGTTATTTACCAGGTTAGCAATATTGCGATGAATAAAAGCTTGCCCTGGTTGTATACCCATTAAATCTTCGGCGGTTACCCGACTATCGGAGCAACCAATATATAAAAATTCAGGACTTTGGCCTTTTGCCAAATCAGTAAAATAATCAGGATTGTTTGCTAATTTTTTGCCAATCCATTCTTCATTGTTCTTGAATACGTCTTGTAAATTCATCTTTTAAAATTGAAATTATTGATTTAATAATCTTTTCCAGAAGCTAATTCTGTATGCTCTAAAATTAATGAAAGATTTTATTGTTTTAAGTTTATCAACGGAAATATTATCGTGAAGATTAAATAAGATTTATTTGAATTAATTGTTAACTGTCGAATTTGCTTTTTCTGGTAAAAATTGAATTGGCCTTAGCAATTAAAAGGTCTTTAAATTGTAGGTTTCAAATAAAGATTCTATAAATCTTTTATCCCAACCTTTCCAAAAGCTTTTTCAAATCATCATCTTCACTAAAATTAGTTTTTGCTTTAAGTTGTTTCAAGGTTCTGTTGAAACTCCTTACAGAAATCCCAAGGTAAGCAGCCATATCTTCTTTAGATACCGAAATATTTTCATCCTTTTGTAGTTTGAGCAATTTCATTAAGCCATATTCTAAAGTATAAAGCTGTTGAAAAGAAGCCCTGGAACTGGTTTGAATAATTCTGGTAGATAATTCCTGGAGTAAAATTTTAGTGAATTCTGTATTTTCTTCGGTAAGTTTTAAGAAAAAATGATCTGGAATGGCATAAGCGGTTACTTCACTTATTGCTTCAACATTACAAAGGCAGTCAATTTTTTTTATGGCTTCCAGTTCGCCTACAACTTCGCCTTTACCTAAAAATTCGATTATAAAATTTTTGCCGTTTTCTTCAGATATAAAGCATTTGGTTATTCCATCTTTTATAATGTAAATGTTTCTGATTTTTTCGCCTTGCGCTATAAATCTAAATCCGGCAGGAAAGGATTTTAGGTTGATGTTTTTTTGCTGATTGTTTTCTGCATAAAAACGCTCAATAAAGGTTAAAAAGGTAAGGTTAGTACGTAACATAATTCTAAGCGAGACAAATGTCCTTTCTTAATGATTTGAATTGGTTTAATTTTGTGGTACTAAAGTAAGTATAACAATGAAGAATAAAATAAAGGTTATCGCCTTTGATGCTGATGATACGCTTTGGGTTAACGAACCTTATTTCCGCGAAACGGAAGAACAGTTTTGGGGTTTATTGGAAGATTATTTGCCTCGCCATAGTATTTTGGCCGAATTGTATAAAACTGAAATCGCCAATTTACCGCTTTATGGTTATGGTATTAAGGGCTTTATGTTAAGCATGATTGAAACTGTTTTAAGGATAACCGAGGGTAAAGCAAATCCTGAAATTATAAACAGAGCGATACAATTGGGACAGGAAATGTTGAATAAGCCCATCGAATTATTAGATGGTGTGGAAGAAGTTTTAAAAGCTTTGCATGGAAAATATAAATTGGTAGTGGCTACCAAAGGCGATTTGCTAGACCAGCAACGGAAACTCACCAAATCCGGATTGGATCATTATTTTCATCACATCGAAATTATGAGCAATAAACAGGAAAAGGATTACCAAAAACTGCTGAAGCATTTGGATTGTAGACCAGAAGAATTTCTGATGTTGGGTAATTCTTTAAAATCGGATGTATTGCCCGTTTTAGCAATCGGTGGATATGCCGTTCACATTCCTTACCATACTACATGGGCGCATGAGCATATTGAACATACCATTGAACACCCTAACTTTTATCAAATGGAAAGCCTATTTGATGTTTTAAAAAAATTAATATCATGAACGAAAAAATAGATATCAATACTTGGTTAAGAAAAGATCATTTTAACTTTTTCAATGCTTTTGAAGAGCCATTTTTTGGTGCTACAGTTGATGTAGATTGCACTGCGACCTACAAGGAAGCGAAAGCACTTGAAGTTTCGTTCTTCTTACTTTACCTGCATAAATCGCTGGTTGCTGCAAATCAAATCGAAAACTTTAAATATCGAATTATTGATGGGGAGGTTTGGAAATATGAGCAGGTGCATGCATCTGCAACCATTAACCGTCCCAACGGAACATTCGGATTTAGCTATATGGATTTTCATGAAAACTTCGAAGATTTTAGACTTGACGCAAGTAAAGAGATTGAAAGGGTTAAAAATACTACTGGTTTAGTCCCTGCTTCATCGGGCGAAAATGTAATTCATTACTCCGCAATTCCCTGGTTAAATTTTACTTCATTGTCTCATGCCCGTAATTACTCGTATAAAGATAGCTGCCCAAAAATCTCTTTCGGTAAAGTTAGGGATGAAAACGGAAAGAAAATTATGGCGGTTTCAATTCATGCAAATCATGCCTTAATGGATGGATTTCATGTTTCGCAATTTGTTGATGCTTACCAGGAATTACTTCATGAAAAATCAACTGAGTTAATATCTGGATAATCTTATCTTAAAATTGTTTTCCCCTCAGATTTAAAGATTAATTTTCATTTGCTTTAGAGAAAGTAATTGCTATTTTTGCTGCATTAAGCAAATGGCTTATATTTAATAATAATTTACCTGGTTATTGAATATTTATTATTGGGGGATTAGCTCATTTGGCTAGAGCGCTTCGCTGGCAGTGAAGAGGTGATCGGTTCGAATCCGATATTCTCCACATTATCGTACATCAACGAAAAGGGAACGTATTTAATACGTTCCCTTTTTTGTTTCAAGCCATTTTATTATACGGTGGCTTTCGTTTATATTCGTGTTTTTAAGGTAAATGTTTACACCATATTTACACCAATATTTACACCAAATGGCTTCAATTAAAGTTTTGTTATACGAAAAGAAAATATATTCAGATGGTTCTCATCCTGTTTTGTTTCAGATTATTGATAATAGAAAGGTTTTCAAAAAGTTAATTTCCAAATGTTAATTAAGTATTGGGATAAAAGCCAGTCTAGATTGAAGTCAACTCCAAACCACCCCTTCGCTGGCGCACGCGTGCCGCGTGTGAATAGTAAACAAATAGCAAGAAAAACAATAGGAATAGTAATGAGCCGTAAATATAAATTCTACAATAAAGAAGGTTTATACTTTGTAAGTTTTGCAACAGTATATTGGATAGATGCCTGCCTGCGGTAGGCAGGTATTTGTGAGGCCATTATATAATGATGTTTTAGTAGATAGTTTGAAATATAGTATAACAAATCTGGGTTTACAATTATTCTGCTGGTGTATTATGCCAAGCCATGTACATTTAATTTTTAAAGCAAAGGATAATAATCCTGATAAA